>NZ_CM178589.1:0-2570613 GCF_058545285.1 Vibrio sp. KMM 9700 | reverse complement strand
CTATTATTTACCCAGATGAGGCGGATGAGTGCTTAAGTCTTAATCATCACAAATATACTAACAAATAAGAACTGGCGAGAAAGGACTCTGCACAAGCTAGACTCCTATCTCAAATACTAACATATAGTTTGGTACTTACATATGAATAAACTAGCAAAAATTTCTCTAACAGCTATGGCGGTTGCGCCATTGATGTTCGCTGCGACTGCACAAGCAGACGTAAATGGTAACACTTGGTACGTTGGTGCTAAAACAGGTTGGGCTAAATTCGACACTAAAGCACACAACATCGCTGGTACAGGCAATGCTGACCTTCTTGATCTTGACGCTCAAGACGAAGATGATGATGCATGGGCAGGTTCTATCTTCGGTGGTTACCAAATCAACAACTGGCTTGCTATCGAAGGTGGTTACAACTACCTTGGTCATGACAAGTACACACTACGTGATTCAATCCAACGCGAAACTAAAGTTGAAAACCTAGAGCTTGGTCTTAAAGCTGACTGGTACTTCGCTGATGATTGGAACGTATTCGGTAAAATCGGTGGTTCTTACAACTTCGTTGACCCAGATGGCTTCATGAACGCTGACAACGGTTCTCTAATGCTAGGTACTGGTCTAGAATACCGTCTAACTCAAGCTCTTAAACTACGTGGTGAATACCAGTGGTTCCAAGATGTTGGTGATGACTCTACTAACGACATCGGTACTCGTTACGACCGTCAAGGCGACGTACACTACCTATCTATGGGTCTAGTTTACATGTTCGGCCAAGACGCTGAAATCGTTCCAGTTCCAGTTCCAGCACCAGTTGTTGAAGAAGTGATTGAAGAGCCAGCTATCTCTATCAACACTACTAACTTCGGTTTCGACCAAAGTGCATTCCCAGCGGGTGAAGAATATCAACTTGATCCAGTTGTTGATCGCCTAAACGCGAACCCAGAAGAATCTGCAAACATCGTAGGTTACACTGACTCAACTGGTCCTGCTGAGTACAACCAAAAACTTTCTGAGCGTCGTGCTGAGTCTGTTGCACAAACTCTAGAAACTAAAGGTATCGAGCGCGTACGTATGAATGTTTCTGGTGAAGGTGAAAACAACCCAGTAGCAGACAACTCAACTCGCGAAGGTCGTGAGCAAAACCGTCGCGTAGAAGTTACTTTCCAATAAGAGTCAACTCTCTTACGAAAGCTTAACTAGCGAATAGACAAAGCCCTCTGGTTGAAAAATCAGAGGGCTTTTTAATGCCGCAAAAACTTCTCCCCTGTTACGCCAGATTATCGCCTTAATCAAACATAACTTCTTAGCAAAGTAGGATATTCCATGGTTTTTTACAGAACAGATGGATGCTGCTGTCTCACTTATGCTTTAGATCATAATATCCCCCGATAACAGCATTTCATTGATTTTATGTATTTACATGAATCCATTCACGTTTTATTATCCACAATAAGTGTAGGTTAATTATTGATAAATTCATGTTATGATAGTTTTGCTTACACCTAGACAACTAAGAATCGGAGAGATAAAGCTTTCTTCAAAACCTGCTTTATCTTGAATAAATCAACTTGATCCTTTAGGAAAAAGATATGAAAACACTAGCAAAAATCTCGTTAACTGCATTAGCAGTCGCGCCGCTTATGTTTGCTGCCACTGCGCAAGCTGACGTAAAGGGGAACACTTGGTATGTCGGTGCAAAAACTGGTTGGACGCACTTTGATACGCCTAGCTATAATGTCCAAAACCTTAACCCTGGTGACTCAGTTATCGATGATGATGATGATGCATGGGCTGGTTCTGTCTTTGGTGGTTATCAAATCAATAACTGGTTAGCAGTTGAAACTGGGTATAACTACCTAGGTAAAGACAAATTTACGATGAAGTCTGACCGTATTCAACGCGATACTGAAATTCAAAATATTGAATTGGGCCTAAAAGCTGACTGGTATTTCGCTGATGACTGGAATGTTTTCGGTAAAGTTGGCGGCAGCTACAACTTTGTTGACCCTGATGGCTTCATGAATGCTGACAACTTCTCGTCTATGCTAGGTGCTGGTCTTGAATATCGTCTGACTCAATCAATTAAGCTACGTAGTGAATATCAGTGGTTTAGTGATGTAGGTGATGATGGAACATCTGCGGATAGCTTACGTCTTGATCGCCAAGGTGATGTCCACTACCTATCTATGGGCCTAGTTTACATGTTTGGCCAAGAGGAAGAAGTGGTTCCTGTACCAGTTCCTGCGCCAGTGGTTGAAGAAGTGATTGAAGAGCCGGCTATCTCTATCAGCACAACGAACTTTGGTTTCGATCAAAGTGCATTCCCAGCAGGCGAAGAATATCAACTTGATCCAGTGGTTGAGCGTCTAAACGCGAATCCAGAAGAATCTGCGAACATCGTCGGTTACACTGACTCAACAGGTCCAGCTGAATACAACCAAAAACTTTCTGAGCGCCGTGCTGAATCAGTCGCACAAACGCTAGAAACAAAAGGTATTGAACGCGTACGTATGAATGTTTCTGGTGAAGGTGAAAACAACCCAGTTGCAGATAACGCTACTCGTGAAGGTCGTGAGCAAAACCGTCGCGTAGAAGTTACTTTTCAATAAGTAATTCGCGCAAGGTGCCACTCTTTATAGAGTGATAGCTTAGACTTAAAAAAGAAAAAGCTTCTTTGTCCGTGGATAAAGAAGCTTTTATTTTTGATAAGATAAAACAGAAAACAAAGCAATGCGGTGCTTATCCTCATAAACTCGAACTGGATAAGTTTACAAGGCCACATTGCGTGCAAAAAGTAATGCTACTGAAAAATGTTTATTAATTAATTAATAAATAAATAAATAAATAAATTTTTACTAGCAAGGCATCTCAAACCTTTGTAGATATCACTTTTTGACACAATTATTTTCTATTTAGTAATAAGACAAAGAGATCTAGGTTTGGTTCAGCAAAAGATTAAAAATTATCCAAAAACTTATGAATCTTCTTTTGCTTCATGATGCCAATGTGCAAGTGATTGATTTTTTAGAATAAAAAGAAAGACGCAAGCACCGCCAGCCATAATAATGGCACAAGCAACAGGCGCTGGAATACTGGTTTGCTGAATAATAAATGCGATCACAGATGCACCACTCATTTGAATGCAGCCTAGCATTGCCGCTGCTGTCCCTGCCCTTTCACCAAACTCAGACAAAGCCATACTGGTTGCAGGCCCGAGTAAAAATGCAAACCCAATACATAGAAGTAGCATAGGTAGCATAAAGGCCAATCCTGCTAATAGACCTGAACTTGGTCCACAGTAGAAACCAATAAACTCTAAACTCCCTGCTACAAGTAATAGTCCAAAAGCAAAAATCACAGTTGGGCGATTACCTAGTTTACGAATAACCTTTGGCGCGACAAAGCAAGCAATAACATTAATTAACGCATTAAAGCCAAAAAGTAAGCTAAACTGAATCGAGGTTAATCCTAAATGATCAATCAACCAAACTGGCGAATAAGTGACATAAGTTAATATCGCTCCCATCCCCATCATGCAAGAAGCGGCATAAAATAGAAAATGTGGACTGGCTAAAATCGGTTGATATTTAGACCACTGGTATAAACGCCCCGCACTTTGTGTACTCTCAGGTCTCGTTTCTTTAAATTGTTTACCAACGATAACGAGAACACACAGCGCGTAAGCAAGCATAAAAATAAAGGTTGAACGCCAACCAAATTCAAGCGTGAGCAAACCGCCAAAACTAGGTGCGAGTGCTGGCACCACACAAATAGCACCATTTAAATAGCTATAAATTCTGGCGTTTTCTTTATTGGAATAACAATCACGAACGGCGCTAAAAACAACGATGGATGTTGCACAAGCAGCTAAACCTTGGGCAAGGCGTGCCAGTTGCAAATAAGCAAACTCTTGACTCACGGCGCCAATCAGCGCACTCAAGATATATAAGCAAATTCCAGCTAGCGCAACGGGCCTGCGGCCAATTTTATCTGCAAGCGGTCCAATAAGGATTTGTCCCAATCCCATAGCAAACATAAAAAATGTTACTGTCGTTTGAATTTGACTCGCAGAAACTTTAAATTCTTGCGCCATGACAGGCATTGCAGGTAAAAAGATATCAATGCCAAGTGGGCTTAACAGCACCATAAACATCAAAAGCATTAAAAACGAATTCGGTACATTTTTGGTCGCAGGCATGAAGATCTCGGTAGATTCGATTAAAAGACGGTAAAGTGCGCCTAGGGTGTCAAATCTAATGCCAAAAGTCTACTCTCTTGTGCCCAGAGATAAAGATAATAACACTTATAAATTAAAGGCTTAAATATTGGCGTAATTTATCACTGACCCGTTTGCTGATTTTTTTATCTTGCCAATATGCGTTATGACTAAGCGGCGTCCAACCCGTCAGTATACTGCCAACTTGCAGCGGCGTATCTTGCACAATCGCTTGATAACTCTTGCCTAGTTGCGCCAATGGCCAACCAAGCACATCATCTGGATCATAAACATTTTCCCAAGTGAAGCTTGGGTGCGGCCGTTCAAAACATACTGCTTCACCTAAACCACCGATAAACAATGGAATATTTGCACCCATTGTCAGTAAATGACTGGGAACCTTTAAGCCCAATTGTGAATTCATTGAAGCACTATCACGAGCAGAACTTTTATCCTCATTCGCGATAGAAAATAACTGCACCCCTTGCTCACTGTCCCACAAATAATTAGAGAATACTTGCGCGCCAAGTGAGTGCGCCACAACCACCACAGGTTTAAGTCCTGGGGTGCCGTCTTGATAAATATTAGCTAGCGCCTGCGCAATAAGCTTTTCTACTTCAAGATAAGTTTGGTTCAAACGCCCAGCACTATTTTCCAAGCTTCCTGCATCACCAAGACCAAACAACAAGAAACGACGTAAAGTTTGTGCATGAAGGTTATTTTGTGGCTCAGCAAGCATGCTTTGCCATAAGCGATTTTGCGGCGCTTGTAAAATCGGTGCATAATAGACAGGCTCAAAGCTAACTTTTTGCCAATCATCACCCAAGGCTTGCTGCAAATTATCAACCAGTGCTTGGTAATAATTCGGCGCCGTATCCCCCATTCCATGCAGACAAATCAAGCCGACTTTTTTCATAGCCAAATCCTTATATAAAAGACATGCCTATAAAGTAAACAAAAGCAGAAGTTAAAACTTAGATCCTTTAGTTAATATATGGTTTCAATATGAAAAATAAATGAAAGTATGATATTGATCACAATCTTAAATATTTATTTCGCCCTTAAAATATAATTGTCTATTTTTGAAACTATCAATTTTTGTTGTATCTCTTTCGCAATCGCTTACAGCCGATCATAACCACAGGTAATAACTTGAATATTAAAGGGTTATTAGCTTAGAAAGCACAGTCTAATGGCTCTAAAAATTCAATCCATTCACTTCTTTCGGCTTTAAAACTGGAATATTTGCAGACTTATTTTTCACCGATAAACAATTATTTTGGCTATAAATTCAGCGAATAATTGCATCAGATCAATTGAAAGCCAAATAAAAAATTAAACTCCCAGTTTAAGCAATTGACAAAAAAAACCTAGCGGACTATCGTACCTTGATTTTGTCGTCTTTTCTTACACTTTTTGTGACGACAGTCTTTTGTTCATATCGAGGAGATAAGGTTATGAAAGCCTTTTTTAACAGACTATCGCAAGCACTTATGCTACCGATAGCACTACTTCCAGCAGCGGGTATTATGCTCGGTATTGGCGGTAGCTTTACCAACCAAAGCATGATTGAGGCATATAATATTGGCATCTTACAAGATGGCACTGTCTTAAACAGCTTCCTACAAATCATGACTGCAGCCGGTGATATCGTATTTGGCAACTTGCCACTTATGTTTGCTGTTGCAATCGCTATCGGCTTTGCCAAAGCAGAAAAAGGTTCTGCGGCGCTCGCTGCTGTGATCTCTTACCTAATCATGAATGTTGCAATTGCAAAAGCACTTTCTGTTGCGGGTATGGTTCACGATGGCAACGTTGTGCTAATGGGTAAAGAGTACGCTGGTATTCTTGGTAATGTTCTTGGCATTACAAACACCTTGAATATGGGGGTATTCGGTGGTTTGATTGCTGGTGGCTTCACTGTATTATTGCACAACCGCTATCACAATGTGGTTCTACCTGATTACCTAGGCTTCTTTGCTGGTGCGCGTTTCGTTCCTATCGTTTCTGCGTTCTCTGCACTTTTCTACGGTATCGCACTTGTATTCATCTGGCCTTACATCGGTGCACTATTTGGCTCACTTGGCGCAGCGCTTGGTGATCTTACTGCATCTGGTAATGGTTTCATTGCATCATTTATCTTCGGTATCATTGAGCGTTCTTTGATTCCAATCGGTCTGCACCACGTATTCTACTTGCCACTATGGCAAAGTGAGATCGGTGGTACTGCGCAAATCGCTGGTGAATTAGTTAAAGGTACGCAAAACATCTTCTTTGCTTCCCTTGCAAATGGCGATTACTCACAGTTCTCAGCAACCAACTTTATGACTGGTAAATTCCCATTCATGATGTTTGGTCTTCCTGCTGCAGCATACGCTATGTACACCCTTGCAGACAAAGAAAACAAAGCACAAGCTGGTGGTCTACTATTCTCAATCGCGCTGACTGCATTCCTAACAGGTATTACAGAGCCAATCGAGTTTACATTCCTATTCCTAGCTGCACCACTTTACTACTTCATTCACGTGCCACTAGCAGGTATCTCTTTCATGCTAATGGATTTATTGAATGTTAAAGTGGGTATGACATTTAGTGGTGGCTTCATTGACTTCTCACTATTTGGTATGCTTCCTGGCCTAACTGGCACAGCCAACAACTGGTACATGATCCCACTTGTCGGTATCATCTATGCACCTATCTACTTCATCCTATTCCGTTGGTATATCGTGAAGTTTGATGTGAAAACACCTGGCCGTAAAGGCAGCGCAGTAGCGGTTGTTTCTAAACAAGAATACCGTGACGCAAAAGCTGGTGGCAAAGGTGGTGATGATCCTATCATTGATGGCATCATTGAAGCACTTGGCGGCAAAGACAACATCGAAAACATCGATGCGTGTATCACTCGCCTACGTATCACAGTGAAAGACGGTAGCCTTGTGAAAGACAATGACTACTGGGTTCAAAACCTAGGCGCGAAAGGTCTAGTTAAAATTGGTGATACAGGTGTTCAGGCTATTTATGGTGCACAAGCGGCAATCTATAAAGGCCAGCTAAACGCTAAAATTGGTCAGTAATGAGCTTTAATCTTAAGTTTAAGCGAGTCGGTACATTTATGATTGATTTATCAATCGTGCAAATGTTTACCGTTATTGCCAAGGAAATCTATGTTGCGGTGTTATTATATTCATCGCAACAAGCAAGCTTTGAGTTCTCACTCAATGCAGACTATGCGCTGCCTACCCTGCTGCTGATTATGATAGGTGTGATGCTTATCTTAGTCGCCGTCTATATGGGGTATCATGCGCTTTGCTACAAGCTTCTTGGCAACTCGCTTTCTCGGTATTTTTTAAGTTTAAAAGTTGAGTCTTTGCATTCAACGCCTTTGGATAAAAAGCATTACCTAAAGCGTGAGTTTGATAAAATTTATCTGACCGTCGCAACCTTAGGTTTATATCCTTTGTATGCAGGGGCACAATTTCTTGCTCATGGCAATCCGCCTTGGCATGATAAGAAATACCAAACTCAAGTGGTTGAATCTTAATTCAATCTAGCCGTTCAAACTCAAGCCGTAGCCGAAAGGTTGCGGTTTTTTTTTTACTTTAACCAAAACCCATCACTGATCTTGTGCAATAAATCCTGTATATTTTCTATACTACTCCTAACTCTGCAAGAATGATCTCTTCAAATAAGGAAGTAATATGGACAATAAAACCGTCAGCTTTACCCAAACCATTCCTGTTGCTTGGGGTGAAATGGACGCCTTGCAACACGTCAATAATACTGTCTACTTTCGCTATTTTGAAACCGCCAGAATCAATTACTTCAAACAAATCAATTTGATGGAAACCCTTGCGCCTTTTAACCTTGTGCCTGTTATAAGTGAAACAAGTTGTAAATACAAAGCCCCTGTCACCTTCCCAGACACGCTTCAAGTTACCACTTATTTACAAGAAATCACTCAAGATACGCTCATTATGGGCTATGAAATCTTTAGTGAGAAATTACAACGTATTACGACCACTGGTCTTGCACATATTGTTATTTTTGATAGCGCGAATAAAACCAAAGTCAAAATTCCAGAGACGTTGCATCAGCGCATCACACATCTAGCGCAAAAGCTTAGCCATGAGGAATGAGAATCAGCCGAGGATCAATAATTGATGTGAGCTTGCAGCAACAAGCGCGCGAACTTGTGGCAAGCTTCATTTGCTGCAAAATAAAACTCGCAACTTGGCAGCGCTTTAAGCATACTAAACCCAAGCTATATCATACTGATATGTTAAGAAATATTTACTCTATTTAACTGATTGCCAAGATCAATTAGAGATATAATTCTAAACTTGGTAGTCTATGACTACGGTTAAAGAAAAGGGACAACTATGCCAGATTTAGACACAGATGCCGCAGTACAAGACATCCTCAAAGAAAACAGTACGATAGTTATTTTCGGCGCCTCTGGTGACCTCACCTACAAAAAACTAATCCCCGCACTTTATCAGCTTTATGCAATGCAAGAACTCCCAGAGAAATTTTGTATTCTTGGCGTTAGCCGAACTGAGTACTCCGATGAAGCTTATCGTGAGAAACTTGCTGCAAGTTTACCGGATTTTGCCAAAACTGATCCGCAAGTGATGCAAGATTTCTTTGCTCATTTGCACTATCAAGCGATTGATACAGCCAATGTTGAAGACTATGCCAAACTAAAAGATCGTCTAGGCGCATTGTCAGAAGAATACGGCCTTGCTCAAGGTGAAGACAATCAAAAAGCAAATATTTTATATTATCTTGCCACCCCACCGAGTTTGTATTCAGTGATCCCTGCCAACCTTGCGGCGCATGATCTCAACACTGAAGATGATGGCTGGAAGCGTCTTATCGTTGAGAAACCTTTTGGCTATGATCTTGCCTCAGCCAAAGCGCTCGATAAAGCGATCCACCAAGACTTTGCTGAACATCAGATTTATCGCATCGATCACTACCTAGGCAAAGAAACCGTGCAAAACCTCCTAGTGTTCCGTTTTGCCAATGGCATGTATGAGCCGCTTTGGAATCATAATTTTATCGATTATGTCGAGATCACGGGATCTGAATTTATTGGCGTGGAAGGTCGCGGCGGTTATTACGAAGGCTCTGGCGCGATGCGCGATATGTTCCAAAACCATTTACTGCAAGTGCTTGCTATGGTTGCAATGGAACCGCCTGCGGTGATCAATGCTGATACCATGCGTGATGAAACAGCCAAAGTTTTAAGTAGCCTGCAACCCCTTACGAAAGAAGATTTAGAAGAAAATTTGATCCTTGGGCAATACACCCACTCACAAGTGCGCGGTGAAGATTTACTCGGTTATCGTGAAGAAGAAGGCGTGAGTGAAGAATCACGTACCGAAACTTTCATTGCGCTTAAAATGCAGATTAATAACTGGCGTTGGAATGGTGTGCCGTTTTATGTGCGAAGTGGCAAGCGCCTACCGACCCGCGTCACAGAAGTGGTGATCCACTTTAAACCTACGCCACACCCTGCTTTTGCTAAAAATGCGCCAGAGAATAAGCTTATTATCCGCATTCAACCAGATGAAGGTATCTTGGTTCAATTTGGTCTCAAAGAGCCCGGCGCTGGCTTTAAAGCGAAAAGCGTTTCGATGGATTTTCATTATAACGACATTGAAGATAATGAATTTTTAAGTGCCTATGAGCGCTTGCTGCTCGATGCCATTCATGGTGATGCGACCTTGTTTGCGCGCACCGATGCCGTGGAGGCCTGTTGGAAATTTGTTCAGCCTATTCTGGATTACAAAGAAAATCCAACCAACCTTTATGGTTACGCGGGTGGCACCTGGGGGCCCAAAGAGGCTGAAGAACTCATGCAAAAAGATGGCCGCAAATGGCGATCACCTTGTAAAAACTTAACTAATACGGATTACTGTGAATTATGATCAAACATCAAGTATTTGAAGCGCCAGAAGATGTCGTCGAATTTCTCGCGCAAACTATGCAAAGTTACAGTGAGCAAGGTCGCCCTGTGCATATTTCACTCTCTGGCGGCTCAACCCCTAAACGCTTATTTAAACGCTTAGCCGAGGCGCCATACAACCAAGTGATCCAATGGGATAATTTACACTTTTGGTGGGGCGATGAGCGCTGCGTGGCGCCCGATGATAGCGAAAGCAATTATGGTGAGGCAAATCAATTATTATTTAGCCAAATTGATATCCCAGCAGAAAATATTCACCGCATTTTAGGTGAAAATGAGCCACAAGCTGAAGCAGAGCGTTTTGCTGCTGAAATGAAACAAGTTATCCCTTGTGATGCATCAGGCGTGCCGGCTTTTGATTGGATTTTACTTGGCGTCGGTGATGATGGGCATACGGCATCCCTTTTCCCGCACCAAACTTGCTATAAAGAAGAAAAGCTTGCCATTGTCGCCAAGCACCCGCAATCAGGGCAAACCCGCGTAAGTAAATCTGCCAAACTATTGCGCCATGCGAAACGCATCCACTTTTTAGTCCTAGGTGAAGGCAAAGCAAATATCGTCAGTGAAATTGCGACTCATAGCCCTAGCTTGTTGCCTTATCCTGCTGCGCATATCCAGTCAGATAATGGGGAAACAACTTGGCTGTTAGATGCGCAATCGGCAAGTAAATTATAACGTTAGTTAAATCTAAACGAATCAAGGAATTATTATGAAAGCAGATATTGGTGTCATCGGCCTTGCCGTGATGGGACAAAACCTTATTTTAAATATGAATGACAATGGCTTTGTCGTTTCCGCGCACAACCGCACTACAACAAAAGTTGATGAATTCTTACAAGGCCCTGCCAAAGATACAAATATTATCGGCGCTTATTCATTAGAAGAATTGGTTTCGCAACTTAAAGCGCCGCGCAAAGTGATGCTTATGGTGCGCGCTGGTGATGTGGTGGATAAATTTATCGACGCTTTGATCCCGCTACTTGATAAAGGCGATATCATTATAGACGGTGGTAACACTAATTATCCTGATACCAACCGCCGCGTTGAAAAACTCGAAGCGCTTGGAATGCACTTTATCGGCGCTGGCGTCTCTGGTGGTGAGGAAGGTGCTCGCTTTGGGCCATCGATTATGCCGGGCGGCTCAGAAGCAGCTTGGCCGGCAGTGAAACCTATTTTCCAAGCGATTGCAGCCAAAACCGATGATGGTGAGCCTTGTTGTGATTGGGTTGGCAAACAAGGTGCGGGTCACTTTGTGAAAATGGTGCATAACGGGATTGAATATGGCGACATGCAGCTGATTTGTGAAGCCTATCAATTCATGAAAGATGTGCTAAAACTCTCGCACGATGAAATGCAACAAGTCTTTAGTGATTGGAATAAAACCGAACTTGATAGCTATCTTGTTGAAATAACATCAGATATCTTAGGTTATAAAGATGAAGATGGCGCGCCTTTAGTTGAGAAGATCTTAGATACTGCGGGACAAAAAGGCACAGGGAAATGGACTGGGATTAATGCGCTCGATATGGGTATCCCACTGACTCTTATCACAGACGCAGTGTTTGCGCGTTGTATCTCAGCGCTAAAAGAGCAGCGTGAGCAAACCCAGAGCCTATTTGCTAAACCTGATCTAGAAAGCTTAGCTAAACCGCTGCAAGCAGACAAACAAGAATGGATTGATGCGCTGCGCCAAGCACTTCTAGCTTCAAAAATTATCTCCTATGCACAAGGTTTTATGCTGATGCGCGAAGCATCGAATGAAAATGGCTGGGATCTTAACTATGGTAACGTGGCGCTAATGTGGCGTGGCGGTTGTATTATTCGCTCTGCTTTCTTAGGTAATATTCGTGATGCGTATGCAGCCGATCCTGCGCTGAACTTTCTTGGCTCGGATAAATACTTTAATGATATTATCAACCAATGCTTACCCGCATGGCGTAAAGTCGCAGCGAAGTCGCTTGAACTTGGCTTGCCTATGCCGTGTATGAGCTCTGCCCTCACCTTCTTGGATGGCTTTAGCTCAGCGCGTTTACCGGCAAACCTGCTGCAAGCGCAGCGTGATTATTTTGGCGCCCACACTTATGAGCGTTTAGACAAGCCTCGTGGTGAGTTCTTCCATACCAACTGGACAGGTACAGGTGGTAATATTTCATCAACAACTTATGATGTTTAACTACTAAATCGCTACAAAATTAATTTTAAGCCAGTTCTTCGGAGCTGGTTTTTTTATGTGAAGTTGTTCTCAAATTAGTTAACATAAAAAATTACCCATATAAAAAATAAGCTCTTATATTTTATGAAATTAGTTTGATATTGATAAAATAAGTCTCAAAAGAATTGAATTTTAACATTTGATAAACCTTAAAGTATGAATAATGATAATAATTGTATCAATATTAATAAAAAGAGGTTTACCATGTTACACACGAATCAATCCTTACTTCCAAATCTAACAAAATGGCTCTTCAGTGTATGTGCCTTGCTAAGTCTTATAACTATAACCACAGCGCAAGCTGCAGAAGATAAAATCCGATGGAAAGTTCAAGCTGTTTTTGGCACTCACTTGCCAGGACTTGGCGATCCAATTAAGTTTGTCGCTGAAGATCTAAAAAAAGCGACCAATGGCGATATTCAATTTAAAGTTTATGAGCCAAGTAAAATTGTCCCACCTTTCAATATTACAGAGGCAGTCAAGAACAACCAAATCGATGCTGGTTATGCCTGGTTAGCTTATGATCAAGGTCGTATACCGGCTTCTGCGCTCTTCTCAGCCGTACCTTTTGGGATGGAACCTTGGGAATTTACCGCTTGGTGGTATGATGGTGAAGGAAAAAAACTAGCAGAAGAGCTTTATGCCAAGCATCAAGTTCGCCCTATTTTATGTAGCATTATTGGTCCTGAAACGGCAGGTTGGTTTAAAAAAGAAATCAATAGCACAGAAGAACTACAAGGGTTGAAAATACGCTTTGCAGGGATAGGCGGCAAAGTTTTACAAAAAGCAGGCGCTTCTGTTACCGTGATCCCTAGTGGTGAAATTTTCCCGGCATTAGAGAAAGGCGCGATTGATGCCACTGAATTTTCCATGCCAGCAATTGATCGTATCATTGGATTTGATAAAGTTGCCAAGTTTAATTACTTCCCTGGTTGGCATCAAACATTTACCGCCACACATCTGGTAGTGAATACCAAAGTATGGGATCAATTAGCCCCTTCTACCCAAGCCACTATAGATATGGCCTGTACAGCAAGTACCTTACGTTCATTAAGTCACGGTGAAGCATTACAAGGAAAAGTCTTAGCTGAATTAAAAGCGAAAGGTATTCAAACCAAGCAGCTATCCCCTCAAATGCTTGGTGACCTGAAAAAACTCACAGATGAAGTGATGCAAGAAATATCTGATAAAGATCCTGACTTTAAGCGTATTTATGAGTCACAGCAAACATTTCGTAAAGAATATAAAGAATGGCGTGGCATTGCCTATTTACCTCTAGATCTATAAGCAAAAGTAAAGAGGAAAATTTATGGATAGTAAAATACTGGAAACTTCATTTTCAAAATCTATAGATAAATATTCCAAGCATATAGGTGAAGCATCTTCTTTTATTTGGTTAGTTTTAATTGCTGTCATCATTATCAATATATTTATGCGCTATATATTAGGTGAAGGTCGAGTTGAACTTGAAGAGCTCCAATGGCATTTATACTCCATTGGTTGGCTTATAGGATTATCTTATTGTTTTACACTAAATAAACATATCCGAGTGGATCTTATTTATAACCAGTTAAGTATAAAAACTAAAATATGGATTGAAGTTCTAGGTATTATATTTTTACTGCTACCTTTTATTTTGATTGTTTTATATTACTCAATCCAATTTATTTCATATTCATGGTCAATGAATGAAATATCAAATTCACCAGGAGGACTAGCCTATAGGTGGCTGATAAAATCTTTTATATTTATTGGTTTTTTAGGCTTACTCTTGACCTTAATTGCTAAGTTATTAAATCTATTGAAAACTATATTTTTTCACAAAAATAATTAGCGTATCTATGATATAAAAGGAAAGTGTATGGAGCTCAACGAAATTCTTGCTATTAGCATGTTCATCAGCTTTATTTTACTCTTATTTACTGGTTTTCCTGTCGCTTGGGTGCTAGGAGGTGTCGCAGTTATCTTTACCGCACTTTCGATACTTTTAGATACTTGGTTTGATACATTTATTGGCATTGATTGGGGCTATGTTTCTATTACTATCCCAAGAATTTGGGCAATTATGACAAACTGGGTACTTGTCGCCTTACCTATGTTCGTCTTTATGGGATTAATTTTAGATAAGTCTGGCATTGCGCAGGACTTAATGAGTAACCTTGCTCGTTTATGTGGCCGTATTCGCGGCGGGCTTGCTATCAGTATTACTTTTGTTGGCCTTCTTCTTGCTGCAACCACAGGCATCATAGGTGCTTCTGTTGTTCTACTTGCGGTTTTGGGCATTCCTATGATGTTGCGCGAAGGCTATAAAAAAAGCCTTATCTGCGGCAGTATTTGTGCGACAGGTACTCTGGGGATCTTGATCCCGCCAAGTATTATGCTCGTAATGATGGGTGATCGTATCGGTATATCTGTGGGTGATCTTTTCCTTGGCGCTCTCTTTCCCGGCATCTTACTCGCAAGTTTATATATTTTATATATCCTCTTATTAGCTTGGCTACGCCCTGAATTTGCCCCTGTGGCAAGTGATGCAAAGCCTGTTACTGGCTCTATTTTATGGGATATTTTTAAAGCTATTTTGCCGACAAGCTTACTTATTTTCGGAGTGCTTGGTTCTATCTTCTTTGGGTTAGCCACGCCAACAGAAGCCTCTGGCGTGGGTGCATTTGGTGGGTTACTTCTAGCTACAATGAAAAAGCGATTAAGCATTCAAGATTTAAAAGAGGTTTGTCAGAACACAAGTCAAACAACTGCTTTTATATTTGCTCTATTAATCGGAGCGACTGCTTTTTCCTTAGTCTTTCGCGGATTAGGTGGTGATGAATTAATAGAATCTATGATAACAGGATTAAATTTTGGTCCAAATGGCATTTTAATCACAATCTTATTCATTACCTTTTTACTTGGTTTCTTTCTTGACTGGATAGAGCTCACTTTAATTATTCTACCTCTTGTCGCTCCAATTGTCGCAAGTTTAGGATTTGATCTTGTTTGGTTCACAGTTTTATTTGCTGTTTGCCTACAGACCTCTTTTTTGACTCCACCAGTTGGGTTCGCCCTTTTTTATTTAAAAGGTGTTGCACCCGATGAAATAAGCATAATAGATATATATAAGGGTGTGATTCCTTTTATTATCATTCAATTAATTGGTCTCACAATTGTATTTTATTGGCAAGGTCTTGTGACTTGGTTACCAAAATTAGCCTATTAATTTCAAATATAAAGGAGTAATTATGTATACACAAGCAATACTACCTCGACATATGTATATTGGTGGGCATGCTATCATGCAGTTAGCCCCCTTATTAAAAGAGTTACATTTATCCAAAGTACTAATCGTGACAGATCATGTCATGTGTGAACTGGGTTATTGTCAGCAAATCACTGACTATCTTAAAGCTGAAGGCATTAAATATGGGTGTTTTACTAAATGCATCCCAGAACCAACAGCTATATCCATCCAAGAAGGTGTGTCGATGGCACAAGATGGACAATACGATGCAATCATTGCGCTTGGTGGTGGCAGTCCCATTGATAGTGCAAAAGCAATAGCTGTGCTCGCTAAGCACGGAGGAAAAATTCAGGATTATAAATTTCCACATATTTGCACAAAATTTGGTTTACCTATTATTGCTATCCCAACAACAGCGGGGACTGGCTCAGAAGTCACGCGATTTACAATTATTACCGATGAAACCTGTGATGAGAAAATGCTTTGTGTAGGATCTGCCTTTATGCCTCACGTCGCCATTATAGATTATCAACTCACACTCAGTCTTCCACCTCGTATTACAGCGGATACTGGACTTGATGCGCTAACACATGCAATTGAAGCTTATGTTAGCAAGAAATCATCCCCTTATACAGACTCACAAGCCCTCTCTGCCATGCAGTTAATTGCGCCGAACTTACGGACAGTCTTCCATGAGGGAGGGAATGAATCCGCACGCGAAGCTATGATGTTGGGGGCGACCTTTGCTGGAATTGCATTTTCCAATGCATCTGTGGCATTAGTTCATGGCATGAGTCGCCCGATTGGTGCTTTTTTCCATGTTCCACACGGGCTGTCAAATGCCATGCTCCTACCCTCGATAACCTCATACTCCCTTCCAGCAGCTAAGGAGCGTTATGCACAGGCAGCAAAAGCAATGGGGGTTGCAGATCATGCAGACACGAATGATCAAGCTACGCAAAAACTATTAGTCGAGCTTAAAGCATTAAATAAAGAACTTGCTGTACCAAGCCTAAATGACTTTGGCATCACGCGAGACGAATTTTTTAGCAAAATACCTATCATGGCGCAGCAAGCTCTCGATTCGGGTTCCCCGAGTAATAACCCTAGAATCCCAAGTTTAGCGGAAATAAAAGCTTTATATGCAGCTCTTTGGCAAGAGTAAGTGTTGGCAATAATAGTTATCTGGTTATTTTTTATTAAAAAAGGAAAATACAATGCAAGTAATTGGTCATTTTATTCAAGGAAAACTTATTACTGATGGCGACAGCTATCAGGATGTATATAACCCTGCGACAGCAAATGTTGAAAAAAAAGTATTGATCGCAAGTAAGGAACATTTGCAGCAAGCCATTGACTCTGCGAAAGAAGCATACCTCTCATGGCGTCAGGTCCCCGCAGCACAACGTGCGCAAGTTATGTTTAAGTTTAAACTGCTACTTGAAGAAAACCAAAGTCGGATATGTAAACTTATTGGTTCTGAACATGGAAAAGTTATGGCTGATGCTATAGGGGAATTGCAACGAGGAATAGAAAATGTTGAGTATGCTTGCGCCGCTCCTGAGCTGTTGAAAGGAGAATATAATCGCCAAGTGGGCATTGGCATTGATACATGGAGTGAGTTTCAACCTTTAGGTGTAGTCGCAGGGATCACACCATTTAATTTCCCTGCTATGGTGCCACTTTGGATGTTTCCAATGGCTATAGTTTGCGGCAATACCTTTATTTTAAAACCTTCGGAAAAAGATCCTTCTACCCCGCTATTTTTAGCTCAACTGCTACAACAAGCAGGCTTACCTGATGGTGTATTCAATGTGGTGAATGGTGATAAAACCGCGGTAGATACTCTAATTTGCGATCCTAATGTGCAAGCTATAAGCTTTGTTGGTTCGACACCTGTTGCAGAATACATTTATCAGACCGCAAGCCAATATGGCAAACGTTGTCAAGCGCTCGGCGGCGCTAAAAACCATGCTCTTGTCTTACCTGATGCTGATATAAATAATGCAGCAAGTCAACTCATTGGGGCTGCATTTGGCTCTTCTGGTGAACGTTGTATGGCATTATCCGTCGCCATTGTGATTGGTAACGATACGGCTGATAAATTAGTGCAAAGTTTACAAAATGCTATGCGGGGATTGCAAGCTGGGCATTATCAAGATGAGGGCAAACATTTTGGTCCGCTTATTAGTTCTGAACATCAACAAAAAGTCATCGACTATATCGATAGCGCTGAGCAAGATGGCGCACAACTACTTGTCGACGGGAGACATATTCTAGTGGAAGGTTACCCTAATGGTTTCTTTGTTGGGGCTACCTTAATCGACTATGTGAAACCTTTTATGAAAAGTTATCAAGAAGAAATTTTTGGTCCAGTTTTACAAATAATACGAGTGGAGACAGTTGAAGAAGCTATGAAACTAATAAACGATCACCAATATGGAAATGGCACCTGTATTTTTACCCGTGATGGCGAAGCTGCACGTTATTTTTCAGAACACATTCATGTCGGGATGGTGGGAATCAATAT
The DNA here is from genome assembly GCF_058545285.1 of Vibrio sp. KMM 9700. Lineage (NCBI taxonomy): Bacteria > Pseudomonadati > Pseudomonadota > Gammaproteobacteria > Vibrionales > Vibrionaceae > Vibrio > Vibrio sp. KMM 9700. The sequence continues at coordinate 2,552,452 of NZ_CM178589.1, read as the reverse complement.
TCCTTTGCCTGTTCCTGTTGCCTATCATAGTTTTGGGGGATGGAAACGCTCTCTATTTGGAGATCTACATGCATATGGGCCTGATGCCGTTCGATTTTACACTAAACGTAAAACTATCACCCAACGTTGGCCATCAAGTCAAGTACGTGAGAAAGCATCATTTTCTATGCCTATTATCAAATAATTCAGCTACAAAATCATCGGCATCGAGCCCTAAATAGCTCTGTTCTATGGTAAAATGCTTGTTAACAATAGCAGAGGATATTATTGACAATGACTCAATCTCGTCGTGAAAAAGGCTCCAGTATTACTCGAGTCCTCGAAATTATTGAAGCCATAGCCAAGGCAGAGCGCCCATTGAGCGTAGCTGATCTCTCAAATATGCTTGATATCCCTAAACCAAGTACGCACCGTTTGGTACAGCAACTTGAAGCAGATGGCTTCCTACAAACAAATTTAAGAGGACTATTGGTACCCGCTGACAGATTACACTCTATTGCAATTGGCGTCTTATATAGCAAACGCTATCAAGCACAACGTCAAGCAATTTTAAGCCAATTATCTGAAAAAATTGGAGAAACCTGTGGAATATCAATTCCTAATGGTGTCGACATGCTTTATTATGATCGGGTACAAACCAATTGGCCATTACAAATCCATTTGCCTATTGGCATGCACACCCCCATTCATGCAACATCGAGTGGCAAGCTCTACCTAAGCTCTCTGAGTAAAGACCGACGCCAAAAGTTACTCCATACCTTACCTAATCAAAGATATACTCGCTACACTTTAACTAATCCGGATGAGCTTGAACAAGCATTAAAGGTTATCCAAAAAACACAAATAGGTACTGATAATGAAGAGTTTATTGATGGAATGGTCGCTGTTTCTGTGCCAATCAAAAATAAACGAGGCCTTCTCATTGCCTGCTTGTTTTGCCATGCACCTGTATTTAGAAAAAGCTTAGATGATTTACTTACTTATATACCTACCATGCACAGTGCAGCAACACAACTTAGCCATTTAGCTGAAACAAAAGATGATTATTAGCATTTGGAAATTAAGCCTTAATTAGTATGGATATTGTGTCAGGTTTCAAATACGATCAAAACTATTACTACCACACAAGGCAGAATAATGAGCCCAAAACCTGATCGCGCAAGCGCCATGCAAGCGATAATTGATGAAGCCAAACAAAAACTCCCACTTTATGAAGAAGAGACTTTTGTCTGTGGGACAGAAGGTGATTGTATTGGTTGCCCGAAAAAGCTACTTGAGCTAGTCGATGGTGAGCTCACCTATTGGGAGCATGCGTTAAAAAAAGGCCAAGTGCCACAGTTTGATGAGATCCGCCGCTTTGGTAAGCTTTGTACCAATGTCGCAAGGGGACTCAAACGTAATAACATTCAAATCCCCTCTTGATGACTTTATCTAAAATTAAAGCCTTGTTTTCACTTCGCCCAATGTCATTGCCAGTTATTTAGCTTTTGGACGAAACGGCTTAATCACAGACTCGTCACACTCAAGAAATGGCCCTTCCATTAAGTCAATGCAATATGGAATCGCAGGGAAAACTGCGTCTAAGCATTCTCGAATTGACTTAGGTTTCCCTGGTAAGTTCACCAGCAAACTTGAACCGCGCAGACCAGCAGTTTGGCGAGATAGAATTGCCGTAGGCACAAATTTTAAGCTTTCTGCGCGCATCAGTTCACCAAAACCTGGCATCATGCGATCGCATACAGCTTCCGTTGCCTCTGGCGTCACATCACGTTTTGCTGGGCCAGTCCCGCCAGTGGTCACGACCAAGCAGCAATTTTCTTCATCAACCATGCGGATAAGCTCTGCTTCAATTTGCGCTTGTTCATCCGGAATAATGGTATAAACAGGTGTCCAGTCTGAGGTTAAATATTGATTGAGAGTCTCTTCAATCGCTTTACCAGAAAGGTCTTCATAGACGCCTTGGCTTGCGCGATCACTTACAGTTAAAATGCCGATTTTTGCCGCTTTCATTTTTAATCCTTTTTCCATCAATGCTAAATATGTGAAACAGCGCAAATTCTACCATAGCAACAGATGGCTGCTAACCGTTTTACGTCCATATCATCCACGTCTTTACACTTATTGACCAATTTGTGATTGTAAGCCCTTATATTTGTAAGGATAATAGATACACACACGATACTTGAAATAATAGTAAAAGGACTGACTATGACGTATAACAAACTCTCTTTTGCGACACGCTCGCTGCACTGGATCACTGGCCTACTCTTTCTCATCGTCTTTCTTATTGGCCTAAGCTTTGATCTTTTAGAAAATTTAGGTATCAAAGGCGCTTTCATGAATATTCATAAATCCCTTGCCCTGTTGGTACTTATATTTGCGCTGCTGCGTATGGTATGGCGCATCAAAGAAGGTAAAATTACGCCCACTCGCCCTCTGCCTGCATGGCAAATCAAAGTCGCAACGGCGCTGCATCACACTTTAATGCTGATCACCATCGTTATGCCGCTTTCCGGGATCACGATGAGCCTTGCTGGTGGACGCGACATTAGCTTTTTTGGCATTCAAGTCATTGCAGGCGGCGGCAAAATTGAATGGTTACAAGCCACAGGATCTTGGCTGCATCATAGTCTTCCTTATTTTATCCTCGCTTTGATTGTGATCCATATCTTAGCTGCGCTCAAACATGAGTATCTAGACAAGGACAATACCTTAAGCCGCATGCTTGGCAAAAAGATTGCAGCAGATTCACAAAAGTGAAACAAATCGCGATTAGCTTCAAATTAGCTACATAAAATCAAACAGATTTGCCCTTTGTAATGGAAGCTTAACCAAAGCCATCTATGGTTAAAAAGACTAGAGATAAGTTATGACACACGCATTGCTTATCTCTTTTTTATATTTTTTAACTAAGGATGATTAAAAATGTCGATGAAGCCGATGAAATCCCTTCTATGCTTAAGCCTTGCCAGTTTATTTATTGCGCCCCAAGCCTTAGCTAAAACCCAAATCCAATGGTGGCATGCCATGGGTGGCGCTTTGGGTAAAAAAGTCAACCAAATTGCAGCAGACTTTAATGCTTCGCAAGATGAATATTTTAGATGCAATCCTGACACAAGGCACGCTTGAACTTGGCGCAGATGTTCGTCTCTCCTTCGATTCACATCCTCATGATGCGCTGTCTCATGCAAGCCATAATCAAGCGCAAAGGCCATTCTCGCAAGCAATGAAACTTGGGATGCGTCCAGAGCATATAAACCTTAGCCAAACGCCGGATTTCTATGCCAAAGTCAAGTTTATTGAATCCCTTGGCGCAGATCTTCTCGTCTATTGCCAACTCATCGGCACAGAGCAAAGCATAACCGTGCGCTTAGAAGGACACACCCAAGTTCAAATTGGCGCGCAAATTGGTCTGAGTATTGAGCGTAAAAATTTGCATTTATTTGACTTGCAAACCCAAAGACGTATCAATCCCGCACAATAATCCCGAATTAAAAGTCTTAATTAAAGTAAGTAAAGAAAAATAGATATACTTTACTTACTTTTTATTGTCATCCCTTTTCCCTTTCGCTTATTTCTTACCATCCAATATTAGGTATTATTTTATATCTCGAAATATATATCTATTTTACAATTATATTTTAAATATACTAAAAAATTTACATAACCTTTTGTTTAATAGTGATTTAGAGCCTATTCAAATTATTTAAAATATAATTTCTATTTTATTTTTGCGATCTAAAGCACAGCCTTATTGAAATATTGTTCATTGTATTATGTATTATAATATACTCAGAAAAAATAAAGCAGTAAGAAGGATTTGCCATGAAAAAACAACTAGATATAGTAGAAGATGCGATTGATCTTATGCTCCCTTCTATTGAACGTTTGTTTGAACGCACCAATCGTAAAATGGCACATATTGTGGTGATGAATCCAAGCATTAAACCTTGGGAAAGCGACTTTGAAAATGCCATTTTAGTTGAGCGGAGTCTCGGCGATCCAAGCCAATGGCCAATCCAATTTGACCAACTTGCACGTAAAAAAGCGCAGCAAGCATGGCGTCATCAAGCCCCAAACCTCACTCAACAAAGTATCCACCCAGCTTCACTGCGTGAAGGCGACCTTTTATTTTATGGCTCCTTCACTTATGGCGACATTGTTGTTGCTTGCAGCGGCGTTGAACAATGGTATGACATGCTGATCAGTAGTTGGATTGCCTTGGCGATCGAACAATTAACCATGCATGAATATCAGTCCACTAAAATCAATAACCCTACGCAAACCACTCGTTAATTTAATCTTAATTGTGAAGTAAAAGGACGAATCATGAGTAATTTATTAAAAAAACTATTTGTTACTGCAGGCATCTTACTTTCCACATCTGCGATGGCAGCGGACTACCCAGCTAAAAATATTCGCCTAATCGTGCCATTTGGCGCAGGTGGTGGCACGGATGCTGTCGGTCGAACCCTCGCAAATTCAGCCAAAGATGTATTAGGCCAAAATATTGTGATCATGAATCGCACTGGTGGCGGCGGCGCTGTCGGTATGAGTTATGGTGCGCAGCAGCGCCCAGATGGCTATACCTTAACCGTTGTCACACGTGAAATTGCCTCTTTGCCACAAATGGGCTTAATGCAACATGATATGGATGATTTTCGACTAATTCGTATGGTTAACCTAGATCCTGCGGTGGTTCTCGTTTCAAAAGACAGCCCTTATAACACCATTAATGATCTGATTGCCGAAGCGAAAAAAGCACCAGGCTCAGTTAAATTTGCATCCACAGCTGCGCCAAACTTTTATCTAATGGCACTTGAAAAAGATCAAGGTATCAAGCTTAATGCCATCCCGTACAATGGTGCATCGGAAGCGATTCCAGCCGTCTTAGGTGGTCACACAGATGTCACTATGGTTACCCCTGGTGAAGCTATTTCTCAGCTAAAATCTGGTCAATTAAAAGCTTTGGGCGTGATGTCTGATGAGCGCGTGACCTATATCCCTGAAGTGCCAACTTTGAAAGAGCAAGGCGTGGATGTGGTGACAGGGACATGGCGCGGCATTGGCGCACCAAAAGGCACGCCAGATGAAGTGATTGAGACCTTAGGCAAGGCATTTGATACCGCAATGGCATCAGAGGAGTTTAAAAACTTCATGCAAAAAGGCGCAATGACTATCCACAACCTTAACGCACAAGAGTTCACCGATTTTGTCAAACAAGACACAGTTGAACTTGGCAAGCTTATCAAAGAATAAGTCTAATCTAGCCCCATAGTTTAGGGGCTCTATGCCCAAGCGGGTGAGTCATCTCTATTCGCTTGGGTATATTTAAATATAAAAAGTAAAAGGAATTGCTATGAAGGTTCGTAGTTTAGTATTTCCACTTCTGATGATAGGTATGAGCCTTATTGCGCTAACGCTTATCCAAGGGTTTGAGGCGCCGATGTTTCAAGATGCAAGCGTCGATGCTAAGTTTTTTCCACGCGTGATTGCAATTGCAATTGCCATTCTTTCTGCCTTACTCATAGTGCAAGAAAAAATAAAACCGAGTCAAAAAGAAATCCCAACCGTTTTCACTAAAATGGCGCTTTACGGTTTCTTATTTTTAATCGGTTATGCGGTGTTCATCCACTTTATCGGTTATTTATATGCAACCCTTGCCGCATTTACCTTGTATTTAATCTGCTTTAAAGTAAAAAAACCACTTTATTATGTGATCGCTTGGTTATTTGTACTCGGTATTTATTATTTGTTTGGTGAAGTATTTATTATTTCTTTGCCAGAAGGCACCTTATTCTTTTAGAGGTAGAATATGTTTGAACATTTAATCCATGGCTTATCTGCCACATTTAGCTTAAGCGTCTTTCCAGTATTAGTGTTTGGCGTCTTAGGTGGGATTATTCTCGGCGCACTGCCGGGTTTAACTGCAACCATGGGGGTGGCTATCTTGCTACCATTTACCTTTGGGATGGAGCCGACCGCAGCACTCGTGATGCTAATTGGGGTTTATATTGGTGGTATTTATGGGGGCTCGATCGCAGCCATTTTATTAAAAACGCCGGGCACCCCAGCTTCTGCCGCAAGTGTTTTAGATGGGCATACCCTTGCAGCCAAAGGGCAAGCCGCGCGCGCATTAAGTATTTCAGCCACAGCATCTTTTATTGGCGGTTTGATCAGTACGATTATTCTTATCGCCATTTCCCCCCTTCTTGCGAATTTTGCTTTAAAATTTAATGCCCCTGAGTACTTTGCGTTAGCATTATTTGGGTTAACCATTATTGCCAGTGTGTCAGCGCAAAACATTTTAAAAGGCCTTTTAGCTGGCGCCATTGGACTTCTGGTTTCAACTGTCGGTCTAGATCCAATCAGCAGCGTGCCCCGCTTTACCTTTGGCGTGATGGATTTATATAGCGGCATCAATGTGATCCCTGTTTTAATTGGTCTGTTTGCTTTATCTGAAGGCTTAAATCAGCTCGAAAAAATTCTGAGTGAGAAAAAACACGCCAGACCTAAATTTGATCGCAGCTTGATGACCAAAAAAGATCTCAAAGAAATGCTGCCAACCTCGGTTAAAAGCGGCTTATTAGGCACAGCGATTGGCTCAGTGCCGGGCGCAGGCGCAGATATCTCAGCTTTTGTTTGCTATAACGAAGCCAAACGTTCAGCAAAAAATCCTGAAGAATTTGGCAAAGGCTCAATTCGCGGCTTGGCCGCAGCAGAATCTGGCAATAATGGCGTCACAGGTGGATCACTTGTGCCACTTTTAACCTTGGGCGTTCCGGGCGATGCTGTGGCTGCTGTATTACTCGGCGCATTAATCGTGCAAGGTTTAACCCCAGGGCCGCTGCTTTTTGCGCAAAGTCCTGAAGTGGTTTATGGCGTATTTAGCTCTATGCTTGTGGCAAACATTGTCATGCTGCTGATTGGTCTACTTGGGATTCGCTTTTTCTGCCGCATCATTGAAGTACCAAAGATCATGATGATCCCAATTATTATCTTCCTTTCAATCATTGGCGCCTATGCGATTAATAATTCAATGTTTGATGTGGGTCTGGCGATTGGTTTTGGTATCTTTGGGTTTATTTTATCTAAGCTTGATATACCATCCTCACCTATTTTATTGGCCATTATTTTGGGACCAATGGCAGAGACTAACTTGCGTAAATCACTCTTGATGTATGAAAACTCTTGGTCTTTCTTATATGACAGACCGATTGCATTAGCTTTCATATTATTAGCCATTTTCTCTGTGTACTCGACAATGAAGATGAAAAAGAAACAGCAACAGTCTATCGATGCAGTAAATTCTGATATCAATAACCAAGAAGCTAAATAAGCTAAGTCTTAAATGAAACCCAAACGCCCTCTTGTGCCTGCACTTGAGGGCGTTTTATTTAATGGTAAGATAAGAATCTAATATTTGTGTAGGCTTTTACGATCTAGCCTAACTAACTTTCAGGATGAATATGAAACCACTCGTCACCCTTGCCTTAGCTTTTAGTGCTAGCATGCTCACCGCCTGCGCCCAAAATGTAAGCTTTCCGGATATAAATACCAGCCTTGTGAGCCCAAATCAAAATGATCGCGTGCAAAGCATAGTCTTCCACTACACCGCAGAGACGCAAGATCGGACTCTTGAGCTTTTTCAAGATAGCAAGGCACAAGTCAGCAGTCACTTTGTGGTGAGTGAGGACAATATTTACCAAATGGTAGATTTAGATAAGCGCGCTTGGCATGCAGGGGTGTCGTATTGGGATGGACGTCACGGGCTTAACGACACCTCAATTGGGATTGAAATTGTGCAGACGATTCAATGTAACCCAAGCTATAGCGAATGTGATTACCAAGACTTCTCGCCGAAATTAATTGCTAATTTACTTCTAGTATTAGAGAAACTGAAACAAACATATCCCAATATCAAAGCAAGGAATTATCTTGGTCACCAAGACATAGCGCCAAGCCGCAAGCAAGATCCTGGGCCACGCTTTCCTTGGCAATATTTAGCGACTCAAGGCTATGGCGCTTGGTATGATTCAAGCGATTATCTAACCATGTTAGACAAGCTCAAAAACAAGCCATTGGATGAAGCAAGCTTTTATCAAGATTTAACTGACTATGGTTATCCGATGATAACAGATGAAAATAAAGAAGATGTGGTGCGCGCATTTCAAACCCATTTCACGCCGAGTATCGTCACAGGAAAAGTTACGCCACAAGCAGTGGCAGCATTGCTAGCACTCAAGAAAAAATATAACTTTTAGTCCGTATATAAGAGTTAAAGCTTATATGACTTTTATAGCTTAGGTGTTAGGATGACTTTATATAAACGCACCAATCAAGGAAACAAAATGAGCAAATTAACTATTGTTGCACAAATTACTGCTAAGCCTGAACACATCGAAACCGTGAAAGCTGAGCTTGAAAAACTGATCGCGCCAAGCCGTCAAGATGAAGGTTGTATTAGCTATGACTTGCATCAGGATAACGCCAACCCTGCGCACTTCATCTTCTTTGAAAACTGGGCATCAAAAGCAGCACTTGAAGCGCATATGCAAGCGCCGCACTTCCAAGCATTTGGCGCTGCAACCCAAGATATGATTGAAGCATTTAACGTTAATGAATTGACGCATATTTCTTAATCAAAAGAATAAGGCAATTTCCCGGCAACGGCTTGGGAAATATTGCCTTATTCGCCCCACCATACACAGCAAAAATCAGCGCATAAGAAATGGCTTTACTCGGTATTTTTAACTTACTACATTTTGCGGCTTGCCTTGATGGAAAGCTTCAATGTTTTCAGCCAAAATACGATACATATTGGCGCGGCTTTGTTTGCTTGTCCAAGCAATGTGCGGCGTCACCAAAAGGTTATCGCGCTTGTGGGTTAAGCAGATATCATCGGCTTGTGGCGGCTCTTGTTTGAGCACATCAAGCGCCGCGCCAGCAATGCGCTCGTTATCTAACGCATCAATTAAGGCCTTCGCATCCACGAGTTGACCACGCGCGGTATTAATTAAAATGCCGGTTGGCTTCATTAAATCCAGCTCAGCTTTGCCAATCATATCAACATTTTGTGCATTGGCTGGACAATGTAAACTCACAATATCAGCCGTTTTTAAGCATTCTTCAAAACTGACATACCCTTCACGCACAGTTGTTGCACCTTTGCGCTCTGCAAAAATCACCGACATGCCTAAGCCTTGCGCCAGTTGCGCAACTTTATTGCCAATCGCGCCACGGCCAATGATCCCCACAACAGATTGGTCAAGATCTAAAATCGGCTTGCCATAGACACAAAAGTGATCCGATTGATGCCATTTTTCATGAGCTAACTCACGATAATGCAGCATTTGTCGTCTAAGTACAAAAATAGAGCCAATCACAGACTCGGCAACGCTTTGGGTCGAGTATTCCGCCACATTTGAAACAGTGATCCCTTGTTCTTGGCAGGCTTGAATATCGACATGATCATAACCGCTTGCGCTGACACAAATCAGTTTTAACTCAGGTAGATGCTTCAGATCATCTTGCGTAATTTTAACTTTATTGGTGATAATAATTTGCGCGCCTTGGGCAATCTCTTTAATCGAATCATTTGGCGCAAGTTCTGCATTCACCCATTCGCTTATCCAACTTGGCACATCTAATTTTTGAGTCAGTGCATGGCTGTCTAAAAATACAAGTTTCATATCCCGTCTCTATCCTTATAAAACATTAACTTTCTAAAATCTTAGTCTTTCGGCACTCATTTAAAGTACCACTTCGCTGATTCCTTAAGCAATTAGTTTAAATAGATAATCTCGAGTATTTAGTTCGATAAAAACTAAGGTTATACTCGTATGAGTTAGATAAAATTGAAGTCAGTCAGAATTAATAACGGATGTTAAGATGAATAAAATACTAAGCTGCATGCGCCACCCCTTCTTTATGCTCACTGCCAGCCTTTTTGCTCTGAGCGCATGCACCAGCACAAGCCTAACCACAAGTTTGGAAGGCCATTATGTTGAAGTCTTACCTGCAGATGCCGCAGCAGATGATAAGTTACACCTGCAAACCTTTGATGTAACACGCCTTGAGGCATTAACCTCAGAAGGTAAAACACAATGGAGCGTGGTGGATAACGAAGCTGCAGATAAAGGGATTTTAATTGATGATGTTAATGCAGAGGATTACACGTATATTTTTGGGGATATAGATTTTAACAAGGTAAAATGCATCAATTCAATCATGGCATTTTTCTGCACCGCGCCAGTAGGCACAGAAATTTTTGATCATTACACGCTCAACACACCATATTTTGCAATTTACGGCGAAAGATTTATTGAGCTTTCAAAAGAAGAGTAAAGTTTAACAGCCTGCCTCATTGCAACTGCATTTGAGGCAATCTGTCAAATTTATGCGCCGAAAACTTAAGCCTTATCAACCTCTTGCGTGCTTTCTTGAGTTTCCACGGCTTCATTTTGCACATTTTGTTGCGCTTCTTCTTGCGCCATTTTTTCGCGCTCGGCTTTTGAAATATAGCGTGGCTTATTGCTCTTATGCAGCTTTGAATTTTTCTTCTTTTGCGCTTGTTTTAACGCTTGATTAATTTTCTTTTTGCGGTTCATAAATAGATACTCTTAAAGGACAGGTCTCTCAATTGGGCGCGAATTATAACCGATCCATAACAATATCCCAAATATTCCTGAATCTAGACTGGGATAATATTGAAGTAAAATTGCAAAGCCAGATAAATATTGGTTTAATTACTTCTTCAATACTTGTTAAAGTATGCCAATTGCTTCCCATGACGAAGAGGTTTTGTCTTGAAAAACATCATCTTAAACACAGATTCATATAAATCATCTCACTATTTACAATACCCAGAAGATACAACATATGTATCCAGTTATATTGAATCTCGCGGTGGTGAATACGAACAAAGCATATTTTTTGGTCTACAAATGTTTATCAAAGAATATTTACTACAAAACATTAGTCATCAAGATATCGACGAAGCCAAAGAAATATTTCAGCTTCACGGCATGCCATTTAATGAAGCAGGCTGGCGCTATATTGTCGACACTCACAATGGCAAATTGCCGATACAGATCCAAGCGCTGCCGGAAGGCACCTTAGTCCCAGTACATAATGCTTTAGTCCAAGTGATGAACACAGATCCTAAATGCGCTTGGCTAACCAGCTTTATTGAAACCTCGCTCCTGCGCGCCATTTGGTATCCAACCACGATCGCAACCCACTCCTATGCATGTAAAAAAATCATTGCAAAATATATGCATGAAACCGCAGGCCACATTGATGGGATTGACTTTAAGCTGCATGACTTTGGCGCGCGCGGCGTAAGCTCAGAAGAATCTGCCGGGATTGGCGGCTTGGCCCACTTGGTCAACTTTAAAGGCACTGATACGGTGAGTTCATTGGTTTATGCGCGTCGTTATTATCATGAAAAAATGGCAGCCTTTTCAATTCCGGCTTCTGAGCACAGCACCATGACCACTTGGGGACGCGAGCACGAGCAAGATGCCTATCAAAATATGTTGGCTCAATTTGGTGGCCAAGGAAATGTCTTTGCTGTGGTGTCTGATAGCTATGATTTATTTTACGCCGTCGATGAAATTTGGGGCAAAGCCCTACGCGAACAAGTCATCACAAATGGTGGCACCTTAGTGATCCGCCCTGACTCTGGCGATCCGGTTGAAATTGTTTTACAAACCATTGAAAAGCTAATGGATGCATTTGGCTCAAGCATCAATGCAAAAGGTTATCGCGTTCTGCCTGATTATGTCCGCGTTATCCAAGGCGATGGGATTTCTCGCTTTACGATTAAAGCTATTTTAGAAAAACTAAAATCAAACCGCATCAGCGCTGAAAATATAACCTTTGGTATGGGCGCTGAGCTCTTACAAAAAGTAAATCGTGACACTTTAAAATTTGCCATGAAAGCATCTGCGGCAAAAGTCGCTGGCAAATGGGTCGATGTGTATAAAGATCCCGCAACGGATCACAACAAGCGCTCGAAAAAAGGCAAACTTGCGGTTATTTTTGATCCAAGTAAAGGGTATCAAACCATTCGCCAACAAGAATTAAACGGTCGCACGGATTTACTACGCTGTGTGTATAAAGATGGTGAGCTCTTCATTGATGAAAATTTAGAGACGATTCGCGCTCGCGCTTTGGTCTAACCAAAATAAATCAAAAAATTGATAAAAAATAAAAGCGAGTAATTGTGTCTTAAAAACTCAGTTACTTGCTTTGTTTCAAGGTGTTGGGCGTAAAAGGAAATATTTTATTTTACCTTTTATTAAATTAATTAACGAAAAAACAAAAATAAACCTTTACTTCCCCCCCGTAAAAGACAATAATGGCGTCGCTCTGAAGTTCAGAGTTATTCAATGATACATCAGTTGTAAAAGTAAAACCCTTTGTGTTGCTTCAATGTTATCCTCAGTGTTTCCCTTAGCTTCAAGATATATATTAAATAATTCCCAGCTACTAGCATCTCGCAATTTCGCGATTATTTTCAAAATTATATAAGGGACACACAATGTCTAAAACAACTGGTTCAGTAAAATGGTTTAACGAAGCTAAAGGTTTCGGTTTTCTTACTCAAGACAATGGCGGCGAAGACGTATTTGTACACTTCCGTGCGATTGCTTCTGAAGGCTTCAAAACTCTAAACGAAGGCCAAAAAGTGTCTTTCGAAGTAGAACAAGGCCAAAAAGGTCTTCAAGCTGCAAACGTTGTAGCTTTATAAGATTCACTCATTTAATTGAGTAAAGCTTTCGTGGCGTAGGTTGTTTATCAGCTTACGCCATATTTGTATATCTAACGCTATTTATAACACGCTACAAAAATCCTAACCTATCCTCATACCTGCCATTCCCGCTCTGTATTAGTCGTACGTTTCTGATTTCATTCGCTTCATTATAAATAATATCTTTGTTTTATCTTTAATATTTTTTAAATATTTACTTTGTATACTTGTATCTGAAATATTTAATCATATAAAAATGAAACTTTATAAATAAGGACATCCTATGTCACGTTCACTTGGTCGCAAGCGCTTTTGGTTTCAACAAAGCCGTCAAAAACCTGCGACAACTAAAAAAACAGCTTAATTTAAAAAATATATTTGTTTGAAGACGCTTGTTTTCATATAAAGTTAAAATTTATCACACATTCACTGACGGATAATGTACTTTCGTATTTAAAGCACCTAGGCTTATACGCATATATTTGTGTATATACGCTAGCCAAAGGAGTGCGCCAGATGCCACAACACATTATCCCAAGTCACTGGAAAATAAGAAGCTCCACCCACTTTTTCACCAAAGAAAATGTCCCCAAAGCCCTGCTGACTCACCATAATACTGCCGAAGGTGTCTTTGGTCAGATTTGCGTCATGCAAGGCACTGTCACTTTCTATGGTTTTGCCAATGAGACTGCTACTAAGCCTGAACAAGTCATTGTGATTGAGGCGGGCTGCTTTGCCATAAGCCCACCGCAATATTGGCACCGCGTTGAATTAAGTGATGATGCCCAATTTAATATTAATTTTTGGGCAGATCCTAAATCTGCGAATAAATCCTTATTCAAATCATCACGTATTCATACCAAGCCAATTGAAGGTTTGCTGGATGAATAATAAGCTTAATAATAAAAATAAGCCGTCACTTTTGCAGACGTATCTTCGCGCTCCCAATCTTGATATTGGACTTGGCTGCGTAGCGCCCAGTGACGGTTAAATGACCAGTTCCAACTTGCTGTCAGCGCAGCGTCTTGATCGGCATTTGAATCAATCAAGCCTAAATATTGCCCCTGCAAGCCCAATCTGTGATTTTTACCAAGCTGATATAACACGCCAGCTTCAACTCCAAAGCCGAAAGAGGCATCATCATCTGTGGCATCGCCATAGCTAAACTGGCTCGAAAATAAGGTATAAACATGTAGCGCATCGGCGCTTCCCCATGCTTTGCCCGTGCCACCTTGCAAGAACCAACGCCCTGCTTGTTTATCATCCATAGGTTTACGATCAAACCCTAGACGTATATTCCATGCCATGCTATCAAAAACTTTATTGCTCGGCGCAAGCGCCATGGTGTCTAGGAAATAAAAACGATCCAATTTTACATTATCATCCTCATCATAGCTTATTTGCGTATCTAAAAAGCTAATTTGCGCGCCGGGGATAAAACCTGCTTGCGAGTCGAGTAAATCATGATAAGCGACCCGCCACTCGAAAGTACCTTTGTTTGGGCTATGATCAAAGGCTTGAAAACCTGCGCCAATACGCCCTGATGCATGTCCACGCTCAGGTGAAACCTCTGGCACTGGCACTGGTGAAAACGGCGAATCAACTTTCAGTTTACTGCGCTGAATTAATAGTTGCTTAAGCTGCTTGGCTGTCGTGTCACGTTCAAGGGATTCGTCATACAACTCAAAGTTAAGCCATTCATAGGCAAACTCTAAAATAGCCGCCTGCTCAGATGGGCTATATTCTTGCGCTGATGGATATTCCCCTTGTTTGGCCTTAATTGCAGCATCAAAAAGCTTGGGATCTAACTCTTGCGCTTGGTGCATTAAGCGCGTCCCAAATGCAGCGCGATACCTTGGCATTTCTAATAAGTCATTATTGGCCAAAGCCTCAACTGTATCTGATGGGATGGCTTGAAATGGAAAGTCTTTAATTAAGAATAAGTCTTCGCGGGCAAGTTCAAGTAAAGCCAATAATTGATACGAGCAGTTCTCATCAATAAAGTAATAATCAAAATCCGCTTCTTTCATTTCCCACAAATGCAATAACACGCGATTGACTTCTTCTGGGCTGAGTTTGAGTTTATACTCCCAGATATCACGCGATTCAATATCATTATATTCACGCACTTTGCGATAATATGGCATTAAGGTAAAGCGCCCTGGGTAGCTGCCGGTCAGACCTTTCATGGCAAAGACTGCTGGGTTATCTTGAGTTTGCGGCTCTGCGGCAAAGTTAATCGCAAATGCGACGAGCTCTTTATTGCGGGTTTGATCTTTGGCATCCACCCTTAATAGCGTATGCCCAAACATCGAAGATGGGTTATTCATAAATGCGGTTGGAAATACCAGCGTCATGCCGGCAGGATCGATCACTTCACGCCAAGTTTCCAGCTCAGGGCAATCAAGCTTAGCATCGCGACCATGTAAAGATTCAAGCCAAGTATAGCGCGCCGGATATTGACATTGCGCGTGTTTGGCAACATCTTCATTTTCATTATAAAGCAGCTCAATGGTGGCGGATAATTCAGAATATGGATTAGTTTTACCTATATCTGAGATAAAAAATGGCCCTTGACGCACAGTACTGACTGAGCCGCGTAAAGGTTTTGATAAATAATGGCCGAGTTTTATCCAATAGGGATCTTGCGAGAGCTGATAAAGATTGAATTTTTGCGCATCAAATGTTGGCGCAGCAAAAGAAAGCGGGGAAAAAAGAAGGCTACAACATAAAAACGCGTTAAGATTTAAAAACTTCATGAGTTACCGTTACTGACCTTTCCTTATATTTATTTTTTATATACCCAAATAGTTGAACAGCCTGGGTATAGGCGTCATTAAATATAACGGAATAAAATAAAAAAGTGCCCATATTAGAGCACTTTATCTAAGATCTGTCGATTAAATACGATATGCAGCAAGCGCTTCGTCTTGTGCAATCACGTTATTTAGATTCGCAAATACTTCTTCAGAAGTGACATTTTCAGAAGCAAAAATATCTGAGAAGTTTTCTTGAACGGTCGTATTGAATGCAGATTGATCAGCTTGGTTAATGCCCCAGACTTCAGACAAGGTTGCCAGTGTTTCGCCATCACCTTTCGCCATATCACGTGCTAGGTTATCCATGTTGCCATCAATAAACATTGCAAGTTTTTGCGAAGAAGTAATAGTGCCTGAACCGTCACAACCTAGTGTACCAAAAGTGATACCAATCGTTTGGTTACCAGATGTGCCGTTGGTTGTTGCGCCAAGAACTTTTGAGACTTTGCCAGATTTACCAGCAAAAAGCATCGAACCTAAACCACAACCAATATCTTGGTCAGCAAGAGCTAGGTTAGAGAAAGGAAGCGTCGCAACCAGAGCGAGTGCAGCAAGCGTTTTTTTCATAATACATCCTTATAATTAAATATTCAGTCCATCATATGACAGCAAGATAAACCGCTTCAAAGCCATATGAATTTTCAATATAGCATAAGCGTATAATTTTTTTAACAAAACTAAGTCATTTATTTAACCAAAAGGTGTGATAGATACTTGCGCAGGTGCAAATGCGCGTAACGCAATAGGTAATTCGGTGATGGGTAGATTTTTATGTATACTCAAATGAATACACAAGTGGAGTTTAGTTATGAAAATTAGATATATTGTACTTTTGGCGCTCGCCTTTTCTTCCCAAACCTTGGCTGCGCAATGGAAGTTATCGCATGAAGTTGAGATTTCTGATACCAGAAAGGTTTGTGTTTACACGGACAAAGCAGGCAACACAAAGCAAGTGGAACAAGCCAAAACTCAGTATTGCCGAACCTATATTTGAATGGGGAAATGGCCGAGTGTGGTTGGATAGGCTAAGTAAATAGTCGCCACTTTAGATTTTCGACGACTCAATTCATTAACCTAGCACCCAATTCGTTGCATAAACCACCAAAGTGATCAGAACCACTGGGAGCACGGCGATCAGCATCACCTTTTTCATCAGGCTTGCGCGATCAACAACTTCGCCGTCTTCTTCTCTCAACCTTCTATCTTCATCAAAATGCCATTTAATCGCGTAGTAGGCACCAATGGCTAATATAATAAGCTTAAGCGCGCCAGCAAAGTATGGAAAGATATCCGCCCAACTCTCATTCATGACCTGTCTCCATCAAACTAAAGATTGGTAGTACCCTAACATAATCAATGAATCATGTTTACTTTTTTGTAACCACTCTCGCTGGATTATATATTAAGAGCCAACAGGGCCACCAAAATAGCGTTTCCCTATCTGAAGTCATAACATTAAAATTCTTGTATGCGTCGATACTATAGCCTCTTATAAGTCGCATAATTTACATGGGTTAGTTGATGTTGTAATACAAATCAATATATTAAGTCCATTAAATAACAGTTTAAGGGCTCAATATGAAAATGAACAAGGGCACTTCTTGTTAAAGCAAGCGACAGGAAATTATCCGGGTAATATCGATTTAGATGCATCTTTGAATTATGGGGATTATTATTATCTCGAAGCACTCAAACGTTGTGAGTCAGGTAAGATTTAATTTTAGCTAGCACACACTGCCAAGTGCTTTCTCTCTTACCAATAGATAGCTTATTCATTTAAATAACTGATTCGTTCCATGACAAAGTTACGTAATTGTTGGCCACGAACCTCAACCCTTTGTTCTTGAACAAGTTTAAATCCAAATTTTTCGTAAAACGCTCGCGCTGTGATGCTCACTTCTGAGTAAATCCTCGTGATGCCTTGTTGCTTACTAAGTGTCAGCAGATGCTCCATTAAGCTTCGTCCCACCCCTTTGCCTTGATATTCATGGTGACAAAAGAAATGATCGATTAGTCCATTTTCTTGAAGGTCTGAATAACCGACAATTACACCGTCTATTTCAGCAATAAAAGGAGACAATGCATTCATTCTTTGTTGCCATATTTCAAGATCAAAATTATCTGGCGCCCAAGCTTCTACTTGCTCTTGCGAATAATCTTGTATATTCACGTTGCGAACCGTATGAAAAAATATTGCCCATAATTCACGAGCGTCTGTTTCTTTATAATTTCTAATCTTGATCATGTTATTTGAACCCAAAATGGTAAGTGTTAAGTCATTCTTCAACAGATTGTTATTCGTTTTCTGGAATATCAATATAACCAAATAAAATTACTTTGCCCATTAGCCCCCCTATACATTGATATTGTATGTTAAATCCTGAACATCATCACCATATTACGACCACAGTTCCTCCTTTGAAACTATAACGCCGAGTTAAAAATTGTAGGTATTATCTGCGACAAAACTTAAGATTTATTGGTTTTGATTAACACCTAGGATTGAAAAGTGATGACTTGCAATATGAAAGCCTTCGCGCAAGTAGAACTTATGTGCTTGGAAACGCTGAACCCCAGAATCTAGATGGATTTGCTTACAACCGATTTCTAACGCATACGATTTAAACCAATCGATGAGAACACGACCCACCCCTTGCGAGCGAAATTGAGAGTTCGTCACCAAGTCTTCGATGTAAATATGCTTGCCCCATGCTAGTTTTTCACCAACACTGAAACCAGCAACAGCCAGTACACCTTCTGAGGATTTAGCGTAAACGACTTTATAGCCACTTAACTGCTGCTTCTCGACTTGGGCAGATAAAGAGTTTAAATCATAGTCTGGCCGAAGTTGCAATAATACTTCCATTACTAAAGCATAATCAGAGTTTTTCTCTAAAAATTGAACTTCCATGTTTTCTCCATTTTGATGGTTAACGCTCGGCTAAGAGATGAGCAACGAAGCTAAGGTTACTAAGCACTCAATTTTAAGCTAAACTTAGGAAATCTAAGTAATCTAGCGTACAAAAAAGAGTATTACCATGCAAAAAGATAACCCAATTCCAGCCAGACTTAAAGCAGTACGTAAAAAAGCCAAAATTAGCCAAAAAGAACTTGGGCTGAGAATTGGAATCGACGAAAGTTCAGCAAGTGGGCGTATGAATCACTATGAAAAAGGACGTCATATACCTGATATTAGTACTTTGCGTCGTATGGCAGAAGAGTTTGATGTCCCATTGCATTTCTTTTTTTGTGATGATGAAGTGAGTGCTGAGCTGATATGTCTTATGCATAAATTAAGTGACAGTGAAAAAATAAACTTAATTAAAACGCTAAAGCATAAGGTGGATGATTAAGATGAAGCTAGTTTTGGAGAGTTCGAGATCAGATGATAGATGTAAGTATTGATAAATTTAGGATTGGAGTTTTATCATAGAGCAGATAGGTGGAAGCCCCAGCCACATCCCGGCACACACGTCATCCGCTGTGGCTGCTCCCTTCCGGGCCTGACCAAGTTCACGAACTAGTATTGCGGGAGGACCAGGGCCTCCATAGATTTGTTGTTCGAAAGCAAGTTTGTACTATGCCTTGAACGTGTGGGGATTATGGCCTAAGCCATTCACAAATGCAAGCGTTAGACTTGAAAAACACCCCAACTTAGGTTTGAATGCACAAAGTTTATTCATCTCCCTTCTATCCAATCAAGCTTTAGAAGATTTTAGTAGAAAAACTCTTAGTTGAAGAAATCTTAATATGACTCAATTAGACAGGCAAGACTTTGAAAAGCAAGTTTATCTTGTACTTGCACATATTCCCCATGGCAAAGTCACCAGCTATGGCGAGGTCGCCAAAATGGCAGGCTTTCCTGGTTATGCAAGGCATGTAGGGAAACTCTTGGCTCGCCTTCCAAAAGACAGCACACTACCATGGCACAGAGTGCTTAACAGCCAAGGTCAAATATCGCTTAAAAATGAAGATATGTTGCGTCAAAAGAAAAAGCTTTGCTCTGAAGGCATTGAAGTCAGTGAGTCTGGACGCGTTCGAATGCGAGTTTATCGCTGGGATCTATAGCTAACGGATGAATTTTAAATAAAAAAATAGCGCAGCTAGAGACTAACTACGCTATTTCCCAAGTGAGAATCGATACAACTGGCTATGCTTTTATAAAGCGCTATCCATTACGATCTCAAGACCTTGGGTTGGATTGCCACCTGTGATCACTAAATAGTCCGAGTTGGTGCGGTAAAACTCTTCCCCGTGAATTTCAACATTTGCAGTGACAGCATACGAGTGACTTGGGTCGATCTTCGCGTTATCAAAAGTAATGTTAAAATCGAACGGCATTTGCAGGCCAGTCGGTTCTATTGTTTGTGATGCAATTACGGTTTCATCTTCAACAGACTTATCAATTAATACCACATTGATACGTGCACTTTCAGGTAATGAGATGTGTTGTCGGTATCCTACCTGTCCCGTCACATTTTCCGTTGCGATGGCGTTTTGGTTAATTAATTTTTTTTTTCTAAAGCGTCAGCGGCATCAGATGCTGCGTCTGCTGTTGCATCAGCTGCGTCAGATGCTGCTTGAGATGTTGCGTCTGCTGCATCAGATGCCATAGCTTTTGCTGAATCAGTTGCATCAGCTGCTGCTTCTGATGTTGCATCAGCTGCGTCAGATGCCATAGCTTTTGCTGAATCAACAGCATCAGATGCTGCGTCTGCAGTTGCGTCTGCTGCGTCAGTTGCTGCTGCTTTTGCTTCTTCAGTTTTCTCAGCAACTTTATCTGCAACTTGATCTTTCAGCTCAGCCGCGCTGTCTTTTAGCTCTGCAACTTTTGCATCGGCTTCAGCTTTTGCAGCTTCAGCTTCGATTGCTTGTTTTGTTGCTTCAACTTTTGCTGCTGCTGCGTCAACTGCTTGATCTTTTACTTCTTGAACTTGCTCAGCTGTTTCTGTTTTTGGTTCTTCTGGTTGACCACAGCCAGCTAGTAGAGATGTTGCTAGCACCATAGATGATGCAAATAGGATTGACTTTTTCATAAGACCTCTAAATAGTAAATTAATTATATCGAATCACTTGTTATTGAGAGTAATACCCCCAATAATCAAAATCATAGCATCTAGGAGGCACAATGAGCAAACAATTAGAACAACTACAGGAACTTCTTTTACTTGAGCGGTTAGATACTGGCCTATTTCGAGGACAGTGTGAAAATTTAGGCCTGCCACAGGTCTATGGCGGTCAAGTGATCGGTCAAGCTTTAGCCGCTGCGGGGTACACAGTCGAAGCTGATCGCGGCTTACACTCCTTCCACAGCTACTTTTTATTACCAGGGGATATTCACTCACCAATTATTTATGATGTTGAAAACTTGCGTGATGGCAAAAGCTTCTCAACCCGCCGCGTGAAAGCGGTGCAACATGGGCGTCCAATTTTTTATCTCACGGCTTCCTATCAAACTGAGCAAGAAGGCTTTGAGCATCAAACCCTGATGCCAGAAGTGAAAGGGCCTGAGCATTATGCTAATGAAGCACAGCTGATTCAGCCGTATCTTGAACACCTGCCTGAGCCAGTCAAAAAAGCCTTCTCGCCAGATAAAGCGATTGAAGTCCGCCCTGTGGTGGTCAATGATCCTATGCGCCCACAAGCCATTGAACCAAAACAATATTTATGGATGAAAGCAAACGGTAGCTTACCAGATGCTCAAAATATACATCAATTTTTATTAGGTTATGCTTCGGATTGGGGATTCTTAGTCACCGCATTATTCCCGCATAAAGTATCATTATTCACACCTAAGTTTCAGGTCGCTACCATTGATCACTCGATGTGGTTCCATCGCCCATTTAAAATGGATGAATGGCTGCTGTATGAGATTGATAGTCCAAATGCAAGCGGCACACGTGGGCTTGTCCGCGGTAATATCTATAATCGCCAAGGCGAATTGGTTGCAACTGCTGTTCAAGAAGGCGTGATGCGCTTTAAAGGATAATCCAAGACTGGGCTGCGAACATGTAGCCCTAGTTTGATACATGCACGATCTTTTATATCCACTCTATTTTTCTGCTTTACTAGCCATTTTGTAACAAAAATGCAATATTTATGAGCGAACGCGCATTTTTTAAATATTGAAAGTTTACTTTATTATTTTCGATCGTAAATTACCCCAAGAATCTTCAAACGAAAGATTCCGAGCAAATAACAACCAAAATTATGCTCGAATATACCAATAACAAATAAAGGGTTATTTATGATTTCTATATTCAAACCAAAACCTCATATCGAGCGCTTAGCCGATAACCAAGTGGATTCCACCTACTCCCGTTTACGTTGGCAACTATTTTTTGGGATCTTCTTTGGTTATGCTGGGTATTATTTAGTCCGTAAAAACTTTAGTTTGGCCATGCCCTACTTGATTGAATCAGGCTTTAGTCGTGGTGAGCTTGGAATTGCACTCTCTGCGGTCTCCATTGCTTACGGTCTGTCTAAATTTATTATGGGAAGTGTTTCCGATCGCTCCAACCCTAGGTACTTTTTAAGCGTTGGCTTGGTTATGTCGTCTCTTGTGATGCTTTGTTTTGGCTTTATGCCATGGGCAACAGGCAGTGTCACCGCAATGTTTATTTTGCTCTTTTTAAATGGTTGGTTCCAAGGCATGGGATGGCCAGCATGTGGCAGAACTATGGTGCATTGGTGGTCAAAGAAAGAACGCGGCGAAATCGTATCCGTTTGGAATGTCGCACACAATATCGGCGGCGGCCTTATTGGACCTATGTTCTTATTGGGTTTATGGGCATTTAATGATGATTGGCGCTCTGCGTTTTACGTGCCTGCGCTGTTTGCTTTGTTGGTTGCTTTTTTTATCTGGCTCACCGTGCGTGATACACCACAATCTTGTGGCTTACCATCGATTGAAGAGCATAATAATGATTACCCCGAAGATTACCAAAAAGAGCATGAGAACGAGCTATCGGCAAAAGAGATCTTCTTCCAGTTTGTGTTTAATAATCCAATTTTATGGATCATTGCGATCGCCAATGCATTTGTTTATTTAATTCGTTATGGCGTGCTTGATTGGGCACCTGTGTATCTTGGCGAAGTGAAGCATTTCACTGTTGATAAGTCTTCATGGGCTTACTTCTTATACGAATGGGCAGGTATCCCTGGCACCTTATTATGTGGTTGGATTTCCGATAAATTATTCAAAGGAAAGCGCGCGCCAGCGGGTATTTTATTTATGCTACTGGTGACGATTGCGGTCTTAGTTTATTGGTATAACCCTGCGGGTAACCCTGGTGTTGATATGGCGGCACTCATTGCAATTGGCTTTTTGATTTATGGCCCAGTCATGCTGATTGGTTTATATGCACTTGAATTGGTGCCAAAAAAAGCGGCAGGCACAGCAGCTGGTTTAACTGGATTATTCGGTTATTTAGGGGGCGCCGTCGCAGCCAACGCTATTTTAGGCTTTACCGTTGATATATATGGTTGGGATGGCGGCTTTAGCGTACTCGTTGGTGCCTGCGTCATTTCGATTATTTGCTTTATTATTGCGCACTTTGGAGAGACAAAACGTGCCAATGCACAAGCGATAACAACCTCAGCATCATAAATTTGTTAACGGCAATTGCGTCGTATACTTTAATTTTTCCATCGCAAAGGTGGACGTAACATCAGAAATGCCAGCCACAGAATTGACTAATTTTTTATAAAAGAAGTCATAGGCTGGCATATCTGTCACGACGACTTTGAGCATATAGTCATACTCCCCTGCCATGCGATAAAACTCCATCACCTCCGGAAAGCTACTCACCGCCGCCACAAAGTCTTGATACCACGCATTGGAGTGATTTGAGGTTTTGATCAGCGCAAAGGCGACAAACGAAAGCCCTAATTTATCTGCATCTAATAAAGCGACTTTTTTACGCACTACCCCAGCATCTTGCATACGCTTTAAACGCTTCCAGCATGGCGTTGTGGTTAAATGCACCGCTTGGGCTATCTCAGCAAGGGATAAATCTGCATCTTGTTGCAGAAGATCGATAATTTTTTTATCCGTACTATCTAAGCTAATTTTCATGTTTATCCCTTTTATTCAAGCGCATACGTTCCAGTTCTAATTTTAAAAAATTTAACTCATGTCGATTTGTAGAAAATTTTTCTATTAAACCAATTCGTTACGGTAATTTTATACTAAATAGAAAAAAGCGCAGCCCTTTTGATTTGGACTGCGCCTTTGTTTTGCTCTATGTAAGCCCATAAAGCTACATCTAATTTAACTCACCATGATTATGACGCTTCGCCGTATCTTGCTCTAGTGCCTTATTTAATAAGGATTCCACATGCCCCGGTGACTTCGTATGTTTGGAGATCAAACTATACATTTGTGGGATCACAAATAAGGTCACCAACGTCGCAAAGCTCATCCCAAAGAGCACCACTGTCCCGACGGCAACGCGACTTTCATAACCTGCGCCAGTTGAGAAGACTAGCGGTAATGAACCTGCAATAGTGGTAAATGCTGTCATCAAAATTGGACGTAAACGCCTCACTGCTGCATCTTCGATAGCAAGTTTAAATTCTTTGCCTTGATCGCGTAATTGGTTGGCAAACTCAACGATTAAGATGCCATTTTTAGTCACCATCCCAATCAGCATAATCATGCCAATTTGACTATATATATTAAAGCCTTGTTGCATCAATACTAAACCGACAAAGCCGCCAAATACGCCCATAGGTACAGTAAACATCACTACCAATGGGTTGATAAAGCTCTCAAACTGGGCGGCTAACACAAGGTATGCGACCAAAAGTGCTAAACCGAATACAATCGCCACACTTGATTGGTTCTCTTTAAAGTCTTTTGATTCACCACTGTAGGCAATACTGATATCTGGTGGCAAGGTATCAATTGCTAAATCATCCAAATAATCAAGCGCTTGACCAAGAGTATAATCTCCAGCTAAGTTGGCGCTCAAGGTAATCGACTTTTTCTTGTCGTTGTGTGCAAGGCGTGAAGCGGAGCCCACTTCTTCAATCTTAGTGACTGAATCAAGAGTAATTAAATCCCCGTTGGCAGCGCGTAAGTAAATCTGGCTAAGATCAGAAGCATTATTAAAGCTATCTTCATCGCCGCGGACATAGACATCATATTCTTCCCCGCGCTCAATAAAGGTGGTCTCATTGACCCCGCCAAGCATCACCTCAAGCGTATCAGAAATATCTGTCACGCTGATCCCAAGCTCGGCTGCGCGGTCTTTATCTATCGTGACCACAAGCTCCGGGGTTTTCTCTGAGTAATTTAAGTCTGCGCCGCTTAAGACGCCATCAGCTTCACCTTGTTCTTTGAGTTGATTGGCCCACTTGTTCAGCTCGGCATAATCTGAGCCACCTAGCACATATTCAACAGGTGAGTCTGAGCCACCACGAAAACCTGGCATCATTCGGCGCACACGTACATCTGGAATATCTTTTAAGGCTTTGCTTACGATCCCCAAAGCTTGTTGGGCTGTGAAATCTCTGTCTTGCCAATCAGGTAAGTTCATGATCACAAAACCTGTTTCATCCCCAGCGCGGCCGCCAAATGCAGGCGCAGATAAGCTAAAGGTACGTAAGGTACCATTTTCAACCAATGGATTAAGTCTTTGTTCGACAATATCCATATTTTGGCTCATACGGTTAAAACTTGTGCCATCTGCGCCCTTAATAAAGGCAAAAATAACCCCTCTATCTTCTTTTGGCGCTAGCTGTGATGGAACTAAGTTCACTAAAGCCGCACTACCTAAAATACAAGCCAAGATACAAATTGGCGCTAGCCATTTCATTTTTAATGCAAATTTAAGAATTCTTCGGTATGTATTTTCAATACGCTCAAAGATTTTATCTAAACACTGCGTCAGTTTGCTTGGTTTGGTATTGCCTTTAAGTAGCATACTGCCCATCACGGGGCTTAAACTTAATGCCACCAGTGATGAAAAGAGCACAGCCATCGCGAGCAAGACCGAAAACTCAGTAAACAGAAGGCCGACCATCCCATCCATAAATGAGATAGGTAAAAAGACCATCACCAACACAAGAGTGGTTGCGATCACAGCAAAGCCAACTTCTCGGGTGCCTTTGTACGCGGCTAAAAGTGGCGGTTCGCCCTGCTCTAAATGGTGATAAATATTTTCAACCACAACGATGGCGTCATCCACCACCAGACCAATTGCCAAAATTAACGCAAGTAAGGTGATAAGGTTAATTGAAAACCCAAAGAAATACGCGGCCATAAAGGCTGAAATCAATGAGACTGGCACAGTCACAGCAGGAATAAGCGTGATCCGAACTTGGCCAAGAAAGATATACAGTACCAAGATGACTAAACCACCAGTAATAAGCAAGGTGTTATACACTTCATCGATCGATTGGTCGATAAACACAGTCGCATCGTACGAAATCTCAAGCGTTGTGCCATCGGGTAGAAAGTCTTGAATTTGATCGACCTGCTCGCGTACAAGGTTCGCCACATTTAGCGGATTGGCATCGGTTTGCGTGATGATCCCCATGTTGACAACGGTTTTACCGCCACTTTTATACATCGAGCTTTCATTTTCTGCGCCAAGATAGACTTCGGCGACATCTTGCAGGTAAATCAAATGATTATCCGATGTTTTCTTGACAACTAAATAATCAAAATCATCTGCGCTCAAATAATTACGAGTAGTACGTACTGTCATTGAGGTGGTGTCATTACGCACTTCACCACTTGGATTTTCGACGTTTTCAGCCTTCAACGCATCACGAATATCTTGAGTGGTGATCGACAACCCAGCCATACGCACCGGGTCGAGCTTCACATACATCACCTTATTTAAACCGCCGCCAACATCAATTGAACTCACGCCAGTTAATAAGCTAAATCTATCTAGTAGCACTCGGTTGACATAATCAGTTAACTGGGTGCGATCCATTTTATCCGAAGCAACATCTATATATAGCGCGGCTTCCCCAGAGCCATTGTCCTTAAAAACAATAGGATCATCGGCTTCATCGGGTAATGATCGCTGCGCCCGTGCAATCGCATCACGCACATCGCTCACACCGGTTTCTAAGTCATAATCAAGATCAAAGGTAATCGTAATGCGCGAACTGCCATTACGAGTGACAGATTCAATATCATCAATGCCGCTTATCCCAGAGAGCTGATCTTCAAGCACTGTGGTAATTTGAGTTTCCATTATGGTGGCCGAGGCCCCGTCATAACTGGTTGAAACTGTGACCACTGGGCTTGTGATATCTGGCATTTCACGCACAGCAAGTTTGGTAAACGAGACATAACCGAAGACGCAAAGCAAGAGGCTTAAAACAATCGCGACCGTGGGTCTTTTCACTGATACATCAGAAATCCACATTTATTTACCCTCAACTTGCTCAGTTTTTTCAGTGCTCACAGGTAGCGCT
This sequence comes from Vibrio sp. KMM 9700, assembly GCF_058545285.1. Taxonomy (NCBI): domain Bacteria; kingdom Pseudomonadati; phylum Pseudomonadota; class Gammaproteobacteria; order Vibrionales; family Vibrionaceae; genus Vibrio; species Vibrio sp. KMM 9700. Next base: position 2,525,437 of record NZ_CM178589.1, on the reverse strand, counting down.
TCACCAGATTGCGGATCATAACGTTCCAATATCTTCACTTCTAAACCATCTCGCATGTTGACTAAGCCTTTCGTCACTATGGTTTGTCCAAGCTTGAGGCCCTTTTCAACAACGATTTTTTCGCCAACACGTGAGCCTAAGACCACTTGTGTACGTTGAACTTTGTTATCCTCACCAAGGACATAGACATAACGTTTAGTACCTGAATATTCAAGAGCTTGCACCGGAATAATAGGCGCATCAATATCAGGGAAGACGAGGCGTGCACTCATTAACATCCCCGGTTTTAATAAGCCATCTGGGTTTGGGATTTCAAGACGAATACGAGCGCTCAAGCTATTTGGGTTAATACGGGTATCAATAAAAGTCACTTTGCCCATAAACTTGCGATCGCCCCAAGCATCCGATTGGGTTTCAACTTGCATACCTGTGCGCAGCTGGGATAAATAACGCTCCGGCACTTGAATATCCAGACGCATCATAGACAAATCATCTAAAGTAAATAAAGACTCCCCTGTATCGACCATTTCACCTAAACTAAAATCAATTAAGCCGATGGTGCCAGCAAACGGTGCTTTAATTGTCATATCAGAAAGATCCGCCAAAGCAACATCTAAGCGCGCTTTGGCAATACTAGCGCTCGCTAGTTGCGCTGCAAGCTCAGTTTTACTAATCGCATTTCGCTTTATAAGCTGCTGATATTCATTTGCTTTACGCTGTTCATCTTGTAAGTAAGCACGCGCTTCTGCAACGGCTGCTTGCTCTTTTTCACGGTCAAGCTCAATCAAAACATCGCCCTTTTGGACCATTTGATTGGAAGTTACCAAAATTTTCTCAACTTTACCTGTAACCTCTGGCGTAACCTCTACTGACGTTTTTGCATCAAGTTTGGCGATTAAAGACAAGCTCTGCGCAATCGGATATGCCTCAACATCTTCAACCCCAACAGCCGTTGCCGTGCGCGTTTGTTTCGCCTCAGGCATGGCATTTACAGAAAGACTAAAACAAGTCATCCCGATCAGGGCGAGAGACGTAAGGACAAAAGGGCGTTTAAAAGTGTGTTTGAGAGTCATAATCCATCACATATAAAGATACAGAAGTTGATAACAATAGCGAAAACAAGCAAATAGCAGTCCGCTCTAAAACATTAGATCTATTATTAATAAGTCTAACAGACTTCTAAGTAAAGTGATGTCAAGGTATGTAAATGTATGATGAATACTTAATGATCTTTGAAACATTTTTAACTATTTGTCACGTTTCCAAAATGCCGCTTCAAGCAGCAAATATCAACAAACTTGTCCTTATAAGATGATAAGCGCTTAAAATTAGATAAGAATATAAAACTGTTGTAGTTTTCAACACCTTGCGCAAGAAAGCTGCAAAGACAATTAAAAACGCACAAAAACCAAGCAAGCAGTTAGAAAAATTAAAAAACTACTTTACACCCTGAACAAGTTTGTTATTATTCGCCCCGTTCTTGTTTAGAGAGATATATTCTTTGTTAAACAAAACGACAATGTGGAGGAGTTCCCGAGTGGCCAAAGGGAGCAGACTGTAAATCTGCCGGCTCCGCCTTCGATGGTTCGAATCCGTCCTCCTCCACCATTATTCTTCTCTTTTGAGAATGATTATATGGCACATTGCTCGTGCGGTATAAAAAAGACAATTTGATTGGCGCTTATAGGCCAGCTGATCAATACGAAATTTGTGGAGGAGTTCCCGAGTGGCCAAAGGGAGCAGACTGTAAATCTGCCGGCTCCGCCTTCGATGGTTCGAATCCGTCCTCCTCCACCATTATTCTTCTCTTTTGAGAATGATTATATAGCACGTTGCTCGTGCGGTATAAAAAAGACAATTTGATTGGCGCTTATAGGCCAGCTGATCAATACGAAATTTGTGGAGGAGTTCCCGAGTGGCCAAAGGGAGCAGACTGTAAATCTGCCGGCTCCGCCTTCGATGGTTCGAATCCGTCCTCCTCCACCATTCTTTCTTATAGTGCTTTTGCATTATTATATGACAATTTGATTAGCGCTATTAGGCCTGCTTATCAATACAAAATTTGTGGAGGAGTTCCCGAGTGGCCAAAGGGAGCAGACTGTAAATCTGCCGGCTCCGCCTTCGATGGTTCGAATCCGTCCTCCTCCACCATTCTTCTCTCTTTATGAGAACATAAAGCCAGCCTTGTTGCTGGTTTTTTTTGATCTCTATCCCAAGTTTCTTATCCTATACAATCTCTCGCCCATTTTGTACACAAAAGTTGAAATTTTAAGCTTTACTTAGTCCAGCAGAAATAATTTAAACCATATATGAATTCGCCTTTTGCACTAAATCCGTACATTTATGCCTAAGTTTAGTGCAAAAAATGATCAGTTCGTGCTTTTTGCTTTAAAACAATTCAAAGCATAAAAATGATAACAAAGAATTTTGAGTCTAATTTACAATATAAGTTAATGATTAAATTAACCTTTATATTTTAGCTGTAACAGATTGGATACAATTTACTAAAATGGCATACATATTGCTTTATCTAAAGGAGAAAATGGAAGATCACTTATACATATGGAATGAATGAAAAGGATTTGTCATGAAACTACTTTATAGCCTAAATGAAAAGCCGCCACTAAATACTACCCTCCTCCTCGCCTTACAGCATTTACTGGCTTCCATCGGCGGGATTGTTGCTGTGCCTTTAATCGTTGGCACGTCGGTTGGCCTCCCACCAGCTGAAGTCGCAAACCTTGTGAGCGCAGCTCTACTGGTTGGCGGGATCGCAACTATCATTCAATGCTTAGGTCTTGGCCCTGTCGGGATACGTCTGCCTGTGGTCATGGGTTCGAGCTTTGGCTTTCTTGGTGTGGCGATCATCATAGGTAAAGAGCAAGGGATGGCAGGGATCATGGGCGCGGCCTTAATTGGTTCCTTTATGGTGATTATTGCCGGCTTTTTTATGGAAAAGATCAAAAAACTCTTTCCTGATGTGGTCAGTGGCGTGGTGATCACTTTAATTGGTTTGACCATTTTACCCGTTGCGATGAACTGGATTGGTGATGCACCAAAAGGAAGTCCTGAGTTTGCCACCTTACCTAAAGTCTTTTTAGCCACTCTTTCACTAGGTATTGTCATTCTGGTTTCCGTCTATGCCAAAGGCGTGATTGCAGCCTCTGCCATTGTTATTGGCCTTATTGGCGGCTATATCGCAGCTTTTGGCATGGGTATGGTTGATTTAGACCAAATCGGCGCATCTGCTTGGGTTGGAACGCCTATTCCCTTGAAATATGGCATGACATTTGATTTAGGTGCCATTTTAAGCATGAGTCTGGCGTATGTTATTGTCGTCGCAGAAGCAACCGGCGATTTTATGGCTGTTGCAGCAAACTGTCACACCAAAGTGACGGGTAAAGATCTTAAACGTGGCGTGCTTGCAGATGGTGTGGGCAGTTCCCTCGCGGCAGTCATGACAGCAATGCCTCTGGCTTCATTTAGTCAAAACGTCGGGATTGTTGGTATCACCGGAGTGGCGAGTCGTTTTGTGGTCGCAACCGCTGGTGCGCTGCTTGTGATTGCAGGCCTTTTCCCTAAATTTGCAGCCCTTGCCGTGAGCGTTCCTAAGCCAGTGTTAGGTGGTGTCGGTTTTGTGATGTTTGGCATGATAGCTTATGCTGGGATCCGCATCTTATTACGCGCAGCCGATACACGCCGTAATGCAATTGTGATTTGTGTCAGCCTTGGCGCCGGCCTTGCCGTGACTTATGAGCCACAACTTGTGCAGCACTTTCCAAAAGCACTTGCAAGCTTTATGCACTCAGGGATCACCACAGGTACAATTGTTGCGATTTTACTGAACTTATTACTGCCAACCTCACGCCAAGATAAAGAAAATGAAGAACAGGTAAATCATGTAGAAACAGATGACGGTGATGACAAACATATGCAACCTAACTTCACTTTAATTGAAGCGCAAAAAGAAGCTTTAAAACAACAGGCGATTGAAACCTTACAAACGCCCAATAAATAATACTGCGACACAAAAGGAAGGATGATGTCAAAAACTTGGATCAAAAACCCAAAGGCAATTTATACCGGTATAGATGATAATTTAGCCCGTGGCGGAATTGTGATTGAAGATGATCACATTTGTGAGTTAGTTAGCGCAGATAGCCAACCTCGCCAACCTGTCGATCATGTGATTGACGCCAGCGAGCATGTGGTGATACCGGGTCTTGTCAATGCGCATCATCACTTCTATCAAACCTTGACTCGCGCCTACCCAGGCGCACTAAATAAAGAGTTATTTCATTGGCTCAAAGCCCTATACCCTGTTTGGGCAGGGCTTGATCAAGAAATGCATCAAGTGGCATCTGAGCTTGCCTTAGTTGAGTTGTTAATGTCTGGTTGCACCACAGCGTCCGATCATCATTATCTTTTCCCACAAGGCTTGGAAGATGGGATTGATATTCAGGTAGAAACGGCGCAAAAGCTTGGCATTCGCGGAATTTTCACACGCGGTTCAATGAGCTTGGGTGAAGATCAAGGCGGCCTGCCACCACGTCAAACGATTCAAACCGAGCAAGCTATTTTAGATGATAGCCAACGTTTGATTAAGCAATATCACCAAGCCGAAGAAGGCGCAATGACGCAAATTGCTCTTGCCCCTTGCTCCCCTTTCTCCGTCACCACAGATTTAATGCGTGAAACCGCAACCCTTGCACACAAACATAATGTGATGCTGCACACCCATCTGTGCGAAACCATAGATGAAGAAGATTTTTGCTTGAAAATGTTTGGTATGCGCCCTGTTGATTATTTAGAAGATACAGGTTGGCTGAGCGAAAATACTTGGCTTGCACACGGTATTCACTTTAATGATGAAGAAATTAAACGTTTAGGCCAGGCAAAAGTTGGGATTTCACATTGTCCGACTTCCAATATGATGCTTGCTTCTGGGATTTGCCGTAACCTTGAACTGGAAGCTGCGGGCGTCAAAGTTGGTCTTGGCGTTGATGGCAGTGCCTCCAATGATGGCTCAAATATGATTGCAGAAGTGCGCATGGCGATGTACTTGCAGCGCCTTAAATACGGCTCAGCCAAAGTCACGCATTTTGATGCACTGCGCTGGGCAACACGAGGCAGTGCATTGGCGATGGGTCGCCGTGATATTGGCATCATCAACATAGGCAAACAAGCGGATATTGCAATGTTTAAGCTTGATGATATTCGCTTTTCTGGCAGCCATGATCCGCTTGCTGCCCTACTATTATGTGGCGCACAACAGGCTGATCGCGTTATGGTTGCCGGAAAGTGGCGCGTTCATGATGGTCAAGTCATCGGCTTAGACTTAGATGCGCTACTGAATCGACACCAGCAGGCGGCAAAAAAATTAGTGAGTCGGTTTATGGCGAGTTAGACTCATCTTTCAACCGAAACCCTTTTGGGCGCTCGAAGCTAAAGGTTGAAACATTTGCTGCTTTAATATCAAATATAGATATATTTTGAGGCGTTTGATTGATTTCAGATATAAGTTAACCTTAAATCTTACGCCTTTTGAACTAAGCCTAAGGGCATTATTTTGGCTAACACAACATCTTGTGCGCCTGTTATATATTCTATATTCAAATAGCGAGCAAAATAAACAATGCTTCTTCTGCCGTCATATTAGCAATAGATAAGCCAGCACTGGCTTGTTTCCAACGATAGCCATAAGGCTTGTCATGATCATCACGAATAATGTCAAAATGCTTGCATAACATTTCTAAATTGCGCTGAATCGTACGTAAATCACGATTAATCCCTGCCAGAGCAAGCTGTTGATGCAATTGAGATGCGGTAATTTTATGAGACTTAGGAATGCGTTTTAAAATCTCTATCAATAAGATCAACGACGAGCTTGTTCTTGTTGTTTTTGTCATGGCTTCATTCTTCACATAATAATGATCAATTAACTTGTAGGAAAAATAAGCAATATAAAATTCTCGCTTAATTAACCACATCGTTTATGGGAAGAGTATAAGGTATGCCTACGACAAGATGCGCCGCAGCAAATTTGCAAGGCGCATCTATTTTGTATTTATGGTGGTTATATTTCTTTTTGATTATTTTATGATCGAATATCTGTTATTTCTCTTCTTCTGCATCTAATTTAGCATCATAGATAAGGCATATCCGACGCTCGTTGCTACGCCAACACCAATAAACCCAGGAATAATAAAGCTGTGGTTTAAGACATATTTACCAATGCGAGTGGTTCCTGAACGGTCAAAGGTAATAGCTGCCAAATCAGATGGGTAAAATGGGAAGAAGAAATATGCATAACACGCAGGAATCACACCGATTAATACAGGTGTTGGGATCCCAAGGGAAACGCCAAGTGGGAACATAATCGTCAACACGGCAGCTTGACTCTTTAGAAAAACAGATGATGCAAACATAGCCAGCGCAAATGTCCAAGGATGTGATGCGACCATGCCGCTAACCATTTCAATTAAGTACGGTTTATGGAAAGTAATGATGGTGTCACTCATCCATGCAATCCCGAAGATGATGATCACAGCGCTCATCCCTGCGGTGAAGACATTCGTTTTTACTATCGCTTTTGGATCAACCTTAGTGATAAGTAAAATGACAGCACCCACTGCAAGCATTAAAAACTGAATGGCGACCGACATCCCAACCTTTTCAGGTAAAAACCCAAGAGAGTGTCCAAACATTGCAACAAAGACGACAAATGCAATCCCGCCGAGGAAAATATTCAAGCCTAGTTTCGCTTTTTTATCTTCTAAAATTGAGGTATCAGTGCCAACCTCTTCATCGATCAAGGCTGCTTTAAATTCAGGGTCTTTACAGCGATCTAGATATTCTTCATCTTTATCTAAATCTTTGCCTCTAAATAAGCTCCATGTTGCCGCAGCAAGCACACCAACCAAGGTTGCAGGAATCGTTACTTGAAGCACATCAATAAGGGTGATATCTAAATTGTGATCAAATGCTGTTGCCATCACGACCGAAGCTGCCGCTGCAATAGGGCTTGCGGTGATCCCCATTTGCGAGGCAACAGAAGAAATTGCCATTGGGCGTTCAGGGCGGATCCCTTTTTTAATCGAAACATCGTAAATCACAGGTAAAAGTGGGTAAACGCTATGCCCTGTTCCCACTAAAACGGTGAGAAAATAAGTACATAAAGGGCCTAGAAAAACGATTTGACTTGGATGTTTGCGCAATAGCTTTTCTGCATAAGCAACAAGTAATTTGAGACCACCCGTTGCTTCTAAGGTCGCCGACGCGGCCACAACAGCTAAAATAATGAGCATCACACTCACAGGCGGCTCGCCCGGTGTCACACCAAACACAAAAGTGAGTATACTCACCCCAAGCCCACCTAATAGGCCAAAGGCTATCCCGCCAAATCTTATCCCGACAAAGATAATAGCTAAAAGTAAAAGCATGTGTACATAAAACATAATCATAACCTTGTTATATAAATTTCTTATATAACGATACAAGTCTGAAATTATTATTAATTGTTTTAGAACAACAAAATATTCATTTAAGCTTTTGTTTTATAAGTTATAAAATCAATTATAGTTTTCACTTACAACCATGAAAAATATGATTTAAGTTTTGTATTTTATAAGTTTAAATCAGGCCCTTTGGGTACAATTTGGGTCGGATTTAATTGCTTGTGGCTAAAGTAATAATGGCGCTTTATTTGGCCGAAATCGACCGTTGATTTAACCGCCTCCAGCGCATAAATACGTTTCATATAAGCAAAAATATGCGGAAAATCTTCAATCCGGTTTCGGTTGCATTTAAAATGACCAACATACACAGCATCAAAGCGGATCAAGGTCGTAAACAAGCGAATATCCGCTTCGGTTAAACTTTCTCCAACCAAATAATCTGACTGAGCTAAATGCGCTTCGACTTTATCTAAGCAAGCGAAAACTTTGTCAAAAGCCTCTTCATACGCTTCTGCCGTCGTGGCAAACCCTGCGCGATACACGCCATTATTTAAATTTGGATAAATCTCATCATTCCAAGCATCAATTTGTGCGCGTTTATCTTGCGGGTAATAATCGGTTTGATTTGAACTCAATGCATGAAATTCACTATTTAACATGCGGATAAGCTCCGAAGATTCATTGCTGACTATGGTTTGATTGTGTTTATCCCAAAGCACAGGCACTGTCACCCGCCCCGTATAATCAGCCTTGGCATGGGTATAAACTGGGTGCAACTTGGTGTAGCCATATAAAGGCTCTGGCTCTTGAAACTCCCAGCCATTTTCAAGCATATCAGGACTGACAGCGGTCACCTCTATATGCTGGGTTAAACCTTTTAGCCCAAGCATAATCAAGACGCGGTGCGCCCACGGACAGGCATAACATACATACAGATGATAACGTCCTGATTCTGGTTTAAATTTAGCATCAGGCGCATCCTTTACCCAATCACGAAAGCCTGCATCTTCGCGCACAAATTTGCCGCCACTTTTGTCTGTGTCATACCAAACGTCGCGCCATTTTCCTTCCACTAATTTGCCCATTGCTTCGCCTTTTATTGAAGAGTTCTCACTAAGTGTAGCAGCAAGAAAAAATCAGACGAGACAAGCCTCTTAATAGAGATGTTCGAATAATCTGAAGCTAGACTTAAGAGCATAAAAAAGCCTTGGCATCAAGATCATGACGCGCAAGGCTATATAAAGCTAATAAGATAAAAGCTTGATGAAATTATTTCGCTTTGTGTGAGTCTGCTTGGCTCACATCACCCTCATCTTGCGCAGCTTTTGGCTCATCTTTTGTCGTCAATTTTTGATACCACAATGGGTGATGATGTTTAATATGCTCTTTTGATAGCATCCCATCACCAAACATAGACTTTAGGCCCGCGCGGTTAATTGGGAAAACGGCAAAATAGATATGGCAAATCATCAAGATCATTAAACCGATGAAGCTCACCGCATGCACCATGCGAAAAAATGCTTGCACGCCTAGGCTAAAGCTATCACGAAACATCAAGACGCCGCCAGAGACTGTGATCAGCACAACCAATGCAATAATCGCCCACGCCATCAACTTTTGCGCCATATTATATTTACCAACTTGGCCATGCTTAAAGGTCGAATAAGTATAAATCACCTCTTGCGCGCCTTTTAACATGGTTTTGGGATGCCAGCTTTTCTCCGGCCAGATATGCCATTCCTTGATGTGCTTAAGCATATATATCACAAAAGGAATCGAGCTAAAGACAAACAAGAAAGCAAACACACGATGCAGCATACGCGCGACATTTAAGCCATCGGCCAGCACCACACCTTCTGTGCCATTGATAAAATCATAAGGCCATGCAAATAAATACCCAAGCCATGAAAAACTATGCGAAAGCACAGGCAAGCCGGTGATGATAAAAAAGAACATAAAGTGAATGATATGTTTATGATACCAACGCTGCATGCCATTAAAGGCTAGGACTTTCTCCTTGGTTTGTTCAGGTTTCATTGTCCTCTCTCCTCATTTTTATCTTGCTCTGCTTGCTGCACTTCTTGCTTGCGATGTTTCATATAGAAAAGCCCATGAGCCGCCGCAGCAACCAGTGTTGCGCCTATGCCTAAGCTGCCTAAGCTTTTGGATACATTACGAATTTGCATGCCGGTTGCCGCAGGTGATTCAGGCAATAAATAGGCTTCTTGATATTCCTGCGGCGCAATACTTATCCAATTTAGCTCACCCACATATCGACTTGGCGCGTCCACGCCATAAACCAAAATATCTTGGCCGAGATGTGATTGATAATGCGCTTGGCGACGCAATGCTTCTTGCACCATTTCTTCACGCGTGCCACTTATCATAGCGCCAGTTGGGCACGCACTCACGCACGCTTGTTTTAGGCCACTTTCGACTCTGTCATAGCAGCCAATGCATTTACTCGCGGTATTCGTAGCTGGGTTATACACAGGCACATCAAATGGGCAGGCATCGATACAAGTACGGCAACCGATGCATGTTGCTTCATCAATCACCACTTGCCCGCCTGGGCGACGCTCAATCGCATGCGCTGGGCAGTTTTCAAGACAAGGCGCTTTCTCACAATGGTGGCAATGTTTAAAACCAACCAATGTTTTTGCCTCTGGGTATTCACCGGCCTCTGTTTTCACAGGTCTTAAATAATAGGTCTCATCTGCGCTTGTGTTGGCAGATACCGCAATATCCGCGTGAAATTGACGGCTTTGGCGCAAGCGATTTTCATTACTACAAGCCGTCATACACGCCATACAGTTAATGCAATCTATTGCATCATATAAAATTACATCACTCATGCTTCAACCTTCTCAATTTTTAAAATCACATCTTGTGGGGTATGGGTATGCACACCCGGCGCGCTGCGCATCTTGCCAAACTGATTGACGTTAATCCCACTTTGGGCGGCCAAGTGCAGTTTCTCTTTGGGACCAAAACGTCCGTTGCCGCCACAGTAATACGAGAAGATGGCATCAGGATGCAGGATTTCAGTCAATTGCAGCGTTGCAATTTGCTCATCGGCTTTATCATCCAAGGACCAAAGACGAACTTTATCGCCCGATTGAAGCCCCAGCTTTTCAGCGCGTTTGCGGTTCATCAATACATCACTAAAATGCATTTCTTGCTGCAAAAAGTGCAATAAGCCGTTATTACGCGCTTGCGCACCAGTGAAACTGCCCAGTGGCGAGAAGCCGGTTACCGGAACAAATTCATCCTTGCCAAGCTCACGTGTTTGTTGCAACCAAAGTGGTGGCAGTTGATGGTTTAATGGAGAGGCATGCTGACGTAGGCTTTCGTCTTTTTCTTGAGAATAATCTTTATAAATTTTTGCCAGTTGGGTGCTATACAGCTCAAAACGTCCGGTTGGCGCAATCGAGGTAAGCTTGGTATCACCACGCTCACCAGACCAACCGCCTTGCGCTTCAAGATCTGCCAATGACTGCGGAAAACTCGCTTTATCAAGTAAACTTAACCCTGTTACCCCTGCAAACTGGTTTTGTTTGAAAGTTTCAAAGCCATTTTTTTCAAGGTCCGCAAAATAGGTTTGATACTCAGTTTCTGAAAGTACACGTTTTGCTAATTGAGCTAAAATCCAATCCCCAGGTTTCGATTCAAATAAAGGATCGATGGCTTTTTTATGCACCCCAATCACTGGCACTAAGGTTTTAAAATCAGCGCCAAGTGGCTCATCTCGCTCAAGATAAGTGCAATCAGGCAAGATCACATCAGCGTACATTAAGGTGTCATTCCAAAACGGTGACACACCGACAATGCTTGGGATTTTTTTCAGCATCATTTCAATATCATTGCCACCGGCTGCGCCGCCAAGTAAATTATTCCCCCACAAGAAGAGCATTTCTGGGGCTTTTGGCATTTGCTCATGAAAAGCTTTGGCAACCAATGCACGATGTGATGTGCCATGTAAGCCCCAATAATCTGGGCGATTTTCTTGATACCAAGCGGTAAAAGACTGCGCCTTAGGATCTGGAACTTGAATCGGCGCACCACCAAGTGCTGCGTTGCGGTTCGCGAGGATCCCACCTTTTTGATTGAATGTTCCGAGTAGCAAGTTTAGCTGAATCGCAGCTAACTGAGCGCGCATATCTGAGCTATGGCGTGAGAAGCGATAACCAAGCTCAACAAAACAATGTGGCATCGCATCAGCAAGACGGTCAGCAACCGATTGAACCTGCTCTTTGCTGATCCCTGACTCAGCAAAAAGTTTATTTTCATCTAAGGCTAGAAGTGAATCGCGCCATACCTGCCACGCAGGAACAAGGGTTTGATTTTGATATTCAAACTCGCCTTCCAGCGCTGCTTCTTGGGCATTGGATTGCTGCACCACTTGGTTTTGCTTGAGATCATAGACCCAATAATCTTTACTCTCGCCAAATGGTTGCATGCTATGTTTATCAATCAGCTGATCGGCATTGGTGGTTTGCTTAATCGCTTTAATGTTGACCTTGTTGTGTTCTACAAGATATTTCATCACTGACAGCAAAAATGCTGTGTCTGTGCCAGGGCGAATCGGCAACCACTGGGCATAAGCTTGACCCAGTTCAGATGGGCGACGCGGATCAACAATCGTAAATGGCACGGCATTTAGTTGAGCTTTAGAAACTAAACCAGACCAGCCATAACCAATTACTGAGCCGGCTGGGTTTTTACCAATAAAGACGCCATATTTGGCATTGCCCCAATCAGAAGTAAATGCGCCTGCGCCGCCTTTGCCAAACACCATATTTTGTGCAAATACAGTGCTAGTCCAACAAGTATCGGCATAATCGATAATATTTGGCGTACCCAATAAATGGAAAAAAGCTTTGTCATATGTTGGCGCAGATGTATAACGATATAAATAATAAAGTTTTTCAATACTATTTTTTGCTTTTAATCCATTAATTTTTTCTGCAACTTTATTTAATGCTTCATCCCATGAGGCTTGTCTAAATTTCCCTTCGCCACGTTCACCATCGCGAATTAAAGGCGTTTGGATACGATCTTGACTATAAAGAGCGCCAATCCCAGCGCGGCCACGACCACATACTTTGGCATATTGGTTCACTGGATTATTCTCAATACGCACCACTTTGCCTTGATCAACAATGGCAAAGGCAGGACAAGTTTGCGCGCACATGCGACATAGAATGGGAACTTTCTTTTCGTAAAGATAGGTGGCGCTTGTGACCTTTAAACGGCTGACATGACCAATATTAGCAGCTTGTGCAGGCTTATAAATTGCACCCATCGCAGCAGCGCCGGCTGCGCCTTTTAAGAATTGTCTGCGACTACAACTTCGGTTATTGATAGATTTAGACATACTTGACTCTCATGGTTTTTAATTATGCAAGCAAATCTAACACCAAAGTAGTAACAAATTATGATCTAAATCAGTTAAGTTTAATAAGCTGAAAATAAATCTAAGTAGATAAAATTGATAACAATTAGTATTTATATTTGATAGCTATTTTATATCTATTTATTCAATCTATTATTTTATATATGAGATAAATAATATTATATATACAAAGTGGATACAGATATTTAACTTATTCAAAAACAAAAAAAACAGCCTGTATTTATTAAATATAAATAAACAGGCTGCTTTAATTTTTGGTTATATTATCGCGGCAGTATCTATTAAGCCACTGGCGATTCTTTTAATAGACAGGACACGGCGTGCGTATCATTGCCTTTAATTTGTGGCTTTTCTTGTGCGCATTGCTCTGTTGCAATTGGGCAACGGGTGCGGAACACACAACCAGATGGTGGGCTAATTGGCGACGGTAAGTCCCCTTCTAGCATTTCAATCTTTTTCGCCCGCTCTTTTTTCGGATCAGGAATTGGCACGGCCGACATCAAGGCTTTGGTATATGGATGGGTTGGGTTTTCAAACAAAGACTCAGCTTCACCTAACTCCACTGCATTGCCCAAATACATCACCAAGACGCGATCTGAGATGTGTTTCACCACTGACAAGTCATGGGCAATAAACACAAGGCTTAGACCAAGCTCATTTTGCAGCTCTTTTAAAAGGTTTACCACTTGCGCTTGAATCGACACATCTAGCGCAGAAACTGGCTCATCACAAATGATCATCTTCGGCTCAAGAATAAGCGCACGCGCAATCCCGATACGTTGACACTGACCACCTGAGAACTCATGCGGATAACGGTTGATCACGTTCGGCAATAAACCGACTTTATCCATCATTTGTTTAACTTTCAGTTTCACTTCATCTTTCGACAATTCTGGGTAGAAAGTTTGCAGCGGCTCAGCAATGATGTCGCCAACTGTCATGCGCGGGTTAAGTGATGCCAAAGGATCTTGGAAAATCATTTGGATATCTTTACGCGTTTCACGACGCGCCGCTTTGCCCATTTGGGTGAGATCATTACCCATCCAGACAACTTTGCCGTCCGTTGCTTCAACAAGGCCGATAATCGCACGCGCGAAGGTTGATTTACCACAACCTGACTCACCAACAACGCCCAAGGTTTCGCCTTCATAAAGACGCACATTGACGCCATCGACCGCTTTCAATTTTAACGGTTTGGTCCAAGGCCAAGCAGATTTTGGCGCAATATTAAAGTGCACTTTTAGATCTGAAATATCTAGAATTAATTTTTTATCTTGCATGATGAGCTCCTTGCCTATGCCTGCGCTGTCCAGATGGTGTGATCAGAGAAACACGCACGCGCTCTATCCGTGCCAAATGGCTCAAGGCTTGGTGCTTCTACTTTGCAGCGATCAATGCTGCGATGGCAACGCTCTTGATACGGGCAGCCCGGTGGCAAGTGAAGTAGGTTTGGCGGATTGCCTGGAATCGTTGGCAAGATATCGCCTTTGGTATCTAAACGTGGGATCGCTTTAAGCAGGCCTTCCGTATATGGGTGGCTTGGTTGATAGAAGATTTCATCAACTGTGCCATATTCCATGGTGCGCCCAGCATACATCACCAAGACTTTATCGCACGATCCTGCCACAACGCCAAGATCATGGGTGATCATAATAATCGAGGTATTAAAGTCTTTTTTCAGATCGTTTAACAGATCCATAATCTGGGCTTGAACCGTTACATCGAGCGCAGTGGTTGGCTCATCGGCAATCAGAAGTTTTGGACGACACAAAAGCGCCATGGCAATCATCACACGCTGACGCATACCGCCTGAAAATTCATGCGGATACATATGCACGCGGTTACGCGCTTCAGGGATTTTGACTGCCTCAAGCATACGAATAGATTCTTCGAGTGCTTCAGATTTGCCCATCCCTTTGTGCAGCATTAACACTTCCATTAACTGCGCACTTACCTTCATATAAGGGTTTAGCGAGGTCATAGGATCTTGGAAAATCATCGCGATTTGTTCCGCGCGGATTTTATTTAGCTCATGCTCAGGCAAGTTTAGGATTTCTTTGCCTTCAAACTTGGCACTGCCAGAAATCACGCCATTTTTTGCTAGCAAACCCATGATAGAGAAAACCGTTTGAGATTTCCCTGAACCCGATTCGCCAACAATGCCTAAGGTTTCCCCAAGGTTTAAGTTAAAATTTAAATCATTGACTGCGGTGACCATCCCATCTTGGGTTTTAAACTCAACGCGCAAGTCTTTTACGTCTAATAAACTCATGTTCAATTCCTTTTGCTGCAATTATCTGTCTTTTGGATCGAGCGCGTCACGCAAGCCATCACCGACATAGTTAAAACATAATAGTGTCACGACCATGAATGCGGTTGGGAAGCCAAGCTGCCAAATCGCAATTTCCATTGTCTGTGCCCCTTCTTGCAGCAAAGCACCCCAACTTGTCATCGGCTCTTGCACACCAAGGCCAAGGAAAGAAAGGAAAGATTCAGTTAAGATCATACTTGGTACCAATAGCGTTGAGTAAACCGCAACAATCCCGAGTACGTTTGGCACGATATGACGTGTGATGATGCGCCAGTTGCTCACCCCGCACACGTGCGCCGCTTCAATAAATTCTTTATTACGCAGACTTAAAGTTTGACCACGGACAATACGCGCCATATCCAGCCATGCAATCGCACCGATAGCAACAAAGATAAGGACGATGTTACGGCCAAAAAATGTTACCAATACAATCACTAAGAACATAAATGGGACGGCATAAAGCACTTCTAGGATACGCATCATGGTGCGGTCAACCTTACCACCGATAAAACCAGAGGCTGCGCCATACAAGGTGCCGATTAACACCGCAACGAGTGCACCTAGTACGCCAACTGCAAGTGACACACGGCCACCCATCAAGGTACGCACATATAAGTCACGTCCAAGGCTGTCGGTGCCAAAAATATGCTCAGCAGATGGCGCCGCATGCAGTGCATACCAGTCAGTGTCATCATAAGCAAATTGTGCAAACATCGGCAGGAAAATCACTGCCAAAGTGATAAGGCATAAGATCACAAGGCTGACCATTGCCGCTTTGTTGCGCATAAAACGAATACGCGCATCTTGCCACAGGCTGCGGCCTGCGATTTCTAAATTTTCAGAGAACTTCTCAAGTGCTTCTGTATTTTGTTTTTGAGATATCATGAGACTCTCTCCTTAGTAACGAATTTTCGGATCAATTAATGCCAGCAATACATCGACAATGGCATTAAAGACAATGAAGAGAAAACCAATCAAGATGGTGATCCCCATTACTAGAGAGTAATCGCGGTTAAAGGCAGCGTTCACAAACAGCTTACCAATGCCCGGCAGACCAAAAATGGTTTCAATCACAACCGAACCTGTAATGATCCCAACAAATGCAGGGCCCATGTAAGACACAACCGGCAACATCGCAGGTTTAAGCGCGTGTTTGAAAATAATATAGCGATAGCTCAGCCCTTTTGAGCGTGCGGTGCGGATAAAGTTTGAGTTCAGCGTTTCAATCATGCTGCCACGCGTGATACGCGCAAAGGTTGCGACATATAAAAGTGACATACCAATAATCGGCAAAATCATGAACTTCAGACCGCCGCCTTGCCAACCACCGGCAGGAAACCAATCTAGGCTAATTGAGAAGATATAAATCAGCCCCGGCGCAAGCACAAAGGACGGCAGCACCACCCCGAGCATGGCGGTGGACATGATGGTGTAATCAATCCAGGTATTTTGTTTCAATGCGGCAATGGTGCCAACACTCACGCCTAAGATCACGGTAAAGATAAAGGCAAAAAAACCAACTTTAGCAGAAACAGGGAGCGCCGCTTCCACCAATTCGTTTACCGTTCTATCTTGGTATTTGAATGATGGGCCAAAATCACCATGCAAGATATTGGTGAGATAAGTGGTGTATTGCTCAAACACTGGCTTATCAAGACCATATTTCGCGTTAATATTTTCCATTACTTGTGGCGGCAGTGGTCGCTCACTTGAAAATGGGTTCCCTGGCGCAAAGCGCATCAAAAAAAACGAAATGGTAATTAGCACCAACAAAGTTGGGATAGCTTCCACAATTCGTTTCAAAATAAATTTAAACATAATGAAACTTCCAGTTTTAACGCCAAGCGTTTGTCAAACCGCATCGAATTGCTCCAACTTTGGCTTTTCCATTGACAAATAAAATCAGTACTAGACTAACTTTCCACTTGGGTTGATTTTAAAATTATGATTCACACCTTTTGCCTGGTGCGAATAGGCTTTGATTTCATGCTACCAAATATCCACAATAAAACTAGACAAAAAACAGGATAATATGAATATTTATAGCTGTTTGCTGAATTTTTATACCAGACAGCTAAAACAACAAAGCTAGGCCTCAAAATCTGAGAGCCTAGCTTTACATGCAATAGAGGCTTATCTATTACTTAGCGATTTTATACAAATCTTTTGAATAGATATTATCTTGTGCATTCGCTTTTGGATAGCCACCGACTTGTGGGTTCACCTGACGCACTGCAACATATTGATAAACAGGTGCAAATGGCATATCTGTAGCTAGCAAGTTTTCTGCTTCTTGATAAAACTTGTTGCGCTCAGCTTCTGAGGTTGCTGCCAGTGCATTATCCATCGCTTTATCATAGTCAGCGCTATTGTAGCCCATATCGTTTGATGTGTTGTTGCTACGTAGCAAAGATAGGAAAGTTGAGGCTTCGTTATAATCACCACACCAGCCTGCACGCGTCATGTCGAAGTTGCCTTCACGACGGGTTTGAAGGAAAGTTTTCCATTCTTGGTTTTCAAGCTTCACTGTGATGCCAAGGTTCTTCTTCCACATAGAGCTCACGGCTACCGCTAGCTTCTTGTGGTTTTCACTTGTGTTATAAAGAAGTGAGATAGGTTTTGATGTGTCTAGGCCTGCTTCTTCAAGCAATGCTTTCGCTTTCTCATTACGCTCTTTTTGAGTCAGTTTTGCGTAATCAGGCACTTCTGCTGTAAATCCAGCCGTTACATCAGGCGTTAGTGCAAATGCAGGTTTTTGGCCTTGACCAAGTAAGATCTTAGTGACAACGTCACGATCGATTGCATAAGAGAGTGCTTGGCGTACACGCACATCATCAAATGGCGCACGACGTGTGTTAAAGCCATAATAATAAGTACATAGATAACCAGGGTTTTTGATGGTTTCTGGGTGTTCTTTCTGTAGACGTTTGAAGTGCTCGTTCGGGATTTCATAAGTCATGTCCACTTCGCCAGATAGGAAGCGGTTCATCGCTGCAACTTGATCTTCGATAGGTAGATAAACCACTTCATCAAGAACAGTGTCTTTGTTGTCCCAGTAATTTTCGTTGCGCACCATTTCCATGCGCTCGTTGATCACCCATTTGCTAAGTGTAAATGCGCCATTACCAACGAAGTTTTCAGGTTTTGTCCAATCTGTGCCAAATTTCTCAACCACATCTTTTTTCACCGGCATCATAGTCGTATGCGCGGTCATTTGAACAAAATAAGGAACAGGTTGCTCAAGTTCAACTTCTAGCGTTTGTGCATCAATCGCTTTCACGCCAAGTGTGCCCTTGTCTGCTTCGCCTTTGATGATTTTAGCTGCGTTTTTCATGGTGGTCATTTCAAGATACCATGAATAAGGTGATGCAGTTGCTGGATCAACCGCGCGTTGCCAAGAGTAAACGAAATCATCCGCTGTCACAGGCGTGCCGTCAGACCATTTTGCGTCTTCGCGAAGTTTGAAAGTAAAAGTTTTGTTGTCTTTAGTTTCCCAGCTCTGTGCCACGCCCGGTACCACTTCACCGTCGCCATTTGTGATCACAAGACCTTCGAACATGTCACGAATAACGTTTGACTCTGGCACACCTTCAGTTTTGTGTGGGTCAATTGAAGCAACTTCAGTGCCGTTATCACGAACAAGAACTTGTTCTTCAGCGAGTTTTGTACCTTCAGGAACTTGTGCTGCGAATGCAACATTAGCCGTTGCAGTGAAAGCGGTTGCAAGAATTAAAGCGCGGGTAATCGAATTTTTTAGCATGCGAGGAAACTCCTTGTTTCTCATTTTTTAGTGTACGTCCATGACACCTTGCCTAAGGCAACTCATTCAAATTGTAGAAATGCATTGCCATCATGGCATGTTTAAGACTGGTTAACTATTAATCAAAAGCATTTAGGTATCATTCTCTATAAAACTGCATAATTGCAAATTAAGCTTCTATTTAGATAGAACTCCTTGCACATTAGCAATAAATCTTGAAAATCACCATATATTATCTTTAACAAGTATGTCATATAAGTGTGATTTCGTGATCTATATCGCAAAAAATAGAAAGTTTAAGAGGTTAATTTATTACATAGAAAGGAATTTTTCGATGATTGGCAGTTTGATAAGAGCATAAAAAACTTGTTAAGTATTTGTTTTAACAAGCCAAGATGAATAGTAATGCTATTGCTATGGTTTATTTATGCAGAAAATATGCCATTTACTGCATAAATATATTACCACTTTAGAGCTACCAACGCGAGATCGCATCCTGATCAGACTGACGAGCATCAATCCAACGGGTTTCATCTTGTGCATTGGTTTTATGAATGGTTTCTTTTTTCCAAAATGGTGCACGTGATTTTAAATTGTCCATAATAAATTCACAGGCTTCAAATGCTGCGCCACGGTGCATGCTAGCGACGCCAACCAATACAATTTGATCGCCGGTTTCAAGGCGTCCAACACGGTGAATAACGCGTGTGCCAAGCAGTGGCCAACGCTGCCCTGCTTCCTCGCAAACTTCTTGCAACGCCTTTTGCGTCATCGCAGGATAATGCTCAAGGGTTAAAGTTTGAACAGTATCGCCAAGGTTCATATCACGAACTTTACCAACAAAGGTCACCACAGCGCCAATGCTGTGCTTTTCAGAAAGCGCTTGATATTCTGCGCCAAGATCAAAATCTGCTTCTTGCACATCAATTGAAATTGGATTATCTAGTTCTGTGTTCTTAGAGACGGCTTGCTCAGACATCTTAGCCCCCTGTCACAGGTGGAAAAAAGGCAACTTCATCACCGGCTTTAATTTCGCTATCCATGCTGACCATTTCTTGATTTACTGCAACCAAGAGTTTGTCACTTGAAAGCGCCGCTTGCCAGTTGTCCCCTTTTGCTGCAAGTTGGGCAACCAAATCTTTAGCAAGAATCGAATCAATCGCCAGATTAATCCCTTCTTCGCCAATCATTTCACGGGTTTGGGCAAAAAATAATACTTTAATCATGACAGCCTCTTATTTCTCATCTGCTTTAAAGTGACCAGATTTACCACCGGTTTTTTCAAGTAATCGCACAGAGCCAATCACCATGTCTTTTTGCACGGCTTTACACATATCATATATGGTTAAAGCGGCAACAGATGCTGCGGTGAGCGCTTCCATTTCTACGCCGGTTTTACCTGCTAGTTTGCACAAGGATTCAATGCGTACTTGGTTGGTTTCTGGAAGCGCTTCAAGCTTAACTTCAACTTTGGATAATAAAAGAGGATGACAAAGCGGAATGAGATCCCAAGTTTTTTTCGCAGCTTGAATGCCAGCAATGCGCGCAGTCGCAAACACATCACCTTTATGGTGCGCACCAGAGATAATTAAATCTAAGGTTTCTTTATTCATGGTGATAAAGCTTTCTGCGCGCGCTTCACGAACGGTTTCATTTTTTGCAGACACATCCACCATGTTGGCTTCACCAGATTGGTTAATGTGAGTAAATTGATTTGACATGCTATACCTTGTTTTACTAAATAATGACGAGGGCAAAGCTAGGCCCATTTCGACCGAACTAAAAAGATGCAACACAACACCTTCAGGCAATTAGCCACCAATTGAGGCTAAATGCGGGGTTGCGCCTGAATTGCCTTGCTCTAAAAAGTGGCTCACAGACTTTTTCCCGAGACTGTCTTGAATCCGAGCGATCAAAGCGTCTTCTTGTTTATCTTCTTGCATTAAATCACGCAACTCGACGCCTTCATCACCAAATAGACATAGGTGCAGCTTGCCGGTTGCAGAAATACGCAAGCGGTTACAACTGGCGCAAAAGTCTTTGCTATATGGCATAATTAAGCCAATTTCACCAATATAATCAGGATGATAGAAAACTTGCGCGGGGCCATCGTTGCTGTCTTTGGCTTTGAGCTGCCAGCCATTTGCCATTAAATGATTTAAAATCTCAACGCCTGATTGATGCTCACGCTGAAATAAGTCATCCATTTCGCCAGTTTGCATCAGCTCAATAAATCTAAGCTGAATCGGACGTGTTTTGATCCAATTTAAAAATGCAGGCAATTGATGGGCATTTTGGGTTTTCATTAGAACCACATTGACTTTAACTTGGGCATAGCCAATTTCCAATGCGCGATCAATCCCCGCCATCACCTCAGCAAATTTGTTTTCACCTGTAATTTGATGAAACTGGCGTGGATCTAAACTATCCACGCTCACGTTAATATTGGTCAGCCCTGCCGCTTGCCAAGCATCGACTTGTTTTGCCATACGGTAACCATTGGTGGTCATCGCGACTTTTTTGATGCCTTGGGTTTGCGCCACGGTTTCAATCACAGGCACGAGATCTTTACGTAAAGACGGCTCACCCCCTGTGATCCGCACTTTGGTCGTGCCGCAATCAGCGAAGGCTTTAACCACACGCTTAATCTCAGGAAGCTGAATAAAAGACGAGTTTTTTTGCCCCGAAGGCTTGTAGCCATCAGGTAAGCAGTAGCTGCATTTGAAATTACAAACGTCAGTAATGGACAGTCGTAAATAATAAAACTTACGCTGGAATTGATCTTCAAATTGATGCGTCACACAACACCTTTCCAAACACGGGAGGAATAGGCATTTCTACACTATTCCCTGGCTGAGATCCCATATACAAGCCAAGGCTTGAACTTAGAGAAAACCGCTCGGAGTTAACGACAAAGCGAATAAACCATACAAAGCAGATGGTATACTCATTTGTATCTAATTATTGCGAATTATACGCAAGTTTTAGTGCCCTTGCTAGCTATCAGCAAAAGAAAAGCTTTAACTGAATAGAAAATACCCATGAAAACTGACAAACAATTCGCCAAGCTGAATTAAAAAGCAGTATCATAAAGCAAAATATGTCTTTAAATGAAAACCAATGAATATTTATAAACAAAATAAAATAGTCGCCCTTGGCGGTGGTCACGGACTGGGACGCATGCTCGCGGCCTTACGTGACTTTGGCTCCAATGCAACAGGTATTGTTGCGACTACAGATAATGGCGGTTCTACTGGCAGAATTCGTCAGTGTCAAGGCGGCATTGCTTGGGGCGATACACGTAATTGTATTAATCAGCTGATTACCTCGCCTGATATTCCATCCATGCTGTTTGAATATCGCTTTAAAGGCGCAGGCGAGCTTGATGGGCACAATATGGGCAACTTGATTTTAACCGCGCTGAATAATCTGTCGATTCGACCATTGGATGCCATTCGCTTGGTGCGCAGCATTTTGAAAGTGAATGTGAATCTAATTCCGATGAGTGAACACCCTGCTGATTTAATTGGTTTATCTATCACAGGGAAATGGGTGCGCGGCGAAACTGATGTGGATGATTTTAATCAGCCACTGCGCCGTTTGTTTATTGAACCTGAAGTCCCTGCCACCGAAGAAGGCATTAGTGCGATTCAAAATGCAAATTGGATTATTTTAGGTCCGGGCAGTTTTTTAACGAGTATAATGCCGCCATTATTATTGCCTGAAATAGGTCGCGCAATTGCCAATAATACGCAAGCAAAAGTCATTTTTATTGATAACTTGTCCAAAGAATACGGCCCAGCGAACAGCATGGATCTAACCCAACGTATTGATTGGTGTGAGCGTGCCTGTTCTGGGCGAGCCTTAGATATTATTGTGACTCAAGCTGAGCAAGCGCAAGAATTGCAAGATAAATACCAAATCCATCAAACAAATCTTGCCTCACCGAACTATGAATGGCGCCATGATAGGGAAAAGCTCAAGGCTTGTATTGAGCATTTAATTTCGCAAGCTTAACCCGTACGTGATGGGTCAATCACACCCTCATCTGATTAAAGCTCAGTCTTTTGAGTGAGCTTTTGCTTTATTTGCATACAGCATTTTATCTATACGTGTATATGCGCCATCAAAACATTCATCTTCAAGAATCAAATCTGCAGCGCAGGTGACTGAAACACGTAGTTCACTTGGTGCATCGGGCAGAGCGTGCTCGGCTAAGTAGCTGTGAATTCGCTCACTTATCTGTTCAAGTAAATCAACATCAGCGCCAGAAACGATAACTAAAAACTCATCGCCCCCCATCCGAATACAAAAGTCTTTCTCCCTAGTTGAAGATTTAAGCGCCTGTGCTATCAATAAAATCGCTTTATCACCAACTTGGTGTCCATAGGTGTCATTAATTAATTTAAACTTGTTAGCATCAATTAAAATGATCCCTATCGGCAAATCTAAATAAGGATTCATATAGGCTTTGGCTTTATTGCAATAGACCTTCACATCAATATCATCAATCACACGACGATTATACAATTTTGTCATCGGATCTTGATTAAGCTGTTTATATAAGCGACGACTTTCTTCATGCCTTATTACGACTTGATAAATGGCATAATTAATAATAAACAGGGCTAAAATCATGGCAAGCCAAAAATAATTAAGCTGCGAAATATAAAACATCAAGCCATAATCAACTTCCAATACGCCTAGATAAGGCAATTGATATTGATATGTTGCGAGGTGAAAAGAAAGTTTATCCGCATCAAAGCGAATGATATCTAAACTATTCTCAGATTCTCTGAGGTTTAATGTGATATCGACATAACCTTGAAAGTCAGGATGCAGGAAAAAGAATTGATCAAATTTATTGATATCTAAATCCACCCCAATATCACCTATTAAATGGCTATCTTTATATACAGGTGAGACCACAGAAATAACTTTGTTGTTCTTCAATATATTTTGATAAGGATAGCTAAAAAAGAAACCTCGCTCAGCTAACTCTTGCTCATAAACCCCCTCTAAACCGCGGCGATAACGATTTTGCGACACCATATTATGGCGTATTTGAATACCGCGTTCAGCCGTTTGAATGATGCTTGATGAATACACATATTGAAAATCATAATTTGAAAAAAACTTATTATTAAACTGAGTTTTGGTATCCGAGTAGCTCCAAGCACGATCAAGTTTATAGAAGATTTTCTTTTGTCCGTCTAAACTAGGATCTGGCTTACCATAGCCGATCAAGGTGCCATTTGCTGGCGTATTCGGATAAACCCCTTGATTAAATCCATATTCATTACGATTCGTATAGGTTTGGATTTGCAATCGGTCAATTAAGGCTTGATCAATAGGTTCACTGGAATCATCTTTTAAGCTTGCTTCCAGTCGAAGCGCCAATTTTGCATTCGATTCACCAAGATGGGCTAAGGTCTCATCCATACGCTGAAACACCAGCTCAAAGTACTCATTGCTACGTTTTGTTTGGTACTCAATGGCCACAAGGCTTAATAATGCAAAAATAACTAAACTGATAATGATCTGTAACCACCACCATCGATTCCCCCCTCGCATGCCTTTTGGGATAATGATTTGTGCCTGTTCTTGCTTTTCTTTTCCAAACATAGGAGACCTTAAACTTATAGATAACTGTGAACTAGACCACAAAATTCATATTTTGCATTCTACTCATTTGGTATAGGTTTTCTTTTCTTATTTTGATAAAGCGCTTTATCCATTCGCTTATAAGCTTCGTCAAAGCTTTCATTTTCAAACATTAATCCGCCGGCGCTGGTGACAGAAATACGAAAGCTATCTGGCGCACCGGTGAGCACATGTTGGTTTAAATAGTTATGAATACGCGTTTGCACTTTATTGATAATTATTGGCGTGGCATTTGGAATTAAGATTAAGAACTCATCCCCTCCCATACGGATACACAGATCACCTTGGCGGGTCGAACTCGTCAGGGCTTGCGCAATCAATAAAATAGCCATATCCCCGACATGGTGCCCATAGGTATCATTAATACGCTTAAATTTATTCGCATCTAATAAAATAATGCCCACCGGAAGGCTAAGATGAGGGCTGATATAATCTTGATCGCTTGGGAGTTGATCTAATTTAATTTCATCAATAATTCGTCGATTAAAGAGTTTAGTCATGGGATCTTGATTTAACTGCTTGTGTAGCAAACGCGTTTCTTCACGACGAAGCACTGCTTGCCAAATCGCATAATTAATAATACTTAGGCCCATGAGTAAAGTTACAACAAAGTAGCCCATTTGCTTGATATAAAACAAAAGCCCGTAGTCAACATTGATCGTCCCTAGATAATCAAAATCATATTGATAATGCCCAACCTTAAAGAGTTGCCGCGCAGTGTCAGCTTGCTTTAAATCTAAACGCTGATCTGAATGTCGCAGCTGAAGTGATATATCAACATAACCATCAAATGCGGGATGTAAAAAGAAAAACTCATCAAAATTCTCTATGTCCAAATCAACGCCTAAATCGCCGACTAAACTGCCGTCGACAAAAACCGGCGAAATAACCGAAATCACTTGATTTGATTGAAGTAAATTCTGATATGGGTAGGTAAAAAAGAAGCCTTGAGCTAAGATTTCTTGTTGATAAAAATCTTCAATTCCGCGTCGAAAGCGTACAGGTGTAAGGGTTGAACCTTGGATTTTAGTCCCTTGTTTACGCGCGCTAACTAGGCTTTCAGAGTACACATATTTAAATTTATAATTGGTGAAAAACTTGTCATTGAAGCTAGTTTTTGTATCTGAGTAACTCCATATACGATCGAGTTTATAGAATATATCTTTATATTTTTCTAGCTCTGGGGTGGGACGACCGTAACCAAGTAAGGTGCCGTTCGCAGGTGTATCAGGAAATATGCCTTGATTAAAACCGAACTCATAACGATCTTTGTATGCATGAATAACGATTTTATCAAGCATATCATCTGAAATATCTATTTTATCCAGATGATTCAAGTTTCGCTGCAAGATTTGAGCTAACTTTGCATTCGAATACCCCAGCTCAGTCAAACGCTCATCCAAGCGCTCAAAAACTAAGTCAAAATATTGGGTACTGATTTTATTTTGATATTGAAGCGCAACCAAGGTCAGACCTATAAAGATCATACTGCTCACGAAAAGTTGCATCCAGAGTAAACGCTTCATTAACTAACCCATTTAAAATTCACCCTATATATAGTAAGTATATTTAATGAAAATCATTTTTTTTAACAGGAAAAACGCGATCTCGGTTACATTTATTTTACATTTTAGGCTGCTGAACCTGTCATGCTGACACCTTTGGCATCATAAAGCATTTTATCCACACGCTTGTAAGCGGCTTCAAAACCCTCGTCAGTTTGGATTAAGTCATAAGCAATCGACACATCAACTCTTAATAGCTCTGGCGCGCCTGGGATTTTATAGCGACGTAAATAATTATGAATGCGTTGCGCGACAATCGCCAATACCTCTGGGCTCGCTTTTTGCACTAAAATAATAAATTCATCTCCGCCCATACGGGTGCAGTAATCATTGCCACGGGTACACGAGCGCATCGCTTGAGCAATCGCTAAAATCGCTTCATCGCCAACCTGATGCCCATAATTATCATTAATTTGCTTAAAGCGGTTGGCATCCAGCGCCATTAACCCCATCGGCGGCTGAAAATGCTCTTCAACCAGGGTATTACCACGGCTTTCGGTATCATCAATAAGTATTTGTAAATCGTCAATCAAGCGACGATTATAAAGGTTGGTCATAGGATCTAGGTTGAGCTGTTCGCGTAAATCATCCCCTTCACGGCTTTGTTGATATAACTTCCATAAGCCATAGTTGATAACACTCAGCGTAACGATGAGGGCAAGGACGAAATAACTTAATTGCGCAACGAAGAATAAGATATTGTATTGCACGACCATTGCGCCTACATATGGCAACGAATACTTGTACTGGGCAACAAAGTACTTATTCTTAAGAGTGGTGGGATCGATTAAATTAACGCGGTAATCTGAATGACGAAATGTCATCAATACATTCACAAAGCCTTGATAGTCGGGATGTAAAAAGAAGAAATCTTTGAATTTATCTATATCTAAATCGACGCCTAAATCACCAATTTCCTGTCCTTTTGAATCATGCACAGGTGAAATCGCTGAGATCACACGATTATTTTTAAGTAAATTTAAATACGGCGTGCTATAGAAGTAACCGTTTTTCTTAATATCTTCTTGATAATCTCCCTCTAAATGACGACGAAAGCGCAGAGGGTCAAACCTTTCAGCTGTCATTTCTACGCCTTGATTACGATCATGCACAAGCGTAGAGGTATAAATATATTTATGTCGATAATGAATGAAGAATTTATCGCTTACTTTTATCTGATCGCGTGTGTAGTTCCAGACTTTGTCAAGCTTCAAGAAAAGTGCACGCTCAGCTAAAAGATGCGACGTTGGTTTCCCATAACCCACTAAACTGCCATTTGGCGTCGTATCTGCAAACACACCTTGGTTAAAGCCAAATTCATTACGCTCTGGGTAGGCATAAATCATGACACTGTTGATCGTAGGCTTGCCGATCTCTGATTCCAAAGCATAATTAGAAAGACTTTGCTCTAAACGCCAAGCTGTTTTTGCATTCGCGTCACCTATTTCTTTCAAGCGTGCATCCATGCGCTCAAAAACGACGCTAAAATAGTCATTGCTACGATCAAGTTGATATCTCACCCCAGCGGCAATCGCGGCGCAAAAAATCAGCACACTAATCAAACATTGAATGACGATACGGCCAAACATATACATCCCTATCAAGCTTGCAAACAACCAAAAAACTAGTTGAAATGAAAGACATGATATCTGACGGAAACAACTAATTAACTCGCTCTTGCCTTATTGCGTTAATGGCACACCAAGAAGGCGGTTATTAGAGCATTTATCAGAGAAAAGCAAAATATTTAAGGAATAAATTATTTATTGAATGGCATAAATACGATCCAAATCAAATTCATACTTTATTTGGTGTTAATCAGTCGTTAACATTTAACTATTTTGTATAAACTGCTCGCGTAATAGACTTATTTGATCACGGGTCGCAGCCGCTTTTTCAAACTCTAAATCTTGCGCATATTGATACATTTGAGCTTCAAGTTTAGAGATTTCTTTTTCTAACGCTTGCGGGCTTAGAGTTTCAAGATCTGGCGTGTTGGCAATATCTTTTAAGGCCACCACTTTGGATTCACCTTTGGTCTTGCCACGCGCGATATGTCCAAGCTCCATTATATCTTGGATATTTTTCTTCAATGCTTGTGGCGCTTGGCCTAAAGATTCATTATGTGCTTGCTGCTTGGCGCGGCGACGCTCGGTTTCATCAATCGCGCGGCGCATCGATTTGGTGACATGATCGGCATATAAAATCGCCTTGCCTTTGAGGTTACGCGCAGCGCGGCCAATGGTCTGAATAAGCGAGCGCTCTGAGCGTAAAAAGCCTTCTTTATCTGCATCTAAAATCGCAACGAGTGACACTTCAGGCATATCCAAGCCTTCACGTAATAAGTTGATCCCCACCAGCACATCAAACACACCTAAACGCAGATCACGAATAATTTCGACACGTTCAACCGTATCCACATCTGAGTGTAAATAGCGAACCTTCACCCCATGTTCGGTTAAATATTCAGTTAGATCTTCTGCCATACGCTTGGTAAGAGTGGTGACAAGCACCCTTTCATCAATTTCAACTCTTAGATTTATCTCAGAAAGTAAGTCATCGACTTGGGTGGTGACTGGACGCACTTCAATTTCAGGATCAAGTAGACCGGTTGGGCGCACCACCTGCTCCACCACATCGTTGCCGGATTTTTCAAGCTCATAAGCTGATGGCGTAGCCGAGACATAAATGGTTTGCGGCGCAAGGGCTTCAAATTCTTCAAAGCGCAGCGGACGGTTATCTAATGCTGAAGGCAGGCGAAAGCCATAATTGACCAAGGTTTCTTTACGCGAGCGATCGCCCTTATACATGGCGCCAATTTGCGGCACAGTGACGTGGGATTCATCAATTACCAGCAAACCATCAGCAGGTAAATAGTCAAATAAGGTTGGCGGCGCTTCGCCCTCTTCGCGTCCGCTTAAATAGCGCGAGTAGTTTTCAATCCCAGAGCAAAAACCGATTTCGTTCATCATTTCCAAATCAAACTGGGTGCGTTGGGTGATCCGCTGCTCTTCTAACAGCTTATTGTTTGCTAACAAATAGGTGCGTCTTTCTTCAAGCTCTGCTTTTATCTTATCAATGGCTTCTAAAATACGCTCACGCGGGGTCACATAGTGAGTTTTTGGATAAACCGTATAACGCGCCAGATCCCGTTGTAAGATTTCACCGGTTAACGGATCAAACACCGACAAACATTCGATTTCATCATCAAACATTTCAATCCGCAGTGCTTCGCTTTCAGATTCCGCAGGGAAAATATCAATCACTTCACCGCGCACGCGAAAATTACCACGCTCAAACACCATATCATTACGTTGATATTGCAACTCTGCTAAACGATTAATAATGTCGCGTTGGGAGATAAAATCACCGCGGCGCACATGCAGCATCATTTTTAAGTAAGAATCTGGGTCGCCCAAACCATATATAGCTGAAACCGAGGCCACAATGATGGCATCTTGACGCTCAAGTAGCGCTTTGGTTGCCGACAAGCGCATTTGCTCAATATGCTCATTGACGGAAGAATCTTTTTCAATAAAGGTATCTGTCGTCGGCACATAAGCTTCGGGTTGGTAATAGTCATAATAAGAGACGAAATACTCGACGGCGTTATGCGGGAAAAAGGCTTTCATTTCACCATAGAGTTGGGCGGCAAGGGTTTTATTTGGCGCAAGTAATATTGTTGGACGTTGCGACCTTGCAATGACATTGGCAAGGGTAAAGGTTTTACCTGAGCCGGTCACCCCAAGTAAGGTTTGATGCGCGAGGCCATTTTCTAAGCCTTCAAGCAATGATTCAATTGCCTGCGGCTGATCGCCTGCCGGCTGATAATCACTCACTACTTGATAAGATTGACTGTTTGCTTGTTTATCTCTTTGCATGAAAATTCCAACTCATAAAATGGCGCATCAAAAGAGTTTAAATTCTACGTTCTAAAAAGGTCAAAAACAATTTAAAAGTGTTAAAAACAAATAGTCTTTCTGTTTTATCTCTGCTACTATGTGTGTCCTTTATTTGTTCTACTCAAATGATTTTGGCAATATTCTTCTTGCCAAGCCTTCAAAGCATCCACTGTTTTTCCCCAAAAAAAGCTTGAATTTTCATAATTTCTTCATTTTGTAATTTTAGCCTCTTTTATCTAAATCTTAAAAATCACTCAAAAACAAAAAGAATCAATAACTTACAATTGTGGAAAATTCTAATCTGAATTTCATTTTTTGTGCATTCTTTTTATCAAACAACAATTCACATACTTATCCACAAAAACCGTGGATAACTGATGCAAGCCCTTGCCACGTCTAAGCTGCAAAAAAGTAAAGCTCAAAAAACTTAATTTTTTTATAGAAAAAAGATTGACACAAAAATACGAGATCGCTATTATTCCCCACCTAAGCTATTCCCCCTTAGTTCAGTTGGTAGAACGGCGGACTGTTAATCCGTATGTCGCAGGTTCGAGTCCCGCAGGGGGAGCCATATTCAAGAAAGCCGCATCTTCATGGTGCGGTTTTTTTATGCCTAAAATTCCCCCCTTCTATACCTCTCGCTATTCACCTTAGTTATTCTTAAATTATAAATATAGAAATGAAATAGACTTTCAAGTAATACAAATAGCGAAATAAGTAGCTGATTTAGATCAAATGAAAGCATAGTAGTCGAAGTATATTTTTTGTTACAAAATTACACCCAAACTTAGTTGCCCCATATAAATCAATAGATTAAACGAACTTATGTGACTTGCATCATCTTTTTTGGTAGGAAAATAGCAATAATAGTTATATTGTATTACTTTATCTCACAGTATTTTCCAATAAGGTGTAAAAAATGACAAGTCAAGCAATACTGCTCACAAGCGATGAAATCGCAAAACTAAAACAAGAAGTGGGGCAAGATACCTTGATGGGTAAAACCATCGCCAGCAACGTCAAGCAAGTTGAAGCATTTATGCAACTTCCTTTAGATGTCCCTGGTCATGGAGAAGCTGGTGGTTATGAGCATAACCGTCATAAACAAAACTACACATTTATGAACTTAGCGGGCCGCCTATTTTTAATTACTGGCGAAGAAAAATACGCTACATTCGTAAAAGATTTATTAGCGCTTTATGCTGAAAAGTACCTAACTTTTGATTTTCATGTTCAAAAGAATACCAACCCTACTGGTCGTCTATTCCACCAAATTCTAAATGAGCACTGCTGGTTAATGTTTACGAGCCTTGCTTATTCTTGCGTTAAACACGTGATGACAGAAGAAGAACGTCACGCTGTTGAAAGCCGCATTTTTGAACCTATGCTTGAGATGTTTACGGTTAAATATGGTCACGATTTTGACCGTATCCATAACCACGGCATCTGGGCAGTTGCAGCTGTGGGCATTTGTGGCCTTGCAGTGGGCAAACCTGAATATCTAAAAATGTCTGTTTACGGCATTGAAAACAACGAAACTGGCGGCTTCCTCGCGCAAATCTCTCAGCTATTCGCACCATCTGGCTATTATATGGAAGGTCCATATTATCACCGTTATGCGATCCGCCCTGCTTGCGTATTAGCTGAAGTGATCCACCGTCATATGCCTGAAGTTGATATTTACAACTACAAAAACAAAGTCCTTGGCAATACGATTCAAGCGCTGCTTGCTACCGCTTATCCAAACGGTCAATTCCCAGCACTAAATGATGCCTCTCGCACCATGAGTATTACCGATCTTGGCGTGCAAGTAGCTGTAAGTGTGTATGCAAAACACTATGCACTTGATGACAACATCTTAGGTATGGCTAAAATTCAAGATGGCGTTTGGATGCACGCATGTGGTCTTGAGCTTTCCAATGCATATAAAGAAGCGATTGCAGATCGCGAAATCAACATGCCATTTTGGGAAAGTGTTGAGCTAAACGAAGGCTTTGATGGCACGAAAGGCGCACAAGGCTTTATCCGTATGCAAGATAAAACCGGCGATGTCACCCAACTTGTGATGAACTATGGTCAACACGGTATGGGCCACGGTAACTTTGATACGCTAGGTATCAGCTACTTTAACCGCAGCCAAGAAGTGCTACGTGAATACGGCTTTGGTCGTTGGGTAAACGTTGAGCCTAAATTTGGCGGTCGCTACCTAGATGAAAACAAATCTTACGCACGTCAAACCATTGCGCACAACAGCGTGACCATTGATGAAACTTGCCAAAACTACTTTGATGTTGAGCGCGCAGATAGCGTTCACGGTTTGCCGCACTTCTTTGATGCGCAAAACCCAAACATCAAAGCGGTCAGCGCATTTGCAAATGATCACTATGATAACTTCAACATGCAGCGTAGCGTATTTGTGCTAAATCTTGAAGAACTTGATGCGCCGCTTCTGCTTGATCTTTATCGCCTTGATAGCCAAGATGGCAAAGAGCACCAGTATGATTATTCTCACCAGTATGCAGGCCAAATCGTGCGTACTAACTTTGAATATCAAGCACAATCTGAGCTAAACCCACTTGGCGCCGATGCAGGTTATCAGCACCTTTGGAAACTAGCAGCAGGTAAAGCAAGTGATAATGCACTGGTTAGCTGGCTACAAGATAAGACTTACTACACTTGGATTGGTACCAACGCGAACCTTGAAACGCAGGCAAGCACAGACAATGAAGTTGTCTTCACGCGTATCGGCGCAAACGATCCAAGCTTCAACCTTCGCTCAGAAACTGGCTTCATGCTACGCACCAAAGCAAAATCAAACCTATTTGCAAGCGTTCTTGAAACTCACGGTTACTTTAACGAAGAGTTTGAGCAGTCAGTTAATGCACGCGGTCAAGTTCAATCTGTACGCATTTTAGGTTTTGATGACCAAGCATCTGTGGTTGAAGTCACTACAGCGCAATCAGTTATCACTGTAATGCTTTCAAACCGCCAAGGCATTGACGCGCAAACCGACAATACAGCTGAATTTAACGGCACAACATATAGCTGGAAAGGTTTTTACCAAATTGAAGTCCGCCAAGCGGCGCAGGAGAAATAAGCATGAGTTATCAACCTCTTTTAATGAATTTCGATGAAGCAGCAGAGCTAAAAAAAGCACTTGGTACTGATACCCTGCTTGGCCATGCATTAAGCCGTGACATCAAAAAAACTGATGACTATATGCAAACTGTTGGCATTGAAGTGCCAGGACACGGTGAAGCAGGTGGTTATGAGCATAACCGTCATAAGCAAAACTATATCCACATGGATATGGCGGGTCGTTTGTTCCTTATCACTGGTGAAGATAAATACCGTGATTATATTGCAGACATGCTGACTGCTTATGCAAAAGTATACCCAACACTTGAAAGCAATGTGAGCCGTGATACCAACCCACCGGGCAAACTGTTTCACCAAACATTGAATGAAAACATGTGGATGCTATATTCATCTTGCGCATATAGCTGCATCTACCACACGCTTAGCGATGATCAAAAACGTCTGATTGAAGATGACTTATTCAAGCAAATGATCGACATGTTTGTTGTGACCTATGCGCATGACTTTGATATCGTGCACAACCATGGCCTTTGGGCGGTTGCTGCGGTTGGTATTTGTGGTTACGCAATTAACGATCAAGCATCGGTTGATAAAGCGCTTTATGGCCTAAAAGGCGACAAAGTTAGCGGCGGTTTCCTTGCGCAACTTGATCAACTTTTCTCGCCAGATGGTTATTATATGGAAGGTCCATATTATCACCGTTTCTCACTCCGTCCGATTTACCTCTTTGCTGAGTCTATCGAGCGTCGTCAACCTGAGCTTGAAATCTACAAGTTTAATGATTCAGTTATTAAAACAACGTCTTACGCTGTATTTAAAACGGCATTCCCAGATGGTACATTGCCAGCACTAAACGATTCATCAAAAACGATTTCGATCAATGATGAAGGCGTTATTATGGCAACATCTGTGTGTTATCACCGTTATGAGCAAACCGATACCCTTCTTGGTATGGCCAATCACCAGCAAGATGTCTGGGTTCACGCAGCAGGTAAAACTTTATCTGACGCAGTTGCTGCAACGGATGATATCAAAGCCTTCAACTGGGGTAGCCTATTTGTGACTGATGGTCCTAAAGGTGAAAAAGGCGGCGTGAGCATTTTACGTCACCGCGACAGTGAAGATGATGATACTATGGCGCTTATCTGGTTTGGTCAGCACGGCTCTGATCACCAATATCACAGCGCGCTTGATCATGGTCACTACGACGGCTTACACCTAAGTGTGTTTAACCGTGGTCACGAAGTCCTACACGACTATGGCTATGGTCGTTGGGTAAACGTAGAGCCTAAGTTTGGTGGTCGTTATATCCCTGAAAACAAATCATATTGTAAGCAAACTATTGCTCACAACACGGTCACTGTTGATGGTAAAACACAAAATGAATTCAACACAGCGCTTGCTGAGTCTAAGTTTGGTCAAAAGCATTTCTTCAATGCAGATAACAACAAACTCCAAGGCATGAGTGGCCGCATTTCAGGTTACTACCAAGGCGTTGATATGCAGCGCAGTGTACTTGTGGCTGAGCTAGAAGAGTTTGAAAAGCCACTTATCATTGATATTTATCGCATTCAAGCAGACGCTGAGCACCAATATGACCTACCGCTACACTATCATGGTCAAATCATGCGTACTGACTTTGATTATGAGATGAACGCAAGCGTGAAACCTCTTGGTCAAGACAATGGTTATCAACACTTGTGGAACCTTGGCTCAGGTAAAGTGGCTGCGGGTCAAAGCTCATTAGTAAGCTGGCTACATGACAGCAGCTACTACTCAATGGTCACCAGCGCGCAAAGCGAAAGTGAAGTCTTCTTCACCCGTACTGGCGCGAATGATCCAGATTTCAACCTACGCTCTGAGCCAGCATTGGTGATCCGCCAATCAGGTAAAGATCACGTGTTTGCATCTGTACTTGAAACCCACGGTTATTTCAATGAATCCATTGAAGCATCACTTAATGCACGTGGTTTAGTTGAGTCTGTGACAGTTCTAGCTGACACTGAAGTAGGCACAATTGTTGAGCTAAAAACAGCTAAATCTAGCTATCAGTTTGCAATTTGCAACCTAGATGAAGCTCAACAAGATCAAACCCATAGCCTTGAAGCCGATGGCACAACTTACACTTGGAATGGTGCATTTGCCCAGCTTTAAGCTGATTAACAGCTAGGCGAGTCTGCAAACTGCTTAGCTTTAAGAAACGTTATGACTATCCCTAACTAATTTATTTGGTTAGGGATTTTTTTATAGCCTTAGCGACTAAATCTGCAATAAAACACATTGTATTTATTTCCCACCTTCCCCCACATTTGTGCAATCTATTTTTCCTTTAATATTTAATTCACAATCTAAAAATAAATAACATTTATCAAAAAAGTTTAAGTATTAAAATAATATAACAAACCTAATTTAAATATATATTTCCTTGATTTTAATCAGCTTTAGTTATCTTTAATAATTAGATCTGTGTCGTATTTTCCCCTTAATCATATTGTATGATTTATAGGTTAAGTCCTAAACTGTGTATGAAAAATATAATAATGAAACAGCTTCACAAAAATAACTGAAACAAAACCTGAATATATACCCTTCATATTCGAAGCATAGCCAATGCATCAAATATAGAGGATATATACTCAAAATAGTTGGAATTGCAGCAAGGCAACAAGCGAGGAATCCCTAGGAGCATATAAGAATATGTGACTAGGGTGACGCAGAGCAGTTAACGCCGATGCAGTTTCAAATATGAAGAGTATAAATGGAACACACAAAAAGGATCGACATATGAAAAAGCTTATTTTACCTCTTGTTATCGCATCACTTTTCTCCAGCGCTAATGTCTTAGCAAAACAACTTACTTTAGGTCATGCAATGAACCTTGACAGTGCAGCGCACCAAGGCATGGTTATCTTTGCGGATAAAGTAAAAGAAAAATCTGACGGCGATCTAACCGTAAAAATCTTCCCTAACGCACAACTAGGCTCTGAGCGCGACCAAGCTGAACAAGTGGTCACTGGCGCAATTGATATGGCTAAAATAAATGGCTCACTTGCTGAATCATTTGAACCAACCTTTAAAGTAATTTCTCTGCCATTTCTATTCGATAGCCCTGAGCATGTGCGCAAATTCATGAAAAGTGATGTCGGCGCAGAGATGCTACAATCAAGTAAAGGCAAAGGCTTTGTTGGCCTAACCTTCTATGATTCAGGCTCTCGCGGCTTCTATGGTAAAAAAGCATTCAAAACACCTGATGACTTAGCAGGTCTTAAAATTCGTGTGCCTGAGTCACCAACCATGATGGAAATGATTAACCTACTTGGCGCGAAAGCAACGCCTATCCCATTCAACGAAGTCTACACTGGCTTGCAACAAGGCGTGATTGACGCGGCAGAGAACAACATCTCAAGTCTCGTTGAAATGCGTCACAGTGAAGTGGCGAAGTTCTACTCACTTGATCAGCACACCATGTCACCAGATTTAATTATTATCTCTGAAAACACTTGGAATAACCTCTCTCCAGATGAGCAAAAAATTGTCAAAGAGGCGGCGCTTGAATCACTAGATGAAGAAATCAAAATCTGGGATGAAGTGGAAAACGAAAATATCGAAAAAGCGAAAGAGATGGGCGTAACGTTTGTTGAAGTCGATAAAGCTAAATTCCAAGAAAAAGTGGCACCTATGATCGAGGAAGCGAAAAAAGATCCTAAACTAGGCGCTTATATTGAAAAAATTAAAGCGATTAAATAATAGGATTTAAATTTTTCGAAAAAGGCTAAACATACCCTGAGTATGCACCATCATACGAGGGGTATTGATTGCTTGTTAAGCTGTCACTAAGGATACTTCCTATGCAAAACACACTTCAAACTATTCGAGGCTATTTAGACAAAGCCATTTTAATTTTCTGTGGCTTTACACTTATAACACTTGTTATCACTGTCACTTGGCAGGTATTTAGCCGTTATATCTTAAATGACCCAAGTTCATTTACCGATGAGCTGTCACGTTATTTAATGATTTGGTTTGGATTGCTCGGAGCAAGTTATTTATTTGGTAAACGTGGTCACTTAGCGATCACTTTATTAGCGGATAGTATTTCACCCAAAGCAAATGTGGTGCTGCAAACTTTTATTAACTTACTCACTTTATCATTTGTATCCCTTGCAATGATCAAAGGTGGCTTAGCCCTAATTGGGCGCACCATGCAACAGTTTTCACCTGCGTTACATATTCCAATGGCTTATGTATATTTTATTTTGCCGCTTTCTGGCGCGTTAATAATATTTTATGTCGTCTTAAATATTATTAACCCACAAGCGCAAGTAGAAGAACAATAATCCGTTAATCTAAGGAAGTCTCACATGGATATTTCTATTGGTTTTTGGCTACTTTGCTTATTTTTAGCCATGATAGCTTTCAGTGTACCGATTGCGATTGCGATCGCTATGTCGTCACTTGTGATCATGTACAGCATACTTCCATTCGATGTTGCTTCAATGACTGCAGGACAAAAAATAGTAACGGGGATAGATAGTTTTAGTTTACTCGCGATCCCATTCTTTATTCTCGCCGGTAACATCATGAACCGAGGCGGAATAGCAGGACGCTTGGTTAACTTTGCTAAGCTCTTTGTTGGACGTTTGCCGGGTTCTCTGGCGCACGTAAACATCTTATCCAACATCATGTTTGGCGCAGTCTCTGGCTCAGCAGTTGCAGCGGCTGCTGCGGTAGGTAAAACCCTTACCCCTGAAATGAAAAAAGAAGGCTATGACAAGTCCTACTCGACTGCCGTAAACGTGGCATCATGCCCAGCTGGCCTCTTAATTCCGCCAAGTAACTCATTGATTGTATTCTCTGTCGTCAGTGGTGGTACTTCGGTTGCAGCGCTCTTTATTGCAGGTTATGTGCCTGGGATTTTAATGGGCATCAGCTGTATGGTTGTGGCGTATTTTATCGCGAAGAAAAAAGGCTACACCAATGAGCATGCTGTCTCATATAGCGTCTCTGATAAGCTAAAAATTGCCTGGCAAGCACTGCCAAGCTTAGGCCTTGTGGTTGTCGTGATTGGCGGCATTATTGCGGGTATTTTCACTGCCACCGAGGGTGCTTGTATCGCTGTGCTCTATTCGTTTATTTTATCGCTTTGTTATCGCTCCATGTCATGGTCTGATATCAAACAAATCGGTATTGAGACCACAGAGATCACCGGCATCATGCTGTTTATTATCGGCACTTCAACCATTATGTCTTGGGCGATGGCCTTCACAGGTTTGCCAAGTTTAATTAGTGATTGGATGTTGTCTTTATCTGACAGCCCAATTGTCATCTTTATTTTGATGAATATTATTTTGCTGATTGTCGGTATGTTTATGGACTTAACGCCAGCATTATTAATCTTCACACCAATATTTATGCCAATTGCCACCCAGCTTGGCATGCACCCTATTCATTTTGCCATGATGATTATTTTTAATCTCTGTATTGGCATCGCAACGCCGCCGGTTGGTACAGCGCTGTTCGTTGGCTGTAGCGTCAGTGGCGCCAAGATAGAAAATGTGATTCGAGCGATTTGGCCATTCTGCGCCGTGCTGATTATCACTTTATTGTTTATTACTTTTATCCCTGAACTAAGCCTGTTCTTGCCTCGCGCATTTGGTTTAATTCAATAACTGTGCAACCTTAAAAACCCAAGAAACTTAACCTGAGGGCCTATCTTAGCCTTTGGGTTAAGGATCAAGGGAAAATTATAAAACAAACAAAAGGACATGATATGTTGAAGAACAAACTGACCCACGCAATGATGTTAGGACTTTGCACCCAAGCTGTCGCGTTTGGCGCATTAGCAGCTCAAGAGCAAGCGCCACAACCTGTCCCTGCGGATAAGTTTGACATGCTAAACTGGAAAATTACCGTTCCACAAGATAAGGATAACAACGGTAAGATTGATGAAATTGAAGGCGTGGCGATGCTTAGCTATTCGCATCCTTACTATTTCTTCTTAGATGACAATGGTGACATGGTCTTCCAAGTTCAAAACAATGCGATCACCACATCTGGTTCATCTAATGCGCGTTCAGAGCTGCGTCAAATGCTGCGTGGCACTGACTTAACTATTGATACCAAAGCACCTGCAAATAACTTTGCATTGAGCTCGCATCCAAATTCAAAAGAGTTTGGCGCAATTGGTGGCACACTTGAAGCGACGTTAAAAGTCAACCATGTCGCAGTGAATGCGAAACACCCTGATAAGCTGCCTGCATACTCTGTCGTTGTCGGCCAAATTCACGCCAATAAAGATGACAAGATGATCAAAGCAAATACTGGCTTTGGTTATGGGAATGAGCCTTTAAAAATCTTCTATAAAAAATTCCCAGGCCATGATAAAGGTTCAGTATTTTGGAACTATGAGCGTAACTTAGCAAAAGATGATCCAAACCGTACGGATATCGCATACCCTGTTTGGGGTAACACTTGGGATAATCCAGCTGATCCTGGTGATGCTGGTATCGCGCTCGGTGAAGAGTTCAGCTACAGCGTTGATGTAGACGGCACTGTGATGAAGCTAAGCTTTAGCGCAAAAGGCCACGATACAGTTAACTATGAAATTGATTTAGCTAAAAACGTAATGCCTGATGGCAAAGTTGATCCAAAAGATAACCCGAAAGGCTATGCAGGTGACTCTTTCTACTTCAAAGCGGGTGCATACGGCCAATGTAGCATCAAAGATGACGGCGGTTTCTGGTCTCCAGGCTGCGCAGGTACGGGTGACTTTGTGAAAGACAAAGAAACTGGCGACTATAACAGCGTAAGCTTCTCTAAACTTGTACTAACTAAATAAATTTATTTCTCCGAATCACTTAAGTTTATTTAATTAACTAAAAGGTCTGGCATGATTGCTGGACCTTTTTTATATCCTTTATCTATACTCGAAATCATTCAAGATGCATCTTCAAGAATAAAGAGTAGATATTAATTACTGGCGTGTATTCTCAAACAAATCATCAATCTCAGCTTGTGTATGCCAGTTAAGCCTAAAGCCATGACTATCAAATTCAATAAATACGCCATGCCAAGGAAATTCATTTGTCTGCGCGCGATATCTGGCAATATCCTCAAATAAACTATCAAGTAAGCGTCTAAACGATGCATCATCATTCTCTTCATTTGCGCTTAAAAACCTTGTGTGGCACCTTGTTAGACTCTCAAAATCATCCCCCTCTAACGCACATAGATAACGAAACGAATGTCGCTTTTGCGCTGGAAATTGCTCAAGTAGCATGCAAAAACGTTTTTCAATATAATTCTCATCATAAGCTTGTATATCTTCCATTACTTAATCTCTTTCAAATAGTTAAGGATGTATTTTCTATACTCTTGATGTCCATTGTAAGCTCTTGGATGTGCAATTCGAAAGCAAGTTGCACCTGCACCTTGGAATTCCCATATTTTTTTACTCACAAAAGTCTCTTCATTTTTTACTATCCCATCAAAATAAGTATTAAACAGATCTTTAATTGCTTCATCGATAACGTGATGCACTCCAGTGGCAAAAATAATCACATCTGGTTTAAAGGATTCAATTTGTGCAGCTAGCAAAGCAACTGAAAGTCTTTTTATTTCTTCAAATTCTTTCTCTTTGCATTTTGGCGAAAGTAATGGTGACTTCTTATTATAATCCCAAGAAAAAAAGTTCGAATAAATCAAGGCTGAAGGTTCAAGCTCAAGAGTTTTAGCTATTTTAAAATAAAATTGTTTAAAGCGGCTTTTTGATTTGGTCGTTTCCTTACCTTTTGAATCTAATAAATGCTTTTTATATCGTTCAACACCTTCTTGTACTATTTGCTCAGCACCACAATCAATAATACGTTTTATCGTATTTTTACTATTATTCGTATTCCAACCAGCTGTTTCTCGACCAATAAGCATTACTTTTGTAGTTGCTAAATGGTAAGCATCAAAGGCAATTGGAAGAAAAACACCAGAATACTTATCATTTTGGGGATCGAATTGGCTATAATCAATACTCGCCAAAATTGATTTATATTTGTCTAATAAAATGTCCATTTACACCATCCTCAAACTCATACAATCAGATAATGACTACTATGCAACCATAACTCAATATATATTACACGGCATAATGACAACTTACGCCGTATCAAATTTAACGCTTTTACTTATGCTTACAACACAAAAAAGCCAGCAGATTGCTCCACTGGCTTGCAAACACTTTAAATCAAGTGATTAGGTATTATTTACCTTGATATGTGTCGTGAGACTTCTCTAGTTTATAGAAAGTCGCTTGAACATAATCATCTAGGTCACCCGTGATGTTTTGGTTATATACGCCTGCTTTGAAGTACATGTACTTGCCGCCTTTGTCGTAACCACTCTTACTCATATCAACCACTTGTTGAACGTCTTTTTTACCTTCACGCATTACAGTCACAGTTAAAGTATTACCTTTAACATTGATGCGGTAGCTAAATTTCTCACCAAGAGCGATACCTTCATCACCGATTTCACCCGTCATGCCACCAACAAGATCAAAGAACTCATCAGTACCTTTTAGCGTATTTTCATGCGCGAAGTAAACTGTACCTTTGTCGTTGTTTGGTAGTTTACGATAGTAAAGACGGATTGGCTCATCATCTTGATCATGGATTTGACCAATGATGAAACGACCCACTTCACCCGGTTCACCTGTTGTTGTGGTGTGATCAATTTTCAGTGTTGCTTCAAGTGTACCGTCAACGCCACCTGCTGCTTTTTGGTCTTCAACTGGCGCAGAGCTAAATACCCAGTTGTTTTTGTTTACGCCTTTAGTTGAGATAGACGTATCACCGCGACGTAACATTTCACGCATTTCTGTACGTGCATATTTAGTGTTTGGTGAAGTACGAACACCTTTGATGAAGCTCTTGAATACTAAGCCGCCGTCATCAGCTGTATAGAATACATCTGGGTGCTCATAACCATTTGCAAGGTTCCACTCATCTACGTCATCTGGACGACCATTTTCATCATGATCGAACGGTTGAGATAGATACCAAGAAGTTAGGTCAAAGTTCTCACTTGGCTTGTTGCCCGCTTTTGGCGTTGCAGGAAGATTTGTTGGGACTGGAAGTGCTGATTTAGTATCACATTCCACATCTTTGTCACATGGATAAACAGCTGGCGCTCCAAAGTTACCTTTACGTAAGTCTTTACGTGCTTCTTTTTTCGCTTTTTCAGCGGCTTTTTGCGCTTCAATCATTTCTTTTTCAGCTGCAATGACTTCAGGGCTAACGATTTGATTATCAGGGCAATCATTCACATTACAGTTAAGCGCTGTTAATTCAGTGACTGACGTCCAACCGTTATCATTGTTACCATGACCGACATATTTGATGTAACGCGCTTTCACAGGTGCAAATTCAAAACGCTCTAGACCGATAATTTTGCCTGAGCTTTCTTGGTTTTCTAATACAGTTTTCCAAGTTTTACCATCTTCACTCACTTGGATATCAAACTTAGTTTGACGCTCATTTCCTTTGTGGAAAGCGGCAGCGATTGCGGTAAACTCTTGCACACTGCCATAATCTAGCATTGCCCATTCACCGTCGCCATTAACAGACCAGCGCGTTGTAAGATCTTTATCAAACATTAAATTTGGACCATTACCATCATGGCCACTTGCTGTTACTTTTACTGGTGTAAGAATATCTTGGGTAGCTGCTGTTGCCATTGTGCCGACACTGCTAAGCGCTAACAGCACAGAAGAAGCAATCAGAGATTTTAGATATTTTTGTTTCATGTTATTCACCTATTTCATCATTATAAATATGATTGTTTTAATTGGACAATACGGGTTAATAAAATTATTGGGATTTATTTCTTTTCAACTAAATAATCTAGTTTGTAAAATTTAACTTGGCTTTCACCATGACTAAATTGGTTATATACACCGGCTTTAAAATAGCTTAAACGCTCTTTCCAATAACCAATGTTATGTTTAACTTTTGTCTCACCATCAACTTTAATTTCGATATTTTGATTACCAACAATAATATCAAAATCTGTCGCTTTATTTTCCTGATAAGCACCTAGATCAAACTTTTTATAAGCATTTTCAGCTTTACATGCACGGGTGTTTTTAGGATCAAAACCTTCGCCTTTACATACCAAGCCATTATTTTTAATCATCGCCCAGAAATGACCATCTTTGCCATCTAGACTTTTACGCCATACCACACGCAATAAAGGGTGTGGAATATAACCGGTTCCTTCGTTATCAAAACCTTTGTTATGAACCTGCAAATATGTGATTTCATTTTGTGTAAAATCAGAGTCTTTGACAGATTCTCGCGGGTTAATTGGCTCAAGACTAGCCGTTAAGTGATAGAAGGTGTCTGGCAAATCTGTGCGAAAGTTCTCCTGCACACGTAATTCATTACGCATTTTATTGCCAGACATCTTAAATACAAAGGCTTGTGAGTCTTTCTCAACATAGAAGAACTCGTTCATGATGCCATCAAAATTACTATCTAATGCAACTTCTTTTTTATTGCTAGGCTTACCATCTGGGTCGCTAATTTGCAGCTTAGATTCAGATAAAATATGTTGAAACTTTGCCACACTAGCTGGCGCAATATGTTCGCCAGTCTCTGCTGCCAAACTACTGGCAGAAAAAACAAGACTTGAAGCAATTAAAGATAAAGAAAGTAATTTATGTTTCATTAGTGACTCTTAATTTAATTATAAGTATTTAGAGATTTATACCAGCATAAAATATGCCGATAAGATTTAGAGATACACGGGTTTAAAAATATTGGATATAAAATAAGCAAATTTGAAATTAGGGTCAAAAAAAGCGGCCACCCTCTCAGATAACCGCTTATTGTTATTTCAAATCTTAGTTGCCGTTTGCTTCAGTAGCAGCTTCGACTTTATCATCTACCGCTTTCACAAGTAGAAGACCAACACCTAGTACAATCGCACCACATAGAACGAAGACTAGACGTCCCCATAATGGGTTTGGTAGTACAAACATTGCCATTACACCGATACCTGCAATTGCAATCAGAGTACCAAGCATTTTACGTTGTTTGTTATCAAGCGCTTTTTGCTCAGAACCTTCAGATACAAGCGGCGTTGCAAGGTTTTCGAAGAACTTATCAACATTTTTCTGACGCTCTTCAGTAAGAGGTTTGTAGAAGAACATTGATACTAGGAAGAAACCACCAGTAAATACTAGGTGAGCAATCAGACCAATTGCAACTTTAAGGTCAGACCATTCACGGCCAGTAAGCTCGTTAAGACCAAATGCATTTTGAACAATTTCTGGTGTGATAACGAAACCAACGATATAAGAAACAATACCACCCATTACAAGCGTACCCCAACCTGCCCAGTCTGGCGTTTTCTTAATGAAGAAGCCAAGGAATGCTGGAATAGTCATTGGGAAGCCGATTAGGGCACCAACATACATCATGGTATCAAATAAGCTCATACCTTTCAGTGAGTTGATGAATAGTGCAACCAAGATGATCGCGATACCAAAGAAAGTAGAAGTTAGTTTAGAAACAAATACTAGCTCTTTTTCTGTTGCGCCTGGGCGTAGAATCGGCTCGTAGAAGTTCTTAACGAAGATACCTGAGTTACGGTTTAGACC
This sequence comes from Vibrio sp. KMM 9700, assembly GCF_058545285.1. NCBI lineage: Bacteria > Pseudomonadati > Pseudomonadota > Gammaproteobacteria > Vibrionales > Vibrionaceae > Vibrio > Vibrio sp. KMM 9700. Next base: position 2,480,610 of record NZ_CM178589.1, on the reverse strand, counting down.
TGAGTCCATAGAAGACATGGTCGCTGCAAACATTGCTGCAATTAGAAGACCCACCATACCTACTGGCATGTACTCTTGTACGAAGTATAGGTATGCAAAATCACCTGCTTTAGAACCTTGCTCAGGGAATTGAGCAGCTAAGTCAACACCTTGACCTGCGATGAACCAAGAAGGAAGGAACCAAATAATTGGACCCATAGTCATCAAGATACAAGCAAGAAGCGCTGCTTTTTTAGCATTTTTTGAATCTTTCGCAGCAAGATAGCGATAAGAGTTCAACATGTTGTTTGTGATGCTAAATTGCTTGAAGAAGATGAAGAACGCCCAGATACCGAAGATGCTTAGGTAGTTTAGGTCGTTACCAGCTAGGAATGAACCACCTTCATCAACAGGGAAGTTTTGGATAATCTCAGTGATGCCGCCACCTTGAACAACTGCAACGATAGCACAAGTAACAGTTACCGCCATGATGATAACCATCTGCATGAAGTCAGATGCGATTACCGCCCATGAACCACCTGTTACAGACATAACCAATACAACTAGACCCGTTAGGATGATTGTTGTAGTCAAGTCAAAACCAAAGATACCAGATGCGATAATAGCTAGACCGTTTAACCAAACGCCCGCTGAAATCACACTTGTTGGCATACTTGCCCAAGTAAATACTTGTTCGTTTTTGCTACCAAAACGCATACGTACAGCTTCAATAACTGTGACAACACGTAATTGGCGGAATTTCGGAGCGAAGTACAGATAGTTCATTAGATAACCAAATGCGTTCGCAAGGAAAATCATAGAAACAGCGAAACCATCCGCGTAAGCTTTACCTGCAGCACCTGTAAATGTCCACGCACTAAACTGTGTCATAAATGCAGTCGCGCCAACCATCCACCACAGCATGTTACCGCCGCCACGGAAATAATCACTAGTTGTACTTGTAAATGTTCTGAACATCCAGCCTATTGCAATTAAGAATAGGAAATAGATGCCAACAATGAGAGTATTGAGTTCCATCTTAAGACCTTTTATGTAGTTATGTGTAATCTCTACGTCATATACTAACTAAGGGTAATTGCCATTTGTACTACAATAACTCAAAAATGTGACGAGCTACTAAATTTCAGCCAAAAAGTCGTACAAATAGAAGTGTTTCTTTTTCAAAAACATGACATTCGGGGATTTAATGTACTATTTATGTAGTTAATATGTGAACTTTAGCAAAGATAATCTTGTACATTTCTTAAACAAAGGTTTTTATTTTGTACTATAAATAAAAATAAAATTGCGTCTAAAAGGCCCATTTTATCTGCTTTAGAGCGATTATAACGAGCTTAAGATTGGCGTTTGGAAGAGGAAATGAGGGGTCACACTCGAAGGACAAATAGCGAATTAACTTATGTGAAAATCTTGAGTTAAATTTTCACATAAGTGTCATTTGAAGTTTTTCGGCTAGCATTTAAACAGCAACAGGTAATCGATGTTTATTTGCTTGTAAGTGATCAATTGAAGCTTGACGCGCTTTATCAGCTTGACCAGCCATTATTGCTTCATAAATTTTTCTATGCTCATTAATGCAAGTACTGCCTTCTTCAGATGAATAAGCAATAAAGTTTACAAACATAGTCGTTAAGACATTACCAAATGGACGATAGAAGTCATTGCCCGTCGCATTAAAGATCAAGCTATGAAAACGAATATCAATGCTTGTCCATTGCTCTTGATCAAATGGCTTTATCTCAGAAACCTCACACATCTTCTGGAAAATCTCTGATAATTCAATCCGTTGCTCAGCTGTCGCATGCATCGCAGCAAGTGCGCAAGATTCAGGCTCAATTGCACGGCGTAAGCTTAGAAATTGAGAGCAATAGGAGTCGATATCAATTAAACCGTCCATCCACTCTATCAATTGTGGATCAAGAAAATTCCAATATGCACGGGTAACCACTTTGGTGCCAATTTTAGGGCGAGAAACTAATAATCCTTTTGAGGTTAATAGTTTGACTGCTTCACGTAATGCAGTGCGACTGATCCCAAATTGTTCACATAATTGGATTTCACCTGGCAAAATAGAACCTTCTGGCAGTTCGCCAGATAAAATTCCGCGTGCAAGTTCGCGGGCAACTTGAACATGCAAACTGCGTTTTGCCCCCGCGATGACATTAAACTTATTCATGCTTTACCTATTTTTCTTCGTTATTTTTTTATATGTATTATTTTATGTTAAAGATAACACTATTTTCCCACACATAAAACAAGCAAATGTCAATTATTTAATACATATTATATTTTTTAAATACCTATACTAAATCAAACTTATAGCACGAGAATTTCACTTATAACCCAAATTATTGTGCGTAATATCGCCAAAATAGCGAAAAAATATGAGCCTAGTCGCATTATTATTTGTGAAATTAAAATTTCGTGAACCAAAAATAAAATCCTATTGTATGATTTATCTCGAATTAAGCGCAGAGTGATGCAAAACTAAAACCGATAATTTGTGCTTAAGAACGGAATCTTTTGAAATTCAATAATATGAACTGAGGCAAATATGAAAAAGTTTAACCTTACCCTTTTAGCAGTAACAACCTGTTTAGCAGCATCTGCAGTTTCAGCCGCTTCTATCGACTTTCGTGAAGAATACAAAGAAGGTCAAGAGGACTGGGCAGGTCGTGTAAAAATTAGTGCAAGTGTTGGCCAGCATTTCTTTGGCGTTGAAATGAAGCACCAAGGTGACTTGGGTGAGCTTGAAAGTGGTGATAACGAATTTGAATATGGTTATAAATGGAAACTAAGTGAAGATTGGTTATTAACAACTTCTATGCCAATTACTTTTGGCTCTGATAAAGTAACGTTTAAACCACAAGCCCGTATTCAATATTCTTTCGAAAATGGTTTAGTTGCTAAGTTCCGCTATCGTCATGAGTTCCGTAACTCAGATACTGAAGATAGTGCGGGTACAAAAGATAAAGACGGTAATTACCATGAGCACGTAAACCGTAGTAAGTTCACAGCAAACCTTGATTATAAATGGGAAGCATGGCAATTCGGTCTTGAAGGTAACTACGCAGAGGATTTCTTCAACGATAACTGGGCAATGGGCTCATCTTCTGATAAAGATCACGAGTGGGATTATAACTTAAAAGTTGGTTATAAAGAAAAAGGTTGGAAATGGCGTCCATATATTGAGCTAGGTAATGTTCAATGTACTTCTAGTGAATGTGATTCTTCACGCCAGCTACGTAGCCGTGTAGGTATTACGTACAGCTTCTAACCAACTGGCTCCACTGCCTAACTAAAATTCTTGTGCTTTCAAGGACTTGGTATCAATAATTTGGTACCAAGTTTTTTTACCTTTTCACCACCTGCACAAACCTAATCCCCTGCACTTACCTGATATAAATCCCCTAGCGTTAACCCCGTACGCTTTTTTCGACTCGCGTAACGTTTCTTCTGTACTAAGAGTAATTCGGCTGTGGCAACTGCATCGACCAAAGCATTATGACTATTATATTCAGGGAGTTGGTAACGCTCGCGGGTGCTTGCTAAGGTTAGATCTAAATCCATTTGATTGCGCGCTGCGGCCATTTTTTTCTCAAATGCAAGGGTATCAAGCCACAATAACGGCAAGCTTTCGAGCTGATAAGTTTGTTTGATGTAATGATCTAGAAAATTCTTTTCTATCACACAACCATGCGCCACGATGAGCTTGTTTGCTGCTTGAGTTAAGAAAATTTCTAAGGCCTCATCTAAAGCTAATCCCGACTCCAACATTTGTGGGGTGATATGGTTGATCACCGCTGATTCCGCTTTGATTTTGGCATGATCTTGTTTGATGTAAAAATGCTTCGCCAAGCTTAAGTCTATCTTTCCATTTATAATTTCCACCCAGCCGATGGATAAAATCACATCTTGCTGAGCATCAAAGCCTGTGGTCTCAAAGTCGAACACTATATAATTAAAATCTTTTGCTAACGCCTCTTTTTCATATTGCGCTGATAAAAGGTCAATATAGACTTGGGGCAGTTTGTGTATAGCTTCTTGGTGCTCTGTTAAGAAGTCAGCGCGTCGTTGGTTGAGTCGGTCTAGCGGATCAAAATACTCAAAGACTTTCTTAAAAATACTTTTCTTTTCCACTAAAAACCAAACCTTATTTTCGCAGCATCTTGGAGATCAGAAATAATTCGAAAAGCGTCTTTTAAGTGCATACGCTCAAAACTGCCAAAACTGTCTGGGTTGATATGATTATCCAAGAGCTCACCTTTTTTCAAAGACTCAAGCTGATGGTTAAAGCGAAATGATAAGATAAATTGATATGCGCCAATAATATTTTTAAACGAATCTTCCGGCAGAATCCCCTGCTCATAAGCAGCTTCAAATCGCTCCCCCGAAGACGACTTATTGTACTCACAGGCCAGGCCATAGACTCGCGCTAAATCTGTAATGAGATCGATGGCATATTTTTTTATGTCTAAGGTTTTTTTATTTTCACCAGTTTTTTCAAGTACTAAACTGTTAAATATACCTAAAGGTGGGTTCACTTTTATCGCATCACGGACCAATACAGATAAAAAGGCATCATTCTTTTTAATATTCTTATGTAGCTCATCGCGCAAAATGGTTTCAAAGTCTTGGTTGCCATATATGCTGCGGATCTCTAAAAAGACGCTAATTTGAAGTAAGCAGTCATATTCAGGGTTGGCAACCCACTTTTTATAATATTCTTTCCATACTTCAAGTGGTTGGCACCATTTTGACGTTGCTGCCATAAACTTTCCGCTACATAAAGGGTAAGCACAGGCAGCAAGGCCATTATTAACAATCATCGCGAGGTGTTTAAAGTAAGCTTTGTCACGATCACTTGCTCCATCAGCCATAACGATTGCATTATCTTGATCCGATAACATATGGATTTCATTACGCGCATGCGATCCTGCTGCTATCCATGAAAACTCACATGGCGGCTCACCAAGTTTGTCGATAGCCAGTTGGATCAAGCGGCGGTTATACGCATCCATAATCATGGTCATGACTTTGCCGATGATCTCTGCGCTCACTTTGCCCTCAACTAAAGCTTCAAAAATCGCTTGACGTTCCGGGGTAAATTTAGCCAGAGCATCGACTGAATTTGCATATTTAATTTTTTCAATCAAGAAGATAGCTTGCATGCGGTGATTTTGCACTAAGTGGCTAGTCGTTAAGACCCCAACAACTTTATTATCTCGTACTAAAGGAATATTGCGGACATTGTATTGCATCATTAGAGCTGCTGCATGTATGACGAGATCATCAGGGCTGATGGTGACGGGATCTGGCGTCATCACTTCAGAGATAGGCAAAGCTGTGCTTAAATTCTTTGCAATCACACGTTTTGTCATATCTCTATCTGTGATCACCCCGACTATTTTTTGGTCTTGATAGATAACAGCGCAAGGTGAGCACTGCTCCAGCATATCACAGGCAACTTCTTGAATACTTTGAGTAGATTGAACAACTGATACCCGCGTGCTGGCAATATCTTCAATCTTTTTGATGAATAAGCCTTTTTCTTTATTCGACCAAACTACATCTAAGGCAGAGTGAAGACGGACTTGGGCTTGGGAAGCTAAATGCTCGGCTGCTTCTGGATGCGCTTTAAGAAGTTTTTGTAAGGCGTGATTTGGGATCATATAAAGCAGAGTGTTTTCTATCGCGACAACACGATAAGCTTTTTCTTCTGCGAGATCGTTTTGCAAAAAGGTAAAGCCAAATAAGTCTTCACTGCCTAAACGTGCGCGCAACACGCCATTAGTCTTGCGCTGCTCCATTGATCCGGTCCGTACAATATAAAGGTATTTATCTTTATCGTCTGGTTTTGGATCAATCGACTCCCCTTGCATCAAGTAGCTTATTTGAACTTGACCCGCTAACTCTCGCACGCTTTCTTTAGGGAGTTTATCAAAAGGATCGATTTGACGGATAAATTGAAGAATATTCGGTAATAAAGATTCAGACATGGGATCCCATTTGAGCAAAACTACTTTAATGTATTAATGTAAGACAAATATAAAGTAATCCTATGAGCATAGCAATAAAGCAATCGAAGAATTAATCGAAACCTATATAGATTTAAGGACAGGTTTTGCCTATTACTTTACTGCTAGCTTTAAAATCCAAGGTGTCGCCTAAATTATAGCTTTAGTTTTAGCTTTAAATTAAGCATCATCATCGAGTCTATGTTTACAACTTTGCAGGTGATCTGCCGATACTTGACGCGCTTTATCTGCATTGCCAGCCATGATTGCTTCATAAATTAAACGGTGCTCTTCAATACAAGTACCGCCTTGTTGAGAAGAATGCACGATAAAATTGACAAACATAGTGGTTAAGATATTACCAAAAGGTAAATAGAAATCATTGCCAGTGGAGTTAAAAATCAGACGATGAAACTCCATATCGATGTCACTCCACTTTTGTTGATCCAGTGGCTTAGTATCCGAGATTTCACACATACGTTGGAAAATCTCTGAAAGTTCAATGCGCTGCGCAGCGCTAGCATGAATCGCAGCTAATGCACAGGCTTCTGGCTCTATCGCTCGGCGCAAACCTAAAAACTGATTATAAAAAACATTGGTATCGATTAAACCGTCCATCCACTCAAGCAATTGTGGATCAAGAAAGTTCCAATAGGCTCTATCCACGACACGCGTCCCTACTTTTGGACGAGACTCAAGTAAGCCTTTTGAAGTTAATAGTTTTACGGCTTCACGTAAGGCAGTACGACTCACACCGAAATCTTCACATAATTGCATTTCGCCGGGTAAAATAGAGCCTTGAGCCAGCTCACCAGATAAAATACCACGCGCGATTTCGCGTGCAACTTGAACATGTAGACTACGTTTTGAACCTGAAATTGAATGAAATTGACTACTCATTAATTATTATTCTCTAAAATATTTATTCTTTCAAATATATCATTATCAATCCTAACAACCAACTGATATATGAATCAAAAGCATCCAAAAAGGTGCCTTGCCTCTCAATATAAGGAATAAATTCAGGACAGAGAAAAATGAAAATGAAACAAAATTTCAAATGTGGTATTGTATGATAAATATATATATAACAAAATTTTATAGTCTGTAAGATGCTTTATAATACAAATCACAAGTTAAACTGCATCTTCGCTCTAATCCATTATATTGAACGAATCAAGTGAATTGAAAATCCATGGACAAATCTGCTCGCCGTAGTTTCATCAAACAAAATCTGACCCTTGCTTGGCCTCTTGCACTCAATGCTATCTTGATGCAATCCATGCTCATGATAGATACATTTTTAGTTTCCCCTTTAGGTGAGATATCCCTTGCTGCGCTTGGGGTTGCCACCACGATTGTGGCCTTTATTTTAGGTATCCAAATGGCGCTTGCAAATGGGACTCAGCTTATCATCGGGCGTGCGGTCGGTTCGCAAAGTCAGCAAGCACTCTCCCTCGCCTTTTGGTCTGGACTTGTGATTAACCTCTTTTTTGGCGTTTTATTTTGGCTCATATTAACTGTTTTTGAGCGACCTTTAATTCAATCCTTAATTGATGATCCTAAATTATACCTTGAGATTAGTGAGTATTTAAACGTCGCCAAGTACCTCCTTGTGGTAAATAGTATCACCCAAGTGATGATCGCCTTTTTTAATGGATTAGCCCGAACTAAGATCCCATTTAAAGGTTATTTACTTGAGATGCCTATTAATGCTTTGATGTCTTATGTATTAATTCATCATTTTAATTTAGGCGTGACAGGCGCAGCCTTGGGGAGCTTAATCGCGATTTTAATTCGCTTAGCTTACCTGACTTGGGCATTAAAAGGTTTCTCGCAAATCTCTTTCAAGTTAGAAGTAACAAAAGCGCAATTTTTGCAAGACACCCGTGCGCATTTGTTTGAGATTTTCCCAGTCGCAGCAAACGTTGCCATGCTTTCAACCGGCGCCACGGTTTATCAACTCTTGTTCTCACAACTTAGCTTATATGCCTATGTGGCGATCACCTTGATTATGCCTTGGATGCGTTTTGGCACTCAGTTTATTACCTCATGGTCACATGCCTCAGCAATTGCTATCAGTCAATCCTTAGGTTCAAAATCAACCAAAGATCTAGGTAAACAAGTTGATATCTGTATCGATCTTGCAGTTATCATGTCAATTATCAGCGCAGTCTTTTTCTTTATCTTGAGCTTAGTGATAGATAAAATTTACCCAGATTTAGATCCGCAAACCTATACTGCGCTAGCCTTAATTGCACCTTTATATATCTTGCTGCCGTTATCGCGTTGTTATAATACTATTCATGGGCATATGCTGCGTGCACTCGGTAAAACGACCGCTGTATTTAATATCAACTTTATTGGTCAATGGCTGATATCCATTCCGCTGTGCGCCTTGATGATTTTGTACTTTGATGTCGGTGTATTTTGGGCTTTTTTCTTCATTCCATTTGAAGAAACCATTCGCACCTTGCCACTACGTATGCTCGCGCGTAAGTCAGTCAAAGAGTTTAATGCCAAGCATTTGCTGTAAAAACAAGCAAGCTCGTCACCTGATTACGTCTATAAGGTTGTTATTCTGTCCATAAATGATGATAATATCGGGATCATTGATTAGCGATATAAGAAGACTATGACAGACTATCTACTTTTGCTTGTTGGCACCGTGCTCGTCAACAACTTTGTTTTGGTAAAATTTTTGGGGATCTGCCCGTTTATGGGGGTCTCCAAAAAACTTGAAACTGCGATTGGTATGGGGCTTGCGACTACTTTCGTGCTCACCCTTGCCTCTGTCTGCTCGTATTTAGTTCAAACTTATATTCTGCGTCCATTGCATATCGAATATCTGCAAACCATGAGCTTTATCTTGGTGATTGCCTTTGTGGTGCAATTTACTGAAATGGTGGTACATAAAACCAGCCCAACCTTATATCGCTTGCTTGGGATCTTCTTGCCACTTATCACTACCAACTGCGCTGTACTTGGTGTGGCGCTCTTAAATATCAATGAAAATCATAACTTTATTCAGTCTGTTACCTATGGCTTTGGCGCCGCACTGGGTTTTTCTTTGGTCTTAGTCTTATTTGCTGCGATGCGTGAGCGAATTGCGGCCGCCGATACGCCACTTCCTTTTAAAGGCGCATCGATTGCGATGATCACCGCAGGTTTAATGTCTCTAGCCTTTATGGGCTTTACCGGTCTTGTGAAATAATTTATGAATACAATTTTAATTGCCATTGTTGCGATTGCGCTTTTGGCTGCCATTTTTGGCGCGATTTTAGGTTTTGCTGCGATTCGCTTTAAAGTTGAATCCGATCCTTTAGTCGATCAAATCGATGCGATTTTGCCGCAAACCCAATGTGGTCAGTGTGGCTACCCGGGTTGCCGCCCGTATGCCGAAGCGATTGCCAACGGCGATGAAATCACTAAGTGCCCTCCTGGCGGTCAAGCTGGCGTTGAAAAACTGGCTGACTTACTCGGTGTTGAAGTGCCCTCTCTAGATGAAGAAGTTACTGAAAATGTCAAAACTGTCGCTTTTATTCATGAAGATATGTGTATTGGCTGCACTAAGTGTATTCAAGCATGCCCTGTGGATGCGATTGTCGGCGGCACCAAAGCCTTACACACAGTAATCAAAGATGAATGCACAGGCTGTGATTTATGTGTTGCGCCTTGCCCAACAGATTGTATTGAAATGATCCCAATTCAAGACACACCTGAGACTTGGAAATGGGAGCTCAATGCGATTCCTGTGACCAATATCCCAGCATCACCAGTTTCACAATCCACAGCTTCTTCAAACACAAAAGCTTCAACCGATGGAGATCAAAAAGCATGAGCCTATCTTTGATTGAACAAATTAAACAAGGCAAGCTTTGGGATTTTCATGGTGGTATTCACCCAAAAGAAAACAAAAAGCAGTCGAGTAAATCGCAGATCTTGCCAGCATTTGTGCCAAAAACCTTAGTATTACCGTTAAAACAGCACATCGGCACACATGGCGAATTATGCGTTAAAGTCGGTGAAAAGGTGATGAAAGGTCAAGCCTTAACCCGTGCTAATCTTGCGTTTATGGTGCCAATACATGCGCCAACTTCTGGCACTGTGGTGGCGATTGAGCCAAGAACTGTTGCGCACCCATCAGGGCTTAGCGATCTATGCGTTGTGCTTGAGACTGACGGCGAAGATACTTGGGGAGAGCAAATTAAATTCCCAGATTTTAAAGCCCAAACGACCGAGGCTTTAATTGAGCATATCCGCAGACTTGGGATTGCAGGGCTTGGCGGCGCAGCCTTTCCTACCGCGCGTAAACTGCAAACTGGGGTCGCTTCAACTGAAATTTTAATCATTAACGCGGCTGAGTGTGAGCCTTATATCACAGCGGATGATCGCTTGATGCAAGACTACGCTGACGACATTATTGAAGGCATTCATGTTCTGCAACATATCCTCAAGCCCAAGCTGACAATTATTGCGATTGAAGATAATAAACGCCAAGCGATCAATGCCTTGTATCGCGCAGCGACGAATGATGACTCAATTTTGATCCGCGTGATCCCAACCAAATACCCATCTGGCGGCTCCAAGCAGCTGATTCAGATTTTGACTGGTCGTGAAGTGCCACACAAAGCGCACTCGGCAGCCGTTGGCGTGTTAATGCAAAATGTCGGTACTGCCTTTGCGATTAAACGCGCCGTCGTGGATGGCGAGCCCTTAATTGAGCGCGTAGTAACAGTCACGGGCAATAGCGTGCGTGACAAAGGCAATCAATTTGTATTGCTTGGCACTTTAATTGAAGACTTATTAGCCGAGCATAATTATCGCCCAGACAAGAAAAAGCCACGCCTCATCATGGGCGGCTCACTGATGGGCTTTACTTTGCCGCACACACAAGTGCCGGTCACCAAAATCACCAACTGCATTATTGCGCCAAAACGTCGAGAATTGCCTGATCCTGATGAAGCCTTGCCGTGTATTCGCTGCAGTGAATGTGCCAATGCTTGCCCTGTTTCTTTATTGCCGCAGCAATTGCACTGGTACGCAATGTCTCAAGATTATGACAAATGCGATGATTATCATCTGTTTGATTGTATTGAATGTGGCGCTTGTGCTTATGTTTGCCCAAGTGATATTCCGCTTGTGCAGCAATACCGCCAAGCCAAAGCTGAGATCAAACAGCGCCGCGCCGATGAAGCAAGCGCTGAACGTGCAAAAATTCGTTTTGAAGAAAAACAAGCACGTATGGAACGTGAAAAAGCGGCGCGTGAGCAAAAATTTGCCGATGCTGCGGCCAAGCGTCGTGAACAAATGCAAAAAAATGAGGCCAAAGATGGTGATGGCGAGGATGCGATTGCTGCTGCGATTGCGCGAGTGAAAGCCAAACAAGCCGGTGGTGAAACGGCTGACGCTGCAAAATCCAATGCGCAAAAACCAGCGGTTGCGGCTGCCATTGCCCGTGCGAAAGCTAAACAAGCGGCAGCTGCCAAAGCTGGAAGCGCTGAGCCTGATAACAGTGAAATGAAAAAGCTGCGTGAAGCGCGTAAAGCCGAAGCGAGAGCGAAGAAACAAGCACAAATGCAAGAAGCGGCTAGCGAGCAACAAACGCCGCAAAATGCCACTTCACAAGAAACTGCAACCGATGCAGATCCGAAAAAAGCGGCTGTTGCTGCTGCCATCGCTCGCGCCAAAGCACGCAAAGCGGCGCAAGCGCAAGATACTCAAGAGAAAGCTGAGCCAGCTGCTGAACCTACTGCAGCTGAAAGTGATCCGAAAAAAGCCGCTGTTGCTGCTGCCGTCGCTCGCGCTAAAGCACGCAAAGCAGCGCAAGCGCAAGATGCTCAAGAGAAAGCTGAGCCAGCTGCTGAACCTGCTGCAAGTGAAAGTGATCCGAAAAAAGTCGCTGTTGCTGCTGCTGTCGCCCGCGCAAAAGCTCGTAAAGCGGCGCAAGCGCAAGCTTCTCAGCAAGAGGATTCTCAAACTGAAAACGTCGAAACTGAGTCAGAAAAATCAGAAGCGCCTGCACAAGCAGATATAGATCCGAAAAAAGCCGCCGTTGCCGCTGCCGTCGCTCGCGCTAAAGCACGTAAAGCGGCGCAAGCGCAAGCTTCTCAGCAAGAGGCGTCTCAAGATCAAACTGAAAATGTCGAAACTGAGTCAGAAAAACTAGAAGCGCCAGCACAAGCAGAAATGGATCCGAAAAAAGCTGCGGTTGCTGCTGCCGTCGCCCGCGCTAAAGCTCGTAAAGCGGCGCAAGCAAAAGCTTCTCAGCAAGAGGACTCTCAAGCTCAAACTGAAAACGTCGAAACTGAGTCAGAAAAATCAGAAGCGCCTGCACAAGCAGATATAGATCCGAAAAAAGCCGCCGTTGCTGCTGCTATCGCCCGCGCTAAAGCACGTAAAGCGGCGCAAGCCAAACAACAAGCATCATCAGAGGATAAATCTTAATGTCATTATTTGTATCAAGCTCCCCTTTTGATCGCAATAAACGCCGCACCTCAACCATAATGCTCTATGTGGCGTTAGCGCTTGTACCTGCAATTGGGGTTCAAACCTACTTCTTTGGTTATGGAGTTTTAATTCAAGCCCTACTTGCCATGCTGCTTGCTGTTGGCTTTGAAGCCGGCGTATTAAAACTTAGAGGCAGACCAATTCGACGCCAACTCAGTGATAACAGTGCAATCGTAACAGGCTTATTACTGGCTGTATCGATTCCACCACTTTCTCCTTGGTGGATTCTAGCCATTGGCCTTTTCTTTGCCATTGTGGTCGCCAAACATTTATATGGTGGCCTTGGACAAAACCTATTCAACCCTGCGATGGTTGCCTATGTGGTCCTGCTGATTTCATTCCCAGTACAAATGACAAGTTGGCTCACGCCTGAGCAACTAACGGGCGTGCACCTTCACTTTAAAGATTGTTTAAGCGTAATTTTTACCGGCTTTGATCGTGATGGTTCATCTTTGCAGCAAATTCGCTTAGGCATTGATGGTCTCACCAGCGCGACGCCACTTGATAGCTTTAAAACGGGTGTACGCCTTGGTAATACGCCTGAGATGATCACAAGCCAAGCGCCATTTAGCTTCTTAGCCGGTGTCGGTTGGGAATGGGTTAACCTTGCCTATTTAGCCGCAGGGCTGATTTTGATCCGCATGCGGATTATCTTCTGGCATATTCCTGTGGCGATGCTTGCCAGCTTAGCGATTTTTAGCCTATTTTTTGACTTAGTATTGCCAGGACAAACCGCATCGCCTTTGATTCATTTATTCTCTGGCGCGACCATGCTTGGAGCATTTTTTATAGCCACCGATCCTGTCACCGCATCCACCACAGTGCTTGGACGCTTGATTTATGGCGCGTTTATCGGAATTTTAGTATACATCATCCGCACTTGGGGTGGTTATCCTGACGGGGTCGCTTTTGCCGTATTGATTGCCAATATGACGGTTCCTTTAATTGATTATTATACTAAGCCACGCGCTTATGGGCATAAGAGGTAATTGACATGCTAGACTCAATGAAACGAAACGGTTTACGTTTGGCAACTTTTGCCTTGGCAACCACTGCTGTAGTGTCGATTACTTATGCCTTAACCGCAGATACCATTGCCAAGCAAGAACAAAAACAGCTTTTGCAAGTACTCAACCAAGTGGTGCCAAGTAGCCTACATGATAACGATTTGCCAAAATCTTGTGTTTTATTGCCCTCACAAACGAGCGTCACGCCAAATCCGATGCCGGCATATATTGCCAAGCAAGGTAATAAAACCACGGCAATAGCGATTGAAACCTATGCACCAGATGGCTATAGCGGCGCAATTAAGTTGATTGTCGGGATGGATATGGATTCAAATGTTCTTGGCGTGCGCGTATTGCAGCACAAAGAAACCCCTGGACTTGGCGATCGCATTGATTTAAGCGTGAGTGATTGGATTTTAGGTTTTACTGGCAAAACACTTAATGATGATAATCTTAGCACTTGGGCAGTGCGCAAAGATGGTGGGGATTTTGATCAATTCACCGGTGCAACCATTACGCCGCGCGCTGTCGTCAAAGCGGTTAAAAATACAATCCTTTATTTTCAACAAGATAAAGACAAAATTTTAGCAACGCCAATCGGTTGTGAGGAATAGTATGAGCCAAGTGGATTCAACAACAGATCTCAAGTCAAGCGCCGATCTTGAAACGCCAAACACAGACGCAGTGCAAAGCATTAATATGATAACGGCCGAAGAACATAAAACGCTACGCGACAATGGCTTATGGCAAAATAACCCAGCTTTAGTGCAACTGCTTGGGCTATGTCCTTTGCTTGCGGTGACCTCCACCCTAACCAATGCGATGGGCCTTGGGCTTGCCACAATGTTAGTGCTGATTATCACCAATACTGCTGTCTCGCTGCTACGCGAATTTGTGCCAAATGAAGTGCGCATTCCGATCTTTGTGATGATTATTGCAGCCACCGTAACCTGTGTGCAGCTCTTGATGAATGCTTACACCCATGGCCTTTTCTTATCTCTTGGAATATTTATTCCATTAATCGTGACCAACTGTATTATTATTGGACGCGCTGAAGCCTATGCTTCAAAAAACAGTCCGAAAAAAGCAGCGATTGATGGCTTTTGGATGGGGCTTGGCATGTTAGCCGTGCTGTGCGTACTCGGCGCAATGCGTGAGATTTTAGGCCAAGGCACCTTGTTTGATGGCGCTGATCGTCTGCTTGGCGATTGGGCATCTGTGCTGCGAATTGATATTTTACATCTTGATTCAAGCTTTTTATTGGCACTCTTACCACCGGGTGCGTTTATTGGTTTAGGCTTTTTAATTGCTCTGAAAACCTTTATTGATGAAAGACACGCAAAGCGCGCACCCAAACAAGAAAAACCAAAAATCGAACGTGCGCGTATTCACAAGGTATAAAGCTTTAAACCTGCGCTAGACAAAGTGCATCAAAAATAAAGACAAACGCACTGCGCAAAGATTCAAGGAAGTCACATGAACAATCTAAAACGCGTCGAGATCTTAAAAAGGCTGCGTGAGAACAACCCAAACCCGCAAACTGAGCTCAATTGGTCAAATCCTTTTGAGCTTTTGATTGCTGTGCTGTTATCTGCCCAAGCTACGGATGTGAGCGTGAATAAAGCCACGGATAAGCTTTATCCTGTCGCCAATACGCCCGAAGCTATTTTGGCGCTTGGGGTCGACGGTTTAAAAGAATATATCAAGACCATTGGCCTGTATAACTCCAAAGCTGAGAACACGATTAAGACCTGTAAGATCTTGATAGAAAAGCATAATAGCCAAGTACCAGAAGACCGCGCAGCACTTGAAGCCTTACCCGGGGTTGGACGAAAAACTGCTAATGTCGTGCTCAATACAGCTTTTGGCTGGCCAACCATTGCCGTCGATACGCATATTTATCGCGTCTCTAACCGCACCAAGTTTGCGATGGGCAAGACGGTGGATGATGTTGAAGCTAAGCTTTTAAAAGTCGTCCCAAAAGAGTTTAAACTCGATGTTCACCACTGGCTGATTTTACATGGCCGTTATACTTGTATTGCAAGAAAGCCCCGCTGTGGCAGTTGCATCATTGAAGATTTATGCGAATTTAAAGACAAAGTTTATCCTGAGTAACTAAATTTAATTAAAATATGCCAAATTGACGCATAAGTAATATGCATTCAAGTCATAAGCAATTTAGATTTAACTTTGTTAGAATCATATCAATTCAAATAATAATGAATGCCTTATGATGGGGCATAGACACATAACAAGGAGCTATCCATGTCAAATGCACGCATGCTACACACTATGATCCGTGTTGGCGATCTTGATAAATCTATCAAGTTCTACACTAAGGTTCTAGGAATGGATCTACTGCGTAAAAGTGAAAACACCGAATACAAATACACACTTGCATTTGTTGGTTTTGGTGATGAGTCACACAACTCAGTGATTGAGTTAACTTATAACTGGGGCACCACTGAATACGATCTTGGCAATGGCTATGGTCACATCGCACTTGGTTTTGATGATATTTACAAAACTTGTGAAGATTTAAAAGCTGCTGGCGCAAAAGTAACTCGTGAGCCAGGCCCTGTACTTGGTGGCAGCACTCACATTGCATTTGTTGAAGATCCAGACGGCTACAAAATTGAATTAATTCAAAATAGCCAAGCTGCTGGCGGCCTAGAAGGTTAAGCCACACGCGTATCACACGCATCAGTTTAGGCTTTAATCACTAACGACCTCAAAGGGTTTATGACCTTTTGGGGTCTTTTTATACCCAGAGAATTTGCTTTCCCTCACAAATATTTCACTTTGCGAAGAAAAAAGCCACAAAGCCATAAAAAAAGCAAAGGATTGCTCATAATATTGATGACCTTCATTTTTGAATCTGTAATAATACCCGCCTAAGTTCACAAATTTGAGTACACATGACTGTTGTTAATGAAGCTTTAACCCTAAAAAAACGCTTTCGTGGCTATTTTCCTGTCGTTATCGATGTTGAGACCGCGGGCTTTAACCCTAAAACGGACGCACTTTTAGAAATTTGTGCCGTCACCTTAAAAATGGATGAAGAAGGTAACTTGCACCCTGCTACTTGTTTGCATTTTCATGTTGAGCCTTTTGAAGGCGCTAATCTGGAAAAAGAAGCACTTGAGTTTAATGGGATCGACCCTTTCAATCCGTTACGTGGCGCTGTCAGCGAGCAAGAAGCCCTCAAAGAGATCTTCAAGCTTGTGCGCAAAGAGCAAAAAGCAGCAGATTGTAGTCGTGCGATTATGGTTGCACATAACGCCACCTTTGATTTGAACTTTACCATGGCAGCAGCAGAGCGCAGCAAACTTAAACGCATACCTTTTCATCCTTTTGCAACCTTTGACACTGCAGCCCTAAGTGGCCTTGCGTTTGGTCAAACCGTACTAGCAAAAGCGTGTAAAGCGGCGGGCTTTGATTTTGATAATAACGAAGCGCATAGCGCACTGTATGACACCAAGATCACTGCGGATCTTTTCTGCCATATCGTCAATAAATGGAAAGCACTTGGTGGCTGGCCGTTAATTGATGAGACTCAGAAAAACAACGAGTCAGCATAAAAAGAAAGCCGTTTAAACGGTCAACACACATTTACGATTAAGACTTTAACCATACATCGGACAGTATAGGAAAATAAAATGAATCCTGTTGTAATCTCCGTTTGCATCATGCTTGTGCTTGCACTCATGCGTGTCAACGTTGTGGTCGCTTTGACCTTTAGTGCCATTATCGGTGGCGTTCTCTCTGGCATGTCGATGACCGACGCTGTCAGCACTTTCCAAGGTGGTCTTGGTGGCGGCGCTGAAATCGCATTAAGCTATGCGATGCTTGGCGCTTTTGCGGTTGCGATTTCTAAATCTGGCATCACGGACTTACTTGCAAATGCTGTAATAAAACGCATTAACGGCAAGCAAAATGAAACTGCCTCTACCGGTTTGAAATATTTCATGTTGGTTTGCCTTGTGCTTATCACTATGTCTTCGCAAAACGTTGTGCCGGTACACATTGCCTTTATTCCAATTTTGATCCCGCCTCTTTTAACTGTATTTAACAAGCTAAACATCGACCGTCGTATGATTGCTTGTATCCTAACATTCGGCTTAACTACGCCTTACATGGTTTTGCCAATTGGTTTTGGTGGCATCTTCTTAAACAACATTTTGCTTAAAAACCTACACGATAACGGCCTAAACGATGTCACTGCAAGCCAAGTGCCGACAGCTATGCTTTTGCCTGGCCTTGGTATGGTATGTGGTCTATTAATTGCGGTATTCTTCACTTATCGCAAGCCGCGTCAGTATCAAGAAATTTCAATCGCTGATGAAAACGATGAGCCAAAAGAGCAAGGCATTAACAAGCAGCACCTATTGGTTGCAATTGTTGGTATCGTTGCTGCGCTTGGTGTTCAGCTTTGGACAGGTTCAATGATCCTTGGCGCATTGGCTGGCTTTATGGTATTCACTTTTGGCGGCGTGATCGCTTGGCGAGAAACCACTGACGTCTTCACCAAAGGCGTTCACATGATGGCAATGATTGGCTTTATTATGATTGCAGCAGCAGGTTTTGCGGCAGTGATGAAAGCAAGTGGCGGCGTTGAAACTCTGGTTTCTGCACTTTCTGAAAGTGTTGGCGATCACAAAGCACTTGCAGCCTTGCTGATGCTGATTGTTGGTTTGCTTGTTACTATGGGCATTGGTTCATCTTTCTCAACCATTCCAATTCTTGCAACCATTTATGTACCGCTTGCAATCGCATTTGGCTTCTCACCAATGGCAACGATTGCTCTTGTGGGTACAGCGGCAGCGCTTGGTGATGCAGGTTCGCCAGCCTCTGACTCAACCTTAGGTCCAACATCTGGTCTTAACGCTGATGGACAACATGAGCACATTTGGAACTCTGTTGTTCCAACCTTCTTGCACTACAATATCCCACTGATCATCTTCGGTTGGATTGCGGCAATGGTTCTTTAATCATTCAGCCTCTTTAATAAGAGTCGCTTTAAAATAAATGGCACTTCAGTTGATATTGAAGTGCCATTTTTTATACTGGTTAATCTATCGCTAAGCTTTTTATTCGACTTGCTTTAGGTAAGAATCTAGCTGCGTAAGTATACCCGTTACATCCTTATAATCGATTTGAACCGGCGCAATTTGAAAACTCGCTTCACCCTCTTGCTCGCTCTTGATTGCAAAAATAAGACTTGGAAAGCCGCTTGCTTGCAGCGCTTGAGCAAAGTCTAATTGCGCGCCAAGCTCAGCCTCTATTTCTGGAGATAAAAGATCTGTATGAAATGTCTCAAGATTCAAATCTAGCTGCGCGGCTAACGCAAGGTGGGTTTCAACTAAATGCGGCGCTTTGGCATGTAAATAATACGCCTCTTGAATCGCAACATTCATTGCCTCCCCTGCGCCTTGTTTTTGCGCCGCAAGCACAGCGCGGCACGCCGGATAAGTTGCACGCACTGGGGTCACCTTGTCCCAAAATTCAAAGTTAAACTCAGTCCCAAGTTCTTGCTGGATACGCTGCCACGTCTGTTTTAGATAGTTTTGCATCTGCACTGGCATGACTTCCTCACTATCCGGCGCAAGACCGCCGAGCACAGGTTCAAAGCTAATTTGTGGGTACTTAGTTGCCAGCGCTTGCTTTAACTCTTCCAGTCTAGGCTTAAAGCCCCAGCACCAACTGCACATAGGATCATGGACATAAAATAGATGAATACTTTTCATAGAAACTCCCTTTCTGATATCCTTGATAGTTAAATTGCCACTATTTAGATATGTTTTATCTTTCAAATCATACAGATAAAAAAAAAGAGCCAGCAGATGCCGACTCTCTTTATGTTTATTTAAATCTATTACTCTGCAGCCGCATCACGACGTGCAGCAGCTTCTTTAATAAGTGGTTGAAGCTCGCCTTTTTGGAACATTTCTAAAATGATGTCACAACCACCAATTAACTCACCTTCAACCCAAAGTTGTGGGAAAGTTGGCCATTGCGCATAAGCTGGTAGCTCAGCACGGATGTCTGGGTTTTGTAGAATATCTACATAAGCAAATTGTTCGCCACAATTCATCAGTGCTTGAGAAGCTTGTGATGAAAAGCCACAGCTTGGCAATTTAGGTGAGCCTTTCATGTAAAGCAAAATTGCATTGTCTTCGATTTGCTTTTTGATTTTATCAATAGTTTCCATAACATCCTCTATTCTTGCCCCTGCGGGCCAGTATTGCTGCATTCAAAATATCATTTTACTCTTAATTAGTGAAAAATAAAAAGCATAAATTTAACATGGCCATTTAGATGCTTATCTTTTAAGATGCAATTTATGTAATTGTAGGCACAGCTTTGCTGCTACGCTAGATTATTTAACAAATAATACCCCTACATTTGGTCATTTCTTAAAGAAATTTCAACAATTTGCTTTTAATAAAGTAAAAACTTGCTAAAATGCAATTCAGTACCAATTGGTTATCATCTTAAAATCAAGTACCAGTTGGCGATCTTCGGATCAGAAAATCAGTCATAACAACTGAACCACACACTAACTGAAGTAAGAAAGTTTTAGATTTACTTTCTATACATGGAGAACGAGCAATGGCATTTGAACTACCAGCACTACCTTATGCAAAAGATGCACTAGAACCACACATCTCTGCAGAGACACTAGACTACCACCACGGTAAGCACCACAACACTTATGTTGTTAAACTAAACGGTCTTATCCCTGGTACTGAGTTTGAAGGTAAAAGCCTTGAAGAAATCGTTAAAACTTCAACTGGCGGCATCTTTAACAATGCAGCTCAAATCTGGAACCACACTTTCTACTGGAACTGCCTAGCGCCAAACGCTGGCGGCGCACCAACTGGCGCAGTTGCAGAAGCAATCAACCAAAACTTTGGTTCATTTGAAGCTTTCCAAGAAAAATTCAATGACTCTGCAGTAAACAACTTTGGTTCTTCTTGGACTTGGCTTGTTAAAACTGCTGAAGGTAAACTTGAAATCGTTAACACTTCAAATGCAGCAACCCCACTAACAGATGGCGTAACGCCGCTACTAACTGTTGACCTTTGGGAACACGCTTACTACATTGATTACCGCAATGTACGTCCTGAATACCTAAAAGGTTTCTGGGAACTAGTTAACTGGGCATTCGTTGAAGAAAACCTAGCTAAATAATAAAATTTATTTTTTATAAATATATATAAGTGGTCAGCATTGCTGGCCATTTTTTTATTTAAAATTCACAAACCTGATACATTTTAAATAAAAATAACCTGCATTTATGTATGTAAATATATACTTCTATCATTAAATTTGTGACTTATATCAAGCCATTTTATTGTTTTAGATCAATGCAATATATTTACATTGAATTTACATCTGCGCAACATCGATCCCTTTCACAAATCCCAATCAAACTATGTAACTAAATTTGGTTTTCTTGGAGAAATGTAGTTTTATTAATAGTAGAAAATTTAATTTCAGCGACACCTTTTGAACTACATATAAACTTATGCCAAAATAGAATTATTCGAATTATCACGGCATTTGATGGGTCATATAACTATCAAGTAGTAAAAATTGCCGCTACAGATAAGGAGTTTCGAATGCAAATCCAAGATATCACTATTATGATCACGCATGCCTCGTCTCCCCTTGGCTCCGTGACCACAAACCACTTACTAAGCTTAGGGGCCCGGCTGATTATTGTCGATAGTCATGCGGGTAAGTTAAAAGAAGTCTATGAATCAGCCTTACTTGTTTCTTCAAAAGTTGAAATGCTGCATTTGGATTTAGAAGATGAACACTCTATTGCCTCTGCCTTTCATCATGAACTTGAAAGCCTCACAGCAACCTACCCAGTTCAATGCTTGATCAATCTTTGGCCAAACCTGAACTATCCACATATCATGCATAACGATGAGTTCACTGAACAATCACGAATCATCAGCAAAATGATCGCAAGCACAAACTATCTAACGCGCTTAACCGCACAGCAAATGTATGCCAAACGAATTTCTGGGATTATCATCAATGTAAATGATAAATCTTGTCAAACATCGAATTTATTTAATAGCACACCAATTATTATTCAGGGCTTTACCAAAAAATGGGCAAGTGAGCTCAAAGATTACGATATTCGTGTGGCGGGTCTTTTGCCACCAGATGAAAGCTTCAATCATCAAGGTTTACAAAATAAGGCTTCGGAGCAAGGGATTAACATTGATGAAATTGTGCGCAACATCGAATATATCATGCGTAATAAATACTGCTCTGGCCGAGTACATGAAGTATAAAAAGCAGCATAATACATCCCTCAAGTTTTGCCCTTAGTTGATAAGATTAAGGGCTTTTTTTATGCCTGTAATCTAAGTACATACCTAAACTAAAAATACAACTGATGACACCTCAAATCAGAATCAAGAGACGAAAAAAAGCCCCTAACTTAGTCGCTAGAGGCTTTGGCTTCATTACAATGATTTAAATCCTAAGACTCAAATCTATCACTCATTTTGGTTCTTTTATTTAGCTGTTGCTTTTTTCTTTGGCGCAGCTTTTACTTGTGGCTCTTCAGTTTTTTTAATCACTGTGGTGCCTTCGAACGTTTCACCTTCGATATAAGCTTTACCATAGTATGCTGCAAGTAGAACTTCTTTTAGCTCAGCAATTAATGGGTAACGTGGGTTTGCACCTGTACATTGGTCATCAAATGCATCCACTGCTAACTCATCAAGTTTCGCTAGGAAGTCTGCTTCGTTAACGCCAGCTTCTTGGATTGATTTTGGAATTTCAAGCTCAGTTTTAAGCTCATCAAGCCATGTCAATAGACGCTCAATTTTCTGCGCTGTACGGTCGCCCGCTTGTGATAGACCTAAGTGATCCGCAACCTCTGCATAACGACGACGTGCTTGTGGACGGTCATATTGAGAGAAAGCAGTTTGCTTAGTTGGGTTATCATTTGCGTTGAAACGAACCACGTTTGAAATCATTAATGCGTTAGCAAGACCGTGCGGCAAGTGGAACTCAGCGCCGATTTTGTGCGCAATTGAGTGACAAACACCTAGGAATGCGTTCGCAAATGACATCCCAGCAATGGTTGCTGCGCTGTGAACTTTTTCACGAGCAATTGGGTCTTTCGCGCCAAACTTATAGCTGTTTGGTAGGTATTCTTTAAGCATTTTAAGCGCTTGAAGAGCATGACCATCAGAGAACTCGTTTGCAAGAACAGAAACATAAGCTTCTAATGCGTGGGTCACTGCGTCATAACCACCGAATGCAGTCAATGACTTAGGCATGTTCATCACAAGGTTTGCATCAACAATTGCCATGTCAGGTGTTAGCTCGTAATCCGCAAGTGGGTATTTCGCGCCAGTGCGGTCATCCGTCACAACAGCGAAAGGCGTTACTTCAGAGCCAGTACCAGATGTAGTTGTAATACATACGAGATCTGCTTTTTCACCCATTTTAGGGAACTTGTAGATACGTTTACGGATATCCATAAAGCGCATTGCAAGCTCTTCGAAGTGAGTTTCTGGGTGCTCGTACATTACCCACATGATTTTCGCAGCATCCATAGGTGAACCACCACCAAGCGCTAGAATCACGTCAGGTTGGAAGCTCTTCATTGCTTCTGCGCCTTTTTCAACTACAGACAATGTTGGATCCGCTTCCACATCATAGAAAGTATGCACTTCGATGCCTTGTGCTTTAAGTAGGCTCACCACTTCATCTGCATAACCATTGTTAAATAGGAAACGGTCTGTGACTAGGAATGCACGTTTTTTGCCTGCAAGGTCAGTCAGTGCGATTGGCAGACTGCCACGACGGAAGTAAATTGACTCTGGTAGTTTGTGCCACAACATATTTTCAGCTCGCTTAGCTACTGTTTTCTTGTTGATAAGGTGCTTAGGACCCACGTTCTCTGAAATAGAGTTACCGCCCCAAGAACCACAGCCTAAAGTAAGAGATGGTGCAACGTTAAAGTTATACATATCACCGATACCACCGTGAGTGGTTGGGATGTTCACCAAGATACGTGCGGTTTTCATTTTATCGCCGAAGTATTTGATGCGATCGCCGTTCACGTCTTGGTTTGTATATAAACCAGATGTATGGCCGATACCACCAATTTCTACCATTTTACATGCTTGTTCAACAGCATTTTCAAAGCTAGAAGCACGGAACATACCTAGTGTTGGTGATAGTTTTTCATGTGCAAATTCATCA
The DNA here is from genome assembly GCF_058545285.1 of Vibrio sp. KMM 9700. Classification (NCBI taxonomy): domain Bacteria; kingdom Pseudomonadati; phylum Pseudomonadota; class Gammaproteobacteria; order Vibrionales; family Vibrionaceae; genus Vibrio; species Vibrio sp. KMM 9700. The sequence continues at coordinate 2,456,831 of NZ_CM178589.1, read as the reverse complement.
TCATGTGAGACTTCAAGGCCTTCACCGATAAGTACTTTTGTATCTGCTGGAACAGTTACACCAGCAAGCTCTGCAATTTTCACAGCAGGTTGACCAACGATAGCCGCGTTAAGTGCGCCATCAATCAATAGCACTTTACGTACTTTGTTGGCTTCAGCTTTGCTTAATACATAACCTTTATGAGAGATGAAACGCTCTTTCACTTCTTCATAAACTTCGTCCATTACGATAACTGCTTGCTCAGATGCACACACAACGCCGTTATCAAATGTTTTTGACATCAGTACAGATGCCACTGCACGTTTGATATCAGCAGTTTCATCAATTACAACTGGCACGTTACCTGCGCCAACACCAATTGCAGGTTTACCTGAAGAGTAAGCTGCTTTCACCATGCCAGGACCACCTGTTGCAAGGATAAGATTGATGTCGTCGTGTTTCATCAGTGCGTTTGACAGCTCAACTGAAGGCTGGTCAATCCAACCGATGATATCTTTTGGCGCGCCAGCTGCAACAGCTGCTTCTAATACTAGTTTTGCTGCGTCATTAGTTGAATTCTTCGCACGTGGGTGTGGCGAGAAGATAATCGCGTTACGTGTCTTAAGTGAAATCAGTGATTTAAAGATAGCTGTTGAGGTTGGGTTGGTTGTTGGAACGATACCGCAGATGATGCCAACAGGCTCTGCAATCGTAATCGTACCAAACTCATTGTTTTCTTCTAAGATGCCGCAAGTTTGCTCATCTTTATATTTGTTATAGATAAACTCAGAAGCAAAGTGGTTCTTGATTACTTTATCTTCGATAATACCCATGCCAGACTCAGCCACTGCTTGTTGTGCAAGTGGGATACGCGCTTGGTTTGCTGCAAGTGATGCTGCACGGAAGATTTTATCAACTTGCTCTTGAGAGTAAGTCGCAAATTCTTTCTGCGCCGCTTTCACACGAGCAATCATCGCATCAAGTTCTGCAATATTTGTTACAGGCATATGTAATCTCCTAAAGATTTAAAATTAAAATTAAAAACTATTTAGTAATCCCACAGCGCTTCCATTTCTGTTAGAAATTCATTCTTATGCTGAAAGTACCTCGTTTTAAGATACCCCTTTAGGTTTAGTAAATCGCTTTCGATATCGAGTATAAGCAGGTATAAGATGAAAAATATTGATCTTCATCAAGTTTTTACATGACTCATACTACCAAAGCGTTAACATTCAGCATAAAGCATTGTTATTTAAAGAATATTATTTATTTCTACATATGAAATAATATTTTATTTTTATCAAAATCACTTATATTCGTCTAAAAAATAAGCATAATAGATAACCTATCATAAACAAGCTCGGAAAATAACCAGCGTTATAGTGTATTTATTTTTACAGTGTAAATTAAATACAAAATCGTTATAAAATTACAAAAAAATAACAAATTAAGTTGACTATATTCCGTTCGATTGATTAGAAAAATACACATAAATTTGAAAAATATTTCACTCGATATTTGTATGAAATTACCTTACATTATGCACTTCTTTGTGACTGCACTGGTTTGGCGTCGTTTCTCGGCGCAGCCATTGCAGATTTCTTATATGACCACTTATTACTTTGAGAAGATGGGATGGAAAATATTTCAGGCTTAGGTATCTACCTACAGTTCTTTTTAGGCTTGGTTGCAACCGTCAACCCGATTGGGATCATGCCTGTTTTTGTGTCGCTGACTGGGCATTTATCTAAAGATGAAAAGCAGCATACCGCGCGAACGGCGCACATTGCGATCGCCGTGATCTTAATCGTGTCTTTGCTTGCAGGTCAGTTTTTATTAGATATGTTTTCTATTTCTCTGGATGCGTTTCGCATTGCAGGTGGGATGCTACTCATTAGCATCGCCTTTACCATGATGAGTGGTAAACTTGGTGAAGATAAACAAAACAAACAAGAAAAAACTGAATTTGTTAGCCGTGAGCAAATTGGCGTCGTGCCCCTTGCTATGCCGCTGATGGCAGGCCCAGGTGCAATTAGCTCAACAATCGTATTTGGCGCGCGCTACCCGACCATGATGGATATTACTTTTATTATCCTAACTATTATTGTGTTTTGTTTTTGCTCTTGGTTATTGTTCCGCTCTGCGCCTTATATTGTGCGCTTTTTAGGTCAAACTGGGATCAACGTGATCACCCGTATCATGGGTCTTATTCTTGGCTCGCTCGGCGTGCAGTTCATTGCCAATGGTATGGTCAGCCTTTTCCCTGGCTTAACTGGCTAAGCGCTTAGTGCTTAGTGCTTGAACAGATAAATAAACCTAGTTAAAAAATAAAGCATTGTTTCAAAGGTGAGTTTTGATTAACCTTGAAGCAATGCTTTTTTTATCTTTGAATAAAAACTTTAGGAAAACCGATGGATACGGATAACCACCATAATCACCACGAACACCGCTGCGCCCTGCGTCATCAGCTCTATGTCATTATCTTTGGCACTCACACGCGCGCAGGACGTATTTTTGATGTGATGTTAATTATTGCAATACTCACTTCATTAATTGTTTTGATTTTAGAATCTGTTGAGTCCTTAGCGACTAAATATGGACATATCTTTGATATTATCGAATTTAGCTTCACGATTTTATTTACCATTGAGTACCTGTTGCGCTTATATTGCTCGCCAAAACCTATGGCCTACGCACGCAGCTTTTATGGCACAATCGACCTCATTGCGATTGTTCCGACCTATATCGCTTTCTTCTTTCCGCAAATGCATTACCTAGGTGTGGTGAGACTGCTACGTGTGATGCGAATTTTCAGAATTTTAAAACTTGTACGTTTCTTACAAGATTCTAATATTCTTACACGTTCACTGATTATGTCGCAGCGTAAAATTTTTATATTTTTCAGCACAGTGGCCGTTCTAGTCACAATCTTCGGCGCATTAATGTATGTGATTGAAGGCCCAGAGAATGGATTTACTAGTATTCCGAAAAGTATTTACTGGGCAATTGTGACCATTACCACTGTTGGTTATGGCGATATTGCGCCGCAAACCGATCTTGGCCGCGCATTAGCATCCTTAACTATGTTAATGGGTTATTCCATTTTGGCAGTGCCCACTGGGATCATCACCGCCGAATTAAACCAAGAAATTAAAGCGCACCGCGAACTCGTCTCTTGTCCAAACTGCGCGCGCAATGGGCATGAAACCGATGCGCTTTATTGCAAACACTGTGGCAGTGAGTTAGCCGATCCGGATAAACGTGTGGTGCCAGTTTCCAGTGCGCTGCAAGATCCACAAGCAAATAAAGACAAAACAGATAAGAAAGAGAAAACAGATTAAGATTAGATAGATCGAATTATATAGAAAAAGCCCTGCTGATTCGCTCCAAGCAGGGCTTTGTTGTAAAGAAAGAATCTAAATTTAGAGATTAACGGTTCTCAAGCAAAATACGTAAAGTGCGACGTAGTGGCTCTGCCGCGCCCCATAGGAGCTGATCACCAACGGTAAAGGCATTTAAGAAAGTATCACCCATTGCCATTTTACGCAGACGACCCACAGGAACAGAAAGTGTGCCGGTTACTTTTGCCGGAGACAGTTCTTGGCAAGTGATATCACGCTCATTCGGGATCACTTTTACCCAATCATTGTGGCTTGCGATAATATCTTCGATTTCATCCATTGGCACATTTTGCTTTAGCTTAATGGTTAGAGCTTGTGAGTGACAACGCATCGCGCCGATACGCACGCAGGTGCCATCAATTGGTACTGGATTATCCGATAAACCTAAGATCTTATTGGTTTCAACTGTGCCTTTCCACTCTTCCTTGCTTTGACCGTTTTCACGTTTCACATCGATCCAAGGGATAAGTGAGCCGGCCAGTGGCACGCCAAATGCATCGGTTGGCATGTCATTGCCACGAATAGCTGCGGCAACTTTTTTATCGATATCTAAAATAGCATGACCCGGATCAGCAAGTTCGCTGCGAACACTTTGCTCGATATGGCCCATTTGGCTGATGAGCTCACGCATGTTTTTCGCGCCAGCACCAGATGCCGCTTGATATGTCATCGCGCTCATCCACTCAACCATACCTTTTTCATATAGACCGCCAAGACCCATTAGCATCAGGCTCACGGTGCAGTTACCGCCAACGAAAGTTTTGGTGCCTTGTGCAATGCCTTGTTCGATTTGTTTAAGGTTCACAGGATCAAGTGTGATGATGGCATTATCATCCATACGCAGTGTTGATGCTGCATCAATCCAAAAACCTTTCCAACCTTGCTTTTGCAATTCTGGGTATACTTTTTCTGTGTAGCTGCCACCTTGGCAAGTAATGATCGCATCTAATGTTTTTAGGCTTTCAATATCAAAGGCATCTTGCAATAAACCTGCATCTTTGCCATCAAAACTTGGCGCTGCAATGCCCACTTGTGAGGTTGAATAGAAAACTGGTTCAATCAGTTTAAAATCACCTTCTTCAAGCATGCGCTGCATTAATACTGAACCCACCATGCCGCGCCAACCAACTAAGCCTACTCTCATTTTCATCTTCCTTGCGTTATTTAAATGTAGTTCATGACTCAAAAAGTATGTCTAGCATTTATATCAGCGAGTCAAGCATCTCGAGCACATGGATGTGCGAGTATAGCCCCATGGATGGTTTATGGCGGCTTGACGGAGTCGATATAAAGCTAGATGTACTTCCCACATAAACAATAAAGTCTAAATTTAAATCTATCACCTGAATAAATTATCGTCTAGCCTATTTGGCACAAAAAACACTACTTCCTCGCCGTTAAATCATTAATCCGTTGATTTAAGGATTCAATTTGCTGATTATAATTCTCGCCATTGCCCTCACCTTTACGTTTGCCAAGAACAAAACCTAAGCCAAATGGCACGAAGAAGGTTAAAAGCATAAAAATTATTAAATAAATGAGAACATTTTCAAGCACTTTGCCTAACTCTGAAATCACCTTTTGTACCATGGAATCAGTTAAGGTATGCACGTCTTGCATCAAGAGTTCACGCTGGTCATTAATCATCAGGCCAACTGAATTACGTTCTCGTTCAATTAAATCAGCCAAAGCGATGCGCTCACGCTCAACCAAGTCATTCAAACCTTGACGCTGCTCAGCCAGTTTATCTAACTTGGTATCCACACGCTGATCAAAGTCATCCATCACAGGGCCAAGCTCTTCACGAATTGTCGCCATCATCGAGCGCATATATTCAGGGTTATTGTTCACAAACTCCTGCATGCTTGAAGCCGTTGCATTAATGTTATCTAAGGTTTGTGACAACTGCTTACGTGTCAGTGAACTGTTACGCGCAATTAATTGGGCCTTCCATGTCAAAAGTTTTGGCGACATATCTGAGGTTAGACTTAAGCGATCGGACATATCCCCCAAAGCTTCAGGCAAAGTACCGATAGATTTTAGTGCGCTTTTCTCTTCGATGTTCTCCGAGTCGAGCCAAGCTTTATACGCAGGGGTTAAAATAAAGCTTAAATCTTCAAATGGATGCTCTTTAACGAATTTTTCCACAAATGCGCTGGTGGTCAGGTAACGCTCAGGGGTTAATAGCTCACGTGCAAGTTGTGAGATCTGCGCGCTGAAGTCATTACTTACTTTCAAGCCTTCCTTGATAAGCTGTGGCGGTATATCTTGCGATAAAGCCGGATCACCTTTTGCAAGACGCGCAAAGTAGGTTTGCATTTGATTGGTAAAGACCCAAGTATCAATCAAAGCGCCAATCGGTGAGACTTGGTAAGTGGTCTTTTTGATCCCCTCACTAGCATGAATTTTCCACAATAAAACATAGGAATTTGCCGTATTGTCATCTGGGTCGAGCTGATTTTCTAAATCGCGTCCACTGCGCTCAATTTGTGAGAACATCTTTTGCGCATATTCACGGTTTAGCACGCGCATATTGAGTTCTTGCTCAGTCAGTGGCACAGTTTGTGAATCAATTTCAATTAATGAGCATGCATTTAAAAAGCTGATAGATAAAAGTAAGCACACACTTAATTTCAACTGGCGCCACTTGTTTTCCCTAAACAAAGTCATTGATGATACCTATTCTTCCATTTTTATCGCAGTTGCGATGCGAAGTTTCAAACGAATATTAAAACTTAAATCTATTAAACTAAAGTTGTCTTAAAAAAGTCGATAAAAAAGGCTCACCAACTTGATGAACCTCTCTCAATATTATCTCTTTATTGCGTCAACTGCTTAGCTTTTCACAAACTATTGATGACGTAAGAGCTGATCTTTCAAATTTGGTGGAATGCCTTTAATCGTCAACGTATCGGTTTCTGGGTCATAGAAAACACGCTCACCAAGCAGCATACTATCAAAGTTAATTGATAAACCGCCTCCGCTGCCAACATATTTAGCCAGTTTACGAATAGTGGTGCGATCAACAGGAAAACTATCTTCTAGCTCATAACCTTGTTTTTGAGTAAATTCTGCAAAGCTATCATGATGGCCTGAGTTGGTAAGTTCGCCTGAAAGCTCTTTAATTGCAACTTCATCTCCAGCTTTAAGCTGATCGCTACAAAAATCATGCACTTGTTTACGAGTATTAACCGTTTCTTCTTTAGAAAGCTGCGCATCGGCGCAATAATCATCAATCGCTTGCATTAAAACTTGGTTTTGCGCTTTCGCATCAAGGCCAACTTCAGCTTGCAAGAAATCTAGGAAAAAATCAGAAACTTTACGCCCAACACGGCCTTTAATATAAGCAAGGTAACGGTTTGAGTTTGGATCGCTTTCATAAGTAGACAAATCAATCCGCGCAGCAATATCCATCTTCGCGATATCTAAATAATCAGTATTGCTGATCTCAAGCTCATCAGTGACTTTCAGGCTTTTATTGGTCGGCAGCAAAGCGACAAACAAATATTGAGTAGCAAGGGATTGATATTCAGCAATCACAAGCAGACCAGTTTCGGCAAATGGGTATTTGGCAATCTCGTTTTTCATGCGCTCGCCCGCTTTCGCAGAAAAGTCATAAAAATTTAATTCACCGCCACGCATCTGCTTCAGCCAATGCGCAAATTCACTTTCATCTTTATAGATACCAAAACCTTTCCCGGCCTTGGCATTAAAGCTGCGGTGAAGCTCGGCAACCAGTTGCTCTGTCTTTTCGTCGGCTTCTAAAGCAGTCGGGCGAAGACTAAGCGTGAGTTCATCTTGATCATTTTTTATGACCTGATGCAAAATTACGTTTGAAATATTTAAGCTCATGAGAAATAAGTTTTAGTTGAAAGTTGGGTTGTGAGGTAGACTAGGGTATCATACCCTGCTAAAACTAGCATTATTGTGTGTGAAGAAACAAACTGTAGCGAATTGTTTTAGATTCTAAATTGTGTTTTTAATGAAAACAAGACACAATCAATTTTAACTTAAGCGATACTGAAAATTTTATGCCTATCAATTCAAAATATAGCGATCAAGAGATCGAACAAATTCTTGCTCAAATTGCAACTATCTTAGAAAAACATCAAGCAAGTCCTGATCTTAGCCTAATGATCGCTGGCAATTTGGTGACCAACATTTTAAATAATGACGTTCCAAAAGCACAACGTAGCTATATTGCGGAGCAGTTTTCAAAAGCATTGTTATCCTCGATTTCGGATAAGTAATTTAAATTTACTAGAGAACATAAAAACTTCATGGTCGATACCGGAAATACATATGGCGAGCGCGTCTCTCGCTTGGTAAGTTGGGGGCACTGGTTTGCCTTCATCAATATCATTCTAGCTATGCTTATTGGGTTACGCTTTTTAACCCTTTCGCCTTGGCCTGAAACCTTACTCGGACAAGTTTATTTGCTTGTATCTTGGTTTGGTCACTTTGGATTTCTGGTATTTGCCTTATATATCTTGGTGATATTCCCTGTCACCTTTGCGATCCCCAATCAAAAAATATTACGCCTTTTTGGTGTCTGCTTTGCGACCTTAGGCTTAACCCTATTGATCCTAGATACCGAGGCCTATCAAAAGCTCCACTTACACTTAAATCCTGTGGTGTGGGAGCTTTTGTTAAGTAAAGATAAAACCACTTTCAATGCTCAGTGGCAACATCTATTCACCTTAGTGCCGATCATCTTTATTTTAGAGCTGGTATTTTCTGAGTTAATTTGGAAAAAGCATCGCCGTCTGGCGCGCAAGAAAATAGGTAAACCGGCAGCTGTCGTCTTCTTTATTTGCTTTTTATTCAGCCATTTAACTTATGTTTGGGCCGATGCGAGCTATTATTCGCCAATTACCTCACAGCGTTCTAACTTCCCGCTTTCATACCCAATGACGGCCAAAACCTTTATGCAAAAGCATGGTTTAATCGATAAAGAAGCTTATGAAGCGCGGATTGAACATGGGGATGGCGGCGCTGAAATGATTGATTACCCGCTTGAAGACATTAGCTTTGATGGCAAAGGGAAAAATTACAACTTATTAATTGTGATGGTCGATAACCTGCGCTCAGATATGTTGACCCCAGCAATCATGCCCAATACTTATAACTTTGCTCAGCAAAATCAGAACTTTACGAAGCATTATAGTTCAAGTAACGATGATTATGGTGTATTTGGCCTTTTATATGGTTTGCCTACCAACTATGCCAATAGTATTCAAAGACAAGCATCGACGCCTCTGTTCTTAAATATAATGAAAGATCGCGGCTATCAAATGGCAGCCTTTAGTGAGTTAGATTTTAATCAAGATGACTTTTTTGCTCAGGTCTTTGCCAAACTTGAAGTCGCTCTCGATCCAAGTGTGACCTTTGATGAAGAAGAAGCACAAAATCTTGAAATGCCAATTGATGCGCTTAGTCAATGGCAAAGCTGGTTAGACAAGACAAGCACTGGCAAGCCTTGGGTAAGTTATATCGAGATTGCCGATCCAAACGAATATGAAGATGATTCGCAGATCATGCCACAATTTGAGCCGAAAACCGCCAAGCTTGAAGATAAACTTAAAGCAAGTTATTTAAGCTCTGCATGGCGTGTCGATCAAAAAATGGCGAAGATCTTAAACCATCTTGAAGCGACTCAAAAGCTTGAGAATACTATCATTGTATTCACTTCAAATCATGGCATCGAATTTAATGAAACGGGGAATACTTGGGGCTCTGGCTCTAACTTTAGCCGCTATCAATTGCAAGTGCCTATGGTTATTAAATGGCCAGGGATGAATCCAAAAGCATATAAACGCGAAACCAGTCATTTAGACTTTTCTGCAACCATCATGCAAAATTTGCTTGATTCAAGTTCAAACCCTTATGACTACAGCAGTGGTCAAAGCTTGTTTGATGATGCGCAGCGTCAGTGGATTTTATCTGGTGATCGTGATGATATTGCTTTAATTACGAAAGATAGCACCACAGTTGTCGATAAATATGGTAACTATAAAGTCTATGATGAAAACTATAAGCGTGATAAAGAGAAGAAACCTAAGCTAGCAATTGTGATGCAGGGTTTATCTGAACTGAAGCGTTTTTATAATGATTAATGCTTTTTACTTGATTCATATGGATTTATTATCATTTATCTATAATTTTAAGGCGTTTCGTCTAAAAATAAATCAAACAGATAAAAACTTAAAAAAAGTCCTTGACCAAAGCAAGCGAATTCATTAAATTATCCCCTATCGAAGCACAACAAGTACTTTGATAATAAAGGAGAGATGGCTGAGTGGTCGAAAGCACCGGTCTTGAAAACCGGCAACCGTTAATAGCGGTTCTAGGGTTCAAATCCCTATCTCTCCGCCACTTTCTAAGCCCTAGCAGAAATGCTGGGGCTTTTTTGTATCCGCTTACTTCCCATTAATTCCCTTCTCTACCCGCAGCATCTTGCCTGTCCCTGCCAATTTTTCCGTCTGTTAAAACAACACTAAAAAGCAACATCTGTCGCATAAAAATGAAATGAATTTGCAAATAAAGATTTAAAAACTGATCAAGATCATTAACGGATTATACTTTTGGGGTAGTATCGCTTTATTGACTTATTGTATTACAATTAATAGAAAGGAAAACACACATGTCTTTAAAGAAATACATTGATAAGGTTCCTGGTGGCATGATGCTCGTACCTTTATTTCTAGGTGCAATCATTAATACCTTAGCGCCAAATGCGGGTGAAACTTTTGGTTCATTCACTGACGGTATCATGCATGGTATCATTCCAATCCTATCAGTTTGGTTCTTCTGTATTGGTTCATCAATCTCATTTAAATCAACTGGTACAGTGCTACGTAAATCTGGCGTTTTAGTTGTGACTAAAATTGCAGCGGCATGGGTAACAGCCGTTGTTGCAGCAATGTTCCTTCCTGAAGAAGGCATTATGACTGGCTTTTTTGCAGGTTTCTCTGTATTAACGCTTGTTGCTGCAATGGATATGACCAACGGTGGTTTATATGCATCATTAATGGGCCAATACGGTACTAAAGAAGAAGCTGGCGCATTTGTATTAATGTCAGTTGAATCTGGCCCACTGATGACTATGGCTATTCTAGGTACAACCGGTATGGCAAGCTTCCACCCTCTTGCATTCCTTGGCACTATCATTCCTTTTGCGGTTGGTTTGCTTATCGGTAATATCGACAAAGAACTAAAAGCATTCTTCACTCAAGGTGTTCAACTTCTGATCCCATTCGTTGGTTTCTCTCTTGGTTGTGGCATCAGCTTGACTGTTCTTGCTGACACCGGTCTTGCAGGCGTATTCTTGAGCCTTCTAGTTATTGTTGTAACAGGTGTTCCACTTATCTTTGCTGACAAATTCTTTGCAGGTGGTAACGGTACTGCAGGTATCGCGGCATCAAGTACAGCGGGCGCAGCAGTTGCAACGCCAGTGCTGATTGCAGAAATGGCGCCAGAATTTAAAGATATCGCTCCTATGGCAAGTGCACTTGTTGCAACCAGTACACTTCTAACTTCAATCTTAGTTCCTATCATCACGGCGCAATATTATAAGTGGGTGAACGGTGGTAAAGAGGCACCAAGTATTGCCGTAGATAACGAACTTGCTGAAGAAGCACAAGAAGAAACTATCAAACCAGTGGCACAAGAGGCTTAATCATGAGAACGAATAAAGAACTGGCACAAGCAGCAATCGAACTTGTTCTACCTGCAATTGAGAATATGTTTAAAATCGCGCGTCGTCCTGAGCTCCATATTGTCGTCATGGACCCAACAATTAAACCTTGGGAAGCAAGTTTTGAAGACGCTATCGTGTGTCAAAAAACACTTGGTAACCCTGAAGGTTGGGCGGTTGAATTTGATGTCCTAGCACGCAAAAAAGCCAAACAAGCTTGGGAAAATGGTCGCAGCAATATTGATGTGCAAACAAAGCACCCATCGCTGCTAAAAGAAGGCGATATCCTATGGACAGGTTCGTTTGTCTATGGCGGTATTGTGGTTGCTTGTAGTGGTGTTGAACCTGAGTTTGACATGCTAGCAAGTAGCTGGGTTGCCCTTGCATTTGAGCAACTTGCAATGCATGACTACCTACAAGATAAAGCTAACGAGCCAATGAAACCTGCGCGTTAATTGATGCCGTTGAATTTGCTTTAGCTAGAGCCTCTGATGATTCAGGGGCTTTTTATTTTGCTGATAAAAAAGCTAACTCGCGATGCCTCCCCATCACTATTCATCCATAAAAATACCCCATCAAGCACGAAACTCAATGAGGTATGACTTCTTCATCCTTGAAGATGCAACTTAGTTTATATTTATCACTAATCTAAGCCATATAGATTAAGATCAGATACTTACCTTACTTCAACAGACTTGGATAAAGCAGACCAATTTCTTGATAGATTTCTTTTGGATCGCCATTTAGGTTATCGCGCTGCTTCATTTCAGTCACAATTTTCTTGATCACTGCGTCATATTCTTGTGTGCCAGTATAATGCTCAATACGCGCAAGTAGTGGCAATAAATATGCAAAATCTAAGCCTGGGGTTTGATATTTCCAAGGCTTGCCTTCCACCGCTGGGACTAAATAATCAATCCCTGTTTTCAAGCTATTACCTTGTTCAGTTTTTTCATTCCAAATTGGATGCCCTGCTTTTTGCGCAATAATCGCCATGCGAGTTAATGGTTCAAGATTAAAAGTACTATAGAAGTAAGAGCGCGTACGTTCTAATTCATGCGGCTGGGAGCCATCTTTGGCAAATTGCGTCGCAAGATTTTGCTCAACCCCATCAATGCTAGATTTCACTAAATCATCTTTGCCTAAATACCAAGCTAAACTTAGGACTTGGAACTTATACCAAGAGCCGTGGTTATTGGTTTGTTTCGCGCCCTCTTTGCCTAAATCACTTTGCGTTAGCCAAGTTAAATACTCATTTAACCAAGCATCCATCTTGGTGTCATCTTGCTCTGTCCACTGCTTTGATTTTGAAAACAGCATCACAGAATCTAAGACTTTTTGCGGAATTAAACGACCATCCAAAATGCCAGAGCGGCGCCCTTCATTATAGCCCGGCACACTTTGCGCATACTCAAGGTTTGGATTCATTTTGGTGTCAGGATCTAAAAACCAAGTGCGGATCATCGAGACGCCTTTCTCGGCGTATTTTTCATCACCAGTAAGATAATAAGCAACGCCTAAGGTATAAACCCCTTGCGTCAGCACGCCAATACGTGGTCTATCGACTTTATCAGTTTGCGTGTCAGGATTGGTTTGACCGTCTTTGCGCACCCAAGGCGTGCCATCATCTTTGGTTTCATCCGGCCACCAATAACGACTTAAACTTAAATAATCATGCTTATCTTTACTTGGCGGAAAAAACTCTTTATCCATCACGGTAGGATTTTTAATATCAAGCAAGCTATCTGCATCTTTGATCACCTGCGTATAAACCGCTTTCACCGCCTCTGAGGTTTTATCCTGTTCTACTTGGCTTTTTAAAGAGGCAAGCGCGGCTTCATCAATTTGCACAAACTGACCAGCATAGCTAAGTGTTGACACACTCATGCCAAGCAGCAAAGTGCAGACGATTTTATTGAGTTTCATAGGGAGACCTTTTGTTTTTATATTATTTAAGATTGACCTTAAATTTAGACTCCCAAAAAACATCTTATATGACAATAGCTTGGATATAATCTTTATGTATAACAATCATGTACTTTCCGTATAGCAATTAAACTAAACTGGTTTGAATTTGTTCTTTTTGCGCCAAACATGAGTCAATAAACATCTGAATATGTGCTTTATTCGTCGTATTATGTCTGTAATACAAATACAGATCGATTTTGGTATCTAGCTCAGCAATAGGCAAGCAAACACAATAGTCATTGGCGATAAACTGGATGCAACTTGGTACAATCGACACGCCTAAACCTGAAGAAATTGAAGTCACTAAATGGCGCATATTATCTGGGTGATCGACCACATTTGGGCTAAAGCCGGATTGCTTGCATAAAGAGGTGATCTGCTCATAGATATCTTTCCATTGCGAGCGCTCAAATAAGATATATTTTTCATTCGCAAGTGACTCGAGATGGATTTCATTTTGGCTTGCCAAGGGATGATTTTTAGGCAAAATCGCAACCAGTCTATCCGTATAGACTTTTTCTTTATGAAAGAGTTTGCTATCTAAGGCCTCTTGATAGCGACAAAAGGCTAAATCTAACTCCCCTTCCAACAACCCTTGAAGCTGCTGCTTCCCTGTCATTTCATATAAATGCGGCGAAACATTACGATGTGTATGCGCATATTGATGAACGATATCCGGTAAAAAGAAAGAACATGCCGTGGCAAGATAACCTATCTTGATCTCAAGTGCCAACGATGCATCTGCCTGAATCAACAAAGCTTTGACACGTTTTTCGTTTTCTAAAATTTTAATCGCTTCATCAAGTAGGATTTCACCTGATTTTGTTAAGGATACCTTGTGGGTGGTGCGCATTACCAATTGCACACCTAACTCGGATTCTAGATCTGAAATATGCCGCGAAATAGTTGGCTGGACTGTGTGTAAGGCTTTGGCCGCAGCTGAGAAATTTTGGTGTTTCGCAACAGCAATAAAACTACGTAAAAGTTTGTTTTCCATGGTCTATTCATCTTTTGTATGATGTTTATACATTAATATTATTTCCACTTTGTTACAACTTACCCTAAATTAAATCATGCGTTAAGTCGCAAGATTACCTTTTTAAAGGGTCTACGGCATAAAAATTATAATCTACACCCTACGACAGACAGGATCCCACTATGGATATAGATATTATTGTAGTATTAGTTTACTTCTTATTTTTAATCGCCTTGGGCTGGGTTTTCCGCTCAGCGGCAAGTGATACCAGTGAATATTTCCGTGGCGGTGGCCGCATGCTGTGGTGGATGGTTGGCTCAAGTGCCTTTATGATGGCGCTCAGTGCAATGACCTTTACCGGCCTAATGGGGAAAGCACTCACCAGTGGGATGTCGGTGGCGATTGTGTTTTTCGCTAACGCACTTGGCTATTTTGTAAACTACCTTTTCTTTGCTGCCAAAGCGCGTCAAATGCGTGTGATTAGCCCACTTCAAGGTGCGCGCATGCGTTTAGGTAAAGTCAACGAGCAAGTTTTCACTTGGGCGAACGTTCCGCTAAGTGTGCTACAAGCTGCGATTTGGCTAAACGGTCTAGCCGTATTTACCAGCGCAGTGGTCGGTATCCCTCTCAATGAAACCATTATCGGCGCAGGCTTAGTGGTACTCTTTATGTCATTGGTTGGTGGCAGCTGGGCGGTTATCGCATCTGACTTTATGCAAATGATCATTATCACTGTGATGACCTTTATTGCTGCGGCAGTAGCCGTGTGGAAATCAGGTGGCGTGAACAACCTTCTTGAAGTTGGCCTGCCAACAGAGCAACTCATGGGTGAAGGCTATAGCCACGCTTACCTATTTGTCGGTTGGTTTATCTGTATTTTCGTCAAGCAATTCTTCAGCACCAACAATATGGTGGATTCATATCGTTTCATCGCATCAAAAGATACTCGCAACGCACGTAAAGCTGCGCTACTTGCTTGTTTCTTAATGATTTTAGGTCCTTTAATGTGGTTCCTACCTGCTTGGTTTGTGGCAGGTAACTACCCAGAAACTAGCACTTGGGGTCTTGAAGGTTTAGGCGATAAAGTTGCCGATGCGACTTACTATATGTTCGTGAAACGTGAAATGCCAGTCGGTATGGTTGGTTTAATGCTGGCTGCAATGTTTGCGGCAACCATGTCTTCAATGGACTCAGCGCTTAACCGTAACGCAGGTATCATCCTAAAAAGTGTGTATGAACCATATTTCTGTAAAGATAACTCTGAAAAACATTTGATGTCTATGAGTAAAATCCTGACAGCGGTATTTGGTATCATCATTATCTTAACTGCACTATTTTTAACTTCACTTAAGCAATATGGTCTGTTTGATCTCATGATGCTAGTGGGTACTTTAGTTGGCTTCCCTGTGCTTATTCCATCAATCATGTGTTTCTTTATTCGCAAAACACCAGATTGGGCTGGTTGGGGTACGATCCTCGTGGGTATGATTGTTTCAGGCATTATCGCCTTTGGTGTGACACCTGAGCTCATTCAAAATGTACTTGGATTGGATGCTCCATTAAGCGCACGTGAGTTTGCTGAAATGAAATCTGTTACCCTTGGCGTTATCGGTCATATGTGTATCACGCTACCATTCTTTGTATGTTCTCAATTCTTCTACAAAGAGCCATCACCTGAGCGTGCGGCTGAAATTGAGAAATTCTTCACTAACATTGATACAGAAGTTGTGGTTGAAGAAACTGAAATGAGCTTAGCGATGGATAACCAACAGCGCATCATGTTAGGCAAGATGTTACTAATTGCATCTGTGTTCTTAGCAAGCTTAGCGCTTGTACCAAACCCAATGTGGGGACGCTTCTTGTTCATCATCATTGCAGGCATCATCGGCGGCCTTGGTTATCTGCTCCTACGCGCAGCTAAGCAAGGGGTGAAAAAACTCAGAGCAAAAACCCAAGCGGCTTAAGCCTCCCCCTTATAAAGTCAAGATCCTTGAAGTTGCCATGCTTAATCGCGCAGCTTCAAGGATACAAAAAATTATTAAAATTTGATCTCATGTTCACATGGTTTGAGTACTTAAGACCTGCACAAAAACCAGATGTGAGATCAATCCCCTATCAAAAGTTTTGGAGTTGTTATGTCCGTTCAAGAGAAATTTGGCGGTGAACTCTCAGAAGAAGAGTTTCGCAAATTTACCTTATATACCACTCAAAGTAATAATTATGAAGATGACACTGCGCGTGCAAAAATCTTAGGCTTCACAGGCAAAGATGTACGTATTGCACCGGGCGCGATTGTTCGCATTGGTGAGAATCAAATTGGTGAAAAGTCTTATGTAGGTTTATATAGCTATGTCAATGGCGATGTCACAATCGGTGAAAATGTCTTGATTGGCCCACATGTCTCAATCGTTGGTTCGAATCACCTGTTTAGCCCTGAAACGGATACCTTTAGTGATCGCAGCTGCCCAATAAAAGGCAAAGTCGTGATTGGTGATGGGGTTTGGCTTGCAACCGGTGTTGTGATCACGCCTGGGGTTACCGTTGGACGTGCAGCGCTTATCTGCGCAAATTCTGTGGTGACTTCAAATGTACCAGATCACGGGATTATGGGCGGCACACCAGCCAAACAATTAGGACGTATCGATCCAACCACTGGCGAGTATATTTGGTTTCACAAACAATAGGATAATTGGCATGCTTACTTTAAATCGCACTCATGATTTTCAACTTTTCACCTCGCCTGCCAATAATAAACCGCTAGCGACAAATCCACCGAGCTTTAACTGGCCTCAGCCAAGCATGAGCCAAACTTATTTGCTAGAAATAGAGCAAACAGACGGCGCAAATAAATGGCAGTTTGAAGCGGTGGCTTCCCCTTTTCAGCCAAATTTCAAACTAGAAAAAGGTCAGTATCAATGGCGCTTGACTGACCAAACCGGCAAAACGTCGCAATGGATGCTATTTAGCATTGATGAAACCAGCCAAGATTATCTGCCGCCAAGCTCGCAAGAATTGTTTGCACAAGCAGCCAAGCAAGATCAATTCTTAATGTATTTTGATCAAGATATTGCGCAAATTCAAACGGCTTCTCAAGAGCATTATGACAGATTCAAAAAAACAGCTGCATTAGTTGATATCGACAAGATCACCTATCCAAGCCATTATCGCCGCGGTGAAGAAGAAGGCAAGCGCACTGCCATTACTAATGTGCGTGAATGGATCGACCGCGATCTTATGGCGTTATGTCTGTTATATAAAATTTGGCAAGAAGAGGACGCTGGCGAGAAAGCCTGTGAATTACTGCTGCGTCTTGCGACTTGGAGCCCTGAAGGCCCTGCCTCTTTATTACGCCCTTGCACTTGGGGGGATGAGGTTGGCTTATCCTTGTCGCGCAATCTTTTCCTTGCCTATCACTGGCTCAGCCCATTATTACGTGATAGCGAAAAAGACTTTATTCGTCCGATGCTCATTCGTATTGGCTATCAACTTGAAGAGCGTCTACAACAAGATGAATTTCATCAATACCCTGGGCACTCACATACTTCACGTTTGCCGGGTTATCTTGGCGTGGCAGCGCTTTGTTTACATAAAGAGTTTGACCAAAGCGTCTGCGCACGTTGGCTTGATTATGCGCTGATGATTTATCGCGGCGTCTTACCATTTTATGGTGGTGAAGATGGCAGTTGGGCGGAAGGTCCTTTTTATTCATCATCTTATTCAAAATGGTTCCACCCTTTCTTTTTAAGTGTGGAGCGTTTAAGCGGTTTCTCATTTTATAACCATCCGTTCTATCAAAACTATGCCAAGTTTGCGATGGACTTTGTGGCAACGGACCATCAAATCCACCCATTTGGCGACGGTTTTTGGTGTCGCCGTGATGGCAATGAATGGCCGGGCTTCTTCGCGCAAAATCCATTGCGTATTTATGCTGAGCGTTTTGGCGATGAAAAGGCCAATGCGACAAGCCAATTGCTTGAATCCAAAATTGACACCTATGCGCTGCATCTTTTAGATGTGATCCCAACCAAGGCGCAACTTAGCTTTAAACATCAAGCAGCTGCAAATATACCAAGCTCTGAAACGACATCTGATTTATCCCATGTGATGTATGAGTTTGCAGGCTTTGGTAAAGCGCAAGCGGCCGCGCAAAGCTTGTATTTTAGAGCGAGTCCATTTGGCAATAGCTCACACCGTCATGGCGACCAAGGTAATATTGCCCTGTTTGATAAGGATGCGATGCTACTTATCCCAACCGGTAGTTATGGCTATCGTTTTGGTAGTGGGCACCACAGCCAATGGACGCGTACGACCCTTGCGCACAATTTGCCTTTGGTCAATCACCAAGGTCAAATTCTAGATAGCGAGCAAACCAGCGCAAAAATCATCAAGCAATTCGAAGCACAAGGTTGTTTCATCACTAGTATTGATTTAAGTCTTTGCTATGCCGATTGTGAGCAGTATGTCCGCACGCTTGTGTTTATCCCTGAGCATGGCTTGGTCATGTTTGATCAGATGAGATTAACCTCTGCCTTGCCAGTCAACTGGCGTTTGCATACTGGCGTTAACCCAAGTCTTTCGGGTCAAAAAGTATTACTGGCAGCGGATAAGAGCGAATATCAAGTTGAACTTGTCAGCCAAAGCGTTCTACCTAGCATTGAGTTTGGTTATGAGCAAGAGGTAATGAGCCAAGAAAATGTCGCGCAGATCATCAGTGATGCGAGTCCTGATATTTGGCACCTTGATTGGCCTCTGCCAGCGAAGCAAAGCCATCAAGTCGTGGCGCTATGCGGACAAGGTATCCAAGCCAAGCTTGAAGCAAATCAAGTTTTGATTGAAACAAAATCTCAGAGCTTGGCGCTTGATCTGAGCAGTTTAGCACTCAAAGAAGTGGCGTTGGCTGAGTAATTTTAAGCATAAAAATAAAAATCTAATTTCAATAACGTGAACAAGGGACATCCAATGAAAAAAACAATCCTAGCAGGCCTCATTTTATTATGTTCAACCTCAAGCTACGCATTAGATTTGCAAGATGTATCGCGTGAATCTTTGTTATCTAGTAAGCGTCTGCATCAAGTTTCAAGCTCAGAAGTCGCAACACAATCTGCTGAGCAAGTTCAAGCATTGAAAAAACAATTGGAAGAGGCTAAGTCAGGGGATGTGGTAACGATTGCTGCGGGTAAATATCCAAATTTAGGCATCATCCATGTTAAAGCTGATAAGGTGCAAATTAAAGCGCAAGAAGCAGGTAAAGCTTGGCTAACAGGTTCGGTGCAAATAAATCTTGATGGTGATGATTCGCAAATAGAAGGACTCGTTTTTTCTGAAGGCGGCCCTGCGGCAAAATTTGGTGGCGTCGTCTTTAATGGCGATCGTAACCAATTAACAGACTCGACATTTTTCTACTTTAATGATGGTTATGACTATCAGCCAGATGCAGAAAGACAAGAATATCCAAAACGTATTTGGGTAAGTGTATTTGGTGAAGAAGCAAAAATTACAAATAATAGATTCGAGGGTAAAGAAAAGCGTGGCGCGCTTATGCTGCTTGATAAAGATGAAACTACTGATAAACATCTTGTTGAAAATAATATCTTTTTAGATATGCAAAAGAACAAAAATAACGAGCTTGCGAATAAAGATGCTGCACGTTATAACTCAAACAGTTGGGAAGCGATTCAAATTGGCTATAGCACCATGTCGCAATACCCATCCGAAACCAAGTTTAGTCATAACCTAATGATTAATATGAATGGTGAGCAAGAGCTAATTGCCGTGAAATCTTGCGATAATTTAATCACTAACAACACCATTTTTGAATCTCAAGGCTTGATATCTCTGCGTCATGGTAAGGGTAACCATATTGAGAATAATATTATTCTTGGCGGAAATAAGAACCTAACAGGCGGTATTCGTATTTATGATGAAGACCATGTGATTAAAAATAACTATATCAATCAAACTGCTGGTGGTGATGAAGGGATTGAAGGCAATGCAGATGTTCGTGCTGCAATTGTGATTAATACCGGAATCACAGATCCATCAAAAGATGAAGCACTTGCTGCAGATAAAAAAGGCAAAGAGCTGAATAAGCAATGGACACCTAAAAATATCACCATCGAAAATAACTCCATAATAGGTAATAAATGGGGCATCATCTATGGCGATCAAGTTCATCGTGTCAGCATGTTCGATGATAATGTAGCAGGCAATAGCTTTGGCGCAGATGAGGTTAAGTTTATGAATAATCTTATCTATTCAGCAGATAAAAATAATGTTGCAGTGAAAGCAACAGATATTACGCCAATTACCAATGCAACTTACAAAAATGAAATCTACCTCGGCAAAGTGATTGAACCGACACACGTGGGCGATTACTCCACACAATTGCCTAAAATGGAAACGGTTCATGGCTTCCAAAGTGCAAAAAATGTAGGCGCCGATGTGTCAAAACTTGAAATTATTACAGCAGATACCGCTGGGCCTGATTATTTCATTGTGAAATAACTAATCCCTCATCAACAATAACAAAAAAGCAGCCAGAGTTTCCTTGGCTGCTTTGTTATTTGGAGTGATTCAATAATATGATTAGGGCTTATTTTTTTGGACGCGCAGGCGGCTCTGGCATTTCATCTTCACTTAGATAGCCGTCACCGTCAGCATCAAGCGTGTCAAATTGCTCAGCCAGTGGCCCTTTCACTTCATCTTCTGATAAAACACCGTCACCATTTGCATCCATATCTTCAAATTTTGGTGGTGGCCCTTGATGCCCTGCTGGCTTGCTATCAGCGAGCACTACAGGTGATGCCAGTAAAGATGCAAGCAGTGTAGCCGATAGAAGATTTATTTTTTTCATTTGTTAGTCCTTTTGAAACATCTCAATCATGAAACTTAAGTCTAAAAGACAATTACGCAGGAAATATGAAGAAAATAAAAACAATGTTCACAAAATTATTCAAACTTCTTCGCTATATTTATACCCCATGCCATAAACAGATTTAATGCAATCAAGATCTTTGGATACATCCATTAACTTCTTGCGTAAATTTTTGATATGACTATCAATTGTGCGATCGGAAACCACGCGATGATCGGGGTAAATATAAGACATTAAACGGTCACGACTAAATATCCGCTCTTTCGCCTCAAATAAAACACTCAAAATTTTAAATTCTGCTGGGGTTAAATGGATCGTTTTATTGTTATATTTCACTTGCATCATTTCAGGATTAATCAAGAGCATTCCTTCTGCACTCATCTCATTTCTTGATATTTTTGCATCAGCTGATTCTTGCATTTCAGATGCGTGAATTTTACTTGTACGGCGCAAAATATTTTTGACTCGAACCACTAACTCTCTTGTGCTATAAGGCTTACAAATATAGTCATCGGCGCCAAGCTCAAGGCCAAGTAAACGGTCTATCTCTTCAACTTTTGCTGTCGCCATGATCACAGGCAAGTCACTAAAGCGTCTCAGTTCACGATAAATATCTAAGCCATCACGATTGGGAAGCATTAAATCCAAAATCATCAAGTCAGGTTGATAGATTTTCAAGGTATCTATCGCTAAGGCACCATCGTTAACTATATGTGTATCAAAACCTGATTGAATCAAATATTCGCTTAAAATTTGTGCAAGCGTTGGTTCATCTTCAACAATAAGTATCTTCTTTGCTTCCATTACTTATAACCCTTTTTTCAATTTTACTTGCACTGCAATCCCACCGAGATCTGATGGCGCAGCTAAAATTTCACCTTGGTGCATTTGCACAATATTTTTACAAATAGAAAGCCCAAGTCCTGATCCGCCATATTGACGACTTCGTGATTTATCGACCCGATAAAGCCTATCAAATAACTTAGGTAAATGTATTGCTGCAACACCTGGCGCGGAATCTTGTGCTGTTAACATCACAAACTCTTGTGATGCGGTTAGACTGATCGTGATATGCCCCGGTGCGTCCGTATAACGTAAACTATTTTCAAGCAGATTCGAAATCAAAATCCCCAACATCTGTGGATCGGCTGTGATCATTTGCGACTTAGATGAAAAATCCAAGCAAATAGCTAAACCGGCCTCTTTCATCCGAGCCTCAAAGCTAAGAGCGATATCTTTTATTAAATCAACAAGATTGACTTGGGTTAAATTGAGCTGATAAGTGGCTGTATCTTGCTTTGAAAGTTGGTATAAATCATCAATCAAGCGAGTTAAACCTAAAACTTGCTGGTGCATAGAATCGATATTTTCTGGTTTAGGCTCGCGTATTCCATCTTGAATGGCTTCTAATTCACTCCGCATCACAGCAACCGGTGTACGCAATTCATGAGAAATATCTGAAATCCATTGTTGACGCTGCTGCTGATTTTTCGCCAAGCTTTGCGCAAGAGATTGCAAACTATAAGACAAATCAGAAAACTCATCTTTGCTTTGATGATAAAATTTCACATCATACTGGCCTTTGGCTAACGTATTTGCTCCCTCAATTAACTGTTTGAGTGGACTGAACAAACGCCTAACCATAAAAAAGGCAATTCCAAAGGAAATAAGACCGGCAAAGGCGAGCCACCAAAATAAATTACCTTGCTGCTGCTCATAAAAACGCTCAATGATCGCCCCTTCAAGGTAGGTTTTTTGACTTAATACTAACCAAGCTTTCACTTCGCCATCAACCATGACTGGAATATCTTTTAATACCCAAATATCAGAATTATGGATAAGTGGACGCATAGGTAAAATTGGCTGCTTATTCACATCAACAAAATTAATCCGATGACTGAGCGGTGGTAGCAAATTATATTTATCTTCTTGTTTTGGTAATTGAGGCGCCGGATTTGGCCCAAAAGGTTTAACTGGAGGCGGTGGCGGAATGGATAGTTTTACAAACGCACGGCTAAAAATTTCAGGGTGTTTTGTGAGACTCTCCCATCCAGTGTCAGCAGAATAATATTGAGATAGGTTTGCAGCGATCTTGGTAGCTTGCTGCTGTTCAATCTGATTGAAATAATCATTAAAGCCGGTTTTAAAGTTATAACTGACAAATAAAGTCATGCCAACCACAAGCATTAAGCTAATGGCTAAAAAAGAAATAAAGAGTTTAAAGAAGATACTGCTGCGCATACTGCTCGAATGCCATTTGGGTATAAAAGAATGCATTATACTACTGCGTCTTCAATGATGAACCAATAAAGGAGCTTGTAAATAATTCAAACTCCTTTATTTCTCCACAAAGCGTCTCATAACGTTTAAATTAGCTTACGTTTAACCCTTGTCCCAGTTTGATACTTGCTGCAATATTACGCGCGGTGCGAGTTAAATTGGCTTCGGCTTCTGCCAACACTTGGGTTAAGGCTTGCGGGCTGCGCACTGTTCCAAAGACAGCGTCAATTTTTGAATATAAATCATCGACTTCTTCACCCAGTGAGCCGGCAATTCCAATCACAGGAATGCCTTTGTCTTTGGCGCGTTTGGCGATCCCATACGGCGTTTTACCATGAATGGTTTGATTATCCATCTGTCCTTCGCCTGTGATAACTAAATCAACGCCGACTAGTTTTTGATCGACTTTTAAAGTATCCAGCACCATATCAATGCCGGGCTTAATCTGTAAATCAAAGGCGAGAGATAAACCTTGGGGCGCGCCACCAGCTGCGCCAAAACTTGTTGCTTGGTGCGTTTGTTTTCCTGTTACTTGAGCGCAAACATCGGCAAAATGACTTAATGCAGCGTCAAGTTCCGCTATCATGCTTGGATCTGCGCCTTTTTGTTTACCAAAAATATAACTCGCACCTTTTGGCCCAACCAGAGGATTAGACACATCGCAGGCTAAAACAAACTCTACCGCTTGGCATCGTGGATGAATCTCACTTATATCAATGCTTGCAAGTGAGGCCAATGGCGCGCCGCCAACGCTTAATTCGTTTTGACTCGCATCATACAGCTTGCCACCTAAGGCTTGGAAAATCCCCGCGCCGCCATCATTGGTTGCGCTACCGCCAAGCCCTAAAATGATTTTATCGACGTCCAAATCAAGGACATGTTTGATGATCTCGCCCGTGCCATAGCTGGTCGCAATACGTGGATCGCGCGCATTTGGCTCGGTTAAATCAAGGCCAGATGCGGCGGCAATTTCAATTAAAGCGGTTCGCCCTTTATCTAATAAGGCAAAATGCGCCATAACTTGTTCGCCATACGGCCCTGTCACCTCAAGGCGCTGCATTTCACCATCAAGGCCGTCCAATAAGACTTCCACTGTGCCTTCACCGCCATCAGCAAGCGGCACTATGCTGGCGGTTAAATCTGGGTAAATGGCGCGAAATCCATTTTCGATACATGCGCCAACCTCTTTGGCACTAAGTGATTCTTTAAATGAGTCTGGTGCGATTAAAATATTCATTTAGGCTCCTTGTAATCCAATACTTTTTAAATGAACTAATATGAAGGTTAGCACTTCTCCTCAATAACGGTGAAATACTGAAATATTTTCAATGCTTTGATATAATTTGGCTTCATTAAGATACCAACTTATCTTATCCCTTTCGTCTAGTAAAAAGGTTTTCCCATGATCAAAGCTATTTTTGTCGATATGGACGGCACATTTTTATCCAATCAAAAAGATTACGATAGAGAAAGATTTGCCAAGCAGTACCAAGCGCTGAAAGAAAAAGGTATTAAGTTTGTGGTCGCAAGTGGGAACCAATATTTCCAATTGGCCTATTACTTCCCTGAAATTGCCGATGAAATCGCATTCGTCGCCGAAAACGGCACTTTTATCGTCAATCAAGGCCAAGAAGTCTCTCATGATGAGATCCCAACTGAGGCTGTGATGGATTCCATCGCGCTCTTGCAAAAACGTGATGATATTGATTTTGTCGTCTGTGGCCTTGCTAGTGCTTATGCGCCTATGGATGCCTCTGCGCCTTTCATGGCTACCGCTGGTAATCACTATCGCCGCTTAAAGCAAGTGGAAAGCTTTGAGAATCTAAATGATCCTATCATCAAGTTTTCGATTAAAGTGCGTGAAGGCCGTGATATTAATCAAGTGGTTGCAAATTTAGAGCAGGCGCTTCATGGCGAGCTGACGTTTGTCACCAGTGGTTTTAGCTTTATCGATTTAATGGTGCCGGGCGTCAACAAAGCTTATGGGGTGCAAACTTTGCTTGATATCTGGGGCATTGATGCAAAAGATTGCGCAGCCTTTGGCGACAGTAACAATGATGCGGAAATGCTCGCTCATGTTGGCCACTCGTTTGCTATGGGAAATGGCAATGAAAATGTAAAATCTATTGCAAAACAAACTATTGCTAGCAATGATGAGCAAGGCGTTTTGGATGTGATTGATCAGATCCTTGCATCCAAAATAGCGTAGACTCAAACCAGCCGTCTAAAAATAGATAAAAAAAGAAGCTGCGCAAGATTCATCACGCAGCTTCTCTTATTTGTCTTCACTATTCATAATAAGTGATTAAAACTTACTCTTTACCCGGCAGTTTTTTCCAAGTCACTTTATCACGTAAGTAGGTTGGTTGCGCTTGACTTGCATCCACAGCTTCTCCATTTTGCCATGCAAACTGAGCTAAAAATGCCATGTCTTGCGCTTCTGGATAAAGCACATCACTTGGCGTGGTTTGAATACTCAGCCCTGCCAGTTCATCGGCGTAAGTCTGCCAACCTGTCCCCGCTTGTAGCCAATCCGTGCGTTGCGCATCTTGCGCTTGAGCTAAATCGAGCAATACATTTGGCGCAATCACCATTTCTTGTTGCGTCAAGGTGCCATCTTCGGTGGTAACTTCAAACGCTGCGGCTTGCCAGTCACCGTTTTCTTGGCGGCTATATTGCGCCCAATAGACTTCGCTCATGCGCGCATCAATTGACGCAGCAACCTGCTCGGCTTGATGCAGACGAAAACCTGCTTGCGCCATCGCTTTTAAGGTTGAAATACCAATTAAAGGAACACCAGCGCCAAATGCTAACCCTTGCGCAATACCTATGCCAATGCGCACGCCAGTAAAACTGCCCGGCCCTTGACCAAATGCAATCGCGTCTAGGTCTTGCAGTTTGATCCCTGCTTCCTTTAGAACTTCATCCACAAAAGGTAAAATTTTCTTGGTGTGATCTCTTGGCGCAATCGCTGAGCGCGTGTAAAGGGTATCACCTAAGATGAGGGCGACTGAGCAATTTTCTGTTGCTGTATCTAGGGCTAAAATTTTAGCGGACATGGTTTCTCTCTTATATTTTTCTACACTGAAAATTACAACAGATGCTGAGCATTGATGGTGCTTGGGTTTGCAGAGCAAAGATTTATTTGTACAAGGATGTACAAATCATAGCGACCATGGATGGCGCGAGCGTCTTTGTGGCGCAATCCAAGTATCAGCAATGTGTGTAGGATTCGATAAATTCAAAGGTGAATACTAAATTAATTAGTCGGAACTGGCTAGAAAAAGTGTCACATTTTCCAAACAGCGCGTCCGCGGCATATCTGGTAGACTGTTCAAAAACACCTTGCCATAATCGCGCGTCACCAAACGATTATCACACAAAATCAGCGCCCCACGATCATCCGTATCACGGATCAAACGCCCCACACCTTGCTTTAAAGTGATCACCGCATCCGGTAATTGGACATCTGAAAACGGCTCGCCGCCACTTAATTGGCAATCTTCAATCCGCGCTTTAAGCAAAGGATCATCTGGCGAGCTAAACGGCAGTTTATCAATGATGACGCAGGATAAAGCTTGCCCACGCACATCCACCCCTTCCCAAAATGCGCCCGTTGCTACCAGTACCGCATTGCCTAAGCTTAAAAACTGCTGCAATAACTTTTGTTTATTAGTTTCACCTTGGGTTAAAACAGGCAGATCAATGCGCTCTTTTAATTGCTCACTGACTTGGTTCATCATTTGATGCGAAGTACAAAGAAAAAAGCAGCGCCCTTGGTTGGACTCAATCACGGGAATAAGTTTGCTGAGTAGGTTCTGCGCCCGTTTTGGATCATTGGTTTCGGGCAAATACCTAGGCACGCAAAGCATAGCTTGGGATTGATAATCAAACGGGCTAGTTAAGGTTAATTGCCCGCTTGGCTTTAAACCTAACCGCTTGGTAAAGTGAGAAAAATCTTCATTCACGCTCAAGGTTGCCGAGGTAAACACCCAACTGGCGTCTAAGCTTTGCATTTGGTCTTGAAATTTATCTTGAATCGATAATGGCGTCATATGCAAACCAAAGTGACGGCCACTGGCTTCATACCAATATGAATAGCCCGGAATACTGGTATCACATATACGTTCAAGCTGCTGATTAAGCTGTAATAATCTATCAAATACGCTGTCGAGCACTTCGCTACGGCCAAGAGCTAATTTAACTACCGCGCGGGCAAAAGTGAGCGCATCTTGCAGGCGCGTGATGGATTCCACAATGGCTTGATTTGATAGCGCTTGCCGCCAATTGCCGCGAAAACCGGGGGCGCCTAAAGCGAGGTTTAAATCTAAATACGCCGTTTCAAGCTTATGCGCCGCTTTTTCTAACTGACGCATATCCGATACTTCAGTGCGATAACTGAGCAAAATATCTCGCACCACAAACTGAAACTGACGACTGGTAATGGATTGCCCAAAGTAATGGCTGGCAATATCTGGCAACTGGTGCGCTTCATCAAAAATAAACACTTTCACATCTGGCAATAACTCGCCAAAGCCAGTGTCTTTCATTGCCATATCCGCAAAAAATAAATGATGGTTGACCACGACTATATCGGCATCAAGGGCTTTTTTACGCGCTTTTAAAACGTAGCAGTCGTCAAAATGTGGGCAATCTTTACCTAAGCAGTTTTCATTGGTTGAAGTCACAAGGGGGATGGCAGGGCTATCTTCTGCCAAGTCATCACATTCGCCCAAATCACCGCTTCGACTGCTCGATGACCAAGAACGAACCTTAACTAGCTGAGATAAAAGTGTTGGGTCACTCTGATGATGGTGACTTTCTGCAATTTGGCGCTCAAGCCTTTCAATACATAAATAGTTCGCACGCCCTTTAAGTAATGCAATCTTGCCTAAATAATCTAAGGCTTTGACCATTAAAGGTAAATCGCGATGATAAAGCTGCTCTTGAAGGTTTTTCGAACCAGTACTTATCATGGTTTTTTCACCACGCAGCAAAGCTGGCACCAAATAAGCAAAGGTTTTACCCGTGCCGGTTCCTGCCTCCACAACCAATTGGCTTTGATTGACAATGCATTCGTCCACAGCTTCGGCCATCTGCACTTGCGGCTGACGCGCCTTAAACCCTGAAATGGCTTTGCTCAGGGCGCCTTGCTCGGAAAATGCAGTTTTGATCATGACGAATATCTTCTATTAAGGGGCTTTTGTTAAGGGTGCATCTTGATTCAACACGCCCTATTGAATTGTTTTATCTTCTTGGCTTGGCTGACTGTCTTGGGTAATCCAATGCTCATGAATAACCGAACCTTCTGGGATAATCAACTCTTCTTGGACTAAGTTTTGCGCTTGCCATACATTTTGCTGCGCCTTCATTTGATTGAGCAGCACTTGTTGATGCATGTGTAATTGCTCAATCTGCATCAGCACCATAAATAAAGCGCTCAATAAAATCAAGCTTACCACTAGGATACTAATAAAACCTTTTTTATAAAACTGAGGATTATTTGAGGCTTTGGTTTTCATCAGTCACCTCCTTTTGCTGCGGATTTTCTGGATCTAGATTTATTTGTTTATCAAGTATTGCCTCTTTTGTGAAAAGAACTGCCTCTGCCTTATCACGCATCTTTGCTTGTATTTCAAGCCCTCTTTGCTGCTGGGCTTCAAACATAGCTTCACGCTTTGCAAGAATTTGTTGCGCCTGCTGGCCAAGCTTAATTTGCACTTCAATCAAACCAATGCTCATCATCGCGGCCAAAATAAGGCAAATCATCGTTTCGATTAAGCTCATGCCTTGACTGTATTTTCGCACGCTTCTTCTTACGCTTTCATTACTGCGCATGCATCTCTCCTTGTAATGCGGCGGAAGTTACATCTGCTGCGAAAGTTAAATCAGATGCTTCGCTAAGAGAAACAAAGTCAGTTGCAAAAGGTCGCAAGGCAATTTTATAACGTATGACATCTTCGTTAGTTTGCTGTTTTGCTTGGTTTTGCTTATGTTTAAGCCCAAACTCAAGCCAATACAGGGGATAAACAGGGTGCGGCTTGCCGAGGGTGAATTGAAAGGATTGGTGAAATTTTTGATTGTCTAGCACATGGTTATAGCGTCCAAAGCATCTTAAATCGCTTGGCTTTATCTCGGCTGAACTTGAGATTTCACGTAAATTATAACGACAAATTTTAAGCGCCTCGCCATCAAAACGCCACGCCACCTGCTGCCAATTTTGCTGCGCATTATTATAGATGATGACGCCAAAGCTTTGCTCGCTTGGTCTCACCCAAGACAGACTCGCCTGCTCAAATTCATAATCAATTTGCCATAAGACTTGGCTCACTAAATCAGAAGCTTGAAGTTTTTGGCTGCGCTCAACTTCAAGCCAAATAAATTTGACGCTCATTTGCATGCTGACAATAAAAATAAAGCTCATCACCGCCATGCTCAGCACTAGCTCAAACAGGCTAAAGCCTTGTTGATGCTGCGGGCGCTTCATACTTGAGTTAACAGCTTTCATAACCATAGGTCTTATTTGGATTCATCGCGCAGATCCGTGCCCGCGAGCTAATATTATGCAGGCTTAATTTAAGCGGATAGCTTTCATCAATATAAAAAACAAGGCTGGCGGACGGCCCTTGAATGCGCACTCTTTGAGAATCAAACACAAGGCGGGAAAAGGTTTGGCTTGGATGAATATGTAGATGTTTAAATTCAGATGAATCAAGTATATCCGCTGAATAAGGGTACTCGCGGCATTTGCTTGGCTCTTTTGCCTCAAGGGACATTCGCCACTTGTGCGAGGAGCGCTGCATCAGGTGCACTTGCTGGGCGCAGCCTTGATTGAGCGCGACAGCTTGCGAGTTAATCAGCCAACCGCTTAAACGACTCTCAAATTGTTTTAAGGCATGGTTTTGCTGCCAAGCTTGCATATTTGGCAGGACAAATAAACTTAAACTGGCAAGCAGACTCAAGGCAATCAGGGTTTCAAGTAAACTAAAGCCTTGCTGCTTATTTGATTGTTGAAAAGATATATTAAAATAAAAGGCTAAATGCATTGGGGCTTCCATCATCAAATAGATTGATTTAAGTATGGAAACACCGCGCCAAAACACTTAGCCAATGATAAAAAATCTAAGCCTTTTCTTAAAATTAAGAAGATCGATAAGCCAATCAGTCACGCTCGCTGTCAATCACGGCTTCGAGCGTATGAGGATGGATTTTGATGCAGACATTTTGATATTTAAATGCCAAGGTTGGATTCGCTAAACGCTCGCCTTCACCTTTTGGGCTAGATGCTTTCACTTTCACCCCAAGATCGGGTAATGTCGCGTAGGTTTGCTCAAAATTTGGAAATTGCTCAAATAGCGCATCAAGCAGTTCATCTGTGGTGCGGGCTTGGCAAGGCAACACAAACTCAACATGCTCCCAGCCTTCAACTGGGTATGTTTTTTCACTTGGATAAGGCAGCTCTAACACATCAATGTATTGTTGCGCCCCAGAGAGGTTTAACTCAAAGCCTTGGGTGAGCTTTAACACCACAATTGGGCGGCCATTGATCATGGCTTGAGATAAGGTTTCCCCTTGCCAGTCTTGGTGTAGACGCTTGGCGTCATCGGCATGGTTCACGCGCATTGCGATGTGGTCCGCTTGCAGTTGACTAAAGTCTAGCCCAAGCAGGCTGGCGAGTTGGTCAATCTTGCAGGAAAAGGTGTCGATATCGGCGCGTAAGGCTTCTATTGTTAATGAAGCTGCTAAATTTTGAGTCATTTTTATCCACTTTCAAACATCTAAGAGAAAAATATAGTCTAACCTAAGAATAGTTTTTTCAACATGCTTAAATTCTTGCTATGATGTGGCAATCTTTTTTCATTGATTTTGCCCTTAAATCAAAAGCAAAATAATGGAACCTCTATTTAAGTGTCCAATTGAGAACACAAACTTGTTTGCCCTTGTATCAGCGCAGCAAAGTTGTAAGGCACATGGATGTGCCGAATAAGCGTCCATGGATGGCTGAGAGCGACTTTGCGTAGTCGATATAAGGGGAAATAAGTAAACCTCTGACAAATTGATACTTTTTATATATTTAACTAATTTTATAGGAAATGCGCGTGAATATTGCTGCTCTTATTAACGATAAAGTCTCACAAGCACTTGTTGCTGCTGGCGCTCCTGCTGGTACCCCGGCTGCAGTACGTCAATCTGCAAAACCACAATTTGGTGATTACCAAGCAAACGGCGTCATGGGCGCAGCCAAAAAACTCGGCATGAACCCACGTGAATTTGCGCAAAAAGTCATTGATGAGCTAGATCTTGAAGGCATCGCAAGCAAAACCGAAATCGCAGGTCCTGGCTTTATCAACATTTTCCTTGATACCGACTTTTTAGCCAAGCAAGCGCAAACAGCGTTAAATGATGAGCGCCTAGGTGTTGCCAAACAAGCCGAGCAAACGATCGTTGCAGATTACTCTGCGCCAAACGTTGCCAAAGAAATGCACGTTGGTCACTTACGCTCAACCATTATCGGTGACGCAGTTGTGCGTACCCTTGAGTTTTTAGGTCATAAAGTTATCCGCGCCAACCACATCGGCGACTGGGGCACACAATTTGGTATGCTGATCGCAAACCTTGAGCGTGTTGAAAACGAGAAAGGCGAAGTCTCGATGGAGCTTTCTGATCTTGAAGCTTTCTATCGCGAATCGAAAAAACTTTATGATGAAGATGAAGAATTTGCAAAACGTGCGCGTGGCTACGTAGTAAAACTTCAAGGTGGCGATGAGCATTGCGCGAAAATGTGGCGCAAGCTAGTCGACATCACAATGATCCAAAACCAGCGCAACTATGATCGTCTAAACGTATCTTTAACCCGTGACAATGTAATGGGTGAGAGTATGTATAACGACATGCTGCCTGAAATCGTCAGCGACTTAAAAGCGCAAAATATTGCGGTAGAAGATAACGGCGCGCAAGTTGTGTTCCTTGATGAATACAAAAACAAAGATGGCGATCCTATGGGCGTTATCGTGCAAAAAAGTGATGGTGGCTACCTATACACCACTACAGATATTGCTTGTGCTAAATACCGTTATCAAGAGCTTGGCGCAGATCGCGTGCTTTACTTCATTGATTCACGTCAGCACCAACACTTAATGCAAGCTTGGACCATTGTGCGCAAAGCAGGTTATGTGCCTGAAAGCGTCTCACTTGAGCACCATGCATTTGGTATGATGCTAGGCAAAGACGGTCGCCCATTTAAAACGCGCGCAGGCGGCACGGTTCGTCTAGCGGATCTGCTTGATGAAGCATGTGAGCGTGCAGCAGCCTTAATCGAAAGCAAAAATCCAGAGCTTGACGTAGCTGAAAAAGAGAAGATTGCTAATACTGTTGCCATGGCAGCGGTTAAATACTCTGATCTTTCAAAGCACCGCACTACAGATTACATCTTTGATTGGGATAACATGCTGGCATTTGAAGGCAACACTGCGCCGTATATGCAATATGCTTATACTCGTGTTGCGTCTATCTTCGCCAAAGCTGGCCTTTCTATGGATAACCTAGAAGGTGAAATCAAAGTTGTTGATGAGAAAGAAAAAGCCTTGATTGCTAAACTTCTTCAATTTGATGAAGCGGTACAATCTGTTGCGCGTGAAGGTCAGCCGCACCTAATGTGTAGCTACTTGTTTGAGCTTGCCGGTCAGTTCTCTAGCTTCTACGAAGCCTGCCCAATTCTAAACAATGAAGACGCTGCAATTAAACAAAGCCGTTTAAAACTTGCTGCATTAACTGCAAAAACCATTAAACAAGGTTTAGCGCTACTTGGTATCGAAACCCTAGAGCGCATGTAATCAGCCTTTGTGATTAAAGCTAGTCTTTGATATGAGAAATAACTAAGCCTTGGAATTCGTTCTGAGGCTTTTTTTTGCCTGCCTTTCAGTCCAACCCTCTTGATTGCACAAAACAAAAACATATATGGCTTATTTCAAATATAAAAAATCAGCTTCTCTTGTAATAAAAAGAAGCTGATTTAAATTTTAATGCTGATTGATGCAGTCTTTAACTGCTGTTAATTATCTTAACTCACATTCACTACATCGATGCGCATGGCTTGTTTTTTCGCACCATAGCGTTTAAATAGCATATACATACCTATATATAAGGCGACAACAACCGCAAGGTAGATGCCACTTGTTAATGGCGTTTGCGCAAAGTTTACGGCTTGGTAAATAAATACGGCGCTGGTATAAGCCAAAAACATAGTATAAACCGCAATAAAGCGTGCAAACTTAGAGCCAAATTCACGCACATAGGCACCCATTGCTGCCACACATGGTGTATACAGCAAGATAAAAACTAAGTATGCAAAGGCTGCATGTGAGCCGCTAAAGTAAGATTGAAGGTTGCCAAAAATACTTGTATCCACGCCTTGATCTTCAGCAGTTGCTTCAGTGTCGGTTAAATCACCCACTTCAACGCCTAGTGGATCGCTATAGCTTAGTGCGGCAAAGTTGTCCCCAATACTTTGCACAGCTTCGGTTAAGCTTGCGCCTAAATCAAACTCTGCGTCTTCATCTGTTGGGGTTGCGTACAAACTATTTAATGTCCCAACGACGGCTTCTTTGGCAAAGATACCTGTGATAATCCCAACCGTTGCCGGCCAGTTATCTTCTTCTATGCCCATTGGCGCAAACACTGGGGTGACGATTTGTGAAGCTTTTGATAACACAGATTTATCTGAATCTTCATTACCAAAGCTGCCATCAGTGCCCAAAGAGTTCAAGAAGCTTAAAATCATCACCACAACAACGATAGTCTTACCTGCGCCAAAGACAAAGCGTTTTAGTTTTTGCCAGGTTTTGATCCCGACGTTTTTCAGTCTTGGCATTTCATAGTTTGGCATTTCCATGATAAAGCTTGAGCTCACGCCCGGATAAAGCGTTTTCTTAAGTAAAATACCAGTGAAAACAGCGGCTAAAATACCAAGTAAATACAAGCCAAAAACAACGTTTTGTCCAGATTCTGGGAAGAAAGCTGCTGCAAATAAAGCATAAACAGGTAAACGTGCGCCACATGACATAAATGGCGCCATGGCAGCAGAAAGTTTACGCTCTCTTTCTTGATCTAAGGTACGGGTTGCCATAATCGCTGGCACGTTACAGCCAAAGCCAAGCACAAGCGGGACAAATGCTTTGCCCGGTAGACCAATTTTTTGCATCACTTTATCCAGTACAAATGCTGCGCGCGCCATGTAACCAGAGCTTTCAAGTAAAGATAAGAATAGATACAAGCAAGCGATCACTGGAATAAAGGTTGCTACAGTTTGAATACCACCGCCAAGACCATCCGCAAGCACAGTGACAAGCCAAACCGGTAACACGCCATCAAGCAGATAATGTCCCCCATCAACGAGTAATGCACCCACACCAATATCAAAGAAATCGATGAATGCACTGCCAATGTTGATTGAGAACATAAACATTAGGTACATTACAAAGAAGAAAAATGGAATACCTAGGTATTTGTTTAATAGAAGTTTATCTATTTTTTGGGTCATATTCTGAGTGAAGCTTTTATCGTTTTGACGACAAGTTTCACAGATCTGGTGAATATGATCATATTTAGTGCTGGTTAGATTTAAATCAATATCTAAGGCACTATTTAAATCTTGATAAACTTTACTAAAGTTTGCTTTTTGCGCTGCGTCAAAGCCTTCAAGGATTAAGGCATCTTGCTCAAGTGAGCGAATCGCAAGTGCGCGTTTTGAAATCAGTGCATCTTGATTTTCAAATAAAGGCGTAAGCTTTGTAATCGCAGATTCAACTGCTGCTGGGTAGGTAACTTTTATTGGTTCAAGTGCAAGCTTGGCGTCTAACACTTCAGCCAAATCTTTCTTCAGCTCTCGCACTTCTTTTTGATTATTTGCTGAAAGCATAAACACAGGGCAACCTAATGTTTCGCTTAATGCTTTTGTATCAATAACTTGCCCTTCACGCGCAAGGATATCTGATTTATTTAAAATCACCACCATAGGGCGGCCGA
This sequence comes from Vibrio sp. KMM 9700, assembly GCF_058545285.1. NCBI lineage: Bacteria > Pseudomonadati > Pseudomonadota > Gammaproteobacteria > Vibrionales > Vibrionaceae > Vibrio > Vibrio sp. KMM 9700. The sequence continues at coordinate 2,421,633 of NZ_CM178589.1, read as the reverse complement.
GTTCACGTAATTGCAGCGTCATATAAAGGCTACGTTCAAGCGCGGTTGAATCGATGACATTAATAATCAGATCGGCTTGAATATTGACGACAGCTTTGGAAGCAATCGACTCATCTAGGCTGTTTTCATCATTGCCGCTATCAAGCGCATAAATTCCCGGTAAATCGGTTAAATGATAGGGACGATTATCGAACTCATAGCGACCTTGCTTTTTCTCAACCGTGACACCAGCCCAGTTACCTACTTGTTGCTTAGCACCGGTTAAGCTATTGAAAAGCGTTGTTTTACCGCTGTTTGGATTACCAACGGTTAAGATATGAAAACTCATTATTCTGCCTCCACTAAGATCTTCTGAGCAACTTTTCCGCGTAGTGCCACAGAGACTCCACGGACTTCAACTTGCAGAGGGTCGCCAAAAGGCGCTTTACGCAACACGCGTACTTGGGTATTTGGCAATACGCCCATCACCATTAACTTTTTACGGATATCGGCTTCAAGATCAGAAAATTCGAGCACTCGCGCGAGTTGCCCTATTTGTAACTCATTTAATGTCATTTGCTCATACCTTAATGATAAGGATTCTTATTTGTTTTTATAATACCGTTTTTTTTGTAACAATTTCTTGCGATATCTCAAAATTCACCCAATTTAATCAAAAAGTTTTAAGACCTTTCGCCTGAATTAGGATTAAACAATGAGACTTGTCGATCGCTAGATTGGTTGTTTGGCTGGAATAAAGGTTGCGGTTGCATGGGCGCAGATTGTGGGGAGACTCTAGGTTGATATTGGTCAGCTTGACGCTGCATCAAAGGTAAATCTTGATTTATTTTAGCTAAAAACTCACGTCGCTGTGCAGACGAAAGCGGATCTGACTGTGGCAATTTGGCGGTCATAGGGTTAATTGCTTGACCAAATTTTATCAACTCAAAATGTAAATGTGGCCCTGTCACCCTTCCAGTTGCCCCAGATAAAGCTATTTGTTGCCCACGATTTACCTTTTGACCTTGATGTACCAGCACTTTACTTAAATGCAAGAAGCGTGCGCGATAAGCGCGATTGTAACGCAAGACAATATAACGCCCTGCCAGTGGATGATTGCCAATTTTAACGACCTCGCCATCGGATGTGGCAACAACCGGCGTGCCAACCGGCACAGCAAAATCAGTGCCGTAATGGGGCGCAATTTTACCTGTGACCGGATGCAGTCTCTGAGGGTTAAAGTTTGAGCTGATCCTTGCCTGAGAAAGCAAAGGTAAGCGCTGAAAAGTGGATTCTTGGGTTTGCCCTTGTCTAGAATAAAAACCTGAATTACTGGCTCGAAAAATAGAATAATCTTTACGTGGGGTGCGATACAGCGCGGCTTCAATCTGCATTTGCGACATATCTTGGGCGCTTAAGCTAAATTTAGGCGCGGTTAAAATCAAGGTCAGATAATTCACCCCGATCTGAGGTTTGCCTAAATCAACTTGAGGTTGCAAGCCAAGTACAACGCTTTGAATTTGCTTTAAACTTAAACCAAGCGCCTTGGCGGATTGATAAAAATTGCCTTTGATCTCCCCAAAAACCAACACCTTATTTTTACTCACCCGTTGGCTCTGCTGAGCGCTTTGGGCCACTTTAATACTTGGCTCAGTTTGCTTAACTTGAGAGTGCTCGGATAATGATGGCGTTTGTTGCAACTGTTTATCTAATTCATCTTGATGAAACTCAAATGCAGGGTCATCAAATGCAACTTGCTCTTCTTGCCAACTATCTGGCGCGGAAGAAAAAGTGAGCGAATGAAACAAAGGTAGGCGTAGGAGGATCAAAAAGGCGCACAAAAACAGCAGCAAAAGACTGAGCCTTTGCTGCCACTTTGGGATTTGTCGCCAAGAGGTTGCAATCCATGCTTTCATGAAGCTAAATACACTTCAATGGTTCGTTTCATTCACTTATCTTTTATTTTTTTAAGCAAGAAAGGTAACTATTTTTAAGACTATCTAAAAAGTCAAAATAGCTGCCTGATTTCACATCAATCTTGGTTCCAAGCGGATCAATCTCGCCAATTTTAACATCTGTGCCTTTGACAACGGTTTCAATAATTGCGGGTTTAAATTGAGGCTCAGCAAACACACAGACAGCATTTTGTGCGCTTAAATCCTCACGGATCGTTTGCAGAGTCTTCGCGCCTGGGCTACGCTCAGGGCTCACAGTAAAGTGACCTAAGTTATTTAGCTTAAATTTAGATTCAAAGTATTGATAACCATCGTGGAAAACATAATACCCTTGTGCATCAATTGGTGCTAACGCTTCTTGTATTTGTGTGACCTTCTGCGCTAAATTTTGCTTAAAACTTGCGAGGTTGGCTTGATATGTAGCTGCATTTTCAGCGTCAAGCTCAGTTAGTCTTTGAGTTAGAATGGTTGCTGTTTCAAGTGCTTGATCTGGGCCAAGCCAAATGTGTGGGTCTTTGCCGGTGTGCGAGTGACCATGGTGACCTTCTTCTTCATCATGATGTTCATGTTCATCTGCATGTTCGTGGTGATCGCCATCCTCATGATGTTCATGCTCATCTGCATGTTCGTGGTGATCGCCATCCTCATGATGCTCATGCTCATCTGCATGATCGTGATGCTCACTATCCTCATGGTGCTCATGCTCATCTGCATGATCGTGATGATCACCGTCATCATGGTGCTCTGCGCCTGAATGATTATATTCACCAAAGTTTAAAAAGTGGATATCTTGTTGCGCTGACAGTTGCAGCGAATTAGCCTCATCTTCAAGCAAGTGATCTAAAAAGGTTTCAAGCTCAGGGCCAACCCAAAGCATAACATCGGCTGATTTAATTTTACGAATATCAGATGGTTTTAACGCATAATCATGTGGTGATGCAGTGCTATTTAATAAAAGCTCCGGCTCTGTCACCCCTTGAGTAATTTCATTGGCAATCAGTTGCAAAGGCTTCACCGAGGTCACAACCTGTGGCGCAGCGATACTTGCAGCAGAGTACATCGCAAAGCTTGAGCCAAGCAAACTGGTTAAAACAAAACTTAATTTAGATTTTTTCACGAAGATTCCTTTTAATACTTTCTATGCTTGCCGTTAAACCAAGCCAAATGTTACAATATAACAAGACGACAAAATGTTACTATATAACATTACTTCATGACAAGCTGGTTTTCGATGACTTCCCTAATTTCTTTACACAATATCAATGTCACATTTGATAATAAACAAGCACTGCAAAATATCACCCTTGATATTGAAGCAAATAACATCATTACTATTATCGGTCCAAATGGCGCAGGTAAGTCAACCTTAGTCAAAGTGATGCTTGGCTTGCTCAAACCTACTTCAGGTAAAATTAATCGTGCGCCAAAACTCAAAATTGGTTATGTGCCGCAAAAGTTACGTCTTAATGAAACCTTGCCATTAACGGTCGATCGCTTTTTAAAACTTGCAGGCAAAAACACTCTTGCGCAAAGACAAGCGGTACTCGAACGTGTTGGCGCGGGGCATCTTGCAAAACAAAATATGCATCGTTTATCTGGTGGTGAAAACCAACGCGTCTTACTTGCTCGCGCCCTACTTAAACAGCCTAATTTATTAGTTCTCGATGAGCCAGCCCAAGGCGTTGATGTCCAAGGTCAAATCGATTTATATAAACTGATTAATCAGATCCGCCATGAAACAGGTTGCGGCGTGCTGATGGTGTCGCATGATTTGCATTTAGTGATGGCGCAAACCGATGAAGTGATTTGCTTGCAGCACCATATTTGTTGTCATGGTAGCCCAGAATCTATCAGTAAGCACCCAACTTATATTGAATTATTTGGTCAAAGCGCTAAAGATACGCTCGCAGTTTATCACCATAATCATAAGCATGAGCACACGCTCTCGGGTGAAGCTGTCAGTGAATGCTCACACCAAGATTGTCACCACAACACTCAGCCAACAAGTGCTAATCACAAAGGTTAATTATGTTTGAACTCTTACTTCCAGCGCTGATTGCAGGCTTAGGTATTGCATTAATTTCAGGCCCACTTGGTTCGTTTATTGTTTGGCGTAAAATGGCATATTTTGGCGATACCCTTGCCCACGCCTCGCTGCTTGGCTTAGCTTTAGGCTTCTTGCTCGATATTAATATCTATCTTGCATTAGTGCTTTGCTGCATCGTGTTGGCTATTGTGCTCACCCAGTTGCAACGACAAAAAGTGGTCGCCACCGATACCTTACTTGGTATTTTGGCGCACAGTTCACTCTCACTAGGTTTAGTTGCGGTGAGCTTTTTAGATAATGTGCGGATTGATTTAATGAGTTACTTATTTGGCGATCTCTTATCTGTCAATACGCAAGACTTACTTTTTATTTACTCAGGCGGCGCCGTTATTTTGGCCTTACTTGCTTATTTTTGGCGTGACTTACTCAATAGCTCCATCAATGAAGATTTGGCTGAAGTCGATGGCGTGAGCGCAGATAAAATGCGCCTGCTATTAATGCTTCTGGTAGGGTTAATGATCGCACTTGGAATGAAGTTTGTTGGCGCTTTAATTATTACCTCACTTTTGATTATTCCTGCCGCTACCGCGCGCCGTTTTGCGAAGACGCCAGAGCATATGGCGCTCCTTGCATCTTTCATTGGCATGCTTGCGGTTATTGGCGGCATCAGTATGTCTTGGTTTTATGACACCCCAACCGGCCCATCGGTTGTCGTCTGCGCTGCATTTATCTTTTTACTTACTCAGTTTAAAAAGATAGACGATTAAGATCTTAAGCTAAGATAACCCCTGCAATAATGCCGCTGGCGCTGACCACAAGCCAAGGCGGCAATTTCCAAAACACCAATGCCACAAAAGCAATCAGCGCCAAAGCGAAATCTTTGGACTGATGAATCGCGCTTATCCAAACTGGCTGATAGAGGGCTGCAAGCAGTAAGCCAACCACGGCTGCATTGACCCCACACAAAGCGGCTTGGGTGCGAGCATGTGAACGTAAACACTCCCAAAATGGCAACGCCCCTGTGACTAATAAAAAAGAAGGGATGAAAATAGCCAATAAACATAGCATGCCGCCCAACCATCCGCTTGGCGCATCATTCATCGACGCCCCAAGAAATGCAGCAAAGGTAAACAAAGGCCCAGGAACGGCTTGCGCTGCGCCATAACCGGCTAAAAAGGTGTCTTTATCAACCCACCCACTCGGCACAACTTCAGCTTGAAGCAATGGCAGCACCACATGTCCACCACCAAAAACTAATGAGCCACTGCGATAAAAAGTATCCAGCACAGCTAAGCTTTGGTTTGGGTATTGGTTGGCTAAAAGCGGCAATCCGAATAGCAAACTAAAAAATAAAACCAAGCATATAAAGCCTGCTTTACGCCCGAGTTGGATCGGTAACGGATCATGCGTAGCCACTTGCTCTGGTTTAAAAAATAAAAGCCCAATCAGCGCCGCAATGCCAATCACGCTTACCTGTCCCCAAGCCGATGGAACCATTATCACGAAACAAGTTGAGGCAGCCATAATCGACACCCTTGCTGCATCTGGGCAAAGGTTTTTACCCATTCCCCAAACGGCTTGCACAACCACTGCCACTGCGGCAATTTTTAGGCCATTTAACACCCCAACTGGCATCGCATCAGCATAATGACTAAGCCCCAGCGCAAAAAGAATCAAAGCAATGGCAGATGGCAAGGTAAACCCAAGCCAAGCAGCTAAAGCGCCGCTATAACCTGCGCGAGAAAGGCCTAATGCAATTCCCACTTGGCTACTCGCAGGGCCTGGCAAAAATTGACACAAGGCGATTAAATCCGCGTAACTTTGCTCAGATAACCATTTACGTCGGCTCACAAACTCATCACGAAAATAACCTAAATGCGCAACCGGCCCACCAAATGATGTGAGACCTAGCTTAAGAAAAATAACAAAAATATTCCAAGCGCTTCGACTTTCAAACCTATCCATTTGGCTCTTTGCCACAATCTGTACTCCGTTAAAAAGCTAAATCCTATCTAGGTTTTGAATATAACCTTGCAAGTCTTGATCGGCTTTAAGATCAAGCAAAGCATCATTGAAGAAAAACCTTGGCGTCCCCCACACTCCTTTGATTGCCGCATAACGGTTTGGTGTACGTCCAATATGGTACAATTCATCCTGCGTTAATGCGTCAATAAAACCATCTAAGTTCTGGAAACTATTCGCAAATCTCTTATCGTATTGACGCAATTGATCCAAGCAAAAGAGATATAAATCTTGATGTGTTTTATTATAAAAAGCTTTATCTCTAAAGCTCTCTTGATTGGCAAATAAAGTATCAATCAAGCCAAGTGCTTTTTCACCATCCCTTTTGGCATATAAGTGGACAGTTTTAGTTAACTCCCAGCTTTGCCTATGATTGGATAGACTAATCAAGTGTAAACGTACCCCGATCGTTTCATCCGCCTGAGTTAACAAGGCATAAATAGTTGGCCAAGCGATTTTTGAATGCGGACATTGAAGATCAATAAATATCTCCACTTGCTTGGCGGCGTTCATATCAGAAAATTGAAAACCGCTTCTATATTTACTTACCGGTATCGGCATGCGCTCCTCCTTGGACTAATGTTCAGGCATAAAAAAAGGCAGCCATCACGGCCACCTTCTTAGCATAACTTAATTTCTGTTACCTTTTGACGACAAGCTTACCAGCCTGTGATTTCTCGCAGCGCACTGCCAATATCTGCCAAGCTCTTCACAGTTTTTACGCCTGCGGCTTCAAGCGCAGCAAATTTATCTTCAGCTGTGCCTTTCCCGCCCGAGATAATTGCGCCCGCATGGCCCATACGTTTGCCTGGAGGCGCAGTCACGCCTGCAATGTATGAAACCACTGGCTTGGTGACATTGTCTTTAATGAAAGCTGCCGCTTCTTCTTCCGCAGTGCCGCCAATCTCACCGATCATCACAATCGCTTCGGTTTCAGAATCTGCTTCAAATAGCTTTAAGATATCAATGAAGTTAGACCCAGGAATTGGATCCCCACCAATGCCGACGCAAGTCGATTGACCAAAGCCTTCATCCGTTGTTTGCTTAACGGCTTCATAAGTCAAAGTACCTGAACGTGACACGATACCAACCTTACCTTTTTTATGAATGTGGCCTGGCATAATGCCAATTTTACACTCATCAGGGGTGATAACGCCCGGACAGTTTGGACCTATCATGCGCACGCCAGATGCATCTAAGCGCTCTTTGACATCGACCAAGTCTAAGGTTGGGATGCCTTCGGTGATGGTAATAATTAGCTTAATCCCAGCATCAATCGCTTCTAGGATTGCATCTTTACAAAATGGCGCCGGTACATAAATCACAGACGCCGTTGCACCTGTGGTTTCAACCGCTTCGCGCACAGTATTAAACACAGGCAAACCTAAATGCGTGCTGCCACCTTTGCCTGGCGATACACCGCCAACCATTTGCGTGCCATATTCAAGCGCTTGCTCTGAGTGGAAAGTCCCTTGACCGCCAGTAAAACCTTGGCAAATAACCTTAGTGTTTTTATCAATTAAAATCGACATTATTTGCCCTCCGCTGCTTGTACTACTTGTTGTGCTGCATCTGTCAATGATGTTGCGGCAATAATATTTAGGCCACTTTGTGCCAATTTTTGCGAGCCTAACTCTGCATTATTCCCTTCAAGGCGTACCACAACCGGCACACTAACGCCCACTTCTTCGACAGCGCCGATGATGCCTTCAGCAATCAAATCACAACGCACGATACCACCGAAAATATTGACCAATACGGCTTTTACATTTGAGTCAGATAAGATGATTTTAAATGCTTCGGTGACGCGCTCTTTGGTTGCACCGCCGCCAACATCCAAGAAGTTTGCAGGGCTGCCGCCATGTAGGTTAACGATGTCCATCGTGCCCATCGCAAGGCCTGCGCCATTGACCATACAACCAATACTTCCATCTAGCGCAACATAGTTGAGCTCCCATTTTGCCGCGTGTGCTTCGCGCTCATCTTCTTGAGAGGCATCATGCATATCACGTAGCTTTGGTTGGCGATACATGGCATTTGAATCAATGTTGATCTTGCCATCAAGGCACAATAAATTTTCTTCTGCAGTGATCACAAGTGGGTTTATTTCAAGTAAGGCAAGGTCATAATCGACAAACATTTTGCCTAGGCCTAAGAAGATTTGGGTGAACTGTTTGATTTGCGCGCCAGTTAAACCAAGTTTAAACGCCAATTCACGGCCTTGGAATGCTTGTGGGCCAACCAGCGGATCAATTGCAGCTTTGTGGATTAGCTCAGGCGTTTCTTCAGCGACTTTTTCAATTTCAACGCCGCCTTCTGTTGACGCCATAAACACGATACGGCGCGTAGCGCGATCAACAACAGCGCCAAGATAAAGCTCGTTTTTGATATTAGAAGCTTCTTCAACAAGAATTTTAGAGACTGGCTGCCCATTGGCATCCGTTTGATATGTGACGAGGTTTTTACCTAGCCATTTTTGCGCAAAGGCTTTGGTATCGCTTTTATTGTCATGGAGTTCAACACCACCTGCTTTGCCACGCCCCCCAGCGTGAACTTGGCACTTGACCACCCACTTTGACGTCGAAAGTTTACCTGCAGCTTCTGCAGCTTCTTGTGGGGTATCACAGGCGTAGCCTTCTGGCACAGGTAGCCCATATTCTGCAAACAATTGTTTGGCTTGATATTCATGCAAATTCATTATGCGTTATCCGTAAGTTTGTCTTTTAAACTTCTCAGCCTAAATCAGGTCAAGGCCTTACACTTAAAAGATGCTATATCCATAACTCTACTGCAAAGATTGGTTTCAACGTCCAACAAATCTTAGGTTGACCTCGGATTTGAACCATTTCAACGCACATCTTAAAACCCGTATTTATCCCAAAACATTTGAAAATTAAAGGCTTTTAGGCTTGCAGTCGCTTCTCTATTTTCATTTATATCACGTTATATTGATTTATAAAATGCACCTATTGCGGAAATAACAAAATAAATACAATGAGTTACCTCGCGCTTCTCCCTTTGGTACATGGCATATCATTTAAATATGAATTCGATCGCGTTTTTTCAAACTTGCAATCTATCTATTTATTTTTCAACACCAACCTCATGTTAACAAAGTGTTAGGAGAAGTTAAATCTACATTTATGCGATCTATCGAACACTTCGAGAAGAAACCAAATCGATTTGTCTGCATCTTTAATTTTACCTTATAAATTAAAGGATTAATCGGGTTTTATTTTAGACTAGAAACAAAAAAACCAGCCTATACACTCAAATAAATGAGTAAAGACTGGTTTACAATTGAAGCTTAATTGTCAACTAAACCAAGGAAGATCAACGCCATCCCTTGGTTTAAAATGATCAAATATCAAGCAATAGGCGTGCTGGATCTTCCAGTAATTCCTTGATAGTGACCAAGAAGCCGACTGACTCACGACCATCAATTAAACGGTGATCATAAGAAAGCGCTAAATACATCATCGGCAAGATTTTTACTTCGCCATCAACCGCCATTGGACGATCTTGAATTTTGTGCATGCCTAAAATCGCCGCTTGCGGTGGGTTGATAATTGGCGTCGACATCAATGAACCGAACACACCACCATTGGTAATGGTAAAGTTACCGCCCATTAACTCTTCAACTTTCAGTTTGCCATCACGCCCTTTCACCGCTAAGTCTTTAATGCCTTGCTCGACTTGCGCAAAGCTCAAGACATCACAATCTTTTAGCACTGGCGTCACCAAACCACGTGGGGTTGATACTGCCATGCTGATATCGAAATAGTTGTGATAAACGATATCTTCGCCATCGATCGAAGCGTTGACTTCTGGGTAGCGTTTAAGCGCTTCGGTGACAGCTTTCACATAGAAAGACATAAAGCCCAGACGCACGCCGTGACGTTTTTCAAAGTCATCTTTATATTGGGCGCGCAAGTCCATGATTGGCTTCATGTTAACTTCGTTGAAGGTCGTCAACATTGCTGTTGAATTTTTCGCCTCAAGCAGACGATTCGCAACCGTTTTACGCAGACGCGTCATCGGCACACGTTTTTCACTGCGACCGGCTGCGCTTGGCATGCTAGGCGCGGCTTCTAACTCAGATTTCGCTTGGCCTGGCGCAGCGGTTTTCGCTTTTTGATCCGCAAGATATGATTCGATATCTTCACGGGTTAGACGTCCGCCAACACCTGTGCCTTTAATGTCATCAGGGTTTAAATCATGTTCTTGCAATAAGCGACGTACCGCTGGTGACTGGGCATCGTTCTCGTCATCTTTAAGCACATCTGTGCGACGTTTTTCAGGCGATGGTTCCATTTGCTCAGTCGCAGGTTTGTCTGCTGTCGGCTCACCGGCAACTGCGCCTGGTTTAAGTTTTGCAAGCAGCTGCTTACTTAAAACCGTTGCACCTTCTTCTTCAAGAATTTCTTCTAATACGCCAGACTCAGGCGCAGGCACTTCCAATACAACTTTATCTGTTTCAATATCAACAAGAACTTCATCACGTTCTACAGCATCACCTGGTTTTTTATGCCAAGTTGCAACCGTTGCATCGGCAACAGATTCTGGTAAATCAGGGACTAGTATTTCAATTGTCATCGTATTCATCCTTGTCTATTAATCTTTTTTATCAATTGTTAGTGCATCTGCAATGAGTTCATTTTGTTGTTGAATATGAACAGACATATAGCCGACAGCCGGCGATGCAGAGGCCTCGCGACCTGCATAATGTAAAATCGCACCATCTGGCAATGCATAGCGCATATTGTGCTGGCTGCTATACCAAGCGCCTTGGTTTTGTGGCTCTTCTTGACACCAGACAAAGTCTTCCACATTGGTATAAGCTTCGATGGCCTGACTCACATCCTCATATGGGAATGGGTAGAGCTGCTCAATACGAATAATTGCCACATCTTCTTGTTCATTCTTACGACGCTCAGCTAAAAGATCATAATAAACCTTACCCGAGCACATCACGACGCGACGTACTTTTGCTGGATCTAAATCATCAATTTCAGGAATCGCGGCTTGGAAAGTGCCATTCGCTAGCTCTTCCATGCTTGAAACACAAAGTGGATGACGTAAGAGTGATTTTGGCGACATCACGATCAATGGACGACGCATTGGGCGCACCACTTGGCGGCGGATCATGTGATAAACCTGGGCTGGCGTTGACGGCACCACCACTTGCATATTTTGCTCCGCGCAAAGCTGTAAGTAACGCTCTAAACGTGCAGAGGAGTGCTCAGGTCCTTGACCTTCATAGCCGTGTGGCAAGAGCATAGTTAAGCCGCATAAGCGACCCCATTTTTGCTCACCGGATGAAATGAACTGATCAATCACGACTTGCGCGCCATTAGCAAAGTCACCAAACTGGGCTTCCCAAATGGTTAAACCTGCCGGCTCTGCCGTTGCATAACCATATTCATACGCAAGTACTGCTTCTTCGGATAACACCGAATCAAAAATTTGCACAGGACCTTGTTTATCATGAATATGTGCAAGCGGCATATAAGTGCTCGCATCTTCTTGATTGTGAAGCACAGCGTGACGGTGGAAGAAGGTTCCACGTCCTGAGTCTTGGCCGGTAATACGAATGCGCTTGCCATCATCGAGCAAGGTTGCATAAGCTAAGATTTCTGCCATCCCCCAATCAAGTGGCTTCTCGCCATTAATCATGGAAATACGGTCATTATAAATCTTCGCAACACGGCTTTGCAGTTTATGGCTATCTGGGTATTGGCACACCTTCATGCCAAGCTTTTTGAGATAATCAAGCTCTATATGACAATCCCACTCTTCTTGCCAATCGTGGTTAATATAAGGAGACCAGTCAACCGAATGCATTTGCATTGGGCGCCACTCTTTAACCACGACTTCACCTTTATCGAGCGTGTCACGGTAGTCATTGACCAGCGCAGTCGCATCTTCGAGTGAAATATCACCACGCTCAACCAACACATCGGTGTAAAGTTTACGCGGCGTTGGGTGTTTCTTGATTTTTTGATACATCAAAGGCTGGGTTGCATTTGGCTCATCCGCCTCATTGTGACCATGGCGGCGATAACACACCAAGTCAATCACAACATCACGTTTAAATGTATTTCTAAAATCAAGTGCAATATGGGTAATGAAAGCCACCGCTTCTGGATCATCAGCATTGACGTGGAAAATTGGCGCCTGCACCATTTTCGCAATATCCGTACAATACATAGTTGAGCGGGTGTCTCTTGGGTTGGAGGTAGTAAAGCCGATTTGGTTATTCACCACGATGCGAATCGTACCGCCGACTTGGAAACCGCGCGTACGTGACATATTAAAAGTTTCAGCCACAACGCCTTGACCGGCAATCGCAGAGTCACCATGCACGGTAATTGGCAACACTTTCGCGCCATCTTTATCACCGAGTCGATCTTGACGCGCACGCACAGAGCCAATCACCACAGGGTTGACAATTTCTAGGTGCGATGGGTTAAACGCAAGCGCTAGGTGAACGTTGCCTTTTTCTGTGGCAAAGTCCGCAGAGAAACCTTGGTGATATTTTACATCCCCAGTGCCCCAAGTTTCATCATGCTTGCCAGCAAACTCATCAAACAAGTCTTGCGGCTTTTTACCCAGCACGTTGACGAGCATATTTAAACGCCCACGGTGCGCCATACCAATCACAACTTCGCGCATTCCTTGGCTACCCGCGCGGCGGATAAGCTCTTTGGTCATCGGGATAAGTGCATCCCCACCTTCAAGTGAGAAGCGCTTTGCTCCCGGGAATTTGGCGCCAAGATAACGCTCAAGACCTTCTGCTGCGGTGAGCTCATCAAGGAAGGTTTTCTTTTGCTCTTTCGTAAATTCGCCTTTACCAATCACAGATTCTAAACGATCTTGAATCCAACGTTTTTGTTCTGTATTGGTAATATGCATATATTCTGCGCCAATCGAGCCGCAGTAAATTTGATTAAGCGCTGCATAAATATCTTTAAGCGCCATGGTTTCGCGGCCGACAGCAAATGAACCGACATTGAACTCTGATTCCATATCATCTTGAGTCAGGTTATGGAATGCAGGGTCAAGCTCTGCCACTGGGTCACGTTGCCAAATGCCTAAAGGATCAAGGTTTGCAGCCTGATGCCCGCGAAAACGGTACGCATTGATAAGCTGTAGAACTTTAACTTGCTTCGCGTCTACTTCTGGATCTGTTACTTGGCCGGCACATTTTGGCGTTTCTTTAGCTAAACTGCGAAAGTAATCGCGAACGCGTGAGTGAGGCTGTTCTGGCGCATCAGATGATGGCGCAGGCAAGCTTTCAAACACAGTTTTCCATTCGCCACTGACGCTGTCTGGATCACTAAGAAATGCTTCGTAGAGTTCTTCTACATACGTGGCATTAGCGCCAGCTAAGTGGGAAGACTCAATCCATGCCTTCATCGCACTATTATGCATATATCCCCTTAACCTTTTTGGATTCAATCGTATTAGAGTGGATTTCATTTAGGTGCTTCCTAGCTTAACTGAAATCCACTATGTAAAATACCTTAATTTACTTAACATTCAATGAGTAAGATTAAGACACACTAAACCGAACGGCTCACCAACATCTTACGAATTTTCCCGATCGCTTTGGTTGGATTTAAGCCCTTAGGACACACACTGACACAGTTCATAATACTGTGGCAACGGAAGACACTAAAGGCATCATCAAGCTCAGACAAACGTTCGTCAGTTGCAGTATCACGGCTATCAATTAACCAGCGATAGGCAGCGAGCAAACCTGCTGGGCCGATAAACTTATCTGGGTTCCACCAAAAAGATGGACATGAGGTGCTACAACATGCACATAAAATACAGTCATACAGACCATCAAGATGCGCACGCTCCTCTGGTGACTGCAAGTGCTCACGGCTCGGTGGCAATTCACCATCTGAAATCAGATAAGGTTTGACTCTAGCATAATTATCATAAAACTGTGACATATCAATAATTAAGTCACGAATAACTGGCAAACCCGGCAGTGGTCGAACCACGATCTTACCTTTGCCTGCAAGCGCAGACACTGGCGTGATACAGGCGAGGCCATTTTTACCATTCATGTTCATGCCATCAGAGCCGCACACCCCTTCACGGCACGAACGTCGAAATGAAAGACTTGGATCTTGCTCTTTAAGCAAAATCAGTGCATCCAGCATCATCATATCTGAGCCTTCATCCACTTCTAGCTCATAGTCTTTCATATAAGGTTTAGTATCCACATCTGGATTATAACGATAGATAGAAAAATTTAATTTCATCGCTCAATCCTCCTAGTAAGTACGTGCTTTTGGTGGGAATGCTTCACGCAGAGTTGGCTGCATGTTCACATCACGTTTGCTCATGTCTTCTGTCTCAGGATTATAAATCGAGTGACATAGCCATTTCTCATCGTCACGATCTGGGAAGTCAAAGCGAGAGTGCGCGCCACGACTTTCGGTGCGATAATTTGCTGCTACCGCTGTCGCAAACGCAGTTTCCATCAAGTTATCTAGCTCTAAACATTCGACACGTTGGGTATTAAACTCAGTCGATTTATCCGCCAAGTGTGCATCTTGCAAACGCTCACGAATTTCTTTGAGCTCTTCAAGGCCAGACGCCATCGCATCCCCTTCACGGAAGACCGAGAAGTTACGCTGCATGCAGTTTTGCAGATCTTTACGGATTTGGAATGGATCTTCACCGCCTTTGCTGTTTTCCCAACGCATGCTACGTGCAAGAGAAGCTTCAATATCAGACTCAGTTGCCGCGCGTGCTTCACTTTGCGCGGCCAAGGTTTCACCAAGGTGCAGACCGGTTGAGCGACCAAAGACCACTAAATCAAGCAAGGAGTTACCACCTAAGCGGTTTGCGCCATGCACAGATACAGAGGCAATTTCACCGCAAGCATATAAGCCTTGGACTTCGACATCTTGACCTTGAGCATCTTGTTTAATCGCTTGACCTGACACCTGAGTTGGCACGCCACCCATCATGTAGTGACAGGTTGGAATCACAGGAATCGGCTCTTTCACCGGATCCACGTGCGCAAAGGTGCGCGAGAGTTCCAAAATGCCCGGCAAGCGTGCATCGAGTACATCTTTGCCTAAGTGGTCCAGTTTAAGTTTAAGGTGCGGGCCCCAAGGACCATCACAGCCGCGGCCTTCACGGATCTCAATCATCATTGAGCGCGCGACCACATCACGGCTAGCCAAATCTTTCGCATTTGGTGCATAACGCTCCATGAAGCGTTCGCCATCATTATTAAGAAGATAACCACCTTCACCACGACACCCTTCGGTCACCAATACACCTGCGCCAGCAATGCCTGTTGGGTGGAACTGCCACATTTCCATATCTTGCATCGGCACGCCAGCGCGCAATGCCATGCCTACGCCATCACCGGTATTAATGTGTGCATTCGTGGTCGATTGATAAATGCGCCCTGCGCCACCGGTAGCCAGTACGGTAGCTTTGGATTTGAAGTAACACACCTCACCGCTTTCCATGCTAATTGCGGTGCAGCCAAGAATTGCGCCATCTTGGTTTTTAACTAAATCAAGTGCATACCACTCAGAGAAAATCGTCGTTTTATGTTTAATATTTTGCTGATATAAAGTATGCAATAACGCATGCCCGGTGCGGTCAGCCGCCGCCGCAGTACGCGCTGCTTGCTCACCACCAAAATCACGTGATTGACCACCAAATGGACGTTGATAAATGGTGCCATCATCAAAACGAGAAAATGGCAGACCCATGCGCTCAAGCTCAAGAACTGATTCTGGGCCATTTTTACACATATATTCAATGGCGTTTTGATCACCAATATAATCTGAGCCCTTGACTGTGTCATACATGTGCCACTGCCAGTTATCTTCGTGGGAGTTGCCAAGTGCAACCGTGATCCCACCTTGTGCGGAGACCGTATGTGAACGGGTTGGAAAAACTTTAGATAGCAAAGCACAAGATAGGCCTTGCTCTGAGATTTGTAGTGCAGCACGCATGCCAGCACCACCTGCGCCAATTACGACAGCATCAAATTCACGAACTGGAATACTCACTTACACACCCCACAAAATAAAAAAGCCAGAAAACAAATAGCTTACCAAAGCCACAATCACGATAAGTTGCAGTATCGCGCGCAGCATAGGTGGTTTGACATAGTCGGTTAAGACTTGCCACAGACCAATCCAGGCATGCACAAGCACACTTAAAAGTGCCAGCATAGTGAAGACTTTGGTAAACGTTCCGCCAAAGAAAGAGGCCCAAGTTGCAAAATCAATCTCGCCGCTAAACGCGAAAAAACCGATTAGGTAGATAGTGTATAAGAGAAGAATTGTGCCTGTTGCACGTAACAGAACCCAATCTTGAACCCCATTACGACCAACGGATGTGATGTGTTTTACCATACTAAAATCCCCGCAAGTAGTGAGAGAACAACAGTTGCAATCATGGCAGCTTTGGCTGTCATCGCACCTTGCTCAAGGCTTTCATAGCGCCCCGTATCCATCACCATATGACGCAAACCGCCACAAATGTGATAAGATAGAGCGGTAAGGATGCCCCACAAGATGAATTTTACAAAGAAACCATCAACAAGTTCTTTAGCTGATTCAAACCCTGCCGGCGACGACAAGGATGAAGATAAAAGCCAAAGTAAAATGCCAACAGCGACGAACATGATCACACCTGAGATGCGGTGTAAGATGGATGCAATTGATGCAATAGGAAATTGTATCGTTTGCAAATCAAGATTGACTGGTCTAGATTTTTTTTCTTTCACGACTGCTCACCTAAGCTCCATGATAAGAGCAATTATTGTTATAAACATACAACTTAAGCCAAACACCAAGTCTTGCAGCAAGCTACAAGCTATCCATTTGTTTGTACTTATTTTGCGTCCTTACCTTTTTATCACTTACTCAACCAAAATACTCAACAAAATATTAACTTAACTTTGCTCTTGTTAACGAAATTTGTATTTTTGCTATCTTGCTCGCAAATTTTATGTGACAAAAGACCCAATAAAAACTGCAACTAATTCTTGAAAAACAAAGTGTTTATCTAAGGTTAAGTGCTAGCCTACCTCTCAAAATTGATAAATACAAAATTGGGTTTTATTTTTGATACGAAGTACAAATTTTTAACTTTTTAGGTATAAAAATTAGAAACTAGGCCGCACAAATCAATCTATTGATTGACTTTCAAGCAGTGCATCAGTTACAAAAGTAGTTATATTTATATTCAAAACATAAGAATATGAGTCTGGAAAGGAATAAATAAAACAAGGAGAACATCATGACACAAAAGAAAGCAGTGCTTCAAATTGAAGGTTTAACGCCTATTGATTTGCCAATTTTAAGCGGCACTGAAGGCGCTGATGTTTTGGATGTACGCAAATTAGGCGCAAGTGGTTACTTCACGTTTGATCCTGGTTTTCTTGCAACTGCCTCATGTGAATCACAAATTACTTTTATTGATGGGGATAAAGGTATTTTGCTACATCGTGGCTATCCAATTGACGAGCTTGCTAACAATGCTGATTATCTAGAAGTCTGCTATATCTTGCTTTATGGCGAAGCACCTACAAAAGAAGCATATAATGAATTTAAAAGAGTTGTCTCTCAGCACACCATGGTGCATGAGCAAATCTCAAGCTTCTTCCATGGTTTCCGTCGTGATGCTCACCCTATGGCAGTCATGTGCGGCGTGGTCGGTGCATTGGCAGCGTTCTACCATGATTCATTGGATATCAATAACGAAGAGCACCGTAAAATCACCGCTTTCCGCTTGTTATCAAAAATGCCAACACTGGCTGCAATGTGTTATAAATACTCGATTGGTCAACCGTTTATCTATCCACGCAATGATTTAAACTATGCTGAAAACTTCCTTCATATGATGTTTGCCAACCCATGTGAAGAATATGTGGTCAGCCCTGTGCTTGCGCGTGCAATGGATAAAATCTTTACCCTTCATGCCGATCACGAACAAAACGCGTCCACTTCAACCGTGCGTCTAGCCGGCTCTTCAGGTGCGAACCCATTCGCTTGTATCGCTGCAGGTATTGCATCACTTTGGGGCCCTGCCCACGGCGGCGCAAACGAAGCCTGTTTGAAGATGCTAGAAGAGATTGGCAGCGTAGATAAAATCCCTGAGTACATCGAAAGAGCCAAAGATAAAGATGATCCATTCCGTTTGATGGGCTTTGGTCACCGCGTATACAAAAACTTTGACCCACGTGCAAAAGTCATGCGTGAAGCATGCCACCAAGTACTGACAGAGCTTAAACGCGAAGATCCTCTTTTGGATGTTGCGATGGAATTAGAACGCATTGCATTGTCTGACCCTTACTTTGTGGAGAAAAAACTATACCCTAATGTAGACTTCTACTCAGGTATTATCCTCAAAGCGATCGGTATCCCAGTGTCGATGTTTACGGTAATTTTTGCCCTTTCTCGTACAGTCGGCTGGATTGCCCACTGGAATGAAATGCATGATGATCCAAGTAACCGTATCGGTCGTCCGCGTCAGCTTTATACTGGCTTATCACAGCGTAAATTTACGCCGATCAACGAGCGTGACTAATTGATTTTTAATTAAGTTTATAGTGAATGAAATCCCCCAAATTGAGCATTCGATTTGGGGGATTTTTCTATTTTTAGACTCGGTTTAGATGACGCTTATGATGCAGCCTTCGAGTGAAGTTTAGTGCGAGAATATAAACGATACCAAACGGCTAAAATCAGGCAACCAAATGCAGGAATAAGTAAGGCTTGACTATGTAATATTTGGAACAAAAATGCTCCAAAACCAGCGCCTAAAATAAAGCCAGATAAAATAAAACTAAATAATATTAGCTTTTTATAATCAAAAGCTTGCCCACGAAATGCCTGCCCAAGCATCAAGCCTAAATCCGTCACAATTCCAGTTAAGTGAGTGGTGCGCACGACAGCCCCACTGTAGGTCGTTGCCATAGCATTTTGAAGACCACACGCCATTGATGCAGCCAAGTGCCCATAAAAACTATTTTGAGATAAAAAATAGCAGCTTAAACAAAGAAGTAGCGATTCTAAAATTAAGACTAAATCATAGTAATGCCCTAGCTTGAGTTGACCGTGATGTAAAATCATTCCAGACAGGCATGCACCGATAAAAAACGCAACTAAAATGCCAACAAGGTGCAGGCTATTAAGCTCGGTTGTGACCAAAGAGCTGCCAAGTAAGGTGGCAGTGCCTGAGATATGAGAAACGGCTTGGTGCTCAAAGCTAAGCAGTCCAATCGCATTAATGCTGCCAGCAATCAAGGCAAGGATAAAAGCGCCATATTTTACCCAAGGTGGGAGTTTGCGGATCAAGGGGGCTCCAAATAAAATACCCATCCTAGTCAAAGCTGCAACTTCAACTATTTTGGGTATTTTAGTTCAAAAAGTAAGGATTATATGAAATTTGGATGTTAAACAGGGTTATCTATATCAATAAATTCCACATCTAAGTCAAATTCTTTCGCTAAATACTCACCTAATGCCTTGACGCCATAACGCTCGGTCGCATGATGGCCGGCGCTGAAATAATGGATCCCAATTTCACGCGCAGTATAAGTTGTGCGCTCTGAAATTTCACCTGAAATAAAGGCATCAAAGCCTTGGCTTGCAGCCAGTTCAATGAAATCTTGACCGCCACCTGTGCACCATGCAATGCGGCGAATCGGCTGGCTGGCTTTTGCTTCATCCGATGGCGCAATATGTAGCGGCTTACGCGCGAGCACCTGCTCAATCTTATTTGTTAACTCATCCGCTTGCATTGGCGTATTGAGCTCACCATAAATCGCCACAGATTGCGCATGCCCTTCCAGACCGCCTTGCACCTTGATATCAAGTAAACTTGCAAGCTGCGCGTTATTACCCAATGTTGGATGAATATCAAGCGGTAAGTGATAGGCATACAAGTTAATATCATTTTGAATCAACGCCTTGATGCGCTTGCCTTTCATCCCGCGAATGGATTCGGCTTCACCTTTCCAAAAATAGCCATGATGAACCAAAATTGCATCCGCTTGCTTGGCAATGGCTGCATCAATTAAGGCTTGGGATGCGGTCACGCCTGTGATGATTTTTGTCACCTCAGGCTTGCCTTCTACTTGCAGGCCATTTGGACAATAGTCTTTAATTTGCTCAGGCTGTAGAATTTGATTGAGTAGCTGCTCAAGCGCGATATTATTCTTCATCATACCCCTTCTCTTGATTCTCTTGTTCTTGTTGCAGACGTTTGTGCTTTGGCACATAGTTTAAAATTGAAATTGGCACTGGCTTGCGTGGCACAAAACCTTCAATTTCGCGGCGCTCTAAAAGATGGCCCAAACGGCTTTCAATCATGCATAAGTTTTTAAAATTATCTTTTGATACGAGTGCAACCGCTTCACCTTGTGCATCGGCGCGACCTGTACGGCCAATACGGTGGACATATTCATCGGCAGGATAAGGCAAGTCATAGTTAATCACGCACGGAAGGCCATCAATATCAAGGCCACGCGCCGCCACGCCAGTTGCGACCAAGTATTGGATTTTGCCTTCTTTAAAGTCTGATAATAATTGCTGGCGCACCGCTTGGCTGCGACCACTGTGAAAACCTTCTGCTTTAATCCCGCGTTTTTCAAGTTGGGTGACAAGTTTGGCTGCGCCATGCTTGGTTTCGATAAAAATCAGCGCTTGCGCCCAATCATGGGTTTGAAGTAAATGACTTAGCAGTGATGATTTCATATCTTTATCGACGGTCACAATCCACTGCTTAATATTTGATTTTGACGCACTGTGCTTGGCAATCGAGATCTCAAATGCATCTTCCACCGCGCTACGCGCCAGATCGCGCACAGGGTTAGACAGAGTTGCAGAGAAAAGCAGCGATTGCAGATCATCTTCAGGCAGGCGCGATAAAATCTTATTAATATCTTCAATAAAGCCCATATCTAACATGCGATCAGCTTCATCAAGCACCAGCATTTGCACTTCTTCAAAGTGAATCGCTTTTTGAGTGCACAAATCAAGCAAACGTCCCGGCGTTGCCACCAAGATATCAGTGCCATCAATCAAGGCTTGCTTTTGCGGTTTATCATCCACCCCGCCATAGACGGCAAAACTTTTAAGATCAGTAAATTGACCATAAGTTTGAATGCTTTGGTTAACCTGAATGGCAAGTTCGCGCGTTGGGACTAAAATCAGCGCGCGGATACGTTTTTTGCGCTGAGTTTCACCTTTGGATAAGATCTCAAGCATAGGCAAGACATAGCTTGCGGTTTTACCTGTACCGGTTTGGGACGCCGCAATCAGATTCTCACCCTTTAAGATCACAGGGATAGCTTTATTTTGAATTGTGGTTGGCTTGGTGTAACCTTGAGCTTCAATCGCTTGAAGGATAGACGGCGATAACGCGAATTTAGAAAATGACATTCAGACTCTATTTTATGTGATGGAAATACTGCGCCTAGTTTAGCGGTTTTCCGGTTATTTCCCAAGCTTAATCACACTGACAAGAAATTATCACACAGGTAATGCATTTATGGACGATAAAGCGCAGATCATGCAACTGACAACTTGGGTCACCCATGCGCAAAGCTTAATCGGTGAGCCAATCCCCTTTGATCAAAGCTACCCCGTGGCTTACCTACCATACGCTGGCAATTCACGGCTTGGCTTTTATTATCAACATGCGTGCATGAGCCATTTTGCGTCCCATCCTAACTATCAAATTAAAGCCAGTGAAATTCAGGTGTTTGAATATAATGAAGCGCTCAAGCAAAACAAAACCTTAGGCGAAATTGATTTCTTAATTCAAAATCAAGACTCTCAAGAGCTTGAACATTGGGAAGTTGCGGTAAAGTTTTATTTACTCGATCAAGGGCTTTGGTATGGCCCAAATCGCGGTGATAGGTTGGATCTAAAACTAGCCCATATGCTTGAGCATCAATTAAAAATGAGCCAAACAGCGGCCTTTAAAGCTCAATACCCAGAATATGCGAATACCCAAATAGTGCCTAAGCTTTTACTCCAAGGGCGTTTATATACCAATCCATTTTTAGACCAAGACATTCCTCAAACCTGCTTAGGTTACCCATTAAATCAAGCGCAGATATGCGGCCATTGGTGTTATCACAGCCAAATGAATTTACTTGCCAGTGATTTGGGCTTAGTGGCATTTTGGCCGATTCATAAGGTCGAATGGCTATATGGAAAAGAGACTTGTAAACCTGAAGATGGATTTAACATTGAAGAAATAAAGGCAAAATTTTTTAGCCCAACACCAGCGCCTTGTCTAACGCAGCAAAACGGCGCTCAGAAAAACGACACTCAGCAAGCAAAAACTAACCGAGCCAAATACAACAAAACCCGCCCCCTTCATTGTTTAGATGAAAACGGCGAGTTTTGGTTTATCGTGCCAAATGATTGGGCTTAGCAGCCTGCTGCTGCAAACACATCATCGACAATTTTTTGCGCTTCTTGCTCGATACGTTTTAAGTGCTCGGCGCCTTTAAAGCTCTCGCAATAGATTTTGTAAATCTCTTCAGTGCCCGATGGACGCGCGGCAAACCAGCCAAACTCAGTGGTCACTTTTAAGCCGCCAATCGCCGCATCATTACCTGGCGCATGAGTTAAGCGCGCAGTAATCGGATCACCTGCCAGCTCAGTCGCCGTTACCATTTCAGCCGACAGATTGCTTAATACAGATTTTTGCTCTGCATTAGCAACCGCTTGCAAACGGTTATACGCAGACTCACCGTGCTGGCTGGCAAGTTTTTCATAATACTCTTGCGGATTCATACCTGTGACAGCTGTAATTTCTGCTGCGAGCAAGCATAAGATAATCCCATCTTTATCTGTTGACCAAGGCGTGCCGTCAAAGCGAAGGAAAGATGCACCTGCGCTCTCTTCACCGCCAAAACCAAAGCTGCCGTCATACAAGCCATCAACAAACCATTTAAAACCAACTGGCACTTCACAAAGCGTACGACCTAAATCAGCCACAACTTTGTCGATTAATGCACTCGAAACCAAAGTTTTACCCACTGCTACTTCAGGTTTCCATTGTGGACGGTGGCGGAATAAATAATCAATACAAACAGCAAGATAATGGTTTGGATTCATCAAGCCTTTTGGCGTCACAATGCCGTGGCGATCATAATCCGGATCATTACCAAAGGCTAAGTCATAATCATCTTTTAGTGCGAGTAGACCTGACATTGCATAAGGAGATGAGCAGTCCATACGGATCACGCCATCTTTATCAAGGCTCATGAAAGCAAATGATGGGTCAACAGCTTCTGAAACCAATTCAATGTTAAGATCAAAATGCTTGGCAATACGGCGCCAATATTCAATCCCTGCACCGCCGAGTGGATCAACACCAATTTTTAGATTCGCTTTTTGAATCGCTTCAATGTCAATCACATTAACCAAATCTTCAACATACGGCTGTACCAGATCTTTGGCATTCAGTTTGGCTTCAACATCTTTTAAGCTGGCACGTTTCACACCTTCAAGATTGTTCGCAAGGTAAGCATTGGCTGCATTTTCAACGCGCTTGGTAATTTCAGCTTCAGCAGGACCGCCATGCGCAGGATTATATTTGATCCCGCCATCTTGCGGTGGGTTGTGCGATGGGGTGATAACAATCCCATCTGCTTTGTCTGCATGCTTTTGATTGTAAGTTAAAATGGCATGTGAAATACCCGGTGTTGGAGTATAGCCTTGCTCTGCTTGAACAATCACTTCAATATCATTGGCAACTAAAACTTCAACCACACTACGTAGCGCAGGCTCCGACAATGCGTGCGTATCTTTACCGACAAATAAAGGGCCAGTCAAGCCTGCTTGCTTACGCTCATCCACAACGGCTTGCGCAATCGCTAAGATATGATATTCGTTAAAACTTGCTTTACTTGAGGTGCCGCGGTGACCGGAAGTGCCAAATTGGACACGGTTTGCTGGGATATCTGTTTGAGGGGTGATTTGATAATAGTCACTAACAAGTGCTGGAATGCTGATCAGATCACTTGCAATCGCTTGTGTACCTGCTCTTGGATGAACGGCCATTTAGTTGTCCTTTTCAATTTAAATAATAAAACCACAAGTAAATTACTCCACTTGTGGCTTATGATTCAATGGCTTTGGATACGTTTTGCGATCTTAGAGCGAGTATTTGTATGTTTTAATTCTTTGTATTTACGTTTCGCTAACCTTTATGAAAACTTCAGCGATAAAGAATTAAATCACTCAAATACAGATTTCAAATACATATTTAAAACCATTGCGCAAATTCCTAGATTGATTTACCGATGCGCTCGGCTAAATCTTGGCTAAAGCCCATACGCTCCATCAATTGCTGCACCATTTGGCGCTTGCGATTGGTGTTGTTATTTGTGATCACCCAAAATGGGGTGTCAGGAATCAAACGCGGCTTAGTCGTTTTACCACTTGCAAGCAAAGTTTCTTTATTATCGGCAAAATAAACACGCGTGCGTCCTTTGACTTGCGCAGCAGTGGCGAAATCTTCACTTGATAATTGATATAAATGGCTTAAAACCAGCATGAAACGATCAATCGCTTTATCTTTTGCTGCAAACTCATCTGAGATCAACAAAGATCGCATCGCTTTGACTTTGTCTTGTGACGATTGCGCAGCAAGCGCAACATTGGCTTCAGCTGTCTCTTGAGGCGCATCATTTTGTGCAGCAGGACTTACCAAAGGAGCAACCTGAGAAACACCAGCGGATAAACTTGGATTCGATAAAGGTGCTTGTTTTTCAATAAGTAAGCGTCTTAAAATATCGGATGCACTTTCACCTATATGCTTAGTTTGGCTGGCAATGTAGCGATAAAGCTCTTCATCTACCTCTATGTTTTTCATTGGCTGTTCTATCTCTGTTTAGTAAATACTTCAGTCTAGTATACATGGTTCTAAGTAAAGACTCTATGATTTCTTGATCTTGCAGATCACCCATTTAGATCAAATAAATACGCTTTATTTTCAAACACTTTGATTTTTATTTAAACAATCTAGATCGCATTGTGATCTGTTTAGGATGTGCCATAGCTAAGGCTTATGAGTGAATACAAATGCTTAGCAAAAGCCTGATTAAAACTAATGCTATAAAAATGATGCTAACACTTTTGTTCTCTGGCATTTATCTTTATGATAGCGAGTCGTATTTACCTTATTTTGTAGCTATCGGTACAGGCTTATTATGCTATCTAAGACTAATCAAATTTTAAATTATAAAGATTCTGGCCCCTTAAATGAGGCGGCGCAATCAAACCAGCCTTTGGTTTTAGTACATGGCTTATTTGGCAGTTTAGATAACTTGGCTGTCTTAGCTCGTCAGTTTGAAAAAAATTACCGTGTGATCCAAGTAGATCTTCGTAATCACGGCCGCAGTTTTCATCATTCACAGATGACTTACACTGAGATGGCAACCGATTTAGCCAACCTGCTTGCACATCTTGAAATCAAGCAAGCTATCTTTATCGGCCATTCTATGGGCGGCAAAGCCGTGATGAAGATGGCAAGTCTTTATCCAGAATCTGTGCATGCGATTGGCGTGCTCGATATGGCGCCGGTTGCCTATCAAGAGCACCGTCACCTTGATGTATTTGAAGCCATTCAAGCTGTCGCAGACGCTAAACCACAAAGCCGCAGTCAAGCGATGAGCATAATGAAAGCGATAGTTGCTGATGATGGCGTCGGCCAATTTCTAGGAAAGTCTTTATATCAAGCAGAAGATGGTTTGGCCTGGCGTTTT
This sequence comes from Vibrio sp. KMM 9700, assembly GCF_058545285.1. Taxonomy (NCBI): domain Bacteria; kingdom Pseudomonadati; phylum Pseudomonadota; class Gammaproteobacteria; order Vibrionales; family Vibrionaceae; genus Vibrio; species Vibrio sp. KMM 9700. The sequence goes on along the minus strand of NZ_CM178589.1, from coordinate 2,395,841 downwards.
AACTACCCAGTCATTATTGAGCATTATTTAGATATTATGGGCTGGCAAGCGATCGCCCCAAACCCAGTGCCTGCGCTTTTTATTAAAGGCAGTGAGTCTGATTATATTCAAACCAGCCACCAAGCGATGATCCGCCAGCAGTTTCCCAATTCACGCGGGCACATAGTGCAAAATGCAGCGCATTGGTTGCATGCAGAAAAGCCTAGCGAAGTCATGCGCGCGCTGCAGGGATTTTTAGATAAGCTAGAGATTTAAGCAAAAGCTAGACATTCTGGCGCCTATCACACCAAAATTTCAAGCAAAGTTTAACTTTAAGCGTTAACAATGGTATAGTTTTGCCCATGATAATGCGATGAGTCTCAATTATGCTCTATGACTATTATGACACCTTAGAAGCAATAGGTTTAGACCTCTTTTTTGCACTGCTTTTTCTCTTGATTGGGCTGGCAATTAAAGATGTTCTCAAACAAGGCAACGTTCCCCCTTTTGGACGTAAAATTGTTTGGTTGGTGCTGTGTCTTGGCTGCATTGGATTTATCGCAAAAGGTGTGATTCAACTGATTTACGCATAAGGTATCCCTCTGATTTTAGATACCTTGAGAAGAAGAGTCTTAATCGCTTAGACGTCTTTGGCTCACTCTGAAACAAATTTTTATTTCTGCAATGCAGAGCAAACCATTAATAATAGGTACGATTAATTATGGCAAGTGTAGGTCTCTTCTTTGGTAGTGACACAGGCAATACTGAAGCTGTTTCTAAAATGATCCAAAAGCAACTTGGCAAGCAAATGGTGCATGTCCAAGATATCGCCAAGAGCAGCAAAGAAGATATTGATAACTTTGATTTACTTCTGATTGGTATCCCAACTTGGTACTATGGTGAGTCTCAATGTGACTGGGATGACTTCTTCCCAGAGTTTGAGAAAATTGACTTCTCAACCAAGCTAGTGGCTATTTTTGGTTGTGGTGACCAAGAAGATTATGCTGAGTATTTTTGTGATGCGATGGGCACAGTACGTGATATCGTTGAAGCAAAAGGCGGCACAATTGTGGGTCACTGGCCAACAGAAGGCTATGAGTTTGAAGCATCAAAAGCGCTTGTAGACGACAATACATTTGTTGGTCTGTGCATTGATGAAGATAGACAACCTGAACTGACTGAAGAGCGTGTTGACGCTTGGGTTAAACAAGTCTACGAAGAAATGTGTCTGGCTGAGCTAGAAGACTAATCTCGAAAATATTTCAAATAATTTCAATCACCTCCTTTAATGGGGGTGTTTTTTTATCCAAGCCTTGTTATGATGGAATGTAACAATTTAGTAAACTTATTAAAGCCTGACCCAAGATAAGGTTTTATCTTCATGGATACTAGCTTATAATAAGTTTTACCAATCGCAAATCATTCGCTAATCCTAGCGTTAGTAACTCGTACAGGGATAATCAATGCCAGATAATAACCAAGCACTAAAAGAAGCAGGCCTAAAAGTAACCTTGCCAAGGTTAAAAATCTTGGAAGTACTCCAACAACCTGACTGCCAACACATTAGTGCTGAAGATCTCTATAAGAAATTAATCGATCTTGGCGAAGAAATTGGACTTGCGACTGTCTACCGTGTGTTAAACCAATTCGATGATGCAGGTATCGTGACCCGCCATCACTTTGAAGGTGGTAAGTCTGTGTTCGAACTCTCTACACAAGAGCACCATGACCACCTTGTTTGCCTAGATTGTGGCGCTGTGATTGAGTTTTCTGATGCGATGATTGAAGAACGTCAGCATCAAATCGCAAAACTTTATAATGTTGAGCTAACCAACCATAGTTTATATCTTTACGGTCGTAGCAAAGATGTCAATTGTAAAGGTGACCCAAGCTTACACAAAAAGCAGTCTTAAGTTTATTGCTTAAATAAAGACAAAAAGCAGATAAATAAAAACCGAAACTCGAGCATTCAAGTTTCGGTTTTTTATTGCTTTAAATTAGCAAAAATTAGTCAGCGATTTTCGCCCATGTATCACGTAAACCAACAGTGCGGTTAAACACAAGTTTCTCTGGCGTAGAGTCTTTTGAATCTAGGCAGAAATAACCCGTACGCTCAAATTGGAAACCTTGCTCAGGGGTTGCATTTGCAAGACTTGGCTCCACATACGCTTTTTTAACCACAAGTGACTCTGGGTTAATGGTTGCTGCAAAGTCATCGGCTGCCGCTGGGTTTGGCACTGTGAACAAGCGATCATACAAACGTACGTCTGCTTCGATGCCCTGCTCTGCGCTGACCCAATGGATCACGCCTTTTACTTTACGACCATCTTCAGGGTTTTTACCTAAAGTTTGTGGATCATAAGTACAGTAAATGCACGTCACTTTGCCACCTGCATCTTTTTCAATGCGCTCAGCTTTGATCACATATGCGCCACGTAAACGAACTTCTTTGCCAAGAACCAAACGCTTGTATTTTTTGTTTGCTTCTTCACGGAAATCATCCGCTTCAATCCAAATTTCACGACTAAATGGTACAGTACGCGTGCCCATTTCAGGTTTGTTTGGATGGTTGCTAACGGTTAGCTCTTCTGTGTCATTGAAGTTTTCAATCACAACTTTCACAGGATCAAGCACTGCCATTGCACGTGGGGCATTTTCATTTAAGTCATCACGGATGCAAGACTCAAGTGAACCAAACTCAATCATGTTCTCTTGCTTGGTAACGCCGATACGTTGGCAAAACTCACGAATAGACGCAGGTGTGAAACCGCGACGACGTAAACCAGAAATAGTTGGCATACGCGGATCATCCCAGCCTTCAACCAGCTTCTCGCTCACCAATTGGCTTAGCTTACGCTTTGACATCACAGTATATTCAAGGTTTAGACGGCTAAACTCATACTGATGTGGGCGTGCTTCGATACTAATGTTTTCAAGTACCCAATCATATAAACGACGGTTATCTTGGAATTCAAGCGTACACAATGAGTGAGTAATGTTTTCCAGCGCATCCGAAATACAGTGGGTAAAATCGTACATCGGATAAATGCACCACTTGTCACCGGTTTGGTGGTGGTGGGCAAAACGCACGCGATATAACACAGGATCGCGCATCACCATAAATGATGACGCCATGTCGATTTTTGCACGTAGACATGCTTTGCCTTCTTCAAAACCGCCATCACGCATTTTTTCAAATAAAGCTAAGTTCTCTTCCACGCTGCGGTTACGATATGGGCTTTCTTTGCCTGGCGCAGTTAAGGTGCCGCGGTATTCGCGGATCTCATCTGGGCTCAGCTCATCCACATAAGCCAAACCTTTTTCAATTAGCTCAACAGCGTAGCCATACAAGGCATCAAAGTAGTTTGATGAATAGCAGATCTCGCCATCCCAATTAAAACCAAGCCATTGCACATCAGCTTTGATTGAATCAACAAATTCAATGTCTTCTTTTTCTGGGTTGGTGTCATCAAAACGTAGGTTACACTGCCCTTGATACTCTTGTGCTAAGCCAAAGTTTAAACAAATAGACTTGGCATGCCCGATGTGCAAGTAGCCGTTTGGCTCTGGCGGAAAACGGGTGTGAACAATGTTGTGTTTACCATCTGCTAGATCTTTATCAATAATTTGACGAATAAAGTGAGATGGACGAGCAGTTGTATCACTCATCAAAAAGTACCTCAAAAATAGGAAAATAAGTTTATATTCTAATATTGTACCTAAATTGACAAGATTTAGTTAGCTTCTATTTCGTTTTGTCTTATCAATTGGCTTATTAATGCCCAAGTATTCACACTTAGCCAAAAAAGGCCAACCACAAGTCAGTGATCAGCCTTTCATTTTTATATTGCTATGCTAGATAATTGCTTATTCTGGCAATTTCACATCAGCTAAGTCATCACCTGCTGGAATTTGCTTAATTTCTCCAGCAATAATCTCTGCTTGTGGGCCTAAAATTACTTGTAGGTTTTTCTCGCCAAGTTTCACCACCCCTTTTGCGCCAAGCTTTTTCAATGCAGCTTCATCAATTAAAGTGCGATCTTTTAAGGTTAAACGCAAACGTGTGATACAAGCATCAATATTTTCAAAGTTTTCAAGTCCACCAAGTGCTTTCGCATATTGACGCGCTTCTTGTAGCGGCTCTTTCGCGACACCTTTCGCATTCTTATTTGCCGCAGCAACTTCTGCCGCGCTTTGATCTTCACGACCAGGTGATTTGAGATTGAAAGTACGAATCGCAAATGTAAAGGTTAAGAAGTAAAGCACAAAGAAGGCCAAACCAACCACAATAATCATCAGCGGCTTAGTTGCCAAACCATAGTTCAATGCAAAGTCAATCATACCGGCAGAGAAACCAAAGCCATGCAGCGCGCCAAGCATGTTAACAATCACAAAAGAAAGACCTGTGAAAATCGCATGAATGAAGTATAAAACCGGCGCAAGGAAGACAAACATGAACTCAATTGGCTCTGTGATACCGGTTAGGAAAGCACAAAATGCAACAGAGAACAATGCCCCACCGACTTGGTGGCGACGCTCAGCTGGCGCAGCTAAGTACATTGCTAGCGCAGCGCCTGGTAAACCAAACATCATGATAGGGAAGAAGCCCGTCATAAAGACGCCCGCACTCTTGTCGCCTGCAAAGAAGCGGTTCAAGTCACCATTTTTCACTACATCTGTCACGCTGTTTACTACAGCTGTGATTTCAGGCGTTACTGAATTAGCAAACTGGAAGGTATGCTCTTGGCCAACGACTAAGGTTTTCGCCAGCGCAGGATCCACACAAAGTTGGCTAATGCCTTCAAATGCGCCAGTGCCAGTTACCATAATTTGCTGACACGTGCCCATACCAAACCAGAAGAAGGAGTTGAATACATGGTGCAAACCAACAGGAATTAAGGCGCGGTTTAAGCTACCAAAGAGGAATTGACCAAAGGCGCCAGCTTGTGAAATGCCATGTGCTAAGTTATCTAAGCCGGTTTGAGCAAAAGGCCAAATGACGCCAAAGACTGCGCCAGCAACCAAAGCAAACAAACCCGCCATAATCGGCACTAAGCGTTTGCCAGAGAAGAAAGCGAGCCATTCAGGTAAACGTGTGTCGCTAAACGCGTTATAGGAGTGGCCGGCAATGATCCCGGCAAAAATACCGCCGAAGAAAGACATATTTACATCAGCGTTAATGGTTTTAGTGGTCGCCGTTAAAACAAAGTAAGCGACAGCCCCAGCAAGACCTGCTGCGCCTGAGCCATCTTTAGATAAACCAATCGCAATCCCTAGACCAAATAAAAGTGGCAAGTTGGCAAAAATTGCATTACCTGCCTCCGCAATAAATGCCACATCGAAAAGATCAGGCTGACCTAAACGTAGTAACAGAGCTGCAACCGGTAAAGTTGCAATCGGTAACATTAGCGCTTTACCGAGTCGCTGCGCATATCCTAAAACATCCATCCTAAATCCTCCTGTGGATTTGATGCTATATTATTATTATCTTTGACCAAAAATCTTTGCCTTATCACGAAAGCCTTCAATTGGATCATAGCTTATGTTATTAACCGAGTATTCTACTCTATTTCATTAAACACATACTTATTTTTAATGTCGAAATATGTATAACTCATTTTCTAATCTTAGTTCACAAAAGATGCTTTTTGTTACTTATTTTTGAGATGTAAAGCACATTTATTGTTAAAACCGATCGTATTGCAAAAAAAATTCGCACAAAAACTAGCCTTGGCATAAAACTTATTTTATTATAAAAAATAACAATTCAATTCCTATAAGTAAAAGGCAAAAAAATGAGACTGATCCCTGTTCAAAATAAACATCAAGTGGGTTGCTGGGCTGCACGTCATATCGTATATCGTATTAACCAATTTGCACCAACAGCCGATAAGCCTTTTGTACTAGGCCTACCAACAGGTAGTACGCCACTTGAAACCTACAAAGAATTAATTCGTTTACATCAAGCTGGTGAAGTCAGCTTTAAGCATGTGATCACTTTCAATATGGATGAGTATGTTGGCTTGCCAGCGGATCACCCTGAGTCTTACCGCACTTTTATGTATCAAAACTTCTTCAACCACGTTGATATCCAAGAAGAAAACATCAACCTTTTAGATGGCACGACAGATGATCATGAAAAAGTCTGCCGTGAATACGAAGAAAAAATGAAAGCGTTAGGCGGCATTGATCTTTTCATGGGCGGTGTGGGTAATGATGGTCATATTGCATTTAATGAACCGGGCTCATCTTTGGCATCACGCACGCGCATTAAAACCCTAACGGAAGATACGCGCATCGCGAATTCACGCTTTTTTGAAGATGATGTGAGTCAAGTGCCTAAATATGCTCTGACTATCGGTGTTGGCACCCTACTTGATGCCAAAGAAGTGTTAATTTTGATCACAGGCCACAATAAAGCGCAAGCCCTGCAAGCGGCTGTTGAAGGTAGTGTGAACCACTTATGGACAGTCACAGCGCTACAACTTCATCCAAAAGCTGTGCTGGTTTGTGACGAACCATCCACCGGTGAGCTAAAAGTGAAAACAGTGAAATACTTCAGTGAGCTTGAAGCGCAAAATATTAAAGGACTATAAAATCTAATTCATATCTTTTATGAATGTATTTTAACCGTGCGTTGTGATAAATATCTTGATGTAAGCATATGAAGTCTTGCACTTAAATGTGAGATAGCTTGAAATATGACGAGTATATTACACCACGCATGGTTATAATACGGATAGATTATAAGAATAAAGGAAAAGACATGTACGCACTCACCAATGGCATTATTTATACCGCGCATGATATTTTAACTGAGCATGCAATTGTCATCCAAGGCACTCAAATCAAAGAAATATTACGCCAAAGCGAGCTTGATCCAACACTGCCAACGAAAGATCTTCAAGGCGCAACGGTAAGCGCAGGGTTCATCGATCTGCAACTCAATGGTTGTGGTGGCGTGATGTTTAATGATGACATTAGTGAGTCGGCGCTTGAGATTATGCATCAAGCCAACCTAAAATCAGGTTGTACGAGCTTTTTACCTACTTTTATTACTGCAAGTGATGCAGACATGCGCCAAGCAATTGAAGTGGCGCGTGCGTATCAAACTAAATACCCAAACCAGTCACTTGGCCTGCACCTTGAAGGACCTTATTTAAACTTAGCTAAAAAAGGCATTCATAACCCTGAATTTGTGCGCACGCCAAACCAAGAAATGATCGACTTATTGTGCGCCAATGCCGATGTGATTGCGAAGGTAACACTTGCACCAGAGAAAAACGACCCACAAACCATCCAAGCCTTAACTCAAGCTGGAATTTTAGTTTCTGCAGGGCATACCAATGCAACCTATCAAGAAGCACGCCAAGGTTTTGCTGCAGGGATTGGTTTTGCGACTCACCTTTTTAATGCCATGAGCCAAATCACAGGCCGCGATCCTGGTATGGTCGGCGCAATTTATGATACGCCTGAAGTTTACACCGGCGTCATTGCTGATGGCTTTCATGTCGATTATGCCAATATCCGTATTGCGCACCGTGTCAAAGCTGACAAACTTGTGCTCGTTACCGATGCAACTGCCCCTGCTGGCGCTGACATTGAATCCTTTAATTTTGTTGGCCAGACGGTTTATTATAAAGATGGCAAATGCATTGATGAAAATGGCACCCTAGGCGGTTCAGCTCTCACTATGCTTGAAGCGGTTGCCAATACTGTACATCATGTTGGTTTACCTCTGCCTGAAGCTATTCGTATGGCATCCCTCTATCCAGCGCGCGCGATTAAACAAGATCACAAGCTTGGACAAATAAAAGCTGGCTATATTGCGAATTTAGCAATATTTACGCCAAGCTCAAATGTAAAAGAGGCTTTTCAACTGCTTGCGGTTGTGGATAATGGGGAATATATTCCTTATACATAAAAATTTAATCAAGCAAGGCAGGGAAAAGCATGACCGATGGGAAAATTGGTAACATTGACTTAGTCAAACAGCTTAATAGTGCTGCGGTTTATCGCCAGATAGACAAACATGGTCCTATTTCTCGTATTCAAGTTGCCGAAGCCAGTCAACTTGCCCCTGCCAGTGTTACCAAAATTACCCGTCAATTGCTTGAACGTGGCCTAATTAAAGAAGTCGCGCATCAAGCCTCAACCGGTGGTCGCCGTGCTATATCACTCACCACTTCGACTCAAAACTTTCACACTATTGCCATTCGCCTTGGTCGTGATGATATTGAAATCGGCCTTTATGATCTAAGTGGCAGCTATTTGCTTGGTGAGCGTCAATCCTTTTTATATCAAGATCAAGCCCAACTGGCGCATGGCTTAGTTGACCATATTCAACGCTTTCTTGATACAAACATTAAAAATATCAATGAATTAATTGCTATCGGTTTGGTGATGCCAGGGCTTATCAACCCCAATACTGGGATTGTTGAGTATATGCCAAATATCCAAGTTTCAGATTGGCCGCTGGCGCAAGAGCTGCAAGCTGCCTTTGATATCAGCGTATTTATTGGTAATGATATTCGTGGCCTTGCTTTAGCTGAGCATTATTTTGGTGCGACGCAAGATTGCCAAGACTCGATTGTTGTGAGTATTTATCGCGGTACAGGCTCTGGGATCATCGTCGATGGCAATGTCTTTTTAGGCCATAAGCAAAACGTGGGGGAGCTCGGTCATATCCAAGTGGATCCGCTAGGCAAGCGTTGCCAGTGTGGCAATTATGGCTGCCTTGAAACCATCGCCACAGAGCCTGCGATGATTGCTTATATCGAAGAACAAATTCAAAACGGCTACCCAACTAGCTTGCACGATGAGCATGAGATCAACATGAAAGTGATTTGTCAGCATGCACAAGATGGCGATCCTTTAGCTCGTAATATGCTCGTCTATGTAGGTGAGCAGATAGGCAAAGTCTTGGCCATGACAGTAAACCTTTTGAACCCGCAAAAAATAGTCATTGCCGGTGATATTATTCTCGCCAAAGAAATCGTCTTTGATGCCATTCATCGCAGTTTAGCGCATCAAGCCTTACATGCTTTTGCCAAAGATTTAAGTCTGACCGAATCCCAGCTCTATACTCAGCCAAGTATTGCTGCATTTGCCCTAATCAAACGTGCCATGCTAAATGGTGAGCTACTCCTAAAATTGCTCAATGAGACCCATGAGACAAATATAAATCTCTGAAACTGATACGAATATCATTTGTGAAGTAGAAGTTTCAGTATAAAATGTCCTTTTCAAGCCAAGGCTTATATCTAAGTTATTGATAAGGATACTTTTAAGGTTAATATGGAATTTCTCACTTTTATTATTGTGGCCTATGCGGCTGGTTTTTTAGCCCAAAAATGCTATTTACCTCCTTTAGTCGGCTTTCTTATTGCCGGCTTCGGACTGGCTAGTGCAGGCTATGCCTCAACGGATCTAATTGAAGGCTTAGCCAATCTTGGGGTCACATTATTACTCTTCACCATAGGTTTAAAACTTGATGTCAGCTCTTTGCTCAAAAAAGAGATTTGGCTCAATGCGAGTATCCATAACCTTGCCACCACCGCATTTTTCACCTTAGCCTTAATTTGCTTTAAATATCTTGGCCTTAGCATGTTTGCAGGTCTTGAAATTTATCAATTAGCCTTACTTGGTTTTGCCTTGTCTTTCTCAAGTACTGTTTTTGCAATCAAGAACTTGCAAGAACACGGCACCATGAATGCCAACTTTGCAAAAATAGCGATTGGTATTTTGGTCATGCAAGACATCATTGCCGTGCTCTTTTTAACTGCATCGACAGGTAAAATCCCACATTGGACGGCAATCTTCTTATTTATCTTGCCTTTTGTACGCCCTATTTTCTATCGCTTATTGGAAAAATCTGGGCATGGCGAAATGCTAGTCTTATATGGCTTTTTTATGGCGCTTGTGATGGGTGCAGGCCTGTTTGAGCTAGTTGGCATGAAACCCGATCTTGGCGCGCTTATCTTAGGCATGCTGCTTGCGGGACATGCAAAATCTTCAGAGCTTTCCAAGGCATTATTTAATATTAAAGAGCTATTTTTAGTCTGCTTTTTCTTAAATATCGGCCTTGCACAACCGCCTCACCTAGACTCCTTTTTAATGGCTTTATTGCTGCTTCTACTCTTGCCATTTAAAACGATTTTGTATTTCTATTGCACCAATTTCTTCCGCTTTCGTGTGCGCACTAGCCTTTTAACTAGCTTAACCTTAACTAACTTTAGTGAGTTTGGCTTAATCGTTGCTGGAATTGCATATAAATATGGTTGGTTACCGGGCGAGCTACTGGCGACTATCGCCTTAACCGTTTCGATGAGTTTTATTCTCGCAGCACCGCTAAATAACTTAGCCAATACGATTTATGAATACATGGCAAAACGCCTCAAAGAACATACAGATGAAAAACTGCATGTGGTTGATCAACGTATTAACCCAGGCAACGCGCAAGTACTTATTTTAGGTATGGGACGTATTGGTACGGGTGCTTATGATGAACTGCGTACCCGCTTTGGTAAAATTTGCCTTGGCATTGAAATGCGTGATGAACTGGTTCATCAACATAAAATTCATGGACGTAACGTGATCCAAGGTGATGCAACTGATTCTGATTTTTGGGCACGTATTTTAGATACCGCCAACGTCAAGCTCGTGCTTTTATCAATGCCGCACAATAAAGCCAACCAAAATGTTATCGATCAACTTCAGTTGCGTGATTATCAGGGCAAAATTGCTGCGATTGCGGAATACCCAGACCAAGTTCAAAGCCTGTGTGAGAATGGCGTCGATGCCGCATATAACATTTATCATGAAGCCGGCGCTGGTTTCGCGCGTCACGTATATGAAGAACTCAAACCTAACTTCTCGCCAATGCAAAGCGGTGAGTGGCAAGCAGGTGAATGGGATCTTGAAACCCAAAGTACACAATCTTCTTTGCTTGAAGAGGTGACGCAAAACAAGTAAACGTGAACAAAAAATCACCATCATTAAAAATTATCTAATAAAAATGCACAAAGGTTAGATTTTATCTATCTTAGTGCGTTTTTTATTAATTAATTCATGTAAGGGCATTGCTTTTTTTGCACAGCGTGGCACATTGGATACATAAGCAAACACAACACTGCTAACACAATACAATAACCACTTGCGCTTGAACCCTTCAAGTGACAAGGGAATAAGGAAATAATATGTGCTCAATTTTTAGTATTTTAGATCTTAAAACAGATGTCGAAACCTTGCGCCCTGTGGCGCTTGAAATGTCCAAAAAACTTCGCCACCGTGGCCCAGACTGGTCAGGTATTTATGCTTCGAAAAATGCTATTTTAGCGCATGAGCGTTTGGCAATTGTAGGTTTAAATTCAGGTGCGCAGCCGCTTTATAGCTCTGATAAAAAACATATCCTAGCGGTTAACGGTGAGATCTATAACCACAAAGAAATTCGCGCACGTTATGCCGACAAATTTGACTTTCAAACCGAATCGGATTGTGAAGTTATCTTAGCCCTTTACCAAGAAATGGGTGAAGATTTGCTTGAAGAGCTAAACGGTATTTTTGCTTTTGTCTTGTATGATGAAGAAAAAGACACTTACCTTGTCGGTCGTGATCACATTGGTATCATCCCACTTTATCAAGGCTATGATGAACACGGTAACTACTACGTCGCATCAGAAATGAAAGCCCTTGTTCCTGTTTGTAAAACAGTCAGCGAATTCCCACCGGGAAGTTTTTATAGCTCAGGCATGGCAGAGCCAAAACGTTATTATGAACGTGATTGGATGGAATACAACGCAGTAAAAGGCAACCTTTCAAGTAAAGAAGAACTGACTGCGGCGCTAGAAGAAGCAGTGAAGCGTCAATTGATGACAGATGTACCTTATGGCGTATTGCTTTCTGGTGGTCTTGATTCTTCTATCACTTCTGCGATTGCAAAACGCTTTGCAGCTAAACGTATCGAAGACGATGAACAGTCACAAGCTTGGTGGCCACAACTGCACTCTTTTGCAATTGGTCTTGAAGGTGCGCCTGATCTAAAAGCTGCGCGTGACGTTGCCGATAAACTTGGCACGGTTCACCATGAAATGACTTATACCGTTCAAGAAGGTTTGGATGCTATCCGTGACGTGATTTATCACATTGAAACTTATGATGTGACCACGATTCGCGCCTCAACACCTATGTTCCTATTGGCGCGTAAGATCAAAGCCATGGGCATTAAGATGGTTCTTTCTGGCGAAGGCGCAGATGAGCTATTTGGTGGTTATCTGTATTTCCATAAAGCACCTGATGCAAAAGAATTCCATGAAGAAACAGTCCGTAAGCTACTTGCTTTAAACATGTTTGACTGTGCGCGTGCAAACAAATCATTGGCAGCTTGGGGCGTTGAAGGCCGCGTACCTTTCCTTGATAAAGAATTTATCGATGTGGCGATGCGTCTTAACCCTGAAGACAAAATGTGTGGCAACGGCAAGATGGAGAAACACATTGTTCGTGAGTGTTTTGAGCATTATCTGCCTGAATCTGTTGCATGGCGTCAAAAAGAGCAATTCTCGGATGGCGTTGGCTATGGCTGGATTGACTCGCTAAAAGAGCAAGCGGAAGAGAAAGTGACAGATCAACAACTTGAAAACGCAAAATTCAAGTTCCCATACAACACGCCAACAACCAAAGAAGGCTATGTGTACCGTGAGATCTTCAGTGAGTTGTTCCCACTAGAAAGCGCTGCGCAATGTGTACCGGGTGGCCCGTCAGTGGCATGTTCATCTGCCAAAGCAATTGAATGGGATGAGTCATTTAAAGATAACGCGGATCCTTCTGGCCGCGCAGTTAAAGCGGTTCACAACGACGCTTACTAAGAAAGACTGATGCATTGATACTCGCTATTGATTATCTTTTAGCGAGTTCTCATGAGTAGAGATACAAAAACACCAACTCAAAGTAAAATCTGAGTTGGTGTTTTTTTATGCTTAATAAATGCCTTAAGACTTCAGCAAATTAATTAAAACTTATAATCATCCAATGATACTCTTGGCGCACGCGCCGCATTGAGAACACATAAAAATGCCACCCCACCTGCAACTAAAAAGCCTGTTTGGAATGCATTGATAATCACATCTTTTGGACCCGTGAGTAAGGTTTCAATGGTCGAAGTCGCATCAAAGCCTGGGATCAATGAATAAGTCAGCGTCCCAAATAAAGCGGTGCCGACAGCTGCGCCCAATGAGCGCCCAAGAGATGCCATCGCAGTAATACGCCCAAGGTTTGCTTTGCCGGCAACAGTTTGAATCAAAATTTGAGTCGATGGCATCACAGTACCAAGACCAAGGCCGCACAACAGCCCCAAGCCGCCGGTTAAAGCTGGTGATGGCGTACTGATGCCAAGTAATACAAAACCGATACTGGTTATGCTCATGCCAACCACAGGGATAGGTTTTGGCACGCCAGTTTTAGCAATTAATTTACCCGTAATATAAGAGCCTGTGATAATCCCAGTGGTTAAAGGCAAGAGTAACAAGCCAGAATAGGCAGCATTAGCGCCAAGACCCAGTTGCAGATAAATTGGCAAGAAAAAGATCATCGCAAATAAGCAAGCTGCAAATAAGAAGGATGAGGTTAACGGCACATGAATTTCACGGCGCTTTAATAACTCAAGCGGCAAAAAAGAAACCGAAGTTTTACGTTGCTGAACGGCCAAAATAAGTGCAAAGCTAAGGCTAATGCCAATCACCCAAAAACTTTCCACAGATTGCCAATCAAACTCATGACCACCTGAAGATAACCAATAAATCATCAAGGTCACGCAAATAGGAAACAGCATTAAGCCCCACCAATCTACTTTACGCGCTTCGCCAGAGAACTTTTTAACCGGCAATCTTCTTAAACGATAAATTGCGTAAGCAGCCAAGGGAATGTTTGCCCAAAATAGCCAAGGCCAAGATAAATGGGTCACGACTAAGCCGCCAATCACAGGGCCAGATACACTTGAAAGCGCAAACAAAGAAGAAAAGTAACCTTGGAAACGAGCACGTTCACGCGGCGGAATAAGCTCACCAATTAAGGCTTGCGAGAGACTCATCAAACCGCCCCCCCCTATGCCTTGAATCACACGTCCAATCACAAGTGTGAGCATAGAGTCTGCCAAGCCTGCAACCGCTGAGCCAATAGAAAAAACCACCAGCGCAAACATCAACATATTACGGCGCCCAAAGCGATCCCCCATCCAGCCATAAATCGGCACTGTGGCAGCGCCGGCAAGCAAATAACCAATGGCTATCCAAGAAGCAGACTGTAGCCCGCCTAAGTCTTTCACTATTGAAGGTGTCGCCGTAGCAAGTAAGGTTTGATCCACCGCAGCCAAAAACATTGGCAAAAAGACAACCGTAAAAATCGCCACAAAATCTTGCTTACTTGGGGATGTCGATTTTGTTTCAGCTGGTGCTGGATTGTGTTCTAAATCAGTATCTTGTGATATGTCCTGTTTGGCTGACATGAAATAACCTTATCTTGAATATATATGTTGGTTGCGCCGCAAAAGTATTAGTTTTGATCACAATACTCCTGCCAATATGTAAGCGCTGTGCCCTGCGCTTGTTCGAGGTCTTGAAGTTGCGCATATAAAATAACTGTCATCGTACTAACAATCACATTAGCAATATGCATTGGCGTTTGTTTTTGCGATGCGAATAAGCGGCTTTGGGATAAATAGGACTCACTTGGCAAGCACAAGTCATCGCGCATTGCCTCAGCAAGATAAAAATCTTCAACCCCTGCATGGGTCGATAGCCAAACGCTTTGGCTCACACTAGGATTAAATTCTGCTTCCCCGTGCTGGCCTTTAAAAGAAACCACTTTCAAGCTCGTGCGATCGACTAATTGATCCACCTGCGCATGCAACTTGCCATAACCTGGATGAAAACTGCCACGTATCCCTAACGTTGCGCGTCCTGGATTGAGTCCTCGCGCCATCGTATTGATTGGCGTGCGCAAGCCATAACGGTTTTTCCAAAGCAGCATTTGTTGCGCTTTTGGCGCGAAAGATTGCAAAGGTAAATATGCAATATTGTTTGTCTCAAGTAATCTTTGTGCATCTTGCATATCACCAGCTTGAGTGATATCAAGATCGGATAGGTAATCCGAAATATGCTGACGCGCACTTTTGTCTATGCCGCCATGAAGCAAAACTTTATAGCCATTATTCGCTAAAATTTTTGCAGCTAAACCATGCCAAGGCGCTTCATCACGCTTACCGGAATAACAAGGCCAATCAATGTCAGCTTTCAATTCTTCTAAGTCTTCTTGGAAGGCCTGAATAAAACCTGCAATTTCAGCTGGCGTTTCTTCATTCACGCGCATCAACATCAGCATCATTGCCATTTGATCATCACCAATTGGCTCGATATCTTGATCTTTATCTTGCAACAAATAAGCGCGCATCACTTCATATGCTTGGGTTTGAGTCAAAGGCTTACGACCTCGAAGGCCACGTCCTAAGCTGCGAATCGATTCTAATATGAGACTCATTTCAATTCCTTGATTTATTCGGTATTTTTATTTATCTGAAGTATTTTTATTTCAGCTATTTTGCCTTACTTGGCCGTCTTTTATATGTTCTTTTCTTTTTAAAACTAGGTTTGACTTGCGGCAAGTTACGCAAACTCATTGGAATATCTTGAGATTGAACTTGCGCCATGAGTTGGCTCACTTGCTCATTTAAATGCTGCATAAAAGGTTGATATGCTTGTTTTTTATCAGCCATATCTTGTAACTGATGCTCCCAATGGGCCGTCATATCAGGAAAACTTGCCAGATCAGGCAAAGCGAGGACGAGTCCGCGGCCGGCTTGCGTGGCGCGCACTTGTTTGCCCTCACGCTTTAATAGCGCACGCTTAAATAAAGTATCTAAAATCCCAGCACGCGTTGCCTCAGTGCCCAAACCATCCGTCTCTCTTAAAATCTTTTTCAAAGACTTATCTTGAACAAAACGCGCAATCCCAGTCATCGCTTGAAGCAAACTGGCTTCATTGAAATAACGTGGCGGCTCAGTTTGCAGGGCTTTAACTTCTCCTTCACGGCAAGTTAATTGCGAACCTTTCTCAATCACAGGTACTTTATCAAACTCTTCTTGATCTTGGGAAGATTTTTCCTGTTTGGCTTTGGATTTTGGCATGATTTCACGCCAACCTGGTTTGATTAACTGCCTTCCTTTTGCGATAAACAAGCCGCCTTGGATCTCAAAGTCTAATTGTGCATGCGCATACACAGCTTTCGGGTAAAACTGATATAAATATTGACGCGCTATCATTTGATAGATTTTACTTTCATCGTCTGAAAGTTGCTGTGGATTTACTTGCCTTGGAGTTGGGATGATCCCATGGTGCGCATCCACCTTACTATCATTCCAAGCGCTTGATTTAAGGCTAAGATTTGCGCCAGAAACTGAACTAGCTAGCTGAGGATCATTATGCTCAATCGCAGCGCTCACCTGTGGCGCTTGCTGTAGATGCTCAAGGGGTAAGTATTGGCAGTCGGATCTTGGATAAGTAATAAGCTTATGTTTTTCATATAAAGCTTGGCAAACATCGAGCACATGTTGGGCGCTCATGCCAAAGGCGCGCGCAGCTTCAATTTGCAGTTTAGATAATGCATACGGTAGCGGCGGTGCTTGTTGGCTTTGTTTTTGCGTCATGGCTTTAACGAGTGCCGCTTGGTTTTGGATTTTCTTGGCGATATGCTCCACCAAAGCTTTATTTAAAACCCGCCCTTCTTCATCTTGATGCGGCTTAATATGCTCAGACGGCTGCCAACGCGCGCGAATATCAAAGCTTTCACCCTGCTGATTTTGATATGGGATCAAGGCATCAAGTTGATAATAATCATGCGGTTTAAAGTTTTCGATTTCAATCTCACGGCGCACCACAAGCCCGAGCACAGGGGTTTGCACCCGCCCAACCGATAACACCCCTTGATAGCCAGCTTTTTGCCCAAGCAAGGTATATGCACGGGTCATATTCATCCCATAAAGCCAGTCAGCGCGTGAGCGCGCGAGCGCAGAAACAGATAAAGGAATAAAGTCTTGATTGGAGCGCATCGCGGAAAGCGAGCGTTTAACTGCGGCAAAGTTTAAATCGCTGATCAGCAAACGTTGAATTTTCGCTTGCATGGTTTTGGATACTTTTAAATGATGGATCACTTCATCAACCAAAAGTTGGCCTTCACGGTCTGGATCCCCAGCATGGATAATTTGCGCCGGTTTTTGCTTGAGTAAAGTTTTGATCACATTAAGCTGAGACTTGGCGCTCGCCCTTGGCCTAAGCTGCCAAGTATCTGGGATAATAGGTAAGTCTTGCATCTGCCATTTTTTATACCGCGGATCATAAGCATCCGGCTCAACTTGTTCAAGCAAATGGCCAATACACCAAGTCACCACATCGCCATTGGCAGCTTGGATATAGCCGTTTTGTTTTTGGTGTGGTTTTGGCAAAGCCGCGGCAATCGCTCGCCCAAGGCTTGGTTTTTCAGCAATAAATAAACGCGCTATAGACATGAGTTAAACTTCAAGTGATCATCAAAACTTAAAGTTTAACTCATTTGGCTAAAAAATGAAGTCAAAAACTGTAAATATATACAGTTAAAAAGTATCAAGAAATTGATAATAAAGGATTAAGATGAGAGTTTATAAGCAAGTTCAAAACCTTGCCGAATCGCCCTTGCTGCATCGAGTTCACCTGCTTTATCAGCGCCGCCAATAACATAAACTTTATCCTGCCAAGCCTGTGAAATGCCTTTAGATTCATCTTGCCAAATCTCTTGTGCAAAACGCACTGACTCTTGACCGGCGCATAAAATAATCTGGTCCACATCAAGTAAGATGGACTCGCCATTGCGCGTAATATGCAAGCCTTGTTCATCGATTTTTTGATAGTTCACTTCATCCCACAAATGAACCCCACGTTGTTGCAAGGTTTTACGATGGATCCAGCCTGTGGTTTTGCCCGGTCCTTTGCCAACCGGCCCTTTTTTGCGTTGCAGCAGCCAAATTTGTGGCGATTGGGCTTGTAATTTTGCCTGCTTTTGCTCGGCTAAGGTATCACGCGCGATGACTCCTCCTGCCTGCATCAAGCTCGTATCAACGCCCCATTCATCTAGCCAATTTTGCAAATTCTGGGCATATTTTTCACTCAGCATGCTAGCTATATCCACGCCTATCCCACCTGCACCAATAATCGCCACCTTGCTTCCTAAAGCTGGTTTTTGATGAATAAAACTTTGATAATCAATTACCTTGGGTGATTCTGCGCCTTCAATTGCAACTTTCCTTGGCTGTACGCCAGAGGCAACCACTACCTTGTCAAAAGCTGATAAGGTTTGCCAATCTGCCGCTTCAGCTAATTTGAGCTCAACCTGATACATATCTAATTGATGTTTGAAATAACGTATGGTTTCACGAAACTCTTCTTTGCCAGGAATTTGCATCGCTAAACGAAACTGCCCGCCCACCTCATTGTTTTTTTCAAATAAGGTCACTTGATGTCCAAGGCGCGCAGCAGTGGTGGCAAAACTAAGCCCTGCTGGCCCTGCGCCAACTACAGCTATGTTATATACCTGCTTGGCATGAGTAAGTGTCCACTTCATTTCTTGCGCTGCCATAGGATTAACCAAACAACTCGCATGCTTGCCTTGAAACACTCTATCTAAGCAAGCTTGGTTACAGGCAATACAAGTATTAATTTGCTCGGGCGTGCCTGCAGCAGTTTTCGCCACAAATTCTGGATCAGCTAAAAATGGCCGCGCCATCGACACCATATCCGCTTGCTGGCTTGCTAAAATTTGCTCAGCCACATCAGGATGATTGATTCGGTTGCAGGCAATTAAAGGAATCGAAACTTGATGTTTGAGCTTTTGCGTCACCCAAGCAAAGGCGCCACGTGGCACTTGAGTGGCTATGGTTGGAATACGTGATTCATGCCAACCTATCCCAGTGTTGAGTAGACTGACGCCTGCTTTTTCCAAAGCCTTGGCTAAAGTTAAAACTTCCTCATATGTGCTGCCTTGCTCGACAAGATCAAGCATAGATAAGCGAAAAATAATAATAAATTTATGCCCAAGGGCGGCGCGCATTTGGCGCACGATTTCAAGCGCAAAACGAATTCGGTTTTCATAACACCCACCCCATTCATCCTCTCGCATATTGGTGCGCTGACAGATAAACTGATTAATTAAATAACCTTCTGATCCCATGATCTCAACGCCATCATAACCAGCATCTTTGGCAAGCTTGGCGGAATGAACAAAATCGGCAATGGTTTGTTTGATTTGGCGTGGGCTCATTGCAAACGGCGTAAATTTATTGATTGGCGCTTTGGCTGCGCTCGCACTTTGCAGTAAAGGATGCATGGCATAACGCCCAGCATGCAAGAGTTGCAGCACAATTTTGGTCGGATATTGATGCACGGCTTGGGTCACAACACGGTGCTTTTTAACATGCCAACTATGACTAAATTGAGCGCTTAAAGGATGCAAGCGACCTCGAAAATTAGGCGCAAAGCCTCCAGTTACGATGAGCCCAACACCGGCTTTCGCTCTTTGCTCATAAAATGCAGCAAGTTGTTTGAGTTCGCCTTTTTCCTCTTCAAGGCCAGTATGCATTGACCCCATCAAGACGCGATTTTGTAACTTGGTAAACCCAAGATCTAGCGGTGCTAACAGATGCTCATAGTTCATCGCCTGCGTATCCTTGCATGACTTATTGGTCTGACCAGACTAAAGCGCACTTAAAACTAGGTCAATTTTCATTCAAATAATTGCAAACTGCTTCAAGATTCGGAAAATTAATTTCAAATATTGTCAAATCCAAGTTGCGATGATTAAAATAAGTGCTTGTGTCTAAGTCTTTATTTTTAATCATTAACGCACTCATTTACCAAGTTATTAGTATAGAATTAGTAAATAACTAAAATCACTCTCAATTTTTGGGTAAACATATGAAAAAGTTTTTTCACTACATCGGGCGCTTTTTAAAAGGGATATGGAATATCGTCACCTTTTTACGTATGGCGGTTTTTAATCTTTTATTTTTAGTCTTACTTGCTGCTTTTGCGATCGGGTATTTTCTTGATAATCAAGAACCAAGCATGCCAATGACGCCAAAACCACAAGCATTAGTGCTGAATATTAATGGCCCAATTGTTGAGCAAACTCAAGAAGTCGATGCCTTTAGTGCTGTCTCTGAAAGCCTATCTGGACAAGAGCAGCCAAAAGAAACCAAGCTTTATGATCTCGTGCAAACCATACGCACTGCGGCCAATGATGAAAGTATTACCGGCCTCGTATTAAAGCTTGGTGAAATGCCAGAAACTAGCCTTACTAAGCTAAAATATATTGCCAAAGCGATACAAGAGTTTAAGCAAGCCGATAAACCAGTTTATGCGCAAGGTGATTTTTATAATCAAAGTCAATATTACCTTGCAAGCAACGCAGACCAAATATTCTTAGCGCCAGATGGCGGCGTGCTGCTCAAGGGTTATCAAGCTTATGGTTTATATTATAAAGACTTACTCGATAACCTAGATTTATCCACGCATATTTTCCGCGTTGGCACCTACAAATCTGCGGTTGAGCCTTTTATCCGCAATGACATGTCTCCTGCTGCGCGAGAAGCAACGCTTGCTTGGATCAATCAGATGTGGGATAGCTATGTGGATGACATTGCAAAAAATCGCAACATCGATGCGCAGCGCTTAAAGCCAAGCGAAGATGAACTCTTAGGGCTTTTAAGCAAACATCACGGCGATCTCGCGCAAGTCGCGCTTGAGTTAAAGTTGGTTGATAAACTCGCTTCTCGTCAAGAAGTGAACCAAGAACTAATCAAGGCCTTTGGTCAAACTGAAAAAGGCGAACTGCAAGCGATTGGCTATCAAGCTTATCAAGCACGTACGGCGCCAAGCTTGCAAAATCAAGGCAATATTGCGGTGATTGTCGCGCGTGGCACCATTTTAGATGGTGAACAGCCAATTGGCCGCGTCGGAGGCGATTCAACTTCCGCCCTGCTTAAGCGTGCACGTTTAAATCCACAAGTCAAAGCTGTGATTTTACGTGTCGATAGCCCTGGAGGCAGCGCCTTTGCATCCGAGGTGATCCGCAATGAAATTCAAGCAATCAAGGCTGCGGGCAAACCTGTTGTTGTTTCCATGTCTAGCCTTGCCGCATCGGGCGGTTATTGGATCTCGATGGACGCAGATAAAATCATTGCTTCGCCAAATACGATTACAGGTTCAATCGGCATTTTTGGCGTGATCACCACAGCCGAAAACATCTTAAATGATATTGGCGTACATACCGATGGCGTAGGCACGAGCCCATTTTCCAAAGATGGCTTTACCACTGGCCTTTCTGATGGCGCAAAACAAGCGATGCAACTTGGCATTGAGCATGGCTATCAAAGATTTATTGGATCTGTTGCCAACGCTCGTGGCATGAGCCCAGAAGAAGTTGACAAGATAGCTCAAGGACGCGTTTGGACTGGCCGTGATGCCAAACAAAGAGGCCTCGTTGATGAACTGGGCGACTTTGATACTGCAATTGTAGAAGCGGCTAAACTTGCCAAGTTGGATAACTATCAGCTGAATTGGGTGACTAAAGAGCTCACGCCAACCCAAGAGTTAGTTAAAGAAGTGTTTGGTTCTATGGATGCATATTTCAATACCCAAACCAAAGCAAAAGTCATGGCTCTGCTGCCTAGCGCAATAAAGCCTATGGCTATGCAACTTGATGCGCAAGCTAATTTACTTGAAAGCTTAAATGATCCAAAAGGACAGTATGCTTTTTGCTTGGTTTGCCAAATAGATAACTAGTCTTGAAATGATGATAAAGGGCGGATTACTTTTCCGCCTTTTTTCCTTTACGGCGTGAGGCTATATCAACTACGCCTTGGGTGTCTTGGATTAGATTTGAAAGTTGCCCATCTTCATCTCGACGTTGCAACAGTGATAGAAAAATTAAGTCACAAAGGGTATGTTGCGCTGTGCGTGAAGAAATTGACGAACTGCGCACGCCCTCTTCACTAGCGTGGGTTTCTAGCGCGATATCGGCAATTTCACGTAAAGGGTTAGATGTGCAGCCAGTTAAGGCTATCACTTTAGCTCCATGTTGTTTGGCTATCTCCGCTGCAAATACCACGTCATTGCGATCTCCAGAAAAAGAAATCGCAACCAATACATCATTTTGATTTAAAGTATTCGCCATTGAGATCTGAATATGAGTGTCATATTCTGACACTGTAAATAAACCAATTTTTTGTAATTTATAACACAGATCTTTAGCAACTAAGGCAGAATTACCAACAGCAGTCACTTGTATACGAGTGGCATTATCTAACCAATCAATAACTTGATAAAAATCCTGATCATTAAGTCGGTTCGTTGTTTGTAAAATTGCGTCGTATTTTTCTAAGGTTAATTTCTGCGCAACATCTTGCAGCGTATCATTTTTTTGAATTTGATTATGGAGAAGAACGCGACGATCTGTGATCGCTTGCTGACGTCCCATGGCTTCGCTGAGTAGCATTTTAAAAGCAGTAAAACCTTTACAGCCTAATTTCTGACTAAATTTAACAATGCTTGATTGGCTGACCTGACAACTATCGGCTAATTCTTGCGAAGACATTTCCACTACAGAGTCTAAATGCTCTAAAATATAAGTGGCAACTTTTGACTCACTTTGCGTAAACGAATCAGTTTGATACCTTAGTTGCGCTAAAATCGACATATTTTTCCTTTCTCAATCACTATCTACAGCTATGCAAGATGAAATTTAACAAGTATCCAAAAAAAATAAAAGTCAATTTTAATTATTCAAAAAAAAATATTATTTATTCTCATTTTAGAATAATTATTACGATAGATAGCTCACAGTTTTACTAGGCTCTTTGGCTTAACCTTTAACCAAATTATTTTAGGTTAGTTATCTAAATATATATAAATAAAAAGATTTAATTCAAATATAGATATATTCATGAGTTTTATATTTCAATATTAAAATCATACTAATTACATACCCACTGAAGTAGTAAGTTAATTATTTAATTTTAGAATATAAATATATTAAAAAATAATAAAGGTTCAACAATGTCCATCGACTTAAATGCTCTGATCACCGAAACCCGTAACCCGAATAGCGCCAATATTGATGCCTTATCCACACTAGAGATCTTAAAGGTGATCAATGATGAAGATAAACAAGTCCCGCATGCAGTCGCGCAAACCTTGCCGCAAATTGCCCTTGCAGTCGATAAAATCAGCCAAGCTTTCCAAAACCAAGGGCGCTTAATTTACATCGGCGCTGGCACCTCAGGCCGTCTTGGGATTTTAGATGCAAGTGAATGCCCACCGACTTACGGCACGCCTGCTGAGCAAGTTGTTGGCCTGATTGCTGGTGGAAAGCCTGCTATTTTAAAAGCAGTTGAAAATGCAGAAGATAACAGCGATCTTGGCGCGCAAGATTTGAAAGATCTAGAGTTTAATCACAAGGACGTTTTAGTTGGCATCGCTGCCAGTGGTCGCACGCCTTATGTCTTAGGCGCTATGGCCTATGCTAAATCGCAAGGCGCGTGTGTGGTAGCAATTAGTTGTAACCCACAAAGCCCAATGACTAAAGAAGCCGAAATTGCGATCACACCTGTGGTGGGCCCAGAGGTAGTGACAGGCTCATCGCGAATGAAAGCAGGCACTGCGCAAAAGCTTATTTTAAATATGCTGACCACAGCTTCGATGATTAAAACGGGTAAAGTCTATGGCAATTTAATGGTTGATGTGGAAGCCACCAATGCCAAATTAGTAGAACGTCAAAAACGCATCGTGATGCAGGCAACAGATTGCAGCCGTGAAGAAGCAGAGATAGCCTTGAACGCATGCAATGGTCACTGTAAAACTGCGATTGTCATGCTCCTGACTCAAACCGATGCCATCACAGCCAAAGCCCTTTTAGCAAAACATCACGGTTTTACTCGCCAAGCCATTATGGATGAAAAGGACAATTAATTTCGTATTGTTGTTAATTTCATCGGCTCGCTTGGAGCAATAACTGAGCGAGCCTAGAAAATTATTCCAAATTAAGAATAAATAAAGGCCAATTTTTGATTAAAGTGACTTCAAGTTTTGACTTGGGTATACTCTTGCGAAATTTAGCGAGTCTTTTGGATAAATCATGACAAAGAAACATATTTATATCGCCTACACAGGCGGCACAATTGGGATGAAAAAATCAGCCAATGGTTACATCCCTGCTGAAGGTTTTATGAGTGAGCAGCTCCAGTCGATGCCGGAGTTTCATCGTGAAGAAATGCCTAACTTTACTGTGCATGAATATGATCCTTTGATGGATTCATCAGATATGACGCCCGACGATTGGCAGCATATTGCCGATGATATTAAAGCCAATTATGACAAATATGATGGCTTTGTGATCTTACACGGCACAGATACCATGGCGTATACCGCTTCTGCGCTTTCGTTTATGCTAGAAAACTTAGCTAAGCCTGTGATTGTCACGGGTTCGCAAATCCCATTGGCGCAACTGCGCTCAGACGGTCAAGCAAACCTATTGAATGCGTTACATATTGCAGCGAATTATCCAATTAATGAAGTGACGTTATTTTTTAATAATCAGCTTCTTCGTGGCAACCGCAGCACAAAATCACACGCTGACGGTTTTAATGCCTTTACCTCACCAAACTTCCCTGCACTGCTGGAAGCAGGGATCAACATCCAAGTGCGTGACCCTGAGCTAATCGACAAAAAACCACAAGGTGAATTCAAGGTCCATCAAATTACGCCTCAACCAATTGGGGTGATTACCATGTATCCAGGGATTTCCCATGAGGTGATCAAAAACACCTTACGTCAACCTGTTAATGCAATGATTTTGCTTACCTTTGGCGTAGGCAATGCGCCACAAAATCCCGAGCTTTTAGGGCATTTAAAAGAAGCCTCTGAGCGTGGCGTAATTGTGGTGAACTTAACCCAATGTTTGGCAGGTAAAGTCAATATGGGTGGTTATGCCACCGGCAATGCGCTCGCCCATGCCGGCGTGGTCAGCGGGTTTGATATGACGCCTGAGGCAGCACTGGCAAAACTTCACTTCTTATTAAGCCAAAACCTCTGCTATGAAGAAGTGAAAGTGAAAATGCATGAGATTTTACGTGGTGAAATGAGCCATTAATTGACGTCATGAAAAGCATTTAAAGTATTGCAAATACCCAACTCAGCAATTCAAAGCGGTTGGGTATTTTTATATCTAGAATATAGATAAAATCAAATGGCAGCTTTAATCATGATCTACTTTGGTGCGAAAGATATCTTCTTGCTCGCTGAAGACTTTTTTGAGCTCGGCTTTGGATTTTAAGTGCATTTCACCACCGGCGGCAATTGTCATATGCTCGGCATCATGGTTGTGCTTGGACTGATAAATCATCACAGCTTGCATGCAAATATCACGCTGCTCAGGGGTAAGCTTAGTGCCATTTTGCCAACGCCCTGTTTCAACCGCATAACATAAGTTTTGATAAGCCGTCTCATCCATCATTTCAAGTATGCTTTCTAAGCTTAATGCTTGGGTCATCTTTTATATCCTTCTATTTATCTAAAAAATCTAACGCAACTGAATTAACGCAATAACGCTCCCCTGTGGTGTCTTTGGGACCATCAGCAAACAAGTGCCCAATATGCGCATCACATTGAGAGCATTTCACTTCGATTCGATACATATTGTCACGGGTGTCTGCTTCAAACACCAAAGCATGAATTGAGATTGGTGCATCAAAGGTTGGCCAACCACATGGGCTTTGATATTTATTATTTGAATCAAACAAGGCTTGCCCACAACAATGGCACGCATAAATACCGGTTTGGTGATGATAGACAAATTTCCCTGAAAATGCCTTTTCGGTTTGCTTTAACCGACACACTGCATACGCTTCTTCTGAAAGCTCAGATTTCCAATCTTTTTCTTTTTCCGACAAACCCACACCTTAAACATGGTCAATTATTCAACTAACATAAGACAAGTTAACTTGTTTGAATCATTTTTCAAAATAATTTCATAAAATTTACTGCCTAAAAGAAATCAATCCGCTACACTATGATTCAAGGTGCTGGTTTCGAGAGTTGAATTTTTTACTTCGTGTAATAATTGCTGAAAAAAGCAACGATTTTTGTTAAATAAGTCAGAAAATACCACTTTTTTTTGACATTTCGCAATTAAAGTCGGATTATCTCTTGCAGCATTGCACTGGTAGCTGTAATTTTACTACCAGTTATTTTTTCTATTAAACTCAAAGTTGTGGAGCAACTACAATGACTATCAAAGTAGGTATTAACGGTTTTGGCCGTATCGGACGTTTCGTTTTCCGTGCATCTGTTGAGCGTGACAACATCGAAGTTGTTGGTATTAACGATCTAATCGACGTAGATTACATGGCATACATGCTAAAATACGATTCAACTCACGGTCGTTTCAATGGCACTGTTGAAGTAAAAGACGGTAACCTAATCGTTAACGGTAAAACTGTACGTGTAACAGCTGAGCGTAACCCAGAAGATCTAAAATGGGATGCTATCGGTGTTGACGTTGTAGCTGAAGCAACAGGTATCTTCCTAACTGACGAAACAGCTCGTAAACACATCACAGCTGGCGCGAAAAAAGTAGTTCTAACTGGTCCTTCAAAAGACGCTACTCCAATGTTCGTTATGGGTGTTAACCACGAAACTTATGCTGGTCAAGATATCGTTTCTAACGCATCTTGCACAACTAACTGCCTAGCGCCAATCGCTAAAGTTCTTAACGACAAGTTCGGTATCGAATCTGGTCTTATGACTACAGTTCACGCAACAACAGCAACTCAAAAAACTGTTGACGGTCCTTCTGCGAAAGACTGGCGTGGTGGTCGTGGTGCTTCTCAAAACATCATCCCATCATCAACTGGTGCTGCTAAAGCTGTAGGCGTTGTACTTCCTGAAGTAAACGGCAAACTAACTGGTATGGCTTTCCGCGTTCCAACTGCAAACGTTTCTGTTGTTGACCTAACAGTTAACCTTAAAAACGGTGCATCTTACGAAACTATCTGTGCTGCTATGAAAGAAGCATCAGAAGGCGAACTAAAAGGTGTTCTAGGTTACACTGAAGATGCAGTTGTTTCTCAAGACTTCATCGGCGAAACTCAAACTTCTGTATTTGATGCAAAAGCTGGTATCGCTCTAACTGATAACTTCGTTAAAGTTGTATCTTGGTACGACAACGAAATCGGTTACTCAAACAAAGTTCTTGACCTAATCGCACACATCTCTAAGTAATTTTTACTTAGTAAGCGATTTGTCTTAAGACGAATACTAAAGGCGGCCATAGTGTCGCCTTTTTATTTATATATAAAATCAGCTATAGCTTATAATAATATTTTTAATTTATATGGTTTCTTTATAGATTAAACATATTAATATATGTCTGTTATTATTAAATTTTTACTGCCGGGCAGATCTTATGGACTTTCAATCTCTTTCAGCAACTAAACATCTTTGTGAACATATCGACCTTGTGACTTATCAAGGCATAGATGTCCTGCGTATTAACCACCCTCTTTTTACTGCTGGTGTCGCCACCCATGGTGCGCATTTACTTTGGTTTCAACCAAGTAATGAAGCCAAGCCTGTGATTTGGATGAGTGAAAAAGCCGAGTTTGCAAAAGATAAGGCGATTCGAGGTGGCGTGCCGGTTTGTTGGCCTTGGTTTGGCAAACTCGCCAATCCATCTCATGGGTTTGCACGTACCAGTGAATGGCAAATATTAAGCCATGAATCAACTGACGACAAACTCACATTAAGACTTGGCCTTGAGGACACAGAACAAACCCGTGAGATTTGGCCACATAAGTTTAAACTTGTAATGAATTTTGAGTTCTCACAAACGCTTAAAATTAGCTTAGATGTGACCAACACAGATGAATCTGAGTGGGTTTTCTCTGGGGCGCTGCATACTTACTTTAATCTTGGTGATATCAATCATACCTTAGTCACTGGTATGGGTGAGACCTACCTTGATAATTTAAATACTTATGCCAAATTTAAAGGCCAAAAGCTACTTGGTTTTAATCGTGAAACCGATCGCGTTTATCCCTATCCTGAAGCGAATATTCGTATTCACGATCGACTCAATCGTCGCACAATTGTGGTCTCAAACCAAGGAGATAACTCGGCTGTAATTTGGAACCCGTGGCAAGAATTATCGAAAAACATGGCGGATATGGCAGATGATAGTTACATGACTATGGTTTGTGTCGAGGCGGCTGTCCACGCCCAAGCTAAAGATCAAGGCATCAAACTAGCGCCGAATCAAAGCCATCAACTTAGTACATTTATTGAAGTAGCAAAACACTAACTGCTTCAAGTAACACATTCACCCTATTTAAAGTCGTAGTTGGATGCCCACTACGGCTTTTGCTCTTTAAGGTAGCTTATGACTTATCAATGCCCTTTATGCCAAACGCCACTTACTGCGAGTGAATCAGGCCTAGCATGTACCAATCAACATCAGTTTGATCGCGCCAAAGAAGGTTATATTCACCTCATGCCAGTGCAGCACAAAGGTTCGAAAAATCCAGGTGATAGCACGGAAATGATGCAGGCACGACGTGCATTTTTAAATGGCGATTATTATCACCCAATGCGCGAAGCTGCCTCACAATTACTTATTGAGCATATTCAAGGTAATAAAGCCTTAGATATCGGCTGCGGTGAAGGGTATTACACCCATTATTTTGCTGATGCCTTGCTAACAAAATCAAAGGATGCCCAAACTTACGGTCTTGATATTTCAAAAGTTGCCGTACGTTATGGGGCCAAACGCTATCCAAATGTGGATTTTTGTGTCGCATCAAGCTACCGCTTACCTTTTGCCGAGAATAGCCTCAATGCTTTAGTGCGCATCTATGCGCCGTGTGAAGCGAGTGAAATGCAGCGCGTCTTAGCCCAAGATGGTATTTTGATTACCGTGACCCCAGCTGCGCGCCACCTTTATCAACTGCGTGAGCGCGTCTACCCAAGCGTGCGTCTGCATGATGAAAATGCAGAAGAAATTGCAGGCTTTGAGCTAATTTCAAGCCAAAAACTAAGTTATGACATGAGCCTTAAAGATGGCGCAGCCTTTAATTTACTCCAAATGACGCCCTTTGCTTGGAAAGCCAGTAACGCCCTAAGAGATGATTTAAAATCAGCATCATCGTTTAGCTGCGAAGCAGACTTTATGTTAAGAGTCTATCGCATCATTGAATAGGCGCAGAGTTGCAAATTAACTGACGTTAGCGATTGGGATGATTTAAAATGTGATCTTCCCAATCGACCACATCCACCTCATACACCACTTTATTACGCACGCTTTCACCGGCGGCATGCATCGCAGATTTTGAGCCTGTTAATAACGGATGCCATGCTGGCAAAGGTTTATCTTCAGAAAGTAGGCGATAGGCGCAAGTTTCAGGCAACCAATAAAATTCGTCAACATTTTCTTTCGAGAGTTTTAAGCACTCTTCACCTGAGCTAAAACGGTTTGGGTAATCTTTACAACCACAAGTTTTGCTATTAAGCCAAGAGCAAGCCACATTAGTGTAATAAACTTCGTCGCTATCTTCATCCATGAGTTTGTGTAAGCAGCATTTTCCACAGCCATCGCAAAGCGACTCCCATTCTTCTTCCGTCATTTGTGAGAGCGTTTTTTGCTGCCAGAATTTTTGACTCATGTGTAACCTTTTTGAATAATTTAAATACTTTTTAGATAGGGATCATTAGACACGTCGAAACGAGCACAGGTTATACCTAGGTTTGATTAAAATTACAACTATTTTGGGGATATAACCTTGCAGCAGCAGGTGTCTGTTGTTATTATCAGCGCCCTTTTGAGCTCACAAATAAAGTATAGGATTTTTTGATGGAATGTCGCCTTGGTTGCGGTGCATGTTGTATTGCTCCGAGTATTTCAACACCTATTCCTGGTATGCCGCAAGGTAAACCTGCTGGCGTGCGCTGTGTGCAACTATCAAGCGATAATTTATGTAAAATTTTTGGCAAACCAGAGCGCCCAGCCGTCTGCCATCAGTTTAAAGCTGACCCACAAATTTGCGGCCAAACCAACGAATTTGCACTTCAAACGATTTTAGAGCTTGAAGAAATCACCGCCAAAGATTAAAAAATAAACAAATTCTTTGTCTTACCTCAAGACATGATTGCTTTTGTTTTTACAAAGGCCTAAC
Source organism: Vibrio sp. KMM 9700 (assembly GCF_058545285.1). Taxonomy (NCBI): domain Bacteria; kingdom Pseudomonadati; phylum Pseudomonadota; class Gammaproteobacteria; order Vibrionales; family Vibrionaceae; genus Vibrio; species Vibrio sp. KMM 9700. Next base: position 2,365,567 of record NZ_CM178589.1, on the reverse strand, counting down.
ATCCTGATATAACTATATCGAATATGCATTACGTATTTGTAAGCAGTATAGAAAGGATGCACTCATGAAGTTACAACAACTGCGCTACCTTGATGCGATCGTCAAACATGATTTAAATATCTCTCTGGCATCAAAAAGTTTATTTACGACTCAGCCAGGCGTGAGTAAACAAATTGGCTTGCTTGAATCAGAGCTTGGGCTCAAGATATTCGAGCGTAAAGGCAAGCATTTAAACTCAATTACCCCAGCCGGCCAACTCATCATTGATGAAGCAGCGAAGATGCTTGAGCTTGAGAAAAAAATTCAAGCCATTTCAAAAACTTTCGTTAATCCAGACGATGGCTGTCTCAATATCTACACCACCAATACTATTGCGCGTTTCTTATTGCCTGAAACCGTGAATAAATTTGTGCGTAAATATCCGCAAATTACTTTCCATATTGGCGCGGTGCAGCCGGACAAAGATGGTTCGTTAATTAAAAAAGGACATTCGGACTTCTCGATTGTCGCGCAAGATGTAAAACCTGAATCAGATCTCATTATTCTGCCCGCTTACAAATGGGGGCTATCTTTAGTTGTGCCAAAAGATCACCCGCTAACCAAAATAAGCCAAGTGAGTTTAGAAGATATTGCTAAGTATCCGTTAATTAGCTATGAAACAGGCTCCACAGGCAAACTGACTCAAGAAAAAGCCTTTGCCGAAGCTGAGCTTGATCCGAGCTATTTTATGACGGTTATGGATGTGGATGTAATTTTAAAATACGTCAATATGGGTTTTGGGATTGGTATTGTGGCGCGTGTCGCGGCTAAAAATATCCATGATGAGAATCTAGTAAGTATCGACCTTGAAGGTTTAATGCCAGCTTGTAATGCTTGGATCTGCTTTAGCCGAAATATCTTCTTGCAGCGTCATACTTATGATTTTATTGAAAATTTCTGCCCACATCTAACCAGAGAAGTAATGGAGAAAATCGTCACTTATACGGATCTAGAGATCCAAGAGTTGTCACAAAACTTTGTATTGCCTGAGCATTAATCTTCACGCTTTGCATCTCTCTCAACAAAAAATGCCAAGGCAAAGTGATGATTCACGCCTTGGCATTTTTGTATCATGTAAATCAAATTTAAGACAGAACTTGTCGTCCCAATAAAGAGTGCGACAAAGTGGTGCCGTCAACGAGCTCCAACTCTCCGCCCATAGGTACGCCATGGGCAATACGACTCGCTGTGACTTGATAAAGCTTACACAGCTCAGCAATATAATGCGCTGTCGCTTCCCCCTCAACTGTTGGGTTGGTCGCGAGGATCACCTCACGAATATCCCCAGCGCCAAGGCGTCTATCGAGTAAATCAAGCCCTATATCACTTGGCCCTATGCCATCAAGCGGCGACAAATGCCCCATGAGAACAAAATAACGTCCTGAAAACTGCCCTGTTGCTTCAACCGCTGCAATATCTGCTGGCGTTTCCACGACACAAAGCTGGCCATTTTCTTGACGCTTGGGGTTCTTGCAAATATGGCAGACTTCTTCTTCGGTGAAGGTGCGGCACGATTCACAGTGACCAATTTCAGTCATCGCTTTGCTTAACACATCTGCCAGTTGCAAACCACCTTGACGGTTGCGTTGGAGTAAATGAAAAGCCATACGCTGCGCTGATTTTGGCCCTACGCCCGGCAGCACACGTAAGCTTTGCATTAAAGATTCAAGTAGTTGACTCGATTGCATGGTTAGAAAGGCATTTTCATGCCTGGTGGTAATTGCATACCGCCAGTCACGCTAGCCATTTTTTCTTTTTGTGCTTCGTCGATACGGCGAGATGCGTCATTAAATGCTGCAGCAATTAAGTCTTCTAGCATTTCTTTGTCATCTTCCATTAGGCTTTCGTCAATTTCAACACGACGTGTGCTGTGATTGCCAGTAATGGTTACTTTCACAAGGCCTGCACCAGACTCGCCTGTCACTTCCATATTGGCAATTTCTTCTTGCATCTTCTGCATGCGCTCTTGCATTTGCTGCGCTTGCTTCATCATGTTGCCCATTCCGCCTTTACCAAACATAATATTCTCTCATTTATTGTTAATTAAGGGATGTGTTGAGTACGCTTCGAGTTATCACCAACTAAAAGCTTTTTAATTCATCTTCGCCGTTTGCTCTTGGGCGAACGCTTTCTGCATCCAATTGGGCAGAAAATCTTTGTTGCATAAATACAATATTGGGATCAGTTTGCAAACTTTCAAATGCTTGTTGTAACTTTTCTTGATATAAACGCTCACGCTGCTCAAGTGGCGTCTCACCTTCTTCTGAAATCTCAATATGTAGCGTGCAAGCATGACCTAACTGTGCGCTTAAGGCTTGCGCTAAAATTTCTTGCGCGCGAGGCGTATTTAAATGTTGCTGCGCTGCGCGCAAACCTAAATAAACTTGCTCGCCTTCGGCTTTAAAGGTTGAGTTCAACGCCAATTGCTCGATTAATTTCTCAGTTTCAAACTTAGCTATCATCGCAGCCCACGGGTTTTGCTCACATACCTCACGTGTCAGTTGCTCGTTCATCGCTTGGGTTTTCTCATGCTCCAAGGACTTTTTCAAAACACTTGGGGTCAAGCTTGTTTGCACGGGCTCCTTCACTGGCGCTGTTGGTTGCCAGCGATAGGCTGAATCTTTATTTAACCCATCGCCTGCGCCAGACATTGGCGTGCCGTTGGATGAAATTGGTGACTGATCCAGTTTGACATGTTTTGCGCGCATCGCAACACGCTCGAGCATAGATTGGCTAGAGGGTGTTGCTGTCGTCTTTTTTACTGGCGCACCTTGCGTACTGGCTGCTGATGCAGAACTACTTGCAGCTTGCGGTGCGGCTTGATTTGGCTGCTCAGATTGCGCTGACTGTTGCACGGGCACTTGCTGCTTACGACTACGTAATTGGTGGCGTAATCCAGAAATCGGTGATGCCGGTGCTTGCTGCGGCGCCTGTTGTGGTGCAACTTGCTCAGGCACAGATTGTTGAGCTTGTTGGATTGGCGCTTGAGGCGCAGTACGCTGCTGACGATCATGCGCAGGCGGTGGCGCAACCTGCTGAGGCGGCGACTGAGATGGCGTAGGACGATTGATTGTCTGTTGCTGCTGCATTGGCGCAGGATTCGCCCTTGGCGCGGCTTGTGGCGCAGTCGCTGGCGCAAGATTTGCCTGAGGGATCGATTGAACGGTCTGCTGCACTTTCGGTGCAAAGGCAAGCAAACGCAGCATCAACATTTCAAGAGCCATTTTACCATTTGGCGCAAGAGGTAAATCATCACGCCCTTTTAGGCAAATCTGATAATACAGCTGAATTTGCTCAGGCGAAAGGCTTGCTGCGAGCAGACGAATACGCTCCGCATCTGGTTTAGTTTTATCTAAGCTAGCTGGCAACGCCTGGTACATCGCAATGCGATGAATTTGCGCTACGAGCTCTTTTAATAATCCGTCCCAATCAATGCCTTGGCTTGCAAGTTGATTTAAAGTATCAAACACAAATTGGGTTTTATTTTCTTGCAAAGCTTCCAGTAAATCGAGCGCTTGCTCGGTATCTAAAGTGCCAAGCATGTTGGCAACCGTGGCACTATCTAGATGTGCATTGCCTAAAGCTATCGCTTGATCGCTTAAACTTAAGGCATCACGCATACTGCCATCAGCGGCATGAGCAATCAAACCAAGTGCGCGATTTTCATAACTGACTTGCTCTGCGTCAAGCACATAAGCAAGCTGTGTATGGATTTCATCTGCTTGAATTGGTTTTAAATGAAATTGCAAACAGCGCGATAAAATCGTCACTGGGAGTTTCTGCGGATCTGTTGTCGCAAGCAAAAACTTTACATATTCAGGCGGCTCTTCAAGGGTTTTTAGCAAGGCATTAAAACTATGACGTGAAAGCATATGCACTTCATCGATCAAATAGATTTTAAAACGTCCACGCGCCGGCTTATATTGTACATTATCCAGGATTTCACGCGTGTCTTCGACTTTAGTGCGTGACGCGGCATCGATTTCAAGTAAATCAACATGTCGACCTTGGTCAATTTCTTGGCAAGTTGCACAGGTGCCACAAGGGGTATCTGTGATCCCTGTTTCACAATTTAAACCTTTGGCAAATAAACGTCCAATCGATGTTTTACCTACGCCGCGCGTCCCGCTAAATAAATAAGCATGATGCAAACGATTTTGCTTTAATGCGTTGGCAAGTGCCGTCACAACATGTGACTGACCCACGACATCGCTAAACTTAGTTGGACGCCATTTTCTGGCTAAAGCTAAATAACTCATGAAAATCCTGTTTATTGGGAGTAAAGCTTATGCTTGAGAGTGAAACAAATCCGCTGATATTGCAAAGACTTAGTGGCCTGCAAACTCACAAATGCTGTACACGTCTAGATCTAAGCCTTTTAATTTCTCTTCGCCACCAATCTCAGGTAAGTTGATCACAAACGCAGCATGCGCAACATCACCACCAAGTTGACGAATCAGCTTCACTGTCGCTTCGATTGTGCCACCGGTTGCAAGTAAGTCATCAACCACTAAGACTTTATCACCTTCAACAATCGCATCGGTATGGATCTCAAGTGTGTCAGTGCCATATTCAAGATCATAAGTTTGTGCAATCGTTTGACGTGGTAGTTTGCCAGGTTTACGCACAGGAACAAACCCGACGCCCAAGGCTAACGCCAGCGGAGCACCAAATAAAAATCCGCGCGCTTCAGTGCCGACAATTTTAGTAAAACCTTGATCTTTATAACGCTCAACCAATAAGTCAATCGTTGCTTGATAAGCTTTTGGGTCTTCCATTAGGCTGGTGACATCACGGAATAAGATGCCTGGTTTTGGATAGTCAACAATAGTTTTAATGCTATCTTGAATATATTGGATACTTGTGGTCATAGGTCTGTCTTCATAAAAATAATCAAGCGCCATAGATTAGCATAAACTTGGCGCTATCATAAGGGATTCTTTAGCAAATAAGTCTTTTAATCAAGCTTAGCTTGCGGCAAGACTTTGAGTCGACTAAAGCCAAAAAATACGCAGATAAAAAGACAACCAAGGGCGAACTTGCCCCAAACAATCGGCATCATGCTAATCGAGAAAATAGCACTCGCGCCAATCACCAAATAGCCCCTTTGCTTGACTTTTGGTTCCACTGCACGTTGGGTCTGCCAGTTATAAATAATTGGCCCAAGACTTGGGTGATTCGTCAGCCAAGCGTGAAATTTAGGGCTAGAGCGCATAAAGCAAGCACTTGCTAACAATAAAAATGGGGTCGTAGGTAGTACCGGAAGGACTATTCCTATCACCCCAAGCAGCACACTTAGCCAGCCGCAGATAAGTAATAAAATTCGAGTCATTGTACTCGCTTGTTGGTTATAAAATGATAAAACAAAGGCTAATTCTAGCTTTAACCACACTTTGATTCTAGTTTTGATTCAAATCTTTACCTAAGTCTCAACTAAGCGGTTAAATTTAAATTCATCTTAAACGAACCTTGCCCAGCTTGCTTTAAGTAAAGCTGATTCGCACTCCCCATCATTAACACTTGCGGCGCGGTAAGGTGGCATTTTTCACCAAGTTTGCTCCCCGCAGGTAACATAGTATCCATCCCCCCAACTGTTTCAGGCTGATGGTGTTTTGCCTGCTGGTCTGTATCCATACGCCATAACGCGCTAATACCAGATGGTAACATGGTGATTTGCCGACGCGTCATGTCCGCAATACCGAGTAAGGCATTCACGCCCTCACATTTAGTACATTCTAGCCCTTTTTCTAGCTGCTTAGCTAAATCTTGAACATTGGCTAGTTGGTTGACATCGTGACGCAAAAAGTCATTGAATAAGGCGCGCACAAGCAGCGCACAAGCCACGCCTTGATCTGGACTCGAAGACACATCAAGTAAATAAAATGCAAAACGTCCATGGGATAACCAAGCATAATCAAAAATAAGTGGCATTCGCTCCAATGATTGAAGCATCTGATATTGCATCAACCAGTTACCTTGTGCAGATTTTTGTTCAGGTAAAAGTGCATGCAACAACTCTCTTGCAACATCCGGCGTTTGTTTGAGCTGTTCGATATGCCAATACAGCTCTTTTTCTTGCGCTACTTGCCCTTCACTGACACCAAACCATTGGCTAGAAAAATCGCGTCTAGTCGCATGATGGTTTTCAGATTCAGCAATCGAGTCTTGAATGGCTGACGTTAAATGCGCAAATTCTTTTAACGGTTTGGTTAAAAAATCTTTAATTCCAAAGCGCAGCACTTTGGCGACATCGGACATATTTTCCGTCGCTGAAATCACAATTAATGGCAGATCCGGAAATTGCCAGCTCACTTCTTCAATAAAATCCATGCCTTCCATTACAGGCATATTTAAATCGCAAAGGATCACATCTGGCACTTGATGTTGCAGCTGCTTTAGTGCATCTAAACCATGCGGAGCTTGGCTGACTTGATAACCACTTTTATATAAGTAACTGGCAAGCATATGCCGAAAGACTGGATCATCATCAACGATTAAAATTTGCTGATTATTTTTTGGCGTCTTTTGTATGGGTGTTGCGGGCTGAGCCTCTGAGATATCTTGTGTATCCAAATGAGACTTCTTTTTGTTGATCATGCGATATGGCTGCATGTCTTATCCCCCATTTATTATCCAGATTTAAAATCACTACCATTAAAATTAGTTCTAAAGCCGTATATCTTCAAGCAAGCGACAGAATTAATCATACTAATATCCAGAGTGAAGTCATGCATTTTATGATCCGGATCATTTTATACCCATTTAGTATGATAAATTATCAGGATTGCAAACTTAAATTGATATGAAACAAATCACAAACGTAATCTTTGATTACACTGGAGTAAGATTTAATTTAAGGAAATGTGGCATGAAGTTAGATGATTTAAACTTATTTCGCCTTGTTGTGGAAAACGGTAACTATACTGCAACTTCACGCAAGACTAATATCCCAGTAGCAACAATTACGCGTCGAATTCAATCACTTGAAGAAGATTTAGATCTTAGATTATTAAATCGAAATGCGCGTCGTTTATCTTTAACTGAGTCAGGTCAGCGCTTTTATGACAGCTGCGCACCGATTTTAAAGACCTTAACTCAAGCCTCTCAAGATGTTTCAGATGAGTGCCGTGGAGCGAGTGGGAAAGTTCGTATTTGTGTCCCGCCAAATACCGCCCGCTACTTGATTATGCCTATGCTGAATGAGTTTATGAAACTCTACCCTGACATTCAAATAGATCTCAAGCTTACCAATGAAACAGCTGACTTAGACTGTGCTGATTGGGATCTTGTATTTTGCGTAGGACCTCAACGAGATTCAAACTTAATTGTTCGTAAAATTAATGAAATTAATTACTTACTTGTAGCAAGCAGCAAGTATCTTGAAAATTCACCAACATTAAAACATCCGAATGATCTTGAAAGACATGCACTATTAAAAGGTCAGCCACTTTTAAAATGGCAGTTAATGAATGAGCAAAATGAAAGTGTGTTGATTTCGGGAAATGCACGTATTCAAGCCAATGAATTTCATACTGTGCATGATGCGTGTCGCCAACACTTAGGGATCAGCTTATTGCCAGATATGTTGGTACATGATGATTTAGAAAAAGGCAACCTAGTACGCGTCTTGCCGCAATGGCACAGCGCGCCGCGTGAAGTCTATATGATGTATAACTATAAAGATCATTTACCGGATAAAGTCAGACTATTAATCGACTTTATTACGCATTTTCAAAACTAAAGCGTAAGAAGCTCAATACGCACCAAATAAAAGCAACCTAAACCAAAGCAATCACGCCATGGGTTAGGTTGTTTTTTTATGCCTACAAGTTTTCTTCAAAAGTGACCGTAAAGGTATCTTGGTATAAACCTGTTGTGACATCTTCTGCTGGAATATCTTCGTAGCTGACCGTCAAGTTAAAATCAATAAAGTCACTCGCTCGCTCCCCATCCACAACAATCGGTGACTTAGCTTCATCACGAATTTGGCCATCAACAACCAATTGCTCAACATCACATAAAGCCGAGCAGGTAATCGAATAAGGGATCACATTACTTGCTATGTCTATTGCGCGCGTGGCCTCTATAGCTTCATCTTCATCTGCAATTTTAACCATCTGAAAATTAGGTTTAGGGGTTAGCATCATTTTTAGGCCAGATGGAAAATTACCAATCGCTTTAATATTAAAATCAACACTGCCTTTCGCCGTATGGTTACTTTTATCATACTCTGGAATAATTTCTTTCACTGCATCGGCGGTGATCGATACCAGCTCTGCAGGTTGATAATTGATTTGAACAACAAATGATTGAATCGGTAATTGGCGATAGGTTCTGATCCCAGCATTGGTTCGATAATAATACACCGCACTTAAACTAACTTGCCCAGTTAAATGTGTATTTTGGGTGATGTCTTGCGCTTGCAATTGACTCAGTAGAGCTGTCGTATCAAATGAGAATATCGGGCGAATAAAATAAAATGGTTGCACAAAGTTATCAATTGTAATACTTGCATCGGCGGCGCAATCACCTTGTGAGTGCCCAACCCCAGAAGAAACAGATTGATTTAAGCTATAGATACTGCCATTTAACTCAGCGCGACTACAACTTGCCCCTGAGATCAAAGGTGTGCCATCTTCATTTCCACCAGCATTGCCTAAATTATATTGAATCCCAGTAATTTGCAGCGGAATATCAAAACTTGTAACCCCTACACCAGAAACTCTAAAACTAGCTTCACCGGTAGTAAATAGACCTGGCTGCCAATTGTTCGTCGGTTCAAGGTTATTTATTGCCTGCCAATCAGATAGCACATAAGCATCACCACCAATTGAAGTCGCATTTGAATAACTCACATTCTCCCCTTTCACATTAACATTTAGGGTAAACGCTTGTGTGCCAAAAGACAGACTTAAACTTGCCGCAAGCAACAAAGCCTTGCATAGCTTTTTTTGATAAGTGCGAAAATGACAGGCCGATTTCATCATAGTTAGGTCTCTTAATTACTTCTGTTAATTACTTCACGACGAACAAAGCTATTATCATGATTTAAAACGATGATATTTAGCTGATCACCTCGTATATTAGCTGGTAAATCAAAGTATTTTTTGCGTCCAGCAAGTACTGTAAATGCCGTTCTACAATTTTTTGTCTTGGTCTGACTGCACATAGTTACGCCTAAGCGGACAAAACTATTACCTGTATTCTCCACATAAATTTTATCGCCCAAATTTTTCACTGAATACTTAATATCTTGTTTTTCAGCAGGAATTATAAACAACGGAGCATAACCAACATTGATTGCAACCGATGGTTTTTCTGCGTCAGTTTCAGCATAAGGCTCAGGTGAAAAATTCACTTGATAGACATGATCCCGCGAAAAATCACAACTTTTGCCACATAACGAACGTATCCCAACTTGCTTCGTTGTTCCTGGCTCTAAAATCATTTTCGGATGAGTGACTGTTACTTCCCAGTCTTTCAAGTTTTCCTTTGTATAAGGCGTTTTAATAATTTTATCACCTTGAACATCGTATTTAATGATGTTGACATTCACGAAACTTGTGTAGTCTAGATCATTGGTTAATGTAAATACGCCATTTCCTGCCTTGTCGCCAACAAGTTGCATCGTATTGATCGATAAAGCCTGAGCTTGAAAGGCAAGCAATGCTGCCAGTGAAATCAAAAGTTTTTTCATAAACATCCTTCTACTACTCACATTGTTTAGTTATTGTTTATTCAGATAATCCGGTCTGACCTTATCTACTTTTAATAGAATCAACGCTTCACTAGATTATGATAATACGCTTCATCGGTTAAACTTTGCTGTACCGCATAAGATTGAATTGCATTCACAAATGAAACCTGCTGCGCAGTCAACTCAGATTTAGCACTTGAAGTTAAATACACATATACCAAGTCGCCTAGATCTTTTTCTACAATCTCTACCCCCTGTGGAAGCTGTAAACTTGCCAGTCTATCTTTTATTTGCTCTTGATAGTCTCTTGGATCAAAACCACCCACATAAGTAATTTTAACCGGCTCACCTTGTTTATAAGTGATCACATACTCAGCTGGCTCAATATTCGGAATACAGTAGTTTTCACCAAAGTTAAACATCTGCGCACTATCCACTTTCGGAATAAAGCAGACTAGATCATCTGCAAAGATCTTAAAAGGTTGGCCCTCTTGAACGGTAATTTTATAGATACCATCCGTCACTTCCGCTTCAGACACACAGCCATCGCCAGCACAACTAATGTTAGCAAGTGGGGTTTCGAGCACATCTTTGAATCCAGAAATAAAAGAAAGCACACGCACAACTTTCGTCTCTATATGTTGCACTGTGCCAGGCATAGTAAAGGTTGACGCAGATGTATCTCCCTCACTTTCAAGGTCAACACTCGCGGTATCTAAATAAGCTTCGTATTGCGCATAATCTTGTAATGGCACGACTTGCTTTTTATTATGCACATACTGATTGCTAACCCTTGTTTCATCTTTGGTTAAGACAAGCAAACCTTTCACGTCATCTTCTTCGCGATCTTCAATTTGATCACCCGCATCAATCACAAGGTATGAATTAGCTTTTTGACTAGATAAAGCAAAGGTATTTGGGCTAATAATCTGACTCGATGATAAATTGAAGTTGGTATTATAGTTACCACTGGTATCAATATACCCATACGCACTGGCTGCCGCCATATCACCTGTGTAATTTAAGCTCGTACTCGCATCGGCGACCGATTTGTCCTTATCAAGTTCAGGATAATAGCTGTGTCCCACTTGCATACTTGCATAAGCACCATCAAAGTCACGAAGCAAGTTATCAGCGCGTAGCGAGTTTCTAAAGATTTCAAGATCATCCTCATTTCCTTCAAGGCGACTTTCAAAACTGACTAAATCATCTAAAGGTAAGCTCCACACTATTTGTCCACGAAATTCATTGGAGTGGTTACTTTCTGCCTCAAAGTCATAATCAAGGTTGAATCTCAATGTCGAGCTCAAAAATGCTGGGACCGTAAAACCAGTGGTGATAGTTTGGGTTTTAAAGTCATCGAAATATTCACTATCCGTATTTTCATACAAGTTATAGTTCACATATCCCTGAACACCATAAGGTAAACCAAACCCCCTCGAAATTGTAAATTGTCGATAAGAAGAATCGCCATAGAGATAGCTAGCTAAAATACTCTCTTCATCTAGGTCAAAATCTTCATAGTAAAAACCAAAACCTAAGACATTTAAACTAACGTTATATAAGGTATCCCCTTGGTCAAAGTATTTCCCTGCAATCTCAAAATTTGAGTCGTAAGGTAAATAGGCATTCATCCCAAGTGTATATGAAGCATCATCTTTCACCGCCATCACGCCCGCGCCAAAGGTCACAGGCGCCCAAGGGCGATAGGTCACTAAAGCACGTCCAAAACCATCGCCATCAAGATCATTATCTTTTCGACTATGTGAATCGTTTTCATTGGGATCTATAATTCCATCGCTATTCGGATCAAAATCGTCGAAATCATCGATAAACCCAAAGCGGGTAAAAGTATCCTCTAACACGCCACCGGTGACGGCAAAATCATAACCGCCTACAGGTAAAGTATCATTTGAGGTGTTATATACAGTGTGTATCTCACGGGAAACGACATTCTCACCGGATTTTATTTCAAATACCGCCGTGTAACGCCCTGTTGGTAACTCACTATTTGTAACGAAACCTTGTCCAGTTGGAACATTTTTCTGATAGACAATACGCCCGTTTCGAGTCACGGTGAGTACCCCATCATTAGGTGCAAAATAGAATATTTTTTGTGTCGCTGCGCTGCGCCCAAGTTGCATATTATTGGATGTTGCAAAGGTCACGGCTAATTCTTGGTTAAGCGAGCTTGCACTTAAAAAATCAGTTGAGTTGATAGTCAGTTGGTCACGGTTTAAACCGGCAATCAAACGATAGCGGTTAAATTCATAGTTATAAAGCAAGCGATCAAGCTCAAACTCGTCATCACTTTCGTTATCACGGTAGTAAAACTCAGACTCAACGTTGCCATATGGCAAACCTAAAGTTGTTTCATTGTAGATACTGTAGTTAAAATCGGCATTTTTGGATTTATTCCCATAAAAGTTAATATGGTTTAGAAAGCCCCACTCTTCTTTATATGAGGAGGCATAAACCACACCATCTTGCCCAACGCTATTATCTTGTTCAACAAAACTTGGATTGATAAATAAATACAAGGAGTCCGTAAAGTAATCATACTGAAAGGAATAAGTTTGAGGCTGCAATGAACACGATTGCAATAGACCTTCACACTCTATGCTTAAAGTCTTGCCTGCTTGAAATTCACTGATCATTTGATCGACAACAGAGGATTGAATTTTGTTATCTATGAGAATTTTCTTAAATTCAGCTGTATCTTTTGGAGTTTGCAATTGTAAGCTATCATAGCCTGCGAGAAAGGTAAGTGAATGAAAGCGACCTTGAATATCCTTAAATTTGATTGTTTTTACTTCTTTTTGGTAAAGATCTTTAAAACCTTCTGGGACAGCAGGATTTTCAGCAGCTTGAACACTCAAAGCAGCACTACCACTCACTAGCGGTATTATCAGCATCGTTAAAATATTTAGTTTGATTTTCATATGTATCCACTTATAAATCAAATTCAACCAAAAGTGAGATATCCCCCTCACAACGCACCGCATTTACTGGAATTTGGCCAAAATTTAGGAGTACATCATGGCTTGCTGTTAGCTCATCCTCTTGAGTTTCTGCATCCTCATCAAAAGGAAATGAGAGTGACTGTGTTTTGGATAACTCATCATCACTTGTACTACCGTCAACAAAAATACGCACAAATTCTTTCCCATAATTTCCCGTATCTGTCGGGATAAGAACCAAACCTTGAGAGGATTGCGTGTCATCCGGATCTTCTGATTGTTCAAAACATTGGGTTTGATTTTCATGTAAGGTGAGGAGATGTCGGACAGCGGCATCAGCTTCGACAACATTGGTTGCAGTCACGACTAATTCGGAGTGGACGGAGGATAAGGTATCTGACTCTTCATCGTAAGCTGGATAAAGCACGGGATCGATAAACTTGGCACTAATAGTGCTTGTGAAAAATTCATTTCGTTCAATACGAGTTTGAACAGTAAAGTCTTTTGAGATTTGCTTAGCAAGACAAATAGACGCGCTAAAAGGTATAAGAAAAATACCTAAAAATATAATATTTAATTTTTTAAAAAAATAATTCATCGCCTTTTATCTCATCAATTATTTAAATTTCACTTCAATTTAAAACTATTCTAAATTAAAACTTCCATCACTGAATATCCAGAAAAACCATTATTTTTGTAATGTTTTTGTGATCAAAACAGTCTTATCCGAATTATTTTTTTCACTTATGTTAAGGCATAAAAAAGGAGCGAAAATTTCGCTCCTTTTTCTATTTTGAATATAAACAAATATATTTATTACACCTTAAAAACAAGCGTAATATCATTAAACACTAGCGTCTACCGCAAGAATCGATAGTGTGACAATAGCTTGTGTTGCTTCTGAAGCATCAAAGTTAGTTGACGTTGGTGCAACTGAAGAAATACCAATTGCGATTTCTGATGCATCGTCAGTCGTAGTCTCAGATCCAGAAGTATTCACTATCATGGACTCGCCATTAAACGTAATTGTTGGCTCTACCTCTGTTGGAAGTGTTTGCCCTGACACAGTACGCACTTCATATTTAGCATCGGTCAATGCCCAACTTGCAGGGACAGCTGAATCTAAATCGACTTCATCTTGTTGTGCAATATTATCCCCATTCGCATCTGTAAAATTTTTCGCAAATAAGCTGTCCGTACCGGTTTCAACAATAGATAAATCATTTTGTACACCGCGTAGTTCAAACTCACTGCTATTACCTATGATGTTATTTTGACTATCCACAACAACCATATTACCGCTAGTTACCTGGGTAGTTAAATCCGCAACCCAACGTAAACCTGTAATTTTTGAAGTGTCACCACTAACAGCATTCGCAGCGCCTACAACTCCTAAAGATAAAGCTAAAACTGAAGCAATTTTTGTGAACTTAAGCATAATATATTCCTCTTTCAGTGCTGCTGACTTCGTCTTCCTGACTGAATTCAATAGCACCATAATTTAAATAATAAAAATGAATGACCAACCAAATTAATTAGTAGTATTAATACCTTTTAAAAACACTATTTTTTATGTCACCTATTTAGTACTTTCTTTTGATGAATCTATTAGAACAAAGAAGAAAATAAATTACAAATACAATCAAAAAATTTAACCTTATTTTATGTGCGTGATCACAACTTATTTACTTCATCAATATAACTGAGGTGACATACAAACATAAACACTTGATAATATTGAATATTTTATTTATGTGAACTACATCTAAATTCTCATGTAATGGGTTTTCATTTGTGATCAAGCGCTCAAAAAATATATACTTCAATATAAGCAAATTATTAATACATAATTTTTAATTATTATATAAATTTATTCTAACTTTAATCTTGTTGAAACTTAGACATAAAAATGAATCATAAAGTACTTATATCGACAAGATTAATAATTTAATGGATTGCTTTTATTCTTAATACTTCCCTTTCATTTACATCATAACTGCAACATAAACGAAACATTTACCTTTAAATATCAACAACTTACATTACATTCTTGCAGTTTTTTTTATGCGCTCGGTCACAAATCAATCATTTTATGCCTAAGTTTTATCCTTTTTTGATCTGATTTCACTTTTTATTTTTATTAACTGCTTAAGATGAAGGAACCCTTGTTCTCTTTTTAGTTCTATGAAAGGTTAAAACATGCCACAAGATGCTAACACTTCTGCTGTTTATGCTGCGATCGGAAAGCCATACCCTATCGGCGCAGACTGTCACGATGGTTATGTCAATTTCAGTCTTTATTCAAAAGATGCCACCCAAGTAACCTTACATATTTATTCTGACATGAATGCAAGTTTGCCCTGCCATTCATTCATCTTAGATTCGAGTTTGCATAAACAAGGTCACTATTGGTTTATCCGCGTCTATGGCATCGGCCATGGCTTTTGTTATACCTATCAAGTTGATGGGCCATGGAAACCAGAACAAGGACTACGCTTTGATCCTCGCACCCTGCTTATTGATCCTTACAGCCAAGGCGTGATGATCCCTGACTCATATAAACGTTCACCTCAAGCTTTAGATTGCGCCAATCATAGCGACTGCATGAAGAGCGTGATTTATGATCAAGAGTTTGACTGGCAAGGCGTCACCTCACCCAATCACCCTTTAGCCAATACATTGATTTATGAAATGCATGTGGTGGGTTTTACTAAAGATCCAAGCTCTAAAGTCGACGCCGAAAAGCGTGGCACCTTTGCCGGATTAATTGAGAAAATTCCATATTTAAAATCGCTAGGGATCACAGCGGTTGAGCTGATGCCGATTCAGCAATTTGATATTTATGATGCGCCAGAAGGACGTAAAAACTATTGGGGATATAGCCCGATAAATTTCTTTTCTGTGCACAGTGCTTACAGCATGAATCAAGACCCTATTTCAGCTATTCAAGAATTTAAAACCTTAGTTCGCGAGCTGCACCGCAACGGTATTGAAGTGATTTTAGATGTGGTATTTAACCACACAGCTGAAGGCGATGAAAATGGCCCAACTTTTTGTTTTAAGGGCTTACAAAATGATGACTACTATATTTTGGAGCAGCACGATCAAAGTGCCTATGCCAACTATAGTGGTTGTGGCAATACGTGTAACGCCAACCATAGTGTGTTTCGACGTATGGTTTTAGATGCCCTTTATTACTGGGTAACTGAAATGCATGTTGATGGTTTTCGATTCGATTTAGCCTCTGTCTTATCCCGAGACAGTAACGGTGTACCTTTATCTGAGCCGCCACTTTTAATGTCGATTGATTCCGACCCAATTTTATCTAGCACCAAGATCATTGCCGAAGCTTGGGACGCCGCTGGCCTTTATCAAGTCGGCTCCTTTATTGGCGATCGCTGGAATGAGTGGAATGGGAAATACCGCGATGATATCCGCAGTTTCTGGCGTGGCGATCAAGGCATGATCAGCAAATTTACCAACCGTCTGCTTGGCTCACCTGATATTTATCATCTCGACAGCCATTCCCAGCACAGATCAGTGAACTTCATTTGCGCGCATGATGGCTTCACCTTGCATGATCTCGTTTGCTATAACGAAAAGCATAATTGGGACAATGGTGAGGAAAATCGTGATGGTGAAAACCATAACCTATCAGCCAATTACGGGGTTGAAGGTCCAACTGATGATCCTGAAATTTCAGAGCTTCGATTACGTCAATGTAAAAATATGTTAGCAACCCTATTCTTCTCCCTAGGTACGCCTATGCTGAATATGGGGGATGAAGTTTTGCGCACTCAAAAAGGCAATAACAATGCCTACTGCCAAAATAATGAAATCAGCTGGTTTAACTGGCAACTGGTAAAAGACAACGCAGGACTGGCACGTTTTGTTGCGCTGCTAAGTGCGATTCGCTCATCCGAGGCAACGATTGATTGGAATATGCATCGCTCGCTTGAAGAAGTCCTCTCTGGCGTCGATGTGAAATGGCATGGGGTGAAATTAAACCAACCAGATTGGTCGGATAATTCTCACTCAATTGCTTTGTTTATGGTCCATCCAACCAATGGCGAGCAAATTTATATGGCATTTAATGCTTATTGGAGCCCACTTGAGTTTGAGATCCCCAATTGTTCATGTTGCCAGTGGCACATGTTAGTCAACACGGCAGAAAGTGCTTTAAAAGATATTTATCTATATGAAAACGCCCCAGAAATTAACGCTGAAAAGGTATTAGTCAGAGATCGTAGCATGGTCGTACTGGTTGCTAAACCGACAGATGGGCAAGGAAATCCAAATCACTGTTCTTGTATGAATACAAAATAATTGACGCATCAGTAAATTGACGGAGTAGCTATGTCTAAACCAGTTTTCAAAGATAATAAAGACGCTAAGGGAAAAAATAGCGCACAACAAGTTAGTTTTGAACAAAGGCTCACTCAAAATGGTATTTGTGCGGAATACGTAGATGCTTGGGGGAAGCCTAAACGCGTCGCGGATGAAAACCTAATGCATCTTTTAAATGCTTTGGATGATGACGAAACTTGCTGCCAAAACTTAGATATTTATCTAAAGCCTGTGTATGTCTGGAAAGAAGATCAGCATAAAGATTTTTATCTCCAAGCGAGCTTTCTTTACAACCAAGATAAAACCGCTTGGGACCAAGATAAAATTGCACAAAGCTTTTGGCAGCTTAAAGATGAATTTGGTCACCTCTCACAAGGTTCATTAAGCGATCTCGTCAATCATAAAAAAATCAACAAAATGGACGAGGGATTAGCTTGTTATTTCCCTCAAAAACTTGTCCCTGGCTATTACCAATTATGCTGTTACGTTGCAGGTACAGACGTAGTTCTTCGCAGTCGCATCATTATCGCGCCAAGAAAATGCTATCGCCCTTCGGTCTTAAAAAGACTCAAACTATGGGGGCCAAGCATTCAGCTTTATACCCTGCGTAGTGAACAAAACTGGGGGATTGGTGATTTTGGTGATTTAATTAAGCTCGCTGAAAAACTTGCGCCACGTGGTGCCAGTTATATTGGCGTCAACCCATTACATTCGTTATTTCCACATAAACCTGAGCATGCGAGTCCTTATAGCCCATCTTCACGTTATTGGTTAAATATTGCATATATTGATATGCAGCAAATTGACGGCTTAACTCCTGCCACCCTGGAGTATATTCAAAGCCCTGAAATTCAATCTAAAATCCAAGCTTTACGTGAACATAAATACGTTCAATATCAAGAAGTTTTTGAATTAAAGCTCTCTGTTTTAAAGCGTATATTTAAAGAGCTAAAAACCGATGCGCACCCAAACCTTGTCTTAAGTTTTAATGCTTTTAAAGCCCATTATGGCAAAGGCTTAAGTGATTATGCTTGTTATGATGCGATTTTAGATAAAGATGCCAAACATCCAAAAAACTTTAACCTTGAAGATTGGCAAAGTGTCTACCCAACCCCTGAAGCAAAACAAACACTCGTCTTTAAAGAAGAAAATGAAGAGCTGATTAACTTTTATTGTTTTGCCCAGTGGCAAGCGAATAAACAACTTGAGCAAGTCAACCGCCATATGCATGAGCTTGGCATGTCGATTGGTTTATATCGAGATTTAGCCGTTGGTGTGAATGGTGAAAGTGCGGACACTTGGATGCGTCATGAGCTCTTTACGACCCAAGTCAGCATTGGCGCACCACCAGATGTTTTAAATTATCAGGGGCAAAGTTGGGGTCTACCACCAATGAAACCTTGCGCCTTGGCAGATAATGCCTACAAAGACTTCATTAACTTATTACGTGCGAATCTAAATGCCTGCGGCGCACTGCGAATTGACCATATTCTTGGTTTATTGCGTCTGTGGTGGGTGCCGCATGGTCTGTCTCCCAAAGATGGCGCTTACGTGCATTATCCAATTGATGATCTTTTATCAATTTTGGCCTTAGAAAGTCACCGTCATAAGTGCTTAATTGTCGGCGAAGATCTCGGCACTATTCCTGAAAGTATCAAAGAAAAACTCTTCCAAGCTGGGATTTTGTCCTACAAAGTCTTTTTCTTTAACCGTGCCCCTGATGGTGGTTATTACTCACCCAAAGACTATCCACAACAAGCACTGGCAACTCTTTGTACCCATGATATGCCAACCCTACGCGGCTATTGGCATTGCCTTGATATCAAACTTGGTCAAGAGCTTGGTTTTTTTGATGATCCCGCCACTTTAGATGCCTTGTACCAAGAGCGCCTTGAAGCCAAACAGCAAATTTTAAATAGCCTCGCATGGCATGGTTACTTGCCGCAAGGCAGTCCACAAAATGCCGCGCAAGCCGAAATGACAGAAGAGTTAAACCAAGCATTTCATCTGCACTTAGCACACACCAATAGCGCATTACTCAGTGTACAACTCGAAGATTGGTTGAATATGGAAGAAGCTGTGAATGTGCCAGGCACCTCAATGGAATACCCAAATTGGCGACGCAAAATGTCCATGAATATCGACGATATGTTTGAAAATGAAAGGTTTAGCCAGTTCTTGAATAATTTTAATCAAGTTCGAAAAGAAATTAAATTTTAATGATTAGATGTACCTCTCATCAAGGTATATAGATAGGAGTTATCCATGATGGATTTAGAAAGACGACCAAGTACTCAGCCGTCACAAAAAAGTAAATTACCAACTCTTACGCAAAATGCACTTGATCGTTTACGCCATGCGAATTGTCATGACCCATTTGCCTGCCTTGGCCCTTATGCTTTTTATCCGATGCAAGGGGTACGCACTTGGCTACCTGGTGCAAAAGCCGTTGTCCTTTATGATGCACAAGGTAAAAAAGTATCGATGGAAAAATTGGCAGATGGTTTCTTTGAATACCACGCTCAAGAAGATGAACTCGATTTAAGCTTATATCAATTGGGTGTCGACTGGGGTGAATGCCAAGAAACAATCTATGACCCATACCAATTCCATCATGTTATGCCGTCGATGTTTGATTTAAAAAATCCCCATCAAGCCTATAACTATATGGGTGCGCAATTAGAAGAAATCGAAGTCAATGGCACCCTTATTTCAGGTGTACGCTATTTAGTCTATGCACCGCATGCTAGTGCTATGAGCGTGGTTAGTGAATTTAATTTATGGAATGGTTCACGCCACCCATTGCAACGTTTAGACGAAGGGTTTTGGGGATTATTTATCCCTGGCGTGGATGCAGGCGCGCAATATAAGTTTGAAATCAAAAATAGCGCTGGCGTGAGTTTGCCACACAAAGCCGACCCTTGGGGCTTTCAAGCGCAAAGTTTTCCGTCGTTAACCTCTGTGGTTTATGATCATGACGCCTATCAATGGCATGATGATGCATGGTTAAATCGCCCTGTGACGGAAAAACGTGAGCAGCCACTCTCATTTTATGAGTTGCATGTTGGATCATGGCGTCGTCACCCTGATGGCCGCATGTATACCTATCGCGAACTTGCAGATAGTTTAATTCCATATCTTTTAGAAATGAAGTACACCCATGTCGAATTGATGCCAATCGCAGAGCATCCTTTTTATGGCTCGTGGGGGTATCAACCTGTCGGCTTATTTGCTGCAACAGCGCGTTATGGCAGTCCTGACGATCTCAAATATTTCATAGATAAGTGTCACCAAGTTGGCATTGGCGTGATCATGGATTGGGTGCCAGCACACTTCCCATCCGATGATCATGGCTTAGCCTATTTTGATGGGAGCCCGCTGTATCACGATCCTGATCCACGCCGCGGCTGGCATCAAGATTGGAATAGCTATATTTATGATTATTCGCGCGAACATGTGCGCCTATTCTTAATTTCTAATGCCTTGTATTGGCTGGATAAATTCCATATTGATGGCCTGCGCGTTGATGCCGTGGCGTCAATGATTTATCTAGATTATTCACGCGAGCATGGTCAGTGGCTTCCAAACCATGACGGCGGCAATCATAACTATGATGCCATCAGCCTGCTTCGCTGGATGAATGAAGAAGTCTATCAGCATTATCCAAATGCGATGACCATTGCCGAAGAATCCACAGCATTTACTGGCGTTTCGCAGCCAACTTTCCTAAATGGTCTAGGGTTTGGCTTTAAGTGGAACATGGGTTGGATGCATGACAGCTTAAGCTACATCAGCGAAGAGCCGATTCACCGCCAATATCACCATAATACGATGACCTTCCCACTGATTTATGCTTATTCAGAAAACTATGTCTTGTCTTTATCCCACGATGAAGTCGTACACGGAAAAGGCTCATTAATTGACAAAATGCCAGGTGATGAATGGCAACAAACTGCAAATTTACGTGCTTATTTTGGCTATATGTATGGCCAGCCGGGTAAAAAGCTCAACTTTATGGGCAGTGAGTTTGGTCAAACCTGCGAGTGGCAACACGATAACGAACTCCAATGGTGGTTATTGCAATTTGATCGCCATAAAGGGATTCAAAACCTAATTCGAGATCTCAACCATATCTATCGCGAAACCCCAGCGCTGTATGAGCAAGACTGCATTGATCGCGGCTTCGCATGGCGCGTGCAAGATGACAACTTGCAATCTGTATTCGCGCATGAACGCTACGCTTTTAATGGTGACAAGGTACTGGTTATCTCAAACTTCACCCCTGTGGTGCGTGAGAATTATCGTATTGGCGTTCCTGTCGCAGGAATTTATCAAGTTTTACTCAATACCGATGCGCAAGAATATTGGGGATCAGATTATAAGATTGCGGATAGATTTGAAACCCAGGCCATCGCTTGGCATGGCTATGATCACTCCATTGAAGTCACTTTGCCACCATTAGCGACCCTTTTCTTAAACTTTAGCGCAGAGCAAAAACCTGTCGTGAAACGTAAGAAAAGCACAACGAGTAAAACCAAGCACAAATAACGCATTGACTTATTGTTTACCATCAACCGACCCATCCAGTGATAAAGGGGCTTACAAACATCATTGTGATGGGTAAAACAAAGGAATTGATCGATGACTACAAAATCAACCACACCTTCATTAACTGAAGTGTTAGATCTTGAAAAAAGTCCACTACTTGAAGATGTTGCACGTTATTTTCACTACACCCTTGGGCGTGCCAAGGTACAAAAGTCACATGTTTATCTTTATCATGCAATCGCTCATGCGCTACGTGATCGCCTTGTTGCTCGTTATTATGACAAACATAACCCAACAACCAAAGAACCCGTTCGCCGCGCGGCATATTTATCACTTGAGTTTTTGATTGGGCGCTCCCTTGGCAATGCCGTCTTAAACTTAGATCTTGAGCCAGAAGTGCGCCATATTATTGATACCTATGCGCGTGATTTTGAAGCCTTACGCGATGCTGAACATGACGCAGGACTTGGTAATGGTGGCCTTGGTCGCTTAGCTGCATGTTTTTTAGATAGCTGCGCAAACTTGGAACTACCGGTTGTCGGCTATGGCCTACGCTATGAGTATGGCATGTTCAATCAATGCATTGAAAATAATGAACAAGTTGAGCAACCAGACAAATGGTTACGTGAAGGCAACCCGTGGGAGATTTGTGATATTGAAAACACCAAAACGGTGAAGTTTTTTGGTGAAGTTCATCAATACACAGATAAATATGGCAAGGTGCACTACCAATGGGTCAATACTCAAGATGTGCTTGCTGTGCCCTATGATATGTTGATCCCTGGTTATAAAAATGACCACGTCAACTTATTACGCCTATGGAAATCCGAGGCGACCGATGAGTTTAATCTTTCTGAATTTAACTCAGGGGATTACGCCCAAGCCGTCGCATATAAAAACCTTGCTGAACAAATCACCATGGTGCTCTATCCAAACGATAGCAGCGAAAACGGCAAAGAATTACGTCTGCGTCAGCAATATTTCCTTGCCAGTGCCAGCTTACAAGACATGCTCGATGTTTGGGTAAGCCAACACGGTGAAAACTTCGATGATTTTGCCAAATATCATGTGTTCCAACTAAACGATACACACCCAACGATTGCGGTTGCTGAACTGATGCGCCTGCTTCTCGATGAATACGACCTCGATTGGGATAAAGCATGGCAAATCACCACTAGCACCATGGCATATACCAATCACACCTTATTGCCTGAAGCATTAGAGAAATGGTCTGTGGGCTTATTTAAGTCTTTGCTCCCACGCCTATTAGATATCATCTATGAAATCAACTCTCGTTTCTTACAACAAGTCTCGAACTTCTGGCCATGTGATTGCGATAAACTCCAAGCGTTATCCCTAATTGAAGAAGGTGATAACCCGCAAGTACGTATGGCGCATCTTGCTATTGTTGGTAGCTTCTCAGTGAATGGCGTGGCAGGCTTACATACGCAATTATTAAAAGAAGGCCTATTCAAAAACTTTTATGAGCTTTGGCCTGAAAAATTTAATAATAAAACCAATGGTGTTACACCGCGCCGCTGGCTTGCCCATTGTAACCCTGCATTAAACAAACTTATTTCAGACAAAATTGGATCAGATCTAATGGCCGATTTTAGTAAATTAAGTTTGCTAAAAAAACATGTCAAAGATAAAGCATTAATCACAGCATGGCAGAAAATTAAGTTTGATAATAAAAAGGTTTTAGCCCAAGTTGTCAAAGAAAATACAGGCGTTCAGTTTGAACCTGAAATGATGTTTGACGTTCAAGTGAAGCGTATTCACGAATATAAACGTCAGCTTTTAAATATTTTACATGTTATTCACTTATATAACCGAATAATAAAAGGTGATACTGAAAATTTAACCCCACGCTGTGTTTTAATTGGTGGTAAAGCGGCGCCTGGTTATTATATGGCCAAGCTTATTATTCGTTTCATTAATCATGTTGCCAATACAATTAATGATGATCCTCGAGCTCACAAATACCTTCGCGTTGCATTTATCCCTAATTACAATGTAACTCTGATGGAAAAAATTGCGCCCGCAACAGACTTGTCTGAGCAAATATCAACGGCAGGTAAAGAAGCATCAGGAACTGGGAACATGAAGTTCATGATGAATGGCGCTTTAACTATCGGGACTTTAGATGGTGCAAATGTCGAGATTACTCAAGCACTTAACAATGAACACTTTTTCTTATTTGGTGCTAAAACTGAAGAAATCGACGCCATTAAAGCAACTTATAATCCTGAGCAAATTTTAAATAATAGCTCAGCGCTGCAAGATGTTGTGAATTTAATTCGTAGTGGTCACTTTAATTTATTTGAACAAGATCTATTTAATCCAATATTAGATAGTATTCTCAGTCCAAATGATGCGTGGCTAACAGCTTATGATTTTGAAGATTATATTCGTGCACAAGAAGAAGCGGCTATTTGTTACCAAGACAAAGAGACCTGGACACAGAAAAGTATTATCAATACCGCATCCAGTGCTGAGTTTTCGAGTGATAGAGCAATATCTGAATATAACCAAGATATATGGAATTTAAAGAAAATATAAATATGTAATTTATTAATAAAAAACTTATTAATAAACAATAAATTAAATGATTGTGAAAGTTTAGGAGAGGACTATGGAATACCAACAACGCTATATAAGTAGCTTAGCAAAAGACACCTATGCATTGATTCTTGCGGGCGGTAAAGGTTCTCGCTTGCATGAACTAACCAAAGCGCGCGCTAAGCCAGCTGTTTATTTTGGTGGTAAACACCGCATCATTGATTTCCCGCTATCAAACTGCGTGAACTCAGGTATTCGCCGCGTTGGTATTGCCACTCAATACCGCTCTCACTCTTTAATCCGTCACGTGCAACGTGCATGGGGACATTTTCGCCGCGAGCTTGGCGAATCGGTTGAAGTTTTGCCAGCCTCGCAACAGTGTGGTGATGACTGGTACTCAGGTACAGCCGATGCTGTATTCCAAAACTTAGATATTATCCGCGCCGAACGTCCAAAATGGGTGCTCGTCTTGTCCGGTGATCATGTTTATCGTATGGACTATGGTCAACTCATTGCAGAGCATGTCAAAGCTGGCGCACAAATGACTGTTTCTTGCATCGAAACCCCAGTTGAAGAAGCTGCTGGCAGCTTTGGTGTGATGACAGTTAATGAACAAAGTCGCGTAATTAAGTTCTCAGAAAAGCCTCAACATCCTGATGAAATCCCAGGAAAACCAGGTGTTTGCCTAGCATCAATGGGCAACTATGTATTTAACACTGATTTTCTCATTGAGCAGCTTGAACGCGATGCAGAGAGTATTGAATCCGACCGTGATTTTGGCAATGATATTATTCCATCTATCATTAAAAAGCATCACATCTTAGCTGTACCTTTTCGCGACCCATATAATAATGAAAAACCATATTGGCGCGATGTGGGGACGTTGGATGCCTTCTGGGAAGCAAATATGGATCTCACCTCACCAACGCCACAGCTTGATCTATACGATGCGAACTGGCCGATTTGGACCTATCAAGAGCAACTCGCGCCAGCAAAATTTGTTTTTGATAACGAAGAACGTCGCGGCATGGCAGTGGATTCAACCGTTTCCAGTGGTTGTATTATTTCTGGTGCTCGCATTGAAAAATCTTCTTTATTTTCAAACGTTCGCGTGAACTCTTATACCGAAGTTTCGCAAAGCGTAATTTTGCCAGATGTGGTGATTGGACGTAATTGTAAGATTCACCGTGCAATTTTAGATCGTGGGTGTGAAATCCCATCGAATATGGAAATCGGCATTAATCGCGCCGAAGATATAGCCAATGGTTTCCGCTGCACGGATAAAGGCGTTGTGTTGGTTACGCAAGAAATGCTAAGAGATTTAGCAAAGCGTAAAGCTCAAAATACGCCAGAGGATAAACTCACTTCGCTTGAGCTTGGGAATGTATCGATCTCATTATCATCAAAAGAGACCAATAAAATCTCAGCTTAATCTATTTCAATCCCCTGCTAGCGATTTAGCGGGGTTTTACCCGAGTCTTCGCAAGGTATTTCAATTCCTTGTCATGGCTTGGGTATATTTGTTTATTGAGGAAGAAAAATTATTATGCAAATTCTAATGGTTGCAGCAGAAAACGATGCTGTTTTAGGTGCGAAAGTTGGTGGTGTTGGCGATGTTATACGAGATATTGCACCTGAGCTAGTAAACCAAGGCCACCAAGTGAATGTTGTATTACCTGATTATGGGAATAAAAAACTCATACCATTTAAGCATAAGGTCGCACAATTTGCGGTTCACTTTGCCAATGAGATGCATCCTATTACGCTTTGGGAGCTAAAAGGTGGCGTCTATAGTAAAACCAAAGAAACTCTCTATTTATTTGAAAATGCTTTGTTTAGTGCTCATGATGGCAATGTATATTGCATTGATGATCCCCAAGGTCCTTTCGCTCAAGATGCGACAAAATTTGCCCTCTTTAACGCAGCCGTGTGTGAAGCCATTACCCAAAACCTACTAAACATGCCTGATGTTTTGCATCTTCATGATTGGCACAGCGCCTGTGTTGCACTCCTGCGCGCTTATGATACACGTTATCAAGTGCTGCAAGACTTACCTTGTATTTACAGTATTCATAACCTTGCATTACAAGGGATCCGCCCACTTCAGTGGCATGAGTCTAGCCTTGCAGCTTGGTTTCCGAATCTTCACCCTGATTATCAAAAGATCATCGACCCGCGTTATCAAGATTGCTTTAATCCAATGCGTAGCGGGATTAATCTTGCTGATAAAGTTCACCTTGTTTCAAAAACTTACACTGAGGAGGTGGTGCTCCCTAGCCACCCAGAGCAAGGATTCTTTGGCGGTGAGGGTTTAGAAGAAGATCTTAAAAAAGCCCAACAATCCGGCAAACTGGTTGGAATTTTAAATGGTTGTTACTACCCAAGACAAAGCTATAAGAAACCAAGTAAAGCGGCATTCTATGAGCTTGTGCAGACATCTATTGCACGATGGATCACCAAAACGCCTTATCTTCGCAGTGTTGATTACCTTGCCAACGAACGCGCCAAGCATTGGCAGCAAAGTAAAAAAGGCGGCATTTTAATGACAAGTGTTGGCCGCTTAACCGATCAAAAAATGCTGCTTTTAAGGCAAGAAGTTCAAGGCCTAAGCGCCCTTAGTCATATTTTGAACCAGCTTGATGAGCAAGACGGACGCTTAATTATTTTAGGTAGTGGCGATCATAATCTAGAAGAGTTTTTAGCCAAAACTATGGGTGAGCATGAAAATTTCGTATTTATCAATGGCTACGCTCAAAACCTAAGTGATGAAATGTATAAATATGGTGATGTTTTCCTCATGCCAAGCTCGTTTGAGCCGTGCGGGATCAGCCAGATGCTATCGATGCGCGCCGGTCAACCTTGCATTGTGCATCAAATCGGCGGCTTAAAAGACACTGTTATTCATGATGAAACTGGCTTTAGCTTTAGTGGGGATGATTTAGAGTCTCAAGTTGAACAAATGCTTGCTTGCACCCAAACGGCGATTGATTGCTTTGCTAAGCAGCCAACGAAATGGAACAAAATCAAAAAAGCAGCCAAAGAACAACGCTTTGAATGGAAAACAAGCATTGCGTTGTATTTAAGTGAGCTTTATCTTTGCCCGCACAATATAGGGCAAAAAAAAACACTGAAGACAGAAGCTCCAGCCGAATCTAAGCAAGCGATATCCAAACAAGCTTAGATAAAAAATAAAAAGAAACTCTCCTATTTGCCACCTATGTCAAGCAAACTTGCTTGTGTTTAGGTGGCTTTTTTATCCAAATCGGATTATTTTCCGCCCTATTTATTCCTCATATTTAGGGTTAAAAACCAATATAAACCAGGCACTAACAACACACTTGTCGTGAGCATATCCATCCATGAGTGATACCCAAGCAGCTTCATTAGTCCTGCATAGGTGATAACACTCAGCATAGCAATAATGCTTTGACGAGCTGCCATTCCAACCTGTGCATGCTGCGTAGATAAGGCGTGTGAGCGCAGAGTTTGCCAATGCAAAATAAAAGGCAGCACAAATATCAGCGCCAGACCTGTATGCGTGCTGTAATCTAAACCGAATCTTGGCCAAATACGTAGCCCGTTATCTATCAGCATAATCCCCCACACCCAAACGAAAGCGTATAAATAATACTTGAGCGTAGGCCTTATACAATACACGCAAGCAAGCGCGATAGCGGGTGTATAAATATCAGCCAAAATGGCGAGTATTTGTTGCAAAATTTGATCTTCCTCTAATTTGTTTAAAGACAAAAATGAAACCGGTTTCATTCTATGTCATATTAGCTTCAGAATTTAGTCAAAAATATCCAAAATAAATTTTAACATTTTGTTTTAAATACCTTTTAATAAAGAATTCAAGGATAACATATGCGTTTATTTGACTCATTGTTTCATTTTATAGAGAATAAAATCAGCCCGATTGCAGGTAAAGCAGCAGCTCAGCCTCATATTACCGCAATTCGCGATGGCTTCATTTCAGCGATGCCATTTATGATTGTTGGCTCATTTCTACTCGTTTTTGCTTTCCCACCCTTTACACCAGATACACAATGGGGGTTTGCAAAGGCTTGGCTAGAACTTTCAGCACAATATCAAGACAAACTTCTGACCCCATTCAATATGAGTATGGGAATAATGTCGGTGTTCATTACTTGTTCTATCGCTTATAACCTAGCGAATACATATAGATTAGAGCCATTTATGGCTTCCATGCTCAGCTTAATGACCTTCTTACTTGTCAGCTCTCCAATGACAAACGGACAATTATCGGCTGGTTTTCTTGGTGGCACAGGTATCTTTACTGCGGTGATTATTGCTATTTATACCGTTGAATTGATGCGATTTTTGAAAAAGCACAATATTGGTATTTCGCTACCGGATCAAGTCCCATCAAAAATTAAAGATTCATTCGATCTTTTAATCCCTATTTTAGCTATTGTGGTAACAATTTATCCGTTAAGTTTGTGGATTGAAAGCAGCACAGGTATGCTTATCCCAGAAGCGATTATGACGCTCTTCAAACCATTAATCAGTGCTGCTGATTCACTACCGGCAATCCTACTTGCTATTTTCATTACGCATGTGCTTTGGTTTGCCGGTATTCATGGCGCAGTCATTGTGGCGGGTATGCTGCAAGCTTTTTGGCTTACAAACCTGTCCGCGAACCAAACTGCGCTGGCTGCAGGCGAAGCGCTACCACATATTTTTATGGAACCTATATGGTCTTTTTATATTCTGTTAGGTGGTTCTGGGGCAACTCTAGGACTGGTTGTACTCTTTGTGCGTAGTCGTGCGGTACACCTTAAAACAATAGGTAAACTAAGTTTGGTGCCTTCGGTATTTAATATTAATGAACCTGTCATTTTTGGTACACCTATTATAATGAATCCGGTATTTTTTATTCCCTTTGTCGGTGCGCCATTGATTAATGCAACCATTGCCTATTTATGCTTAAAAGCAGATCTAGTTGGACGTGTCGTATCGGCGGTTCCATGGACGGCACCAGCGCCAATTGGCGCGGCATGGGGTGCGGGATGGATGTTAGGTGCAGCCGTGCTTTCAATTTTATTGATCTTGCTTTCTACCTTGATTTATTATCCATTCTTCAAAGTATACGAAAAGCAACTCCTTGAACAAGAAGCAGCTGAAACAAATGCTCAGCCAACTAAATAATCAAGTTTTATTGAGGTGAATATGCCAACAATTTTAGATGTATGTAAACTTGCTGGCGTATCCAAAGCCACTGTCTCGCGCGTGTTAAATAACACAGGTCAAGTGAAGTTTGAAACGCGTGAGAGAGTTGAAGCAGCAATGCAAACGCTCAACTATAAACCCAGTTCACTAGCCAAGGCGCTCGCCACTAAAAGTAGTAATAGTATTGGACTTATCTTATCTGATTTTGATGGTAACTACTTCGGGGAGTTACTCAAGCAGGCCTCAATCTATGCTGATAAAATTGGTAAGCAATTAATCATTGCCGACGGACATAATGATAGACAAGGTGAAATTGATGCCATTCATTCATTAGTGAGTCAAAAATGTGATGTGATCATAGCCTATAGTCGTAAACTAACTCGTCAAGATGCGATTGCGTTTAAAAAGGATCTCACTGTGCCTATTTTACACTTGGGTCGTCTATTTCCTGATGAAGCGGGTTATTCGATGAGTTTTGACCAAGCACATGCGATAGAAATTGCGCTTACACACCTATTTAAACTTGGACATACACGCATTGCCTACCTTGGCCCTAAACCTTATACTTTAACCACTCAAGTGCGTCTAGATGCTTATTATGCTCATCTAAAAACTAAAGGCTTACCACACTGGCACCTTCAAGCAGGGTTTGATCTTGCTGCTGGCTACCAAACATTTAGCGAGTACTTACACTCGCATCCAAAACCAGAATTTAGCGCTATTTTGGCTGGAAGTGATGATATAGCAATCGGTGCGCTTCGCGCTTGTCGTGAACATGGCATTGAACTCCCCCAAGAGTTATCAATCGTCAGCATAGATAACTTACAAACCTGTGAGTTTGTCTATCCTCAGCTAAGCTCTGTCGATATACCAATAGAACAAATGATTGCAAGACTAATGGACATTGCGGAAATGATCATGCAGCATAAACCCCTGCCTCAAGCTGAAGTCATGCGAGGAGCATTGATTGTACGAGACTCTAGCCAACCGATTAAAAAATAAGGACATTACAGCCATGTTTTCAAGTACAGCGATTGTCGATGGTGACTATTTACACCAAACCCATGAGTTTGAATGCCCACTCGATTACAACCACCCAGAAAACGAAAAGATCCGCGTGATCGCCAGAAGCTTATATTTAACCCAAGATAATGCAGCGGATAATGCTGCGCAAAAGCCTTGGCTGGTATTTTTTCAAGGCGGTCCAGGGTTTGGCTCACCACAACCTGATAACCTGCCTGCTTGGGTCAAACGCGCGTTACAAGACTACCGCATACTCTTTTTAGATCAGCGCGGCACAGGTCAAAGCACACCTGCTACAGCGCAAACCCTTGCGCACCTTTCGCCAGTTGAGCAAGCTGAATATTTAAGCCATTTTCGCGCCGATAATATCGTACGTGACGCAGAATTTATTCGCCAAACTTTTGGCGTTGAAAAATGGGCTATTTTAGGTCAAAGTTTTGGCGGCTTCTGCGCCTTTACTTATCTATCCTTATTCCCTCACTCTCTTGAACAAGTCTATGTCACCGGCGGAGTGCCAACCTTAAATCGCTATCCAGATGCCGTTTATCATCAGACTTACAAAGCGGTTCGACTCAAAAACCAAGCCTTCTTTTTACGCTTCCCTAAGGCGCAAGATCTATGCAAACAAATTGCCGATCACTTGCAAAGCACAGATGAATATCTGCCAAATGGACAAAAATTTGATGTCTTGCAATTTCAATTAATTGGCATTCGTTTGGGCACAGCCAACAGTGAATTAGCATTATATCAACTGCTTGAAAATGCCTTTGTTTCAGTTGTCAATCTACAAGGAAAACTCGAAGCAAGGCTGAGCGATAAGTTTTTGCAACAGATGCTTATTGAGCAAAGCACTCAATTAAACCCTTTATATGCGATTTTACATGAGTCCATCTATTGTCACGGTTATGCCAGTCTTTGGTCTGCGCAGCGTGTGTTTGATAGCCTAGATGAGTTCCATTACCCGCAGGCAAATAGTCAAAAACCACAATCCAAAGACTTTATGTTTGTCGGCGAAATGATTTACCCTTGGATGTTTGAGCGTCTTGAAAAACTCAAGCCATTAAAAGAAGCAGCTGAAATTTTAGCCCAGAAAAAAGATTGGCCAAAATTGTATGACAGAGAAGTGTTAGCAAATAACAAGGTGCCGGTGAGCTGCGCGGTATACGCTGAAGATATGTATGTGCCGATGGAGCTTTCGCGTGAAACCCTTGAGCAAGTTCCCTTTAGCAAAGCTTGGATCACCAATGAATATGAGCACGATGGCCTGCGCCAAGATGGTGAACGTATTTTAGATAAGCTATTTGCAATGGGAAAACAAACTCAAGAGATTATTAAAAACCAAAATTAATCAAAGAATAAAATGCTTTATTAACCCGACTGCTCATGCTCAAGTAGCCAAGCTTTACGCTCCAAGCCGCCAGCATAGCCAGTAAGATTACCATTTTTAGCAATGACCCGATGACAAGGCACTATGATTGAAATCGGGTTTTTGCTATTCGCAAGCCCCACCGCACGCACCGCTTTTGGGTTTTCAATTTTATCAGCAATATCTTGATAACTCGCCGTCTTGGCAAAAGGTAGTTCAGACAACGCTTGCCAAACCTTGGCTTGAAAATTTGTCCCTTGGGCTGCGATTGGAATATCAAAGACTTGGCGCGTGCCATCAAAGTACTCTTGAAGTTGCTGACGGGCTTTTAGCAGCACAGGGTGCTCATCACTATACTTGCCATAACCACTTTGAGTTAAGCGGTCACTAAACCATACCCCAACTAAACCATCTTGATTGGCTTGTAAAATGATGTCACCGATCGGGCTTTGCATGTCTAAATAATAAATCATAGACACAATTCCTTAAACTCTGTGATTGGCGCATGGCCGCGCAGTGCTAAGAAGCTTAAAAACTGCGCCTCGCTATGGGTGATGACTTGCTCACTTGGCATCTCTACTTTATCAAGCAATGCTTGCACTTTATCTAAGCCGCCGATTTCTGTGGCAAAGTGCGCATCACTACCTGTGGTGATAAAGACGCCAATATCTTTGGCAAGGCGTGCAATCTGCTCACACCGCTCAATACTACCGACGCGGCTGTGCCCTTTTAAGGAAGAGTTATTTAATTCAACCGCAACATGATGCGCTTTGGCAGCTTTAAGCACAGTTTCAAAATCAAAGTCATAATTTGGGTTGCCTAAATGCCCTAACGCATCAATTTTACCACTTTCAATCACGCTTAATAACGCCTTGGTATGCGCTGATTTATCTTGCGGTGCAAACACTGCTTCATGAAAGCTTGCAATCACCCAATCTAAACGCTCTTGCGTGCTTGGGTGAATATCTAAACTGCCATCTGGCATAATATTGGCTTCCATACCACGCAAAATCCCAACACCTTCTAAAAAGCGCGGCAAGACTATCTGATTATTGAAAAACCAATAGTGTGGCGCACCCGGCATGCTTGATGCGTGATCTGTTGTACAAAGTAATGCTAAGCCTTTTTCTTTTGCTGCTTTTGCATTTTCAATAATCGTACTGTATGCATGACCGCTTGCATAGGTATGCGTATGGGTATCAACACGTAACTGCATTTTGCGTCCTTTTTATTTAAAATGTTTCATTTTTTCAATAAACTTTGAGAAGTTTGACATAACTAAGATTGATATCATTTATATTTATAAGTATATTTGTTAAATTAATATAAATAAAATAATTAATCTCTGATGAACTACTTAAACCACTCCCACCAAACTAACATAAAAAAGCTGATTCTTTACTTTTTAATCCCTTTCCCTTTTATTATGTTAATTTGTTTTTTTCTTGGAAAAGCATCTTTAGATCAAGAACTTGATAAGCTTGCTAACTCATATATGATTCGCCTCAACAAAATGGCAAATGAACTTAGAGATGAGAATAAGCAAGCGCTTTATGAAGCGACCTCTTGTGATCAAATCAAGCGTGACATTTTATTTGAAGATTATTTAAGAGAAATGATCATTGTTGACAATGCAAATGTGGTTTGTTCATCTATTTCTCAGCGTAAACTCAGTAATCTGAATCAATTTTTAAACTTAGAAACCAAAGATCACCCAACACGCTCGATCCAATTTGTTGATTTTCCTTATCAGGGTGAAATTGTACGTAGTTTAGTCGTGATTGATTTTGACGAAAATAACCCTAAGCGCTATGCAGCATCGGTTATAGATAAGAGCTATATCAATGTTCAACTGGGTAGCAGTGCTGACGATCGTATTGATTTTATTCAGTTAAAGATTGGTGATGTGATTTATCCAAATAATATTTTGGCAGACAATCATAACCCGAGTACTTATATTGAGTCAGATCCACCAAATAAAATGGCGATCTTACTCTCGGCGAGTGATAAATTTAAACTTGAACAGTATAGATTCTACTTTTTACTCGGCCTGCCTTTATCTTTACTCACCTCACTGTTCACTTACTTATTGAGCTTTTGGTTTAATCACAAAAACAGCTTGTATGAAGATCTAAAAAAAGCAATTAAAAACAAAGAGCTATACTTAGTTTATCAGCCCTTAATTGAAAATAGCAGCAAGCAACTGTATGGGGTTGAGGCTTTATTACGTTGGGAAAGTAAACACCACGGTTTGATCCCACCAGATATTTTCATCCCACTTGCCGAGCAAAATGGCCTAATCAACGCGATAACAGATTACGTGTTTGAGCAAGCACTTGAAGATTGGAAAAAGATTAACCATCAAAACCCTTTGCATTTAAGTCTTAATATTCCGCCGCAATACTTACGTAAAAAAGGTATGCTCGGTAAAGTTGTCTTCTTTGCCAATGAATATAAAGAGCAAAACCTTAACCTTGCATTGGAGATCACAGAGCGTCAGCCGATTGATGACGAAAGCAATGCTATCTTGGGTCAGGTTCGCCAACATGGGATTGAAATTTATATTGATGACTTTGGGACAGGCTATACCTCTTTATCTAAGCTGCAAGATATTGAATTCGATTGCCTAAAGATTGACCGCTGCTTTATTAATAATATCGGTGTTGATTCAATTACCTCACCTGTACTCGATAGCATTATTAATCTAGCAGAACGTTTGGATGTGTATATGGTTGCAGAAGGGATTGAAACCCAAGAGCAGCTCAATTACTTAACTGAGCGTAATATTGATTATATGCAAGGCTATTTCTTTTACAAACCTATGTTATTAAAAGATTTGTGTATTGAGTTTGCATCTGAGATGGTTTACAAAAAATCAACTTTATAAAGCATACTTAAACCATTTAGATACAAATAACCCCCAATCCTAGCTTAAGTGATTGGGGGTTTATTTTATCTAACCGCTATGCCCTCGCAGTGACTTAGTTCATATTGAATGGGAATAAGTACTGTTGGAAACCACGCTCCCAGTTAAATTTAAACTCAGTTTCATTATCCATACCAGCACATTGATCCATATAATGCTGACCTGTCATGCCATAATCAAAAGCTTTATTCGGGTCACAAAAAGCTTTTTGTCCACTTTCAAAGCCTTGCTGATAAAGCTGATAATGCTCTTCACTGACAGGCTCTTTAAGCTTTTCTTCAAGCCCTGCTTTATCCAATTTAGCCATACCTGTGCGAGCGGCTCGCTCCCCACCTTCTAGCCATAAGTCTTCCGGAGAATGTGGCTGCGAGCTACA
Organism: Vibrio sp. KMM 9700; assembly: GCF_058545285.1. Lineage (NCBI taxonomy): Bacteria > Pseudomonadati > Pseudomonadota > Gammaproteobacteria > Vibrionales > Vibrionaceae > Vibrio > Vibrio sp. KMM 9700. The sequence goes on along the minus strand of NZ_CM178589.1, from coordinate 2,330,530 downwards.
GGCTGCTAAGGCGAGCGCCCCAAGTAAAACGATACTAACTTTTTTCATAAAATATCCTTATTTAATAGAAAATGGCATTGATAATGTAAACTTAATATCTTGCTCATCTTGGAACAAGTTAGTGTATGGATACCAGTTGCCTGCATCTGTTTCATTTTCATACGCAGTATAATAAATACCCGCAGTTGAGCCTTTTAGGAAAGTTGATTGCAAGGTGTAGTAAGCAAAAATACTACCTGAGTATTCAAGTAAATCATCAATGTCACTGCTTGGTGCATCCGCATAACCAATTGCGCCACTCACACCTGCGGTTAAACCATTCAAGCCATAATCAGAGAAGTCACGTTTTAGCTCCAAGAAGCCAGCAGTTTCTTCATCATGGTTCCAATCCGAACGGTTGTTCCACCAGATATCATAAGCACCATTTGAACCGCCATATTGTTTAGTTAAGCGATAAGTAAAGTTTTCAATCGTATCACTTTGAAGTGAGTTAGCGACCGTATAGGTCATCTCCGCACGCATTGAATATGGGCCAAAAGATTTTGCCGAAAGCAGTGCAAACTGGTAAGCATCGCCATCATATTGCTTGTCATCAGAGACGTAATAGACTTGACCTGAAAGATACAAATTGTTTTCAAAAGTTTTCTTCAGTTTCAAGTGGGCGTTTTTACGATCGCCTTTGGTCAGTGCGCCATAAGCCGTATCGACCAAGACACCATCTAGCCAACCTTGATCAAAGGTATATCTTAAGCCAAATGAGTAAGCATCCCCAGCGTCACCTTTGCCGTCTGCTTCACGAAACTCATACACATCTTCAAACCATGGTGCTTTATATTTTACCGCATATGCCGCGCCAAGTTGTAAGTTGTCATAAGTATAACCAACTTCACCACCTAGATAAGAACCAGCTGCATAACTCCAGTTGACCCCAAGCGTGGTTGGAACACTCGGCTGGAAGTAACCTGCTTTGGCTCTTAAGCCCTCGCCATACATAAACTTCACTGCAGCGGTTTGATAGGTTACGCTATCTTGCGTACATTCAGAATCCCATGCCCCCGGACAACCACCTTTCGGAACTTTATCATATGGGTTGTTTACATCCCAAAAGTTCATCTCATGATCTGGGCTGGCATCATTATACAAATCCATAGTGCCGTATGCGGTTAAATCTAAGCCGACTAAATTCCATGCGTAGCCAGAGTTAAAGGCTAAACTGCCATATAAACTGCCATGCACAAGGTTAGGTTGTTGGTGAAGATCATGACCATTTTCATTGAGCCCTGGCACACGCTCACGATCACGAACCCATAAATTTACCGAACCGTTAATGGTCGAACCATCCCAAAACGCATTTGCTGCCTGAGCAGGTGTACTATTCATCGCTAAACTACCTGCGACCACGACACTGACAATACTTAAATTGCCTAAGTTAAAATAACCTAACGCTTGCTTGCATCCCTTTGACATAATCACTCCTAGAGCTTTATTTGTGCTTTAAATTAAGTTTCTTACTCATAGTTGCTTAAAGTACCCCTACTTTAACTCTAAGTAACAACTTGATTTACTGAAAAGTCGCATCGATTCAGAGCATAAAACAATGATGAACAATGCAATTTTTCAAATAAGCTCTGCCTTGATGTGTATTTTTATTAGCAAGACAGTTTTCGCTGTGAAGCCTAACCCATGTCCATATATGTTGTGGTTAAGGCGCTCATTTTCGGCTTATGTTCTAATACTAATTTTTAATCTCGAAAAATGAATTTTTAGTTCAATTTTTGAGCAAAAAGTGGGACACGCTTCAAATTCTTAATTTATTTTAAAAAAAAAGTAGTCATAATTAGGTAACAATTTTGTGTTCGAAAAGTAAAAAGTGAATAGATTTACCGATAGAATTAGATAAGAAAGTAAGAGTTGAGTGTTAAAAATGCATCTTTTTTAAATTTGAAAAATAACCCTAAGGATACATTCAACAAAAAAAGCCAACACTCGCTTTACAATGACGAATATTGGCTTCTTTTTTAATCTTAGAAAAAATCTTCTAGATTATAAAACTAACTTATTGATCTTCGTTATGAATTTCTAAGTTAGGGTATTCTGTTGACTGATCACGCTCAAGTTTTGCATCATCATTACGCATTGACTCAATTAAGTCTAAGTAATTTTGATCAATGTTTCCTGTAACATATTGGCCATTGAATACAGATGTTTCAAAGGTATCAATCGCTGAATTCCCCAAACCTACAGCTGAAATCAAGTCATCTAAGTCTTGGAACATCAACTCATCTGCGCCAATCATTTGTGCAATTTCTTCTACTTCACGTCCATGCGCAATGAGCTCATTCGCACTTGGCATATCAATCCCATAGACGTTCGGGAAGCGGATTTCAGGCGCAGCTGAAACCATATAAACTTTTTTCGCACCTGCTTCACGCGCCATTTCAATAATTTGCTGTGAAGTCGTGCCGCGCACGATTGAATCATCCACCAAAAGCACATTCTTATCTTTAAACTCAGAGCGGATCGCATTGAGTTTACTACGAACAGATTTCTTACGCTGCTGCTGACCCGGCATGATGAAGGTACGTCCAACATAACGGTTTTTCACAAAGCCTTGGCGATATGGCTTGTTCATGATCTGGGCTATTTCAAGGGCGATATCACATGAGGTCTCAGGAATAGGAATGACCACATCGATCTCAAGATCGTCCCATTGACGGGCGATTTTTGCCCCTAGCTTTTTACCCATTTCAAGGCGTGCGCTATACACAGACACTTTATCGATGAAAGAATCTGGACGCGCGAAATACACAAATTCAAAGATACAAGGATTTAGCTGAGGATTGCTAGCACAAATACGTGAGTGGAATTCACCATCAAGCGTGATATAAATCGCCTCACCTGGCGCCACATCGCGAACAAAGTCAAAACCAACGGCGTCTAATGCAACAGATTCTGATGCAAGCATATATTCTGTTTTGCCGTTTTCAGTGCGCTTACCAAGACAAAGTGGGCGAATACCGTTAGGGTCGCGAAATGCCAACATGCCATGGCCGATCACCATAGCAACCACTGCATAAGCACCTTTGACCATTTCATTAGCACGTGTCACAGAGCGGAACATGTCATCTACAGTCAGTGGATAGCTTTCACTTAAATCTAGCTCTTGCGCCAAGATATTAAGCAAGACTTCTGAGTCAGATGTGGTGTTTAGGTGGCGGCGACCTTGCTCAAACAAGTAATCACGTAATTCATGCGCATTGGTGAGGTTACCATTGTGTGCAAGGGTGATCCCAAACGGTGAGTTCACATAAAACGGCTGCGCTTCAGAAGCGCTTGAGCTACCTGCTGTTGGATAACGCACATGGCCAATCCCGACGTTACCTTGAAGGCGTTTCATGTGTTTAATTTCAAAAACATCTTTCACCAATCCATTGGCTTTTCTCAGACGAAAACGATTGCTATCTATGGTAATAATACCCGCGGCATCTTGGCCACGATGCTGCAATACTGTTAGTGCGTCATAAATAGACTGATTGACAGGTGTTTCACCTATGATCCCAACGATCCCACACATTTTAAAAAATCCTCGATTGCGAAAAATAGCACAAATTTAATACATGATATAAAGCTAAATCATAGCTAGAAAAATGGCGCTACATGTAAGGTGAGCGCCATTTAAAATTGTGTTAAGGGTTATGTTTAAAACTTCGCACCACTTAGAAAACTGGACGAGTCCTTTAAATGCTCAAACATAGGGGCGATTATGCGGCTAAATTCAGGGATAAGCTGAGAATCTTTCCACCAGTCAGTATGTGACATGGCAGTAAAGCTATCCATAAAAAAGAGTACAGCGGCCATAATTAAGACGCCGCGCAAACCACCAAAAATGATGCCTAGCACTCTATCTGTCCCCGAAAGCCCAGTTTTTTGCACCAACTGTCCGATGACATAGTTGATTAAACCACCGACAATCAAGGTTGCAACAAAAAGTGCCCCAACGGCTACGCCTGTGCGCACCATTTCATTTTCTATGTTTGTAAAATAACCACTTAGTTGAAGATAGTATTGACTGGCTACATAAAAAGCACTTACCCAAATAATCAGTGATAAGGCTTCTTTGACAAACCCACGCACTAAACTCACTAATGCAGAGAAACCAATCACACCTAAAATAACGTAATCTATCCAAATCATATTTTATCTTCTTTTAGGTTGCGGGCATTTTAACAGAAAAAACAGCCACGCAAACGTTTTCTTTTTATTTTTTATGTTTAATTTTGCTTAAAACGTACAAACTTTAAGCAAACAATTGAGAAAGGTTTAAAATCATGCTTTCGTAATTGTCTGCCCTATTTTACGCCGTCATTTATTACTGAAAAGTTTTAAACTGACGCAACTGACCTTTTAAGCCTGTAATTTTCTCAAGCTCACCAATTTGCTTGAGCATCTTATCGCGTGACAATTCAGGTCCAATGATGACGCGTGACACGCCACCTTGCACATTCACGTTCACGAGATAACCGCGTTTTTTCAAATCAGCAGCGAGTTTATCTGCGTTTTCTTTGTTGCGCAGTGCCACCAATTGAATCGTCCAAGCATTATCTTTAAATTGAGGCTTGGCAGCTTCTTTGCTAACTTCTGGTTTGCTCACCTCTGGCGCAGGTTTGGCTTGTGCAACTGGCTGAGTTGGCTCAGGTTTAGGCTCCGGCGTCGCCTCTTTTGTCGGCTCAACTTTTACTTGTGCTTGCTCAGATTGATTAGTCTCAGTTGCAGCAGTTTGCTGACTATCTTGGGATACTAGCGCCTCTTCTTCGTCAAGACTTGCTGATTCTACACCAGCGAATTCCGTCATCTCTTGCGGCTGCTTAATCTCAGCCATTTGAGCTGGATCTGGCTTTAATGGGATCACTTCAAACTCATCGTGATATGACTTTTTTTGTCCATCTAAAAAGTCTGGCAGTAAGATCACCCCTACCGCAACTACTAAAATTGTCCCGACTAAACGACTTTGAAATCGACTTGCCATCTTCTATCCTTTTTCTTAACGATTGTGCTGGTTTAACTTAGCAAGAACATCTCCAACAGTATGGAAAGAGCCAAGAACTAAAAGAATATCATCCTCTTGCATATTTCGCATAGCGGCTTGATAAGCTTGATATGGCGTATCAAATTTTGCTGCAATTTTATCTGCGTCAAGATACTGCGCGAGATGCTCTGCATCGGCGGCGCGTGGCCCAGTTAGACTGGTGAGATAAAAGCTATCCATTGCCGGCGCAAGCACTTCAATTGTCGCTTCAATGTCTTTATCTTTGAGCATTCCCAGCACAGCATGAATTTTTTGATCTGTTTTTTTAGCTAAAAAGCGGCGTTTCAGCTCAGCAACTAAATAACCCGCCGCATGTGGATTATGCGCCACATCTAAAAATACTAATGGCTTATCAGAGACTTGCTGCATGCGGCCAGCAAGTTTTGCATTCTCAAGACCATAAATAATATCTAAATCACTCACATCAAGGCTGGATGCACCAAGCGCCATTAAAGCCGTGGCGGCGTTCATCAAAGGTAAATTTGGCAGTGGCAATTCAGCTAAGTCAAACACCCCTGCTTGCCAATGCCATGTTTTGCCATCCGAGTTGATATGGTAGTTAAATTGATAGCCGACTTGATACAAAGTCGCACCTATATCATCTGCGTGCGCTGCAACCGTTGCGGGCGCGCTCGGTTGACCGCAAACCGCTGGCTTATTCGCGCGGAAAATCCCTGCTTTTTCATAACCAATCACATTGATATCATCACCAAGCCAATCAATATGATCCAGCGCAAGGCTAGTGATCACGCTGACATCATGGTCCACCACATTGGTGGCATCTAAACGTCCGCCAAGGCCGACTTCTAAAATCGCCACATCAACTTGTTTTTGCTTGAAAATATCTAAGGCTGCGAGGGTGCCAAATTCAAAAAAACTTAAACTTGTGTCTTCACGAGCAGCTTCAATTCGTTCAAACGAAGCGCATAAATCTGTATCTGAAACTTGCTCACCTTGCAGGCGTACACGTTCGTTATAGGCAATCAAATGCGGCGAAGAATAGACCCCAACCTTGTAACCGGCGTGAATCAAAATAGCTTCGAGCAAAGCACAAGTTGAACCTTTGCCGTTGGTTCCGGCAACTGTGATGGCATATGGCGCAGGTTTTGTTAGATCAGCAGCTTGCGCAACTTTAGCGACGCGCTCAAGGCCAAGATCGATAGCGGAGGTATGAATATTTTCAAGGTAGGTTAACCATGAATCGAGCGAGTTTTGCATGTTTTTATCTTTATTTTTTAATAGTATGACGACAAACGGGCTAGCACAAAGTTTATGCTAGCCCGTTTCAATTATTTAATCAAAAGTTGTTTTGACTTTTATTCAGCTGACGCGTCATCGTTTGACTCTTGCGTCTCGCTTTCAGCTTGCTCTTCGCTTAGCGTGCCTTGATAGTTGGTAAGCTTGGCAACAATGCCTGCCACGCGCTCACGCATATGACGACGGTCCACAATCATATCAATTGCGCCGTGCTCAAGTAAGAACTCGCTGCGTTGGAAGTCATCTGGTAGGTTTTCACGTACCGTTTGCTCAATCACGCGTCGACCTGCAAAACCAATAATCGCATTTGGCTCACCGATGTTAATGTCACCTAGCATTGCCAAACTTGCTGTAACGCCGCCGTAAGTTGGGTCAGTGAGCACAGAGATAAATGGCAAACCTTTACGTGATAAACGCTCAAGCGCAGCACTTGTTTTTGCCATTTGCATCAATGACATCAAGGCTTCTTGCATACGTGCGCCGCCACTTGCAGAGAAACACACAAGGCCGCAGTTTGCTTCGATTGCAGCGTCTACAGCGCGAACGAAACGCTCACCCACAACAGAGCCCATTGAGCCGCCCATAAAGCTAAACTCAAACGCTGTTGCGACGATCGGCATACCAAGTAGTGTGCCTTTCATTGCGATCAATGCATCTTTCTCGCCGCTGGCTTTTTGCGCCGCTGACAGTCTGTCTTTATAACGCTTTGAATCTTTGAATTTTAAAACATCTTTTGGCTCTAGCTCGCTGCCAATCTCTTCATAAGAATCACTATCTAAGAAAGATTCAAGGCGACGACGACCTGTCATTCGCATGTGATGATCACATTTAGAGCAAACGAATAGGTTACGTTCGAGTTCTGCGCTATATAGTACTTGCTCACATGAAGTACATTTTGTCCATACACCTTCAGGGATGGAAGCTTTGCGCTGAGTTACAATATTTGTTGTTGTTAAAATTTTATCAAGCCAACTCATGGATAGCCCTTTCCTTTGATCCCGTCTGCACACGCAAACAGTTAAAATTTAAAATAAAGATGACGCTGATTAAATCACAGATTTAACTCAATGTAGATCAAAAACTGGTTGTACCTATAGTCTTCAACATTGAAATTCTATTGAGAATAACACTAATTTAAACTATCAGGCAAAAATAACGGTCCGATAGGCTCTCTTGGAAGTGCAAATTCTTCTGGATAATCGACATCAACTAAGTATAAACCTTCTGGCTTGGCCGTGGCGCCAGCTAAGGTTCGATCTTTTTGCTCAAGCAGCCATTTGATCCACTCTGGCTCTTGCGCGCCCATACCAACTTTAATCAAGCTGCCGGTTATATTGCGCACCATATGATGAACAAAGGCATTGGCTTTAATATCTATTACTATATATGGCCCATGACGGGTCACATTAAGATGCATTAGATTACGCCAAGGACTGAGTGACTGGCAATGCGCGGCGCGAAATGAGCTAAAGTCATTTTCACCGAGTAGGTATTGCCCTGCTTCGTGCATGCGCTTTTCATCTAATGGATTATGATAATGACTCACGCCTTTAGCTAGAATTGCCGGTCGAAAGGCATGATTATAAATAATATAGCGATAACGTCGCGCGGTGGCGCTAAAGCGTGCGTGAAATTCATCTGAAACTGGGTGTGCCCAGCGCACGGCTATGCCATCTGGCATATTGGCATTTACGCCCATCGTCCATGCCACAAGCTTTCGCTGGGCATTGGTATCAAAGTGTACGACTTGGCCTGTTCCATGTACGCCGGCATCGGTTCTGCCTGCGCATTGCACTTCGATTGGCTCATTGGCGACTATGGTTAAGGCTTTTTCTAAATATTCTTGTACGCTTGGCACGTCTTTTTGGCGTTGCCAGCCAAAGAGTTTGTGACCATCATACTCGACCCCAAGGGCGATTCGCATGTTTGTTTCTCTTGTTTGGTGAAAGCGTTAGATAATTTTCTAATTCTGCTGAAAGTGAGCGTAATTTATTTTGTAAGACTTAGGCATTCTTACATCAGCTTGAAATGCTAAAGCAACGCTAAGCTTAGGTATTCTTACATCAGTTTCAAAATACTAAAACAACGCTAAGCTTAGGTATTCTTACATCAGTTTCAAAATGCTAAATCAACTCTAAGCTTAGGTATTCTTGCATCAGCGCAGCAAAGTTAAACGAGGCACAAGGATGTGCCGAGAACGCGACCCAAGGACGGCTTCGGCGACTTTGCGTAGTCGATGTAAGTTTACCTAAGTCTAAGACTCTCTAATAAAACCACTCACTCTATGCTTATCATTGAAAAATAGCTTAGATATAATCTCGGATTAATAGCTCAGCAATTTGCACCGCATTGGTTGCCGCGCCTTTACGCACGTTATCTGCCACAACCCACATATCCAAACCATTTGGATGGCTGATATCATCACGAATACGCCCAACTAAGACTTCATCTTTACCGCCGCCATCACGCACTTGGCTTGGGAAATTATCCCCAGCAAACACTTCAATGCCTTGGGTTTCAGCCAGCATTTGCGCCGCTTCCATTGCCCCAAGCGGTGCGCCAGTTTCAATGTGTAGCGCTTCTGCATGACCATAGAAAACAGGCACGCGAACACAGGTTGGGTTCACTGCAATGCTAGGATCATTAAAGATTTTTTGCGTCTCAAGGACCATTTTCATTTCTTCAAAGGTATAACCATTTTCCAGAAACTTATCAATTTGCGGGATGCAGTTAAACGCAATTTGGTGTGGGAAAGCTTTTGGCTCTGCCGGCAGACCATTTAAAAGCTTCGCCGTTTGACCAGCAAGCTCATCAATTCCGGCTTTGCCTGCGCCAGAAACAGATTGATAAGTACAAACGTTAATGCGTTCAATACCAACTGCATCATAAATAGGTTTTAGCGCCACAAGCATTTGAATGGTTGAGCAATTTGGGTTGGCAATGATGTTACGGTTACGAAAATCAGCAATTGCTTCTGGGTTTACTTCTGGGATCACAAGCGGCACATCATACTCATAACGGAATTTAGATGTGTTATCGATGACGATCACGCCCTCATCGGCGGCAATCGGTGCCCATTTTTCAGAAAGCTCGCCACCTGCAGAGAAAAATGCAATGTGAACTTGTGACCAATCAAAGTCTTCAACATTTTGCACTCGGATAGTCTTGCCTTTGTAGCGGTAGCTTTTGCCTTCGCTGCGCTCACTTGCAAGCAAGAATAGCTCTGCGACAGGAAAATCACGCTGCTCTAAAATCTCAAGCATAGCTTCGCCAACGGCGCCTGTTACTCCGAATATTGCAATGTTAAATTCTTGACTCATTCAATTTACCTTATTAGTTGCTTGTCACTTAAATAGGTTTAAATTTAAACCTTAAATGAAAGCTAAATTACTTCTAATTTAAACCCTATCTCAGCCAAGGCTGAAACATCTAGTTTTGCATCATGTTCAATGGTGAGCGCGCTATATTCGCGGCGATCCCAATAATCTTTGCGCATTCTATCAAAAGCACGCGCTTGTTGCTGTAAATCTTTTTCTCGATCGCCCGTATCAATAATGATATTGCGCCTAAAAATTGCATCATCAAAACGAATATCATAAACCAGGCTCACTAAAGAATCTAAGACTTGATGATTCATTCCCTTGGCATCAATGCCTTGAGTTAAACGCACGTTTGAGATGGGCGCAATGGGCAATAACTCACTAGGATGCGCGCGCTCTGGGCGGCCGAGAAACTCACAAAATGAGTTAAAAATCATCGTCGTGCCACGCGCCTTACCTTCAAGTCCATAACCTGCCACATGTGGCGTAGCAAAGCGTAGCAGCGGTAAAAGCTCTAAATCGACATTTGGCTCTTCTTCAAACACATCGAGCACAGCGCAAAAGCCATCTTGCTGCTTCAAACGAGTTTTAAGTGCTTGGTTGTCGACCACAGGGCCTCTTGCCGCATTTATCAAGATTTGATCGCTGCGCATGTGTTGAAGGCGCGTTTCATCAATTAAATGCCAAGTCGGATAGTCTCCGTCTTTGGTAATAGGTGTATGCAAGGTAATGACATCTGCGTTTAACACCTCATCAAGACAATGAAATTGACGTGTATCGCCAGCATCTTCTTTTGGCGGATCATTTAACAGCACCTTCAGCCCCATTGCTGAGAATACTTTCGCCAGATATGAGCCCACTTGGCCTGCGCCAATGATCCCAATGCTTTTATCTTGCAGCTTAAAACCTTTTTCTTTGGCCAGCACCATTAATGCGCTGACGACATATTCCGCCACGCCAACTTTATTGCATCCCGGCGCTGCGGTAAAAAAAATACCTTTTTGCGCTAGCAAATCTTGATCCACGTGATCCATTCCAGCGGTTGCGCTGCCGACAAATTTTAACTTATTAGCTTTTGCAATCAGACCTGCATTGACCTTGGTGACCGAGCGGATCATTAATCCATCGACATCAATTAAGTCATCGGCGTTAATTTCACGCCCAGATTTTAAAACGACTTCACCAAGTTGACTAAATAAGTCTTTGGCATAAGGCATATTTTCATCTATGAGTATTTTCATTTGAGTGATCTTTTGGTTTCGCGATAAATTGATTCATAATAAGCATAAAAAAATCCCCAAGGCAATCATACCTCGGGGATTAACTATTCTAAAACAGGCGTAGCGTATTAAGCTTCAAATTTCTTAATCACTAGCGTTGCGTTAGTGCCGCCAAAGCCAAAGCTGTTTGACATCACAGTGTTTAGCTCTTGCTCACGCATTTCACGAACAATATCAAGACCTTGCGCTTTTTCATCTAGCTCATCAATGTTGATGCTAGGTGCAATGAAGCTGTGCTCCATCATAAGCATAGAGTAAATTGCTTCGTGTACGCCAGCTGCGCCCAATGCGTGACCTGTCATCGCTTTGGTTGCAGACATTGCCGGACAAGGCTTGCCAGATTCAGCGCCAAATACTTCTTGAATCGCGCCAAGCTCTTTCACATCACCAACAGGTGTTGAGGTGCCATGAGTGTTCACATAATCAATGCTATCGACGTTTTCCATTGCCATCTTCATGCAGCGCACTGCACCTTCGCCAGATGGAGCAACCATGTCATAGCCATCAGAAGTTGCGCCGTAACCTACGATTTCACCATAGATTTTTGCACCGCGAGCAAGTGCATGCTCAAGCTCTTCCACGACAACCATGCCGCCGCCACCAGAGATAACAAAACCGTCACGGTTTGCATCATATGTACGTGATGCTTTTTCTGGGGTGTCGTTATATTTGGTTGAAAGTGCGCCCATGCCATCAAACATCATTGCTGATGACCAGCCTAGTTCTTCACCTGCGCCAGCAAATACGATGTCTTGCTTGCCAAGTTGGATTAATTCCCACGCATGGCCGATACAGTGCGCAGAAGTCGCACATGCAGAGCTGATGGTGTAGTTTGTGCCACGAATTTGGAAAGGCGTTGCAAGACAAGCTGAAACACTTGAAGCCATTGTACGTGGAACCATGTAAGGGCCAACACGTTTGACGCCTTTTTCACGTAATGTATCGGTTGCAACCACTTGGTTGTTTGAAGAAACGCCACCTGAGCCTGCCACTAAGCCAGTACGGATATTTGAAACTTGCTCTGGAGCGAGGCCTGAATCTTCAATTGCTTGTTGCATTGAAAGATACGCATAGCCTGCTGCATCACCCATAAAGCGCATTTTTTTGCGATCAATATGGTCAGCTGGGTTTAATTTGATATCACCCCAAACTTGTGAGCGTAAACCCGCTTCTTTAAATCCTTCAGCACTTGTGATCCCTGACTTTCCAGTTTTCAAAGATGCCAATACTTCTTCAACATTGTTACCGATACTAGAAATAATACCTAGACCTGTGATGACGGCTCGTTTCATGTGACCCTTCCTAATAATTCAAAAATCCGATAAATAATAACTGACTCAATGACAAAAGTGGTCAGCTTTCCTTAAAAATTTTATACTCTGGCTAATGATAGCCGTAATTTTATGAACAAGTGATGAAAAAATGACCTCAACTAGCGCTTCAAAACTAAAAATTAATCACGCAAAACTAGATTGGAATGAATCTGGCACTCCGGTTTCAAATGATTTTGATGATGTGTATTTCTCAAATCACAATGGCCTTGAAGAAAGCCGCTATGTATTTATCTCGCAAAACCGACTCCCAGAGCGTTTTTTATCCCATGAGCGAAATGATTTTGTTGTCGCTGAAACAGGTTTTGGCACTGGGCTTAATTTTCTTGCTCTTTGGAAAGCGTTTGATGATTTTTTAAGCCAACATCCAGATGCGAATACCCAAAGATTACACTTTATTAGTTTTGAAAAATACCCTGTAAAGCTTGAGGATTTAATCAAAGCGCACCAATCATGGCTAGAACTTAATGATTATGCAAGAGAATTACAAAAAAATTATCCGGCTCCGACTCATGGCTGCCAACGTATTGAGCTCGCAAACGGGCGCGTGATCCTTGATCTTTGGTTTGGTGATATCCATGATAGCATGCCAAAAATCGTCAACCCAGAGTCTGGCATAGTCGATGCTTGGTTTTTAGATGGCTTTGCCCCAAGCAAAAACCCTGATATGTGGAATCAAACCCTTTTTAATGCCATGGCTCGCCTGTCGCGCCACAGTGCGACTCTTGCAACCTTTACTGCGGCAGGCTTTGTGCGCCGTGGCCTTATCGAGGCTGGCTTTAATATGAGCAAAGCAAAAGGGTTTGGGCACAAGCGTGACATGCTTATCGGCAGCATTGAAAAACACATACAACCCCATATTCAAGATAGCTACCAGATGCCAAGCCTTGCACCAGAAATCAAAGAGATAGCTATTATTGGCGGCGGGATCGCCAGTGCCTGCGTCGCTAGCCAACTCATTAAGCGCGGCTTTAAGGTTTCCCTTTATTGCCAAGAAAAAGTCGCCCATGGGGCGTCGAGCAATAAACAAGGCGCTTTATATCCGCTCATCGCTGAGCCAGAAAAAGCCTTAACTGAGTTTTTTGCACCTGCCTTTATTTATGCAAGACGTTTTTATCAAAGCGCATTTGAGTCAGGGGTGAATTTTCGCCATGCATGGTGCGGAGTGTCGCAAGTTGGTTTTAATCCAAAAGCGCAAGCCAAGTTAGATAAAATGAAGCTCAACGGCTTTACTGAGGCGATCACCAGTGAGCAAAGCGCTGCTGAGCTTTCTAAACATGCAGGGGTTGAATTGCCCTACCAAGGTATGTTTTACCCGCAAGGCGGTTGGCTGTGCCCGCAAGAGGCGACGACAAACTTGCTCATCCAGCTTGCGCAAACAGGCAAATTGGATCTCTATGAAGAAACCAAAATCACTGATATCACTTGGCACTCAGAGGAGAATGTTTGGCTACTTGATTGCGTCGATAGCAACCAAGAAGACAGCCAATATCAAGCTATTGCGCCTGCGCTTGTGATCGCCAATGGTCACCAAGTGCATGATTTTGAGCAAACGAAAGCGATTCCAATTTCACCGGTGAAAGGCCAAGTCAGCCATATCCCAAGCACGGATAAACTCGCAAAACTAAAGACTGTGCTTTGTTATGACGGATATTTAACCCCAGCCGATCCATTGGATGCACACCACTGTATTGGCGCAAGCCATGATAGAAGTAATATAGACAAAGCATTTGATAAACAAGCGCAAATAGAGAATGTCGAGAAGCTTAAAGCATGTTTTTCACAAGATTGGGCGCAAGATGCTGATAGCTCGCAAGATATATCCAGACAAGGCATACGCGCGACCAGTCGCGATCACTTGCCTTTTGTTGGCGCAGTGGCAGATTTTCATCAATTAAGTGACGATTATGCGGCGTTAAATCCGCAATATGTGCGTGATAAGAAGCAAGATATGCCTAAGCTTAGTTTTTACCCTAACCTTTATTGCATTGTGGGGCTTGGTGGCCGAGGCTTGTGCTCTGCACCTTTTGCCGCAGAAGTGTTGAGCGATATCATCACTGGTGAGCCACTTGCGATTTCAAATCATGTGCTGCATGCGCTTCATCCTGCAAAAACTTGGTTGAGACGAATTAAAAAAGGACGTCCACTTCAAGCAAGCGTTTAGTCGATACAAAAAAGCCGCTAAATCAATCCAATAGGAAGCTTAGCGGCTATATTTTCTATTTTAATTTACTGAGATAGCAAATTAGTCTTCGATTAGATTAGACCAAGTTGTGAATGCTTTGGCTGCTTCAGCTTCATCACGGAAGAAAAGTTGAGGCTGGTCATCACGGCTTGGGTCAATTGCAAAAATCAAACCATTACTAGATTGAACAAATTGATATTCAAGGGTAGTTGTTTCCATTTCACCATAACCATTCTCTTCATCAAAAGAAATTGTGAGAGTTGTAGGCTCACCTTCACTTTCAATTAGTGACCAAGTTGCACCATCTTCAGCGGCTTCCATTTCCATAGTATTATCAGACTTGAAAGACATTGCCATGTACATTGGATCTGGGTTCTTATCTGTTGAATCATCAGATAATAGGTAGAAAGTTTTGTCAGCAATATCATCAGATGTAATAGTAGTCGCTGTGATACTTTGCATCATATTAGTTTTTGTATTAACAGCTAGCTCACCGCCCGGTGTTGAAGTGATAGCAAGATCTGGTGATAAGTATAGGTATTGGTTGTAATCTTCATTACCTTCTAGGAACATCTTGTCCCCATCAATAGAATATGAACTTTCAAAGCCTTCACCTTCAATGCTTGAAACGATGCTAAGTTTCTCTTCATCAACACGAACCATGTCAAAGATACCTTCATCTTCGGTGCGAACAAAATTGTTCATCGGTACATAATAAACATGCTCACCAAGTGGCATAAACTCTTCGATGCTAGAAACTAGGGTATCCACGACAACACCATTGTCAGTGTTTTCAACAACCATACCGTCTAAAGATTCACCGTTAGCTTCTTCAATCACATCATCTGCTTGTTCTTTGATGGCTTCGATAGCTTCAAAGTCAATGTCTTCAGTACCATCAGTTAACTCAGTTGCAAAAGAACGCGCATACACTTGCGCTTTGTCTGCATTGTCATCCGTTGACGCGATAAAATCACCAGAGATAAGCTCTGGATCCAAATTTAGTTTGCTAGCCACACCAACTAAGTCTTGGCCCGTCACTGCAGCAATGGTTGAGAAAGGAGACACCACAAACTCACCTTTATCCGCTTGATACTCTTGGTCGTCAGTATCAAGAATCATCACAAAATCAGCGTCAACTGTGCCTAGGCTATCTGTATCTTGAGTTTTACCTGCAACCGCTTTGATTAGGATATTACCCTCGATAACTTGATCTTCAGAAGTGGTGAAAGCGCCTGATTCATTCGTTGTACCTAAAAACTCATCAGCATCAACTGTGCCATTTGCATTTTTATCTAGGTAAACTTCTGCATCAACGAGATAACCGTCGATCGCTTTGATTGTACGTACAGATGTTTCACCGCCACCAATTTCACCGCCATCACAATCAGTTGTGCATTCAGGGTTCTCTGGATTGTCAATGTTTGCATCATAATCAGGGCCATCGCTACCACCGCAACCAGCAAGTGCAAAAACAGCTAAAAGGGAGCTAGCAAGAAGAGTTTTTTTCAATGTCATAATAAACCTATTTTTGTGAGGGGCTTCTAAAATTCGCCTCACCCTAAAGGTTTAGAAAAACAAAAACAATCTTTTTATTTTTGAAAAAATCTATATGAAATGAATAGTTATTAGATTTACCTATAAGCCTTATAACCAAACTTACACCCAGCCAACCAAGTGATATTAATTATCAATACCATATACTACTAACCATTGAGTGACTAAATGAATTTTACATTTTTTTCACTTTTTTACTTTGCTACACATACATGCGTGCAGCATCAAACCTCTATTTCACTATTTATTGCTATATAAATTATTCTTGCCTAAAAAGTAAATCTTTTGAGGTAGAATACTTAATCGAAAACCATATATCTTTATGCAAGAATAAATTTGGATCGTTTGAACGTTATTTATACAGCTTGCACAAAAAATCCCTAAGGCTATTTCTAAACCTTAGGGATTGATTGATTTTGTTTAATCGTCACGAATGAGTTATTTCGCAGACAGTGCTTTCGCAGCTTCAGCTAATTTAGCTCTCACTTCATCACTAAACTCACCTGTTTCGCTATTATAGACATCATAAAAGCTTGCCACAGATACTGATGCTTTGACATCCGCATGAAAGAAAGCCGCAGAAGCTGTTGCTTGGGCTAAAACGCTTTGCGCGCCGCCAGGGCCAGGTGAGGTCGCAAGGTAAACCACAGGTTTATGATTAAACATCTGCTGATTGATACGCGATGTCCAATCAAACAAGTTTTTGTAGGCACTTGTATAAGAGCCATTGTGCTCTGCAAGTGAAATCACATAAGCATCAGCAGTTTGCAACTTATCAAAATAGTCTTTCGCTGCTTGTGGCTGTCCGAGCTCTTTTTCTGCATCTTCACTAAAAAGCGGTAATGGATAATCATTTAGATCGAGGACTTCTACCTCAGCCCCTTCGACAAGGCCAGCGGTATAACTCGCTAGAATTTTATTGATTGATTGTTTACTTGAGCTTGCACCAAACGCGATAATTTTCATTCTGTTCGTCCTTTAAGTTTCCGCTCTTTTATTAAGGCGTAATTTGTTCTCAAAATAGCTACATCCACTGTGATGCAGCCTATATGTCCATATTAATGAGAGAAATGATTGTCACCAGTGCCAATAACCAACAAACATGTTCAATTTATTCGAACAATATTCTATATCTAATCCATTCGAGCTAGATCAATTTGTTATGCATCCAAATGACGACTCAATGCAAGCCATACTTCTTTCACTAATACTTGATCTGCCGGAGACAATTCATTTTTTGCATCAATTAAGCTTTCTTCAATTTTTGCTTTAAGATCGCTTGCTTGGGTGAGGTTTTGTTCTTCACATTTTGCTGCAGCAAGTGAGATATGGCCACGTAAGTAACCTTCTGCAAAAAGTTGATTATCATCTGCTGTGACAACATTTTCATCGATTTTTGAAAGTAGCTTTTCTTCTAGTTCTATCATTAGTTTTCCATTTTTATTTCTAGTTTTTCATCTAAACTAGCTAATTAGCCATTAGTTTACAACAAAGTCAGCTTTAGTCAGCGGCGCAATATTGTAAAATTGACGCAACGCATCACTTAACGCTTGCACCCTTGGCGGCATGCCTGCATCTAAAATCCCCATCACTTCTTGATGAACTTTGCGCATAAATTCTAAGCGATCAGGCTCCACATCACCACTTAAATTGTCACAACTTACGTTAAACGCAAAGCCTGCGCTCAAGGCTAAAATCCATTCATAAGCTTGCGGGCGAATTTCGACTTTTTCAAACTCAGCTTGGACTTGCGCGCTACGTCCATCAGGTTGATACCAATAGCCAAAGTCTTCTAATAAACGGCGTTTTGGCCCTGCGACGCACCAGTGCGCGATTTCATGTAAGGCTGACGCATAAAAGCCGCGCGCAAAGATGATTCGGTGATAAGGAATATTTTCATCGGCTGGAAGATAAATGGGCTCATCGCCACCAAGCTCTAATTTGGTATTAAACTGCTCAAAAAAGGTTTGATTAAAGATTTGGATAAGATCTTGATACTTATGTTGGATTTTGGTTTCTGATGCTGACATTTACAACTCATTTGGGCTATTTATTTTCACTCATTTCAAGTCAATTATTCTCAATTTCATAGAGCAAAGTTTAAAAGCACAAGGATGTGCTTTTCAAAGCGCTCATGGATGACTCGAGCGTCTTTGCGGCTGAAATGAGAATGAGTGACCTGCTCAGTTGCCCATACGACAACCAAGCCAAGTCTAATATACAAATATTAAAAGAGTGATTATATCCTAGAAATAAATTTAAATCTTAGGGGTTGTGGTTGCTACATTCATATTTTGCCCACGGTGACGCAACAAATGATCAAGAAGCACAATTGCAAGCATCGCCTCAGCAATCGGCACTGCGCGGATCCCCACGCAAGGATCATGACGGCCTTTAGTGATAAGCTCTGTCGGCTCACCTTCTTTGGTAATCGTCTTGCCCGGAACCGTAATACTTGAAGTTGGCTTAAGCGCAATACTTGCGACAATATCTTGCCCCGAAGAAATCCCACCTAAAATGCCGCCCGCATGATTGGAAGCAAAGCCTTGCGGACTCATCTCATCACGGTGCTGACTGCCCTTTTGATTTGCTACTGCAAAACCATCGCCAATTTCAACGCCTTTAACCGCGTTAATCCCCATCAAGGCATGCGCAATATCTGCATCAAGACGGTCAAAAATTGGCTCACCTAAACCAACAGGGACTTGGGTTGCCACAACTGTCAATTTAGCGCCAATCGAGTCGCCTTGTTTTTTCAAATCACGAATCAAGGCATCAAATGCTTCAACCTTGTCGGCATCTGGACAGAAAAATGGGTTATTTTCAATTTCATCCCAATCGACTTTATCGATAGTCACATCACCCATTTGTGATAAATAACCACGAATTTCGACGCCAAATTCTTGCTTGAGATATTTTTTCGCAATGCCGCCAGCCGCCACACGCATTGCGGTTTCACGCGCAGATGAGCGACCACCGCCACGATAATCACGTACGCCATATTTTTGATGATAGGTATAATCAGCATGGCCTGGACGGAATTTGTCTTTGATTTCAGAGTAATCTTTTGAACGTTGATCGGTATTTTTAATTAACAGACCAATCGATGTACCCGTGGTTTGACCTTCAAATACGCCAGATAAAATTTCGACTTCATCCGGTTCACGACGCGCTGTGGTATAACGTGATGTACCCGGGCGGCGGCGATCAAGATCTTTTTGCAAATCAGATTCATCCAGCTCAAGCCCTGGAGGACAGCCATCAACGATACAACCAAGTGCTTTACCGTGACTTTCACCAAAAGTCGTTACTCGAAAATGTTGTCCTATGCTATTTCCTGCCATCTTTCCCTCTATGATTTTTTGATTTTCTTATCTATATATCTCTTTTCTATCTTTTTGTTGCTCGCTTGTAAAGCCGCATCTAGGTTATATATAAAAAAAGCCAGCACAGTGGCTGACTTTGGTTTAGTAGGTTAGCGATTTAGCGCTTATAAATTTTAAACTCATCTGCGCAATCAAGCAGTTGTTCACGGGTTAATAAGAACACACCGTGACCGCCATTTTCAAACTCAAGCCAAGTAAATGGAATGTGCGGATACTGATCTTGTACATGCACCATAGAGTTACCAACTTCACAGATCAAAATGCCCTGCTCGGTCAAAAAGTCTGGCGCGTCAGCTAAAATGCGGCGCATGAGTTTAAGGCCATCACTGCCCGCAGCAAGGCCAAGTTCTGGCTCATGTTTAAATTCATCCGGCAAGCTGTCCATATCTTCTTGATCCACATATGGCGGATTGGTAACAATCACATCATATTTTTCTTCGATGAGACCATTAAAAAGATCAGACGATTGTGGGAAAACTTGCTGCTCAAGGCCGTGATCGTGAATATTTTGCTCAGCCACTTGCAACGCATCGATAGAAATATCAACCGCGTCAACTTCGGCGTCAGGGAAAGCATAAGCGCAAGCAATCGCAATACAGCCGCTGCCAGTACATAAATCCATAATGCGTTGCGGCTCATGCGCAAGCCAAGGGGCAAATTGATTTTCAATCAGCTCACCAATTGGTGAACGTGGCACAAGTACGCGCTCATCCACATAAAACTCAAGCCCGCAGAACCAAGCTTTATTCGTGATATAAGCCGTTGGCGTGCGCTCATTAATACGTTTGATCACACGCTCAACAATGCGTAAACGCTCGCTATTAGTCAGTCGAGAGTTTAAAACATGTGACGGGACATCAATCGGTAGGTACAAGCTTGGTAAAATTAGTTGCACCGCTTCATCCCACGAATTGTCCGTGCCGTGACCATAAAAAAGCCCTGCTGCATTAAAGCGGCTCACCGTCCAGCGGATCATATCTTGTAAGGTATGAAGCTCAGCGACGGCTTCTTCAACGAAAATTTTATCCAAGAGTTCCTCCAGCCAAGTATTTGGCTTATTTATATATCGATTTATCAATACAAGGTGCGCTACTTTGCTCACCTAATGCTAAGTTTCAAGATGCAACTTGAACTCGCTTAGGTATATAATAGCCAAAGTTTGAATAAAGGGCGCCCCATGAGTACAAATCCATTTAAAGCAATCAAGCAATATCAAAAAACCTTGCAGGCACAAGCCAAGCAAGCACAAAGCCAACAACAAGAAGTTGATGACCAAGATGATATGGCTCTCTTTCAAGATGCAATGAAAGGGATTAAAAAGTTGCAGCAGGATACCATAATCCGCGATCCAAAGCAGGATTTTGCTCAAGCTGAGCGAAAAAATAAACAACAAACGCGCAAAACACTGCGTGAAGCCAGTGACAACGAGTTTTATTTCTCTGATGAGTTTGAGCCTTTATTATCTGAAGATGGGCCAACTCGCTATGCGCGCAGTGATGTGTCCAAATATGAAGTCAAGCGTTTGCGCCGCGGCGTTTATACCCCTGATGTGTATTTAGATTTGCATGGCATGACGCAACAACAAGCCAAGCAAGAGCTCGGCGCTATGATTGCGTATTGCTTAAAAGAAGGGATTCATTGTGCCAGTGTGATGCACGGGATTGGCAAACATATTTTAAAACAAAAAGTGCCGCTGTGGCTGGCGCAGCACCCTGATGTCTTAGCTTATCACCAAGCGCCACTAGAGTTTGGCGGCAATGGCGCATTACTTGTATTGCTTAGCGTTCCTGAAAAATAAAGCCTAATCAGGTTGCAAGTGCCACAACAATTCACCGCTTTGGGTCTCAAGCGAGTAATCCACACAAGCGATACTTGAGGTTGCAAACATCGGCGCTTGCATTCCAGTGGCAAACTCTGCAGTTAAATAGCCAACTAAAGGCAAGTGTGAAACCAATAATACCGACTCAAGGTTTGAGACTTCTGCGACGGCTTTAATGTATTCAGCAACGGACTCACTGTCCCCATAAGGCGTGATCTCATCTGAGGTTTCAACTTTTTTAGCTTCGACCAAAGAGGCAACTTCTTGCCAAGTTTGCTGCGCACGAATATATGGACTTACAAGCACTAAATCAAAGACTTTGTGCTCGACTTTTTGCATCACAACGCGAGACTCCAGCCGACCTTTTGGTGTGAGCTCTCTTGCTTCATCGGATGGCGCGAACATCTGAGCTTCACCGTGACGCATAATATATATTTTCATTTGCAGACCTTATTTTTTATAAGAATATCCAAGCATAGGATATAATTGCTAACTGCCAAAAACTGTAACTCTTTTGCACTATTGATAATTTTACATATTTAATGAAACTGATATGAGTATATATCCCATTAATTAATTATGGCTATCAACAAATCGTAAGAATTATTTATTCAGTATTGCTATCTATACTTAGTTATAAGCAAGTTTATTTTAATAAATGCCTTGTTCACAAGTGTAAAACGACCCCAGAGGATAGCTGATTTTGCCACACAAGAGATCTGACCAGTTTAATTTATCTTATTCTAACCCCCAAACCATCACCTTAAGCGGCACTTGCTATTGGTGCTTAGAAGCTATGTTTCGCGCCTTAAATGGTGTTCTAACTGTCACCCAAGGATGGGTTAGTCGCAGCCAAAAACAAACAAAAATAACACCGAATATCCATCAAGCCCTTAAGCAAGAGGCTGATTTTGTTGAGGCGATAGTTGTCACTTTTGCTCCGCAAGAGATTAGCTTAGAGGTTTTAATCGAAATCCACTTGTTGTCACACGATCCAACCAAAAGCCATGCTTTAAAAGCACGTTATCCGAGTGCTATTTATGTGCAAGATGAGCAAACTTACACTCAAGTTTCTCGCATTTTGCAGAACTTACAAGCAGAATATAAAAATAAAAACCAAACTTTAACCACCCAAGTCTATTATCAGACGCAATTTGAACCCTCAGCAGAGGCAAAACAAGACTATTACTTTAAAAATCCACAAAAACCTTTTTGTGAAACGCGGATCTCACCAAAGTTACGCCAGCTTTTACAGTCTCACGCACAATATATCGCACCGGATAAGGCTAAAATCATTCAGGCCTACAGCAAGCATAAAGCTGATTAAAACTATCAAACAAATAGATGTAAGTTTTTATTTTCACTACCAAAACTTAACCCATATGCTATGCTAATTATCTAGTCTTTTTCTTCAAATGAGGTGAAATGTGCGCATCAGTCCCAATGATACTCGAAACTATCGTCAACTGGTTTTAGAAAATGGCCTCAAAATCTTACTAATTCAAGACCAAGATGCGCAAAAAGCCTCTGCTGCGCTTGCCGTGCGCGTTGGCCATTATGATGATCCCATTCATCGTCAAGGCTTAGCCCACTTTTTAGAGCATATGCTTTTTCTTGGGACTGAAAAATACCCGCAAGTAGGTGAATTTCAAGCCTTTATTTCGCGTAATGGCGGTACAAAC
Organism: Vibrio sp. KMM 9700; assembly: GCF_058545285.1. NCBI lineage: Bacteria > Pseudomonadati > Pseudomonadota > Gammaproteobacteria > Vibrionales > Vibrionaceae > Vibrio > Vibrio sp. KMM 9700. The sequence continues at coordinate 2,307,627 of NZ_CM178589.1, read as the reverse complement.
AATGCGTGGACCGGAACTGAGCATACTTGTTTTTTCTTTGATATTCATGCGAAAGCCTTTGAAGGCGGTTTGGATAGATTTAGCCAATTTTTTATTGCGCCAACCTTTAACCCTGAAGCCTTAGACAAAGAGCGTCATGCGGTGCAATCTGAATTTGAGATGAAATATAAAGATGAGTCGCGTCGCCAATACCAAGTGCATAAAGAAGTGATTAACCCTAATCACCCTTTTGCTAAATTCTCCGTTGGTAATTTAGAAACCCTAAGCGATCAAGAAGATAGCAGTATTCGTGATGAAGTCATGGATTTTTATCACCAGGCTTATTCAGCAGATTTAATGACAGTTGTGATTGCTGCGCCGCATCCACTTGCGCATCAAGAAGCCCTTGCGCGTGAATATTTTAGTCCGATTCAAAACAATCATCTGGCAGATAAAAAAATTCTTGAGCCTTTGTGGCGTGAGCAAGATAAGCAGCAATTTGTCCATATCGAGCCAGAGAAAAAGAGCCGTAAGCTCACCCTTTCATTTTTATTCCCGGCGATGGATGATTCTTATCGCACCAAACCGCTCTCTTACTTTGCGCATTTACTTGGCGATGAAAGCCACGGCAGTCTGTTGCAATATTTAAAGAAAAAACGTCTGATCACCTCATTAAGTGCCGGCGGCGGGATCAGCGGTAATAACTTTCGTGAATTTACCATTAGCCTTGCCTTGACTAAGTTAGGTTTAACTCAAATCGACCCGATTATTGAGTCTGTGTTTTATTATATCGAGTTATTAAAGCAAGACGGGATAGCCAAATGGCGTTTTGATGAGAAAGCCGCTGTGCTTGAATCTGTATTTCGCTTTCAAGAGCGTGGCCGCTTGATTGATCTCACCTCTCACTTGGTCATGAATTTACAACTCTTTGATTTTGATGATGTCATCTATGGGGATTACATGATGACAGATTATCAAGAATCCGAGCTGCGTGACTTATTGCCTTATTTGAGTGTTGATAATTTACGCGTCACTCTCGTTGCCAGAAAGCAAAATAAGAATATTCCAAATAATGAATTTGATTTTAGCCAAGCGTTTGATAAAACTGCTGCTTGGTATGATACGCCGTATCGCGTGGCTAAGTTTACGCCAAAACAAATCCAAGCGTGGCAAGCACCAAAACCGATTGATGAGCTCTTATTGCCAAGACCAAACCCATATATATGCACAGATTTTGAGTCTAAAGCGAAACATGCTCATAGCGAGCCAAAACTGGTTCAAGAGTTAGATGGCTTTCGTTTATGGCATATGCAAGATAATGAATTTAATGTGCCAAAGGGCATGATTTTTATTGCGATTGATAGCCCGCATGCCGTCGCGACTACGGAAAATATTGTCAAAACAAGACTTTGTGTCGAAATGTTTTTAGATGCGCTTGGAGAAGAAACGTATCAAGCTGAAATTGCAGGCATGAGTTATGACATCAATGTGCACCAAGGTGGCGTCACTTTAAAAATAACTGGTTTCTCGCAAAAGCAAGATCAGCTCTTGGATGTGATCTTACAAAAATTCAGCGCTCGCAGCTTTAGCCAAGAACGTTTTGATTCCATTAAAAACCAGCTTAAGCGCTACTGGAAAAATAGCGAAAAAGACCGCCCTGTCACCCAACTATTTGGTCAAATGAGCGCTTTTTTACAACCAAACCATCCATCCGCATTAACCATGCACGATGCTTTGGTCAAAATTGAGAGCCAAGATCTCGCAACCTTTGTCGATGAAATGCTCTGTGAGCTCTATGTTGAGATGTTTGTCTATGGAGATAAAGATGAAGCGGAAGCTGTACGTCTAGCAGACAGCGTCAAACATGCATTAAGAGTAAAAAATCAACGTTATGAAGAATCTTTGCGTCCACTTGTGCTACTTAAAGATCAAAAAACTTTGGTTTATGAATATGATTGCCAGCAAGATGATGCAGCGGTGATCGCTTACTATCAAGCCAAAGAAGTCTCTGAGCAGTCAAGCGCCATTTATTTACTCGCAAACCACTTGATGTCTGCGGCGTTTTTCCATGAACTGAGAACCAAACAGCAATTGGGTTATATGGTTGGCACCTCGAATATGCCGCTTAAACGTTATGCTGGCCTTGTGCTTTATGTGCAATCGCCAAATGCCACCAGCCGCCAATTAGTGGCTGCAATTGATGACTTTTTAAATAATTTCTATCTGTTATTACTTGAGTTAAGCGAAAGTCAATGGCGTTATAATAAGCAAGGTCTTCTTAATAAAATGACCATGCCAGACAATAACTTATATGCACGCGGACAAAGATTTTGGACCTTAATTGGTACCAAGGACTACAGCTTTACGTTTAGAGAAAGAGTTTGTCAGGCGATAGAGAACCTAAGCCGTGAAGATATGATCCGCTTTGTTGTGCAAACGCTTAAACCAAGAACGGCGGACCGTTTACTGCTTCATACCCCAGAGAATCAGGAGCAGGAAGAACAAAGCCAAACTAAGCCATTGAGTCAAGAAATAGGAACAGCGATTCAATCTATTCGCCAGTTTCAAACTCAAGTGGCCAAGTTTGATAAAGAATGACGATATTACTTTTTCATCATTTCTTTTAAGTTTGCAAAAGGGTTAAACGTGGCAGCCACATGATCGTCCTCACCTGGGCGTACTGTGCTGCCATATCTGTCATGATCAAGATATTTTGAATGCTCATGATCATGGCAATATAAGCAAAGTAGCTCCCAATTGCTGCCATCTTCTGGGTTATTGCTATGATCGTGATCGATATGATGCACAGTCAACTCACGTAAATTCGAATATACAAACTCACGCGCACAGCGTCCACACACCCAAGGATAAAGTTTGAGTGCTTTTTCGCGATAGCCTGCTTCGGCGCGCTTATAGGTTGCGCTTGAGCCGTTAAAATCTGAAGACATAGTCCTTCCTGCATAAAAAAAGTGGTAACCCTGCAAAGATTACCACCTTTAATTTTAGATATGAAGTGATTCAGTGCCTGATATTCATCACCGTGATTCATATCAATATCAAGTCATACTCAATAAAAGCTTTGCCCTGTTTTCGCTCGTGTGACTAAAGCTTCACATGGCATAAAATGCTCCCCATAATCATTGGCAAATGCTTGCATCTCTTGAACAATGACATCTAGCCCAACACTATCCATATAATGGAATGGACCACCTAAAAATGGCGGGAAACCTATGCCAAAAATCGCCCCGATATCCCCATCGCGCGCGCTTTTTATAATCCCTTCATCGAGCGTGCGCACCGCTTCATTTAGCATTAAATAAGTACAACGTTTTGCTATCACTTCTGGGTTTAATGACTCATCAATACTGATATTGAGTAACTCATATACTTTTGGATCGACCTCTTTTTTAGCCGTTTTTTTACACTTCGTATATTTATAAAAGCCCTTACCTGACTTTTTGCCTAAGCGCTTATCTTCAAGCAAAATATCAAATAGATTCGGCGCACTAAACCTTGAGCCGAAAGCTCTCTCCAATATAGGCGTGATTTTTGCGCCAATATCCACGCCGACTTCATCCAAAAGATTCATTGGGCCCACAGGGAAACCAAAGTCGACCAATGCTTTATCAATTTTTTCAACTGGCTCACCAGAAACCAAAATACGTGCAGCCTCATTCATATAAGGGGCCAAAATACGATTGACATAAAAACCAGCTTTATCTTGCACCACAATTGGTGTTTTGCCTTGCGCTTTTGCCAGTGCTACCGTCGTGCTAATCGTCTGCGCAGAAGTGCTTTGGTGTGGGATCACTTCAACCAAAGGCATTTTTTCAACTGGGCTAAAGTAATGCAAGCCTATGATATTTTCAGCGCGTTTAGCATTGGCAGCAATATCAGCAATCGGAATCGATGAGGTATTGGTAGCAAAAATGATTTTATCAGCGCAATGCACTTCCACTTCGGCAACCATTTGTTGTTTTAACTCAAGATCTTCAAACACAGCTTCGGCGACTAAATCTAAGCTTTGAAAGCCAGTGAAATCAACCCCACCAGAGATCTTTTGCATTTGATATTGCACTTGCCTTGGGTGATAAATGCCACGCTTTTGCGCCGCTAACAATAACTTATGGCTATATTGCAGCCCTTTTAGTACTCCGTCGTGCGCCACATCCTTAATTCGTACCGATTTATTGGCTTTAACTGCGCTTACATAGGCAATTCCTGCGCCCATCAAACCGCCACCTAAAACGCCAATAGATTGAACATCTTGCGGCTTGGCATCGGCGCCTCGATCTTTTTTCAGCGCTGTTTGACTAAAGAAAATATGGCGTAATGCCTTGGACTCTGGGCTCATCACCAGCTCGCCAAAAGCATTTGCTTCTTTTTCAAGCCCAGCTTTAAAGCCTTTTTGCAGACCTGTGGCGATGGTTTCTAAAATCAAATCTATCGCAGGATAATTATTCCTAGCTTTAGCTTGGGCTTTTTTACCTGCTTCTTTTAAAATTAACTTGCTTCCCAATCCTGTCGCCGCAAGCTGAGATTTTTTATCGAGCTGACGTTTTGGTTTTTCTTTTTGTGCGTAAGTGCTCGCAACTTGATTTAAAATACTCACTGGCACCAATGCATCAGCCAGTCCAAGCTTCTTGGCTTTTTTCCCCCGCACTTGCTTACCGGTTAATATTAAATCCAAAGCATTTAGTAAACCAATTAAGCGCGGCATACGCTGGGTGCCACCAGAGCCAGGCAAAAGCCCAAGTTGAACTTCTGGCAGGCCGAGTTTGGTTTTATCATCATCAGACACCACCCGATAATCACACGCCAATGCAAGCTCCATTCCACCGCCTAAACATGGCCCGTGAATCGCTGCAACACTGGTGATTTTTAAACTGGCGATACGATCAAAAACTTCTTGGCCAAAACGAGCAATCTTGCTGGCATCTTGCGCAGTTTTGCAAGCATCAAGCATACGTATATCGGCGCCGGCAACAAAGTTATCTGGCTTTTTAGAATAAATAACTAAACCTTTAATTGCTGAATTTTGCTCGATACTTTGCAGCAGTTCATTCATTTTATCGACAAAAGAGGCTTGTAGCGTATTCATTTTCTCATTTGGAACATCAATCGCAAGCCAAGCAATATTTTGCCCATCGAGCTCTAGGCTAAGAGCATCAGGCTGAGTATGAGTGTGACTTTCTTGTGACATATTGCCTCCTATTCGCTTGCTTTTTCAGCGCTTTCTTTGCCAGTATTGCTCATCTTTGCATCTAGCTTATCCACTTCAACCTTATCCACCTCAAGAATGAGCGCAGCGCCAAGGCCACCTGCGGCGCAGGCAGTATTGAGCGCCACTCCGCCGCCACGACGTTTTAGCTCACGCAAGGTTTGAGTGATCATCCGCGCGCCAGTAGCAGCAAATGGATGCCCATAAGCAAGCGAGCCGCCTAGCACATTAAACTTATCCATATTCACTTGGCCTGTGGCTTTTTCGCGCCCAAACACATCTTTAGCAAATTCATCACTGGCAAACATTTTTAAATTTGAGAGTGTTTGCGCCGCAAAGGCTTCATGCATCTCGATTAAATCTAAGTCATCAAGAGTTAATCCTGCACGCTCTAAAGCCAGTGGTGTGGCATAAGATGGGCCCATCAGCATATCGACTTTGGCTGCGTTGCCGGTAAAGGCGTAAGATTTTAAATAGCCAAGCACTTCATATCCAAGGGCTTTGGCTTTACTTTCAGTCATCATCAGCACTGCCGCCGCGCCATCTGTGAGTGGCGTACTATTAGCCGCAGTCACGCTGCCAAACTCGCGGTCAAAAGCAGGCTTTAGCTTGGCATAGCCTTCAAGCGTGGAGTCAAAACGAATATTATTATCTTGTGAAATATGTTCGCGATACGGCTCAGGATAGGCAGTCATCACTTCATCATCGAGCAGGCCATCTTGCCAAGCTTTGGCTGCAAGTGTATGCGATCGATGGGCAAATTCATCTTGCTGCGATCTTGAAATGCCGTGACTTTTTGCCATTTGCTCAGCTGTTTGCCCCATAGATAAGCCCGTGGAATACTCTGACACGCCAGGCGCTTGTGGGACGAGATCTTTGAAAGATAAACGTTTAAAAATACTTAGTTTTTGAGACAAGGTTTTGGCTTTACTTAATTCAAGTAAGCTTTGCGCGAGCTTTTTCGTCACGCCAATCGGCAGCACAGATGAAGAGTCAGCGCCACCAGCAATCCCGACTTCAATGTTGCCTGCCATCATACTCTCGGCAATATTAACCACTGATTGAAAGCTCGTTGCACATGCGCGCGTCACGCTATACGCATCGGTTGAAACCGGCATTCCGGTGCCTAAAACAATTTCGCGGGCGATATTTGGCGCAGATGGCATTTGCACCACTTGCCCAAATACAACTTGCTCCACCAATTTTGGATCAAGTCGACTGCGATTTAATAATTCTTTGACGACCATCTTGCCAAGATCAACGGCAGGCACTTCCTTAAACACTGTTCCCTGACGCGCAAATGGGGTACGTAACCCTTGTACGATCGCAATGCGATCACCATTTGGGGTTTGAATCTTTTGTTTTTTCATAAAACTCCCTTTTTTTGTCAAGCCGTGAGAATAAAGGTCGGATCACTTGTTATCTAATGGTAATCTAACAGTAAATAAGTTGTAACGTTTAAACTTTTACAAAAATTGCTACTCAGTGCAAAGATCACTCTAAAGCTAACTTAAAAAGCTGATATTTAGCTTTCAGATCAAGCGCACAATAATGAGTAAAATAAAACCTAGACATTAGTTTTAGGCAAAAAAACTAGGGATAAATTGACAGCATTTTTAGCATCAAGGTATAACTAGGGGATACTTAATGCAAAACTTATGTGCGCATTTTAAAACTCATATTGATGAGAAAAACTTAAGTAAGTCTGATACTTATTTTTGAAACTTAAGTTTGGGAGAATTCATGTGTCAATAGTTCAAGGAACGGGAAAGAAAACCAGTTCAGATAAGGTCTTATCTAGTGCGGAAAGGCAGCAGCGTTACGATCTGCTCGTCACCAAATATTATAAAGATCTTTATCGTTATGGATACTGGCTGACTAAAGACAAACAAGTCACTGAGGATTTAGTTCAAGAAACTTGCCTGCGTGCATGGAAGTCTTTGGACAGTTTGCAGGATCCTAATGCAGCAAAATCCTGGCTAATCATGATCTTACGTCGTGAAAATGCACGTCGTTTTCAGCGTAAGCAATTTGATTTAGTCAACATAGATGATGAAGTCGATGCTGGCAAAACTTCAGATGATTCTCACCACCAAAGTGTTTGGCTAAAAGAGCAGATTTTAGAGCTTGAAGCCGAATACAGCGAGCCACTCTTTTTACAGGTGATCGGCGGTTTAAGTGGGGAGGAAATAGCTGAAATATTAAATTTAAATAAAAACACAGTGATGACCCGCTTGTTCCGCGCCCGAAACCAGTTAAAACAGAGGTTGGATAATATGAATTCATCACAAAATCAAGCAAATGCAGAAAGTAAGAAGACTGCATCGACACAGACTATTTCTGAAGGAGAAAGCAAATGAACCAGCAACAGGTTGAAGAAGCACTTTTTGCCGATCCTTACATTGACACACCTGAAGTTTTAGAAATGATCAAGCAAGATCAAAAACTTGCTATGCTCCAACAAGAATTACAACAAGCAGATGCTGAATTGGCCAAAGCATTTGATGTTGAAATTCCTGAAGGTCTCGAAGCAAGACTCAAGCAAATTCCATTCGATCATCCGCTCACAGAATCCGACCTTGATGACCAAACAGCCCAAAGTACTGTTGATATCCAAGATTTAGATATCTTTAGTACTAAAGAGCCATCAAATGCGGCTATGCCTAACAAGGAATCGAACGTAAAGCAGATTAATTTCTCTAAGCCAGCGCTCGCCCTTGCTGCAAGTGTGATATTTTCTGTCGGCCTTGCCGCTGGGCAAATTAACTGGGGAAATATTTTGGTCTCCCCTGCTAATGCGCAAGTGGAGCAACTCGTCAACCATATCCAAAAAGAAAGCCATCTTGTGCCGACTAAAGCTGTGCATTTTACGCCAGAGCAAATAAACTCTAAGCTTGAAGCCTATGGTTTGGCCTTAACGGATGAGTTTCCATATCCAGTGAACTATGTGAATAACTGCGGTTTTATTAATGGCGAGCATGCTTTGCATATGCATATTCAAGGCCAAACAGCTGATATCACTGTATTTATTGCGCAAGAAGAGATGATGCTAGATAAATTTGAAGCGCAAGGCTTTAAAGGTATCAACTATCCATTAGAACAAGGCGGTTATATTGTGCTGATGACTCAAGGCGATGATGATCTCGCGCATATGGCGCAAGTAATTGCTGAAGATATGCAAACTGTGACTAACTCTCACTCACAAGCGATATAATCTCTATTTTGAGTGCTAAAAAAATGCCACCCCAAACTTGAGGTGGCATTTTTATGTCTGTTATAAAAACGCTAGATTAAGCGTAAACAGGTAGACGCTTACAAATTGCAAGAACCTTTTGCTTAGTTGCCTCAATCACGCTTTCATCTTCGATGTTATCTAAAACATCACACATCCAGTTTGCAAGTTCAATCGCATCAGCTTCAGTGAAACCGCGACGGGTAATCGCAGGCGAACCCACACGGATACCAGAAGTGACAAACGGGCTGCGTGGATCGTTTGGCACACTGTTTTTATTGACTGTGATATTGGCACGGCCAAGCGCAGCATCTGCATCTTTACCTGTGATATCTTTGTCAATTAAATCAACTAGGAACAAGTGGTTTTCAGTTGAACCAGAAACGATTTTGTAACCGCGCTCGATGAAAGTTTTCACCATAGCTTTTGCGTTTTGTACCACGCGGCCTTGGTAAGCTTTAAACTCTGGCTCCATTGCTTCTTTAAATGCAACGGCTTTTGCTGCGATCACATGCATAAGCGGGCCACCTTGACCACCAGGGAATACAGCAGAGTTTAGCTTTTTATACATGTCTTCACCTGCGTTTGATAGGATCAAACCGCCGCGAGGACCAGCAAGTGTTTTGTGCGTTGTTGTGGTTACCACGTGTGCGTGTGGCACAGGCGTTGGGTAAACACCCGCAGCGATAAGGCCTGCAACGTGCGCCATATCAACGAAAAGATACGCATTAACTTTATCAGCGATTTCACGCATACGTGCCCAATCAACTACTTGAGAATATGCAGAGAAGCCACCAATAATCATTTTTGGTTTGTGCTCAAGCGCGAGCTGCTCCATTTCTTCATAGTTGATTTGGCCAGCTTCATCAATACCGTAAGGGATAACATTGTAGTGCTTACCAGAGAAGTTTACTGGTGAACCGTGCGTCAAGTGACCACCGTGCGCAAGGCTCATACCTAGCACTGTATCACCTGGGTTTAGCAGCGCCATATAGACTGCGCTGTTTGCTTGTGAGCCTGAGTGAGGCTGAACGTTTGCATATTCACAATCAAAAAGCTGACAAGCGCGATCAATCGCTAGCGCTTCTGCTTTATCAACAAATTCACAACCGCCGTAGTAACGCTTACCAGGATAACCTTCTGCATACTTGTTTGTTAGCTGCGTGCCTTGCGCTTCCATCACGCGTGGGCTGGTGTAGTTTTCTGATGCAATCAATTCAATATGTTCTTCTTGGCGACGAGTTTCCTCTTCAATCGCAGCAAAAAGCTCTGCATCATAATCAGCAATATTCATGTCACGCTTTAGCATCTTCTTCTCCTGAAAATCCAACTAAGGTTATAAAATGGTAAACACTAAAAAGTATTCAAAAAGCAAAACGCAAACGTTTACGTCAAGCAAATAATGGGCATATTCTACCTAAAATAATCACTTTCTCAATATATGATTTCGCTTTTTTCATCCCTTTTTTTAAAATAATCTTTACTACAATTTCACATTTATTTTGTGGTTTTTATCTGATGTTTTGGCATTGCCGCCACTTCATATAAAAAACAACTCACGCATTGATCTTGCCCAACTGCCTGCATGTCTGGCTTTAAATGACGACAATGTGGCATCACTTTTGGACAACGCGATGCAAACCGGCAGCCTTGCGGTGGGTTAATGGGTGATGGCAACTCACCTTTTAAACTTACTCTTTGCTTCTGTCCGCGCTGGCTTGGATGCGAGATAGGAATAGCTGAGATCAAGGCTTGAGTATATGGGTGACGCGGGCTTTGATAGATGGTTTGCGCATCACCATATTCAACAATTTCCCCTAAATACATCACAGCGATCTGATCCGATACATGACGCACCACGGATAAATCATGGCTAATAAAAAGTAAGGTTAACCCCATATCGGCTTGTAAATCGAGCAATAAATTTATAATTTGCGCTTGAACCGACACATCCAGCGCAGAAACTGACTCATCACAAACAATCAGTTTTGGCTCAAGCGCTATCGCACGCGCGATCCCGATGCGCTGCTTTTGCCCACCAGAAAACTCATGTGGGTAGCGGCTTAATGCGCTTAATGGCAAGCCAACTTTTTGAATTAAATCTCGCACCCAGACTTTGCGCTCAACATCTGTCCCCAGCCCATGAATAATATAAGGCTCTTCCAAGATCATTTCTATCGTATGTCTTGGATTGAGTGACTCGGCTGGGTCTTGCAAGATGATTTGCATATTCTGGCGCATCTGTTTGAGCTTTTTGCCCTTTATCCCCATTACAGATTCTTTGCCAAATTTAATCTCACCTGCTGTAGGCTGATAAAGCTGCAATAAGGCGCGGCCAAGCGTGCTCTTGCCACAGCCCGACTCGCCAACTAAGCCTAAGGTTTGTCCTGCTTTGATTTCAAAATCAACCCCATCAAGTGCCTGCACGGTATAACCTTTGCCAAAAAGCTTTTTGCCGCCAGAAAAATGCTGAGTGAGGTTCGTAACTTCCAATATATTCGGCATAGTGACCTCTTATTTAACTAGCTTTAAAGGCGTTAATTTGTCAAAGAAATGACAGCTCACAAGATGCTTAGCATTTGCTTGACGCAGCTCGGGCCTTTCTTGATGGCACTTATCTTTGACATAAATGCAGCGATTGGCAAAACGGCAGGCTTTAGGCATTTCATCCAAGGCAGGGACACTGCCCTCTATGGTCTTAAGTTTTGTTTTCGCCTTTGTGGTGTTTGATGGTATCGCTGAAATCAAGCCTTGTGTATACGGGTGTTTAGGGTGATCAAATAACTCAAATACATCACAAGATTCAACCACTTGCCCTGCATACATAACCACTACATCATCACACAATTCAGCGATCACGCCAAGATCATGGGTGATAAAAATTATCGACATGCCGGTTTCTTGTTGCAGCGCTTGCATCAAATCTAAAATCTGCGCCTGCACCGTCACATCCAATGCTGTTGTCGGCTCATCACAAATCAAAATATCTGGCTTGGCAGCCAACGCAATCGCAATCACCACCCGCTGACGCATGCCACCAGAAAGCTGATGTGGATATTCATTTAAACGCAGCTCTGGAGACGGTATTTTAACTTTTTCAAGCATAGCTAACGCATCTTGGCGTCTTTGCTGTGTATTTAAGTCTTTACGATGCAGTTTATACACTTCTTCAAGCTGCTTCCCTATGGTTTGGACTGGATTTAACGCTGTCATAGGATCTTGAAAAATCATTGAAATTCGATTACCTCGAAGCGCATGCAAGTCTTTTAATTGAAGGCTTGTAAGCTCAATGCTGGCATCTTCTAAAAGTGCTAAATTCTCTTGCTTATGCGTGCTTGGGAAATAATGGATTTTCCCTTGCGTGACTTCGCCATAAGGTCTTGGCAATAAACCCATTATCGACATAGCGGTGACACTTTTACCGCAACCAGACTCCCCAACAATTCCTAAGGTTTTGCCACGCTTAAGGGAAAAACTAACTCCATCTAGCACTTTTAGGATTTTATCTTGGCCTAAATGCTCTGAATCTTCCGTGCTAAATTGCACAGCTAAAGACTCGACACTAAGTACGATTTGTTGCGCTTTGGCTTGATTTTGAGCGAAACTCATTGCGCTGCCTCCTGCTCAGATTCATCTAACATCTGGGTTAAATCCGGCTCTGATTTAATTTTATAAGTTTCATCTAGCCAAATTTTTGGCTCAAACGCCACATCATCTCGCTTGGCTTGCAAGGTTTTCTCTTTTTCATCTAGATCAATCCAAAAGGTGCTCATGCTTCCCATGAAACCGCCACCTAAGAATAAGTAATTGGTTTGCTTAGTCATAAATTGTTCAGGAAATTTTAAGTAACGCCAAAAACCAACGCGTGTATAAGGCACCATAAAGCCACTGATGATCACCTTAGCATCATCAATTTGTTGCTGAATTTGCCTTGATAAGGCGCGCTTTTTTTGCGAATCAAATTCACTGCGAAATGCATCGATAAGCTTATCTAACTCTGGTGACGAATAATTAGTAAAGTTATTGGTTTGCGGCTTATTCGCATTGGTTGAATAAAAATATTCCCAATAAGCAGGGATACTTGAAGTGCCCATATCATGGAAAGATATTTGATGTTTTTTCTCGAGCACAAACTTAAACATGCTGGAGCCATCAATCAAGTTGAGCTCTAAATCAACCCCTGCAAGCTTTGCTTTTTCTCTTAAATAAGCCAGACGCGGGGTATGCGCTGAGGTGGCATAAGTGACGACAAAACTTAGTCGCTGCCCTTTTGCATTCGTGCGCACGCCTTGATCATCAAGCTGATTAAAGCCTGATTTTTCAAACCATTGAATGGCAAGTTTAGGATCAAAGACAGGCGCTTTGATCTCTGAGTTATCATACTCACCATGACCAAAACCCATAGGGTTAGGTTTGCGAATATAATCCCCACGCAAAACATCTTTGAGCATGCCATCATAATCAATCGCATAGCCAAGGCCGGTGCGGATATTAATATCATCTAAAAGCGGCATCGCGGTGTTGAGCCACATCCCACCAGCGCCAACCGGTGCTTGGTTATAACCCCATGCTTTTTGAATATAGCCTTTGTCATATAACTCCCCTTGCGCCTTTTCATGCCATAACACAGGGCGAATCAAAGGGTAAGCATCTAAATAACCTTTTTCAAAGTAACGCATCGCAATATCAGGGTCGCGGATCACCCGCAGGCTAATTGCCGCCACATTAAATCTATGTTGATAATAAGGAATCTCATAGCCCCACCAGTCTTGCCCCACATGCTTAAAGCTGACCTTTTTGCCTTTAATGATCTTATCGATAAAATAAGGCCCAGTGACTGGCTCGATTTTAAAGTTATAGCGACGCACATAATCATCGGCTATCCCGTCATTGTCTTCATCTTTTTCAGGGTTTGCATAAAAATGTGCCGGCTTAGGCTGTAAGTTCACATAATCTAAAAGCTCGTCTTCGCTTCTTTTTTTGCCTGACACAACTTGAATAGTCAAATCATCAAAAACATTTATCTCTTTGATTTCATTTGTATAAAAATCATTATACCAAGGCGCAATAATATTTTTTGAGCGCATTAATTGGAGCATAAAAGTGAAATCTTTAGCCGTCACTGGCACCCCATCACTCCAACGTGCATTGGGGTTAATTTTAAAATAAACACTTTGATCATCCCCAGCTAGCGCCCAACTTTGCCCAATCGACGGGAGAAATTTATCCGTATTTGGATGCTTATCTAAAAGCGCAAGGTTAGTGCCACGCAGCCATGCGGCAAAGGTGCCATTCGAATCAGGCCCTAAAGTGCGAAATGTTTGCGGAAAGCTTGAAATATAAGTGCGAAACACGCCACCAAATTGCGCATCTTTGGACGCAAATAAAGGCTCTTGCAGGCCAGTTTGCCAGTTTAAATCTTTGGGTAAGTCATCAAGGCTTAAAGCGGCGCTTGGCAAACTAAAGGTCAATAAAAACAAAAAATAGCTCAATAATTTCATCTTTATTCCCTATCGATATTGAGTAAAACGTTTTGGATCAAAGGCTTCACGCACCGCCTCACCAATAAATGTAACCATCATCAAGACCCCAACAATTGCCGCCACGACCGATGATGCGATCCACGGGGAATCTAAATTCGATTTGCCTTGTTGCAACAACTCGCCCCAACTTGGCGTTGGTGGACGCAAGCCTAAACCTAGGTAATCCAAAGCGGTTAAAGCCGTGATATTACCGACAATCGTAAAAGGCGCGAGCGTAACTATCATCACCATGGTATTGGGCAAGATATGCTTGAGCAAAATTCGCCAATTGGAGGCGCCCAAGGCTTTGGCTGCAAGGACATAATCACGGGATTTTTCTTTATAGGTCATGCTGCGCATATACCAAGTCATCCCCATCCAGCCAAATAAGACGTTGATCAAACAAAATAAAAAGAAGGTTGGCTTGGTAATGGAAACCAAAATCATGATCACATATAAAAACGGCACCATGGACCAAACTTCTATGCCACGCTGCATAAATAAATCAAACTTACCGCCCCAAAAACCCATTGCGCAGCCGACCACAACCCCTATCGCATAGCTTACGATCATAGTTAAAAAGGCAAAGCCAATTGCGATCCGAAAGCCATAGACAAGGCGCGCTAAAATATCTCGGCCAAGCGTGTCTGTGCCTAAATAGTGTTTATCTTCAGCGCTGGGCGCACTTGGGGGGAAGTCTTGGCTAAAGTCTTGCTCAAATGCATTCCAAGGCACAAGCGGCATCAGCACAAAATCCCCTTGGGTTTGCTGCGCAAGCTCGCCTTTTTGCATCTTATCTTTGAGCTCACGATAGTTAGTTTCAGACGGGTAGCCTAGATCAAAAGTATCACCGCCTATTACTGCGCCATAGGTTGGAAAATACAGCTCGCCTTGATAACGCACCACAAGCGCTCGACTATTAATCAAAAGCTCAGCAAAAAGTGCAAGTAAACATAGACTTAATAAAATCAAAAATGACCAATAACCACGCTTAATTGAGCGAAAACGTTGAATTTTCTTTTGCGTTAATGGGCTAAACTTCATCATTGGCCGCCTCCAAATTTCACTCGTGGATCAACCAAGGCCACACAGATATCCGATAAAATATTGCCAAACATCAGCAGCAAGGCATTGATAGCCAAAAGCCCCATCACCACAGGGTAATCACGCTCGACAATCGAGTCATAACCAAGCAAACCTATACCATTTAGATCAAACACAACTTCGATTAAAAATGAGCCGCTCATAAAAAAGAGTAAGGAGTTCCCAAAGTGACTCGCAACAGGGATCAAGCTATTACGCAGCGCATGTTTGCGTACAGCTTTAGAAAAAGGTAGCCCTTTGGCAATAGCGGTGCGCACATAATCAGCAGCCAAGTTTTCCATCAAGCTATTTTTCATTGTCATGGTAAGCAGAGCAAAATCACCAATTAGATAACAAAATAATGGCAAGGCGGCATGCCAAAGCACATCTTTGACTTGTTCAAATGGGGTCAGAAAATCAAAATCATCGGAAACAAAACCGCCCAGCGGGAAGTAATCATATTGATAACTTAAAAAGGTGATGAGCAAGACACCGATAACATAACCGGGTAAGGCAAAGCCAACAAATATGGCAATAGAGGAAGCGGAATCAAAAAAACTTTGGTGTTTAATGGCTTTGAAATAGCCCAGCGGAATAGAAATTAAATAACTGATAAGAAAAGTCATTGCGCCATAAAAGAGCGACACTGGCATGCGCTCGGCGATCATCTCTGTGACAGGTTCAAAGTAGCGTGTGGACTCGCCCAAATCAAGGCGAATAAACTTGCCAAGCCATTCAAAATACGCCGGAATGATAGGTTTATCTAAGCCATAAAAAGCATTTAACTCGGCAAGTTCTTCATCCGATAAAAGGCTTTGATTGCCTGCATGGGTGGTGGAAACACTAGTGCCCACATCTGCGCCCTGAAACTGCGCACTTTGCAACATACGCTCCACCGGCCCGCCCGGCACAAAGCGAGTCAAGGCGAACACCATTAAGGTGATCCCGATAAAGGTTGGAATAATAAGTAGCAGTCGCCGAATAATATAGGCTGTCATGGTGATAATTTCCTATCCTTGGAAAAATAAAACATCATACAGATTTAACGCTATGATTTAATTTAGATTATTATTTTCATTTTGATACATTTTATGCCAACTTTGATTCGTCAAAAGCGCATAATTTCAAGATATAAGTATACCCCAAAACATTCAAGATGCAGCGCTAAATATTCAGGACATATCATATAATTCAAAATGATACAGTCAAAATAGTTGGAATTGCAGCAAGGCAACAAGCGAGGAATCCCTAGGAGCATATAAGAATATGTGACTAGGGTGACGCAGAGCAGTTAACACCGCTGCAGTTTCAAATATGAAGAGTATAGCGATATAACTTATTGCCTAGCTCAGTTATTTATGACGCAACTAATCAGTTATTGCGCAGCTAACCAATCTGGCACTTGGTTGATATCATCAAGCACCACATCTGCTAAAGCTTCACCGGTTTCAGTCACAGGTTTACCTGAGCGCACTAAAATTTTAGTTGTTACCCCAGCTGCGTCGGCTGCCATCAAGTCTTCGGCTTTATCACCCACCATCACAGATTGGCTCATATCTATTTTTAGAAAATCACGCGCTGATAAAAACATCCCAGGTTTTGGCTTTCTGCAATCACAATCTTGCTTATATTCGCCTTGCCCTTCTGTGGCGTGATGCAGGCAATAATAGATGCCATCAAACTCCACACCATTGTCAACAAAGTTCCAGTCCATCCATTCGGTTAAAGCTAAAAACTCATCTTCAGAGAAATAACCACGCGCCACGCCAGATTGGTTGGTCACCAAGACCAGCATATAGCCCATCTGTTTCAATTTTTTAGTCGCTTCAAACACACCTTCGATATATTCAAAGTCATCCACTTTGCCGACATAACCATGATCTTTGTTGATCACACCATCTCGGTCTAAAAATACAGCTTTTTTAATTGATTGGTTCGCAGAATTGGACACAGCTCTTCTCACTTGATTGCAGACATTTAGGTAAATTATTACATGCTTAGGATTATTCCCCAAGATATTCATCACATCTGTTAACTTTGTTTTGGACGTTTTATAGGCATTCGCACTTTTTAGCCGTCTAGACGTAAAAATATCTATTGACTTCAAATCAGCGAAGCCATAGCATGAAGTGAATGTTAATAAAATGCAGCAAAATGGATGTTGAAGATCGCACTTGTAGATTTCAAGATTAGCTGCCAGCTAGGTTTACTCATGATTAAGATTAATCAAGTCAATAAAATATTTGAGACAGGTGGCAAAACCATCCATGCCCTCAAAGATATTAATTTAGAGATCCCGCAAGGGGAAATTTTTGGTGTGATTGGCTCATCGGGCGCAGGTAAAAGTACCTTGATCCGCTGCGTGAATATGCTTGAAGCGCCAACAAGTGGCACAGTTGAAGTTGATGGCTTAATGCTGACAGACTTAAATGAAGCTAAGCTTAGCCAGGCACGTCGTAATATCGGCATGATTTTCCAACACTTTAACCTGCTTTCATCACGCACTGTGTTTGATAACGTGGCGCTTCCGCTTGAACTTGCCAGTGCTGATGCAGCGCATATCAAAAGCAAAGTCACAGAATTATTAGACCTTGTTGGCCTTAGCGATAAACATCAAAGCTACCCATCAAATTTAAGTGGTGGTCAAAAGCAGCGTGTGGCAATTGCCCGCGCCCTTGCAAGCGATCCGAATGTATTGTTGTGTGATGAAGCGACGAGTGCGCTGGATCCTGCGACCACACATTCAATCTTAAAACTGCTTAAAAAAATCAACCAAGAACTCGGCTTAACCATTCTTTTGATCACTCATGAAATGGAAGTGGTGAAAAGCATTTGCCATCAAGTGGCGATTATCGGCGGTGGCGAGTTGGTTGAAAAAGGCAGTGTGAGTGATATTTTTGCTCATCCAAAAACTGATTTAGCGCGTGAGTTTATTCGCTCAACCTTAGATTTATCGATTCCAGAAGATTATCAAGCACGTTTAAAACCAAGCCCTGAGCCAAATCACTTCCCACTTATTCGCCTCGAATTTACTGGCGCGAGTGTGGATGCGCCTGTGATCAGCCAAGTGTGCCGTAAGTTTGACGTTGATATCAGCATTTTAAGCTCCAACATGGACTATGCCGGTGGCGTTCGCTTTGGCCTGATGATGGCTGAGTTCTTCGGTGAAGCCGAGGCAATCGAGAAAGCAATTGCTTACTTACGTGACAAGCAAATCAAATTAGAGGTACTAGGTTATGTCGCTTAATTCAATTTTAGATTGGCTATCTTTTAATAGTGGCCTACTTTTAGGCGCAACCGGTGAAACCTTATATATGGTTGCGGTCGCTGGCATCGTCGGCGTTGTCTTTGGGATCCCGCTAGGCGTGATTTTACATATCACCAAAAAAGGCGGCTTAAAAGAGAACTTAAAAGTAAATCAAATCTTAGGCGCTATCGTGAATATCGGCCGTTCTGTGCCCTTCTTAGTGCTAATGGTAGCGATTATTCCAGTGACTAAAATGCTAGTCGGCACCTTCATTGGCACCACAGCGGCGATTGTTCCACTCACCATTGGTTCGATTCCATTTGTGGCGCGTTTAATTGAAGGCGCACTTTTAGAAGTCCCAACTGGGCTTGTGGAAGCCGCGCAAGCTATGGGCGCACGCCCAATGCAAATTATTACCAAGGTATTGCTTCCTGAAGCCATGCCAACCATAGTCAACTCGATCACTATTACTTTAGTGACGCTGGTGAGTTATTCGGCAATGGCTGGTACTGTTGGCGGCGGCGGTCTGGGTGATGTTGCCATTCGTTATGGTTTCCATCGTTATGATCTAACCATTATGGCGGTAACAGTTGTACTTTTAATTATTTTAGTGCAAATTATTCAATCAATTGGCGATCGCATTGCTGCTGCAGTTGATCATCGATAAGTTTACAATTACAAGTAAAGATAAAAACAGTATCCCTATTTTGGAATCTGGGAATTATTCAAATGGAGTTCTATATGTTATTTAGCAAACTACTAAAAAGTAAAAAATTACTGGCTGCGATTGCTGCAACCTCTGTACTCGCGCTTTCAGGCTGTGGCAGTGAAGAAGCAAAAGATATGTCTAAAATCAAAGTTGGCGTAATTGCTGGCGCTGAAGCACAAGTTGCTGAAGTGGCTGCAAAAGTTGCCAAAGAAAAATACAACCTAGACGTTGAGCTAGTCACCTTTACAGATTATGTGACGCCAAATGCTGCGCTGGATGATGGTTCAATTGATGCGAACGCATTCCAACACAAACCATATCTAGACAAGCAAATCAAAGACCGTGGCTATAAGCTTTCAGTGGCGGGCAATACACTTGTTTACCCAATTGCTGGCTACTCGAAAAAAATCAAATCTGTTGATGAGCTAAAAGATGGCGATCGCATTTCTATCCCGAATGATCCAACAAACCTTGGCCGTTCATTAATCCTTCTTGAAAAACAAGGCTTAATCAAACTACGTGAAGGTGCTGGCCTTGAAGCAACAGTTCGTGATATCGAGGAAAATCCAAAAAATCTTGAGATCGTAGAACTTGAAGCGCCGCAACTACCTATCTCTTTAGATGACGTTGCAATCTCTGTAATTAACAGCACTTTTGCAAGCAGCATCGATCTAACACCTGCGAAAGATGGTCTTTTTGTTGAAGACAAAGAATCGCCATATGTAAACCTTATCGTTGCACGTGAAGACAATGTTCAAGATGAAAACGTACAAAACTTCGTTAAGTCTTATCAAACAGATGAAGTGTTCGCTAAAGCTGATGAGCTATTTAAAGGTGGCGCAGTTAAAGGCTGGTAATTAGGCTTTAAAACAAGACCTAGTTCAAAGAAAACGAAGTAATATGGATGTAAATCCAATAAAAAGATAAAAAAATTCATTTTTTTTAATTTAAGACCTCATTATTTTTAATGGGGTCTTTTTTTATATAAAAAACAAAACCCTACAACTCATCCGACCTTTTAATGAGACCTCGCTCACAATTTTGCCTATTTTTTAACCTAATGATAAATCTATTATTTTAAAAAACCTATATCCACATGTTTTAGTCAAGTAATTTGACATACCCAAAAAATGTGACATAGTTAACACATCAAGTTCACATAACGCTTTAAAACATGATGCAGATCACACGGAAATGTATCACAGCAGTGAATATTGAGAGAATAGTCGATGTGAATCAGGTTATTCTTAGTTTGTTAAATTTAAAGAATAAGCTGTTTTCAATGAGTTAGACTCCTCAAGCATCTTATTTAAAGGAATAGGTACTGACATGAACACTTTTAAAACTACTTCATTAATCGTTAGCGTTTTAACTTTAGGTATGATTTTTGCAATGCCGGCCAATGCAGGGAAACAAGCGAGCCAAACGGTTGTTTTTCGTGGTGTAGTCGATAAATCTATTCCTACATTTAATCCTGAGAAACTTGCGCGTATTCAAGCGCAAAATGGTCAAACTCAAGGTATTGTGTTTAATAGCAATACCACTGAGAAAAACCATGCGGCATATGCAAGCAAAAGCTCGCAATATACAGTGAGCCAAAACAAAAAAGTTTCTGTTGTTAGTCTTGGTATGTAATAAAGGCTAAGAATATAATCACCTAGCGCACTGCTGGGTGATTTATAGTTGAACGTAAAATAGTCTTACTCGCAACTATAGCCCCAAAAAGCCCTAGCCGACGTCACTGTCGCTGGGGCTTTTTATGTTTACGTATAATCCAAGCAGGATCTATGCATGTTTTATGCAAAGTAAGCTCATGGCGGATAGAGTTCAACTCACTAGACTTTTTGATAATCATTTCAGTCAAGCTTGCCTCTTCAATCCTTCGCTCTTATTCCTCGCTTGCGATGCGCATCCATAGACTTTCAAATTCTATTTAACCAAGAATTCAAAAATAATAAACACCCCTCTGCGCTTTAAATAAGTCGAAGAATAGGCGCCATTTTCAACTTAAAACAAGATCGCCTTCAAAAAAATAAAGTAAAACGAGTGTAAATATCCCTAAAAAACAAAAATAATTTAATTTTTTTCATTTTTAATCATCATTATTTTTTGAATGGTCTTTTATTGTATAAAAAACAAACAACTATAACTCATCCGACCTTTTAATGAGACCTCACCCACACTTTTGCCTATTTTTTAACCTAATGATAACTCAGTAATTTTAAAAAACCTATACCCACACGCTTTAGTTGGTTAATTTGACATCTCACAAAAATGTGACATAGTTAACACATCAAGTTCACAAAACGCTTTAAAACATGATGCAAATCACACGAAAATGTATCACAGCAGTGAATATTGAGAGAATAGTCGATGTGAATCAGGTTATTCTTAGTTTGTTAAATTTAAAGAATAAGCTGTTTTCAATGAGTTAAACACCTCAAGCATCTTATTTAAAGGAATAGGTACTGACATGAACACTTTTAAAACTACTTCATTAATCGTTAGCGTTTTAACTTTAGGCATGGTTTTTGCAATGCCAGCCAATGCAGCAAAACAAGCAAGCCATACGGTTGTTTTTCGTGGCGTAGTCGATAAATCTATTCCTACATTTAACCCTGAAAAACTTGCTAAAATCCAAGCGCAGCAAGCTGCAAAAAATGGTAACGTACAAGCGCAAAATGTTGTATATAACAGCAACACAACAGCTAAAAACCTTACTACTTATGCAAATAAAAGCTCACAATATACAGTGAGCCAAAGCAAATAAATTTCTGTTGTTAGCCTGCATGCTTTAATCAGGCTAAGAATATAATCACCGACCACACACAAGGTGATTAATAGTTGAACGTAAAATAGTCTTACTCGCAACTATAGCCCCTAAAAAAACCTAGTCGACTCTGTCGCTAGGTTTTTTTTTGTTTGTTATTTAGGCTTATGTAATGAAGCACAAGCGTTAGGCCGCTTGCACAGGTTTGATCTCGTTTAAGTTAAAACATAGATCAATCTGCTGACCAATCCCGATTAAACGTTCTTGTGAGCGATTCAATAAATCAACCGTTAATTCAGGCTGAGCTTGCGCGCACATTTTCACTTGATAGCGGATCACATTGCCTAATAGCTGAGCGCTTAAGATTTCTGCCCGAATCGGAGCCGACACGTGCTCAGGATATACTCGCCCTTGCTCATGCACATAAATCGACTCCGGACGAACTGCTAACTTAGACTGGCTTTGGATGTTAAATAAAGCGCTCGCATCTTCTGCGCTCAATAAATTGTAATGACCCATAAAACCTGCCACAAATTCATTTGCAGGCTGAGTATAAATATCTTCTGGGCGCCCCTGCTGAACGATCTTCCCTTTATGCATTAAGAAAATGCGATCTGACATTAACAAGGCTTCTTCTTGATCATGGGTGACAAAAATTGTCGTGAGATTCATTTCTTTTTGGATCTGGCGAATTTGAACCCTCAAATGCTTCCTAATTTTGGCATCAAGCGCAGATAACGGCTCATCGAGTAACAAAATACGTGGCTCCATGACTAATGCACGCGCCAGTGCAACACGCTGCCTTTGACCACCAGAGAGTTGATGCGGATACTGTTTCTCTTTACCTTCAAGCTCAACCAGTCGAACCATTTTCGCAATTCGTTTCTCGACCTCATCAGTGGGCATTTTTTTTACTTTCAAACCAAAGCCGATATTGCCTGCCACCGTGAGGTTGGGAAATAAAGCATAAGATTGGAACACCATGCCAATGCCACGCAATTGCGGTTGATGATGCGTAATATCTTCACCATTGACCTCTATCACGCCTTGATCAACGCCGTTTAAGCCTGCCAGACAACGCAAAAGAGTGGATTTACCACAACCACTTGGCCCAAGTAAGGTAATAAATTCGCCCTGCGCAATCGAGAAATTAATATTTGCAAAGACGCAATTGTTGGCAAAGGATTTCTCAAGCCCTGAGACCTTGACATAGTTTGAATTTGAAGTCATTTTTGCTCTCCTTGGCTAAAGCGACTAGCAAGCCAAGTTAAAATAAAGATAAATACAAAGTAAGTAATTACTAACGCTGAGGTGAAGTGACCGCTGGTTTGGCGCATGTTATAAAGATAAATTTGCAGGGTTTCAAAGCGCGTCCCCACCAAAATATTGGCAAAGACAAACTCACCTAGCAAAATTGAAAAAGATAGAAATAAAGAGGACAGCAAACCTTTTTTTAGATTCGGCAAAATCACCTTGAAAAACGCTTGCGTGGTTGAGGCGCCAAGTAAATGCGCAGCGTCCATCAAGTCGTGCAAGGCTATCGCCTTAAAGTTGTTCGCAATGGAGCGATAGATAAAAGGAAACACGATCGTGAAGTAAGTACCGACTAAGATCCAAGGCGTGCCAACTAAAGGAATTGTGCTATCGGCATACAGCTGCAATAAGCCAACCGAAGAGACTACAGGCGGCACAGCAAAAGGCAGTAAGATAAAAAAGCCCATGACTTTATCTAGTTTTGGATAGTAATAAAAAATCACAAATATTGCCGGCACGATTAAGGCAAAGCTCAGCGCTAAACTGCCGATCCCAAGCAGTAAGGAGCGTCCAAATGCCGCCAAAAAGCGCGTATCGGTAAGCAATTGGATATACCAATCAAAGGTAAACCCATCTGGCAGCACACTTGCGCCCCATTTGGAGGCAAATGAGTAAATAATGGTGGCTAAAATCGGCACCAGCATGATAAAAATAATTGAAAAAACAATAACCTTATGCCCGCAATGCTCTTGCCCCTGCTTAACCTTTTGCATGATAACTCCTTGAAATAAGCATTTGATTCACAAGAGATATAAAACCTAGCAAGACAAGTAATAAGACGGAGATTGCTGCCGCTAAATTTGGCTCAAGGAAGAGATCCCCCGAAACTAAACTTGCGATGCGAATGGTGACCAAATTATAGTTGCCACCAGTTAAGGCATATACGCTGGCATAAGCGCCCATCGCATTGGCAATCAAAATAATAAATGTACCGAGCAGCGCTGGCATCAAAATCGGCAAGGCGACACGCAAGCGATATTGATTGCTGCTTGCGCCTAATAAGGCCGCAGCTTCTTTCCAATCTGCTTTTAAGCTATCAAAAGCTGGGTATAACAAAAGTGCAGCCAGCGGGATCTGAAAATAAACATAAATCACCAAAAGTCCCCACTTGCCGTATAAATTAAAGTCTTCTATCAAGCCATATTTTTTAAGCAGTAATGTAAAAGCGCCGTTGACGCCCAAAATAATAATGAAGGCAAAAGCAAGCGGCACGCCTGCAAAGTTACTGCTCATGTTAGTAAAAGCTATCACCCCATCGCGCAATCTATTGTCTAAATGACGCAAAGATGAAACCAGTAGCGCCGCGATAAATAAACCGATTGACGCCGAGGATAGTGACAACCAAATACTGTTATGAAAGCCTTGTAGCATAAACTTGGAGCTAAGCACTTCTTGATAATGCGCCAATGACCAAGCGCCATCAGCAATGAAACTGTTGACTAACACCCACAAAGTGGGCGCTATTTGAAAGAGGTAAAAAATAACTGCAAATGGAAGTAGGTAGAGGCTAGGTTTTAAAAACTTCAGTTTTGTTTTTAGTTTGTTGTGTGATGACGCAGCTTTGTCACTTAATTGGAGAGACATACTTCTTGCTCCTATTTATCATTTAAGACGTGCAGGCAAATATCTTTTTGATGCGCAAGCCCTAATAACTCACAGACTAAGCCACATAAGTGCGTTTGTTCGACTCGGGTGTGGTTTTCATGATGCGTAGAAAATGCCTCACCAATCAAAAATAAAGGGACTTCACGCTCACAATCTAAAATTCCGCCATGAGAGCGGTCATCATTCATGCCGTGATCACTGGTCACTATGACTTGATAGCCAGCTTGCAACCAAGTTTGCAAAAAGTTAGATAAAATAATATCGGCATGGCGAGCGCTGTTACGATATTGCGCCGAATCAAGGCCAAATTTATGCCCGGTATCATCAATATTCATCGGATGCACCAAAAGAAAATCAGGCTGATAAGTGACTCGGAGGTGATCCGCATCTAGAAATAAGGCTTCATCTGGGTAGTGATCCCAGTGATAAAAAATACCATGCTGAATATTAAGTGACGTATCATGAGTAAATCTATCTCGCTCAGCTTGATATGGGGCGCGGTTATACAACTCACTGACCCAATGGTAAGCCGCGGCGGCCGTTGTTTTTTGCTCGGCGCGTGCAAGGCTGAAAATAGATTCTTGATGGGACAGACGCACCACTTGGTTGTGCACTATGCCGCTGTCCACCGGCGCGACACCGGTCAAAATGCACTCATAAAGCGGACGAGACATAGAAGGTAATTCAGATTTAATCTTATACAGACTCGCTCGATTCTTCTCAATTAAACCATTTAAGTAGCCCATACACTCATGAGCTACTTGGTAATTGAGGCCATCAAGAACAACGAGGATGACCTTATGGTTCATAATCTTGCCTTTTATTCTTGGTTAATCAGTACATTTTCTTGCCATAAACGCGGCAATTGGCGTGCTGATTTTTCCCATGCATCAAAATTCTCAATTGGGTGAACATTTTGATATTGTGAATCAGGTAAAAGTTTATCTTTAATTGATTGCGGCAAAGTTACTTCGGTGCGAATTGGTCGTGCATAGCCATCGGCAAGATTGATTTGACCTTTATCGCTAAAGATATATTCACGCGCAAGCTTGGCTGCATTTGGGTTTTTCGCATATTTATTGATGATAGTTGTGTAACCTGAGATCACTGAACCATCCTGGGGAATGCTTACCGTAAAGCGATCACGCTCGATTTGGTCGCGATAGTTCAGCGCATTAAAGTCCCACATAATCGCAACTTCAACTTCGCCTTTCTCTAAGTTGGCTACATTTGGATCGGTAAAAGCAAGGCGACCTTGTTTAGCCAGTTCGGCAAAAAACTCAATCGCAGGTTTTAGGTTGGTTTCATCACCACCTTTGGCGAAAGCGGCAGCAAGCACAGCATTATTCGCTTGCGCGGCCACCCCGACATCACCGACTGTTACTTTGTAGTCCCCTTTAAGTAGGTCATCCCAAGTTTTCGGCGGATTTTTAACTAGGTTATTATTTGAAATGAAAGCAATGGTGCCCGTGTAGGCAAGCGCCCAATGGCCATCTTTATCTTTTGCCCAATCTGGAATGCTGTCCCATGTACTTGGTTTGTAGGCTTGAGTCACGCCTTTAGCCACAGCGGTGCGCGCAAATGCCATGCCGATATCACCAATATCTGCGGTCGCGTTGCTTTTCTCTGCTTCAAATTTAGCTATTTCTTGCGCCGAACTCATGTCCGTATCTTGGTGCTCAATCCCGTATTGAGTTTTAAGATCCTGCCATGTCGCTTTCCAGTTTGCCCAAGTATCAGGCATGCCAACACTATAAACTTGACCTTCAGCTTTGGCTTGCTCAATCAATTGCGCTTGAGTGTCCGCTTGTGCAAAAAGAGGTGTGGTAATTAAACTTGCCATCATGGCAGATAAAGCCAGTACACGTTTCATATGTTCATTCCTTTGGATTAGATCAGTAAGTTCTGATCTCATCTTAAGCAAGCAATGTGACAGTTTTGGTACAGTTTATTTTCAAGCCAAGCCATGATAGATAAAAGCAAGCGTCATGGGCTTTGAAAAAACGCCCTTGCAAGCTAAAATGCCCCTTTGTTGTTTATTCCTTAAGGCGTACTTAGTGTTTGATTTAGAGCCCATCGGCACCATCCACTCTCCATATAAAGAAAAGTTTGCGATCCCACGCCAACCTGGCCTTGCGCCAAGTGTGGTGTCACATATTGCCCTTAGCGGTGCGTGCAATATGCCAGAGGCGGTGCGCGGCTTGGAAAACTTTTCCCATATCTGGGTGTTATTTCTCTTCGATCAAAACCTTGATGCGGGCTTTAAACCAACTGTGCGCCCACCACGCCTTGGCGGCAATCAGCGCATTGGTGTGTTTGCTAGTCGCGCCACCTTTCGCCCCAATGGGATTGGCATGTCGGCGGTAGAATTAGTTGGCGTGCGCCATGAAAATGGCCAAGTTTGGATCGATGTAAAAGGCGCAGACATGATGCACGGTACGCCGATTATTGATATCAAACCTTATATTGCTTACTCCGATGCCCTGCCCGATGCGGTCTCTGGTTTTGCTAAGGAAAGCCCGCAACTACTTGAAGTCAGCTTTTCAACCCAAGCGGATGCATTTTTAAATCAAACTCTAAAATCTAAGCAGTATAAACAGGTGATTTCAGAGGTTCTGGCGCAAGATCCGCGCCCAGCCTATAAAAAAGGCAAATTAGATGAGAAAACCTATGCGGTTCATTTATTTGATTTTAATGTTAGCTTTAAAGTCCAACAAGCAAGCTCTGCGAGCGGTCAAAGCGTCCCAAACCTCAATCAAGCTTATCTAGAAGTGACTAAAATAGAACAAATTAAGAGCAATTGAGATAAGTTTGAATAATGCATTGGTTCAAGCCTTGAAGTTGCTTGGATATTAAACTTACTTGGGTATATAATCTGTCTTTTATTATATTTAACAACAGGTATTAAAATGCGCACTAGCAATTACCTTCTTTCGACACTGAAAGAAACGCCAAACGATGCTGAAATTACCAGCCACCAGCTTATGCTTCGTGCTGGGATGATCCGTAAACTTGCTTCTGGTCTTTATACTTGGTTGCCCACTGGTTTACGTGTTCTACGTAAAGTTGAAAATATTGTTCGTGAAGAAATGAACAAAGCAGGCTCGGTTGAAACCTTAATGCCTGTTGTGCAACCTTCTGATCTTTGGATGGAAACAGGTCGTTGGGATAAATTTGGCCCCGAATTGCTACGTATTAATGATCGCCATGATCGCGGCTTTGTATTAGGCCCAACGCATGAAGAAGTGATCACTGATATGGTGCGTAACGAGGTGAAATCTTATAAGCAATTGCCTCTTAACCTATATCAAATTCAAACTAAATTCCGTGATGAAGTGCGCCCGCGTTTTGGTGTAATGCGTTCACGTGAATTTATCATGAAAGATGCTTACTCTTTCCACATTGATCAAGAAAGCCTTGATCAAACCTACGCAACGATGCACCAAGCATACTGCAATATCTTCAATCGCATGGGCTTAGATTTCCGCCCTGTATTGGCTGATACTGGTTCTATCGGTGGTAGCGCGTCACATGAGTTCCATGTTTTAGCGCAAAGTGGTGAAGACTTGATCGCTTTCTCTGATGCCTCTGACTATGCAGCAAACATCGAAAAAGCAGAAGCGCTAGCACCAAGCACTGAGCGCGCAGCGCCAACAGCTGAGATGCAAATGATCGACACGCCAAATGCAAAAACCATTGCAGAGCTTGTGGAGCATCACGCGGTTGCGATTGAAAAAACAGTGAAAACTTTATTTGTCAAAGCCTCTGAAGAAGTTGACGCGCAAATCATCGGTTTAATTATCCGTGGCGATCACGAGCTAAATGAAATCAAAGCGGAGCACTTGCCACAAGTTGCAAGCCCACTTGAATTTGCTGATGAGTCTTTGATTCGTGAACTTATCGGCGCAGGCCCAGGCTCACTTGGCCCAGTTAACCTTGAACTGCCATTTATTGTTGATCGCAGTGTTGCCGTGATGAGTGACTTCTCTGCTGGCGCAAACATTGACGACAAGCACTTTATCAACATTAACTGGGAACGTGACGTGGCACTTGGCGAAGTTGCTGATCTACGCAACGTTGTTGAAGGCGATCCTAGCCCTTGTGGCCAAGGCACACTTCAGCTCAAACGCGGTATCGAAGTGGGTCATATCTTCCAATTGGGTAACAACTACTCAAAAGCAATGAACGCAACTGTGCTGGGTCCTGACGGTAAAAATGCAATCATGGAAATGGGTTGTTACGGCATTGGTTGTACGCGTGTTGTGGCGGCTGCGATTGAGCAAAACCATGATGACGCTGGTATCATCTGGCCGGATGCGATTGCACCTTTCCAAGTGGCGATTGTGCCGATGAATATGCACAAGTCTGAGCGTGTAGCGCAGGCGGCTGAGAAGCTTTATAACGAGCTAACAGCGCAAGGCATTGAAGTGCTATTTGATGATCGTAAAGAGCGTCCGGGCGTGATGTTTAAAGATATCGAGCTTATCGGTATTCCACATACTGTTGTGATCGGCGATCGCAGCATGGATGAAGGCAACTTTGAATATAAAGACCGTCGTAGTGGTGAAAAGACTGCTATCGCGATGGATGAGATTGTTGCGCATCTTAAAGCTCAGTTAGCCTAAGGTTTTTGAGTTAAAAAGTTAATAAATAGGTGGTAATCTAGTGTTACTGCCTATTTTTTTATTCGATGAAAATAGCTAAGTTAAAGCAAAGACTTGGGATATCATGGAGAAAAGTGTAAAAATACATGGATGTATTTTTACAAGCGTCCATGGATGGTTTAAGCAACTTTTCGTATTGATACCCAAGCCTTTGCATGCCTCAGTTAAGACAAAGGACAAACCATGAAAGTTTATCAGTGTTGTGATTTAGTCAAAGAGCTTTATGCACAAATCGGTAGTGGTGATCAAGGCTACATTCCACAAGCTATCACCTGCGCAGTCAAAACCTTTAATGACATTGCCGCAGATGAAACCCTTCCGCTTGAAACCCGTGAACGTGCGGCCTTTGCCGCAGCAAACCTGCTTATTTCTGACTTTGAAGACGAGGCTTAATAATGGACTTAAGTAAATATGAAAGCATGGATCCTGTCATGCTCATGAGCATCATCAATATGAAATTGCGTGATGAATATGGAGATTTAGATAACCTAGTTAAATCTCTTGATTTAGATAAACAAAAGCTTATCGATAAACTTGCCAGCGCAGGCTTTGAATACCTTGAAGAAGCTAAGCAGTTTCGATAAAGATAAAGCTTTCATAAGTGAGTCTAGATAGATCTGCTCCTTCTAAGGCTCACTTTGATGTTTTTATCACCAATTCAACCCGCTTAGTATCATCTTTCCCTTCCCTGCGCCAAATTAATAATAATTTCCACTATACAAAGTCCACTTCAAAATATATATTCATAAAAATAGAATAAATAACCAAAAGGATTTGTACATGGATTACGCCCACAGCATTTTGTCGTTGCTGCCAATTTTATTAACTTTAATCCTCTCTCTATGGACAAGAAACGTCATTATTGGCCTTTTTGTTGGGGTGTGTTGTGGCATCTTTATGCTACAAACTAGTTTTGCGCCACTAGATACCTTTCGCCTTATCGTCCAAGACTACTTTGTCCCACAATTAACGGATAGCTATAATGCAGGGGTATTGGTACTGCTTATTTTTATCAGCGGCTTTGTTGCCTTAATGGAAAAATCCGGTGGCGGGCAAGCCTTTGCTACCAAAGTCACGAACGTATTAAACCAACGTGGGCATACTCAGCTTGCCGCATGGCTTGGTGGGATCATGATTTTCTTCTCCGATTTAGGCACGCCTTTAATCGTCGGCCCAGCCTTTCGACCTTTGTTTGATAAGCTTAAAATATCGCGTCAAAAACTTGCGTTTATTCTCGATTCCACAGCTTCACCCGTTGCGATTTTAGTGCCCTTTATTGGTTGGGGCGTATACATCATGAGCTTATTACAAAAAGAAATCAGCGAACTTGCACCAAACTTAAATGACTGGGATCTTTTCATTGCTGCGATCCCTTATCAGTTTTATGCCTTTCTTGCGCTAGGGATCTTACCTATTCTCGCAATTAAAAAACTAGACTTTGGCGCGATGGCAAAAGCTGAATACAATGCTCAACAAGGCACAAGCGATCTCTCTAATACTGAAACCCTGAACGCTTTCACTCACAAGAATGCGCGTCCATCTTTTGTCTGGTTACCACTTTTAGTCATGGCGAGTGTGTTTGCAGCCTTACTCGTGCCGCAAGGTTTCCCATTTGAAAAAGTACCAGGATCTGTTTTTCGCGCCGCCCTTTCCAGTGCTTACTTTCTTGCCGCTGTGACTTTATTAATTTTAATGGCGGTTTATGGGGTACGAGATTTAAAAAATGGCATCGATTTATATCTCAAAGGCATGAGTAATATGATGTCGGTTGCGATTATTTTGATTCTTGCTTGGACATTAAGTAGCGTCGGAAAATCACTCGGTACACCTGAATATATTACTAGCCTAGCTCAAGCAAACTTTGCAAGTTGGGTACTTCCTTGTGTCATCTTCTTGTTCTCGGCAATCATCTCGTTTGCCACGGGTTCATCATGGGGCACATTTGCTATTATGTTCCCACTTGCGATTCCATCAGCCTTTGCCATTGATGCGCATTTATATGCTTGTATTGGCGCTGTGTTATCCGGCGGCTTATTTGGTGACCATAGCTCCCCGATTTCAGAAACGACTATCTTGTCATCCACAGGTGCAGGGTGCGATCAATTCGAGCACTTTAGAACGCAACTGCCTTATGCCTTAATCAATGGCTCGCTCGCTTTCATCTTTTTCCTTATCGCAGGTTTTGTGCAATCAAGCTTGTTATTTGTCGCTGCGCTTATCTGCCAGTTCTTCTTGGTGTATCTCATTGCGAAAAAGTGGCAAAACAAACATCAAATCAGTTTTAACTAAAATCTTATCTCTACTATTTAGGCAATAAAAAAGCAGCGAAGTGAATTTCAATAGATTGAAACCCTCTCTTCACTGCTTTTTTAAGCATTTAACTATTTAAGTTATTGCATTGACTGCCTAATTTGATCCACTGCTTGCTTAGGTGCATATTTCGCAAGCTCCTCTAAACACTGCTCTGTTTTCGGGTTTTGATGACGCGCATACACATCACAAACCGCATATAAATGCTCTGGCGCACCAGAGATCAAATAAGCTTGTTCAAAAGACTTGGTCGCATCATCTGCGTCATAGGCTTCTTGCAGCACACCATCTAAATACCAGTAATAGCTATTCCCTTCAGCAAGGGTCGCCGCTTTTTTCATTTCTTTGGCTGCTTCTTGCTTTTGCTTTAAACGCACCAAGGCCATAGCTTTAGAGTAATGCAGATCGGCATTTTCAGGCAGCAGTTTTAGCCCGTCATTTAACACATCCATTGAGGCTTGGTTCTTTTGCTGCGCACGCTCGTTTTCCGCAAGGTTTAGCCAAAGCGTTGGATTCTTTTGATCCTTTTCAAGTAAGCTGCGATATAAGGCATCAGCTTTTGGCCATTCGCGATGAAAGCGATAGGCATCGGCAAGTAATAATTGGGATTCAGGGGTATCAACAGCTTTTAAATGCGTAAGCAACTCTTGCACCACTGGCTCAAGAGTTTCTAGCTGAGTGGCACTTAAATCATCATAATTACGCAGTAAATTCATGGCAGCGGTGACGCGCACTTGCTCACTCTCATCACTTAATAATGGCGATACCATTTGCCATCTATCTTTGGTCGGATAAGGCTCTGAGCCTATGATGGCAGCTTCACGGATCACAGGGCTCGACTCTTTTAACGCTCTGGCGACTGCCACCAAAGAATTTTGATTCGGAAAGAGAGATAATTGGCGTAAAGCTGCTGCGCGCTCTTTTTCTGAAGCTTTAATATTTTGCGCGGTATAAGCAGTTTGCTGCGCTCGGGTTAGTTCTGTCTGTGTATTTTGCTCAGCAGTTTGCACAGGCATAGTTGCTGGGGTTGCAACGGGAGCGGCAAAAGCGGGGTTTAGCACAAGTAAAGCAGATAAAGCTAACAGTGTGTTTTTCATAGCAATTCCTAAAATTTAGTTTCTGCTCTATATTAGCAAGAATTTTGGCATAAAACTAAGCAAGTTCAACGCTAGTTTTCAGATATCATAAGCAAAAAAGCCAACAATCAAATCATCAATTGTTGGCTTTAAATAGATTAACTAAAGTTTATACTCAAATATTCTTATTTATTTGGTACTTCTTTCAGTTTCTCCATCACAGTATCTAAGTTAAACGATGCTGGTGTTTGGCTTGGTGGGAACTCTTCAAATGACTTAAGGAATTTGCCCACATACGCTTGTGCTGGAACATATAGATAAACATGTTCTAGTACCCAGTCCCAATAAGTGTTTGATGTGATATCTGCTTGCTCATATGGATCTGAACGTAGGTTAAATAGTTTAGGCGTACGTAGCGGTGTGAATGGGTCTGCCCATACTTGTAGCGTACCTTGTGCGCGCTGCTCCATGAACACAACTTTCCAGCTTTCATAGCGAAGTGCAACCAATTGACCATCATCGTTAAAGTAGAAGAATTCCTTACGTGGTGATTCTTTTTCTTTACCTGTTAGGTATGGTAGTTGGTTATAACCATCTAGATGAACTTTGAAAGTTTTATCGCCAACTTGTTTGCCTTTTAAAAGCTCGTCTTTGACGTTAGGCTCACCAGCTGCTGCAAGTAGCGTTGGCAACCAGTCAAGACCACTGACAATACCATTTGCGATCGTGCCTGGCTTTATGTGGCCCGGCCAACGGATCATCGCAGGGACACGGTATGCACCTTCCCAGTTGGTCACTTTTTCACTACGGAATGGGCTAAGCGCCGCATCAGGCCATGTGTTTTTGTGTGGACCATTATCTGTGGTGTATAAAACGATCGTATTATCAGAAACACCTAGCTCATCAAGCTTATTCACAACTTGACCCACTTGGTTATCATGCTCGATCATACCATCAGCATATTCTGTACGTGCATTTAGACCCGGCTTATCACGATGCTCTTCTTTTACGTGCGTACGGAAGTGCATGCGTGTTGCGTTCCACCAAACGAAGAAAGGCTTATCAGCTTTTACTTGTCGCTCCATGAAGTCCATTGCCGCGGATGCAGTTTCTTCATCAATGGTTTCCATGCGCTTACGCGTAAGTGGACCTGTATCTTCAACTTTACCATCAGCATACGAGTGGATCACGCCACGTGGACCATATTGCTTTCTAAACTCAGGATCTTGAGGATAGTTACGGTTTTCTGGCTCTTCTTCTGCATTGAGGTGATAAAGGTTACCGAAGAATTCATCAAAACCGTGGTTCGTTGGCAAGAATTCATCACGATCGCCCAAGTGGTTTTTACCAAATTGGCCGGTTGCATAACCTAGGTTTTTAAGTAGTTGTGCAATCGTCACATCGCGATCTTGCAAACCAACATCAGCGCCCGGTAGACCTACTTTCGCAAGACCGGTACGTAGCGTTGTTTGACCCGTAATAAATGTTGAGCGCCCTGCTGTACAGCTTTGCTCTGCATAATAATCGGTAAAAATAACACCATCATTGGCAATTTTATCGATATTTGGGGTTTGGTATCCCACTAAGCCCTTGGTATAGGCCGAGATGTTGGTTTGACCAATGTCATCACCAAAAATAATTAAAATATTAGGCTTGTCTGCAGCCATTGTTGAAGCTGAGCTCAAAATCAGACTGGCACCTAAAGCTAGCTTACTAAACTTATTTACCATGTGTTACTCCACTTAATTAAGTCGTATTCGATAAAAATATTTTTTATCAATGCTAACTTTATGGACTCTTACGATGCTTGTCGCCTTATAACGCATATAACCTATAGATATGTAAGCCGTTTATTTTTCTACGAAAACAAAAAAGCCAACAATCAAATCATCAATTGTTGGCTTTTAGTAGATTAACTAAAGTTTATACTCAAATATTCTTATTTATTTGGTACTTCTTTCAGTTTCTCCATCACAGTATCTAAGTTAAACGATGCTGGTGTTTGGCTTGGTGGGAACTCTTCAAATGACTGAAGGAATTTGCCCACATACGCTTGTGCTGGAACATATAGATAAACATGTTCTAGTACCCAGTCCCAATAAGTGTTTGATGTGATATCTGCTTGCTCATATGGGTCTGAACGTAGGTTAAATAGTTTAGGTGTACGTAGTGGGGTGAATGGTTCAGCCCATACTTGTAGCGTACCTTGTGCACGTTGCTCCATGAAAACAACTTTCCAGCTTTCATAACGTAGTGCAACTAATTGACCATCATCGTTAAAGTAGAAGAATTCTTTACGTGGCGACTCTTTTACTTCGCCTGTTAGGTAAGGAAGTTGGTTATAACCATCTAAGTGAACTTTGAAAGTTTTATCGCCAACTTGTTTGCCTTTTAGCAAGTCTTCTTTCACTGTTGGCTCACCTGCTGCTGCAAGTAGCGTAGGTAACCAGTCAAGACCACTCACGATACCGTTAGCAACCGCACCTTCTTGGATATGACCCGGCCAGCGAATCATTGCAGGTACACGGTAAGCACCTTCCCAGTTGGTTACTTTTTCGCTACGGAACGGACTTAGACCCGCATCCGGCCAAGAGTTTTTATGTGGACCGTTATCAGTCGTATAAAGAACGATTGTATTGTCTTTTACGCCTAGATCATCAAGTTTTGTTAGGATTTGACCGACTTGGTTATCATGCTCGATCATACCATCAGCATATTCAGTACGTGCATTTAGGCCTGGTTTATCACGATGCTCTTCTTTTACGTGGGTACGGAAGTGCATACGCGTTGCGTTCCACCAAACGAAGAAAGGCTTCTCAGCTTTCACTTGGCGCTCCATGAAATCCATCGCTGCAGAAACGGTTTCTTCATCAATCGTTTCCATACGCTTACGCGTTAGTGGACCAGTATCTTCAATCTTGCCATCAGCATAAGAGTGGATAACGCCACGTGGACCATATTGTTTTCTAAACTCAGGGTCTTGTGGGTAGTTACGGTTCTCTGGCTCTTCTTCCGCATTCAAGTGATAAAGGTTGCCGAAAAATTCGTCAAAACCATGGTTTGTTGGCAAGAATTCATCACGATCGCCCAAGTGGTTTTTACCAAATTGGCCGGTTGCATAGCCTAGGTTTTTAAGCAGTTGCGCTGTGGTGACATCACGCTCTTGAAGGCCAACATCTGCGCCAGGTAGACCCACTTTCGCAAGACCAGTACGTAGTGAACTTTGACCTGTGATAAATGTTGAACGACCCGCAGTACAGCTTTGCTCTGCGTAGTAATCGGTGAAAATAACACCTTCTTTAGCAATCTGATCAATATTAGGGGTTTGGTAACCAACAAGTCCCATTGTGTAAGCTGAAACGTTTGTTTGACCAATATCGTCACCAAAAATAACCAAAATATTTGGCTTATCAGCAGCGAAAGCACTAAAAGAAGTCAGAGCGGCTCCTAAAGTGAGTGTTTTCTTAAAAATAGGATGCATGAATCCTCCTGAAGAATTTATCCATAAAAGCTAGAGGTGACCCCCTAAATATATAATCAACTAAGGCATTAGTTCTCAGTTGCAAAATCAGTATACATCATTGTTAAAAAAAATATCAGTCTTTGATACTAAAATGTTATTATTTTTATTAAATTAGTTTTAACACACTTAAAATCAAAAATATTCACCCCATGAATAACATAGCTTATTAAAAACAAATAAAAACATAAATATCAATAATTTAGGTTAAAAATTATTCATCAACAAAATACCCACAATAAAGAAGACTGTAATTCAATAAATAATAACCATACGATTTAAGTGTTCTTGTAACATATCCGAAACAAATATAAAATAAACAAACCTTATACACACAATTAAATAAGTAGTATTTTACATATAGGTTATAGTTATTATAACCACCTTAAAATAAGTGTAGACTTATACTAGGCCGCATAAGCAATCCTCAAAGTTTAATTCACACCGAATATAAAATAAGCTGAGCCAATTATGAAAACTACTGAACTTAATTTGATCCCTATTTTTGTCGCTATTTATGAAGAGCAGAGTTTGTCTAAGGCGGCAAAGCGACTATCGATTAGCCAGCCTGCGGTAAGTAAATCTTTAAAACGTTTACGTGAAGTTTATGATGATCCACTATTTAATCGTAGTGTCGATGGCGTTGTACCCACTTCTTTTGCGATGGATATATATCCGGCATTTGAAGCTGCGCTGGCTAACTTTAATAGCACATTGACTGCCTCACGTGACTTTGACCCGAAAAATTCAAATAAAACATTTTCGATAGCCTGTATATCTGTCTTTGGCAATAGTTGGATCAACTCTTTAATCCGTCAAGTTGAAGAAAAAGGACCGCAGATAAACCTTGAGGTTCACCCATTATTTAGCCAAGATGCAGAAAAAGATTTGCGCTTACAACGTTATGATTTAGTGATAGATATCGCGCCTAATGCACGTTCTGTATTGAAGCATGAACGCCTTATGGTTGAGAATGCGTGTGTGGCCTTTAGTGAAAACCACCCAAGATTATGCCAAAAGCAAAGTATTACTAAAGAAGATTTTTTTAATGAAAAACATGTTGCCCTGTCGCGTTGGCAAGTGAGAAAGACTTTGCTTAATAATGAGCATGGCGATGATTTAGAAGCACGTCAAATCACCCATAGAATGCCGGGCGCCGGTGAAATGTTATCCGTTGTCGAATGTACCGATCATATTTGCATTTTGCCAAAATCAACTCTGGAGTATTTTAAGCCGCTTTACGCGATTAAAACTGTGCCGCTACCATTTGAAAACACACATTTTGATATTTGTGCAATTTGGCACCCAAGCCGCACCCATGACAGTGCTCATACTTGGTTACGCCAGCAGTTGCAACTGGCAGTACATCACTTAAATATTTAATTTGCTCGTGTTGGGCCGTTAAAACAGCGGTAACAAGCGCAAAGGTTATAAAAGTGTTAATTTGTTATACATAGTATCTATGTTCCTGTTAATATTTAGATTCTGCGCATTGGATATAAAATATAAGTATAAGGTTGGACTTGTTGTGGGAAGAGTGGTTGTGGGAAAAGGGATTCAAGTTTTATCGGTACTGCTGCTGCTCGGCTCATTGATGAGCATGCCTGCAACCGCCCAAACACCTGACGAAGCATGCGCGAGTTGCCACCAAGCGCAGGTAGATGATTGGAAACAATCGGATCACTTTCATGCCATGGAAAAAGCAAGTCTAGACACAGTGTTAGCTGATTTTAACCAAGCGAGCATTGATTATTTAGACGGCAAAGCAAATTTCAGCCAAGACTCACAAGGCGGCTTATGGGTGGACTTTGTGGATGAAGCTGGCACCAAACAACACCTTCAAATTACTTATACTTTTGGCTATAAACCACTTCAGCAATATCTATTTGATGCCGGCAATGGACGCTGGCAATTTATCCCCTTTGCATGGGATTCGCGTAGCAAAGAAGAAGGCGGTGAGCGTTGGTTTGTGCTCCACCCTAACCAAGGCCCCAATGATAGCTTTCACTGGACCCAAGCGGGACAAAATTGGAATCAAATGTGCGCTGATTGCCATGTTACGGATTATGAAAAAAATTATGATCTAAAAAGCAAATCCTATACCCCAAGCTTTAGTGCATTAAATGTGAGCTGTAATGCCTGTCATGGGGATGAGAGCAAGCATATCGAATGGGCAAAAGGTGATAAAAGCATTCCAAATAAAGGCTATGCGGTTAATATAAAACAGCAAACGCCGATTTTTCATAAAAATGAACAAGGCGAAATGGTGCCGATTCAGCCGCTAGTTGCGTCAAAACAAGTCGAGACTTGCGCCTCTTGCCATGCTCGTCGCGCGCAATTAAAAGATAGAAGCTCGCCACAAGATCTTGTCGAAGCCTTTACCCCTTCGCTACTAAGCTCAGATCTTTATTATCCTGATGGCCAAATCTTGGATGAGGTTTATGTGTGGGGATCCTTTAAACAAAGCAAGATGTACCAACAAGGCGTCACCTGTTCTAACTGTCATAACCCACATTCAGGAAAGTTAAAACTGCCGGGCAATCAAACCTGTACCCAGTGCCATAGCACTGCAGAGTATGATAGCGACGCGCACCATAAGCATGAGAAATTCAAGCAAGGTAATCAGTGTGTGGATTGCCATATGCCAGCAACCACTTATATGCAAGTGGACCCGCGCCGCGATCATAGCTTTAAGATCCCAAGGCCGGATCTCACCCTAAGCACGGGCGCGCCGAATGCATGTAACCGCTGTCATACAGATGAAGATGCCAATTGGAGTGTCGAGCAGCTTAAAACTTGGCAGCCTGCTCATCCAAAAAATTCGCAATCTGATGACTTAAATCAGCAAGTTGCGAGCGTTTTCCATCAAGTAGATAACGGTGCACTCACGGATAGCAAAAAGCTAGCGCAGATAGCGCAAAATGCGAGTTATCCCGATATTGTGCGCGCATCTGCCTTAGAGCGAATGGAGAATTTCGCCGACTCGAGCGCCGCTGATGCAATTGCTCAAGCGGTGCAAGATTCTGAGCCGTTAAAGCGCTTAGGCGCAATAGATGCAGCGCAAGGCTTCCCGATTTTCGAAAAATGGAAATTACTCAGCCCATTACTAAACGATGACAAGCTTGCGATTCGCAGTGAAGCCGGCCTTGCCCTTGCAACCATTATTCCTGACTTTGTCGCTTATGCGAATTTAACTCCAAAGGAAAAAGAAGATCTCAACGCTGCGATTGAAGAATATAAAGAAGTGCAAGCCTATCAAGCAGATCGCGGGTTTTCACATGTAGCTTTAGGTAACTTAGCATTAAACCTTAAAGACTATGCGAGCGCAGAAAAAGCCTTTCAAACGGCCATCGATGTCGAGCCGATTTTTATTCCTGCATATGTGAATTTGGCTGATGTGTATCGCTTACAAAAGCAAGAATTGAAAGCGCAAGCGGTTTTAGATCAAGGGATCAAACTTGCGCCTGAAAATGCAGCTTTGTATTACGCCCAAGCCATGAGTTATATCCGAGCGCAAGACAAAGCCAAGGCATTAAAAGTACTGGCAAAAGCTAGCCAATATGCACCTAACAATGTGGAATATAACTATACCTATGCATTATTGCTTAAAGACCAAGGACAAACGAAGCAGTCAGTCCAAGCCTTAACCCAAGCTTATAATGTGAATAAAGATAGACCTGATTTAGCCTATGCGCTGGTTCAGGCCTATGTAGAATTAAAAGACTATCGACAAGCTTTGGTATACGCCAAAGAAATGCAGCGTTTAGTCCCAACAGACCGACAAATTGGCCAATTAATCAGCCAATTGGAGTCAGGGATCAATCAATAGTTGATTTGATAATTTTTAATTCAATCACTTATTCTTAGTTAAACAATTTAGTGAGCTTGCCGCTTCTGGAGATAATCAAATAATCCAATAGCAAGCTCACGATAATCATCCCCCCTGCCAGTGGGAAGGCAATAGCAAGCACCACTAAGATTGCGATGCCCACACGCCATAAATTAACATCCTGATATACCTCTGGAATTTTCGGCGCAGCCAAACCCATCCCTTTACTTGGACGACGCTTCCACCACATCAAAGCGCCTGAAAGCGGCAATATGATAAGCCCAATACAAAGGATTGTATTCACAAACAAATTCAATCCACCTAAAGAGCCTTTATGTAAGGCGACACTCGCACTAACTAGTTTGGCTACGCCTGTATAATCTTGCCAAGCAATATCATCCAATACAGTTAATGAGTATTGATCTAAGTGCAAGATACGCTCATCTCGTGGATCATGAATATCTGCGCTGATTGCATCTGCAACAAAGCTAAACACACCTGTCTCACTTTGTGGCAACATGAGGCGAAAGTCTTGCATACCTAAAATCTTGGCTTGTGCGATAGCCTTATCCACTTGCATGCTAGAAACTTGATAATGACCACTCGCGGCGCTGCCATGATGTGGTTTATCCTCTGTGATTTGAATAGCTTCTTTAGCTTGATTCTCTTCTTTGGCTTGATGATTTTCTGATTGGATGACTTGCGCCGCCTCTGAAGACGGATCGGATTGTGGCAATGGCGCTTGCTCTAAATTCCAAGCGATATGCTTTTCAGCGCCATGATTGAGATCTTGATGCGTTAAGCCGTGTTCATGATGCTGATCATGCTGCATCACTGTGGCTGTTTGCGCATTTGACTCTGGCATATTGTAGTATTTGCCATCGGGATAAGTCGCCCAAGGCTGAACAATTTTACCGCCCCAGACACCAGCCCAAGCCAAACCTGTCAATAGAAAACCAAGCAAAAAGACACTGCTTAAACCGCCAATGTTTGCATGCAAGTCACGATAGAAAACGCGTTTGCCTTTATCTGTGCGAATTTTCAAAAAGCCGCTACTAGCAGCGCGAGATTGCGCGCCACGGCTCAGCTTTGGTAGCCATAAATAAACCCCTGTGGCGATCAAAATAATCGCTAAACTTGCAGCGATTTCAATTAATCTGTCGCCAATATCGCCGATCATCAAGGTACCATGCAGCTCGGTTAGCCAATTGAGCAAGCTGTGAGTTCGGCTAAAATCGCCCTGTACTTCGCCACTATATGGGTTAACCGCAACAAAAAAATCTTCACTCCCAGTGGCTAAATTTTGACGAATGGAAAAGAGCTCAGCTTTATCGGTATCTTGAGCGGGGATCCATTCGGTAATGGTTGCATCTGGGTATTTATCTTGGATATTTTGAATCAATTGAGAGGTCGGCAGAGGCTCAGCTTGCGCGACTGGCGTCACATTTAAGCTATCCGAATAGATGAAATTTTGAATCGGCTTATCATACATCATGACAAGGCCACTTAGCGCGAGCATGACTAAAAATGGCAGTACAAATAAGCCAGCATAAAAGTGCCAACGCCAAGCAAAAAAGTAAAATTTTTCACGTGGTTTATCGTTTGAATAGCTCGCTTTTTGACTAGCAGCTTTTACGCCTTGAGACATCACAACATCCTCTATTTATAGTTATTTTGTTCAAATCATTCAAAGGGATAAATAGGTGTTAATCATACATTAATTTTTTGTTACCGGCTTAATTTAAGAGGCTAAATTAAAAATCGATTTGTAAAAGTCTATGAATATGGGTCACAAGCATAAAAAAAGCTGAGTCGATATCAAACCAACTCAGCTCTAGGTATTTCAAATGCTATTTTTAAATTATAAGAAAGAAACCCAAATAACGGCGATAATCAGTACAGGACAAATGAATTTCACATAAAATGCCCATAGTTTACCAAATGTTGAGTGACGGAAGTTCTCATTGCCTTGCTCGATTTCTTTCATTTTGCTGTCATGCTTCCATACCCAAGCACCAAAGATACAGAACATCAAAGCTGCAATCGGCTGTAGGTATTGAGTTGCAACCATAGCCACTAAGCCAAACAAGCTGCCAAAGTTAAACACAATCGCAATACTACCACAGGCAATAAGTAGACCGAGTACCCAGCTTGTTGGGGTGCGCTTGGTATTTAAACGCTCGCTTGCTAACGAGACAGAGCCTTCAAGCATAGAAATGGATGAGGTTAATGCCGCAATGGTTAACAGTACAAAGAAAATCAATGAGAAGATTTGCCCGATTAAACCTAAGCTTTCAAACATAAGTGGCAACACAGTGAAGACCAAGGTATCAGAGCTTAGCAGACTGCCATCTTGGGCATAGATCTCAACACCTTTTTGCATTGCAACAAACATTGCAGGCATCACCACAAGCCCTGCAATAAAGGCCACTGCGGTATCGACCATCGCCACACTCATTGCCATTTTAGGTAAGTCTTCTTTCTTACTTAAATAGGAGCCGTAAATCAGCATCGAACAGCCACCAATGGTGAGCGAGAAGAAGCCCTGCCCCATTGCAGCTAAGACTAGTTTAGGATTCAGCACTTGGCTAAAATCTGGGATCAGATACATCTTCAGGCCTTGCATCGCGCCATCTTGCATCATGATATAGACAAATAACAAAGCAAAAAGGACAAATAATGCCGGCATTAAGCGTGTTGACCACTTTTCGATGCCATCTTTGACGCCGCCTTGAACAATCAAGATAGTCAGTACATAAAAGACTAGCGTACCAAAAATATTGCGCTCAATAGTAAAGGCTTGCAACCAATCTGCTGCAGCGGTGAAGCCAAAAATATCACATACAGCGCCAAGTGCGTAGCAGATGATCCAACCGCCAACAATGCTATAAAACATCAACACAACGTTTGGCACAGACAGACCGAGCCAACCAACCGCAGCAGAAAGTTTTTGCATCAAAGGATTGCTGGTTAGTTTGCGCATGCTGTCCACAGGGTTGGCTTGACCAAAACGACCAATCGCCATTTCAGTGATAAGCAAAGGGAAGGCAACCAAAACGATCATGACTAAGTACACGAGTAAGAAAGCGCCACCACCATTGGTTGCAGCTTGGGTTGGGAAGGCCCAAATATTACCCAGCCCAACGGCTGCCCCTGCTGCTGCTAAAATAAAACCGGCGCGTGAACCAAAATTCTCACGTGAACCGGTATCTGTACTTGCTCCTGCCATATGGATACCTTTTACTCTGGATGATTTATTCTCAGCATGTCACTTGCTTCAATGAACTAGTAAGCTAGTACATTATGTTAGATTGGAATTTTTGGCAAGTAAAACTTATAAAAAACAATGGATTTGGACAAAAAACAAACAAAAAAACACTCTTGAGTGATTGAAACCTATGTTTCCTCAAGAGTGTTCATTTTTTGCTAAGCGCTTTAACGCTGCAAGGCTAGATCACGATAGACTTATTTAGTCGCTTTTGAACTCGCAAAGTCAGGATCAATGAAGATAGGATAATCTTTTAACTCTGGGATCTGCGCTTGCAGTTTCGTCTCAAACGAGCTGATATTTTGCACGTCTGCGCAGAGTTGATGAGCAT
This sequence comes from Vibrio sp. KMM 9700, assembly GCF_058545285.1. Taxonomy (NCBI): domain Bacteria; kingdom Pseudomonadati; phylum Pseudomonadota; class Gammaproteobacteria; order Vibrionales; family Vibrionaceae; genus Vibrio; species Vibrio sp. KMM 9700. The sequence continues at coordinate 2,263,947 of NZ_CM178589.1, read as the reverse complement.
CATCTTCTAAACTTTTTGATTCATCTTCAAATCTATCTTTTAACTTAGTGGATAAGGTATAGGCTTGAGATTGTAGTTTCATCAAGTTTAAGCCGCCTTCACCATCTTGCATTTGTTTTGCGATTGCGCCAAGGGCGACGCCAATAGCTTGATTATTAAAACGATCAGATGCTGATTGAAGATCCGCTGGCCAATTTAAAATAGCTTCGTTAATCGCGTCTTTTTTAAATACCCAAGTGTCATTTTGATAATAACGCCCTTCGATATCTTGATAAAACTCACGCACAGTTAATTTTAATTGGCTAAATTCATCTTTTGCTTCAAAGGTTTCACCAACATCGTCGATCACCCCATCCACAACCTCTAAAGCATCTTCACCAAGTGTATGAATCTTAGGTATTTGCGTGGCAATTTGGTCACGGTAATCATCTGCTGCGTCTTCTTGCGCAGAGTTTAAATCAAGCGCTTTGTTATCAATGAAAACTTCATCATCATCAAAACGTACCTTCTCTTTGCCATCAACATAGATAGACACAACATCGTCTTTGAGATGAAATTCATTTTCAATGTTAATGCTGCATTGTGAGGCGGCAAAGACAGGTAAACTTGCACACGACAAGCCTGTAAAAAGCGCGAGAGTTTGCCAATTCAGCTTCTGCTGCATAGAAATATCCTTTTATAACTTCAGCTTTGTTTATCCACTGAGTGAAACTTATATCAGCTCAGCACAAATATTTTGCTTACACATTTGAGTGTATCCAAATCCGAGCAAAGACACTCGTAGATAAGCATAAAATCTGATATTAAGCATAAAAAGTCATGAATAAAAGAAATATTGCCAAAATTAAGGTTAATTAAGCCTTTTTTCTTCGATGTATTCTGATATATTTACTGTGTGTTTATACAGCAATATAACTTGGCGACTTAAAAATATAGGTTTGATAATTTTAAATTTTTGGGAATGGACTGGATGCAAATGAATCTGAAACAAGCACTTTTCGATAACTTTGGATATGCTGATTTTCGTACGGGCCAAGAGCAAGTGATTTCAGATGTGATGCAAGGTCAAAATGTCATGGCTATCTTCCCAACTGGTGCGGGCAAGTCCATGTGTTATCAACTGCCTGCTGTTATCTTGCCACATGTGACCTTAGTGATCTCTCCACTCTTGGCGCTGATCCAAGATCAGATTGATTTCTTAAATCAAAACAATATCCCAGCAGCGAGTATTAACTCCACCCAAAGCAAAGAAGAAACCCAAGACATTATTGCCAAAGTACGTACTGGGCAAATCAAAGTCTTGATGGTCTCAGTTGAAAAGCTTAAAAATGAACGTTTTCGTGACTTTATCAGCCAAATCCGAATATCTTTATTGGTCGTCGATGAAGCACACTGCATCTCTGAGTGGGGTCATAACTTTCGCCCTGATTATCTTAAACTGCCGACTTACCGCGCCTTATTAGGCGATCCGCCGATCCTTTTACTCACCGCAACAGCGACGGGTGAAGTGATCCAAGATATGCAGAAAAAATTTAGCGTCCAGAGTCAACACGTTCATAAAACTGGTTTTTACCGCTCAAACTTATATTTACAAGTCTTGCCTTGCTCTGAAGAAGAAAAAACCCAAAAACTGTTAGAGTGTTTAGCTCAACAGCCCAATGCTTGTCATATCATCTATGTGACCTTGCAGCGCACGGCCGAAGGGGTAGCTGAGTTTTTAGCTCAAAATGGGATCCAAGCAACTGCTTATCATGCTGGGATGAGTGATGATAGACGTCGCCAAATTCAAAATGAATTTATGGCCGGCAAACGAAATTGTATTGTGGCGACCATTGCCTTTGGTATGGGGGTGGATAAATCAGATATTCGCCATGTGATCCACTATAACATCCCAAAATCACTAGAAGCTTATGCGCAAGAAATTGGCCGCGCAGGCCGTGATGGCAAGCCTGCCACTTGCACCATTCTCGCAAATAAACAAACCGTCAATACGTTAGAGAATTTTGTCTATGGCGCCACCCCAGATACGTCCAACATTGTGGCTTTAATCCAAGCCATTGATAAAGAAAAAAGTCTGTCCGATGAATGGCATATTATGCCTTTACGTATTTCGCAGCGTTTTAATATCCCGCTTTTAAGCTTAAAAACCTTGTTGGTTTACCTTGAGCTTAAAGGTATGTTGGAAACAAAGTACACCTATTGGGCCACATATAAATTTAAAGCTTTGCAGCCGGCTGAAGCGATTTTTAATAAATTTGCCGATGAAAAACGCCAATTTATTGAATTGATTTTTGATACCTCAAGCAAGGCCAGAACTTGGTATAGCCTAGACTTTGATGCGATTTTTTATGCCAGTGGCAACACTCGCGAGCGTGTTTTTGCAGCGTTGGGATTTTTGGAAGAAAAAGGCTTAATCGAAGTCAAATCTTCCGAGCAAACCGATGTTTATAAAGTTAATTCAATCGATTTAGAGCAGGTTTGCAATGAAGTCAGTACACTCTTTGAGAAAAAAGAGAGCTTTGATCTAAAACGTACTCATGAAGTGATTAGCTTGTTGGAAAGTCAAACCTGTTTAAGCGCCAAACTTGCATCTTACTTTAAGGATGACAATGCGCCGCAAAACTGTGGGCATTGTAGTGTGTGTGCGGGCAAAGTTGCGCAGTTGCCACAAACGAATTTGTTTCCGCTCAACCCTGAAGCCTTAAAACCTTGCTTAGAAAGGCTTGAAAAACGTGTACTTGAGAAAGAAATGCATGAGGTGTTGCCACTTTCAGATAAAACCAAGGCACGCTTCTTATGCGGCATCAAGGCGCCTTTGTTTACCCAACTCAAAGCCAATAAGTTATCAGGCTTTGGCTGTTGTGAGTTATATCCGCTATCTGAAGTGCTCAAAGCAATTTCAACGCTTTAAGCACCTCAGATAAATTTAAAATACCAATACTTTTACTCTTCTGGCTCTTCAAACACAAGTTGCGCCGTCACAGGCACGCTAAAACTAATTGAGTCTAAGTTTGCCATTTCACGTAAGGTTTCAAGCCCTGTGGTTAAATCAAAATCTTTGCCGTTTAGAATAAGCGGCTGAATAGTATTGACCATAATCGAGCCATTGGCGCGCTTGACCAGTTGTAAATAAGCAGGCAAGAGTTTTTGTTTACCATGAATATTAATATCTAAAGTTAAGGTCTCACGCTTTGATTCACCGGCCTTCAGGTTATTTAAAATCTCAGGATCGATTTGGCTGTTAATTTGCGCGACTGGGAATTTGGCAACTTCAAAAAGAAGCTTTTTCATTCGCTGATCGCGGATTTCGATCCCTGAATCCAATGCATTTAGATCCACACTTAGCTCGATGCGCCCTGTGTCTGACACTGTGCCGCTAAGCTCGGGCAGGTTTTGCACCTCAGCAATCGCATCATTTTTTAAGCTTACAAAGTTGATTTGTGAAACATCTGAATTAAGCGTTAAGGTTTTGGCGCTCACGCTCGTACTCATCACACTTGTACTTAGCGCTGCAAAGATAACCGCGCTAAGCATTAAGTTGATTTTATTTTTACGCAACATGTGTCTCTCCTTGAATAATTTGCAGTGAAATCTGATGCCAAAGATTAATGATGCTCAATGCCATGGAACAAAGATTTATTTGTACAGGGATGTACAAATCATAGCGGCCAGGGATGGCTTGAGCGTCTTTGTGGAATGGTATGAGTATTATTAATCCCCATCGATGCATCTAATTTACTGCAAATCCAATAAAATGCTAATAATTTGTTTCAATTGTAAACAGTATATCAAGGTATATTCTGTATCGCTGTGTCCGCAGCACTTATAGATTTCAATCTATAGCCTTGCTTCAAAACTTACAGGCATAAAAAAACAGCGCCCGAAGACGCTGCCCTTTTAGGTTCACTATGAGCCTAATGAACCCAATTTTTCAAAACAAGACATATTTAAAGCAAAACATGAATCGTATTGAATCCTTGTAAACATCTTTCACCACTGATGCTATTTAACGCGCTCACACCAAAGTCGCATCAGTGGCGAAAGAATTCTGTTAACCCAGTTTCACGCGTGCGTTTCTAAACATACGCATCCATGGGCTATCTTCACCCCAAGACTCAGGGTGCCAAGAGTTTGCTACCGTACGGAATACACGCTCTGGGTGTGGCATCATAATAGATACACGGCCATCGAGCGTGGTTAAACCTGTAATCGCATTCACTGAGCCATTCGGGTTATTTGGATAAGCCTGAGTCGGGTTGCCTTGGTTATCAACATAACGCAGCGTCACTGTATTTGATGCTTCAATTTGCGCAAGGTGCGCAGCATCACGTACTTCGACACGACCTTCACCATGAGAAACCGCAATCGGCATTCTTGAACCGGCCATGCCATTAAAGAATGCAGAGTTGGACTCTTGCACTTCCACAAGGCTAAAGCGCGCTTCAAAACGCTCAGATTCGTTGGTCACAAAACGTGGCCAGTGATCTGCGCCTGGGATCAGCTCTTTTAGGTTTGATAACATCTGACAGCCGTTACACACCCCCAATGATAAGGTGTTTTCACGTTTAAAGAAGTTACTAAACTCTTCACGTGCATTCGCATTGAACAAAATAGATTTCGCCCAACCTTCACCTGCGCCAAGCACATCACCGTAAGAGAAACCGCCACATGCAACCAATGCTTCAAACTCAGCTAATGCAGTTTGACCGGTAATGATGTCACTCATATGAACGTCAACCGCTTCAAAGCCTGCGCGATCAAATGCTGCTGCCATTTCAACGTGTGAGTTTACGCCTTGCTCACGCAAGATAGCCATTTTAGGTTTTGCGCCTTTCGCAATAAATGGCGCAGCCACATCTTCTTTCACATCAAAGGTTAATTTAGCACTTAGGCCAGGATCTTGATTGTTAGATTTTGCTGCATGCTCTTCATCTGCGCATTTCGAGTTATCACGCATGCGCTGCATTTGATGCGTCATCTCAGCCCACACCACGCGTAAATCCGTGCGGCTACGCTCAAAGATCACGGCATCATTTTGCTTAATCACAATGCTGTCCGTGTTATGCACGCTGCCTAATACGTGACGACACGCTTGCAAGCCATGGCTATCTAGCACTGCTAGCACTTGGTCTAAATCATCGTGACGTACTTGAACCACAGCGCCAAGCTCTTCGTTAAAGAGTGCTGCGATGTGATCTTCACCTAAGCCATCAATGCTAACATCTACACCACAGTGACCGGCAAATGCCATTTCAGCAAGGGTGATAAATAAGCCGCCATCACCTTTATCATGGTATGCAAGGAGTTTAGATTTATTTGTCAGATGTTGAATCGCTTCAAAGAAACCTTTTAGCACTTGCGCATTGTCAACATCAGCAGGTTTGTCACCTAGCTCTTTATAAACTTGCGCTAATGCCGTTGCGCCTAAACGGTTTTGACCTTGGCCTAAATCAATGTATACAAGGCTAGTTTCACCTTTATCGGTTTTAAGCTGTGGCGTGACCGTTTTGCGAACATCTTCAACGCGTGCAAAGGCTGTGATCACAAGTGACAGAGGTGATGTGACTTCACGATTCTCTCCATCTTGCTCCCATTTAGTCTTCATAGACATAGAGTCTTTGCCCACTGGAATGGTCAAACCAAGCGCCGGACATAACTCTTCACCCACAGCTTTCACTGCTTCATAAAGCCCAGCATCTTCACCTGGGTGACCTGCTGGAGACATCCAGTTTGCAGAAAGTTTAATCTGTTTAAGTGAGCCAATATCTGTTGCAGCAATGTTGGTTAACGCCTCACCGACAGCTAAACGCGCCGATGCGCCAAAGTCAAGCAAGGCAGTTGGCGTGCGCTCACCCATAGACATAGCTTCGCCGTGATAGGTATCAAAACTTGCAGCCGTCACCGCGCAGTTTGCAACCGGCACTTGCCAAGGGCCAACCATTTGATCGCGTGCAACCAAGCCAGTTACTGAGCGATCGCCAATCGTAATAAGGAAAGTTTTTTCCGCAACCGCCGGCAAACGTAGAACACGTTCAACCGCGTCATTGAGATCAATCTTGCTCGTATCAATCGCTGGATTATTTGCTTTTAGCGTTTTGGCATCACGGTGCATTTTTGGCGTTTTACCAAGCAATACATCCATTGGCATATCAATTGGCGTATTCTCAAAGTGACTATCTTCAAGAATCAAATCACGTTTTTCAGTTGCCACACCAACCACAGCAAATGGCGCGCGCTCACGCTTACAAATCGCTTCAAATTCAGCCATATGCTCAGGCGCAACCGCCATTACATAACGCTCTTGCGATTCGTTACACCAGATTTCAAGTGGGCTCATGCCAGGCTCATCATTTGGCACGTCACGCAGCTGGAAAATACCGCCACGCTCGCCATCATCGACAAGCTCAGGTAGTGCGTTGGAAATGCCGCCCGCGCCCACATCGTGGATAAAGGCGATTGGGTTGTCATCACCAAGCTGCCAGCAGCGGTCAATCACTTCTTGGCAACGACGCTCCATTTCTGGGTTTTCACGTTGAACCGAAGCAAAATCAAGATCTTCAGCAGACTGACCAGAAGCCATAGATGACGCAGCGCCGCCGCCAAGACCAATGTTCATTGCCGGGCCGCCAAGCACAATCAGTTTTGCGCCAACTGGAATTTCTTTTTTCTGCACATGCTGATCACGAATATTACCCATACCACCGGCAATCATGATTGGCTTGTGATAACCACGAATTTCTTCGCCGTTGTGCGAGTTCACTTTTTCTTCGTACGTACGGAAATAACCCAATAGATTTGGGCGACCAAATTCATTGTTAAACGCTGCGCCGCCAAGTGGGCCTTCAAGCATAATATCCAGCGCAGTCACGATGCGATCTGGCTTGCCAAAGTCTTCTTCCCAAGGTTGGACAAAGTTTGGAATTTTTAAGTTTGAAACACTAAAGCCAACTAAACCCGCTTTAGGTTTGCCGCCAATACCGGTTGCGCCTTCATCACGAATTTCACCGCCTGAGCCTGTTGATGCGCCCGGCCAAGGTGAAATCGCAGTGGGGTGGTTGTGGGTTTCAACCTTCATTAAGATATGTGTTGGTTCTTGGTGATATTGATATTGACGAGAGCTTGGATCTGGGAAGAAACGTCCAACATTTGAACCTTCCATCACTGCAGCATTATCTTTATAAGCAGATAAAACGTGATCTGGCGTGGTTTCAAAGGTGTTTTTAATCATCTTAAAGAGTGATTTTTCTTGCTTCACGCCATCAATGGTCCAATCGGCATTAAAGATTTTATGGCGGCAGTGCTCAGAGTTCGCTTGAGCAAACATCATCAGCTCAATATCCGTTGGGTTGCGCTTTAACTTGTTACAAAAGCTATCGTAAAGATAATCGATTTCATCATCCGCAAGTGCAAGGCCAAGCTCGATGTTTGCTTTTTCAAGTGCTTCATGACCACCATTTAGTAAATCAACATCTTTTACTGGCGCAGGTTCGGCATGTGCAAACAAGGCATTAGCATTATCAAAGTCATCAAACACAACTTCAACCATGCGATCATGAATTAAACCTTTCAGCTGAATTTGCTGCGCTGGGGTAAGCGCTTGGCTTGATTCAATATAATAAGCAATGCCACGTTCTAGACGAGTCACATTTTCAAGGCCGCAGTTATGCGCAATATCTGTTGATTTAGACGACCAAGGCGAGATAGTTCCCGGACGAGGCGTGGTTAAAAACAGCTGCCCTTTTGGCTCATGCAGAGCAATTTTCGGCCCATAAGTTAAGAGTTTTTCGAGAACTTCTTGTTGATTGTCAGTTAATAGTGCGCTTAAATCTGCGAAGTGAATATATTGCGCATAGATTTGCGTGACAGGTAAGTCGAGTGCTTGACATGATGCGAATAATTTCTCAATACGAAAATCAGATAAAGCTGGGGAACCACGGAAAATTCTCATGTGCTTTCGTCTCTATAGCTAGTGAGTGAAGATCAAACAAGGCAAGCGCAAACGTTTACCTTTAAATTTGGCGGCATTATAAATGATTTTTTGTTGTGACGTAACCCAAAAAGCAACCGTTTGCGCAAAAAATTAACGAAACCTATGTTCCTAGTTATAGAGGGATTTGGTATAAAGGAGCTTACGATTCAATAACGACACATTCATTTGGGTATTTCGCATTCAGCTTTGGCTAGAAAACAAACAAATACGCCTTCACATCCACACTTTTATTTTGAAACTTTTATGCTCAAAACTATTCATTTAAAATCTATTCTTCATGCTTTGTGTATTCTTTGCGCCAGTGTTTTTTTAACTGCTTGTCAAATTGAATCCGACACAAAAAGTGAGTTAGCACAAATCAAAGAGCGTGGCGTCTTGCGTGTGGGGACGATCAACAACCAACTCTCTTACTTTATTGGCCCAAATGGCCCGACAGGCTTAGATTATGAACTCGCCAAACGTTTTGCGGATGAACTTGGGGTGAAACTTGAAATCAAGCCCTCTTATCAAGTCACGGGGTTATTTCCTGCGCTTGAGCGTAATGAAGTAGATTTAATTGCTGCAGGGCTTACCCATACCGATGAGCGCTTGAAAGATTTTCGCGCCGGCCCTGCGTATTATTATGTCAGCCAGCAGCTAGTATATAAAAAAGGCAATTATCGCCCACGAAATTTAAAGCAGCTGGTAACTGAAATCAAAGATAAAAATAAAAGTTTTAAAATCGTCGAATCAGAACACTTTATTCAAACCTTAAATCAAATCAAGCAAGACAACCCAGATCTCACTTGGGAGCTGACGAAAAATGGCGATGCCTCTACCCTTTTACAACAAGTTGAAGAAGGCAGCTTAGATTTTACCTTGGTTGACTCTGTTGACCTTGCACTGGCTCAGCGCTTGCATCCAAATTTAAACAAAGCCTTAGAATTATCTGAAGATCAAAGCGTGTCTTGGTTTATTCGCCAAGAACAAGATGAAAGCTTATATGCCTTAATGATTGAGTTTTTTGGCGATTTAAGCCAATCAGGTGAGCTTGCCAAGCTTGAAGAAAAATATTTTGGCCATATTCAAAGCTTTGATTATGTCGACACCCGCGCATTTATTCGCTCACTTGAGTCGAAATTGCCTAAATATCAAAAGCTTTTCCAAAAGTACTCAAAAGATTTTGATTGGCGCTTAATTGCCGCCCTGTCTTATCAAGAATCACATTGGAACCCATATGCAACCTCCCCAACTGGCGTGCGTGGGATGATGATGCTGACCCTACCGACTGCGCAAAGCGTGAATGTAAAAGACAGACTTAACCCAAGAGAGTCGATTCGTGGCGGCGTGGAATATTTAGATAAGATTGTTGAGCGTGTGCCAGATTCGATTCCAAAACATGAGAAAATTTGGTTTGCGCTCGCCTCTTATAATATCGGCTTTGGTCATATGATGGATGCGCGTCGCTTAACCGAAAGCCAAGGTGGCGATCCTAACTCATGGACGGATGTCAAAGAGCGCCTACCAATGCTTGAGCAGTCGCGTTACTTTAAACAGTTGCGTTATGGCTATGCGCGTGGACGCGAAGCGCAAAGCTATGTAGAAAACATTCGCCGCTACTATCAAAGTATCTTGGCTTATTTAGATGAAAACCCAGCACAAGAAGTAGAAGACACAGATGAAGACTTCCAAGTGATCGATCAAATCTTGCCTGAGTTAGAACAAACTGATGAAGTGGAGGCTGCGCCTTTGCAATCAGATGACGCATCAAAAGCAAGTACCTCTGAACCAAGTGAAGCTAGCGCTGAAGCGGCAAAAGCTAAATCAGAAGCTGAAGCAGAAGAAAAGCCAAGTGCGCCAACGGATGCAAACACCTCAAGCGATGCGAAAACTTCTGATTCTGATGCAAAAGCCGAAGAAAAATCATCAATGGATAAAAAAAGTACAACTCAAAAATAAACTTGCTACATTTCCCTAACATTTAGTAAGATAATTAATAAAAAAGCAGCATTTAAGGTAAGTTTATCTTAAAGCTGCTTTTTTTATATGAAGACAAAATCTATCCCCCATATACTGGTCGATAGACGTGATCGCATATACATTTTTTTAGGATTTCTTGTTTTTTTTCAAAAAAAGCCAAATTAAGACTAGATCTTCTTTTAAAAAGGAGTATATATAATGGAGTAATAGGGTGTTTGAAGGATTAATCACCTAGGTTTTGACAGGTTTTTAAATTGTAATGAAATTAGATTTAAACTGTCACACTCCAAATCTAAAATAAATTTGTGGGTTTTTATCCCACTTAAAAAAGGAGAACTAGCTATGCTAAAGAAAAAACGTTCTTCTATTAAGTTAAAAACAACTGCGCAAAGAAAGCGCCGTTTACTCAACAATAAAAAGAAAATCTTGTGGCGTCATCGCTCATTTGTAGCCGCGCTATAAGCTTTAGTTTCCACTTAATTGACTTAACTTAATTGAAGTAAAAAGAGATGATGTCTATCATCTAACCTACTGGCAAACATAAAAATGATTCATTCATAAATATGTTTGCCAAAATACCCCTCTTATTTATCCCGCATCTTTATCTCATTTATAAGTATCTTAATTTTAAATCTTTAGGATATGGCGCTAAATAAAGCTGAGAGCTTAAATACTCATCTGGATATTCTTTTAAATAATGTTCGATTAAAGTTAGCGGCACTAACAGCGGCACCAAACCTTGACGAAAATCTTCAATATGCTGACTTAATTCTTGCTTTTGAGCTTTGGTTAAAAACTTCTTAAAATAGCCCTGTAAGTGCATTAATGTGTTCACATGGCTTCTATGGGTTGCAACATGCTTCAGACCTGTCATCAGCTGGGCAAAATACGCTTGCGCTACTTGCTCTAAATCCTCTGACATATCCCCTAAAATTTGCCCTGTTTTCTTATAACTTGGGATATGATGACTCATCAACAAATACTTACGCTGACTATGAAAATTAATTAAGCCTTGCTTGGTCAAGCCTTGGGCTTTCAGCGCTTGAAACGCTTGATAGGTAAAAATGCGGATCACAAAGTTCTCACGCAAAGCGGGATCAGACAAACGCCCACTTTCTTCACAAGGCAGGTAAGGATTTAAGCGCATGATTTGCGCAGCAAACAGCCCCACACCATTGGACTCAGAGCTTTTACCATCTGCCGCATACACTTTCACTCGCTCCATGCCACAGCTCGGACTCTTTTGACAAAAGATAAAACCGGATAACTCAGTCGCTGCTTGAGTAGCTATTTTGATCCCATAATCGGTCAGCTTTTCGGTGACATCCAAGTCCCCATCAGGGCGCGAGACATGGATTTTATCAGGGTGAGCAATTTGGCGAATGCTTGGTCTTGGGATCGGCAAGCCCACAGCCACTTCCGGGCAAAAATGTTGATAGGTGACATAATTTGCTAGCTCATCCATACAAAATGACGAGCGTTTATGGCCCTTATCAAAACGGACATTCTCCCCTGCAAGGCACGCACTAATGCCAATTTTAAGTGCAGGTTTAAGATCAGACTTTTCGTCTTCAAAATGGGTTAACGTATCACCTTGCATACTCACTCCTTGTATCGTCAATATCATGACGCACTATTCTAATTGTTTTGTCTGTTGTTCTAATTCTTTCGTCTGTAGATCTAATGCTTTCTTTTGTTGCTCTAATTGCTGCGCCGCTTGCTTAGCTTGTTTTTTTTGCTTACGGCGCATTTTAAAGAAATTTTGAATCTGGGCTTTGCACTCGCTTTCAAGTAAGCCGCCTTCAATTTTTGCATAATGAAAAGCGAGCTCGCTTGTAAATAAATTCAACACACTGCCACAGGCGCCAGCTTTTGGATCAAAAGCACCAAATACAATACGCTCGACTCTGGCATGTAATAAAGCGCCGGCGCACATCGCGCAAGGCTCCAGTGTGACATATAAAGTTGTGCCCGTTAACCTGTAGTTTTCTAAGGTTTTTCCTGCTTTTTGAATGGTTTCGATTTCAGCATGCCCGCAGGCATTATGCTCTGTAATCGAAACATTGAACCCTTCACAAATCAGCTCACCATCTTTCACTAAAACTGCGCCGACAGGGACTTCACCGCGTTCTTGGGCTTTGTCTGCCGCTTTGATCGCAAGGCGCATAAAGGCTTCATCTTGTGGGCTAAACTGTGTTTCTTGGGTCATTTTTTATCTTCAATCTTAGTTATTTCAATGATTTTAAGTATATATGTTATCACAAACAAAAAAGCCAGCTGAAAGATTCAACTGGCTTTATATCTTGCTCAATGCTATAAGCTCGCTTGTTAGCGTTTTATTTCTTTAAATCTTCAAAGAAAGTCTTCACGCCATCAAAGAAACCCTTTGATTTTGGCTTGTGCTTATTGCCTGCTTCGCCGCCAAACGACTCTTCAAGTTGACGCAATAAGTCTTTTTGCTCAGTGCTTAAGTGTACAGGCGTTTCAATAACAAGCTTGCAGATTAGATCACCCACAGCGCCGCCACGCACAGATTTCACGCCCTTGCCACGCATTCTAAACATACGTCCAGTTTGTGTGCCTTCAGGAACTTTCAAGCTGACGCGTCCATCAAGAGTAGGAACTTCGACTTCACCACCAAGCGCCGCTTGAGTAAAGCTTACCGGCACTTCGCAATGTAAGTTGCTGCCTTCGCGTTCAAAAATTGGGTGTGGACGAATATGCATTTCAACATATAGATCACCTGCTGGCGCGCCACGTTCTCCGGCTTCACCTTCACCCGTTAGACGAATGCGATCGCCTGTATCAACACCGGCTGGGATCTTAACGTTAAGGGTTTTATTTTTCTGATGACGCCCTTCACCATGACAAGTGCCACATGGGTTTTCAATGATCTTGCCTTTACCGCTACAAGTTGGACAGGTTTGCTGCACCGCAAAGAAACCTTGGCGCATCTGCACTTGGCCTTGGCCGTGACAGGTCGTACAAGTTTTGCTTGATGAGCCTTTCTTCGCGCCAGTTCCTTCACAGGTATCACAACTTGCCAGCACAGGGATGCGAATTTCTTTCTCACAACCGCCAACCGCTTCTTCTAGGCTAAGTTCCATGTTATAGCGTAAATCGCTACCACGTTGCGCGCGTGCACCACCGCCGCCACGACGACCGCCGCCACCAAAGATATCGCCGAACATGTCACCAAACATGTCCTCGAAACCACCGCCGCCGCCACCGAAGCCGCCGCCACCGCCCATGCCACCTTGTTCAAAGGCTGCGTGACCGTATTGATCGTAAGCTTGGCGTTTTTGCGCGTCAGTTAAGATTTCGTGCGCTTCTTTTGCTTCTTTAAATTTTTCCGCTGCATCAGGATCAGGGTTGCGATCTGGATGATATTTCATCGCTAGACGCTTATATGCTTTTTTAATCTCGCGCTCTTGAGCATCACGGCTAACGCCTAAGACTTCATAAAGATCACGTTTTGACATGTTTTACCACCAATTATTTGCTTTAACAAACAAGTCCATTTTAGGTTATACAGCACTTAGATATTCTGATAACAACTTGTTTCTTGTATCTTTCTAGATAATCGTTCTAGTAAAAATAATTATCTAGAAGGACAGATCAAAAATTGCGGGCAAGAGTTGCCCCAAGCCCGCAGATTCATTTACCAACAAGTTTTCACCTGCTAGTTTTCAAACGACTTATTTTTTGTCGTCTTCTTTAACTTCTTCGAACTCAGCGTCAACAACGTCATCGTCTTGTTTTGCGCCTTGCTCACCAGAAGCCGCGCCAGCTTGCTCTGCTTGAGCTTTTTGCTGTGCGATTTCCATTAGTTTTTGAGAAGCAGTTGCTAGCTCTTGAACTTTGGCATCGATTTCTTCTTTGTTGTCACCAGATTTAGCTGTTTCTAGTGCAGCAATTGCTTTTTCGATGTTTTCTTTGTCTTCAGCTGGAAGTGCATCACCTGCTTCTTCCATTTGCTTACGCGTACCGTGGATAAGTTGATCCGCAGTGTTGCGCGCTGTAACTAGCTCTTCGAACTTCTTATCAGCTTCTTTGTTTGCTTCTGCTTCTTGAACCATTTTTTCGATTTCTTCATCGCTTAGGCCGCCAGAAGCTTGGATAGTGATTTTTTGCTCTTTACCTGTGTTCTTGTCTTTCGCAGACACATTCAAGATACCATCCGCATCCAAATCAAATGTTACTTCGATTTGAGGCATACCGCGTGGCGCAGGTTGAATACCTTCTAGGTTAAATTGACCTAGAGACTTGTTATAAGTCGCTTGCTTACGCTCACCTTGCAGTACGTGAATCGTTACTGCGCTTTGGTTATCTTCAGCTGTTGAGAACGTTTGATTCGCTTTTGTTGGAATCGTTGTGTTTTTCTCAATCAGTTTAGTCATCACGCCGCCCATGGTTTCGATACCAAATGATAGCGGAGTCACGTCAAGAAGAAGAACGTCTTTCACGTCACCAGCAAGTACGCCACCTTGAACCGCTGCGCCCATTGCTACAGCTTCATCAGGGTTCACGTCTTTACGTGCTTCTTTACCAAAGAATTCAGCAACTTTCGCTTGAACCATTGGCATACGTGTTTGACCACCAACTAGGATAACGTCAGTGATTTCATCAACTGAAAGATCAGCATCAGCCAGTGCAACTTTTAGCGGCTCAAGTGAACGTTGAACTAGATCTTCAACTAAAGACTCAAGTTTCGCACGCGTTACTTTTACGTTCATGTGTTTAGGACCTGTTGCATCCGCAGTCACATAAGGTAAGTTCACGTCAGTTTGTTGCGCTGAAGAAAGCTCGATTTTCGCTTTTTCTGCTGCTTCTTTTACACGTTGCATAGCAAGTGGATCAGATTTTAGATCAATGCCTTGCTCTTTTTTGAATTCAGCTACTAAGTAGTTGATTAGACGGTTATCAAAGTCTTCACCACCTAGGTGAGTGTCACCGTTAGTCGCTAGAACTTCGAATGTTTTTTCGCCTTCAACTTCATCAATTTCGATGATAGAGATATCAAATGTACCACCACCAAGGTCATAAACTGCGATAGTGCGGTCGCCGCCTTTTTTATCCAAACCGTAAGCTAGCGCTGCTGCTGTTGGTTCGTTGATGATACGTTTCACTTCAAGACCAGCAATACGACCAGCATCTTTAGTTGCTTGACGTTGTGCATCGTTAAAGTATGCAGGAACTGTGATAACTGCGCCTGTTACTTTCTCACCAAGATAGTCTTCTGCAGTTTTTTTCATTTTTTTCAAAACTTCAGCAGAAACTTGTGGCGCAGCCATTTTTTGGCCTTTTGCTTCAACCCAAGCATCACCGTTGTCAGCTTTCACAATTTTGAAAGGCATGATTTCGATGTCGCGTTGAACTTCTTCATCTTCAAAACGACGACCAATAAGACGCTTGATCGCAAATAAAGTGTTTTCAGGGTTGGTCACTGCTTGGCGTTTTGCAGGTTGACCAACTAGTGTTTCACCGTCTGTGTATGCGATGACAGATGCTGTTGTGCGCTCGCCTTCTGCGTTTTCGATAACGCGTGGCTTGTCGCCGTCAAGTACTGCAACACATGAGTTAGTTGTACCTAAATCAATACCAATGATTTTACCCATTTGAGATTCTCCAAAGAAGTTCGTTATTCAATTTTTGCCTTCCCCTTTAATTGGGGTATTTCGATTAGGTTTCAAGCCTAATTGATGCAAATTCTGTATTTTATTTACGTGGTGTTATCAACACTTACCTATCTATTCAATCATCATCTGGTAAGTGAATAACCTTATGCTCCATAGATAAGGGCGTTTATTTGCTTTTCAAGGGAGAAATTTATTTTTTTTCAAAAAAACCTCAAAAATAGCCCTATCTGTACAAAATATTCGCAAATTCCCCCCTTTCAAGAGAAAGGTTATAAATAACAGGCAATAAAAAAGAGCACACCCGAAAGTCTGCCCTTTTGTTTTAACGCAGTTAGATCGCCAAGGATGACGAGTATGTTATTTAGCAACCATCACCATAGCCGGACGGATCACACGACCATTAAGCTCATAACCTTTTTGCATCACAAGCATCACTGTGTTTGATTCGTGATCTGGGCTTTCTTGCATGCCCATTGCTTGGTGGAATTCTGGATTAAAGACTTCACCTTCTGGGTTAATTTCTTTTAAGCCAAACTTCTCAACCGTTGTCAGCATGGCTTTGTGCGTCATTTCTACGCCTTCAAGTAGAGGTTTAACCACTTCGTTTTCAGCGTCAGCTGCACCAATTGCACGCTCAAGGTTATCAATCACTGGTAAAAGTTCTTCAGCAAACTTATTTAACGCGTATTTGCGCGCTTTTTCAATTTCTTGCTCGCTACGGCGACGCATGTTTTCAACATCTGCGCGGGCACGCAATACAGCTTCTTTTTGCTCAGCAAGTTGGTTTTCACTTGCTTGAAGCGCAGCTAGAAGTGCATTTTCTTGCGAGTTTTCTTCTACGCTTTCTTGCGCTGCATCATCTTCTGAAACAAATTCGTCACCTAGGTCAGCTTCACCGCCAATAATTTGTGCGTCATCAGTTTGAGCTTGCATTTGCTCTTGCTCAACTGCTTCATTTTGCTCTGGGGTGTCTTTTTGTTCGCGTGTCATGGTTTCTCCAAGATATATTTAAATCAAGCTTTTCTCTTTATTCTTAAAGTATAAACTTTATCCACTAAAGGTAGAAAAACCTGCCTTTTCATCAATGATCGAGTCTGCATCAGTGAAAGTTACCTAAAACTGATACACATCATAATAGCTTTAGGTATATTATGGGGATAGAAGTGGTCAATTCAAGCCCTAAACTCATCATTTTTCACAACAAGGAAAATCTATGCAGTCTTGTTTTCCGATTATCGGTATTCTGGGAAAACCTAGAAATCTAAAGGCGATTCAAACTCATCTTGAGCTTTACCATTGGCTCACCGATAAATCTCATCAGGTTATCCTTGATCAAAGACTGGAAGAGTTGCTTCCTGAATTAGATAAAAGCTGCTTTGCGCCGATCGAAGAAATAGGCAAAACAGCCAACCTTGCGATTGTCGTCGGCGGTGATGGTAATATGCTTGGCGCAGCCAGAACCTTATCTCAATACCCGATTGCTGTGATTGGTATGAACCGTGGCAACTTAGGCTTTTTAACCGACTTAAGTCCAGATGACTATCAAGAGCCGCTTAGCCAAGTTTTAAATGGTGAATACCAAGAAGAAGAAAGGTTCTTACTTGAAGCACAAATCATGCGTGATGGGAATGTGAAAAGTCGTAATAGTGCATTAAATGAAGTGGTGCTGCACCCTAATAAAATCGCGCATATGATTGAATTTGAAGTTTATATTGATGAAAAATTCGCATTTTCGCAGCGCTCAGATGGCTTGATTATCGCCACCCCTACCGGCTCAACGGCATATTCACTCTCAGGCGGTGGCCCGATTTTATCACCAAGTTTAAATACCATCTCGCTGGTACCTATGTTTCCACACACGCTTTCAAGCCGACCGCTTGTGGTTGATGGGGATCGTAAACTACGTCTAAAAGTTTCGCCAAACACCCGCGGCACTCAAGAAGTCAGCTGTGATGGGCAAATTTCGCTGCCGGTATCCCCGCATGACGATATTCACATTTATCAAAGCCCACATAGTTTGCGTCTCATTCATCCAAAGGACTATAGTTATTATAATGTGTTGCGCCAGAAACTAGGCTGGTCAAGTAAGTTATTTTAGGGAGAGAAAATTACATATGCAGACCCAAGACATCACCCAAACATTAAGCCAAATTTTTGAAGATTTAACGGCTGAAGGCAAGAAGCCGACCACAGCTTTGGTCAAATCGCGCTTGCCTTTTGCTGTGCCTATGCCTGCCATTATTACCGCGTTAAAAACTTGGCAAAAGCAAAGCCATGTGCCGAAAGTTGAAATAGCTACGCCAGCTGCGCCAAAAGATACCCATGAGCACATCCAAGCGCTCCAGCTGCAACTTGATGAGGCGCTAAAAAACCTCGCCCTAGCAGACGAAAAAATCGCTCAACTGGATCAAAGGATCACACAACTTGAATCAAAGTAATTTTACCATTTGGGTCGACGCCGATGCCTGCCCAAAACCTATGCGTGAGATGATTATCCGCGCCGCCGAGCGCACTAAGATAAAAACTGTATTTGTTGCCAACCATCCATTGCCTTTACCTAAGCGTGAGATGATCTCACAAATACAAGTCAGTGCTGGCTTTGATGTTGCGGATCACGAAATTGTAAAACGTGTTCAGGCGAAAGATTTAGTCATCACTCAAGATATTCCACTTGCGGATGAGCTCTTAACTAAAGGCGCGCAAGCGCTAAGCCCTAGAGGGGAGTTATTTACTAAGGAAAACATAAAGTCGCGTTTAAACATTCGTGACTTTATGGAAACCATGCGCGCAAGTGGGGTTCAAACTGGCGGCCCAAATGCCTTATCCGAGGCAGATAAACGCCAGTTTGCAGGTCATTTTGATCGGATTTTAAGTCAGGCTTTGCGCGGTTTATAACAAATGCGGCTGATAACAAATATTGTTATTTCGCCAAGTTTTATGACTTATTTCAAATGATCCCATGAGATGTTCGAGACTAAGCGGCAATCATCGCACTTAAAATGAAACATCTCATGTGCGGGTTCATCAAGCAGCCAATCACCGCCACAGCGTGGGCATTTGCGCGCTTTTTCTGCCACAAGGCTCTCACCGCCAACGCGATATAAATAATAATATGTCGGCACCTTAGTCACATATTCCAATCGCCCACGTAAATCCCACCCGCGGCGGAACAAGTCACTGTTAATATCAGTAATTTCACGCAGCGCAGCGTGCTCAGCTTTGCAGCCGCCAGCCATTTGCAATTCATCACAGGCTTGCCACTCAGTTTGCCACTTTATTAATGACTTGTGATCGCCATTTAAGGTTGGCGGATTGCGGTATAAAGGGATCGGCATAAAGTTATCCCCATCACGCAGCGGTGAGCAGTTATGCACATAAGTGGTATATAAAATCTGCCAACTTGGCGCTATGTCGGACTGCGGAGCTGTGTATTCTGAGTTCATATCTTGCCCTAAAAGACGTATCTTAGGCGCCAAGACATAAGCATCGGATAATTCTTGCCAACGCTTTTTCACATAGTTGGAGTGATTTTTCGGATGTAGGCTATCTTGCTCAGGACAAATGGCGCGCAGGCGAAAACTTGCCTCGCCCATAATGACCGGAAACTCACGGCCTAAAATTTGCCCGTTAAAACGTAGCGCTTCAACCAACGCGTTGATTGCTTTTTCTACTGCGTTAATCGTGGTGTTATCAAAACATTCAAAATCTAATTCGACTAAATACACTTATTGCTCACTTGCTTCATTTTATTTATTTGGTGTCTGGCTAAAGCTTAGACGCGGTTTAAACGTCAACCTCACAAGCACTTAAAAAGCTTTCTAAATCTTCACTGAGCACGTCAATTTTATCCGTGCCTAAACGCTCAAGCAGCACATTGCCCGTAATGTTACAAATAGAAATCACGTCCGTATCACTATCCAGCGCCCCAATAAAGACGGTTGGTTTAAGCTTTAAACGTTTTTGCGTCACCAAGTGGCCTAAAATATTTTCTTGCAGACGCTCAAAGTCATCTGCGCTCCATGCTTGCAGCAATACAAAGGGTTTGCCTTGCCACAAAAGGTTAAGATCGGCGCTATATTGGCTACCATAAAAAAGGTGAATATCCGAATGAATGGCAATTTCAATCCCCTTTTCAACGCCTTCGAGCTGTTTCACTTGTTCATGGGGAACGGCTTGCCAAAGTTTGTCACCATTTTCAGATGTCACTAAACAAGGCGATTCAATTTCAGCAAGTTCACCTGCAGGTGGCAGGCTTTGGTGTTTTTCTTGCCAAGCATTTATATATTTTTTAGTTAAATCAATAAGACACATACTAATTGGATTGTTCATTTCAAACTCACTTGGCAAATAATTTTTAGGCATTCCAACCGCTCAATGATGACAGCAGCGGATGGATTGAGTAACATGCGCCTATTCTAATCGATATTGATGTTAAATATGACTACTTCTTGCGAAAAAAAAACAGATATACAAAATCCCCAAACCAACAAGATTGACAGCCATTATGCCAAAGCAGAAGCTTTAAAAGAGCTGACTTTAGGTAAAAGCACAAGCTATACCGATGTCTATGATCCAAGCTTACTGCAAGCGGTGTCGCGTCAGCTTAATCGTGATGAGCTCGGTTTATCGGCTCAGCAGTTGCCGTTTTTCGGTTGTGATATTTGGACTATGTATGAAATATCTTGGCTCAATATCAACGGCTTACCTCAAGTTGCAATCGGTTATGTCAGTTTACCTGTGACGAGCGCAAATTTAATTGAGTCTAAATCATTTAAGCTTTATTTAAATAGTTTAAATCAATCTAAATTTACCAGTTGGGATGCCGTCAAACGCCACCTTGAGCGTGACTTATCTGAGTGCGCGGGCGCTGCAGTCGAAGTACACTTATATAAGCTGAATAAATTTAATCAAGCTAGCATTGATACGATGCAAGGCACTTGTATTGATGAGCAAGATATTATTATTCAAAGCTACGACTTTAAGCCTGAGTATTTAAAAAATAGTACGAGCGATGAAGTGGTAGAAGAAAGCCTGCATTCACACCTTTTAAAATCAAACTGTTTGATCACCAGCCAGCCAGATTGGGGCAGTGTCGAAATCATTTACAAAGGCAACAAAATCTCACACGAAGCGCTATTACGTTACTTAGTGTCATTTCGTAATCATAACGAATTTCATGAACAATGCGTGGAACGTATTTACTGTGATATTATGAAGTATTGCCAGCCTGAAAAGCTTACTGTGTATGCACGTTATACGCGTCGTGGTGGTTTAGATATCAACCCCTATCGTTCAAGCGAAGAGACCTTACCAGAGCATTTCACGCGCCTTGCAAGACAGTAATCAACAGGAAGCAAGATGAAAATGAATCTATATATAAATCAAAAGTATAACAAGCTGCTTAGTGCTTTTTGTTGTCTTATTTTGACGTTTTTATACTTGCTTCCAATGCCAAGTTTTGCGCTTGGCGTGTACTCCTCACCTGAGCTTAATACAGCTGAAAACATGCTCGAGATTGATCCTAATGTATCACTTGAAGCGAGCAAAGATTTTTTGCAAAAGCGTAAGTTTGTCGATCAAAACACTGCAGAATCTAACATCAAACGCGATACGACTGAATCGAGTAGTCGCTCACCTGCAAGCACTGTACATGCCTTGCAAGTCATGGCTCGTGCATATAATAAACTCGATTTAACCTCGCTCGCATTGGCAACCGTTGAACGCGCTGAAAAAATAGCTATTGATTACAAGCTCACGTATTTAAGTATTCAAAATGACTTAATTCGTTCAGAGATTTTATGGCATCAAAATCCGTCTGCGCAACAAATTATCTTTATTTTAAATAATACCGAAAAGCGTTTAGAAGCCAATGATGCTAAATCACCACTGGCTGTGAATGAGTTAAAAACCAAGTTATATTTATTGAATGCGAAAGTCTTTGCCTCAAACAACGAGTACCAGCTTGCGCTCCAAGCTTATGAAAATGCCAAAGAAGTTCTATCTAACTTACCTGATACTCAGCTCAAAATACGCTACCACTTAGGCCTAGGTAATTTCTATTTATCGCAAAAAGATTACGATAATGCCTTAACCCAACTTTTAACCAGCTATTGGATGTCGGTGGAAAGTGGTGATAGCTTTTTACTCGCAAAAACGAATTATACCCTTGCCAACCTATTTTATACGCGCAAAGTGTTAGATAAATCCCTTGAACATATTAATGAAGCAGCAGACTTTTATAAGAAATACCCAGAATCTAAACAGCTGATTAGAACAATTTCTTTAATTGCAGATATTTATTATCAGCAAGGTCGTTATAATTTGGCTTTAGCGCATTATTTAAACATTCTAGATAATACAAAAAACCGTACCGATGTGGATAATGTCAATTTATGGCTTAATATTGCTAAATCTTATTTAAGTATCAACTCCCCACATCAAGCGCAATTATATTTAAAGATGGCCAAGCCAATTTTAGATGCTAGCCTAGATTCAAACATCAAAGCTAAATTTGAAATATTAAACGCCGCCCTTGCGATGCAAGAAAAAGAATATAACCCAGCGATTAATTACGCATTAAGAGCGGTGAACCTTGCAAGTAATCAAGACACAAATGAAATTAAGCTAACTGGCTATTTGATTCTATCGAAAGCCTATGAAGCACTTAATCGTACCCAAGATTCCTTGAAAGCGTTGAAGCTTTACCAATCACTTTTTGCCGATCGCACAGCGAAGTTTAATGCGGTCAATGAAGATATCTTTAAGCAGCAAAAAAACATTATTGAGCAGTCGCTTCACTACACTACACTTGAGCGAAAATTATCCCTTGCTGAGCAAAATACGATTAAATATCAACGAGTCAGTATCTTTGGATTTGTGCTTACTTGCCTACTTTTATTAATGCTTATTCGACGCATTTATAATAACAAAAACACCCATAATGAACTTGAGAAGCAAACTCAGGAGCTTTACACTCACCCACGCACCAAGCTGCAAAACCTGCGTATGCTCAATGCAAAGCTGCCCAGTTCTTTAGAGCAAAGCAGCAAGGTACTAGAGCAGTGGCGCTTAGGTGAAATCATTGAAGAGCCGTTAACCGATCGCCTCCACTTTGTGATGTTCTCGATTCCCAACTTGACCAAGTATTATCTCAGTCAAGGATATCATTCTGGGCTTGAGTTGGAGCAAGCCTTGGGCGAGCATTTAAAATCGCAAGTGCAAGAACCGGGAAGAATTTATCATTTCTCCGACACTTTATTTTTATATATCACGCCGCAAGACTATCCCAAACGCGGCCCAGAAGAGATTTTTGCCCAAGTCCAATCTTGGCTCAAGCCCTTCCCTGAGCTTTCTTCTAACTTAGCCGTTGGAATGGCTGAATATCCTTTTGTATCAAAATCCTATAATGCATTAAGCGCAGAAGATTTACTTGATATTTTGCTTAGTACGGTTGGCCTGCATCCCAATATATGGCAAGCCCTTGACTGCCCAAGTAAGCCAAAATGCTCGCAAAACTGGATTGAGATCTACACAATTAATAATGCCCCTGCTGCAAGCTTTGCCAGCGATAGTATTCGTCATGCGTGCTTACGCTCACTTAACCAAGGCTTAATCAAAATACGCTCCTCTTACCCTGATGATGATTTAGTGCGTCAGCTTTATATCCAGCAGCTCAGCCTAGCCAGCTTATCTAATTCTGGTAGCTAACACTTTTAGAAACCCCGTGAGCGATCGCATTGCTTCACTTGCCTTTGATAAGAAGAGGTTATGAGCTCTCAGTTTATTGATTTGACTTAATAATTCACTAGATATATTTGATGAAGCAGAGTAGGGTTAAAGTCATCACTTAGTGATGTAAATCAGTCGCGACAGCTTTCAAGGCGCAACTGATAACATCCTAAGGGCAGATATAAATAAGAAGGAGCTAGCCTTTATGATGACTCAAATCAGCCCAACAGGGGCAATGGATTTGCTTTCTCAAGTAGAAGTTACCAAACTTGAAAAAGCGGCAACAAGTGATATTTACCAACTTTATCGCAACTGTAGCCTTGCTGTGCTCAACTCAGGCAGCCACACAGATAATAGTGAAGAACTGCTCAGCCAATATGAAAGCTTTGAGGTCGAAGTACTGCGTCGTGAACGTGGGATTAAGCTTGAACTAATTGATCCACCTGAGCATGCGTTTGTCGATGGTGTGATTATTCGAGGCATTCAAGATCACCTCTTCTCTGTGCTACGTGATATTGTCTTCACCCATATTCAGTTCTCTGAAATTCAGCCGTGGAAACTCCATGATCCTACGCAAATCACCAATGTTGTATTTGGGATTTTACGTAATGCGCGCGCGCTGCACTCTGGCTGTGAGCCTAACTTAATCGTCTGCTGGGGCGGCCACTCAATTAATCCGATTGAATATCAATATACCCGTGAAGTGGGCAGTGAACTTGGCCTACGCGAAATGAATATTTGCACAGGTTGTGGCCCTGGCGCAATGGAAGGCCCAATGAAAGGCGCGGCGGTTGGACATGCCAAGCAGCGTTATAAAAACCCGCGTTATATTGGTTTAACCGAGCCATCTATCATTGCTGCCGAGCCGCCAAACCCAATTGTGAATGAGCTCATCATTATGCCGGACATTGAAAAGCGTCTGGAAGGCTTTGTGCGTATGGGGCATGGGATCATCATCTTCCCTGGCGGCCCGGGCACAGCGGAAGAGCTTTTATATATTCTTGGCATTTTAATGCATCCAGAGAATAAAGATCAGCCGATGCCTGTGGTCTTAACCGGTCCAAAAGAAAGTGAAGATTATTTCAGATCGCTCGATCAGTTCATCCATGACACACTAGGCCCAGATGCACAAAAGCATTATCAGATTGTAATAGATGATCCAGCCAAAGCTGCCCGAATCATGAAAGATGCGCTGCCTAAAATTCGCGAACACCGCAAAGAAATTGGCGATGCGTATAGCTATAACTGGTCACTGCATATTGATCCAAGCTTCCAAGAACCTTTTGCGCCAACCCACGAGTCCATGGCTGCGCTTGATTTGCATCTCGATCAAGCTCCTGAAAAGCTCGCGGCCAATTTACGCCGAGCATTCTCTGGGATTGTAGCGGGTAACGTCAAAGCTGAAGGCATTCGCGAGATCAAGAAAAAAGGCCCGTTTATCATTGATGGTGACCCTGTCTTGATGGAAAAAATGGATACCCTACTCAATGATTTTGTTGAGCAGCAGCGGATGAAATTGCCAGGCTCTGAATATGTGCCTTGCTATCGAGTCAAGCGCTAAACATCTCTAAAACTAACGACCTCTAAAACTAAACAACGGCTGGTTTCGACTGGCCGTTTTTGTTTAGTATTCAATGAAGTTTTGTTAAGATAAGCCTGTTTTATTTCCCACTTAACTTATTATTTTCCACTCAACTGAAAGGATGCTTATGTCTGCTCACCTTGTGATCATTGATGCTTTAAACTTGATTCGTCGTATTCATAGTGCGCAGCCCGATCCAAGTGATATCCAGCGAACCATCCAAACTAGCCAACGAACTTTAGATCGGATTATTGCAGAAGCAAACCCAACCCATATGGTCGCCGTGTTTGATCATCATGAAACAGGCAATCTTGCTAAGCAAAATCGTGGTTGGCGCAGTGAGTTACTGCCTGAATATAAGCAAGATCGTAAACCTATGCCAGACCCCTTGGCACAAGGCTTAGATAGCATTCAAGAAGCTTGGTGGCAAAGCTATCAGCTCGATTCGGTATTAAGTGAAGGCGATGAAGCGGATGATTTGATTGCAACCTTGGCCGAGAAAGTCACCGCGGCGCAAAGTAAAGCGACCATTATCTCAACCGATAAAGGCTACTGCCAACTCTTGCAACCTAACCTCTTTATCCGCGATTATTTTCAGCACCGCTGGCTAGATTTTGAGTTTGTCAGTAATGAGTTTCATGTGCGCCCGGATCAACTCACCGATTATTGGGGCATTGCTGGGATTTCATCGAGCAAGATCCCGGGGATTCCAGGCCTTGGACCAAAAGCTGCGCAAGAGATCTTAAATCTCTATCCAAATATTGAAGCAGCCAATGCCGATCCTGAGCTTTTACCTAAATATCGTAAAAAGTTTGATGCACATTTTGAAAGCGCCCAAATCTGCAAAAAAATCGCTCGCCTAGATACCCAAATGCAATTAGGCTTTAATCTCAAAGACTTAAGGTTTAGCCCAACTGCCTCTTGATCTGCAAGCATATTATTTTGTGTCTTGGCTGATGACGCTCTCAACTGCCACCTGCTTTGCGCCTACTTTACTGTGATAAAGCATAAAGCCTGCAGCGATAATAATGACGCCTATGACGGCAAAAATAAGCTTATGCATACCGGTTTCAAAAACTAGCCCAACAAGAATAATCAAACCGCCAAGCACTTGGGATAATCGACCTAAATACATGCCTTGGCGCTTATCTACCCAAGCTTCTTCCTCACTCGAGATATTCGTTGCCAAGTTATAATAAAGCTGCTGCAACTCTTTTGCGCGCGCTCCTTGCGGCGGTTTATAAAAGAACTTGGTCGCGACAAAAAAGCCACCTGTGATCACTATATGCGCAATCACCATCGCAGCCACAGTGAGGTCTACTGACTCACGGTGAGTGAAGGATGTGGCATCAAAGAGCGGCAATAACCAGTTCACTTCAAACACAAATTGCATAAAACAAGACACCACAAGGCCGACGATTAAAGTCGCCCACGCAGCCCAATCTGGCGTTTTTAGAATGACTAAGGCAAGCAAAGATGGGATCACCAAAGGCATTTGCAATAAAGCGCCAAACAGCATCATTAAGTCAAAAAAGCTATATTCTTTAATCGAAGCAAAAATAAGCGCCGCGGCAACTGAAATCACCCCATTAAATAAGGTAGAGATCTTACTCATGCGCATTTGCTGCGCCTCGGTCGCATCTGGGCGGATCACAGATTGATAGACATTGCGGACAAAGATCCCTGCGTTGCGATTTAGCGCGGTTGTCATTGGCGAAATAGTTGCTGCTATCATGGCTGCGAGCACTAAGCCTAAGATCCCTTTTGGCATATAATATTGAATAAAGAAAAGATACGCTGCGTTATTGGCACTAGCACCAAGATTTGGATAGTAGGTGCTTAAATCTATATGCATGGTTGCAGCGACCCAAGGCGGGATAAACCACATTACAGGACCAATCACAAATAAAAGCCCTGCCACCCAAGCCGCTTTACGTGCTTCTTTTTCATTAACTGTGACCAAGAAACGATAACAAGACATCGCATTATTGGTTCCCATCACTTGCTTAGCCGTAATGATCACCACCCAGATCACGAAAATTTGCCAGTAGTTTACGCCAGTGCCCATCACGGATGGAATTTCTGATTGTTCGATTAAAGCCGTTGGGCCACCAATATAAATCAGAGCATAAGCGCCCACAGTGAGGGTTATTGCCATCAAGAGCACAAGTTGGATCACATTGGTCGCAGAAACCGTCCATGCCCCGCCACTGACAGAAATAAAAGTCACCAAAGCGCCAACAAATAAAATCGTAATATAAAGATCGATATTAAAAATAGCCGCGACAAAAATAGCTAATCCATTGAGCCAAATCGCAGCAGAAATAGTTGTGATCGGAAATTGGAGCCAAGTAAAGATTTGCTCAGAGGTTTTACCATAACGCTGACGAATTACCTCCATCGCAGTTTCAACTCTAAGTTTACGATAACGTGAAGCAAAGTATGCTGCGGCGACAAAAAAACCAAGCGCATTACCCCAAAATAAAAATAATACGGCTAAGCCATCTTCATAAGCTTTGGCCGCCGCGCCAGTAAAAGTCCAAGCTGAAAATTGCGTCATAAACGCGGTAGCGCCAGCCATCCACCACATCATGGCGCCGCCACCACGAATAAAGCCAGATGAATTTTGCGTAAAACCTTTGAATACGATTGCTGCAATAATGATGAAAATAAAGTAACCAATGATAATGCCTATATCTAGGGAACTCATGCGAAGCCTCATTGTAAATATCAAGCAAAGGAAGGGATGTATTAAAATAATACAATTATACAAAATGAAACAATAGTTTATTTTAAAAATAAAAAATGCCCAGTATAAAAAATACTAGGCATCTCTCAATTTTAAAATATATTTATGCGAAATGATTCTTATTAGAAGGTATAACCCACGCCAATCATATACACAACAGGATCAATATCTATGCTATATTTTTGACGCTCACCACCTGCATAAAATACTGCATCGGTTTCAATATCTGCATACCAAACTTGGGCATTGACGAACCATTTATCATCTAGCATATAGTCCATCCCTGCGTGCACAGCCCAGCCTACTGAGTTATCTAAAGACAAATTGCTTAAGCCTAGATCCTTTGCACCTTGATTTAAGTCACTGTCAAAGAAGTTGGTAAAGTTAATCCCTGCGCCAACATACGGACGCCAAGTTGACTGCGCATCACCAAAATAGTATTGCAACATCAAGGTTGGTGGCAATTGTTTGGTATCACCAACCTCACCTAAACCACCGACTGAAATATCATGCTCAAAAGGCGTTGCAGCCAGCAGTTCAATACCTATATTATCCGTTGCCATATAAGTGAAGTTAAGGCCTAACGCCCACGCATCATCCACTTCAAACTCACCATTACCTAAAACATTACTGCTGTCTTCATTAGGAGACACATTAATTGCACCCGCGCGAACTAAGAAATCACCTGCTTGGTGTGCATATGTTGGGAGTGCAAAGGTAGCAAGAGAGGAGCTAATCGCAAGGGCCGTCAGCGTTTTTGTTATAGTTAATTTCATGGTTTTTCCTCAAAAGTGATATAAATGTTAAGAAACCGATAAAGTGGTGAATTTCTTAACATAAAAAGAATGGACTTGGCTAAAATGTCACACTTTTGTTAAGGAAAAAATGATCTTTATCAATTTTCACTTTTCGTTTAAAAAGCGATGATTCTTTTTGTGAGGGATATCCAACTAACTCTTTAGGATTAAGCATAAGTTGACATCAAAGGGAGGTTTGACTCGCCCCAACCCATGAAAGTTAGAGCGAGAAAATAGCGAGAGATTAGTGCGGAGAGATATTTGATAACACTTGGATATGAACCGTAATTTCTTCGCGATCATGATATAGATGCTTGGCTTGGAGCTTAAACTTCACTTCATATTCGGTTAAGAAAGCTTTTAAGTTTTCAATATCTTCAAGCACTTCATCATAACGGCCTTTCATCGGCAGCTTTAAGTTAAAGATAGCTTCTTTGGCCCAACCACGAATCAGCCACTGGCCCATTAACTGTGCCACACGAGATGGTTTTTCGATCATGTCGCACACCAGCCAAGTAACGTTTTTCTTCATCGGCTCAAATTTAAAGCCATCTTCAGCATGGTGCTTCACTTGGCCTGTATCCATTAAACTTTGCGCCATCAAGCCATTATCAATCGCATGCACAAACATAGAACGCTTAACCAGTTGATAGGTCCAACCGCCCGGGCAAGCACCTAAATCAACGGCCCACATACCAGGCGCAAGACGCGTGTCCCACTCTTCTTTTGGAATAAAGACGTGGAAAGCTTCTTCAAGCTTAAGGGTTGAGCGACTCGGCGCATCACTTGGGAATTTCAGTCTTGGAATACCCATGAAAAACTGCGAGTTGTTTTTAGTTAATGAATAACCGATATAGCACTGACCCGGTGCGATAAAGCAAATATGCAGCACTGGTTTTTTCGGGTTATCTTTTTGAAATAAGAATTTTTTGCCACGCAGTGCGCCACGTAATGGCACAGTAAACTTACGGCAGAACTTTAACAGCTCTTTTGCTTCATTCGTATCTGGGGTTTCAACACGCAAGTCACCGCAAACTGGCATAGTTTCTAAGCCGTCAATGGTTTCAAGCACAGGCGTAATGCGATCTTCACTTGGTAAATCTTCAACAAGATCTGAAACCGCCATCATTTGACGTGCAAAAATCAGACTCTTAAAATCGATTTTTTCAATTAGGCGATCGGCATCCCCTTCTTGATAACACTCAAAGACGACATAAGCTGAGTTTTTCTTGACGCGCGGAAAACCAAAGAGCTCAAGATCATTGGCTTTGTCTTGAATTTCACCTGCGCATTCTTTCTCAAAGCCTTGGCGACAATAAATTAGTACCTGTTTCACAGATCCACCTTGTTGATATAAAAATTAAGATTTAGACATCTTAAGTGCAGCCAAAAATAAATTAAACCAACCGACTAAAAAGAAGACACCACCTAAAGGCGTGATTGGCCCAAAGAATTTGACTCCAGTTAAAGCCAGCGCATAGAGGCTGCCACTAAAACAAAAGATGCCGATGATAAAGCAAATTGATCCAATCACCAATCTTTTATGTACGATTTGGTCGACTTCTTTTGCTATCAAAATAGAGCAAGCCAGAAGCGCCAACGTGTGCCACATTTGATATTGGACACCGGTTTTAAAAACTTCAACTAAATCAAGGGAGATTAACTTAGTTAAACCATGCGCAGCAAAAGCGCCTAACGCAACACTAGCCAAACCACTTAACGCAGCAAAGATCAAAATTCGAGTCCCATTACACTTATGCATTTTCTTCTCCATTAAAAACCGGATCATGTGACAGCCGCTTTAGTTAAAGATGTTGCGTCATAAACTTAAGCAAACATAAAGAGGCTGTTGAAATATGCGCAGCCTGAGTTAAACCCGACTTCACTCTTGGCTTAAAACTATGATCGCCATCTTCTAGCCACTCAAAATCAAGTTTAGGGTCAAGTAATTGCTGCGCTTGATAGTTTTTCACCTCTTCAAGTGTTCCCATAGTATCACGCGTACCTTGCACTATCAGAATTGGCTTTTCGATTTTTTGCAAATGCGCAGATTTTAATTTATCCGACTTTGGCGCGTGGAAAGGAAAACCTAAGCACACCACACCACGAATCGGCAGCGCTTGAATCGCCTCCGGCTGCATTTGGGCTAGCGCCGTCACATTGGTTTTACTCTGCGAGCTTTCAATGCAAGCCGCTGAATTGGCGAATAAACTCGCCATGCGCCCGCCCATCGACTTGCCAGCAATAAATAACGGCACATCCGAGCCGAAAAAAGGCTGCATCATTTGATAATAACAATTTAAAAGTTTCGGCGCGCGATCAGGCGGTCGTTTGCTTTGATCTTCAATCCGCTGCTGCATATAGTCAAAGTTGAATCGGATCAGCTCAAGGTTAAACTGCAACCCCTTTGCTTGGTTTAATAGCTCTTGGCTAAAGCGATCCATCCACTCATGCGTCATCCCAGCTCCTGCGCCATGAGCCAGAAAAAGTCGAGCCTGTAGCGGCGCAGTCGCGCTGACGCTGTGTTCAATAATTTGCTGCGAAGCTGTCATTATTATTTACCGCCTAAATCACGATAAATACGATCATCACGTAGCAAGTCTTGCTCACTCGCCGCCTTTTGTAGCATCCAGTCTCTAAAGGTTGCGACGCGGCCTACATCGGCTTGCTTGGCATCACAGACGACATAAAAGGCATTTTTACTCACCAGCACTTCATCAAAGGCTTGCACCAAACGTCCGGCTTCCAGCTCAGGTTGCACCAAAACATTATTGACTAGCGCAATCCCTTGCCCATGCGCCGCCGCTTGGATCACCATGCTTGAGTGACTAAAAATGGGCCCTTGGTTAAGATTGACGCTTTCAATATGATGCTCTTTGGCATACTGCTTCCAGTCTTTACGCGAGCTATCATGCAAAAGTGTATGCGCTTTTAAGTCTTCCAAGGTATTGAGCGGCTTGTCACCAAGCAAAAGTTGCGGTGAACACACAGGCAAAAGACATTCAAGATAAAGCTTATCAGCGCGCACGCCCGGCCAATTGCCGCGACCATAATAAATCGCCACATCGACATCATCGGTTAACAGGCCATCATCCATATCAACGGCTTTAATACGCACATCAATATCTGGCTGCTTAGCATTAAAGTCAGCCAAACGTGGCACCAGCCATTGAATCGCAAAGCTTGGGCTCAGGCTTATGGTTAACGCGCCCTTTTCGCTACGCTCTAAAACTTTATCCGTGGCATCGGCAATTTCAGTGAAAATATCTTTGATATCTAAAAAATAGCCTTGGCCTTCTTCGGTTAACAAAAGCGAGCGATTACGACGACGAAACAGTTTGATCCCCAAAAATTCTTCTAGCGCTTTGACTTGGTGACTGACTGCGGCTTGGGTAACAAATAATTCTTCTGCGGCGCGGGTGAAACTTAAATAACGGGCTGCGGCTTCAAAAACACGTAAAGAGTTCAGTGGGGGTAAACGTCTCGCCATAATATGCCTACTATAAATGCCTTCATTGAGGTGAAAGGAAGAGTAAAAGTAATGAATAGAGATAACTAATTTTGTGATCTGAATCTTAACTGATTTTATGTGAGCGCGTCTAGTTAAGATTAGAAAAACTTATCTGAACCATTATAAATTGTCCCTTGCTGAAAGTGTGATAAAGCTCTATATTTCACCCCACATTAATTCGGTGCACATGCTGCTGCTTGTGGACAGGTTCAAGTCTTTTTTGAATTTCATTAATGGTAATGTTGTGTTTGCATGACTCTCAGAGTTTTGCTTTGCTAGATCACCCCTCATTGATTTAGCGATTTAGAATTTGAATGATTCAAATACTTGCCGTATCTTTTGATGCGGCTTTTTTTTGCCTGCTATTTCCCCTTCAAAATCCACGTATAAAAAAACGCCAACCCTAGGGCTGACGTCTGATTTAAAAAACAGCGTTTCAATAAGTAAATCTTATCTTGCAGTTTTCATCTGTAACTGAGATCCAATATCCAAAATAGTTGGGACTGTAACAGTGCAGCTAACGCAGTGACAGTTCCAAATATGAAGGATATTGATTATGGACGGTAAACTTTTACATTACTAAAGCCCAAATCTTGCAGATAAAGCGCCTGCAAACGGCTCATTACACCGCGATCACAATAGAGTAAATACTCTTTGCTTTGATCTAGGTCGCCAAAGTTGGTCGCTAGCTTATAGAAAGGTAAGTGAGTCACTTGTGCCCCTTCCACTTCTAGCGGGTTTTGATCTTCTTCATCTGGGCTACGAATATCTAAAATCACGCTGTTTGTAGCAATTTCTTGCACTTGCTCGATTTCTGGCACTTGCTCTTGGGTTTCTTCTTCCACTGCGCGAATATCCATCACGCGAGCGTTCGCTACCACTTCTTCTAGAATAGAAAAATCAAAGTTTTGTTCTTCTGCTTCTAGTTTCGCTTTGACCGCTTTCACCGTTGGTTTTTTCGAGATCACGCCGCAATACTCTGGCATGACTTTGGCAAAATCTTCGGTGCCAATTTCACGTGCAAGCTTGATGATATCTTCTTTGTCCCAGTTAATAAGCGGACGCAAAATCAAGGTATCTGTGACGTTATCAATCAAACGCAAGTTAGTTAAAGTTTGGCTTGATACTTGGCCAAGCGCTTCGCCTGTGATCAAAGCTTCAATGCCAAACTTCTCTGCAACCATGCCGCCTGCGCGCATAAACATACGCTTAAGCACAACGCCCATTTGACCGTCATCGATGTTTTCAAGAATTTGCGCAACCACTGGTTCAAAATCAACCGAGATGAATTTCACCTTAGCTGAAGAGCCATATTTCTTCCATAAGAAGTGCGACACTTGCTTCACGCCGATTTCGTGCGCAGGACCGCCCAAGTTAAAGAACAAGAAATGAGTTTTTGAGCCACGTTTAATGTGCAGATAGCTTGAAACGCCCGAGTCAAAACCGCCTGAGATAAGGCTTAAGACATCTTCTTGCGTGCCAAGTGGGAAACCGCCTAGACCTTGATGACGTGCAATCACTTGGTTTAGTTTGTCTTGCGCCAGTTCAACATTCACTGTGACGTCAGGATTTTTCAGCTTCACTTTCGCTGACTCAACCGCTTGGTTTAGACCGCCGCCAACATAACGCTCAAGATCAATTGAAGTAAAGTCATGCTTACCGCGACGCTTCACACGCACAACAAAGGTCTTGCCTTCAATCTTGTCACGACTTTGCTCTAACACTTGTTCATAAATGTCGTGCATGTCGGAAAATTCAGACTGTAAGACTTCTAAACTATGATGGATACCCGGCGTGTGGGTTAAAATTTGTAGCACTTGGTCATAATATTTATCAGACTCAGAGCTCACTTCAATGTGGTCACGACGGTTGAATACGGCAACAGACTCTGTTTCTCGTTTGATAATATTACGAATATTGCATTCCAAAACACGGGTGAAACGCTTACGCACTGAATCACTTTTAACAAAGATTTCTGGATGGGGTTTGACAATAAACTTCATATTATATTTTCACTTGAGGATAAAGGCGCAAAATTATACACAATATTTCCATTTAAGTCACTTTTGTATCGCTGTTAAGGAATTTAAACGAGTTTTTACGCTTAAGGTATTGTATCATTTGGCAAACCCTTTAAGCTTCATTTGTAAGTTAGCAAAGATAGGCAAGATGATGACGAATTCAAATCAAAACCAAGACTTAAATTTAAATTTTGAGCAGTCGCTTAATGAGTTAGAGCAACTGGTTCATCAACTCGAATCAGGCGAGCTTTCCCTTGCTGATTCATTGAAAAAGTTTGAACGCGGCATCCAACTTGCACGTGTCAGCCAGCAACAACTCACATCTGCGCAGCAACAAGTTGAAATTTTACTGTCAGATCAGGATAATGCCGAACTTGCTGATTTTAACGCACAAGATGGTGTGCAAGAGCGACAAGCCAACTACTCAAATCAAAACCAAGCGCCAACTCGTAATATAGATGACGTTCCTTTTGACCTAGATGACACTCCTTTTTAAGTGGTATGAGTTTTTAAATGACACAGATGGATTTAACAAGTTACCAAGCGCTAAGTAATCAAACCCTTAGCCAATGGTTAGAGACGCTTCCTGCCAAACAAAACAAGATGATCCAAGCCATGCATCACGGTTTATTGCTCGGCGGCAAACGTGCGCGTCCTTATCTTGTGTATATTACAGGTGAAATGTTTGGGCTTAAGACATCAGACTTAAATACTCCCGCTGCGGCAATTGAATGTATTCACGCTTATTCGCTTATTCATGATGACTTGCCCGCGATGGATGACGATGATTTACGTCGTGGTCAGCCCACTTGTCACAAAAAGTTTGATGAAGCGAGCGCTATTTTAGCTGGTGATGCGCTCCAGACGTTGGCTTTTGAAATTCTCGCCAATGGTCAGCTTGCCTCTCAATCTGAAAGCTATCGCATTGAGTTAATTAAAGAATTAGCCAAAGCATCGGGCGCTAATGGCATGTGTTTAGGCCAAGCGTTTGATCTTGATGCGGAGAACAAGCAAGTTGATCTTGAAACTCTTGAAACTATTCATCGAAATAAGACCGGAGCTTTGATAAAATGCGCCGTTCGAATGGGTGCGATTTGTGCTGGCGAGCAAGGCATCAAAGCGTTAGATAAGCTTGATCGCTACGCCGAAGCTGTGGGGTTAGCCTTCCAAGTGCATGATGATATTTTAGATATTATTAGTGATACTCAAACCCTAGGTAAGCCGCAAGGCTCTGATCTCGAGCATAATAAAAGCACCTACCCTGCCCTGTTAGGCCTAGATGGTGCTAAACAAAAAGCCTTAGATCTAGTTGCGGATGCACAAAAAGCATTGCAAGAAATCCCATTTGATACACACTTACTAGAAGCATTTGCAAATTACGCTATCGAGCGCCGCAATTAATCATCGATAACGCAACCCTATATAACAGCTGGCATATACAGCAATAACATTTATGCAGCAATGACAATAAAGCGCGAAGACCTATGACACTTGATATCTCAAAATATCCAACACTGGCACTTGTAGACACGCCAGATGACTTACGTATCCTTCCAAAAGACCGTTTAGAGCCTTTGTGTGATGATCTGCGTACGTATTTATTAAACTCTGTTAGCCAATCAAGTGGACACTTAGCTTCTGGTCTTGGCACAGTCGAGCTTACCGTTGCCTTGCATTATGTTTATAACACGCCTTTTGACAAGCTTATTTGGGATGTTGGTCATCAAGCTTATCCGCATAAAATTTTGACCGGTCGCCGCGAACGCCTCACTACTATTCGCCAAAAAGATGGGCTGCATCCTTTCCCTTGGCGTGAAGAAAGTGAGTACGATACTTTATCTGTCGGTCACTCTTCGACCTCAATCAGTGCCGGTCTTGGGATGGCAATTGCTGCGCAAAAAGAAGGCCAAGGACGTAAAGTTGTCAGCGTGATTGGTGATGGCGCGATCACCGCAGGCATGGCATTTGAAGCCATGAACCACGCAGGCGATGTGCACCCTGACATGTTAGTCATCTTAAATGACAATGAGATGTCAATTTCTGAAAATGTTGGCGCTTTAAACAATCACCTAGCTCAGCTGTTAACCGGTGATTTTTATACTTCGATTCGTGAAGGTGGTAAAAAAGTTCTGTCGAATATGCCGCCAATTAAAGAGCTTGTACGCCGCACGGAAGAGCATTTAAAAGGCATGGTTGTGCCAGGCACTATGTTTGAAGAGCTGGGTTTTAATTATATTGGCCCGGTTGATGGGCACAATGTGGAAGAGCTAGTTAAAACGCTGAAGAATATGCGACAGCTCAAAGGCCCGCAAGTGCTTCATATCATGACGAAAAAAGGCAAAGGCTATGAGCCAGCGGAAAAAGATCCGATTGGTTATCACGGCGTGCCAAAATTTGATCCAAGCCATGATAGCTTGCCTAAAGCAAAAGATCCTAAACCTAGTTTTTCAAAGATTTTTGGTGACTTTTTGTGTGATATGGCAGCCATAGATCCAAAACTGATGGCAATCACTCCTGCGATGCGTGAAGGCTCAGGCATGGTGCGTTTTTCAAAAGAATTTCCTGAGCAATATTTTGATGTCGCAATTGCCGAGCAGCACGCCGTTACCCTTGCCTCTGGTTTTGCAATTTCTGGCTTAAAACCAATTGTTGCGATTTACTCGACTTTCTTGCAACGCGGTTATGATCAATTGATCCACGATGTGGCAATCATGAACTTGCCTGTGATGTTTGCAATTGACCGCGCAGGGATTGTCGGCGCAGATGGTCAGACTCACCAAGGGGCGTTTGACATTAGCTTTATGCGCTGCATTCCAAACATGGTGATTATGACGCCAAGTGATGAAAACGAATGCCGTCAGATGCTTTACACTGGCCACATGCACCAAGGGCCAAGCGCAGTACGCTACCCTCGCGGCGGCGCAACCAATGCCCAAATCCAAGAGCAAATGACAGTGCTTGAAATCGGTAAAGGTTTAGTCGTGCGTCCGATGAAAGATGAAACGAAAGCCGAGCCAAAAGTCGCGATTTTAAACTTTGGTACTTTCCTAGCCAGCAGTTTAGAAGCGGCGCAAAACCTAGATGCAACGGTTGCAGATATGCGTTTTGCCAAACCGCTTGATACTGGGCTGATTGATACGTTAGTTGCTAGCCATGATGTGCTCGTCACCATTGAAGAAAATGCGATAGCAGGTGGCGCGGGCGCGGGCGTGATTGAATACTTAATGGCGAGTAAGCAAA
Source organism: Vibrio sp. KMM 9700 (assembly GCF_058545285.1). Taxonomy (NCBI): domain Bacteria; kingdom Pseudomonadati; phylum Pseudomonadota; class Gammaproteobacteria; order Vibrionales; family Vibrionaceae; genus Vibrio; species Vibrio sp. KMM 9700. The sequence goes on along the minus strand of NZ_CM178589.1, from coordinate 2,226,731 downwards.
TTAAACCTGTGTTGCAACTTGGCCTACCGGATAAGTTTGTTCCACAAGGCACTCAGCAAGAGGTTTATCAAGACCTTGGTTTAGATGCTGTTGGCATTGAGCGTCAAGTGCGTGATTATTTAGCTAAATAGTTAGCGAAATAGCTAACACAAAATAAAACCAGTAAAAGTTAGTCTTTTAAAACCTCCCCACATCGCCAAGTTTGGCGTGGGGAGGTTATATCAAATAAAGTGATTTAAACTAAATACCCACTAAACAATATACCCACTAAGCAACGCTAAGAAAATTGCAGCCATGACCCCAGCAGCAATATCATCTATCATGATCCCAAAACCGCCGTGCGTATTTTTATCAAGCCAACTGATTGGCCAAGGTTTTATCATATCAAAAATTCGAAAGAGGACGAAACCTGCGCCGATAAGCTGCCAATTATAAATATCTAAGCCCATCATCAGCACGGGTAACATAGTGATCCAAAAGCCAACAAACTCATCCCAAACAATCCCGCCATGATCATGCACTTCCATCGCATCAGATGCTTTTTGGCAGATAAGATTGCCTAGCCACCATGAAAATAGCACCACAGCAATATAGACATAAAGCGGCAAGTGCATCAGCACAAGATAAAATGGGATCGCCATTAGAGTGCCCATAGTCCCGGGAATGATTGGCGATAAACCACTGCCAAAGCCCACTGCTGACAAATGCCAGAGGTTCTTTAAGTCTAGCTTTTTCAGTGCGCTGCGCTTGTCTTGGCTGCTCATTTTAAATTTTGGCGTATGTTGTGTCATCTTAAGTCCTAAAGTGGTCAAAACCTGCAAGCTGCCAGTCTAGCTTTTGCTGATTAAGAAATAGCTCAATGTTTGGCGCAGCATTTTGCGTGCACTGCCCGATACACGCAATGGGTGTCTTCGTTTTCGTAGCAATGGTTTGAATTTTATCAAAATCTTGTGCAGAGATAGTAAAACAAATCTCATACTCTTCGCCACTTGTTAGTGCCATTTGCAGCGCTTTTTGATGATTCGCATCAAGATTATTTAAGCTTTTAACACTTTGACTGACTTGATAAAAGCCAAGTACGTCTGGTGCAATGGGTAAGTCTTGCAGGTTTATCTGCGCGCCCAGCTTTGAGGCTTTTAGAATATGCGCCAAATCGGCAACTAGGCCATCAGAAATATCAATGCAGCTTGTGGCAAGGCCGCGCAATGCTTCGCCTAAAGCAACTCTTGGGCTGGCATCAAAGTGGCTCTTAGCAAGCCTTGCTTCAAGCTCTGTTAATGTATGATCTTTTACTTGCTTCGCCTGATTTAAAATCACCTCAAGCCCTGCGCCTGCTGCGCCCAAATCACCTGATACACAAATTAAGTCACCCGCTTTTGCCCCGTGGCGATATAAAGCTTGGCCCTGTGGAATAAAGCCTTGAATCGTAAAGCCTATATTTAATGGCCCAGACGTTGTATCCCCACCAATGAGCTGTAAATGATATGCATTGGCTAATTCAAACATACCTTGGCAAAATTGCCCAAGCCAGTCTTGTATACTAAGACCGGTTTGTCTTTCAAACTCAGCAGCTTTAGGCAAAGTCAGCGCGAGTGATAACCAAGCCGGCGTCGCCCCCATCGCGGCCAGATCGCTTAAATTTGAGGCAAGGGTTTTATGTGCGATAAGCCTTGGATCGGCGTCAATTAAAAAGTGTGTACCTGCAACGCATGAGTCCGTGCTGATCGCAATTTGCATGCCTTGCGGCGGAGTTAAAATGGCGCAATCATCCCCAAGACCGAATGCAACATCACCTCGATTTAGCTGCTGCTTGGCAAAGTAGTCTTTGATCAGTTCAAATTCTCCAGACATGCATTATTCCCTTAGTTACAGACAACAAAAAGGCCAGCAAACGCTGACCCCTTAGATTGCACTTCAAGTTTATCGAGTTAACGATAAAAACTCAAAATACTCTTATTTTTTACGCACATGTGGCGCAGCTTTATCTAATACACCATTGATAAACTTATGGCTATCTTCTGCTGCAAACACTTTTGCTAGTTCAATCGCTTCATTGATTACAACTTTATATGGAACATCGTCACGACGCGTCATTTCATACATAGCAAGACGTAAAAGTGCAAGTTCCATCATATCCAAGTCTTGCATTGGGCGAGACAGATATGGACGAAGTTTGCTATCTAGGTCATTGGTTGATAACACAACGCCAGATAAAAGATCTTGGAAGTAAGCAACATCTGTTTCAGGTGCTTTTAAGCTTGGCTCTTTGGCATGATGTTCTTCTTCATCATACTTTTCACCAGTTAAAAACTGCTGTTCGATAGTTGCTAGGTTTTCCTTGGTTACTTGCCAAGAATAGATTGCTTGTAGTGCAAATTGACGTGCATTACGACGTGCGGCTGGATTCACGCGAGCCCCCATATATATAAAGTGTTGAAATTAGTCGATTTGACTTAATACATTAATCATTTCTAGTGCGCTTAGAGCGGCTTCATTGCCCTTGTTACCAGCCTTGGTTCCCGCACGCTCAACAGCTTGATCGATTGTATCAACTGTTAATACGCCAAATGCAACAGGTAGGCTATATTCAAGAGAAACTTGAGCAAGACCTTTGTTACACTCGCTACATACATAATCAAAGTGTGGTGTACCACCACGAATAACAGTACCTAGTGATACGATTGCATCAAATTTACCTGTTTTCGCAACACGTTGCGCAGTCAATGGAAGCTCAACGGCTCCAGGGCAACGAACCACAGTGATATTTTCATCACTGACTTGACCATGGCGCTTTAACGTATCAATTGCGCCAGAAAGTAGGCTTTCATTGATAAAGCTGTTAAAACGAGAAATCACAATTGCGATTTTAGCATTTGGTGCAGCGAAGTTACCTTCGATCACTTTCATAGTGTCATCCTTACAAACGGTTTTGCTAGAAAAAAGATTAACTCTAGTGAGAATCGGCGGATTTTATCACAAATTCTCACTTTTTGTTTAACTATTTTTAATTAAAAATTATTCAACCACGTATTCAACCACGTTCAAGCCAAAGCCTGACAGCGAGTGGTAACGCTTATTCTCTGACGATAGCAAACGCATATCCGTGATCCCAAGATCAGCTAAGATTTGCGAGCCCACACCAACGCGACGTGATGTGCCTTGTTTTTTTGCAAGCACTGGCGCTTTGCCTTGATCTTGAGCTTCAAATGTTTTCACTTTATGAATGAGATTTTCAGTGCTTTCTTCATGACCAAGCACAACCAATACACCACCTTCTGCCGCGATTTTTTGCATTGCATCATCCAAGCCCCAGCTGCGATCAGCGCTGCGATCAGAGCGAAGCACATCGGTAAATACATCTTGCAAGTGCACACGAACTAAAGGTTTATTGGTTAAATCACCGTGACACATTGCAAAGTGAACTTGGTTATCAATCGTGTCTTTGTAAGTCACAAGATTAAACTCACCAAATTGAGTCGGTAGTTTACACTCAGCGACACGCTCAATAGTGGTTTCTGTGTTATTACGATATTCGATAAGATCAGCAATCGTGCCAAGCTTGATGCCGTGCTTCTCACCAAAGATTTCAAGATCTGGGCGACGCGCCATTTCACCATCATCTTTTAGAATTTCAACGATAACCGCTGCTGGCTCAAGCCCTGCTAGACGCGCTAAATCACAACCTGCTTCCGTGTGGCCTGCGCGAGTTAACACGCCACCATCTTGCGCTGAAAGTGGGAAAATATGTCCGGGTTGAACCAAATCTGACGCTTTGGCATCTTTTGCCACAGCAGCTTGCACTGTCACCGCGCGATCTTTAGCTGAAATACCAGTGGTCACGCCTTCTGCGGCTTCAATTGAAACCGTAAACGCCGTGCTATATTGCGCCGTGTTGTCCGTGACCATTGGCGGCAAACCAAGTTTTTCGCAACGCTCTTTCGTCATGGTCAGACAAATCAAACCACGGCCATGAGTGGCCATAAAGTTAATCGCTTCTGGCGTAACATGTTCAGCTGCAATGATGATATCGCCTTCGTTTTCACGATCTTCATCATCCATTAAAATCACCATTTTACCTTGGCGAATATCTTCAATAATCTCTTCTGGGCGACTAATAGCCATTTTTAATTCCTATTTAATATTCATCTATACGCTGGGTATATTTGTGCTTACGCAAAGCCATTTTGCGCCAGAAATTCCATTGTCAAACGTGATTCTGGTGCTTCTTGTTGTTCATTTTTACCTAAAAGTAAACGCTCTAAGTAACGCGCAATCACGTCCACTTCAAGGTTAACTTTACGCCCGACAGCAAAGCTATCTATCGTGGTTTCTTCGCTGGTATGCGGCACGATAGTGATTTTAAACGCATTTTTGCGTAAATCATTCACAGTCAAGCTAATCCCATCAATCGTAATCGAGCCTTTATGGGCAATATAACGCTCTAAACTATCTGGCACGCTGATCCAATATTCAACCGCGCGGCCAACTTGATTGCGCTCGATAATTTCACCTATATCATCCACATGACCAGAAACAATATGCCCACCAAAACGAGTGGTTGGCAACATAGCTTTTTCAAGGTTCACTTGTGAGCCGACATCAATTTGCGAAAAACTGCTGCGCTTTAAGGTTTCAAGAGATAAGTCGGCTTGGTAGCTATGATTATCAAACGCAATCACAGTCAAGCACACGCCATTGGTTGCAATACTATCACCAAGTGCCACATCAGACATATCAAGCTTGCCGACTTCAACAGTTAAGCGAATATCTTCCCCTTTTGGGGTGATCGCGGCAACTGTGCCAACCGCTTCAACGATTCCTGTAAACATAAACGATTCCAGTAAATATAAATAATTTTAATAAAATGCATGACTGGGTCATGAAGACACTTTAGTTAATTCTTTTCATGGTTAGGCGAACATCTTCACCAACTTGCGCCACATCGGCAAGGCTAAAACAGGTTAATTCTGACATTGACGTTAAGCCTGTGATCGCGGTTAAACCTTGGGCATCATCACCCATTAATTTTGGCGCAATATAGATAATCAGCTCATCAACTAAATCAAGCTCGAGCAAATTCGTGGCCAGGGTTCGCCCTGCTTCCACCCAAATATGATTGACTTGCTCATCACTTGCTACTTGTTTAAGGATTTGTTTTAAATCAAGGTCATTCTCAATGAAAACCACTTCACCAGGGGTATTCATCAGCTTTAAGCTTTGTGAGTTTTGCGCGTTGATGCTTTGTTTACGGTTTAAAATGATCCGCTTAGGCTGGCGCACTGGCAGCTTATATTGATTTTTAACCGTTTGCGGCAACTCGTCAAAGCGCACATTTAAGCTGGCATCATCACGCAACACTGTGCGGCTGGTTGATAAAATGGCTCCCGCTTTGGCGCGATAAACCTGCACATCCGAGCGCGCAGGGCTAGCTGTGATCCATTTGCTTTCGCCATTGGCAAGCGCGGTTTTGCCATCTAAACTCATTGCAAGTTTAAGCTGCACATACGGCATGCCAGTTTTCATCTTTTTAATAAAGCCAAGGTTTAAGGCATGGGCTTTATCTTCAAAAAGACCAACGTCCACTTGAATTCCCGCAGCGCGTAGCATCTCGATTCCGCGACCAGAAACTTCAGGATTAGGGTCAACCATAGCGCATACCACACGCGCCACTTTGGCTTCGATTAAGGCTTTGGCGCAAGGCGGCGTACGGCCAAAATGCGAACAAGGCTCAAGGGTGACATAAGCAGTGGCACTTTGCGCGCTCAAGCCTTTTTCTTTTAACATGGCTAAGGCATGTACTTCAGCATGCGGCGTACCGGCACGTAAATGCGCCCCTTCACCAATGATTTGTCCATCTAAAGAAATCACGCAACCCACATTTGGATTGGGCGCTGTGGTAAATTCACCTTGTTTAGCAAGTTCCAAGGCACGCGCCATCATGCGTCGATCATGTGGCGAAAAAGGTGTTTGCGCTTGCATATATTTCATTTTTTGCTTCTTATTCTTCTAGATGCGATTAATCTTCAAGGCGGGCGATTTCTTCACCAAATTCACGAATATCTTCAAAACTGCGATACACAGAAGCGAAACGGATATAAGCGACTTTATCTAAGCTTTTCAGCTCATCCATGACCAAGTTACCTATCATATCACTCGGCACTTCACGTTCACCTGTGGCGCGTAATTTAGACTTAATGCGGCTAATGGTGAGCTCGACATCATCGGCGCTCACTGGGCGTTTTTCTAATGCGCGTTGCAAACCACCAACCATTTTATCTTCGTCAAATGGTTCTCGGTTACCGTTTGTTTTTACAACTTTCGGCATCACAAGTTCTGCCATTTCAAAGGTTGTAAAGCGCTCGCTACAACTTAAACATTGACGGCGGCGGCGCACTTGATGACCGTCAGCAACCAAGCGTGAATCAATCACCTTGGTCTCGGTCTCACAACAAAATGGGCAATGCATATTTGCTCTCCTTAAACTTTTGTATAGTTTAGCCGATTTCATAGTTTGAAGCGACAGGCTGTGTTTGTTTGCAGCAAAATTAAGCAAATATCCCTGCTTTGGTAATGATTTTGTCTAAAAGAGTCGAAATAAACAGAGTTTTAAAAAAATAACGCTATAGTTTTATAGCCATTGATTAAGTTATTGGTTTCCCTATCAATATTAATGACTTCTAATTAATCGCCCAGTGTTTTTAACTTAAATATCACCACACATTCGCAATGGTCGGATTTGTGATACTCCTTCCTATCTGCATAATGCGCCCTCACTTTTCGAGCGACATCACATTTTTATGTAAGTTCATCCTTGCAACTTGCATTACTTTTTGTTTTAGGACACTCCATGACATCTCAAACTTTTCGCCGCACACTTACTTCAAGTCTTGTGGCCGCAAGTCTTTTGTTTGCAACAAGCTCAGCTTTCGCAGGCGGTTATCAATTAAATAACCAATCAGCCAAAGGCTTAGGCCGTGCGTTTGCAGGTGATGCGGTAATCGCAGATGACGCTTCTGTAATGTCGCGTAATGCTGCGGCAATGACGATGTTTGATACCGATGCGATTTCATTTGGTATGAGTGTTGTTGATACTGATATTCAAGTAAAAAGCGGCACTTACCACCCAATTGTCGGAGCAGATCAAGACACTTCTTTTGATCAGGCCGGCGATACATCTTACGTGCCAAACATGTATTACATCCACCCAGTGAATGACAAATGGGCGATTGGCTTTATGGGTTACACCAACTTTGGCACTAAAACCGAGTTCGATGACAGCATGGTTGGCGTTGAGTATGGCGGCCTAACGGATGTAAAAAGCTTTAACTTAGGCTTTGCTGCAGCTTATCGCGTCGATGAGCACTGGAGCTTTGGCGCAGGAATTGACGCCATTTACGGTGAAGGCAGACTAAAGCGTAGCTACACTGCGCCAAAATTAAAGCCTTGGGGTGATGATCCTAGCGCGCAAGAAGTATTAGATATCGATGCAAATGGATGGGCATTTGGCGCAAATGTTGGCGTTGTCTATGAAGTGAATGATAATCATAGATTTGGCTTTAGCTATCACTACAGCCCACGTTTAGATGCAAAAGGTGATGTCACCATTGCTGGCGAAACACATAAAGATACGCTTAAACTGCCACTACCGGACATGATTGAGTTTTCTGGTTATCATCGCCTAAACAATGCCTTTGCTGTGCACTACAGCATCCAACATGTGACTTGGGATGAGTTTGATACACTCGATTTAGAAAAAACTGGCGCAATCAAAAACTACCAATGGGAAGATACTTTCCATTATGCAATTGGCGGAACTTGGTACGTCAGCCCTGAGTGGACTCTTCGCGCAGGTTATATGTACGATGAAAGTGCGCAAGGCGATTATGGATCGGTATCTGTGCCAGATTCTGCGCGCAACTGGTTTTCAACCGGTGCAACCTATGCATGGAATCAAAACTCGGCTATCGACTTTGGCTTTACTTACCTAATGGGTGAAGACAATGATGTGCATGAAGCTTATACATTCCCAGCAGAATCTGATAACGAGCTGACTAGCATTGATGCGGTAACACGTGCGGATGCACTGATCTTTGGTTTGCAGTACAGCCATAGTTTCTAATTAAAAGTTACTAGCAATCAAGAATCTAAGGGTAAGCCATCATGGTTTGCCCTTTTTTATTTGTAACTCATAAACATATATTTTGATTTGAATTTCATCTATAGTAAGAAAACTAAATATGCTTTATCTTAGCTAAGACAAAAAGCATAGATATCGATAATAAAGAAGGAATTTGATATGAAACGTTTGATCACAAGTGTTAGCCTTTGCGCTGCCCTCCTTGCTGGTTGTACTGGCACTCCAAAAGGCATTGAACCTGTGAGCAATTTTAATGCCGAGAACTTTTATGGCACATGGCATGAAGTCGCGCGACTTGATAACTCGTTTGAAGAAGGCTTAAGCCTAGTCACAGCTTCATATCAACCGCTGCCAGATAACCAAATTTCAGTCACTAATCGCGGCTTTAATATGGCTGAAGGTAAGTGGGAGCAGGACACAGCGAAAGGTGAGTTTGCCAAAGACCCACAAACAGGACACCTTAATATCTCTTTCTTATGGCCGTTTGAAGCAAGCTATGTCGTCTTCTATCTTGAAGATGATTATTCTGTCGCACTTGTAACGAGTCATAATAAAGATTATCTATGGATTTTGTCGAAAAACCGTCAATTACCAGAATCTGAAATTCAACGCTATGTTTCCATCGCCCAAGAAGCAGGCTTTGATACCAGTAAGCTAATCTTCGATAAAGATAACCAAAATCTTTTAGAGGGCGTTCAAGCTTTATATAAATATGAAGAAGATGCTGATCGCGTCACGCCGCTAAGTGAAGAAGAATACACAGATGCAGAGCTACACATTATGCCAGCCCAGCATGCTGCAAAAATCAATTAAGTGATAGACGCTTAAGCGCTTAACTGACAAACAAAAAAGTCGCCAAGTAATCTACTTAGGCGACTTTTTTATACGCGTTGCAATGCTTTAAGTTTAGCTATAGTGACTATGGTGTATTAAACAATTAGATAGTTATATAAGAACCCTGCACTAATCGCCATGCTTAAAACCACCACTAAAAATGCAATAATCATCTGAATTTTAAAGATAGATTTAAGCAAGATCACTTCCGTTAAACTCGCCCCTGCACTGCCAATAATTAATGCCATCACTGAACCTAGCGCCATCCCTTTTTGCACTAATGCTGCGCTTAATGGGATCACAGCTTCAGCGCGAATATATAAAGGAATACCAATCACGGCAGCCACTGGAATCGCATACCAATGCGCAGTGCCCGTATATTTTGTGATAAATTCTGTTGGCACAAAGCCATAAATAAATGAGCCGATAAAAATACCTAACATCAAATACGGGAAGACTTGTTTAAAATCAGCCCAAGTTGAACGCCAAATTGCTTGATACATGGCTTTGGAAACTTTTGGTTTCTTGGTTGTTTCACCAGCGCAGCAAGAAGACGACTCAACTTTTGGCGCAGAAGCGCAGCAAGATGATTTATCTTCAATATTTGGTTCAACTTTCGACTCACTGCTGCAACAGCTTGACGTCTGCTCAGCTTTTGGCTCTGAGCTACAACAACTTGATTTTTCTTCGGCTTTCGGCTCACTGCCACAACAAGAAACTTCAATGCTGCCTTGGTAGGCTTCTTCTTTGACATAACGCTCAAAGCCAAGCTTTTCAAGCACGACGCCAGCAATAATTGACACAGATAAGGCTAATACAAAATAAAAGATCGCCACTTTGGCGCCAAAGGTCACCACAAATAAACCAATAATAATTGGGTTAAGTAGCGGGCTGGCAAACAAGAACACCATCATAGGGCCAAAGCCTGCGCGTGCGCGCAATAAGCCTTTCAAAAATGGGATGGTCGAACATGAACAAAAAGGCGTGATCGCACCAGATAATGCAGCAATCACATAACCTTTGCCATGTCTGGAGCTGAGCAAATTTTGAATTTTTTCAGGGGTTAATACGACTTGCAATAAACCCACTAAGTAGCTGATGACTAAAAATAAAACTATTAGCTCAGCGGATAAAAAGGCAAACATTGACGCGGCTTCTTTGAGCATGGCAATCCAATCTATTGGCATAGGAGTCTCTCTTAAACTACATTTCGATAATTATGGAAATAATAAGTGACAGACATTTTTTGTCAATATATTTCTATATTTTTCGAAATATTCTTAGTATCCTAGCCAAAACTCCTCAAGGCAGGTACTCTTGGGGGTAAGTAAGCAGGAATAAAAAACTATGCAAGTAGAAGAAATCGCAAAAGCACTCAAAGAGTTAGGTCATCCAATCCGCCTAACCATTTATAAAACCTTGGTCAAGGCCGGCTACCAAGGCTTAACCGTCGGCGACTTACAAGCGCGACTTCAGATCCCAAATTCGACTTTATCGCACCATATTTCAAGCCTTATCTCAGCGAATCTGATTAAACAAGAAAGACAAGGGCGAAGCTTATTTTGCATTGCGCGTTATCAGCAGTTGCAATCTGTGATTGCTTATTTACTTGATGAATGTTGTATTGAAGAGGTGGAAAAAGAAGTAGAGAATCAATTCGATACCACTGAAAAAGATTCTGAGCAGATGCAAAAAAGCCTTTAAACCTAGCATCACGACACACTAAGATTAAAGGCTCAAGTTTTGCATTATTTTAATACTTTAAATTAAATATTCGGCATGAAAGCGCAGATGCTGCTCAATAAAGCTCGCAATAAAGTAATAACTATGATCATAGTTAGGATGCGCTTCAAATTGAACCGGATAACCGACAGATTGCGCCGCATGGACAAAGTTTTGTGGCTTTAACTGAGTTTCGACAAACTCATCCGCGATGCCTTGGCTAATCAAAATCGAAGGTAATCCTTGCGGATCTTTGATTTTTTTCATCAACTCGGTCGCATCATATTTGGGCCACAATGCTTTATCTTCGCCTAAATATGCGGTAAATGCCTTTTGCCCCCAAGGACAATCCATAGGATTCACGATTGGGCTAAAAGCAGAAATCGAGGTATAACGCTGCGCATTACGAAGCCCTATCATCAAGGCGCCATGCCCACCCATAGAGTGACCAGAAATCGCACGCTTACCCGACACTGCAAAGTTCGCTTCAATGATACTTGGCAACTCAAAGCTCACATAATCATACATCTGATAATGCTCAGCCCAAGGCGCTTGCAATGCATTGACATAAAAGCCAGCGCCTTGCCCAAGATCATAGCTCTCATCATTGGCAATGCCTTCGCCACGCGGGCTCGTATCCGGCGCAACAATGGCTATTCCAAGCTCACTTGCGACACGCATTGCGCCAGCTTTTTGCATAAAGTTTTCATCCGTGCAGGTTAGGCCAGAAAGCCAATATAAAACAGGCACTGGCCCTTTGCTGGCTTGCTCAGGCAAAAAAATGGCAAAGCTCATTTGCGTCTTGGTCGCTTGGCTTTGATGGCTATACCTTTGATGCCAACCGCCATGACAAAAGTTCTCACTAATTTTTGTGATTTGACTCATTTGATGCGCCCTTACTTATCAAAATGAATCACAGTTCGGATGCTTTTGCCTTCATGCATTAAATCGAAAGCTTCGTTAATTTTATCTAAGCTCATGGTATGGGTGATAAAATCACTAAGCTTGAACTCACCTTTCATGTAGCGTTCAACATAATCAGGCAACTCACTGCGACCTTTCACCCCGCCAAACGCTGAGCCTTTCCACACACGTCCTGTCACCAATTGGAATGGACGGGTTGAGATTTCTTCGCCTGCGCCCGCAACACCTATGATCACCGACTCGCCCCAACCTTTGTGACAGCACTCAAGCGCACTGCGCATCACGTTCACATTGCCGATACATTCAAATGAATAATCTACGCCGCCGTCAGTCATTTCAACCACAACTTCTTGAATTGGCTTATCGCAGTCATTTGGGTTAATGCAATCTGTTGCGCCAAGTTGTTTTGCTAAATCAAATTTAGATTCGTTAATATCAATCGCAATAATGCGTCCAGCTTTCGCCATGGTTGCGCCGATAATTGCGGATAGACCAATCCCGCCGAGACCAAAAATAGCGACCGTATCACCTTCTTGGACTTTCGCCGTATTCATCACCGCGCCCATGCCAGTGGTGACGCCACAACCAAGCAAGCAAACTTCTTCAAGCGGTGCTTCTTTATTCACTTTAGCGATAGAAATCTCTGGCAAAACTGTATATTCAGAGAAAGTTGAAGTGCCCATATAGTGAAAAATTGGCTCACCATTAATTGAAAAACGAGTTGTGCCATCTGGCATCAAACCTTTGCCTTGGGTTTCACGAATGCGCTGGCAAAGGTTGGTTTTTCCAGAGGTGCAGAACTTACAAGTGCCACATTCTGGGGTATAAAGTGGGATCACATGATCGCCCACAGCAACGCTAGTCACGCCTTCACCGACAGACTCAACAATGCCGCCACCTTCATGACCTAAAATGCACGGGAAAACACCTTCAGGATCGGCGCCAGAAAGTGTGTAAGCATCGGTATGACACACACCTGAAGCTAAAATTTTAACCCGAACTTCACCCTTTTGTGGTGGCATCACATCAACAGTTTCCATTTTTAACGGCTCACCCGCTTGCCATGCGACAGCAGCTCTTGATTTGATCACTTGTGCACTCATACGCTTACCTTCCTTTCATAAAAAGATCGCAAACTCTAATCTAAGCATACTTTAAAATGCTTATCTCAAAGCGAGATCGAAAATAAAACAACTGCTTAGAATTATATACCTCTTTCTAAAAATGATAATTTCCATATAATAAAAACACTTTTACCAAGTAGTAACAATAGGAAAGATATGCTTTGGGAAGGAATTTGTGAATTTGTTGCAGTAGCGCAGACTGGAAGCTTTACTCAAGCAGCAAAACAATTAAAGCTTTCGACCGCGCAAGTGAGCCGCCAAGTCAAAAACCTCGAGCAGCGCCTTGGCGTCACCTTGGTTTATCGCACCACGCGTCAAGTCAGCTTAACTCAAGCAGGCGAGCAATATGCAATGGAATGCCAAGCGATTTTAACTCAGTTAAATTTAGCTCAAGATAAGCTCACCCAAGCCAATGCCTCGCCCAAAGGACACCTTAAAATCTCCGCCCCAACCGCCTATGGTGAGCGCCATATTGCGCCGTTAATCAATGACTTTTGCTTGCAAGAGGCAAATCTTAGCGTCGAGCTTGTGTTAACCAATCAGCAAATTGATTTAACTCGCGATAAGATAGATTTAGCGATCCGCTTAGGTCAATTGCAAGACTCAAGCATACGGGCGAAAAAAATTCGTGATCGCAAAGTCTACCTTTGTGCGTCCAAAGATTATTTAGACAAACACGGCACCCCGCAAAACTTAAAGGATCTCAAACAGCATAATTGTTTGCTTGGCTCGCTTGGCTATTGGCGCTTTTTCATTCCTAAGACGCAAAAACAGCAGAGATTAAAACTCAAAGGCCAAATCATATGTAATAATGGTTTTGTGTTGCTCGATGCGGTAAAAAAAGGTTTAGGAATAGCTCAACTTCCTGATTATTATGTAGAAGATGCGCTTGATGATGGCAGTGTGTGTTCAATTTTAGATGCTTATCAACCTAAGCAAGACGGGGTCTGGGCGGTGTATCCAAATGCGCCAACGCTGTCTGCGAATACGCGTTATTTACTCACTTACTTAGAAGAAAATTTACCCAAAATATAATCACAATGAGGGAATCATGAAATTAGGATTTATTGGATTTGGTAAAAGCACGCATAGATATCATATGCCGTTTATTGATACCGCGAAGGATGTACAAGGCAATAAATGCTTTGAGGTGATTGGTTATTATACTCGCGGCTCACGCCAGTTTGAAATGCCGTATCCGCACTTGCCACAAGATTTAACTCGCTTTGAGTCAGTCGATGAGTTATTAAAAAGTGAGGCTGAGATTATTGTTATCACCACGCCTTCTAGCACTCACTTTGAGTTTGCGCAAAAAGCGATTGAAGCAGGCAAGCATGTGATTATCGAAAAACCTTTTTGTGACACCCTTAATCAAGCCAAAAGTCTTTTTGAACTTGCCAAGGCAAACAATGTAAAAATCATGCCGTATCAAAATCGCCGCATGGATAGTGATTTTCTAATGGCAAAACAAATTCTTGAGCGCACAGATATTGGTGAGGTGATGGAGATTGAGTCCAACCATACTCACTATCGAACCGATGGCATTGATCATCAAGGCACTAAATATGATGGCAGTGTCTATGGCCATGCGGTGCACTTTTTAGATCAAATCGTTAGCCTTTATGGTGAGCCAGATGCGCTGGTTTATGATCTTGCTAATCAAAAAAATGCTTATTTAGGCACGGGCGAGGCGATGGGCTTTACTCAAGAGACACTCAGTGAACGTGGTGATGCCGGCAATTTTGAAGCCCATGGTTTCCCCGAAGATCACTATGATATTAAGCTTGTTTACGGCAATTTACGTGTTCGCGTGCGTTTTTCACAACTCACAGTCAAAGCGCCGCCACGCTGGATCATCAACAGCACGCTCGCAACCTTTGAAAAATATGATATTGACCAACAAGAGCGCGATCTTAAGCAAGGGATATTCTTAGATTCGCCAGATTTTGGCAAGGATCTAGAAACAGGTGCAGGCACGCTTTATTTCTTGGATAAAACCGAGCAAATTCCAAGCATTTATAAGCATTATACTGCATTTTATCAAGATATTTACCAAGCTTTGCAGCAAGATACTCAAATGCCAGTGACAGAGGAAGAAGCTTTGATTGTGATGAATCTGATGGAAACCATTGTGACAGGCAAGGCATATAAAAAACTAAGCTAGTTGAAGTGATTTATAGCTTCTAGCGCATAAAAAAAGACTCCAACACTTTGAGATAAGTTATTGGAGTCTTTAGCTTTATAGCCTCTTTTCAATTAATCAAAAAGGCTATGTGACAGCTTCAAGGATGAAGAATATTAGTCATCTAAACCAATAAACCCGCCCGTCTGGTGCGCCCAAAGCTGCGCATAAATACCTTTTTGCTCAATCAACTCTTGGTGACTGCCTTGCTCAACAATCTGACCTTGATCCATCACAATCAAGCGATCCATTGCCGCAATGGTGGATAAACGGTGCGCAATCGCAATCACGGTTTTGCCTTCCATTAGCTCATATAAGCTTTCTTGAATTGCCGCTTCCACTTCAGAATCAAGCGCTGAGGTCGCTTCATCCATAATCAAAATTGGCGCATCTTTTAGCAATACGCGAGAGATCGCAATACGCTGACGTTGACCGCCAGAAAGTTTCACCCCACGCTCACCCACTTGCGCGTCATAACCCACATTGCCAAAGGTATCTGTTAGCCCTTCGATAAACTCATGCGCCTTGGCTTGCTTAGTCGCTGCAATCAATTCTTCTTCGGTTGCATCGGGTTTGCCGTACAAGATGTTCTCACGAATGCTGCGGTGTAAGAGTGAGGTATCTTGGGTGATCATCCCAATCTTGCTACGCAGTGAATCTTGCGCCACATGGCTGATGTCTTGGCCGTCGATCTCAATCGTGCCAGTTTCTAAGTCATAAAAACGCATCAAGAGGTTAACCATGGTGGATTTACCCGCGCCAGAGCGCCCAACTAGGCCAATTTTCTCACCCGGTTTAATGTTTAAATCAAGATGGTTAATGATTTTCTTGTTCGCTTCACCATAGTGGAAACAAACATTGTTAAACTTGATTTCGCCTTGCTTCACTTCAAGTGCTGGTGCGTTTGGTTTGTCTTCAATTTCAACAGGTTTAGAAAGCATATTCATACCATCGATCACAGTCCCGATGTTTTCAAACATATTGCTCACTTCCCACATGATCCACTTCGACATGCCTTGCACGCGCAGCGCAATGCTGATCGCAACCGCAATCACGCCAACAGAAACTGCGGCGTTCATCCATAGCCCAATAGACAGCGCAGCAATCACAAATAAAAGTGCATAGTTAATAAAATCAATACTTAACACAAAGCAAGTAGCTAAACGCATTTGCGCATAAACCGTATGCAGAAAGCCTTTCATGCCTTTTTCAGCATATTCAGTTTCACGGTTGGTGTGGGCAAATAGCTTCACTGTATTGATATTGGTATAACTATCTACAATGCGCCCTGTCATGGTTGAACGCGCATCGGCTTGCTTGGTCGCGACAGCTTTCATGCGTGGCACGAAATACCACAAAATGCCGATATAAGCACACAGCCAGACTAAAATTGGCAGCATTAAAGAGACATCTGAGTTTGCCATCATGATGATCATCGAGGTGAAATACACCGACACATACACCAGCACATCCACAAGTTTCATCACGGTTTCACGTACTGCAAGCGCCGTTTGCATGACTTTGGTGGCAATGCGCCCTGCAAAATCATCTTGATAAAACGTCATGCTTTGACGCAACAGATAACGGTGCGCGAGCCAACGCACAGACATAGGATAGTTACCCAATAAAGATTGGTGCATGATCATCGAATGGGCAAAGGCAAGAACAGGGATCACGACGACAACTAAAAAGCCCATCCAAAACAGCGTCCAACCTTCTGCTGCCCAAAAGGTTTCAGGGGTATGCTGGCCAAACATATCAACAAGTTTGCCGATAAAGCCTAATAAGGTGACTTCCACAATCGCAATGATTGCGCTCAGCGCCGACATAATCGCCAGCGGCAATTTAAAACCACGGGTGTAATAAAGTAAAAAAGCCACCAGATTCTTAGGTGGCATTTTCGGCTCTTCTTTCGGGAAAGCTTGAGTCAAGCCTTCAAAAAATTTGAACATAAATAGGTTTCCAAAAGTAGGTTATTTGTTGCAGATGTACAGATACATCGAGGCAAAAATACATTTTAAAGCTTATCTAATGTTTTTGATAGTCTAGATGTTAAGAATTGGTAAAATTAAAACAGCTTTCCATTCTTGATCTAGATCACTCTTAACGAAAAGTTCAATTTATTTTGCAAATTAACACTTCTATTTCATTTTAAAATACATATAATTCACAAATACAAATTATTCTCATTCATATTATCGGATATTTTATGCCCACCTTATCATTTTCTCAATCATATTTGAGTAAAGCTATTCGCTCTTCCTTGCACGCTGCGCTGCTTTTACCTTTGACTTTTAATTTTGCGCATGCGGCAGATGACAATTCTCAAGATGAGAATATGGATACCATGGTCATCACAGCTTCTGCGATGAAAGTGCAAACCCCACTTGCTGAGTCGCCACGTAGTGTTTCAATCGTCGATGAAGAACAACTTGATGAGCGTAAACCAAGCTCATTGGATGAAGCGGTTCGCTATCAATCTGGCGTTTTAAGTCAGCCTTATGGTAGTGATACCAATACGGAATGGTTTAAAGTTCGCGGCTTTGATGCAGCAACCTATTTAGATGGTAACCGCTTGTATCAAAATGGTTATTACACTTGGACGCTTGAGCCGTTTGGCCTTGAAAGCATTGAAGTATTAAAAGGCCCTGCATCGATTTTATTCGGTGAAGCGCCTCCAGGTGGTGTCGTCAATGCAGTCAGCAAACGTCCACTTTATGAAGATACTGGCATGGTTGAAGTGCGTTATGGCACGGACAGCTTTGCACAAGTTGGCCTTGATACCAACACAGTTTTATCGGATACGGTACGTTTTCGTTTAGTTACTATGATGAACCAGCAAGATGGCGATCTTGATGGCACAGATAATGACAGATTCTACATCGCGCCAAGTCTTTCTTGGGACGTAACCGATGCGACCAACATTACTTTCTTAGGTTCGGTTAAACGTGACAATGGCGTGCCAACTGGCGGTTTCATGCCTGCATATGGCACGCTTTTCCCAAATGCTGAAGGTGACTACATCGATGAGCATACCAACTTAGGCAACCCAGATGTCGATAATAATGACAACTTGCAAGTCTCTGTTGGCTATGAGCTTGAAAGCTATCTCAATGATGTGTGGACGTTAAAACAAAATGCAAACTACTCTTACACTGATTTAGAACTAACTAGCTCTTATGCATACGGCAGTGAAACCAGTGAAGAGCTTAGCCAAGGTATTTTATACCGTGATGGGGATACTCAAACCTTTACTATCGACACCAGCGCAATTGCTGAATTTGGCACAGGCCGCTTTGAGCATACAACGCTAATGGGCGTGGAGTATGAATACTTCAACAATGATGGTCTTGAGTACGATAACTGGGCTTGGAATACGATTAACTCTTTCGATCCTGACTATAGCGATCGCCCTGCACTTGATCTTAGTGATGCACAAAGCAAAGAATACACCAAGAACTCAACTGGTGTGTATGCCCAGCATCAAGTGAAGTTTGATGGCAAGTGGATCGCCAAAGCTGGCGTGCGTTGGGATAATATTGACCTAGACATTGATAACCATACTTTCAATACTTCAGAAAATATTGATGAAGATGAAGTGTCATGGAATGCAGGTGTGATGTACCTTTCAGACATCGGCTTATCACCATACTTTAGCTACTCAGAATCTTTTGAGGTGATCCCACAAACAGACCCAACAACAGGTCACGCATATAAGCCGCTTGAGGGTGAGCAATATGAAGCAGGTATCAAATACGAACCTAGCTTTATGAATGGTTATCTGAACCTTGCATGGTTTAATATCGAGCAGACCAATGGCTTGGTTTATAACCCAGAGACTTACGTATCAACCCAAGCGGGTAAACTAGAGTCACAAGGCGTTGAATTTGATTTAGTTGCGCAAACTGACTTTGGTCTAATGACGCGTGCAAACTATACCTATACGGATGCACAAACCACGGATATGGAAAAATTCCGTACTCCGCTTATTCCGCGTCACGCTGCTTCAGCATGGCTTGAATATGACTTTGGTTATCTTGGCCTCACAGGCTTTAGCATGGGAACAGGTGTTCGTTATACTGGCTCTACAACTGGTCATAATTCAACCGGTGCAAGCATGCTTAATGTGCCGAGCTACACAGTTGTCGACATGATGGCAAAATATGAAATCAACGACGATTGGAAAGCACAAGTGAACGTGAATAACCTGGGCGATCGTGAGTTTGTTTCAAGTTGTGATTACTACTGCTACTATGGCGAAGGCATTAACGCGACAGCAAGTTTAAGCTACCAGTGGTAAGACTTAAATAAACCCAAGCCTTGTGACTGGTATTTGATGTATCACAAATATTTGTTCAAGGCTTGAGTTATAATGCTGACAAAATAGAAATTAGATTAGTTCTCATTTATAATCGCGATATCCGTCAAACAAGCGCCCAGATCAAACGGGTGCTTTTTGCATTTATTTCACCCTGTATTTTCTAATATAACTAGGCTTAGCATGTACCAATTGTCTGATATTCGCGTTCATCGCGGTGGTCGAGATATTCTTAGTATCAAAGACTTAACTATCCCAAGTGATGGCTTTACCGTGATCCTCGGCCACAATGGTTCGGGCAAATCAACCATGGTAAACCTACTTGCAGGGCAAGCGACCCCAGATGCTGGCAAAGTCACACTGCAAAATCAAGATGGCAAAATACAGGACATCCACCAATTAGGCGCTAAAGATCTCGCACGAGAAGTTGCCTTTTTGCCACAAAAACTGCCTGATGTTGCCGGCTTAACTGTGCGTGAACTGGTAAAAATGGGACGCTTTGCATGGCGCGGCGTGTTTGGTCGTTTCCAAAAACAAGATCACAGCGTGATTGAAGCGGCAATGCAAAAAACAGATGTCTTAAAATATGCCGACAGTCTTGCAGATAAACTTTCAGGTGGTGAGCGCCAACGTGCTTGGGTATCAATGTTACTGGCGCAAGAGTCCCCAGTGCTGATTTTAGATGAACCAACGTCTGCGCTCGATGTGCATCATCAATATCATTTAATGGATCTGCTTCAAAGCCTAAATAAAGAAACAGGTTGTGGCGTGCTCGTGATCTTACACGACATCAACCTTGCGCTGCGTTATGCCACACATATTGTCGCCCTCAAGCAAGGTGAAATCGCCTTTAGTGGCCCAACTCAAACGATTCAAGATGAAGCGCGTTTATCTGAGCTTTATCAAACCCCAATTAAACTGATTGATCACCCAACCCAAGCGCAAAAACTTGCGGTGGTGTGTTGATTTATCATAAGCCAATAAAGAGAGCCTGATGAAATTCAATAATGCTTTATTCTCAACCTGTTTATTTGCAGCAAGTCTATGTTTTTCAAGCCTTAGCTTGGCAGATATAACAGTCACAGATAGCCGCGGCGAGCAAAGGTTAAAAGATCTGCCGCAACGAGTCGTGACCTTAAACTGGGATCTAACAGAACAAGTGTTAGAGCTTGGCATCACACCTGTTGGCGCAACGGATATTAAAGATTATCAAGAATGGGTAGTGAAGCCGCAAATTCCATCGCAAGTGGTTGAACTTGGTACTCGCGCCGAGCCAAACCTTGCTGAAATTGCCAAACTAAAGCCAGATGTTATTTTGGCTGCCAGCCCACAAAAAGACTTGATTGCCAAACTAGAAACCATTGCGCCAGTGCTCTATTACGCAAGTTATAGCCCAAATACCAATCACGCGAAAGAAGCCATTGAGAACTTTAAGCAAATAGCACAAGTTTTTGATAAAGAAGAGCTTGCGGCGCAAAAATTAGCGGCAATGGATGAGTCTTTTAAGGCGCTCAAACAAAAGCTAACGGATAAGTTTGGTGACACTTTACCGCCAGTTATGGCAATGCGTTTTGCGAGCCAAAATGCGGTGTATTTATATACTGAAAACTCAACTACTGTGTATGCATTAAATCAGCTTGGTTTAACTGCGCCAATTATGCCACCCGAGCAAGAATGGGGGATTAGCCAGCAACCTATTCAATCGTTAAAAGATCTAAAAGATGCCTATGTGGTTTATTTTGGTCCATTTAATGAGCAAGATAAACTCGATAAATCAATGCTTTGGAATGCGATGCCGTTTGTTCGTCAAAAGCATGCAGGTGAAGCGGCTGCGGTTTGGAATTATGGTGGCGCGATGTCGATTGAGTATATTGCTCAGTCTGTAACCGATGCGCTTTTAAAGCTTGAAAATTAGTAACCTGCGCAGGCTTGTTAAGTAGGTATCAATCACAACGAGTTTAGAACTTAAAATTGCTTATGTGTAATGCCATAGAGCAAAGTTTAAAAATGCAAGGATGCATTTTTTAAAGTGACCATGGATGGCTTGAGCGTCTTTGCGTCATGGCATGCACATAAGCAATAACCGCAGAAATCAAAAACTCTCACCCATTTTATTTACAACCGAGACAGACATGACACGCCAATTAAAATTAACAATACTAACCTCACTTTGCTTAATTTTTATTGGCATACTCAGTTTGCAAATTGCAAACCCACTCAGCCTAGATCACCAAATTTCGCTCATTTTCGGTCAAGAAGCCGTTGAATTTGATGAATTTAACTTCACCTTTGGGCTATTGCCACGCCTTGTGATGGGGATCATGGTCGGCGCCATCTTAGGCTTAGTTGGCAGCCTGATGCAGCAGCTCACCCAAAACAACCTTACCTCCCCCCTCACCTTAGGTACATCTTCTGGTGCTTGGTTAGCGCTCATCATTTTAAATGTGTTTTGGCCAAACCTTGCCGGCGATATGCAAGCTGTTGCTGCCATGTCTGGCGCAATGATTTCGATGATCTTAGTGATCACCATTGCAGGGTTTAAAAACATCACCGGCTTGCCTTTGATCTTATCTGGCATGGTGGTGAATATCTTATTTGGCGCAATTTCAACCGCAATTATCTTGCTAAATGATCAATACGCGCAAAACGTCTTTATTTGGGGCGCAGGCGATCTGGCGCAAAATGGTTGGGATCAAGTCATTTGGCTCTTACCAAGAATTGCCCCAGCTATCTTACTACTAGCATTTGCGCCGCGAATTTTAAGCCTGATGCGCTTAGGTCAACAAGGGGCAGCGGCGCGCGGTTTAAATGTCTTGCCAATGTTCTTTGCATTGATTTTAATTGGCCTTTGGGTGGTTTCTGCCTCAATTACAGTCGTTGGGATGATAAGTTTTATTGGCCTGATTGCGCCAAATGTTGCCAGAGCCTTAGGTGCGCGCACGCCACGTCAAGAATTAGTGGCCAGCATGATCATTGGCGCTGTTGGCTTGCTTCTAACTGACATCATAGCGAAAAGCGTCAGCCTTTGGACGGTAAGCCTAGTGCCAAGTGGGACTGCGGCAGCGGCAATGGGCGCACCAGCCCTGCTTTGGTTTAGCCGCCGTAACTTACGCGCCCAAGATCAAGTCTCTATCAAACTGCCGCCAAGCCGGGATCATATCTCGCCGTTAACCATGCCAATCTTGGTCGTGAGCGTACTCGCTATGTTGATTGTCAGCAGTTGCCTAAACATGACCCAAAGCGGATTTGAATTTGCACTGCCGGATGCATTTAATTGGGGATTGATATGGCCAAGATTTAGCACCGCATTTTTTGCAGGGGTCGCGCTTGCGATTGCCGGCACCATGTTGCAGCGCCTGATTTATAACCCACTCGCAAGTCCTGATATTTTGGGGATCTCCGCTGGGGCAAGTTTTGCCTTGATCGGGGCGAGCGTCTT
The DNA here is from genome assembly GCF_058545285.1 of Vibrio sp. KMM 9700. Lineage (NCBI taxonomy): Bacteria > Pseudomonadati > Pseudomonadota > Gammaproteobacteria > Vibrionales > Vibrionaceae > Vibrio > Vibrio sp. KMM 9700. The sequence continues at coordinate 2,204,051 of NZ_CM178589.1, read as the reverse complement.
TTTTGGCGTGAATATTTTTGAGTCAGGATCTTTGGTTGCCTTTATCGGCAGTATGTTGGTGCTTGGGCTTATCTTGATTTTAGGACGACGCAATCAATTTGCCCCTGCCAGTTTGATTTTGATTGGTATTTCACTCGGCGCTTTAATTGATTCATTAGTTCAATTTGCACTGGCGCAAAATGCGCAAGATAGCTACGCAATTATCAACTGGTTAGCAGGCTCAACCTATCGCGTCAGCCCGGCTTCAGCTTGGACTTTAATGATAATCACTAGCTTATTAGCCATAGTGAGCCTAGGTTTATCTCGCTGGCTAACGCTGATTTCAGCAGGCCGCGCCTTTGCCCGTGCGCGCGGTTTAAATGTTCAACTGGCAAGTGTGCTTTTACTGACAATCGTTGCCCTGCTTTGCGCCTTAGTCACCAGCAGCATGGGCCCTGTTGGTTTTATTGGCCTACTTGCGCCGCACATGGCTGTGATGCTTGGAGCTAAGAAAGCTAAAGAGCAACTGATTATCGCAGCGCTTACGGGCGGGTTATTAATGCTTTGCGCCAACTGGCTTGGACAAGTGATTTTATTCCCCGCGCAAATTGCAGCCGGGACATTAGTCTCAATCATTGGCGGCAGCTACTTCTTACTTCTGTTGATCCGTGGACAAAAGTAAGCTTTTTGCCTTGATCTTGTCGAGATCGGGCACAAAGCTGATGTTTTGCTCACAACGAGTTAAGCTATCACGAGCATGCGAGATGGCAGCAAGTTTCATCTCTTCATTGCCGCATTGATACAAGGCTTCCAAACCATCTTGTAAGTGGATCATCACCTCTAAGCATTGGGCACCATCACGCGCGATTGGCATAAAGCCATCATCAAATAAATCTTGGGTCGCTAGGGGCGGAATGGTGACATATTTATTTTCGACCTCGACTTCTTTGTCACATTGCTTTTGCCAAATCGTTAGCAAACGCACTAGACTTGTGATCACCTTAATTGCTGTGCCCGGATCATTGACCGCAGGTGACAAGGCTTTGCTGGCAATTTCGGATAAGACCACAAATCCAAATCTCGGGTCGCTTTCAAACACCCTATCAGCGCCTAAATAAAAGTGCTCTTTTAACTCATCAATATCTATCTCAAGCTCTTGGGCTTTATTTTCTGAAACATCAAAGCGCGCCAAAACATTTCCAACAGTTAAAAAATCTCCCGGCATTTTTACCACTTGCACTCGGATGTCATTTTCTTCCCCCCAGTTTTCAAGGGCTTCTAAATCGACATATTGCAAATAACCAACCATCTCATTGGTAATCTGCATTTCAAAGGCATCTTCTAAGTCATAAGTCGCATATTCAAAGTAGTTCGATTCAAGTAAAGACTTTTTGGAAACGGCTTCAACCCTGTCGATGGTATTTCCCACACGTCCAAGGCGCGCTAAACAGTCGACCCAATAGATAAAGGTCAGCACAACGCCAGCAAACACGATGCAAGTACAGATAAATAAGATAAATAAACTAGAGCTACCAAAGCTGTCGTTTTTAACTGCAATTAAGGCAACGATACTGTAAATAAATGAGCCAATGAAACGAGATAAAGCATTTTTGGAAACATCATCGGATGCGACAACACTAAAGGAGCGAGGCGTGGTGGCATTACTGGCTGAGTTATATGCGGCAACCATGTTACCAATCGAAAAGGTTGCGATTACTAACATGCTTGAGGCCATGATTTCGAGCAAATCTTCTAAGGACTCAAGCTTTATTTTGTAGATAAATTCATGAATCGGCAAAAAGTCGACAAGTTTTGCCAAGATCACCACAAATATGGAGCAAATGCAGATCCATAAAGGCTTTACCCAAAGCTTATCTTTAAGTTGGTGGTATAAGAATTTTAGGCGTTTGTGTGTGATCATAATCCCTAAGTCCATTTACACTTTCCATCCCTGAAGCTGCAACTTCAATGATTTTGAGTGATAGTTATTAATAGCTAGACTTTAAGCTTAGCCTTTTCGCTTATCAATTGAAACAACAAGTGCTTAATAAAGCAACACTTTTATAGGTTCCAAGATAGTTTAAGACTGAGTTTTGGATTAAAATTTTTGACTATTTCTTTCTCGGGCAATTGCTACACACACCGCCACCTTTGGTGCGATAAGCAAGGCAACAAGAGGTGCGGGTATAAAGCCAGTCACCCGTTTTAGAATGGGTAAGATTCGCAAGGCTTTTACTTGGCAACTCAAATGCATTGAGCCAGAGCTGGGCTTCATCTGTGACGGATATATTCGCCGCAAATTTGGCTAAATCAGGGTCGATACCTACCATATGTTTAGCCGCTTGATGCTGCAAGCGGGTCAGACAAACCACAAAACTATCTGCGAGGATTTGATTGCAAAAATGTGGACGGATGCGCACATGTTCAGCAAGCTGTTCACGGTATTGATTAAACACTGGGACTAAATCTGCGCCCACTTTTTCAATCAGGTGCGTTTTATCATCGCTATAAAAATCTGCGCCATTTAAGCCATAACCAGAAATAAAGTTAAGCTTAGGTTGCCAGACTTGCGCCATAGATGAAAAATCGGGCACAGCGCCAAGACGATACACACTCAGCAAACTGGTATACACCCCCTGCCAAGTTAGCAGCCCCCACAGACGCGTTAGCCAATAAGCTTGGCCCGCTTCTTGATATTGGCTTTGCAAGTGCTGATAGATTTGCGAGAGCTTGTCACTATTGTCATCAAAGGTGAAAAGATGTTGATTGGTTTGCGCTGCATACACAGGCATAATATCTTGCACGGGTGCAAGTTTTGCTTGGTCAATCGATGAGAAAACAAAGCCATCTAGATACTCAGTCACAGACTTACTGGTTGCAAATAAATTGTGGTATCTGACATCTAGCATAACTTGCTCTTTTGGCTTTAATTGAGAATCTTAATGATATTAATTATCAAAAATATTGTAAAGAAAAAGTTGTTTGATTTTAATTCAAATTGAAATGTTTAACGGCTTTCTTTTTATACAAAAATGCCAACTTAAAACTTCTCTTTCAAGAAGATAAGCTGGCATTTGCATTGATATATTCTAAGTCAAAGTTTTGCCAAACAAGTTTTTAATCAAACAAGTAGCGGTTAAGGCTTAGAACTTATAATCAAAGCCGACTTCAACCGTACGCTCTTGACCATACCAACAGTTTGCGCTGTCATAACAGGTGAAGTTATCTTCATCAAACACATTGTTCGCACTCACGCTTAGTGATGCACCAGATAAACTAGATGACAGTTCAGTTAAGTCATAACTTGCTGATAGATCAACTAAAGTATAATCAGGTACAGTGTCTGTATTCTCTGCATCCATCTCACGCTCGCCAACAAAACGTACCCCAGCGCCGAAACGCGTGCCAGCTAAAGCGCCATCATAGAGGTAGTAGTTTGACCAAAGTGTCGCGCTATGTTTAGGTACATAAATTGGACGCTTGCCTTCTAGACCATTGTTTGAATCTTTGGTGATTTCGATATCTGTATAAGCATAAGATGCTGCCACATCCCAGCTATCTGTCAGCATAAACTTGCCTTCAAGCTCAAGACCTTGTGAACGCACTTCACCAACTTGTAAGTAGTACCAAGGGTTATCTGGATCAGACATCAACACATCTTGTTTTTCGATATTGAAATAGGCAGCTGTCACAGTTTGCGCCATATCTGCTGATTGATACTTCACACCGACTTCAAATTGCTTACCAAGCTCTGGTTTATAAGTATCACCATTTTCATCAAGCTTAGCCGTTGGCTGGAAACTGGTTGCATAGTTGGCATAAGGTGAGATGCCGTTATCAAAGGCATATAAAGCGCCAACACGGTATGAGAACTCACGTTGGCTTTCTTTGGTCACGCTACCAACATAGTTACTTTCATATTCATAATGATCAAAGCGTCCGCCTGCCATCATGGTCAATGCACCATATTGCATTTGATCTTGGAAGTAATAACCTGTTTGCTCAATATCAACTTTATCTGTATACACAGTGCCGCTTAATGCTGACGCATTGATAATATCGTTATTTGGGCTAAATACATTAAATGTGCCAAATTGCGCATCTGAGCCATAATCTGTGTAGTCTGATTTACCATTAAGTTTTTGATAATCAAAGCCAAATAAAAGGTTGTGCTCAAGCTCGCCCGTCATCACAAAGCCAGACACTTGGTTATCAATCACAAAGCCTTCAGACTCTTCATCCGTGCTATAGATATAACGCTCAAGATCCCCTGTTGAAGCATCATAACCACTTGCCACATGGTAAGTATTATCTTGATGCAAATCAGCATTTAAATAGCGTGCATTTTGTAAAAATGACCAGTCTTGATTAAATTCATGATTGATTTTATAACCCACCATCAAGAATTCACGCTCAAACTTGCTCCAGTTTTCATCTCCGACAAACATGCTTTTATCCATGCTGCCGTTTGAGTTTGACCACACGCTTCCCGACGCTGGAATAGCTGAGTTCATCCCCATGTTAGGATCATTTTGATAATAAAGGTTTAAGTTTAAGCTGGTTTTATCCGTCATCTGCCAGTCAATCGATGGCGCAATCAGATAACGCTCTTCTTCGGTATGATCGATTTGACCATCTTTTTTACGCGCCTTGGCAATCACGCGATAGTTCACATCGCTGTCGCCAATTTGACCCGTTGAGTCAAAGGTCGCTTCAGCAAGATTACCTGTGCCCGTAGCAACACCAACTTGCGTGCTATGCTCTTTTTTCGGCGCTTTACCAATTAAGTTGACCATACCGCCCGGAGGCATTGCGCCATAAAGCACAGAACTAGGACCTTTGAAGATCTCCACTTGCTCAAGAGCAAATGGGTCGATTTGAGGCTGCAAGTTCCAGCCAACTAGATATTGCAGCACCAGACCATCGTAATACATCTGATCATTATCAAAGCCGCGAATATTATAGTTGTCATACATGGTGACGCTGCCGCCTTTAAGCTCAGCATTCACACCCGGGACATAACGCAAAGCTTGACCGACATTACTCACGCCACGCTGCTCAAGATCTTCACTTGTAACCACAGAGATCCCTTGCGGGGTTTCTTCTGGCAATAAGGCAGTTTTGGTTGCAGTGTTACGGTAAGTTTTACCCAGGACAGTCATCTGATCCATTTCATCAGATGCAGATAAAGCCTCATCTGCAGCAAATGCAGGGCTAGCTAAACTCGCAATAATGCTTGTGGTAAGAATTGAGAGCGCGAAAGGGTTTGACTTTGCACGGCGCAAAGCAGAAACAAAAGATTGTGGGCGCTTTAAGTTTTCTTGCATGATTTCCTCTAACTGTTCATCCTGAACGCAAATAAGAATAATTATCAAAGCGAGATGATACTTATTTTTAATTAGAGAAAGTTAACAATTTGGTGCAACTTGTGAGAAATCTTTATCTAAAGGCTGATGAAATGAATGATTAGAGCTTAACGGCTTGAATTGGCAACCAGTATTCCATTTGTCGGCTTGCTTCGCCTTGATACTGATAATCGGCAGGATAAATTTCAAGCTCAAAGCCATCAATGGCTTCATAGCCAGACTCAGGTAGCCAAACCGTAAGCAGCCAAATCACATTTTGGGCTAAGGCTTCAATGTTCCCAATATGGGTGAAAACAGCGTAAGTCTGCTTGGGTAAGTCACATTGGCTGACATCAAATGGCTTTAAATCTTGTGTTGAAAATTGAATATCTTTCGTAAGCCTAATGCCAGCCCAATAGGTTAAGCTCTCAGCTTGACGAGTATCGATCACCCCTATTCGAGGCGCATCATTTAACGGTTGAAATTTATCATAAAACTTTTGCCAAATGAGCGGCACTTGGGCTGCAAAGTTAGGTTCTTGCGAGAGCACGCCTTGGATTTCATCATGGCACCCGATGAGACTAAAGGCTGGCTTAGTCTCAATACGAATTTGCTTAAATGATTCTTTAGAATGGTTAAGAGCCTCATCAATCGACAAGATTGAAAAAGGCTTGCGGATCCCAGTTAAGATTCCTTGTTTGCGATAGGCCCTTGGGCTTTGTCCAAAAAATTGCTTAAACGCGCGGCTAAAGCTAATTTCTGAATTAAAGCCGAGCATGATGGCAATATCTAGGCTTTTCATTTGTGTGGACACAAGCAGCTCTGCCGCACGGCTTAATTTAAGCTCGCGGATATATTGAGCAACGCTAACCTTGGTATATTCACTAAAGACGCGTTGCAGCTGCCAGCGTGACCAACAGCTTTTTTGCGCAATCATCTCAAGGGATAAAGGCTCCTCAAGGTGCTGATGAATAAATGCCAGCACCTCGGCAAGGCGTTTAATTTGCGCCATAACATGACCTTACCCCAGTTTGGGACATAAACTGCAATGGCAGAATAACTTGAAACTTATGATGCATTTGATCCTGATGTATCAATTTGCGCCACTTGTTCAGCTTGATCTTCTAGCGCATTTTGTTTCACTTCTTGCTGCATAGCAATTTTTGACTCTAAAAAGCCAATCCAAGTTTGCACTGAATCAGATGGTACGCGCTCATGAAAGCGTTTGGCATTTGCTAGTGCATCATCGTAACGCTCTAATTTATATAAAATATTTACTTTAGCTAAAGCGTAATCATCTGCGCTTGTATAAGGCTTGGCTTTATCAACGACTGCCAACGCTTTTTCATATTCACCTTGCTGAGTTAAAAGCTGAGTCAAAGGCCAATAAAATTTACCCGACTGCTGAGCTAAGGTTTGCCATGCGCCAATTGCCTTATCCCAATCTTTGCCCATTTGCCAATAGTTAGCTTGGGTTTGCAAATTAGCCAGCGTTTGCTCTTTAGGGTATTGCTTAAATAGCTCGCTATAAACGCGCGCCGCTTTTTCATAAATGCCATTTTGCGCATAAAGTTGCGCCAGCATTTGATAATCTGAAGGGGTAAACTCAATCCCCTGCTGCTTGGCTAGCGAATAGGTGCTGACTGCTTTTTTATATTGCTCAGCTTGTACTTGGGCATAAATCTGCTGCTGCCACCAATTTTTATTGTTTGGCTCAAGGCGGATCAGCTCATTGACTGTTTTATCCACCCCTGACCATTGTTTTAAATTGGTTTGTGCATAGAGCTTCATTTGCAAACTTTGAATTTTTTGCTTGTTATCTTCAGGCTTAAACTTGCTTAAATACTTCACGCTTTGCGCCCAGTCTTCTTTTTGATAAAAAGCTGCGGCTAAACGAAAGTGAATTTGGTTTAAGTCTTTGTAGAAATCCGCGCGCTGAGCTGCACTTGGTTTATAACCGCTACTTAGCAGCGCTTGATAGTGCTTGATAGCCTGATCAGATTTTTGCTCGCTATATAAAATATCAGCCAGCATGCGTCTGGTTTGCCAAGTTGCTTCACTATCAAGGACTTTATAATCTAAGGCTTTGTTCAATGATGCGATAGATTTAGCTGAGCTTTGCTGCTGCCAGTAATAAATTCCAAGCATGCGCGCAACAAATGCCTTGTCATAATTAGACTTGGTTTTGGTTTCATTTAAGGTTGCAATAGCCTTATTTAAATCGCCTTTTTGCTCATAACGCTCCGCCGTTAATAGGCGGCCTTGAGTGTAAGGCGTCACCCCAGCTGCAAGCACTGGTAATGCTTGCAAACTCGCGCCAAGGCAGCAAGATAAGATGAGTAACTTAAACTTTTTCATCATCACCTCTAACGATTAATTTTAAATTCGATTTTCACTTTTTGCCCCGGCTGCTTCACCGCTTGACCATTGACCATTTTAGGTTGGTACTTCCAGCGGCGTAGCGCTTGTTGCGCATTACGTGAAAACATTTGATTTGGGACAGCTTCAACCACAGAAATCCCCTCAGGTTTGCCTTGCTCATTAATGGTAAATGACAAGACAACATAGCCTTCCATATTGCGTTTTAATGCGCGCGATGGATAAGTTGGCTCAATACGTGAAATTGGGCTCGCTTGAGTCGATTGCCCAACCCCAGCAGGGCCTGTTGCACTTCCAGCTTTGCCTGTTGTCGCAGCAACTGCTTTAGCCGGCGCTGGCGCAGCAGCTTTTGCAGGCGTCGCTTTGGCAACTACAGGCTTAGGCGTAGGTTGTGGCTTTGGTTTTTCAACCGGTTTTGGCTTTTCAACTATGTTATCCAAAGACGGCATTTTCACATCGACGCCAAAGTCATCAGCGACAGCTACATCTGTTATCGGCGTAATATCTGGCTCAGCTATTTGCGGCTCAGGCATCTCTGGCGGTGGCGCTTCAACGCTTTGCGGTACTTCTGGCTGCGCTGGCGCATCCGGTAAACTGCGCTGACGACTTGCCGAGCTTGAATCAACCTCTTGAACTATCATTTCAATGCGGGCTTTTTTCTCTGTCTCTGGGGCTTTTTTTGCTTGGCCTATCATCCAAGACATTAAAGAGAACAAGCCAAAAGCTACAATTAAAGCCACAGGCAAAGCAACGCCATAACGAAAGCCGTTATGATTTAAAAAATTATCTCGGTTGAAAAAGCCAACCTCTTTACTTGCCATATCCATCGTCATCTCTATTTATTTTCGGTTGCGCGCTATTTATTCTCTGTTGCAAGAGCTATTTTGCTGATCCCTGCCCCTTTGGCAGCGTCCATCACTTTTACAACCGTTCCGTTATACGCATGTTCATCCGCTTGGATCACCAGGCTAGGATCAGGTTTATCCGTGATAAGCTGCGCTAGACTTGCACTGACGCGCTCAATATCAACTTGTTTTTTGTCGATAAAAATAGCGTTATCAGCGGTCACGGCAACAAAAATACCCGCATTATCTTGCGCGGTTGAGTTTTGCGCTTGTGGGCGATTCACCTCAACCCCTGACTCGTTCACAAACGAGCTCGTCACGATAAAGAAAATCAACATGATAAAAACGATGTCGAGCATCGAGGTTAAATCAACTTGTGCTTCTTCTTTTGCTTTTGCTTGACGAATTAATCGCATCCGCCGCTCCTTAATTGCTGTTCTAAATGTAATGCCTTGCGTGTCGCCACTTTCACAATTCGTGAATGCGCAAACAAGCCTGCAAGTGCTGCGACCATTCCTGCCATCGTTGGTAGGGTCGCCATAGAGATCCCTGACGCCATCAGCTTAGGATCGTTACTGCCAGACATTGCCATTAAATCAAAAACTTGGATCATACCTGTCACAGTACCTAACAGCCCAAGCATAGGGCAAAGGGTGACAAGCGCTTTAATAAAATCAAGGTGCTGGTTTAAAGCTAAATGCGCCTCTTGCAGCATGCCTTCTTTTTGCGCCAGCGCATACCATGAGTCATGCTCACGGCGGGCTTGCCAACGGGTTAAAAACTTTTGTTTGAGTGCTGGGTAGTTAAAACTTAAAAACAGCACTCGCTCAATAATCAGTAACCAACAAATAAAGACAACAAAAGCTAAAAACCACAGCACATGCCCGCCTTGCGCCATAAAACTGGCAAGGGATTCGGGTAAGTAATTGCTGAGGAAATTCATCTTACGCACCTGCTGTTTGGCTTTGTGGCGCTTGGTTTGCCGCTAGGTTTTGAGCCGCTTTTTCATCTGCTTCTTCCGCTTGCTCAGCCACTAAGCTCACGCCTTGTTTTTCTAAAATGCCGCGAATCGCTTCTGCGCGGTTAGAAAGTAGATTGTGTGCGAGCAATAAAGGAATTGCCGCAACCAGACCAAGAACCGTCGTCGTCAATGCCATTGAGATCCCGCCAGCCATGACTTTCGGGTCGCCATTACCAAACTCAGTGATCACTTGGAAGGTTTGAATCATACCAGTTACAGTACCAAGTAGACCAAGCATAGGCGCAAGCGCTGCTAGAAGTTTCAGCATCGACAAACCACGCTCAAGACCATGCTGCTCATCTAAAATAGTTTCAAGCAGACGCAATTCAAGCGAATTAATCGATTGATGCTTCTCTTTGTTATACACATTTAAGATATTGCCAAGTGGGTTATCGCTTGGGTTTTGCGGATCTTTTAGCTGCTTTTTGATTTGCCCTTGGGTTTTACTTAGGACAAAACCACGCACTGCTGCGATGCCAAGGCCGATAAGTAGGAGCACAATAATCATTTTGCCGACGGCGCCTGATTGGTCGATACGCTGCATCAAGCTTGGCTTGTTCGCATATTGGCTGATAAGCTCACCACGGCTTGGGTCAAGTAGTAATGGCTCGCCCGCTTCAACGCTTGCAATGGTCGCTGAATCACTTGGCTGAGCTAAATAAGGCGCAGCTTGTTGGCGGCTAAAGTCCCAAGTTAAAAAGCCTGACTCGCCAAGAAGTGCCATGTCACCGACTCGCACAACGGGTTTATCTTGTTTGCTGCCATCGCCTTGCACAAATGCGAGATCTTGTTTGACAACTTCTGCTGCGCTACGCGCTTTGTAATCTGCCGCTTGCCAAAGATTGGTCAAGTCCGCCATTGAAGGCAGCGCTTCGGTATCAATAACTTTAACTAAGGTTTTATCAAACTCAGCGCCATCGCCTGCAAGGTATGAGGTTTGATACGCATCATGTAAGCTTTTCGCTGCTTGTCGCGCCACACCAAAAACTTCCCCAAGGCTACCTGTTTCAAGCTCAAGGTTTTGATTAAGCTCAGCAAGTTGTGCTTCATTCGCGCTAAAGGTTTCACTCAGCGCTGCATTTTTTTCTTTAATTTGAGAAAGTTCGCCAGCAAGCTTGTCGTACTCTGCTTGCATTTTTGCGCGATCCGCTTCGCTGACTTGAACGCGCTTGGCATTAATGGATTGCTCAACTTGTTGAGTTGCTTTGGCTTTGTCATCTAGCTGGTTAATGTCATCAGCTAACACGTTTTGCGCGGCAAAGCTTGAAATTAAAAGGCTTGAAACCAGTGCAAGTTTAAACTTCTTCATTATTTTTTCTCCGTATTCGCACTTTCTTGTGCTTGCACTGTTTGTTCATCTGATGCAGTTGCGTCCACAGCAGCAAGGCTTGCTTCATCTGCATTTTCGTCATTATTTAAAGATGGAATCACGGCTTCTTTGCTCGCCAGCGCTTTCGTTTGCGCCAGTGCATCAGAGTTTGTTTGCACGCTTGCTGACAGTGGTAAATCAACCATTTCAGGTGCGAGTTTGCCAAGGGCTAATTCAAACGCGCGGTTTGCCATCATCACTTGATTTGCATCCATTTCTTGCCATGCTTTTTGCTCATTTGACCATAGCCAATGAGTTTGCTGATCTTGACTGCGTGCAATCAGGCTGACTTGACCGAGTGCCAATAGTTCGACTTCACGCTTGTCGCCGGCTGCAATTTCAATTTCATCTTGATAAGTCGAAAGTTTGTTACCGTAATCGACTTCGATTTGATATGCCTCTAAAATGCGACGAAATTTCTCCGCCTCACTGACATCCGCGCGCGCCATTAAATCTTTCAATTTTTGCAGGCGTTCTTGACGAATCGTGGTTTTATACGGCAATGCTGATTGGGTTTGTAGATCTTCGAGCCCTGCAAGCATACGGTACATAAGCGGCACAATCCCTTCACGGGTTTGACTCATTTGCTCACGCTCACGTTGCGCTTTTTCAAGCTCGGCTTGCTGGCTTTCAACTAATGTTTGAAGATGCTTTTGATAAATACTTTGGTTTTCAATCTGCTCTTTCATTTGTTCAATCTGAGTCTGCATATCAAGAGTTTTATCTGCATTTTGATTGATTTTTTGTTGAGCATTGATAGCTTCTTGGTTGGTTTGCGTCTCGATGATACGTGCGGTATCTAGCGCATCGGCAAAGCTTGGCAGACTCACGAGCAAGCTTGAGCTAAGCACGCATAAAGATAAATCTTGTCTTACGCGAGCTAATTTTGATTTATTATTAAAAAACAACATGTTAGCGTCCAAAAATTGAAAACGAATGTAAGGCATTATCACCTAGCATGAAAAGTTGGATTTATTCTATATCAATTTAATTGAAAAGTTAATGATAATTATTCCTATTTCACGAAATCTGAAAAAAGTAATTGATCGAGATCATGACAAGCAAAAATTTTCAAAATATATTTTCAGTATCCAAAAATATTAGCTAAAACCTAGTCAGCGCCTAACTTAAGGTTTAAAATTCATTCAGAATCAAAGATAAATACGATGTATTGATATCGGAATCAAGGGGCAAGGATTGACCACTCAAACCAAACTTTCCACTGTCGCAGTGCCTAAACCTGCGCCGAAAAACATAGCTTCAAAACATTACTTGGCGCTCCTATGCTCAAGTTTCCTAAGCCCCCTAGCATGGGCGGATGACGCTTGTTTACTCGAGCAAATGAAGACCCAAGCAGCAAACAAAACTTTAGGTGAGATCCGTGATTTTTGTGAAATCAAACCGGCACGCCAAACGCCTAGTGATGACCTGCAAGCCAAGCATCAAGAAGAATCAAACACAGTCGCAAGTGTTGAAAAAGCAGCGGAGCTTGAAAGCTTTAAAACAAGCGCTAACGGCGAAGAGCCGCAGCAAGAAGATTTAGCTATCACCAATCGCCGTGAACGTGAGCGAGCAAATGCCTTTGATCCTTATGTGATCATCCCGCACCGAATGAATTATATCCTGCCAATAAGTTACATGGATGACATCAATGAAGAAGCATATGTCGGGACTAAGTTTGAAGGCGAAAACAAAAAGCAAGAAGCTAAGTTTCAGATAAGCTTTAAAGTGCCCGTCAATTATGATGATATTTTCTTTGAAGACGATGGCTTATTTTTTGGCTTTACACTCAAATCTTGGTGGCAGGTTTATGCTGATAATATTTCACGCCCGTTTCGTGAGACCAACTATCGGCCTGAACTTTTTTATGTCGCGCCAACATCTTGGGAGCCTATGGGTGGGCGTACTTGGCTTGCCTTTGGGATTGAGCACCAATCAAATGGCCAAAGCCAAGAGTTATCAAGAAGTTGGAACCGACTTTATACTAGCTTTTTGTATGAACAAGAAAACCTAGCGATTGCGCTGCAACCTTGGTGGCGTTTACCTGAAGATGATAAAAGCGATCCTGACGATTCTGATGGGGATGATAACCCAGATATTGAACATTATATGGGTCACTTTGAATTAACTGCGGCCTATCAGTGGCGAGATTATGAGTTTTCATTCTTAGGCAGACAAAACTTTAAATACCATAAAGGTTATGCCGAACTTGGCTTCACCTTCCCACTTTATGGGCGTTTGCGTGGATTTGTACAATATACAACAGGTTATGGTGAGAGTTTGATTGATTATAATAATAGTCAAAATCGTATCGGAGTCGGGATTGCCTTAACTGATATGCTCTAACAATATCCATAAAATAAACCCATAGAAAAGCCCTAGTGAAAAATTACACTAGGGCTTAATTATTTTATGAGACCCTAGGAGCATATAAGAATATGTGACTAGGGCGAAGCAGCGCAGTTAACGCCGTTGTCGCTTCAGTGATGAAGAGTAATTATTGCGCTGCAGCCTCACGCGCTTCAATAAACTCAAGCGCCATTTGAATACGCGCCTTCACGCGATCTTTACCTACTAGCGCCATTACCGCATCGACTGATGGAGATTGACCACCACCTGTCACGGCTACGCGAAGTGGCATGCCGACTTTACCCATACCCACTTCTAGCTCAGTGCAAACTGCATTAATCACTTGCTCATGGATATTTTCAGTTGTGAAATCTTCTAGCGCTTCAACTTTTTCCAGTGCAAGTTCTAGTGGCGCTTTGGCTACGCCGCGAAGGTGTTTTTTAGCTGCCGCTGCATCAAACTCGCTAAAATCTTCATAGAAATAACGGATTTGGCTTGCAAGTTCAACTAGCGTATTACAACGCTCACCGACTAGCGCAATCACTTCTTTTACGTCTGGACCGTTTGCTGTATCGATTTGTTGCTCATCTAGGTGCCATTGTAAGTGCTCGGCAACATACGCAGGATCAGATGTTTTGATATAGTGGTTATTCAACCAGTTTAGCTTTTCAGTGTTAAATGCTGAAGCTGATTTAGAGATAGCATCTAGGCTAAATAGCTTGATCATTTCTTCTGTTGAGAAGATTTCTTGGTCGCCATGTGACCAACCTAAACGCACTAAATAGTTGTTCAGTGCATTTGGCAGATAACCTTGGTTGCGATATTCCATCACACCCACAGCGCCGTGACGTTTTGATAGTTTCGCACCATCATCACCTAAGATCATTGCACAGTGCGCAAAAGTAGGCACTGGTGCGCCAAGTGCGTTATAGATGTTGATTTGACGTGGCGTGTTGTTGATATGATCTTCACCACGTACAACATGTGTGATGCCCATATCCCAGTCATCAACCACAACGCAGAAGTTATAAGTTGGTGAACCATCGGTACGACGAATAATCAAATCATCAAGCTGGCTGTTTGAGATTTCAATGCGGCCACGGATTTGATCATCAAAAACAACGCTACCCTCAGTTGGGTTTTTAAAGCGGATCACACATGGATCACCATCTTTCGCAGCGTCATTCGCAGCTTTGATTTTTGGATGGTTCGCATCGTAACGCGCCATTTGTTTATTTGCTTCTTGCTCTGCGCGCACTTCATCTAAAAGCTCTTTGCTTGCATAACAAGGATAGGCTTTGCCTTCGGCAAGAAGTTTATCGACACATTCGTTATAACGGTCAAAACGCTTGGTTTGGTAATAAGGACCTTCATCCCAATTTAAACCCATCCACTCCATGCCTTCTAGAATAGCGTCGACAGCTTCTTGAGTTGAACGTTCAAGGTCTGTATCTTCAATACGCAGCACAAATTCGCCGCCTTGATTTTTCGCATAAAGCCAAGAGTACAGCGCAGTACGTGCGCCACCTACGTGCAGAAAGCCTGTTGGGCTTGGAGCAAAACGAGTTTTAACTGTCATTGAAGTTACCTTTAAATTGGGATCAATCAAATACTAAAGTTTTCGTGGCAGGAATTTGAAAGCCTGCCCTACCACTTAGAAAATCCACGCCATTCTAGCACTGCTCGCCACTTGGATAAAGTTGCAAAAATGTTTATCTCTGCAGAAAAGCGTCAAGCTAACCAAGCCTGCTCAAAATTCAACCTAAACATAGCCGTCATAAAACTGATTTAAACAGTTATGCTTTATCAAGATATATAGATATAGAAACTTATTCGATATGTTAAATATAAAAATTCACATCTAATTTAACAATCAAATAAATAATCCTTTACAAAAGGAACAAATTATTAATCTTATAAGAGTAAATACATTTTACCATTTCAATTTAAATATGATCTAGATTAACTATCAAATATATATGACGCTTATAATTAATTTTATAATAATAAATTAATATAATTGAAAGGCTATATTCTATGAAATTATTAAATAAAAATTCTTTACTTATTTTATTCTTATCACCTGTGCTTTTTACCTCTTTTCAGGTGAATGCTGAGCTTGTTGATACAGGGATAGCTTTTCATTTAGCTTATGGAGAAGATGGCAACACTAGTGGCGATACTAGAGGAGTGAAACTTGCATACCAAGGCTACTTTGATACCTTTAAAAAGTGGGCACCAGATCTTGAATTTATTACCGAAGCTAGCTTCAACTATTTTCATCTTGCGAATACAAAAATAGATGAAAGCAAGCATAATGATCTCTTTATTATATCCCTTGCTCCTATCTTTCGTTATCCCGTATATAAAACGCAATCAGTTGATGTCATGTTTGAAGGAGGAATAGCACCAGCCTTTTTATTAAATGATCATAAATTTGGAACTAAAAACTTAGGCGGCCATTTCATATTCGAAGATAGAATTGGACTTGCATTTAGATATGGCGCAGATCGTCGACATACTATTTCAACAACTTATTTGCATTACTCAAATGGAAGTATCTATAAACACAATCCTGGAATTGATTTCTTTAACTTGTCTTATAGCTACAAGTTTTAACTAGATCTAAGCTCGGAACTTGGTACAATCAAAGCTAAGTTTATGGATGATAAAGTGAATCAAATGAAGAAAATACTTGTTTTAGTTGCAGCGACACTAACACTGGCAGCCTGTGCCCCAGCGGTCGGAACACAGGCTTGGTGTGATCAAATTAAGGCGAAGCCAAAAGGCGATTTAACAGCAAATGAAATGATTGATTTTGCCCAACATTGTGTGTTCAAAACCAATCAAGAATCATAAACTACAATCATAAGTAGAAAAATAAGAGTCGAGTTAACTTGCAAGTCGTTTTTGATGACGCTCGCGGTTCTCGGCTTTTTTTTCAGCGCTTTTACGCAGCAATACATACACAGCGCCAGTGCCACCATGTTGCGGCAACGCCGAGTGATAACATAAGACTTCTTCAATTTGAGTCAGCCAATTAGCAATATGGCTTTTCATTAATGCGGGTGGGTTTGATTTGGCGCCTTTACCGTGGACGATAATCACGCTGCGGCTATCATATTTTTGCGCTTGGCGTAAAAAGCCAACCACTTCATCACGCGCTTGGGTTAGTGTCATCTTATGCAAATCAAGCCGCGCATTGAGCTGATACTTACCTAAACGCAGCTTTCTATGCACACCTTCTTGGACACCATCACGCTTAAAGCTAATCACATCTTCTGGCTTAACCGGTGGCGCATCATCAATCGACAAACCATCTTGAGTTTGCTGCATTAAGGTCACGGCTGCGTGTTGACGAATTTTATGTGTCTGGGTTACCTCATTTTTTTGTAAATTAATACAGGTATCTTGTTTCAGGGGTTTTACATCTTGCATCATCTCTTGAAAGAGTGCCATTTCATCATCATTTTCAAACATAATTGCCCCGCTTTTCCAGTGAACACTTTTTCTTTTATAGTCACTCTTTCGTTAAAAAACAACTCTTTTGCATCTGCTTTTTCACTAAGAATTCAATAATCCAACAACTTGGCTTGGAAAACGCCAAATTGAGCAAAAGATAAACATAAAACCTAGTGCCTAACAGTGACTTTATTTGCAAAACTTGCTACACTGCGCTGCCTAAAATCTAGCCACTCCTTGGTTATGATTGATTGTTGTGAAACTTACTTACCGTTGTGAAACGTTTATCGAGAAAATTATGCCCTCTACAAATCAAACTCCCCTTGTTCGTTTAAATAAATTTATTAGTGATTCTGGCTTTTGCTCACGTCGTGAAGCCGACAGACTAATTGCTGATGGTCGCGTCACGATTAATGGCAAAGTGCCTGAAATGGGAATGAAAGCCAGTCCAGATGATGAAGTTTGCGTGGATGGCAAGCCGATTCGCGCGAAAGAAAAACCTATCTACATTGCGCTAAATAAACCAACAGGGATCACTTGTACCACTGAGCGTGACGTGGAAGGCAATATCATTGATTTTATTGGTCATCATAAACGTATTTTCCCAATTGGACGTTTAGATAAACCCTCTGATGGTTTGATTTTCTTGACCAATGATGGCGATATCGTGAATAAAATTCTGCGCGCAGGGAATAATCACGAGAAAGAATATGTGGTACGTGTCGACAAGCCTATCACAGATGAATTTATCACCAAGATGTCGCAAGGCGTTGAGATTTTAGATACTGTGACCTTGCCTTGCGCAGTGGAAAAGGAAACGCCTTATTCATTTCGTATTACCTTAACCCAAGGTTTGAACCGTCAAATTCGCCGCATGTGTGAAGCGCTTGGCTATGATGTTTATAAACTGCGTCGCGTGCGCATTATGAATATCTCGATTGAAGGCCTGCCAAATGGCAAATGGCGTTATTTAACTCAAGATGAGATTGATGAAATTCATCGCTTGATTGCGGATTCGAGTAAAACCGAAGATGCGTCTAAGCTCGATGGGCATAAAAAAGCGACGGATGCAAAACTCTTTGATGCGCGTGAGCAAGATAAGCAAGCGCAAAAAGACAACCGCCCTTCTCAGCCACAAGAATTTAAAACTTACCGCGCGAAAGGTGAGTTTGAACGTCGCCCTGGCGCAAGCAAGCGATCTGGTGCAAATGCGAAATCAACTGGCAATCGCAGTTTAAATAAGAATCCGAAAGCGAAAGACTCGAAGCCAAGCTTTAGCCCAAATGCGAGTAAGATTAAGAAGTGGGTACCGAAGGCTAAGTAATTTGCTCTAATGACTTAGCGATATAGGCACTGATGTAGGTGTAGGGTCATTTCTTTTTGATTAAATGCTTTTGCGTAACTGATCTAGGTGTAGGTGGAAAAAATATCAGCGTAGCAAGGCAGCAAGATATAACAAATAGAATGAAGTGGCTTAGCATAGGTGGACCAATATCGACTAAGCAAAGCCGCTCTCAGCCATCCTTGGTACGCTCTGCTCACACATCCATGTGTTCGCTTTACTTTGCAGCGCTGATATTTGCTCCACCTATACTTTAAAGTTTCGCAATATTACTAATTGAAAATATTAACTTTTTAATTAATCAAAGCCGCAAACTTACCACGGGTAAGGCTCGCTAAATCTTTGGCTGCAAGTTCAATCTCAAGGCCACGTTTGCCGGCGCTAACGCAAATGGATTCAAAATTTAAGGCACTCTCATCGATAAATGTTGGGAGTGCTTTTTTTTGCCCCAAAGGACTAATTCCTCCCACGACATACCCCGTCACAGTTTGGGCTACTTTTGGGTCTGCCATTTCTGCTTTTTTCGCGCCAAAAGCTTTTGCCGCTTGCTTTAGATTTAACGTATGACTCACAGGGATCACAGCAACGCCTAAGTTTTTCGGTTCACCATTGACACTAAATAACAAAGTTTTGAACACTTGATCAGGATTTTGACCCAATGCATTGGCAGCTTCCAAACCATAGCTTTGCTCACTTGGATCATGCTGATATTGATGAATGGTGTGCGGGACTTTTTTCTTTTTCGCTAAGTTAATTGCCGGAGTCATCTGTTTTTCCTATTTCTAATCAATAGCTTTGCTTTGGGTATATAAAGTTTAGCGCATATAAAAAAACTCCCAAATATCAAATCCAATGATAGATGGGAGCTTAAATGTTAAACCTATTTATGTCAGATTTAAATGATTAAAGATAAGTGATCTCACCTTTTGGTTCAAAATCATTGACATCAATTGGGCTGTTTTGCTCAAGGAAATCTTTCAATACTTCAGCATCCACAAAGCCAGTGTTTACATAGCCAGCTTTGTCTGAAACTTTCGGATAACCGTCACCGCCGGCAGCGTTAAAGCTTGGGATAGTAAAACGATAGGTTTTGTTTAGATCAATCGCTTTGCCGCCAATCTTCACATTTGAAATCGTATCACCTTTGACCGTCATTGAAACATTTGCAAACTGAGCGTAAGCACCTGAATCAACTTGTTTTGTACCTACAACTTGTAAGTAATCTAAAACTTCACGACCTGTCATATCCATATAGCTGACAATATTGCCAAATGGCTGAACAGTTAACACATCTTTATATGTGATTGGCCCTGCTGCAATCGAGTCACGCACGCCACCTGAGTTCATGACCGCAAAGTCTGCGCCCACTTTTTGCATGTGCGCGGTTGCAATTAAACGCCCAAGGTTAGTTTGCTTAAAGCGAACCACATTACGGTCGCCTTCAAGTTTGCCATTCGACTCGGCAATCTGAACATTTAGCTTTTCTTGGCCTTGCTCTTGGTATTTTTCAAGCTCATTGCGCAGCTTTTGATCTTGCTTGATTTCTTCGCCGATAAATACTTTTTGCTCTTCACCGTTAAGCTCGATTTTCTTCTTCAAGTTAACTGGGATAAGATTATAGCTAACAAGGGTTAACTCACCGTTTTGGAAGGTGTAATCCGCGCGGCCAACATATTTGCCCCACTCGTGTGCTTGCACAATCCAAGTTCCGTTTTGTTTATCCGGCACACAAGCATCACCCGGTTGATAGTTCTCAACGCTACGCGCAGTGGTTTCCATACACACAGGATCTTGTGAGTGACCACCGATGATCATATCCAGATCACCTTCATTTAGATAACGTGCCAGCGCTACATCACCCGGTGCATTTGAGCCATGCTTGCCATTGTCATAGTGACCCATGTGGGTTGCAGCAAAGATAAGATCAGGCTTTTCATTTGCTTTTAGCTCTGCAATAACCTTTTTCGCTTCTTCTTTTGGATCACGAAACTCAACATCGCCAATATATTCTGGGTTACCAATTTTCGCTGTATCTTCCGTGGTTAAACCGATCACTGCGATTTTAATGCCTTGCTTATTGAAGATATGGTAAGCAGGGAAAAGACGCTCGCCGGTTTGCTTGTTATAAATATTTGCCGCAAGCATTGGGAAGTTCGCCCAATCTTCTTGCTTCATGAGGACATCAAGCGGGTTATCAAATTCATGGTTACCGACGGCCATCGCATCATAACCAATCGCATTCATGCCTTTAAAATCAGGTTCAGCGTCTAAAAGGTCTGATTCTGGTACACCTGTGTTGATGTCACCACCAGATAAAAGTAATACGCTACCACCTTCTGATTTAACTTCTTTGCGAATATTATCAACGAGTGTTTTACGTGCAGCCATGCCGTATTCACCGTCCTTGCTTTCCCAGAAACGACCATGGTGATCATTAGTATGTAAGACTGTGATTTGATAAATTTCGTCTTGTTGCCAATGATCTGGTGTACTTGAACAGCCCGCAATTGCGGCAATAGAAAGCGCTAACACTGAGGCTTTAAGTTTGAAGTTTTTCATCAAGAATAATCCTTTAATTGATAGAGGGACAAACAAGCTCAAATCATATCAGAATACGTCCTGACATGGAAAAGGTTAAGTTTAGGAAATATATAGGATTTTAAGCACAAAAAAAGCCAATCCTGCGATCGGCTTTAAAAATTTATAGATTCTTTTTTTAATATCTTAAATAGAGATAAAAATCCTATTTGATATCAATATGCTCAAAACCTTTAATCAAATCATCTAAAGACTTCATTTGAGCAAGGAAAGGCTCAAGCTTATCAAGTGGCAATGCAGATGGTCCATCACAGAGTGCTTTTTCTGGATTTGGGTGCGCCTCTAAAAATAGACCAGCGATGCCAGTTGCAAGACCTGCTTTAGCAAGTTCAACCGTTTGCTCACGACGACCACCAGATGCAGCGCCTGATGGGTCACGCATTTGCAAAGCATGGGTCACATCAAAAATGATTGGGCTACCGTTTGATACTTTCTTCATCACGCCAAAGCCAAGCATATCTACAACTAAGTTGTCATAACCCATGCACGCGCCACGCTCACAAAGGATGATTTTATCATTGCCACATTCAGCAAATTTATCAACGATATTGCCAACTTGGTTCGGGCTCATAAACTGAGGTTTCTTCACATTGATCACAGCACCAGTTTTTGCCATCGCTTCAACGAGATCAGTTTGACGCGCCAAAAATGCTGGCAATTGGATCACATCCACGACGTCCGCAACAGGTTGCGCTTGTGCTTCAGTGTGGATATCTGTGATGATTTTGACGCCAAACGTATCTTTTAGTTCTTGGAAGATTTTAAGACCTTCTTCCATGCCAGGACCACGATAAGAGTGAATCGAAGAGCGGTTGGCTTTATCAAAAGATGCTTTAAATACGTAAGGAATGCCTAACTTTTCAGTCACTTTGACATAATGCTCACAAATTTGCATCGCCAAATCGCGCGACTCAAGCACATTCATGCCTGCAAAAAGGGTAAATGGCTTGTCGTTGGCAACTGGAATATCACCAACCTGAACTGTTTTATGTTGCATTGCTAACCTCTAGAATATTAATGAAGCACGACACTATCATGCTTTAAAATTAATGCTTGCAAATGTAGCATCTTGGCTGCGGGATCGTCGGGACATTGCTCAACGAAATATTCAAAATCATCAGCAGCCATTTGATTATACTCGATCATTTGATAGATATGACCACGATCGCGAATTTCATGCGGATCATCTGGCGCAAAGCTTAAAGCTAAATCACAGCAATTTAAAGCTAAATCAAACTTTTTCTCGTTTAGCAGTGAGAACTTCATGATCGCAAGCCAGCGGCCTAAAATACTAGGTGGATCGATCGTTTCAAAATGCTCGGGTTTTAAACTTGCTAATGGGCCATAATAACCTTTGAGCCACGCAGTTAAGGTATGCTTGCTTAAGCGCTCACCATTGGACGGGTCGATGTAATAAGGATGTTGGCCTTCACAATCAACACGTAAAATCAGTTGGCTAGGGAAAAGTACCCCATGCACAGGTAAATTAAAGTGCTCACAAAAATACAATAAGACAGTGCCAAGGGAGACGGGAATGCCTTGACGGCTCTCGATAACCTTGTCTATAAATTGATTTTTTGAGAGATAACTGGTTTCAATATCCGCGCTAAATCCCCAAACTTGATAAAAATGGCGCAATAAAGCGTCTAAGCGTTGCGACTCATCTTGCTGCGCAATTAAGATATCTTCTAATTCAAACACCATTTGGGTTAGCTTGGCTTCAACCCAAAAGCGATCAAAGCTAGGATCGATAGCTGCATTTAACGCCATTGCGCCATCAAATAAACTTAAGCTGTCTAAATCTAGATCTAAAATAGATTCGAAATTCTCATCAGACATACAAGTTTCACCCATTTAAATAATGATAATTAAAACGTTGCGACTTTTGTCATCGCCAAGTGCGCCGCCCAATATAACCAGCCGAGTGCGCCAAAAAATGCAATACTGCGAATAAGCTTAGTGCGACCAAGTTTTAGCGCGACAAAACCAAGTGCGATATACACCAGCACACAAGTGATTTTTTGCGTCATCCATGGGAAGTTAGCGGTAAACGGCATAAAGCCTGTTAACATAACTAGCCCAATACCACTGGTTAATAAAATGGTATCAATAACATGCGGAACAACTTTCAAGAATTTCTTTTGTAATAATGGTGAGTCCATCATCATTAAGACATAGCGAATTGTCAAAAGAAGCACACTTAACGCAATGCTGGTTAAGTGAATGTGTTTGAGAGCCATGTACATAAAAGTTATCCTTTTCTTAGCTTATTATTTCAATTTTCGTGATAGTTAAGATAATTAGTTTTTAAACCATTGACCGAGCGTGACTCTGTCATTTTGCGCATAATCTTGGCTTGTGACGACATCTTGATAACCAAAACTATTTAAGATTTCTCTTACTGCTGCGCCTTGCTTATACCCGTGTTCGAGCAAAATCCAGCCTTGGTCATGCAAAAAATTACGTGCTTTGTCGCTAATATAACGCAAATCAGCAAGGCCTTTATCGGCGGCAACTAATGCGCTCATCGGCTCAAAACGCACATCACCGCGGGCAAGGTGCGGATCATGCTTGTCAATATACGGCGGGTTGCTCACAATACAAGAGAATTTAGGCCCAGCAAACAGCGTATTTTCAAAAGGCTCAAACCAACTGCCTTGTAAAAATTTCACATTTTGTATATTTAGATTTTGTGCATTACGCGTCGCCAACTCTTGCGCTTCTTGCATTAAATCAATTCCAATCACTTTGCGCTGTGGCAATTCACTGGCTAAAGCAAGCGCGATTGCACCTGTGCCTGTACCAAGATCCAAAATATCACCATCTTGATCAGAGGTTTTTTCGAGTGCGAGTTCAACCAAACGCTCAGTATCGGCGCGAGGGATCAAGGTTGCGCTGGAGACTTCAAGCGGCAATGACCAAAACTCACGCACACCTATAATATAAGCGATAGGTTCACCTTCCAAACGACGCTTAAGCACTTGTTGGAAGTGATTGGTTTGCTCTAATGTGAGCGTTTTTTCAGGCCAAGTAAGTAAATAACTGCGAGGCTTATCGAGCACATGGCAAAGCAAAACGCTGGCATCTAAGCGTGGCGTTTCACTTTTGTTTTCAGCAAGCAAACTTGCCGCAATTTGCAGTATGCGCTCAAGGGACAAATTTGGCGCATCAAATATTTCCATCTGCAGACCGATTTTAGACATCAATGCCTCGCTATTTTATTTCTTACTTTTGATTCAATTAGTTTTGCTCTGAAAGCGCTGCCAATTGATCCGCTTGATATTCTTGCATCACAGGATCAGCCAATGATTGCAAGTCACCTTCCATCACTTCAGATAGACGATATAAGGTTAAGTTGATGCGGTGATCCGATACGCGCCCTTGTGGGTAGTTATAGGTACGGATGCGGTCACTACGATCGCCCGAGCCAAGTAAGTTACGACGTGTGTCTGATACTTCAGCAGCGCGTTTTGCTTCTTCGGCTTGAATAATACGTGAAGCAAGCACGGCCATAGCTTTGGCTTTGTTTTTGTGCTGCGAGCGTTCATCTTGACACTCAACCACTGTACCTGTTGGTAAGTGGGTAATACGAATTGCAGAATCCGTGGTGTTAACGTGCTGACCACCAGCGCCCGATGAGCGGAAGGTATCAATTTTAAGATCCGATGCTTTGATTTCTGGCATATCTGCTTCTGGCACTTCAGGCATGACAGCAACAGTACATGCAGAAGTATGCACGCGACCTTGTGATTCTGTTGCCGGCACACGTTGCACGCGGTGACCGCCTGACTCAAATTTTAAAATGCCATATGCACCATCACCTGAAACTTTCGCGATCATCTCTTTATAACCGCCATGCTCAGATTCATTGCTGCTCATGACTTCAACACGCCAGCCTTTTTTCTCAGCAAAACGGCTATACATGCGGAATAAATCACCCGCAAAAATACCGGCTTCATCACCACCAGCGCCGGCGCGAATTTCTAAGAAGCAGTTACGCTCATCGTTTGGATCTTTTGGTAGCAGCAGAATTTGCAGCTCAGCTTCCAAGCGCTCAATGTCAGCTTTGGCTTGAGTGATTTCTTCTTGCGCCATTTCACGCATTTCAGCATCATCTTCATTCGCCATTTCATTGGCTTCAAGCAGGTTTTCTTGTGCTTGCTGATAGCTTTGGAAGCATTTAGTGATCTCTTCAAGCTGAGAGTATTCTTTTGAAAGTGCGCGGAACTTGTCTTGATCCCCAATCACGTCAGGATCGCCAAGAAGGTGTTGGACCTCTTCGTAGCGTTCAACTAAGGTTTCAAGTTTGGTTAAAATAGAAGGTTTCATAGGTTCTCTTAATCTATAAATCTTTAATAAAAAGATCTTAACAAAAATATCTTAAATAGGAAGTCGTTATCTTGGTCTGCTAAGGGCGTGCAAACACTAAGCTTTACATTGCGCTAAATATCGCGCTAAGGCTTTTCAAGGCCTAAGCTTTGGCGGATCACTTCAAGCTTTTCGACTTCACCTCGCTCTGCAACAACTTGCATCGCGCGTGTTGGGGTATGGATGAGACGGTTGGTTAGTTTATTGGCAAGTTCACGCAACACCTTTTCAGGATCGCCGCCTTGAGCAAGCGTGTTTAAGCTTTTGGCCACCAAATCTTCTTTTACTTGCGTGGCTTGATTTCGATAATCACGAATACTATCAACTGCTTGTAATGAGTTTAGCCAGCCCATAAAAGCGACACACTCTTCCATTACGATGGCTTCTGCTTGCACGGCTTCAACTTTACGCTGCGCCATATTTTGATTCACTATCCCTTGTAAGTCATCCACACTATATAAATATGCATCGCTCAAATCACCGACTTGTGGCTCGATGTCACGCGGCACCGCAATATCAACAAACAGCATAGGTTGATATTTACGTCTTTTTAATGCAGTTTCCACTGTCCCTTTGCCTATAATCGGCAATTGACTGGCGGTAGAGCTTATCACTATATCTGCGTGATGCAAGGTTTCAGGGATTTCGGCAAGGCTTATCACATCAGCGCCAAATTGGTCGGCAAGGGTATGTGCGCGCTCGATAGTGCGGTTGGCAACGATCATGCGTTTGCAGTTGGTATCCGCTAAATGCTTGGCGACCAGCTCAATCGTCTCGCCTGCGCCAACCAGTAGCACAGTGATGTTTTTCATTGATTCAAAGATTTGTTTTGCCAAGATACAAGCCGCATAAGCCACAGAAACGGCGCTACCACCAATCTCTGTTTCAGTGCGGATTCGTTTAGCAACCGAGAAGACTTTATGGAAGAATTTTTCAGTTAAGCCATTCACGGCTTTCATTTCTTGCGCTTTGGCATAGGCTTGCTTGACTTGGCCTAAGATCTGCGGCTCACCTAAAATAAGCGAATCAAGACCTGCGGCGACACGCATTAAATGCTTCACTGCGGCTTCTTCTGGATAGACATATACAGAAGGCATCACCAGTTCATGATCTAAGTCGTGAAACTCAACTAGCCAGTCGATCACATCTTGCTCTGTCGCACCTTGGGCAAGATCACAATAGATTTCTGTGCGATTACAGGTCGATAAGATCACACCGCTTTTGATTGCCTGACTCTCTCGAATGGCAGATAAAGCACTTTCAAGTTTTTCAGGTGAAAAGGCAACTTTTTCGCGGAGGTCGACCGAAGCTGTATTGTGATTGATTCCAATTGCAAGCAAAGACATGAAAAAAAATAATACTCAAAATGAATGAAAAAGACGCTTAATTTTACTTGATGCAATAAATGAATGAAAGCAACTTCCCCTTTAATTCGATAAAATAACAATATAAAGTGATATACTTCGCTTATATTCCTCTTATTGATAATCATTATTAATTAGAGATTGGTTTCAACTTGTTATTAACCGCTTATAAATACAAATAAGAATTAATATCAATTAAATAAATTGGTTTTTCCGATGAATATTATGCGCTTTAAAACGCCCTTTTTGATTTTATTTGTTTGCGCCTTGCTTAGCGCTTGTAGCACAACACCAGATAACTTACCCAAAACCTCATGGCCTGAGCATCAAGCGGCTTTGCAAGCTCTGGATACCTATCAAGCCAGCGGTAAGATTGCCTACCGCGATGCGCACCAAAAAAAGAGCTTAAACTTCTCTTTGAGCCAAAAACCAAATTACACCAAGCTACGTCTATTTAGTTTTATTGGCCAGACAGTGTTAACCGTTGAAATCACCGCGCAAGGCACTCAAATTGTTGATTTGCATAATCAAACCTATCAATCACAAGATGCTGATGCTTTAGTCGCTGAACTGTCTGGAATAAATGTTCCGGTTACCCAACTCCCAGACTGGCTCAAAGGCTTGCCAAGTGGCGCGGATACGATCCAGTTAAATCCAAATGGCCGCGTACAAAGCTTTACCAAGCAAATTGAGCATCAAAATTGGCAGCTGATTTATCAAAGTTATCAAAGCGCTGCGCAAACGACGCAAGCATTACTAGGCATGCCGAAAAGCATTGTCTTGCGCCAAGGCCAAACTGAACTCAAGCTCGCAATTACAAATTGGTATTATTAACTTTTATTTTAATGGTTACACATGCATTCAAAATATTGGGGACGTAAAACCCATTGGCCTGCCCCAGCCAAATTAAACTTATTTTTATATATCACCGGCCAGCGTGACAATGGTTATCACGATTTACAAACCTTGTTTCAGTTCCTCGATTATGCCGATACTTTAACCATTACTCCAAATCACTCTGGAGAAATCAGCATCTTGCCTGAAATTGAAGGAGTCGCACTGGAAGATAATTTGATTTATCGCGCAGCTAAATCTTTACTCGATGCCGCCCAAGCAACGCAAAACTATTCTATCTCTGATTTAGAGACACTTGGCGCACAGATTGAGCTTGAGAAAATCTTACCTATGGGCGGCGGTTTAGGGGGCGGCTCTTCAGATGCTGCAACCACTCTCGTTGCATTAAACTTTTTGTGGGGCTTTAAGTTTAGCTTAGATGAGCTGGCACAAATTGGGCTAAAACTTGGCGCTGATGTGCCAGTATTTGTCAAAGGCCAAGCAGCATTTGCCCAAGGCGTTGGCGAGGATCTTACCCCTGTCACGCCAAAACAAGATTGGTACTTAGTTGTAAAACCCGATCAACATATTTCGACAGCTGATATCTTTACGCACAAAGATTTAACTCGTAACACCCCAAAACGCCCACTAAATCAGCTTTTAGAGAGCAATTACGAAAACGATTGCGAAAAAATTGTGACTTTACTCTATCCTAAGGTTGCAAGTGCGCTTTCATCGCTGCTACAATATGCGCCGTCTAGACTGACAGGTACAGGTGCTTGTATTTTTGCTACTTTTTCCAGCAAAGAAGATGCCCTGCGCGCCCAACAAGCGCTCACTACCAAAGAAGAATTAGACCCAAATGCTGAAGTTTTTGTCGCGCAAGGTATCAACACCTCGTCGTTACATTTAGCATTAGAAAGCTATCTAAGCCAAGATACTCTCTAATTAAAGCTAGGTTGAATTAATTTAAAGCAATGCTGATTCAACTAATGCTTAAAAAAACAACAAATTTACTTTATACTTGTAAGGTAAATTCACAATCTATTTTAAAACTGGACGCAACCCGAGGTTTCCACCGTGCCTGATATGAAGCTATTTGCTGGTAACGCCACACCTGAACTAGCCCAACGTATTGCTGATCGTCTCTATATCTCTTTAGGAGATGCCACTGTTAACCGTTTCTCTGACGGCGAAGTCGCTGTACAGATCAACGAAAATGTCCGTGGTAGTGATGTATTCATCATTCAATCAACTTGTGCCCCAACCAACGATAACCTTATGGAACTAGTTGTAATGATCGATGCAATGCGCCGCGCATCAGCCGGTCGTATTACTGCTGTGATCCCATACTTTGGTTATGCGCGTCAAGACCGCCGTGTGCGTTCTGCTCGTGTGCCAATTACGGCTAAAGTTGTTGCTGATTTCCTTTCTAACGTTGGTGTTGACCGCGTCCTAACTATCGACCTACACGCAGAGCAAATCCAAGGCTTCTTCGATGTACCTGTAGACAATATCTTCGGTACACCTGTACTAATGGAAGATATGCGCTCTCGTGGTCTTGAAGATCCAGTTGTGGTTTCTCCTGATCTAGGCGGCGTTGTACGTGCTCGCGCAACAGCGAAAATGCTCGATGACACAGATATCGCTATCGTTGATAAGCGTCGCCCACGTGCAAACGTTTCTGAAGTCATGAACCTTATCGGTGATGTGAAAGGTCGCGATTGCGTGATCGTTGATGACATGATTGATACAGGTGGCACACTTTGTAAAGCTGCTGAAGCACTAAAAGAGCGTGGCGCGAAGCGTGTATTCGCTTATGCAACGCACCCAGTATTCTCTGGTACAGCCGCGCAAAACATTGCAAACTCAGTGCTTGACCAAGTGATTGTAACTGACTCAATTACCCTATCTCCAGAAATGGCAGCAACAGGTAAAGTCACTCAGTTAACACTTTCAAGCATGCTTGCTGAAGCGATCCGTCGTATCAGCAATGAAGAGTCTATCTCTGCAATGTTTAACTAAGCTAGATATAGTGATTAAGTAAACAAAATCTTAAGCCCAGAAATTATTTCTGGGCTTTTTTTCACTTTTAATTCGCTAGACTCTCAAACTTGTATTTACAATAAAAAAACGACTTTTACTTATTTTTTGATTTAGCCCTCTGCATTCAATGAGTAAAACTGTTTAAATGGCAGCTATCATATCGCCTCAAATTATAATAAAAAGTTATGAATGAATTCAAACATATACTAGATATCCATCCCAGCCCTGTCGTCGTACATATGAACTTCAAACCTTTATATGCAAACGATGCTTTTGCCGCCTTTAGTGGCCTAGAGAGCGCCGAAGATATTCTAAGCTTAGATTCACTCTTAACTTTAATTAATCCAGACGAGCATCAAGACTCCAAAGAACGTTATCAACTTGCCTTTGATAATGCACAAACACCCGCCAAAGTTGTGCCGCATATTGATCTCAAAGGAAACCCAGTGATTGCTGAAATCACTGATAAACCTATTATCTGGCAAGGCCAAGAGGCGTTATGCACTTTTATCAATATAGTGACGGATAGAGTTAAAAGAGAAGAAAGAGTCAAGCGCCTGCTCGAAATTGACGAACTCACTCAAATCCACAACCGCCGCTATATTCGAAAAGTATTAGACAATATTATCGAATCAAACACCGCCGAAGAATACTATTTGTGTGTCTTAGATATAGACTTCTTCAAAAAGGTCAACGACACCTATGGGCACCCCGTTGGGGATATGGTTTTAATTGAACTGGCGCAACGCCTACAAAGCTTTTGCCAAGCCAAAGATCATTTAGCCCGCATTGGCGGTGAAGAGTTTGTCTTACTATTACACACCCAAGATATTGATGTTCTCAAGAAGTATTTAGAAAGACTGCGCCAATATATTGCACAATACCCATTCCATATCCAATTAAAGGATCAATCCGAAGAAACCCATGCGCCACGAGAAGATCTTATCCTGCATATATCAATTTCTATAGGTGTCACGAAACTTGCTCAGGAAGATGAAATTTTAGAAGCTTACCAAAGAGCGGATAAGGCTTTATATCAGGTCAAAAAGCAAGGCAGAAATAACATTGTCTACGCTTGATAGGGAAAGATCTTCGGCACTCAAAACGGCATATCGCTAGTATTTCAAGCAAAAAATGGTAGAATGCGCCCTTTCTATACTGGTTTAGATAAAAGGGTATATATAGTGACACAACCAATCAAACTTCTTGTCGGGCTAGCTAACCCTGGCGATCAATACTTAGGTACTCGTCATAATGCTGGCGCTTGGGTCGTTGAGGAACTTGCACGTGTGCATAATATTACGCTAAAACCAGAAGCAAAATTCTTTGGCTTAACCGGCCGCATTCAGACTCAAGGGCAAGATCTACGTTTGCTTATCCCTACAACTTTCATGAACCTTTCTGGTAAATCCGTCGCGGCTGTGGCGAAGTTTTATCAAATTAAACCAGAAGAGATCATGGTGGCACATGATGAGCTAGACTTACCTCCGGGCGTCGCAAAGT
Source organism: Vibrio sp. KMM 9700 (assembly GCF_058545285.1). Classification (NCBI taxonomy): domain Bacteria; kingdom Pseudomonadati; phylum Pseudomonadota; class Gammaproteobacteria; order Vibrionales; family Vibrionaceae; genus Vibrio; species Vibrio sp. KMM 9700. Next base: position 2,173,247 of record NZ_CM178589.1, on the reverse strand, counting down.
TTAAAAAAGGCGGTGGTCATGGCGGGCATAATGGCCTACGCGATATCATTGCTAAGCAAGCAAATAACAAAGATTTCTATCGTTTACGTATCGGTATTGGTCACCCTGGACACAAAGATAAAGTGGCAGGTTATGTGCTTGGTCGCCCACCTTTAGCAGACAAAAAGCGTCTCGATGAAGTGGTGGATGAATCAGTTCGCAGTTTAGATATTTTATTAAAAGATGGGCTTGCTAAAGCGCAAAATCGTCTTCATACATTCAAAGCAGAATAAGCAATATTTAGTTATTCAAAGCTATTATTTACAAGTAAGGTTTATATCATGGGTTTTAAATGTGGCATCGTCGGTTTACCAAACGTAGGTAAATCAACCCTTTTCAATGCACTCACTAAAGCTGGTATCGAAGCGGCAAACTTCCCGTTTTGTACTATCGAACCAAATACAGGTGTTGTGCCTGTGCCTGATTTACGTTTGGATGCATTAGCTAAAATCGTTAACCCAGAGCGCATCTTGCCAACAACTATGGAGTTTGTTGACATCGCAGGTTTGGTTGCTGGCGCATCAAAAGGTGAAGGTCTAGGTAACAAATTCCTAGCTAATATCCGTGAAACTGATGCGATTGGCCACGTTGTGCGCTGCTTTGAAGATGAGAACATCGTCCACGTTGCAGGTAAAATCTCACCGCTTGATGATATTGAAGTCATCAACCTTGAGCTTGCACTGGCAGATTTAGACACCTGTGAGCGTGCGATTCAACGCCAAGCAAAACGCGCCAAAGGCGGTGATGCAGATGCTAAATTTGAAATCAAAGTGCTTGAAAAACTTCTTCCTGTATTAACCGAAGGCGGTATGGCGCGTAGTGTTGAACTGGCAAAAGAAGAAGAAGCGGCTATTGCTTATCTTAACTTCTTAACCCTTAAACCTACTATGTATATCGCAAACGTAAGTGAAGAAGGTTTTGAAAATAACCCTTATCTTGACCAAGTGCGTGAACATGCAAGCCATGAAAATGCAGTAGTTGTGCCAGTCTGTGCTGCAATTGAATCAGAACTTTCTGAGCTTGAAGAAGAAGATAAAGCTGAGTTTTTAGAAGATCTTGGCATTGAAGAGCCTGGTCTTAACCGTGTGATCCGTAGCGGTTATGAGCTATTAACTTTGCAAACTTATTTTACCGCTGGCGTAAAAGAAGTCCGAGCATGGACAATCCCTGTTGGTGCAACTGCGCCGCAAGCTGCGGGTAAGATCCACACCGATTTTGAGAAAGGCTTCATCCGCGCTGAAGTTGTTGGTTATGATGACTTCATCCAATATAACGGCGAATCTGGTGCAAAAGAAGCTGGTAAATGGCGTCTTGAAGGCAAAGAATACATCGTAAAAGATGGTGATGTTGTTCACTTCCGCTTCAATGTTTAAAGATTAATCAATTAGTTAGTCTTCAAATATAACAAAATAAAAAGATCAGCTCTCGAGTTGGTCTTTTTTCTTTTTAGCAATATCTAAAATCTGTAGCTCAAGCTTACATCTATACGAGATCTACCTCAAAAACGTTCATAAACACTACATTTCGATTAGTTTTAAACCAAACGCACTTATTTTTTAAAAAATTCAAAAAAAACTATTGACGAGTTACGCGAAGATACGCATAATGCGCCCCGTTCCCAAGACAAAGCAGCAAACAAAACGCTGATGGGAAAACAAAAATTTGGCTACGTAGCTCAGCTGGTTAGAGCACATCACTCATAATGATGGGGTCACAGGTTCGAATCCCGTCGTAGCCACCATACAAATTCATATTGATTCTCCAATTATCGATATGATGACAAATTGATGCGGAAGTGGCGGAATTGGTAGACGCACCAGATTTAGGTTCTGGCGCCGCAAGGTGTGAGAGTTCAAGTCTCTCCTTCCGCACCATTATTTTATCGTTGAGCATTCTTTTTAGAACAGTCTCCGATTAAGTTTAGTTGGGCTATCGCCAAGCGGTAAGGCACCGGCTTTTGATGCCGGCATTCCCTGGTTCGAATCCAGGTAGCCCAGCCATTTTCACCCTTTTGGGTATCTAGTAAAAAAAACTAGACTTTTGAGATAAGTTATTCTATATTTCTTGGCTCAAACAAAATTTGGCTACGTAGCTCAGCTGGTTAGAGCACATCACTCATAATGATGGGGTCACAGGTTCGAATCCCGTCGTAGCCACCATACAAATTCATATTGATTCTCCAATTATCGATGTGATGACAAATTGATGCGGAAGTGGCGGAATTGGTAGACGCACCAGATTTAGGTTCTGGCGCCGCAAGGTGTGAGAGTTCAAGTCTCTCCTTCCGCACCATTATTTTATCGTTGAGCATTCTTTTTAGAACAGTCTCCGATTAAGTTTAGTTGGGCTATCGCCAAGCGGTAAGGCACCGGCTTTTGATGCCGGCATTCCCTGGTTCGAATCCAGGTAGCCCAGCCACTATTTAGCTTAGTTCTACTAAGTAATTTTGGAGGAATCCAAAATAAAGACAACGTCCTTAGATTCACCAATCATCTAAGAGACTACAAAATTGATGCGGAAGTGGCGGAATTGGTAGACGCACCAGATTTAGGTTCTGGCGCCGCAAGGTGTGAGAGTTCAAGTCTCTCCTTCCGCACCATTATTTTATCGTTGAGCATTCTTTTTAGAACAGTCTCCGATTAAGTTTAGTTGGGCTATCGCCAAGCGGTAAGGCACCGGCTTTTGATGCCGGCATTCCCTGGTTCGAATCCAGGTAGCCCAGCCATTATTTAAAGCGCTGAAATTGAATCGATAAGCCGAGGCTTTTGATTTGTTTACCTTGAACATTCCCTGAGTTTGATCTAGGTAGCCCAGCCACTATTTAAACTTAGTTTTAACTAAGTGATTTTGGTAAAGTCCAAAATAAAGACAACGTCCTTAGATTCACCAATCATCTAAGAGACTACAAAATTGATGCGGAAGTGGCGGAATTGGTAGACGCACCAGATTTAGGTTCTGGCGCCGCAAGGTGTGAGAGTTCAAGTCTCTCCTTCCGCACCATTATTCTTCGTATGAAGATCTGTTGGGCTATCGCCAAGCGGTAAGGCACCGGCTTTTGATGCCGGCATTCCCTGGTTCAAATCCAGGTAGCCCAGCCACTATTTAAGTAAAAGACAACGTCCTTAGATTCACCAATCATCTAAGTGACCACAAAATTGATGCGGAAGTGGCGGAATTGGTAGACGCACCAGATTTAGGTTCTGGCGCCGTAAGGTGTGAGAGTTCAAGTCTCTCCTTCCGCACCATTATTTCTTCTTGATGAAGATTAGAAAGCCCACTATATGTGGGTTTTTTAGTATCTGGCAGATAGAAAAATAAAAGGTGGAGCCTGCTCCACCTCATCAAATCACCACATTAATTAAAATCGACACATCAAAGCCCAAGTGCATATTTTAAAACTTGGTTCTTTACTCCCCCTGAATGCTCAGCAAGTTTTAGCCCCAAATTACGCGCCAACTTCAACGGCAAAATATCATTGCTAAACGCTTGATAAAACACATCCATTCCAGTTTGCATGAGTAAATTATCTTTACGTCTTAGAGACTCATAGCTTTGCATGGCTTCTAATGTTAAGCCTTTATCTGCAACTTCTTCTAACAGCGCCCACACGTCTTTAAAACCAAGGTTTACGCCTTGCCCTGCTAGCGGGTTGATCGTATGCGCTGCATCCCCCAGTAGCACACAGCCTCGCGCAACATATTTTTGCGCATGACGACGGGTTAAAGCAAACGAAGCCGCTTGCAAAGCTTCTATCTCGCCAAGCTCAGCAGGGAAAGCCTGCATGATCTGCGCGCTCAACTCAGGCATAGGCAATCGCTCTAATTGTTTGATTTTCTGCGGCGAGTCATACCAAACGAGTGATGCTTGATTGCCAGCAAGTGGCAAATATGAACGAGGACCGCTAGGATAGAAACATTGCCATGTCGTATGATGTTGGATTTTAGAGACAGTTTTCACATTGATAAGCATGCAGCGCTGACGATAATCCCACGCAGTGATCCCAATACCTGCCATCTCACGTACTTTTGAGTTTGCACCATCACAGCCTAAGATCCACGCTGTTTCTAGTATTTTTCCAGAAGATAAATAGACGTGATTTAAGCTCTTTTCTTGCGCAAAGTTAATCTTATCTAGCGTATCTGGGCAAAATATATCTAAATTATCAAAATCATCAAACTGCTCCCACAAACCCAATTGTAGAATGCGGTTTTCCGCCATCACCCCAAGCTCAGATAAATGAATATCACTTGCTGCAAAGCGTGTTCGACATGCCTCAAGCTCCCAAGTTTCAAGCCCAGAATAAGGATGAATACGTTTAGACTCAATACTTTCCCAAGCGCGCAAGCTTTTTAAAAGATCAATCGATGTTTTGGAGATCGCACTGATTCGTAAGTCCATCGCTTGCTCTGGCGAAAATTCCTGCGGCGCATACCCTTCAACTAAAGCGACTTTTTTCTTTTGCCGTGCAAGACCAAGCGCCGCTGCTGCGCCTACCATGCCACCACCGATCACCACAACATCATACTGGGTCATTCCTGCCTCAACTGTCCTGATAGCTCAAAATACTGAAAATGAGCTTAATAATAAAAAGATAATTAGGATTATTTTACCTGAAAAATGGATAGGAAAACCAAGGCTTAGCGAAAATAGCCAAAGATCTTGGGAAAATTAAATCGACAAGCTTCAAAAAACTAGTCATTACTGCTCGAAAGCCGTACAATATGCGCCCCTAGGCCCTGCGTATAAAAACCAAGCAGCCACTAGGCGTTTGCTCCTTTTCACTGGAAGAGCAAATCAATCAACCGCAGTTTAAAATGCGAACTTGATCTTAACGAGCGATATTATTATGACTAAAAAATTACTTATCAAAACTTGGGGCTGTCAGATGAATGAATATGATTCATCTAAAATGGCCGATCTTCTAGGCGCAGCCAATGGTTATGAACTAACAGAAGTGCCTGAAGAAGCAGATGTTTTACTCCTAAACACTTGCTCTATTCGTGAAAAAGCCCAAGAAAAAGTCTTCCACCAACTTGGCCGTTGGAAAACCCTAAAAGACAAAAAAGAAGGTGTCGTGATTGGCGTGGGCGGCTGCGTTGCTACCCAAGAAGGCGATCACATTCGTCAACGTGCACCTTTTGTTGATGTAATTTTTGGTCCACAAACCCTGCACCGTTTGCCTGAGATGATTAAACAATCTCAATCAAACACGGGCCCTGTGATGGACATCAGCTTCCCTGAAATTGAAAAATTTGATAGCTTGCCAGAGCCAAAAGCTGAAGGCGCAACTGCATTCGTTTCTATCATGGAAGGCTGCTCTAAATATTGTACTTACTGCGTCGTGCCTTACACCCGTGGTGAGGAAGTTAGCCGTCCTATGGATGATGTGCTATTTGAAGTGGCGCAACTTGCTGAGCAAGGCGTGCGTGAAGTCAACCTGCTTGGCCAAAACGTAAATGCTTACCGTGGCCCTATGCATGATGGCGACATTTGTACCTTCGCGCAATTGCTACGCCTTGTGGCATCAATTGATGGCATCGACCGCATTCGCTTTACCACAAGCCACCCGCTTGAGTTTACCGATGACATTATCGAAGTCTATGAAGATACACCAGAGCTAGTTAGCTTCCTGCACCTGCCAGTGCAATCAGGCTCAGATCGCATCTTAACCATGATGAAACGTCCGCACACTGCAATCGAATATAAATCTATTATTCGTAAATTGCGTAAAGCGCGTCCTGATATTCAAATCAGCTCTGACTTTATTGTTGGCTTCCCAGGTGAAACCAAGCAAGATTTCGAAGCGACAATGAAGCTAATTAAAGATGTTGATTTTGATATGAGCTTTAGCTTTATCTTCTCACCTCGCCCAGGCACGCCTGCTGCGGATTATCCTTGTGATACGCCAGAGCAAGAGAAGAAAGATCGCCTATATGAGCTGCAACAGCAAATCAATAGCCAATCTATGCGCTATTCACGCTTAATGCTTGATACAGAGCAGCGCATCTTAGTTGAAGGCCCATCGAAGAAAAACTTGATGGAGCTACGTGGTCGTACTGAAAACAACCGTGTGGTGAACTTTGAAGGCAGCGCTGATCTTATCGGTCAATTCGTTGATGTGAAAATTGTAGATGTATTCCCGAACTCACTACGCGGCGAGCTGATCCGCACTGAAAGTGAAATGGGTCTGCGCTCTGAAATCACACCAGCGCAAATGATTGAAAAAGTTCGCAAAGAAGACGACTTAGGTGTTGCGACCTTTACGCCATAAATGAATCGTCATATTTAGGCTTTATAATCGAAACGGTTGAGGGAGTTCTCAGCCGTTTTTTGTTGTCGTATATAAGCAAAATAAATTTGAAGGATAAGATAAATCATTTCGATAATTGCGATTTGCTTTATTCTGGCTTAAATTAGCTATATACAATACCCAAAATCATTGAAGGGTATACAATTTATTTTAAAGCACCAGCATTCATCCAGAGAGGGATTTGTGAGCGAAACTGCATTCAATACAAACAAAGCAAATATTAAAAAACTATCCACCCTAGATCTGAGTTTAGAGCCTTCAGACAATCAAAGACTCTCTAGTCTATGTGGCCCTTTTGATGACAATATCAAGCACCTTGAGCGCCGCCTTGGGGTTGAAATCAATCACCGCGGGCAGAATTTCACAATTGTTGGTCAGCCACATACAGCTGCCGCCGCTTTAGATATTTTGAAAACCCTTTATGTCGAAACTGCGCCAGTTAAAGGCAAAATGGTCGATATCGAGCCTGAAATGATCCACCTTGCGATCAAAGAAACCGGTATTTTAGAGCAAGAAGCCAAAGCTGAAATTGATTACGGCAAAGAAGTTTTTATTAAAACCAAAAAAGGCGTGATCAAACCGCGTACGCCAAACCAAGCTAAGTATTTGGTTGATATGGTGCGCCATGACATTAGCTTTGGGATTGGTCCTGCGGGGACAGGTAAAACTTACCTTGCTGTGGCCGCAGCAGTCGACGCCCTTGAGCGCCAAGAAGTGCGCCGCATCTTGCTCACCCGCCCTGCGGTTGAAGCCGGCGAAAAACTTGGCTTTCTACCAGGCGATTTAAGCCAAAAAGTCGACCCATATTTACGCCCACTGTATGACGCCTTATTTGAAATGCTTGGCTTTGAGCGTGTTGAAAAGCTGATTGAGCGCAACGTGATTGAAGTCGCGCCTCTTGCTTATATGCGTGGCCGAACTTTAAATGATGCCTTTATCATCTTAGATGAAAGCCAAAACACCACGGTTGAGCAAATGAAAATGTTCTTAACCCGTATTGGCTTTAACTCACGCGCCGTGATCACAGGTGACGTGACCCAAATCGACTTACCACGCGGCGCGCGCTCTGGTCTGCGTCATGCGATTGAAGTACTTTCAGAAGTCGATGATATTAGCTTTAACTTCTTCTTAGCCGATGATGTGGTGCGTCACCCAGTGGTTGCACGAATAGTCAATGCCTATGAGAAGTGGGAAGCGAAAGATCAAAAAGAGCGTAAAGCGCGCGAACAAGCACGTCGTGAAGAAAAAGAAGCCCGTGAAGCACAAGCTGCGGCAATCTTTAATCAAGCATCAAGCTCATCTCAAGAGACAAAAAATAATGACAATTGAACTCGATCTACAAATCGCCACCCAAAGTGAGCAAGACCTTCCAACCGAAGCGAATTTCCAAGCTTGGTTAGAAGCAGCGCTAAATGGCTTTCGTGAGCAAGCAGAAGTCACTATCCGCTTGGTCGATAGCGTAGAAAGTCAATCACTTAACTCTGATTATCGCGGCAAGGATAAACCAACTAATGTGTTGTCATTTCCTTTTGAAGCGCCACCGGGAATCGAGATAGATCTACTTGGCGATTTGGTGATCTGCAAATCTGTTGTTGAAGCAGAAGCAAGCGCCCAAGACAAGCCATTAGAAGCCCATTGGGCACATATGGTGGTGCATGGTTGTTTGCATTTATTAGGTTTCGATCACATAAATGATGATGAAGCTGAAGAAATGGAAACATTAGAAACACAAATACTGTTGAAATTAGGGTATGCTGACCCATATATTACAGAGAAAGACTAGAATCTAATATATTCAAGATGATTGGAATTCTGAGCAAACAAGACGTTAGAATTTCAATCATGCTAGAATATAAAGTGCGCTACCCACTTCGGTAGTAACCAACAATAGAGATAAAATGAACAGCGAAACTTCACCCTCAGCGTCTGAAAATAAAAAAGACACTTCAGATGGTCCCAGTAGCAAGTCATTCTTAGAAAGAGTCGGCCAGCTATTCCAGAATGAACCCAAAGATCGTCAAGATCTGATGGAGGTTTTCCGAGATTCAGAAGAAAACCACGTCATTGATCCAGACACCCGAGATATGCTTGAAGGCGTTATCGAGATCTCCGAAATGCGTGTTCGTGACATCATGATCCCACGCTCACAAATGGTCACTATCAATAAAGACTATGGTCTGGATGAACTCGCGACCTTGATCATCGATGCATCGCACTCTCGTTACCCTGTGATTAACGAAGATAAAGATCATATTGAAGGGATCCTGCTGGCAAAAGATTTACTCCGTTATTTGGTGTCAGACAGCACACCTTTCTCGATTGAAGAAGTTGTTCGCCCTGCAGTGGTTGTGCCGGAAAGCAAACGCGTGGACCGTCTGTTAAAAGAGTTCCGTGAAGAGCGCTACCATATGGCTATTGTGGTCGATGAGTTTGGTGGCGTGTCTGGTCTGGTGACTATCGAAGATATCTTAGAAGAAATTGTTGGTGAAATTGAAGATGAGTTTGATGAAGAAGACTCAGTCGATATTCGTAAACTCAGTAAACACACCTATTCGGTCAAAGCCCTCACCCCTATCTATGACTTTAACCAAGAGTTTGGTTGCGAGTTTAGCGATGAAGACATAGATACAGTTGGCGGCCTTGTGATGACAAGTTTTGGCCACCTCCCAGAGCGCGGTGAAGTGGTCGACATTGATGGTTACAGTTTTAAAGTGACCATGGCGGATAACCGTCGTATTATCCAACTTCAAGTCACCATCCCAAACCAAGGTGACGACGAAGCAATGGACAGCATTTAATAGCTGTAAAACTTATGTAAGCGCGCAATGAAAAACTTGTGTTTCGCTTTCATAAGCCACAAACTGCTGGTATAAGAAACGCTATAACCCAAGCCGAGGATTCTGCTTGGGTTATTTTAATCCAGCAACCAAGATCTCTTGATTGATATTCTCAACCTAATAATAAATTTACAGTCGCATCTATGAAAAAATCTTGTCTCCAGTTTTTGTTTGCCACAGCAGCAGGTGCACTTGCTACCCTTTCTTTCGCACCTTTTAGCCTTTGGCCTTTGGCTATATTAAGCCCTGCTATTTTGCTCTTTTTATTACATAACCAAAGCGTTAAAAAAGCCGCTTGGATAGGTTTTTTCTGGGGTATAGGTCAATTTGGGACAGGGATTAACTGGGTTCACGTCAGTATTGATACGTTTGGCGGCATGCCTAAAATCGCAAGTCTTTTCTTAATGACCTTGCTAGTGAGCTATTTAGCCCTTTACCCTGCGCTTTTTGGCTATTTATTAAATAAATTCTTTCCCAATAACAAAGACGGCTCAGCAAATCAAAACGGTCAAAAAAGACGTTTATTGCTCGCTGCGCCTATTTTATGGCTGATTTGTGATTGGCTACGCGGCTGGGTGATGACGGGCTTTCCTTGGCTTTGGCTTGGATACAGCCAAATCGATAGTCCATTAAATGGCTTCGCACCTGTTTCTGGTGTCGAGGCAATTACCTTAGCTATCATGTTAATTGCTTCAAGCTTGGTCTTGTTAGCAACCAATAACAATTTCACTCGAGCTAAAAAATATCGCTACCTTGTTGTCCCTGTAGCTATTTTTGGCCTAAGTTATCTCTTAAATCAAGTGGCTTGGGTGACAGAAGATAAAGACTCCAACACACGCTTTGCGCTGGTTCAAGGGAATATCCCTCAGCATTTAAAATGGCAAAAAGATCAGCAATGGCCAACCTTGATGAAATACACAGATCTCACCCGTGAGCATTGGGATGCCGATGTGGTGATCTGGCCGGAGGCTGCCATTCCATCGATTGAATACCAAGTGCCAGCATTTTTAGCCAACATAGATGAAGCCGCGCGTGAAAGTGATACTGCGCTAATCACCGGCATTATTAATATGCCTAACTTAAACGAATTTTATAACAGTGTGATTAGCTTAGGCGCAACTGAGCATGGCGCCTATAACTATGACAGCCAACCAAGATATAGCAAACATCACTTGCTACCTTTTGGTGAGTTTGTGCCTTTTGGTGATTTGCTGCGTCCACTTGCGCCTTTCTTTAACTTGCCAATGTCGTCATTTAGCCGTGGCGGTTTTGTGCAACAAAATGTTGAAGCGAATGGACGCCATTTTGCTGCAGCGCTTTGCTATGAAATTATTTTCAGCGAGCAAGTGCGCCAAAACATTACAGATGACACAGATTATATTTTGACCCTTTCCAATGATGCTTGGTTTGGTAAATCAATTGGCCCATTGCAACACTTTGAAATAGCAAGAATGCGCGCGCTTGAGTTAGGTAAACCTATGATCCGCGCAACCAATAATGGCGTCACAGGGGTGACAGATTTCAAAGGTAAAGTTTTAAAAACTATTCCACAGTTTGAAACTGGCGTTTTGGATATAGAAGTGCCAACGAGCAAAGGCAATACGCCATATCGTTATTTAGGCTCTTATTTACTTTATATCTGGTGTTTATTTGGTTGTGTGTTTTGTTATTTAGCCCAAAGAAAGTCACAATAAGCCAGTGATCGAATGACATAAAAAAGGAGCAAAAACAGCGATCTAACATGCTATTTTTGCTCCACTATATTCATTCTCTAACTAGCGATAACAAGCTATAAAAATTAAGGATTTAGCGACTCGCGTTTGAAGGTGCCATTGCCGCATTTAATACAAGGCTCAACAATGCTCGCATGGTTATAGGTACGTTTATGCTGACATTTATCACAAACTAATATGCCAAGCCCAATCACATCATCCACTTCATACACACCTTTATGCTCAAAGTCTTGGAAAACTTCCATCCATTCCAGTTGAGTCTTATCGGTAATTTCAGCAAGCCCCTCCCAAATTGATTCTTTGGTTAGTTCGATAAAAGGGTCATCGGTTTGTTTTTCAGTTTCTTGCGCCTTTTTGAACTCTTGCCCAAAAGACTTCAAATCTGACTTCAAATAGGTCGCAATTAAGGACCATTCATCCTTTGCCATGTCCTCCACGGCCTGCATAAAGCTTGACTCAGACTTCTTTTCATCTTGCTCTTTTGGGTCGGCACGTTTCAGGCTATCAATGAGGTGTTCGAGTGCTTTTTTATATTCTTGCTGACGTTTTGGCATAAAGGCTCCTCATATGCTGGCTATTCCTTAAGATTTAGGTGCTTTCCTACAGATTGTTATTGTTGATAGCACCTACTTTAGGTATTCTATGCAGATCAAGTATCGTCTATCTCGATCAGTATCACAAATTTCATTAATGGTATTCAAGATGCAAGAGCAATATAACCCGCAAGATATTGAACAAAAAGTTCAACAGCACTGGGACAACCAAAAAACATTCGAAGTCACAGAAGACGCAAATAAAGAAAAATTTTACTGCCTCTCTATGTTCCCATATCCAAGTGGTCGTCTCCACATGGGTCACGTGCGTAACTACACCATTGGTGATGTCATTGCTCGCTATCAACGCCTGCAAGGCAAAAACGTTATGCAACCTATCGGTTGGGATGCTTTTGGTCTACCCGCTGAAAACGCAGCGGTAAAAAACAAAACTGCGCCAGCACCTTGGACATATGAAAACATCGAATACATGAAAAACCAGCTTAAACTTTTGGGCTTTGGTTATGACTGGACGCGTGAATTTGCAACTTGTACCCCTGAGTACTACCGTTGGGAGCAAAAATTCTTCACCAAGCTGTATGAAAAAGGCTTAGTGTATAAAAAGACTTCTTCTGTAAACTGGTGTCCAAACGACATGACAGTTCTTGCCAACGAGCAAGTTGAAGACGGTTGCTGCTGGCGTTGTGACACCCCAGTTGAGCAAAAAGAAATTCCACAATGGTTTATTAAAATCACTGAGTACGCACAAGAGCTACTTGATGATTTAGACAATCTTGACGGCTGGCCTGAAATGGTTAAAACCATGCAGCGCAACTGGATTGGTCGCTCTGAAGGTGTTGAATTAAGCTTTGCCGTAAAAGGTCAAAAAGACTTAGAAGTTTATACCACACGTCCTGATACGCTAATGGGCGTGACTTATGTTGGCATCGCTGCAGGTCACCCACTGGCTGAACTTGCTGCGCAAAACAACCCTGAGCTTGCAGCTTTCATCGACGAGTGTAAAAACACCAAAGTTGCTGAAGCTGAACTTGCGACCATGGAAAAGAAAGGCATGGATACAGGCTTAACGGCTATCCACCCTTTAAATGGTCGTGAAGTGCCAGTATATGTGGCGAACTTTGTATTGATGGATTACGGCACAGGTGCTGTGATGGCGGTTCCTGGACATGATCAACGTGACTTTGAATTTGCAACTAAGTATGGCCTAGATATTGAAGCAGTTATCTTAGATGAAGCAGGCAATGCACCAGATATCTCTGAAGCGGCTTATACTGAAAAAGGCAAACTATTTAACTCTGGTGAGTTTGATGGTCTTGATTTCCAAGATGCATTTGATGCAATCGCGGCAAAACTAGAAGCTGAAGGCAAAGGCAAGAAAACAGTTAACTTCCGTCTACGTGACTGGGGCGTTTCTCGTCAACGTTATTGGGGCGCGCCAATTCCTATGGTGACCACTGATGACGGTGAAGTTCACCCAGTGCCAGAAGCTGATTTACCAGTTATTCTACCTGAAGATGTCGTAATGGATGGCGTGACGAGTCCAATTAAAGCAGATAAAGCTTGGGCTGAAACCACATTCAATGGCGAGCATGCGCTACGTGAAACCGATACTTTTGATACTTTCATGGAGTCATCTTGGTACTACGCACGTTACTGCTCACCACAAGCGGATGATATTTTAGATCCAGAAAAAGCTAACTATTGGCTACCTGTTGATCAATACATCGGCGGGATCGAGCACGCGTGTATGCACCTACTTTACTCACGCTTCTTCCACAAATTATTGCGTGACGCAGGTTTTGTCACCTCTGATGAGCCATACAAACAACTTCTTTGCCAAGGCATGGTGCTAGCAGACGCTTTCTATCATACCAATGAAAAAGGCACTAAAGAGTGGGTTGCACCAACAGATGTAACTGTTGAGCGTGATGGCAAAGGCCGCATTGTTAGCGCAACAGATAACCAAGGTCGTAGTGTTGAGCACTCAGGCATGATCAAAATGTCTAAGTCGAAAAACAATGGTATCGATCCACAAGAGATGGTGAATAAATACGGCGCGGATACAGTTCGCCTATTTATGATGTTTGCATCGCCTGCTGACATGACACTTGAGTGGCAAGAATCTGGCGTTGAAGGTGCCAACCGCTTCCTAAAACGTGTTTGGAAACTTGTGTCTGAGCACAGCAGCAAAGGTGAAGTCAGCGCACTTGATCTTGGCGCATTAAGCTCAGATCAAAAAGCACTGCGTCGTGATATTCACAAAACCATTGCCAAAGTATCGGATGATGTTGGCCGTCGCCAAACCTTCAACACTGCAATTGCTGCCATTATGGAGCTAATGAACAAACTTGCCAAAGCACCGCAAGAAAGCGAGCAAGATCGCGCTATTCTTGATGAAGCGCTTAAAGCTGTGGTTCGTATGCTTTACCCAATTGCGCCGCACATCTGCTTTGAAATGTGGTCTGCACTGGCAGATACAGATATCGATGCTGAAAGCTGGCCAACCCATGATGAGAAAGCACTCGTTGAAGATGAAAAACTAATCGTTGTTCAAGTCAATGGTAAGCTACGTGCTAAAATCACAGTCGCTGCAGATGCGAGCCAAGAAAGCGTTGAAGCGCAAGGCCTATCTGATGAAAACGTGACGAAATTTACGGATGGCAAAACGATTCGTAAAGTGATCTATGTACCAGGTAAGCTGCTTAACATTGTAGCAAACTAATATTGTTGACGATAAAGTCGACCTAAGACAAATAAATGAGGAGTGATTTCCATTGCTCCTCATTTTTTTGCATAATAAGGGTGTCGCGACATCAACCAAACCGAGGGATCTTTTGTGAATCGCAATATCAACCGTTTTATTCAAATTTTTACTATTGCAAGTTTATCAATCGCACTAAGCGCTTGTGGCTTCCACCTGCGAGGTGAATACCTGCTTCCAGAAGGTATCGATAAGGTTTCACTGACAAGCTATGATGAATACAGCACTGTCACCAAAGCCCTGCGCAAACAGCTAAGAAACAATGATATTGAAATTGTTGCCCCTGGCGCAAATGTTCCAAACATTGATCTTATCAGCGAAAGTGATAGTGAAGATGATGACGGCAGTGATAGCGATAGCACTCTTTCGATTTATCAAAATGGTCGCACCGCAGAGAAGCAGTTAAATTATACTGTTGTCTATCAGGTGACTCTACCAGGTAAAGGCACACAAAAACTTTCAAGTTATTTAAGCCGCAGCTATCTTGATAACCCACAAGCATCGCTTGCAAAGTCAATCGAAGAAGATTTGCTTTTAGATGAAATGCGAGAAGAAACTGCAGTGCAAATTATGCGTCAACTTGCGCGCTTAAAAGACACCAATCACGCCGCCGAGCTTGAAGCTGTTGAAGCCACCGCAGAGCAAGCAGCGATTGATACGGGTGAAGTCGAAGCGCCGCAGCGCCCTGCTCGCAACTTGCAAGAAGCTATGTTTGGGATTGAAGAGCCAGAAGCGAGCGTTGAAAGCGCCAATGCATTGCAAGCACAAGCGCAAGATGAAGCCCAAACCATCACGACCTTAGACGACACTGTAACGCTTGAAAAAGTCGCCCCACAAAGCAACTAAAATCAATTACCTAAACAAGGATATTTGTTGAAACTTTCAGCACATATCCTTGTCTGATTACCATCTAGCTCAAATTCTTATCTTACTTTCGGAACCGATTCGTGCGTATATATTCAGACAAACTGCCCGAAACACTTACAAAGAGTACTCACCCCATTTATTTGATTTTTGGAAATGAGCCGCTCCTACGCATTGAAAGCCAAGATTTAATTTGGCAACACTTGCAAAAACAAGGTTTTGAAGAAAAATATCACTATACGCTTGATAGCAGCTTGAATTGGGATGAATTATTCCAACAAGCACAAGCCTTTGGTTTATTCTCCAGTAAACAGGTCTTTGTGTTGGAAATCCCTGAATCGGGAATTAACGCTAGCGTGCAAAAACCTCTTACCCAATTACTCAGCATGCAGCACAGCGACCTTTGCCTAGTTTTTGTCAGCACTAAATTTAATCGTGCTATGGAAAATACCAAATGGTTTAAAGCCTTGCACGAAACCGGTTTGCTTATTTTATGCAATACGCCAGATTTAAAGTATTTACCTAACTTTGTGCGTCAGCGCTGCCAGCAATTAAAACTCAAAGCCGATCAAGAAACGATTCAAATGCTGGCGCAATGGCATGAAGGCAACTTACTGGCGTTAAAACAAAGCCTAGATAAATTAGCATTGCTTTATCCGGATGAAAACCTAACCATGCTCAAAGTAGAGCAAGCGCTTTCAAGGCATAACCACTTTACCCCGTTTCAATGGACGGATGCCTTATTAGAAGGCAAAGCAAAACGCGCACAACGTATTTTACGTGAGCTAGAAGCCGAAGGCAGTGAGCCGATTATTTTATTGCGCAGCATACAAAAAGAGATTTTTTTGCTCATTCAAATTTATAATGCAATGCAGCAGATGCCAATGGCGCAAGTCTTTAACCAGTTTAAAATTTGGCAGAACAAGCGCCCTTTTTATCAAGCTGCATTAAATCGCTTAAGCCCACTGAAATGTCAAAAATTACTCCAAGAACTGACTCAGATTGAGTTGGTGGCGAAAACAAGTTTTGACCAAGATGTGTGGATAGCTTTAAGTAAGATCTCAATCTTTTTCAGCACGGGCCAAGATGTATTGCCTCAGCGAAATAGCCCTTTAGGTAAAGCTTTTGTCTGAACTGGTTGAAAATAAAAAATTCATGCTATAATCAGCGCCCATTTGGTTTAAGCTAAATAATATTTAAAGCTTAAGCTAAAGTGAGTGAAATTAAACACCCAATCAAAAGCCAAGAGCGCTTTTTGATTGCCATCAAAGCCAAGGATACACAGTTGCAATTTAATGATTTAAAAAGCTTTCTAGCAGATAAAGCCGATGATATGAAAGCAGAAGATATCATCACCTTAGATGTTTCAGACAAATCTAATATTACGGATGCAATGATTATTTGCACCGGTACCTCAAAACGCCACGTTGCATCCATTGCAGACAATGTCGCAGTTGAAGCGCGCAAAATTGGCCTTGAGCTCTTGGGCATTGATGGCGAAGATGAAGGTGAATGGGTCGTAGTTGATTTAGGCAGTGTCATGATCCATGTAATGCAAGAAGCGCCGCGTGAACTCTATCAACTAGAAAAACTATGGGCGAATTAATTTGAAAATTCAATTAATTGCAGTTGGTACTAAGATGCCAAAGTGGGTTGAAGAAGGCTTTCATGAGTATCAACGCCGCTTCCCTAAAGATATGCCTCTTGAGTTAGTTGAGATCACCGCAGGCAAACGTGGTAAAAATGCCGACATCGCGCGCATCTTGCAAAAAGAAGGTGAAGCTATGCTTGCGGCTGTGCCAAAAGGCAACCGCATCGTCACTTTGGATATTCCGGGAAAACCTTGGGATACGCCAACGCTTGCCAAGCAACTGGATGCTTGGAAGCTCGATGGGCGTGATGTCTCGATTCTAATTGGTGGGCCTGAAGGCTTAGCGCCAGAATGTAAAGCGATTGCAGAGCAAAGTTGGTCTTTATCTAACTTAACCTTGCCACACCCTATGGTGCGAGTGATTATGGCTGAAAGCCTTTATCGTGCTTGGAGTGTGACCACTAATCACCCATATCACAGAGAATAAGCCGTATGAGACGTAAGCGTACGACGATCCGTGATTATACTGCGGAATACAACTTATTTAAAAACCGAGCCATCGTATCCTTCATCGGGATCCTTGTGCTTATGGGTGTTCTCCTCACCAATCTCTATTTCATCCAAATCGAGCAATATCAAGATTATAGCACTCGCTCAAATGATAACCGGATCAAGGTTGTACCTATTGCACCTAACCGTGGCCTTATCTATGACAGAAATGGTGTCTTGCTTGCATCCAACCGCCCTATCTTTAACTTAGAGCTAACCCCTGAAAATATTAAAGATATGGATCAGACGATTGCTGATCTGCGCGAGCTTTTTGAAATCACGGATGATGATCTCAAAGCGTTCGAACGCGAAAGACACCACACCAAACGTTTTGCTTCTGTGCCTTTACTCACGCAACTCACGGAAAAGCAAGTGGCGACATTTTCGGTCAATCAGTTCAAATTTCCAGGTGTTGAAGTCACTGCAACCTTAAAGCGTTATTACCCATTTGGTAAGCTTTTAACTCACGTATTAGGCTATGTTTCACGCATCAATGACAGAGATGTGGAACGCCTCACGCGTGAAGATAAAATTGCGAACTACAAAGCAACCCGAGATATCGGCAAGCTTGGGGTTGAGCGTTATTATGAAGACTTGCTTCACGGTACATCTGGCTATCAAGAAGTTGAAGTCAATAGCCGTGGCCGCGTGATCCGCACTCTTAAATATGTGCCGCCGATCCCTGGCCGCGATATTGTCTTAAATATTGATATTAAGCTGCAAAAATACGTCACCAAAGTGCTTGGCGATCGCCGCGGCGCCATTGTTGTGCTTGATCCAAAAGATTCTGGCGTACTCGCTATGGTGTCTTATCCAAGCTATGATCCAAACCAATTCGTGCATGGGATCAGCAGTAAGTCTTATTCAAGACTGTTAAACGATCCAGACCGACCTCTGGTGAACCGTACGACGATGGGGATTTATCCACCCGCATCAACAGTCAAGCCATTAATCTCAGTAGCGGCACTCACTGAAGGCGTGATCACTGAAAACACGACTCGTAATGACCCAGGATACTGGCAAGTTCCGAACTCAACCACTAAGCGTAAGTTTAGAGACTGGGCGCGTTGGGGTCATGGACCAGTCAATGTGCGCAAAGCGATCGAAGAATCAGTGGATACCTTCTTCTATCAAGTTGCCTATGATTTGGGGATTGATCGTTTATCTGCATGGATGAATAAGTTTGGTTATGGCGAATACACAGGCATAGATATTCGCGAAGAAAGTCGCGCCAATATGCCAACTCGTGAATGGAAACAGTCTCGTCATAAACAGCCTTGGTATCAAGGGGATACAATTCCTGTTGGGATAGGTCAAGGGTATTGGACGGCTACGCCGATGCAAATCGTCAAGGCACTTTCGGTCTTGGTAAATAATGGTCAAGTGAAGGCGCCGCACTTGTTGCGTGCATCCGTTGATAAAACCAAAAAACCATTAAAACCTGAATTTGCAGCAATCGAAACTTATCCGCCAATTGCTAATGTCCCGCAAAGATATTGGGATATCGCCAAAGAAGGTATGTATCGTGTGAACTATGGCTCACGTGGTACAGCGCGACGCGTATTTGCTGGAACGCCATATAAAAGTGGTGGTAAATCAGGGACAGCGCAGGTATTTGGCTTAAAAGAAGGTCAAAAATATAACTCTAAAGCGCTGGCTGAACGCTTACGCGACCACGCACTCTTTATGAGTTTTGCTCCTTTTGATGACCCACAAGTGCTCGTTTCTGTCGTGCTTGAAAATGGCGAATCCGGCTCTCGCTTAGGTGGTGGCGTTGCGCGCGAAATCTTTGATTATGTATTGCTAGATAAAGGCAAAGATGAAGTCGATGATAAGCCACCGACACCACAAGAATTGGCGAAAGAAATTATCGATCCAGATGCAGCCGAAGCGCTACTCAAACAAAATGAGGCTCAACAATAATGAAAATGGATCCTTCAACAGGCAAAAGCCGTTCTGTTTTCGAACGTATGCATATAGATTTGCCGTTGCTACTTTGCTTGCTCGTCCTGATGGGAATGGGCCTTGTGATCATGTATAGCGCCTCTGGCCAAAGCATGGAAATGATGGACAAACAAGCCATGCGTATGGTGCTGTCATTAGTGGTCATGATAGTCTTGGCACAAATTAAGCCGCGTAGTTATGAAAGCATGGCGCCTTTGTTATTTTTATTTGGTATTTTGCTCCTTTTAGGGGTGCTCTTTTTTGGCGAAAGCTCCAAAGGTGCGCAGCGTTGGCTCAACTTAGGCTTTGTACGTTTTCAACCTTCAGAGCTACTCAAGCTTGCTGTGCCCCTAATGGTTGCCACTTATATTGGACGCAAAGCGCTCCCACCAAGTTTAATGACGCTTTTTGTTTCCCTTTTGATGGTCTTTGTTCCAACCATTTTAATCGCCAAACAACCTGACCTCGGTACATCTATTTTGATTGCAGCGTCAGGGATATTCGTGATATTTTTAGCGGGAATTAGCTGGCGTTTAATTATGGCGGCAGCCGTTGCTGTGGGTGGCTTCATTCCGATCTTATGGTTCTTCTTAATGCATGAGTATCAAAAAACTCGTGTAAGAACCTTATTTGATCCAGAATCTGATCCGCTTGGCGCTGGTTATCATATAATTCAAAGTAAAATTGCAATTGGCTCTGGTGGTTTATTTGGTAAAGGCTGGTTGATGGGAACCCAATCACAGCTTGAGTTCGTACCGGAGCGTCATACTGACTTTATCTTTGCAGTAATCGGCGAAGAATGGGGTATGGTAGGGGTATGCGTCTTGTTAGCGGTTTACTTATGTATCATCGCTCGCGGGCTGTATATCGCAAGTACAGCACAAACATCTTTTGGACGTATGATGGGCGGCAGTGTCGTCTTAAGCTTCTTTGTTTATGTTTTTGTAAACATAGGCATGGTAAGCGGCATCTTACCAGTTGTAGGTGTGCCTTTACCTTTGATCAGCTATGGAGGAACCTCAATGATTACTCTACTCGCTGGTTTTGGGATTTTAATGTCAATCCATACACATAGAAAAATGCTTTCAAAAGCAAGTTAATAAAGAGATCAAAGAATGGAAGCAAAAGTTTATCTTTCAGCAGTTTGTATCGCAGCACTGCTTGTTGGCTGTTCATCCGAGCCAGAAAAAAAGCAGGTGCCAAGCCAGCCAGCGCCAACTAAAACTGTCAGTAAAGAGAAGCCAAACCCTAACGGTGGACGCTATAGTATGACGCATGATGCAGAGCCGACTCAACTAAAGTCAGTGGCACATGTGCAAAATGCCGAGCCCAAGTATGAACCCTTGAGTCGTCGCGGAAATCAAGATTACAAATTACGTGGCGGCACCTATAATATAGTCAGAGATCCACGCGGCTTCACGCAAAGTGGTTATGCATCTTGGTACGGTGCTAAATTTCAAGGCTATGAAACATCAAATGGTGAAATATACGACATGTACCAAATGACAGCGGCGCACAAAACCCTACCGCTGCCAAGCTATGTCAAAGTAACCAACCAAAGCAATGGCAAAAGCGTTATTGTTCGCGTCAATGATCGCGGCCCTTTTCATGATGGACGTATCATAGATCTAAGCTATGCTGCGGCCTACAAACTCGGTGTTTACCAACACGGAACAGCGCCAGTTAAAATCGAATACATAGATAATCATAGTGGCGTCACAGATAGCATCATGCCGCCTAAAGAGAATCTTGAATATTTAGTCCAAGTGACAGCCTTATCCGATAAAGATAAAGCTCGAAGCTTGGCTAAAAACCTAGGACAAAGCTACTCTGTTGGCGCCCTCATTAATAGTGAAGGTGGGATCAACCGAGTCATGCTAGGTCCACTGACAAATGAAACACAAGCCGATGCTCTACTGCGCCGTTTACGTGCAGAAGGTCATCCGCAGGCTTATATTAAAGATAGAGAAAGAACGACTCAGTAAGTTTAGCTAGTCACTCATTTTTTAACTTTGTGTAAGTTTGGAAGTAACGAAATTTACGGGGAACTGCCCTTTTAATCGTCTTAGTTTATACTCTTTGTTCCAAGGAGCTATGTGTAAATTGGGCAACACTTTTTGATAATGGATCTAGGTACTATGAAAAAATTAATGAAACCACTACTTCTTGCTGGCGTTTTAGCGTCTTCTGCATTAACGCTTCCAGCAATGGCTGAGACAGCGTCTGCAACAGCTGCTAAGCCTGCAATGGAATACATTGTACGTGTAATGGGTGTAGATAAGCGTGACGTAGCACGTGCTATGGCTGGCGATCTTGCAAAAGAAATGCGTGTTGGCGCACTGGTAAATTCTGAAGATGGCACTTTCCGTGTTTTCTTAGGCCCAGTACCAACACCAGAGCAAGCTGACTTTTTATTGAAAAAAGTACACAAAGCTGGCTATAACGATGCAAACATCATTACTCGCCCTAAAAAAGCACGTAAGTCTTACGCGAAAACTGACGCTTAAGTCTTATCTAGCTTAGATTAAAGTAGAGTCTTCACTGATTGTGCTTTATATTCGACCAATCATAGGTTTATCGCTTGTGATTGGTTGAACTTTTTCTAAAATAAAGACTCTTTATCCTATGGTATCCAAAGCAAGACTTATTTTGATACCCGCCATGATTTTGATACCATAGGATAAATTCCGATTAATCTTATAAAAATCTCTAATTTTATTTAATAATAGCTAATCATATGAAAAATACAGCCCCATCTTTTACCCGTATGCTTGTGACAAGCTTGACACTTTGTGCAAGCGCCATGGCTTTCCAAGTGCAAGCCGCCGATCCAATTGCGACACCAAGCGCGCCTGCAATTGCCGCTGAAGGTTATGTCTTAATGGACTATCATTCAGGCCAAGTGATTGCTGAAAAGAACATGAATGAGCGCCGCCACCCTGCTAGTTTAACCAAGATGTTAACCAGCTATGTCATCGGCCAAGAAATGAAAGCCGGCAATATCACGCCGCAAGATGAAGTTGTCATTAGTGAAAATGCATGGGCGAAAAACTTCCCTGATTCATCGAAGATGTTTATCGAAGTTGGCACAACTGTAACCGTTGATGAGCTAAACCACGGCATCATCATTCAATCGGGCAACGATGCGTGTGTGGCAATGGCTGAGCACATTGCTGGTAGCGAAGATGCATTCGTTGATCTGATGAACAGCTGGGCGAAGAAGATTGGCATGACACAATCTCACTTTACCAATGTACACGGTCTAGATAATCCAGATCTTTACTCAACACCATATGACTTAGCACTCCTTGGCCGCGCCTTAATTAAAGACGTACCAAACGAATACAAGCTTTATGCTGAGAAAAAATTCACTTATAACGGTATTACTCAATATAACCGTAACGGCCTACTTTGGGATCGCAGCTTAAATGTTGATGGCATCAAAACTGGTCACACAAGTGGCGCAGGCTATAACCTAGTTTCTTCTGCAACCGAAGGCGACATGCGTCTTGTTGCCGTTGTGATGGGTACTAAGAGTGAAAATGCACGTAAAGCTGAAAGCAAAAAACTACTTAGCTATGGCTTCCGTTTCTTTGAAACAGTTTCACCACATCAAGCAAACAAAGAGTTCATCAAAGAGCGTGTTTGGCTGGGTGATAAAGATGAAATTAGCTTAGGTCTGGCGCAAGATACATTTGTAACACTACAACGTGGTCAAGCGAAAAACCTATCAGCAAGCTTCCAACTTGATGGCGAACTCAAAGCACCAATCAAAAAAGGTGACAAAGTCGGCACAGTCTTCTATCAATTAAATGGTGAAGATATTGCAAACTACCCATTGGTTGCACTTGAAGATGTAAACGAAGGCAGCTTCTTTAGCCGTATGTGGGACATGCTAATTAAATTCTTTTCAGGATTATTTAAATAACTAAATTTAGACTCCCCCACTGGGGTTAACCTTTCAGGGGCAAGTGTATAGCTAAGCCCTTGTTTAGCATTAAATTTAGCTTAATACCTTTAAGCCTAGTTAATGGTCTTGACCGATAGCTAGGCTTTTGTACATCAAAAACGTTTTTGGAGAAATGATGCAAGAGCAACCAAAACTAAAAGACTTACTTGAGTTCCCTTGTCAGTTTACCTATAAGGTCATGGGTTATGCAAAACCTGAACTGCCTGATTTGGTTCTTGAAGTAATTCAACGCCATGCCCCAGGTGACTACACACCAAAAGTCACCCCAAGCAGCAAAGGCACATATGACGCAGTATCGGTTACCATTACTGCAACTTCAATTGAGCAAGTTGAGACTTTATATAAAGAGCTTGGTGAAATTGAAATTGTACGTGTCGTGCTTTAATTTATATATCCGACTTTAATTAATCCACTTTTCGTGATTTAATTTGTCACACATATAAAATTTTTTTGTGATATATACAGAAAAAGTTGAAATCTCAAGCGATAACCTTGTACTGAATAGGTGGTTGCTTGAGATAACTCAAGGTATAATCGAGCCAATATCAGAGATTGGACCCTTTTCATGACACAAGCAAACCTGACGGTAGCCGATACACTTATCATCCGCAATTACACCGGCAAAGATGACAATCAGTCTTATCAAAACTATCAAACACTCTGGCAAGCTATGCATGACTTCACCGACTCGCGTCAAGATGACACTTTGGATGAAGTTTGGTTAGTCGAGCATAATCCAGTCTTTACTCAAGGCCAAGCCGGCAAAGCTGAACATTTGCTTAACACTGGTGATATCCCTGTGATTCAAAGTGATCGCGGCGGGCAAGTGACTTATCATGGCCCGGGTCAGTTGGTGGTTTATTTTATGCTAAACCTAAGACGCAAAAACATTGGCGTGCGCCAACTTGTGACCCATATAGAGAGCATAGTCATTGATACCTTGGCTGATTTTGGCATCCAGTCTCAGTCTCGCCCTGATGCACCGGGGGTATATGTGCTGCTTGATGGTCAAGATCAAAGCCAACCACATAATAAAATTTGTTCACTTGGATTAAGAGTGCGCCGCGGCTGCTCTTTCCATGGTTTGGCACTCAATATTAATATGGATCTTGCACCTTTTTTACGTATCAATCCTTGTGGCTACGCCGGTATGGAAATGGTACAAATGCAAGATTATCTAGACGATATTTCTCTTTCTCAAGTTGAAAAAGTGATTCTTGAGAAAATCGCAAAGCACCTTGATTATAAAAATATCGAATTTAAATAAGTAGGAAGTTATGAGCAAACCAATTCAAATGGAAAAGGGTGTCAAATACCGCGATGCCGATAAAATGGCCCTTATCCCAACTAAAAATATGCCGGTTGAGCAAACTCAAGTGCTGCGTAAACCTGAATGGATGAAGATTAAACTCCCATCAGATAGCAAACGTATTCAAGATATTAAAGCTGCAATGCGTAAAAACAAACTTCACTCTGTATGTGAAGAAGCTTCTTGCCCAAACCTTGCTGAATGCTTTAACCACGGCACAGCAACCTTTATGATCTTAGGTGCAATCTGTACGCGTCGTTGCCCATTTTGCGATGTTGCCCATGGTCGCCCAATTGCCCCTGATGCAAATGAGCCAAGCCATCTTGCGCAAACTATCTCAGATATGAAGTTAAAATATGTGGTGATCACCTCTGTCGATCGTGACGATCTACGTGATGGTGGTGCGCAACATTTTGCTGATTGTAATAAAGCAATCCGAGAGAAAAACCCAAATATTCGCATTGAAACTTTGGTTCCAGATTTTCGTGGTCGCATGGACACTGCGCTTGAGTTATTAAAAGATAACCCGCCAGATGTGTTCAACCACAACTTAGAAACTGCGCCGCGTCTATACCGTAAAGCGCGCCCAGGTGCGAACTACAAATGGTCGCTAGAGCTATTGCAAAAATTCAAAGCGCAGCACCCAGATGTTCCGACAAAATCAGGCTTGATGATGGGACTTGGTGAAACCAAAGAAGAAATCATTGAAGTATTAAAAGACTTACGCGCACACGGCGTGACTATGCTGACCTTAGGCCAATACCTAGCGCCAAGTCGTCACCACTTGCCAGTTGAGCGTTATGTGCCGCCTGAAGAGTTTGATGAGCTAAAAGAGATTGCCCTTGATCTAGGCTTTACGCATGCTGCGTGTGGCCCGTTTGTACGTTCGAGTTATCATGCGGATATGCAGGCGCAAGGCATCGAAGTTAAATAATAGCTGAGGTTATATAACCGCCATAGTTGAACTTACAACTGTCGCGGTATTTTAACCCCATCCACGCTTCCCCTTGTAAGCTTTCGTGCTTTCTTAGACGATTGACTACAAGGGGAAAATACACTCAAGCGATCGCTTCACATTTAAGAGCGAATGAGATAATCCGCTTGGCCGACCCACTTGTAGCTCGTCAGTTCAGTTAAACCCATAGGCCCGCGAGCATGCAGTTTTTGAGTTGAAACCGCTACTTCTGCGCCGAGTCCAAATTGCGCCCCATCGGTAAAACGAGTGGATGCATTGACATAAACCGCAGCCGATCCTGCGCTATTAATAAACTTCTCAGCATTGACCAAATCATTGGTCATAATTGCATCCGAGTGACTTGCATTGTGCACTTGCATATGCAAAATCGCCTGATCAATATCTTCCACTACTTTGATTCCTAGCGTGTAAGACAACCACTCAGTATCAAAGTCACCTTCTTTTGCATCACGCATCTTAGTCAGTGTATCCAAATAAGGTTTTGCGCTTGGATCCACCACAAAAGTGACTTCTTGATTAATCTTATCCGCAAGGCGTGGCAATAAATCTGTCGCAACTTTTTTATGTACTAGCAAAGTATCCAATGAGTTACATGCCGATGGACGCTGCATTTTTGAATTGGCAATCACTTCAATCGAGCGATTTAAATCCGCGCTTTCATCCACAAAGATATGGCTGATCCCAAAACCGCCAATGATCACAGGAATTGTGCTGTTCTCTTTGCACATTTTATGCAGACCAGCACCACCACGTGGGATGATCATATCCACATAATCATCGAGCTTTAATAACTCAGTGACGAGCTCGCGATCTGGCTTTTCAATATATTGCACGCTAGCAGCAGGCAGCCCAGCCTTTTGAAGAGCGCCTTGGATCACCTCAATCAAAGCCATGTTTGAATGAAACGTCTCTTTCCCGCCACGTAAGATGCTTGCATTACCAGTTTTTAAGCATAAGGCAGCAATATCTATAGTGACATTTGGGCGCGCTTCATAAATCACACCGACGACGCCAAGTGGCACACGGCGCTTAGTCAGGCGCATGCTATTTTCGAGCACTTTTGAGTCAAACTCACTGCCAACCGGATCATCAAGTTTGATCACATGGCGTACATCATTGGCAATATCATGCAAGCGTGCTTTGTTAAGCATTAAACGATCAAGCAAGGCTTCGCTGACAATCCCTCTTGCTGCTTCCAAGTCTTTTTCATTGGCAGCTAAAATATGCTCACTTTTGGCTTCTAACTCATCCGCAATCAGTTGTAGCGCATAGTTTTTTGTTTTGGTATCGGTAATCGCGAGTTGGTAGCTGGCAAGTTTTGCCGCTTTTCCCATTTCAATTAATTGCACTTTCGTTTCCTTATTATTCATGGATCACAACAAGATCATCACGATGTAAAATCGTTGAACCATGTTCATGACCTAAAATCGTCTCAATTTCTTGGCTATGCTTACCTATGATTTGTGCTAAGTCGAGATGATCGTAACGAATCAAACCTTTCGCAAGTAGCTTGCCTTCAAGTGAACGAACGCGAACCACATCACCACGCTCAAATTCACCATTAAAATGGCGGATCCCTTTGGCAAGTAAACTACTACCACGCTCAATCACAGCTGTCGCTGCGCCATCATCAATGTATAGATCCCCTTCCACTTGCGGGCCTGCTAAAATCCAACGTTTACGACTTTCAAGTGAGGTATCTAACGCAACAAAATGTGTCCCTTGCGGCTTATCTGAAACAAGATCTAAAATCACATTGGGACTTGAGCCTGCAGCAATCACCACATCTATGCCAGAATGACGCGCGACATCGGCAGCTTGCAGCTTAGTTGCCATCCCACCAGTACCAAGAGTTGTGCCACTGCCACCAGCAATTTTACGTAAGGTTGCATCAATTGTTTTCACCTCACGGATAAGCTCAGCCTCAGGATTTGAGCGCGGATCGGCTGTGAATAAACCTGGTTGGTCGGTTAATAATAATAGTTTATCCGCATTACATAAAATGCCAACTAAAGCGGATAAGTTGTCATTATCACCGACTTTAATTTCATTGGTTGCCACTGCGTCGTTTTCGTTCACAATTGGTACTACATTATGTTCAAGCAAAGCGTTGATCATATCGCGCGCATTTAAAAAACGTTCTCTATCTTTTAAGTCTGCACGGGTTAATAACATCTGCCCAACTGGAATACGATAAAGCTCAAATAAGGACTCCCAAATTTGAATTAAGCGGCTTTGGCCAACAGCGGCTAAAAGCTGTTTATTGGCCATAGATTGAACAAGTTCAGGATAATTTAAATGCTCACGACCGGCTGCAATCGCGCCAGAAGAAACGACGACAACTTTGTGTCCCATTTCTCTTAATGCCGCGCACTGACGCACAAGATCAACCATGCGAGATTTATCTAATGCCAAGCTGCCACCGGTTAAGACGCTCGTACCAAGCTTAATTACTATAGTTTGCTGCTTGTGATTTGATGAAACATCAGGGGTGCTTGCGGGTGAAGATGTAGGCGCATTCGTCATTGAAGATTGGGAGTCGAGATGATTGTGCGAAGAAGAAGAGTCAGAATGAGTCATGCTTTGCCTGCTAAAATAGAAATAGGTAAATATATACCCCAAAAAACTTGAAGATGCAGCGTGAAACATCACTTTACTGCAACTTCAAATCAAAAAGGTTTAATGGGTATTATTTTTATCAATACTTCACTAAATAAACAAGTAAAAGCGTAGAAAATCAGTTAAATTGGACGGAATCCTTACTAATGCTAAGCGTTAAGCCATGTTTGTCTTGAGCGACGGTAAGAAGTTTTTCTTCAAACACCTCTTTACTTGATATAACCTCTAAAATCTCAGCGCCAGGAACCTCTTCTAATTGCCAGTTTCCTTTATCATCATAACGACCAAATTTATAAGTTGCTGTTAAATTTTTCCCTTCACGAGCCAATATCATCCACCAACCCCAAAATTCTCGCTTTTCAGGTGAAATATTGTCATTAATACAAACAGATAAACAATCGAAAAAATAAGAATCAACCTCACATAAGCCTTCTCTTAGATAAGGTCCAAATGCCTTGAAATCATACATAAGCTTATGATGTGTCGGTTGGATTACATTTCCTTCATTCTGATTTGGCATGAAACATCCTTTTTTATCGCAAAACCAAGCGTAATAATTACTCTATAAGAGGCCCTATCTTTGCCTAATTTGCTTAAAAAGTCATCTATTGATCTCTGTTATTAACCAATCTGTCACATTTTTTAGAGCTTCTTCATATCCTTGATGCAGAGTTTTCGCTTTAATATTTATAGCTTTACCGCCCTGGCTATAAGTTGCGATACTTTGATTATCTTGTTTACTACTGACAGGATCACCTTCTAAGGTTAAAGCAAGCATTGGCACAGGCGTCGTACGCCCAGCAAGAATCCCTTGTGACTTTAAAGACCATGCATTTAAAATCCGCGAGAAGGTCGGAATATCAACGACTCGTTTCCCCATTCTTGATGCCAGCATATCTAGGTACATTTTTGGCATATTGGCAATTTGTTCAGGATTTTTAAATAAACTTTCAATTGGCGCACCAAGTGCAATACAAGATTTAACCTTATCTGGCTTTAAAAATGCGAGACGCACTAAACTATTGCCGCCAAAGCGAAATCCCATAAAGTGAACATTAAAGTGATCCACCCAAGGCACTTGTGGCAAGTGCTCAAGTAAAGCCTGATGGATGCTAGAAGAGTCTTCAGTTAACGCAAATGAGCTGCTATGGCCTGCGCCGGGTAAGTCTAAGGTCAGCATGGCGATACTATGCTTGGCTAAATAATCGGTGAAAAGTCGCCACAAATCTGTTTGCAAACTGCCCATACCACCGCTGACAATCACCACAGGTAATGGTTTTTCCGTTTCGTGGGGTAAATGTAGGTTGGCTAAGACTTTTTTACCCTGATACGGGACTTCGATTTGCTTTAGTATATATGGACTAGCTTCCATTGCATCGACATAAGCCTTATTGGCTAACACCTGAGCTTGCAAAGATAGCGTATCTTGTTTGAGATGCGGATAACTTGCCAAACTAAAGCAAAGGCTCGCGACAAACAACTGACGTGATTTTTGTTCTGCACTGAGATCATCTGCATGCAAGGCGCTACGCTGATGCATCATGCCCTGCTGGGTCCATTCATAACACCAGTTACCATGACGAAAACCTGCCACTGTATCCAGCCATTTAGGATGATTGGTGGCAATGCTTGAACTGGCAATACGCGCGAGCACGGATTCAATTTCAATGGGATCAAGTCCTTGCCAAGCCCACTGCGGTCTTGGCAGCTGGCGATACCAAGCATTTTGTTCGCTTTCTTGCTTCTCATCTAGCATGGCTTGGCTGTCACTATGGTAACCAATGATCCCTGACGTCTCAGGCGTGCTTAATCTAGGTTTGAATAATTCTTCTGAAGTATTTTTATTTTTATCCACGAGTCTGCCTAAATGTTTATGATGCGATTGAAGAGCTTACTTGAGTATATGTATACCCAAAGTCATTGAAGCGTAGTGTTACTTTACCATTCTAACAAAGCATTTGCATAAAAAGAAAACTGCCTTAAATGAAAGTCACTTAAGGCAGTTTTTTGCGCTCAATTCATCTCTACAGATTATCTTACTGAACCTCTCCTTCGACATGTGTTAAGCGTGCACTTCTCTTCAAACCATAACCAACTAAGCCAATACCTAGCGCGCAGCCAAGGAAAACCAAACGTCCCCACCAAGGATTAGGAATGAGAACCATCAAGCATAGACCAGCAGCCATATAAGTTACCACTGTACCAAGTTTATGGCGTTGTAATCTATCTACAATATCTTGCCCTGGCGCTGCGACACATTCAGTATCAACGTCTTCAAAAAATGCATCACATGCTTCTTTGTTAATATCTTTTTCTTCTTTATAAAATAGAGTTGAAGCCCAGAAGAAACCACCTGTTAAAACTAAGTGAGCAATAATGGCGACGATAGTTCTTGATTCTGAAATTTCGCGTTTAGTCAGATCTTCAATCCCAAAGACACTGCTCGCAACCACTTCAGGTGTCACCACATTAAAGACTAACCAAGAAACAAAACCGCCAAATACGACTGTCGCCCATGGTGCCCAATTTGGCGTTTTACGAATAAACATACCAAAGCATAATGGAACTAAAATAGGACCTTGCAATAAGGTTGCAACCTGCATCATTAAGTCAAATAGGCTTAACTCTTTCAATGAATTAAAGAACTGTGCAGCAAGTATGACAAGGATCCCATTGATCACACATACTAATTGACCAACTCGAAGCTGCTCTTTATCCGATGCCTTACCTTTACGTACAAATTCAGAATAAAAACTACGAATAAAAATACCTGAATTACGGTTTAGCGCCGAATCCATTGAAGACATGGTCGCCGCAAAGAGCCCCGCCATCAAAATACCTACAGTTCCAACAGGCATATATTCACGAGCAAACACGAGATACACGGCATCACTAGCTTTCGCGCCTAAAGCTGGGTATTGATTGATAGCATCAGGATTTAATATTGCAACAACCCAAGCAGGAATAAACCAGATCACTGCGCCAATAATCATCATAACCCCAGCCATTAAAGCTGCTTTTTTAGCATTGATTGAGTCTTTCGCTGTAAGGTAACGATATGAATCTTGCATGTTGTTAATGCTTTGAATTTGCTTAACAAAATAAAAGAGGAAAAAGGCAAATATAAGCACCGGATAATTCATATCGGGGCCAATAAAAAAGTCTGTGGGAAATTCTGTGATGATTTTTGAAGGCCCGCCAATAACAACAAGTGCGACTACGGCGCATGCAATGGAGGTGACGGCAACAACAAGCGACTGGATGAAGTCTGAAGCAACCACGCCCCAAGCGCCACTAATTAATGAGACAATTAGAACAACTAAACCTGTTATCCAAATAGTGCTAATGATATTAGCTTCAAAAACAGCCGATGCAAACACGCTCAAACCATTCAGCCACACCCCGCCACTGATTATACTTAACGGGATGATCATCCAAGTAAAAAACTGCTCATTGACTGTGCCAAAACGACGCTTTATACCTTCAGTTGGTGTATCGACACGCATCTGACGAAACTTTGGAGCGAAATAAACATAGGCAAGAACATAAGCTAGTGCATTGGCAACAAACACGCCAACCACTAAGAATCCATCATTGAATGCTTTACCTGCTGCCCCAGTAAAAGTCCATGCTGAAAACTGGGTCATAAATGCGGTTGAACCTACCATCCACCAGAGCATCTTACCGCCCCCACGGAAATAATCACTGGTACTTTGGGTTGCCATTTTTTTAAATAAGAAACTCACACCTATCATAAGTGCGAAGTAACCAAGAATTACTATGTAGTCAAATTCCATCTTGCAGCTCCTTATATATCTATTTTTTGATATACCTTCTTGTTATCGCTGTAATTCTTGACTTATATTTTCAACCTTATTGAACCTCTCCTAAGGCAACAATATGAGGAGATAAACCAAGTTACATCTAACAGTTTCAAGCAAGCTAATACATAAATTGTTTCACGTTATTGAATTTAAGGGATACCCTAACAACTGATATTTCAGCTGTTTTGGGGTTGGCACATAATTTTATTTTTAGTAACTAAACTTTCTTATTAATTTATAGTTATATTAGGGTTTAAATTTAATAAGCAGTTAGTTTTTATAGTCGTAGGTGTTTCAATTCTCTATCTTCTGATGGTTTTTGCTCCTTATCTATCTCGACAGAATACCCATCGAGATAGGTTTGTTTTCCAAATGATCAAATAAGCTTAGTCACATCGGTTGCAAAGTCATTTTCACGGATCATATCAATCAAAGCTTGGTATAAATAACCTTCTTTAAAGCTTTGATATTCTTCAATTGGCTCTCCCATGACATCTTTCACAAATAGACCAGCTAAATGTGTCCAACTACGTTGAGTATCATCTTTAATATCAGGTAATTGCTCAGTGATTTCTTTTGGAAGTGGTACCTCTTGCCACTCTTTATCTTTGCCCCATAAATAAAGTGGACCGCCGCCATAATGGCCTTTGATATAAATCGAGCCTGCTGAACCATGGAAAGCGATATAATCATCATTAAAACGAGGCACTAAACCGCCATGTTTAAATAAAACCGATACGGGCTGCATAGCTTTCTTACTTTCAAGTTGCATCAAGACGGTATAAGACCATTCAACATCGCAGTCTTTCCATTCTAGTTCTGGATCATCAATGTCTTTAGGAATAAAGTTGCGACGCTCAGTAAAGTTATGCACACCTGAAACAACAGGCGCTTTTGGCATATCATTACGAACTTCACCCGAGACAGATAAAATCTTTTCACCGATAACAGAAGTCACAATTGACACTAAGTGAGTGAAGTTGTTATTTAAACGACCACCACCTGCCGCTTTTGTATGTGACCAGCCAAATGGAATATGTGGGTCAAGGTTAAAGTGAGAAATACATTCCACCTCTCTTGGCTCACCGATAGCGCCCTGCTCAACCATTTGTTTAGCTTGGATAATATGTGGCATATAGCGAAAGCTTGAAGCATAAGCTGTTTTTAAGCCTTTTGCCTTTGCAAGCTCGTATAAGCGTTTGGCACTGGCGCTATCTTGAGTTAAAGGCTTGTCACATAAAACATGGCAGCCAAAATTTAGCGCAGCTTCAATCGCTTCAACATGTGCACCACCTGGGGTTGCGATTGAAACCATATCTGGCTTACATTCTTCAAGGGCTTTTTGCCAGTCCGCGCCAAAGTATGGAATTGCCATTTTTTGTGCGACGTCCTGCACAACTTCAGGGGTTCGCCCTACAATACCGACGACTTCTGCGCCTACATCACGAAAAGCTTGAGCATGACCTTGGCCTGCGAATCCTGTTCCAAATACGAGTACTTTTTTCATTTTATTATCCTGTGCTTGTCTTGCTTATGCTGATATCACGACGCAAAGACGCTGTCCCATCCATGGTCGCTATAACTTGTACATCCCTGTACAAGTAATCTTTGCTTTGTTGATATCAACACAATCAAGACTAAAATTCTGAGTAAATAAAAATTTTAAAAAAAAATCAAACAATTACCAATGCCACAAGGTACCATCTTCAAGGCGACTGACTGGTAAATAAGAGCGCTTATAGACATGTTTTTGCGCTTCCTCTTCATCAAAATCAACCCCTAGCCCTGGCGCATCGCTAACGTAAATCATGCCATTTTCAAGCTTCATGCCATGCGAGAAGATTTTTTGCGAGATCTCATTACCAAAACCGACAAACTCCTGGATACCAAAGTTGTGGGTTGAGATATTTAAATGCATATGCGCAGCAAAACAAATTGGTGATAAATCTGGCGCGCCATGTGGCGCAGTGCGTACGTTATACACGCTTGCAAAGTCAGATATTTTCTTCACCCCAGTGATCCCACCAGCGTGCGTTGCGGCAACACGAATAAAGTCAATCAATTGATTTTGAATTAAATCTTTGCAATCCCAAATCGTATTATAAGTTTCACCAATCGCAAGCGGCGTGGTGGTATGGGCGCGGATCAATTTATAATTATCTTGGTTTTCTGCAATCGAGCTATCTTCTAAAAAGAAAAGATTATACGGCTCAAGCATCTTACCTAACTTGGCTGATTCAATTGGAGTTAAGCGGCTATGTACGTCATGCAATAAAGCCACATCATCGCCTAACATCTCTTGCGCTTTCTCAAATAATTCAGGCACTAGCTTAAAATACTTACGTGTAGACCACTCTTGTTCAGGTGGTAGCGGACGCTCGCCTTGAAGCTCAAAATAATCTTTTTTATCGCCTAAAACGCCATAAGTTTCAGAGAGCCCAGGAATCGCCGATTGTAGACGAATAGCTTTAAAACCTTGATCAGCAAGTTCTTTTGCTTTGACTAAAGTATCTTCTATATTGGTGCCATTGGCATGTGCATATAAAGAAACAGCATCACGGCATCTGCCACCTAAAAGCTGATACACAGGTAAACCTGCTACTTTGCCTTTAATATCCCACAATGCCATATCAATTGCGGCAATCGCTGCCATGCAAATTGGCCCACGGCGCCAGTACACGCCTTGATACAAGTATTGCCAAATATCTTCAATATTGTGCGCATCACGCCCCACAATACAAGGGATCACATGCTCCTCTAGATAAGTCACAACAGCCATTTCACGGCCATTGACCGTGGCATCACCAAGACCATATACACCAGATTCAGTGATCACTTTCACGGTCACAAAGTTGCGTCCTGGGTTGGTAACAAAAACTTTTATCTCTGAAATCTTCACATCAACACTCCATGACCGATATAAGAAATTTAGGTACAAAATCGGTTTAGTAAATCGATTTACTTGATTAGCGTAGAACATCTGCGTAAAATATTCAATAGGCGAAAAATTAGTTTTCAGCAAAAAATAAATATTTCTATTCCTAAAGAAAGGCATGCATGAAAAAAGTTCGAATCATAGATGTGGCAGAACATGCTGGCGTCTCTAAAAGCACTGTTTCACAATACTTAAACGGACGCTTTGGACATATGTCAACTGATACCAAGGCGCGTATTGAGTCTTCTGTGGAAGCCTTAAACTATGTGCCAGATAGAATTGCGCGCAGCTTAAAAAGTAATAAAACCCGAACCATAGGCGTAGTGGTACGAGATATTGCTGGCTTTAATACAGCCAAAATATTGCGTGGAATGGATGATTTTTGCAAAAAAAATGATTATAACCTTCTGATTTACAATACAGATTTTGATTCAAAAACCGAAAAGCAGTCGCTTGAAATTTTACGCCAAATGCGTGTCGATGGGATCATCATCACCTCATCGGGCAAAAACTATCAGCAACTTAATCATTATACTGAAACAGGGTTTCCGATCGTTCAATTTCAACTTGAGTATCCAGAAACCCAAACCCATTTAGTGTCTTCCGACTATTTTCAAGCCGCTAAGGATGGTATGCAGTATTTGATCGATCTTGGGCATAAAAAGATAGGCTTTTTAACTCAAAGTTTTGAAGGAAATAATTCACGCTCACAGCGTTACCAAGGCTACCTTGCAGCATTAGAAGAAAATAATATTGAACTTGACCCAAACATGGTTTTGTTCTGGGAAAGAACCCATGGTTTTGAGCGCTCACCTCTATCTCTTTTAAATCAGCATCAAGCAACGGCTTTATTTAGCCAACACCTTGCGATTAGCCTCGCACTTTTACAAAGCTTAAATCAAGCCAAAGTAATGATCCCAAGCGATGTGTCAGTACTGGGCTTTGATGAGATCCCTATGGTCGATATGTTTAAAGTGCCAATTAGCGTCATCAAGCAAGATGCCTACCAGATCGGCTATGAAAGCGCCAAGATGCTGCTTGATCTTATCGATAATAAACCAAGAGATAAAAAACTAATTTTGCCTTGTGAGCTGATTAAACGTGACTCTTGCCGTAAGCTCTAAGCCAGTTATAAGCTTTTAAACCAAGTATTCAGGCAATAAAAAACCTCACATACATTTAAGTTATGTGAGGTTTCAAAAAATCATCTTTAAGTCGATAAAGATTAAGTCAAATTATTGCTTACGGTTGACTGGTTGGATGAATTGTAGACCCATATCCCATGGTTGCTCAATCCAAGTTTCTTGTTCAATATCAACAACATACTCATCAACTAAATCTTTACCTGCTGGTTTTGCGCACACAGTGATAAGCTTAGCTTTTGGATACATTTCACGAATTTTCTTCGCTGTATCACCACTATCAACTAAATCATCAACGATTAGCATACCTTCGCCATCACCTTCGATAGTTTTAAGTACTTTCATTTCACGTTGGTGATCGTGATCATAGCTTGAAATACAAATCGTATCGACATAGCGGATACCTAGCTCACGAGCCAAAATTGCAGCAGGAACCAAACCACCACGGCTCACGCCAACGATAGCTTTCCATTGCTCAGCTGGCATTTGCTTTTGCGCAAGCTCACGGCAATATGTTTGCATGTTATCCCAAGTGATCACAAATTTCTTAGTCATAATAAAACCTAAATGTTATATAGAAAAAGTTGCATGCCTTACACATTCCCCGAAGAGTAAAGTAAGCCATACAACTTATTTGAATTAATTCTGATTATTTTACCTGAAAAGGCACTATCAGTAGAAGTAAAATTAGCCGCCTGTGAAGATAAACTTCGCAAGGAAGATAGCTGCTAGGATCCAGATCCCATAATGTACTTCTTTATAACGGCCTGATAAAAGCTTAATCGCAGCGTAGCAGATAAAGCCCATTGAAATGCCTTCTGCGATTGAATAAGTCAAAGGCATCATCAAGCAAACCACAGCTACAGGCGCAGCTTCAGTTAAGTCATGCCAGTCAATATTCACAAGACCTGACATCATTAAGATAGCGACATAAAACAGTGCACCTGCGGTTGCATAAGCTGGAACCATGCCTGCAAGCGGTGCAAAGAATAAGGCTAATAGGAATAAAATCCCAACAACCACAGCAGTTAAACCTGTACGACCACCTACCGCAACACCAGCTGTACTTTCAACAAAAGATGTGGTGTTTGATGTACCTAATAGTGCGCCGATTGAAGTTGCTGTTGAGTCTGCAAGAAGCGCTTTATTTAAGCGAGGAATTTTACCATCTTCTTTAACCAGATTTGCTTTGGTTGCAACGCCAACAAGCGTGCCGGCTGTATCAAACAAATCAACAAATAAGAATGCAAACACAACCGAAATCAGACCTACATCGAAAATTGCAGAGAAGTCTAGTTGCATAAAGGTTGGCGCAATGCTTGGTGGCATAGACATCACGCCTGTGTATTGCACATCACCAATTAAAATACCAATGGCTGTCACTGCAAGAATAGCAATCATCACGGCTGCTTTTAGGCCACGATTAACTAAAACAATCGTTAAAATAAAGCCAAGTGCGCCAAGCGCTGCGGTCACGGTACGCATGTCACCCACGCCAACTAATGTTGCAGGGTTATCTGTCACTATGCCTGCATTTTGCAAAGCGATAAACGCAAGGAAAAGACCGATACCAGCAGAGATCCCAAGGCGTAATGACATAGGAATCGCATTAATGATGAGCTCACGAATTTTAAATAAGCTTAGGATAATGAACAAGATACCAGAGCAAAAAACCGCAGCCAGTGCGACTTGCCATGAGTGCCCCATTCCCAACACAACACTATAAGTGAAGAATGCATTTAGCCCCATACCCGGCGCTTGCGCAATTGGGTAGTTGGCATATAAGCCCATAATAAAGCAGCCAATCGCAGCAGCGATACAAGTTGCGACGAACACCGCACCATGATCCATGCCCGCTTGAGACAAAATTGATGGGTTCACAAAGATAATGTAAGCCATGGTCAAGAAAGTGGTGACTCCGGCCAACACCTCTGTTTTCACATCAGTGTTATTTTCAGATAGCTTAAAGAGCTTCTCCAACATCTTCTTATTCCTAAAAGTGTAGTAAAAAAGGGGATTTAACGCCTAGTACGCTCAGCCTGTGTGTTGAGTATTCGAAGCTCAACTAAACGTTTGCGCAACCGTTAAAAAGGAGTGTATTTTTCCAAAAAAGACCAAATAAAGCAAATTAATTTATAAGTTTAGTCACATTTTTTAAGCTTAGTTGAAAAAAAAGAGCTATATCTGTCACAAAAATAATGAGAAATGAAAGAAAATGA
The DNA here is from genome assembly GCF_058545285.1 of Vibrio sp. KMM 9700. Taxonomy (NCBI): domain Bacteria; kingdom Pseudomonadati; phylum Pseudomonadota; class Gammaproteobacteria; order Vibrionales; family Vibrionaceae; genus Vibrio; species Vibrio sp. KMM 9700. The sequence continues at coordinate 2,135,071 of NZ_CM178589.1, read as the reverse complement.
CAATATTGAGGCAAAAAAAACCACCCAGGTAAGTAGGTGGTTGAAATAAACAAGTTCTATCGAAGTTGAATCTCTAATTTGGGGTAAAGCAAAGATATTTACTAGCAAAAAGAACAAATTGGGGGTTGTTCATACTAGAAACGGAAACATTTCAGCTAAATATCTATTTCACTCAAAAAAACCTAGCTAGTGCATTAGGTTCCCTATCAAAGTGAATTCAATATAGCTAATTCGTGGTAAAATTACAACCTTTTTAATTAAAAATGTTCAAAAAAGATCAAATTAAGTGATATTTATAAGTTAATTACACAATTATCGTAATTTTAATTCACACCATGAAATAATAATGTTCAAAATTCAATCGAAAGATTTGCGTTCACCCTAACTTGTGTGACTTCCATTAAGCTTAGGTATATGATGAGCTTAAAGCTACTCCTCTCCTATTTTAGGCTTTGGGGTACATAGATATTTGTTTTCATAAACAAACCAATTTGGTCACTAACTAAGGAGCTAACGTGTCTGACGCTCAAATCTCTTCTATTGCAGAACTTTCCCCAACGCCGGTATGGCAATTTTTCGCTAAAATCTGCTCGATTCCACATCCATCGAAACATGAAGCCGCACTTGCTGGCTATATTATGGATTGGGCTAAATCGCAAAATCTAGAAGTTAAACAAGATCCTGCTGGCAATGTGTTTATCAAAAAACCTGCGACAGCTGGCATGGAAAATAAAAAGCCAGTTGTGCTGCAAGCCCACATTGATATGGTGCCACAAGCAAACAGTGATTCAAACCATGACTTTACTAAGGATCCTATCCTTCCTTATGTTGATGGCGAATGGGTTACAGCTAAAGGGACAACGTTAGGCGCAGATAATGGTATGGGTATGGCGGCATGTCTGGCTGTCTTGGCATCAACTGAGATCAAACACGGCCCGCTTGAAGTACTATTAACGATTGATGAAGAAGCTGGCATGACCGGCGCCTTTGCACTTGAAGAAGGTTATCTTGAAGGTGAAATCCTTTTAAATACCGATTCTGAGCAAGAAGGTGAGATTTACATGGGCTGCGCGGGTGGCGTGAATGCTTCAATGATCTTCAACCTTGAACGTCAAGCAGCGCAAACTGGCTTTGTTGCAAAAAGACTAAGTGTTGCAGGCTTTAAAGGCGGTCACTCTGGTTGTGATATCCATACTGGTCGCGGCAATGCGAACAAATTCCTTGCACGCTTTTTAGCAACTCAGCAAGACGCTTTAGGTTTTGAGCTAGTTGAATTCCAAGGCGGTAGCCTTCGTAACGCGATTCCACGTGAAGCCAGTGTTGTGATTGCGATTGCCGCCGACAAGCTTGATGCTCTTGAAAGTGCATATCAAGAATTTACAGCCCTTGTGCAAACTGAGCTGGCAAAAATCGAGACAGGCATTACATCAAGCATTACTGATGCAGAGCTAAGCCCTGTGTTCACAAAAGCTGACCAAACTCGTTTTATCAATGCATTAAATGCATGTCCAAATGGCGTGATCCGTATGGATGATAACTTTGAAGGTGTGGTTGAAACCTCATTAAACGTTGGTGTGATCACAACCGAAGGTGACCAAATCACTGTGCTTTGTTTGATCCGCTCACTGATTGACTCTGGTCGTGAACAAGTTGAGCAAACTCTCGCATCACTTGCCGCCCTTGCTGGCGCAGAATTTGAGCTAAATGGCACTTACCCTGGTTGGAAGCCAGATCCAGATTCTGCCATCATGCATGTGTTCCGTGATGTATATGAAGGTATTTATGGAAACAAACCAAACATTATGGTGATCCACGCAGGTCTTGAGTGTGGTCTATTTAAAGAACCTTATCCAAACATGGATATGATTTCTTTTGGCCCAACCATCAAGTTCCCACACTCTCCTGATGAAAAAGTTGAGATTAAGAGTGTTGGTTTATTCTGGGAGCAGATGATTGCTATTTTAGAGAATATTCCTGAAAAAGCTTAATATTTTATACTCAAAATAATTGGAGTTGCAGCAAGGCAACAAGCGATGAGACTCTAGGAGCATATAAGAATATGTGACTAGGGCGATAGAGCGAAGTTAACGCAGTTGCAGCTTCAAGTATGAAGAGTATACATAATTAAATATTTTGGATTTACTCCACATAAGGGCGGTGATAAATGAATCACTGCCCTTTTTTAGATAAGGCTCAGCTGCTGCTTTAACACCTCTGGCTTTAACATCACACTCAATCCAAGTAAACGAATCTCACGCCCTTTTTGCCTTTGCATTACTTCTTCAAGCAATGGATAAAACCCTTTTAAGCTTAGAGAGCTAGCCGTATGCTCAATCGTGGTTTGAGAAAAATCGGCAAACTTCATTTTGATCCCTTGCTTAATTATCGCTTCATCAGCCGTTGCTTTTTGCAAACGTGTCTTGAGTTCCGGGAAAAGCTTGGTGTCAATGATCTGCCAACATTCTTCAAAGGTTTTGATATTCACCTCAAAGGTGCGCTCCACCCCAACAGATTTTCGCTCTCGTACTGGCTCAACTTTACGTTTATCTATGCCGTGACTACGCTGCCACAAAGACTCACCTAAACGCCCAAAATCAGCTAACAGCTGCCTGTAGTTAGCATTTTTTATATCCAAACAGGTATAAAAGCCAGCTTGATTAAGCTTTTCGATACTAACTTTTCCCACGCCGGGGATTTTTTCTAATTTAAGTTTATCTATCTCTTCTTGCACTCGCTCTGGTGGGATCACGGTTAAACCATTAGGCTTATTCATATCTGAGGCTATTTTGGCTAAAAACTTAATCGGCGCGACCCCTGCCGAGGCGGTTAAGTTTAACTCTTGGTATATATCACGTCTGATTGCATCGGCAATATAAGTCGCGCTGCCATATAAATGTGGGCTGTCCGTGACGTCTAAATAGGCTTCATCTAAAGATAAGGGTTCAATAATATCGGTATAGCGGGAGAATATTTCACGAATTTGCTTGGAGATTTCTTTATATACAGACATGCGCCCGGGGACGAGCACAAGGTTGGGGCAAAGTTTTAACGCTTGCGCTGTAGGCATGGCTGAGTGGATGCCAAATTTACGCGCAGCATAATTACACGTACTTAAAACGCCACGTTTATCTGCCGCGCCGCCAACAGCAAGCGCAACATTTCTAAGCTCAGGAAAGTCACGCATTTCTACCGCTGCGTAAAAACAATCCATATCTATGTGAATGATTTTTTGAATAGACATAAGCTTAAATACTGTTTATGGGTACAGTTATTTTAAGCCGTTCTTAAAATTTAAGCCAGTTATATCCTGATATTTTCAACAATAAAAGCCGAGCATTGGGGGACTCGGCTTTTAAAGGTCAAATGAAGGAGTACCAATTAACCTATACTTGGAGTCGGGCGAAATGCATTAACACTTGAATCTAAACTAACTTGCGCCTGCGTGCCAGAGTCCAAAATCGTATTATGTGTTGACTTTGCATCAACCAAAACATTTATAACATCTAGCGCGTCCAGTTTATCAATGGATAATAAGGCGTCCACTTGAGTACTAAAACACGCACTGTTAGAAACATCTTGGGTCACTTTCGTCTCTTCTGTTGTCGCAACAATATGATTGTTAGCAATATAATTTCCTTGGCCTGATACAAGGCGTATCATCACTGGCTTCTCACCAATAGGTTTAAGGTACTGCGCATCAATTGACTCAGAAATATGATTGCCAATAATCGAGTTTTGATTACCATGAATATGGAGTAATCCATAGGCATCATCCAAACCATTGTCATAAGCACGCATGGGCGCCCAAGGTTCACGATCTCTTAAAAAGTGATTCGATGAAACTAAATTCTCAGCACATAAGCCGTCAAAAATAAGCATTCCAGAATAGAAAGAATGGAATCGATTGCTCGTAATGCTTGAGCGTGCCACATTTACAAAATGCACAGAGCTTATTCCGCGTGGGAAAATATTATTCGTTGCAACTAAAATACCGCCAAAGTTTTCCACATAAATGGAGTGTCCTTGGTAACCCGCACCAATCAGGTTATCCGTTATTTTAGATGCCTGACCTGAGCCACGCAATTCAATACAATTACCGCATTCTGCAATAAAGTTATTATGGACTGCCATCGCATCGGTGTGATAACTAACTAAGCCATGCTCAAGATAAATCATCCCCATACCAGTTAAGCGAAACGAGTCATTCGCTGAAGCAATATAGATACCCGTTTTACCATTTACATAAGTATTTTCAGGGTCATTTTTATCTAAGCCATCGTCCACAAAGTGCAAGCCATCAATACAAAAATTCTCAAACTCAACCGAACTCAAGCGTGGGTCGCCATCACGCTGTACATAAAATGCTGCGCCTTTAATTTCATCTTGTGGATCACTCTCAAGATCAACCAGAATACGGCTTCCACCCGGCCACACTTCATGCCAATTTTTCAACTCATCTTGAGGCGTATTAAAACGAATACTTGATGAAGTAAAGCCATGCCCTGAGCCCATAATTTTTAGATAGCTGATATCAATTAAAACTTGCGTCTTTAAGTGATAATCACCCGGTGGAATATAAATCACTGCGCCGGGTTTGCCACCATCATCCACATCAACTTCATTTTGCTTGGCTTTAATATCATCAATCATGCTATTTATCACCTCACCTATATCTTGGTAAGGGTTGCCGATATTCCAATTGGTGACATCATAATAATTATTACTTAACATAGATTTGTTCCTTTTATTACCAAACACTTTTAAAGTTGTTCACTTGGATTAATTTATTATTATCAGCTTGAATGGATAAACTATGGCACTTAGAGAATAAATAACTACGTTTCGTACCACAGACTTCACCATCATTTACAAAAATTTCAATCACTCCTGAATCAAAGATAATGCGTAAATTATCTAATTTATTTAGCCCTTGAGAATAATCTGCTTCTTCATCATTTGGGTGGATAAAGTGAATTTTTCCAGATTTATATTGAATGCTAAATGATTGGTTTTGATCATCTTTAAATGTTAAAGATTCATTATCTTTTAAACCTTGTGAAATCAACACTTCAAATGCTTGACCATTTTTAAATATGTATTCTTTATCCTGAGATAAACTAACTTCATCTTGGTTATCAATTATATTTTGCAGATCAGAAATCGGCCACATGGCTAATTTATTATTCTCATTTATAAATAGTTCGCGAGGAATGGACATTTCACCATTATAAACAGATTGAATTGGCTTGTTCGTCGCCCAGTTATACATCCATGCAATGCCGACTTGACGCTTACCATCATTGAAAGTTTGCAGCGCATAATACTCAGTCGCAAAGTCTAAAACTTGTAGCTCTTTTGAGCTTGGATAAAATACGCCATTATCAAATTCACCAATTAAGGCATATAACAAATTATGACGATTAGTCTTAGGTTCGTGATAACCGACAATACCAAAGATTAAGACCCATTGACCATTTAACTCAAAAAAGTCAGGACATTCGATGCAGCGACCGTCATTTTTGGAGAAATAACTTGGCGCCTTATACAGAACATTACAAAATTCCCACTCATCACCGTCTTCAGAAGTATATTGAAGCACGGCAGGATCACCCTCATGAACCGAGCCTAAAATCATACGATAACAATTAGTTTTATAATCAAACCAAACTTTCGGATCGCGAATATCACAACCTACGCCCTGCGGTTTTGTCGTGATGACTTCTTCAATATTGGTCGCTTTAATGCCTTTTGCATCAATCTTTGCTTTTTTCTGCACTTCGACATAGCCTGAATATAAATCATATGCTGCGCGGCGCTCAGTGTAATAAATTGAAGCTTCACCTTGTGGGTTCACATAAGTCGTGCCTGAGAAAGCACCGCCAGTTGCTCCAAGACGCTCCAAGTTTTGCTCTGGATGGTTAAAAATCGGCAGATGTGTCCAATGTAATAAATCTTTGCTAATTGCGTGCCCCCAATGCATTGGCCCCCATTGGGTATCATTTGGATAATATTGATAAAACATGTGGTAGGTATCGCCAATTTTGCAACAGCCGTTTGGATCATTCATCCAAGCTTTGAAAGGCGAGAAATGCAACTGAGGTCGAAATGATTCACTTTGATACCAAGCCTCCATCTCTCTTTTAGTTAAAAAGCTAATTTCATCTTGGTTGATCTCAAGATAAGTCACACCTTGGATATCTACATCTTCAGGGTGATAAAAATAAGCCAGTGAAACCTCTGCATCAGGGCTAACCTCTAGAGTTAGAGTTTCATCTATGTCATGGCTATATGAGTAAAAATCATAATAATTTACAGCATTGGTAACTTTATAAATAGATCCATCTGCATTTGAAATATTTAATACTTCATCAGTGCTCTGTGGGTTACTAGTTTTTAACCAAAACTCTAACTTAGCACCTTGCTTTATATTTAGGGTTGTTTTATTCATTTTCATCTCATTTTTTTGGATGTGAAAGTTCCTCTACTTTTATTCAAGTAGATCATTTCTATAAAGGTTAAATTTTAAATGCTTTCTATTGTTTTATTTATTCTAAGCGTTGTATTTCTTGTAATAATCCGAGGCATTAATTGAATACACTCTATCATGTCATTTTGATTACTATCTCGAATATGTGAATAAGCAAGCCTTGCTATTTCGCTAATAGGTTGTGTGACGCTGGTAATATTCATTAAATGTGCAATATATGTATCATCAAAACTTACTAATGAGACATCTTCTGGAATGCGCTTTCCTTTCGTATTTAGCTCTTTAATTAAATTAACAGTAAAGACATCGTTATATACCCAAAGTGCGATATGCTCTGATTTTAAATTTATAATTTGTTCGCATACTTGTGAAACATCTTGATTATGATCAATCAGACTCTCGCCCACACCTTTCTCAATTAAAAACACATTCTCATCATTTATTTGAATGCCCTTTGATTGCATCGATTGCTTTAAAACATGAAGCTTTTCATTATCAACAAATTTTTGCCCAATAAAGCCGATATTTGAAAATCCTAAATCGTAAAAATGCTTGGCCACTAAGGTCGCCCCTTTGCGGTAATCAACTAAGATTGAATCAAAAAACTTAGATCTTTGGGTGACCACAACTGTGTTAAGACCACTGCGCTTTATCAAATCGACTAACTCTGACTCATTTTCGGTCGGTACCCAGAAGAGCCCTTCAGCGCCTAAGCTAATCAAGGATTGAACTGCCGATTTTTCAACCTCAGGATCATTCGAGTGCGTTTTAATAATCAAATGCATACCAAAATATTTGGCTTCTTGCTCAAGCGTTGCAACCAATTCATGAAAATGAGGATTCGATAAGTTAGGTAAAATTACCCCTAAAATACCTGATTTTTTGCCATTTAATTGAATTGCACTTTTAGACGGTAAATAGCAGAGCTGATCCATAGCTTGATGGACGAGTTGACGTGTTTCAACCGTTACACTTGGATGATTATTAATCACTCTTGAAACCGTTGCAGTCGACACGCAAGCTAGTTTTGCAACATCTTTTATTGTCGCCATGCTATCACCTTGAATAACTTAATGAATATTGTGATGTAACCTATGTAACGGGTTACATTGTGACGTCATTGTAAGATCTTAATCCATTTAAAAGTAAGAGCTCGATCACATGTACCTTTGTTACAAGGTTACAGTGATTAATATCACAATAAAAACATAAAAAATAAATATATTAAAATCATGAAGTTAAAGGCAATTTTAATCTAAACCTAGCAAGCTGAAAGTTACACCAACAACTAACAAGTGATATTTATCACAAAAAAAATGCAACATGGATGAGCTTAGTGTGTATTTTGTGATGTATGCATATGTATGTTGTAACGGATCTACATGTGATCTAGGTAAAGAAATGCTCTAGATTTGTGGGCTATTCTTAGCTGCAAAACAAACATTATAAAAGTGTCACCTACATAAAAAATAACAACATACATAACATATGTAACCTTTGATCCATATAACGAAAGAGAACCCCTCCTATGTATACAAAAGTTAGACCTCTGACTGTATTAGAAAAAGTCGCTTATGGCTCTGGAGATATGGCAATTAACATCTCTATGATTGCCGCATCTATGTTGATATATATCTTCCACGTACAAGTTGTCGGCATTACACCAATCGATGCAGGTTGGATCTTACTGGTAACGCGCGTGGTGGATGCTTTCTCCGATCCCATCATGGGAACCATAACAGGCAAAGTAAAAACCAAATATGGTCGTTTTCGTCATTGGATAGGTTTAGGCTCAATTCCTTTTGGTATCTCAATTTATCTGATGTTTAGCACGCCACAAAGCACTTATGAAATCAATTTACTTTGGGCGTATGCGACTTATATTGGTAATACTCTAATTTTTACCATGTTAACCATTCCTTATATTTCGTTAGTTGGTGCTATCACTAATGATCCAAAGGAAAGATTAAAAGCCAATACATATCGCTTTACTATGGCGAAAGTTGCTACATTATTGGTGACAACTTTTGTTCCTTATTGGGTAAACTCCAACCCTGATGCGCTTGAAAGCTACCGTTTTGCGTTTAGCATCTTGGCGACGATTTCCTCTGCTTGTTTAATTTTCTGCTGTGTTAACGTTAAAGAACAAGTGGTTATTGAAGACAACTCACCTAAATTTTCGATTCAATTTAAAAGTATCTTAAAAAATGATCAGTGTTTAATTTTAAGCTCAGCTGTTGTTCTACTCTTAATTGGTTTTCTGGTTCGTGGCACCATTGCCTATATTTATGGAACTGAATTTGCAGGTGCGACTGAAGGTTGGGCGATTGCTGTCTTTATGGGAATGTGGTCAGTCGGCGGATTTTTAGCTGCATTCGTTTCAGAGTGGCTAACCAAACGCTTTTGCAAAATAAAAGTATTTGAATACTCTATGTATGTAGCAGCTGTTGCTGGAGTTATCTCATATTTTATGGTCGGAAAGGGTGACTTTGCACTAGCAGTATTCTTCTATTTCTTAACTTGCTTCTTATCCGATATTAATACCCCTATTTTGTGGGCATCAATTACCGAGGCGGCTGACTATGGACGTAAGAAAACTGGTGTAAATGCAGCAGGCTTAACGATGGGTGCAATTTCATTTAGCCAAAAATTAGGTATGGGAATTGCCGGTCCGATAGCAGGTTATACGTTAGATTTCATTGGCTACCAAGCGGATACACAGCTAAGTGATGCCACCTTAAATGGACTTTCAGTAACGATATCCTTTGTGCCTGCCTTCTTCTTTATTTTAACTGGCCTTGTGATCCGTCATTACTTTATTAATAACGATTATTACTATGTCATGATGCGATCGAAAACACTGCCAACGAAGGACGATCTTGCTTCCCAATCAAAAGAGCTTTTACAAGAATAAAGTTAGAAATATAAAACTAATAGGTATAAAAAATGCTTCATCCAAAGCAGCCAAGTTTAAGGGCTAACTTCAGATGAAGCATTTTTATTTGATCTCAAAACTAGATAATACTATCTTGCTTCCACTTATCTAATTTCTCTTGGCGCAATGCAGCTTTGGCTTCACGCTTTTTACGTGCATCACATGGCTCAGGGCAATTACATACCTTGTCGATACCAACGCTACCAAGGCCACCGCAGCTGCCGGATACCGTTTTCTTCTGGAAGATATAACCAACAGCCATGGCTGCAATCACGGCAAGAAATACGCCGAACGTTATCAAATATGTTGCCATCTTAGACTCCTAATTATTCTTTGTTTGCAAGCTTTGCAAAAGCTGTTGATTGATATTCTTTAAACCCATCGTCGGTTTTGACTATCATCAAGGCGGCAATGTTATTTTCCTCTGCGATACGCATGCCTTCAACCTCTCCTAATACCATAAGACCGGTTGCAAGGCCATCTGCGCTCATGCAAGATTTATCTAATACAGTCACCGAGACAACTTTGTTATCAATCGGGTAGCCTGTTTTTGGATTAATGATGTGTGAATAGCGCACGCCATTTTCTTCAAAATAGTTACGATAATCGCCGGAAGTTGCAATCGCCATATCACCAGGTTCAATCACTTCTTGGACGCTGCGTTCATCAACTACTGGTTTTTCAATTGCAATCCGCCATGGGACATTTTTTGAATTTAAGCCTTTTAAGCGAATTTCACCACCAACTTCGACCATGTAATTATTTACCCCAACAGACTCAAGGTAATTGGCAACGACATCCACGCCCCAGCCTTTAGCTATGGTTGAAAGATCCACATAAAGATCATCAATATCTTTAGTGAGTGTATCACCCTCTTCTTTGAGGTGCTCAATTCCAGTTATTTTAAAGCGCTCCTCAAGCTCTTCTTTGCTTGGCGTTTTATCTGGACGAGACTCTGGGCCAAAGCCCCATAAGTTAACTAATGGCCCAACCGTGACATCGAGCGCACCTTCGGTTAGCTTGTTTAAACGAATCGCTTCACGCACAACTGTTGCAGTATCTTCTGAAACCTTGAACGCAAGCCCTGCATCGGCTTGGTTGAATTGGCTTAGCTCTGAAGTGTCACGATAGGTCGACATCTGCGCATTGACTTTTTCAAGGCGATCATAAATGGCTTTTTCGAGATCTTTTTGCTCTGGGACACCGTCTTCGACGATATATTTGACATTATAAGTCGTGCCCATGGTTGGGCCGGTAATGTGAATTTGTGGGCGTAGTTCTTCTTGTTGACCACAAGCACTTAAGAGCAACACGATTGCGCTCATAAGTAAAAATTTGACGCTTTTTATTTTGTTGTAAAACATAGGTCTACCTATATGTTTTGGATAAGTCTGTATTGAAAATATGTTTCGCTCGTTTATCTGTCCAAGCAAGACTTTCTTCGCTTCAAGCGCTAAGTTAGACGACTTGTTATGTGCTATTGCTATGTGTTATTGGGAATTGTATCAGCGCAGCAAAACTCGACGAGCACATGGATGTGCGAGTTAAGCGAACCATGGATGGCTTGGAGCGGTTTTGCGTAGTCGATATAATCCCAATGACACAACAAGCTCACCACCTTTCACTGCTGACACTATTCCCAATAAAGCTATTAGTTATCCCAACAAAGCTATAAGTTAGTGAATACCAATTTACATATTTTCAATAAAGACTCTAAAAACAAAGGCCAGTTACTAAAATCAGTAACCAGCCTATATATATGCTAAAAATAATACTCTAAATACTTGATGATGCAACAAGGCAGCGAAATTATTAGACCCTAGGAGCATATAAGAATATGTGACTAGGGCTAATCATTAAAGCTAACGCAGTTGCCGCTTCAATTATGACGAGTATTGGATATTAGCCGCCGAAGTCATCCAATAAGATGTTTTCATCTTCAACGCCAAGATCTTTCAACATGCCGATCACAGCTGCGTTCATCATTGGAGGACCACACATGTAGTACTCACAATCCTCTGGTGCTTCGTGATCTCTTAGATAGCTTTCATAAAGTACATTATGGATAAAGCCAGTCTTACCTTCCCAGTTATCCTCAGGAAGTGGATCAGAAAGCGCACAGTGCCATTCGAAGTTGTCGTTTTCTGCTGCGAGTTGATCAAAATCTTCAACATAGAACATTTCACGAACAGAACGCGCACCATACCAGAAGCTCATCTTACGTTGAGACTTCAGACGCTTCAATTGATCGAAGATGTGTGAACGCATTGGCGCCATACCAGCACCACCACCGACAAATACCATTTCAGCATCTGTGTCTTTTGCGAAGAACTCACCAAATGGACCTGAAATTGTACACTTATCACCTGGTTTTAGTGACCAGATATAAGATGACATGATGCCTGGTGGCACGTCAGGGTTACTTGGTGGCGGCGTTGCGATACGCACGTTTAGCATGATAATGCCATGCTCTTCTGGGTAGTTTGCCATTGAGTAAGCACGAATAGTTTCATCGTTCACTTTAGACTCATAGCGGAACAAGTTGAATTTATCCCAGTCTTCACGGTATTCCTCTGGAACATCAAATTCAGAGTATTTAACGTGGTGAGCAGGTGCTTCAATTTGAATATAACCACCAGCACGGAAAGGAACTGATTCACCATCTGGAATTTGCAGTTTCAATTCTTTGATGAAGGTTGCTTTGTTATCATTAGAGATAACTTCACATTCCCATTTTTTCACACCAAAGATTTCTTCTGGAAGTTCGATTTCCATGTCAGATTTAACGTTGACTTGGCAAGCAAGACGCTCACCTTCACGCGCTTCACCTTTTGTGATGTGATCAAGCTCAGTTGGTAGAATATCACCACCACCTGATTTCACTTTCACGCGGCACTGACCACAAGAGCCACCGCCACCACAAGCTGAAGATACGAAAATACCAGAGCTAGCAAGTGCGCTAAGTAGTTTACTACCCGCCGCAGTTGTAATTGCTTTTTCTGGATCGCCATTAACGGAGATCGTAATGTCACCTGTTGGTACAAGCTTAGACTTAGCAAATAAGATGATAAGCACTAACGCGAGTACGATCAGAGTAAACATCACGACGCCAAGAAGAATAATGTCCATTGACTAATCCTTATAATTTGGGTTGTTTACCCTAAAGTTGAACACCAGAGAAAGACATAAAGCCTAACGCCATAAGACCAACAGTAATAAATGTAATCCCTAGACCACGAAGACCTGGAGGTACGTCTGCATACTTCATTTTCTCGCGAATACCCGCAAGGGCAACAATCGCAAGCATCCAACCAACACCAGAGCCAAAGCCGTAAACGACTGATTCAGCAAAGTTATAGTCACGTTGAACCATGAAAGATACACCACCGAAGATCGCACAGTTAACTGTGATAAGTGGTAGGAAAATACCTAATGCGTTGTACAAAGGTGGGAAGAAGCGATCAAGCACCATTTCCAAGATTTGTACAAGAGCTGCGATAACACCGATGAAAGTGATGAAGTTAAGGAAGCTTAAATCCACACCCGGCATGATAGCGCCATCTCGAAGCACTAAGTTATAGACTAAGTTGTTGACAGGAACCGCAATGGTTAATACCACGATAACTGCAACGCCTAGACCAAATGAAGTTTTTACTTTCTTTGATACGGCCAAAAATGTACACATACCTAGGAAGAAAGCGAGTGCCATATTCTCGATAAAAATCGAGCGAACCAATAGACTTAGATAATGTTCCATGGTTTGCTTACTCCTTCGCTTCGACTTGTTCTGGTTTAAAGATACGGATAACCCAAATCATGAAACCAATCAGGAAGAAAGCAGACGGCGCAAGTAGCATCAAGCCATTTGGCTGATACCAACCACCATCCGCAACAAGTGGAAGAACTTGCATGCCGAATAGTTTGCCGCTACCTAGTAATTCACGGAAGAAACCAACAGTGATTAGGACAAAGCCGTAACCTAGACCGTTACCAATACCATCAATGAATGACGGAATCGGCGCAGATTTCATCGCAAATGCTTCCGCACGCCCCATTACGATACAGTTGGTAATAATCAAACCAACGAAAACAGAAAGCTGTTTTGATACATCGTAAAGATAAGCACGCAAGATTTGGTCAACCACGATTACAAGTGATGCGATAATTGCCATTTGCACAATAATACGCACACTGCCTGGAATGTGGTTACGAATAAGCGATACGAAAAAGTTTGATAATGCTGTTACAAACATTACCGCTAAAGTCATCACGAACGCAGTTTCTAGCTTAGTGGTTACCGCCAAAGCAGAACACACACCCAAGATTTGCAGTGCAATCGGGTTGTTATCTAGAACCGGCGCTAAGATACTTTTTTTGATCTCTTTTGCGCTAGCCATTATTTGATCTCTCCATTACGAACTTTAGCAAGGAAAGGACCATAGCCCATCTCACCTAGCCAAAAGTCAAACGAATGTTGAACACCGTTACTGGTCAATGTTGCACCAGATAAACCGTCAACACTTGACTGTGACCCTTCAGGAGCGCCGCCTTTAACGACTTTAATTGCTGGCTTACCATTCTCATCAAATAGTTTTTTACCAACAAATTGAGCACGCCATTTCGGGTTCTCAACTTCACCACCAAGTCCAGGAGTTTCACCTTGCTCGTAGTAAGTGATGCCATCAAGTGTATTACCGTCCGTTTCAACCGCAATAAATGCATACATCATAGACCAAAGACCATTACCATGGATTGGCAGAATGTATTTCACTGTCTCGCCGTCTTCTTTCACAAGGTATACAAGGCCCTTGTTTGAACGGTTGATGATTTTCGCCGGATCTTGATCAGCTGGAAGCTTAGTTGATTGCGCAGGATCTTTCGCAGCCACACGTTGGTCAAAGCTTGCCGCTTCTTCTGTTGTGCCTGTGAATTCACCGGTTGCAAAGTCAACTAGACGCGGTTCAATATTCTCACCATAAATTTTAGTGATTTCTTGCGCGTCTGTGGCTTCAAAGCCAGCAACTGAAACAATGTTACTTTGCTTATCAAGCTTAGCGTTAAAGACTTGTTTGTCTTTTAAAGATACCGCAGCTGTTGAAACAACAATTGAACATACAAGGCTCAATCCAATGACAACAGACAGTGTCTTTTTAATACTATCGTTATTACTTGCCATAGCGAGCTTTTCTCCTCTTGATGTTTCTTTCAACTACAAGATTATCAAATAGTGGTGCGAACAAGTTAGAGAACAAGATCGCAAGCATCATACCTTCAGGATATGCTGGGTTCGCTACACGGATCATCACACACATAGCACCGATCAAAATACCGTACCACCACTTACCTTTATTGGTAAATGAAGCCGATACTGGATCTGTTGCCATGAAGATCATACCAAATGCAAAGCCGCCTAGAACTAAGTGCCAATGCCAAGGCATCGCAAACATAGGGTTAGTATCACTACCGATGAGGTTAAAGGCTGTTGCAGAAGCAATCATACCAATCATCACACCAGCAATGATGCGCCATGAAGCAATACGCATGTAAACAATCATTAGGCCGCCAAGGATAAGCATCAAGGTTGATACTTCACCGATAGAACCTGGGATGTTACCTAGGAAAGCGTCCATCCAAGTGATTGCTTCACCTGTTACGTTGTTCACGACTGCGCCAGGACCACTGTGAGCCCATTGGCTAAGCGCTGTTGCACCAGAGAAACCATCTGCTGCTGTCCACACTAAGTCACCTGAGATTTGCGCAGGATAAGCAAAGAATAGGAAAGCACGACCAGCAAGTGCCGGGTTTAAGAAGTTACGCCCTGTACCACCAAAGATTTCTTTTGCAACCACAACACCAAAGGTAATACCTAGCGCTGCTTGCCAAAGCGGTAATGTTGGCGGAACGATTAGTGCAAACAAGATAGAGGTAACAAAGAAACCTTCGTTCACTTCATGCTTACGCACCATACAGAACAATACTTCCCAGAAACCACCGACAATAAAGACTGTCGCATAGATAGGTAGGAAATAAGTTGCCCCAAGCATCATCATGCTGCCCCAACCAGACTCAGCGCCAATGGTGCCGCCAAGCATTTCGGTTAGCCAATAATGCCAGTTGCCATCAATGATCGCAGTTAGTTCTGCGCCTTGATACATGTGGTTTAACGCAACAATCGCTTGGTGACCTGCGTTATACATACCCCAGAACATTGCTGGGAATACCGCAAACCATACCATGATCATGATACGTTTTAGATCATTCGCATCACGCACATGAGAGCGACCTTTGGTCACTGTCCCTGGGGTGTAGAAAAGCGTTGCAGCTGCTTCATACAGCGCAAACCATTTTTCGTGTTTTCCACCAGGCTCAAAATGCGGCTCTAGATCTTCAATAATTTTCTTCAGGCCCATGAATTACCCTTCCTTCTCAATAGTGTCTAGGCATTCGCGAAGCATTTCGCCGTAATCATATTTACCTGGACAAACAAAGGTACATAAAGCTAGATCTTCTTCATCGAGTTCTAATGCGCCAAGAAGCTGAGCACTGTCAGTGTCCCCTGCACATAAATCACGAAGAAGTAATGTTGGTTCCATATCAAGTGGCATCACACGCTCATAGTTACCGATTGGCACCATTGCGCGATCACTACCATTTGTTGTTGTCGTCATATTAAAGACTTGGCCTTTAAATAAGTGACTTAGGAAAGAACGCGTTACAGAGAACTTGTTTTTACCTGGAACAGCCCAACCAAATAGCTCTTTTTCACGACCTTCACGCAAGACAGAAACTTGATTGTGATAACGACCAAGATAAGCATGTGGACCTGCTGCATCTGTACCTTGTAGCACAGAGCCAGAAATCACACGTACTTCACCAGGAAGCAATTCACCTTCAACCATATCGTCAATGGATGCGCCGATATGAGTGCGGATAAGACGTGGCGAATTTACAGCAGGACCGGCTAAAGAAATAACGCGATCTGTGTAAATTTGACCTGTAAGGAAGAATTCACCGAACGCAATCACATCTTGATAACCAATTGTCCAAGCAACGTGCTCAGCAGAAACTGGATATAAGAAATGCATATGCGTGCCAGCAAGACCTGCTGGGTGCGGGCCTTCGAATACATGTTCTTCAACATTTTGAGCCGTTGAGCGAGGAAGGCTTGTGCCCTTCTTACATACATAGACTTTATCTTCAGTGAGACGAGACAAAATATCTAGGCCAGCTTTAAATGCTTCAGCTTTATCATGAATAATCACTTCAGCGTCGGCTGCTAATGGGTTGGTATCCATCGCAGTGACAAAGATAGCCGAAGTTTTTGAATCAATAGCCGGAACCTTGCTAAACGGACGAGTACGCAAAGCAGTCCACACACCTGATTCAACCAATTGAGAAATAATCGCTTCACGATCAAGGCTCACTAGCTGTTCAGCTGTATAGCTATCAAAAGTAATTTGGTCATCACCTGATACTTCAATCACAACAGATTGGAGCACACGTTTTGCACCACGGTTTACTTCAATAACTTTACCGCTTGCTGGAGAAGTGTACTTCACGCCTGGGTTCTTCTTGTCTTCAAAAAGAATCTGACCTTTTTTCACTTCATCATTCACGCGAACATGCATTGTTGGACGCATACCCACGTACTCTTCGCCAAGCAAGGCGACTTTGGTGATGGTTTTACCATCATTAATCACCTGAGTTGGAGCACCCGCAATCGGAAGGTCCAAACCCTTTTTTATTGTAATCATACGCACTTGCACTATTTTATTGAGGAAATAAGATTCTTTTAATTGCCTAGCAGCCGCACGACGCGACTAGTTATTCTTTGAGTTTTATCGCAGATGCAGACAATCAAAATCGAAACATCCATCTTAAAACTACACTGACTAAAAAATAACAAAATTGCTCATTTTACAGTCAACCTAGTCTTAGGGTTGCCTATTCTAACACTTTTTTATGCAATCTTTCTATGCAGATTCGAAAATCTCAGAAAATTTTCCATGTAAATATGGAGTGAGATCTCGTTCAAACTTGCGTGCTATCATAAAATATTATGAAACCAGATAAATTGCCTTTTTTCATTGAGATGCTTTCTTTTACAGCATCTATAATGCGCACTTTTAGCGCAAAAAAACAACTGATTTCACCCGCTTATTTTTTGTGCATCACAGATTCAGTATCCCCGATGCTACCACCTAAACAATTTGGTGAATCTGGCACAGAATTTTGCATGGCTTGCCATTCATCTGGGGTATAAGTATGAATCGCTAATGCATGAATATGATTGGCTAATTCATCAGCTAAAATTTGATTCACACTGCGATGGCGCATAAGCAGGCGCTTACCTTCAAATTCCTTGCTCGCAATCACAACTTTAAAGTGACTTTCAGAGCCTTCTGGGACATGATGCATATAGCTTTCATTTAAAACTTCAAGGTGAATTGGGTGAAGAGATTGAGTAAGTTTTTCTTCAATTTGTTGCGCAATTTTCATTATAACTTCCTATTTATTCACAATACCAAGATAATAAACTTAGGCTTAAGAATAGAAAATGTGATTTTTTAAGTTGAGATTGATTTATCCATGGTAGCATGAGTAAAGTCGTAATAAACCTAAACTAGATAAGCTCCATGAAAACAATTTTAGAAATAGCTGATAAAAAACTAAAGCTTGAACGCTTTCCAAAGCTTCCACAAGAAACCTTGCAGGCATGGGATGCGGGCGATGAATTTATTATCAATCACTTGTGTGAAGAAAATCTCGCGCCGGGTAAAAACATCTTAATTTTAAATGACAACTTTGGCGCGCTGAGTGCTTGGTTTTCATTTGACCATCAAGTGTGGATGCAAACCGATTCTTTTATCTCACACAAAGCTAGTCTAAAAAACTTGCAGCGTAATCAATGTCCTAAAATAAACCTCCTGACCAGCCTTGAAGATATCCCACAAGATATTGACCTAGTTTTGATGCAACTACCTAAAAGTAATCGTATGCTTTGTCATCAGCTAACTTGCTTGCGTCATTCGCTGCCTAAAGGCACCCCACTGATTGCCGTCAATAAAGCTAAAGATATCCACTCTTCAACTCTAAAATTGGTCGAAGAGTATTTTGGCTCTCCTAAAACCTCACTTGCCGTCAAAAAGCATCGTCTGGTTTTTGCCAAAACTGCTGAATCAGAAGCATCTTTTAAAGATCAAGCAACGGAAACCAAATGGTCGGTTGATGACTATAATATGCAGCTGACTAACCTTGCCAACGTTTATTCTGGTGAAAAGCTCGATCTAGGTGGACGCTTTATGCTTGAACAGATCCCAAGCGATCCGAGTGTGCAAGAGATTATTGACTTAGGCTGTGGCAATGGCGTACTGTCGATTCATGCCGCAAGGCAAAATCCACAAGCCAACCTTACTTGTGTAGATGAGAGTTTTATGGCGGTAGAATCTGCCAAACAAAATCTTCATCAAAATTTAAACAAGACTCATTCAAAAGAAAAGTTAGCGCAATTTCAATTTATTGCGAATAATGCATTAGATGGGTTTGCCAAACAAAGCGCTGATCTTATTTTGTGTAACCCCCCATTCCATCAGGGGAACACGATTACCGATCATATCGCTTGGCAAATGTTTAGCGATGCCAAGAAGTGTCTAAAAGATAATGGAAAACTTCTGGTTGTGGGCAATAAACATCTTAAATATGATCAAAAACTAAAACGTTTGTTCGGAAAGCAAGTTTCGCTTATTGCACAAAATAATAAATTTGTTATTTTTGAAGCTATAAAAACATATAACTAAAACAAGAATAAACATAAAAAGGACATTTAGATGAAAAAGTTATTGATGATGCTAGTTTTGGCAAGTTTAACCGCTTGCGCCACCATAACGCCAAGTAACGTAATTTATTTTACGCCAACCGCAACACCGGCGACAGAACAAATCGGTAACGGCAAAAGCTTTACTTTAGTGAGTAAGGATGCGCGTTCAAGTGATAAAATTGCTTTAATTACAGAATCAGATGCGCCAGATATTTCTCTAAATGCTTCGCAAGCTGTGCAAAAAACCTATGAAACAGCACTCTTTCAACAATTTTTATCTCAAGGTTTTCACGTTACCCGTGATAGCAACAATACTGTTTCTATCGTCATCCAAAAAACCTTTGCGAAAGTAACCAAAGGCGAGGTGGATTACACCATAGATGCCGAAGTTGGGCTACAAGTCATCGCCCAATCACCAACAGGCAAACTCGTCAAAACCTATAATGGCTTTGTCAGTCAATCTGGTGCTTTTGATCCTACTCTTTCGGATATCCAGGACGTTTTAAACAAAGCCGCTACACGTGTACTATCTGAAATTGCAGATGATCAAGAACTACAACAATATATGGCGGAGAGATTTTAATGTCGCAACATTTGGTAAAAAAAGCATCCCTAGCAGCGCTTCTCACAGCAAGTTTATTTAGCACGCAAGTATTGGCCGCGCCAGATGCGATTGTTGAAACAAACATAGGCAAATTTACAATTGCATTAGACGCAGAAAAAGCGCCTATCACTGTGCAAAACTTTATTGATTATGCCAAAGCAGGCACTTATAACGGTACAATTTTCCACCGCGTGATCCCAGGATTTATGGCGCAAGGTGGTGGTTTTACACCAGAAATGAACAAAGTACCAACCAATGCGCCGATTAAAAATGAAGCTTCAAACGGGCTTAAAAATGTGACCGCAAGTGTTGCTATGGCGCGCACTTCTGCGCCAAATTCAGCAACCAATCAGTTCTTTATTAATTTTAAAGACAATAGCTTTTTAGACTACACCCCAAGCAACCCAGGTTACGCTGTGTTTGGGCATGTCACAGAAGGCTTTAGCGTGGTTCAAGAAATGGCGACTAAGCCAACCACAATGAAAGGCATGTATCGTGATGTGCCAGTGGAAACCATCGTCATCAATAAAGTGACCATTCAAGAATAAATCAATCACTCTTGAATCAATGTGTAAACGAAGTAAAAAATTGGCTGCTTAGCCTATATAAGTAAAACCAATGAACTCACTCTTTCCCTTTAGAGTGAGTTTTGCGTTAATCCTCAAGGAACCAAAATGCCCAGCCTAACATGGAAACAAACAATACAAAGCTATATGGATAAACGCCTACTCTGGGTGTTTTTACTAGGCTGCTCAAGTGGTTTTCCTTGGGTCTTAATTGGTTCAGCGATGACAGGTTGGCTTTCAGATGCTGGCCTCAATCGCAGTACCATTGGCTATTTTGGCGCCGTTTTCACCGTTTATGCAATTAACTTTTTATGGGCGCCTTTAGTCGATCGCATGCCGATCCCTTTCCTCACACGAAAGTTAGGTCAACGCCGCAGTTGGATCATTATATGCCAGAGCCTGATTTTGCTTGGCACCTTTTTGATTTCTAAACTTGATCCGAGCCATTCACTGCTTTTAGCGAGTATGATCGCCTTGATGATCGCCACCGCATCTGCCACGCAAGATGTCGCCATCGATGCCTTTCGAATTGATAGTTTCTCAAAAGCCGAATCACATAAAATGCCACAAGCTTCTGCCATGGCAGTGATTGGGTGGTGGACTGGCTATTCACTGCCTGGCTACTTTGCCTTTAATTACGCCGATAGCTTTGGCTGGAATCAGGTTTATTTACTCCTTACCTCTTGCTGCGCATTATTGATTTTATTCACTTTATTTGTCGGTGAGCCAAAAACCGCGCGTGAAGCGTTGCAGCACGAGGCTGAAAAACGTCATGCTAAAGTTTTAGATTCAAAAGTGGCTAGCTGGATATCTGTTACCGTGGTTGAGCCTTTCTTAGACTTTTTCCGCCGTAATGGCACCAAGGTTGCATTAACGCTTTTACTCTTTGTCTTCTTGTTTAAGATTGGTGAAGCTTTCTTAGGTCGCATGTCGATTGTCTTTTATAAAGAAGTTGGCTTTAGCAATGAGCAAATTGCTGATTACTCCAAGCTTATTGGTTGGGGCGCGACCATGTTCTTCACTTTTGTCGGGAGTATGTTTAACGTACGCTTTGGCATAGTCAAAGGCTTGATGATTGGTGGTGTGGCGATGGCAAGCTCTAACCTGATGTATGCTTGGATTGCCTCAGTTGGCCCAGATGAGCACCTGCTATTAGCGACAATTTTAGTCGATAACTTTACGACAGCCTTTTCAACCGTCGCCTTTGTGTCCTTCTTAACCGTCTTAACGGGACAAGCTTTCTCGGCAACCCAATACGCTCTACTAGCATCGCTAGGCAACCTAGGGCGCACCACACTTGCTTCCTTTAGTGGCGAACTTGCCGATGCATTAAATAGTTGGCCTTGGTTCTTTATTATCACCGCGCTTATGGTTGTGCCGAGTTTGATTATGCTCTATCGCCTGCGCTTTTATTTTAAAGATATTTTAGATAAAGCCTCAAAGCAAGAGAGTTAAAGGGCTAAATAAACTATTAATAAAGAGCAAGGTGGCGCATGATACCTTGCTCTTTTTTATTTCAGTTTGATAATCTTTTTAAGTTAAAAACCTAAACTTCTCACCACAAAAAGCAAACGATTGCATTTTGCATATTTGAAAAATATTATTTCTACCAACTTCACACTAAAATCATGTTTTGTTCATGCTGATTTCATAAAAAGTTCCATCACCTCACACAAAAACCACACTTTTGTGATGTAGATCAACTAAAAAAGGCAAAAATAACACCAAGGGGGGTTACATAAGCAGCATAAATCCCCTATTATGCGCGCCATTAATTCAACAGAAAACGAGACTTTGCTCCCAAAATAGCAAACGATTTCTTTTTCTTGTTATCTCCTTTTGATTAAAACCTTTAGAGAAAAATAAATGCGCTCACTACCTTTGACTCTTGCTACTTTCGCGACCGCTCTTACTGCTGCGGCTCCAAGCTTCGCTGCTGATTATTCTGATGATATCCATAAGAATGATTATAAGTTCCTTCAGTTTAACTACATGTATGCTCTAAAAGAGAAACCTCTTGCTGAAAATGCAAAGCATGATGGTCATGACTATCTTGAAATGGAATTTGGTGGTCGCTCTGGGTTTATCGATCTATACGGTTATGTTGATGTATTCAACCTTGCAAGTAGTGATCACAGCGATAAGTCTGATACTAGCGATAAAATGTTTATGAAATTCGCACCACGTTTTTCATTAGACGGCATGACAGGCAAAGATCTAAGCATCGGTCCTTTCAATGAGTTTTACATCTCTACTCTTTATAACTGGAGTGGTGACAATGGCAATGTAAACAACTCATTCTGGGGTCTAGGTACTGACGTTATGATTCCTTGGCTTGGCAAAATGGGTCTAAACGTATATGGCCTATATGATATCAACAATAAAGACTGGAACGGTTACCAAATCTCAACCAACTGGTTCAAACCTTTCTACACCTTTGAAAATGGTTCATTCCTTTCTTACCAAGGTTACATCGATTACCAATTTGGTATGCGTGACCGTTATGCAACAAGCAGCAACGGTGGTGTAATGTTTAACGGTCTTTACTGGCACTCAGAGCGCTTTGCTGTGGGTTACGGTCTAAAAGCATATAAAGACGTTTACGGCATCCAAGATGATTACATCCCAACACCAGAAGGTAAGCTAGAGTCTACAGGCTTTGCTCACTACTTCTCAGTAACATATAAGTTCTAATATCCTTCAACTCGAAGTAGATAGAATCATAAAGCGCTGCCTTCGGGTGGCGTTTTTTGTTTTCTATCGATCTCAAAGCTTAGATATGCTGATATCATAGAGCAAATTTATGAGGTTAAATTATGAAAATATCAATCATCGGCGCTGGCGCAATTGGCTCTCTCTTTGGCTGCTCACTCGCCCAAGATTCACATCAAGTTCAATTTCTTACGCGCAAACAAGAAACCGAACTAAAAAGACAGCTTGATGATAACCCTGTGCTAGAGTTCATTGCGAACAATATTGATTTTATTCAAAATTCAGACCTGATTTTAGTGTGCGTCAAAGCGATGCAAGTAAAAGATGCCATCACGCCTTGGCTGACATATATTCCCTCCCAAACACCTATCGTCTTTATCCATAATGGGATGGGCGCTTTAGATAACATCAAGCAAGCACTTGCTAACTTTGATGTTTATTTGGGAACCACAACTCAAGCCGCATTAAAACAAAGCGCGCAAGAAGTAAAATATACAGGGCAAGGCAGTACTTTAATTGGTCACGCATTTAAAACTAGCCACATTGTGCCAGCTTGGATGCAAGTACTCCCTCACACCCAATGGCAAGAAAACATTGAGCTTGCACTTTGGCGAAAACTTGCCATTAACTGCGCAATCAACCCTTTGACAGCTGTATTAAATTGTAAAAATGGCCAACTTTGCCATCATCAAGATAAGCTTTCTATTATTATTCATGAGCTTAGCCAAGTATTTAACCACTATAAGGTTGATATAAGTGAGCAAGTCCTTACTCAAACGATTCTTGATGTAATTCAAGCCACTGCGCAAAACTATTCTTCGATGCATCAAGATATCATGCATCAACGTTTTACTGAGATAGACTTTATTAATGGCTACTTGGTAAAACGCGCGAACCAAGCTAAAATTGCCGTGCCTTATAATCAAGAACTGATTAAGCAGATCAAAGCATTAGAAGCTAACTTCGGACAATAAGGAATCAATCGGATGCAGACTCAAACAAAATATACCGCGCTAGTGCCACTTGCTCCGGGCAGTGAAGAAATGGAAGCTATCACTATTATTGATATTTTGATCCGTGCAGGCTTTGAAGTCACCACGGCAAGCACGGCTGATGATGGTGCTTTGGTCATGAAGGGCTCGCGTAATATAGGTCTAGTGGCAGATTGCAAATTAGTCGATGTGGCAGATAAAACCTTTGATGTGATTGCTCTTCCGGGTGGAAAACCGGGCGCAGAGCATTTTGCAAACCATACCCTGCTGCTTGAAATGCTGCGTCAACATAGCTATGAATCACGCTTAATGGCCGCAATTTGTGCAAGCCCAGCAATAGTTTTAGCTGAAAATGGATTTTATCCAAATGCTTTAATGACTTGCCACCCTGATTTTGTCTCCCTTATTCCAAGTGAGATGTATCGGGTTAAACGTGTGGTCAAAGATGTTAATCACAACCTTATCACTAGCCAAGGACCAGGCACTGCGCTTGAGTTTGCAATGGAGATCGTTACCCACTTTGTAGGCAAAGAAGATGCTTGGAAAATAGCAGAGCCTATGGTGACCTTGCCGAACCTGAATTACCATCAGTTCTAGTTTACCTTTTCACTTATAAGATAAGCCAATGCCAAATTACAAATCTGATTTTCCTGCGCTTTGCCAAGATAATGCGCCCATTTATTTAGATAGCGCAGCAACAAGCCAAAAACCACAAGCAGTTTTAGATGCGATGCGTGATATTTATCAAGCGCCACACGGCAATGTGCACAGAGGTAATCATGGCGTAAGCGCTCAGACAAGCAATCAATTTGAAGCGGCGCGAGAAAAGGTCCAAGATTTTTTAAATGCACCATCTCAACAGTCCATTATTTGGACCCGTGGAGCAACCGAGAGCTTGAATCTTATCGCGCAAAGCTACGGCCGCTCACACTTACAAGCAGGTGATGAAATCCTTATTGGTGAGCAAGAGCATCACGCCAATATTGTCCCTTGGCAGATGATTGCCGAGCAAACTGGCGCAAAAGTTGT
This sequence comes from Vibrio sp. KMM 9700, assembly GCF_058545285.1. NCBI lineage: Bacteria > Pseudomonadati > Pseudomonadota > Gammaproteobacteria > Vibrionales > Vibrionaceae > Vibrio > Vibrio sp. KMM 9700. The sequence goes on along the minus strand of NZ_CM178589.1, from coordinate 2,109,929 downwards.
GAAAGTGCCAATGCGCTTAGAGACTGGGGCTTGGGATATGAGTGCATTTGAAAGTCTCTTAACTAAGCGAGTAAAAATAGTTGTTTGCGCACATATCACCAATGTCACAGGCTATCGCCAACCGATTGAAAATATTATAGAAAAATCCCATAAAGCAGGTGCTATTTGTGTTGTCGATGGTGCGCAAGGAGTCGTCCACGAAGCGGTTGATGTGACAGCGCTTGATTGTGATTTTTATGTCTTCTCTGCGCACAAACTTTATGGCCCATCAGGCATAGGTGTGCTTTACGGCAAGCCTGAGTTATTAGAAGCAATGCCGCCTTATCAAGGTGGAGGCAAAATGGTCGCAAAGGTTAGCTTTGAAGGCACCACTTATGCCAAAGCCCCTGCAAAATTTGAAGCTGGCACCCCAAATATTAGCGGTGTGGTTGGCCTTAGCGCTGCAATTGATTGGTTTATGCAAATTGGCTATGACGCACAAGCTGCGCACATTGATACGCTTTATCAAGACTTGCGCCAAAAGCTTGAAGCTATTTCTGAGGTAAAACTTATCTTCCCACAAACACATAGCAGTGTTTTAAGTTTGATCTGTGTTGATGAAGATGGTGAAGAAATCCACCCCAATGACATCGCCGCTATGCTAGACAGACAAGGGATCGCCGTACGCGCTGGGCATCATTGTGCCCATCCATTTATGGATGCCCTTAAAATCGAGGGCACATTACGTGTCTCACTTGCATTGTATAACACTAAACAAGATATCGAGACGTTTGTGCTTGGTCTAAAAAAAGCATTGGCAATTTTAAGCTAGTCAACTAAAGCCTGTTGTTTTATTTGCGCCACAATTGCAGCAAGGCCAGTTGCCCTTGAACTGGTTAGCTGTTCTGCTATTCCTAGCTGATTAAAATAACCTTCAAAATCAAACGATTGGATATATTCACTGGTTTGATTTTGAAAGGCTGCTAATACCAAAACAATTAGCCCACGTACGATTCGGGTATTGGAATCTATCTCAAACTGCCAGTTTCCTGCATTTTCTTGATTGGCATACAGCCAAACTTGGGCTTCACAACCACTCACCAATGCTGAGTCTAAACGTTTTTCTGCTGGCATTTTATCTAGCGCTTTGCCCCATAGGATGATCTGACGATATTTATCTTCCCAATTTGGCATTTGGCTCAAGCTATCAAGAGCTTGCTTGGCGCTTTGTGGCAATGTGGACATTTTGCTTTCCGTTTTTAATTAATTGATATGTTTCGTATTAGTAAAAAACTTATCAGCTTTCTTGCTTATGGTTGGTCTGAGCGCAAATCTGTATCAGTGGTAAACAACAAGTATAACTTTTTAGCTCTAAATTCAAAGCTTGCACTGAATCACTCCCTCCTTGCCACCAAGTTAGGCTTGAAATCTGGACTCATTCAAGGAGGGGTTGGGGGAGGTTTTAATCTCGAGGTTTATTTTCAAATCTATTAGATATTCTTACGAACCCCATCTCCGCTTCCCCTTGAATATATCCCACTCACACCTTTAACTCTGCGTGCTAGGGGAAGGACTTATCAGCTTTCTTGCTTATGGTTGGTATGAGTGAAAATACCCATCAGTGATTCCCCTTGAAACGCTCCTACTCACACCTTTAACTCTGCGTGCAAGGGGAAGAACTTATCAGCTTTCTTGCTTATGGTTGGCGTAAGTGAAAATCTATATCAGTGGTAAACAACAAGTATAACTTTTTAGCTCTGGATTCAAAGCTTGCACTGAATCACTCCCCTCCTTGCCACTAAGTTAGCGTTGAAATCTGGAAGCATTCAAGGAGGGGCTGGGGGAGGTTTTAAGTACGCCAAATCAGATTCAGAATAGCCAACTTCGCTTATTTCTTATGCTTTAAAATCAGCTTTTCAAGGATTTTTGCAACCGCAATAAAACCAAAACTTGCCGTGACCACAGTAGCCGCGCCAAAACCTGCTGAACAATCCATACGCTTTACGCCATCAGCGCTTGCTTTCACGCCACAGACAGAGCCATCTGCTTGTGGGTATTTTAGTTGCTCGGTTGAAAACACACATTCAATACCAAATTTACGTTGCGGATTTTTCGGGAAATTATAAAAGCGGCGCAAATTATCTTTGAGCTTCTTGGCCAAAGGATCTTGAATCGTTTTCGTTAGATCAGCCACTTTAATTTGAGTAGGATCGACCTGACCGCCGGCGCCGCCAACTGTGATCACTTTGATCTTACGGCTACGACAAAATGACAGCAACGCAGCTTTTGGCTTTAAGCTGTCAATCGCATCGAGCACATAATCAAATTCGCTCGTGATATATTCTTCTAAATTTTCAGGTGTAATAAAGTCATCAATTAGATTTACTTTGCAATCAGGATTAATCAAAGCAACACGTTGCGCCATGACTTCAATCTTGCTTTCACCAACAGTTTCAATATTGGCATGGATCTGACGATTGATATTGGTCACGCAGACATCATCTAAATCAATCAGAGTCAACTCTCCAATTCCAGAGCGTGCCAAGGCTTCGACCGCCCAAGAGCCGACACCACCAATACCTATCACGCACACATGTGCAGCGCGAAAGATCTCGAGTTCATTTTGACCATACAAACGGCCAATCCCACCAAAACTTTGTTGGTGACGCTCAGATGGAGGAGAAGTTAACTCACGCATAAAATGCCCTGTTTGAAAAAAGAAGAAGATAAAAAAAGAGGACGTATAATACGCCCCCTCTCGGTAAATTTCTAGTTTTGCTTAAATGCTAATTAATGTAGCTTCCAAGCTCGGCCAAAGTGCTGATAATGACCAGAGTCAATACCTGCTTGCTCACCCATACCATAGTAAAGGTCAAAGTGACCACGTTTCACCGCGCCGCCAACATCCAAGACAATCAATAGACGCAGCTCATGTTCGCCAGTCCACTTACCTTTTTTATCCAAAATTGGCACTTCGGCTAAAATTGGCGTCCCCATTGGGAAGAAGCGTTTGTCACCCGCAACCGCTGCCATAGGTAAAAGCGGAATACCTGCCGCGCCTTTAACTTTAGCATCACCCTGATTTTCAAAGAAAACATAAGAGCGGTTCATTTCCATTAAGCGGCGACCTTCCGCTTCGCTGTGTGAATCCACCCAATCTTTAATTGCTTTTAAAGAGATGTCTTCTTTGGCAACTTCACCAGCTTCCACTAATTTACGGCCAATACTTGTGTAGCCATAACCGTTTTTACCTGCATAAGCAAAATAATCTAGCTCGTCAGTATCCCCAAAGTGCACAAAGCCACTGCCCTGAACTTCCATCAAAAATGGGTCAATTAAGTTAGATGCATAGCCTAGCTCTAAACCTTTACCAGCCAAGGCTCCATCATAAATCTGTGCACGCGTTGGGCACCCGCCTCGACCCGCGCAATAAGGCTTACGGTAGACTGGGTATTTAAATTTACGATCTGGCTTGTGGCGCATTTCAATCACAGGTGAGAAATAGCCTGTATATAAAACGTTACCTTCTTTATCCGCACCCACGACTTGCTGAGTTTGAATGCCAAATTCTTGTAGCTTGGCAGGATCGCCACTTTCTTTTTGCCAATAGCGAATCTTATTATAAAGGTTTTGATATTGCCCACGCAGTCTTGAAGACCCGTACTCAACTTCTTTGGCTTGCGCATCAAAGGTATCAAAATTACGATCTGCTTTTGAATAGACAGTACCGACTGTTTGTAATTGCGCTGGAGAGTTCACGTCAAACTTACCAACATCTAAATATTGCTGCCCCATTGGACCTGTTGCCGTCGTTGGCACTGTCGGGATAGTTCCCGGCGTGACTTCAGGATTGCTTGAACAAGCTGATAATCCAGCACTCACAATAAGCATCGCCAAAGAGATGATTTTTTTATTATTTATCACAAAAAGATTCCATTTAAAAAGTCTTGCATCCAAAGGTTCAAGATAGAGTTTAGCGTTGTACTATTTAAGCATAATTTGAAGTCGGTCGCATCATCTTTCATTAACAAAATGTTAAACATAAAGCCTTATGATTATCTGCAATAAATAAAAATAAATATTGCTATAAATTGAATTTTTAGTCATTATTTATACATTATTATTTATTCACAGGGAGTATTTCGCATGCCGTTTCGTAGTACTGCATTAGTCAAAGGATTTCGTCAATCTACCCCTTATGTCAATGCACACCGTAATAAAATCATGGTGATTAGCCTAACGGGCGAAGCGCTGCTGCATTCAAATAAGAAAAACATAATTAACGATATTGCGCTTTTGCACAGCCTTGGCGTAAAAGTGGTGCTTGTGTATGGCGCGCGCCCTCAAATTAACCAAAATCTAACTCAACACAAAAAAGAAAGCATTTATTATCAAGGTGTTCGTGTTACAGATGAAGAAAGCTTAAAAATTGCAATGCAAGCAGCGGGCCAGCTTCAACTGGCGATTACCGCACGTCTTTCCATGAGCTTAAACAATACCCCAATGGCAGGCGCACATTTAAGCGTTGTTAGTGGCAACTTTATTACCGCGCAGCCTCTTGGCGTTGAAGATGGGGTGGATTATTGCCACAGTGGGAAAGTGCGCCGTGTCGATACCCAAGCTATTTCGCGCATGCTCGATATGGGCTCGATTGTTTTACTCGGCCCAATTGCTAGCTCTGTCACCGGTGAATCCTTTAATTTGATGCATGAAGATGTGGCACTTGAAGTGGCGATTCGTTTAAAAGCTGACAAGCTTATCGGCTTTTGCCCAAATCAAGGTGTATTAGATGAAAATGGTGAAGTGCTTGCCGAGCTCTTTCCTGATTGCATTGATAAAATCATCGCTAAATTTAAAGATGAGCATGGCAACTTTCTCACTCAAATTGAATCTTTGCCTGAAGATCAACGCATCAGCTATCAATTCTTAACCCGCGCACAAAAAGCCTGCCTTTCGGGTGTGCCGCGTTGCCACTTGGTGAGTTATGAGCAAGATGGCGCCTTGATTCAAGAGCTCTTCTCATTAGATGGGATAGGTACTCAAGTTGTCATGGCTTCAAGTGAACAAGTACGAGATGCCAAAATTAATGACATTGGTGGGATTTTAGATCTGATCCGCCCATTAGAAGCCAAGGGTATTTTAGTGCGCCGCTCGCGTGAGCAACTTGAGCAAGAGATTTCAAAATTTACGATTATTGAAAAAGATAACCTAATCATAGGTTGCGCAGCATTATATCCATACCCTGCGGAATCTATGGCAGAAATGGCGTGCATGGCGATTCATCCAGATTATCGAGACGGTAACCGCGGCTTGATGCTACTTAAACACTTGCAAAATAAAGCCAAACAGCAGGAGATCAAAAGCTTATTTGTACTCACGACACACAGTACGCACTGGTTTTTAGAGCAAGGTTTTGAAAATGCGAGTTTAGATAGATTGCCTGCGCAAAAGCAAGGTTTATACAATTACCACAGACAATCTAAAATATTAATATTAAAGGTTTAAGCAAGCTTTTCCGCCAAGCCACTAAAACGAACAGTCTTTATCTTAATCCCTTGATTTAAAATATTTAAATCAGCGAATAAAGATAATTTATCTTTCGCCCTCGTCACACCCGTGTAAATTAGCTCACGGGTTAAAATTGGGCTTAGTTTTGGCGGCATCACAAACAAGGTATGTGAAAATTCACTGCCTTGTGATTTATGTACTGTCATCGCAAAAGCCGTTTCATGCGCTGGCATATTCGTTGGCAAGACAGCTTTGATCCCAAATGGATGTTTGTCACTGGTTTCACATTCAAAGTACACACGTAATTTACCTTGATGATCTTCAAGACACACACCTATATCCCCGTTATATAGCTTTAGACTCGGCTCATTTTGCGACACCATTACTGGGCGACCGTGGTACCAAAGATCGTCTACTTGCCCAAGTAAAGCGCCTTGGCTACGCAAGCGTTTTTCTATATTTTGATTGAGCCCATTGACCCCAAAGTCCCCTTCTCGCAATGCCGCTAACACGCCAACTTGGTTAAAAGCTTCTAGGATCTTCTTAGCTTGAGACCAATCAAAACCATCCTCAAGCTTGGCTTTAAAATCACTCAAGACTTGGCAATAAGGCGTATATTCTTGCGCCATTAAGCTCAGCATTTGTGACCAAGAAAAAACATTAGGCATATCATAATGAATAATATCATCAAAGCCTTGCTGCCAAACTTTGCTCATCATCTGAGTGTCGCCAGCATTAATCGCTTTCGCTAATTGGCCAATTCCTGAACGAGCATCAAAGCGATAACTCTTTTGTAAGACACATAAACTATCGGCGACTTGACTGTGCGCAGACACCTGATTGCCAGTTTCTTTTTGTGCTTGTGTAGCGAGCGCTTGCTTAATAACTTTACTTTGAAAGCCCGTAAGTTTCGCGACTAAGTCCAAATGCGCTTGGCTGTAACCTTGTGCATAGGCGTCACAAATATCACCAAGTACGGCGCCTGCTTCCACCGAGGCGAGCTGATCTTTATCGCCGAGCAAGATCAAACGCGCGTGACTTGGCAAAGCATCAAGAAGCTTGCGCATTAAACTTAAATCCACCATTGAGGCTTCATCCAAGACAAGTACATCTAAATGCAATGGGTTTTGCCCATTAAAATAGCAGGCAACCGTATCAGGACGCATACCGAGTAATTTGTGCAAGGTCGAAGCGCTCGTAGTGATTCCTTGTTTGATTTCAGGAGCAATCGGCAAGGCATCAATGGCATGAGTTATCGACTCACTTAAACGCGCAGCCGCTTTACCTGTTGGCGCGCAAAGCTTGATATTAACTTGTGCACCTTGCTTTAAATCTTTAAATAAATCGCCTAAATCTTGCTTGGCTCTATGTTGGGCTTCACTGACTAAAGCGGCAAGTAATTTACTTACCGTGGTTGTTTTACCTGTGCCCGGTCCACCTGAAATGACAGCAAACCGACGACTAAGGGCTACTGCCGCTGCAACTTTTTGCCAATTTAAACACGCAACATCCGGCACAAGTTCATCCAACACTTTCAAGTCTTTAACGCTTTGCGCTTGGCTCACACACTCGTGAATAGCTTGCCAATCTAAAGATTCTGGCGCTTTCACATCAAGCATGTCACAGACTAAATCCTGTACTTCTTGCTCGGTGAAAGCTTCATTATCTAATGCTTTCAAAAGCTTCTCTTTACGCGCGAGCAAAAAGCCATATTGCCGCGCAAACAAGTCATCTAAAATTTGTTGATGATGCTGCAATGTTGCTTGCGGTATGTTCAACGGCTCGGCTAAACGCTTTATTTGTTGAGTCACTTGCTCTTCATTATCCCAATAACGCATCATGTAGAGCTTATTGTTTTGATAACAAAAAGGCTTTGCTGCAAACATGCCTTGCGCGATTAAAGGATGTGAGCATGCGAGTTGCTGCCAATCAATCCCTTTAATTTGCGCCAGTATTTGCTTGTGAATCTCAAGAATAGAGAAACGCTTAGTATTAACTTTGACTTCTAGCTGCGACGCAAGATTTACGGTTAATGCATTGGAATATAAAGCTTTATCTATACTCTGATCCACAGGCAAGCATATATGACCAAGATTGACATATCGGCTAAGTAAGATTGCAAGCACTGCAATCGATAGATCTTGCTTTGGCGCTGTTTGAGCTTGTGAGCTAGATAATTTATAAATAAATAAAGCGAACTCAACATCTAAGGTTTGCAACAAGTTCGCCGACTTTAATCCAGACAACCAAGCACTAAAGGTTTCAAATTCAGATGCTGGCAGAGATGAATCAATTGGATTTAAGACTTCAGACATCTTTAAGCTCCTGTATTTGAAATAAGTTGATCAAAACTATCGATCAAGGCTGGTTCTGGTTTATTAAAGAAAATTCCCGTACCCGATGCTTTGCTCATGCCGCGTAAGAAAATGTAATACACCCCACCAAAGTGGGTTTGATAATCATAATCTGGAATACGCGTGCGCAAAAAACGATGTAAAGCAAGGCTATAGATTTGATATTGGATGTCATATCTATGCCCTAACATGGCTTCGGCTAACGCTTCACCTTGATACAATTCAGGACTATCGCCTAAATAATTTGATTTCCAATCCAGCACATAATAACGCCCCTCATGCTCGAAAACTAAATCAATAAACCCCTTTAGCATACCGCGCACAGTATGAAAATCTATCTCACTCGCTTTGGCTGATAATGGATCATAGGTTTTGATCAGATCATTAAATGGCTTGGCTTGCATCGCTTCAATCGGCAGTAAAAACTCCATCTCAACCAAGCAAGATTGCGAAGATTTCCCCGCAAGTTGCATGCCTTGTGGGGTCAACTTGGCATGCAAAACATTATCAATCAGTGTCATCAAAGTATCGAGCCAAATTTCATCATAATGAGCCAAGCGCAACTGCTCTAACACTATGCTGCGATTCTCTTCTGAATTTGGCTGCTCAAAGTCGATTTCTTCAAACAAGGTATGCAGGAAAGTCCCCGCTTGCGCGCCACGTGGGAAGTCAAAAATACTCAGCCCTGTTTGCTCTTTTGCTATATCATTGATCTCATTCAGCCCATTGGCTTCATCAAGCACATCAGCCTGAAGCGTCGCCACTTGCGCATCTTCACGGCTATCTAAATCAAAGGATGAGGACTTATCAACCAAACTATCGACGAGATCCAATAGCTTATGACTGGTTTGATCTTCACCTGATTTTAATTGCGCTTGCTTTAAGATCCCAGAGTAGCTTGTCATGCGCCAATTACGCTCAATCGGTCTGAGTATTTGTCTGGCTTCAAGCCGTTGTGTCTGCGCCGCTTTTGCCTGATAAGGCGTGTCGTATTCGGGTAAACTTGGCGCATAATTTATATGTGTTTGACCTAAATCTGTAATAAGCTTAGCTAAACAATCACTTAATTCATCTGCGCTCATTTCTTGATGGTTTTGTAAAATAGCGCCAAGAGCAGACAGGTGCAGGGCTGAAACTTTGGCACTGCTCGAAGCCTTTTTCAAAACTGGCGCAATACCTAAATAGCAAGCATAAACACCACGCGTTAACGCTACATATAACAGACGTAAATCTTCCGCTAAACGCTCTTTTTCAGCCAACTCTTTTGCTGTCTCTGATTTATTTAACGAAACGAGCTTTTGCTCACGCGTTTCATCGTAATAGCTGGTGCCATCCGCCTCTCTAAAGCCACAAATAAACGGCAGCATCACCATTTTATACTCTAAGCCTTTGGATTTATGAATCGTGACAATTTGTACTAAATCACGTTCAGATTCAAGACGTTGAATTTGCTCCGCAGCTTCTCCTGAAGCATCATTCAATTGGTTGCTATACCAACGAATAAGTGATTGCTCACTTTCTAGCTCAACACTTGCTTCTTGAAGGATTTCAGCAAGGTGGAGTAAGTCTGTGATCACTCGCTCACCTTGAACAGTAGACAGCCAAATGTTCGCTAACTCACGCTTGGCAATCACTTGTCTTAACATCGGCAACACGCCACGCTTGCGCCATGTGTTTTGATAATCTCGAAATTCAGCCAGTAGTGCTTCCCAAGCCTCTTCATCTTGATTGAGCCCATCAATTTGCTGCATACTTAAAGCAAATAATTCACAGCCCAGAACCGCATGCATATAACGGCTATTTTCAACTTCACTTACCGCATATAAAATGCGCAGCACATCTTGCGCAACCGTACTTGAAAAGACAGAGTCGCGATTGGATAAATAAACACTCGCAATGCCACGCGCGCTGAGTTTTTCTTTCATCAAACTCGCTTCGCGCCCAGTACGCACCAAGATGGCAATATCACTCGGCAAGACGGGTTGGGTGCGGGATTTTTTATTAATAAACCCAGCCAAACCTTGATCCGAAGTGGTTAAGATATGCTGCACTTGACTCGCGCAGAGCTCGCTCATTGTCTCACGATATTGCGCCATATTAATGTATTCGAGCGGATCTTCAGGCTGCCAAATTTGAATCGCAGCTTGCGTTTGGGATTTTATTTGCCAACTCATAAGATCAGCATTTGGACTGGAAGAAACCGGCAAAAACTCAATATCTTGGTTATAAATAAATGGGTTATCACAAGACTTAAAAATGCCATTTACGGCTTGGATCATCTTGTCACTCGAACGCCAGTTGGTATCCAGTGTGTAGTGATCCAAAACTTCATTACGCGCTTTAATATAAGTGAAAATATCAGCGCCACGAAACGCATAAATCGCCTGCTTAGGATCGCCAATCATCAACCACGCTGACTCTGGGCGATCAAGGTATATTTGGCGGAAAATATGATATTGCGCTGGATCTGTATCTTGGAATTCATCGATCATCGCAATCGGATATTGCTGCGCGATCTTTTGCGCAAAAGCGCCCGTTTGATCGCTTATCAAAGCTTGATCCAATGAAGAGAGCAAATCATTAAATGACAGTTTTTGCGCCTGCTTTTTATCTTGGCGTAAAGCGTTGCGACAGGCTTCAATCGCACGTAGCTTAAGCTCGCTTTTAAAGTCCGGCTGCTTAGCTAGCATTTCCTCAATTAATTCAAATACTTTATGGGTTGGCGGCGAGCCTTTTTTCGTTTTATTGACTAGCATGGATTGCGAGAAACGCTCAACCTTAGCGGCATCAAACTCATAATCTGCCGACTCACACCAAGCCTCCATGTAGGACAACCAGCCGGGTAAAAATCGCTTGGAGTAACTGCGCTTATCCACCCCAGATTTGTCAATTAAGTTAGGAATATTGGCACTTTCTGCATGCCATAAAGTTTTTATTTCGTCAATTCGCGCGACATGCGATTGATATGAACTGGCTAAATCAAAGTCTGGATCTGCAACTTGCTCAAACACAAGACTTTCTTGATCTAAATACCCCGCAACGTCCTTATATAAACTATATGGCGATGCCCAAATCGATTGCACCAGCTCAGTGAGCGCGATAGGCAAAGGGTAAAAGCTTTTACGCCAGTAATCACACACCACTTGCCATTTTAGATCGCTTAGATCTGGCACTAATTCTTGCTCAAATTCTGCATTAGATTCAAAAGCATGCAAAGACAGCATACGCTGACAAAAGCCATGAATGGTATAAATTGCCGCTTCGTCCATTTGACGCTCGGCATTAAGTAAAATACTCGAGGCAAGCTTATGATCTTGTGTTTGTTGCAATAATTCACTCAGCACAGGATCATCACTTTGACCACGCGCAAAGGCAAGGCGCGCTTCATGAATACGTGCGCGAATACGCCCTTTCAGCTCTGCGGTTGCCGCATCGGTGAAGGTCACAACTAAAATTTGCTCAACCGTTAAAGGCGCTTGATGACGATACTCAGCCTTGCCATGTCCAAGTAATGCGCGTAAATACAGCGTCGCTATCGTAAAGGTTTTACCGGTTCCCGCAGAAGCTTCAATAAGGCGCGCGCCATGCAAAGGAAATTCAAAACTATTCAAGGTTTTACTTTGATTTGAAGTCATTTATCACTCTCCGTTAATTGCATTGCAAGGTATAAAGCTTGGCTGATTTCAAGGCTATTTTTAAATAAACTCTCGGCAAGATCTTCTGACCAATCCGGCCATAAACGTGAAACATAAGGATCGCTAGACTCACCAAGGCCATGATATTCGCCACCTTCAAAGGCTTTTTGCATCGCTTGAAGCGCTTTATCTTGGTCGATGTTTTCGCTTGCCCAGTTTGCGCCATCATAGCCTTCGCTCATCGCTGCTTGAACTGTTTTCGGTAAAAAGCACAGTGGTGTATCCATACCTTGATAATAAGCTTTGATTAACTTCGCAAGCTCAACCTGCGCATCCAGCTTATCTAATGGAGTAATCTTATAATCAATCACTTGGCCTTTTTGCAAACCAAACACCAAAGTAGGTAACTTATGACCCTGCGCATTCATCGCTAAATGCTCAATCCAAACTTGGATCAAATAATGCAAACCTAAGCCACCTGCGCGATAACGCACTAAGCCTGATTCGTAAATGCCACCAAGCCAACCCGTGAGGTTTAGATTCAGATCAAATTCTGAAAACTCAAATCCAAGGTCAATCTCTAGCGGCGCACGTTTAACTTTGGTGTGCGCTAACACCGCCTCTAATAAAATGACAACCCGCTGCTCGACTTGCCTAACTGCCAAATCAAGAAAATGTCCACACGGCAACTGCCCCGCTGCGCTCAAATTGCTCATCACTTGATTGAGTTGCAATTGCCAGTTAATCACGCCTTGGTCTTGATTGACTTGGCTTAAAGCTTGAACTTGCTTCATCACCTGATCGCAAATCATATATAAATCTAAGTTAGATAAAGCAAATGGCTCATCATCTTCGACTTGCTCAAACACAAGATCTAAATTTGTTTTTAAGCGTGATTGGAAGAAATACTTCACAGGTAGGCGGTAAAAACGCATTAATTCTTTAAGATCAAGCTGTAGTTGGTTGCCAAATTCAAATTTTTGAACTTGATAATATGCCTCTATCGGCTGAACAAATTCAGTCACTTGCTTATATTCACCTTTTGCAAGGCTCAGCCATTCACGGGCAAAGCTTTGGCAATTTGGATTATTTGGATCAAAGTTTTTCGGACTAAAGACGATCGCAGAATGCTCAGTGATTAAATGCTCCAGCAAAGCGTCTCCTGAGTCATCCACCGCAAGCTTCAAATCTTTTTCAAGACAATAGTTTTGGTGGCAATAATCAAGCAGTTCACTGACTAAAACAGATGGCTCTCGTTCTTGATTATCAACAATAGAACGTCCAATATAACTGATATATAAATACTTTTCGGCAGACAATAAGGCTTCTAAAAATAGGTACCTATCGTCATCACGACGGCTACGATCACCCATTTTTTGATGATAATGAACCAAGTCAAAGCTGTTTGGGAGCACCTGTCTTGGCACTGCGCCATCATTCATGCCGAGCAAACAAACCGCTTTAAATGGAATCGCACGCATTGGCATAAGTGTGCAGAAATTCACTTGCCCAGCTAAGAAGCGCTGACTCACCCTTGTTTGATTAAATTTATCATCTAAGTATTTGATAAGAATTGCCAATGAAACTTCTGTATCTAAATTTGCTTCTTTTCTTTGGCTGACAAGTTCAGCCAAGCTTTGCCGGATCAACCCCATCGCATACTCATCTTCAAGCTCTGGGCTAAAGTAATCATCCAATAAGTTTAAGAGTACATTTTGCCACGAATGAGCACTTTGAGCGTGCGCCATCTGAGCTAAATATTCTTGGGTAATGCGCACAAAATAAGCGAGCTTACCGGCCAGCGCCGCATCAAGACCTTGGACTTCATCAAAGCTTGCAATCACATGTTCACCCGCATCGAAGATCCCCGCAGCATGAGGCATCGCATAGCCCATCAGCATCCGCTCGATTCCAAAGAGCCAAGTGTTTTGATATTGAGATGGCAAATCAAAATGGCTTGCTGTGTCTTGATCTAAGCCCCAGCGCACGCCAACTTGTTCAAGCCAAGCCATCGCACGATGAAATTCATTTTCGCTAAGCTCAAAACGACGCATCACCGCTGGCACTTCTAATAAAGCAATCAGCTCTGAAGCATTAAATCGTGACTGCGGAAAACCAAGTAAATTTAAGAAAGCTTGCAGGATAGGACTTTCATGGCTGCTGCTTTGATCGGAGAGCGAATATGGGATATATCTGTCATTTTGTGCATTCCCAAACACAGCCGAAATCGCGTAACTATAAGCATTGATATCAGAAACCATGACGATCACATCACGTGGTTTAAGCTCAGGATCTTGCTCAAATAAAGATAACAGCTTATCGTGCAAAACTTCGACTTCACGCATTGGGCTATGACATAAATGCACTTGAAGTGAATCATCATTTTCTGGCAGCGCAACCTTGTGCTCACTCGTCAATAACTTGGTGTCATCTTGATGCTCTTGCAACTCTAAAATATCTTGCTGCAATTGACTCAATAACGAGCCTGCATCCACATCCACGAAAGCATCTACTTCATTGGCTTCAATTTGGGAGAGCTGCGCAATCATCTCGCGCCCTTGCTTACCAAAAGAGGCAAGTAGGTTATTGCCGACATCTGCACGAATATCTTGCTCTGACGAAGTGTCCAGTAAAGCCTGATTAATCTCAGAGATTTGATTGGCATTAAATAAAGAGAGATCTTCTTCTGAGCTAGAAAACTGATGTCTAAATTCAGTTAATGCCGCTTCTTGATCAGAAAATAAGCTCACTGCGCGTTGGCGTTTTTTACTTTCTAATTTAGCTAGATAAGCGCGATCGCGAATATTGCCCCAGTAATAACGGCAAGGGTTATGATGCATCAAATGCACATCGATGTGCTCGGACAAAGCTTGCAGCGCATCGAGATACCTTGGCGGCAGGCTTGAGATCCCAAAAACAAATAAGCGCTTTGGCAATTGCGGCAAACTTCCGGCAGGAGCGCTTTGCAGTTTTTCAATAAAAGCTTGGTATAAATTCGCACGATGATATTTAGACAGATTAGCATCTAAGGTATCTTGATAAAGCGCATGCCAAAGTTTGGCTTGCCAGTTTGCACTTTGGAGCCAACTCGGTTCATCTTGCTCATCGGTTAAACTTGGCGCAAGTTCGGGGACTTGTTGCTGATGCTCCCACGCATCAATCCAGTCTGGGCGATAAACTAAATAGCCATCAAAGGTATCGGCAATTTTATCGGCAAGAAGATACAGACGCTTCTCATCCACATCTTCTTCAAGATAGTCTTTTAAAGCTGAAAAATCAGGATCATCAAAATGTTGTGGCAAGATTTTCATCAAGCGCCAGGTCATCGCTTCTTTGCTAAATGCGCTACGTTTTGGCACATCCGGCAATACTCGAGCAAATAGATCCCAGATAAAACTAGAAGGCGGGACAAAGTTAAAGTTGGCGGCAATGCCTTGCGATTTAGCAACTTCCATTTTAAGCCATTGCGACATCCCCGCACTTTGCACCAGCACATCTTCCGCTTGCAAAGGATTGCTTTGAGCACCTTCTGAGCTGAGGTACACAAATAAAGACTTTAAAACATCTACTTGATTTGAATGGTATAAATGAAACACGCGCTATCCCCTGCCGAATTGATGATAGATATCCTGACAAACTGTTTGCAGATATTTATCATACTCGGATTTATTAGGGGTGTATATACGTACAGTTAAGCAGGATTTGATCTATACATCTTTTTCATCATTTATTCGTGAGATATAGATAAGTTTCGAGGCAAAATAATTCTAATTTTAACGAACAAGCGCCTTGGTTTTTAATAACAAATATTGGGTATACTTATAACTCACATAACACACAATTAAAAAGGCAATGGCGAGCTCAAATTTGGCATAAGTTTGAATCGCATTTACATACGAATCTTGCATGCCCAAACTTTTTATCCAATGAGAGAGCTTAAATAAGGCCGTTGCACTTATCACCAAAGGGAAAGTAAAGGCGGAAAAGCCAGGCGTAAAAGGTAAGCGTAACAATTTGATAAACGAGGTATAAACGCTAACTGTCATCAAGCTCGCAATTCCAAATAACAAACTCACAATCAGCGGCGATGGGTGCGGGCTAATTGTCAAATAACCGGCCAAAGCAAGACTGCCCGGAGCGGCTAAAACAGCAACACTTGGCATTGCAACAGGGGTTAGGTGCGCGCCCCAAATCAAACGATACATGATCCAAGGCAGTAAAATAGCGTAGCAAGCAAGCCCCCACCAAAGCAGCGCCGTGGCCAAACGCAAATAAATATCCATATCTGTTTCAAAGCCTTGCTGCAAAGCTTCAAGTCCGAAATACAATGATTTTGGGTAGGCGACGCAAGCGGTGATCACCCCTACAAAAGGCACAAACCAACTCGGATTGACGCAATCTAATCCAAATACAGGTGCCTGACGGGCGACAAATAAAACCATCAAGAGTAAATGCAGGCCAATAGCAAAGATCCATAAATCAATCCCAAAGTCTGGGTAAAACTGCCCGATACTATTTGCGATAACCATAAGCGCCATACTCGCACCTGGCAAACTTGCCCCAACTACAGGATCGCGCAAGTCTTGCCATATACTTGTTGGGCAAACCAGCACTTTTAAAATTAGTAGACATAAAAACAAGCTGCCAAGCGCGGCGCCAAACCATTGGCAATAGCCTGCCCAAGCATCCTGATTGGAAGCCGCAAAAACATTTTCTAGCGCCCAACCTAAACTTGCCACGCCCAATGCTAAGCCGCCAATTGGCGTTGGAATATGTTGCACCCATTGGCACTTATCGCGCCAGTTTTTGCTTCGCTGCTTAGTCTCCATTTTCATCCTTGAGAGATAGATCTAAATTTTGATTTATAAATATAGGCTTATTATTTCAAGCATCTTTATCTTATCTTGATATTGAAACGCTTTTTGCAATCAATATCACTTTAACTCCTAAACACTTCACTTATCAGTGAAATAAATAAAAAGCGCGGCTATCTTACGACATACCGCGCCCTTCTTTGATTTAAAATGAGAAGCTTTAGATTAAGCTGTAGCGCCTTGAGCAGGAGTATGCGTTGGACGGTAGAATAACCAATAACGACAAGCGACATACCCAACCACAAGTGTTGCCACAATCAGCTCTATGATAGCTAAATCATATATAGCAGCCGAATAAGCAGAGAGTAAATCAACCCCTGTCATCCAATGCGCTGTTTTAAATAGCGCTGTAGCGCCAATCACCATAGGGAAAGTAAAAGCCGCGTAACCTGGGCTAAATGGCAATTTTAATAAGCTAAAGAATGACAGATAAATCAAAATCGTCATTAAAATAGCAATGGTTAAAAGCATCATCACAAGCAATACAGATGGCTCATGTGCCACAGTTAAATAACCTGCTAAAGATAAGCTTGCTGGCGCCGCCATAATCGCAAGGGTTGGTTTGGCAGCATCAGGGACTTGATTGCAGAAAATAAAACGATAGATCATCATCGGCAGCATCACAGCATAAACTAAGATCCCAAAGGCAAGCACAAGCTGAGCAATAAAATCTAAATGAGGATTGCCAGAAAATGAGACATCCGCAACGATAATCCCAATTGGTGGCACAAACCAGCTTGGGATCATATGCTGCATCTCAAAAGCCTTGATCCTGTGGGAAATAAAAGTCACTAAAAATGCCATATGTAAAATCACTGCAACAAGCCATAGGCTATCACCAAGCACTGGTAAAGCATGTCCAATTGAGCTTGAAACCACCATGCTCGCCATAGTAAAAGTCGGCACCACACTGCCTACGACAGGGTGCGCCAGATCATCGAGCAGCAATTGGCGATGGCAAATAAATTTAAGTGTAAGGAAAAAAAGCAACACCGCTGCGATAATCGCGCCGATATGCTGCGCATAGCCTTGTAATGGCAGTGCATTTTCCCAACTCCAACCAAGGCTCGCGATTCCCAAAGCCAAACCAGCGATGGGCGTTGGTAGGCCAGCTAAGCTTTTTATATTCACTCGATTCATCATAACCTCACACTGATATTTTCAAACTGAGGTCATTATAGTTTTACATTTTGTCAAATTATATTAAATTATAAAAAACAAGCGTTAAATTTAACTAAACAATATTTACATCTTCCGTTCGGCTTTCTAAGGATTAATTTATGGCGACCAATATCACTCTCAAACAGCTTAAGGTTTTTCTTTCGATCACCCAACACAAGACCTTAACCGCTTCGGCAAAAAAGTTATTCTTAACCAAAGCGGCGGTCAGTTTGTCTTTAGCTGAGCTTGAGCGCCAACTTGGTCATGCCCTATTTGATCGCGTCAATAACCGTTTAATACTTAATCAAGAAGGCAAGCGCCTATTGCCTTTAGCTGATGAGCTTTTACATCGCAGTGAAGATTTAAATCAAATGTTTCAAGATGACAATATCTTACATGGTCAACTTAAAATTGGCGCCAGTGACACCATAGGTAACCAAGTTGCGCCCTTCTTATTGCGAGATTTTCGCCAGCATTTGCAGCACCATGATCAAAGCCTATTTATCTCCAATACCAGTTTAATCAGCCAAAAGCTCATCGACTATGAATTAGACATAGGGTTAATTGAAGGCAAAAACCACTCCGATCAGCTAATTATGCAGCCATGGAACCAAGATGAAATGTGTGTGGTGTGCGCGCCTGAGCACCCTTTGGCGGCAAAGAAAAAAATTAGCCTAAAAGATCTAGAAGGTAGTCAATGGCTACTGCGTGAAGCGGGCTCGGGTACCCGTGAATTCTTTTTAAACACCATAGGCAACCAACTTGAAACTTGGCACGAGACCTTTCAACTCAATACGACAGAAGCGATTTTAAATGCCACTGCCGCAAATTTAGGCCTAGCCTGCTTATCCACCCTTGCCGCCCAATCTGCGCTCAAAGATAAACGCGTGGTAATTTTACCGCTTTCTATCGACATGACGCGACGCTTTTGGTTGTTAGTGCATAAAGAGAAATATCAAAGCCCATTATTAAAAGCTTTCATCGAATTTAGTCAAACTTGGCAACTCGATTTAGCGCGCCATTAGCTATTTGTTGCAAAATCCCTGTTTAGGGTAATGAATTAGAAACCAGTTACCCCTAGACATTTAAAAGTGAGATCTGTATAAAAACTTATTTCAGTTATAAAAATAATACGAGGACAACCTCATGCCTGTAATCGTCAAGTACGTGGTCGAGCGCAACGGAGAAGAAAAGATGACTTTTACTTCAAAAGCAGAAGCAGACGCTTATGATAAGATGTTAGATATGGCGGATGAGCTATTTGGTTTACTAGATAGCAGCGATTTGCTTAGCGACGATCAGCAAAAAGAAGACTTATCCCTCTTTTTAGCCCAACGTAAAGAAGACGTTCTGGTTGCACTCGGTGCCAAACGTAAAGCTGCGCCAAAAGCGGCTAAGAAAAAGCCTTCAGAAGCTGCTCAAGAGGCAGCAACAGAGACTCAAGATAACGCAGCGGACGCTGCATAATTTTTTAATTATTTTCCGACAATGATTGAGCTTTGCTTGAATCACTCGGATGCATATGGAGATCCAACACTATGTCATACTTTGCTCTTGCCTTTGGCACAGCGACCAAAAACAAAGATGGAAAAATTATTGAGGCTTTCTTCCCAAGCCCAGTATTAAACCCAAGTGATGCACTCGTTAACGCTGTCGCTTCACTGGTTGGTTATGAAAAAGGCAACCAAGCAATCGAAGTGACACCTGAGCAAGCGGCTGAACTTGCCACTGGCTTTGCTGCGCATGCAGATGTAAAAAATGCAGATTTTGCTGAAAAAGCAGCCAACTCAAAAGCGCCACTTGTTTTAGTTGTATTAGAATCAGATACTCAACCTGCCTCTGTTGCAGAAGGCTTCTTGAAGCTACAACTGATTTCTCACCGTCTAGTCAAGCCACACGGCATTGTTTTAGATGGTATTTTTGGTTTGCTGCACAACATTGCATGGACAAACAAAGGCGCAATCGACCTACCAGAACTAGCAGAACGTCAGCTTGAAGCACGTCTTAACGGTGAAACTTTAACAGTTGATTGTGTTGATAAATTCCCGAAAATGGTTGATTACATTGTGCCTGAAGGCGTACGTATTGCAGATACGTCTCGCGTTCGTCTTGGCGCACACGTTGGCAAAGGCACAACTGTGATGCACGAAGGCTTTATCAACTTCAACGCTGGTACTGAAGGCGTGAGCATGGTTGAAGGCCGTATCTCTGCTGGCGTCATGGTTGGCGAAGGCTCTGACATCGGCGGCGGCGCATCGATTATGGGAACGCTTTCTGGTGGTGGTAAAGTGGTTATCTCTATCGGTGAAAACAGCCTACTTGGCGCAAACGCAGGTCTTGGTTTCCCTATGGGCGATCGCTGCACCATTGAGTCTGGTTTATATGTTACAGCAGGCACAAAAGTAACCATGCTAGACAGCCAAGGCCAAGCAGTTGAAGTAGTGAAAGCGCGCGACCTTGCTGGTAAACCTGATCTATTGTTCCGTCGCAACTCTGTGACTGGCACAATTGAGTGTTTAACCAATAAGTCAGCTGTTGAGCTTAATAGCGAGCTTCACTCAAACAACTAAGCTTCTTATATTTAGCATTCTAATAGCTTAAACATATCAGGCCCTAGTGACATACCTTTTCTATGCTGCTAGGGTCTTTTTTCTTGCTCGCTTTTACAATGCCATGTATTTTGAGAAAAATATCAGTTCTATTTATCTAAGACAAGATTATGAAAAATCAGCAAGCCTTATCTGTTACACCTATCATTACATCGCTTTTAGATACGGATGCCTATAAGCTTCACATGCAGCAAGCGGTATTTCACTTGTATCCAACAGCGCAAGTGACGGCTGAATTTCATTGCCGCTTAGATGAAGATTTATCCTCTTATGCCAGTGACTTAAAAGCCCAAGTGGCAAAGCTATGTGAGCTAAAATTTCAAGCGGATGAGCTAAAATATTTATCTGATCTGCCATTTTTTCAAGCCGATTATCTTGCCTACTTACAAGATTTTCAGCTTAAGCCGCAAACAATCCAAATATCGACTGAGCAAGGACAACTTAGTATTATCTTAAGTGGCTCTTGGCTTGATGTGATCTTATGGGAAGTGCCTTTACTGGCGATTGTCAGTGAACTAAGAAATGCCCATCGCTACCCAGACTATGGCGTAACGCAAGCGATTGATCGCCTTGAGGAAAAGTTAGAAAAATTGAAGTCTCAAGTGAATCCGAGCGATCTTTCTGAATTCACCTTGGTGGACTTTGGTACCCGTCGCCGCTTTTCAAAAGCCGTGCAAGAGGCTGTGGTTGATAAATTAATTCAAGACTTCCCTGCCTTTCAAGGCACATCAAATTACTATTTAGCATTTAAAAAAGGTTTAACCCCTGTTGGCACCCAAGCCCATGAGTGGTTTCAAGCCCATCAACAATTAAGTTCAAACTTGCAAGACTCGCAACAAATGGCGCTTCAAGCATGGCTCACCGAATACCCAGACAGCCTTGGCATCGCGCTCACAGATTGCATTAATATGGATGCTTTTCTGCGTGATTTTAACCATGAATTTGCAACCCGCTTTACTGGTTTGCGTCATGACAGTGGGGATCCTATAGCTTGGGGTGAGCGTGCGATTGCGCATTATAAAGCGCTTGGCATAGATCCAAAAACCAAGCTGCTTGTTTTCTCTGATGGTTTATCTCTAGAAAAAGCGATTGAAATCTATCAATATTTTAAAGGTAAGATCCCAACTAGCTTTGGCATTGGCACTAAGCTCACCTGTGATCTTGAAGGCGTGGATAGCTTAAACATAGTGCTCAAGCTCACTAGTTGTGAAGGCAAACCTGTGGCCAAAATATCCGATGAGCCGGGCAAAAGCCTTTGTAAAGATGAAGACTATTTGCAGGATCTAAAAGAAGCCTTTCAATTAGAGCAAGCATAAACTCAAAGCATTAAGGCACTCGCTACCGCACTTCTTTAATTTAATGCAGCAAGTGCCTGTTGTATTGCTTGTTTTATCTTCCTATTTGCCATTTAAGATATCTTTATTGGCGCAATTTTTTGAAAAATCTCCCTTTAACGCAGCTCTAATATTCTCTATCGCACACGTAAGCATAGCCTCACGCGTCTGCGTGGTGGCAGATCCTATATGTGGGAACATCACAAGGTTTGGCAAGCTTAATAACTCTGAGCTCGTATCAAGCGGCTCTTGACGGAATACATCTAAGCCTGCTGCGCGGATCTGCTTGGTTTTAAGTGCTTGAATCAAATCCTCTTCAACTACGGCATCGCCTCGCCCGCCGTTAATAAAAATTGCGCTTGGTTTCATTAAGGCAAAGGCTTTGGCATCAAACAAGTCTCTCGTTTGCTCAGTCGATGGCAAAATAGATAAGACAAAATCCGAGTTTTTTAACAGACTCTCAAAATCCATTCGCATTGCGCCAAATGTTTCTTCAGCAAATATATTTTGACTGCGATTATAATAATTTATCTGCATATCAAAACCAAAATGAGCACGTTTCGCTATCGCCTGTGCGATTCGTCCCATGCCTAAGATCCCAAGAGTTTTATGATGCACATTTGTACCATAAAGCTCCTCGCCAATGCTTTGATGCCAATTTCCTGAGGTGATTAAATTGTTCAGTTCTGTGGTGCGCCTGGCCGTACACATTAAAAGTGCAAACATGGTATCGGCTGTTGTGTCTGTTAATACATCTGGCGTATGCATCAGGGCGATTTGACGGCGATTTAAATACGCAAGATCAAAGCTATCAATCCCTGTTGAAATGGTTGAAATGACTTTTAGTTTTTGGGCATTTTTAAGCTCAAATTCACCAAGCTTTACGCTTGAACCAAGTAAGGCATCTGCGTCTTGAATCGCGGTTAAGAACGCCATGCGATTGGTTTGGGTTACTTGTTCAAAATAAGTTACATCAAAACTTTGTTCTAATTCATGCAACTCTTTTTGATCTATATTTCGATAAATGACTAATTTTGCTTTCAAGTGGATATCCTTATTTGTCTAACCTTAAAGGCATTTATTTCATTTTATAAAATTCTAGATATATCTTCGCACACCTGTTTCAAAGATCTCCAGATATTCCAAAATCTCACAAGCTGCCTCACAAAAGTTACATCTAATCACAACTTAAGACACTAATTTAAGGTTTTTAAATTGCTAAAAGCCTCTACCTAGGTCTATCTTTAACAAAATAATAACAATAGCTTAGTTTAAAAAAAGACCTACAAAACAAGAGGCTAAGCTAGCACATAACAAAAGGATATCATATGCCAGTAGATATGCTCGATACCCAAATGGCGCCACAGCGTCAATATGCACCCTACCCAAATGAAATGATCTTAAAATGGGCACAAGAGCAGCCAAATAAGATCTATCTCAAGCAGCCAATTAATCGTGAATATGTTGAATACAGCTTTGGCGAGGTTGCTGCTAAAGCTTTAAAACTCGTCACCGCGCTCAATGGTCTAGGATTAAAACCTGGCGATAAGATTGCGCTCATATCAAAAAATTGCGCCGAATGGTTTATTACCGATCTCGCCTTTATGCTCGGCGACTTTATCAGTATTCCTATCTTCCCAACTGCTGGTGAAGAAACCATCCAATATTGCATTGACCATAGCGGTGCAAAAGCTTGTATCTGCGGTAAACTCGATGATAAAAAAGCGATCACACAAGTGCTCAATAACAAGCCTGAACTTGTCAGCATAGCTTTTGATTATGACAGTGCGCCTAAGTGTCAATATCAATGGAGCAAACTGATAGAAGGCTCAGCACCCACTGAGTTTCGCGCTGAGCATAATGACGAAAAGCTAATGTCAATTGTTTATACCTCTGGTACTTCAGGCACACCAAAAGGCGCAATGCTCACCTATGGCGCATTTAGTTATGCCTCACAAGCGATCGTAAAACATGTAGGCATGACGGCCTCAGAGGATCGCCTCCTTTCTTATTTACCACTCGCACACATCACTGAACGTGTCTATGTTTTTGGATCATCCATTTTAGGTGGAATTGAAACCGCATTTAGCGAAAGCTTAGATACTTTTATTGAAGATGTGCAAAATCACCGACCTACCTTATTTATTTCAGTGCCAAGGTTATGGGCCCTCTTCCAGCAACGTATCTTAGAGAAAATGCCGCAGCGTAAACTCTCGCTGCTCTTAAAAATCCCTATTCTCAATAACATAGTGAAGAAAAAAATTGTTGCAGGGCTTGGACTTGATAAAGCCCGTGTGCTCGGCTGCGGTAGTGCCCCTGTCTCGCCTGCACTTTTATATTGGTATCAAAGCATTGGCATGGATATAGTTGAAGCTTGGGGGATGACAGAAACCTTTGCCTACAGCACAATTAACTACCCATTTAGAGCCGATAAAATTGGCACTGTTGGTAAACCTGGACTTGGCATTGAAATGCGCCTAGCTGAAGATCATGAAATTATGATCAAAGGCCCAGCTTTATTTAGCGGCTATTATCAAAACGAAGAAGCCACTCGCGAAGCTTTTAATGGCGATTGGTTTCACACTGGCGATATCGGCTCGATTGATGAAGATGGTTATTTCAGTATTGAAGGGCGTAAAAAGGACAGCTTTAAAACCGCAAAAGGTAAGTTTGTTTCCCCTGTCCCGATAGAGAAAAAACTATTTGAACACTCAAGAGTGGAAATGATGTGCTTGATCGGCTCTGGCTTACCTGCACCTATTATCTTAGTGATCCCTCAGCAGTTTAAAAACTTTGATAAAGCAAGGTATGCACGAAAAGCAGAAAAGATCATTCAAGATGTTAACCAAGGCTTAGAGTCGCATGAGAAAATCAAAGGTGCGCTAATGATCAAAGAACCTTGGACGATTGAGAATGGAATCTTAACCCCAACCTTAAAAATTAAACGTCATGTGCTAGAGAAAAAGTACCATGATATCGGCGCGAACTGGCCAAAGGATAAGCTTATTCAGTGGGAAGATGAGTTAGAAGAAATCTAATATATTTGGTGAAGAAAAACATAGACATCCTATGACTTATCTTAGGGTGTCATATGAATTTAGTTAAACAAGATCTATTACTCTAAACAACAAAAAGCCCCCACCAAATACATGGCAGGGGCTTTATTAACTCTTCACTTGAAGTTACAACTTCAATGCTTTTGAGTTAGAAATTGACTTTTAAGAATTACTTCTTGTCAGCTTCTTTTTGTGCTTTAACGTCAGCAATTACTTGCTCTGCTACGTTAGCAGGACATGGTGCGTAGTGTGAGAACTCCATAGAGAACTGACCACGACCAGAAGTCATTGTACGTAGAGAACCGATGTAACCAAACATTTCTGATAGTGGTACGTCAGCTTTGATGCGAACGCCAGTCACGCCAGCTTCTTGGTCTTTGATCATGCCACGACGACGGTTAAGGTCACCGATAACATCACCAACGTGATCTTCTGGAGTGAACACGTCAACTTTCATGATAGGCTCAAGAAGTTGTGCGCCAGCTTTAGGCATAGATTGACGGAATGCACCTTTCGCTGCGATTTCAAATGCTACTGCAGATGAATCCACTGCGTGGAAGCCACCGTCGAATAGTTCAACTTCAACGTCTAGTACTGGGAAACCAGCTAGAACACCTTCGTCCATCATGCCAGCAAAACCTTTTTCGATTGCAGGCCAGAATTCTTTAGGTACGTTACCACCAACAACGCTAGAAGTGAACTTGAAGCCACTACCAACTTCGCCAGGCTTGATACGGTAGTCGATTTTACCGAACTGACCAGAACCACCAGACTGTTTCTTATGCGTGTAGCTATCTTCAACTGCTTGAGTGATAGTTTCACGGTAAGCAACTTGAGGTTGACCAACGATTAGGTCTACACCGTAAGTACGCTTCAAGATGTCAACTTTGATGTCAAGGTGAAGCTCACCCATACCTTTAAGGATAGTTTCGCCACTATCTTCATCAGTCTCAACTTGGAAAGATGGATCTTCTGCAACCATTTTACCGATCGCGATACCCATTTTCTCACTACCGCCTTTATCTTTAGGCTGAACAGCGATTGAGATTACTGGTGTTGGGAATACCATTGGCTCAAGTGTAACTGGGTGTTTTGGATCACATAGCGTGTGACCAGTTTGAACGTTCTTCATACCAACGATAGCGATGATGTCACCCGCTTGTGCTGAAGTAAGTTCTTTACGGTCATCTGCTTGCATCTCAACCATACGGCCAACACGCTCAGTTTTACCAGTAAATGCGTTAAGAATTGTGTCACCTTTGTTCAGTTTACCAGAGTAAATACGAACGAAAGTTAGGGCGCCGAAACGGTCGTCCATGATCTTAAACGCAAGTGCTTTGAATGTTTCGTCAGCAGAAACGATAGCGTGTTCGCCAGTTTCTTCGCCTTCTTCATCCATAAGTGGTTGTGGATCAACTTCAGTTGGAGCTGGTAGGTAATCTACAACAGCGTCAAGAACAAGTTGAACACCTTTGTTTTTAAACGCAGAACCACAGTATGTAGGGAAGAATGCTAGGTCACGAGTACCTTTACGGATACAAGCTTTGATTTGCTCGATAGAAGGTTCTTCGCCTTCCATGTAAGCCATCATTAGTTCATCGTCTTGCTCAACAGCAGTTTCGATTAGCTCTTCACGATATTGCTCAACGTCGTCAACCATGTCCGCAGGAACATCTTTAACTTCGTAGTTTTCTGGAAGACCAGAGTCATCCCATACGTATGCTTTACGAGAAAGAACGTCAACAACACCAACGAATTCGTCTTCGATACCGATTGGTAGAGTCATGATAAGAGGTGTAGCACCTAGTACTTTACGTACTTGCTCAGTTACGCGATAGAAATCAGCACCCATACGGTCTAATTTGTTCACGAAGATGATACGAGATACTTCTGATTCGTTCGCATAGCGCCAGTTTGTTTCTGATTGTGGTTCAACACCACCACTACCACAGAATACACCGATACCGCCATCAAGAACTTTAAGAGAACGATAAACTTCAACTGTGAAGTCAACGTGTCCCGGAGTATCGATAACGTTTAGGCGGTGACCATTCCAGAAACAACTTACTGCTGCTGATTGGATTGTAATACCGCGCTCAGCTTCCTGTTCCATGAAGTCTGTAGTAGATTCACCATCATGTACTTCACCAGTTTTGTGGATAGTACCAGTTAGTTTCAGGATACGTTCAGTAGTGGTAGTTTTACCTGCATCAACGTGCGCAAAAATACCAATGTTTCTGTATTTTGATAAGTCTGTCATTGTCTTACTCTATTGATAGGATATAAAGTTCGCGCAGAGTATACCATATTCTGTCAATACTGATATAACTTGAGCGAAAATGTGTGCAATTTTTTTAGCAAAGTGGCTATTTTTTAGCTTGGCCGCTATTTTCAACTAGATTTGTCCCTTGCGCAACATAAAACAATAAATTTATCTATAAAGAGATGCTTTGACTGTTGATAATCAATAAAAAAGTTGAAAATCCATAAAAAATAACGTGCTTTCGCTCAATAGCCTTCAAGCATGGTAAAGTATAGTCAAAATATATGACCTTTTTTACATTCCTAGATTTTATTTAAAGGAGCTAAATATGATCCGCTGGCTACTAAGCTGGATGCTTAAATTAGTGTTTATGGCAAGTTTAGTTGCTGTGCTTATCACTTTACCGCTCAAAATTATTAATCCCTTTACCTGGAGTTGGCAAATTCAGCGGGCGATTTCACCGCCTGAAGGCTTTCCTGAAAAGTCATTACATAACTGGGTTGATATCGAAGATATATCGAAAAACATGCAGTTGGCTGTCATAGCAGGCGAAGACCAAAAATTCCCGATTCATCCAGGTATAGATTTGGATGCGACCCAGCAAGCCGTCGAAGATTATTTTGCCGGCAAAGGTGCGCGTGGCGCCAGTACGATTACTCAGCAAACGGTCAAAAATTTATATCTTTGGTCGGGAAAAAGTTTAGTTCGAAAGAGTTTGGAAGCTAGTATGAGCTTATTGGTTGAACTTGAATGGAGCAAAACCCGAATTTTAGAGATTTATTTAAATATCGTTGAATTTGGGCCAGGTATTTATGGCGTGGAAGCAGCAAGTCAGCACTTTTTCGGGATCCCTGCGAGCCGTTTAAGCCAGCGTCAAGCCGCCAGTCTTGCTGCTGTACTGCCAAATCCGTACCGCTACAACGTTGCAAAACCAAGCGCTTATCAAAATCGCCGGATTAATTGGATCCAAAAGCAAATGCGTCAGCTTAGTCTTGGTTATTTAAGTAAACTTGATTAAAATCTAGCGGCAAAAAAAAAGCGTATCAACATAATGCTGATACGCAAACATAAACAGAAGGAATATGAAATTAGCAACATAAAACTCAGCAATAGAGAGAAAAAGCTCTATGGAAGAGAGTGTAAACAGATACGAAAAAAGGTACTTACTCAAACTTAAGAGAACTGGAGCCTAAGCTTGTTTAAAACTGGCAATGTATCTGCCTACATTTTATTAGTCCGCAGCAAATACAGAAAGTTCAGAAGTTTTATATATTTTTTAAAATAAATTTTAACTCATTGTTATTTAAGGTATAAATATTCAATAAAATCAGCTCAATTCTTCAAATGCATCAATTGCTTCGGCTAATTTCTTCACCCCGTAGACTTTCACCCCCTCAAAACCACCTTTAGGTAAATTAGCTTCTGGAACAATCGCTTTGGTAAAGCCGTGCTTTTTCGCTTCTAAAAGTCGCTCTTGACCACTTGGTACTGGGCGAATTTCACCAGCAAGACCAACCTCCCCAAAGACCACCACATCTTTCGGCAGAGGTCTGTCTTTAAAGCTTGAAAGCAGCGCCATTAATAGCGCTAAATCTGCGCTCGTTTCAGCCACTTTTACCCCACCGACCACATTCACAAACACATCTTGATCGGCCATTTGTAAACCACCATGTTTATTCAAGATCGCTAGCAGCATGGATAAACGGTTTTGATCAAGGCCAACCGAAACCCGACGTGGGTTGGCTAGTTGTGAGTAATCAACCAAAACTTGGATTTCAACTAAAAGCGGACGCGTGCCTTCCCACACCACCATCACAGAGCTGCCTGAGGTTTGATCTTCACCGCGCGATAAGAAAATTGCAGAAGGGTTTTTGACTTCTTTTAAGCCTTGGCCTGTCATCGCAAACACGCCAAGCTCATTCACCGCGCCAAAACGGTTTTTATGGCTGCGCAAGGTGCGAAAACGGTTATCCGCGCCACCATCGAGTAAGACAGAGCAGTCAATAATATGCTCAAGCACTTTTGGCCCAGCGAGCGTGCCATCTTTGGTCACGTGACCAACAATAAAGACTGCGACATTATTTTGCTTGGCATAACGAGTTAATGTGGTCGCAGACTCACGCACTTGCGAGACACTGCCGGGTGAGGATTGCACATCTTCCACATGCATCACCTGAATCGAGTCGATCACCATGATTTTCGGCTGCTCTTTTTGCGCAATTTGGCAAATTTTATCAACATTGGTTTCAGACAGCATTTTTAAGTTTTCTTTCGGCAAGCCAAGACGTGCGGCGCGCATCGCCACTTGCTGCAAGGACTCTTCACCTGTGACATAAAGGGTTGGCATTTGCTGCGCAAGTAAACACATGGTTTGGAGTAACAGCGTACTTTTACCTGCGCCCGGGTTACCACCAATCAGCACAGCTGCGCCCGGCACAATACCGCCACCTAAAACGCGATCAAACTCTTTAAAGCCTGTTGTAAAACGAGGTACTTCTTGAAGATCGATTTCACTTAAATCTTGCACCCCTGTTTCACCCGCAGCGCCGGCATAACCAGAGGCAGAAGTTGAAGCTAAACGTTCATGGCGCGCCACTTGCGGCGAGGCGGCTAAACGCACTTCGGTGATCGTATTCCAAGCGCGACAAGCACTACACTGCCCCTGCCAACGTGGAAAGTCTGCACCACAATCATTACATACATAAGCACGTTTAGGTTTTGTTGCCATTTTAAGCCTTTATTGGTGATTTAACTTTTGGGTCATTTAAATAGACAAAACCCCCAAGGTATGGGGGCTTAGAATTGATGTATCTATTGCTTATACTCTTCATATTTGAAACTGCAGCGGCGTTAATTGCTCTGCGTCACCCTAGTCACATATTCTTATATGCTCCTAGGGATTCCTTGCTTGTTGCCTTGCTGCAATTCCAACTATTTTGAGTATAGATATGCTTTTTACTTTAGCGAATACTGTATAAAAGATCAAGTTACCAAGAAATTCGCTGCTGCTTGGCAAGTCCTGCCGATAAGATACAAATCACGCCTTTTAAGCTGATTTTATGTAAACAAGTCTGTGTACTAGCGGCCACTTTGGGTTTCGCATGAAAAGCAATCCCAAGTCCGGCTGCATCCATCATGATCAAGTCATTCGCCCCATCACCGACAGCGATCGTGTTGTGCTCTTCAATATCCCAATCATCGATATGTGAGGCAAGTAAATCCGCTTTGGTTTGCGCGCTGACGACATCACCTAACACTTCACCTGTTAACTTGCCATCTTTGATTTCAAGCTCATTGGCAAATGCTGCGTCAAACCCAACGCTTTGTTTGACATGCTCACTAAAGTAAGTAAAACCGCCAGAGGCCAGAACCGACTTCCAACCAAAACTTTGTAAGGTTGCAATTAAAGGTTCTAAATCTTTTGTAAATGGTAAAGTGAGACGCACAGCTTCTAAGATGCCTTCATCTGCACCTTTTAACTGTTGCACGCGGGTACGTAAGCTTTGCTCAAAATCAAGCTGGCCTTGCATTGCGCGTTCAGTCACTTCGGCGACTGCATCGCCAACGCCTGCAAGTTTGGCGATTTCATCAATGCACTCAATTTGAATTGCAGTTGAGTCCATATCCATGATCATTAGGCCAGGTTTTGCCAGATCAGGCAAATGCTCGAGTGACGCGGCTTCAAGCTTAAAGTGATGCGCGAGCGCTTGCAGCTGTTGATCCATCATTCCAGACATAAGCAATACATCCGTATCTGCAACTTTCCAGCAATCTAAAACTTCTAGGTAATGAGGGGTTAAACGTTGCATGCTTGCGATGAGTTCAAGATCGATACTCTCCCCAAATAAAATCCACTGACCTTTTTGCTTTTCAAGGGTAGAAATAAAGCGAGTGTGCGGAAAGCGTTTTAATAGCGAGGTATGGCGGGCGATTTTTAAAGTCTTCACAAGATATCCTTATCAAAAAACGAGTCTCTATAGTTTAAAGCATCTAGATATTTTTTATCACCTTATTTTTTATATAGCTAAAATAATCACTTGGTTTTGCAAAACTATTGCAATTTACAAAGCCTAGATACACACTATACAAGATGATTAAATTGACCTGAATTTGGGATCTTATGCAAACCTCTATCTTTTCTTGGCGCGTCTTTCTACGTATTTGCTTCTTCGTGTTAGCAATTGGGCTATTTGTTGCCACAATCAATAACAGCGTGCTAATCAGTAAAGGCAATGAAAAGATTCAAGCAGCCCAACTTCAAAACTTAACCAATCTTTTAAGCTCGCAAGCGGCGATGTCTGCAGCAACTTTTATCAAGCAAAATGATCAAGATGGTTTGTTTAATTTAGTTAACCAGATTGCCTCAGAAAAACTCGTGACCAATGCGACTGTGTATGACTCACAGGGACGCCCATTGGCTACGAGTTCAAATGAATCTGTACGAGAAATGATAGGTTTAGATACACCACTTGGTACTGCTAGCATAGGCCGCCAGCAATTAGTGTCACCTATTTTTAATGACAACAAGCACCAAGTGGGTTTTATTCGAATTAGCTTTGAACGCGGCTTAGTCACCGCAACCTCAGATCACTACTATCGTAATAGTGATCATCTGATGTATTTGATGATTATTATGAGCTTCATCTCTGGTATTTCAATGACCTTGATTGGTCTTGGCAAGTATCGAACCAAAGCTGAAACTCAGCTGTTAAAACGTTTGAATTTGGTGCGTAGACTGCGCACTTAAGCACCTTTGCCATTCCCATTATTACCTTGATTAAATGGTAAGATATAGCTCATATAGCCTTGATCCCACTGATTTTTAATCATCTGCTCTTTCGGGTGCCCTTGGCATTGGTTAATATAAACTAAGCCTTTACGCCCTTCTTCATAAGCCTGATAGATATTACATTCTTGTGCGTAGTTGGTTTGAGCTAAAAGCTGCTCGCCTTGTTTAGCTTGATTTAAACTAAGTTGGGTTTGACTACATGCGCTCAATCCAAGCACTACGATGGTGATGCTTATTATTTTCATAACCTAGCCTCTCTTGTTTAACTGTATTTCAAGTCTATAAAACAAAAGATTTTTTCACCTTTAAATAAAGCGCCTAAGTTTCTTAAATTTAAGAAGCGACACAAAAACGATGGCTTAAATGTACTTATATATTAGTTTTCAAAGCGCAAACTTGAAAAAGATATATTTCAGGTCTAATCAATCTAGCCCTTTCACCTCAAATTATCCCATCAAATGAACTAACTCTCTGCTTAAGTTCAAATACTTATTTTTTTGAATGATTTAACTAGCCGTTTTTTCATCAATAATCCAGTTTTCAGATAATAAAAAAGCCACAGCAAAATGGACTGTGGCTTCTCTTTTATTTGTTTATTGGATAACTCGCGTTGTTATCGCTAAAACTTATTTATCACCAAGCAATACAGAATCAAGCGCAATGTTGATCATGTCATTGAAGGTTGTAGCACGCTCATCAGATGTGGTTTGCTCACCTGTTTTGATGTGATCCGATACAGTACAAATCGCCATTGCTTTTGCGCCGTATTCAGCTGCAACACCATAGATGCCAGCCGCTTCCATTTCAACACCAAGAATGCCATATTTAGCCATCACGTCGAACATGTCTGGATCTGGCGTGTAGAAAAGATCTGCTGAGAATAAGTTACCAACTTTCACGTCTACATTGCGCTCTTTCGCTGCATCTACTGCATTTTTAACTAGATCGTAATCTGCAATGGCTGCAAAGTCGTGATCTTTAAAGCGTAAGCGGTTTACTTTTGAATCTGTACATGCACCCATACCGATCACGACATCACGCAGTTTGATATCTTCACGTACTGCGCCACAGCTGCCCACACGGATAATGGTTTTTACGCCATAGTCTTTGATAAGCTCTGTCACATAAATAGAACAAGAAGCGATACCCATGCCGTGGCCCATAACTGAAACTTTACGGCCTTTGTAAGTACCTGTGTAACCAAACATGTTACGTACATTACAAACTTGCTTTGCATCATCGAGGAAGTTTTCTGCGATGTATTGTGCGCGAAGCGGGTCGCCAGGCATTAAAACAACGTCAGCGAAATCACCCATTTCAGCGTTAATATGTGGAGTAGCCATATTTATTCCTTTGTGTTCTTTTCATTAAAAGTATTTAATTGATTATGCTTTGTTCTGTGAATCTAAGCACAATCAATTTGCTAGCCTAATACAAATTCAACCTAGCTGTTTATTCAACTTAACTCTATCTAATCTCAAGCGATACAAGCTAAAGATTATAGGTTTGATTTATTTCAAAAACGATTTTCCATAATCCATTGCGCTTACATCAAAGTAAGTTGCAAGGCTTTGACCGATATCGGCAAAGGTATCACGGCGGCCTAATGAACCAGTCTCTACAGCATTC
Source organism: Vibrio sp. KMM 9700 (assembly GCF_058545285.1). Taxonomy (NCBI): domain Bacteria; kingdom Pseudomonadati; phylum Pseudomonadota; class Gammaproteobacteria; order Vibrionales; family Vibrionaceae; genus Vibrio; species Vibrio sp. KMM 9700. Next base: position 2,076,738 of record NZ_CM178589.1, on the reverse strand, counting down.
CCATACACTAGTACAGGGATATGCTCACGAGTGTGGTCTGTCCCTTCCCATGTTGGATCGCAGCCGTGATCAGCTGTTAGGATAAGCAAATCATCTTGCTCTAAAATCGCTAGAATCTCAGGCAAACGTGAATCAAAATACTCAAGCGCCGCAGCATAACCTGCCACATCACGACGGTGGCCATAATGCGAGTCAAAATCAACGAAGTTGGTAAAGATAATGGTGTTATCTGTTTTCGCTGTTTTAATTTGCTCAAGCGTTGCATCGAAAAGATCTGGCAGACCTGATTTTTTGATCTTCTGCGTGATGCCACAATGAGCATAGATATCAGCAATTTTACCAATTGAAATCACTTCGCCTTGCTTTTCTTCAACCAGCTTTTGCAGCACAGTTGGCGCTGGCGGCTCAACAGATAAATCACGACGGTTACCAGTACGCTCAAAACTGCCTGCTTTGTCACCAACAAATGGACGCGCAATCACTCGGCCGATATTATAATCTTCAAGCTCTTCACGAACGATTTGGCAAAGTTCTAGTAAGTTATCTAAGCCGTATGTTTCTTCATGACAAGCAATCTGAAACACAGAATCAGCCGATGTATAAAAAATTGGCTTGCCCGTTTGCATGTGCGCTTCGCCTAAGTCATCAAGCACTTGTGTCCCTGATGCGTGGCAATTACCTAAATAACCAGGTAGGTTTGCACGTTTTACAATGCGATCTAATAGCTCTTGTGGGAAGCTGTTGGTTTTCTCAGTGAAATAGCCCCAATCAAACAACACAGGCACACCAGCAATTTCCCAGTGCCCTGACGGGGTATCTTTGCCAGAAGAAAGCTCAGCTGCATGCCCATAAGCACCAATAATTTCAGGGTTCGCTTCAAGGCCTTGTGGCAAACTGCCAGTGGACTCTTTTGCAGCTAGACCAAGACCTAATTTAGATAAGTTTGGCAGTTTTAGCTCGCCGCTACGCTTATCGTTATCAGCAAGGCCTTGTGCACATTGCTGCGCGATATGGCCTAAAGTATCTGAGCCGACATCACCAAATTTATCCGCATCTTGGGTTGCACCAATTCCAAAAGAATCGAGTACGAGTATGATTGCACGTTTCATTGCATCTCCTTAAGCGAGATCGGTCGCTCGAATATATTTTAAAACAGCTGGCGTGGCTTGATAGTCTGCGTCGTTGATTTCAACTGCCGCTTTCAATGCTTGTGCTGCCTGCTGCCATTGTTCTTCGGTTTGCGCATGGATCACTGCAAGTGGTGTACTGGCATCAATCTTGTCGCCAAGGCGCGCAAAGTCACTAAAGCCAACCGCATAATCTAACGTATCGCTTGGTTTAGAACGTCCACCACCCATTTTGACCACTGCCATACCAATTGCTTGGGTATCCATTGCATTTAAATTGCCAAATACTTCACTATAAACTGGACGAATAATTTGCGCTTTAGGTAAGTAAGCATCGTAATTTTGCATGAAATCACTTGGCCCACCCAAGGCTTCAACCATCTTGCCAAAGCATGCTGCCGCGCTGCCATCTTCAAGCGCAGCATTTAGTTTTGCCATCGCTTGGTCTTGATCATCGGCAAGCTTTGCTAAGATCAGCATCTCACTTGCAAGCGCCATGGTCACTTCATATAAACGCGGGTTGCGCAGTTCACGCGCGTTAACCGCTTCGCAATTTAAAAAGCGTACCGCTTCACGCACTTCCACCGCATTGCCAGCACTTGAAGCAAGCACTTGATTCATATCAGTGAGCATCGCTGTGGTATTCGTGCCCGCGCCATTGGCAACTGAGGCTATCGACTCAGCAAGTTCGATGGATGCTTCATCGGTTGGCATAAATGCGCCCGAGCCAAATTTCACATCCATAACTAAAGACTCAAGCCCTGCGGCGAGTTTTTTAGACAAGATAGATGCGGTAATCAATGAAATTTCATCCACTGTTGCCGTCACATCACGCGTCGCATAAACTTTTTTATCTGCTGGCGCCAAGTCACCGGTTTGACCAATAATCGCCACCCCGGCAGCCTTCACTACATCAGCAAAAGTTTGATTGCTTGGCATGATGTTATAGCCTGGAATCGACTCAAGCTTATCCAGTGTGCCGCCAGTATGACCTAGACCTTTGCCTGAGATCATCGGTACATAACCGCCACATGCCGCAACCAAAGGCCCAAGCATTAAAGAGGTCACATCGCCAACGCCACCGGTTGAGTGCTTATCGACAATCGGCCCATCAAACTGGCCTTGCCAATCTAAAGTCATGCCAGAATCACGCATGGCACATGTCAGCGCAATACGTTCATCCATGTTCATTTTTTGAAAGTAAATCGCCATCGCAAAGGCTGCGATTTGACCTTCGGAAACTGTTTCGTTTGCCACGCCTTGGATAAAGAAATTAATTTCTTCAGAGGTGAGCGTATGACCATCTCTTTTTTTTCGGATGATTTCTTGAGGTAAATACATACTGTTAATCTCTCGAAGTGAGCTGTTAAACATGATAAAGGCTACAACAAACAAGCTGCTGTAGCCTTAGATCTCAAGAATTAATAGCCGCCTTGCGCCGCTTCTTCGCCTTCACCTAGCGTATGCAATAGGTTTGCAAGTAGGCTTGATGCGCCAAAGCGATAGTGCATTTTATCAGCCCAATCCGCGCCTAGGGTTTCATCAGCCATTGCAAGATAAGCTTTCGCATCTTCAGCCGTACGTACACCACCTGCTGGTTTAAAACCAACTTTGTCTGCTACGCCCATTTCTTTGATCACATTTAGCATGATTTGCGCAGATTCAGGAGTTGCGTTCACTGGCACTTTACCTGTTGATGTTTTGATAAAGTCAGCGCCAGCTTCAATCGCAATTTGTGAAGCACGCTTGATTAGTGCTTCTTCTTTTAGCTCACCCGTTTCGATGATAACTTTAAGCAAAATGTCACCGCATGCTTCTTTACATTGTTTCACAAGCTCAAAGCCTGTTTTCTCATCACCAGCAATCAGTGTGCGGTAAGGGAAAACAACGTCTACTTCGTCTGCGCCATAAGCGACAGCTGCTTTGGTTTCAGCAACGGCGATTTCGATGTCATCGTTACCGTGTGGGAAGTTTGTGACTGTTGCAATGCGGATTTCTGGAGTGCCTTGTTCACGTAGCGTTTTTTTCGCAATTGGGATAAAACGTGGGTAGATGCAGATAGCAGCAGTGTTACCAACTGGTGATTTTGCAGCTTTGCAAAGATCGATCACCTTTTGATCTGTATCGTCATCATTTAAAGTGGTTAGATCCATTAATTGTAGGGCACGTAAAGCTGCTGCTTTTAAATCGCTCATTTCTTTTCTTTCTCCGAAAATAAAAATAGTCTACATCCAAGTATAGGCCATCGCTCACTTGGTGTTTGAAATGAACGGACTTGGTTCCTTGAAGACTCAGAACATGAATATTGGATTCACGTCTAATTGCTATCCTTGTCACCGCATTTTTTTAGATTGAATTTGCTCGCTATGATTGAGTTCAAGCTAAAAACATCTAAAGATGCATATGCATAAAAAGAGACTAAATTGTGATATAGCTCTCTTTTTATGATAATGCAGTTTAACATTTGCTTCAAAAAATTCGACTTAGTTTTATAAAGCAAACGTTTTACTTCTCAGTTTTTTACAAATAAAAAAGCCGCAACTGTAAAAGCTGCGGCATTTCGTTGTTCGTTATGGATAACGACTAGGATTACATTCCTTGTAAGCTAAGGAAGAAACCTGCAATTGTTGCTGCCATAAGGTTAGATAGTGTACCAGCTGCAATCGCTTTCATACCCATACGTGCGATATCAGAGCGACGGCTTGGTGCTAGACCACCTAGACCACCAAGTAGGATTGCGATTGAAGAAAGGTTCGCAAAACCACAAAGTGCAAATGAGATGATTGCTTTAGTTTTCTCAGAAAGAACAATCTCAGCACCGTCTTTTAGAAGTGGTGCAAAGTTAGAGTAAGCAACAAATTCATTTAGAACTGTTTTTTGACCGATGAAAGTACCAGCAGTCATTGCTTCAGACCAAGGCACACCGATTAACCATGCTAGTGGAGCAAATACATAACCAAGGATAAGTTCCATGCTTAGCTCAGGCATACCGAACCAGTTACCCACGCCACCTAAGATGCCGTTAACAAGCGCGATAAGACCAACGAAAGCAAGAAGCATTGCGCCAACGTTTAGAGCAAGAGATAAACCTGATGATGCGCCGCCTGCTGCTGCGTCAATCACGTTTGCTGGTTTGTCTTCTTCATCAACTAAACCTTCGATTTGCTCGATTGGCTCACCTGTCTCAGGTTTGATGATTTTAGCAAACAATAGACCGCCTGGTGCTGCCATGAAAGATGCTGCGATAAGGTACTCAAGCGGTACGCCCATTGCTGCGTAACCTGCCATAACGCCACCAGCAACAGATGCTAGACCACCACACATTACTGCGAATAGTTCTGACTCTGTCATTTTTGGAACGAAAGGACGCACAACAAGTGGTGCTTCAGTTTGACCAACGAAGATGTTTGCTGTTGCAGACATAGATTCCGCGCGAGATGTGCCTAAGACTTTTTGCAATGCACCACCAAGAACCTTGATGACAAGTTGCATCACGCCGATGTAATACAATACCGAAATAAGTGCAGAGAAGAAAATGATAGTCGGTAGTACTTTAAATGCGAAGATGAAACCACCGCCGCCGAATACTTCGAACATTTTATCAGAAACTAGGCCGCCAAAAATGAATCCAATACCTTCGTTACCAAAATCGATAACGTATTGAACACCATTTGTCATAGCATTTAGTACATCTTTACCCCAAGGGATATAAAGAACAAATGCACCCAAAAAGAATTGAATAGCAAATGCACCACCTACAGTGCGTAAGTTTATTGCTTTACGGTTGTCAGATAAAAGTACAGCTAAAAATAGCAGCGCAATCATACCAACAAGGCTCATAACCAGGCTCATGGTTTGTATCCTTATTTATTGTAAGTTTCTTGTGTAAATAAAATGTTATAGAACACATCTAAAAATTCGCGCTAATTATACGCATATAAAAAATAAAAAATACCTCTGAAATCACATTTAACCATGAAAAAAGATGATAATTTGCATTTTTTCGTGACAAATACTAAGAAGCACGAGCGATCAAGCAATCGTTTACCTTAACAGGTTAACAAAATGTTACACCAACTGAAACAAACGTTTGCTATTTTCGAGTAGTTTTTGCTGCAACTGAACTTCTTCCATCTCGTCATATTGAGTGACTAAATGGTAAAGGGCATCAAATATTTTGGGGATATGGTAAGAATGGTTGGTTTGGCCTTGATAACCACTTATCGGCATATCAGGCGCATCGGTTTCAAGAACGAGCGCATCAAGTGGTAAACGTGAAACTGTTGAACGCGTTTTTTGCGCCCTTTCATAGGTGATCACCCCGCCAACGCCAATATGAAAACCAAGATCGATAAAAGCCATCGCTTCTTGGAAACTGCCTGAAAAGCCATGAATCACGCCCTGATTGACCTTTTTACGACGTAAAATTTTTAGCACTTCATTATGGCTTTTATGACTATGGATGATTAAAGGTAAGCCAAAAAATTTAGCTAAATCAACTTGACCTTCAAATAGAGTATATTGCTTTTGAATTAAACTAGGGGTGAGCATTTCGCTATGATGCTGAAAATCTAGGCCGCATTCACCAATCGCAACACATTTAGAAGAATGATCGGCAGTGCGAGCTTGAAGTTTGGTGATTTGACTTGCGAGATCTTCGAGATCGCTCGATTTATGCATATCATTAAAATAAGGATGCATCCCGAAAGAGCAATAAACTCCTGCAAATTTATCCGATAAACCTAATACTTTTTGCCAGTTATTTTTAGCGATACTGGGCACACAGATTAACTTCACGCCAACCTCTGCAGCATCATTTACTTCTTGTGCTTGCTGATGTTGAAACGCCTCAAAATCTAGGTGGCAATGCGTATCAAAGTATTTAATATCTTGATCAAAATTCACAGTAAGTGTTTACTCCCGACTCGGATCTTTCTTATAAGGCACACATGAGCGCTTTTTCTCTGCAGTTAACCCCATCTCATCACACCATTTATCATAACGAGCAAGATAAACTTTTAGCTTTTCGATCAATCTTTTCATTTATCTTCCTATTTATCTCAACCCCAAATAGTGGCGATAAGCCTGCTTAAAAAAGCTTCTAATTAAATATAAAACCTTAATTTTAGGGATAAATAAAGAAAAACGAGATCCTAGGACCTCGCTTTGTGTTTGTTGTGTGAGCTAGATAGCCTTTCTTAGTGTTCGCGTGTCGCCCTGAACTCAACTTCTGGGAAGCGCTCCTGCGCTAAGTTAAGATTGACCATGGTCGGTGCGATATAAGTCAGGTTATCCCCGCCATCAAGTGCGAGGTTGCTTTGGTTCTTACGTTGGAACTCATCCAGCTTCTTACCATCGCTACATTCAACCCAACGCGCAGTCGCCACGTTAACGCCTTCATAAATGGCTTCAACTTTATATTCAGCTTTCAAACGTGCAACAACCACATCAAACTGCAGCACACCAACGGCGCCAACAATCAAATCATTGTTTTGCAATGGACGGAAAACCTGCACCGCGCCTTCTTCTGACAGTTGAACCAAGCCTTTTAGTAGCTGCTTTTGCTTCAACGGATCTTTGAGGCGAATGCGGCGGAATAATTCTGGCGCAAAGTTTGGAATACCTGCAAATTTAAGGCTTTCACCTTGGGTAAAGGTATCACCAATTTGAATCGTGCCGTGGTTATGCAAGCCTATAATATCACCAGCATAAGCATGCTCCGCGCGTGAGCGATCCCCTGCCATAAAGGTTACCGCATCCGAAATATTCACGTTTTTACCCGTACGTACATGATTCATTTTCATGCCTTGGGTATAAGTACCTGAAACAATGCGCATAAATGCGATACGGTCACGGTGTTTTGGATCCATATTGGCTTGAATTTTAAATACAAAACCAGAGAATTTTTCTTCTGTTGCGACGACTTCACGCTCATTCGCTTGGCGAGCCATTGGCGCGGGTGCCCACTCAGTTAAGCCATCAAGCATATGATCGACACCAAAGTTACCTAGTGCAGTACCGAAGAAAACTGGCGTGAGCTCACCGGCAAGGAAAAGCTCTTGGTCAAACTCATGCGATGCCCCAATCACAAGTTCAAGCTCTTCACGCAACTGCTCGGCTAAATCTTCACCGATTGCTGTATCAAGCTCAGGATTATCTAAACCCTTGATAATGCGCTGCTCTTGGATCGTATGCCCTTGGCCTGTGCTATATAAAATGGTTTCATCACGATGGATGTGATACACACCTTTAAACTCTTTCCCACAGCCAATCGGCCAAGAAATAGGCGCGCAAGCCATCTTCAACTCACTTTCCACTTCATCCAAAAGATCCATAGGATCGCGGATATCACGGTCAAGTTTGTTCATAAAAGTAACGATTGGCGTATCACGCAGGCGGGTAACTTCCATCAGTTTACGGGTACGATCTTCGACACCTTTTGCTGCGTCAATTACCATTAGGCAAGAATCCACAGCTGTTAGCGTACGATAAGTATCTTCCGAGAAGTCTTCGTGTCCTGGGGTATCAAGAAGGTTAACTAAGCATTCGTTATAAGGAAACTGCATCACAGATGTGGTCACAGAGATACCACGTTCTTTTTCCATTTCCATCCAGTCTGATTTTGCATGCTGAGCGCTACCACGGCCTTTAACTGTACCCGCAGTTTGAATCGCTTGTCCGAATAATAAAACTTTTTCGGTGATGGTTGTTTTACCCGCATCCGGGTGCGAGATAATCGCAAAAGTACGGCGTTTACCGACTTCTTGTAAAAAAGGAGAATTTGACATGAATTTGGCTCAAAATAGTAGTCGGCGATCGAGACAAGAGCGCTCAAGTGCCTTGAAAAATTGTTGCTATTTTACCTGTCTAAATAAAATAGGCAAATATTAGTCATTTTGCTTACAGGCTTGCAAATACTTGCTCAATCATCTGCTTAATTAAGTCTTTATCTTGCTGCAATTTGTTATAGGTTCTAAGGCCTGCGATCTGGACTTGAAAGTAACGCGCGAGCTGCTTGGGATCTTTCTCTTTATTTAAGTCACCTTGCGCCTGCGCCGTGGCAAGTAAATCTTCAAACTCAGCCTCGACTTGGCTCAAACTCGCTTTGACCTGATTTAACAAAGCTTGATTTTCAGGAGTGAGTTCTGCAAGTGTTTTCGCCAGCATACAAATACAGCTTGGCGCTTGATCCATGCTGTCTATGACTAAACTTGTGACAAATGCTTTCAAGGCTAAAATTTGATTCGTCTCTTGAGCGCGAAAACTCGCAAGACTTTGCTTGGCTTGCTCAGTGTAAGCCTCAAGGGCTAACTCAAATAAACCTTCTTTGCTTCCAAAAGCCGCATAAATGCTTCCTGGACGCATATCAAGCGCAGTTTGGAGATCGCGCATTGATGTGGCATGAAAACCTTTCTCCCAGAAAAGATTCATTGCCTTAAGGATCACATCTTGGCGATCAAACTTTATACTTTTAGCCATAATTCACGTCTTCTTAGTATATCGATAGAATTTTATTTGAACATTTGTTCAATTATAGCTTGAACGATCGTTCAAAACCAGTTATCTTAAAATCAATCGAGAAAACAGTACAAAATTCAAACCAAAAAAAGAGCTTTTTATTGTAAAGCTAAGGGAGATAGACATGAGTAAGTTTCAAATTCATACGCTAGAATCAGCGCCACAAGAAAGCAAAGCACTCGTTGAGCAATCACAAAAGCAAAATGGCTTTTTGCCAAACCTTCATGGCGTGATGGCCGAAGCACCAGGGCTACTTGAAGGTTATCAAGTGCTACATAAATTATTTAGCGAGTCATCTTTCAATGCTGAAGAGTTAACTGTTGTATGGCAAACAATTAATATTGAACATGAATGTCACTATTGCGTCCCAGCGCATACTGCAATTGCAGGCATGATGAAGGTTGACCCGCAAATTACACAAAGTTTAAGAAGTGGCGAAAAACTAGAAGATGAGAAGTTAGAAGTGTTACGTCAAACCACATTAAGCATGGTACGTAATCGTGGTAAAGTCTCAGATGCTGAAATTGAAACATTTTTTGCGGCAGGTTATAACCAACGTCACTTATTAGAAATCGTACTTGGTTTATCGCAAAAAGTGATGAGTAACTACACCAACCACCTAGCGAAAACACCGATAGATAAAGCATTCAGCAAATTTGCTTAAATTAGCTTTTAATTAAAAATCCACACAAAGGCAATGGATATATAAATTAGCCTCAACTTATTTGCGCTATCCTTATACTGGACGGCAAGCAAATAAGTTGAGGCTTTTTGCTCTTTACAGCTAAAATAATAGAAAGTTTTAATATTGAGAGTTGACCCAATCTCTTAGCGAGGATTTTTCTTTTTCAAATGATTTGATTTTCTTCATCATCACTTTTCCATCGACACAATGGGGGCAATTTGGGATAAAAACTTCATCTGATTCAAAATGATAAACCTCTTCCCAATCACACTTCTCACAATAAAACGTCACATCTCCATAAGGCTCCATGATTTCATCCTTGTATAACTACGCCTATTTTCATAGATATTATATATGATCGAAATCACGATTTAAGCACCTGATGTTTATTTTTTATACTAAATTAATACTTTTGACGCTTTATATCCTCTTTAAAGCAACTCTTTTGGCCAATCACCATAATGTTTTAAGTGATAGCGCCGCTTTTTCTTTGGTGCTTCACAGTTTGGCTGCATAGCCGATTTATCAAACAAAATATAATATTGCCCATAAGCATACCCTGCGACAATCTTTTTACTGCGATCAAAACATTTAAAGTCGAGCTTATTACTGGTAAATATATAGCGGCTTGGATCTTCTTTTAACCATTGCCACGCATTACGTTCTTGCTCTTCCTTTTTATCCAGATAACTAAAGTGAGTCAGATCCATTGGCGCAGCCAGTAAGAACTGCTCTTTAAAACCAAGCATTCCGACTTCATTCTTACCTACTATCTGCTGAACATTTTGCATGACTTTAAAATTATTTGCGCGCATAGGTTCAAGTACTGGCAATAAGACAAATCCATAGACTAGCCAAGTCAGCGCGAACACTTGTCCAAGCTGAACCACGTATCCTTGAGAAGCCTGTTTGAAAATAACCCACCAGCAAAAAAGCCCGATACTAAAGAAAGCTATACCGCCGCTTGAGGCAATCAACCCCATCACTTGAGGATCATTAAGCTCATCAAGCAATATATCCATAACAAAAGGTGCATGGAACATAAAGCACAGGCCGCCCAGAATAAAAATCACAGCCAAGGCATACAAAAGCCCTTTCAAGACCTTATCTGCCCACATAGGAAAACCAAAGTTTGTTAAATAATGACTAACAGCCACGGCTAGCATAGGTAGAGCAGGTAATAGGTATAAACTACGTTTGCCTGGTGTTGCACTAAAAAAGCAAATCACGCACAGCACCCAAATTAAAAGGGCTACAACTATAGGATGTTGCTTCGCATCTTGCCAAAAGGATTTAGCAAATAAAACAAAATAAAGAGGAAACCAAATCGTTGGGATAGTTTTAAGCACAAAGTAATACCAGGGCTGTATATGGTGCCAAGAGTGTGCGTAGCGATCCATGGTTTGACGCAGCAAAATATTATCACGATAAGCAATAAAATCTGGGTTACCTGAATGAGATGCAGCAACAAGCATAGGCACTAGCCAAGCAGCTATCACAGCGAGCATCACCAAGGGGCCAAGCCAAAGCTTTTTAGTGACTGCGCCTTGAAAGTCATGCTTAAACTTAAAGTGCAGCACAAGCACAGGAAGCAAAAAGAAAGCCGGCAAAAAGCCAACCCCTTTAGTGATAACCCCTAGCCCCATAAACCCCCAAGCTGCAAAATACCACTTCCAATTTGGCGCAACAAAAAAGTGGCGCACGAGGCCATACATAGCTAACGTGACCCAGCATGCAAGCATGGCGTCTATCTGAGCGGTTTTAGCTTGAAGAATAAACTGGGGTGCTAGCAAGAGTAACAAACTTGCTAACCGCGCAGTACGTATGTTCCAAAGCTTACTCGTCAAATCATATACGCAAGCTAAAGTGACTAGGCTAAGCAAAGCACTTGGTAGTAAAAATGCAATTTTCATATTACCAAGCAGCCAATACAAAGCGGCAATCGACCACATAAAAAACGGTGGCTTATCTGGGTATAACTCACCGCCACGCATAGGAAATAGCCACTGCCCTGACTGCACCATCTCACGGGCAACTTCGGTAAACCTTGGTTCATCTGCCGGCCAAGGCGTACGATAGCCCATACCAGCAAAAATCAAAACTCCAGCACCAATAAGTAAAAAGATAAGACTTGGCCAATAACTTTCTGAATTCCAATAATGATTATATTTATTCTTTACACAGTTAAAGCTCAGTTTTTTATAAGATTTAAACATTTAATTATTCTTTTATTATAAAGTACAACACTGAGTATTATCACTCGACTTTATTTAAACAAATAAAATCCATATAATTATGCTTGCTTAAGATTTGATTTATCATCTTGGTTAAATTTATTTCTGGATATTTTATTTGTGACGTACACTTTGGTACTATGTGTATATTTATTACGACGAATTAGCCAAGCGACACCAAACATATCAATAATCCCGACCCAAGCCCGATTCCAAGCATTATATTTTGAAGTGCCTTGTGTGCGATCTCTATGTTTCACATTATGGATAATAATACTACCATCTAAACGCTTGATTAATGCAGGTAAAAAACGATGCATATGGTCAAAATAAGGTAAGCTTAAAAAAGTTTGACGCGGAAATATTTTTAAGCCGCAGCCTGAATCAGGCACCCCATCTTGGAGGAAAAATTGGCGCACTTTATTCGCTATTTTTGATTGAAAGCGCTTCCAAGATGTATCTTTACGCTGCCAACGAAAGCCGGCGATACAAAAGTGTGGATTGGTTTGCTCATACGCAAGCGCAAGCATTGCAGGAATATCAGCAGGATCATTTTGCCCATCAGCATCAAGGGTAACAATCAACTCTCCCTTGGCATGTAATACAGCCGAATGCACCGCTGTGCTTTGCCCACGGCTTTGAGCATGAGCGACAATTTGCAACTCACAGCCCAATTCTTTGGCCATGTCGATCGCCTCTTGTACCGTTCCATCTGTTGAAGCATCATCCGTGATCACAATTTCATAGCTCACCAAACCTACTAATGCTTGATGAATTTCTTGAATGAGGCGGCCGATATTATTTTGTTCGTCTTTCGCTGGTAGTACAACAGAAATCACAATGTGTTCCTCAATTTAATAATTGCTTTCAACTTGCTAAAAAGTAATAAATAAAATTATATATATCAAGACGAATCAGGCTTTATTTTTATTTATTTTAAATTTTAGAGTTTCTTAAGAAAACATTAAGAATTAAGGCGTATCATTATAAAATTTAGATGTTAATTATTGAATTATATAAGACTAAGTAAAAACTTTAATTAAGAAAAAATAAAGCTGTAGCACTTATATATTATGCTACAGCTTGAGCTATTAAAACTTTTAAACTTATTTTAAGCTAGCTTCTAATGACTGAACTAAATCAGCATCAAGGTTTAGCGCTTGCGCTAGGCTTTGTAGATACGCAGTTTCGGCTTCGTTTTGCTCATCCACAATCATGTAAGAGGTGAGATAAACTTCAAGCGCTTCTTCTTGAGTATCCACTTCGGCTGCAAGTGTTGCAGGGTTAAGATCTTGCGCAATTTGCTCATTCACAAACTCAATCAGCTCATCACTACCACCCATAGAGCGCACAAGTGCTTGAATTTTTGCGCCTTCATCTTCACTCACATTGCCATCAGACTTTGCACCAGCAATGATAGTTTTTAAGATAAGCATTGCATGTTGCTCTTTGTTCTCAACTTTAACTTGCACATCTTTTGCTGGAGGCATTTGCATAAATTGATTCATTTGCGAGCGGTTGCTACTTGAGCTCTGCCACTGGTTAAATACTTGCATTGCAATTGAACCTAGCGCGGCAATCCCGCCAGCCGAGGCAAATTTGTTATTCGCAGCTTGGCCTTTTGAAGTGCCAAGAAGCATAGATAGCACGCTTGCACCGAGAGCGCCAATCGCATCACCGTTTGAGCCGCCTAACATATTAGACAAACCACCCAAGCCACCTTGAGTGCTCATGCCTGAGCTTTGCATTCCGCCAAGTAGACCGCCAAGCGCATTGCCAAGCTGGCCTAAATCTAGGTTTGCTGCGTTAGCGCCGGCAGAGCGACCGCTTTGGTTCATCGAACCTGTTGCTGAAATAACTTGAGTTAATAAGCTGCCAAAGTCCATCTTTTATTACCTTTATTAATAAGTTAGATTTTTAGTATACGCTTTAACCGCAGTTTTTAAACATCTATTACATTATTTTAACAAGAAAAAGAAATGACTTTAGAGGGAGAGTTGCATCACTAGTGCATCTTCACGCCCAAGTTGTGGGTGCGAATAATAATCTTTGCGCCTTGCAATTTCTTGAAAACCTAAGCTTTGATATAGCTTTACCGCAGCTGTGTTAGAAGGACGCACCTCTAAAAATGAGCAGACGGCGCAACAGGATTTGATTTCTTGAATATATTTTTCCATGAGCAAGCGCCCATAGCCTTGCCCTTGAAATTTAGGATCAATCGCAATCGTCATCAAGCTGCTTTCGTCCACAATAAATTGACTATAAAAATATCCAATCAACTCAGGCTCTTGGAGACTACCAAGCTCAGGTATTTGCCATAACGCGTAATTTTGCGCGCCAAAGGTATCTAAATTTTCAATCATCGAATATGACCAAGGCTGGATATGCGCAACTTGTTCGATTTGCCAAACTTTATCTAGATCGCTTGCGACAAGCGGAAGAAGTTTAAGGGACATAAGGGAGCTCCATAAAAACGCCTATAGTAAGGCGTTAAAGCTTATCTTAGAAGATTAACGAAGTGATTGAATCTGTTGCCATAAATCACGTTTAAAGTTTGGATTTTGCTGCATTTGCGCTAAACCAACAGATGTTAAGGTTTTAACCGATGGCGAAAGTTTATCATTTGTCACCGGCGTACTCCCCGCAAACCACAACCATTGCAATCCATCTGAGGTGATATTGGTAAAATCTGAAGTGGCAACAAAACGTGCATCCACAAGCCGAAGTTGCATGGTTTTGAGAATATTTTCAAATAGCTTTGCATCTTCACCTTGAGGTAAGGAATCCGCCACGAGAAGGAGTTTGCAGTCTTGATCAAGCGACACTGGCTGAGCTTGGTAGCCTTCAAGGTTTTCAGGCTGTACCAATTGCCAAGTCTCTATGCCAAGTTCGGCAAGATAGTCTTGTGTCGAATGCTGCATCTTAAATCCTTTAGATTAAACGAGGGAAAACTCAGGACTATACTCAATTCGGCCTTGGCGGTTATCAAAAACCCCATCCGCTAATGCTTTGACTTGAAATGCACCGGCAACATACTCATCCATTTGATGGTAAATTGAGTCAAATGCATACTCGGCTGCATCTTCAAATCCAAAACGAGTATAAAACTCTGGGCTGCCAAGTACAACACATGCTGGGTAACCAAGCTCTGCTAATGATTCAAGTCCAGATTCAATTAGTGCGCGCGCCACACCTTTGCCTTGCTGCTCTTTAGCAACCGCAAGTGGTGCAAGCCCTTGCCAACCAAGATCTTCACCATTTAAGGTCACAGGAGTAAAAAGCGCGTGACCAATAAGCTCGCCTTCATCCGTACAGGCCACCATGGAAACCGTAAATCGGCTGTTTTCACGCAGTTTTTTAACAAGCTTTGCCTCAGCAGGCGTCTCAAAGCAAGATTTAAGGAGTCTATCGACGGCGAGAATATCTACGGGTGCTTCGGTTCGGATCAGCATAATTTAGCCTTGGTTAAGTCGAGCTTAGTTTTGAGTTTGTTGCATATTTTGCGACGCCGAGTATATACGTTTGTCGGTGTGAGTTACACCTTTTTGCACAAAATCAGCCAACTTATCCATGGCAAAAGTTAGTGGTTTAGGCAGCGCATCTAGATCCACACTATCCATTAAATTTTTCACTTCAAGGCCAAGTTCAGTGTCCCCTTCAATCACAAGGCGGCGCTGGAAGAAAAGTGTATCAGGATCTTGTTTGCGCCCTGCAATTAAGACTAAATCATTCAAATTCCCAGAAAAACTCACATCTGCTTGCTGTTTTGTATCTGCCACAACGAGCTTCTCATCTTCAAAACTTATCCACCAATGTAAGTCTAAATCTTGGATGCTCACCTCTAGCCATTTACCTTCTAAAAACTCAAAATCACCATCTTCAAGCGCTTCATGAAAAACTTGTTGCAATGCTTCAAGCAAGATTTTTTTTTGAACTGGTTTTGGCGTCAATTGAGCTGGGATCTTAAAAATACTAGCAGCGTGTTCTACTAATTTTTGGTTAATTTTTTCAAACATTTTTATCTCTTTTCATCAAAGTTAGATTTACCTCTACTTTAGTGAGATAAGCAGAAAAAAACCTGTGGTGTATCAAAAAAAGGGCAAAAAAATCTAGATAGCCCGCCCTTAGATACAAAACAGAACTACCACTTTCGTAGATTTAAGCAAAAAGTTTGCCCAAAATCTGCCTTATATCAATTAAGGTTTTTAAAATACGCATACAATAATTCAACTTTTATTATTTAATTTTTAATACTTGAGTGAATACATGGAATTACTTTGCCCAGCTGGCAACCTCCCAGCCTTAAAAACAGCCATAGATTGTGGCGCCGATGCGGTTTACATTGGATTTAAAGATGATACCAATGCGCGTCATTTTGCCGGTCTCAACTTTGCTGGTAAAAAGCTAGAAAAAGCGAAGCAATATGTCTCGGATCGCGACAAGAAGTTGCACATTGCGTTAAATACTTTTGCTCACCCAGATGGCTTTAACCGCTGGACTAAAGCCGTCGATAATGCGGCCGCACTTGGCGTAGATGCCTTGATTGTGGCCGATATTGCGCTACTTGAATATGCCAGCACTCACTACCCAGATCTTGAACTACACTTATCTGTGCAAGCCTCTGCAACCAATGTGGCGGCAATAGAATATTACTTGAATAACTTTAATGTGAAGCGAGTGGTTTTGCCGCGCGTATTGTCTATCCACCAAGTGAAACAGCTTTCACGTAATATCCCAAGCAATGTTGAGCTCGAAGTATTTGCCTTTGGTAGCTTGTGCATTATGTCTGAAGGTCGTTGTTATTTATCATCTTATCTTACAGGTGAATCACCAAACACTGTGGGCGCTTGTTCACCGGCTAAATATGTGCGCTGGCAAGAAACAGATAAAGGTTTGGAGTCGCGCTTAAGTGAAGTCTTAATCGACCGCTACCAAGAAGGTGAAAATGCCGGCTACCCAACATTATGTAAAGGCCGCTTTACAACTGACTTAGATGCGCATCAAAAAAGCTTTCATGCGCTTGAAGAGCCAACAAGTCTGAATACCCTTTCAATGCTGCCAGAGCTATTTGCTGCCAATGTTTCTTCTGTAAAAATCGAAGGCCGCCAGCGCAGTCCTGCATATGTGGAGCAAGTGACGCGCACTTGGCGCGCAGCGATTGATGCTTACCTTGCGAATCCTGATGGCTATCAAGTTGAACATGCTTGGAACGCCGCACTCGCAAATGTTTCAGAAGGGACGCAAACAACTTTGGGTGCTTATCACCGTAAATGGCAATAACTCATACTTCATCGATTGAAGGGTTTTGAGTACAAGAATTAAATGGAAAACAACATGAAATACTCTCTTGGGCCGCTGCTGTACTTTTGGCCAAAACATGAAGTGGAAAGCTTTTACCAAGCGGCGATGCAAAGTGAAGCGGATATTATTTATTTGGGTGAGTCGGTGTGCTCAAAGCGCCGTGAAATGAAACCAAACCATTGGCTAGATTTAGCCAAAGAGGTTTCGCAATCAGGCAAACAAGTCGTGATTTCAACTATGGCTTTGTTAGAAGCGCCAAGTGAAGTCAACATCATGAAAAAGTATATTGAAAATGGTGATTTTGCGATTGAAGCCAATGATGTTTCAGCGATTTGGCTAGCGCAACAAAACAAACTGCCGTTTGTAGTAGGCCCTGCCATCAATGCTTATAACGCCCACACGTTAAAACTATTTGCTAGCCAAGGCATGATGCGTTGGTGCATGCCGGTTGAACTGTCACGCGATTGGCTTGCGAATACATTAAATCAATGTGAAGAGCTTGGGATCCGAGATAAGTTTGAAACCGAAGTCTTTAGTTACGGCTATTTACCTTTGGCTTATTCGGCGCGCTGTTTTACGGCTCGCGCGGAAAACAAAGCGAAAGATGACTGTGAGACCTGTTGTATTAAGTATCCAACGGGCATTCAGGTGAAAAGCCAAGAAGGCCAAGAAGTGTTTAATCTAAATGGGATCCAGACTCAGTCTGGGGATTGCTATAACTTGCGTCAAGATATTGAATCGATGCAAGGTTTAGTCGATGTGGTGCGTCTTTCACCGCTCGGTGTAGATACGCTGCAAACTCTTGAAGCATTTAAAGATCCAAATAAAGCAATGCCAGAGACTAAGCATAAGTATTGCAATGGTTACTGGCATCATATTGCGGGTATGGCGACTAAGGTTTAGCGCTTGCTGTGGATTTAACCTCTACAAACCCCACCTAGCCTCCCCTTACTAAGGGGAGGAATTGTATTGTGGGTAGCTGCAAACCCGAACTATCGACTAACAGTTACCTCAGAACTATCTCACCCTTTTCAAGGGGAGGAGCTGTATTGTGGATATTTGCAAATCTGAGCTATCGACTAACAGTTACCTCAGAACTATCAAGCTCTTTACTGGTTTATATCGATCAAAATAAAAAATGCCAGTGCCCAAGCGTAAATATTGCAATGGTTACTGGCATCATATTGCGGGTATGGCGACTAAGGTTTAGCGCTTGCTGTGGATTTAACCTCTACAAACCCCACCTAGCCTCCCCTTACTAAGGGGAGGAACTGTATTGTGGATAGTTGTCAATCCGAACTATTGTTGGAGTTAAAAACAACTAACACATCTATTAATGCGCAGCGCTCGCCGCAGAATCCGGCTTGCCACCGCCAATAAATGGCGCCTTTGCAAACCACACAATCAAGATTAGCATCAAGAATAGCCAACCTAGCATGAAGAAGTAGTCAATCGTAGACAGCATATAAGCTTGTTGATTCACCACAGCTTCCATTGCGCTCAAAGTTGTTTCATTAGCTCCACCGACTTGATCTAAATAGGTTCTCGCGGCTGGCTCATAATAACTCACATGCTCAGTTAAGGTTGCATGATGATAAGTCGCGCGACGCGTCCAGATCCAAGTGGTTAATGATGATGCAAAGCTACTGCCAAGAACACGTAAGAAAGTTGCAAGGCCTGAGCCTTCTGCTACATCTTGTGGACGCAGTTGCGACAAAATGATGGTAGTCAATGGCATAAACATAAAGGAAATACCAATCCCCATAAACATTTGCACTTCGGCGATGGTATAGAAATCCACATCAGTGTTAAAACGCGCACGCATAAAGCAGGACGCACCGATCACCATAAATGAAATCGTCACCAAGATACGCATATCCGCTTTATGCGCAAAACGTCCAACAATCGGCGTGAGTAATAAAGGCAAAAAGCCCATTGGCGCCGATGCAAGACCTGCCCAAATTGCTGTATAGCCCATATAAATCTGCAACCATTGTGGCAAAATAATATTCACCGCAAAGAAAGCTGAATAACTAAAGACAAGCGCAATGGTGCCGATCGTAAAGTTACGCGATTTAAACAGATATAAATTCACGATTGGGTGCTTTTCAGTTAGCTCCCAAATCACAAAAGAAATCAAGGCAACCGCTGATATACAGGCCATGGTTAGGATCTGCGTATTCGCAAACCAGTCTTTATCGTTACCTAAGTCAAGCACAACTTGTAGCAAACCGACGCCCAGCACCAACAAAGCAATGCCGATATAATCAATCGGTGATTTCACTATGGTTTCAGGTCTATCTTTTAATTGCTTCCACACTGTTAAGCAGCAGAAGATCCCAACTGGAATATTAATAAAGAAGATCCAAGGCCAAGAGTAGTTATCCGTTAGCCAGCCGCCAGTAATCGGGCCAACAATCGGCGCAACCACTGTCACCATAGATAAAATAGCTAGCGCCATGCCCCGCTTCATTGCTGGGAAAATCGCAAGCAACAAAGTTTGACACATTGGAAAAAGTGGCCCAGCAAAGAAACCTTGTAGTGCGCGGAAAACGATTAGCTCAGGCATGTTACGCGCGATACCACACAAGAAAGACGTGAGGGTAAATAGCGTTACCGAGAGTAAAAAGAGTTTTAGCTCACCTAAACGTCTTGCAAACCAACCTGTTAGCGGCAAGGCAATCGCGTTACTGACCGCAAATGAGGTAATAACCCAAGTACTTTGCTCTGAACTTACACCTAAGTTACCAGCAATTGTTGGCAAGGCAACGTTTGCAATCGTACTATCTAGCACCTGCATAAAAGTCGCAAGTGCTAGACCAATACAAGCAAGCGCAAGACTTGGCGGCGTGTATTGTTTATGCTCCATAAGTTCGCCTTATTAGTTTGCGTCTGCTGAGCTAGTATTTGTTTTACCAAGATTTTGGCTCATGATTTGAGCAACTAAATCATCCGCATCAGCAAGCGCATCTTGGTATACATCTGTCACATAACGGCTTTGCGCTGGCGTTTCTTTCGCCAGTAGGTGACCTTCAGCTTGGTGCAAGTCAACCGTTGCAAGCATAGATAAACCAATGCGTAATGGATGCTGCTCTAATACTTCTTTATCTAGAAGACGGATTTTAACTGGCACACGTTGCACAATTTTAATCCAGTTACCTGATGCATTTTGCGCAGGCAATACAGAAAAAGCACTCCCCGTACCAATGCCTAGGCTTTCGATTTCGCCTTCGTATATCACATCATCGCCATAAAGATCAGCAATGAGCTCAACTTTTTGACCAATGCGCATCTTATGCATTTGGTTTTCTTTAAAGTTTGCATCCACCCAAACTTCATCCAGAGGCACGATAGACATTAAGGTTGCACCAGTTTGCATTTGTGAACCAAGTTGCACGATACGTTTCGCAACATGACCACTTACAGGCGCACGCACTTCGGTACGTTTTAGGTTTAAGTAGCTTTGACGAAGTTTTGCCACTGCTGATTTGATTTGCGGATTCGCTTCTAACACATCATCATCAACGGCTGCCAATTGAGTTTGCAATGCTTTTTGCGCAGAGATTAACTCGCTTTTTGTCGATTTCACGGCATCACGATAGTGGATCAAATCTTCTTTTGAAATGGCGCCACGTGCAACTAAGTTTTTACGACGCTCATAGTTTGCAAGTGCTTGAGTATAAAGCACGTTTTTCGCATCGACTTGCGCACGATAATTATCAACATTGCTATATAAACCACGTACATCACGGATAGCGTTCGCAAGGTTTGCCTCGGCTTCTTGCAGCGCAATTTGTGCATCGCTTGGGTCAAGTTTTACAATCACTTGGCCTTTTTCAACATAGTCACCATCATCCACTGCAACTTCAGTTACACGGCCAGAAACTTGTGGTGAAATTTCAACAAGATTACCATTGACGTAAGCATCATCAGTCTCTTCATAGAACTGCCCATACTTTTCATGGTAAACATAAACACCACCACCTATCGCTGCCACAAGCAAAAATAAAATGAAAAACGAAAATTTGCGTTTGCTTTTTGGTGCTTTCGTTGGGGTTTGGTTTGACTCTTCAATCGTGTTACTCATGATCTCTCCATAAAAAGCGAGGTTTCGCTTCGGTATTACTTATAAATTGGGTCTAGTGAAACTAAAAATAGGTTAAAGAATTAAACTTTAGGTAGATGCTCAATGCCCAAACAAGGTAAATCATCAGGCAATAAGCGAATCAAAAGTTGCGCTAGCATTTCCACTTCTTGTTCGGATAATTTGTCGGTAAAGCGAACATTAAACTCAAGATCTATCTTCTTTTTGCAGTCAAGGTAAAGCTCAAAACCAACTGGGGTCAGCTCAATCAAAACGCTGCGTTTGTCATCAGGATTGGGTACCTTTTTGATCAAATTTTTATCCAGTAAGCGTTTCAGCATTCGCGTCATCGCCCCTGCATCTAAAGATAAATGCTGGCAGATACTTGCCGGTGAAAGTGCGCCACCATAGCTGTTATTCGGCGTACAAGGCTCAAATCCGAGTACTGCTAAAACTTTAAATTGCGCAGCCGTAATATCTATATCTTCAAAAACTTGGGTTAATAAACGATCTTTTTGTTGATTCACTAAGTGAATTAAGCGCCCAAGTGGAATGGCTTTATCTTGCATTAATCATTCAACCTATAAATTCAAAATAGCCATACAGATAAAGCTCGTTTTCACATAAGCCTTATCCATCACAAGGTATATACTTGCCTAGGCAATAAGATTGAGAAGAATAATACTGCCTAGGCAAGTAAAATGCAAATATTTTGTTACAAACAAAAAATCCCCCTTGCTAAGTCTAATAACAAGAGGGATTTATAAGTTTATGATTTTGATGTGTTTAATTTAAATCTATCGCGACACTTTAAATCTGTTGCAATAAGGTTATTTTTTATTGGTAACAGTTTCTTGATTTAAACTTTCAACTTCTTGATTTAATTCATCAAGTTTTTTACTCATGAGAGAGTGGCACGTTTGTGACAGTTCACGCACTTGGGACTTTTCATAACCTTCAATGGAAACCGGATCTAGCATCTCAACAATCACATGACCATTATTCCAACGGTTAAGTTTGATCCCATCTGTTGAGCTACATACGATTGGAATAATTGGCACCTCTGCTGCTAGCGCTGCATGAAATGCACCGGTTTTAAAAGGCAGTAAACCGCGACCACGCGAACGCGTACCTTCTGGGAACATCCATACAGAGACTTGGCGCTCTTTAATTTTTTCAGCCACTTGGCCGATGGTGCCTTTAGCTTTCGACTTGTTGTCTCGATCAATTAAGATATTGCCACTTAGCCAGTAAAGCGCGCCAAAAAGCGGCACCCATGCCAGACTCTTTTTACCTACAGTTACCACGCCTGGGGTCACTGCGCTAGAAATAGTAAATAAGTCCCAGTTACTTTGATGGTTACCGATATAAATATGTGCGCCACGTTTATAAGCATTTTCTGGAATTCTAAGCTCTAGCTTATAGCCAAAAATAGGCGCCATTTTGCAAAATAAACGCGCCACGTGGAATAAATTTTGTGGATCTCTTGGTTTTAAGAGGCAATAGCCACAACCAAAAATAAACATGCCAATCGCAAAGATTAAACCGCAAAAAATACGCAATAAGGCGATCATAATCATCTCCAATAAGAAGAGAAACTCTCTAATAAAAAGAAAATGCTAATCAAACACAAAGAAGCCGAAATCAACTGACTTCGGCTTGGCAGTGAGCGATGAGCTCTTTGAATCTTGGTAATCTAACTTACTTTTTAGATTCGTTCAATATTTGCACCAAGTGCATTCAGCTTATCTTCGATATGCTCATAACCGCGATCAATGTGATAGATACGATCAACGATAGTCTCGCCTTTCGCAATACAACCTGCAATCACAAGGCTCGCTGAAGCTCGTAAGTCTGTTGCCATCACTTGCGCGCCAGTTAAGCTCTCACTGTCACCACAAATAACCGTATTACCTTCGATTTCAGCTTTTGCGCCCATACGCATTAACTCAGGCACATGCATGAAGCGGTTTTCAAAGATAGTTTCAGTGATAACGCCGCCACCTTTTGCCATCATATTTAATAGCGTAAATTGGGCTTGCATATCGGTTGGGAAACCTGGGTGTGGCGCCGTGCGAATCGTTACAGCTTTTAGCTCACGACCAGTCATATCTAGGCTAATCCAGTCATCACCGGTTTCAATTAAAGCGCCCGCTTCTTCAAGTTTAGCCAAAGCTGCTTCAAGAAGAGAGGCTTTCGTGTTACGGCAAACCACTTTACCGCCAGAAACCGCAGCAGCAACAAGGAAGGTACCTGTTTCAATGCGATCAGCAACCACAGTATGTGCGCCAGAGCCTAAGCTCTCAACACCTTCAATCGTGATAGTGCCAGTGCCTGCGCCAGTGATTTTTGCGCCAAGTGCATTTAAAAATGCCGCGGTATCTTCGATTTCAGGCTCACGCGCTGCGTTTTCAAGCACAGTTTTACCTGTCGCAAGGGTTGCTGCAGACATAATCGTAATGGTTGCGCCAACAGAGACTTTATCCATCACAATATGCGCGCCAGTTAAACGACCATCAACTTTTGCTTTGACGTAGCCATCTTCAAGCGTGATTTGTGCGCCAAGCTCTTCCAGACCTTTAATATGTAGGTCGACAGGACGTGCACCAATCGCACAACCACCAGGTAATGAGACTTGTCCTTCACCAAAACGTGCGACTAATGGACCTAACGCCCAAATGGATGCACGCATGGTTTTTACTAATTCATAAGGTGCGCAGTAGTTATCAATTGGGGCCGCATCGACAACAAGATCATCCTTGTCATTACGCGATACTTTGGCGCCTAAACACTCAAGAAGTGCGGCACTGGTATTGATATCTCTTAGATGAGGTACATTTGATAGCGTGACTTCACCGTCGGCTAAAATCGCGCTAAAAAGAATAGGTAGCGCTGCATTTTTTGCGCCAGAAATATTAACTTCGCCAGAAAGCGGACGGCTTGAGCCTGTTACTCGGAACTTTTCCATTATTGACCTACAAGAATTAACCTACAAGGAATTGTCTAAAAGATATCTTATAAAGACATCAGTTTTTTATTACGGGCCCACTCATCAGGAGTAAAGGCTTTAATTGAAACGGCATGGATATCATTACGCTGAATATATTCCATTAATGGCGCGTAGATAAACTGCTGCTTCTTCACTCGGCTCATACCATCAAATTGAGCATCCACGGCGATGACTTCATAATGACTGCCTTCGCCTTTCACGTGGATCTCTTGTAAGTTTAATGCATCTTGTAGAAGCTGTTGTACTTGTGTGCTATCCACTTTTACCTCTTTTTTAAAAACTTGCTAATGTCATCAGCGACATGTTCTCGATATATGTTTGCGACATTACTTAGCTCAAGCAAGGTGACCAACTGTCTTGGTACCCCTGAGACTTCAACATGGCAATTGTGTTTTTTTTCAAACTCAATCAGGTGCATTAACATCACCACACCAGCCGAGTCGATTCTTTCAATCTTAGAAAGATCTATTAAGCATTTTTCAGGATGAGTCGATTTTTGTTTCCACTCATCCCAAAGCGCCATGACGGTTCCACGCGAAAGTGGTCCTGTTATCGAAGCTTTACCTTGAGAAAATTCCCAATCCGCTCGTAACATTACTTCACCTCTTTCTTAATTGGCGCTTTTGCAAGTTTAGCCATCTCTGTGCTTACGCTTGCAATACCTTGTTGGCGGATCTTGGTTTGCCATTCTGATTGCTTACTTGATAGCAAGCTAATGCCTTCGCCGATGATATCATAAACTTTCCAGTCGCCTGTTTTTTTATTTTTAATCAGCTTAAAATCCACAGCAACTGGTGGTTTACCATCTTGCAGAACGTCCACGCGAACAGTTTCAATACGCGCATCATCGGCAACCGGTTTGCCGTCATTGATACGGATAGTTTGACCTGAATACTCAGTAAGTGCTTGTGCCGCTGAAGTCACTAAGTACTCACGAAAAGTTGTGATGAACTCTTGAACTTCTTTCTTATCTGCGCCGCGCAGGCTTGGACCTAAAATTTTCAGCGCCGCATATTGATAGTCCACATAAGGCATCAACTCTTCTTCAAACATTTGTTTCAAGTAGTTTGGATCAGCATCAACCTTAGCTTGCTCAGCTTTAAAGCGGCTAAATGCTTTTTCAGCCACAGTGTTCATCATTTTATATGGGTCTTTTGCATCCACTGTCGCAGCTTGTGCTGAAACAGAAAGCATCATCAGTGCCATTGCAAGCATTGTTATGTATTGGCGCAATTTAAGTAATTTATGCATTTAGATAATCCTTTATATCATTGAATTTATTGAACAGCTTCATCTGCTGCAGCATCACTTGAGCCGCCTTGATCATTACTTGATACACTAAACAAGAATTGACCGATTAGATTTTCAAGTACGATTGCAGATTTCGTATCTTCAATTTTATCACCATCAGCAAGCATCTCGGTATCATCTAAGGTAAAGCCTGGGACGATACTAATGTACTGCTCACCAATTAAACCTGCTGTTAAAATTTCTGCGCTAGAGTTATCCGGAAATTGATTAAATTTGGTATCAATATCCATTTTCACAACTGGAGTAAAGCGCTCAGGATCAAGCTCAATCGAGCTCACACGACCAATCACTACACCGCCTACTTTGACAGGTGATCTAGCTTTTAGTGTCCCAATATTGTCAAAAGTTGCACTTAGGCTGTAGGTTTCACGTGCCGTTAAGCTGCTCACATGCGCTACTTGAAATAAAATAAATAAAATAGCTAAAACGCCAAGTAGCACAAAGCTACCGACCATAAGTTCCATTCGTCTAGTCTGTTGCATGATTAATTCCCAAACATCAAAGCAGTAAGTACAAAATCCAATCCTAATACAGCTAAAGACGAATGCACAACGGTACGCGTTGTCGCTTCACTTATTCCTGCTGAAGTAGGTGTTGAGTCATATCCGTTAAATAAAGCAATCCAAATAATAGTGACAGCAAACACGATTGATTTAATCACGCTGTTGCCTATATCGTATCCTAGCGTAACGCTCGATTGCATCGCCGCCCAAAAGCTCCCTGAGTCGATACCTTTCCACTCAACCCCAACAAGTTGGCCACCAAAAATACCAATCGCAATGAAAATGAGCGACAAAATTGGCATACAAACCACACCAGCCCAAAAACGCGGTGCAATAATTCGGCGTAAAGGATCGACAGCCATTACTTCTAGGCTTGAAAGCTGCTCAGTGGCTTTCATCAAACCGATTTCAGCGGTTAAAGCTGAGCCGGCGCGGCCTGCAAATAATAACGCAGTGACCACAGGCCCAAGTTCACGTAAAAGCGTGAGTGCAACCATTTGTCCAAGGCTGCTTTCTGCGCCGTAATCGACTAAAACAATATACCCTTGCAAACTTAAAACCATGCCGATAAACAGCCCTGAGACCATAATAATCGCCATTGACTGGACGCCAACGGTATAAAATTGTCGCAGTAAAAGCGGCATCATTTTGCGACCTTGCGGACGACCGACTAACGCGCCCCACAACATAAAAGTTGCGCGCCCCCAAGTTTCGCAATTTGCAAGCACACGCTGGCCAGTACGTGCGATAAAATCAACAACTAAATTAGCCATGAGCAAATAAATCCTTTTCTATTGGCGCAGAAGGAAAACGAAACGGCACAGGCCCATCCGCCAAACCAGTTAAAAACTGAACCACTAATGGGTCTTTATTGGCGCGTAGCTCATCAGGGCTACCTTGTGCAATGACTTTACCTTCAGCCAAGATGAAGACATGATCGGCAATTCCCATCACCTCTGGCACATCGTGAGTGACAATAATCGAAGTAGTGCCAAGTGCTTGATTTAAGCGGCGTATCAATGTTACCAAAACGCCCATCGTAAGTGGATCTTGCCCTGCAAACGGCTCATCATACATAATTAAGCAAGGATCGAGTGCAATCGCTCGCGCAAGTGCTGCACGTCTTGCCATACCGCCGGAAAGTTCACTTGGCATTAACTGATGTGCGCCACGAAGTCCAACCGCTTCCAATTTTAACATGACTAAAGTGCGAATAAAGTCTTCGCTTAAATTGGTATGTTCGCGCAATGGAAAAGCAACATTATCAAATACATTCATATCTGAAAACAAAGCACCAGATTGAAACAACATACTCATGCGTTTACGCAACTGATATAACTCTGAACGTGACGCTGACGTGATATCATTGCCTTCAAAGTTGATACTGCCGTTTTCTGGATAAATCTGACCTGCAATCAGGCGCAGCAAGGTTGTTTTACCTGTACCAGACGGTCCCATGATGGCAGTAATTTTCCCTTTTGGGATTTCTATACTAATGTCATCAAAAATCACTCTTTCTTGTCGATTAAAAGAGAGGTTTTTGATTGATACTGATGATGTTTCCATACATATCCTTGAAATCATTTCATCTGAATGTTTGCATGATAAGCGCAATTAGTTGATAGTTCAAAACATTCAACCCAATAAAGTGATCTTAAAACTTGCGCATTTCCACCAAATTTGTAAGAAAGTCGTGAAACAAATGTGAAAAGATGCATAATAAGTGGCAAATTACTTCCAATTTTACTTTGAACAAGTCAAAATTAACCGCTTAAATAATTTTTTATTTAGTCTTTAGTAGGGGAAAATTCTCTTCTACTAAATCACCAATCTTTATAGGTAATATATGCTTCTTACTCCTATTGCGCTACTTATTGTTGGCTTAGCTTTGCTCGTCTGGAGCGCTGATAAACTTGTATATGGCGCCGCTGGACTTGCGCGTAACTTTGGCATTTCTCCGCTTGTGATCGGCATGACAATTATTGCCATGGGTTCATCAGCACCTGAGATGGTCGTCTCTGCAACCGCAGCGCTTGCTGGCAAAACAGATACTGCCGTCGGTAACGTAATCGGCTCAAACATTGCAAATATTGCATTAATTTTAGGTATCACTGCTTTACTTAAGCCTTTATCCGTCAGCTCAAACGTGTTGCGCCGCGAAATCCCTATGATGTTTGGTGTGACTGCGCTAGCTGGCGTATTATTAATGAATAACTATTTAAGCTTTACCGAAGGCTTGATCTTAATGTTTGCTTTTGTCAGTTTCATTGTAATGATGTTAATGATTAGCAAAAAAGAGCAAAAAAGCTTAAAAGATGATCCTCTGACTGCGCAACATGAATCAGAGTTACCTGAAGGCTTGAGCAATGGTAAAGCCATTTTCTGGGCCGCGCTTGGGTTAATCTTACTTCCTATCGCCTCTACTTTACTTGTTAATAATGCTGTCATTATTGCGAAATACTTCGGCATGAGTGACCTTGTGATAGGTTTAACTATTATCGCTGTCGGTACCAGCTTACCTGAACTTGCGGCATCACTTGCCAGTGCTCTAAAAGGTGAAGATGATTTAGCTGTCGGCAACGTCATCGGCTCGAACATCTTTAACATCTTAGCTGTTATGGGGATCCCAGCTGTGATCAACCCATCAGCGATTAGCTTAGATGTGATGATTAGAGATTATTGGGTGATGTGCTTCTTCTCTGCCATGCTACTTATCATGTCGCTTGGACGCAACCACAGGATTAATCGTTTCGAAGGTTTATTGCTATTCTTAGGTTTTGTCGCTTATATCGTTTACTTGCTCTTCCATATGGCAAGCTAGTTTGATTTGCTTACACAAGACAAGGCGCATTTAATGATCTCTCGCCTGTCTCATGGTATAAAGGCAACAGAGATTTAAATAATTTTAGGATATACATATATGTCAGCACCATTTGATTATATTAACGCTGCAAAACAAGTGTTAAATATTGAAATACAAGGCTTAACTCAATTAGAGCAGTTCTTTAATCAAGACTTTGAAAAAGCTTGTGAGCTGCTTTTAACCAGCCAAGGCAAAGTTGTTGTCATGGGGATGGGGAAGTCTGGGCATATAGGTAGAAAAATCGCCGCCACCTTAGCGAGCACAGGTACCTCTGCATTTTTTGTGCATCCTGGCGAAGCAAGCCATGGAGATCTTGGCATGATCGCACCAGGCGATGTCGTAATTGCTATATCTAATTCAGGTGAGTCGGATGAAATCCTATCGCTTTTCCCTGTATTAAAGCGCCTAAATATTGAAATTATCAGCATGACAGGTAAGCCTGAGTCAAATATGGCAAAACTTGCGGATATTCACCTGCAAATTTCAGTCCCCGAAGAAGCTTGCCCACTTGGTCTTGCGCCAACAACCTCAACCACTGCAACCTTAGTGATGGGGGATGCATTGGCGGTTTCTTTACTCCAAGCTCGTGGCTTTACAGCTGATGATTTTGCGCTATCTCACCCAGGCGGTGCTCTGGGGCGTAAACTTTTGCTTAAACTTTCTGATATTATGCATACGCATACCGCTTTGCCGAAAGTCAAAGAAACCGCGCTGATTCGTGATGCCTTGATGGAAATCTCACAAAAAGGCCTTGGCATGACAGCCGTTGTGGATGCACAAGATACGCTTCTAGGCATCTTCACCGATGGGGATTTACGTCGTATTCTAGACAAGCGCATTGATATTCATGAAAATCGTATTGGCACTGTGATGACGAAAAATCCGAGCGTGGCACAGCCAAATATGCTTGCGGTAGAAGGCTTAAATCTCATGCAAGAGAAAAGCATTAACGGCTTATTGCTTTGCGATGAAAACAACAAGCTGGTTGGCGCACTCAATATGCATGATTTACTTAAAGCAGGCGTAATGTAAGGGACTTATTCATGACTCAAGATTCTCAATTTGTACAAACCCCTTACGGCCAAGTGGCGCAGCCAATTTATGCTATAGCAAAAGATATCAAACTATTAATTTGCGATGTTGACGGTGTTTTCTCCGATGGCTTAGTTTACATGGGCAATCAAGGTGAAGAGCTTAAAACATTTCATACACGTGATGGTTACGGTATTAAAACCTTAATGCAAGCTGGGATTGAAATTGCGATTATCACAGGGCGTAAATCTCAAATCGTTGAAAACCGCATGACAGGTCTTGGGATTCAGCTCATTTATCAAGGTCAAGATAACAAGCTGATTGCTTATCAAGATATTTTGAGCAAACTCAATATCGATCCGGCGCAAGTGGGCTATATCGGTGATGATCTGATTGACTGGCCAGTAATGGCGAAAGTAGGCTTAAAAGTTTGTGTTGCTGATGGCCACCCTCTTCTGCGTCAACGTGCCAATTATGTCACCCAAATAAAGGGCGGCTATGGCGCAGTGCGTGAAGTGTGTGATTTGATCTTACAAGCGCGCGGTGAACTAGAAGCTTATCAAGGTTTGAGTATATGAAGTTAAAAAGCTTTATTTACACACTGCTTGTCATTGTGATCGCACTTTCGACTTATCAACTTGTCAAAGATGATGACATTGCTGAAATTGTTGCTCCCTTAAGTGTGGAAGGACCAAACTTTAAGAGCCATAATTTGGTCAATACCTCATATAATGATCAAGGCCAACGCGAGTACACTTTATACTCTGATAGCATGGAATACTTCTCTGAAGAAAACCAAGGCACGATCGACGATAAAACAGGCAAAACTTATTTTGAAAATCCGATGATGAATATCTATGCAAAAGTAGACAGCAACATCATCGAATGGAAAGTAACGGCGAAAAAAGGCGTCATTGATAAAGACAAAAACTTAATCCTCACTGGAGATGTGTTGCTCGACAATCAACTTCCAGATGCTAGTTTTGACACCTTAGCCACACAAGAAATGACAATTAATCTAAATACGAAAGACTTTTATTCGAATGTCGAAGTGAAAATGAAAGGCCCATTATTTACCAACACCGGCCAAAGCATAAAAGGCAATTTCGAACAAAATATTGCAACTTTATCTAACAAGGTACAAGGTTACTATGAACAAACGACTCCTTAGTTTAATTTTTTGCTTATTGGTTGCGCCAACCTCAGCTTGGGCACTCAAAAGTGATACAGAGCAGCCTGTGTATATTGATTCTGATACGCAGACTTTAGATATGCAAAAAAACCAAGTGACCTTTGCAGGAAACGTGAAGCTAACCCAAGGCTCAATCAAGCTAGATGCCGATCGCGTAGTGGTTTATCGTGATGCCAAAACAGGTGAAATGGTCCGTGTGATGGGCTATGGCACACCTGCCCGCTTCCAACAAACTGACGATGATGGCAAGCTTTTAAAGGGCAAAGGCAACACCCTTGATTATAAAATCAAAGAAGATACTATTACCGTCACCACCAATGCCGAACTGCAACAAGATAAGAATATTATCAAAGGCAGCGAAATTGTTTATACCATTGGTAGCCAACACCTTAAAGCAAACAGCAGCAAGGGTGAGCGAGTATCAACTGTCTTGATCCCAACAAAGAAAGAGAAGTAACCGGTGGCGATTTTAAAAGCACAAAATTTAGCTAAAACATATGGGAACCGTAAGGTTGTAAGTGATGTTGGGCTGGAAGTAAAATCAGGTCAAATCGTCGGCTTACTCGGCCCAAATGGCGCAGGTAAAACCACATCTTTTTATATGATAGTGGGTCTAGTCTCGCGTGATGAAGGCACGATTTCTATCGATGACACGGATATAAGTATCTTACCTATGCACCAAAGATCGCGCATGGGAATTGGCTATCTGCCGCAAGAAGCCTCAATTTTCCGTAAGCTTTCAGTCGAAGATAATATCTTAGCTGTGCTGCAAACCCGTGATGAACTGTCACGCGAGCAGCGCCAAGATAGACTGGAAGAGCTACTCGATGAATTTAATATTGGGCATATCCGTCAAAATACAGGTATGTCACTCTCCGGTGGTGAACGCCGCCGTGTTGAGATTGCGCGTGCACTGGCAGCCAACCCTAAGTTTATCTTACTTGATGAACCTTTTGCTGGGGTCGATCCTATCTCTGTCATCGATATTAAAAAAATCATTGAACATTTAAGAGATCGTGGTCTTGGGGTACTGATTACCGACCATAACGTACGTGAAACACTAAGTGTCTGTGAGCACGCATATATTGTGAGTGCAGGCCACTTAATTGCAAATGGAACACCAGAAGAAGTTCTCAATAATGAACATGTAAAACGTGTTTATTTAGGCGAACAGTTCACGCTTTAATGCTTTGTAGAAGGATAGGTCTAAATTGGATCTATCCTTTATTTTTAGGGATATTATGAAATCTTCATTGCAGCTTAATTTTTCTCAGCAACTTTCAATGACGCCTCAATTGCAGCAGGCGATCCGACTTTTGCAACTATCTAGCCTTGAGCTTCAAGAAGAAATTAATCAGGCTTTGGAAGAAAACCCACTCCTTGAAGTTCAAGAAGCCAGCCAAGAAACGCTCGACACCGTCGCTGAGGCAAACACTGAAGCGAGTCTACCAACTGATTCAAGCTTAGAAAAAGCAAAATCTGAAGCCTTAGACACTCTTGATGAGCCTTCCAACTTAGAAGACAGTGCATCACATTTAGAGAATGCGAATTTAAGCGATGATCTTGACATTGATGCCAACTGGGAAGATGTTTACAGCGCAAATACCGGTTCAACTGGGCTAAGCTTTGATGAAGAAATGCCAATTTATCAAGGTGAAACGACTCAAAACCTGCAAGATTACCTCCTATGGCAACTTGAATTAACGCCTTTTAGTGAAACCGATCGCCATATTGCGCTAGCGATTATCGACGGCTTAAATGAGCAAGGCTTTTTAACTATTCCATTGGAAGATATCCAAGATTCCATCGAAGAAACCAATGTTGAACTAGATGAAATTGTCGCGGTATTAAAGCGTATTCAACAGTTTGATCCGCTCGGCGTGGCTGCGCGAAATTTGCAAGAGTGCCTATTACTGCAACTGGCGCACTACCCAAAAGACACGCCATGGCTTGAAAAAGCACAAGAGGTTTTGACTAAGCATATCGATTTAATAGCCAAACGCGATTACAAAGTGCTATGTAAAGTTGCTAAGCTAAACAAAGATGAACTCAAGCAATGCATGCAATTAATCCAAGAGCTAGATCCAAGACCGGGCAGCCAAATTAGTACAATTTCCGAGGCGCAATACATTACACCTGACGTACAAGTTGTAAAAATGCGAGGCAAGTGGCAAGTTGTACTTAATCATGAAAGCATTCCTAAGTTGAAGATCAATCAAACTTATGCTGCAATGAAGCCTAAGAGTTCACAAGACAATCAATACATCAAAGATCACTTACAAGAAGCCAAGTGGTTAATCAAAAGTATCGAGAGCCGTAATGATACGTTATTAAAAGTGGCACGTTGCATTGTCGAACATCAGCAGGACTTTTTTGAACATGGTCCTAGTGCGATGAAACCAATGATTTTAAATGACATCGCAAATGATGTAGACTTGCACGAATCGACTGTTTCTAGGGTGACCACCCAAAAATATATGCACACTTGTCGCGGGATATTTGAGTTGAAATATTTCTTCTCAAGTCATGTGGCAACCGATGCAGGTGGTGAGTGCTCTTCGACTGCTATCCGTGAGCAAATCAAGGATTTGATTGCCGCAGAGAATCCGGAGAAGCCTTTAAGTGACAGCAAGATAGAATCTGAGCTTAAAGCACGTGGAATTAAAGTTGCACGTCGCACTATCGCCAAGTACAGAGAGTCTCTTGGAATTGCTTCATCAAGCCAACGTAAGCGCTTATAACTAGTTCATCGAAACTAAGTCAAAGTGAAACTTCGGCTCATTTAGCAAATCAAAAGAGTAAAAAATTAAAAGTTACAAATATTTGGAAGGGAAATAAAAAGATTATTCATTCATGTGAGCTAGACTCAAAATCTGTGTCTACACTAAACTTATGTTTAGGGCAAAACCAAAAGACAAAATAAGATGAAGGGCTAGCTTGTTCAACAGAGTTTGAACCAATTTTGATAGGCAAGAAGAGGACATTCTATGCAAATTAATATTACTGGGCAACACGTAGAACTGACAGATTCAATGCAAGAATATGTGAATAATAAATTCCAAAAATTAGAGCGTTTTTTTGAACATATCACGAATACGCATGTGATTTTAAAAGTAGAAAAACTCCAACAAATTGCCGAAGCAACCTTGCATGTCAGCGGTGGTGAAATCCACGCGAGTGCAGAGGACGAGCAAATGTACGCAGCCATTGATGCCTTAGTTGACAAACTTTCGCGCCAATTGACTAAACATAAAGAAAAACTTAGTAGTCATTAGTTATTATGCAGTTAAACCAAGTATTATCACTGGATTGCACCAAATCAGCAGTCCAGTGTTCAAGCAAAAAACGCGCACTGGAAATCATTAGTGAATTAGCAGCAAGCCACACTGGCCTCGATGCCAATCAGCTTTTCCAGTGCATGTTAAACCGTGAAAAAGTTGGCACGACAGGCATAGGCAATGGGATTGCTATACCGCATGGCCGCTTACAAGATTCAGAAAATGCTGTTGCCATTTTACTTCAATGTGAAGAAGCAATTGATTTTAATGCGATAGATAATCGCCCTGTCGATATACTATTTGCACTTTTAGTGCCTGAAGATCAATGCCAAACACACTTGAAGACCTTGGCGCAAATGGCTGAGCGTTTGAATGATAAACAAACCTTAAAGCAGCTTCGTCGCGCTGAATCTGACTTGGAACTTTATGAAATAATGATTGGTGAACAAGCGGTTAGTCCATCATCGGATGTGACCCCTCTTGACGCATCGACCCAAGAAAGTTCAAAACTGGACTCAAAAACGCAGATCCCACCGAAGGCAAGCTGAAATGAAACTGATCATCGTTAGTGGCCAGTCAGGCGCTGGAAAGAGTGTGGCACTGCGTGTGTTAGAGGATTTGGGCTATTACTGTGTAGATAACCTACCGGTTAATATGCTCGATTCCTTTATTCAAAACATAGATATCAGTAAGCAAAATGTTGCGGTGAGCATAGATATTCGAAACTTACCGCAAAACACGCAAGACATTTCCCCGATTATCCAGTCCTTGAAAACCAAGTGTAATGTCAAAGTCTTGTTTCTCGATGCAGATGAGAAGACCTTGCTTAAACGTTATAGCGAAACAAGACGCCTGCACCCTTTGTCGATGCATGTTTCTGCCAATGGCAATATTCAATGCACCTTAGAGCAAGCGATTCATTTAGAGAAACAACTTTTACTTGATCTAAAAGAAGAAGCAGATCTCTTTATTGATACCACGCATCAATCTTTGCATGATCTGAGTGAAACCTTACGTATTCGCTTGGAAGGTAAACAGACCAAAGATCTCGTCATGGTGTTTGAGTCTTTTGGTTTTAAGTTTGGCTTGCCGCAAGATGCTGACTTTGTATTTGATGTGCGTTTTCTGCCAAATCCACACTGGATCCCTGATCTACGCAAACACACAGGTCTTGAAGCCCCAGTGCAAGAATACCTTGGCGCACAAGATGATGTGAACGAGTTAGAGTCCGACTTGACCCGCTTTATTGAGCGTTGGCTACCCAACTTGCAAACCAATAACCGTAGCTACCTCACCGTTGCCATTGGCTGCACCGGCGGTAAGCATAGATCTGTCTATATTACTGAGCAATTGGCTAAATATTTTAAAGCACAAGGCCAATCTGTACAGGTTCGCCATACAACACTAGAGAAGCAGACCTAATCCATGTTATGTAAAAAAGTCTTAATTCAAAACAAACTAGGTTTGCATGCCCGCGCGGCAATGAAACTCTTTGAATTAGCACAATCCTTTGATGCTAAAATTCTCGTCAGTAATGAAGAAAAACAGGTCGATGCTGAAAGCATTATGGGCTTACTTTTACTTGAATCCGCGCAAGGACAACATCTTGAAATTTGCGCCACCGGTGAACAGGCACAAGAAGCGCTTGATGCTGTGATCACACTGGTCGAGAAAAAATTTGATGAAGATGAGTAAGTTTCTTTAACTCGCGCAGTTAAATAACTTCATCAAGTGTATTTTTCGTGAATAATCAGATAAAAGCCTGACAAGCTACTATAAATTAAGCTAATATTGCCGCCATAGTTAGCACATACAAGAATTGTAATTAGATAGTAGAGGTGAGTATGGCGGAACAACAGGAATTTGATCTCACTCATCAAACCTTGAGCGAGGTGAGCGACGCACTCGAAAGCGGTCGCTTTGTGCATGTCCGCCGCATGCTTCAAGATATGGAGCCGGAAGACATTGCGCACCTACTTGAGGCTTCCCCGCATAAAAACCGTGATGTCTTATGGCAACTCACGGATCCCGAAGATTACGGTGAAATTCTAGACGAACTTTCGGAAGATATTAAAGATAGTATCGTTTCGAAAATGGAACCAGAAATGCTCGCCGAAGCAACCGAAGGTATGGATACCGATGATGTTGCTTATGTCTTACGTAGTTTACCTGACGATGTCTCACGTGAAGTGCTTGAACAAATGAGCACTGATGATAGAGAGCGTGTTGAAACCGCCCTATCTTATACCGAAGACACTGCCGGTAGTTTAATGAATACCGACGTGATCACCATTCGCTCCGATGTCGAAGTGGATGTGGTCTTGCGTTATTTGCGTATTCGCGGTGAATTGCCAGAAGCAACCGATGCCCTTTATGTCGTGGATGCAGACAACAAACTAACCGGTCATTTATCGATCACAGCTTTGCTGACAACCCAACCTGATGTGCAAATTGAAGCCATTATGGATCCGCCAGATGAAGCAATTGCCGTCGATACCCCAGATAGCGATGTGGCAAACCTGTTTGAGCGTCGTAATTGGGTGTCTGCGCCTGTCGTGGATGAAGAAGGTCATCTGGTCGGTCGTATCACCATCGATGATGTGGTCGACGTTATCCGTGAAGATGCTGAGCACTCCATGTTAAGTATGGCTGGTCTGGATGATGACGAAGATACCTTTGCCCCTGTGATGAAATCTGCGCGTCGTCGTAGCATTTGGCTTGGCGCAAATGTCCTTGCCGCGCTTGCTGCCGCATCGGTTTCAAATATGTTTGAAGAAACCTTGGCTCAAGTCGCCTCAATTGCCGTACTCATGACCATTGTCCCATCTATGGGTGGCGTGGCTGGTAACCAAACCGTCGCACTGGTTATTCGTGGTCTAGCCCTTGGTCACATTGGTGATTCCAACCAAAAATCTTTATTACTCAAAGAAGCCGCAATTGGTTTTATTAACGGTATTCTCTGGGCAACCATTATCGGTGGGATCATCGCGGTCTGGAAAGGCAGTTTTGTAGTCGGCGCGATTATAGCCGTCGCTATGATGTCCAACCTATTGGTTGCAGGTATTGCTGGCGTTGTGATCCCAATTATATTGAAGAAGCTAAATATCGACCCAGCCCTTGCAGGTGGGATGGCGCTCACGACCGTCACTGATGTCGTCGGTTTATCTGTCTTTTTAGGCTTAGCGACTTTCTTACTGCATATCAATATGTTGTAGCATACAAAAACGGGACACCACAAAGCATGGGTGTCCCGTTTTTATTTATGGCTTTTATAGACTGCTCACCGAAAAATAAAGGTGGGTGTCCTGCTTTAAAAGCTATTATTCTCTGCTTTAAAGCTACTCACCAGCCACTTTCATTGACTCAATTAAGACAGAGCCAGTTTGGATTTGAGAGCGGGTTTCCACATCAGAGCCAATCGCTACAATTTGTTGGAACATGTCTTTTAAATTGCCCGCAATGGTCACTTCTGAAACTGGGTATTGGATTTCACCATTTTCGACCCAAAAACCAGCCGCGCCGCGAGAATAATCACCCGTTACGCTATTTACGCCCTGACCCATTAATTCAGTCACAAGCAGACCTGTGCCAAGTTTTTTGAGCATGGCATCAAAATCGCCGGCATTGCTTTTCACAAACCAGTTATGAATGCCGCCAGCGTGACCTGTTGTGGTCATGTTCATTTTCTTCGCAGAGTAGCTTGTAAGAAGGTAAGTTGCTAATACGCCATCTGTGATAATTTCACGATCTTGGGTGTATACGCCTTCGTTATCAAAACTGCTTGAAGCGAGTCCGCGAAGTAGATGCGGTTTTTCTTCGATATTCAGCCAAGTTGGGAAAATTGTTTCACCAAGCTGATCAAGCAAGAAAGAGGCCTTGCGATATAAACTGCCGCCACTAATCGCCATGATTAAATGACCAAATAAGCCAGTGGCGACATCCGCTTGGAACATCACAGGATATTGACCAGTTTTGACTTGTCTTGGATCGAGGCGATCAACCGTGCGTTTTGCTGCCTGCAAGCCAACTTCTTGTGGCGTCCAGAGCTCGTCTTTATGGCGCGCAATAGTGTAGCTGTAGTCACGCTCCATATCACCGCCTTTGCCTGCACCAATCACGCTACAGCTCATGCTGTGACGACTTGATAAGTTACTTGCAATCACGCCATAAGAGTTACCATACACACGCACACCATAATGGCTGTCATAGCTTGCGCCATCACTTTGTTTGATCGAAGAGTGGTAAGACAAAGCCGCTTGCTCCGCTTCAATCGCACGCGCCGCCGCATAGTCAGGGTTTGGCTCATCAGGATGGAAAAGATCTAAATCAGGAAACTCTTTAACCATTAACTCTTCAGGTGCAAGACCTGCAAAAGGATCGTGCGAGGTGTATTTTGCAATATCTAATGCCGCATTGACGGTACGCGCGATCGCTTCATCACTTAAATCAGATGTTGATGCACTACCTTTACGGCCTTGATGATAAACCGAGATCCCAAGTGCGCCGTCACGGTTAAATTCAACATTTTCAACTTCGCAGTTATGACTCGTCACACTAATCCCAGTTGACTTAGTAATCGCAACTTCTGCTGCATCAGAGCCTTTTGTGGCTATCTCTAATGCTTTTGCAACAGCGCTTTCAAGTGCTGCTTTTTGTTCTAAAATCTGTTGTTTAGCATTCATAATTTGATCAACTTTCATTTTTATTCAATATTTTATTTAGAATACCAAGCTTGAAGGCGAATTTCTTGTTAAAATAGGAGTAATTGACCTCTAATGACAAAAAATTGTGAGAATAAAATAGATTATGGCACGTAAAAATCAAAAAGCGCCTTGGGAAGAAGAAGAGGAAATCATCTGGGTAAGTAAAACCGAGATGAAGCAAGATATGGAAGCACTACAGAAACTTGGCGAAGAGCTGGTTGAGCTGAAACCTTCTGTACTTGAAAAATTCCCGTTAGAAGATGAAATGCGTGAAGCGATTGCCAATGCGCAGCGTTTTAAGAACGAAGCCAAGCGTCGTCAACTTCAATATATCGGCAAACTGATGCGTCAGGTTGATCCTGAGCCTATCCAAGCTGAGCTTGATAAAGTGCGTAACAAGCATAACCAAGCCAGTGCGCATCTGCATAAACTTGAGCAGCAGCGTGATCGTATTATCGAAGAAGTGGATACCGCGATTAATGAGCTCATCGAAGAATATCCAGATCTTGATCGCCAGCGCATGCGTCAACTTGCACGCCAAGCGAAAAAAGAAAAAGATGGCAACAAAGCGCCAAAAGCATCACGTGAGATCTTCCAGATCTTAAAAAGCTTAGGCGAAGAATAAGATTATTTATACCCTGCATGGTTGAAACTATTTTGGGTATAGCTAACAAAAAAGCGGCATATCAATCATCACTTTGATATGCCGCTTTTCTATTTAATCAATGAGTAAGAATAACTTACTGCGTACCACCAACAGTAATAGCATCGAGTTTCAGCGTCGGTTGACCGACCCCAACCGGTACACTTTGCCCTGCCTTCCCACACACGCCAACACCTTTATCAATTGATAAATCATTACCAACCATAGACACTTGCTGCATGGCTTCGATGCCAGAGCCAACCAAAGTTGCACCTTTCACAGGTTTAGTCACTTGACCATTTTCAATTAAGTAAGCTTCAGAGGCTGAGAATACAAATTTACCTGAAGTGATATCAACCTGACCACCACCAAAGTTTGGCGCGTACAGGCCGTTTTCAATTGTTGAAATGATCTCTTCTGGTGAATGTTCACCTGCAAGCATATAAGTATTGGTCATACGCGGCATCGGCAAATGTGCATACGACTCACGACGTGCATTCCCTGTTGGCGCAACGCCCATCAGCCCTGCATTGTGCTTATCTTGCATATAGCCTTTTAAAATGCCATTTTCAATCAATACATTATATTTACCCGGAACACCTTCATCATCAACAGATAGTGAGCCGCGACGGTTATGCATAGTGCCATCATCAACAATCGTGCAGTGTTTAGATGTCACTTGCTCGCCAATCTTACCTGAGAATACAGAAGAGCCTTTACGGTTAAAGTCCCCTTCAAGGCCATGTCCAACAGCTTCATGTAGCAATACACCCGGCCAACCGCCACCAAGCACAACAGGCATAGTCCCAGCCGGCGCATCAATCGCTTGCAAGTTGACTAAAGCTTGACGCACAGCTTCATCGGCAAAGTGCAGCGCTAAGATTTTGCCATCTTCTTCAGCTAAAAATTCTTTATATGAGTGACGGCCACCACCACCTGAGCTGCCGCGCTCACGGCGATCGCCTTTTTCAACTAACACGCTAATGGATAAGCGAACCAGCGGGCGTACATCTGCTGCATAAGTACCATCACTTGCCGCAATTAAAACTTCTTCATACACGCCGCTTAGGCTAACTGAGACTTCAGAAATCAGTGGCTCTTTGGCGCGAATATAAGCATCAACTTGTTTTAATAAATCGATTTTTTCTTGTTTTTCAAGACTATCAAGCGGGTTAATAGCTTGATAATACTTTTTATAATCAACAGCTTTTAAGATAGGTTGAACAGCATTTTGACCACTGGTGGCAATCCCACGGGCAGCAATCGCACTTTGATTTAAACCGGTTAAATCAATTTGGTCTGAATAGGCAAAACCTGTTTTTTCACCGCTAATCGCACGCACACCGACGCCACGGTCGATATTAAACGAGCCATTTTTGATAATGCTATCTTCAAGCACTAAGCTTTCGTGCCAGCTTGATTGAAAATAAAGGTCGGCGTAATCGACATCACGGGTCAAAATGCTAGCAAGGCTAGATTCAAGATCGCTCGTGGTGAGGCCTGATGGCGCGAGTAGAGATTGTTCAACTTGATTGATGCTCATAATAGTTAATACTTCACCTTATGAAAAAACTTCTGTAATTATAAAATCATTCACTTAAGCATGACTCGCGTGATTTATTCAATCAACTTGGCTTGAAAGCGGCTATGCTGAGACAGTGGCATTTTTTGTGCAAGTGATTCATTTTGCTTAAGGTCTATGGTAGCGGTTATCTGGCCTGTTGTCTTTGATAAACTCGCAACAATTTCACCCCAAGGGTTAATCACCATGGAGTGCCCCCACGTTTGGCGACCATTTGGATGGGTGCCAGTTTGGCCGACACCAACAACCCAACATTGCGTCTCGATGGCGCGTGCTTGTAAAAGCGTTTGCCAATGCGCCTCACCTGTCACATAAGTAAAAGCAGCAGGCACAATCAAAACCTCAGCGCCTTGTGCTTTTAATGACTGAAACAGCATAGGAAAACGTAAGTCATAACAAATCGTTAAGCCTAAACGGCCAAAAGGCGTATCTGCTGTCACCACTTTATCACCAGCGACAAAACTATCGGATTCACGATAAGCGCCATGATCATCCGTGACGTCCACATCAAATAAATGCAGCTTGTCATAATGCGCTTGCAGCGCGCCATTGGCATCAAACAAAAGACTGCTTGTCGTGACGCCTTGCTGGGTTTGCAGCGGAAAAGCGCCGACTAAGATCCACACTCGATATTGCTTGGCAAGTTGCGCGATTTGGCGTTGAATTGGCCCATCGCCCAAAGCTTCTGCAGCTTGGTGATAGTCTTGTGTGGAGCCAAAAACGAGTGCATTTTCAGGTAATACAACCCAATCGACGCCTGTGGCAACGAGCTGTTTTAATGACTCTTCAATAAAGGCTAAATTCTCATCTGGGTTCGCACTTGAGGTCATTTGAATCAAACCAACTTGTGACATACGCTCTCCTTGCATCTCATTTATGATAAAACTAACTAATTGAAAGTATAGCCTTAGTTTTTAGCTTGTACTTCATCTTGCAATTTATATTCACCTTTAGTGCGTGAAAGCTCCGTCACTTTTGGCGAATCAAATGGCCCTTTCACCCCATATTCAACTTTAGTGATCACATCTACTACAGGATTTAATAGCTTAGTAATCGCAAATACGGCCACAGCAGTCGGCGGCGTCACAGCAAAGGCGGCAAGCACAGGAATGCTAGATGTTAAATCTGGTACAAAAGTCACCTCAGCATCCACTAAGCGTTTATATAAATCGGCGCGTCCTTTTAAGCTCATGTCACCGGCTACCGCTTCCATTTCAATATCATTGGTCACAAAGATACCTTTAGATATCTTGCCGGTCCCTGAAATAGATTTAAAGGCCAAGCCATCATCAAATACACCAGTAAAGTCCAACCGCATCTTACGCATAATCGAATCTAAACTGAAAATACCTAATAATTTCACTGCACCATTATTGACCCCAGTGATCACACCATCACTAAATTTGGTCGATAGGTTACCATTTAAACTTGGGACATCCATGCTCCATGGCGTGCCCTGCCAACGTAATTGCGCATCAAGGTTAAACTTGGCTTTTTGTAGACCGGAGCTTAAACCAAAGCGCTCCATTAACTCTGAGTTATTATCCCCAGCAATTCTAAAATTAAAGTTTGAGTTGGTATGATCGCCATTTACCTGCCAATAGCCTTTCGCTTCTAATCGATTCGAACCCGTGGTTAATTCTAACTTCTTCCAATCAAGGCGATTTTGCTCACGAGCAACGTGCATTTCAAGGTTTCCTAAGCGATACCCCTGTAGCCATAATGCTTTGATTGTTAAATTTAAATTAGGAAAAAATTCAAATAAACGACGCTCCTCTTGAGTCAAGCCAGGGTAACGACTTGGTTTTGGCGTTTGACTTGCTTTATCTTCGGGTAAATTAATATGTAAGCGCGTTAAATTAATATCTAATTGATTGTTTGGCTCTCTATTTCGCCAGAGCGCCGCCCCTTTTAACTCTTGTGAATCAGCGTTAAATTCCCAGCCTTGCGCCGTTGGTTTAGCATCTAAATTGACTTTATACCAATTTGTATTCGCGGCATTTAAATGCCCCAGCCTAGCTTCAAATTGATTTGGGGCAGGCAGGTCAAGCAAGCTCTTTTGTGTTTGCGCCTTGCTCACAGGGCCTTTTTTAGAAGTTAAAAAGCTAATCCAAGGATCAAGATGAAGCTCCCGCGCATTTAGCTCAAGCTTATGTGTCCCATTTGCCGGTAAAGATGAAGCAAAGCTGCCATTTCCCACAACCGCACGGCTCGCAGTAATATCTAAATCATCTTGAGTAAGATCCATCCGCGCTTGATATTTCAAATACGGCAGGTCTAGATTCAAATCTAAAGCTTGGGTGTCCCCTTTGACACTAAAGCCACCCTTTTGCTTATTTCCTGATGCTAAACCCAATGGGGATGGAAAATTACTCTGCACACGATTAAGATCCGCTTTCGTATTGATTTGATATTGCATCCCTACATCGCGCATCAAGAGGTCTAAATCAAGCTCCCACGGCATATCACCTTTAAGCGGTTTGAGCCATGGTTCTGGGACAGTTTTTTGCAGTTTGACTAAATCCCAAGTGGCTTTATTATTGAGTTTAACTTGATAACCTTTGGCTGTTTTTTTGCCGTTAAAAGCAATCACAACCGGCTGATTTAACCAAGTCGCGTTGAGCTTTTTCGCCGTCACCACATCATTAAGAAAATCAATTCGGCCTTTTACATCTGAAAACTGCATATCAGGCTTAGTGACATGAATTGGATTACCATCTAACAGGGCATAACCTGCAACTTTTGACTCTTTGTTATTAAACGGAATATTCAAATTCAAGCCGGCCTTAACTAAGCCATCGACCTGAACCGTATTTAACGCCGCGCCTACGGTTTCAACCAATGGAGATGCCGCCATATATTGGCGTACCGCTTGCCCTTCACCCTCTAATTTAGCTTGAAGCTCAATATGCCCTTGACCGTTTAAGTGTGGGATCACAGCTTCTAAACTCGTCGCGGTAACATCCATAGTTTTGGCATGCTTGGAGCTAAAATAAAGCGCGTCATTAATGAAATTCAGATCCAGTTGCGCATCTTCAATCGCAGGCCAAGTGGTTAAGAATGCATAACGGGTGTCCTGCAATGGAATGCTCGCCTCAAAAATCCCTTGCTTCTCTTTGTAAGGATACTCAGAAAGATCGCCCGACCAGACTAATTTAGCCGTATTTGCATAACCACCTTGAATCGAAGTAGAGAGGTAGTTCATCATGTACGGACTAATCACTTTCGCCGGTAAATAGCGCCAGATCTCGCCGATATCCATCAAGTCGGTTTCTGCGTACATAGACAAGAAAGGTGGGTGTCCCTTTTTAAACTGGACAGTAATCTCACCTAACACATTGATTTCAGGTGTTTTAATATCAACTTTAGGAAGAGTGAGAGTAAGCCCTTGCTCAGTTTTCGTTAGCGCTAACTCAATTGCAGCATGATCAACCTTAATCGGCTCTAAAAATGTCCCACCAAATGGCATGACGCTGTCTTCAAGGGCTATCAAAACTTGTGCGGATTTTTCTGTACCTGTCACCCTAGCAGATAGATTATTGACCCCTGGCGCTGATTGATATTGATTTGCTTTGACGTCATCTAAATCAAATGAATAATCCAAATGTTGTTTTTGATAGCGAAATCGTATGTCTTTAATTGAACCTTCAGGTGAGATATCTTGCAAAGGCGCCACATAATCTTGCGCAGCAGGGAGAATGCTCACTAAAGGCGTGACATCTTGGATTTGAAGTTGATTAATATTTAACAGCCAGTCTTTATC
Source organism: Vibrio sp. KMM 9700 (assembly GCF_058545285.1). Lineage (NCBI taxonomy): Bacteria > Pseudomonadati > Pseudomonadota > Gammaproteobacteria > Vibrionales > Vibrionaceae > Vibrio > Vibrio sp. KMM 9700. Next base: position 2,031,909 of record NZ_CM178589.1, on the reverse strand, counting down.
CTGACCATAAAGTTGCCAACTTAGATTCGGCCATTCTTGGGTATCGGTTTTGATTTGAAACCCTGTCGCATTAATTTTCCAAGGCGAGGTATATAAATCTGTTTTTTGGGTTAACCCTTGTGGCTGAATATCAATCAAGCCCTTTTCGATCGCAAAGCTTTGACGTTGCTGTGTCTTTGGGTTTATCCAAGAAAGTGAGGAAGGTTGCAACGCTAGGCTTGCACTTTGCATCTTGTTATCTTTTAGTGACAACCAAGACTCAAAGCTCAAGCTCGCACTTTCAATGCCTGAGTTTTTTTGAATCTCATCCGGTAGCCAAGGTAGTGCTTGCACCTCGGACGCAGCAAGGTAAACGTCCCCTGAAAGGGTTTTACCGCCGAAACTATCTTTGCTTTTTCCATCAATAAGATCAGCGATTAAGCGCACTTGGTTTAAATTGGCATCCGCAAGGCTTATCATGCCTTTTGCTTGGTGCCTTTGCTCCAGATTACGCCAAAGTAGCTCTTCAATTTCTAGATCGCGCACCTTACCATCTAAACTCATAAATTTAATATTTGAATCTAGAATCGAGAAGTTTGCCAATTGTTCAAAAAAGATATTTTGAACCCGTCTGAGTACCTTACTTACATCGGTTGACTCATCGGAATCGGCTAACACATCAAGCTGACTCGCATCAAAATAGACATTAGAGAGGACTAGATCTTTTACTTTAACTTCACGGTCCATTAAAGAACCGAGTAAATCTAAACGTAATTCGATCTGTTTGGCATATAAGTTGGCAGGAATTTTGGTCTTAAGATCGACAGAAAGATCATTTAGGACTAAAGATGGCATTAAGGTTTGCCATTTCGCATCTATTTTTCCAAAGTCAAAATCTAAACCAGTTTTATCTTCAAGATAGCTTTCAATTTGTGGTTTGTAATGATCAAGCTTTGGCAGCGTCAGACGTAAACCTATCGTAAGCAGTGCAATAACAACGCCTAAAATCGTTGCGCACAGCAAAGATAATTTTAATAGATTTTTCACCTGACGCACCCAAGTCTCCTACATCATGACAACATCAAACTGCTCTTGCACATATAAAGGCTCAGCTTTGATTTTTACTTCTTTTCCAATAAATATTTCAAGCTCACCAAGAGCATGAGACTCTTCACCTTGCAATGCATCAGCCACTGCTGGCGAGGCATAAACAACAAACTTATCGGCATCATAAGCTCGGTTTACACGAGTGATTTCACGCAAGATTTCATAACAAACGCTTTCAACAGTTTTGACACTGCCACGCCCATCACAAGTAGGACAACTCGAACACAACACATGTTCAATACTTTCTCTGGTTCGTTTACGCGTCATCTCAACTAAACCAAGTTGAGTAAAGCCATTGATATTGGTTTTCACGCGGTCAAAACTTAGCGCATACTCTAATGATTGCAGCACGCGATCTCTATGCTCTTGCTCTTGCATATCGATAAAATCGATAATAATAATGCCGCCTAAGTTTCTTAGTCTAAGCTGACGCGCTATCGCTTGTGTCGCCTCCACGTTAGTATTGAAGATCGTTTCTTCAAGATTACGTCTGCCAACAAAAGCACCGGTATTAATATCAACCGTCGTCATCGCTTCAGTTTGATCAATAATTAAATAACCACCTGATTTTAATTCAACTTTTCTATCTAACGAGCGCTGAATTTCGGTTTCAGTGTCATACATATCAAAGATTGGCTTATCGCCTTGATACAAAGAGATCCTATCGGTTAGCTCGGGCACAAACTCACTGCTAAACTCTTTGAGCTTTTCATAGGCAAGTTTTGAGTCGACTTGTAAATGACTAATTTCTGTACCGACAAAGTCACGTACAATTCGTTGTGCTAATTCAAGCTCACCGTATAGCATTGAGCGTGGTTTGCTTTTGGCCTTTCGCTCCATGACTTTTTTCCATAAACGCTTCAAGAATGCGGCGTCTTGGGCTAATTCATTATCACGCGCGCTTTCTGCTGCGGTGCGAATAATGAAGCCACCATCTTCGTCACAATACGGGGTGACGATTTTCTTCAGTCTTAGCCTTTCTGTATCATCTTCAATACGTTGTGAAACGCCAACATGTGAAGCCCCTGGCATAAACACAAGGTAGCGCGATGGAATCGTAATATCAGTGGTTAAGCGTGCACCTTTAGTGCCGAGTGGATCTTTTACCACTTGCACCACGATATCTTGGCCTTGACGAACCAGCTCTGCAATATCACGAACTTGAAACTGCTTTTGTTCATTTTCTGCCACGCATTCAGTATGTGGGACGATATCCGATGCATGTAAAAATGCTGCTTTTTCAAGACCAATGTCAACAAAAGCTGCCTGCATTCCAGGGAGAACTCGACTGACTCGACCTTTATAAATATTGCCAACTATGCCACGCTTTGCTTCACGTTCAATATGCACTTCTTGCAATTGACCTTGCTCTATCATGGCAACTCGTGTTTCACTTGGCGTCACATTAATGAGTAATTCTGCGCTCATATTTTTGCCTTTATGATCCTAAATTGAAAAAATGTTGTTTCGACACACCTAAGTGACGTAAATAATTCTGAATAAGTTCATCCGTATCAAACAAAGGCAGCCCCATGATCCCATGGTAATTCCCATCTATATGGGTCACAAACTTACCGCCAATACCCTGAATGCCATAACTGCCAGCTTTATCTTGTGGCTCACCCGTGAGCCAATAGTTAATCATTTCTTCTTCAGATAAAGTCTTAAAGCTTACTCGGCTTTCAATTAATTTAGTTTCTTGATATGGGGCGTCAAGTTGAGATTCAGCGATTAAGCTGACTGCGGTATAGACCTGATGGGTTTGACCAGATAAAAGAGATAAAATTCGTTTAGAGTCTTGAAGATCCGAAGGTTTTTCTAAAATTTGACCTTGGCTTACGACAATTGTATCTGCGCCAAGTACGGCAACTTTCGTCTCTGCTGATGTGGATGATTGCTTAAGTTGATACACAGCCTGTGCTTTTTCTTTTGATAAACGCTGCACGTAGTCGGTGGCAGACTCAGTGGCTTGCACCACTTCCTCAATATCCGAAACACAAACTTGAAATGGGTAATTAAGAAGACAAAGGAGCTCTTGGCGTCTTGGGGAGCCGGAAGCTAACCACAATTCACCCTGCAAGTTTTTCTCTAATTGTACGCTCATCAATTCACCTTATTCACTCACCATTTCAAGGTGAATTCTTAAATTTCAACTATCTATATTACTTATACCATAAAAATGATACAAAAAACGGTGACTCATTCGCCACCGTTTATATCTGTTGCTTTATTTTGAATTATTTTAGCATTCAGTGGCAATTTTATGCCGTTAACGCATTTTCCAGCGTCGTCTAAATTGGCGTAAGAATAAAAACAACCACGGCCAGAGGATACAACTGACCACTCCAGACCATAAGATGCCAGGGTTGAAACTGCCTTGATGGATATAATATTCACCACAAAATTCAATCACTTTGGCAAACGCTGCTAAAATCCCAAATACAATCGCTTGCTGCCATAAGGCAAGGTTACGTAGGACTTGAAAATTACTTGCTGCAATATAAATCAAAACCGACATGCTTAGACCGCGGATGCCTAAAGTTGAACCAGCAAGAAGATCACAAGCTAGACCAACAAACATAGCCGTTAAAACATTGGCACGATGAGGTAATGCAAGCGACCAATAAAAAAGAACCAAGAGCGCCCAAGGTGGACGATACATCTCTAAGTTGCCCGGCCAAGGAATGGTTTGTAAAATCAGCGCTAAGATTAAACTAAGCCAAATGATCAACTTGGTTCGAAAGGCGTGTTGATTATCCATTTGTTTCAGCCTCTAGTGATGTTTTCTTCTGATCTGCATCAGGTTTTTCTACCTGCACCTCCGTCACATCCGGTTCTGCATTTAAAATGGCTTCACGAACCGCATCCTCAGACGCTTGATTTTCTTGATTTTGAGCTTTAATCAACTGTTGAGTACTTGCATCTTGAGTATCTTGTGTCGCTGGAGTCTCTTGTTGCTGACTTTGATCTGGACTTGGCCAAACCAATAGCAAATAACGCAGACGATCAAGATCAACTTCAGGTTTTGCTTGGATCAAGGCAAACGGTCGATGACTATCATTTTCAACCGAAACAATCGTCGCTACAGGGTACCCTTCTGGATAGCGTCCGCCTAAACCGGAAGTCAGCAGCACGTCACCGACTTGAATGTCTGTACTGGTTGGTACATGCTCAAGTTGAAGCATATTCAAGTCACCATTGCCCGATGCAATCACGCGAATATCATTACGTACGACCTGCACAGGAATGGAGCTATTGGAATCAGAAAGCAATAAAACACGGCTATTATGCGCAGCAACAAAAGTTACCTGACCCACAATACCGTTTTCATTAATCACAGGTTGTCCTTCATAGACCCCATCAATACGGCCTTTATCAATCACAACTTGTTGAGAATAAGAGGTTGAATCCACTGCCATAACTTCGGTCACCATCTTACGCTCATCTCGAACATAAGGTGAGCCTAACAGTTCACGTAGACGATTATTTTCTTCTTTATATTGAGTAAGTAGAAGTGCATCACTTTTTAAGAGTAAAAGCTCATTTTTTAGTCTTTTGTTTTCTGATTGTAAGGTTTCACGCGAGCTAAAGCCTTGATAAAGACCATCAAGTAAGTTACGCGGAAGGTTGGCAGCATACTGCACAGGGGAAACAAATGAATTGAGGTAATAACGAACTTGCGAGAAAACATCAAGACGCGTGTCTGCTACGATGAAAGAGACTGAAATGATAATTGCAAGAAGCAGTCGAAGGTGTAGCGATGGGCCACGACCGAAAATTAGTTTCATTGAGTTAGACCGAATGAGAGTGAAGCAACTTAGTTAATAAATACAAATATACCCAAGCAAGCATACACCTACTTGGGTATTAAGGCTTTATTATTCTTCGTTAAATAAATCACCGCCATGCATATCGATCATATCGAGAGCTTTACCACCACCAAGCGCTACACAAGTTAGCGGCTCGTCAGCAACAACAACAGGAATACCTGTTTCTTCAGCCAGTAGACGATCAATATCACGTAGCAGCGCACCGCCACCTGTTAGTACCATGCCGTGCTCTGAAATATCAGACGCAAGCTCTGGTGGGCATTGCTCAAGGGCAGCCATCACAGCAGAAACGATACCAGTAAGAGGCTCTTGCAGTGCTTCTAGAATTTCATTTGAATTTAGGTTAAAGCTACGTGGCACACCTTCAGCTAAGTTACGACCGCGTACTTCAACTTCGATCATTTCTTCGCCAGGATAAGCAGATCCGATTTCATGCTTGATTTTTTCAGCTGTCGCTTCACCGATTAGGCTGCCGTAGTTACGACGCACATAGTTGATGATAGCTTCATCAAAACGGTCACCACCGATGCGTACAGATGAAGAGTAAACCACACCGTTTAGTGAGATCACTGCAACTTCAGTTGTACCACCACCGATATCTACAACCATAGAACCTGTTGGTTCTGAAACGCGTAGACCGGCACCAATTGCAGCAGCCATTGGCTCATCAATCAAAAATACTTCACGCGCGCCAGCACCTAGTGCTGATTCACGGATTGCGCGACGCTCAACCTGAGTTGAACCACAAGGCACACATACAAGAACGCGTGGGCTTGGTTTTAAGACGCTATTATCATGCACTTGCTTGATGAAGTGCTGAAGCATTTTTTCCGTCACATAAAAGTCAGCAATCACGCCGTCTTTCATTGGACGAATCGCAGAAATGTTTCCTGGAGTTCGACCTAACATTTGCTTTGCTTCATGACCGACTGCGGCAACACTTTTTGTTGAGCCCGCGCGATCTTGACGAATCGCAACAACTGACGGTTCATTAAGAACTATCCCTTGTCCTTTGACGTAAATAAGGGTATTGGCTGTACCCAAGTCAATAGACAAATCATTTGAAAACATACCACGAAGTTTTTTAAACATGACTCTTCGTTATCCTACTAACAATAGAAGAAAAATAAATTAAGCTAAATGTACCAATGCATAGGCGATACAGCAAGTATAAACGTATTTTTAAGGGGCAAACGACCAAAATAGTTGCTAGTTTGCGCTGAACCAGTGTATTGTCCAGAAAATAAACACGTCCGCAAGATCGGTAGGTCAAAATTCTGTCAAAAGATATGACTAAAAATTGGTGCATAAGTATACATAAAAACAAAGGAAGAATTCAAACGATTCATTCTAAGTTTTAATATTTTTTACTAAGTGAAATAATTTACAAACAGAAATCATGAAAATCCTTCGCTTTTATTCAACAAGACTGAAAAGAAATAAAAATCATTAGCTTTCAGTGTGCTTTATGCGCCATCACAAACCTCACCAAGCAGCTCAATTTGTGCAGGTTGCTTCATGCTTAAGGCTTCTTGATAACGTACTTGGCAGTCAATGCCTGGCAACGAATAAACAATATCGCTTGTTGAGATAGAATAGATATTTAAGGATTTCCACTCTTGTTGCAAGTCAACTGAGAGTGCATCAATCATATCTGAAAAATAACTTGCTTGCGGATAACCATAATTGAGGCGAATACGCTTTTTATTGATAGTAATGACTGCGCGAGGATCTGCCTTATCGAAGCGAGAAATACCTTTACTCGCAGCTTTTAGACGTATGATTGACATTGCACCTTGTGCATTTTTTACAAGCATCTGTAATTGTTCAGATTTTGTAGTGGTTTGATATCCCAAAAATGATGGTACTGCGACGAAAGTAAGCATAATCAAGATTAAAATGATTAACATTATTTCAATGTAAGCAAAACCAATACGCTTAACTTTAGCTTTCAAAACACCCTCAGCATAGACATCATTAAAGTGTGGGTATTTTAGCATTAGCTAGTATAAACTCGATCAAATCACTAAAAATTGAGCGACTTAAGCTTTAAGTTTGTGGGCTTTCTCAGATCTTATTTTGTAAAGAGAATAAATTATTCAAAAAAATTTGAAGTCAGACAAATAAAAACTAAACCCAAGCTTCATTGACTAACTCTAAAGCATTAGCACTAAACACAAAATGCAATGACTTACTGACGCCAACGATTACGTCTACCAGGCATGACACGTTTCACTTTATCAGTAATCTTACTTTTTTGGCTCGGATCTGGATAAACTTGCATCTCAGGGCTAAAATAACGCCCTTGTATGACATGAATGCCGACATCATTTAAGACTTTACACTCTTGTTCATTTTCAATTCCAACCGCATAAGCTGAAATTTCTATATCCTGACATGCCCCAATCAAACTACGAATAAAAAGTTGATTCTCTGAGCGTTTATCAATCTGCTTGACCAAGCTTCGGTGGATTTTAATTGCATCAACCTTGATGCCTTTTAAGTAGTGAGTACTTACAATAGTTCGCCCAACTTGCTCGATAATTACTTTTGCTCCCAAAGCGGAGATTAAGTGTAGTATCGGACGCATTTTATCTAAGTCAGCAATGATCTCCCCTTCAATAAACTCAAAAGATAAGCGTTTGAGTAAACTTTTTGGTTGTTGAAGTAAAAAGTCTCTAAACCAAGTTTTGTATTCTTTCTTCGAAAAAGGTTGGGTAAATAAGTTGAGACTATACTCCCTGTCTGATGGCGCAGTGCGAATATACTTAAATGCCGTTTCAATCGTGAGTTTGTCAAAACGCGCTTGGTAGCCAACTTGCTCTAATGCATTGCTAAAGTGGGATGCTTTAATAATCTCATTATTCTCTTTAATCCGTGCAAAGATCTCACGGCTAAAGATTTGTCTTTCATCACCTTCAACTGAATAAACAATTTGTTCAAATAAATAAATTTCTTTTTTCTCAAAGACTTGGTCAAACAGATTACGCCAGCGCACTTGCCCCTTGTATTCATCTGTTTTATTTATATTTTTCTTATACTTGCCCCAAGTGTTAACGCCTAGAACCTGAGCTTCACGCAGCGCCATTTCAGCTTCATTTAAGATCTTGCCGCGACGCTCCCCTTGACCAAAAAAGCTTAACCCAATATGGCACCAATTATCAGGGTCTTCGGGTAAGTCAGAGTTCAGTTTTTCGAGTTGTTTAAGTGATTGCTGAGCTAAACGGGTGATTTCTTTAACCGATTGGTGTGAAATAAGCAGTGCAAATTGCGCCTCATAATAACGCGAGAACACAGCTTGAGGGTAACGCTGAGATAAATTAGATAAGGTGCGCGCAACACTTAAAATAAAGGCATCACACTCCTGTGGTGTGTGCTTAGCTTTGATTTCATCCCAATCTCGGATCGCCATCACCATGACAGCGCCATTATTACCACTTTCTTGTAGCGTTGATTCAAGTTTTGAATCGAATAAAACCCGATTCGCAGCGCCTGTTAGCTGATCTAAGAAAGTATGGGTACGAATAAAGGTATCAAATCGGCTACGCTCTTGCCTTGCATCCTGAAGTTCAGCAACAAGCCGGTTTAACGCCTGACTGGCAGTATGTGGCCACTCACTTTCATCACCAACTGCATACTTTTCAAGCTCGCCAGCAAGCAACATCCGACCACGCTCCTCTAAAAGCTCAGATCCAATTAATTGCTCTTTTAACCACTTCACGCCTTTAAATAGACAAAATACGACAAAAAGTACAGCAAAGGTTAAAGATGCAAAGGCATCACTTGAATCAAACTGATCAGCATAAGGTGGTGACGCTTTAAAAGAAATTGAATAGCTCGGGTTTAATTGAAAATCATAAGATTGGGTAATAATTTTTAGATCAACTAAAGCTGTATCTGTCGCGTTGGGATCTTTGTATTGATAAAAAAGCTTTCCATTGCGCTCCATTTGCATTTCAATAATACTATGTGAGCGCATGAGCTTAGGCAGCCAGTAATCTTTTCCTGGTAGATCAGGATTGACTGAAACTTGCTCATCAATAATTTGCGTTACATCTTGAAGCTGGCTTGTCACATAGGAGACGCCCATTTTTTTTAAAGTTAACGTGCCGCCAATAAAAATAATGAACATAGCTGTGACAACAAACATAGTCACAAAGGCAACCAAGCGTGTACTTAATTTCAGCGCTGGGGTGGATTTCATTGAGTAATTCCGTTTATCTATCCAAAGTAAGATTAAGCCGCTTAATCTTTATATCCAAATAAGTATGAAGTGAACAAAGCTCACATCATAGCAATAATATCAGTAATAGAGAATATCCATGCAAACTGATTGGTTGACGAGTGCCAAACATCCTTTAATTAGCACACAAGTATTGCTTGCCTTAGAAACACGCTTATATGAGCTAATATCTAAAGCAAATAATTGTTTTAAAATAGAATTCCCATACCCTCAGATAAATTTCAAACTAAGAGGTAAAGTCGCAGGAAAAGCATATTTACAAGCCTGGGAGATACGCCTCAACCCTAAATTATTGATTGAAAATCAAGAGGCTTTTATAGATGACGTGTTAGCCCACGAACTTGCGCATTTAATCGTCTATCATAGATTTATTCAACCACATTTAACAGCAAAATCCCGCCCAAACATCAAACCTCATGGCAGAGAATGGTGCGCGGTTATGGAAAAAGTCTTTCAACGCCCAGCCCAAGTTACTCACAGTTTTGATGTAACTTCGGTACAAGGGCCTGTTTTTTCTTATAAATGTCATTGCTCAAATCACGAATTAACCAAACGACGTCACTTAAAGGTACAACGAGAGCAAACCAGATACTTATGCCGAAAATGTAATCAAAGCCTAGTCTTTACACCAGAGCTTTAGATCTTAATGTATTTTTCTTTCAAATAAGTGCAATGATACTGTGATAAAAAACAGTAAAATGTTAAGATTGTGACAATATTCTTTCATTTGTAATCTTTTTATATGTTGTCTACAAAAAAACGCTTTCAAACAACTCGTTACCATTCCAATTTAGAAACTAAAATAAATAATTCATTACGGATTATCTTTCCACTCCTAAGCTCATTAGCGCTTGTCAGTTTTTCTGCTCAAGCAGCTCGTCATCAAGAAGGGACACCCGCTTCTTCTTTTTCTCAAGCAAAACGTCTTTCTACCGATATCTACGCCGTCAGCAAACAGCCAACCTTTTATTGTGGCTGTGAGATTAAGTGGCAAGATAACAAAGGGACACCCATGCTTTCTTCTTGCGGCTATCAAGTACGCAAACAAGAAAAACGCGCCAACCGAATCGAATGGGAGCATGTCGTCCCCGCATGGCAATTTGGCCATCAACTTCAATGTTGGCAAGATGGCGGACGCAAGGAGTGTGCTAAAAACTCCCAATTTAAACGAATGGAAGCTGATATGCACAACCTCACCCCAGCAGTTGGGGAGGTTAATGGCGATCGTTCAAATTACAACTTTAGCCAGTGGAATGAAAACCGTGGTGTAAGTTATGGCAGATGTGAGATGCAGGTTGATTTTAAAGGCCGCGCTGTCATGCCGCCAGAGCAATCACGTGGCGCCATTGCACGTACGTACCTGTATATGAACTCAAAATACAAGTTCAATCTGTCACGTCAGCAAACTCAATTAATGAATGCTTGGAATAAAACCTACCCTGTCACCAAATGGGAATGTGAGCGTGATGAGAAAATTGCCAAGGTACAAGGCAACCACAATTCATTTGTGCATGATGCTTGCCAATAAAAACATGGGTGTCCTTTATCTGCCCCTTGTTTTTTGCCCTTATCGCACGCATATTAGGACATTATATATTTTTCAAAAACAGGTCTATTATGCGTAACCCTCGAATTTATCACCCCTCTCCTATTACTCAACTCGGCGCTCTGGATTTAAGTGACGATGCAGCAGGACATGTTGGTCGAGTGTTACGTATGCAAGTCGGTCAAGCATTAACTTTATTTGATGGCTCAGGGTTTGAGTTTTCAGCTGAGATTTCTCAAGTTTCGAAGAAGCATGTCTCAGTCAATCTTCTTGATTCAAAAGAAGTAAATATTGAATCACCTTTAGACTTACACCTTGGTCAAGTCATCTCTCGTGGTGATAAGATGGAGTTTACGATTCAAAAATCTGTCGAGCTTGGAGTCAATACCATTACGCCTTTAATTTCAGAGCGTTGTGGAGTGAAGTTAAACCAAGAGCGCATGGCAAAAAAACTCGATCAATGGCAAAAGATTGCAATTGCTGCGTGTGAGCAATCTGGTCGCAATAAAGTGCCATTGGTTCGCCCAGTGATGATGCTTGAAGATTGGTGCGCAGAAGAAGATCCAGAAGCTTTAAAATTAAACCTACATCCAAGAGCCAAATACTCAATTAACACCTTGCCGACACCTGTTTCAAAAGTACGTTTGTTGATTGGCCCTGAAGGTGGTCTTTCTGCAAAAGAGATTGAAATGACAGAAGAATATGCGTTTGAGGAAACCTTGTTAGGCCCACGCGTTCTGCGCACTGAAACCGCAGCATTAACGGCAATTACAGCGCTACAAGTTCGTTTTGGCGATCTTGGCTAATTTTTTATTTGCTTTGATTTGGCATAATAAGCTTTCAATGATCAAGGTAGACATTTTCGACGCATGCACAGGAGATAATTCATGCTAAAAATCGGGATCGTGATGGATCCAATCGCTTCCATCAATATAAAGAAAGACTCTAGCTTTGCGATGCTCCTTGAAGCTCAGCGTCGAGGTTATGAAATTCATTACATGGAAATGGCTGATCTTCACCTAGATCAAGGCAAACCGCTTGCAGATACGAAGATCGTTACGCTTGAGCAAAATCCTGAAAAATGGTTTGAATTCACCAGCGAGCAAACGATCAACCTAGGTGAGCTTGATGCTGTTTTAATGCGTAAAGATCCTCCGTTTGATACCGAGTATATCTATGCGACTTATATTTTAGAGCGCGCTGAAGAACAAGGAACACTCATCGTTAACAAACCGCAAAGTCTGCGTGATTGTAATGAAAAGCTATTCACAGCTTGGTTCCCAGAACTTACGCCAACCACGATTGTGACGCGCAAAGCTGAAACCATTAAAGCTTTCCAAGCAAAACATGGTGATATCATCTTAAAACCACTTGATGGTATGGGCGGCGCATCGATTTTCCGCGTCAAAAAAGACGATCCAAACGTTTCAGTTATTATTGAAACTTTGACTAACCAAGGTCAAATGTACGCAATGGCGCAAACTTTTGTGCCGGATATCTCAAATGGTGATAAGCGTATTTTAGTCGTTGATGGTGAGCCGATGCCATATTGCTTAGCGCGTATTCCTGCTGAAGGTGAAACACGCGGCAACCTTGCTGCCGGTGGTCGTGGTGAAGCGCGTCCATTAAGTGAAACGGATTGGGCTATTGCCAAAGCGGTTGCGCCAACGCTAAAAGAGAAAGGCTTGATCTTTGTTGGACTGGATGTAATTGGTGATAAACTTACCGAAATCAACGTCACCAGCCCTACTTGTATCCGCGAGATTGAAGCAGCATTTGATATTTCAATTACCGCCAAGCTAATGGATGCGATTGAAGCTCGCGTGCAGAAATAAGTCAGTGCTCGCTTTAACTCAAGCGCTAATTTTTAGTAGAAATATAGAGTTAAAGCGAGTTCCCATAAGGCTCATAAGCAAAAAGGATAAGTATGAATTTAACGAATCACTTTTTAATTGCCACGCCAAGTATGAAAGATACGCGCTTTGATCACAGCCTGATTTATATGTGTGAGCATAATGATGAAGGTGCCATGGGTTTAATTGTCAATCAAGCCGTAAACATTAATGTCGGCAAGATGCTCAAACAAATCGAAGTGGATCCTGTCCATCCACAAATTTGTTTAAAGAACTTAGAAAACCCAGTTTTTCATGGCGGTCCTGTGGCTGAAGATCGTGGTTTTATTCTGCATACTCCGAAAGATAGATATCAATCTAGCATTCAAATTAATGATCAAATTACCTTAACCACATCCAAAGATATCTTAACCGTTTTGGGGACAGAAGCTGAGCCGCAACAATATTTAGTCGCACTTGGCTATGCGGGTTGGGATGCAATGCAACTTGAAACTGAGCTGCTTGAAAACTCTTGGTTAACGGTTGAAGCTGATCCTGAGATTATTTTCAACACGCCAATACATCTACGCTGGAAAGAGGCACTTAAAGCGCTTGGGATCGATGAGATCCAATTGACTCCAGATGCGGGACACGCATAAATCAGGATAGACAAAATCATGTCAACACAAAACAACCAAACCATCATGGCCTTTGATTATGGCACCAAAAGTATTGGCTCAGCGATTGGCCAAACAATTACCGGGACAGCCAGTGCATTAAAAGCTTTTAAAGCCAAAGATGGGATCCCAAACTGGCAAGATATAGAAAACCAACTCAAAGAGTGGCAACCAGATTTAATCGTTGTCGGCCTGCCCACTGATATGCAAGGGCAAGATCTGAAAGAAATTACCGCGCGCGCACGCAAGTTTGCCAACCGCCTACATGGCCGTTTTGGCTATCAAGTGGAGTTGCATGATGAGAGATTATCAACAGCTGAAGCTCGCGCCGAACTTTTTGAACAAGGTGGCTATAAAGCGCTTTCCAAAGGAAACATTGACTGCCAATCTGCGGTGGTGATTTTAGAAAGCTTTTTTGAAAGCCTATACGAATAAAAGCCTATAAATAAGATAGATAAAGGGATGATTGTGATTGATAGTCAGGCAATACAAGAAAATTTAGCGCATATTTTACAAAACATTCGCCAAGATGAGCTAAATGCAAACAGACCAGAAAATAGTGTGCGCTTACTTGCAGTAAGTAAGACCAAGCCAATTGAAGCCATTGAAGCGGCGATTAACGCCAATCAATTTGAGTTTGGTGAAAACTATGTCCAAGAAGGCGTAGATAAAATCCTGCACTTTCAAAATCATCCCCAACATCAAGCTTTAACTTGGCATTTTATCGGCCCCATTCAATCCAATAAGACGAAGCTAATTGCTGAACATTTTGATTGGGTGCATTCTGTCGATCGCCTTAAAATAGCCCAAAGACTTAGCAATCAACGTCCTACTCAATTGGCCCCGTTACAAGTATTAATTCAAGTCAATACCAGCCAAGAAGCGTCTAAATCAGGCGTATTGTTGCAAGATGTCGCGCCTTTATGTGAAGAGATTTCAAAGCTAGAGGATATTGAACTAAGAGGCTTAATGTCTATCCCTGCGCCAACTGATGATCCTCAAAAGCAAAAGCAAGCCTTTGAATCTTTAGAAGAAGTTTTTGAATCGTTAAAAGTAAAATACCCAAATTTTGATACCCTTTCGATGGGCATGAGCGCAGACATGAGCGCAGCAATCGCCTCAGGAAGCACCATAGTTCGTATCGGCAGCGCTATTTTTGGCGCAAGAAACTAATTCAAGGAAGAAAAATGAGCACTCAACTAAACCCTCGAAAAATCGCATTTATTGGCGCAGGCAATATGGCTCGATCTATCTTTTCTGGCCTACTTGCAACCGGTTATGACGCGAATTTAATTATTGCCACTCGCACTAGCGAGCAAGGTTGCGATGAGTATAAAAAAGCTTTTGGGATCCAAGCCACCACAGATAACCGCCAGGCGATTATGGATGCAGATGTCATCGTACTTGGCGTCAAACCTCAGATGATGAATGAAGTCTGCCAAGGCTTTAGCGATTTAGATTTATCCCAAAAATTAGTGATTTCGATTGCAGCAGGGATCAATTGCACCCGCCTTACTCAAATGCTTGGGCAAACCTGCCCTTTGATCCGCGTGATGCCAAATACTCCCTCTTTAGTTGGATATGGCATGAGCGGCTTATACGCACAACCTAATGTTTCACAAGCCGATAAAGATTTTACTCAAGGCTTAATGAATGCCGTAGGTAAAAGTGCTTGGGTTGAACAAGAATCTGAAATAAATCATATTATTGCCGCTGCAGGTAGCGCCCCTGCTTACTTCTTCTTGTTTATGCAAGCAATGGAAGAAGAAGCCACTCGCCTTGGCTTTGACGCACAAACGGCGCGCACCCTAGTCAGCCAATCGGCACTTGGCGCAGCGCATATGGTTGAAGCTAATCCAGAGCTAAGTCTTGAAGCATTACGCATGCAAGTCACCTCTAAAGGCGGCACCACAGCGAAAGCGATTGAAACATTTCAAACTGAGAATCTAGAGCAAACCGTTGCCAAAGCAATGCAAGCAGCCATTACGCGCGCGCAAGAAATGGAAAAGCAAATCTAGTCAGCTTGGTCGATTTCAACTAAGATACGCAAAAATTACGACTTTAAGAATCAATCAGCGTCATGATTAAAATGCCGAAAAGATGAAGAAATCGTATTAACATTTCCTTTTTATCTTTATTCAACTAGGCATAACACCAACAATATAGGTTTTTAGATATATGAATTCATTAAATTTTTTAGTTTCTACTGTTGTAGATTTATACATTATGCTGCTCTTGATGCGTGTCTGGATGCAAGCGGTGCGCGCGGATTTCTATAATCCGTTATCGCAATTTATCGTTAAAGCTACTCACCCAATTGTTGGCCCACTGCGCCGCGTGATCCCATCGATTGGTAATTTAGATCTCGCGACACTCTTACTCGCTTTTATATTAAGCCTCTTAAAGTTTGTGCTGTTAGCGCTTATCAATTCAAAAGGCGCATTTGCCTTTGATCCAAGCTTTATCTATTTTGGATTTTTATCCCTAATTAAAGCCGCTGGCATGCTTATTTTCTATGTGCTACTTGTGATGGCAATTATGAGTTGGGTCAGCCAAGGCCGCAGCCCTGTTGAGTACGTCTTTAATCAACTGACAGCACCGCTACTTGCACCGATTCGTAAAGTGCTTCCAGCGATGGGCGGGTTTGATTTTAGCGTCTTAGTGCTCTTTATCATCCTGCAATTTATCAACTTCTTCATGGGCGATATTATTGGCCCAGTATGGTACAGCCTATGAGTCAAGCCGCATCTTTTGACGGTGATGACTTAGTGTTACGTCTTTATGTGCAGCCCAAAGCCAGTCGCGATAAGATTGTTGGTCTGCACAATGAAGAGCTTAAAATTGCCATCACTGCGCCGCCGGTTGATGGCAAAGCAAACGCACACATAACGAAATACTTATCCAAGCAATTTAAAGTTGCCAAAGGCGCTATCAGTATTGAAAAAGGTGAGCTTGGCCGGCACAAGCAAGTCAGGATCAGCTCACCTAGCCAAATCCCAAAAGAAGTTGAAGCGCTTATTTCTTAGGCTTATAAACAGTCATTTACTGCAGTAAAACATAGGACACCCATGTTTCTCATGGCTAGATTTCATAAAGTATAAATATGGGACACCCACACATTTGATTAGGTATTAGAATGCAAAATTTCTCCTCACTTGAAGCTATCTCAAAACAACTTGTCCTTGCGACAGGCAACCAAGGAAAAGTCAAAGAAATGGCTTCTCTACTCCAAGATTTTGGTTTTGAAGTGAAAGCTCAAAACGAATTTAATGTTTCAGAAGTTGCAGAAACCGGCACCACATTTGTTGAGAATGCGATTATCAAAGCCCGTCATGCAGCCAAAGAGACTGGTTTTTCTGCGATTGCGGATGATTCAGGCTTAGAAGTCGATGCATTAAAAGGTGCTCCTGGGGTTTACTCTGCAAGATATAGCGGAGATGATGCGACCGATGCAAAGAATAACCAAAAACTGCTTGAAGCAATGAAAGATGTGCCAGAAGAAAAGCGCAGCGCTCGCTTTCACTGCGTATTGGTTTTGATGCGTCATGCTGACGATCCAACGCCTATTATTTGCCACGGTAAGTTTGAAGGGCGTATTTTAACGAAGGCGCAGGGTGAGCATGGCTTTGGTTATGATCCACTATTTTGGATTGACGCTGAAAACAGCACTGCCGCGCAGTTGCCACCTGAGCGTAAAAAGCAAATCTCGCACCGTGGGCAAGCTCTAAAACAGCTGTTCGCTCAGCTTTCGAACACCCAATAATTCAAGCATTTATGCTTCTATCAGGTTCATCATGACAGCTCAAATTCAATTGCCACCACTAAGCTTATACATACATATTCCTTGGTGCGTGCAAAAATGCCCTTATTGCGACTTTAATTCACATGCGCAAAAAGGTGCGATCCCGCAAGATCTCTATATCAATGCTTTGATCCAAGATTTACAGCATGATCTTGCACGTTTTAAGCTTGAAAATGGTGTCCGCCCGCTCCATTCCATTTTCATCGGAGGGGGAACACCAAGCCTGATTGATCCTGACAAAATTGGTCGTCTGCTGCAAGAGATCCAAGCTTATATCCCATTCAAAGAAGATATTGAAATTACGATGGAAGCCAACCCTGGCACCATAGAAGCAGAGCGTTTCGCGCAATATCAAGCACATGGCGTGAACCGTATTTCAATTGGTGTGCAGAGTTTTGAAAATGAAAAGCTGCAAAAACTAGGACGTATTCATGGCGCAGATGAAGCGGTAAAAGCTGCCCAATTAGCCCATACCATTGGCTTAAATAGCTTTAATTTAGATTTGATGCATGGTTTACCCAACCAAACGCCAGAGCAAGCTTTAAATGATCTTGGGACAGCCATCAGTTTAAAACCGCCACATTTATCTTGGTATCAATTAACGATTGAACCCAATACTCTATTTTATTCAAAACCGCCGCGTCTGCCCGACGACGATGACTTATGGGAAATTTTTGAGAAGGGCCATCAAAAACTAACCGAAGCTGGATATGTTCAATATGAAGTTTCAGGCTATAGCCAACCAGGCTTCCAATGCCAACATAACCTAAACTATTGGCATTTTGGGGATTATCTAGGCATTGGTTGTGGCGCGCATGGCAAGATCACCTCCTTTGCTCATGAAGTAAATAAGTCAGAGCAAAGCGGGACACCCATGCTTTTAGATACTCCGCAACCTGTCATTATTGAGCGCACAACCAAGGTAAAACATCCAAAAGGCTATCTAAATTTACTCAAAGATTATTTGGACACCCATCATATTGTCGCACCTGATGAACTTGCTTTTGAATACTTTATGAATCGTTTCCGCTTGCTTGAAGCTTGCCCAAAACAAGAATTTGTTGCGCGTACAGGTCTTTCGTTAGCCTCTATAGCTGACCAAATGACAAGTTTAGAAAACCAAGGTTTTATTACTCAAACCTCAACCCATTGGCAAGTTACTCAAAAAGGTCGATTATTTTTCAATGATTTAATTGATGTTTTTATAACTGAAGAAGATTAATTGGTAGGAAAAATACATGGGTATCCTGTATTTATTACAGAGCAGGACTGAAAATACATGGGTGTCCCAAATTTAGTTCTAAACTTTATTTGAAAGAAAATGTAAAAAACTAGTATTTTCGATGCAAATCACATTATGATATAAATATGACTAAAAGAGGATTTATTTTATGCGCGTAATTAGCATCGTACTAATGAGCTTATTCTTAGCAGCTTGTGCACCACATCATCATCACGGTGGTAATCACCACCATTCTAAAGGCCATCACTCAAATGGGCACCATTCAAATAATGGTCATTCAAATAATGGTCATTCAAACGGTCATCATTCAGATCATGGGCACGATAAGCATCACTAAGCTTATAGGATAAAAAAGATAGATAAATCACTTCAAGATATAGAAAACCTTGAAGTGATTTTTTGTTAGAAAATTGAACGCCCAAGCTTTTTGGTTAGAAGCTCAAGCACTGCCGTGCCGGCTAAAGAATTCCCAGATTTATCAAGCTCTGGAGACCAGACTGCAATGCTCATTTCACCTGGAATAACCGCAACAATACCACCGCCAACACCAGATTTTCCTGGCATACCAACACGATAAGCAAAGTC
The DNA here is from genome assembly GCF_058545285.1 of Vibrio sp. KMM 9700. Classification (NCBI taxonomy): domain Bacteria; kingdom Pseudomonadati; phylum Pseudomonadota; class Gammaproteobacteria; order Vibrionales; family Vibrionaceae; genus Vibrio; species Vibrio sp. KMM 9700. The sequence continues at coordinate 2,013,065 of NZ_CM178589.1, read as the reverse complement.
GCCCGCCCCATCATACAAGCCACAGGTCGCAAGTAATGCATTTAGCTGCTTACTTTGGCTTGGCGTGATCACATCCTCACCACTAACAATTGAGTGCCCTTTATTTGCTAAATAGCTAAATGTTTTGGCTAAATCGACACAATTCATTTTTAGCGCGCAAGCATGAAAGTAGCTATTAAGCACGGGGATAACTTCGTTTTCAAAGTTACCAAAGGCGCGCATCAGATAAGCAATCGCGGCATTTCTGTCGCTATGCATCATTTCTGAGGCTGCAACTATCTTGTCATAGCTAATTAAAGGATCACCCGAAAGTTGCCTTGTAAAATCAAGCAGACGTAAACGTGGCGCAGATAGACGGGTTTGTAGCATATCCGCGACAACAATAGCACCAGCGTTGATAAACGGGTTACGCGGAATACCTTGCTCAACTTCCAACTGGATCATTGAGTTAAATGCATGCCCAGAAGGCTCTTTCCCTACACGTGACCAAAGCTCTTTTTCTGAATATAAACACATAGCTAGCGTCAAACTCAAGACTTTAGAGATTGACTGAATAGAAAAACGCTCATCTGCATCGCCAGACTTAATCACCTGACCATCGTTGGTAAAAATAGCGATCCCAAGCTTATCGTTTGGGACACTAGCGAGCGCTGGAATATAATCTGCAACTTTACCTTGGCCAATTAAGGGACGAACTTCTTCTAATATTTCATCAAGTAAAGCTTGAGTGGGCATTGGCATATACTATTCCTACTGTAAATCAACAAGGTATATACCCGACATATTGAACTGTTTGGGGTATAAAAATAACTACAATTAGCTTAAGCGACGGTATTTAATATCCCATACGCCATGACCTAAACGGTGACCACGGGCTTCAAACTTAGTTAATGGGCGCTCATCTGGACGTGGGATATAATCACCATCCGTTGCAATATTTTCAAAACCAGGCGCTTGGTTCATCACTTCAACCATGTGCTCTGCATAGTTTTCCCAATCTGTTGCCATATGGAAAATACCTGGATTTTCAGCATCTAAGATAAGCTTAGAGCGAATCATTGCAGCAAATTCAAGTTGCACAATACGGCGCTTATGGTGACGTTTTTTATGCCAAGGGTCAGGGAAGAATAGTTGCAATGTGTGCAAGCTTGAGTCAGGGATCATATTTTCAAAAACTTCCACTGCATCATGACACATCACGCGCAAGTTGGTTACGCCTGCTTCTTGCGCGCTCGCAAGGCAAGCCCCAACACCTGGGCGGTGAACTTCAATCCCGATATAGTTTTTGTTTGGATTTTTTTGCGCCATCTCAACCAAAGATGCACCCATACCAAAACCAATTTCAAGGACAACAGGGTTGGTGTTGCCAAAGACTTCTTGCCAGTTTAAAAGCTCAGCTTGGTAATCAACCCCCATACTTTCCCAGCATGTGTCGATTGCTCTTTGTTGTGCTTTAGTTAAACGGCCTTCGCGGCGAACAAAGCTACGAATTTTACGAATCACCTTGCCGTCTGCATTGGTTTCATTTGTGGTTACATCTGTCATGAGTCTGCCTGAGATTTTAGATTATAAAATAAAAGATCGAGAATTATCCAAAGTTATGGATAAGGTGCAAGTAAATTGTGCGTTTATTTTCACCTTATTTTGCTATGATAGCGAATAATTTATATTCAACCTATGATAAAAGATGTCTCAACACTCAAAATTACTTAGTGCGCAAACTCCACTTAATCTGCAACTTATTGATATAACTCCTAAAGAATTCCAGACAAAACTCATTCAATGGCAACAAGTACACGGTCGACTTGATTTACCTTGGCAAAAGCAGCCAAGTCCTTACGCTGTGCTTGTTTCGGAGATCATGCTGCAACAAACCCAAGTTGCAACGGTTATCCCCTATTTTGAGCGTTGGATGAATAAATTTCAGGACACCCATACATTAGCAAAAGCCAGTGAAGATGAAGTCATGCATTATTGGCAAGGACTTGGTTATTACTCGCGCGCTCGTAATTTACGTAAAGCTGCAATATATATTGAGGACACCCACCAAGGTATCTTCCCTTCCACCCTTGAGGAGATTTTAAAGATCCCAGGCGTTGGTCCTTATACCGCAGGTGCCATTATGTCATTTGCTTTTAACCAATACGGCCCAATTGTCGATGGAAACGTCAAACGCTTCTTTACCCGTTTATTTGGTATTGAGGGCGTCCCGAGTGAGCGTTTGATCGAAAAGAAAATTTGGCAAATTTCAGAATATATGACGCCAAATAAAATGCAGGACACCCATCTTTCTCAGGATGAGGTGAAAGACAAAGATCTGCAAGGGAAGATGCAGGACACCCACCTTTTGATTTTAGATACAAACATAGAAGAATCTCCTGCAAACTATACAACTGCCGCGCCTGATGTTGAGATCTCAAATCGTAGTTTTGCGCAAGGTTTGCTCGATATGGGGGCGACTGTCTGCAAAGCCAAAACACCTTTATGTGAAGCGTGCGTGTTTCAAACAAATTGCGTTGCGTATCAAGAAAATATTATTGATAAACTACCAACGCCTAAACCCAAGAAAGTCACGCCGACAAAAGAGGGTCACTTTATTTGGCTTGAAAAGGATAACCGGTTACTTTTAGAAAAACGCGCCGCTGATGGCATCTGGGGAGCTTTATGGTGCTTACCTCAAGTTTACTTACAAGCCGAAGAAATTGAACATATAGCGAAAATAAAAGGAAAGTTTAATCATGTATTTAGTCACTACAAACTAAAAGCACAAGTTTGGGAGCTGACGAATATGCCTCTTTCTGAAAACCAAAAATACTTTAGTTTAGATGAGATAAAACTGTTAGGATTGCCAACACCTATCAAGAAATTCATTGAAAAGAGCATCCGAGCAGAGTAAGGCTAATCCCGACTCAAAGTGCTGACTTTCATGACTTGAAGCACATTTAGGATGCCCTTACAATCAAGTAAATAATTCTATAAGCGAGGACGCTATGAGCCGCACAATTTTTTGTACTTATTTAAATAAAGAAGCTGAAGGCTTAGATTTTCAACTTTATCCAGGTGAACTAGGTAAAAAAATCTTTGATAACATATCAAAAGAAGCTTGGGGCATGTGGCAGCACAAACAAACCATGCTGATCAACGAAAAAAAGCTAAACATGATGGATCCTGAGCACCGTAAATTGCTTGAAGAGCAAATGGTTGCCTTTTTATTCGATGGTAAAGACGTTGTGATTGATGGATATACACCTCCTGAGAAATAATCATTACTAAACATTCAAAACAAAAACAGACGAAAACGTATAATAAAAGGCCATTACGCTTAAAATTAAGACAAACAAACACTTTTCCTGTCTTTTTTTAAAAAAAACATTGACCTTTGAACGTAAAAAACGTTTAATACGTCTCGTCGCCCGGATAGCTCAGTCGGTAGAGCAGAGGATTGAAAATCCTCGTGTCGGTGGTTCGATTCCGCCTCCGGGCACCACAATTTATTTTAAAGTGGTGCTTGACTAGATAGACAATTTTATTTAGAATTCGCATCTCTTAACGCATTAAGTGTAGTGCCGACTTAGCTCAGTAGGTAGAGCAACTGACTTGTAATCAGTAGGTCACCAGTTCGATTCCGGTAGTCGGCACCATTTATGCCTCGATAGCTCAGTCGGTAGAGCAGAGGATTGAAAATCCTCGTGTCGGTGGTTCGATTCCGCCTCGAGGCACCATATAATTCCCCCTTAGTTCAGTTGGTAGAACGGCGGACTGTTAATCCGTATGTCGCAGGTTCGAGTCCCGCAGGGGGAGCCATATTCAAATGCTTAGCATTGAAGCAAACAGCCTCACTATTGTGGGGCTTTTTTGTATCTGAAATACTTGTAAAGCCTTCCTGCTACCCGTTCATTGCACTACATGCAAATCTATTTTATCGCTTTAACCCAATCATATCGCCACTTTCTAAACCAAGCCCCATCTCTAAAGCTTATATTTTTTACTCGATTCAAACAGTTAACTTAATGATAGTAAATATGTCTTAAATAACAAAGTGAAAGACTGATTTAACTCCGTATAAGTAAACGCTATCCCCCAACATCTATAAACGAAAGCGCTAGATATCTTGTTTAAGTTGTTAAGTAAAGATATATGCAAGGTATGAATATCATCCGTTTATGCCAAAAAACGCTCAAAAAGAATAAAAAAACAACAAACAAACATTTTTTTTAAATTTATTATTGACCTAAAAGTCAAAAACGAGTTTAATACGCTCCGTCGCCCGGATAGCTCAGTCGGTAGAGCAGAGGATTGAAAATCCTCGTGTCGGTGGTTCGATTCCGCCTCCGGGCACCACAATTTATTGTTGGTGCTTATGCTTCAACAAAATAAATAAAATGTGCCGACTTAGCTCAGTAGGTAGAGCAACTGACTTGTAATCAGTAGGTCACCAGTTCGATTCCGGTAGTCGGCACCATTTATTTAAAAAGATAATTCCCCCTTAGTTCAGTTGGTAGAACGGCGGACTGTTAATCCGTATGTCGCAGGTTCGAGTCCCGCAGGGGGAGCCATATTTGAGTTACTTAGGTAACCATAGCAATTAAGATTGCCGACTTAGCTCAGTAGGTAGAGCAACTGACTTGTAATCAGTAGGTCACCAGTTCGATTCCGGTAGTCGGCACCATTTGCTAAAAAAATAATTCCCCCTTAGTTCAGTTGGTAGAACGGCGGACTGTTAATCCGTATGTCGCAGGTTCGAGTCCCGCAGGGGGAGCCATATTCAAATGCTTAGCATTGAAGCAAACAGCCTCACTATGTGGGGCTTTTTTGTGTCTGGAATATTCTCAAAACATAGAGCAAAACATAGGACACCCACTCTTTTAGCTCTGCTCTTCTCTATTAAATGCCTTTGCATTAGCGCTAAATAGAAAAAAGTGCCCTCGTTTCCCTTTCTCTAATAAAAGAAAAGAAACAGGACACCCTTCAAATTAAACCCAAACTAAATCTAAGTTATAGTGTTATAACGCTAGCCAAGACATGTCAAAATTCTTCTCAAAAGACTCTGCAATTTGACTTCTTAACCAACGATGCGCTTGATTATTATGCTGACGTGCATGCCAAACCATATAAAATTCAAAACCTTCCAACTCAACTGGAGGCGCTTTTAAGACCAAGCCAAGATCTTTTGCTAAATGCTGCGCAATACTTGCAGGCAAAGTTAAAAGTAAGTCTGTTTTTGATACTATATGCGGCGCAGCAATAAAGTGTGGCAAACGCAATGCGACATCTCTCTGATAACCTTTTTTAGCCAAAGCAACATCAACCGCCCCAAGATGATTACCACCTAAGGTAATAAGAATATGCTGATACTGACAATACTCTTCTATCGTCATCTCTTTATTGGCTAAAGGGTGGGTGTCCCGCATTACGGTGATAAGTTTATCCTGCCCAAGCTCTTGCGCATAAATATCCGCTTGAGCATCGACTTCAAGGCTGCTGAAAGCAAGATCAGCCTCCCCCTTAGCCAGTAACTCCATAAAATTTGGCGCTCGAGAAAAACACTCAAAATGAAGATTTGGAGCGTTGTTGAATAAGTCTTGATAGATCGAAGGCATAAATACAACCGCCCACAAATCATTCATTAAGAGTTTAAATGTTTTTTGCGAGTCCAAAGGGTCAAACTCTGGGGTGCTAAATAACTCCTCGGCCCTATCTAAAATAAGGTTAAGGTTAGCTTCAAGCGCTAGCACACGCTCTGTAGGCTCAAGCCCTGTACGCGTACGGATGAACAAAGGATCACCTAACTGCTGCCTTAACCTTTGCAATGTTCTGCTCATGGCTGACTGCGTAACGTTAAGTTGAAGCGCAGCTTTTGTTACGCTACGCGTTCGTAACAAAGCTTGAAGTGATATCAGCAGGTTTAGGTCAACTTGGTTTAGTTTGCTCATTTATGACTATTTCTCATAATAAAAATTTCAAATATGCATTAGTATTATACAATGAAGAAGCGTAAATTAACCTATTGATTATGTATCAAAATAAATTCCTACTACAAAAATGGAGACAGCTATGTTCACCAGTCAAGGAATCGTCCTAAAAAAACGCCCTCAAGGAAAACCTACCCAAGATTGCTTTGAAATCACTACCGAGCAAATCCCAACTCCAGCAGAAAACGAGTTTGTAATTAAAAACTTATGGCTTTCTGTTGATCCTTATATGCGTGGGCGCATGTCTGAGGCAAAAAGCTATATTCCTCCATTTGAATTAGATGCAATCTTACAAGGCAGTGCAATCGGTGAAATTGTCGCTTCTAATCACCCAGATTTTCAAGTCGGTGATAATGTCAGTCACATGCTAGGCTGGCGCGAATATGCCCTATCTAAAGGTGATATGGTACAAAAGTTGCCAGCTCTTGATTTACCATTACAAAGCTATTTAGGCGCAGCCGGTATGCCCGGTTTAACGGCTTGGATTGGCTTAATGGAAATTGCAGGCCTTAAAGAAGGTGAAACTGTCCTTGTTTCTGCAGCATCTGGTGCGGTTGGCAGCTTAGTATGCCAGTTTGCTAAACTTAAAGGCTGCCGCGTGATTGGTAGTGCTGGTAGCGAAGAAAAAGTACAGTGGCTCAAATCCTTAGGCGTTGATGGCGTGATTAATTATAAAGATTATCCTGATGCTCAAAGCCTTGAAAAAGCACTTGCAGCGCATTGCCCTGATGGGGTTGATGTTTGCTATGAAAATGTTGGTGGCGCGCACCTTCAAGCAGCCTTGAATCTAATGAATCGCTATGGACGTATCAGCGTGTGTGGCATGATCGATCTATACAACGAAACCGCGCCACAACCAGGTCCAAATAATATGACTGAAATTGTGAAGAAAAGCCTATCAATTAAAGGCTTCATCGTGTCAGATCATTGGCAGCATTATCCTGAATACCTAAAGCAACTCAACCAATGGTATTTAGAAGGTAAAGTTGAATTTAAAGAAACAGTACAAGAAGGCATTTCATCAATGCCAACGGCTTTTATTGGCCTATTTGAAGGCGCCAATACTGGCAAGATGCTAATTAAATTATAAATAACGTAACGGGAAGCAATAATGAATAAATTTACTTATCAAAATACAACACGCGTTCATTTCGGTGAAGGCCAAATTGCAGCAATTGCAGCCGATATCCCGAAAGATAAAAAAGTTCTCGTCACTTACGGTGGTGGTTCTATTAAGAAAAATGGTGTTTATGATCAAGTCGTAGCGGCATTAAAAGATCACAACTGGGATGAATTCTCAGGTATTGAGCCAAACCCACAATATGACACACTAATGAAGGCTGTGGCGCGCATCAAAGAAGAAGGTTTTGATTACCTGCTTGCTGTTGGTGGCGGCTCTGTTGTCGATGGCACTAAGTTCATCGTTGCAGCGGCAAAATTTGAAGGTGACGAACCTTGGGACATACTAACAAAAAATGCTGAAGTGAAAGATGCACTCCCACTAGGTTGTATTCTTACACTTCCAGCAACAGGTTCTGAAACCAATACTGGCGCAGTTGTCACTCGCGGTAAAGACAAACTAGCATTTGGTAGTCCATTTGTGCGTCCTCAGTTTGCTGTGCTTGACCCACAAACAACACTTAGCCTATCTGAGCGTCAAACAGCAAACGGCGTTGTGGATGCGTTTGTGCATGTTATGGAGCAATACCTAACACAGCCAGTAAATGCAAAAATTCAAGATCGTTTTGCTGAAGGTGTTTTATTAACGCTTATTGAAGAAGGTCCGAAACTTCTTGAAAATCCAAATGATCTTGAAGCACGTGCAAACATCATGTGGTCAGCAACGCAAGCATTAAATGGCTCACTCGGTCTTGGCGTTCCACAAGATTGGGCTACCCATATGCTAGGTCATGAGCTAACTGGTAACTTTGGCATCGACCATGGCCGCACATTAACTATCGTATTGCCTGCGATGATGCATGTACGTCGCGATGTGAAGAAAGGCAAACTTCTTCAATATGCTGAGCGTGTTTGGAATATTACCCAAGGCACTGAAGATGAACGTATTGATGCTGCTATTCAGAAAACAAAAGACTTCTTCAGCCAAATGAAAACACCAGTATCATTTGCAGAAGTTGACCTAACTGAAGCTGACGTTGATACAATCATGGCAAGCTTAGAAGCACACGGCATGACAGCTTTAGGTGAAGACTCTAACGTTGATCTTGAAATGTCACGTAAAATCTACATGACTGCGCTATAAGCTAGATATACCTTCCAATCAAGGCCCAACTATGGTTTAGACTATGGTTGGGCTTTTTTATGTTACATACTTATGGGACACCCTAGCTTTATAATTTAGACGTTTTAAGCTCATGACAAATAGAAATATAGGAAGAAATATAGGACACCCACCTTTTTCTGCATCACTTACAGCTTATGTCTTAAAAATAAGCCAACATTCACAATTATTATTGCCCAAACTTTAACTTCATTTATAAACATTATGAGGTTAACGATGACGCAAGCCCGCTCCACTCAAATTTCCCTACAAGATACTTGTTATTACCATTGCATTTCTCGATGTGTTCGTCGCGCCTATTTATGTGGTCAAGATCCACTGACAGGAAAAACATTTAATCATCGAAAACAATGGCTTCGTGAACGACTTCACCATTTAAGCCAAGTATTTTGTATTGATATTTGCGCCTACGCTATTATGTCTAATCATTATCATCTTGTTTTATATGTAAATTTAGAAGATGCCAAACACTTATCAGATATTGATGTTGCGAAACGTTGGTGCAGTTTACAATCTATGCCTAAAGTCATTGAAAACTGGTTATTTGGTGAGAAGATGACAGCAATTGAGTTAAAAATTGCCGCAAAAATAATTGCAACTTGGCGTGAAAGGCTAACGAGTATTTCGTGGTTTATGGCGTTGCTCAACCAATATATATCTCTCAAAGCAAATTTAGAGGATGACTGTACAGGACGGTTTTGGGAGGGCAGATTTAAATCTCAAGCCTTACTCGATAAAAAAGCACTATTGCAATGTATGGCTTATGTCGATTTAAACCCTATTCGAGCAGGGATAACGGATAAGATCGAAGAAAGTGAATTTACTTCAATCTATGAACGTATCCATGAAAGGAATCCAGAAAAAGCAATAAGCCTATCCCATATTCCTTACCTTTCAAGCAAGCGATTAAAAAGCTTAGAACCTCGTCAAGATGGTGAAAGTATACCGTTTAGCTTAAAAGATTATTTACAACTGTTGAAAATGATGGTGATACTCAACACCCCTTCGACTAAAACTGAAAACTTAAACTCAAGCACTTCACAATTCCCCCAAAGGAGTTGGATGAGGTTAAAAATGCGTTTTAGTATGTGTACAGCTGTTGGGGAGCTCAAAGTCTTAACTAAATATGCTCAGCACACTGGTAGACGCTGGGTATTTGGCTATAAAAAGAGGTTAAGTATTTAGCTTTCACTAAGCGGCAATATTGTTCCTTGCGCAAGTGCGACTAATGCTTCATTGCCACCTTGGATACAAAAGATCTCACACTGGCAAACACTTTGCCGGCGACTCGTTGCGACTATTTTTGCTCTCGCTTCTAATTATTCACCAATAGCAGGTTTTAAATAGTTGATTTTGTATTCAGATGTAACTGAATCCCCCTGAACTGACGCTGCAGCAAAATATAAAGCATTATCTGCCAGATACCCGATTACCCCACCGTGTACAAAACCATGTTGCTGCTTTATCTCATTTGAAATTTTCAAACGAAGGACAGCCACGCCTTTCTTTAGTTGCAACAATTCCGCGCCCAATAACTGGCTAATTGGTTGATTCGACAAAATATCTTGGCCAAATTTAGCTAAATCCATATCATCAAACTTCATTTACAATCTGTATTTAATTAAGCAGAAAAGCTAAGAAGAACAATATTATAATTAGGTTTGTCTGAATCCTATCCAAAAGAAAAGAGCAACATTTCTGCTGCCCTTTTGATTAAACTGCATATTTAAAAATACATGGGTGTCCTTTATTAAGACACTTTATATTCAAGCTTGATGCTTTATAAGCTTGCCGCTAACTCATTTGATAAATCATCAACCGTTAAAGACAAAGCTTGCACCAAAGCATCATAGCCGTCATTTAATAAAGGCTCAGTGATCATAAACGGCTTCATTTTTACCACTTTATCTTGAGCATCTTTAATTTGCCATTGCCCAGCTAGCACCGCATTTCCATCATAGTGACCATAAAAGTCAGATACATATACAAATAATCTGTATTTTGAATCACTTTTAGTGTCAGCTAAAAGATGGGTGTCCAATACTTGGTACTTCGACTGAGCCGCTTGCATATTTGCCACCAGCTTATCTTGAATTTGATCGCTCACGTCATCTACCCAGATATTATTTTGCGCTTGAATATACTGAGTTTCCGATGTTTTAAGAACAATTCCATTACCCGTTAAATAAGCAGACATCTCCACAGGCTCAATCTCGACAATCGGTCGAACACCAAGATCTGAGCGTGTATTAGTCATACTTGGCATATCCTCAACCAAAGCATATGTCTTAATTGGATCTGGACTTGATGCGCATGCACTAAGCGCTAAGACGATAGGCAAGCCAAGCGCTGCATAAATTGATTTTAATTTCATTTAGTTACTTCCTTTTCTTGGCATTGGATCATTCGCTTGTTTTTTGCCCATAATTAAAGCATTTGGTTGTGTATTTATTTGACGTAGCACAGATTGCAACTCTTTCGTCACTTGATTTAACTGCTCCATAGTCATATTTGTATTTTGATACACAGGGCTATCAGGACCAAAGCCATCAACTGTTTGACTCACTTCTTTGAGAGTTTGTTGCATATCTTTTGGCAACTGCTGGAACTCTTTTGAGCTCATCATAGTGCCTAATTTTTCTGTCACAACAGCAAGTGAATCAAATGCTTTTTCTGTACTATTCATAGTGTTAGAGAAAGAATCTAATGCACGCTCAAGTGGCAGTTCATTCATTTTAGCAATCAACTCGCTAAATTGTTTTTGCAATTGACCCACGCCACCAAGCTCTGTCGGGAAGATTTCATATTTTCCAAATTTTGCTGGTTTATATTCAAGATCTTCGTGGAAATTAACATCCACAAATAACGAACCTGTGATAAGACTACCCGTTGCTAAAGAAGCTCTTAAACCTGAACCGAACTCTTCTTCAAACATACGTTTTAAATCATCCTTTGAAACGTCTGCTGAAGAATCAAAGATTCGTCCTAAGTCTAGTCGAACTAATACAGGGATCTCTTTTCCATGGAAAGAGCCTTTTGCGCCAAGCATTTGCAAAGGAACTTTCTTCACGCTACCAATTTGAATACCACGGTACTCAATCGGAGCCCCGACTGTTAGACCGCGCACTGATTCATCAAACATCATCACATAGTCTACGCCACGAGAATATAATTCATCATTGATTTGGTCTCGATTATCATAAAGCTTGTACACATCATGTCGACGCCCAGAATCTTCTGTTGCTTTTAATTCATCCGGCACTTTAAAGCGAACGCCGCCGCTCATTAAAGTCTCCATAGAATCAACGTTAACATCCAAGCCTTCAGAAGATAATTTGACGCGAACCCCAGAAGTGATCCAAAACTTAGTTTGATTTTTAACTAATTGATCATAAGGGGAGAAAACAAATAAACCGTATTTGGCCTTCATCTCTTTCGCATCAAAACTTACATTTTCTACGCGTCCAACGGTTGCTCCTTCAAAAATAACCGGATCACCTACTTTAAGTTTTCCCGCTTCTTTATGCTCAAGCACCAAACGGCGACCTTGATCCGTAACAGAGGACACAGGAGGGTTCTCTAATACCGTAAAAGAAGTTGCACTTTTATCGCTTGTACCGGGTTGAAGTTCAATATATGAGCCAGATAAAATCGTATCTAAGCCAGTCACTCCACCCGAACCAATTCTTGGTTTCACGATCCAAAGTTGGCTGTCCTCTTTTAGCATTCTTTCTGCTTGTGGCGTCATCCGCGCAGTAGCGATAATTGAACCATAATCATCACTTAAGCTAATACTTTGAATCACGCCAAGATTGACATTACGCGCCTTAATTTGGGTTTTTCCTGCTTCCATACCTTCAGCTGTATTAAGCTTTAAAGTAATTAAAGGCCCCTGATTCTGATAATAGGTAAATGCCATCCAAGCACCTATTAATAACGTGACAAAAGGCACTAACCAGATCCAGGAAATCTTCTTCACTGGCTTCACATTTGCACTTTGCGTCTGTGGTTGATTTTTATTCGTTGACATACGTCATTCCTTTATTGCTTTTGTTCACACTAGTCATGCTAGCTTCAAATAAATTGGTGGGCGTACTTGGATGAATTGAAAATATTTTAGGCATTACTTTGCTTTGCATTGGCTGCATAATCGCAAAGGTGTGGTTATTAATAAGAGGCTTTACTTGGCTTGTTTGACTTTGTAATGGGTGGGTGTCCTGCATTTTTTCCTGCATCTTGTGCTCATGCTGAAAGTGCCAAAGACTTCTTGGATCAAATAAATGAGCAGAGATCATAGTTAAAATAACCACTAATCCAAAACATACCCCAGCCATACCAGGTTCAATCGACATTGCACGTCCTAGTTGCACCAGAGCGGACAACAAAGCAACCACAAAGATATCTATCATCGACCAGCGACCAATAAACTCTGTAATGCGATACAGTTTAAGCTGCTTTAATGCCTCTTCTTCCGTCGTCACCTTCTGCTTTTGCGCATTCCAATATATCCCACACAAGGTCATTACCTTAGCGATTGGGATGATGATACTCACCAAGAAAATAACCATCGCCACAGGGTAAGATTTATAACTCCATAGCAATGCCACACCGCTCATAATCGTTGAAGTTGCAGTGCTCCCAACACTCGTTGTATACATGATGGGATAAAGGTTAGCTGGAATATAGAAAACTGCGGCAGCAATCAATAACGCCCATGAGAATTGTAAATTCTTCATTGGATCAAATGGTTTGAGTTTGGCTTCACAGCGAATGCAGTGATGATTTGTACCTTCATGAATAGGTGAGACTTGCGAACAAACAGGACACTCATCATATTTATCACTACGATGCACCTCAAGATCCGGCTTATCTGTAAGCAAACGCGGCTTAAATTTATCCCACAAACTGACAATATCTACCATGCTCATAAATTTAACGAGTAGCACTGTATAAATGCATAACGCCCAAAAAGACATCCCAAAACTTACCTTCGCAAGCGAAAGAATTTTCACTAAAGCAATTAATACGCCAGTTAAGAATACATCCACCATCAACCAAGGTTTGGCGTGGTGAATAAATGACGTTAAGAAGCGTAAAAGCGGTAAGGATAAAGTTGGGTGTCCTTGTTTTACACTGCGCTCACTTTGATTGTATAAAAACATCACAATCAAGATAAAAACGATCGGCAGCACAAACACACAGATAATGGTGAGGACAGACAAGATATCATAATTAAAATGCGCCATACTCACAGCCGCATCCCACAAATGAATCTTACTCACCAAACCTTTGGCGTTGAAGTCCATAAATTGAAACGCAATACTCATCGCAAAGGCAATTAAACAAGCAATACCATAGGCATTAATTTGCTGCGTTGCCTGTGCGACTTTTTGCGTCAAGGTATGTGAACAGCGTGGGCAAACGGCTTTAGTTGAATCATTTAATTCTACAGTTTGCACCACTAAGCCACATTCTTCACAACTAATATAAGTCCCTTGCTTATCTGTCATGCCCACTCCTAAAACGCATTTAAGAAGTAAGGGATCATAAAGGCGTTAGCAATATCAATGAAGAAAGCACACACCAAAGGCACGACAATAAATGCAATCGTAGATGGACCATAACGCTCTGAAACTGCAGACATATTAGCCATTGCTGTAGGTGTTGCTCCAAGCGAGATACCACCAAAGCCAGAACAAATCACAGCAGCGTCATAATTGCGCCCCATCAGCGGGAAAATAACCCAAAGTACCATCAAAATGGCAACAATAAACTGTGCGCCCATAATCGCAAAAACAGGCCCAGCCATCGCAAGCAAATCCCAAAGTTTCATACTCATCAATGACATAGCTAGGAAAGTACCTAAGCATACGTCTGCAATTAAGCTAATTGCTGGCGAGCGTGTTGGCCATTGACGACCGGTAAAGGTTGGGAAGTTTTTGGGCACCACATTGGTAATCAGCATGCCACCAAATAAACAAGTGACAAATAAAGGTAAATGAATACCCGCTTGCATCAAACTTTCATATAAAGCAATGCCGAGGATCCCAGCTAAGTGGATCGCTAAGATAGCATCAAGAAAATCGAAATGATCGATGCCTTTTTCTTTTGCAGATACGTGGGTGTCCTGAATTTTATTCTGATTTTCAGTCTGGCTTGAAGTTGCTTCTAAAGCATGGGTGTCCTGAGTTGGTTTTGATTCATTTGGCACCAACTGGTGCTTTTTGATCAAATACTTGGCAATTGGACCGCCCATTAAACTGGCAAGGATAAGACCAAGTGTGGCGCAGGCAATCCCAAGTTCCATCGCATTGGATACACCATACTCTTGCGCAACGCGTGGTGCCCAAGCAATGGCTGTCCCGTGTCCACCAATCAATGACATAGTGCCACCAATAACCCCTACTTGCGGCGCCATACCAAATAGGCTCGCAACAGTGATACCAGTTAGGTTTTGGATCACCATGTAGCCAATGGTTGCAGCAAGTAGAATAATTAAAGGCTTACCACCTTTTTTAAGGTCCGCAAAGCTTGCGTTAATCCCTATCGTGGTAAAGAAATAGACTAAAAGGCTATCACGGGCACTTAAATCAAATTCAACAGAATATCCGGATGCCAGATAAAGAATAAAGAAAAGGATGGAGATGCATAAACCGCCGCTTACAGACTCGGGGATACTGAACTCTCTTAAGAAGTTTAATTTTTCATTTAACCTTTTACCTAAGAAAAGCACAATGATCCCAAGCGTGACGGCGGTAAAGCTATCCACTTGTAATACAGAATCAACTAATGTCATAAAACCTACCTAAACAAAGGCCTTCCTTGTTAGTGACATATACAGCATATATTTCTAAAGAAGGCCTATGATGTAAAAAAAAGGGTTTTGCTCAAAGAACTTTTTCGAAAAAACATTGCTACCGGGAGCGACCTCACAATGAATTTTGTCAAAGTAACAAAACCCTTAAACTTTATTTACTTATCTGCTACTAAGCTTTGTCTTTCGACTCTGCTGTAGCGTCACCTTGCTGTGCATTTGATGTTTCAATGGGTGGGTGTCCTGCTTTTGCATCTGCTTGTGCAGTTTTAGCATCAGCATCCTTGTTTATTTCCCAATCCCCACCAAGTGCCTTTTGCAGCATGACTAAATTGGTGACTGTCCCGAGTCTTGCTTGCACCTCAGCATCTTGCAATTGATTACGTTGGCGCTGCGCATCGAGCACAGATAAGTGATTCACAAGACCTGCGCGATATAAAGATTTCGCTTTATCAACCGCAGTTTGGGCTTGTAAATCTGCTTCCAAAATATGGGAGTGGTAGGTTTGGCTGTTCCCATATGCTGAAAGCGCCGTCTCAACCTCACTAAAGGCTGAATTGACTGTATTTTGATAACTTAAAACCGATTGTTTGAAGCTTGCTTTTTGCATATCAATCATGGCTTGAGTACGGCCACCATCAAAGATATTCCAGCTGACGCCAGCGCCTAATGTCCAAGCACCTGAGTCTGAATCAAACAAGTCACCAGAGTTACCTGAAATCAGGCTTGGCGCACCGGTTAGATAGAACTTAGGATATTGATCGGCAATGGCTGCGCCGACTTCTTCATTGGTTGCTTCGATTTCTTTCTCGGCAATCGCAATATCAGGGCGACGTTTCAATAGATCCGATGGTAAACCTGTCGGCACGAGTGCTTCCATACGTGGTAATTCACGTGGCTGCACTTTATCTTGCATTGTCGCCACGTTTTCACCTAATAAGATAGCAAGGCGTCCTAAGTGGACACTTTTTGCGGTCTCAAGCATAGGTAACACAGCTTTGGTTGCAGAAAGCGCGGCTTTCGCATTCGCGACATCAAGCTCAGAGCCGTAACCATATTTATTCAAAGACTCGACAAGATCTAAAGTATCTTGCTGATCTTTGACGTTATCTTGGGCAATTTGAAGACGCTCAATTGCACCTTGATACTGCAAGTAGTTGTTGATCACATCCGCTGTGATCGCGGTATTAATCGCAGTTTTCATCACTTTCGCTTCTTCTGCGCGGATGCTTGCAGCCTTTGAAAGGCTATCAATGCGGCCAAAGAGATCGAGCTCCCAGCTTGCATTGAGCCCAACAAAGAACTCTTCTGGATCACGGTTATCTAGTAATTTTTGACCATTGATTTCAGGCTCTATAATGCCGCCAAACATGGCCTCATTTTTACTTAGATATAAGTTTGCATAACCTGCACTCACTGAGACAGTTGGCACCTTAAACGATGCCACTGCTTTGTGGTACGCCTGCGCAGACTGAATACGCTGGCTGGCGATTTGCAAAGTAATGTTTTGCTTTTGCGCCGCTTCTACCAATTGGTTCAATTGCGGATCATTGAGTGCTTTCCACCATTGATCTTGCATTTCACCTTGACGAATGGTGCCATTTGCATCTTGATTGACATAAATATCACTCACTGCAACCGTTGGCATTTCATAATCAGGTGCCATAGAACAACCAGATAGGATGAGCGCACTCGCAATTACACTTAATGTTAACTTTCTCATTTTGCGCTCTCCTCTGTTAGATCTTCACTATGATCTTCTAGCTCAACCATAGGTTTTCCTGCTTCTTGCTCTATACGCACTTCTTTTCTAAAGAAGATCATGTAGAACGCAGGCATCACGAACAAAGACAGCACAGTTGCGACCGACAAACCACCGATAATCGAGGCTGCCATTTGGTCAAACAACAAGTCAGTTAGTAGTGGGATCATACCCAGCGCGGTAGTTAATGCCGCCATAGAGATTGCCATCGTACGGTTAATAGCCGCTTCTTTTACAGCGTCCCCTATGGTTGCTCCATTTGCGCGCTCAAGGTTGATTTGGTCCATCAGAACGATACCGTTTTTGATGATCATCCCCGATAGGGTAATGGCACCTACTAAGGCCATGAAACCAAACGGCTTACCAAAGGCAACCAGACCCCAAACCACACCGATAACCGCAAGTGGTACCGTTGTCATGATAATGATAGGTGGACGATAAGCGTTAAATAGCGCCATCAATAAAATCACCATCAATACCGTTGCTTTCGGGTTTTGAACTAAGATATCTTGCACAGAACGGTGCTCATCATAGTATTCACCACCCCATTTCATGCTATAGCCTGGTGGCAAAGCAATCGCTTCAATTGCCGGTGCGACTTCTTTACGCACTTGTGACGCTGTTTCGCCAAACACGCCAGCTTGAGCTGTGATTTCTGGAACGCGGTTACGGCGCCAGATCATAGTCTCTTCACCTTTGACTTCAAATCCATCCACAACTTGACCAAGTGGCACGCTGTGTCCGCCCAATACAGAGCGCACTGGAATGTTATCTAGGTGCTCAAGTGAAGCATTGTTACTGCGTAGTTTAATTGGGATCATGTCATCATTTTGACGCATGGTTCCAATTTGTAGACCTTCTGTTGCGCGGTTAATAGCCATGGCAATATCAGAGCGGTTTACACCTGCGCGACGCGCTTCTTCTTCGTTAATAATTGGCACAAGAAGTTTACTTTCTTGGCGACGGTTATCACGAACATACTCAGTATGTGGATTCGCACGCAAGATCTCTTGAGCCTCGTCCGATAGTTTGTGTAGTACTTTTGGATCTGGTCCTTCAAAGCGCGCTTCGATACTAAACTTATCTTTGGTTGCAAGTTTTAGATCTCTAAAGCGAGGCTCTGCATATGGGAAGTTTTCCTCAAGCCATGGTTTACCACGTTCTTTTAGCTTAGCGATGCCAGCAAAAGTCTTAGTATTAATCAAGATTTGACCATAACTAGGATCATTTGGCTCAGGCTCAACCGTTACTGAGAAGCGTGGCGCACCCTCACCGATATAACTTGAAATACTTTCGACTTCAGGTTGCTCTAAAAGCCAATCTTCGATTTTTTTCATATCTGTTGAGACTTTATCGATACGTCCACCATTTGGTAGCCAGTAATCGAGGAAAACAATCTCACGGTCAGATGATGGCATGAAGTTGATTTTTAATGTCATGCCTGCAAAGACAGTCACAGCAATAAGCGGCACAAGTAAGGTTAAGGCTTTTTTAGGATTATCGACTGTCCAGTGAATAGCCTTACGATACGCTGCCATCGCCTTGCCATCTTCATGCACAGTGCCATCTTCAGGTGCTTTGATAAACATCCAGCACATGATAGGTGTCACGAACATCGCGACAACCCAAGATAGAATCAATGAGCTACATAGAACTTGCACCACTGAGATCGCAAATTCTGCTGAGTCGGTAGTCGAGAACAGAACTGGCGTTGTACCTAAGGCTGCAATCACTGTCGCGCCAAGTAATGGCATTGACATTTCTTTGATTGATTCAATCACGGCGTGGTTACGATCAATCCCTTTCTTGAGTTTGGCTGCGAATAAATCCACCACAACAATGGCATTATCCACCAGCATCCCGAGTGCAAGGATAAATGAACCTAGCGATACACGTTGTAAGTCAACGTTTGTGATGTTCATATAAACCAGAGTACACAAGATAGTTAGAAGCAAACTTGCACCAACAATCAAGCTACTGCGTAGCCCCATGAAGACCAGTAGTACCGCCACAACAATCACGATACTTTCAACTAAGTTCATCACAAAGTTGTTGATTGAGTCTGTTACTTCATCTGGTTGGAATGCAACAATCCCGACATCTGCGCCAACAGGTAGCTCTGATTTAAACTGATTAATCACTCCCATCAGTTCATCACCGATACTTACCACGTTGATGCCGTTCTCTGGGCTTACGGCTAACGTGACAGCTTTATGGCCATTAAAGCGACTTAAGGTTGAAGCCGGATCGACATAGCCCATACTAATGTCTGCGACATCACCAAGACGAATGGTCCCTGCGCCATCACCAATGCCATTAACACCTGTGCTAATGAGCAAGTTTTTAATATCTTCGATATTGCGATATTGGCCAGTTTGGTCAACACGTAAGTTTTCATAACCTAAGTCAAAGTCACCTGAGGTTACAGGCATGTTTTGGCTATTTAATTGGTCAACTAATTGTGCAAGTGAGATGTGTGATTCTGCTAAGCGCTCATCAGAGATTTTAATTTTAACTTCTTGTTCTTGGATACCATGAAGTTGAACTTTTTTGACCCCTGAAACGGCTTTAATACGACGTTGCAATTCACGCGCATAATCTTTTAAATCATGCATTGGAATATCATCGCCATACACAGAGAACAGCATGCCGTACACTTCTGAGAACTCATCTTGTACGATGCTGATTTGTGCTTGCGCTGGCAGTTTAAGCTTCACATCTTGGACTTTGCGACGCAATAAATCCCATTCTTGTGGCAACTGCTCAGAGCTATATTTCTCTTGCAAGTCGACAAAGATCATTGAAACGCCAGGACGCGAAAGTGAACGTAGTTTCCACAAAGAGCCCATGGTTTGGATCTCTTCTTCCACTTTATCTGTGACTAGTTTTTCAACTTCTTGCGCCGTTGCGCCGGGATACATGGTCACAATTACAGCTGTTTTTACTGTAAATGATGGATCTTCAAGCTTACCTAAATCAAAATATGAGTAGATGCCAGCAATCATCATCAGCACAGTAAAAAACACGATGAATGTTTTTTGGCGTAATGCAAATGTTGATAAATTCATGATCTTGCTCCTGGAGTATTCAGTACTGAAATTTCCTGTCCTTCTTTCAAGAAGTTACTTCCAGCTGTGACCACTTTATCTCCATTTTTAAGTGCGCCTTCAACACACATGTCCGACTCACGTACTTCAATTACTTTCACCGGTACATGGACGGCTTTTTGATCGCGCACTGTCACCACTTGGTTTTGTGACTCAAGTGATTTCACGGCGCTTGCAGGTAAACAATAAGTGCTGGTGCTTGCTGCTGAGCTTAATTTGGTTTCCAATTCAACATTGACGGCTTTGCCTGGGAATAAATTCTCTGGCGCAGCATCAAGTTTAAATGTGACTTCATAGGTGCGCTTTAACGTATCTGGTAAAGTCGCCACTTCAGTCACTTCCGCTGGCACGCCATCTGTATGTTGATACCAAACAACACTGCCTTTTAAGCCTTTTGAAAACTGACCAATTTGTTTTTCTGGTACATCCACCACAGCTTCTAAGTTATTTGGCTGCTGAATCGAAACCACTGACAAGCCTGGTGATGTTTGTTCATGCTCATCGACAAAACGTTGACCAATCACACCATCAAACGGTGCTTTAAGGCTGGTATAACGCAAGGCATCTTGTGCTTTTTTAAGTGATTGTTTTAGCATTTCGACGCTTGCAGCAGCGCGCGCCTCACCACTCACCGCTCGGTCAAGATTCACACTTGCGACCGCATTATCTGCCGCCGCCATGCGTGTACGTCTTAATTCAACTGTCGCTAATTTATGCGCAGCTTTCGCTTCATTAAGACGAGCAGTAAGCTCATTCACACTCACTTGATAATCATGCGGATCAAGCTTTGCGATAACCTGATCTTTCTTTACGACATCTCCTTCTTTGACGAGGATTTCATCGATAGTGCCAGGGACACGAAAAGCTAGGTTCGCAGTTTGGTGAGACTTAATCACCCCACTAAAGCGAAACGCTTGCAGATTATCTTGAGTCGACAACTCAATCACATTCACAGGACGAGCGGCAATCTCTACTTTTTCTTCTTCTTGCGCGCCACAGGCTGTCAATAGACTCGCGGCAATAATAACTGCGAGTGAGTTTCGTATGAGTGGAAATTTTTGAATCGATGTGTTGTTTTTCAAACTAGATGTATAGTTTTTCACGGTAGATGCTCCCTAAGATTCAATGGATCTTGAATATTGGAGAATATTAGAGGAATTTGTGCAATAAATAAGCATGCAAAACATGTTTTCATTGTCATGAAAAACGAGACAATCAAAGGTTTGAGCAAAAAAAAAGCACAAAAAACGCTCAAATCATCAAAAGTGATTGCGATTTTTGTACTTTTTTTAGATGCTTTATAAAGTTTAAAGTGATCTTATGACAATACTTGAACCCTATCTAAGACATAGTTCACAAACAGTCGCGCGGCGTAAGATAACCCTTGGCGACTCGGGTACACCAGCCATGTATCATCAAGTGTCATATGATGATCAGGCAAGACTTCGACTATCTCTCCGCGATCAACATAAGGCTGCATTATCACCTCAGGAAGTAGCCCTATCCCTCCACCGTGGAATACAGCATGGCGAACATAGTAGGAGCTATTTGAAATCAAACGGCTATCAACAACTATATCCCCTTTATTAAACTCCCAACGGTTTTCTAAGCGACCGTCTGGCCAACGGATGATAAGTAAAAAATGCCGATGTAAATCAGAAAGCGTTAACGGCATCCCCTGCTTCTTTATATAGTCAGGACTGGCATAGAGCTTACGCTTAAAGCTAGCAATAGGTCTTGCGATGACAGAGCCATCATTAATCGGCCCAATATGCACACACGCATCTAAGCCATAATTCATGATATCGTGATAACCAATACTACTTAGATGGGTTTCGACTTGAATATTTGGATATTCATTTAAAAAGCCATAGAGGATTTCATGAATTAAAATATCCGTTTCATTAAGTAAGCCAATTTTTATTTTGCCAACCGGACTATGGCTCTGAGTACGAATCGCCTCATGGGTTTGGTCGAGCTGAGGGATTATATTTTGTAGGTTTTGATAATACTCTTTACCTGTTGGCGTTAAAGTTAAACGACGTGTAGTACGGGTTAAGAGTTTTACATTTAACTCATCTTCAAGATCATTAATACGGCGACTGACATTTGAGCGAGGTAAATTAGATGCGTCAGCCGCTGCGGTAAAACCGCCCAACTCCACAACTAACATAAAGAGTTTCAAATCATCAATCTTCATTACTTACCTTTCGTTAAGTTATTTGCGATAGAGTGCTACTTTATCAAAGGATAATATCTTTGCTTATGATGTAAATCAAAAATAATTTCAAAGAATAAAATAATCATTTAAATTATTTAAAATTCAATTTCTTAAAAATATTACCAACTGATATTGAGCCTAAGAATAAGGTCTAATTTTTCATTCAATAACTGAGATAATAAACATTATTCGAAGGACGAAATAGATATGTGTAAGTCGCTCTCAGTAAACATATTATCTCAACTTAAATCAAGTAAAGAGATAAAAAAACGAGACACTACATTTAGGTCTCGTTTTAAAGTTTACTGTTAGCTTTTCGCGTCAATAGATACAGCTCGCGTTCTGATGATTAAAGCTCTAAATCACCACAAAAACGATAGCCTTCACCATGAATAGTCGCGATAATTTCAGGCGTATCAGAAACAGATTCAAAATGCTTACGGATACGACGAATTGTCACATCAACCGTACGATCATGCGGTTTTAATTCACGACCAGTCATTTTCTTTAATAAATCTGCACGGGTTTGGATTTTCCCTGGATTCTCGCAAAAATGTAGCAAAGCACGGAACTCAGAACGAGGCAATTTATAGCTTTCGTTATTTGGATTAATTAAAGAACGGCTATTAATATCCAATACCCAACCGTTAAATTTATACTTATCAATAATACGTTTTTCTTCTGGTGCATCAGAAAGCGTCATTGAACGTTGTAATAAATTACGCGCACGAATAGTTAATTCGCGAGGATTAAATGGCTTAGTGATATAATCATCTGCACCAATTTCTAAACCTAAAATCTTATCCACTTCATTATCACGCCCTGTTAAAAACATTAGCGCGACATTTGCTTGCTCACGTAATTCACGAGCAAGTAATAACCCATTTTTACCTGGTAAGTTAATATCCATAATGACCAGGTTGATTTGATTTTCAGACAATACTTGATGCATGCTGTCGCCATCACTTGCCTCAAACACAGCATATCCTTCTGCTTCGAAAATACTCTTTAGCGTATTACGTGTAACTTGTTCGTCTTCGACGATAAGAATGTGGGGAGTTTGCATAAGAAGGTACCTAATTCGTAAGCTTATTTTCTGTAGTTTACAGCGTTAACACCCTGCTAACAACAACCTATTCTATATAAACAATATCTTTGTTGATTTATATCAAGTGCTCATTTTTTGTGTATCTAAATGAAACTTGCTATCTATTAATATAAGTACCTCTATATTTGACAAATATTAAACATAATTAAGCAGTGAAGTTTGACCAAGGTTTCAGCCTAGAAACTAAGTCAAAATACACATCTGAAAGTAATTTTCATTGAATCTGTTGTTTTTGCAAAGTTTTGATTGACTCAAAGCCTCAAATCGGTAAATCTAGAACCTAGTTACTTTTTAAGCGATTCGCTCATAGCGGACTCACATATAGATAATTTTAGCCTAATGGATAAGGCATTCAAGACACAAGGATATAGTTAGATGCAACACACTGCCCTCACCTCAATCATTATCACCATGACCATGATTATTACCGACATGACTTAGTTGGGGCAGGCGCATACATCACATTTCTTAAAGCCTGCATCCAATAAGCGATGCGGGCTTTTTTATTATTTACGACTTTAAAATAACGAATTAACACAAAATTATTAGATGAATTAAAGACTTGACCAAGGAGTAAGGATGCGAGTATTAAAATTTGGCGGCTCATCATTAGCAGATGCAAATCGCTTTTTGCGTGCAGCAAACATTATTAGCAACAATGCCAAACAAGAAGCCACTGCAGTTGTGCTATCAGCGCCGGGAAAAACAACCAATAAACTCGTTGCAATTATCGAGAGTGCCAGACAAGGCATTGACGTTAGCAAAGATGTGCAAGCACTAGAAGAATCCTTTATCGATTTGTACAACAATCTTGCACATGAATTGCCTAAACTTGACCGCCGCAGTTTTGATGACAAACTTGCTAGCACCATGACTCAGCTGATTGCCTTTGTACAAGGGATTAGCTTACTCCAAAGTTGTCCTAAAAAAGTTGAAGCGCGCATTATCAGTAAAGGTGAGCGTATTTCAATTGTGTTAATGCAATCTGTCCTTGAAGCCCTTGGCTTTCCTGCCAAAATTCTTGACCCAACCAAATACCTACTTGCTCATGGCTCACACTTAGAAGCTATGGTTGATGTGGACGCTTCAACACAAAACTTTGTTGATAATCCGCTTGAAGAAGGCTTTATTCATATCATGCCAGGCTTTACGGCGGCAAATCCAGAGGGTGAACTCGTCACGCTTGGGCGTAATGGCTCGGATTACTCAGCCGCCGCACTGGCAGCATGTGTACGCGCCTCTTGCTGTGAAATCTGGACGGATGTAGATGGCGTATATAACTGCGATCCGCGTCTTGTGGATGATGCGCGCTTGCTTAAATCCTTGAGCTATCAAGAAGCGATGGAACTCTCTTACTTTGGCGCATCAGTTTTGCATCCAAAAACAATTGCCCCGATTGCTCGCTTCCAGATCCCTTGCTTAATCAAAAACAGCTTTGATCCGCAAGCGCCTGGCACTCTGATTGGTCAAGACACAGGTGAAGATGGTCTAGCAATTAAAGGCATCACGACGTTAGATAAACTCACTATGGTTAACGTTTCAGGCCCAGGCATGAAAGGCATGGTTGGTATGGCAAGTCGCGTCTTTGGCGCCATGTCTGCTGCAGGCGTATCAATCGTTTTGATCACTCAATCATCTTCAGAATACAGCATCAGTTTTTGTATTGAATCTGCAGCGAAAGGCAAAGCCAAACAAGCGCTCAATAATGTATTTGAGCTCGAGCTTGCCAATGGCCTGCTTGATCCGGTTGAATTTACTGACAATGTTGCGATCGTTACCTTAGTTGGCGACAAGATGCGTACGGCGCGCGGCGTTGCCTCTCAGTTCTTCTCGTCACTGGCAGAAGTAAACATCAATATCGTGGCCATTGCGCAAGGCTCTTCAGAGCGTGCCATTTCAGCCGTGATCCCAGAAGATCGCATCTCTGTGGCGATTAAAGCTTGTCATGAAAACCTATTTAACTCGAAGCACTTCCTTGATGTATTCTTAGTCGGTCTTGGCGGCGTAGGTAGCGAGCTTGTGGATCAATTTGCCCGTCAGCAACCAAAACTGGCTGAAAAAGGCATTGTGCTACGTGTTTGCGGTCTTGCAAACTCAAAAGGCATGCTGCTAGATGCCCAAGGTCTTTCACTTGAAAACTGGCAAGATCGCCTAAGTAACAGTTCAGAAAGCTTTAGCTTAACCGGCATGAAAGCCTTGGTTGAGCGCAATCATATCATCAACCCTGTCTTTGTTGATTGTACGTCAAATCAAGAGATTGCTGATCAATACGCAGATTTCCTTGCAGCTGGCTTCCACGTCGTGACGCCAAACAAAAAGGCTAACACTGCAAGTATGGAATATTATCGTCAGCTGCGTTATCAAGCACGTGCATCACGCCGTAAGCTGATGTATGAAACAACCGTTGGCGCAGGCTTACCTGTCATTGAAAACTTGCAAAATCTCATTGCAGCGGGTGATGAGCTTGAAAAATTCAACGGCATTTTATCTGGCTCACTTTCTTACATCTTCGGCAAATTAGATGAAGGACACTCACTCAGCCAAGCAACGCTACAAGCAAAAGATAATGGCTTTACCGAGCCGGATCCTCGTGATGATTTATCTGGTATGGATGTGGCACGTAAACTACTTATTCTTGCGCGTGAAGCTGGCATGGATATCGAGCTTGAAGACGTTATCGTTGAAAAAGCCCTGCCACCTGAATTTGATGACAGCGGCTCAGTTGAAGAATTTTTATCGCGCCTGCCTGAGGCTGACAGTTACTTCAAAGATCTCATGGATAAAGCTGCAAGCGAAGGCAAAGTGCTCCGCTATGTCGGCCAAATCATTGATGGACAATGTAAAGTAGCCATTGCTGCGGTCGATAGTGATGATCCTATGTTTAAGATCAAAGATGGTGAAAATGCCCTAGCATTCTACAGCCGTTACTATCAACCTATCCCACTTGTTCTACGTGGCTATGGCGCAGGCAGCGAAGTAACAGCTGCTGGCGTATTTGCTGATGTCATGCGTACTCTTGGCTGGAAATTAGGAGCGTAAAATGCAGGACACCCATGTTTTAGATCCAAATAATCCAGACCAAAGTGTTGTCGTATACGCACCAGCATCCATTGGTAATGTTAGCGTCGGCTTTGACGTTTTGGGCGCTGCGGTTTCACCTGTTGATGGCACACTGCTTGGCGATCGCGTTAAAGTTGCGCTTGGTGAAAGTGAGTTTACGCTTGACGCCGTCGGTCATTTTAAAGATAAGCTGCCAAGCGATCCGAAAGAGAATATCGTTTATCGCTGCTGGCAAGTCTTTGCGCGTGAATTAAAGAAAAAACATGACGCTGCATTGAAACAAACTCAGGACACCCATGCTTTAGTTACCCAAACAAAGCTCAAACCTGTTGCCATGACGCTCGAAAAAAATATGCCAATTGGTTCAGGGCTAGGCTCAAGTGCATGCTCTATTGTCGCAGCGCTTGATGCCTTAAATCAGTTCCACCAAAACCCATTGAGTGAAACTGAACTGCTTGCATTAATGGGTGAAATGGAAGGAGAGATTTCTGGCGGCATTCACTATGACAATGTTGCGCCATGCTACCTTGGCGGCTTGCAACTTATGGTGGAAGAACTTGGGATCATCAGCCAAGGCGTGCCATGTTTTGATGACTGGTATTGGGTCATGGCCTACCCAGGGATCACGGTTTCCACCGCTGCTGCGCGTGAGATCTTACCTGCTCAGTATCGCAAACAAGATATTATTGCCCATGGTCGCCACCTTGGCGGCTTTATCCATGCCTGTTATTCAGGCCAAAGCGCACTCGCGGCCAAAATGATCAAAGATGTGATCGCCGAACCTTATCGCCAGTCTTTACTCCCTGGTTTTAAAGAGTCGCGTGAGCAATTGATGACTATGGGCGCATTAGCTTGTGGGATTTCTGGATCAGGCCCAACTTTATTTGGGATTTGTGATAACTTAGAAACAGCTGAGCGTGTTAAGACTTGGCTGTCCCAAAATTACTTACAAACCGATCAAGGCTTTGTGCATGTCTGCAAACTTGATCAAAAAGGTTCAAAATTAACAGGAAGTGAATTATGAAGCTGTATAACATTAAACACCCACAAGAGGTTGTCGATTTCGCACAGGCCGTCCGTCAAGGTTTAGGTCAAGATCAGGGCTTATTCTTTCCTGAAAAAATCCCAACATTTGAAGATATTGATGCGCTACTTGAAAAAGACTTTATTACTCGCAGCACTGAGATTTTAGCTAGCCTCATTGGTGATGAGCTTTCTGTTCATACGATTAATGAGATGGTGAGCAATGCGTTCCAATTCCCTGCGCCAATTCAAGCGGTGAAAGATGGGGTCTATGCGCTTGAGTTATTCCACGGCCCAACACTAGCATTTAAAGATTTTGGTGGCCGTTTTATGGCCCAATCTCTTGCCGCAGTCACGGCAGATAAAGAAGGCAAAATCACAATTTTAACCGCAACGTCAGGTGACACTGGCGCAGCAGTGGCGCATGCTTTTTATGGCATGGAAAACATCAATGTCGTGATTTTATATCCAAAAGGCAAGATCAGCCGCCTGCAAGAAAAACTATTCTGTACGCTCGGCAAAAACATCTACACACTAGCTGTGGATGGCGATTTTGATGCTTGCCAATCTTTGGTTAAAGCAGCATTTGATGACCAAGCACTACGCCAAGAAATCGGCTTAAACTCAGCAAACTCAATTAATATCAGCCGCTTAATGGCGCAAGTTTGTTATTACTTTGAAGCTGTTTCGCAACTACCGGTTGAAAAACGTCAAGATCTTGTGATTTCAGTTCCAAGCGGTAACTTTGGTAACTTAACTGCAGGTTTAATCGCGAAAGCAATGGGATTACCTGTGAAACGCTTTATCGCTGCAACCAATGCCAATGATACTGTGCCGCGCTACCTTGAAACCGGTAAGTGGGATCCAAAACCAACGGTTGCAACAACCTCAAATGCGATGGATGTGAGCCAACCAAACAACTGGCCACGTATCGAAGAGCTTTGCAAAGTTAAATCTTGGGGACTTGATGAGCTAGCGTCAGGTAAAGTGCTGGATAGTGAAAGCGCAGAAAGCGTACAAAAGCTTGATAAGTTAGGTTATCTCTGTGAACCACATGGCGCCATTGCTTATCGCGTGTTAGAGCAAAACCTAAGCGAAGGCGAAACAGGCTTATTCTTGTGTACCGCTCACCCTGCGAAGTTTAAGGAAGTGGTTGATGAAATCTTAGGCAAGGACATTGACCTACCTGCACCACTTGCAAAACATGATGCGATGGAGCTACTTTCTGGCGACCTAGCAGATGACTTTGATGCCCTAGCTGGTGTGTTACGTGAAGTGAATGCGAAATAAGCTTAGCCTATAAAGCTAAACAGCTACACCATTAAAAATACCCACAGTTCATTGAATTTGTGGGTATTTTTATTTCTGGCTATAGATAGTAAATAGAGGACACCCATCTTTTAAAACCTCTATCCCATAAAGTAAATAAAGAGAGTAAATAAAAGACACCCACCGTTTTAGTATTTAGATCTTTGCCTAAATTAATTTAGTAACAAATAGAGGACACCCATCCTTTTGAACCTCTTCCCTAGCATAAATTAAATTTGTTTTAAGGCGCAAAAAAGCCCTAGATCAACTTGATCATAGGGCTTTAAGCTTTCAAAAAATTTAGACTTTAGTTGCCATAAATATCAAAGGTAAAGTATTTATCTGCTATTTTATCGTAAGTCCCATCCGCGCGGATCGCATCAATCGCTTGGTTAAAGTCCTGCGCCAATTGCTTGTCTTGCATGCGTAAACCAATCGCCATACCTTGGCTTAAATAAGGAACATCCGTCACAGGATCACCAGCTAACTTGCCATTTTTACCATTCTCTTTATCAAGATAAGCTAACTGTAGTTGATCTGTATTACCAAAAACGATATCAACAGTGCCTTTATCAAAATCTAAAAAGACTTCATCTTGTCCAGTATAACGTTTGATATTTGCTACATCACCATAGGTATCAGTAACATAACGGTCATGAATGGTACCAATTTGGACACCAATAGTTTTACCTTTAAAGCCTTCTTTACTGATTTCAATATTCTCATCTTGATGGATCATAAAGCTAGCTGTGGTTTGATAGTATTTATTGGTGAATAAGATCTTACGCTTACGCTCTTCTGTTGCACGCATTGAAGCTAAGATCGCATCTGCTTTACGCGATAATAATGCAGGGATCAAACCATCCCAACTTTGGGATACCCATTCACATTCACGATTCATTTCTTGGCACAATGCATTACCAATTTCAATATCAAAACCTGCTGGTTGACCTTTTTCATCTTTATAATTAAAAGGAGGATAAGTAAAATCTGCAACTAAACGTAGTGGCTTTTGGGCTGCAAAACTGGTCGTAGAAAAAGTTGCTGTCAGCAGCGCGATAAGAGTGATAATTTTTTTCATGTTAAATTCCTTTTAAGCTTATTTATTTGTACTTGAATAATCTTGCAGCGCCTGCAATGTTTCGCCCATGCTCTCTTCACATCCAATTGAAATTCTTACGCAATTTTGTAAGACGAGTTCATGCGCTTGATTACGAGTGACAATCTCTTTTGAAAGCAGATACTGATAAAAACAAGTATCTGGTTTAAATTTAATCAAGACAAAATTTGTTGCCGAAGGATAGACTTTTTCAACGATAGAAAGGTTTTCGAGCCCTTCGATAAATTTGTTTTTGATTGCAATTAACCCTTTCGTTTTTGCTTGCATCTTTTGAACGCCCTCATTATCGAGCGCATTTTTTGCAATCTTCGCTGCGACATCCGCTAGTGGATAAGGCGGGATAACCTTACTCACGACAGCCATCACCTCTTCACTCGCGATTAAAAAACCACAACGCACAGAAGCCAAACCAAAGGCTTTTGACAAAGTACGAATGACCACAAGATGCGGGTATTTGGCCATCAAATCTAACACGCTCGCCTCTGGAGCAAATTCAATATAAGCCTCATCCACTACCACAATTGCCTTGTCTTGTGATTTTTCAAGTAAGGTTTCAATATCTTGCTTATTGATAATGTTGCCAGTTGGGTTATTTGGCGAACATAAAAATACAAGGTTCACCTGATCTAACTTTGGAATAATCGCATCCAAATCCAGTTGAAATTCTGAATTTAGCGGCACTTTATGCGTATTGATAGCCATTGCATCAGCGCAAAACTCATACATGCCATAAGTTGGCGTACAAATCAAAATGCTATCTTGAACTGGCGCGCAAAAGCCTCTCACCAACAAATCAATTGCTTCATCAGCGCCACGCACAGCCACTGCCTGTGACTTTTTTCTTTCTTGATTATTAAAAGAAAAATGCTTTTCACAATAGGCTAAATAGTCATCTGCGACTTCATGTGGTAAAAAGTCAGGATAACGATTTGCATCCAAGGTACTGACATCTTGTTGCGTCTTCGCAAACTCAATACCTTCTTCTAACTCATTCGCATTGAGCCAAATTCTACCCTTACCACCAATACGACGTGCGGACTGATATGGCTCTAGCTTTTGAACATGTGTTGGAACAATTTTTTCGAGCAATGCGTGGATCATAACTACCTTTAACTTTCGAATTAGTGCTTGAGATACAAGTTAATATTTATTCATTAAAAATGCAATAAAATTCATTTAAAATTTAAATTTTTCTTTATTTTAACTTCGTTGAATAAAATACATAGATTTATAGCCTTAAGGATTAGATACTAAAGAGGGATAGAGTCTTGCTTGTCAGTCATACCAGTGCTTTTGAGCATAGCTCCCAAGGATAAACGACAAACTAGCAGTTCATACCTATTTGGGTGTAAACTTGAACTTATCAGGATATATTTTGTTACATTTGAACTTAAGAACTTGGAAGTTATGCTTAAGCTGTTTATGCATCAGCACTTGTTCCATGCAAGCTTGGGCCGACACAACTGAAACAAGGATGAACAATATGGAAAATGAAAACAAAGCTGTTTTATTATGCAGCTCAAAACCTAATTGCGTTTCAACCGATGAGATCCGCGAAAGCCATAAAGTCGCACCATTTGAACTCGTCTCAGAAGATATTTCTCTTTCCCAAATTGAAGATGTCATCTTGACCTTTGATCGCAGTAAAACTGAATCAAAAACAGAAAATGAGTTGCATGTCACCTTCACCAGCCGCCTATTTCGCTTCGTCGATGACGTACATATAGTCAAGACAGGTAAAATTCTGCACATCCGCTCAAAGTCTCGCGTTGGATATTCTGATTTTGGTGTAAACCGCGAACGTATGGAGCAATTTCGCCAAAAGCTTGTGGATGCAAATTTAATTATTTCTCAATAACAAGCTTACGACTCTATGTTAAACTTGGCGCCAACAAACCTATGCACGTTCAAAATTAGTACATGGGTGTCCCAGATTCGTAATTAAGAGAGAGAATAAAATGAAACTTGGCATTATTGGCGCAATGGAACAAGAAGTTGCGATCTTAAAATCAGCATTAGACAACTTAAGCACACACACGAAAGCAGGTTGCACTTTTTATACTGGTGAATATCAAGGTGTTGAGTTAGTCTTACTTCAATCTGGCATTGGTAAAGTGGCTGCAAGTGTTGGCACAACTTTGCTTTTAGAGTGCTTTGATGTTGATGCTGTGATCAATACAGGTTCTGCTGGCGGCTTTGATCCAAGTTTAAACCACGGTGATGTGGTGATTTCAACTGAGGTTCGCCACCATGATGCAGACGTCACAGCTTTTGGTTATGAAATCGGCCAAATGGCAAGCCAACCTGCAGCCTTTATTGCTGATCCAAAACTAATGGATTTAACTGAGAAAGCACTCAATGCACTCGAAGATCAACATGCTGTACGTGGTCTTATCTGCACCGGTGATGTATTCGTCTGCACGCCAGAGCGCCAAAATTATATTCGTCAAAATTTCCCAGGCGTTGTTGCTGTTGAGATGGAAGCTGCCGCAATTGCGCAAACCTGTCACCAATTTAACGTGCCTTTCGTTGTCGTACGCGCGATTTCTGATGTTGCAGATAAAGAATCACCAATGAGCTTTGATGAGTTCTTGCCTCTTGCAGCGAAGACATCTTCTGCAATGGTATTAAAAATGGTTGAATTGATTAAATAATTTGCCTTTAAAATAAAGGACACTCACCTTTTTGTTTAGCTTTAAAATAGATGGGTGTCCCGTATTCTATCCCGTATGACAAAACATGGGTGTCCCACATTTATTCCTATGAAAACCTCATTCTCATCCAAACTCATTCGCTTGTTATTACCTGGCTTTTGTCTTTTCCTAAGCTTGCATACTTTTGCCCAAGAAAAAGCCAAACCAAAGCGTATCATTACCTTAACCCCGCACACCGCAGAGCTCGCTTTTAGCGCAGGTTTAGGTGATAAACTCATTGCAGTTGGCGAGGCCAGCGACTACCCCGAAGAAGCAAAGACACTTGAAACTGTCTCAAATTATCAAGGCGTAAATTTAGAGCGTATCATTGCTTTAAAACCTGATCTAATCATTGCTTGGCAAGAAGGCCCTGCGCGTTCACAGCTTGAGAAGTTAGACAAATTTGGGATTCAAGTGGTGTGGATCGAAGAGAATCAACTTTCTGATATAGGCTTAAATATTCAAAAATTAAGCCAATATGCAGACGATCCTTCCATTGGTCTTGCTTTAGCTCAGTCATATCAAGCTAAACTTGCTGAATTCAAAGCACAGAATCAGGCAAAGCCAAAACTCAAGTACCTGTATTTACTTAGCGAAAGCCCAATGATGAGCATTGCAGGAAAAAATTGGACCACAGAAATGTTTGAACTTTGTGGAGGTGAGAATATTCTTCAGTCCGATCTCGTCGCTTACCCACAAATCAATAAAGAGCAGATTTTAAAAAATCCACCGGATGTTATTTTTTACTCATTTGCAGAGAAATTAGATGTACAAAATTTAAATTGGGGTAAAATGCTGCCGCAATCTGTTTTGCACAATACTTACTCACTTAATCCAGACTGGATCAGCCGCGCAACGAGCCGCACCCTATCTGCGATCAACCAAATATGTACCGATTTAGATAAAGCAAGGTCAACCAAGTAATGAGTTTATTATATTTTTTTGATATTGCAGGCACTGCTGTGTTTGCGATTTCTGGCGTGCTACTCGCTGGACGCTTAAAAATGGACCCTTTTGGCGTTGTCGTTTTGGCAAGTGTCACTGCGATTGGTGGCGGGTCAATTCGCGATATGTTACTTGGCGCAACGCCTGTCTTTTGGATAACCGATACCAATTATATCTGGATGATCATCATCACTTGTGCATTAACCCTTGCGCTTGTCAGTCACCCGAAACGCATGCCTTGGTATGTTTTGCCCGTTTTAGATGCAATTGGGCTGGCTGCATTTGTAGGTATTGGGGTAGAAAAATCACTTAATTATAATGACTCGATGACGATCGCTGTGATCATGGGCGTTATCACCGGCTGTGGCGGTGGGATCATACGTGATATTTTAGCTCGTGAGATCCCTATGGTGTTGCGAAGTGAAATTTATGCCACAGCTTGCATTGCAGGTGGTATCGTCCACACCTGCGCTTTATACTTTGGCCTTGCTTCATCCGCAGCATTTTTATGTGGCGTCGTCGTAACCTTATCGATTCGCCTTGCTGCCATTCGCTGGCACTTATCTCTACCTACTTTTTCTTTGATCTCAAGTAATTAGACCTTATATAAAACAGGACACCCACTTTTATTGCAGCAAATAAATACATGGGTGTCCTAAATTAAAAGTAACTTTATTGCAACGATAAAACTCATGGGTGTCCCATATTAAAAAGGTGGGTGTCCTGCATTAAAAGCAAAAAAATCCCCTACCAAATTTGATAGGGGATACTCTTTTTAGCTTATAGCTCGCAAGCTTTATTTAAGCGTGATACGTGCAAACTTACGCTTACCAACTTGATATACAGCAGTGCCAGCTTCTGGAACAAGTTTTGTATCTTCAATCTTGTCACCATCAATTTTCGCAGCGCCTTGGCGGATCATACGCATCGCATCTGATGTTGAGCCCACAAGGTTTGCTTCTTTTAGAAGGTTTGCAATTGCCATGCCTTGCTCAAATTCAAGTTCAGGCATTTCATCAGGCATTGCGCCTTTTTGGAAACGGTTGATAAACTCTTGCTCAGCAGCCTCAGCAGCAGCTTCATCATGGAAACGTGCAATGATCTCTTTTGCAAGCAAGATCTTAATATCACGTGGGTTGCGACCTTCTGCCATTTCTGTTTTAAATTGCTCAATTTCAGCAAGTGGACGGAAAGACAATAGCTCATAGTAGTTCCACATCAGATCATCAGAGATCGACATGATTTTACCGAACATTTCAGAAGGTGCTTCACTTACGCCAATGTAGTTGTGCGCAGATTTAGACATCTTCTTCTCGCCATCAAGGCCAACCAGAAGAGGCATAGTCAACACAACTTGAGGTTTTTGACCATTTGCTTTTTGCAGCTCGCGACCCATCAGAAGGTTGAATTTTTGATCCGTACCACCTAGCTCAACATCCGCTTCAAGTGCAACAGAATCATAACCTTGTAGCAGTGGGTACATGAACTCGTGGATCGCAATTGGCTGACCATTGCTATAACGCTTTTTAAAGTCATCACGCTCAAGCATACGCGCAACAGTTTGGTTTGCCGCCAAACGGATCATCCCTTCAGCGCCAAGCTCACTTAACCAACTTGAGTTAAAGACAACTTTAGTTTTTGCAGGATCTAGGATCTTAAAGACTTGTTCTTTATAAGTTTCAGCATTCGCTAGGACATCTTCACGAGTAAGTGGTGGACGTGTGGTGTTTTTACCCGTTGGATCGCCAACCATACCTGTAAAGTCACCAATCAAGAAAATGACTTCGTGACCAAGCTCTTGGAAAGCACGAAGCTTGTTTAGAATTACAGTGTGTCCAAGGTGGATGTCAGGAGCAGTTGGATCGGCGCCTAATTTGATGCGTAGTGGACGGTTTTCTTTTAGCTTTTCAATTAGTTCCGCTTCAGGAATTAATTCATCAACACCACGTTTAATTTCAGCTAATGCTGCTTCAATGCTCGCCATTTATTTTTACTCCAAGAATTAATTTGCGCCAAGTGACGCCGAATCTAGCCATAATACAAAATTTGATCTGGATATAATACAAAATCAAGCTTTGAAAACCAATAAAAAAGCCCTGTTATCTCCAATTTGGACACAACAAGGCTAATATAAATATAATAATGGCTATTTGATTCAAAATCATTGGAGTGAGCACAAGGCAAATAACATAAGAAACGCTGTCATCACTTCAAAGATGAAGAATATTAAACGCTAAATGATGCCCCACACCCACACGTAGTCGTCGCATTTGGGTTATCAACAAAAAAGCGTGAACCTTCAAGACCTTCAGTGTAATCCACGGTGCCGCCAATTAAGTATTGCAGGCTCATAGGATCAACCACTAGGGTCACAGTTTCTTTTTCAATGGTGGTATCGCCTTCATTAACGTTTTCATCAAAAGTAAAGCCGTATTGGAAACCACTACAACCACCACCTGTGATATATACACGTAGTTTTAGGTTTGGATTTTCTTCTTCTTCAATCAAAGTTTTCACGCGTGCTGCTGCCGCTTGTGAAAATTGCAAAGGTAATTGCTCGTCAGACATGACAACCTCTTTCATCTGTCTATACGTCTACACTGCAAGTTGGCAATAGACGTGAAAATTAATCTAAATTGTATATCCAAATAATTTGTCATTTCAAATCTCAAGGATATATCTCTAGGCATGGAGGTATTATCGGATACCTTACTAATGGATTCAAGTATTATCGAATCTTAAGCATTTTGCGGCTTTTTTGCTGAATAAATACATGAAATTCGTCTAAATCCAAAGAATTTGATTGAAGTTAAGATGCAAAATATAAAGATTGATATACAATGCCTGAACTTATTGATGCGAAAAGCAATTAATTTCAAGTATCCCTAGACTTGTGAAGGGATAAAATCCCAAAGGAAACCTTATGAGTAAGTCAGCAGAACTTTATCAAGAAGCACAACAAACTATCCCAGGTGGTGTTAACTCACCAGTACGCGCATTTAACGGCGTAGGTGGTCATCCTCTATTTATTAAACGTGCCGATGGGCCATTAATTTTTGATGCGGATGATAAGGCTTATATTGATTATGTTGGCTCATGGGGCCCAATGATTTTAGGCCACAACCACAGTAAAGTTCGCCGCGCAGTACTAAAAGCTGTCGAGCGAGGTTTAAGCTTTGGCGCGCCAACAAAAATTGAAATTGAAATGGCAAACCTTGTTTCTCGCCTTGTTCCTTCAATGGAGCAGCTTCGTATGGTGAACTCTGGCACAGAAGCAACCATGAGCGCGATTCGCCTTGCGCGTGGCTTTACTAGCCGTGACAAAATCCTAAAATTTGAAGGTTGTTACCATGGCCATGCTGATAGCTTATTAGTTAAAGCAGGCTCAGGCGCCCTAACTCTTGGGCAACCAAGCTCACCTGGCGTTCCTGCTGATTTTGCTAAATATACCTTAACTGCAACTTATAACGATCTTGACTCTGTACGTGAGCTTTTTGCTGCGAACAAAGATGAAATCGCTTGTATCATTGTTGAACCCGTTGCCGGCAACATGAACTGCATTCCACCGGTTGAAGGTTTCCTTGAAGGTCTACGCGAAATCTGCGACCAAGAAGGCGCATTGCTAATTTTTGATGAAGTCATGACAGGTTTCCGTGTTGCACAAGGTGGCGCGCAAGAGTTTTATAACATCAACCCAGATCTAACGACTCTTGGCAAAATCATCGGTGGCGGCATGCCAGTGGGCGCCTTTGGTGGCCGTAAAGATATTATGCAATACCTTGCGCCAACAGGCCCAGTTTACCAAGCTGGTACACTTTCTGGTAACCCAATTGCGATGGCGGCAGGTTTTGCGTGCTTAACTGAACTTGAAGGCGAAGATAACGAAGCACGCCTTGCAAAACGCACCAAGCAATTGTGTAAAGGTTTACGTAAAGCGGCAGAGAAACATAATATTCCGTTTACAACCAACCGCGCTGGCGCAATGTTTGGCTTCTTCTTTACCGATCAAAAGAAAATCACTTGCTATGAAGATGTGACCAAGTGTGATGTCGAACGCTTCAAGCGCTTTTTCCACTTAATGCTTGAGCATGGTGTTTACCTTGCACCGTCTGCATTTGAAGCAAGCTTTATGTCTTTGGCGCATACGCCACGCGAGATTGAAGCAACAGTTGATGCCGCCGAGCGTTGTTTTGCTATCATTGCAAAAGAAGCTAAATAATTAATTTTATTTAACATCTCAAAATTGGCTAGCTCATTTTATTTTAAACAAAGTGAGCTGGCCTTTTTTATGTGATTTTTTTAACTTAATTGGCAGAATTTTAGTTTTAATGCCACACAGATAGACTAAAATATCCCTTTTCTAGCCAGCACCTTAACCAAAACGCTGTCACAGGGTAATTGGTTAAACGAATAGATACTCAAACTTGTATAAAGGAATATCCATGTCAAACCGAGAATTTCAGATGACCAATAGCCATTGGATCATCGTTGTCTTTTTACTTATAGCGGCCTATGCAAGCTTTCTATTGGTTCAGCCTTATATCAATCCGATCATCATGGCATTTATTATCGCACTGCTTATTTTGCCGCTACATGAGCGCATTGATGCCAAAATGCCAAAACATCCAAACCTTGCATCCTTAATTTCCTGCTTGATTCTCACCTTTGTGATTGCAATCCCTTTATTTACCATTATTGGCGCGGTGATCAACCAAGGGGTTGGCTTTACCCAAAACGCATATGATTGGGCAAGTACCGGCGGCGTGCAAACCTTATTGCAGCACGATCTTGTAAGCAAAGCGCTTGATATTGTAAATAATTACCTACCTTTTGATAATTTAGATGCGCAGCAGATTGCCCAACGTGTGGCGAAATTTGTGTCAAGCTTTGGCTCTCAACTGGTTGCCATTAGCGCCAAAATTTTAGGGGATGTAACGGGCGTTTTAATGAGCTTTTTCATGATGCTTTTCGTGCTTTTCTTCTTCTTACGTGATCATGACAAAATCATCGAAGCATTCCGCCATGTGCTACCTTTCTCTCGCTCGCAAGAAGATCGCCTATTAAATGAAATTGAAGCCGTGTCTAAATCAGCGGTTTTAGGTTCGTTTTTAACCGCCTTGGCGCAAGGTGTTGCCGGTGGTTTTGCACTTTGGATTGCAGGCTTCCCTGGCTTTTTCTGGGGCAGCGTGATGTGCGCTGCATCTTTTATTCCAGTTGTGGGCACAGCCCTAGTTTGGGTTCCGATTGCAATTTACCTTGCGCTCGTTGGAGATTTTATGATGGCAGGCTTTTTAACCCTATGGGGCATAGTGGTGGTTGGTTCAATTGACAACCTATTGCGACCGCTACTAATGCAAGGCAGCGCTGGCATGAATACCTTAATGATTTTCTTCTCTTTATTAGGTGGTCTACATTTATTTGGCCTAGCAGGTTTAATCTATGGTCCGCTAATTTTTGCGATTACCTTGGTTTTATTTAAGCTTTATGAAGAAGAATTCTCAAACTTTTTAAACCAGCAGGATAATAGCTAGTAAGATAATAACTAAAAACTGAAGGTTCCCAGATGAGGCGGTTTGTGAGAAAATCGCCTTTTCTTTTTGTGCTTGTTTATTTTGCTCTTATCTACGGAAACCCCTCTATGTCTTTAGCTTCACTTACCACCCCGAGTCAAATCGCAGAACGTCAGCTTGAATTTTTTGAAAACCGTCATGTACTGCTTGCAGGTGAAGTGGAAGATAGCTTTGCACTAAACCTTTGCCAGACGAGCGCATCGGTCAGCCTTTTTAGTACTAATTATTCACACTATCAAGCAATCAGCAAACACTCGCAAGTTGATTCCTTCTTCGGCGCAAATTACGCAGATTTTAAGCCCAAAAATCAACCAGATATGGTGCTTTTTTATTGGCCAAAAGCCAAAGCTGAAGCCGAGTTTTTACTTGCAATGCTGTTTGCGCACCTTCCTATTGGGACTGAAATTTGTGTGGTTGGTGAAAACCGCTCTGGCGTAAAAAGCATCGAGAAAATGTTCAAGCCTTATGGCACTATCAAAAAATATGACAGTGCGCGCCGCTGCTCTTTTTATTGGGGTGAATATCAAGAGCAAGCACCAAGCTTTAACTTTGAGTCTTGGTTTAAAACCTATCATCTTGATTTAGGTGAAGATAGCATCACGGTAAAAAGTTTACCTGGCGTCTTTAGCCATGGTGAACTTGATTTAGGCTCACAGCTTTTAATCGAACATTTACCCAAATTATCGGGTAAGTGCCTAGACTTTGGTTGTGGCGCTGGCGTCATTGGCTCAGTAATGGCAAAACGCTTAGCAGCCCAAGGTCAAACCAAAGCACAAGTAGAAATGTGTGATATTAGCGCACTGGCAATCGCCTCTTCAAAGGCAACCCTTGCTGCGAATCAATTAGAAGCAAATGTTTTTGCGAGTAATGTGTATTCTGATTGCGACAATAATTACCAATTTATTATTAGTAATCCACCGTTTCACTCAGGTTTAGATACTAGCTACAATGCCACTGAAACCTTACTTGAAGCTGCCCCCGTACACCTTGCTCGCAATGGTCAACTTTGCATTGTTGCCAATAGCTTTTTGAAATATCAGCCAATTATTCAAACTAGCTTTGGCCTTTGCAACACCCTTGCGAAAACCAACAAGTTTGTTATCTACCAAGCGCAAAAAGTGTGATGTTTTTAGTACTTTTCATCTAAAGATTCATGCTTGCCACTGTAAAACATGACTTCCCTTATTAAATCTAGTAGAAATAAGCCTCTAGGTCACAAATAAGGGAAGTACTTACATGAGTTTTAAGCTAAAAAGTTGTTTTCAAGCAAGTCGCTTCAAACGAATCCAAAGCCGTTTACGCCTTGCTTTTTTAGCTCTAAGCTTAATCCCTTTAACTGTAATGGCAGTGTTTTTTTTCAACAGCCATACCCAAGATCTAAAAAATCAAAGTACGGCCTATCTGATCTCTATTCGAGAGCATCAAAAACAGCAAATTCTTAATTATTTCCATACTCAAGATGAAAAAGTCAAAGGCATGGTGCGCTCTGAACTCGCTTACGCCACAGGTGGACGATTTTATGGCCTAATCAATGCTTTTCAAAATTTAGGCGAAGATATCCAAAGCTCAAGAGAATATGCGCAACATTTAGAGTTCCTAAACCTTTCAAGTCATGGCCTAGATGAAAGACATGAAGGGAATCAAAGCATCGTCGATAAAAATGCAGCAGAGCGGTATCGACTCCTGCATAAGCGGTACCATGAATCATTTTTAGATTGGCTTAATCGCAGTGATTTCAGTGATATCTTGCTCGTTGATTTACAAGGAAATGTTGCCTATTCAGCGCAAACATCAAATGAATTTGGCAAAGACTTAACTCAAGGTAAACTAGCAGATTCTGAGCTTGGCAAAACCTTCGCCAAACTAAAACAAACCACGCAAGATAAGTCTAAAAAAGATGCGGACACAAGTATAGTCTACTCATCTGTGATTGAGTATTACACTCAAAATGAAGCCCCACCGGCATTATATATCTGGATTGGAGCACCGATTATTAAGCAAGGTTATCTGCACAGCTACATGTTGTTCAAACTGCCATTAGAGCGCTTTAGCCAAATTTTGCTTGATGCAGAAAATGATAAAAACATTCAAAAAATCTTAGTTGATCAAACATTTAAAAATAAAATTCAAGGCCAACAAACTAGTGTCGTTGAAAGTAACCGTAATATCATCGA
Source organism: Vibrio sp. KMM 9700 (assembly GCF_058545285.1). Taxonomy (NCBI): domain Bacteria; kingdom Pseudomonadati; phylum Pseudomonadota; class Gammaproteobacteria; order Vibrionales; family Vibrionaceae; genus Vibrio; species Vibrio sp. KMM 9700. The sequence goes on along the minus strand of NZ_CM178589.1, from coordinate 1,971,886 downwards.
CATTGCTTTTCAAGGTGATGGCGTAGGTAGCTTAACCAATGATGCCAAACAAACCTTCTTTAGTGCCTTTACTCAAGTTAAGTTTCATCAAAATAACTGGGCCTTCATCGTTCAAACGCCTGAAGAAAAGGCCTTTGCACAAATTAACCACTTGAAAAAAGTATTTTTCACGACATTTTTTATCGCCATTCTACTCGTCTTTTTACTCTCTCATTATTTATCCAACTTTATTACTCGACCGCTTTTAAAGCTTAGTTGGATAGCTGAAAGCATCTCTGCAGGCGATTTAAACCAAACGGTTTTACATACCGAACGCGAAGATGAAGTTGGCCGACTCGCGAAAAGTTTTGCACGCATGCAAACTGCCTTAAAAGATAAAATAGAAGTTATCAATACACAGAATCGTTCACTTGAAAACCAGATAAAAATCATTGAAGCGCAAAACCATGAATTGCAACAAGCCGATGAGCTCAAAGATAAATTCCTCGCCACGACATCCCATGAATTAAGAACACCGTTACATGGCATGATAGGTATTGCTGAAGCCTTAACAGATAAGAAAAACGGCAAACTCAATGCTCATCAAGCGTATCAATTAGAAATCATCATAAATAGCGGGCGTAGATTGTCAGGTTTAGTCGATGACTTATTGGATTATCATAAAATGCGCTATGGCCACCTTGATGTGGATATCAGCGCCGTTGACTTACATCAAAGCTTCGATCATATTCTCGAGATGAGCTCACACTTGATTGGGCAAAAGAATCTCAAGGTGCATAACCTATTGCCACATCAACTCCCTTTGGTCGATGCTGATCCGCAACGTCTAGAGCAAGTGCTATATAACCTAATTGATAATGCGATTAAATATACAGCTTCGGGGTATGTTCATCTTATTGCTCAAACCTACCCTCACAGTGTGCGCATTCAAATTACCGATACAGGCCAAGGCATCGAAGATGACATGCTGCCACATATTTTTGAGCCCCTCACTCAAGCCAAAGTTCAAGGCATGGGCTATCGCGCGGGCGCAGGTCTTGGTTTATCGATTTGCTGTCAGCTAATTGAAATTATGGGCGGACATTTGTTCGTTTCAAGTCAAGTTGGGCAAGGTACTAGCTTTAGCTTCCACTTGCCGATTGCGGCTTCTCAACCACAAATACAGGACACCCACGCATTTATCACGCCGTCATCCTACAACAAAGCCCAGTCAGAAGAAGCTATCAGTACAGATAAAATACGGGACACCCATGAACATTCGCAAGCGCTAGAAGTAAGCACAGATCATGCTAACACTCACCATGAGAGTCAGGACACCCATGTATCTCACGCTCATCATGAGAGTCAGGACACCCATGTATCTCACGCTCATCAAGTTAAGAGCTTAGAAAGCACAACAAGCCTAGTCTTAGTGGTGGATGATGAAGAAGTGAATCGACAAATCTTAGCTGAATTCTTACAACTTGAAGGATACCAAAGCGCCTTTGCGACAAACGGCCAAGAAGCGATTCAATTTGTTGAGCATACCAAGCCAGATCTTGTCTTGCTCGATATCATGATGCCGGTGCTAGATGGTTATCAAACCTGTGAAGCCCTGCGTTTGCAATACAGCGCGAATGAATTACCTGTTATTATGCTCACAGCCTTAAGCCATAGTCGCGATCAAATGAAAGGCTTTGAGCTCGGCGCCAATGACTATTTAATTAAGCCGTTTGAACGTCATATTCTGGCAGCTCGGATGAAGGTTCACTTGCAAGCCAGTCAAACTCACCTTAAGCAAGTCGAGAATACTCAGCTTGCATATGAATTGCGCTGGCAAGAAAACAGTCGACAAAAATTGATTGAAACGCAGCAGCAATTACTCAGCTTATTAAACTTAATCGATGAACCAATTTTAGCTTTCAATCAGCAAGGTAAAATTGACTTTGCTAACCCTGCGCTCGAACCCCTGATGCAAGTTCCACTGGATAAACTGATGCAAATGGATGCCGCGCAACTCATTGCAAGCCCATACCTGGAGATCAAACAAAGCCAATCACAAGTGGAGATTGAAATTTTCAGTGCGGATGAGAGACGCAAGATATTGGCCGATATATTTATCTTATCCCAACATTCAGGCATTCAAACCATTTATGTTTTTCACCCTGTGAGTCCAGAAAAAGCGCGCATTCAAACCTTAGAAAAAGCCATTGAAGCCCTTTCTCGTTATGCCTTTAATGGTGAGGTCAGCCAACTTGAAGCTTTGCCAAACATCAGCCATGAATTTGTTCCTTTGGTGAAAAAAGTGACTCAATCAGCTCAAGATCCACAGCTAGCATTGCGCGAGCACTTGGTTGATACAATGAACCTAGGGTTAGAATACTGGCAAGCAGCCACTGGCATGAATAAGTTTGATCTTGCTAAGCAAAGTGACTTATGGCGTGTATACCTTGATCGCAGCAGCTTACAAACTCGAACTTTAGATAAGTATCTACATATTGAAACCCTACCTAAAACGCCACGCTGGAAAACGGTAATGAGTACTTTAGACTATATTTTAGAGCACACGCAAACAACAGTCACGCCAATGCAAGCACAGAACCACCAACTTAAGTTAAAGCTTCAAGCTTATAAACATAAGCTACAACAAATGATGGAACAAGCAAAGAAATAACCCTCCAAGCGATTAGCTATTCACATAAAATAATGGCTAATCGCCACAGCTTCAGCCTTATGACTTTTCATCTAACATTAATTATCGCACCAAATTAAGATTAATTTGCACTTAAAAAATGCACCAAATTGGTTCAAATAAAACCTTATAAAAACAATGTTAGATTACAATTCCATCAACATAAGCAACAAATTGCGACTTATATCACACTACTAAATCCGCCTTTTTTAAAAAGATAAAATAAGTGTAATTTGCCACCAGTGATCTTTCTCACAAAAAACCAGAAACAAAATAAAATCCTTTAAAAACAATAAGTAATAAAAATAATAAAAATAAAAGCAACAAGATTATGTGATATTAATCACCCATAATAAGCACATTTAAAACATGTCTTTAAGGGCGTTTTTTAACGATTTTGACAGTAAAACACAATGTTTTAACGTTTTTAACGTAAGCAAAAATTGACGAACGCCGATCTTAGGTGTTTTCTTGATGATATCAGTTGATTCAAACGCGCTGAGTATCGATATAAAAAACTTGGCACTATGTTTGCTTAGCTTTTCACTGACACCACAGGCAACAAATTAGTTATAAAAAATAATGAGTCAGACAAGTTATACCTGAGCAAGTTGAAAGGTATATGACAAAACATAAAAAGGAATCTATATGTTAAAGATGAATAAAACACTACTCGGTCTTTGCATTGGTGCAAGCCTAGTCACTGGAACAAGCATGGCCGCCGAGCGTAGTGAATTAACCGTTGTCCCAGACTTTTATCCTACTATGGTGCGCAACTTTAACCCATATTTAGGTGCAACTAACTTAAAAACAACCCGTGACTTCATTTATGAGCCACTTGTTATTTTTAACGAAATGAAAGGCAACACACCTGTGATGCGCCTTGCCAAAGACTATAAACTTGCTGACGATTTAAAAAGCGCAACCTTTGATTTAAGAGAAGGTGTGAAGTGGTCTGATGGTGAAGCATTTACTGCCGATGATATTGTGTTCTCTTATGATTTATTAAAGAAAAACACAGCGTTAGATGAAAGCGGAATCAATAAATGGATTGCAAGCGTTGAGAAAGTTTCCGATACCCAAGTGAAATTCAACTTCACCGAAGCAAATTCCAATGTGCCTTATGAAATTTCAAAAGTGCCAATCGTTCCTGAGCATATTTGGAAAGATGTTAAAGATCCAACTACATTTACCAATGAAAACCCAGTCGGTACAGGGCCATTTACTGTTATCGATACGTTCACCCCACAACTTTATATTCAATGTAAAAACCCAAATTATTGGGATGCTGACTCTTTACACGTAGATTGCTTGCGTGTCCCACAAATCGCGAACAATGATCAACTTCTGACTCGTCTTGTAAACTCAGAGTTAGATTGGACCTCATCTTTTGTTCCTGATATCGACAGAACGTACGCATCAACCAACCCGAACCACCACTATTGGTATCCAGCATCTGGCACGCAATCTTTCATGCTTAACTTTAAAGATCCGGATGCTGCGAAAAATGAAGCGATTAATAACTTAGATTTCCGTCGTGCATTCTCGATGGCAATCGATCGCGAAACCATTATCGACATCGCGTTTTATGGCAATGGTACAGTCAATGATTTTGGCTCAGGTCTAGGCTATGCCTTTGAATCTTGGTCAGATGAAAAGGTACATAACGAGTTTAAACCTTATAACACATACAACCTAGATGGCGCGAAAGAGCTGCTTGCTAAAGCTGGCTTTAAAGATGTGGATAGCGATGGTTTTGTTGATACCCCATCAGGCAAATCTTTTGAGCTATTAATTCAATCACCAAATGGTTGGACTGACTTTAACAACGCAGTACAACTTGCGGTTGAGCAATTAGAAGAAGCAGGCATTAAGGCGAAAGCACGTACCCCTGAGTTTGCGGTATATAACCAAGCAATGCTAGATGGGACTTATGATGTTGCCTTTACTAACTACTTCCATGGTGCCGATCCATACACTTATTGGAACTCAGCATATAGCTCAGCGCTTCAATCTGGTGAAGGCATGCCACGCTTTGCAATGCACTTCTTTAAAAATGAAGAGCTAGACACATTGCTTGCAAGTTTCTATAAAACTGCTGACAAAGATGAACAACTTGGCATTGCGCATAAGATCCAAAAAATCATTGCCGAAAACCAAGTGACAGTTCCTGTCATGTCTGGCGCACAAACGTATCAATACAACACCACACGCTTTACCGGTTGGTGGAATGAGAAAAATCCAAAAGGTCGTCCAAGCATTTGGCAAGGTATTCCTGAGCGTTTACTGCATGTCTTAGACTTGCGTCCTGTTGCAAAATAAATCATAAGAAGCTGATTTATTTATGATATTTAGGTGCATCGAACAAGATACCAATAAAAGGTGCACCTTTTTAAAAACTTTTAAAACCATAACAAAAATACGGACTTATTCATTCGAATACACGTATAGGAAGAAGGTGTTGCTATGGGTTTTTTCTTACGCCGCTTAGGCTTTTATTTAATTGCACTGCTTGTCGCTGCAACCATTAATTTTATTATTCCACGCGCAATGCCAGGCGACCCTGTGACCATGATGTTTGCCAACGCAGGCGTCCAAGTTACCCCTGAACGCATCGAAGCGATGAAGCAATTGTTAGGCTTTGTAGATGGCCCAATTTGGCTGCAATACTTTGCTTATATGAAGAGTATTCTTAGCTGGGATCTCGGAACCTCTATCCAATTTTATCCACTCCCTGTTTCTGAGTTATTAGCTGGCGCTTTTGGTTGGTCACTCTTCTTAGCCGGTACAGCTGTACTATTGTCTTTCACTCTTGGCTCTGTTTTAGGTATTTTTGCCGCTTGGAAACGCGGTTCTAAATTCGACACAATTTTCTCACCTGGCATGCTTGTGATCCAAGCTGTGCCACAAGTGGTCATCGCCATGTTGGTGATGTTTGTCTTTGCCGTCGGCTTGCGTTGGTTCCCAACCGGTTACGCCTACACACCAGGCCTAACTCCTGACTGGACCAGTTGGACTTTCATCAAGGATGTTGCGTACCACGCTGTACTGCCTTTATTTTGCGCATCTATCGTTCAGGTCGGCGGCTTTTTAATTAATATGCGCAACAATATGATCAACTTACTTGGTGAAGACTATATCACCATGGCAAAAGGCAAAGGCTTAAAAGAAAACCGTGTGGTCTTCAACTACGCTGCGCGTAACGCCATGCTACCAAGTGTGACCGCTCTATCTATGTCCCTTGGGATGGCTATTGGTGGTCAACTTATTGTTGAAATTATCTTTAACTATCCAGGACTTGGCACCGTTTTATTCAATGCAATTAAAGCCCGTGATTACCAAGTGCTTCAAGGCCAACTTTTAATTATGACGCTCTTTATGCTCTTCTTTAACCTAGTTGCCGACATGCTATATGTATTCCTTGATCCGCGTCTGCGTAAAGGAGGGAAATAAGAATGAAAGCTTTAATTAAACTACTCCGAGGCAATACCAAGGCCATGATAGGTATGGCGATTCTAGGTATCTTCTTATTTATCGCAATTTTTGCGCCACTTTTAACTAGCTTTGAACCAGATAAACGCAGCGGCCGTCCACATGAATACCCTGCCCCTGTGGTGAAAATGGCGCAAGCAAATCCTGAAGGCTGGGTTGCAACAAACCTTGCTGATGACGCACGCAAACTGCGTATGTCTAAAGATGCAGAGCACACCTTAGGCACGACACGTATGGGACGAGATATTTGGTCACAGCTTGCGTATGGCGCGCGAACCTCGCTTGCCGTGGGCTTTGGCGCAGGGCTTGTGGTGTGCTTTTTGGCAACCGTCATTGGCGTCTCGGCGGGTTATTTTGGCGGTCGAATTGATGACATCCTAACCGCAGCCATGAATATCATGCTAGTGATCCCTCAATATCCATTACTCTTTGTTTTGGCAGCATTTATTGGGGAGGCGGGGCCAGTCACAATTGCAGTTTTAATCGGCTGTACTTCCTGGGCTTGGGGCGCTCGTGTGGTACGCGCACAAACGTTAGCGCTAAGAGAAAAAGAGTTTGTCAAAGCGGCTGAAGTATTAGGCGAATCCTCATTTAGAATTATTTTTGTTGAAATTCTGCCAAACCTTATCTCGATTGTCGGTGCAAGTTTTATCGGCTCTGTGATGTACGCAATTATGATGGAAGCAACAATTTCATTCCTCGGCTTAGGCGACCCAAGCACTGTCAGTTGGGGGATCATGCTCTATAACGTGCAGACCTCATCTTCTATCTTAATCGGCGCTTGGTGGGAGCTGCTTGCCCCTTGCTTTGCCTTAACTATGCTGGCGATTGGTCTTGCACTGCTTAACTTTGCCGTAGATGAAATTGCTAACCCGCAATTACGTTCACACAAGGGTATGAATCGTTGGAAAAAACTCGCAGCAGAGAACCAAAAAGAACGTACCCCTGAACTACCGCCACAAAATGCACTTTGGAGTGGAGATAAATAAAATGTCAGAACCTTTAATTCAAATCCGCGATCTGTGCGTTGACTATATTACTGATGCGGGCGATGTTCGCGCCGTCAATCATGTAAACTTTGAGATTGGCCAAGGCGAAGTCTTTGGTCTCGCTGGCGAGTCTGGCTGTGGTAAATCAACCGTCGCTTTCTCTTTGATGCGCCTACATAAGCCGCCTGCATTTATTACCGGTGGTGAGGTAATTTTCAATGGCGAAAATATCTTATCTTATAGCGATTATAAGATGTCTAATTTTCGCTGGCGTCAAATGTCTATGGTGTTTCAAAGTGCGATGAATGCACTCAACCCAGTATTGACGATTGAAGAGCAATTTTGCGATGTGATCATGCGTCACACCAACCTGAGCCGATATGAAGCCATTAAGCGCGCGCAGGGTTTACTCGAAATAGTAGACATCCACCCAAGCCGCTTAACCGATTATCCACACCAATTTTCAGGTGGCATGCGTCAACGCTTAGTTATCGCGATTGCTTTGGCGCTCAACCCTAAAATGATCATCATGGATGAGCCAACCACTGCGCTTGATGTGGTGGTGCAGCGCGAGATCCTACAAAAGATCTATGCCCTAAAAGAAGAGTTTGGATTTTCGATCCTCTTTATCACCCATGATCTCTCACTAATGGTTGAGTTCTCTGATCGCATTGGCGTGATGTACTCAGGTGAGTTGATTGAAGTGGCGCCATCTAAAGAGATCTTAACCTCACCTTATCATCCTTATACCGAAGGTTTGGGGAACTCCTTCCCATCCCTCACAGGGCCGAAAAACAAACTCCAAGGGATCCCAGGTAATCCATTGAATTTACTTGAAATCCCTCAAGGTTGCCGCTTCCAAGCACGCTGCGCGAAGGTGCAGGATATTTGTAAAACTAAGGCGACAAACTTGCAAGAAATTGAGTCTGGGCGTTTTTCAAATTGTCATTTATATCAAGCTCAAGCAATTGATGTTGCACAGGTTTAAGGAGAAGTTATGAGTATTTTAGACCAAGAAGTCACGGCAACATCACAAGCTGCAAACGAAGCACCACAAACCAAAAGCGATCCAAAGCGTGGTCAACTATTGGTTGAAGGGAAAAACCTTGTCAAAGACTTCCCGATTTCAAGCAATGCGTTAAAACAACCTATGATGCGCGCGCTTAATGATGTGTCTTTTAAAATGTTTAAAGGTCGCGGCCTCTCTGTTGTGGGTGAATCCGGATCGGGCAAATCAACCACAGCTAAGATGATCGCCAAGATGTATGCACCAACCTCAGGGGTGATTGAATACAAAGGCCGAGATATTGGCGAGATCAAGAAAAAAGCAGATTTGATGCGTTATCGCGAAGGCGTACAAATGGTTTGGCAAGATCCCTTTGGATCCCTTAACCCAACCCATAATATTTTCCATCATATTGCCCGCCCTTTGCTGATCCATAAAAAAGTTAGCGGCAACCATAAGGAACTAACCGAGCGAGTACATGAACTGCTTGAGCAAGTTGGCTTAAACCCTGCGCATGAAACCGCAGAAAAATTCCCGCACCAGCTTTCTGGTGGGCAAAGACAAAGGGTGAATCTGGCGCGAAACATTGCTGTTGGCGCAGAGGTGGTACTGGCTGATGAGCCTACCTCAATGCTCGATGTTTCGATTCGTGCGGGTGTTCTTAATTTGATGGAAGAGATGAAGTTTGAAAAGCAAATGTCACTGCTTTACATCACCCATGACATTGCAACAGCGCGTTATATCGCTGAAGATCTTTGCGTCATGTATGTTGGGCATATGGTGGAATGGGGCGACACAGATGAAGTGATCCATCACCCGCAGCACCCATATACGCAACTATTGGTGTCGGCAGTGCCCGATCCAAGCAAGTCGATTCACGAAAAGCTTAAAGGTAACAAAGGTGAAATTCCGCTGTGGACACCTGATTCGCTCGGTTGTCCTTTTGCTGGTCGCTGCTTACACGCTACGCCAAAGTGCCAAGAAGCACTTCCGCCTGTGACTAAGCTTTCTGAGAACCACTTTGTTCGCTGTTATTTATTTGAATAAAAATACTCAAAATAATTGGAGTTGCTGCAAGGCAACAAGCAATGAGACCCGATGAGCATATAAGAATATGTGATTCGGGCGAAGTCGCGCAGTTAACGCAGATGCAACTTCAAGTATGAAGAGTATAAGGTTTTGGCTCTTTTTGTTCGTTTAGTTTAACTCCTAAGTATTTTAGATGCATTTGCAACTTTAAGTATTAAGGTATAAATCCCCTACAAACTAATGTTGTCGAACTAAAAAGAGCCTTTTTCTTTCATCTTAATGAGCAAAAGGTACATGATGATCCAAATCCTCACCAATCATCTTGGGTATGCACCAAAGGATTCAAAAACGGCAATTTTCTTTGCTCCCGAAAAGCATCTTTTTAACGCTCAACTCATTGATGCCAAGACGCACCAAGCTATTTGCGATCTTGATGTTCAGCCGTGTGGATACTGCGAAGATTGGCTCTTGGATGATCCCTTTCATCGTGGCCACATGTATCAAATAAACTTTTCAAGCTTTTGTATTTTAGGGAAATATCAGATCCAAATTAAAGGACACTCATCTATTTTAGATCCCAAAGCTGAGCTTCTTGGGCACTCTCACGAATTTGAAATCAAAGATAATATTTTATTCAAGCGTTGCGCTTCTGATCTCGTCCATTACTTTAAATCTCAACGCAGCTCTGGGATCTGGGATGAAGCAGATAAACATGCGCCAATTTTTGAGCCTGATTCAAGCCAAGGTTCAGAGCCCAAAACCAAAGATGTTCACGGCGGTTGGTTTGACGCATCAGGTGATGTGAGCAAATATTTAAGCCACCTCTCCTATGCCAATTATTTTAACCCACAGCAGATCCCTATGTTGGTCTGGGTGTTATCCAATAGCTTTCAACGTTTTGAAAAGCTTATGGATAATCCAAACAAGAAACAGGACACCCATGTATTTCCGAGCTTTTTAAACCAACGCATCCAAGATGAAGCTTGCTTTGGCGCCGACTTTTTACTGCGCATGCAAGATGAATCTGGCTTCTTTTATATGACTGTGTTTGATAAATGGAGCAAAGATCCTACGCAACGTGAACTATGCAGCTATAAAACCCAAGACGGTCACAAACAAAACAGCTATCAAGCAGGGTTTCGTCAAGGTGGTGGCATGGCCATTGCTGCGTTGGCAGAAGCCGTTTGTCTTAAAACAGATAAAGCAACAAGCTATTGGCAAGCGGCACATCTGGGTTATCAGCACCTAAAAGAAAATAATCTCAAATACTTAGATGATGGCAAAGAAAATATCATCGATGTGTATTGCGCATTAATGGCAAGCATTAGCCTTTATAAAGCCCAAGCGCGCAGCAATACCGACTCTGGTTATCAAGCCGAAGCCAAGCAATGGGCACATGAGCTATGTGATTATTTTCATCAAGCTGAGTCAGGAAACAACTACTGGCTAGCAGATAAAAGCACCAAGCGACCCTATTTTCATGCAGCAGAAGCTGGACTGCCCTGCCTTGCATTACTCCAATATTCATTAATATTTGAAGATCCTGAGCCTTATATTCAGGACACCCTAGCACTTGCCTTGCAAGCAGAGCTTGATGTCACCGAGAGCGTCAAGAACCCATTTGCTTACCCAAGGCAATTCGTGAGGCCGCTGCACGAAAAAACGCAAGCAAGCTTTTTTATCCCCCAAGACAATGAAACCTTATATTGGTGGCAGGGTGAAAATGCGCGTTTAGCTAGCCTTGCAGCCGTGGCATGGGAGGCACAAAAGCTTGCCATACCCGATGTACTCAAAGCCCGACTCAGGTGTTATGCAAACCATAATGTGGACTGGATTTTAGGTCGAAATCCTTTTGATATCTGTATGTTAGACGGACATGGCTACAACAATCCAGAGTATCTTAGTGAGCTTGGTTTTTTTAATGCTAAAGGCGGCGTATGCAATGGGATCACAGCAGGATTTAACAAGGCGTCAGAGGTAGCATTTAACCCAGAACCTTATGCGCAAGACATGGCACAAAATTGGCGTTGGTCAGAACAATGGCTGCCTCATGGTGCATGGCTATTTTATGCCTTAAGCAGTCAATTTATTCAAAATAATCAATAAGAAGGTCAGTATGAGTATTCAATTAGGATTTAAAGTACTCGCTCAACACGAAGATCGTACATCCGTGTGCGTTAGCTTAACCAACCATACCAATCAAAGCATACAAGGTTGGCAGTTAAATTTTGCGTTTCGCTATTATATATATCCTGATTCTGTTCGCCTTGAGGGATTAGAGGATTCATTTAAATTCGAACAAGTGGGCAGCTTTTGCCAACTTAAGCTACCAAATACATTCAATCCCAAACAAGTGATTCAGCTTTATTTTGATGTCGAGGCCGCCTCGCTCACCCAGTATGATGATGGCATTAATGAGGCTATCCTAGTGCAAGGAGAGCAATTATTAAGTGTGGAATTGCTGACACCTCAACTCATTAGTAAGCTTGACGACGACTCACAAATGGATTTAGAGACAGGTGGGTGTCCCAAGTTTAATGACTCAGAAAATGATGGGTGTCCCGAGATTCAAAGCCCAATTATTCCAAAACCGCTGGCGATTAAAGCTCAGTCAGGGAACTATAGTTTTGAAGAAAGTTACCAATCAGATGTCACCACTTTGCTGGCGAAAAAAGCCAATCTTTGGTTAGCCCAAAGCTGCGCAGATATATCTAAAACAACAGGCTTAAACCTAGGTTTAAATGTTATATTTGCTGCCAGTGACAGCCCTAATTTTAAAGATTCTGATGAGGCATATTTACTCACTATCTCGCCGGAGCAAATCAGTATTCAGGCCCAAGCGAAAGCTGGTTTCTTTTATGCTGTCATAAGTTTGGTTCAAATAATTCAAGCCCAAGTCAAACAAGGGAAGTCTTTCATTGAGTGCCAAAAAATATTGGATGTCCCAAGATTTGGGCATCGCGGCATGATGCTTGATTGCGCGCGTCATTTTCATAGCATTGAGACCATCAAGCAGCTCATAGATACGCTTGCACAGTTAAAATTCAACCGCTTTCATTGGCATTTAACCGATGATGAAGGTTGGCGTATTGAGATCAAGGCATTCCCCGAACTGACGCAAGTTGGCGCATGGCGTGGAATTGATAAAACGCTTGAGCCGCAATATAGCCATTTGGCTGAGACCTATGGTGGTTTTTATACTCAAGATGAAATCAAGGATGTGATTGCTTTTGCTAAGGCGCGTCAAATTGAAGTGATCCCTGAAATTGATATCCCAGGGCACTGCCGCGCGGCAATAAAGTCTCTGCCACATTTACTTGTTGAAGATGCTGATAAGTCTATCTATCGCAGCGTCCAACATTATTCAGATAATGTGTTAAACCCAGGTTTAGCGGGAACTTATACCTTTATTGATACGGTTCTTGAAGAGGTCTGTGACTTGTTTGAGTCAGACTATGTACACATGGGCGCAGATGAAGTGCCACAAGGCGTATGGGAGAAAAGCCCAGCCGCGCAAGCTTTGATACAAAAAGAGCAACTTGATGATCCAAAAGCGCTGCAAGGTTATTTTTTACGTTATGTTGAAAACAAACTTAAAGCCTTAGGCAAACGCATGCTTGGTTGGGAAGAGATTTGTCATGGCGATAAAATCTCAACTGAAACCATTATTTGCTCATGGACCTCAGAAGAAGCCGCTTATGAATGTACCAAAAATGGGTTTGATGTGATCTTGCAACCTGCGCAATATACGTATCTGGATATTATTCAATCCAATAAAATTGATGCAATGGGCGCTAACTGGGCAGGTTTCACCCCAATTGAAAAAACTTACAGCTATGATCCGTTAAACCAACTAGACAGAGACAGCGCTGAGTTTAAGCATGTATTAGGGGTTCAATGTGGCCTTTGGTGCGAGCTTGTTAAAGATGAAAGCAGACTTAAACATATGCTCTTCCCGCGCCTGTATGCTGTCTCAGAAGTGGCATGGAGCGCAGCGAAAAATAAAAATTGGCAAGACTTTCAAACTAGGCTTGAGCAGCTTAATTAAAAATCACCGCGCGTGAGGTAGTTAAACTCAAGCGCACCTTCTCATCTAAGGCAAGGCATTGATCATGATAGACTTTCAATATCTTGCCTTGATATTCAATTAAATAATGGAAAATATCACCCATAAAGGTACGCTCGATGATTTGCCCTTGCCCCTCTTCATCCAAACTTAACGCCAGTTGACTTGGGCGGATCAAAGCTTGATAGGCATGGTTTGGCATCAATTCTTGATGACTTATATTGGTACAAATAGCGCCAAACTCTCCAAATAGGCTAAGAAACGCCTGCTCACCAATATAAGTGGCTGAGATATAATTGGCTTCGCCTAAGAAATTCGCGACAAACTTAGTTTTAGGCGCATGGTATAAGTCTTGCGCCAAGCCAAATTGCTCAATTCGCCCCTGATTCATCAGCGCCACCTTATCACTAAACGCAAAGGCTTCTTCTTTATTATGCGTGACAAAAATCGCGCTCACGCCTTGAGATTTAAAAATCTTTCGTATTTCCATAATGAGCTTTTGACGCACTTGCGAATCGATATTTGAAAACGGCTCATCGAGTAAAATCAGCTCAGGCTCATAAGCAAGACTGCGCGCAATAGCGACACGTTGCTGCTGACCGCCAGAAAGTTGATGTGGAAACTTATCGGCAAACTCTTCTAAATGCACTAGATTTAGCATTTTTTGAATCTGTCTTGCTTGCGCAGCTTTTTCTAGGTGAGTTAAGCCAAAGCCAATATTTTGCGCCACTGTCATATGTGGAAATAAAGCATAATCTTGGAAAATCAGCCCCATATTACGCAGCTCTGGCGGCACTTGCTCATTTGGCGAAGAAACTTGTTTCGCCCCAAGGAAAATACCGCCTTTGGTAATGGGCTGCAAACCTGCAATGACTTTGAGCAGTGTTGTTTTACCGCACCCGCTCGCACCGATAAGACATAAGATTTCACCCTTTTCTAAAGATAAATCAATATCTTCTAAAATCGTTTTATCTTGATAAGCACTGGCGATATTTTGCACAACTAGCGCATGTGTCGAGGCAATCATAAAGATCCTTTATCAATTGAGCGATGAATAAAAATAAGCGGTAAAGTGCCCACCACCACCAATAAAATCGCAGCCAAAGATGCGTGCTCTAGCATTTCATCAGAGGTGTAGTTGTAGACATAGGTGGCTAAGGTTTCAAAATTAAATGGGCGTAATAATATCGACGCATTAAGCTCTTTCATTGATTCAATAAAAACAAGTAAGAAGGCAGTTAAACTTGCACGCATAAGCAAAGGAAGATGTACTTTTTGTACCACCCCAAACCAAGACTCGCCCATGCTTCGCGCTGCGTAATCTAAATTTGGTGAAAGTCGTCCAAGGCCACTTTGTACACTACCAATCGCGACTGCGCTAAAACGCACCACAAAGGCAAAAATTAGCGCGACAATAGAGCCAGAAAACACTAGTCCAACAGGTGAAAAGCCTAATGCTTTCAATCCATTATTAAGAGCATGATCTAGCCCAAGTAACACCGTCATCGAACCAATCGCAAGAATCGTTCCCGGTAATGCATACCCTAAAGCGCCCATCAAACTCGGCGCCTTTGCCAAGCGATTAAGTTTAAATAAACCTATGCTTGAATGATGAAAATCATGATATTGATAATAGCGCTGATAGAAACATGCAGATAACGCAAAAATCAGTGCCACGCTGGCAGCAAGCGTCGAAACCATCAAGCTATTTTGAGTATAGATAAAAAACTCATTATTAAGGCTTTGCGAGAAATAACGCCACGCATAACTCAAAAGCTGCCATAAAGGAAGAATAAAGCCTGCGAATACAAGAAGGTAACACCAAACTACAATGCAATATTTCCTCCATCCATGCAGTGGCTTTTTTAGCGGCGCTTGGGGGCTAGACTCTTGAAACACTTTTTGCTTTCTGCGGCCATAGGTTTCAAAACCAATCAGCAAAAAGATCACCAGTAACATAAAGCTAGCAATCTGCGCGGCTGCGCCTAAATTAGAATAACCAAGCCAAGTATCATACACGCCTGTGGTTAAGGTATTGAGCGCAAAGTATTTTACTGTGCCAAAATCTGCTAGCGTTTCCATCGCAACTAAGGACAAACCAACCATGATGGCAGGTCTTGCTAAAGGCAGTGCGATTTTGAAAAAACTTTGACTCGAACTAGCTTTTAAAATACTCGCCGATTGCAGCAAACGCGTGTTTTGACTTAAAAAAGCACTACGTGCTAATAAGTAAATATAAGGAAATAAAACGAGCGAAAGGACTAAAATCGCGCCACTTAAACTGCGCATTTCAAAAAAAGAATAATCTTGAACTTGCCAACCTGTGATAGATCGTAGTGCAAGTTGAATTGGGCCTGCGACATCAAACCAATCGGTATAGATATAACCAATGATGTACGCAGGCATAGCTAACGGCAGCACTAAAAGCCATTGCAAATAACGTCCAGTTGGCACTTGATACATGGTCAAGCACCAAGCGGGCGGCAGCGCAAAGCATAAACTCAGTACACATACGCCAAGTACTAAGGCAAATGTATTGAGCGCATAGGTAGGTAATACGCTCGTGATTAAATGCTCAAATAAGGCACCTGTTTCAGCAATAGACTGGTAAAAGATTGCCACAATCGGCAAGCATAAACTCAAACTAAATAACCAAAACAGGCTTTGCAACGAAGCTTTTTTTAAGTACTGCAACATAAATTAAAGATCAAACTGCACTTCATCGAGCAACTTAACTGCTTTCTCTTTGTTATTCGCAATTTCATCTAAAGCTAGGTCATCCACTTTAAACTCACCCCATGACGCAACAAGTTCAGAAACAGGCGCGCTTGGTTTCACTGGGTGTTCATAGTTAACTTCAGCGTACATAGCTTGCGCTTTGTCTGAAGAAAGGAAGGTCATGAGTTTTAAAGCGTTTTCTTGGTTTGGTGCATGTTTTGCCATCGCCATACCGCTGACATTGACGTGCGTCCCGTTCGCTTCTTGACCAGGGAAGTTTAACTCTACAGCTTCTGCCCATGTTTTTTGCTCTGCATCTTCAAGCATTTTGCCAAGGTAATAGCTATTCCCTAGTGAAACATCACACACGCCCTCTTTAATTGCCTGAACTTGCGCGCGATCATTGCCTTGAGGTTTACGTGCAAGGTTTGCTTTCACGCCTTCTAGCCAAGTTTTAGCTTCTGCCTCACCGTGATGTGCGATCACTGACGCAACTAAAGATACATTGTAAGGATGCTTACCACTACGGGTACAAATTTTGCCTTTCCACTGCGGATCAGCAAGGTTGATGTAATCAAAGCTAGCCGGAAGTTTACCAACGCGCTCTTTTGAAGAATAAACCCCACGCGCACGAGTGGTTAAGGCAAACCATTCATTGTCAGCGCTTCTAAATTGCGCGGGAATATTTTGCTCAATTTCTTTGTTTTTAACTTGCTGGACTAAGTCATTCTTCGCAAGATCAGAAAGACGTGCAATATCAACAGTTAATAGTACATCTGCTGGGCTATATTCACCTTCTTGTTTAAGCTTTTCCACCAAGCCATCTTTGGCAAACTGAACATTAACTTTGATCCCTGTTTCTTTGGTAAAGGCATCTAGCATAGGTTCAATTAAAAAAGGTTGGCGGTAAGAATAGACATTGACTTCCTCTGCTGCAAAAGCTGGCGCAATACTGCTTAGCCCTAAACCAGTCAGCAAAGATAGTTTAACTGCAGATGAAACGTTAGAAGTTTGCTGTCGTGATGGTTTTGACATAAAAGATAGCTTTAACATAAGACTTTCCTTGTTTTTTGTAAGTGATAATAATTCTCAATGCGATTAATATTAAAGAACAAACCTAAAAAAACAAGATCTCATATTGCAAAAATGCAAAAAGCCCCGCGTTTTTTAGCGAGGCTTTTGTAAGCAAATATTTATACTCTTTATTCTTGAGTTTTTAATCTGTTATTACTTATTCACAGCAAACTCAGGGTAAGCAACCACACCACAATCGTGAATGTCCATGCCTTCCATTTCTTCTTCTTGTGTTACGCGGATACCCATTACAGATTTAAGAACCTGCCACACAATCAGACTTGCGATGAATACCCAAGCGAAGATAGATACTGCGCCTAGAAGCTGTGCACCGAATGTTGCATCTGCGTTGCTTAGTGGCACAACCATTACACCGAAGAAACCACATACACCGTGAACAGATAACGCACCCACTGGATCATCAACTTTGATTTTGTCAAAGGCTACGATACTTGCCACAACAATCACACCAGCAACCGCACCAATTACAACAGCAAATAGAGGTGATGGAGAAGCTGGGTCTGCAGTGATTGCCACAAGACCTGCTAATGCACCGTTCAGAATCATACTTAGGTCAGCTTTGCCCCAAATAGATTTAACAACAATTAGAGCACCAATTGCGCCAGCAGAAGCTGCTGCGTTAGTGTTTACAAAAACAGTACCGATAGCTGTTGCATCATCTGCACTTGCAAGTGCAAGTTGTGAACCACCGTTAAAGCCAAACCAACCCAACCATAGGATAAATGTACCTAAAGTTGCAAGCGGCATGCTTGAGCCTGGGATTGGGTGAATTTCACCGTTTTTACCATATTTACCACGACGCGCGCCAAGTAGTAGTACACCAGCTAGAGCCGCTGCTGCGCCTGCCATGTGAACAATACCAGAGCCTGCAAAGTCACTAAATCCAGCTGCAGATAGGAAACCGCCGCCCCATGTCCAGTAACCTGAAATTGGGTAGATAAATGCAGTTAGAATCACTGAGAAAACAAGGAAAGCAGAAAGCTTCATACGTTCAGCAACTGCGCCAGAAACTACTGACATTGCTGTTGCAACAAATACTACTTGGAAGAAGAAATCAGAACCAAGTGAGTGTGATGCATCTTCTGCTTGAGAGCCAATAAGTAGGCCAATTGAAGGTAGGAAACCACCTTCTGCGTTATCTACGTACATGATGTTATAGCCAACAACCAAATACATGGTGCAAGCAATTGCAAATAGCACAAAGTTTTTAGTTAAGATTTCAGTGGTATTTTTAGAGCGCACCATGCCTGCTTCTAACATTGCAAAGCCTGCTGCCATCCACATGACTAAAGCACCAGAAATGAGTAAGAAAAATGTATCAAGTGCGTATTTTAATTCACCAATCGTTGCTACTGTATCCATGCTCTTATCTCCCTTACAGTGCTTCGTTATCTGTTTCGCCCGTACGAATACGGATCGCTTGTTCTAAATCGTAAACAAAGATTTTACCGTCACCGATTTTGCCGGTTTGCGCAGCTTGTGTGATCGCTTCAATCACGCGATCAACGTTATCTGCTTGAGTGGCGATCTCTAGCTTCACTTTTGGCAAGAAATCAACTTGATATTCTGCGCCACGATAAAGCTCTGTGTGACCTTTTTGACGGCCAAAGCCTTTTACTTCAGTCACTGTCATCCCTTCAATGCCTACATCTGCAAGCGCTTCACGAACATCATCGACTTTAAATGGTTTGATGATTGCGGTAATTTGTTTCATAACGTTCCCTCTTTCTTAGGCGTCCGAGCAATTTTTTAAGTGGCCAGTGCAATCTAAAATAATGACTGCTACAACGAAGCCAATTTTTACAACTGATAATAGATATACAATATGCGTGCCAAAAAACCAAAAACCATCAAAAATAAAACATAAATAATTGATAAACAAATAAAAATAAACAAAACCTAGATGCATTTAGTTATTCATCACACTGTTTAATCACAAAAACCTCGATTGACACTAGGCACCAAAATACCTCAACGCACCAAAATAGTGCCAACAATTCAATCTAACTCACAAATAGTTGGAAAAGCGCAAAAAACAAATGCACAAAAATAGTGCAAACCTATTTAAAACTATCAAATGAAAAAAATAAGCATCAAAAATAGTGCGGATTTGCACCGGATCTGAGCAAGAGAAAGCTCAGTCAAAGGACAATGAAATTGTTATACTTATACAAAATCGTACGTTTAACGAAACAAAAGGCAAAGCTATGGACTTTGAATTTAAAAAAGATATTTTAGATGGCAGCTATCGCGCCGAGTTTTCACAAGGCCATGAAGCCATTGGTTTATGGTTAATTGAAGAAATTGGAAAAGATAAACAAAAGTTGGCCGCCATCCTAGCTGCAGCAAAAGCGCACCACGATAATTTGCAGACTTGGACTTATCAAGGAGATCAATGGCGCCTTCAAATTGAAAATAATGAAGTGCATATTCAGGCGATTTCCTTATTAGAAGAAAAAGAAACAGAAGCCTATGCTGATATTTTGGATGAAGTAGAATTTGTCGAGACTCAGAATTTTGATCCCGATGATATGCTCGATGAGTACCCAGATGAGAGCGAAGCTTTTTGCGGCGTCGAAGATTTTGAGCAAATGCTTGAATCTTGGGATGAGTTTGTACGCTAATCGCCCTTCAATAAATAAAAAAACAGCCCCTGAATGAGTATCATCACAGAGGCTGGTTTAGTTATCTAAGCTGTTAAGTTAAAACCAATCAACTAGACTGCTTTTTGGATAATCACTTCATTCGCAGGTTTCGTATAAGCATCCATACGGTGGAAGTTTAGATAGCGATAGGTATCCGCAGCAGTTGCATTGATCTTATCTGCAAACTCTAAGTATTCTGCAGGGGTTGGAATGCGTCCTAAAATCGCCCCGACCACAGCAAGCTCTGCCGATGCCAAGAAGACATTCGCGCCAGTACCTAAACGGTTCGGGAAGTTACGCGTTGAGGTTGAGATAACTGTTGCGCCATCTGCAACACGCGCTTGGTTACCCATACATAGCGAGCATCCCGGAGTTTCTAAACGTGCCCCAGCTTTACCGAAGATACTGTAATAGCCTTCATCAATCAGCTGATCTTTATCCATCTTAGTTGGTGGCGCGACCCAAAGTCTGGTATCAAGCACTGCGTTATGGCTATCAATCAGCTTACCTGCCGCTCTAAAGTGGCCAATGTTGGTCATACATGAACCGATAAAGACTTCATCAACTTCAGTATTTTGCACATCAGAAAGTAGACGCGCATCATCTGGATCATTTGGCGCACATAAAATTGGCTCTTTGATTTCAGCCAGATCAATGTCGATCACATGGGCATACTCAGCGTCTTTATCTGCTTCCATCAAGCTTGGGTTATCCAGCCACTCTTGCATCGCGACAATGCGGCGCTCAATAGTGCGGCGATCGCCATAACCTTCTGAGATCATCCACTTCAGCATAACGATGTTGGATTCAAGGTATTCAGCAATCGACTCTTGTGACAGTTTAATCGTACAACCCGCAGCTGAACGCTCCGCCGATGCATCTGAAATTTCAAACGCTTGCTCAACCGTTAAGTGCTCAAGGCCTTCAACTTCAAGTACGCGACCTGAGAATTCATTGATTTTGCCAGACTTTTCAACTGTTAATAGGCCATTTTTAATTCCGTAATAAGGGATCGCATGGACTAAATCACGCAAGGTAATACCTGGTTGCATCTTGCCTTTAAAGCGAACCAATACAGATTCAGGCATATCCAGAGGCATTACGCCAGTTGCCGCGGCAAAGGCAACTAGACCAGAACCTGCAGGGAAAGAAATCCCCATCGGGAAACGGGTGTGCGAGTCACCACCTGTACCGACTGTATCAGGCAAGAGCATGCGGTTTAGCCATGAGTGAATAATACCATCGCCCGGACGTAGCGATACGCCGCCACGGTTGGTCATAAAATAAGGCAATGTTTTATGCGTCGTCACATCAACAGGTTTTGGATAAGCTGACGTATGACAGAAAGACTGCATTACCAAATCTGCTGAAAAGCCAAGACATGCGAGATCTTTTAGCTCATCACGGGTCATTGGACCTGTGGTATCTTGTGAGCCAACCGTTGTCATTTTAGGTTCACAGTAAGTGCCCGGACGAATGCCTTCTACGCCACATGCTTTACCAACCATTTTTTGCGCAAGCGTAAAGCCTGCTGTTGAATCTTTGGCAGGCGCAGGACGGCGGAACACATCGCTTGGCTCAAGACCAAGTGATTCACGCGCGCGGTCCGTTAGCCCACGGCCAATGATAAGCGGAATACGGCCACCGGCGCGAACTTCATCATAAATCACATCGGTTTTTAGCTTGAAGGTTGAGAGCACTTCATCTGTGCCGGCTTTACATACCTTGCCTTCAAATGGGTAAACATCAATCACATCACCCATATTTAATTTTGAGACATCAAACTCAACTGGCAATGCGCCCGCATCTTCCATCGTATTGAAGAAGATTGGTGCAATTTTACCACCAAAGACAAAACCACCTGCGCGTTTGTTTGGCACGTAAGGAATATCTTCGCCCATAAACCAAAGCACTGAGTTGGTTGCAGATTTACGTGAAGAGCCGGTGCCCACAACATCGCCAACATAAGCGAGTGGATAGCCTTTTTCTTTTAGTTTATCAATGGTTGAAATTGGGCCAACTTCACCTGCTTTGTCAGGTTCAATCCCATCACGGGCATTTTTAAGCATTGCGAGTGCATGCAAAGGAATATCTGGACGTGACCAAGCATCTGGCGCTGGCGAAAGATCATCTGTGTTGGTTTCACCTGTGACTTTAAACACAGTCAGCGTGACTTTTTCATCAAGGTTTTTACGGTCAAGGAACCACTGCGCATCCGCCCAAGATTGCATGATCTTTTGTGCGTGTGGATTGCCGGCTTTGGCTTTTTCTTCAACATCATAGAAAGCATCAAAAACGAGTAATGTATGCGACAGCGCTTTGACTGCGATCTCAGCTAACTCTTCATCTTCTAAACATTCAATCAGTGGTTCAATGTTATAACCACCTTGCATAGTACCGAGCAGGCGCGTCGCTTCTTTGCGATCAATTAATGGTGAGCTTGCTTCTTTTTTGATGATTGCTGCAAGAAAACAGGCTTTGACATAAGCGGCTTCATCAACACCTGGCGGGATACGATTAACAAAAAGATCTAGAATAAAGTCTTCTTCGCCTTGTGGCGGCGTTTCTAACAATTTAACAAGTTCAGCAGTTTGCTCTGCATTTAGCGGCTGCGGCACCACACCTTGCGCAGCACGCTCTTCTACATGTTTACGATAAGCTTCAAGCACGACATCTTCCTCATATTGCGGTCTTCTCTCTTGATTTAGTTATATGAGAGAAAACTTCCTTGGATACTTGGCATTTTTGTAAGGATATCAATTACTCTTAAATGCCAAGATGTAAGAACTAAAGTAACAAATTTCACATACAATTAAAATCTGAGTTACATTTAAGATATTTTAATTTGAGATCAAACTTACAAAACAGCGAGAAAATTTTCTTTTTATATCAATAAAAAAATAACTTTGTATGACTAATTTAGCTTAGTTTATATCCAATTAAAATAGCGTGATCCTTTCTTGTTCTTTTAAACTCCCCTAGGCTATTTATTTAAAAGGGTGAACCTATCAATAAATAAACCGAGTCATAATTATTTTCTGTGCGTCCATAAGAGAAAATGATCGGTCCTAAAGGCGAGTCAATCCCAGTAAAAATTGAACCACCGATATGCATAGCATCAGAGTTGTAGTAATCATCTGGATCATTCCATACCCCAGCATATTCGACGGATGCACCGAGATAAACCGGTGAACGGAATAGCCCAAAGTCATTCTCAAACCAGCGGTAGCGATACACCAAACTGGCTAAAGCTTTATTGCGCCCAGCCAAGCTATCTCGCGGGATCCCTGACAAATTCAAAAAGCCGCCTAATTCATATAAAGTCACTGGGAAAGTGGAGTCTTGGCCTGTCACGACACCATATTCAAGCTGAGTGGAAATACTATGTTGTAAATAATTCTTCGCCGCCAAGAAGGTGCCACTGTACTCACTGACCCAGTTGCGCGTGCGGCCGTCATCAAAGACTCCATCGTCATCGATTTCATCATTTGAATATAAATAATTTAAATCAACGTAATAGCCATTTGTTGGGAAGCTAAAGCTATCTAAAGTATCGTTTCGATAACGGGCAAAAAAACCATAACGGCGATAGTTAAAGTCGACGCCTCCGGCAAAATTATCAACTTCGGTTTCACCATAAGTATAACGAAACCCTGTGCGTATATCTTGGTCCAGATCCGGCTGATAACCTAGCGCGAGCTCACCTTCATATTGAACATATTCAACATCATACGCATTGTCTATGTCATCAAGCGAACTACTAAAGCCATCTTCCAGATTATCCGCAAAAGCGAGTCGTGACATCTGATTGGTATATTTTAAGCTCGTATTGGCAAAGTAAGTTTGATCCGCGCTCAGTGGAGTATACAGCTCAGCCCCTACCAATTTATCTGTACCGAGCTCAAGGCTGGTGCGTACTTCGGTACCATTGTCGCTGAGATCGGTGAAGTTAGCGCTCATCCCCAGAGCATATTTACTCGTGCCAGCAAAGTCATCCTCAAGTGAAAATCTAAAATCAAGGTAGTTCGGCCCCCAAGACTTCTCTTCAACCTTGATATTTAAAATATCTCCTTTACGACCACCATCAACAAAGCTGTAGGTGACTTTTTCAAAACGATCAACAGAGTAAAGACTGCGCACCTTGGTTTCGATTTCTTCTTGAGTATAGCTTTCGCCGGGTTTGATGCCTAAACGGTTTTCAACCAAAACATCATTGTAATGGGTTTGATTATCCACCTTAACTTTGGCAATTTTACGCGACGTTTTTTGCTGTATTTTGGCGTACATATTACGCTTTTTAAGCTGATAGGCTTGGTAATCTAAGTTCGATAAGGCAAGTTTCTTGAGTTTATATGCTTGTGCAGTTGTCGCTTCTTCTCCAAGCTTAAAGGCGCGTGACATTTCAAAAAAGTCCGTAGTTTCCATTTTTCCCACTGCCGGCTTTAATAAAATGTCTTGATCTGACAATTTCTCAATTTGTTCTTGGGTGCTGCGGCGCACCATATAGTTAGTAAGCTGATCGGCTACCGAGATTAAGGTTTCGAGCTCTTCTTTGGTTTTATAATCGGTACTAATATCAACAGCGATCACCACATCTGCGCCCATGGCTTTGGCAACATCAACCGGCATGTTGTTGGTCACGCCACCATCGACCAGCAGCATATCTTGATATTCATAAGGTGGTAGCGCGCCCGGCACAGACATACTTGCCATCATAGCGTCTACCAAGTTGCCTTTGTCCAGAACCACAGGTTTTAGGTTCACCACATCGGTCGCCACCGCGCGATAGCGTACAGCAAGGTGGTCAAAATCTCTAAAAGTACTTGGATTGCCGGAGGTTTTACGGATAATTTGCAGCATGTTTTGTCCTTGCACCACACCTTTAGGCACCCGTATGCCTTTTTTATCTAACCCTAAGTCAGTTTGCAACTGGTAGGTATCATCGTAAGCTTTTTCACGTAAGCGCTTTTCATTGCGATTAACGCGATCGCGATAACCTAAATTCCAATCGACAGAAGTCATGGTATCTTCGATTTCTTGTGCATTCATCCCCATCGCGTATAAAGCGCCAACATACGCCCCCATACTCGTACCGGTAACGATATCAATTGGAATATTCATTGCTTCAAGTTGCTTGAGCACCCCAGCATGCGCCGCCCCTTTGGCGCCACCACCGGCAAAAACTAAGGCAATCGTTGGACGTACCTGGCCACTCGCGGTTTTTTCTGTCGCAAAACTAGGTATGGAAAAAAGAAGCGAAAATAGGGTGACCCAAAGTAAGAGATAACGAACTTGAAACCTAATGCTGCACATGTTGATGATCCTTCCCACAAAGCATATTCAAATATAGGGAATTTATAGTTGATTGGCGATCTAGAGTAATCAAAAGCATTGGCTTTGAAAACCACAAAGATAATGAGATGCGAATTATACCCGTAATTAGCCAAGATATAGTCGAAATAATTAGTCCATTTAGGTATAAAAAAGCTCAGCCTGTATCACACAAACTGAGCTTTTAGTTTTAGCTTTTTATATAACTATTTACTTATTCAGCAAACAGGCTTTGGAACCAATCACTGCTTTGATCTTGTGGCGCAGGCTTAGCAGCTTGTTTGCATTTCGCGCTTAGCTTGTCTGCATCTTCCCAAATCGGCAATTCTTGATTTCCTTTACAATCAAAGACCAAGGCACCATTTACCGAGCGGTATTTGGCTGTTGTGACGCCACTTGGCCACGGCAGAGAAAGCGTCTGCGGCTTACGCAAGGTTAAATACTCATCATAAGTACGTAATGAACCACTTGCACCAGTGAGTTTCATTGGCTTGTCATCATCACGCCCCGTCCAAATAGTTACCACTTCACGTCCGTCGACGCCGACAAACCAGCTATCACGTTCATTGTTACTGGTACCTGTTTTGGCTGCCAGCAAAGCTTTACTAAATTTAGCTTGCAGTGAACGACCTGTTCCTTCTGTGACCACACGTTTCATAATATATGTGGTCATCCAAGCCGCTTGATATGGTACCTGCTGTGACGCTTTTGGTAGTGAGCGATAAATAATTTCGCCGTCTTTATCAACCACATTACGCAGCGCTGTTAAAGTCGCACGTTTACCGCTATTGGTAATGGTCTGGAACATTTGCGCCACTTGATACGGCGTTAGACTATAAGCACCCAAGAACATAGACGGCACAGGCGTCACCGCATCTCTTGGCACGCCAAGTTTAGTCAAAGTATCTAGCACATCAGAGGTGCCAATTTGCATCCCCAAATTAACCGTTGGCACATTGAGTGATTTTGCCATCGCTAAATACAAAGGCACTTGACCACGATATTTACGATCATAGTTTTGTGGCTTCCATTGTTTACCATCTCCTGTTTTTAAGCTAATTGGCTTATCTTCAAGAGTGGTTGCAAGGTTAAACTTATCTGGATATTGGAGCGCAGTTAAATACACTGATGGTTTTGCCAGTGAACCAATTTGACGCTTAGCATGCAAGGCGCGGTTATAACCATCAAAACCTGCTTGCTTACTTCCCACCATAGCGCGGATCTCACCGGTTTTACGATCCACAGCAACCGCTGCGGTTTGCAGACCTTCACCAACACGCGCTTCAAGCTTAGGTACGCTTTGCTTAACCGCTTGCTCAATGTAACTTTGTGACACAGGATCAAGCGTAGTAAAAACGCGTAGACCAGAATCAGGCGTGAATTTATCGCCTACTTTTTCTGTTAGCTCATTTTTAAGCTGCTCAAAATAGTCCGGCTGACGGCGCGCCATATGCAAGTTCTGCTCGACATCTAGCGGTGCAGAAATAGCAGCTTTATACTCATCTTCAGAAAGAAGATCTTGTTGATTCATAAGCATTAATACAACATCTCGGCGCTCTTTAGCACGCTCAGGATAACGCTTAGGATTATAATAAGATGGGCCTTTTACCATACCAACAAGTAACGCCATTTGATCAACGCGCAGCTCATCAATCGGCACGCCAAAGTAATAGCGTGATGCTAACGCAAAACCGTGGATCGCTTCACTCCCATTTTGACCTAAATACACTTCGTTTAAATAAGCTTCAAGCACACGATCTTTGCTATAACGATAATCAATGATCAGCGCAATATAAGCTTCTTTGATCTTACGCCAGAGACTACGCTCACGGGTCAAAAATAAGTTTTTGGCTAACTGCTGGGTTAAAGTACTACCACCTTGAACGGTGCGACCTGCTTTAATATTCGCAACCAAAGCACGCATGATCCCAACCGGAGAAACCCCGTGATGGTGGTAGAAGTTCTTATCTTCTGTTGCGACTAAAGCTTCAACCATCACATCCGGAAATTGCTCACGTTTTAAGAATAAACGCTGCTCTTCTTGACCGGCTTCAAGCGAACCTAACATCTTCGGCTCTAAACGTACAAAGCCAAGATCGCCACGCGCTCCTTCTTCAAGAGATTCAATCCGCTCAATCTTATTTTGATTAAAGCTAACTGACAGATGACGCTCATCTTCAGGGCCATCAGTAAACTCAAATGGACGGCGGATCAGCTCAATTTTATTTGACCCAACACTGTACTCACCCGCGCGATTTGGCGTGCTCACTTTTTTATAGTTAAGCACATTCAATTCTTGTTGCAGTTCAGACTGGCTCATATCGCCGCCAACTTGCAAGTTCATGATGCGCGCATAGACAACAGTTGGAATCGAGAAAAGCTGTCCTGCAAAACGCTGAGTGACTAAATTATTAAGATAAAAACCTAGCGCAGCCACCAAGACGATGCCAACAATCGCTAACTTCCAGAAAATACTCCAAAGAGTACCTTTCCAAGAAGATTTTGGCGCCTTCTTTTTGGGGGCTTTTTTGCGCGTCGTTTTTTTCGCAGTCGTCGTTGACTTGCGGCGACGTGTCGCTCTCATACCGGATTCCTCTTTTGGGTCCATCGCAAATTTTTTGCGCCCAGAGGCCAATGCTTTATTTTTCAATACTTTCATTTTAATTCCATTGCCTAATTTAAATCCCTTGGCGAAATGTCGTCCCTTGGATCATTTTATGAAAAATGACGTTTGGTTTTTCGTGTCGCTTGATGATTTGCGGGATCATCAGGCCAAATATGTTTAGGATAGCGCCCTTTCATCTCTTTTTGGACATATTGATACGATCCTTGCCAAAAACTTGCAAGATCTTTGGTTCGCTGTAACGATCGCTGCGCTGGCGAAAGCAGATCCACCAAAATCGCTTGTCTGCCTTTTGCGATTAATGGTGATTTGGCTTGGCCAAACATTTCTTGCATGCGCACCGATAATACAGGATCTTGGCCAAATTGATAATCAATCCCCTGCATTCGACCGGTTGGCAGCAGCCAATGTGTCGGTAGTTCGGCATCTAAAAGCTGCATCAGTTCCCAGCCAAGGTAAGCTTTTAATGCTTCTTCTAAATTGACTTTTAAAAGTGCTTTTAAATCATGGACGCCGTTTAAATATGGCAAAAGCCACGCATCTAAATGAGCTTGCAGCGCCTCTTCGCTCATATCTGGCCAATCTTCCTCTGGTAGCCAAAGCCTGGCGCACAAGACGCGCTGCTGCAAATTTTGCGCACCTTTGTTCCAGTTCAGCGCAGCTAACCCATGACGACTGAGATAATTTATCAAGCCTTGCGTTTTTTGCGCGCTGGTTAAGGATTTTTGTTTATCAAAGGCTTGTTTGGCATAACAAATTTGCCCGATAGTTTGCACCTCCCAACCCATCATCTGGCCACGCTTTTGATCCCATTGGATCAGCTCTGAGTCTTGAAACCAATGCTGGCTTTCAAGATCGTGCGTTTGACTCAAATCTTTTAATAACTCAAAATCCAAATCAAGCGCGCTAAAGATCTGACTGCGTCCTTGCCCGCCTGAATGACGCAAAAGATCGATCACTACAATCCAATGCTGCTTAGCAAGGTTAGATAGCGGATCAAGAAACGCGCCATGCCCATTGGCAAGTAAAAAGCTCGCCTCTTGCCCCATTTGTGCTTGATAAGCGATTCTGTCTGGATAAGCAAAACTTGCCAGCACCCCAGCGTAATCTCTCTCTAAATGTTTAAAATCAGCCTTAAAGTTACGAAGCTTGAGAGCTGGGTAAGTAGGATTTAACTCTTTGATTTGTGAAAGTTGCACGCTCAAACTCAAGCTACGCTGAAGCAGTTGTCTTTGATTTGGATGCTTACCACTTTGAAGTAAAGCTAAATCACTCGCTAAATCCAAAGCTTTGCGTCTTTCTTCGAATAAGCAAATTAAGGCGGTACTGGTATCAAGCAAATGTGGCAAGTTTGCCGATTGTGCGAGCTCAAGGGTTTGGATCAGCATAGCCAAAAAACGAGGATCTAAGGATACCGCTCCCATGCGCAGCATTTTTGCGCTCAAATCACCTTTTTGATCCAACAAACCTAAGTTGCGAAGTAACTCATCCGCTTTATGTATTGCCACCGCCGGCGGTGGATTGAGCCAAGCCAGTTCATTCACATTTCGCGCGCCCCATTTAAGCGTTTCTAAGCGCAGCGAGGTCAAGTCACTGCGTAAAATCTCAGGTTGAGTTTCAAGTGGCTGGCGCTCAAATACTTCTTTGCTATATAAACGCACACAAATCCCCGCTTGCAAACGCCCTGCACGGCCGGCGCGTTGAACACTTGAAGCTTGCGAAATACGTTTAGATTCAAGGCGGGTGATCCCTGTTTTAAGATCAAAGCTTGCTGACTGCTCCATCCCAGCATCGAGCACCATGCTGATCCCATCTATGGTTAAACTGGTTTCAGCAATATTGGTTGCTAACACAATTTTACGACGATTAGCTTGAGTTGGCGCAATCGCAGCTTGTTGCGCTTTAAGATCCATCTGCCCATATAAGCAATAGAGATCGACATTTTGCAGACTAAGATCCTGCGCGAGTTGCTGGCTTAAATTGCGCTCAACGTATCGAATTGAACGCGTTCCATCTAAAAAGACTAATAAAGAGCCTTGCTGAGTGCGCAGCATATCTAGACTCGTTGCAATTACAGCATTGTTCAACTCTTGGTTTGGCTTGAGACTTTGATACGTTATCGCAACAGGAAAGGTGCGACCTTCACATTCAATAAAACAGCCATCTTCTAAAAAGTCAGCTTGATTCGATTTGGATGAATTAGCAAAAAAAGTTTCCTTTTCTAAAGTCGCCGACATAATCAAAAGCTTTAAATCCTCGCGCAAGGCCGCTTGGCTTTCCAAGCAAAAGGCTAAGCTAGTGTCTGCATTTAAACTGCGCTCATGAAATTCATCAAAAATAACTAAGGACACCCCAGTTAATTCCGGATCGCTTTGCAGCATCGCAAGCATAATGCCTTCGGTGACAATTAAAAGTTGGGTGTCCTGAGATTTAGCTTGCTCACCACGAATTTGATACCCCACCTTTTGGCCGACTTTCTCTCCCAGTTGCTTGGCTAAATAACTGGCAATGCTTTTCGCCGCCAAGCGTCTTGGTTCAAGCATAATGATTTGGCCTTGAAACTGCCCAGATGAGAGCAAAGCAAGTGGCAAAGCGGTGGATTTCCCTGCGCCGGTTTCAGCTTTTAAGACCACCTGAGCATGGGTGTCCAAACTTTGTAGGATATCTGCTACTTTGCTTGCAATCGGAAGTTGGCTTGAGATCTGGTGGGTTGTCATAGTCAATTTGAGTTCATCATTTGGATAAAAATGTATGGGTGTCCCATATATCAATTAGATTTAAATTCATGGGTGTCCCGTATATCATATCAAAAGAAACGATTAAAAAACGAATTGGAAACTGAAAGACTTATGCAATTTGATCCCCCTTTAAAGCCTGCGACCTTAGTGCGTCGGTATAAACGATTTCTCGCCGATGTGCTTTTGCAAGATAACGATGCGCTTTTGCCAGACAATAAAGTTAAAGAAACGACCATTCACTGCGCCAATACGGGCAAAATGACGGGATGTGCCGCGCCCAATAGCCAGATTTTTTATTCCACTTCTCCAAACTTAAAACGAAAGTATCCGCTTTCTTGGGAGTTGACCTTAACCGATAAAGAGCATTTTATTTGCGTCAATACCGCCAGAGCCAACCAACTTGTGGTCGAAGCGATACGCGCAGGTAAAATTAGTGAACTGTTGGGTTATGATGAGCTAAAAACTGAAGTTAAATATGGTGATGAAAATAGCCGAATTGATATTTTGCTCCAAGATGCGCCTCAACCTGATATCCAAAATGGCAAAAAGAGACCAAAACCAGATTGCTATATAGAAGTAAAAAGCGTGACTTTGTTAGATGAAAAGTCACTAGGACAAGGTTATTTTCCTGATACGGTCACGACCCGTGGGCAAAAACACTTACGAGAATTGACTCAAATCGCAAAAAAAGGGCAACGAGCAGTACTTTTTTACATTATTTTGCACACAGGTATTGAAAAAGTCGCTCCTGCACACCATATAGACCCAGATTATGGAAAGTTACTTATTCAAGCAATGGATGCTGGGGTAGAAATCATCGCTTATCAAACGCAAATCTCCCCGCAATCAATGGAAATTTCGACTGGTTTAAATTTCGACAAATATGCAAATTAATAGTCATCTTTGTCACCCATTTAACAAAACTGTCAGTCAAAGTTTGCCTAGAGCTTGCCTTTTTGATATAGATACCGCCCTTATTAGCTAATGGATAGCTAAAGGTGTAGTAATTAGGAGCGCTGTATGCCAGAAACAAATAAGAAAAAAACGCTAGGCATTCTAGCCATTGCAGGTGTTGAACCATATCAGGAACAGCCGGGTGAAGAGTATATGTCACCTGAGCAAGTGGAGCATTTTTCAAAAATTTTGACTGCTTGGCGTGATCAACTACGTGTTGAAGTTGACCGCACAGTAAGCCACATGAAAGATGAAGCTGCCAACTTCCCTGATCCAGTGGATCGCGCTTCGCAAGAAGAAGAATTTAGCCTAGAGCTGCGTAACCGTGACCGTGAGCGCCGCTTGATTAAAAAAATTGAGAAAACACTCAGCAAACTAAAAGAAGATGACTTTGGTTTTTGTGAGTCTTGTGGCGTAGAGATCGGCATCCGTCGTCTTGAAGCGCGTCCAACTGCTGATCTTTGTATTGACTGTAAAACACTTGCAGAAATCAAAGAAAGACAGATGCAAGGCTAAACTTTAGTTAAGTCTTTTGATAAAGAGGAGGGCTTGGTGTCTTCCTTCTTTACTCTTCAAACTTGAAGAGCGATGACTTGATCCAGTCATATATTCTTATATCCCCTAAAAGTTGAAAGCGATAAAGCATTGATGATGAATGAATATATCGGCCGCTTCGCCCCTTCTCCATCCGGCCCGCTTCACTTTGGCTCCTTAATTGCCGCCCTTGGTAGTTATTTTCAAGCCAAGGCAAACCAAGGTAAATGGCTCGTGCGGATTGAAGATCTCGATCCTCCCCGTGAAATGCCCGGCGCAGATAAACTCATCTTAGATACGCTTGAAGCCCACCAACTTTTTTGGGATGGCGAAGTCATCTATCAAAGCCAGCGCCATGCTGCCTATCAAGCGCAAATCGATGCTTGGCTCGCCAATGGCATGGCGTATTACTGCAACTGCACGCGCAAACAAATTAAAGCCGATGGTGGTTATTATTTAGGGCACTGCAGAAATGCAAATGTCCCTGCTGGCGACGCTGCAATTCGCTTACAACAAACCCATTGCATTGAAAGCTTTCAAGATTTAGCTTTAGGGGAAATCACTATCCCGCGCGCGCTGGCCCAAGAAGACTTTATTATTAAACGTCGTGATGGCTTATTTGCCTATAATCTTGCAGTGGTGCTAGATGATATTTATCAAGGCGTGACTCAAGTGGTACGTGGCGCTGATTTATTAGAACCCACTGGGCGTCAAATTAGCTTGTACCATTTATTAGGCCAAACGCCTGTTTCCTATTTGCATTTACCGCTTGCGCTTGATGAATCAGGAAACAAGCTTTCCAAACAAAATCATGCCCCTGCTATTGAAAATCAACATGCGAAGCAAAATATTATCCACGCGATGCAGTTTTTAGGTTTTGAAACGAGCAGTTTGATGGATCTCAGTCTTGCGGAGATCTTAGATTTTGGGATCAAACACTGGACGATACCTTAAATATCAGCCTCTGGAATTTCTAAAATTAAACAAATACGCTAAAAAGTGAATCAATTTGCTCAAAAAGCGTAGAAAAATGAAGTTTATTTTACAAAGCTAATTAAAAACTCAGCTTAGATTTTTCAAATCGCTCAACCTAAGTTATGATGTAGCAATTATTTTTACGATCGAGCTGATATATACCCAAACTTAAGGGTATCGCAAGCAATGGAGACATTCCTCTGAATATTATCACCCGTGACGCGCACCCTATTTCACGTAACCATATCAGTGATAATGCGCTCAAAGTTTTATATCGCTTAAATAAGTATGGCTATGAGGCATTTCTTGTCGGCGGAGGTGTGCGCGACCTCTTGCTTGGGCAAACCCCAAAAGATTTTGATATTGCCACCAATGCAACCCCAGAGCAGATCGAAAAAATATTTCGTAACTGCCGCTTAATTGGGCGTCGCTTTCGTTTAGCACATATTATGTTTGGGCGTGAAATCATCGAAGTCGCGACGTTTCGTGGCCACCATGAAGCGCCGCAAGAAGTCACCAAAGCGAAGAAAATTAAAGACGTTTCAGCGCAATCTAAAGAAGGTATGCTGCTGCGAGACAATGTCTATGGCACAGTTGATGAAGATGCGCAGCGTCGTGACTTTACGATTAACGCCATGTATTACAACATCAAAGATTTTAGCATTCATGACTATGCTGGCGGTGTTGAAGATTTAAAAGCTGGCCTTGTCCGTATGATAGGCGATCCTGAGCAGCGCTACCGTGAAGATCCCGTACGCATGCTGCGCGCGGTGCGCTTTGCTGCCAAATTAAATATGAAAATCGAGACGCAAACCTCTGCGCCGATTCGAAATATGGCAAATTTGCTGACAGAAATTCCACCCGCACGTTTGTTTGAAGAATCATTAAAACTGCTGCAATCAGGCCAAGGTGAAGCCACTTATTTAATGCTACGTGATTACAACTTGTTCTCACCGCTGTTCCCATTGGTTGCAGAGCACTTTACGCCCGATCATAGCTCAACCACAGAGCAGATGATTGACACTGTGCTGCGCTCAACCGATAAGCGCCTGGCAACAGGTAAGCGAATCAACCCTGCATTTATGTTTGCGGCATTTTTGTGGTATCCGCTTGAAATTTTAGCCCGCGATCTAATGAATGACCGCAAGCTTAGTTATTATGATGCGATCATGATGGCGAGTAACTTGATCTTAGATCGACAAGTCAAAAGCATTGCGATCCCACGTCGCCATACGACGACCATCCGAGATATTTGGATGCTGCAATTACGTCTGCCGCGCCGCGCTGGCAAACGTGCATTCCAACTCGCAAACTTAGCTAAGTTTAGAGCAGGCTTTGATTTGCTTGAAATGCGAGGTCAAATCGAAGGTGGTGAGACCCTTGAGCTTGCACATTGGTGGGAAACATTCCAGTCTGCGCCAGATGTACACAAGCAAAACATGGTCAACCAAGTTGTCGATCCGAAAACCACCGGACGCAAGCGTAAACGACCACATAAGAAAAAGCGTAAAATAAGCACCGCAGGCCCAAGCACAACATCAGAATAAATATCCGTTAAGCAAGACAAGAAGGGAGCCTTATGTCTCAAGATTTACAAAATATCGTATATATTGCGGTAGGCAGTAACTTAGGTGAACCGCTGCAAACCGCTCAAGAAGCTATTTTAGAACTTGTTGAGCATCCCGATCTTGAAGTGTTAGCCAGCTCTTCTTTATATTCGAGCAAACCTATGGGCCCACAAGATCAGCCCGATTATGTCAATGCGGTGGTCTGCGCCAAAACCAACCTCACGCCAATGGCACTCCTTGATGCGACGCAAGCCATTGAGAAAAAACATGGACGTACCAGAAAAGCAGAGCGTTGGGGACCGAGGACTTTAGATTTAGATATTATCTTATATAATGACCTCACTTTAGAATGTGATCGTTTAACTATCCCTCATTACGGAATGAAAGTACGTGAATTTGTACTTTATCCATTAGAAGAAATTGCACCTGATTTAGAGCTTCCAGATGGAACCATGCTCTGTGAATTATTAAAAACAGTGCCACGCAATGGCTTAACAATTTGGGCGGACTCTCCCCTTATTTCAAAGCTAAAAATGGCTCAAAGGTAATAAAATGAAAAAAATTAGCATTAATGACTTGATGAAGTGGAAAAAAGAAGGCCAAAAATTTGCAAGCTCAACCGCTTATGATGCAAGTTTTGCCAAACTTTTTGAAGATCAAGAAATGCCTGTACTCCTTGTTGGTGACTCATTAGGAATGGTTTTACAAGGCCATGATGATACCCTGCCAGTGAGTGTTGAGGATATTGCATATCATACTCGCTGCGTCCGCGCAGGTAGCCCAAATGCTTTATTATTAGCTGATTTGCCTTTCATGAGCTATGCAACCCCAGAACAAGCTTGCCACAGCGCGGCTAAACTCATGCAAGCGGGCGCAAACATGGTCAAGCTTGAAGGTGGTGACTGGCTCGTTGAAACGGTTAAAACCTTGACTGAGCGCTCTGTGCCTGTATGTGCCCACTTAGGCTTAACGCCACAATCTGTCAATATCTTTGGTGGTTATAAGATCCAAGGCCGTCAATCCGATGTGGCTGACCAAATCGTACGTGATGCCTTATCTCTGCAAAATGCTGGCGCGCAACTGCTAGTACTTGAATGTGTGCCAAGTGGGCTCGCCAAACGTATTACGGATGCCCTACATATTCCAGTGATCGGGATTGGCGCAGGTAAAGATACAGACGGTCAAATCCTAGTGATGCATGATATGTTCGGGATCTCTGCTAACTATATGCCAAAATTTTCGAAAAACTTTTTAACTGAAACAGGTTCAATGCAAGAGGCCGTTTCAAAGTATATTCAGGATGTTCAACAAGGGATCTTCCCTGCTGCTGAACATACTTTTGAATAAGGATAATCCATGCAAACTTTTGCTGATGTAGCTCAACTTAGAGAGCAATTAAATAGTGCGCGTCGTGAAGGCCGCCGTATTGCTTTTGTTCCAACTATGGGTAACCTGCATGAAGGTCACTTAACTTTAGCGCGTAAAGCCCGTGAAAATGCGGACATTGTTGTGGTGAGCATTTTTGTTAATCCGATGCAATTTGAGCGCAGCGATGATCTCAACAGCTACCCACGCACGTTAGATGATGATCTAGCGAAGTTAAACACGGAAGGCGTTGATTTTGTGTTTACGCCAACCCCAGAAATTATGTACCCAGAAGGTCTTGAAAAGCAGACTGCTGTTGAAGTAACGGGTCTGTCAAACATTTTAGAAGGTGCATCACGTCCGGGGCATTTTCGTGGCGTCAGTACGATTGTGACCAAGCTTTTTAATATCGTCCAACCGGATGTCGCCTGTTTTGGTGAAAAAGACTTCCAGCAACTGGCTGTGATCAAAAAAATGGTGAGCGATCTTTCAATGCCAATTGAAATCATCGGCGTGCCAACTGTGCGTGAAATGGATGGCCTTGCGATGAGTTCGCGCAATAACCTCCTGACTTTAGGGGAGCGTCAGCGTGCACCTGTGCTAGCTCGCACCATGCGTTGGATCAGCAGCCAAATTCGCGGCGGGCGTGATGATTGGAGTTCTTTAATTGAAGATGCGAGCGATCAACTGCGCGCAGCAGATTTAGAGCCTGATGAAATCTTTGTGCGTGATGCGCAAACCTTACTTGTACCAACAGAAAGCAGCACTCAGCTAGTGATCTTAATGTCGGCTTACTTAGGTAAAGCGCGTTTGATTGATAATATTGTTGTGGATATCACGCCAAGTGAAAGCAGCGACGATTCAGCGCAAGATGTTGAAGAAGAATAACTAAAAGTTTAAATACTAAGTATTTAACATATAAAATAAAAAACGCAGCGAATCTCTCGCTGCGTTTTTTTATGGCTTTAGCTGAGTCAACAGCTTGAGTGGTCTAAAAAGATTAACTTCTTAGTCCTTTGCCTTTTGAAATCAAGTAATAAGCTAACGCATAAAGCGCAGCAATAAACACCAACAAGACACCAAAAGCTGTGGTCACATTGACATCCGAGACGCCTAAAAAGCCATAACGGAAACCATTGACCATATACACGATTGGGTTGATCTTAGATACTGCCTGCCAAAATTCAGGTAAGAGATCAATCGAATAAAAGACCCCACCTAAGTAAGTCAGCGGCGTGAGCACAAAGGTTGGAATAATCGAGATATCATCAAACGTTGTGGCAAACACAGCATTGATTAAACCGCCAAGGGCAAACAAGACTGAGGTTAAGAACACAATCGATACCACGATAAACCAGTGCTGCACGGTTAAATCGACAAAAAAGAGTGCCACGCAAGTGACTAAAATGCCAACTAACAAGCCGCGCGTTACCCCGCCCATCACATAGCCGGCAATGATGATATGGTTTGGTACTGGCGCGACCAATAACTCTTCAATGTTCTTTTGAAATTTAGCACTAAAAAATGACGACGCCACATTTGAATAAGAGTTGGTAATAACCGACATCATAATCAAACCTGGAACGATATATTCCATATAACTAAAGCCGTGCATTTGGCCAATACGTGAGCCAATCAGATTACCAAAAATAATAAAATATAAGGTCATGGTAATTGCTGGTGGGACTATGGTTTGCACCCAAATTCGCATGAAGCGATTGATTTCTTTATAAACTAAGCTTTTAAAAGCCGTCCAATATAGTTCAAGCATTTTATTTCCTATTTCTCACCCGAGCGGATAATTTCTACAAATAACTCTTCAAGACGGTTCGCCTTGTTACGCATCGACAATACTTCGACACCCTGCTCTGTGAGCTGGCTAAAGACGGCATTCAAACCTTGTGATTTTTCAACTTCGACTTCAAGGGTTTGATGATCAAAATAGCTAATTTTGGCATCTTTAAGTACTGGCTGTTGCGGGCAATCTTTTAGATCTAAGATAAAGGTTTCAACACTTAATTTGCCTAGCAAGGCTTTCATTGAAGTGTTCTCAATCACTTCACCTGCGTTAATGATACCTATATTGCGACACAGCATCTCAGCTTCTTCAAGATAGTGCGTGGTGAGAATAATCGTCACGCCCTCTTTGTTGATCTTTTGCAAGAACTCCCACATCGAGCGGCGCAGTTCAATATCAACCCCAGCGGTAGGTTCATCTAAGATAAGCAGTTTCGGCTCATGCATCAGCGCACGCGCAATCATCAGGCGACGTTTCATCCCACCTGAAAGGTTTCTTGCTCTTTGGTCACGTTTTTCCCACAAATCGAGCTGAGTGAGGTATTTTTGTGCTCTTTCTTTGGCAACAGAGCGCGGCACGCCATAGTAACCGGCCTGCTGAAGCAGAATTTGTTGAACCGTTTCAAAGGGGTTAAAGTTAAATTCTTGTGGGACTAAACCTAGTTGCTGCTTAGCGCGAACTAAATCTTTATCAATATCATAGTCAAATACTTTAACTAGCCCAGAAGTTTTATTAACGAGGGAGCTAATGACACCGATTGTCGTCGACTTACCTGCGCCATTTGGACCTAAAAGTGCGTAAAAATCACCTTTTTCCACAGATAAACTAATGCCTTTTAGCGCTTTCACGCCGCCTGCATAAGTTTTGGTTAAATTTTCAATTTCTAATGCATACATAGTGAATATCTTTTATCTTTTTATTAATTTAGGTTATGTTAGTACAAATCTGATTTGATTTTTATCAATTTTTAGTTATACCCAGAATGATCGAAAGGTATATATACAAATATGCCAGATATAAGAGCAAGTTAAGAGGATGATAACATGCCAGATATAAAACAGTTATTCGAAAACAACCAAGCTTGGTCAAATCAAATAAAGTCTGATTGCCCTGAGTTTTTTACCAATCTTGAAGGCTCTCAGCACCCAGAATATTTATGGATCGGTTGTTCAGATAGCCGAGTCCCAGCTGAGCGTTTAACCGGCCTGCATTCAGGTGAGCTATTTGTGCATCGAAACGTAGCCAACCAAGTGATCCACACGGATCTCAACTGCTTATCTGTGGTCCAGTATGCAGTCGATGTACTCAAAGTAAAACACATTATTATCTGTGGTCACTATGGCTGTGGTGGTGTGCAAGCCTCTATTGATAATCCAAACCTAGGGCTTATCAATAACTGGTTGCTGCATATTCGCGATCTTTACCTCAAGCATAGAGACTGGCTGGCTAAATACCCGAAAGAAGAATGGGGTAATAAGCTGTGTGAAATCAACGTTGCAGAGCAAGTGTATAACTTAGGCAACTCAACCATCATTCAACAAGCTTGGGAGCGCGGTCAGAAGACGCAAATCCACGGCTGGGTATATGGTATTGGTGATGGTATCTTAAACGACCTAGGCGTGCGTTGTCACAGCCGTGAGAGCTTAGAATTATCGCACCAAGCATCGCTTGATAAAATCATGAATGATGAAGTCACAGCAGTAAAAGGAATAGGCTCTGATTCAGAAGCTTAACCCTTTGCATTTAGAAAATACTAACACTTTTTAGTGATTAAAAAATTATGCCCAAGTCATTATTAAAACAGACTTGGGCATATTTATATCTATCAGATTTTAGCTTTAAAAGATTAGTCTTCTAATAAAGTTACTTTACCAATATATGGTAAGTGGCGATATTTTTGAGCATAGTCAATGCCGACGCCAACCACGAACTCATCTGGGATTTCAAAGCCAATCCAACGTGCGTCAACTTCAACTTCACGGCGTGAAGGTTTGTCTAGCAGAGTACAGATTTGAATGGATTTAGGTTCGCGAATTTCAAGGATTTCTTTTACCTTGCTTAGCGTATTGCCCGTATCGATAATATCTTCAACCAGTAGCACATCCTTGCCTTTGATATCATCATCTAAGTCTTTTAAAATACGAACATCGCGAGAAGAGTTCATGCTATTGCCATAGCTTGACGCTGTCATGAAGTCCACTTGGTGTGGGAGTTCAATCGCACGTGCAAGGTCTGCCATAAAAACAAATGAACCGCGTAGTAGGCCAACCATGACTAAATCTTCGCTGCCTTGATAAAATTCGGTGATCTCTTTACCTAAGGTCTGAATGCGTTGTGCGACTTCTTCTTCAGAAATCATGACATCAATCGTGTGCTTTTTCATTGTTTCTCAATCTTAGTTCGATGTAAAAATAAGTCGGCTATTCTATCACCTGTGACTCAAACTTGCCAATAGCGATTCGCCTCAAGGCTTTTCGTGATTTGCATAACTAAAAAACCGCAACTCATGATAATCACAAGTTACGGTTTTCTATATACTTTTAATTCTTAACTGATATGAAAAAAGTTAAAAATTTAACTGCGAAAATGAATTATTTTTTCTTCTTCACAGCTTTTGCATTTGGAAGATCGGTAATTGAACCTTCAAATACTTCTGCAGCAAGACCAACTGACTCATGCAATGTTGGGTGCGCGTGAACGGTTAGTGCGATATCTTCTGCATCACAACCCATTTCGATTGCAAGGCCGATTTCGCCAAGAAGTTCACCACCGTTTGTACCAACGATAGCACCACCGATTACGCGGTGAGTTTCTTTATCAAAGATAAGCTTAGTCATACCATCAGCGCAGTCAGATGCGATTGCACGACCTGATGCAGCCCATGGGAATGTTGCCACTTCGTACTTGATGCCTTCTTCTTTTGCTTCTTTTTCAGTTTTACCAACCCAAGCAACTTCTGGCTCAGTGTACGCAATTGAAGGAATAACTTTCGGATCAAAGTAGTGTTTTTTACCAGAAATAACTTCTGCAGCAACGTGACCTTCATGCACACCTTTGTGCGCAAGCATAGGTTGACCAACGATATCACCAATCGCGAAGATGTGTGGAACATTGGTGCGCATTTGCTTATCAACATTGATAAAGCCGCGCTCATCAACTTCTAGGCCAGCTTTTTCAGCATCCAGTAGTTTACCGTTTGGCACACGACCGATTGCAACCAATACTGCGTCATAACGCTCAGGTTCAGCAGGTGCTTTTTTACCTTCCATTGAAACGTAAATGCCGTCTTCTCTTGCTTCAACAGCTGTTACTTTGGTTTCAAGCATTAGGTTGAACTTGTCTTTAATGCGCTTAGTGTAAACCTTAACAACGTCTTTATCCGCAGCTGGGATCACTTGGTCAAACATTTCAACAACGTCGATTTGAGAACCTAGTGAGTTGTACACTGTACCCATTTCAAGGCCGATGATACCACCACCCATGATAAGAAGTTTTTCAGGGACTTCTTTTAGCTCAAGTGCATCCGTTGAATCCCAAATACGTGGATCTTCATGTGGGATAAATGGCAGTTGGATTGGACGTGAGCCCGCAGCAACGATAGCATTATCAAAAGTGACAGTTGTGCTTTCTTCGCCTTCAACTTGAAGCGTATTTGGACCTGTAAATTTACCTAGGCCGTTCACAACAGTCACTTTACGTGCTTTTGCCATGCCGCCAAGGCCGCCAGTAAGTTGGCCGATTACTTTGTCTTTCCAGATACGGATTTTGTCAATGTCTGTTTGTGGTTCGCCGAAAACAACGCCGTGCTCAGCCATAGCTTTTGCTTCTTCAATTACTTTTGAAACGTGAAGCAATGCTTTTGACGGAATACAACCTACGTTTAGACATACACCACCAAGCGTGTTGTAACGCTCAACGATGACTGTTTCTAAACCTAAATCTGCACAACGGAATGCCGCTGAATAACCAGCAGGACCTGCGCCAAGTACTACGACTTGTGCTTTAATTTCTTTGCTCATTTCGACCTCTTTTAGTCATTATCCCTAACAGGCTAAACGAATGCTCAACCAGACCATTTACATCTTCTATTCTATCTAGATTACTGCTTTCTAGTCTATCTAGACTTGGTCTTGGTTGAAATCTAAATCCGAAAAGCTTGTGAGCTAGACATCATTCTTGTGATCAAGGCGGCATTGTATAACCGCCTTATTTGTCTTATCTTTTTCGACTATAGCACTAAATTACTACAGAACTAAACGACGAATGTCTGTTAGGCAGTTGTTTAGATAAGTAATGAAACGTGCACCTTCCGCACCATCGATCACGCGGTGATCATAAGATAGTGATAGTGGAAGCTGTAGGCGTGGTTCGAAATCTTTACCATTCCATACAGGTTTCATTTCAGATTTAGACACACCTAAGATAGCAACTTCTGGCGCGTTGACGATAGGTGTAAATGCAGTACCACCGATGCCGCCAAGGCTTGAGATAGTGAAACAGCCACCTTGCATGTCAGATGCAGTTAGTTTGCCATCACGTGCTTTCTTAGAAATAGCTTTTAGCTCATCAGATAGCTCGTAGATGCCTTTCTTGTTCACATCTTTAAATACAGGAACAACTAGGCCGTTTGGCGTATCAACAGCGATACCAATGTTCACATATTTCTTCAGAATCAAGCTTTCGCCATCTTCAGAAAGTGAAGAGTTGAAGCTTGGGAACTGCTCAAGTGCTTTCGCAGCAGCTTTCATG
Source organism: Vibrio sp. KMM 9700 (assembly GCF_058545285.1). Classification (NCBI taxonomy): domain Bacteria; kingdom Pseudomonadati; phylum Pseudomonadota; class Gammaproteobacteria; order Vibrionales; family Vibrionaceae; genus Vibrio; species Vibrio sp. KMM 9700. The sequence goes on along the minus strand of NZ_CM178589.1, from coordinate 1,929,540 downwards.
ATGAACACAAGTGGTGTGATCTTCATGCCGCTATCTTTCTTCGCTTCGATTGCATTTTGCTCTTTACGGAATGCTTCAAGCGCAGTGATATCTGCGTTGTCCCACTGTGTAACATGCGGGATCATCACCCAGTTACGATGTAGGTTAGCACCAGAGATCTTCTTAATGCGAGAAAGTGCTTTCGTTTCAGTCTCACCAAATTTAGAGAAATCAACTTTTGGCCAAGGAAGTAGACCAAGCGCACTGCCGTCGCCATTACCCGCTGCTGCGCCAGATTCTAGGCGTTTTAGCGCTTCTTTAACGAAGTTTTGAACGTCTTCTTTTAGGATACGGCTCTTACGACCAGTACCTTTCACTTTCGCAAGGTTAACACCAAACTCACGTGCTAGACGACGAACAACTGGTGATGCGTGTGCATATTCATTGTTCTCTTGGAAATCACCTGTGCTTGCTGCTGGAGCCGCTGCTGCTTTTGGCGCTGCTGGCGCAGATGCTTGAGCTGGCGCTGCAGGAGCTTGTGCCGCCGGCGCTGCTGCTGGCGCGCTTCCAGCGACTTCAAATACCATGATTAGGCTACCAGTTGAAACTTTATCGCCTGCGGCAACTTTGATTTCTTTAACTGTACCTGCAAATGGCGCTGGAACTTCCATTGAAGCCTTGTCACCTTCTACAGTGATAAGTGATTGTTCTTCTTCAACGCTGTCACCCACGGCAACCATGATTTCAGTGACTTCAACTTCATCACCGCCGATATCAGGAACGTTAACTTCCTGAACACTTGGCGCGCTTGCTGCTTGTGGCGCTGCTGCTGGTGCTTCGGTCGTTGCTGCTGGTGCAGATGCGCCCGTTTCAAATACCATGATTAGGCTACCAGTTGAAACTGTATCACCTGCGGCAACTTTGATTTCTTTCAATGTACCGGCAAATGGCGCTGGAACTTCCATTGAAGCCTTGTCACCTTCTACAGTGATAAGTGATTGTTCTTCTTCAATTGAATCACCTACTGCAACCATGATTTCAGTCACTTCAACTTCATCACCGCCGATATCTGGTACGTGAACTTCTTTAAGCTCAGATGCCGCTGCAGGCGCTGGCGCTGCTGCCGGTGCTTCTGCTGCTGGAGCAGGCGTTTCTGCCGCGCCGCCTTCAGCTTCAAATACCATGATTAGACTACCAGTTGAAACACTGTCGCCTTCTTTAACTTTAATTTCTTTAACTACACCAGCACTTGATGCAGGAACTTCCATTGACGCTTTATCACCTTCAACAGTGATAAGAGACTGCTCTTCTTCTACTTTGTCGCCAACGTTAACAAGAATCTCGGTGACTTCTACTTCATCAGCGCCGATATCTGGTACGAAAATTTCGATAGACATATTACTTTCCTAATTCTATGCAAGAAAGCGCAACCTAGAGTCACTCTGGCTGCGCTTATCAATTGAGTGTTATGCGTAAAGTGGGTTCACTTTATCTGCATCAATGTTGAATTTAGCAATTGCTTCAACAACTACTGATTTCTCAACTTCACCACGTTTCGCAAGCTCTGACAGTGCTGCAACAACAACATAACCTGCGTTCACTTCGAAGTGGCGGCGTAGGTTGTCACGGCTATCAGAACGACCAAAGCCGTCAGTACCTAGCACTTTATAGCTTGCAGTTGGCATGAATGCGCGAACTTGCTCAGCATAGTTCTTCATGTAATCCGTTGCAGCGATTGCTGGCTCAGAGCCTAGAACTGTTGCGATGTAAGGTACTTTTTGCTCAGCTTCTGGGTGTAGCATGTTGAAGCGTTCTGCATCTTGACCGTCACGCGTTAGTTCGTTGAAAGAAGTTACAGAGAACACATCAGATGCGATGCCGTACTCTTCGCTTAGGATACCCGCAGCTTTACGAACTTCGTTCATGATAGTACCAGAGCTCATTAGCTGAACTTTAGACTTGCTACCTGCATAGCTTTCTAGCTTGTAGATACCTTTACGGATACCTTCTTCAGCGCCTTCAGGCATAGCTGGCATGTGGTAGTTTTCGTTCATTAGCGTTAGGTAGTAGAAGACGTTCTCTTGCTCGCCGTACATACGACGTAGACCATCTTGTAGTAATACCGCTACTTCATAAGCGAACGTTGGGTCATAAGACACACAGTTAGGGATAGTGTTAGCAAGAACATGGCTGTGACCATCTTCGTGCTGTAGACCTTCACCGTTAAGCGTTGTACGACCAGCTGTTGCGCCAAGTAGGAAACCACGTGCTTGTTGGTCACCAGCCATCCACGCCATGTCGCCAACACGTTGGAAACCGAACATAGAGTAGTAGATATAGAACGGGATCATTGGAAGATCGTTTGTGCTATATGACGTCGCTGCTGCCACCCAAGAAGACATTGAACCAAGTTCATTGATACCTTCTTGCAATACTTGACCTGAAGTCGCTTCTTTATAGTAAGACACTACGCTGCGATCTTCTGGTGTGTAAGTTTGACCGTGTGGGTTATAAATACCGATTTGACGGAACAGGCCTTCCATACCGAAAGTACGTGCTTCGTCGGCAATGATTGGAACGATGTTCTTACCAATGCCTTTATCTTTAAGCATGATGTTTAGCGCACGGACATAAGCCATAGTGGTTGAAATGTCACGTTTTTGCTCGCTAAGTAGCGCATCAAACTCAGAAAGTTCAGGAATTTCTAGTGCTTGTGTAAAGTTAGGCAGACGTTTTGGCGTGTAACCTTTCAGTGCTTTACGACGTGCATGTAGATATTCGTATTCAGCGCTGCCTTCTTCTAGTTTTAGATAAGGTAGGCTTTGAACATCTTCATCAGAAATTAAGTCTTCAAGACATAGACGGTCACGTAGGCTCTTCACGTGAGTCATATCTAGTTTTTTAACTTGGTGCGCGATGTTTTTACCTTCCGCAGCGTCACCCATGCCGTAACCTTTAACTGTTTTCGCAAGGATTACAGTTGGTTTGCCTTCAGTGTCTTGTGCATTTTTAAATGCTGCGTAAAGTTTAGATGAATCGTGACCACCACGTTTAAGCTCAAAGATTTGCTCATCAGTCATGTCAGCAACAAGTGCTGCAGTCTCTGGGTATTTACCAAAGAAGTGCTCACGCACGTATGCGCCATCTTTTGATTTAAATGTTTGGTAGTCGCCATCGATGGTTTCATTCATCAATTGAAGCAGTTTACCAGAGGTATCTTTTGCGATAAGTGCATCCCAGTTGTTACCCCAGATAACTTTCACAACGTTCCAACCAGCACCTTTGAATAGACCTTCAAGTTCTTGAATGATCTTACCGTTACCCATTACAGGGCCGTCAAGACGCTGTAGGTTACAGTTGATTAGGAAGCATAGGTTGTCTAGTTTCTCACGCGCTGCGAAAGAAAGAGAACCGCGTGATTCTGGCTCATCCATCTCACCATCACCTAGGAAGGCATAAACGCGCTGCTCAGAAGTATCTTTTAGACCACGGCCGTGAAGATATTTCAAGAAACGAGCTTGATAGATAGCTGCGATTGGGCCAAGACCCATAGATACAGTTGGGAACTGCCAAAATTCTGGCATTAATTTAGGGTGTGGGTATGAAGGGATACCTTTACCATCAACTTCTTGACGGAAGTTATCAAGTTGCTCTTCAGTTAGACGGCCTTCAAGGAAAGCACGTGCGTAGATCCCTGGAGAAATGTGACCTTGATAATAAACTAAATCGCCACCGTCTTTTTCGTTTGCAGCGCGGAAGAAGTGGTTAAAGCACACTTCATAAAACGCAGCAGCAGACTGGTAAGAAGCCATGTGACCACCAAGCTCTAAGTCTTTCTTAGAGGCGCGTAGTACGATCATGATTGCATTCCAGCGAATGATCGAACGAATACGACGCTCAAGTGTGATATCACCTGGGTAAGCTGGTTCTTGAGTTGGGGCAATAGTATTCACATAGTTAGATGTGATACCAGTTGGCATGTCAACACCGTCTAAACAAGCTTTTTCTAGAACTTGTTCAAGTAAATATTGTGCACGCTCAACACCTTCTTCGCGGACCACTGACTCAAGTGCTTCTAGCCATTCTTGAGTTTCCAGTGCATCAACGTCATTATTCATGACTTCTGACATGGCGATCTATCCTTTTGTTGGTTGGACTGCTTGTTATTTTAAATAACAGTCATTGTGATTCATTACTTTGCTTGATTCGGCGCAGTGAGCGTTTACGTCGCCCTTCTTCCATCGACAAATCCAGCAAGGTTTCTTCAATATAAGCCAAGTGTGCATGCGACGCATTACGAGCATCTTCAGGGCGACGCTCGATAATCGCCTGCACAATCGCGGCACGGTGATCACTCACCTTAGCTATAACCTCATCGCGACGATGAAGTAATTCAAAATTCTGTAGTATGTTTTGCTCAAGTAATGGCGCAAGGCTTTTGACTATGTGGAGCAAAACCATATTGTGTGAGCCTTCGGTAATCGCTATCAGCATCTTCATGACAGCGCAAACTTCTTCGCTCATATTTTTCTCAAGAGTCGCTTGAGCGGCAAGTTTTTGATAGCGCTCGATACGTTCAAAATCTTCTTGAGTGCCACGCAGCGCGGCAAAATATGCAGAAACACCTTCCATTGCATGGCGGGTTTCAAGTAAATCAAGTTGCGTCTCTTTGTGTGTGCTTAATAAATCAAGTAAAGGATCTTCAAATGATTTACCTAAGCTTTCGCTGACAAAGGTGCCACCACCTTGACGGCGCCTAAGCAGTTTCCTCGCTTCTAAGCGTTGAATCGCTTCACGTATAGAAGGCCTTGAAACTTCAAATTGCTTGGCAAGCTCCCGCTCTGGCGGTAATTGCTGCCCTGCGGATAAGCTTCCTTCGATGATGAGTTTTTCGAGTTCTTTCTCGATCACATCCGATAATTTAGGTTGCTTAATCCGAGCCATTGCACTTCTCTATTTGTCCATCTTGATTTTGATTGTAAATTGGTCTTACCAATTACTTAACTCATACAAAATAGTACCGAATCAAATATCAAGTGTCCAGACAAAACTTGATTTAGGTCATGGAAATCAGCCTAAAATAACAAGTCTCTAACCATTTATAGGTGCACATGTTAAATATTTTATTCGGTAAAGTTATTATTTTGTGTTTTTAATGACATTTAATGCCTATCTTAACCAAGAAAAAGCGTAGAAAAAATTGCGCATAGTTAAGCTGTGGCTAGGCTCACACGCAACAATGAAATTTAGCTTTGTTACCTTGTTTAACCGACATCCAAGCAGTCAATAGCTAAATTAACCAAGAGATGTGACATCAAGGTGATCCATCCTTCATCTTTTGATATCAAAGATAAGGCTTGGATCAGCACCTGCAAGTATTAATACGAAAGTATTAGAAGCTTATAACGAAGAATAAACCTAATTAAAATATGCGTTTAAGAGTACCCAAGGTTTTTTCTTTTCAGTAGTAAAATTAATCAAATTTAGCCTAATAAACCGAAATAATAACGCCAGTTAAAGGTCAGTCCTGGGTCCGGTTTACGTAATGGGGCGATAAATTGGTGTCCGGTGATCCGCTGACGGGTGATTTTCGGATATCGCGCCTGCAAACTTTTAGTGACGGCTTGCAGGCTTTGATATTGCGCTTCGGTGTAAGCATCTAGCTCACTCCCCTCAAGCTCAATTCCAATTGAGTAATCATTGCATGCCTCGCGCCCTGCAAAACTTGAAACCCCAGCATGCCAAGCACGCATATCAAAAGGCACAAACTGGATCACCTCGCCATCTCGGCGAATTAAACAATGGGCTGAAACTTTTAGATGCTTAATCGATTCAAAAAATGGATGATCATCTGGATTGAGCGTACCCGTGAAAAGCTGCTCGATATAAGGCCCACCAAATTGCCTTGGCGGCAGACTAATATGGTGTAGCACTAGCAATGAGATATCTAACTCATCGTTTTCAAGCGTCTGTCTTTGATTACAAAATGGTGATGGGCAGTGCTTGACCCCTTCAAGCCAATGCTCTGCGTTGATGTGAAACTTGTTCATGAAATACCTGTAGTTTATTGGTTAATTTTGTACAATCACAGCCGTTTTGTAGAATCAAACGCTGATGAAATGCTGAATTTCCAGTATGATAAAAACATAACATCTAATTTCATGTTCAAGGAATAAATTTATGACAAATGCTCACAATAGTATTGCGCGTTTAGAAGATCTCAAGCAGCGCCTTCCAGCTGAAATCACGCGCATGGTCAGCGACACTTTAAAAGAAGACCTTGGCGGCACGCTTGATCCAAATGCGGATATTACGGCAAGCCTTATTCCTGCGGACACGATTAACACCGCAACCCTTATCACACGAGAAGCAGGCGTTTTTTGTGGCGTGGCTTGGGCGGAAGAAGTGTTTAAGCAACTTGGCGGCGAAGTGACGATCGATTGGCAGGTCCAAGACGGCGATACCCTTGAGCCAAACCAAGTAATTTGCACTTTAACTGGCCCTGCGCGTATTTTGCTTACCGGTGAGCGTAATGCCATGAACTTTATTCAAACGCTATCTGGTTGCGCGACTGAAACCGCGCGCTATGTCAAAGCCCTTGAAGGTACACACTGCAAACTGCTTGATACGCGTAAAACGCTGCCAGGTCTGCGCTATGCATTAAAATATGCTGTCTCTTGTGGCGGCGGCTTTAATCATAGAATCGGCGTTTATGATGCTTATTTAATTAAAGAAAATCATATTATCGCTTGCGGTGGTCTTGAAAAGGCAATCCAAACAGCCAAAGCGCTAAACCCAGGTAAGCCGGTTGAGATTGAAACTGAGTCTTTAGATGAGTTATCACGCGCGATTGATGCCGGCGCTGATATTGTGATGCTAGATAACTTTAGCGTTGAGATGATGCTAGAAGCAGTGAAAATTAACCAAGGCCGCGCTGCACTTGAAAACTCAGGTAATGTGACCATGGAAACCCTGCGCACTTATGCTGAAACTGGCGTGGATTATATCTCTGTTGGCGCTTTAACTAAGCATATTAAAGCACTCGATCTTTCTATGCGCTTTCAAGATTAATCTTTCACCTTTTTAAGACATTTCTTAAAAGTGTGACAACGCTCTGCGTGCTCCTTAGCTAAATTTCTTGTGTCATATCGACATTTTTAGCTAGGAGCCGCTATATGTTTTTATTTAGATCTATTTTTAACCACACCTTTTCCTTCAAACCTCGCAAAAATACGAATCATCTTCGCACCAAAGCCCTTGGTTTTACGTTAATTGAATTAATGATGGTGCTTGCCGTAATTGCCCTATTAGTCAGTATGGGGATCCCTAAATATCAAAAGTATCTGCAAAAAGCAGCGCTCAGTACCAGCCTTGCTCAAGCCAGTGCGCAAAAGCTCGATGTGGAATTAGCAATTAGTGAACAAGGCACTTTCCCTACACATGCTGAGCGAAAATTTAACTTAGGCAATATACGCTTTACCCCACAAAGCGGGATAACGGGTGAGATCGTGGCAGATATTACGTCTGGCGCTGCTGCCAATAGTACGCTTAGCCTGCTGCGAGATGCGGATGGACAATGGCAATGCATAGTCACCAGCAGCGACATTCAAGCTGAACAACTCCCAAATTCATGTCAACTCGCAGCTAAATAAGGAGCGCAAGATGCAATCTCAAGTTCATACTTATCAATGGCAAGGGATCCGCAAACAAGCAACTTGTCATGGGATCTCTTTAGGTGAAAGTAAAAAAGAGGTGAGTTTGCATCTGCGCCAGCAAGGGATCTTGCCCTTAAAGCTCACATCGACTAAATCCTATTACGCTAAATTCACCAGAGCAAAACCTAAAAGTGAACTTAAATATGAGTTTACTGAGACAATGGCAAGCTTACTCAAAGCCAATATTCCTTTACTGCAAGCTTTAGATATAGCAGCCAAACAGCAAACAAAAGATAAGCTCTTTCAAGCTCAAGTTTTTTATATTCGACGCTTAGTACAAACAGGCGCACCGCTGCATTTATCCCTTGCTCGATTTGACGCTTGCTTTGATCCCTTATATTGCCAACTTATTCGCCTTGGTGAGCAAACCGGCGCACTTGCTGAAAGCTTCGAGTTTTTGAGTTCGCATTTAAAAAAGCTTTTAGAGATAAACAAGCAAATCAAAAAAGCCATGCTTTACCCTACTTTGGTGCTAGTGATGAGTTATGCCCTGTTTTTATTCACTTTTTTATTTGTGCTACCTAAATTTGCTTTAATTTTCAGCCAATTTAATGCCAAACTGCCTAGCTTTAGTGAAAATTTATTTATGCTTAATCAGGTATTTTTAGATCACTTAGGCTTATTTTTTGCTATCCAAGCAGGCTTATTCGCTGTGGGCGTGATTTATTTTAAACGTCATGCTTTTGAGATTGCAGCGAAGATCCCGATATTAAAGCAATATGTTCTTGAACTTGAGTTGTACTTAAGCATCCAAACACTTGCAAGCGCATGTTCAGCCGAACTTGAATTAACTAAAAGTTTATTGCTCTGCCAACGAACAAGTCGCTTAGATAAGCTTTCTTTAGCCTATCAAAATTTATATATTTCCATTCGCCAAGGGAGCAGTCTCAGTGATGCCATGCGCAATGAAAAAATATACCCTGATTTTGTGATCGAAGGGATCAAAATTGGTGAGACTTCAGGTACACTAAGTGCTCAGTGTCAACGCGTTGCAACCAATTTACAGCAAGACTTAGATAAAAAAATCACCCCTGTTTTAAGCTTTATTGAACCTATCTTTCTATTATTTATAGGCACCATGATAGCTTTTGTGTTGTTAGCGCTATATTTGCCTATTTTAGATTTAATCCAAAGTGTATAAATCAACCCGAGGATCCACATGCCAGTAGTATTCGAACTTTATCCGTGGTTACTTCCTGTTTTGGCGGGGATCTTCGGCTTGATTATCGGTAGTTTTTTAAATGTGGTGATCTACCGCTTGCCGATTATGCTTGAGCGCCAATGGGAGCAAGATGCTAACATTCACTCTAACTTAGATCCCAAAACACAAAAACCTATCACACAAGCGCCACTCGATACATCTGAATTAAACTTAAGCCTGCCGCGCTCGCATTGCCCTAAGTGTAAAAGCTTGATTCCTTTTTGGTATAATATTCCACTCCTTAGCTGGATTATGCTTAAAGGAAAATGCCATCATTGCAATACAAAGATCTCTGCCAGATACCCTTTAATTGAGCTCTTAACAGCTTGCGCTTCGAGTTATGTGGCTTATAAATTTGGCTATTCACCTTATACTTTATGTCTTCTAGGCGTGACTTATGCTTTGATTTGCTTAGCTTTTATCGATTCGGATCATTTTATTCTGCCAGACAATATTACCTTGCCATTATTATGGGCAGGGATCATTGCAAGCCTTATCGGCATCAGCCCAATTTCCATTGAATCTAGCCTTTGGGGCGCCATTGCCGGTTATTTAAGTTTATGGTCTTTGTATTGGGGATTTAAACTTATTACGGGCAAAGAAGGTTTAGGCTACGGGGACTTTAAACTCTTTGCGGCAGCTGGCGCTTGGCTGGGTTGGATGCCCTTGCCGAGCATGATCTTAATTGCTGCGATTTTGGGGATCATTGGCGGGATAATCTCACTCAAGCGTAACCAGCAAGACTTGCAAAATATGTTCCCATTTGGCCCATACTTAGCACTTGGCTTTTGGATTATCTTAATCTTTAAAGACAACTTATTTTCAGCCTATTTCTCACTGCTCTCATAAGAGTATTTTCTCATTTTCAGGATAAGGACAAAGCATGCCTTTTATTATCGGACTTACCGGCGGGATTGCGAGTGGTAAAACCCAAGTGTCGGATCACTTTGAGCGTGCACATCAAATTGATATCATCGATGCCGATGTGATTGCAAGGCAAGTGGTAGAGCCAAACACTCCTGCATTAAAAGAAATCGAGAATAGATTTGGCGCCGAGATTTTACGCTCAGACAAGAGCCTAAATAGAGGTAAATTAAGGGATATTATTTTTAATCATGAAGCAGAAAAAGACTGGTTAAATCAGCTTTTACATCCACTTATCCGCAAGCAAATCCAAGCTAGCTTGGCTCAAGCAACCAGCCCTTACGCAATTTTAGTTGCACCGCTTTTAATTGAAAATAAGCTTGAATATTTAGTTGATCGCGTCTTAGTTGTCGATGTGGATGAGGCAACCCAACTCAAACGCACCACAGCACGCGATAATGTGTCTATTAGCCAAGCAAAAGCAATCCTAAGTGCCCAAATTGACAGGAAAACTCGTCTTGCGCAGGCAGATGATGTGATCAACAATAATGACATAGATTTGAATCAATTAAAGCAGCAAGTCGATACACTGCATTATCAGTACTTAGCGATGGCGAAGGCTAAACAAGACTCATAATAAAGGCTAAGCTTGCGCACTCATCATTAAAGGATCAGATGACAGACTCATGTATATATTCGAACATCCTCTAACAGAAAAAATTCGCATGTATCTTAGAGTAGAATCTTTACTAAAGGGTATATACACAGCGGCGCTTGAACATGAAACCGTTCATTATCATGTATTATTTCGCAATACCTTTGATCTGCTTGAGCTTTTAGATCAGTTCCAACTCAAACAAGATCTCACTAAAGATTTTGAAGCCCTGCGTAATCAATATCAAGGTTGGCTCAATATCCCTGATATTAACCAAGATGCGTTGCAAAATGCCTTAGATAAAATCACGCATACAATTACTGGGTTAAAGTCTAGCCCGCGTTTCGGAGAGCAGTTGCGTAATGATAAGTTTTTACTCAACATCCGTCAGCGATTTTATATCTCCAAAGGCTTATGCAGTTTTGACTTGCCTATGGTGCATCATTGGCTAAACTCACCACTAGAAAAGCGTGAGCAAGATTTAGCCCTTTGGACACAAAGCCTTGATACGATGAAAGACTCATTGGATTTATATCTTTATTTCATGCGTAATGCGACGCCATTAAAACCTATTACGGCCAAGCGTGGCACTTATCAAAGTGATTGTGATGATGCGCAATTGCTGCGACTTGATATTCCGATGGAGCTTAATTGCTATCCAATGATTTCAGGTAGCCGCCAACGTTTTAATATTAAATTTATGAAATTTGAAACTGGCGAGGCGTATTTGCAGGATTTAGATTTTAAATTAGCGATTTGTTAATACTGAACTGACTTTAGACTTTAGGAAACCCCATGTCTCAACCTAGTAGCCCGAAAAAACAAACCATAGTGAAATGCCCAACCTGTAAGACAGATGTGGTCTGGGGGGAAGAAAGCGAATATCGCCCATTTTGTAGCAAAAAGTGCCAACTGATTGACTTTGGCACTTGGGCTGATGAAGAAAACGCCATCGCTGGCGCGCCAGATATGTCTGACTCAGATGGCTGGAGTGAAAGCTAATTAAAGCTTCGGCACAAGCTTTTGCATTACAGGAACATTGGCACTTGGAAACTCATACTTAGTTAAGTCTTCAAGTGCAACCCATTCACCAATTTGCCCTTCTTTACCAAAAGGCTTGCTAGCAAACTTAGTCACGCTGAAAAACTCAAATGAAAGTGATTTGTTTGGGTAGTCATAATCAAAGCTATCAAAGAGTTCAAGCTCACTAACTTGAATACCTACTTCTTCGTCTAACTCACGAATAAGCGCAGCGCTGCTCTCCTCGCCAAGCTCAACCTTACCTCCAGGAAACTCCCAAAAGCCGCCTTGGTCTTGGTGATTACCACGCTTAGTAATAAATATTTTGTCTTGCTCTGCGTTAAAAATGATGCCAGCGACGATTTTAATTCTTTTCATTTTTTTTACCTAAAAAAAGCCCTAGAAAGATAACTAGGGCTTGGTTATGTTTGAATCCAGATTTAACTATACATGATTTAAATTTGAGCGCATTCCCATTCAGGATAATGCTTGCGAATATAAGCATTTAGATCTCGGTCTGCTTTGGTATATTCACGTAGCACGCCATCTTGCTGATCTTTTAATTGATGCACCATACCTGCGCCAACCGTCACATTCGAGTGGCGATCAATAATAATAAAGGCACCCGTTTTTGGCAGGTCGTCAAACTTGTCGAGCACGATTTTTTCAGAGAGTTGCACGCTCGCATTCGCTATCTCATTGAGCATGATTGAGTCTGTTGAGTCTTCAAGTTGCTCGAGCGTATTCACATCAATTTTATGATGCAATTCGCTTATCTTACCAAAACAAGACTTGCTGCCGAACTTAAAGTTGTACTCTTTATTCGTGCGCAGTGGCGTTTCACCCATCCACACAATATGTGCTTCACAATGGTTGGTCACTTCAACCTCTTGGGTCGAATGAGTGATCACATCGCCGCGCGAGATATCAATCTCATCTTCAAGGGTTAAGGTGATCGCCATTCCCGGCGTTGCCATTTCAAGCTCACCATCATAGGTGTAGATAGACTTCACGCGGCTAGTTTTACCTGACGGCAGCGCTTTAATTTCATCTCCAACGCTGACAATCCCAGAGGCGAGCGTGCCACAAAAACCGCGAAAATCTAAATGTGGTCGATTCACATATTGAACAGGGAAGCGCATATTCTCAAGATTCTTATCTTGATCTATCTTCACCGTTTCCAAAAGTTTCATCAAGGTTGAACCCGGATACCAATCCATATTCTCACTTGGCGTCACCACGTTATCACCCATCAGGGCTGAGATTGGCACAAAACGAATATCATCAATATTCAAATGCTTTGCCATTTCACGATAATCAGATTTAATCTTTTGATAAACCTTTTGGTTATAATCCATCAGATCCATTTTGTTGATCGCAACGATCACATGCTTGATCCCAAGTAAGCTACAAATGTAGCTATGACGACGGGTCTGGGTTTGGATCCCGTAACGCGCATCGACCATAACAATCGCAAGATCAGAGGTTGATGCTCCGGTTGCCATGTTACGCGTATATTGCTCATGTCCTGGAGTATCTGCAATAATAAATTTGCGCTTATCGGTTGAGAAATAACGATAGGCAACATCAATGGTAATCCCTTGCTCACGTTCAGATTGCAAGCCATCAACTAAAAGCGCTAAGTCAAATTCTTGATTCGTGGTATTAAATTTTTGCGAGTCTTTTTCAATCGCAGCCATTTGATCTTCATAGATTAGCTTGCTATCAAAAAGCAGGCGTCCAATCAGTGTTGATTTACCATCATCCACGCTACCGCAAGTGATAAATCTTAATAAATCTTTGTTTTCATGTACTTTCAAGTAAGCTTCAATATCTGTAGCAATAAGCTCTGAGCTATGTGACATAGTGTGTCTTCCCTTAGAATTATTTTTAAGTGCGCTAACGACTTTTAAAATCAGTAATCTTCAGATATGAAGAAGATTAGAAATAACCCTCTCGCTTCTTCTTCTCCATCGACCCCGACGAATCATGATCAATCGCCCGCCCTTGACGCTCAGATGTTGTCGTGAGCAGCATTTCTTGAATGATTTCAGGTAGTGTTGTCGCATGGGATTCGACCGCACCTGTTAACGGGTAACAGCCTAAGGTGCGAAAGCGAACCATCTTCTCGACCAGTTTTTCACCTTCTTTGAGTTGCATACGCTCATCATCTTTCATGATCAGCATGCCATCACGCTCTACCACTGGGCGCACTTTAGAGAAATAAAGATCAGGAATTTCAATATTTTCTAGGTAGATATATTGCCAAATGTCGAGTTCAGTCCAGTTTGAAAGCGGGAATACACGAATGCTTTCACCTTGATTTACTTTGCCGTTATAAATATCCCACAATTCAGGACGTTGGTTTTTCGGATCCCATCTGTGTTGTGAATCACGGAAAGAATAGACACGCTCTTTAGCGCGAGATTTTTCTTCATCACGGCGTGCACCACCAAATGCAGCGTCAAAGCCATACTTGTCCAATGCTTGCTTTAAGCCTTGGGTTTTCATGATGTCAGTGTGCTTTGAGCCATTTTCAAATGGACTAATATTGAGCTCAAGGCCTTCTGGGTTTTGGTGCACGATAAGCTTCATGCCGACCTTTTCGGCCATTTGATCACGAAATTCAATCATTTCTTTGAATTTCCAAGTCGTATCCACATGCATTAATGGAAATGGTGGCACGCCTGGTGCAAAGGCTTTTTTGGCAAGGTGGAGCATGACAGAAGAATCTTTACCGACAGAATAAAGCATCACAGGGTTATCAAACTCTGCTGCCACTTCACGAATGATATGAATTGACTCAGCTTCAAGCTGTTTTAAGTGAGTCATTCTTTCTACGGATAAATCTTTTTTTAGCTGAGATTTCATAGCGAGTCCGTTCTAATTTCTGGAATTAAATTGTTAATCCATTGTAAAACCCGCCAATAAAAAAGCCACCCCGAATGAGGTGGCCTGTTAAAACGTTTCGTTTTAAGTTATATACGCTTAAACCATAAGGTAGTGCGTTTAAGCAATATTTTCGCTAAGCAATCTTACCGTGGCACTGCTTGAACTTCTTACCGCTACCACAAGGGCAAGGCTCGTTACGTCCAACTTTTGGCATGCCTTCGTTTGGCTGCGTCGCAGTGTTCTCACCTGTCGTTGCGGACTGGTGTTGAAGTTGCTGCTGACGCGCAAGAGCTTCGGCTTCAGCGCGGCGCTGCTCTTCCATTTGATCCACTTCTTCTTGACGCTGAACATGGACTTTACTCAAGACTGAAACCACATCGTATTTCAAGCTATCAAGCAAGTTTTCAAATAGTTCAAATGACTCACGCTTATACTCTTGTTTTGGATCTTTTTGCGCATAACCACGCAAATGAATACCTTGACGTAAGTGATCCATGGCAGAAAGATGCTCTTTCCATAATGTATCAAGCGTTTGCAGCATCACTTGTTTTTCAAAGTTACGTAGCACCTGTGCGCCGACTGCATCTTCTTTGCTGCGATATTCAGCAAGTGCAGTCTCGATAATACGCTCACGTAGGTTTTCTTCGTGTAATTTGTCATCTTCATCTAGCCATTCTTGGATAGGTAGATTTAAACCAAAGTCCGCTGCTAGGCGCTCTTCAAGACCTTTCACATCCCACATTTCATCAAGTGATTGAGGCGGAATATATTGCTCGAAGACTTGAGAGTAAACATCATGTGCGTTTTGCTCTAGCATCTCGCTGATGTCATCACTCATCATTAACTCATCACGTAGCTCATAGACAACTTTACGTTGGTCATTGGCAACATCATCGTAATCAAGCAATTGCTTACGGATATCAAAGTTACGGCCTTCAACTTTACGCTGCGCTTTTTCAATTGAGCGAGAAAGCATACGACTTTCAATCGCTTCACCGTCACCCATACCGTTTTGGATCATGCTTGCCATGCGATCTGAGGTAAAGATACGCAGTAATGAATCTTCCATTGATAGGTAGAAGCGAGAAGAACCTGCATCACCCTGACGACCTGCACGACCACGTAACTGGTTATCGATACGACGAGACTCGTGACGCTCAGTACCTATGATGTGTAGACCACCTGACGCCAATACTTGGTCATGTTTTTCTTGCCATTTCGCTTTGATTTGTGCGATTTGCTCATCGGTTGGATTTTCAATTTTCGCAACTTCAGTCTGCCAACTACCGCCAAGCATGATATCTGTACCACGACCAGCCATGTTGGTTGCGATGGTTACAGCGCCTGGTTCACCTGCATAGGCGATGATTTCAGCTTCTTTTTCGTGGAATTTTGCGTTCAAGACGCTATGTTTAATTTTAGCTTTTTTCAGTGCGTCAGATAAAAGCTCAGATTTTTCAATCGAAACCGTACCCACAAGCACTGGCTGACCATTGGCCACACGCTCTTTAATATCTTCGATGATAGCAGCAAATTTATCTGCTTCAGTGCCATAAACAATGTCTGGCATATCATTACGTTGCATTGGACGGTTGGTTGGAATTACCACTGTCTCAAGGTTGTAGATTGATTTGAATTCGAATGCTTCAGTATCTGCTGTACCTGTCATACCAGATAGTTTTTCATACAGACGGAAGTAGTTCTGGAAGGTGATCGATGCCAAAGTTTGGTTTTCATTTTGGATCTTCACGCCTTCTTTTGCTTCCACCGCTTGGTGCAAACCTTCAGACCAGCGACGACCCGGCATAGTACGACCTGTGTGCTCGTCGACAATCACGATTTCGCCATCATCAACAATGTAGTCAACGTCTTTTTCAAACAACACATGCGCGCGTAAACCAGCGTTCACATGGTGCAGTAGACTGATGTTGGCAGGAGAATAAAGCGTATCACCTTCTTCCATCAAGCCGTTTTGAATCAGCAGCTCTTCAACATATTCTTGACCAGTTTCTGTCAGATACACTTGTTTCGCTTTTTCATCTAAAGTGTAGTGACCTGTGCCGCGATACTCTTCAGAATCTTCTTCATCTTGCAGTTCAAGGCTTGGGATTAGCTTGTTCACTTTGATATATAGATCTGAGCTATCTTCTGCTGGACCTGAGATGATCAAAGGCGTACGCGCTTCATCGATTAAGATTGAATCCACTTCATCGACAACTGCAAAGAAACGTTCACGTTGAACGCGATCTTCTTTACGGAAAGCCATGTTGTCACGTAGGTAATCGAAGCCAAACTCATTGTTTGTGCCATATAAAATATCACATGCGTAAGCGGCTTGTTTTTCAGGAGGCATCATGTTGGCAATGTTAACGCCAACTGTCATGCCTAGGAATTCAAAGAGTGGACGGTTAGTTTCCGCATCACGAGAAGCAAGATAGTCATTGACTGTAATGACGTGCACACCTTTTTGCGGCAAGGCGTTGAGGTAAGCGGCAAGCGTTGCGGTTAGGGTTTTACCTTCACCTGTACGCATCTCTGCGATTTGACCATTGTTAAGCACCATGGCACCGATAAGCTGAACATCAAAGTGACGCATGCCAAAAACACGCTTTGAAGCTTCACGAACTGTCGCAAAGGCTTCTGGCATTAGTGCATCTAATGATTCACCTTGCGCTAGACGCTCACGAAACTCAATTGTTTTAGCCTTGAGCTCTTCATCGCTTAACTTTTCAAATTCTGGCTCAAAGTTGTTGATCACTTTTACAATTTTTCTTAAACGTCGCAGCGTTCTATCATTACGACTACCAATAACACTGGTAATTAGCTTGCCTATCATGTGCTTTATTTCTCTCTTTGATGATCGGATACCGAGGCGGCATATCAATCTAGCTTGATATAATTTTTGTATGATAAATCAGATATAAGGGCGATCCCTGCTTGTTTCAAGGTCCAACTTGCTCAAAGTGGATAATAAGCTTTGAGACGCGGATCTTTTACGTGCTTCTATTCTATGAAATTTAAGCAGTTTAAGCTATCTTATCTAAAGCTGAAGCGATATTATTATGCTTAAATTAAGAGTTATAAATCAAATTCTATGGTGTTTTATGCAAGATCGAGATCACAGGCCACAGCTTGCACATACCCTTTTTAAACATCAAGGTTTAGAAAGGCTTCAAACACAACTAAATAGCATGCAAGCGCTCAATAAAGTTCTTGCCAGTGCGCTTCCAAAGCAACTTAGCCACCTTTGTCATGCCACTCAAATCCATCAAGGGGTGCTTGTAATTTTAGTCGCAAGTGCGGCGCAAAAACGTCAACTCGAGTTCGAGCGTATTTCGATCCTATCAAAACTACGCCAATCCGGATTTGCGAGTTTAAGCTCCATCGAATTTAAGATAGATCCTAACTTATACCGCTCTCAAGCGCCGACTTCTGCGCAACCAATTAACCGTTTCACTCAAGCAAAAAAGGAACAAGACGCTTTACGCACTGAGAATGGGAAACGTAAAATGAGCGCAGAAACTGCGGCAAATCTACTAGCACTTGCCGAAAATGCACCACCTAAGATGAAAGCGAGTCTCGAGCGCTTAGCTAAACTTAAAAAATAAGTATAAAAAAACCAGACACTATATTGAATGTCTGGTTCTTTAGATATTTCACTAATTTTAAGCAAGAATCATGTTTGGTTCGACGAAAGCCACTGGCGAGCCAGCTTTTTCTTCGAATGTTGTCCATTCCCATGCTTCTTGGTTTTCAAGCAATGCACGCAATAGTTTATTATTTAATGCATGACCTGTTTTATATGCACGTAGTTCACCAACAATGCTATAGCCTGACATATACAAGTCACCAATCGCATCAAGAACTTTGTGGGTAACAAATTCATTATTATAGCGAAGGCCATCTTCGTTCAGGATTTTGAATTCATCTAAAACGATCGCATTATCAAAACTACCACCTAAACATAAGTTTTGTGATTGCAGTTGTTCAATATCACGCATAAAGCCGAATGTACGCGCACGCGAGATATTTTTAATAAATGCTTGAGATGAAAAATCAAACAGCATGTGTTGTTCATCAGCATCGATCGCAGGGTGATCAAAATCAATTTGAAAATCCATACGGAAACCATTGTAAGGCACAAGTTCAGCCCACTTATCGCCATCTTCGATGCGAACAGGTTTCTTAATGCGGATAAAACGCTTCGCTGCGTTCAATGTTTCAATGCCTGCAGATTGCAGCAAATATACAAACGGGCTTGCGCTACCGTCCATAATTGGGATCTCAGGTGCATCTACTTCAATGATGATATTGTCGATACCCATTCCAGCCAAAGCAGCATTTAAGTGCTCAACGGTTGAAATGCGAACGCCTTCATCATTCACAAGAGCTGTACACAACATAGTGTCACGAACAGAATATGCATCTGATTTAAAATCTACCGGTGGATTCACATCCATACGACGGTAAATAATACCAGTATTTGCAGGTGCTGGGCGCAACGTAAGTGTGACTTTACGTCCAGAGTGTAGACCCACTCCAGTCGTTTTCACCATCTCTTTTAAAGTACGTTGTCTTATCATGAATATTGCCTCGTTATATGCTACAAATTGCAAGCTACCGCAATCAGCTTATTTATTAAGCTAGTTTATACACTAGCCTAAATGAGATTTATTCTCAAGTAATTTTATTGCGGTAGTCCATTATAGCACAATTGTGCAGCATATCAAAGATGATTAAATACTGCACGATTGGACAAACCAAATATTTTAAAGTTTCACGCTAATTTGAGTAACTTAGTTAAGATTACTCAATGACGGCTAAAAAATTAGTCTGCTTGGTTACGCAAGAAAGTAGGAAAATCGTAATTATCCATATATGTTGCATCTTTCTCTGGGCGCGCAGCCGGTTTTGGTTCTTCTGCTTTTTCTGCCGCTGCAGGTTGTGCTGCTGGCGTGTCAGTTTTTGCTGCTGTCGAACTAGTATTGCCCGCAACAAGCTTAATGTTGTTGGTCTGTAGTTCGCTACCAATACCTGTTGCAACAACAGTTACGCGTAGCTCATCACCAAGATCTGGTTCGATAGAAGTACCTACAACCACTGTTGCGTTATCTGATGCGAATTGACGAACACTATCACCAACAGTGATGAACTCTTCAAGACCAAGGTTTTCACCCGCAGTGATGTTAACCAGTACGCCACGTGCGCCAGCCAGATCGATATCTTCAAGTAGTTGACTTGAAATCGCTTCTTCTGCAGCGCGGATCGCACGGTCTTCACCTGTTGCTGATGCACTACCCATCATCGCATGACCCATTTCAGACATAACTGTACGTACGTCTGCAAAGTCAACGTTCATGTCACCAGGGCGTGTGATAAGGTCAGCAATACCTTCAACCGCGTCTTTTAGTACATCGTTAACTTTTGAGTAAGCTTCAAGTAGCGTCACGTTGCGACCAAGAACTTTTAAAAGCTTATCGTTTGGAATAGTGATCAGGGAATCAACGTGCTCAGATAGTTCTTTGATGCCTTGCTCAGCAAAAGTCATACGCTTTTTGCCTTCAAAGCTAAACGGCTTAGTGACAACAGCAACAGTTAGGATACCAAGCTCTTTGGCAACTTCTGCTAGAATTGGCGCTGCACCAGTACCAGTACCACCACCCATGCCAACAGCGATAAAGACCATATCTGCACCTTCAAGTGCATTACGGATCTCTTCTTTTGATTCTAAAGCTGAATCACGACCAATTTGAGGGTTTGCCCCAGCACCAAGACCTTTTGTGATTTCTTGACCAATTTGGATAGTGTTTTCAACATTCATTTTACGCAGTGCTTGTGCATCTGTGTTGACACAAATAAAGCCTACGCCTGCAATCGATTCACGAATCATATGAGCCACAGCGTTACCGCCGCCGCCGCCGACACCGACTACCTTAATGACAGCTTCGATTTCGTTGTCGGACATTCCTGATGTAGTTTCTGGTTCAAACATTTGTTGTCTCCGTTTCTTCCCTGTTTGCATAAGTTTAGCCTTTAACGTCGTAAAACCTTAGCTAAATGATGTAAGATTTACTGTTTTTTTACTTTAACGTAAAACTTGCTACTTCAACCTAGTGGTAAAACTTATACTTCAGGTGAAAACTTATATAATATTAAGAGATATTAAAATTAAAATTCGTTTTGTACCCAAGAGCGCAGCTTCTTAAACACCCCTTTAAAGGATGATTCAGTTTCTGGATTCTTTTGCGCTGGTGGATGCTCGCTCTCGTCATATAACTGACTATCTTTTGCATAATGCAACAAACCCACTGCAGTTGAATGGCTGGCATCTTTAACATACTCAGTCAAGCCACTTACATCTTGTGGTTTACCTATGCGAACTTGTTCTCTGAACACGCGCTCTGCGCATTCAACTAAACCTTCAATCTGAGATGCACCGCCTGTTAATACAACACCAGCTGCAAGATGGTATTTAATGCCTTTTTCACGCATTTTATCTTGCTGGGTACAAATAACTTTATTTGCAAGCCCCATTAGCTCTGTATATCTAGGTTCGATGATATCAGACAATCTTTGTCGCTTAAGGCTGCGAGAAGGACGTCCGCCCACACTTGGCACGTTAATCGTATCATCTTGCTCGACTAATTCAGCCAGGGCGCAGCCATGTTTCACTTTTAAAGCTTCGGCATCTGCGATTGGTGTACTAAATGCATACGCGATATCACTCGTCACTGCATTCCCTGCATAAGGAATAACTTCGACATGACGTAATGAGCCACCGGTCCAAATGGAAATATCCATTGTCCCTGCACCAATATCAATCACGCACACACCTAAATCTCGCTCATCTTCGGTGATCACAGCATTACTTGATGCTAGACCTGAGAAGATCAATTGCTCAACTTTAAGATCGCAACGCTCAACAGCTTTAATAATATTACGAGCCATATCATTATGGCAAGAAATTAAGTGAACACTGACTTCCATTCGTACCCCAGACAAGCCAAGTGGATTGCGGATACCTTCTTGGTAGTCGATGGTAAATTCTTGCGGTATGACGTGTAATATACGTAATTCTTCGCCAATTTTGATAGACTTAGCAGTATGAACGACGCGGTCCATATCTTCTTGGGCAACTTCTTCATCGCTGATAGCGCCCATGCCTTTTTCAATCCGGCTACCAATATGGCTTCCAGATAAAGAAAGATAAACCTCTGAAATCTGGCATTCGGCCATTAATTCGGCTTGATCTATTGCTCTACGTACGGATTTTACAACAGATTCCAGATCATTAACACCGCCTTTATCCATGCCGCGCGATGGGCTTTCGCCTGCGCCAATCACATTGACTTGGCCGTCGGGTAAGACTTCGCCAACAAGTGCGGAAATCGTTGCGGTGCCAATATCAAGACCTACAACTATATGTCCTTCTGTGGTCTGATTCATTTATTTACTCTCTTGTGTTAATTTTTCATCTGACAGCCAACCGACTGCTGCGCCTATATCATATCTTAAATCTATATAACTGATTTGATCGACTTTATCACCTAAATAACGATAAAGCTTAATAAATCGACCTAATCTTTCTTTACGTGAGTCTTTGCCTAGCTCAAGACGAATGCCATTATCTAAAATAATTTGCCAAGCATTACGCTCATTTAATATTAATGCATCCATCTGACGACCTATTTGTGAAAGCTGAGCTTTGGTTTCAAACCAAACTTGTAACACTTCACTGCCTGCAATATCAGGACCAAAAAGCTTAGGCAAATCTTGGGAGACTAAACTTGGATCACCTTTAAATACATTACCATCAACGTCTAATAAATCGGTGCCATTCCAAATCGCACCCGCTTTATGTTCTGTAATTTGGACTTGAATTAAATCAGGCCAACGCTTACCAACAGCTGCATGCTCGACCCAAGGCATATCTTCAATACGCTTTTGCAACGCATCAATATCTTGAGTCATAAAGTTACCGAGTGGCTCACCAGAAATAAGCTGATCTCTGACAAGCTCTGGTGTCACATGAGTGAGTTCACCTTTCACAGCTAATCGTGCAAAAGGTAAACGTTGCGTATCAACCATCCAATTATATGCATTATAAACTAAGATCACTGTTGCAAAGATGACCGCAAGCAAAAATAAACCACCAAAAACCTGATGATTTCCCTTAGTTTTACTCGCCTTACTTGGCTTTTTTGCCATTTGAATACTCTCAATACTTGACACGGATGCCATCATCTTCACTTTATTTATATTCTTATTGATTAAATTAAACTTATTTATTAATAATTAAATTAACATTAGCAAACTAATTATATTTACTTAAAGCTTCGCATTTTATCAATATTTAATTCAAGCTCTGCTAATGTTTTGGCGATTTTACCAACATTGCCAGCGCCTTGAGTCAACACTAAGTCACCATCTTGGATAAGATTAGCGAGCGCTTGTGGAACTTCATTGTGATCATCCACAAAAATTGGTTCAACTTTACCACGAGTACGTATGGTTCGGCAAAGTGAGCGGCTATCTGCCCCTGCAATTAATTTCTCTCCCGCTGAATATACATCTAACATGATTAAAACATCAACTTTTTCGAGTACATTTGCAAAATCATCGTATAAATCACGTGTACGACTGTAACGGTGCGGTTGAAAAATCATCACAAGGCGTTTTTCTGGCCAACCTGAACGTGCTGCAGCAATGGTCACATCCACTTCACTTGGGTGATGACCATAATCATCGACCAACATAGCGCTGCCATTTCCGATATCAAATTCACCGTGATGATCAAAGCGACGGCCTGTGCCTTGAGTCTGCATTAAAGCATTCGCAATTGCTTCATCTGAGATTTCATCTTCCGTTGCAACCGCAATCGCAGCAGCTGCGTTAAGCGCATTATGCTTACCCGGAATATTCAAGCATACCTCAAGATCAGGACGACCTTTGCGACAGACGCGAAAACGCCCTTGCTGACCAGCTTGACTATAGTCACATAAACGCACATCTGCATCATCACTAAAGCCATAAGTGATCACTTGGCGGCTAATACGTGGGATCAACTCTCGCACCACAGGATCATCAATACACATAATCGCTTGCCCATAGAAAGGCAAGTTATGTAAGAAGTCGATAAAAGTTTGCTTGAGGGTTTCAAAGTCACCACCATAAGTTTCCATATGATCGGCTTCTATATTCGTGACAATGCTGACCATAGGTTTTAAGTGCAAAAATGACGCATCACTTTCATCTGCTTCAGCAATCAAATAACGACTTGAGCCTAAACGCGCGTTTGTGCCAGCGCTTTTCACCAGACCACCATTCACAAATGTTGGATCAAGACCCGCTTCTGAATAAATTTGCGTCACAAGCGCTGTGGTTGTGGTTTTACCATGTGTGCCTGCCACTGCAATACCATGACGAAAACGCATTAATTCTGCTAGCATTTCTGCGCGGCGCACAACGGGAATACGTTTTTCTTTTGCTGCGACAATTTCAGGGTTTTCAGTTGAAATTGCAGTAGAGACGACAACCACGCTTGCCATTTCGATATTTTCAGCGCTGTGACCGATAAAAATTTTAGCGCCTTTTTCAGCTAAACGCTCGGTGACAGGGTTTTGCGCCATATCTGAGCCGCTAATCGCATAACCTTCGTTTAATAATACTTCGGCAATCCCACTCATGCCTGCGCCACCGATACCGATGAAGTGAATACATTTAACGCGACGCATTTCAGGAATAATGGCACGAATCTCGGATAAATTTGGGTTTTGTTTTTCTAACATCTCGCTATATTCCTTAGCTTAAATCTTTAATTGCTTGCGCCACACGTACGTCCGCATCTGTGATTGCAGTTTGATGAGTTTTCTCAGCCATTTCAAGAAGCTTGCTACGATCAAGTTTTGCCAGTGCATCGGCAAGTGACTCTGGCGTGAGATCAGGTTGCTCGATCATCAACGCGCCACCGCATGCAACTAAGTGATCCGCATTGAGTGCTTGCTGGCGATCTTTATGCATGAAGGGAACGAAAATACAGCCAACACCAGCAGCAGAAACTTCTGAAACCGTTAACGCGCCAGAGCGGCACACAAGCACATCAGCCCATGCATAAGCCTCGGCGACATCTTCGATAAAATCAGTTGCTTGTGCATTTTCAACGTCAAGCTTGGCATAGTGGGCTTGAACCTCTTCGGCATTGCCTTTGCCCGCTTGGTGGCGAATTTGATACTTAACTTCTGTCTGAGTCTTTAATAAGGATAAAGTTTCAGGCAAGGTTTTATTTAAAATTGCAGCGCCTTGACTGCCGCCCATAACCAGAATACGCAGCGCATCATCACGCTTTGCAAATCGCTGCGCAGGCGGTGCTAATTCAACCACATCTTGGCGTACTGGGTTGCCGACAACGTCTGCATTTTCAAATGCACCAGGGAAGGCTTGCATCACGCGGCTGGCAATTTTAGATAGCCATTGGTTGGTTAAACCCGCCACTGCATTTTGCTCATGCAAGACAAGTGGAATGCCTAGCATTTTTGCCGCAACGCCGCCCGGGCCACTTACATAACCGCCCATGCCAAGGACGACATCTGGCTTCCAAGCTTGCAGGTGTTTACGTGCTTGCATCACTGCGTTGCTAATTTGAAACGGCGCTTTTAAAAGCTTAGCAACACCTTGACCACGCAGGCCTTTGACATGAATAAAATCGATTTCAATCCCATGTGCTGGCACCAAGTCCGCTTCCATACGATCAGGCGTACCTAACCAACGAATTTCCCAACCTTCTTGTTGAAGTTTTTTGGCCACAGCAAGCCCAGGAAACACATGTCCACCTGTACCACCGGCCATCACGAGTAATCGTTTTTTACGATCTGTTTGCGCTGCTTGCTCCATGTCTTCTTCCTGAGTTGGTTAATCGTTTAAATTCAATATTATTTCTTAGCTGGCTTTTTAAGCTTCAGCTTAGGTTTTAATTTAGGCGTCGCTTTCTTCACATCTGCTCTGGTCGCAGCTTGTGTTGTTTCTTGATTGCTAGGCGCTACCGCTTCATCCTGAATCACTTCTTTATCTGCTTCATCTTTTATATCAGCCGGGCTAGCTGAGCTTGCAAGCGGCGCCGGTTGATCTGCTTGAAGATTATTCGTTTGATCCTCTTCTTGCTCATCGATTGATTCATCTTGTTGAGAGTCCACTGGCTCTTGTGAATCAATGTCATCAAAAGCTGAATCTGGCGTGATCTTACGCTCAAACCTTGCTTTGATGCGGCACTCATAGTCAATGCGCAAAAGCAAAGCCACAGCCACGCTCATGATGATTAAACTCGAACCACCGTAACTAATCAAAGGCAAAGTCAGGCCTTTGGTCGGCACAATACCTGCAGCAGCGCCAACGTTAACGAGCGTTTGGAATGCAAACCAAATGCTGATACTCATCGCCAAGAAACCGCCAAAAAGTTGGCCTTCTTCAAGTGCTTTACGACCAATGCTCATGGCTTTAAAGATCAATGCAAAGATCAGCACTAAAATAGCTGCCACACCAATAAAGCCTAACTCTTCGCCAACAACAGCAAATACGAAGTCAGTATGCGCTTCAGGTAAGTATTCTAATTTTTGAATCGAGTTGCCAAGACCTTGACCAAACCAATCACCACGGCCAAACGCCATCAAAGATTGTGACAACTGATAACCTGTATCATACGGGTCTGAGAATGGGTCCCAGAATGAAGTCACGCGGCGCATACGATAAGGTTCGGCGATGATAAGTAAAGCAATCAAAGCGATCCCAGCCCCTATCAAAGCGATGAACTGCTTAAGCTTTGCACCTGCGATAAATAGCATGGCAAAAACTGTAACAAGCATTACAACCATGGTTCCGAGATCCGGCTGTAAGAGTAGCAAAAAGCCAAGTACGCCAAAAATCACTAATGGCTTTAAGAAGCCACCAAAAAATGAGCGACGTACTTCATCATTCTTACGCATTAAGTAGCTGGAAATAAACACAAATAAT
Organism: Vibrio sp. KMM 9700; assembly: GCF_058545285.1. Lineage (NCBI taxonomy): Bacteria > Pseudomonadati > Pseudomonadota > Gammaproteobacteria > Vibrionales > Vibrionaceae > Vibrio > Vibrio sp. KMM 9700. Next base: position 1,903,211 of record NZ_CM178589.1, on the reverse strand, counting down.
GAGAGCTTAGCAACTTCCGCAGGCTGTAAGTTAAATACTCCAAGTGGGATCCAACGCGCTGCACCATTTACCGACTTACCTGCGACTAATACCACCACAAGCAAGAAAATAGTGATCAGCAAAAAGTGCCCACTGTGTTTGATCCAACGCTCCAAAGGAATCGACATCACCACACCAGCTGCAATGATGGCAAGACCTAAGTTCAAGGCATGGCGCACCATAAAGTGATAGTGGTTGTCCACAAGCTTAGTACTAATCGGGAAAGAAGCTGAGGTTACCATAACCAAACCGGTAAGCATTAAGCTAAAGGCGATCCATACCAATTGACGATCATAAATACTATTTTTGGAGCCTTGCATAAACCAAGCCCCAAGCTTGCCAAAAGGTTGCATGAGTTTACTTTCTGTCACTTGTATCTCTTCTTATTTATTTAGCGCTGGCTGATGACTGACAAAGCGCAATAAAAGCATCACCGCGTGCCATGAAATTAGGGTATTGATCTAAGCTTGCACAAGCTGGGGACAACAAGACAAGATCGCCGGCTTGAACATTTTGTTTAATCTCAGCAATCGCTTGATCCATAGTTTGATATAAACACCCGCTTGGATGTAAATCTATAAGTTTTTCACCATCTTGGCCAAAACAATACAAAGCTAAGTCGTATTGTGCAAGCAGAGGTTTAAGCGGTGAAAAGTCAGCGCCTTTGCCGAGCCCGCCCATTAATAGATGTAAGCGCCCTTCAAGGGTTAAATTACCAAGCGCTGCTTCAGTGCTAGCAACATTGGTCGCTTTTGAGTCATTGATCCAACGCACACCATCTTGCTCTTTGACAAGTTGACAACGATGACTCAGACCTTGGTACGCTTTGAGTGCGTCATAAAGCGCTGGATTTTCAATGATATCCACACCAACAGATTTCACTAATGCAAGTGCAACCAGAGCATTACTATGATTGTGCGCACCGACTAACGCAAGTCTTGAGGTGGCAATTAAGGTTTGCTGGTTATAGCTAAGGTATTCTTTATCTTGAAAATGAATTTTACCAAGCTCGGCTTCATCTGAGCCAAAACTTAGAATTTCAATACTTTCTTTAGGATATAAGCTTGGATCAGGATAAGTCGCAAGATCGTCACGATTCACCACAGCAACTTTGGCATGTTTGTAGATACGCTGCTTGGCTGCAAGGTATTCTTCAAGCTTGTTGCTGTAGCGATCCATATGATCTTCAGTAAAGTTTAAAAATGCCGCAGCATTCAAAAATAAGCTATCTGTGGTTTCGAGCTGAAAACTAGACAACTCTAAGACATAAAGATCTTTATCTTGTTGCAATAGATCCAACGCTGGCACGCCGATATTACCGCCAATTGCAGCGTTTAAGCCTGAAGCATTTGCCAATACACCGGTTAAATCCGTAACTGTGCTTTTGCCATTTGATCCTGTAATCGCGACAACTTTTGCTGTTTGTTCTGGGTTTTTTTGACGGCGTCTTTCCATTTCCCACGCAAACAACTCAATGTCACCGACAAGCTTTACGCCGGCTTTTTTCGCCGCTTGCAAAATTGGGGTCGCCAATGCTATGCCAGGATTGACAACAATCAAATCAGCATCAAGTAACCAGTCTTCTTGCCACTCGCCAGTGTGCAATGGCAAGTCAGGATATGCCTCTTGCAAATTCTCAAGGCTTGGCGGGTTGGCACGTGAGTCATTGACTTTAATGCTTAAATCAGCAATGCCTTGGGCTTTCAAGCGCGCTAAGTGCGAGACGACCGAAAGGCCTGTTACACCTAAACCTAGCACGACTACATTCTTGATTTCTTGCCAATTTGACATACCCGCCACTCCTTATCCTTTGAGGCAGAAAGCTAATCTTAACGAACTTTTAGTGTCGCTAAACCGATTAAAACTAAGACGATAGAGATGATCCAAAAACGCACAATCACGCGCGGCTCTGGCCAACCTTTTAGCTCATAGTGATGGTGAATCGGAGCCATTCTAAAGATGCGTTGACCGCGCAGTTTGTAAGAACCTACTTGTAAGATGACCGATAGAGTTTCCATCACAAAAACGCCGCCCATAATAACAAGCACGAATTCTTGACGAACCAAGACAGCAATGGTGCCTAGTGCACCGCCAAGTGCCAATGAACCCACATCGCCCATGAATACTTGTGCTGGGTAGGTGTTAAACCATAAAAAGCCAAGACCCGCCCCTGAAATCGCGGCGCAGACAATCACCAATTCACTTGCATCTGCAAGATATGGGATATGTAGATAATCTGCGTAAGTGCTGTTACCCGTTGCCCATGCAATGCCGGCAAATGCAGCTGACACTAAGATAGTTGGCAGGATTGCAAGCCCGTCCAAGCCATCAGTGAGGTTCACTGCGTTACTCGTTCCGACGATCACAAAGTAGGTTAAAATGACATAAAAAAGACCAAGTTGTGGCATCACATCTTTGAAAAATGGCACGACAAGTTTGGTTGCATCGGTATCATGGCCGTGTGCATACAATGCAAATGCGACCACTAATGCAATCGCTGATTGCCAGAAGTATTTCCAGCGTGCGATCAGGCCATCAGTATTTTTACGCACGACTTTACGATAATCATCGACAAAGCCAACTGCGCCATAACCAAAGAGCACAAACATCACCGCCCAAACATACACGTTTGATAGATCAGACCATAAAAAAGTCGTTAAGCCGATAGCAGCTAAGATCATCAAGCCGCCCATAGTTGGCGTGCCGCGCTTACTAAAGTGCGATTCTGGACCATCGTGGCGTACAACTTGACCCACTTGGAGCAGTTGCAAACGTTCAATCATCTTAGGGCCGACCCAAAGCGAAAAACCAAGTGCGGTTAAGACACTTAAAATTGCGCGAAATGAAAGGTATTCGAATAAACGAAAGAATGAAAAGTAAGGCTGAAGTAAGTCAGCAAGCCACATGATCATGAGTATTTCTCCTGTAAAGCAGCAACAATTTTGCTCATTTTTGAGCTATTCGCACCTTTTACAAGAATGGTATGGTCTTGCTGTGCTGTCGTGTCTAAGTGTTGTTGAATATAAGCGATCATTTGCTCATGGCTGGCAAAATGCTGACCATGACAAATCTCGCTAATGATTTTGGTATCGTCACCAAAAGTTAAAACTTGCTCGAAGTTATATTGCGCCGCATGTTCCGCGACTTCTTTATGCATTGCTAGGCTTTGCTCGCCAAGCTCCGCCATAAAACCAAGCACAAACCAACGTGAGCCTTGATAATTTGCAAGTAAATCCGCAGCAGCTTTCATTGCCGGCACGCTCGCATTATAGCTATCATCAATCAAGCGAATATTATCGGAAAGTTGCAGCGCTTGAACGCGCCCTTTGACCGACATATCAAGACTTAAACCTTGGATAATCGCATCCAGCGTAACCCCAGCAGTCATTGCCATGGCGCTTGCTGCAATCGCATTGCCGACATTATGCTCGCCAATAATACTGAGAGAAACCTTAGCCTCTCCTTGTGGTGTATGCAGGGTAAATGTCGCACAGCCTTGCGCATTCACCTTAATCTCAGAGGCATAAAAGTGCGCATCGGGATTTGTTTTGGCTATCTTGATACATTTTTTATCAGCTAGCACACTGTCCCAAAGCTCACCGCCATTGCTATCTAAATTGACAATTGCGCTTTGACCAACACTTAAGCCTTGGTAAATTTCACCTTTAGCTTTTGCCACACCTTCGAGTGAACCAAAGCCTTCAAGGTGCGCCGCCGCTACATTATTTACCAATGCAATATCTGGCTGAACCAAGGCAGTGGTGTAAGCGATTTCACCAATATGATTCGCGCCAAGCTCGATCACCGCAAAATCATCGTCCATTTCAGAGCGAAATAGCGTTAATGGTACGCCAATGTCGTTATTAAAGTTACCTGCTGTTGAAAGTACCTTGCCTTGGGTAGACAAGATATTGGTTAGCATTTCTTTGACTGTGGTTTTACCGCAACTACCAGTCAAAGCAAAAGTGATCGCATTTTGGTGTGCTTGTTGATGCAGCCAAGCGCCAATTTTTCCAAGTGCAACTTTGGTGTCTGACACGACAAGTTGGGTGACTGCTAGATCAAGTTTTTTGGAAACAAGCAGCGCACTTGCACCTTGCTCCACCGCTTGCGCGGCAAAATCATGGGCATCGAAACGCTCGCCAATTAAGGCAATAAATAAACTATTCGCTTTGACTTGGCGCGTATCGGTTGTGATATCTAAAATTTGGCAATCTGTGCCAATCAATTCGCCATCCGTGACAGCTATTAATTCCTTGATAGAAAATGGAATCATCGTATCTTCCTAATTACTTTTTATTTTTATCGCAACAAGGCGCATTTAATAGCTCAAGTGCGGTTTCACGATCACTATAATGAATCGTCTGCGCACCAATAATTTGGTAATCTTCGTGGCCTTTGCCTGCAATTAAAATCATATCCTGCACTTGGGCATGAGTAAACGCATACTCAATCGCATCAAATCGGCTATGCATAACTTGAATTTGCTCTGGCTGCTCTGCGCCATCGAGCATATCTTTCACAATCGCCTTAGGATCTTCACTACGTGGATTATCATCTGTGATCACAAGCTTATCTGCATACGCTTGCGCTGCTTGAGTCATTAAAGGGCGTTTACCTGTGTCTCGGTCACCGCCGCAGCCAAAGATACACCAAAGCTCGCCTTCACAGTGTATACGCAAGGCTTGGAGTGCTTTTTCTAATGCATCTGGCGTGTGCGCATAATCAACCACTAGTTTTGGCGTGCTGCGTGCTGGGTCAAAGAAAAGCTCCATGCGACCAATCACAGGTTTTAGCTTAGAAGCTGTTTGCGCGAGAGTATCCAAAGGGATCCCAAGCACAAGCAAACTCGCCAGCGCGCTCAAAATATTCATGCCGTTAAACTGACCGATTAAAGGCGCAGTCAATTTAGCCTCTCCCCAAGAAGAAACCAGCTCAAGCGCTATTCCTTTTTCGGTATAAGCCAATGATTTGGTATAAATAAATTGATGTTTCGCTTGAATACTTGGCGAAATTTCGCTTAATGATAGGCAAGTAAGTGTTTGCTGACTCGCATGCCAGTTCGCCTCTTCTACCCATTGCATACCGACGGAATCATCGATATTAATCACAGCATGACGGCAAGAATGTTGGCTAAAAAGGCTTTGTTTTGCCGCTGCATAAGATGCCATATCACCATGATAATCAAGATGATCACGACTTAAATTAGTAAAGACGCCAACATCAAACGCTAGCGCCTTAACGCGACCTTGCACGAGTCCATGAGATGAAACTTCTAATGCGCTTAAATCCGCATCTTGCGTAGCAAAGCTTGCTAACTTCTTTTGAATTTCAATCGCGCTGCCTGTAGTGTTAGCAGCGGTTTGCAAATTATCTAAAAAACCATTACCCGTTGTACCCATCACCGCAGCTTTTTTACCGATTAAGCCAGCCCATTGCGCAATTAATTGCGAGATCGTGGTTTTACCGTTGGTACCAGTGATCCCAACAAGCTGCATATTTTGATAAGGGTAAACAGACTTAGCAAGTTGGCTTAATTGCTGAGCTAGCGCATGGATATAAATAATCACATGGCTTTGATCCGCTGCAATCTCAAGGCGCGAATCGCCATCACATGCATCAGCAAAGATAACTTGAACACCTTTGTCTAAAGCTTGAGGGATAAAATTACGCGCATCGAGCTGATGACCTTTAACTGCAACAAACACATCTTGTGACGTTAGATTGCGGCTATCTAGCTCTAGATTTGTTACTGGCAATGCGCCAAATTTAGAGGCGCTTAATTGGGTTAATTCCTCTTGCGTTATAAACGCTGAAACCAAATCAGCCAACGCGATTGGATTTGAATTTAACTGCATCTTCATCCCTAAATTTAATTATTCTTATTGATGCCATCAGGTGCAACATTCATGATTTGCAAAGCGCCTTTCATGATTTCAGAAAAGACAGGGCCGGCAACCGAACCGCCGTAGTATTGATCCCCTTGCGGCTCATTGACCACCACAACCAAGGCAAATCTAGGATCACTCACAGGCGCAACCCCTGCGGTTAAACCAACGTATTGGTCGCTATAACCACCCGCTTCAGCTTTACGTGAGGTACCCGTTTTCGCGCCGATACGATAACCTGGCACTTGGGCTTGAATCGCTGTACCACCTTTTTGCGTCACGCCTTCTAGCATGTCCACAACTTCGCGCGCAACTTTGGCACTCGCTACACGGTGCGGCGGCTCTTTTGGAGAGTCTTTCACAATACGCAATGGGTGATACATCCCCATACCACCTAAGGTTGCATAGGCATGAGCTAATTGAATCGGAGTCACCGAAATACCATAACCAAAGGCTAGTGTTGCTTGTTCAAACTGAGACCAACGGCTACGCGTTGGGAAAATACCTTCCACTTCACCGCGTAAGTTTGTGCCCGATAGTTGCCCAAAGCCCACATCGCCATACATGGCAAGTAGTTCTTGGACCGGCATACGAAGTGCAACTTTCGCCGAGCCAATGTTACTCGATTTTTTCAAGATTAAGGCTAAATCTGCTTCACCGACAGGACTTGAATCACGAACGCGGCTGCCGCCAACACGCCAAATGCCGTTTCCTGTATCGATTTTCTCTGTTGTGGTCACCACGCCTTTTTCAAGTCCAGCTAACACCACAAAAGGCTTCATGGTTGAACCCGGCTCAAGCGAATCGGTAATCGTACGGTTACGCATACGGAAACTTTGTAGTTGCGAGCGATTATTTGGGTTATAAGATGGCGCATTAACCATCGCCAAGATGTCGCCATTTTTCACATCGACCAAGACAGCCGAAGCCGAAGTCGCACGAAAATCTGCCACCGCTTGTTTGACGGCTTTATATGCGATCGATTGAATACGTTGATCAATTGTAAGTTGAATCGGCTGACCTGGCTCTTGCTCTTGAAGTGCAACGTTTTCAACAACATTACCGTCTTTATCTTTACGAATCGTGCGCTTACCAGCTTCACCGGTTAAATGCTCATCATAGCTTTTTTCAATCCCTTCAAGACCATGTCCGTCAATCCCTGTCACGCCAATAACGTGCGCGCTAACTTCACCAGCAGGGTAATAACGGCGGCTTTCTTTCTTCAGGTTGATCCCCGGCAATTTAAGGTCACGAACATATTGAGCAATCGCAGGGCTAACTTGACGTTGCAAGTAAATAAAGCGTTTGGTTTTATTACGCTCAAGACGTGCCATCATTTTATCTGCATCAATATTTAATGCTGTGGCGAGCGCGCGCCAACGCTTAACATCAGCAAGGCCACCTTTTTTAAATACATCTTTTGGATCGGCGTAGACAGCTTCCACTGGCACACTCACAGCAAGTTGCTCGCCGTTGCGATCAGAAATAATGCCTCGCGCACTTGGAATAGACTTAACGCGAAGTGAGCGCTTATCACCCTCTTCAATTAAGTTGCCCGGTTTGATGACTTGAATATATGCCGTGCGCCCAAGCAAAATAACTAAAGCTAGCCCTAAAAAGACTAAAACTGTTTTATAGCGCCAACCAATCAAAGCGCCATCTTTAACATGAGTCTTGGCCTGTTTCGCATCGCGAAAATCCGTGCGCTTTTTTGAGAATTTAGAACTAGACTTCTTCATTTGAAATTCACAATCACTTCTTTGTCTGCATCTGGACGTATCATATCCAGCTCTTTAGTAGCAAGGCGCTGTACACGGCTGTGCTCTGCGAGCGAGTTTTCTTCTAAGATAAGGTTTGACCATTCATCGTCAAGTTTCACCCTTTCTTCTAATAATCTATCTCTGTGGCTAATTTGGTTTCTAGTTTCATAAGTCACCAGCACCACTGAGATCGATGAGATTAAGATTAAAATCAGTAGCAACAGGTGAAACCAACCTACCTTGAAAATATCTTGCAATACAGATTGGACAAGACTTTCATTAACTGAAAAGTCATCCGCCTCTGGCGAACTTGTCTTATCATTAAGCGCTTGATTATTTTCTAATAAAGCAGGAGAAGTTAAATCTTGATTTCTCATCGTGATCGACTCTTAAAGCTTTTGTGCCACACGCAAAACTGAGCTGCGTGAACGTGGGTTTTGTTCTACCTCAGCTTGGCTTGGTTTCGTTGCCTTGCCAATTGGCTTCATTTTTGCACTACCAAGCGCCTTGATTTGATCTTCCGTCAACGGCAAGCCATGTGGCACTGTTGGTCCTTGGCTTTCACGGCGGATAAAACGCTTCACCATACGATCTTCAAGCGAGTGGAAGCTGATCACCGACAAGCGACCTTCAGGTGCAAGGATCGCCATTGCGCCATTTAACGCTTTATCGATTTCTTCAAGCTCACTATTGATATAAATGCGGATCGCTTGGAAGCTACGCGTCGCTGGGTGCTTTTTCTCTTTAAAATTCTTTGGTGCGCTTTGCTCAATCAACTTCGCGAGTTGACTCGTGCGGGTCAAAGGTGGGTTTTCTTCATTTAGGCAATACTCAACGATGCCACGTGCAATACGACGTGCATGCTTTTCTTCGCCAAACTCACGCAAGACCCAAGTGATGTCATCAAGCTCTGCTTGCATCAGCCAATCTGCTGCGCTAATTCCAGAAGTTGGATCCATACGCATATCTAGCGGGCCATCTTTCATAAAGCTAAAGCCGCGCTCAGCATCATCAAGCTGTGGTGAAGACACGCCTAAATCAAAGAGTACGCCGTCCACTTTGCCAGCTAAACCTAAATCCGTTAAATAGGTTTCAATGCCTGAAAAAGGACCGTGGATGATTTGAAACCTAGGATCGTCAATTTTTTGCGCTTCAGCAATCGCCGTTGGATCGCGGTCAATTGAATACAAACGTCCATTTTCGCCAAGACGAGATAAGATTTGACGACTGTGACCGCCACGGCCAAATGTCCCGTCGACATAAATGCCATCAGGTTTAATTGCGAGTCCATCGAGGGATTCGTTGAGCAGTACAGATACGTGAGAAAAAGATCCGGTCATAAGGCACTAATAATTAAAGGTTAAATAAATGTTAGTCATTATTAATAGCTGTTGCTTGTTATAATAATTAACACAAAAAGTAGTTTCTATATATTTAGCTTGCATAAGCTTTAAAATATAAAAGGTATAGGATATTCGTCTAAGGCGCTCAAGGCAAGCAAAGTGTGAGTTTGAAAGGGCTAAATACAAAAAAACCACACCATCCAGATATGCGAAACATATACCGAATAAGGTGTGGCAATTTTGTCAAAAATAAGACAATAAATTGTCAAATTTTAAATGAGGTGAGTTGACACTATAAGCCGGGTTCTGTCTCCGTAAGTCATTTGTAAACAAATAAAATACAGCGATAGCCATTCGTCTAGGCCAGCAATCGCTCACTGGCTCAAGCAACCTACCCGCCCCCTAACGCGAGCCACGCTGTGTGAGGGCCTATTTGGTCTTGCTTCGGGTGGAGTTTACCCTGCTACGCACTGTTACCAGACGCACGGTGCGCTCTTACCGCACCCTTTCACCCTTACCTGTTCGCCCCTTGCGGATAGCGTCATCGGCGGTCTTCTCTCTGCTGCACTTGTCGTGAGCTCGCACTCCCCAGGCGTTACCTGGCACCCTGCTCTATGAAGCCCGGACTTTCCTCCCCTCCGACAGTCTCCCTCACATAAAGTAAAGGGACATCAACGAAGCAGCGACTATCTCGGTCAACTCGCGGCGGATTATAGAGATAAAGGTGCTCTATGTCTAGTCGAGATAAACAAATCCCTTATAATCCAGCCTCAAGACCCCATTTATATAATGCATTTTTCTTTAAATTATGCATTTGAGCAATCATGGCGGCGGCTTTTTTAAGCGGTAATTCTTGTACTAAAATTTGCAGATGACGGAGTGCTTCATCTGGCAAAGCATCTTCAGACTTATCTTCACGATGACCGTGAACTAAAACAACCATCTCGCCACGCGTGCGATTCGTATCTTCTTTTGTCCAATCAATGAGTTCACCTAATGGTGCGCCATAAATAGTCTCAAATGTTTTGGTTAGCTCTCGTGCTAGCACAACCTCCCGATCCGGACCAAGAATTGACAACATATCTTGTAGACTTTCTGCTATTCTATGAGGAGATTCATAAAAAATGCAGGTGCGCTCAGCTTTCGCTATTTCAAGCAGTTTATCTTGACGCGCTTTACGTTTCGGTGGGAAAAAACCCTCAAAGCTAAAGCGATCCGATGGTAAACCTGAAGCACTTAAAGCTGTGATCACAGCACATGCCCCAGGCAAAGGAATCACAGAAATACCAACGGCGCGGCAAGCTTTAACTAAGTGATAACCAGGGTCGCTAATCAGTGGTGTCCCGGCATCTGAAACTAAAGCAATAGATTGACCTGATTGAATTTTTTCAACTAATGCTTGCGCTTTTTGCTGCTCATTGTGATCATGTAATGGATAGGTTTTTGTGGATATATTAAAATAAGCCAATAAACGTCCAGAATGACGCGTATCTTCTGCGGCGATGAGGTCAACTTGATTTAAGACATTTAAACTACGCTGGGTAATATCTCCTAAATTACCAATCGGCGTTGGGACAATATAAAGCGCAGGAGAGTCGATTAAATCTGTTTTAGGAGCGGGTGAATCTATTTTGGAATCTATCATTTAGCACCATCTTGAGCAGCAAGTTTTATTTTATAGGTTTGATACATAGCACATTGAAAGCTTCACTAAACTTTCATCTATATTCCAGGAAAAGAATATAGGCTCTATCAAGTTAGATTTAAATCATCACTAGAAGAATCGAGAATTATGGACATTATGCATCAAAAGTATCTAAGTATATCACGCTTATTTTTTATCTGTGTGTTCGCGTTTACTTTATCTGCTTGCGGCAGCTTACAAGGATTTGGTGAAAGCGTTGACGTCTCTCAGGCACCACAATTAACACCACAAGAGTATGAACAAAAAGCACAAGCTTCTACCGGTTCAACCCAAGCTGGCTGGAACATCGTTGCCTTAAAAGCAAATATTGCACAAGGTAATTATGACGCAGCTTTAACTCAGCTAAATAGCATTAATCCAGAGACATTAACTGAAAAGCAAAATGCCGAGTGGATGCTTGCTCGTGCTCAAATCCAGCAATATCAAAAAGTTGCACCAGCTACCATTTTATCAAGCTTAAACTTTAACAAAAACTGGTCACTTGAAGATAGCCAATGGGCGCGCTATCACACACTTCGCTCGGATTTAATGCGCGCGAACAAAGACTACCTTAACTCAAGTCGTGAATTGATTTCATCACGTTATTATCAAGATGTACAAACACATCAAGCTATCTCTGATGGCATTTGGGATAACATGATGCATTACAATTCTAGCCAATTGCAGGGTTTAAACGTCGCATCAGATGAAAGCGAGTTGCAAGGTTGGATTTTTGTCGCGACACAGGTTAAGACCAATGCAAATGATCGTGATGCTCTCAATAGCCGACTGCAATCTTGGTATGAGATCAACCCAACCCATCCAATCGTGACCAACCCTCCGCAGCAGTTGCAGTCTTGGATAAATGGTGATGCAAGCCAACCAAAAAATATTGCCTTACTACTGCCACTTTCAGGCAAGTTTGGTACTCAAGGGCAAACCATTCGTGATGGCTTTATTCATGCCATGACCAATGACAGCACACGCCCATTGGATATGCAGCTCAATGTGATTGATACTGCATCGACAGATGTAAATAGCATTTACCAGCAGCTAAGCACAAATCAAACTGATTTTGTCGTTGGCCCATTAATCAAAAGTAATATTGAGAGCTTCCAAACCCTCAATGCTAATGGTGCTATTCCTATGCTAGCACTCAACTTCCCAGGTACGAAGAAAGAGCAATTATCTTCATGCTACTTAACGCTTTCACCAGAGCAAGAGGCAGAGCAAGCTGCGATTCATATTTATCAAAAAGGTCTACGTAAACCGCTAGTGATTGTTCCTCGTAACAAGCTGGGTGAACGTATGCGTAATGCATTCCAAGCGAAATGGAAGAGCTTAACGGGTGATACAGCTGCAACCGGTAGCTTTGGTGATACTTCATCAATGGCATCAAGTGTACGTGCAGCCTTCTCTGGCGCAGGTGGTGTTGATGCAACTTACATCATTGCAACTCGTAGCGAACTAACCTTACTTAAGCCTTACGTGGATGTATCGGTAAGCAGCTCAAGTCAAATGCCTATCTTCACTAGCTCTCGTAGTAACCCGAGCCCTATTGAATCTTACTTAGACCTACATGGCGTTGAATATAGCGATATCCCAGCGATTGTAGAACCAGATCCTTCGTTCAAAGCTGAGTACAATACGCTCTTCCCTGATAGCAGCTATGCTGAGATCCGCCTCCATTCATTAGGTATGGATGCTTACTCTTTAATTGCTAAATTACCTGTGATGAAGCTTAGCGATACCTATGCGATTAATGGTCAAACTGGACGCCTAACTATGGGTCAAGACTGTACGATTGATCGTGAGCTTAGTTGGGGCGTATATGATACCTTTGCTGCAGCAGCGGCTGAAGATCAGTTCCAAACAAGCGGGAGCTCTAGTGTAGAAGAAGCATCAGAGGAGAATACTTCGGATGACTCAGCAGAAGAAGCGCCACAGTCAGCACAAGATGTTTCAGATGTGGAGCCTAATTCTTAAATCTGACACAATCAAGCAGTAAGTCTTATTTTAAACTTGCTATTTTAGGAGGTAATTATGCCAAATAAGATAGCAAGCAAGAAAATTGGACAAGAATATGAAGCCTTGGCATTAGAGTTTCTCTTACGCCAAGGCTTTTTTTTACTTGAAAGAAATTTCCAAATACGTGGCGCTGAAATTGATCTAATTATGAAGCATCATGGCGTTATTGTTTTTGTTGAAGTCAAATACCGTAAAGATGCAGCTCATGGGCATGCGAATGAAATGCTAAGTTACGCTCAATCGAAGCGGATTATGAAAGCAGCTTTCCTATGGCTTAAAAAGCATGCTTATCGAATCGAGCATACTGAGTTTAGGTTTGATCTTATCGCTATTAGCCACGGCTCTTATCTCCCCTGCGCTACAATCAATATTTTAAATCGCCCCGATTTACAGGTAGAATGGTTACAAAACGTCATAACTCAAGACTAATGTCTTTTCTACCACCACAGACAAATAAAGGATAAGCAATGCAAGAGCGCATTAGTGATACTTTTAAAGAAAGCATTCAAATACAAATTGCCGCTGCAGAAGCACTACCAGATGCGATTACACACGCTTCACAAGCCTTAGTCAGTAGTTTGCTTAATGGAAACAAAATTCTTTGTTGTGGTAATGGTGGCAGCGCCGCTAATGCGCAGCAGTTTGTGACTAGCCTTATCCATCAATTTGAAACCCAGCGCCCGAGCTTTCCTGCGCTCGCTCTTTCTTCTGATCCTAGTTCGTTAACTGGTATTGCTAATGACGAAAATTATGAAGAAGTGTTTGCTAAACAAGTACGTGCTTTTGGTCAAACTGGCGATATATTAATTGCGATTTCACCAAGCGGTCATTGTAAGAGCGTGATTAAAGCAGTTGAGGCTGCAGTCACTCGTGATATGACGATTATCGCCCTGACAGGTCAAGATGGTGGAGATTTAGCCGGCCTTCTTGGCGAGTCTGATGTCGAGATTCGTATCCCAAGTCAGCGTATCCCTCGCATTCATGAAGTCCACCTGCTGACCTTAAATTGTTTGTGTGATTTAATCGAACAAGTAATTTTTGGCGTAGAGTGATCTCCCCACTAACATCCTCGAGATCAAGATATCTTCTTTCTATTTAGGTTAACGTCATACTTTGAGTTAACCTAAATCCTTTTCTCAAATCTATTACTTTAGCTAATTTCAGATATGCTCCCCAGTCTTTCGATTGAGGTTCAAAGATGGCAGGGGCTTCGATTCTCTAACGCCCAACACGCGCTATTTATTGGCATTAGGGGGAATCCGCTGCTTTGACAAATTCTAGGCATAAAAAAACCCCAGTCTTTCGACTGAGGTTCAAAGATGGCAGGGGCTTCGATTCTCTAACGCCCAACACGCGCTATTTATTGGCATTAGGGGAATCCGCTGCTCTGCCAAATTTTAGGCATAAAAAAACCCCAGTCTTTCGACTGAGGTTCAAAGATGGCAGGGGTGGAGAGATTCGAACTCCCAACACGCGGATTTGGAATCCGCTGCTCTGCCAATTGGAGCTACACCCCTAACTTGTTGTTTATACTACTTTATATAAAAGTAAGTGTAAACATTTTTCTTCTAAGAATAAGTGGCGGAGTGGACGGGACTCGAACCCGCGACCCCCGGCGTGACAGGCCGGTATTCTAACCAACTGAACTACCACTCCGCAACTAATTTGGTGCACAATAAAGTCTAACTTAAACTGCTTTATTGTTTTTTTGCTTTTAGATTTTTATTAAAAATCTGAAAGCAATTAAAAGAACCTGGCGATGTCCTACTCTCACATGGGGAAACCCCACACTACCATCGGCGCTATTACGTTTCACTTCTGAGTTCGGCATGGAATCAGGTGGGTCCATAATGCTATGGTCGCCAAGTAAATTCTTTTTATTTAACGTTTCACGTTAAATAATAATTCGGAAAGCTGTTATTTCTTTTTAAAGAAATAATTCTCTAACACTACATTCAAGTGTTTCTATTCAGTCCAACTACAAAACTTTTTAGGTGTTGTATGGTTAAGCCTCACGGGCAATTAGTACAGGTTAGCTCAACGCCTCACAACGCTTACACACCCTGCCTATCAACGTTCTAGTCTCGAACAACCCTTTAGGACACTTAAAGTGCCAGGGAAGACTCATCTTAGGGCTCGCTTCCCGCTTAGATGCTTTCAGCGGTTATCGATTCCGAACTTAGCTACCGGGCAATGCCATTGGCATGACAACCCGAACACCAGAGGTTCGTCCACTCCGGTCCTCTCGTACTAGGAGCAGCCCCCTTCAATCTTCCAACGCCCACGGCAGATAGGGACCGAACTGTCTCACGACGTTCTAAACCCAGCTCGCGTACCACTTTAAATGGCGAACAGCCATACCCTTGGGACCGACTTCAGCCCCAGGATGTGATGAGCCGACATCGAGGTGCCAAACACCGCCGTCGATATGAACTCTTGGGCGGTATCAGCCTGTTATCCCCGGAGTACCTTTTATCCGTTGAGCGATGGCCCTTCCATTCAGAACCACCGGATCACTATGACCTGCTTTCGCACCTGCTCGAATTGTCATTCTCGCAGTCAAGCGGGCTTATGCCATTGCACTAACCTCACGATGTCCAACCGTGATTAGCCCACCTTCGTGCTCCTCCGTTACTCTTTGGGAGGAGACCGCCCCAGTCAAACTACCCACCAGGCACTGTCCTCACCCCAGATAATGGGGCTAAGTTAGAACATCAAGCATACAAGGGTGGTATTTCAAGGTTGACTCCACGCAATCTAGCGACTGCGCTTCAAAGTCTCCCACCTATCCTACACATGTAGGGTCAATGTTCAGTGCCAAGCTGTAGTAAAGGTTCACGGGGTCTTTCCGTCTAGCCGCGGGTACACTGCATCTTCACAGCGATTTCAATTTCACTGAGTCTCGGGTGGAGACAGCGTGGCCATCATTACGCCATTCGTGCAGGTCGGAACTTACCCGACAAGGAATTTCGCTACCTTAGGACCGTTATAGTTACGGCCGCCGTTTACCGGGGCTTCGATCAAGAGCTTCGACCGAAGTCTAACCCCATCAATTAACCTTCCGGCACCGGGCAGGCGTCACACCGTATACGTCATCTTACGATTTTGCACAGTGCTGTGTTTTTAATAAACAGTTGCAGCCACCTGGTATCTGCGACTCTCGGCAGCTTAGAGAGCAAGTCTCATCACCGCTAAGAGCGTACCTTCTCCCGAAGTTACGGTACCATTTTGCCTAGTTCCTTCACCCGAGTTCTCTCAAGCGCCTTGGTATTCTCTACCCGACCACCTGTGTCGGTTTGGGGTACGATTCCTTACAATCTGAAGCTTAGAGGCTTTTCCTGGAAGCATGGCATCAATGACTTCACACCCTTGGGTGCTCGACGTCGTGTCTCAGCCTAACAATTTCCCGGATTTACCTAAGAAATTAGCCTACGCACTTGAACCTGGACAACCATCGCCAGGCCCACCTAGCCTTCTCCGTCCCCCCATCGCAATTGTAAGAAGTACGGGAATATTAACCCGTTTCCCATCGACTACGCATTTCTGCCTCGCCTTAGGGGTCGACTTACCCTGCCCCGATTAACGTTGGACAGGAACCCTTGGTCTTCCGGCGAGGGAGTTTTTCACTCCCTTTATCGTTACTCATGTCAGCATTCGCACTTCTGATACCTCCAGCAGCCCTTACAGACCACCTTCAACGGCTTACAGAACGCTCCCCTACCCCGCATATTCGTAAGAATATGCGGCCGCAGCTTCGGTTTATAGCTTAGCCCCGTTACATCTTCCGCGCAGGCCGACTCGACTAGTGAGCTATTACGCTTTCTTTAAATGATGGCTGCTTCTAAGCCAACATCCTAGCTGTTTTAGCCTTCCCACATCGTTTCCCACTTAGCTATAATTTGGGACCTTAGCTGGCGGTCTGGGTTGTTTCCCTCTCCACGACGGACGTTAGCACCCGCCGTGTGTCTCCCGGATAGTACTTACTGGTATTCGGAGTTTGCAAAGGGTTGGTAAGTCGGGATGACCCCCTAGCCTTAACAGTGCTCTACCCCCAGTAGTATTCATCCGAGGCGCTACCTAAATAGCTTTCGGGGAGAACCAGCTATCTCCAGGTTTGATTGGCCTTTCACCCCTAGCCACAAGTCATCCGCTAATTTTTCAACATTAGTCGGTTCGGTCCTCCAGTTGATGTTACTCAACCTTCAACCTGCCCATGGCTAGATCACCTGGTTTCGGGTCTATACCTAGCAACTCGACGCCCAGTTAAGACTCGGTTTCCCTACGGCTCCCCTAGATGGTTAACCTTGCTACTAAATATAAGTCGCTGACCCATTATACAAAAGGTACGCAGTCACACCACGAAGGTGCTCCTACTGCTTGTACGTACACGGTTTCAGGTTCTATTTCACTCCCCTCACAGGGGTTCTTTTCGCCTTTCCCTCACGGTACTGGTTCACTATCGGTCAGTCAGTAGTATTTAGCCTTGGAGGATGGTCCCCCCATGTTCAGACAAGGTTTCACGTGCCCCGCCTTACTCGATTTCACTGATTATGAGGTGTTGGTTACGGGGCTATCACCCTGTATCGCCAAGCTTTCCAGCTTGTTCACCTGCCTCATCAAAAGCTTAAGGGCTAATCCGATTTCGCTCGCCGCTACTTTCAGAATCTCGGTTGATTTCTTCTCCTCGGGGTACTTAGATGTTTCAGTTCCCCCGGTTCGCCTCATTAACCTATGTATTCAGTTAATGATACATGCTTATGCATGTGGGTTTCCCCATTCGGAAATCCCAGACTCAAGTGGTTTTTACTACCTAATCTGGGCTTATCGCAAGTTAATACGTCCTTCATCGCCTCTGACTGCCAAGGCATTCGCCGTGTACGCTTATTCACTTAACCATACAACCCTAAAAAGTTTTAGTGTTGTATACCAAACAAATAAGATTTGTTTTTGATATTTAGAGGGTTAATCTAAATATCGATTGCCGGACTCAATAGATACATTAATTACTAAGTAATTAATGCCAAGACACTTAAATGTGTGTTTGTTTACTTATCTTAAAAGATAAGATTGAGAACTTTTGGTGAAATAATAAAAATTGAAATTTATTATTTCGTCAGCTTTCCAAATTGTTAAAGAGCAAAGAGTTTTTATTTTACAATAAAACACTTTTTAAAGACTTTCGGCGACAAAAATCCGAACCAAGAGTAAAAACCCCTAGTTTGGAATCCGTTTCCAAAAATACTTAAAGAGTGGTGGGCGATACCGGGCTCGAACCAGTGACCCCCTCCTTGTAAGGGAGGTGCTCTCCCAACTGAGCTAATCGCCCACAAATTTTCTTGCCTAAAGCAAGCATTCCCGTGGAAGGAATGGTGGGTCGTGCAGGATTCGAACCTGCGACCAATTGATTAAAAGTCAACTGCTCTACCAACTGAGCTAACGACCCATTTTTTTCAACTGCCTTATGGCAATCAAAAGAAATAGTGGTATCCCGTAGGGGAGTCGAACCCCTGTTACCGCCGTGAAAGGGCGGTGTCCTAGGCCTCTAGACGAACGGGACACTATGGATACCTTTCGGTGTGATGCTTGGGAGCATCAAATCTCTTTACTTATAAACCGTATCAATCTGTGTGAACACTCATCTATGCACATTTCGTATAAGGAGGTGATCCAGCCCCAGGTTCCCCTAGGGCTACCTTGTTACGACTTCACCCCAGTCATGAACCACAAAGTGGTAAGCGTCCTCCCGAAGGTTAAACTACCTACTTCTTTTGCAGCCCACTCCCATGGTGTGACGGGCGGTGTGTACAAGGCCCGGGAACGTATTCACCGTGGCATTCTGATCCACGATTACTAGCGATTCCGACTTCATGGAGTCGAGTTGCAGACTCCAATCCGGACTACGACGCACTTTTTGGGATTCGCTCACTTTCGCAAGTTGGCTGCCCTCTGTATGCGCCATTGTAGCACGTGTGTAGCCCTACTCGTAAGGGCCATGATGACTTGACGTCGTCCCCACCTTCCTCCGGTTTATCACCGGCAGTCTCCCTGGAGTTCCCACCATTACGTGCTGGCAAACAAGGATAAGGGTTGCGCTCGTTGCGGGACTTAACCCAACATTTCACAACACGAGCTGACGACAGCCATGCAGCACCTGTCTTACAGTTCCCGAAGGCACCAAAGCATCTCTGCTAAGTTCTGTAGATGTCAAGAGTAGGTAAGGTTCTTCGCGTTGCATCGAATTAAACCACATGCTCCACCGCTTGTGCGGGCCCCCGTCAATTCATTTGAGTTTTAATCTTGCGACCGTACTCCCCAGGCGGTCTACTTAACACGTTAGCTCCGAAAGCCACGGCTCAAGGCCACAACCTCCAAGTAGACATCGTTTACGGCGTGGACTACCAGGGTATCTAATCCTGTTTGCTCCCCACGCTTTCGCATCTGAGTGTCAGTATCTGTCCAGGGGGCCGCCTTCGCCACTGGTATTCCTTCAGATCTCTACGCATTTCACCGCTACACCTGAAATTCTACCCCCCTCTACAGTACTCTAGCCTGCCAGTTTCAAATGCAGTTCCGAGGTTGAGCCTCGGGCTTTCACATCTGACTTAACAAACCACCTGCATGCGCTTTACGCCCAGTAATTCCGATTAACGCTCGCACCCTCCGTATTACCGCGGCTGCTGGCACGGAGTTAGCCGGTGCTTCTTCTGTTGCTAACGTCAAGCAACGCAGTTATTAGCTACGCTACCTTCCTCACAACTGAAAGTACTTTACAACCCGAAGGCCTTCTTCATACACGCGGCATGGCTGCATCAGGCTTTCGCCCATTGTGCAATATTCCCCACTGCTGCCTCCCGTAGGAGTCTGGGCCGTGTCTCAGTCCCAGTGTGGCTGATCATCCTCTCAGACCAGCTAGGGATCGTCGCCTTGGTGAGCCATTACCTCACCAACTAGCTAATCCCACATAGGCATATCCTAACGCGCAAGGCCCGAAGGTCCCCTGCTTTGGCCCGAAGGCATTATGCGGTATTAGCTATCGTTTCCAATAGTTATCCCCCACATTAGGGCAATTTCCTATGCATTACTCACCCGTCCGCCGCTCGACGCCGAAGGTGCAAGCACCTTCTCGTTTCCGCTCGACTTGCATGTGTTAGGCCTGCCGCCAGCGTTCAATCTGAGCCATGATCAAACTCTTCAATTTAAGATTTTGTGTCTTTCGACAAGCTCAATGAATACTGACTTCAAAACTAATTCTTACCCGAAGATAAGATGTAATTCTAAAGCTATTATCTTTCCAACAGAAAGATAATGAATTGACTGTGCCAAGTTTCCTATATCGTAAAACGATAAAAAATCTCGATTTGGTCACTAGTTCATTGAAATTTTGACTCTTAGTAAACTAAGAAGTCTAATTGTACAATCAACGAGTGCCCACACAGATTGATAGGTTTAAATTGTTAAAGAGCTTAACTTTCAACGATTTAGCTTTCACTTTATCGTTTCGAGATGCGTATAATACGCTATTCACTTTGAAAGTCAACATAAAACTCTAAATAATTTTAATAAAGTTTTATGGTGACTTTTCCTTTACAGGAAAAGTGCAAATTAGAACCTGGCGATGTCCTACTCTCACATGGGGAAACCCCACACTACCATCGGCGCTATTACGTTTCACTTCTGAGTTCGGCATGGGATCAGGTGGGTCCATAATGCTATGGTCGCCAAGTAAATTCTTTAATTTAACGTTTCACGTTAAATAATAATTCGGAAAGCTGTTATTTTCTTTATAACATAAGCTATAAAAGATAAGGTTCTCACACTCATTTAAGCGCTTCTATTCAATCCAACTACAAAACTTTTTAGGTGTTGTATGGTTAAGCCTCACGGGCAATTAGTACAGGTTAGCTCAACGCCTCACAACGCTTACACACCCTGCCTATCAACGTTCTAGTCTCGAACAACCCTTTAGGACACTTAAAGTGCCAGGGAAGACTCATCTTAGGGCTCGCTTCCCGCTTAGATGCTTTCAGCGGTTATCGATTCCGAACTTAGCTACCGGGCAATGCCATTGGCATGACAACCCGAACACCAGAGGTTCGTCCACTCCGGTCCTCTCGTACTAGGAGCAGCCCCCTTCAATCTTCCAACGCCCACGGCAGATAGGGACCGAACTGTCTCACGACGTTCTAAACCCAGCTCGCGTACCACTTTAAATGGCGAACAGCCATACCCTTGGGACCGACTTCAGCCCCAGGATGTGATGAGCCGACATCGAGGTGCCAAACACCGCCGTCGATATGAACTCTTGGGCGGTATCAGCCTGTTATCCCCGGAGTACCTTTTATCCGTTGAGCGATGGCCCTTCCATTCAGAACCACCGGATCACTATGACCTGCTTTCGCACCTGCTCGAATTGTCATTCTCGCAGTCAAGCGGGCTTATGCCATTGCACTAACCTCACGATGTCCAACCGTGATTAGCCCACCTTCGTGCTCCTCCGTTACTCTTTGGGAGGAGACCGCCCCAGTCAAACTACCCACCAGGCACTGTCCTCACCCCAGATAATGGGGCTAAGTTAGAACATCAAGCATACAAGGGTGGTATTTCAAGGTTGACTCCACGCAATCTAGCGACTGCGCTTCAAAGTCTCCCACCTATCCTACACATGTAGGGTCAATGTTCAGTGCCAAGCTGTAGTAAAGGTTCACGGGGTCTTTCCGTCTAGCCGCGGGTACACTGCATCTTCACAGCGATTTCAATTTCACTGAGTCTCGGGTGGAGACAGCGTGGCCATCATTACGCCATTCGTGCAGGTCGGAACTTACCCGACAAGGAATTTCGCTACCTTAGGACCGTTATAGTTACGGCCGCCGTTTACCGGGGCTTCGATCAAGAGCTTCGACCGAAGTCTAACCCCATCAATTAACCTTCCGGCACCGGGCAGGCGTCACACCGTATACGTCATCTTACGATTTTGCACAGTGCTGTGTTTTTAATAAACAGTTGCAGCCACCTGGTATCTGCGACTCTCGGCAGCTTAGAGAGCAAGTCTCATTACCGCTAAGAGCGTACCTTCTCCCGAAGTTACGGTACCATTTTGCCTAGTTCCTTCACCCGAGTTCTCTCAAGCGCCTTGGTATTCTCTACCCGACCACCTGTGTCGGTTTGGGGTACGATTCCTTACAATCTGAAGCTTAGAGGCTTTTCCTGGAAGCATGGCATCAATGACTTCACACCCTTGGGTGCTCGACGTCGTGTCTCAGCCTAACAATTTCCCGGATTTACCTAAGAAATTAGCCTACGCACTTGAACCTGGACAACCATCGCCAGGCCCACCTAGCCTTCTCCGTCCCCCCATCGCAATTGTAAGAAGTACGGGAATATTAACCCGTTTCCCATCGACTACGCATTTCTGCCTCGCCTTAGGGGTCGACTTACCCTGCCCCGATTAACGTTGGACAGGAACCCTTGGTCTTCCGGCGAGGGAGTTTTTCACTCCCTTTATCGTTACTCATGTCAGCATTCGCACTTCTGATACCTCCAGCAGCCCTTACAGACCACCTTCAACGGCTTACAGAACGCTCCCCTACCCCGCATATTCGTAAGAATATGCAGCCGCAGCTTCGGTTTATAGCTTAGCCCCGTTACATCTTCCGCGCAGGCCGACTCGACTAGTGAGCTATTACGCTTTCTTTAAATGATGGCTGCTTCTAAGCCAACATCCTAGCTGTTTTAGCCTTCCCACATCGTTTCCCACTTAGCTATAATTTGGGACCTTAGCTGGCGGTCTGGGTTGTTTCCCTCTCCACGACGGACGTTAGCACCCGCCGTGTGTCTCCCGGATAGTACTTACTGGTATTCGGAGTTTGCAAAGGGTTGGTAAGTCGGGATGACCCCCTAGCCTTAACAGTGCTCTACCCCCAGTAGTATTCATCCGAGGCGCTACCTAAATAGCTTTCGGGGAGAACCAGCTATCTCCAGGTTTGATTGGCCTTTCACCCCTAGCCACAAGTCATCCGCTAATTTTTCAACATTAGTCGGTTCGGTCCTCCAGTTGATGTTACTCAACCTTCAACCTGCCCATGGCTAGATCACCTGGTTTCGGGTCTATACCTAGCAACTCGACGCCCAGTTAAGACTCGGTTTCCCTACGGCTCCCCTAGATGGTTAACCTTGCTACTAAATATAAGTCGCTGACCCATTATACAAAAGGTACGCAGTCACACCACGAAGGTGCTCCTACTGCTTGTACGTACACGGTTTCAGGTTCTATTTCACTCCCCTCACAGGGGTTCTTTTCGCCTTTCCCTCACGGTACTGGTTCACTATCGGTCAGTCAGTAGTATTTAGCCTTGGAGGATGGTCCCCCCATGTTCAGACAAGGTTTCACGTGCCCCGCCTTACTCGATTTCACTGATTATGAGGTGTTGGTTACGGGGCTATCACCCTGTATCGCCAAGCTTTCCAGCTTGTTCACCTGCCTCATCAAAAGCTTAAGGGCTAATCCGATTTCGCTCGCCGCTACTTTCAGAATCTCGGTTGATTTCTTCTCCTCGGGGTACTTAGATGTTTCAGTTCCCCCGGTTCGCCTCATTAACCTATGTATTCAGTTAATGATACATGCTTATGCATGTGGGTTTCCCCATTCGGAAATCCCAGACTCAAGTGGTTTTTACTACCTAATCTGGGCTTATCGCAAGTTAATACGTCCTTCATCGCCTCTGACTGCCAAGGCATTCGCCGTGTACGCTTAGTCACTTAACCATACAACCCTAAAAAGTTTTTTAGTTCGATTTGTTTGTTACTACGTCGTTAAGTCTAAAAATTGCTTGGTCACATAGATGAACTATGTTCCCGGCGACAATTTCTATCCTTGCCTTGTATTAACTGCCAAATCTATCTAAAAACACATCATAAGATTTACTGTATGTCAGCACACTAAGATTTGTTTTTGATATTTAGAGGGTTAATCTAAATATCGATTGCCGGACTCAATAGATACGTTTAATTACTTAGTAATTAAACGCCAAGACACTTAAATGTGTGTTTGTTTACTTATCTTAAAAGATAAGATTGAGAACTTTTGGTGAAATAATAAAAATTGAAATTTATTATTTCGTCAGCTTTCCAAATTGTTAAAGAGCAGATTTATCACAGTGTAATAAACCATTTTTAAATATACTTTGAAATACACTTAAAGATGGTATCCCGTAGGGGAGTCGAACCCCTGTTACCGCCGTGAAAGGGCGGTGTCCTAGGCCTCTAGACGAACGGGACACTATGGATACCTTTCGGTGTGATGCTTGGGAGCATCAAATCTCTTTACTTATAAACCGTATCAATCTGTGTGAACACTCATCTATGCACATTTCGTATAAGGAGGTGATCCAGCCCCAGGTTCCCCTAGGGCTACCTTGTTACGACTTCACCCCAGTCATGAACCACAAAGTGGTAAGCGTCCTCCCGAAGGTTAAACTACCTACTTCTTTTGCAGCCCACTCCCATGGTGTGACGGGCGGTGTGTACAAGGCCCGGGAACGTATTCACCGTGGCATTCTGATCCACGATTACTAGCGATTCCGACTTCATGGAGTCGAGTTGCAGACTCCAATCCGGACTACGACGCACTTTTTGGGATTCGCTCACTTTCGCAAGTTGGCTGCCCTCTGTATGCGCCATTGTAGCACGTGTGTAGCCCTACTCGTAAGGGCCATGATGACTTGACGTCGTCCCCACCTTCCTCCGGTTTATCACCGGCAGTCTCCCTGGAGTTCCCACCATTACGTGCTGGCAAACAAGGATAAGGGTTGCGCTCGTTGCGGGACTTAACCCAACATTTCACAACACGAGCTGACGACAGCCATGCAGCACCTGTCTTACAGTTCCCGAAGGCACCAAAGCATCTCTGCTAAGTTCTGTAGATGTCAAGAGTAGGTAAGGTTCTTCGCGTTGCATCGAATTAAACCACATGCTCCACCGCTTGTGCGGGCCCCCGTCAATTCATTTGAGTTTTAATCTTGCGACCGTACTCCCCAGGCGGTCTACTTAACGCGTTAGCTCCGAAAGCCACGGCTCAAGGCCACAACCTCCAAGTAGACATCGTTTACGGCGTGGACTACCAGGGTATCTAATCCTGTTTGCTCCCCACGCTTTCGCATCTGAGTGTCAGTATCTGTCCAGGGGGCCGCCTTCGCCACTGGTATTCCTTCAGATCTCTACGCATTTCACCGCTACACCTGAAATTCTACCCCCCTCTACAGTACTCTAGCCTGCCAGTTTCAAATGCAGTTCCGAGGTTGAGCCTCGGGCTTTCACATCTGACTTAACAAACCACCTGCATGCGCTTTACGCCCAGTAATTCCGATTAACGCTCGCACCCTCCGTATTACCGCGGCTGCTGGCACGGAGTTAGCCGGTGCTTCTTCTGTTGCTAACGTCAAGCAACGCAGTTATTAGCTACGCTACCTTCCTCACAACTGAAAGTACTTTACAACCCGAAGGCCTTCTTCATACACGCGGCATGGCTGCATCAGGCTTTCGCCCATTGTGCAATATTCCCCACTGCTGCCTCCCGTAGGAGTCTGGGCCGTGTCTCAGTCCCAGTGTGGCTGATCATCCTCTCAGACCAGCTAGGGATCGTCGCCTTGGTGAGCCATTACCTCACCAACTAGCTAATCCCACATAGGCATATCCTAACGCGCAAGGCCCGAAGGTCCCCTGCTTTGGCCCGAAGGCATTATGCGGTATTAGCTATCGTTTCCAATAGTTATCCCCCACATTAGGGCAATTTCCTATGCATTACTCACCCGTCCGCCGCTCGACGCCGAAGGTGCAAGCACCTTCTCGTTTCCGCTCGACTTGCATGTGTTAGGCCTGCCGCCAGCGTTCAATCTGAGCCATGATCAAACTCTTCAATTTAAGATTTTGTGTCTTTCGACAAGCTCAATGAATACTGACTTCAAAACTAATTCTTACCCGAAGATAAGATGTAATTCTAAAGCTATTATCTTTCCAACAGAAAGATAATGAATTGACTGTGCCAAGTTTCCTATATCGTAAAACGATAAGAAATCTCGATTTGGTCACTAGTTCATTGAAATTTTGACTCTTAGTAAACTAAGAAGTCTAATTGTACAATCAACGAGTGCCCACACAGATTGATAGGTCTATATTGTTAAAGAGCATCTTCTTAGCTTGCTTAACAGCTTGCCTTGAAGAGGTGCGCTATATTATAGATTTAAACTCAAGTGTCAAACACTTTTTTGAAGTTTTTCTATTTTTCTTTATAAAAGAAAGAAGCGACTTATTTAACTGATTTGCTCTGCTGCTTTGCTCTTAAAGCTAGGCGGCGTCTGCCGTGTCAGTGAGTGCGCATTATAGAGATCGAGATAACTTTGGCAAGCACTTTTTTAGTTTTTTTCATAAAAAAAGGGTTAAGCGCTCAATTTACGCTCAACCCTTTATTTGTACACTTTTAGTCTCAAGTTCTTTACATCTTATCCACAAAACGATGTTGATAACTTAGCAAAAATGATGATTTTACTAAATCCCTAGACCATCAATATGCTTATCATCATCTTCATGTAAACCACATTCACGCTTCAAACCAAAGAATCTTGTTTCTTCTGCGCTCATCCCTGCTTCAAGTTTCGCTGTCGTATGTGTATCACCTATCGAAACATAGCCTTCATTCTTTAATGGATGAAATGGTAATGCATGTTCTTCTAAATAAGACTCAACTTGCTCCTCTGTCCAATCAATAATAGGTAGAAATTTAAATACCCCATGTTGAATGGATAATATAGGTAAGTTTTCACGCGATTTTGATTGCTCGCGACGCAAACCAGAGAACCAAGTTCCAACATTTAACTCAGTTAAACCTCTTTTTAACGGCTCTACCTTATTCAAGCGGTTATATTGCGTGATACCTTCAACCCCTTGCTCCCATAATTGGCCATATTTAGCTTCTTGCCATGCAGGGCTATAAAGAGAGCGGTAAACTTTTAAATTAAGGTTTAAGCTTTGGGTTAACTCATCTATAAATTGATAGGTTTCTTTAAATAGATAACCTGTATCTGTCAATATCACTGGGATATTAGGGATCGCTTGATTCATTAGATGCAGCATCACGGCTGATTGAACACCAAAACTTGAAGAGACAGCAAAGCTTGGCTGCAAATTTTGTTTTGCCCAATTAATTCTTGCTTGCGTATCCATTTTCTCAAGCTCAACGTTTATTTCACCAAGCGCGATAGTTTGCATCACTTTGTTCTGATGACGTAAATCATCTAAATCAAAAGCTTTTTGTGTTGTATTAAGCATGAAAGTCTCTCCGTGAAACTTTAACCTCATCGATGATCCCAGCACGTATAGTGAAATCACCAAAGCATTCATCTGCTTCACGCTCTTTCGCCCAACGGCCAATTAACTCATCAAGTAAATTTAAGATTTCATCGACTTGGATATTCTCTTTATACATTTTAGGAATACGGGTACCTGCGCGATTGCCCCCTAAGTGTACGTTATAACGTCCCGGCGCTTTGCCTACTAAGCCCACTTCTGCAAGCATGGCGCGGCCACAACCATTCGGACAACCTGTCACGCGCAAAATAATATTGTCATCTTTATCTAAAGCATGTTTTTCAAGTAAGCCTTCAACATCGGTGACAAACTCAGGTAAAAAGCGTTCCGCTTCTGCCATCGCTAATGGGCATGTTGGGAACGCAACACATGCCATTGAATTTTCTCTTTGTTTGGATACCGCAGCATCAATAAGGCCATGCTTTACTGCGATCGCTTCAATTTGCTCTTTTTGCTCACTTGGTACTTTTGCAACAATAAGGTTTTGGTTCGCTGTCATGCGAAACTCACCTTTATGTACTTTAGCAATCTCAGCAACGCCAGTCTTTAATGCTTTATCTGGGTAATCTAACAAACGGCCATTTTCGATAAATAGACTCAAGTGCCATAAACCATCATAACCTTCAACCCAACCGATGCGATCACCACGCTCAGTTAAAGCATAAGCTTTGGACGCTGCAAACTTCACCCCAGCGCGCTTTTCAACTTCGGCTTTAAACACATCAATCCCAACACGATCTAACGTATATTTGGTTTTAGCATTTTTACGATTTGAGCGGTTCCCCCAATCACGTTGAGTGGTGACAACAGCTTCGGCAATAGCGAGCGTATCTTTCACTTCGATAAAACCAAAGTCATCAGCGCGACGCGGATAAGTGGATGTATCACCATGCGTCATTGCCAAACCACCGCCAACGAGTACATTGAAGCCAATAATTTCACCGTCATCGACAATTGCAATAAAGTTCAAATCGTTGGCATGTAGATCCACATCATTTTGTGGTGGCACCACAACTGTTGTTTTGAACTTACGCGGTAAATAGCTATCACCTAAGATTGGCTCTTTATCTGTGGTTTCAGTTTTTTCACCATCTAGCCAGATTTCAGCATAAGCACGTGTTTTTGGTAAAAGGTGCTCACTTATCTTGGTTGCCCAATCATAAGCATCTTGATGTACTTTTGACTCATAAGGGTTTGAAGTACACAAAACATTACGGTTCACATCACCAGCTGTCGCAATCGAGTCAATGCCGACTTGATTTAGCATTTGGTGCATGCCTTTAATGTTTGGCTTTAAAACCCCATGGAACTGAAACGTTTGACGTGTGGTTAAACGAATGCTGCCATATAAAGTTTTTTCTTTCGCAAACTTATCAATCGCAAGCCATTGATCTGGCGTGATCACCCCACCAGGCATACGTGCACGTAACATAACATTATGCAAAGGTTCTAATTTTTGCTTCGCGCGCTCTTGGCGAATGTCGCGGTCATCTTGCTGATACATGCCATGAAAACGGATCAACTGGAAGTTATCAGAAGTAAATCCACCTGTGATCTGATCTTGCAAATCTTCTGCGATAGTGCCGCGTAAATGTCGGCTTTCACTTTTTAGGCGCTCGTTATCTGATAGTGGGCCTAATTCTTGACCTAATACTGTTTGCGTTTTCATTAATATACATCCCTTTGATAACGTTTAGCTTTGCGCAATTCATTGACATATTCTGTGGCAGCTTCTTCTGAGAGTTTGCCTTGGCTTTGTGCGATATCGATTAATGCTTGATGCACATCTTTTGCCATATATTCTGCATCACCGCACACATATAGATAAGCGCCCTCTTCAAGCCATTGCCAAACCTGCGCAGCGTTTTCTAATAATCTATGCTGAACATACACTTTCTCTGCTTGATCGCGACTGAAAGCTAGATCTAGTTTGGTCAACAAACCGTCTTTTAAATACTTCTGCCATTCAACTTGATATAAGAAGTCTTGCGTAAAAGTGCGATCGCCAAAGAATAACCAGTTTTCACCTTGTGCATCGCGAGCTTCGCGCTCTTGCATAAAGGCTCTAAAAGGTGCAATACCTGTTCCAGGTCCAATCATGATCACTTTTGCGTTATCATCTTCTGGAAGTTTGAAGTGCGAGTTTTCTTCAACAAAAACTTTAACTTGCGCGCCTTCTTCTAAATTTGCTAAAAATCCAGACGCACCGCCAAAGCGTGTTTCATCATCTTTTTGATAACTGACAACGCCCAATGTTAAATGCACTTCTTCTTCAACTTCCGCTTGGCTTGATGCAATTGAGTATAAACGTGGCGTAAGCTTTCTTAGCATGCCAAGCAATTCATCTGTGCTCAGCTTGGTTTTCTTTTCTTTTAATACATCAATCACTTGAGTTTTATTCGCATAATCACGTAGCTTATCTCTATCTTCAACAAGCTTTTCAAGTTTCTTACTCTTAGACAGCTCAGCGTATTTCATCACTAATTGTGGATTTGCAGCTGTAATTTCAAAAGCTTCAACCAGTGCTTGATGAATAGTCAAAGCTTGACCTGAAACTTCAACGCGCTCATCTTCACTTAAACCAACTTGCTCCAAAATTTGACGTGCTAGATCTGGAGAGTTTTGATACCAAACGCCAAGTGCATCACCTGGCTTATAATGTAAACCTGAATCACTGAGATCGATTTCAACATGACGCACATCTTTATCTGAATCACGACCTGTGATTTTTTGATTCGTCACCAGCTCAGCAAGGTATGGGTTTTGCTTGGTATAAGTTGATGCAGCAGCGCTTGATTGCACTGGCAGAGAAACAACTTGTGCATTGGCATCTTGTTTAAAGTCATCTTCTAAAAGTTTTAAAGCAGACTGGGTAAAAGATTGCGCAGCGTCGTCATAATCCACATCACAATCGACTCGCTCTAAAAATGCGGTTGCACCAAGTTTTGATAAATATGCATCAAAGTCCTTACCTGTTTGGCAGAAGAACTCATAGCTCGAGTCACCAAGAGCAAGCACGGCATATTTTAAGTTTGGTAGTTTTGGCGCTTTTTTCGATTGTAAGAACTCATGCAAGGCAATCGCATTGTCAGGTGCTTCACCTTCACCATTGGTTGAAGCAACGATGATCACATGGGTTTCTTTGGCAAGTTGTTTGCCTTTGTAATCCGCGGCATCAACAACTTTAGCAGTAATGCCTAAGCTATTTGCCTCGTCACGAATTTTACCCGCAAGCGCTTTGGCATTGCCGGTTTGTGAGGCAAAAATAATTGTGAGGGTTGCACTTGGTTGGTTAGAAACAGCTGTTAACGCTGCATTGGCTGGAGCCGATTGTTGGCTCATTCCCCAAAAATAACCACTGACCCATGCAAGCTGCGATGGGTTAAGCTCTGAGATGGCTTGTTGAAGCTGACCAATTTGTTGATCGCTTAGTGGGCTAGCAAGCGCCGATAAATCCTTTAATAGCATGATAAAACTTCCGCTGAGAAACATGCTCTAAGATTAACCAGTCTTGGCTATAATAAAAAATAATAGATAAGTATGCTTTATAACTTTTAGAGTTAAGGGAATTGAAAGAAGTTAGGAAGTTGTCACTTTTTCAGAGAAAGAGTTTACTTATTGACGATGCGGACATGATCAAAGCCTATATCTAAGGCAGACCGAGAAGCAGTTTCAAAATCATTATAATGTTGCTCACGACCGACTTCATCCGTGAGAAGCTTTAGTCCTCCTTCACAATCGCGACATTCGACAATCCAAGCACTACCATCTGGCGCGGACTCAACCAAGGCTTCGATTAATTGTTTTCTTTGATATAAAAGACGCAGCTCATCTATCGTCATTATCTTATCCTCAAATTTACTCTCATACTCAAAAGCATTGGAGTTGCAGCAAGGCAACAAGGTGATGAGACCCTAGGAGCATATAAGAATATGTGACTAGGGCGAATCAGCGTAGTTAACGAAGTTGCAGCTTCAAAGATGAAGAGTATATTTAATAAGCATGGGCTGATATTTGAGATACGTCTAGTTTTTAAGCTAAAAATTGTAAGCTAAGGCGCGTTATACATCTAGCTCAGCAGGAATTTTTGCCAATGCTGTTTGGACCACCTCAAGACCTGCGCCTTGTTTATGTGCATTTTCACTAATATAGCGACGCCATTGACGTGCGCCCGGCATGGCTTGGAACAAACCTAGCATGTGGCGTGTGATATGCCCAAGGTAAGCACCTTGCGTTAATTGCTGCTCGATATACGGATACATTTCCTCAACGATAGCGCGACGCTTTTTCACAGGATCCGTTGAGCCAAAGATTTCTTGATCAATTGATGCGAGTAAATAAGGGTTTTGATAGGCTTCACGCCCAACCATCACGCCATCTAAATGCTCAAGGTGAGTTTTAATTTCTTCAATGGTTTTGATACCGCCATTCACTGCAATATCCAAATGTGGGAAATCTTTTTTGATTTGATATGCGCGCGGATAATCTAATGGCGGGATCTCACGGTTCTCTTTTGGACTTAAACCGCTCAACCAAGCTTTACGCGCATGGATAGTAAAGTGCTCAGCGCCACCTTTCTCATGCACAATCGAAATAAAGTCAGTTAAAAACTCATACGAGTCTTGCTCATCAATCCCGATACGGGTTTTAACTGTGACTGGAATATCGACCACTTCACGCATAGCTGAAATGCAATCTGCCACCAGCTGCGGCTCCCCCATCAGGCAAGCACCAAACATTCCGTTTTGAACGCGATCCGATGGGCAACCTACATTTAAGTTAATTTCATCATAACCACGTTCGGCTGCGAGCTTTGCACAAGTTGCGAGATCTTGTGGGTTTGAACCACCAAGTTGCAGCGCTAGTGGATGCTCTTCTTGGTTATATGCTAGGAAATCACCTTTACCGTGAATAATCGCGCCAGTGGTTACCATTTCTGTATATAACAGAGTGTTTTTGGTCATCAGGCGATGAAAATAACGACAATGACGATCTGTCCAATCCAACATCGGCGCAATGGAAAAGCGACTACTAGTATATTGATTCACGAAAACACCATTTAATGAAGTTTAATTTTAAAGTAAAGCCAAAATAAAGAATTAAATTTCAATTGGCATTTTAAGATTGATCATTATAGCAGTAAATATCAGCTCTAAAAATACCCAATATAAATTGAAAGCGTTTTAACTATGCATTAGAGCGAACAACAATGTTTAACCAAGTATCACTTCTATCACTACGCTTATCCTTAGTTAACCATTGCTTTGTTACTTCAAATCTACCCAATTGTTGAATGAAAGAATCTAAGCGCTCTTCATTCATATCGGTAAATAAACGTCCGTCTTTCTCTCTCTGTCCTATTCCATATTTGAAAGACATATACCAAACACCATTTACTTTAAGTGATCGAGAAAGAGTGCTTAATGTATCAAGTAGATCCTTCTCTGAGACATGTAACAAAGATGCACAGGTCCAAATGCCATCATAACGATTGACGACGTTTACTTGATTAAAACGCTTCAATTCAACATTAATACCTGTCACTAACTTGGCTCGTTTTACCATTTCACTTGAGGCGTCAAATGCTTCAACCTTAAATCCTTTGTTTAAAAAGGCTTTGCTATCTCGACCTGAACCACAACCAGCATCGAGAATGAGCGCTTTGGGTGGTAATAAATCAACAAATTCTTTATACAATTCTTCCATATCTACATCGATTGTATTCTCAAAAAAGCTAGTTGCATTATCTTGATAGTATTGAATCGTCATTAGAAATTAATAACTCCTTTGATTATTGGATGCCATTCATGGAGAAGTTGTTGCTTAGCAAGATTATAGTTATCTTGCAGGAAACTGGCGCGCTGCTGCTTTGTTCGGCCCGTTTGTTGGATTAACGTTTCTCTTAAAGGTAGATGACTATTAATAAAGTATTCATTTCGCTTGTGTAGTTTTTCAAGCAATTGAATATTTGGCACTTTAGCAAATTTTCCATTCTCACCACGATTACAATCACTACAGGCAAGAACCAAGTTCCACACACCATTTATATTAGCTATGGTGCCATGAAGTAGCCAAGGAAAGAAGTGATCTACATCAGCTAAATCATCTGAATGCTTTTCGATGCTAATATACTGATGACAATAAAAACAGTGACCTTTTTGATATCCATTCAAACTATCACGGCAACTCGTTATATTTACTCTACGAACATGACCCTTAGAATAAAGGGTATCCAGACTACTATCATATTCAACTGCAATTAAGCTTCGCGAAACTCCCATTTCCCAACCCTTCTCAACCAATCTCCAACGAGCTTCTGTCTCATTTTCAAAGCTTTCAAATTGTTGACTCTCTGTCAATGAGAAGAAATTTTCGGTTAAACGAATACTTTTATTCTGCCTTCTTTCATCAAGAAAAAAGCGCTTTTCTATCTCTTGAGTATTTACAATATGAAAAGCATCAATAACGTTATTAAAACCAAGCTTGATGGTTGTAGCGATTAACGTATCTTTACTTAGTTTTCCTTCATTGTAGTCAATACAAGCCGTCATAAACTTGCTCGATTTGGAGGTGATTTGTTTGGGACTATGCCTCAAATGCTCACATAGATGCCG
Source organism: Vibrio sp. KMM 9700 (assembly GCF_058545285.1). Lineage (NCBI taxonomy): Bacteria > Pseudomonadati > Pseudomonadota > Gammaproteobacteria > Vibrionales > Vibrionaceae > Vibrio > Vibrio sp. KMM 9700. The sequence goes on along the minus strand of NZ_CM178589.1, from coordinate 1,869,497 downwards.
ACTAAAAGGTTCTGCGAGCTCTTCTAGCTGAATAAGATCATTTTCAGATTTCTGGAGTTCATAAAGGGATTTAGCTAATGCAAACTTATAAGAGGCAACATTTCTCCCAAATAGAATAATCGATCGCCAATAATTTTCTAATGAAGGATCTACTTGGTAAAACTCCATGCTCACTCCTAACGCTGCATATAAGTGTAAGAATACGTTTTATCAATATCATGATATAAAGTCACTTCTAAATTGATAATAGTCAAATCTACCAAGCTATTTGGATTAAATAAATTAATTCACCCATTCACTGCAAGTCATGCTTTCGCTATTCCCATTTTCATACCAAGCTTGTATCCTTAACATATTCCAATATTTAGATAGGCATTCATTGTGGATCAAAAAACAAAACAGAAAATCATTAACTTGTGTCAAAGTCGTCAGATCCGACTCACTAAGCAAAGAATGCATATTTTTGAATTGATTTGGAATCATAAAGGCGCAGTAACGGCGTATGAGCTCTTAGATATGTTGAAAAAGACTGAGCCGCAAGCCAAGCCCCCAACTGTTTATCGTGCGCTTGATTTTTTACTCGCACAGGGTTTTATTCATCGCGTGGAGTCAAATAATAGCTTTATCTGCTGTTCATCCTTTGATGAGGATAAGCATTTTTCGCATTTGTTGATTTGTGAAGAGTGTGGCGAGGTGACGGAAATCCAAGATCAAGCACTGCTGGATCTTTTAAATCAGCATATTCAGGATAAGAATTTTGCGCTAACAAGCCATGTGATTGAAACCCATGGGCGTTGCACGCGTTGTCAGTAACTGGATGACGTCTGCTTTGATTATGAATAATTAGCTTGAGGGTATGTGTATCAGCGCAGCAAAGTTTTCGAGGCACATGGATGTGCCGAGTGAGCGACCATGGATGGCTGCGAGCGACTTTGCGTAGTCGATATACATACCCTTAAGCTAGAAGTAACCCAAATATCTGTTTATCTAATCAATTCAACCCGATAAACATGATATATTGAAAATTAAGCTTGCAACGCTTTAAATGCGTTAATCAAACCATTGGTTGAACTATCGTGAGAATCAACCGCTTTATCATCCGCAAGCTCAGGCAAGATACGGTTTGCAAGTTGCTTACCAAGTTCAACGCCCCACTGATCGAACGTAAAGATATTCCAAATCACGCCTTGCACAAAGATTTTGTGCTCATACATAGCAATCAAACTACCTAGCGTTTCAGGGGTGATCTTCTTCACCAAGATAGAGTTAGTTGGACGGTTGCCTTCAAAGACTTTAAATGGAACCAAGTCTTTTACTTCATCCAATGTCTTACCTGCTGCAATAAACTCAGCTTCCACTTCTTCTTTTGACTTACCAAACGCAAGCGCTTGAGTTTGCGCGAAGAAGTTAGACATTAGTTTTTGATGGTGATCAGAAACAGGGTTATGCGTTAATGCTGGCGCAATAAAATCACAAGGAATAAGTTTTGTGCCTTGGTGGATCAACTGATAAAACGCATGTTGACCATTTGTGCCTGGTTCACCCCAGATGATAGGACCTGTTTGATAATCCACAGCATCGCCATTGCGATCAACAAACTTACCATTTGATTCCATATTCCCTTGTTGGAAATACGCAGCAAAACGGTGCATATATTGATCATAAGGTAAGATAGCTTCTGACTCTGCTCCATGGAAGTTGTTATACCAAATACCGATAAGCGCCAAGATCACTGGGATATTGTTTTCAAACTCAGTTGAAGTGAAGTGCTTGTCCATTTGATGTGCGCCATCAAGAAGAGCCACATAGTTGTCAAAGCCAACAGACAGAGCGATAGATAGGCCGATTGCAGACCAAAGAGAATAACGACCACCGACCCAATCCCAGAACTCAAACATGTTGTCAGTATCGATACCAAATTCAGAAACAGCCGTTGCATTGGTTGAAAGCGCTGCAAAGTGTTTTGCAACATGCGCTTCATCTTGCGCAGCGTTTAGGAACCAATCACGTGCACTGTGTGCGTTTGTCATTGTTTCTTGAGTAGTAAATGTTTTTGAAGCTACAAGGAACAATGTCGTTTCAGGATTCACGGCTTTTAGTGTTTCAGCAATGTGGGTGCCATCTACGTTCGATACAAAGTGCATGTTTAAGTGGTTTTTATAAGGTTTTAGCGCCTCAGTAACCATGAAAGGACCTAGGTCAGAACCACCGATACCAATGTTTACAACGTCAGTAATGGCTTTGCCAGTGTAACCTTTCCACTCACCAGAGATAACGCGTTTAGTAAAGCTTTCCATTTTAGCCAGAACAGCGTTCACTTCAGGCATCACATCTTTGCCATCAACCATAACAGGTGTGTTTGAGCGATTACGTAGCGCCGTATGTAGCACTGCGCGACCTTCCGTTTGGTTAATTTTCTCACCGCTAAACATTGAAGCAATTGCTTCTTTAACTTGTGTTTGCTCTGCAAGTTCAAATAGCTTTGATAATGTTTCAGTTGTGATCAGGTTTTTTGAGTAATCAACTAAGATATCACCAAATTGCGCTGAAAATGTCTCAAAACGTTGGCTATCTGCTGCGAAAAGATCACTGATTTTCATGTCTTTATTTGCATCGAAATGTGCACTTAGTGCTTTCCACGCAGCGGTTTGAGTTGGATTAGTTGTGTTTAACATTGCGTTATACCCTTAAGTTGAGTGAGAACTGATAAAACAAATTACTATTAGTAGACTCTTTAAGCATAAATTTTTCAAGTCAAAATAATAAAATTCTTAACTAGTTGCTAGTTTCCTGAGCTTTATCAAGTATGTATTTTCAGCTTTACAATAAAAAGAAAGCCTTGAGCACAATTTCTACTCAAGGCTTTAAATGTTTCAAAATGAATCTCTTAGATATAAAGAGAGTAATTCTTTAGAAAGTTTGGTTCACCATTACGCGGAACATGCTGTCTTCTTGGCCCCAAGCCATTTCAGTACGAATAACCACACCCTCGATTTGGAAGCGTACACCACCGCCGGCGCTCCATTTCATATCTTCATGCAGCTCAGAAAGATCATAATCATCTGCAACGCGACCAACATCAGCAAATAAAGTCCATTGCCACCAAGGAATGTTGTACCAATTAAAGATAGGCCAGTCACCAAGTGGTTGCCATTCAGGTTTGACGCGATACTCTGCGCTATAGTGAATGGCCGCATTACCAGTATAACGCGCCGTCGCATAACTACGTAAATGATATAAACCACCTAAACGCATACCAGCATATTCAGGTGCTTGGTGACAGGTACCATCATCACACTCACCTGCATTTGGACTCACACCGGTATAGAAATCAAAGGCAAAGACTTGTTGGTTAAAAATACCATCCCAAGCGCCAAGATCCCAATAATGGCTATTTTGTAGCTCGACCGTCTGCCATGAATCCACATCCCCTTGCTCAGGTGCATACGTATAGCTCAGCAAAGAGTAAGAACCTTCACTTGGGTTACGGGTGTCGTTACGGTTATCCCACTCAAGCCCAAGCGTCATGCCCCAAGTGTCATCGAGATCGCTATCGCGCACATCACTCAAGTCGCGCTTTTTATAAAAAGGTTGGAATTCGATGCTCGTCACACCACTTTCCCAAGGCGTATGTCCTGTCACTTCACGCTCTGGCGTATAATAAGCACTAGCACCATCACTGCCTGCAGCAAGTGGTAAGACATATTTCAAACGCATTCGATAACGCGTTTCCATGCCATCGACTTCAATGCTGTCATTTTCATCTGAGTCATTATCTGTGGCTTCGCCAGTGTAATAATCATACTCAACAAAACGTCCTTGATAACCATCTAAATACCATAACCAGCGATCACCGATTTGGTAGTTATTGGCTGAGAAATAATAAGCATAAGAGTGTTTATTGGAAACAAATGCGGCGCCCAATAAAGAGGCTTGAGGTTGACCAACACCACGAAACAGCGCTCCGACACCACCAGCAAAGCCTATGCTATCGGTGCCAAAAATAAATGGCACAGTAACATTCTTTTTATACGCAGGATCATTGGTGATATCTATATCACCTGGAGACTTTGCAGCATAAGAAAGATGAGAAACAAGTAAACTCGATACAGCTAGACTTGCAAGGCTTAAAGATAAAAAAGGTTGATTCAATTTCAAAAGGTAATTCTCGTAAGTTCTAGCTAGATTGGTAACAAATGACAACACGGCTAGTCAATTGCGTGACAAGTTCATAGGCAATAGTGCCGACGTGTGCAGCGACAGTTTCAACAGGTAGGTTATGCCCCCAGAGTTCAACTAAGTCACCGACTTGATCTTGGCTCTCTGGGCCTAAATCAATGCATAGCATATCCATAGATACACGCCCTGAAATCTTCGCATTACGGCCATTGATCCAAACAGGTGTGCCATTTGGCGCGCTGCGTGGATAACCGTCGGCATAGCCAATCGCAACCACACCGACATAAGTATCTTGCTTGGGCGCCCAAGTTGCGCCATAACCCACACTCTCCCCTGCTTTGACTTTTTTTACAGAAATTAAGTGCGAATTTAAAGTCATCACAGGTTTAAAACCTAGGTCTGTACCGGTTTTATCATCAAATGGGGAAATACCATACATAATGATGCCTGGCCTCACCCAATCTAAATGCGATTCTGGCCAAGCGAGGATCCCTGCGGAGGCAGCAATACTGCGACACTCAGATGGATCGGTAACAGAGGCTAAGCAGTCAAGTTGCTGCTGCGTCAAAGGACTTGCTTTATCATCGGCGCACGCAAAGTGGCTAATATAGTGAATAGGGCTACTGACATTGTCAGAGTCATTTAATCTTTGCTTGAAATCGGCAAAATCCTCAACCGATACCCCAAGACGATGCATGCCTGTATCTAGCTTGAGCCAGACCTTTAGTGATTGCTTTAAATTTGCAGACTCAAGTGCTTCAAGCTGCATGGGGCAATGCACGACGGTCTCAAGGTTGTATTTAACCAAAAGCTCAAGATCTTGTGGCGCATAAAAGCCTTCAAGTAAGACGATCGGTAGTTCTACCCCTGACTCACGCAAAGCAATCGCCTCTTCAAGACGAGCAACCCCAAAGCCACTCACACTGTGTCCATCATCTAAGTGTTCAATTGCTTGGGCAACTTTTAATGCCCCATGTCCATAAGCATTCGCTTTGATAATTGCGAGTAATTTGCTTTCTGGGGCGATTTTTTTAATTAAAGTTATATTGTCTAACAAGGCATCCAGATGAATAAAAGCCGTTGTTGCAGTCAAGGGAGACTGGTCTTTATTTAAGGTCATTGACTATCCATGTAATTTTTAATTATTCATCATCAAAGGCTGGGCCGGCATAATTATCAAAGCGCGAGAACTGTCCTTGGAAGGTTAAGCGCACTGAGCCTATTGGGCCATTACGTTGCTTACCTATAATGATCTCGGCAATCCCTTTAAGGTCACTCTCAGGGTGATACACTTCATCACGATAAATAAACATAATTAAATCCGCATCCTGCTCGATCGCACCGGATTCACGTAAGTCTGAGTTAATCGGGCGCTTATCGGCGCGCTGCTCCAATGAGCGGTTAAGCTGAGATAGAGCAACAACAGGAACTTGCAATTCTTTAGCAAGTGCTTTGAGTGAGCGCGAAATCTCTGAGATCTCAAGGGTACGGTTATCTTGCATGCCCGGCACACGCATCAGCTGCAAGTAATCGACCATAATCATGCTTAAGCCACCGGTTTCACGTGCGACACGACGTGCGCGCGAACGTAAGTCAGTCGGCGTTAAGCCTGAACTATCATCAATATAAATATTTTTCTTTTGCATCAAGATCCCCATCGTCGAGGAGATCCTTGCCCAGTCTTCATCATCGAGTTGACCGGTACGAATTTTGGTTTGATCAACGCGAGAAAGTGAGGCAAGCATACGCATCATCAGCTGTTCTGAAGGCATCTCAAGTGAGAAAATCAGCACAGGTTTATCACTATCCATGGCGGCGTTTTCACATAAGTTCATCGCAAAGGTTGTTTTACCCATAGATGGACGCGCTGCGACGATGATAAGATCCGATGGTTGTAAACCTGCAGTTTTTTTATTCAGATCATCAAATCCAGTTGAAACACCTGTCACACCATCTTGCGGCGTTTGGTATAAATATTCAATCCTCTCAATGGTTTTTTCGAGAATATTATCGATTCCTTTTGGGCCTTCGTTTTCATTGGTGCGCTCTTCGGCAATCTTAAAGACTTTGCTTTCTGCCATATCTAAAAGGTCAGCAGAACTACGCCCTTGAGGATCATAACCTGCATCAGCAATTTCATTCGCAATTCCAATCAGGTTACGCACCATAGCGCGCTCACACACAATATCGGCATAAGCATTAATGTTCGCGGCACTCGGGGTATTTTTAGCGAGATCAGCAAGATAAGCAAAACCACCAACCGATTCAAGTTCTTCTCTTTGCTCTAAATATTCAGAAAGAATGACGAGATCAAGTGCTTGGTTATCTTCTAAAAGCCTTTTGATGGCTGCAAAAATAATACGATGCGGACGGCTATAAAAATCACTTTCAATGACTTTACTTGAAATATCATCCCAACGTTCATTTGCAAGTAACAAGCCACCTAAAACAGCTTGCTCTGCATCGAGCGAATGTGGCGGGACTTTTAAACCTTCGGTTTGAGCATCCGTTCTTTTACGATTAAATTGTTCGGCCATGGTTTCAACTTTTCACTTTTGATGTACGTGAGAATAATCACGTCATTATATACGTAAGTGATCAGCAAAACAAAAGAGTATTAGATGACTTCACCGCGACCCTTGGGTATAATCTTTGCTCAATTTTTGTCTAGTTGATGAAATTGAGCGTTTCCTAATTAGTCTATCCAATAACAACCTCTAAGGTGTTGTGGCGCCTAATATTGCTTTACTTATTTTGAGGCTCGCGTGCTTAAAACTTCTTCTTTATATTTTGGTTTGCTTTTTACAAGCAGTATCTTGCTGAGCCCTGCTAGCTATGCGCAAACGGCTGATAGTGATGCGCCAGCCGCAGACACCAATGTGCCGGTGACACCGAGTGCAACGCCGACTGCAAATACCGCCGAGACAGCTCAAGCTGAAGACACCGAAATCAACCAAGCTGTTTTAGATGATATTTTAGGGGACGAAAACCCTATCGCAGAGGAACCTGAAAAAACCAAAGCGGCCCAAGCAAAAGCTGAAATTGAAGATGATGAAGAGGAAGAAAAGTCACCTTGGGAGAGTGAACTCGAATTTGGCTACCAGTCACATACGGGCAATGAAGATAATCAATCACTTAATGCTAGACTCTATGCGTCTTATATCAATGGTCCTATGCGTTATCAAGGTGAGTTTAAAGCTTACGCTGAAGATGAAGATGGTGAAGAAGATAAGCGCCAGATGAGTTACCAGCTGCAAGGGGATTACAAACTTGGCCCCCGCTCATATCTTTATAGCAACTTCAAAGGCATAGATTCAAAGTACAGCTCATACTTTCATGATTATACTTTATCTGCCGGTTTAGGTTATCAGCTCTATAACACCAAAAAACTAAAACTCGAGTCGGAAATCGGCCCGGGTTATCGTTATCAAGATCCAAATACAGATGAGATTGATAGCGATGATCCTATTTTACCGGATGTGGTACGAGAGGCGATCATACGTGGTAGTTTGAACGCAAAATGGCAAGCGCTTAAAAACCTCAGCTTAGAATCTGAGTTTACCCTTGTCAGTGGTAACAGTAATACACGATTTGATACAGATATTAATGCGATCACTAAAATGAATGAATTTATGGCTTTTAAGATGGGCTACTCAAGACAGTATTTGACCAAAGTCCCAGAAGGGCTAAGCCATGATGATACCGTTGTGACAATGAATATTTTATTTTCATTCTAATTCTGTTTGCTAAACGAGTTTGTTCTTCGATCCCGCCTTATATTTAAAGATCTAAATTTACAGCAACCTTCAAATTTAAGATATAAAAAAACCGACACATCGCAAGACATGTCGGTTTTTTTGCAACAATAAACTAATCGAAAGACTAGTTATTATTCAGCTGCAACAACTTGTAGTTTGATGTCAGCAAAAACTTCAGAGTGAAGTTGTAGGCTGATTTCAAATTCGCCAGTTGTACGTAGAGCGCCTTCAGGAAGACGAACTTCGCTTTTCGCAACTTCAACACCAGCAGCAGTTACTGCATCAGCGATGTCACGAGTACCGATTGAGCCGAATAGTTTGCCTTCGTCACCAGCTTTAGATTCGATTACGATCGCTTCTAATGCGTTAACTTTTTCAGCACGTGCTTGTGCAGCAGATAGTTGCTCAGCAACTTTAGCTTCTAGTTCAGCACGACGTGTTTCAAACATTTCAACGTTAGCTTTAGTAGCCATAACTGCTTTACCCTGTGGGATAAGGAAGTTACGAGCGTAGCCAGATTTAACGTTTACTTGATCGCCTAGGCCACCAAGGTTACCGATTTTATCAAGTAGAATAACTTGCATTATCTTAGTCCTCTTAACTTAATTAAACTTGCGACCAATTACTGATGCTTGTCAGTGTATGGTAGAAGTGCTAGGTAACGAGAACGCTTGATAGCACGAGCTAGCTGACGTTGATATTTAGCGCTAGTACCAGTGATACGGCTAGGTACGATTTTACCAGCTTCAGTGATGTAGTTTTTTAGAGTTGCTACGTCTTTGTAGTCAATCTCTTGAACGCCTTCTGCTGTGAAACGGCAGAATTTACGACGACGGAAGAAACGAGCCATGGGCTATCTCCTAATCTTGTATTTGAGTAATTGTATCGGCATGTAACACTATTTTACCTATGCCATTTCGGCCGGTGTGGTAAGCAATGAAACCACTTACCTTAATGTGACTGCCTATAACTAAATCTTGAGTGAATTCATTTGACCTTGGGCCACTCATCACCACCTGCATACGACAATAAACTTGACGCGGCAAACCAGCTTCTTGAGTCAGCGAGCGATGTTCAATGTGAAAACTACAGTGACATACGCCGGCTGGGCTTTGGCTTCGACGGGGCGCACTGACCAAATGGCCACTTAACTCCAATCGATTGGTCATTTAAATATTACTCAGCAGCTTCTTCAGGCTTAGCTTCTGCACGCTCTTCACGACGTGGAGCGCGCTCTTCGCGTGCTTTCATCATGATAGATTGCTCAGTTACAGCTGATTTAGTACGCATGATCATGTTACGTAGAACTGCATCGTTAAAACGGAAAGCAGTTTCTAGCTCATCAATAACTTCTTGGCTAGCTTCAACGTTCATAAGAACATAGTGAGCTTTGTGAAGTTTGTTGATTGGGTAAGCCATTTGACGACGACCCCAATCTTCTAGACGGTGGATAGTACCGCCAGCTTCAGTGATAGAACCAGTGTAACGCTCGATCATGCCAGCAACTTGCTCGCTTTGATCAGGGTGCACCATGAATACGATTTCGTAATGACGCATAGGTTGCTCCTTACGGATTAGTAGCTTCCAGAGTGGCTCGACCGTCCGGAGGAAGCAAGGAACGAAAATATAAAGGCCGAGATTTCAAAGAGCGCAGATTGTATAAGTTATAGACGCTGTTGGCAAGCTAATTTTATATATATCACTTTTATAAATCGCAGCACTCATGCCAATAGGATTACACAAAGATGCTCAAGCCATCCATGCGCGCTTTCAAAATGACGTCCTTGTCATTTTAAACTTTGTTCCACCCTATTTGGCATTAGTGCTTTATACTTAAAAATAAACGCAGTTAACGCAGGTGTAGCTTCAAATATGAAGATAATTAGCCTTTGTAAAACACGCGATAAATAACACCTTTAAAATCATCGCTAATTAATAACGAACCATCTTCTAGCGTCATCACATCCGCAGGACGTCCAAACACTAGCTCACCTTGCTTGGGATCTTTCTCAAGCCAACCGGAAACAAAGTCTTGCATCTCACCTACTTGGCTTGGTTTATCTTTGGAGCCAGCTTCAAACGGAATGAAAACAACTTTGTAGCCGACCTTTTCACTGCGGTTCCAAGAACCGTGCAAAGCAACAAAAATGCCGTTGCGATATGCTTTGGGAAATTCTTTTTCCGTATAAAAATCCATGCCTAGGGCAGCAACATGCGCGCCGAGTTTAAGTTGTGGCGGCGTATAGTTTTGCGCAGCTTTGCCTTTACCAAATTCAGGATCTAATACATCGCCTTGATGGACATAAGGAAAGCCAAAATCTTGGCCCCAAGTATCCACACGGTTGAGTTCATCGGATGGTGTATCATCCCCCATCATGTCTCGCCCATTATCCGTAAACCAAAGTGCACCTTGTTTATGCAGCAAAGATTTAGGCTCGAACGCAAAGCCGACACTGTTGCGCACCCCTTTGGCAACAACTTGAGTTTGTTTGGTTTCTAAATCAAGGGCAATGATTTGGCTGTATTGCTCACGTTTGTCGCACACATTACAAGGCGCGCCTATTGGAATAATCAGCTTGCCATCATCGGAGACTTTCAAATATTTCCAGCCGTGATGACGATCGCTTGGCAGTTTGTCATAAAAGACGTCATATTTTGGCTTAAAAGGTTTATCAAGCTGCTCATCGATATTTTTAAACACTAGGATTTTATCTAACGCGGCAACGTACAAATCATCTTTATACACAGCAACACCTGATGGCAATGAGAGCCCACTTGCCATCACTTGTACGGCGTCATGGCGCTGATCATCATCAGAATCACGAATCGCATAGACTTTACCTTCTTCGCGGCTGCCAACAATTAAAACCCCTTTATCTGTCAATGCCATTTGGCGTGCATTCGGCACCTGAGAAACATAAGTCTCAATGACAAAGCCTTCTGGGAGGATCAGGTTTTTGGCAGAAAAAACGGTTTTATGCTCAGGTAGGCGCCCTTCTAAGATTTCATCAGGCACTTCAACTTTAGCCTCAGCTTGCTTGCTGTCTGAAGGAAATTCTTGTGCTGCTTGGGCAGTCAAACTAAACAATGCCACAACCAATGATAACGATAAGGAGGTGATTCTCATTTTTAAGCCTTTTTGAAAGATGTTGGTCCCTATAATTTTAGTGTGGAATTGAAGATTAACAAACCTATCTTTTATTTAATTAACAATAATTTGAATTTAAAAAAGGTGTTTATATGCCAACTATATCTATGTTTTATGGGATCATTGTAACTATGTATTATTTTGATAATAACCAACACAAACAGCCACACATACATGCTAAATATGGTGAATTTATGATTTAAGTATCAATACCCGATGGCTCTATTCTTGATGGTCATTTCCCACAAAAGCAATTAAAATTAATTCAAGCATGGATAAGTATTCATGAAGATGAACTCATGGCAGATTGGCAATTAGCCGTGCAAGGTGAGCCACCATATAAGATAGAACCATTAAGGTAAGCAGCTTATGTTACAAGTGATATCCGTTGAATGTGCGCAGAACTACCAACTTAAAGTGGAATTATCAAACGGCGAATCTGGAATATTTGATATGAAGCCTTACCTAGATAAAGGCGTATTTAAAGAACTGCAAGATTTAAATTACTTTAAACGTGTTTCGATTGATCACATGGGAGGAATTTGCTGGCCGCACGAACAAGACTTAAGTGCGCATACACTTGCCAGTGAATTGATTTAGACTCTTATACAAACAAAAAATCCAGTGATAAGCATCTGCCTAGCACTGGATTTTAAAGTTAGTTATTTCAACTATGACGAACGAGTTCTAAATAGTTGGAACACTAACAAGGCAGCAAGATGATGAGACCCTATGAGCATATGCTAATATGTGATTAGGGCGAAGCATCGTAGCTAACGAAGTTAGGGATTCAACTATGACGAACGAATTCGCTGACGGACAGCCTCGTATAGACAGATGCCACTAGCCACTGACACATTCAAACTTGAAACGCTGCCAGCCATTGGGATCTTGATTAAGTCATCACAAGTCTCGCGCGTTAAGCGGCGCATGCCATCGCCCTCTGCGCCCATCACGATCGCAAGTGGACCAGTTAGTTTCGCATCATAGACATCATGCGTTGCTTCACCTGCCGTACCAACAATCCAGACGCCCTTTTCTTGCATCATACGCATGGTACGTGCAAGGTTAGTTACGCGTACAAAAGGAACGGTTTCTGCCGCGCCGCAAGCAACTTTACTTACGGTGCCGGTTAATGATGCTGATTTATCTTTTGCCACGATCACTGCCGCAACCCCAGCGCCATCTGCGTTACGCAAACAAGCACCTAGATTATGCGGATCGGTGACGCCATCTAAAATTAAAAAGAGTGGCTGCTCAGTTGTATTTAAAATCTGCTCAAGATCATGCTCATTTAAAGCTTTAGCAGGTTTTACTTTGGCAATGATCCCTTGGTGATTCGCACCGCGTGCTTTGTCATCAAGGGTTTTACGCGTCATTTGTTGAATTGATACGCCGCATACTTGAAGCTGCTCAATCACAGGCATTAAACGATCATCTTGGCGACCTTTTAATACAAAAGCTTCCACAATGCGTGCTGGATCTTTTTCTAAGACAGCGTTAATGGCATGAATGCCAAAAATAAATTCGTTACTCATATAGAGTCGGTTTCCTTAAAAATTTAATCTGTTACTTCTTGGTGCTCGTTTTCGCACGTGCACGCTTACTTGGGCGTTTCTTTTTGGCTTTTTTTGCCTTTGGATCTTTTAGATCGCTGCCATCAGGACGTTTAGTTGGCTCCACAAGTGGCTTCGCACCAGACTTAGCTTTGGTAGATTTTAACACACGACGTTTTTGTGTGGTGGCCTTTTTCTCAAGGTTTGCAGCGCGTTTCTTCGCTGTTTTACCTTTGCCACGTGGCTGGCGCTCGCTATCGACCATTTCAAAGTCAATTTGACGCTCATCGAGATTAACCGCCAAGACTTTCACTTTCACCGAATCACCTAAACGATAGACTCGACCAAAGCTCTCACCAATCAAACGCTGGCCTGGGGCATCAAACTGATAATAGTCATTTGCAAGGCTTGAGATATGTACTAAGCCATCAATATGCAGCTCATTTAAGCGTACAAAAAAACCAAATCCCGTGACATTGGCAATTACGCCTTCCATTTCATCACCAACATGGTCTTGCATGTATTCACACTTGAGCCAGTCATTAACATCACGGGTCGCATCATCGGCGCGGCGCTCAGTCATCGAGCATTGCTCACCATACACATCCATATCATCAAAGCTGTAATGATAACCACCGGTTGCGCTGATTTGCTGCATATCTTTGCCTTCGGCCTTGCCGACAAGATACTTGATTGCGCGGTGTAAGAGTAAATCAGGATAACGACGGATAGGCGAGGTAAAGTGCGCATATCGCTCAAGCGCCAAGCCAAAGTGACCGCCATTGTCTGCATTATAAACCGCTTGCTTCATCGAACGCAGAAGCATGGTTTGGATCAACTCTTTATCTGGACGCTCGGCAATTGATTTCACCAAAGCGGCATAATCTGTTGGCGTTGGCTCAAGACCGCCAGTTAAGTTTAAGCCAAGCTCGCCTAAGAAATCTCTAAAGCCAAGCAGACGCTCTTCTCCTGGCGTGTCATGGACACGATACAAGGCTGGCTCTTTGGCTTTTTCGACTAGAGATGCCGAAGCAATATTGGCTAAGATCATACATTCTTCGATGATCTTATGTGCATCATTGCGGATCACAGGTTCAATGCGTTCAATCTTACGCTCTGCATTGAAGATAAATTTGGTTTCTATGGTTTCAAACTCAATCGCGCCACGCTCAGCACGCGCAGTTTTAAGCACTTGATACATGCGATGCAGTTCTTCAAGATCAGGGACAACGCCTTGATAGCGCTCACGCAACTCTTCATCACCATCTAAAATCGCGCCAACTTTGGTATAAGTTAAACGAGCATGAGAGTTCATCACTGCTTCATAGTGCTTATAATTTAAAAGCTTACCTGTGCTTGAGAGTTTCATCTCACACACCATACACAAGCGATCCACTTGTGGGTTAAGTGAGCATAAGCCATTTGAAAGCACTTCAGGCAGCATAGGCACTACTTGCGATGGGAAATAAACCGAGTTACCGCGATTAATCGCTTCTTTGTCTAATGCAGATTTAGGGCGCACATAATAACTGACATCTGCAATCGCCACCCATAAACGCCAGCCGCCATCTTCCGCGCGGCAATACACTGCATCATCAAAGTCACGGGCATCTTCACCATCGATTGTCACCAATGGTAATTCACGTAAATCGACACGCCCCTCTTTGGCTTTTTCAGGTACTTCTTCGCTTAAACCTTTAACTTGTTTTAAGACTTCTTCAGGCCATTCATTTGGGATCTGGTGAGTATGAATCGCAATTTGCGTCTCCATTCCCGGCGCCATGTTCTCACCTAAAATCTCAACGACTTTACCCATCATGCCACGCATACGTGTTGCACGCGCTGTGATATCAATCACCACCACGTTGCCCATACGCGCACCAGCTTTAAACTCATCTGGAATATAAATATCTTGGCTAATACGAGAATCATCAGGGACCACAAAACCATGACCATTCTCAACAAAGAAACGCCCCACAATTTTACCGGCACGCTCTTCTAATACACGCACCAGACGCCCTTCTTTGCGTCCGCGCTTATCTTCACCCGTTGGCTGAACCAAGACAAAATCACCATGAATAATGCTGCGCATTTGATGATGCGGAAGCAAAATATCATTATCTTTCCCAACACTCCCTTCAGGACGCACCCAGCCAAAGCCGTCCTTATGACCAATCACGCAGCCTTTCACTAATTCCAGTTTTTCAGGCAAGGCGTAACATTGACGACGGGTAAACACGAGTTGTCCATCACGCTCCATCGCGCGCAGACGACGGCGTAAACCTTCGTAGTGTTCTTCTCCTTTTAGCTCTAATGCTTCAAAGAGATCATTGCGGTTCATCGGGACATTAGCTTTTTCGAGGAAGCCTAGAATAAATTCACGGCTTGGGATTGGGTTTTCATAATTTTGGGATTCGCGATCTGCGAATGGGTCTTGATGTGTGGTATCTGTCATGGCTTGCCTTTTATACGAGTATGGGTATATCTATCAGTATATAGAAAATCCACCCTAACCTATAGCATAAGCGCATAATCTTTTCATGTTTTGCCAATAGCTTAGAATTTTTAAAAGGGGAAATGAAACAAATAAGAAAGGAAGTTTGCCTGCTTAATCCAGTTGCAGGCTTGGGATCAAGAGCGCTTTAAGGCTTTGATTGTCATCAACTAGGTCACTCAAATAGCAATGCTTGAGCTCGGCTAAAAAAGCGAGTTTTGCTTTATGGATATATGATTTTAAGCGGCACGCATTGGTTATATGACAATTTTGTTCACTGCAATCTAGAATATCTAACGGCTCAATTTGAATGATAAGCTCACCGATATTGATTTCAGAAGCGGCTTTCGCCAGACGGATCCCGCCATTTTTACCGCGTACAGTTTCAATATAACCAAGCTGACCGAGCTTATGCACGACCTTAATCAGATGATTTTTAGAGATCTGAAATGACTCGCTGACATTTGAGATATTAGTCAGCGCTTGATCTTCTATCTGAGTAAGAAAGATCAAAGTGCGGATCGCATAGTCAGTAAAGCTAGTTAATTGCAAAGATCATCTCCTTAAAGAAAGATCTAATATAGCAACAATCAGACAAATATACCACTTTAGAGTTAGTGGTTATTTTTCTCAAAGTCTGACTATCGCTTCAGGATTATATAGATACAAAAAAACCAGCACCTTAAAAAAGCACTGGTTCTATTTGTTATTTACTAAGATGTAAACGAGGGATTAAGCACCGAATGGGTGAACTTTAATGATAGTCTCGTTACGATCTGGGCCAGTTGAGATAATATCAACAGGCACACCAGTTAACTCTTCGATACGTTTGATGTAATCAAGCGCAGCTTGTGGCAATGCGTCAATTGATTTAGCACCGAAAGTATTTTCAGACCAACCAGGCATAGTTTCATAGATAGGCGTTACTTGCTCGTAAGCATCTGCAGCCATTGGAGAAACTTCTAGGATGCTGCCATCTGCCATTTTGTAACCAGTACAGATTTTTAGCTCTTCAAGACCATCTAACACGTCAAGTTTCGTTAAGCAGAAACCTGATAGTGAGTTAATTTGAATTGCGCGACGCATCGCAACAGCATCAAACCAACCTGTACGACGTAGGCGACCTGTTGTTGCGCCAAACTCATGGCCAACTGTACCTAAGTGCTTACCGACAGGATCTTGCTTATCGATGCCATCATATAATTCAGTTGGGAATGGACCTGAACCAACACGTGTGCAGTATGCTTTCGCAATACCAAGGATATAACCTAGGTGACGTGGGCCAAAACCAGAACCTGCAGCAACACCACCAGCGGTAGTATTTGAAGAAGTTACATAAGGGTATGTACCGTGGTCGATATCAAGAAGTGTACCTTGCGCACCTTCGAACATGATTTTGTCGCCACGCTTACGTGCGCCATCAAGCTCATCAGTTACATCAATAACCATTGACGTTAGCAGCTCAGCATAGCCTTTTGCTTGCTCAAGTACGTCTTCGTAGCTTACTGCTTCAACTTTATAAAGGTTAACTAGTTGGAAGTTATGATATTCCATTACTTCTTTTAGTTTTTGAGCGAAAGAGTCCATATCAAATAGATCGCCAACACGTAGACCACGACGAGACACTTTGTCTTCGTACGCAGGACCGATACCGCGACCAGTAGTACCAATTGCTTTTTTGCCACGTGCTAATTCGCGCGCTTGATCAAGAGCAATATGGTAAGGAAGAATGAGTGGACAAGCTTCAGAAATGAATAGGCGCTCACGAACAGGAATACCACGTTCTTCTAGTGGTTTCATTTCGTTGATTAGTGCATCAGGAGAAAGCACTACACCATTACCGATAATACATTTTACGTTATCACGCAAGATGCCTGATGGGATCAAGTGGAGAACTGTTTTCTCACCATCAATAACAAGTGTGTGGCCAGCGTTATGACCGCCTTGATAGCGCACCACATATTTTGCATCTTCAGTTAAAAGGTCAACAATTTTACCTTTACCTTCATCACCCCATTGGGTACCAAGAACAACTACGTTATTTGTCATCTTTCCAAGTCTGCTTGCTAGTTAAAAAAGAATTCTAGCACCGAATACGTCATTTTGCAGTCATTTTTTGAACATTAAGCCAAAAAAGCATCATACAAATAAAAAAAGAGCCTCAATTGAGACTCTCTTTATTGGTTTCGCTTATTTAGCACTCGTTATTGTGCAATAACCGGCGTACTTGTCGATCTCGCTGGAGCGACTTTAGCTTTACTTTCGTTCATGTACTTAAAGAATTCACTCTTAGGATCAAGCACGAGCACATCAGATTTATCACTAAATGATTTCTGATAAGCTTGTAGTGAACGCAAGAAGTCATAGAACTCAGGGTCTTTTGTATACGCTTTAGCATAGATATTTGCCGCTTGAGCGTCCGCATCACCACGTGTAATACGCGCAGTTTTATCTGCTTCTGCTAAGATAGTCGCGACTTCAAGCTCAGCTTGCGCACGAATGATTTCAGCTTGCTCTTGACCTTGTGATCTATGCTTACGAGCAACCGACTCACGCTCCGCACGCATACGACGATAAATTGACTCACTGATTTCATCCGGTAAGTTAATTTTCTTAATGCGGAAATCAACCATTTCTACGCCAAGATCGTCGAATGCACTTTTACGTGTGCCTTCCAAAACGTTCGCCATGATTTTGTCACGTTGACCGTCTACTTGTAGCGCTTCTTTTGCTGATTCAGGAATTAAATCTGTTTCAGCAAGGTCAGTTGGCGCCGCGACGATATCACCACGTGGGCCCGATACGATTTGCTTGATCTCACGTGAACCGATTTCAGAACGGAGTAAGTCCGTCACTTTACGCTCAAGTAAGCTTTCAGCTGTCATGGTATTGCCACCACCTGTTGCCAAGTAGTATTGACCAAAATCGCTGATACGCCATTTCACGTATGAATCAATGATCACATCTTTTTTCTCTGAAGTTACAAAGCGATCAGAGCGACCATCCATTGTCTGAATACGTGCATCTAACGTGCGCACGCTATCAAAGAACGGTAGTTTAAAGTGCAGACCAGGCTCATAAATACGCGCCATTTCGTTATCTGCTTTCAAAATACGACCGAATCGAACTACGATGCCACGCTCACCTTCTTGGATCACAAACGCAGACATCAAGAGTGCGATCAGCGCTAATACAATGACAGGAATCGTCAAATTACGCATACTTAGAATCTCCCTTGACGTGTTGAAGTGCTGCTAGGCTGTGTTGTTGTTGAGCTCGAAGCGCTATCTGAATCAAGTTGGATCTTGTCATATACAGGCGTATCTTGAACTCGCGTGCTTGTCGATTTAGCTTTGGTGCCACTTTCGGCAATCTTATCGATAGGCAGATAAAGCATGTTGCCTGTCGAGTCAGAGTCAATTAACACTTTTGAGCTTTTACGATAAACATTTTCCATTGCATCAAGATACAAGCGGTTACGCGTGACATCTGGCGCTGCATGGTATTCAGGTAAAAGTTTCTCAAACTGCGCAACTTGACCGAATGCTTCGTTAACTGTGCGCTCGCTATAACCAGAAGCTTCTTTTTTCACCCTTTCTGCACGACCTGTTGCTTTCGGCAAAATTTCGTTTTTATAGGCTTCAGCTTCACGAATAAAGCGGGCTTCATCTTCTCGCGCTGCGATAGCATCATCAAAAGCATCTTTCACTTGCTCTGGTGGACGAGATGATTGGAAGTTCACATCCACAACCGAGATACCCATATCATATTTATCAATGATATCGTTTAAGGTTTCTTGCGTCGCTTGACGAATTTGTTGACGGCCACTGGTTAAGATGCTGTCCATCAAGGAGTCACCGATTACTGCACGTAGCGCAGAATCCGTTGCTTGACGTAAGCTATCATCCGCATTCGTCACTCTAAACAGATATTTATACGGCTCAGAAACGCGGTATTGAATATCCATGCTAACAGTCACGACGTTTTCATCTTTGGTTAGCATTAAGCCTTCTGCGCGCAATGAGCGAATCGCTTGCACGTTGACAGGCGTAACTTCATCGATAAAGCGTGCACGCCAGTTTAGACCTGGGCCTACATCATGGCTGTATTGACCTAAACGTAAGACAACGCCACGTTCAGCTTCGCCAATGGTATAGAAACCAGACACACCCCAAATTGCAATACCAACTGCAGCAATGACGCCCAGACCAGCTAAACCGCCTTTACCGCCACCATTACCGCCGCCTTTGCGACCGAATGTACCACCTAGCTTTTGGCTTAACTTACTAAAAATTTCGTCCAAGTCTGGTGGTCCTTGATCACGACCGCCATTACCACGATTATTGTTTCCCCAAGGATCGTTATCGCGGCCTTTATTGTCGTTATTATTTCCCGGCTCATTCCACGCCATCAGAAAACTCCATCCTATCTAAATCTTTTGTTGCTTGAACTTTTATATCAGCCAAAGCAACCCCTTCACGTTTTTCTAATCTTAACCAATCTACTTGCTGCATACGAATATCAAGCAGCAAATTGCCGTCTTGATCATAGCTTTCGTTTTGAATCGCATTCATATTAAAGAAAAAGCTGCGCAAGCGACCTTGATGCATGGGTGGGATCTCTAAATGATACTCAACCATTTGGCTCGCAAGGCGTTCGGTGAGTGCTTCAAACAGAAGATCTAACCCTTCACCTTGCATTGCAGAGACCCAAACCGTGCGCACAACACCTTCATCATCACGATCAATGCGTGGCTTTTGGTCTTCCATGCTATCAATTTTATTCATCACAATAAGAGATGGCACATCAGAAGCATCGATTTCTTCCAATACAACATTAACCGCTGTCATATTCTCACGAAAACGGTCATCACTTGCATCTACAACATGTAACAAAATGTCTGCTTCTTGTGTTTCTTGCAAGGTTGCTTTAAAGGCTGCAACCAGATCATGCGGCAGGTGACGAATAAAGCCAACGGTATCAGCTAAAATAGCCGGCCCAACATCTTCGAGCTCAATCTTACGCAAGGTAGGATCAAGGGTTGCAAAGAGTTGATCGGCAGCGTAAACGCCAGCTTCAGTAATACGGTTAAAGAGTGTCGACTTACCTGCGTTGGTATAACCCACTAGAGAAACCGTTGGGATCTCTGCGCGTTGTCTTGCTTTTCGGCCTTGTTCACGCTGCTTGGCAACTTTTGCCAAACGACGCAAAATCGCTTTGATGCGATCACGTAATAAACGGCGGTCGGTTTCCAGCTGGGTTTCACCCGGCCCACGTAAACCTATACCACCTTTTTGTCGCTCAAGGTGCGTCCAGCCTCGGATAAGGCGAGTAGAAAGATGACGCAACTGTGCGAGTTCCACCTGAAGTTTACCTTCGTGGGTACGGGCACGCTGCGCAAAAATATCCAAAATCAGCCCTGTTCTATCAAGCACACGGCATTGACAGAGGGCTTCCAAGTTTCGCTCTTGTGCAGGCGATAGTGAATGGTTAAAAATCACTATCTCTGCATCTAAAGCGCGAACAGTGTCCGCAATCTCTTGCGCCTTGCCTTCACCTACATAGTATTTCGCATGTGGTGCTTGGCGGCTACCTGTGACCACTTGTAGTGCATTGACACCAGCGGATGATACCAGCATCTCAAATTCTTTGAGATCTTCCCATTCGCCTTCTTGAGTAAAATTGATATGAACAAGTACTGCCTGTTCACCGGCTTCATAACGGTCAAACAAGTAACCGACTCCTTAGCATTGCATATAAGTGTGTAGATCGAACTTGTGCTTATTCTTCTTTTTCACCGCGCTCATTTGGCGTGTGGTGGCTGACAGCACGTGCCGGCACAACTGTTGAAATCGCATGTTTATAAACCATTTGATTGACAGTATTTTTCAGAAGGATCACAAATTGATCAAAAGATTCGATTTGACCTTGCAATTTAATACCATTGACAAGGTAGATTGATACAGGGATGCGTTCACGACGTAACGCATTTAGAAATGGGTCTTGTAAAGATTGCCCTTTAGCCATGATTTTTATTCCTTGGTAATATTGTTGTTTTAGTATAAAGGCCGAATGATGAATACCTTTCGAATAGAAGTGCATCACCTTTGTTTGAATGCCAGCACATTTGCTACGCCATAACACAAACAAAAAACAAAGCTTTTAATTCAAAGATACAGGCCTAATCCTTTTGTATCTTCTGTGTTATTTGCCAAGTCTTAGTATCATATGCTCAAGCTATGATTACAGATAAGTTAAGGAAAAAAGTACACACTTAAAAACTTTTCAAAAACTAGAGTTTTGCTTTTAAATATTGTCGAGCGTAAAACTCTAGGATCTAGCTATAAACTACAAAAAACGGCTCAAAATGTACACCATAAGCTGAAATAAATTGCTAGATATAAGCGTATAAGCCCATTCTTGAGCTAAAAATCGATGATCAACCCAAAATAAGTTTAACTCTTTGAGTATATACTAATTTATTCATGTTTCATGTAGGCTTCAATAGATTTTACAATTTGAGCCACTGAATCATCAATTTCAAGACTATCGAGCCAAGTCAGATCCTGCCAACTACGCAGCCAAGTGATTTGACGTTTGGCAAGTTGACGCGTCGCACAAACCCCTTTAAAAATCGCCTCATCTAAGCTGATTTCACCATCTAAATGCTCCCACATTTGACGGTAACCAACGCAGCGGATCGACGGTAGATCTGGGTGTAAATCACCACGCTGATATAGAGCTTCCACTTCCTCTTTAAAGCCCGCCTCGATCATCTTAGAAAATCTTAATTCGATGCGACGATGGAGCTCACTACGCTCTTGCGGCATAATAGCAAACTGTTTGATTTCATAAGGAATTGGCTCGCCTTTTTGCTCCGTTAACTCTGTTAATGACTTCCCAGTGATGTGATAAACTTCCAAGGCGCGCGATAAACGCTGCGGATCATTTGGGTGAATACGCTCGGCTGAAACGGGATCAATCTGAGCTAATTCTTCATGTAGCACCTGCCAACCTTTGGTTTGCGCTTCTTGTTCAATCTGAGCACGGATCTTTTGATCAGCAGCTGGTAATGGCGATAAACCTTCAATTAAGGCCTTGTAATAAAGCATAGTGCCGCCCACAAGAAGTGGGATCTTTCCTTGTGAAACAATCTCTTGCATCTGCTCTAGCGCATCACGACGAAAGTCTGCAGCAGAATAAGCTTCACTTGGGTCTAAGATATCAATCAAGCGGTGTGGCGCTTTGGCGAGCTCATCGGCATCCGGCTTAGCCGTTCCAATATTCATGTCTTTGTAAATTAACGCAGAATCTACGCTAATGACTTCAACTGGGTATTTTTGTGCAAGACGGATAGCAACCTCAGTTTTACCTGAAGCGGTTGGGCCCATTAAAAAAATGGCGAGTGGTTGTTGGTTCATAACATTCTCTTTTAGGGAGCAAAAAACTAAACTATTTAGTGCTTTTTAGCTTCCCGATAACCTCTTTGAATGAAATAGCTTGTAACAAAGTAGGATCATTCAATTGATTTAAATTTGGATAAAACTGCTCAAGCGAAGTGATCAGCTCAAGCGCTTGAGACAAAGTATAGCTCTCTATCTCAGGTTTAATTTGCTTTGCGAGCCAAGTGCTCAAGGCGCGAGGATCTTCTGCAGACCAATTTGTCTGCTTGATCCATTGGCATAGCTTAGGGATGAGCAGCTGTAAGTTCTGATGGCGAAGCGGCTCTGGTACGCCCATTAACGCAAGTTTTTGCCCTGAGAATTCGATTTGAATACCAAAAGCTTGCAGATCTTGTTGATTCGCCTCGGTTAAAATCAAATCCTTTTCGAGCTTGATTTGCAATGGAATAAGCAAAGGTTGCGCGGTCAAAGGTTTTATTAAAGTTCCTGACTGAGTAACATCTAGCTTGGCAAAGCTTCGCCAGTACTCTGCTCTTGGTAGGTTTAAGAGCAAGTGCCCGGCGTCTGTCTCACCACTCTCTAGAAGTAAATAAGACTTATCAATCACGCTAAGTGCCTTGCCTAAAGGCGCAGTTTGTTTTGTCACTTGTACGCTGATCGGCTCAAGTTGAAGCGGTTGGCTTTCTATTTGACTATCACTTGGCGCGGCAGCCGGTGTATGGGCAGTATTCATTACAGGAGCTGTCGCTTGCGCTTGATGCTGACGTGGCAAGGTTTCAAATAAGGCTTGATAAATGCCCACTTGCTCAGATAAGCGTGCTGGTTTTGTTTGTCTTGAGAAAGCCGAAGATCCTTGCGAAGGTATACCTCGAGCTGAGCGATCGGCTTGAGGTGCTTTCGGCGCTGCAGGATAACTTGCCTCATTATAGCGAGTGGAAGTGTTGCGACCAGCTGCCGTGTTGAAGCTAGCAGAAGAATCACTCGAGCTTGGCATATAATCCGACGCATAAGCTGATTGACTCACAGCAGGCGCTTCCAAGTCTAACGCTTGCTCTAATGAGCTTCTTAATACTTGATAAATAAAATCATGCACATAACGCGCTTCATGAAAACGCACTTCATGTTTCGCGGGATGCACATTGACGTCTACTTGGTGCGGATCAATTTCAATATACACTACATACGCAGGGTGTTTATCTGAAGTGAGCGCAGTTTCATAGCTTTGACGAATCGCGTGGTTAATTAACTTGTCACGCATCATGCGGCCATTGACATAGCAATACTGGGTATCCGCTTGCGCTCTTGCTGCCTCAGGCGTGGCTAAATAACCTTTGACCTTTAAATCATTTTGGCTCTGCTCAAAGGCAACACTATGATCAATAAAGTGCTGTGAACACACGGCTGCGATGCGTTTTTCAATTTGTTTTTGGGTTTGCGCTGCGCGGTATTGACGGATTGATTTACCGTTATGAGTTAAGCGAATGCTCACATCAAGGCGACTCAGAGCAATTCGCTTCAATAACTCATCAATATGATTAAATTCAGTTTTTTCCGTGCGTAAAAATTTGCGCCGCGCTGGCGTATTAAAGAATAAATCTAACACTTCAACCGTGGTGCCAACAGGATGCGCCGCAGGTTTAAGCGTCACTTCCATCTCGCGACCTTGCGCATAAGCAGACCAAGCTTCGCTTTGATCCTGCGTGCGAGAGGTCATCGTCAGGCGTGATACTGAGCTGACACTTGCCAAGGCTTCACCGCGAAAGCCTAGACTCATAATAGCTTCTAAATCATCTAAATTTTTGATTTTAGAAGTAGCATGGCGGCTTAAAGCCAGACCAAGTTCATCTTTTGGGATCCCTTGGCCATTGTCACGAATACGGATCAGCTTAGCGCCGCCCTTCTCGATATCTATATCAATTTGGGTTGCGCCAGCATCAAGACTATTTTCGACCAGCTCTTTCACCACAGAGGCTGGCCTTTCTACCACCTCACCGGCTGCAATTTGGTTTGCAAGACGAGGCGGTAGGATTTGGATACTCATATATTCGTTTATACCTTCAAGCCAAACTATTATTTGGTTGGTGGGTTCTCTTTAAAGTAAGCACGCACCGCATTGGTTACCGCTTGTGCGAGCTTCTCTTGGTGGCCATTTGAAACCAACAATCTTTCTTCTTGTGGGTTTGAAATAAAGCCTGTTTCAATCAAGATCGATGGAATATCAGGTGACTTCAATACAGCCAGACTCGCATACACAGGTTTTTTCGAGTGCAGGCGCGTCACACGTCCCATCTCGGCTAGCACTTTTAATGCCAGTTTATTGCCTTCGGTTTGCGAATGGCTAAATTGTAAATCCAATACAGTTTGGCTCACGTTACGATCATTATTATTACGCGCAAGAAGCTCACCACCCCCACCGAGAAGCTGTGATTGTTCTTCTTTTTTCACCACCCAACGACCAATTTCGGTATTTGCACGGCGCGTACTTAACACAAACACAGAACCGCCACGTGGTCTTGGCGATGTAAAGCTATCAGCGTGAATAGATAGCAATAACAATGACTTGTTACGACGTGCAATACGTGAACGCTCATCAAGGGTGACAAATTTATCACTGCTACGCGTCAATACTGCACGCATGCCCGGGGTGGCATTGATCTTGGCTGCGATCTTTTTCGCTATCGCTAAGGTCACGTGTTTTTCTTGGTTACGCCCAGGACCAATTGATCCTGGATCTTTCCCGCCATGACCCGCATCAATTGCGACGACAATTGGTACACTACTTTGAGTGTAAGTCTTAGTTGCAACTGGGGCTGCGGTTTTAGTTGTGGTCGTAACTGCTTTGCTCGCAGGAGCAGTTCTAACTTGCGTTGTTACCGTGCTCGTATTGAGCGCAGAACCACCGGATCTTGGCGTTAAATCAACAACCAAACGACTTTTTGCAGCGCCAGATGGGCCTAAAGTGAAAGCCTTAAAACTGGCTGCACGCGTCAAATCAAAAACCAAACGATAAGATCCAGCACGTGCAGGCGTACTTTTACGGATCTGGCTAACTAAATTACTTTTTGGGACACGATAAGGCAGATTCATCCCAAGGTTGGTATTGTCTAAATCTAATACTAAACGATCAGGCCCAGTTAAGGTTGAGATCTGATACGTAGTTTTATCTGATAATTCAATCACAATACGCGTCTTATCTGGATATGCACCCGTACGCATATTTTGTAGCGTTGCAGCTATGCTAAATTGAGAAAAACTAAATAAAGCTAAAAAGATAAATGTAAACAAGCTGACTTTAATTGTATTGCTACACAGGCCTAACTTTTGGCCTTGGGTTTGAAACTTTGAAAAATATCTCA
This sequence comes from Vibrio sp. KMM 9700, assembly GCF_058545285.1. Classification (NCBI taxonomy): domain Bacteria; kingdom Pseudomonadati; phylum Pseudomonadota; class Gammaproteobacteria; order Vibrionales; family Vibrionaceae; genus Vibrio; species Vibrio sp. KMM 9700. The sequence goes on along the minus strand of NZ_CM178589.1, from coordinate 1,843,603 downwards.
ACACTTTGATAATCGCTCTAATAAGTCCTTTCCATATTCAGAGTGCGCCGTGAGGGTAAGTTCGCGCGCTTGATCGCGATATTTCAATGTCAGCTCTAAATCCGCTGTTGGTAAAATACCTTCCCCTTTCTCTGGCCACTCCACCAAGCAAATCGCATCATGCGAAAAGTAATCTCGGATCCCCATAAATTCAAGTTCTTCAGGATCAGCAAGACGATAAAGATCGAAATGATAGACCTGCCAATCTTTTAGTTGATAAGGTTCGACTAGTGTATAGGTTGGGCTTTTTACATTACCTTGATGGTCTAAAGATTGGATAAATCCACGGCTAAAGGTTGTTTTGCCTGCGCCTAAATCTCCATGTAAATAAATTGTCGTTTGCTGACTACAGATATTGGCTAATTGCGCACCAAATGCCACGGTTGCCGCTTCATCGTTAAGGATGGTTTGATAATTTTGCATGGATCACTAACTCTAATATTTAAACGAACAAATATTCTACCATTTCATATTGATTTGTCTTGAAAAGATTTAGTCATCTGAGTAAGTTTTTATCCTCTAAATGAACAAAAGATCGTCGCATCTTGTGAAAAGATCCTTTATAATCTCGCCCCCTCATTTGTCTCAAGAGCGCTTTATGACCAAGACATCCTCTCAACCCCAAGATTTAGCGGCAACTCAAGATCTCGCGCAAAACTCAGATCTAGCGGTAACGCCTGCGCAGCTTTCAAAGCTAATTAAAGAATGGGGAAAAGAGATTGGTTTTCAAGCGATTGGGATCACAGGTGTTGACTTAAAAGCACATGAAGCTTATTTGCAAAAATGGCTAGATAATCAATATCATGGCAGCATGGATTGGATGGCTCGACATGGCATGATGCGCGCAAGGCCAGATGAATTACACCCTGGCGCAATTAAAGCGATAAGTGTGCGCCTAGACTACCTGCCACCAGAAGCTAAGTTTGCTCAAAATCTTGCGGATGATTCACAAGCTTATGTCAGTCGTTATGCGCTTGGGCGTGATTACCATAAGCTTATGCGCCAAATGCTGAATAAGCTTGGTAAAAAAATAGAACAAGAAGTTGGTCAACTTGGCTTTCGCCCTTTTGTTGACTCTGCGCCAATCTTAGAAAGACCACTTGCAGCCAATGCAGGCCTTGGTTGGGTTGGTAAGCATTCTTTGCTCTTACATCAAGATGCTGGCTCTTGGTTTTTCTTAGGCGAGCTGCTTGTTGATATTCCGCTTGTAGAAGACGAGCCAATCGAGGAGCAATGTGGCAAGTGCAAATCTTGTATCACCTCTTGTCCAACGGGCGCGATTGTCGAAGATAAAATCGTGGATGCTAGACGCTGTATTTCTTATCTAACAATAGAATATTCAGGCGTGATCCCTTTAGAATTTCGCCCTTTAATGGGGAATCGAATCTATGGTTGTGATGACTGCCAGTTAGTATGCCCATGGAACCGACAAGCTGAAATCACCAAACAAGCAGATTTTCATTTGCGCCCAGCGTTAAGCTCACCAGATTTATGCAGTTTGTTTGCATGGACAGAAGAAGAGTTTCTCAGCAAGATGCAAGGCTCTGCGATTCGACGCATTGGGCATGAACAATGGCTACGAAATTTATCTATCGCGATGGGGAACGCCAGTGCCAGTCCAAGTATCCTTGCTGCCCTTAAATCACGCTTAAATCAATCAGAGTTATTGGATGAACATATCAAGTGGGCCATTGCAGAGCAAGAGTCAAAGATCCTTCAAAGTGCGCCTCAAAACACTAAACTGGCACGATTGATTCGAATTGTAGAAAAAGGCCTACCCCGCGATGCTTAACCCTTCCTTAGGAATAACTGAATAAACTTATATACAGCAATGTGGAAAACCTTTGGTAAAGCAATCAATTTTGTTTTCATTGTAAAAGTTAAGCACAACCAAAAAAACCACTAAAGATCAAGCAAAGATGATAAAAAGATCAAAAAAAATAACTGTATATTTGATCATGTAATTTATCAAAAACATAAGAATCAATGACTTATACTTGTTTTCATATTTGATTTTTGATTTTTTAAAATTGAAGATCTTTATAAAATCAATAACAAAGTAGGCTAGAATACAAGTTATGAACTGAGTTATCCACAAAATATAGCCTGTGAATAAGTCTGTGGGCTTTCGCTTGAAAAGAGGTTTTTAGGTAGGTATAAGTTTACAGATTTTGGCTTAAAATTTTCTAGCTCAGACTAGATTGTAAATGGTTACTTACTCCAATCACTGAACGATCTAAAGGATCCTTTATGATCATTTCTTCTTACCTTACTAGCAACATCTGACTCTAAGCTTGTGTATAAATCTACTCACACTTTAAGGCATATTCAAAGCTCAAATAAGAGTATAGATAAGAATAAAAGACTAGCGAATAAAATAGCTAAATAATTTAATCAAAGCTGATTCTTTAGATTGAATAAGTATTGTATGTGGGAGAAGACTATCTCAGATATGCTTAATTTTAAGCATAAAAAAACACCTAATCCATAGGTGCTTTTTTTTAATTTGGAGCGACATACGAGGTTCCCTATCTTCTAGGTATCAGGCGTGACCTCAACCCTGGTAAGGTTGCTCGACCATATAAATAATGGTATTCGCTTTAAAACTTGGAGCGACATACGAGGTTCGAACTCGTGACCTCAACCTTGGCAAGGTTGCGCTCTACCAGCTGAGCTAATGTCGCATAAATTCTGGTAATCACTTTTAAAGTAAGTGAGAACTTAAATTGGTTGCGGGGGCCGGATTTGAACCGACGACCTTCGGGTTATGAGCCCGACGAGCTACCAAGCTGCTCCACCCCGCGTCCGTGCTAACTTTTCAGTTAGTTGTGTTTTTGAAGATTTTTCACTTCAAAATTTAAAGCCTGAATAGATTCAAACTTTTAAATTTGGAGCGACATACGAGGTTCGAACTCGTGACCTCAACCTTGGCAAGGTTGCGCTCTACCAGCTGAGCTAATGTCGCATAAATTCTGGTATTGGTTGCGGGGGCCGGATTTGAACCGACGACCTTCGGGTTATGAGCCCGACGAGCTACCAAGCTGCTCCACCCCGCGTCCGTGCTAACTTTTCAGTTAGTTGTGTTTTTGAAGATTTTTCACTTCAAAATTTAAAGCCTGAATAGATTCAAACTTTTAAATTTGGAGCGACATACGAGGTTCGAACTCGTGACCTCAACCTTGGCAAGGTTGCGCTCTACCAGCTGAGCTAATGTCGCAAATGCTAAGCTTTTCGTTGAAGCAATGTTTTTGTTTTCAACTGCTTAGGGCTGCGTATTATAGGGAGTTTTTTAGAGATGGCAATACTTTTTTCAAAAAAAATTAAAAAAAATTGCATTTATTTTTCATAGAACCCCAAAATACAGACTAAGCAGTTGATTTTAAACTATATTTTAAACACAGTTTGACGATAATATTTTAGCTCATTGATGGATTCACGAATATCATCCAAGGCTAAATGCGTCCCTTGCTTTGAAAAACCATCTAAAATTTCTGGCTGCCAACGACGCGTTAGCTCTTTAATTGTACTCACATCAAGGTAACGATAATGGAAGTACTCTTCAAGCTTAGGCATATGACGATATAGGAAGCGGCGATCTTGCCCTATGCTATTGCCACAGATTGGTGATTTCCCTGCGGGTACCCACTCTTGTAAGAACTCAATCGTTTGACGCACAGCTTCTGCTTCATCTACTTTACTTTCTTTTACGCGTGCAACAAGGCCACTCGCTGTATGGGTGTTGGTACACCAGTCATCCATCTGCGCAAGCACATCATCACTTTGGTGAATTGCAAGCACCGGCCCTTCTGCAAGGATATTGAGCTCACTATCTGTCACGATAGACGCTATCTCTATGATTTTGTCTGTATCAGGTTCAAGACCTGTCATTTCCAAATCAACCCAGATCAGGTTGTCTGCACTATATGCTGGATTTTTTTCCGTGGACATAAGGGGAATTCACCTATTTTGTTAGATATGGGTGTATTATACTGGTCAAATAGAATTATTTAAATGAATTACGGAGCCTATGTGGCAAAGAAGAAGAAACTGACTAAAGGCCAAGTTCGCCGTGTACGTCAAAACCGTCATAAACACTTAAAAGCAGAAGATAACTTCCAGTGGGATGAAGAGATGCTAGGGCAAATGAAAAAAGGCCTAGTGATCACGCGTTTTGGACAACATGCTGATATTGAAGATCTTGAAACCAAAGAAGTACATCGTTGTAACTTAAGACGCGGTATCGAAACCTTAGTTTCAGGTGATGAAGTCATGTGGCGCCCAGGACTTGAGTCTATGGCTGGCATTTCTGGCGTTGTCGAAGCCGTTGAGCCAAGAAAGTCTGTTCTCACCCGCCCTGATTATTATGACGGCTTAAAACCAGTTGCAGCCAATATAGATCAAATGATTATTGTCTCAGCTGTGCTTCCGGAATTGTCTTTAAATATTATCGATCGTTATCTAGTCGCCGCTGAAACCCTTTCTATCTCACCTGTGATTGCTTTAAATAAAATCGATTTGCTAACCCCAGAGCAACTTGCGGATTACAAACAGCAGCTAAAAATCTATCAAGACATAGGTTATAAGGTGTTATTTGTCACCCGTGATGATAAAGAAAGCCTGACTGAGCTTGAAGCTATGCTGGTTGATAAAACAAATATCTTTGTCGGCCAATCTGGTGTGGGCAAATCTAGCCTTGTAAATGTGATCATGCCTGAGCTTGAAATTGAAGAAGGCGCCGTGTCTGAAAACTCAGGGCTTGGACAGCACACCACGACCGCTGCACGTCTTTATCATATCCCAACAGGTGGTGAACTGATTGACTCTCCTGGAGTGCGTGAGTTTGGTCTATGGCACTTAAGCCCTGAAGAAGTCACCAATGCTTTTGTTGAGTTTCGTGAATATCTAGGTGGCTGTAAGTTCCGCGATTGCAAACATAAAGATGACCCGGGCTGTCTGCTTCAAGAAGCGATTGAAAGCGGTAAAATTCATCCGAGCCGTTTTGAAAACTACCATAAAATCATTGATAGCATGGGTGAAAACAAGGCCAATCGAAACTTTTCACGTAATAAAAAAGACTTGTGATTCAACCTATTAGGTTGATTTAGACAAAGCTTATAAACTTGCGTAAAATCACCGCCCTATATTTTATTATTTTAAATGGTATTTGAAGTGCTAGATTCATTAAAAATTAAGTTTCAACACCTATTGCCAAAGCAATTTGTCACCGAAGCCGCAGGTAAGCTTGCAGGCGCCAAACTTGGCTTTGTGACCACGGCTATGGTGCGCGGCTTTATTAAAGCTTATAAAGTTAATATGCAGGAAGCACTTCATAGTGATCCTAAGCATTATCAAACCTTTAATCAGTTCTTTGTGCGTGAGCTAAAGCCTGATGCGCGTCCGATTGATTCGGCTGACGATGTGATTGTGCACCCTGCCGATGCACGTGCGAGCCAATTTGGCCCGATTGAAGATGGTCGCCTTATTCAAGCCAAAGGACATGATTTCTCTGCGCTTGATTTATTAGGTGGTGACAAAAAGCTTGCTGATGAGTTTATCGATGGCGATTTTGCAACACTTTATCTTTCACCAAGTGATTATCACCGCGTGCATATGCCGTGTGATGGCACCTTACGCCAAATGATTTATATTCCGGGTGATTTGTTCTCGGTAAGCCCGTTAACGGCTGAAAATATTGAAAACCTATTTGCGCGTAACGAGCGTTTGGTGTGTATTTTCGATACGCAGTTTGGCCCGATGGCGCAAGTCTTAGTCGGCGCAACCATTGTTGGAAGTATTGAGACTGTATGGCAGGGTTTGATCACGCCACCTCGCGGTAACTCTATCTACAAATGGGATTATCAAAGTGAAGGTGAGCAAGCGGTTAAGCTGAAAAAAGGCGAAGAAATGGGTCGATTCCAGTTAGGATCCACTGTGATCAACTTGTTTGCGAAAGATAAAGTGAGCTTTGATGAGTCTATGGCGGTTGGCGCTAAAACCACTTTGGGCACTGCATTCGCTAAGATTAAGTCTTCTCAGACTTCTGAGTAAAAGCGAACCCCATCCCCGCTTCCCCTTGAATGCGCTCTGTTCAATATTTGAATATTGCGTGCAAGGGGAAGAGCTTTAAAGCAACGCAGCTGCCGCTTGAGCTATGCTGCTAAATTAAAGTCTTCTAGGCTTCATTTAAAGACTAACCCCATCCCCGCTTCCCCTTGAATACGCTTTGTTCAATATTTGAATATTGTGTGCAAGGGGAAGAGCTAAAAGCAACACAGCTGCCGCTTGAGCTATGCAGTTATGTAATAGTCAAAATAGTTTAAGTAGCAGCAAGGCAACAAGATGATAAGACCCTAGGAGCATATAAGCATATGTGACTAGGGCGAATCAGCGCAGTTAACGCAGCTGCCGCTTAAACTATGCAGATTATTTAGATGCCAGCGCCATCCACAAGCTTATGCTCACCATTAAAACACTGATCCATATCCAATGACGGCTTTTCACTGTCTGGGCGGCCGACTATTTTGGCTGGCACCCCTGCGACTGTTGTATGAGGTGGAACTGAGTTTAGCACGACGGAACAAGAGCCAATTTTTGCGCCCTCGCCAACTTGAATATTACCAAGAATTTTTGCACCTGCACCTATCATTACGCCTTCACCGATTTTCGGGTGACGATCGCCACATTCCTTGCCTGTTCCGCCTAGTGTCACATCTTGTAAAATCGACACATCATTACCGACGACGGCTGTTTCTCCGATGACGATACCTGTGGCGTGATCCAGCATGATCCCATGGCCAATTTTAGCCGCTGGGTGAATATCCACTTGGCATGCAACTGAGATTTGATTTTGCAAATAAGTCGCAAGCGCCATGCGTCCGTTTTGCCATAGCCAATGCGCGACACGATACCCTTGTAAGGCGTGATAACCTTTTAAATATAATAATGGGATCAAATGCATATTGACGGCAGGATCGCGAGTGACAGTTGCAATAATGTCTTTCGCAGCAGATTCAGCTAGCTCACAATCGGCAAGCATCGCGCCTTCGATCACTTCTCGCACTGTCATGGCTGGCATCGATGCCGTATTCAGCTTATTAGCAAGAATATAACTTAAAGATGCAGCCAAACTATCATGATTCATGATGGTAGCATGATAGAAACTTGCTAGCATGGGCTCTTGTTCAGCCATTTTCTTTGCTTCAGCAACAATTGCTTGCCAGACGATATCTTGTTGATATCCCATATAAAAATCCTTTTATTCTTCTTTTAATTATATGAACTTGTTGTGTTAATTTCTGGGGAAGTTTATCTATTTATGCGCCTTCTGACTTTTTATCGCGCGCCAGCAAATCTTTTGCCGCTTGCTTTGCATCCTTACCTTGATACAAAACTTGATAAATCTGCTCAACGATTGGCATTTCAACACCCATACGCTTCGCAAGCACATAAACTTCTTTGGTATTACGATAACCTTCAACCACTTGACCAATGTCTTGTTGCGCGCTATCTACATCTTTGCCGGCGCCAAGCGCCATTCCAAAGCGGCGGTTACGCGACTGGTTATCGGTACAAGTTAGCACAAGATCGCCCAAACCTGCCATGCCCATAAAGGTTTCTTTTTCAGCGCCAAGAGCTAAGCCTAAACGCGTCATTTCCGCAAGGCCTCGGGTGATTAACGCAGTGCGCGCATTGGCGCCAAAGCCTATCCCATCAGACATACCTGCGCCGATGGCAATCACGTTTTTGACTGCGCCGCCAAGCTGCATCCCAGTGAAATCTGAGTTGGCATAGACGCGAAAAGACTTACTACAGTGAATGGTTTCTTGCAGCTCTTCCAAAAACACAGGATCATTTGATGACACAGCAATCGCTGTTGGCATGCCTGCGGCAAGTTCTTTGGCAAAGGTTGGGCCAGATAGCACCGCAAGTGGCACAGCATCACCCAAAACTTCTTGGGCAACATCTTTAAGCAGGCGACCCGTTTCTGGCTCAAGCCCTTTGGTTGCCCAGCAAATGCGATGCTTAGGCGTTAAATAAGGTTTGATTTGTGCGAGGACTAATCCAAAGACATGGCTTGGCACAACGATTAGCAAATCATGGCAGGCATCGATAGCAACTTTGAGATCGGATTCAATCACAAGGGATTGCGGAAACTGCACACCCGGCAAAAATTCATGGTTAGCGCGCTCACTCTCAAGTTTTGCCATATGATCGGCTTCATGACCCCATAGCAGCACTTTTGCGCCATTACGCGCGAGCGCTATCGCCAAGGATGTCCCATAAGATCCTGCCCCAATGACAGTCATACTGGTCTCTTGATCTGCGATATTTAAGTCTTGCTTTTGCGAAGTAGCCATAATTCTACCTTATTAAATATAAAAAATGCACATACGTGCTTGCATGTGCATTTTTGAATGATTTACAAAATTTATCAAATATTTCATTCGCCCTAAGCGTTAAACCTAGAGCAAATTCAATTTATATGATTAAGCTTCGCCTTCTTCTGCTGGCGCTTGTTCTTGCGCTTGGCTTTGAAGATAGTTCATGAACAATGCATCAAAGTTTACAGGTTGAAGGTTAAGTTGCGGGAAAGTACCTTTGATCACAAGGTTAGAAATCGTTTCACGCGCATATGGGAATAGGATATTCGGGCAGAAAGCACCTAGGCAATGTGCAAGTTGACCTTCGTCCATATTTGTTACTGTGAAGATACCTGATTGTTGAACTTCACAAAGGTAAGCTGTTTCGCCTGCGCTTTTCACTGTTACAGTTAGACGTAATACAACTTCATAAACGCCTTCACTTAGTTCACGGCTTTTAGTGTCTAAGTCTAGTTGAACGTCTTGATCCCACTCTTTTTGAAAAACTTGAGGAGAGTTAGGCGCTTCAAAAGAAACGTCTTTTAGGAAGATACGTTGAATTGCAAAGTTTTGTTGTGCTTCTTGTTGTGATGCGTCAGACATACTGAACTTTCCTTTTTATAATCTTAAATTTCCCATCTGGGGTATCTTTTTAATTTGGGGATGGGTAAATGAAATATCAAGTACCCACACTCATTTATTGATTAAGCTTGGGTCGCTTTTTTAGCTTTTTTCTTTGAAGCTTTGGTTTGCTTATCACTCACAAGCGGCAAACTACCTTCATTCCAAGAGATTAAGCCATCTTTAAGAACCGAAACATTTTCAAAACCAGCCGCAACAAAAGCCGCTGCATTCGCTTGCGCAGTTTGTGATGTTTTACACACTAGGATAATAGGGTTTGATTTTTTAGACTCGATGACACCAAAATTGCCTTCTTTGATATCTGCCGGCAATAAATTGATTGAATCTGTAATATGACCACGTGCAAACTCTTCTTTTGAACGTAAATCAACCACTACACCTTGTTCACGGTTCATCAAAAAGGTGAGTTTATTTGGATCAATAACCTTATATTTGGCTGTTAAAGATTTAAAAATCGTCACAATTAAAGTTACTGTCACACCTAGCCAGATTAAGACTAAGATTTTATTTTGCATGAAAAAATCGTTAAACTCTTGCATAACTCGCTCTTTTTTATTTAAGAATGAATACCAATTACAGCAATAACCGAAAACATCTAGCGATTAAGCTATTTTTATTGCATTCTTACTTTAGATATAGATAACGCTTGCAATACTTTAACAAAACAAGATTGCCAGCACAAAAACAGCGCCTAGTATATACCTAAGTCGCTTGAAGATGCCATTTCCAAAGAAATAAAATCCAAGATAAAGAATAAAAGTGGCACAAATGAGAAGATCTGCGCAAAATAATTGATGCAGCAATCGCTTCACTGTAAAATCAAAAGTAGATTTATTTTATTTCATTAAAAATTTACTCACTAAATGAGGTTACCATGTCAAATAAAAAACCTATGGCACTTGTCATCCTTGATGGCTGGGGTTCGCGCGAAGACAACGCAAACAATGCTATCGCCAATGCTAACACACCTGTATTAGATGCACTTTTTGCCAATCAGCCAAACACGCTTATCTCTGCATCTGGTATGGATGTAGGCTTGCCTGATGGTCAAATGGGTAACTCTGAAGTTGGTCACACCAACATCGGCGCTGGCCGTGTGGTATATCAAGACCTAACTCGTATTACTAAATCAATCGCTGATGGCGAATTTGCACATACGCCTGCACTTGTTGAAGCTGTTGATAAAGCAGTGAAAACTGGTAACGCTGTACACATCATGGGTTTAATGTCTCCAGGTGGCGTACACAGCCATGAAGATCACATCAAAGCGGCTGTAGAAATGGCAGCAGAGCGTGGCGCTGAGAAAATCTATGTGCACGCATTCCTAGATGGTCGTGACACGCCGCCACGTAGCGCGCAAAATTCACTCCAAGCTTTCCAAGATCTATTTGATAAACTAGGCAAAGGCCGCGTTGCATCATTGATTGGTCGTTACTATGCAATGGACCGTGATAACAACTGGGATCGCGTGCAAAAATCTTATGATCTATTAACGCAAGCTAAATCTGAGTTCACAGCAACATCTGCTGTTGAAGGTCTAGAAATGGCGTATGCGCGTGATGAAAATGATGAGTTTGTGCAAGCGACTCAAATCATCGCTGAAGGTCAAGAAAGCGCAGCTATCCTTGATGGCGACGCAGTTATCTTCATGAACTACCGCGCGGACCGTGCGCGTGAAATCACTCGTTGTTTCGTGCCTGAGTTTGACGGCTTTGAACGTGAAGTATTCCCAAGCATCGACTTTGTGATGCTGACTCAATATGCTGCTGATATTCCACTAAAATGTGCTTTCCCACCAGCATCACTAGAAAACACTTTCGGTGAGTGGTTATCAAAAGCAGGTAAAACTCAGCTACGTATTTCTGAAACTGAAAAATACGCGCACGTGACTTTCTTCTTCAACGGCGGTGTTGAAAGCGAATTTGAAGGCGAAGAGCGTCAGCTTGTTGCATCACCTAAAGTAGCAACTTATGACCTACAACCTGAAATGAGCGCACCTGAGCTAACTGACAAACTTGTTGCGGCTATTAAATCAGGTAAATTTGATACCATTATCTGTAACTATCCAAACGGCGACATGGTTGGTCACACTGGCGTTTATGAAGCAGCAGTGAAAGCATGTGAAGCAGTTGACTCTTGCATCGGCCGCGTAGTGGAAGCAATCAAAGAAGTTGATGGTCAGCTACTTATCACAGCCGATCACGGTAACGCAGAAATGATGGTTGACCCTGAAACAGGTGGCATCCACACAGCGCACACTAACTTACCTGTGCCACTAGTATACGTAGGTTCTAAAGATCTAAGCTTCAAAGAAAACGGTAAGCTTTCTGATCTAGCGCCAACTATGCTTGCACTTACTGACATGGAAATCCCGCAAGAGATGACAGGTCAAGTATTGGTTGATTTAAAATAAATCTTCCGTAGAAGAAGTAGGAAGGTTTAAAGATAGATGAAGCCATTTTTTGAAATTAATCAGGTTCAAGTATTAGACTTACAATCTAAATTTCAGGCAAAAAAATTCATCCCACAAAAGGCTAGCAAAGTTTGCGCTAGTCTTTTGTTGTGTATGTCTTTTGGCCTTCCTAGCTATTTTCTGTCATCGAATTTAGCGCATGCAAACTCAAGTTCAGATTTAAAAGGCATGGCGAGTCAAATATCGCAACATGCCTCTCAAATTGCTAAGCAGAAAAAAGAGCTCAACTCTTTGCAAAGTGATTTAAAAAAGTTTGAAACCTCGATTGCAAATATCAACAAAGATATCAATCAAACGTCGAAAGAACTTGCCACAGTTAAAGCTAACTTAAATAACTTAAACAAACAAAAGCAAGACCTTGAAGCGACTAAAGCGAAGCAAACGCACGATCTTGAAGAGCTTATTCAAGCCTACTACCTGACCTCTCGTCCGCAAGATATCACTAAACTTTTTCAAGCTGGAAGCTCAGTGGATACCGACCGCATGAGTCAGTACTACCAAGCCATCGCTGCTGAGCGTAGTAAAGCGATTGAAAAACTTGAAGCAACCACGCGTGAGCTTGAGGCAAAAGAGAAAGAATTAAACGCTCAACAGAAAAAACAAGAACAACTTCTAGCTCAGCAAAAATCTAAACAAGAAGAGCTGCAAGGGACGCAGAAAAAGCGTCAAACCACTTTGGCTAGCATGAAAAAGAGCATTCAAAGTGATGAAGTTAAACTTGCTGAGCTACGTAAGAACGAAGAAGCACTAAAACGTAAGATTGAAGAAGCAGCTAGACGTGCGGCCGAAGCCAGACGTAAAGCTGAGCTTAAACGTAAGCAAGAAATTGCCCGTCGTAAAGCCGAAGAAGAACGTCGTCGTAAAGCGGCAGAAGCGGCGAAAGCGGCAGGTAAAGCTGCGCCAAAAGAAGCGCCAATTGAAGAAACCGCGCCAGTTAGTTTAGTCCGTGGCCCATTAAATGGATTAAGCAGTCAGAAAGGCCGTTTACCTTGGCCACTCAAAGGCACAATTTTGCACAACTATGGCAGTATTCAAAGTGGGCAAATCACATGGAAAGGTTTAGTTATTGCGGCTAACCCAGGGATGAATGTGCGCTCGATTGCGCCCGGTGAAGTCGTCTTTGCCGATTGGCTACGTGGTTATGGTTTAGTGATCTTGGTCGATCATGGACGTGGTGACATGAGTCTTTACGGTTATAACCAAAGCTTACTGAAAAAAGAAGGCGATCGCGTCGCCGGTGGTGAGCCAATTGCCAAAGCAGGTAGCTCTGGTGGGCAAGACAGAACCTCGCTGTATTTTGAGATCCGCCGTAACAGTAAGGCGCAAAACCCAAGAAGCTGGCTAAGCCGTTAGGCCCCATATGCATAAGTTAATTCAGCTGTCTTTATGTCTTTTATTATCAGCCAGTACTCAGGTGTTGGCTGATACTTATGACTCAAGTTATGACTTGAAATGGGACAGTGCGCGCCGCCATACTGCTGACGATCCACATCAAGAGTGGGTTCAAGGTAAGAATAAAGCACAAGACTCTGCGTTAAATAGCGATAAAGTTGCGCCCTATTCCTATGAAACCCCGACAGAAGAGCCAGATAAAGCGCAAGAGAAACAAAACCAACTCAAAGCGCCGTATGAGTATGAAGTCTACCCAGATGGAATCAGGCCTTATACAGATGAGCCACAGATCCCTTGATGTTTATTTATCTATTTGTTGGTGTGAATCCAGCATGAAATTTTACTTATTTAGATAAACCAGATTCTATTTCTATACATCACTCACCACAAGATTAAACAACCCCATCCCCGCTTCCCCTTGAATCAGTCTTTGCAAATCTTTGGCTTTCACTGGCAAGGGGAAGTGCTTATTAAGCCTATTTGTTAGTATGAACCTAGCGTGAAATTTTACTTATTTAGATCAACCCAATTCTATTTTTATACTTTACTACCCACAAACTCAGGGTCAAAAAAGCACTTCCCCTTACCCGCCGTGTTCAATAATTAAACCAAAATAACATAAGGGGAAGCGGGGATGGGGTTAGATTAATCACTCAAAATTAAACAGTTATCACCACTTCATATCCCTGCTCAACTTTCACAAAATCAACAAAGTTTTGCACCGCAGGTAGGCTATCTTCTAAGTGATGCGTGACGTATAGAAGCTGGCTTAGATTTTGCTGCGCAACCAAATTTAAGCTCGTATGAATCAAACGACGGCTTAAAAAATCCAACCCTTGGTATGGCTCATCTAAAATTAAAATAAGCGGCTGCTTGATTAAAGCCCGTGCAATCAAAAGCAAACGTTGCTGACCATAATCCAACGACTTAAAACCGACCTTGGCATACTCTTGCATTGAAAATAATTCAAGCCACTGCTGGGCTAGTTTAATCTGCTTTAAACTTGGTCTTTGATACAAGCCAATCGAATCAAAAAGCCCGGATAACACCACATCTAAAGCGCTACAATTGACGCGATATTGCAAATGCAGACTCGATGAAACTATGCCGATATTTTGCTTAATTTGCCAAATGCTTTCACCGCTGCCACGTTTATGGCCAAAGATTTCAATATCATTGCTATAGCATTGCGGATGATCACCTAAAATAAGCCCGAGTAAGGTACTTTTACCGCAACCATTGGGACCGCGAATTTGCCAATGTTCACTAGCTTTAATTTGCCAATTCACATCTTTAAAAATAAGCCCATCTGTATATTCAACCTTGGCGTTATGCAGAGCTATTAAAGGATCAGGCAGTTCTTCTTTACAACTTTGCTCAGCCTTAACGAGTGTGATTAACGCATCGGTTTTCTGATTCGACATTGCGTTGAGTTGGCGCAAAATCGGGCTATCAAGCCATGCCTCACGGCTCATTGGTTTACTTAATTGATACTCCAATTTATCTTGTACTGAGGTTTGGATAAAAGATAAAACATGACTAATGCACTCAGGCAACTGCTCTTCACGTGAACTCACCATCATGATTTGAATATGCGCAGAAATCTCATCTAAAAACCCTGTTAGCCAAGCTTGATGCTCCAAGTCGAGCCCTGCATAAGGATCATCTAAGATCAAAAGTTGTGGCTGCTTTGCCAGTGCCAGCGCGAGCATTAAACGCCGCGTCTCACCTGTTGAAAGCAAACGAAAGCCGCGATCTTTCAGGTGAGTTAAATGAGTCAGTTCTAATAACTGCTCTGGATTTTGAAACTTAGACTGAGCCGAAAGGGATTGATTTAAGCGCAACTCATTTTCAATAAAACTCAGTACGCTATGCCCGTGATCTAGACTATCTTGAAAATCTGTTTCATCGGTTGCAATTTCTTGCTCGAGGATCTGCTGCTGAATGGATAAAGAGACAGCGCCAACCCGCAAATCAAAGTCTGGCAAATCCCCTTTAAGTAACTCGACTTGTTTATTAAATAAAGCAATAAACTGTTCACCGACTTGGCCTTGTGTGGCAAAAATAAGCCAATGTTGAGCTGTTTCAAGAAGCCAATCAGTGATCACAAAGCTCGGCTTTTGTAGCGCTTGGCCTTGCGCCGCTTGCTGACTTAAGGTGAGTTGACGTGGCTGCTTGGAAGCAGGTTTGGCTCTAAAAGTTAACCCTTGAAAGTGGATCGAATCACGCATGGCAAGTCCTTTGCTTTAAAATAAGAGATATGAGTATGCTTGTTTTTAAATCTCAAATAAAGTACTGCAAAGAATCGATAATATAGAAAGCAAAAAGCCCGTCACATCAGATGACAGGCTTAATCGTTTGAATGAAATGGATGAATGCTTAGGCGGCGGAGGTATCTAAATCTTTTTGTGCTTTTGCCTCAGCTTGCATGTTTTCAGTTGAAGTATTGCTAACAAAAGGCGCGATATAATCTGTAATGCGCTCAACCGCCTCTTTATCCAAAGTCAGGCCAAGTTTAGTTCGGCGCCATAAGACATCTTCTGCTGTGAACGCAAGCTCTTGATTAATCATATAATCAATCTCAATTTGATACACGCCTTGAGCAAATCTTTCACCCATTTGGCTTTCATTTTCAATCCCTTTTAGCATTTCAAGAGTCAAATCACCAAATTGTCTTACCAAGCGCTGAGCCGATTTTTGATCAATCCAAGCACATTGTTGCGTCACTTTATCGACAATCTCTTGCGCCGAGTAATTTGGTGTATTTTGCGCACCAGGCAGACAAGATTTATCGGTCCAACTTGGTTTCATATTCGGGAAAAATGGCGCCAATTGCTTCATCGCAGCCTCACCAAGTTTTCGATACGTTGTTAACTTTCCGCCGAAAATAGAAAGCAATGGCGCTTGATCGCCCTCTTGTTCTAATGACAGCGTGTAGTCACGGGTGATTGCTTGAGGCGAATCCGATTCATCATCACACAAAGGTCGCACACCAGAATAAGTCCATACGACATCTTCACGCGCAATTTGATTGATAAAGTGTTTATTTGTCACTTCAATCAAATAGTTAATTTCTTCTTCGCTAATTTTTGCTTCACGTGGATCGCCATGATATTCCACATCTGTCGTACCAATAATCGAGAAATCATCAAGATAAGGGATCACAAAGACAATGCGCTGATCATCATTTTGCATAATGTAAGCTTCTGGTTCTGCGTGAACTTTTGGTACAACAATGTGCGAGCCTTTAATCAAACGTATGCCATAAGGGGACTCGGCTTGCATATTTTCAGTGATAAAGCTTTTTACCCAAGGGCCTGTTGCATTGACTAAAGCATGGCATTTGCGTTCGAAACTTTGATTGGTGCGTTTATCCACTAAACTCACATGCCAAATGTCAGCCACGCGTTTCGCCGATACCACTTCGCAATAGTTCATCACTTCTGCGCCTTTGTTTTTAGCGTCTAAGGCATTTAATAAAGTTAAGCGTGCATCATCGACCCAACAATCAGAATACTCAAAACCTTTGGTGATCTCAGGCTTTAAGGTTTTTGTTTTAGTAAAATCAACACTATGGCTCGCCTTTAAGGTTGTGCGTTTGCCTAAGTGATCATATAAAAACATCCCTGCACGTATCATCCAAGCTGGGCGTAAAAATGGACGATGAGGCAAACGAAAACGCATAGGCTTGGTGATATGTGGCGCCTTGCTTAATAAGACTTCACGCTCAGCCAAAGACTCACCAACAAGGCGAAATTCATAATGTTCTAAATAGCGTAACCCACCATGAATAAGCTTGGAACTTGCAGATGAAGTCGCACTCGCAAAGTCTTTTGCCTCATACAAACCAACAGATAACCCACGTCCGGCCGCGTCCAGTGCAATGCCTGCACCATTGATGCCACCCCCAATAACAATTAAATCAAGTGTTTTGTTTAAATCAGCCATAGTATTACCTTTAATTTGTATGAATGAACTACTTTTAATGTTCGTTCGAGCAATAACAAACAATATATATGAGTAAATCTGTTTGTCCAGCATTTATACTTTTTATTAAAAAACACCTAAAACAAGTGTAAGCATATGAAAAATAATTATTATTCTCTTATTTTGTTGATTTTAAGAATAATTACACCCAAAAATGCAAACTTATTTTTATGAGCGATAACACACTTTATACTTTCCAATCTTTACATTGAACCCAGATATTATAGGTTTAACTCGTTACATAAACATAACAATATAAAAACGAGCTTTACTTTACTTTCCAATAACACAATAAGGATTCAAGACGATGAGACAAAAAAATCAACTCTTGGGTGAATGCATTGCCGAATTTATAGGTACAGGGTTACTTATCTTTTTCGGAGCCGGCTGTGTCGCGGCATTAGTTTTAACCGGCGCAAGCTTTGGCCAATGGGAAATCAGCATTATTTGGGGTTTAGGTGTCGCAATTGCCATCTATTGCACTGGTGGCGTTTCTGGCGCTCATATCAATCCAGCTGTGACAATTGCCTTAACTCTATTCCATGGTTTTGAAAAACATAAAGTTTTACCTTATATTAGTGCCCAACTGCTCGGTGCATTTTCTGCAGCAGCACTAGTATATGGCTTATATAGCAACTTATTTTATGAGTTCGAAGCTGCGCAAGGGATCACCCGTGGCTCAGTTGAAAGTTTAGCAACCGCTGGGATCTTCTCCACTTACCCACATCAAGCCTTAAGCTTTTTCGGTGCATTTGCAGTTGAATTTGTGATAACAGCAGTCTTGATGTTCGCTATTTTAGCTCTTGGTGATGATAAAAATGGTGCACCAAATAAAGCCATGACTCCGCTTTTAGTTGGTATTTTGATAGCAGTGATCGGCGGCTCACTCGGCCCATTAACTGGCTTTGCAATGAACCCAGCGCGTGATTTTGGTCCAAAACTCTTTACTTTCTTGGCGGGTTGGGGCGATGTTGCGCTCACTGGCGGGAAATCGATTCCTTATTTTATCGTACCAATTTTGGCGCCAATTTGCGGTGCATGCTTTGGCGGCTGGCTATATCCAAAAGTAATTTCGCCATACCTTGAAGCAGAAGAAGAACAGCCAAAAGCGACGCTAAAAGAAAAATCTTTATAACTACAAACAAACATAGACGTGAAAGAAATGATACAAAGTTTAGAATTTGATAACTACCAAGAAGATAGTTCAACACACAAGGACACCCCTACCATGAATAAAAAATATATTGTTGCACTCGATCAAGGTACGACTAGCTCGCGCGCTGTGATTTTGGATAAAGATGCCAATATTGTCTGTAGTGCGCAGCGTGAATTCACTCAAATCTACCCTGAAGCAGGTTGGGTTGAGCATGATCCATTAGAAATCTGGGCATCGCAAAGTTCGACATTAATTGAAGCGCTTGCAAAGCAAGGTATTCGTTCAAATGAAATCGCCGGAATTGGAATCACCAACCAAAGGGAAACCACGATAGTTTGGAACCGTGAAACAGGTAAGCCGGTTTACAATGCGATTGTTTGGCAGTGCCGTCGTACTGCTGAAATCTGTGAAGATCTCAAACGCCGTGGTTTAGAAGAATATATCCGAGACAATACCGGCCTTGTGGTTGACCCTTACTTCTCTGGTACAAAAGTGAAGTGGATTTTAGATAATGTTGAAGGTGCGCGCGAACAAGCTGAGCGTGGTGAATTAGCCTTTGGTACTGTTGATACTTGGCTGATCTGGAACATGACTCAAGGCCGTGTCCATGTGACCGACCCAACCAATGCAAGCCGAACTATGCTATTTAATATCAATAGTTTGGAATGGGATAAGAAACTTCTCGATGAGCTTGGTATCCCAGAATCCATGATGCCTGAAGTAAAATCTTCATCTGAAGTGTATGGTCAAACCAATATCGGTGGTAAAGGTGGCACGCGTATCCCTATCTGCGGCATTGCAGGAGATCAGCAAGCAGCGCTCTTTGGCCAAATGTGTGTTGAAGCCGGACAAGCTAAAAACACTTATGGCACAGGCTGCTTCTTATTGATGAATACGGGTAAGAAAAAAGTCAATTCAAGCAATGGCTTATTAACAACGCTAGCTTGTGGTCCAAAAGGTGAAGTGAGCTATGCGCTAGAAGGTGCAGTCTTTATGGGCGGCGCAGCCATTCAATGGCTAAGAGATGAACTGCGTTTAATTAACGACGCTTCAGATACTGAATACTTTGCGACCAAAGTTGAAACCTCAAATGGCGCTTATGTGGTGCCAGCCTTCACCGGCCTTGGCGCGCCACATTGGGACCCATATGCACGTGGCACCATTGTTGGCTTAACCCGTGGCGTAAACCGTAATCATATTATTCGCGCAACTTTAGAAAGTATTGCTTATCAATCACTTGATGTTATCTCTGCGATGCAAGCGGACTCAGGCATCAAGCTTGATTTCTTGAAAGTTGATGGGGGCGCGGTTGCGAACAACTTCTTGATGCAATTCCAGTCTGACGTTCTGAACACTCAAGTCCAACGCCCTGTTGTGACCGAAGTGACAGCGCTTGGCGCAGCTTACTTAGCCGGCCTTGCAGTGGGCTTTTGGGAAAGCATTGATGAGTTAAAAGATAAAGCAGTGTTAGATCGAAAATTTGATCCATGTGCTGATGATGGCAAACGTGAACGCCGCCATAAAGGTTGGCAACGTGCGGTGCAATGCTCAAAAGGTTGGATAAGCGAATAATATCCTTCTCTGAGCAAATAAAAAAGAGAGCTAAGTTTCCCCTTAGGTCTCTTTTTTTGTGTCTTGAATCACTCGATGAAGCCAGCTAAATAATGATTATGTAAGTGGCACTATCTCAAGCTGGATCTCTTGCTCTTTCAATAAATTACATAGCTCTTTTGGTGGCGTTTTATCTGTTACAACTAAATCCACATCTTTAATTGAGCCTAAATTAACCATCGCATTGCGTCCAAACTTAGAGTGGTCGGCAGCTAAAAATACCGCGCGGCTATTTTCAATAATCGCACGTTTAACTCGCACTTCATGATAATCAAAGTCTAATAACGATCCATCATAATCGATCCCGCTGATCCCTAAGATCCCAAAGTCTAAACGAAATTGTGAAATAAAATCTAAAGTCGCTTCACCTGTCACGCCACCATCTTTGTTGCGCACTTGGCCACCAGCTAAGATTACATGAAAATCCGGTTTCGCCATTAAGATCATTGCGACATTTAAGTTATTGGTCACGATACGTAATTGATTGTGCTCATGCAGTAATGCTTTGGCAACCGCTTCTGGGGTCGTGCCGATATCAATAAATAAGGTAGAGCCATCCGGAATATGCTTGACCAAGGCTTTTGCGATCAAATCTTTTGCCTGCTGATTCATCACCTTTCTATCTTGATAAGAAGAGTTTTCAGCGCTATTAGGCATAGTTGCGCCACCGTGATGACGGCGAATTTGATTGCTATCTGCCAGTTCGTTTAAATCTCGGCGAATCGTCTGCGGACTGACTTCAAACATCTCAACTAAATGCTCAGTGCTGACATAGCCTTGCTGATGAACCAGTTCGATAATCTTTTGATGTCTTTGCGTTGCTCTCACTGTATATCCCTCAAATAAAGCCTTCTATATGGACAATTTTTATTTATTTGCTTTCGTTCGTCCAATTGATTTGCGCTATTGAGCATATAGGATCTGCTTAAGTTTGAAAATCTTTAAAGCATAAAAAAGCCCCAGAGATATCAAAAATAATACTCTCTGAGGCTTAATTATCTTAAACGCCTAATAAAGGCAATTTAATGGCTTGCTCGGGTTACATCATACCACCCATGCCGCCCATTCCACCCATGCCGCCCATATCAGGCATAGCAGCAGCGTCATCTTTAGGTAGCTCGCTCACCATTGCTTCTGTTGTGATCATAAGACCAGCAACTGATGCAGCAAATTGTAGTGCGCTACGTGTTACTTTTGTTGGATCTAGGATACCCATTTCGATCATGTCGCCATATTCGCCAGTTGCAGCGTTGTAACCATAGTTACCTTCACCCGCTTTAACATTGTTCGCAACCACTGATTCTTCATCACCAGCATTGGTTGTGATTTGACGAATCGGAGCTTCCATTGCGCGTAGTGCCACACGGATACCTACGTTTTGCTCTTCGTTGTCACCTTGAAGCTCAGTTAGTTTTGAAGCCGCGCGGATAAGTGCAACACCACCACCAGCAACAACACCTTCTTCCACTGCAGCGCGTGTTGCGTGAAGTGCAT
Source organism: Vibrio sp. KMM 9700 (assembly GCF_058545285.1). Taxonomy (NCBI): domain Bacteria; kingdom Pseudomonadati; phylum Pseudomonadota; class Gammaproteobacteria; order Vibrionales; family Vibrionaceae; genus Vibrio; species Vibrio sp. KMM 9700. The sequence continues at coordinate 1,822,449 of NZ_CM178589.1, read as the reverse complement.
CTTCAACACGGTCTTTCTTCTCTTTCATTTCAACTTCAGTTGCTGCGCCAACTTTAATGACAGCAACACCGCCTGCAAGTTTAGCTACACGCTCTTGAAGTTTTTCTTTGTCGTAATCAGAAGTTGCGTCTTCGATTTGTTGACGAATTTGCGCCACGCGACCTTGGATCATCTCTTCTTCACCCACACCATCAATGATAGTTGTGTTTTCTTTGGTGATAGTGATGCGTTTTGCTTGACCTAGATCTTCTAGGGTTACTTTTTCAAGCTCAAGACCAATCTCTTCAGAGATAACTGTACCACCAGTTAGCACTGCGATGTCTTGCAGCATAGCTTTACGACGATCACCAAAACCAGGTGCTTTGACAGCTGCAACTTTCACGATACCGCGCATGTTGTTGACAACTAGTGTTGCAAGCGCTTCGCCTTCTACATCTTCAGCAATGATAAGCAGTGGACGTGATGCTTTAGCAACAGCTTCTAGCGTTGGAAGCAGTTCACGGATGTTAGAGATTTTCTTGTCAACCAATAGGATGTATGGGTTTTCTAGATCCACACTGCCTGCTTCTTGGTTGTTGATGAAATATGGTGATAGGTAACCACGGTCAAACTGCATACCTTCCACAACGTCTAGCTCATCTTGCAGCGCTTGGCCTTCTTCAACCGTGATAACACCGTCACGGCCTACTTTTTCCATCGCTTCTGCAATGATGTTACCAACAGTGCTGTCAGAGTTTGCAGAGATAGTCCCTACTTGTGCGATTGCATTTGAGTCTGCGCAATCTTGAGATAGTTTTTTAAGCTCTTCAACCGCTGCGATCACAGCTTTGTCGATACCACGTTTTAGATCCATTGGGTTCATGCCCGCAGCAACAGCTTTTAGACCTTCAGTGATGATAGATTGTGCCAGTACAGTTGCAGTTGTTGTACCGTCACCGGCTGCATCGTTTGCTTGTGATGCAACTTCTTTTACCATTTGTGCGCCCATGTTTTGGAACTTGTCTTCAAGCTCGATTTCACGTGCAACAGACACACCATCTTTTGTGATTGTTGGAGAGCCAAAAGATTTGTCTAAAACAACGTTACGACCTTTAGGGCCAAGGGTAACTTTTACCGCGTTTGCTAGAACATTCACGCCTTCAAGCATTTTAATACGTGCGTCATTACCAAATTTTACTTCTTTTGCAGCCATTTTAATTTCCTTTCTAAAAATTATTAAAACTTAAATTAATATCCTGATATCACAGATATTTTATTCGACGATAGCCATGATGTCTGACTCAGATAGAATCAAAACTTCTTTACCATCAATTTTTTCAGTTTTAGTGCCATAGCCTTCAGCAAAAATAACTTGGTCGCCAACTTTTACGTCTAAAGGTTGAACGCTGCCGTTTTCAAGAATACGACCTTTGCCAACAGCAAGAACCTTACCGCGAGTTGATTTTTCCGCAGCAGAACCAGTTAAAACGATACCACCGGCAGATTTTGACTCAACTTCTTGGCGCTCAATAATAACTCTGTCATGTAAAGGACGAATGTTCATTTGTGCATTTCTCCTGATTAATACTCATATGATTTGGATTGCCAATTCCGTTGTGTGTGGCAATCGCTATCGGGTTAAAGTATAAGTTTTATGTTTTATTGGGATTAATGAAAAACCGTTTTTATGCTTTTCATTCAACTGCTTTAGATCTTGGGGACGTTTTGGAAGATCCCAAGGGGCAAGCGTAAAAATTTTTTCTTCTAAAGCGATTTTTTTGTGATCTGGAGCGGGGTTTAAATCGATAAACCTAAACCTTTAAGTCTGAGCATTTATCTTCGAGGGTTAAATTTGTCCTAAAATACATTGTCCTTAATTTAAAAAGTGTCCTAAGTTAGACTATAATGTCCTAAAAAGAGTTACTTTTCGAAGAAGAACCTAAGCTAAAGGAACAAGCATGAGCCAAGCAGACCAAATACATTTTGAGCTATTAAGCATTGAATTGCTTGTAAATAAAGAACTAGCGCCTCTGTCGCGAAGCCAAATCAAAGCCAAGCTTGGGTTAAATATTCACGATAAAACCCTTCAAAGACGCCTCAAAACACTTGTCGATGAAGGACGTATTCAGTCCCAAGGGAATCGCAGTGGGCTAAGATATATGTCTCTAAAGCCGGCTCATCTTTCAACCGATGATAATATTGAACGTGAGACGCACTTCAACCCAGCAAGGCAACTACGTTCACCTAAAGCGCCTAATTACACAGCATCAAATGATAATAGTCTCACTCAGCTTATTTTATCTCGTTCATCACGTGAAAAATTCAAGCACTTTGATACGCCATCATACGCGAGAGAAAAGACGCATTATGACCTCTCTTTTATTGAAACCTACATCCCAAATAAAAGCCGCTATCTATCAGCTGAAACTTGTATGCAGTTGCATCAACTTGGAAAGCGTTTCAATAAAAAACTTGCCGCTGGGACTTATGCAAAAAATATCACCCAAAGGCTGTTGATCGATCTGTCATATAACTCAAGCAGACTTGAAGGCAATACTTATTCAATCTTAGAGACGCAAAGGCTCTTAGAGCTGGGTGAAGCTATCGACGGTAAGTTTGATGACGAAACCGTTATGCTGCTGAACCACAAAGAGGCGATTTTATTTTTAATTGAAAATGCACCAGAGCTGTCACTTAATAGTTTTGTGATCCGCAATTTGCATCAAATTTTAGCGCAAGATTTATTGCCAAAGCCCGAAAGTTGCGGGCAGTTGAGAAAAATAGATGTAAAAATTACCCAAACTTCTTACACACCTTTAAGCGCAGGCTTGCAACTCGAAGAAGCCTTTCAACTTTTGCTTAGAAAAGCGAGTCAGATTTTAGACCCTTTTGAGCAATCATTTTTCCTCTTGATCCATATATCTTATCTGCAAGCCTTTGAAGATATAAATAAACGTACCGCTCGTTTAAGTTGTAATTTACCTTTTATACAAGAAAACTTATGTCCTTTAAGCTTCATTGATGTCCCAAAAGATGATTACATCCAATCTATGATCTACTTTTATGAAACTGGTGATCACCTACCTATGCTCGAAGTATTTATCTGGGCATATCAACGTTCAAGTCAGCAATATCAAATCGTAGAAGAATCCTTAGGAAGTATTGATAGTTATAGAATTTTGTACCGCGTCCAAAGAAAGCAAGCTATTGGCGAAATTATTCACAAAAATATTGTCAAACTCCAAGCCATCGAAGATTTTTTAAGTGATTTTTGCCATGATAAACAAATTGAAAATCCAGATAAATTTATTGCAATGACGCTTGCAGAGCTAGACTCGCTCCACACTGGCGCCTTAATAGCACTTGGTGTGACAGAGAGATCATTTTTAGCTTGGCAACAAAGCTATCTTCAGCAAGCTACTATTCATAAAAAATAAGCTATAAAAAATAAGCTATAAAAACTAAACCAATCTAAACCCAAAATAGTTGAAGATGCAGCAAGGCAACAAGCGATGAGACCCGATGAGCATATTGTAATATGTGATTCGGGCGATAGAGCGCAGTTAACACAGCTGCAGTTTCAAATATAAAGGGTATAAACCATTAACATAAGGCGCTTTATGCAAGATAAACACGGCCTACTGACAGCGCCAATCAACCAAGTCCTAATGGGAATGACCTTGCCTATGGTTTTTGGCATGGTCGCCATCTTGATGTTTAATCTTGTCGACACTTATTTTATCTCACGCCTTGGCACCAGCGCACTGGCTGCGATTAGTTTCACCTTCCCTGTCACCTTTGGCGTAAGTTGCATCACCATGGGCGTAGGGATGGCAATTTCTGCTAATGTTGGGCGCTTTTTAGGTCAAGGCGACACCAAAGGCGCTGCGCAGTTTTCCACTCACGGGATTTTATTAGCATTAGTATTAGTTAGCCTTGCCGCAGCTTTGGGCTTTTTTACGATTACACCTTTATTTCGGCTCTTAGGTGCGAGTGACGATCTCATCGACTTAGTCAGCCAATATATGCAAGTTTGGTATCTGACCATTCCGCTGCTCGTGATCCCGATGACAGGTAATAGCGCGATCCGCGCCAGTGGTGACACCAAAACCCCAGCGCAAATCATGCTCTTATCTGGGGTGATGAATGGCATTTTAGATCCTCTGCTTATTTTTGGTATCGGCCCTTTTCCCGAGCTTGGGATCCAAGGCGCAGCAATTGCCAGTGGGATCAGCTGGTCCTTCGCCTTGCTTGCATCGCTTTGGGTATTAATCTACCGTGAAAAGCTCTTATGCAAACTCAAGCTTTCACAAATTATTCCAGATTGGCAACAGATCTTAAAGATAGGGATGCCGGCTTCATTTTCCAATGCCATGAGTCCACTTTCTGGCGCCATTATCATGAGTTTTTTAGCTAGCTTTGGCGCAAGCGCAGTTGCATCCTACGGCGCTGCGCAACGGGTTGAATCTTTAATGCTTTTAGTCATGATGTCACTCGCCTCCAGCATGACGCCTTTCATCGCACAAAATATGGGCGCGGAGCAATATAAGCGCAGCTTTAAAGCCTTATTTAAAGGCATGCACTTTGCCATCGGCTTTCAATTTCTGTTATTTATCATGATGGTGCCGCTGAGCATTCCGATTGCTAACATGTTTAGTCAAGACACCCAAGTCCAAGATTTATTATGGATATATTTATTGATTGTCCCCATTAGCTATGGCGCACAAGGCATGGTGATGCTTTTAGTCAGCAGCTTAAATGCCATGCACCTGCCGCTAAAGGCTTTTGCTTGGAACTTTGCGCGCCTGTTCTTATTTAACTTATTCTTTGCTTGGATTGGGATGCAGTTTTACGCAGTAAAAGGTTTATTTATTGGGATTTGCTTGGGGAATTTAAGCTCAGGGATTTGTGCTTATTTGTATGCGAGAAGGCTGAGGAAAGAGTATGTAGAGCCATTGAATGTTGCACCATAACCCAAGATGCGCTTCACTCTAAAGGCTCAAAGTCAGGTTGCCTGACAGATATGTGAAGATAAGGTAAAGATTTCAACTTATTGGGAATTTATACACACTTCACCTATCTTATTTAAGTTCCCTATCATAACGAGGCTTATTCATGAAAAAACTTCTTTTAACTGCTATCGCAATTTCAACGACTTTTGCCGCAACCTCTAGCTTTGCATTCGGTTTTAGCGAGGACAAGTGCAACATTGGTGGAGACAAGGTTATTTTAAAGCAACTTGAGTTAACTGATGCACAACAAAAGAGCCTTGCAGATGTAAAAGATAAAGCCACTGCAGCGAAAAAAGCGAGTATGCAGACGAATATGCAAGCTGCGCAAAAGGCGCTCAAAGAAATGGCTGATATTGTCTATGCTGATAAATTTGATGAAGCCGCTGCGAAACAAGTCGCAACTGAAGCATCTAGCTATCAAGTCAAAAACCAAGTGGAAGCTGCCAAAGCACGCTATGATATGCTGCAAGTCTTAACCCCAGAGCAGCGTACTAAATTTCGTGAGCTTGAAACCAAAAATGCACAGAACTGCATTAAAGAATTTCAAGAGAAAAAAGCGAAATGGGAAAAGCGTTTGAATAACTGATTAGCTTAGAACTAAAAAAACCCTTATTGAATACAAGTAAAATGCTCAATAAGGGGATGCTTAGATTAAAATTTGTAATAACAACCTAGTCACTACCAAACAAATCACGCGTATAGACTTTGTCTGCCACATCAGAGAGCTCGCTCGCCATGCGGTTGGATACAATCACATCAGAGATTTGCTTAAATTCTTCTAAATCACGCACCACACGTGAGTTGAAAAACTCATCTTCTTTTAAGACAGGTTCATATACCACAACCTCAATACCCTTCGCCTTAATACGCTTCATAATTCCTTGAATGCTTGATGCGCGGAAGTTATCTGAGCCTGCTTTCATGATAAGACGATAAACCCCAACGATTTTAGGCTGACGGCTGATAATAGAGTCCGCAACAAAATCTTTACGTGTACGGTTCGCATCCACAATCGCGCCAATAATATTATTCGGTACGCTGTCATAGTTAGCAAGAAGCTGCTTGGTATCTTTCGGTAAGCAGTAACCACCATAACCAAATGATGGGTTGTTATAGTGATCCCCGATACGCGGATCAAGCGAGACACCTTCAATGATTTGTCTTGAATCTAGACCTAGTGCTTCAGCATAAGAATCTAACTCATTGAAATACGCCACGCGCATTGCAAGGTAAGTATTAGAGAAGAGTTTTACTGCTTCAGCTTCAGTTGAATTCGTAAACAGCACATCGATATTCTCTTTTTGCGCCCCTTCAACCAAAAGATCAGCAAAGATCTTCGCTCGCTCTGATTGCTCACCAACAATGATACGTGATGGGTTCAAGTTATCATATAGTGCGCGCCCTTCACGCAAGAACTCTGGTGAGAAGAGAATATTCTCACAGCCCATGTCTTGTTTGATTTGCTCTGTATAACCCACTGGTACAGTTGATTTAATTACCATCACAGCATTTGGGTTAATCGCAAGAACGTCTTTAATCACAGCTTCAACCGATGACGTATTAAAGTAGTTGGTCTTGACATCATAATCAGTTGGAGTCGCAATCACGACAAACTCAGCATCTTGATAAGCTGTGTTTTTATCTGTGGTCGCGGTTAGGTTTAAGTCTTTATTTGCTAAAAAATCTTCAATCTCAGCATCTACTATTGGAGACTTTTTATTGTTAATCAATTCAACCTTTTCAGGGATGATATCGACGGCAACAACTTGATGATGCTGCGCCAGGAGCACTGCGTTTGAAAGGCCGACATAGCCAGTACCTGCGATTGCAATTTTCATGTTATACCTTAAACCTATTTAAGTTTTGGATTTTAATGCTTTTTAGTATTTGTATCTGTCTTGATTCTATCACCAGAGCCTTTGCCAAATACAGTCTGAAATATATATTTGAAGTAATGGGTAGTGTTTAATGCATCAATCATTTGCTTATCTACCTCAGCAAGCTTTTGCGGCGTCGACATATCAATGCCATTAACTTGCGCAAGGCCTGTGATCCCTGGACGCACTTTATACACCCCATTAGCTTCACGCGCTTGAATGAGTTCGGTTTGATTAAATAAACACGGCCTTGGACCGACAAGACTCATTTCACCTTTGAGCACATTCCAAAGTTGTGGCAACTCATCTAATTTAGTGCGACGTAGAAAATGGCCAATTTTTGTTACCGAAGAGGCGTCTACTTCATGAGTTGCAACTGATTTTGTGCTCTCACACATAGTACGAAATTTATATAAAGTAAAAGGCTTTTGCCCCCGTCCGACACGCTCTTGCTGAAACACTGGCGTCTTACTATCTTGCAGGCCAATTAAATAAATAATAATAAAAATCGGCCAGCCAAATAAAATACCTAAAGCCGCAAAAATAAAATCAAAGCTGCGTAATAAAAATGCCGTTTGCTTATTCAGCCCTTTTGAGCTTGCGGTTTGCTTTTCGGCCAAGGGTTTCGCTTGGATATAATCTTCTACTGTCGCAGCAAAGCCTTGTTCGACACTATATTTGGCTTGCCAGCCTAGCAATGTTTGCGCTTTGGTTACATCGACCTGTAAGCCTTGGGTCAAACGTTGTGCAACCGCCTCTTTGCCTAAGCCTTTGGCAAGAGTAGTTAAAGCTTTTTGCGGCAAATGAATTAAGCGCGATGGACGCCCCATCACAATCGCAAGCTTTTGTAGAATTTGTGCCAGCGATAAATCCGCACCGTCACTTATCACAAAGGTTTGGTTCGCAGCAGCTGGGTGATCGACACAGGTAAAAATAAAATCAACCAAGTTATCAAGGTAAATTAAACTACGTTTTTGCGAGCAACTAGCCAAGGGTAAAGGCAAGCCCTTATCCACCCATTTCATCATGGATGCAAAGTTCGCTTTAACGCCCTTGCCATAAATCAGTGGCGGTCGAATAATCACAACTTGCATATCGGTTTGCTTCGACATTTCAATTAAAGCAAGCTCAGCTTTATATTTACTTAAGCCATATGGGTCGCTCGGTGGTGTGCTGATTTCTTCATTAAAGCTTTGATCTGGCGCTGTGGTTTCACCATTAACTTTAATTGAACTTAAGAAGATAAAACGCTTTACGCCAGCATCTGCAGCTTGCTTGGCAAAGTTCACACTTGCTTGATGATTCATCTCATCATATAAATGCTCAGAGCCTGATTGCATTTGATGCGTAAGCGCTGCGCAATGAATGACGCACTCAATACCTTGTAGGGCTTGCGAGTAATCAAAATCTGGAGTAAGTTCAAAGCTGACCGTATCTAGGCCATTGAAGCTTGATGCAAGTGGCGATGCTGTGCGCAGCCCAAGACGTAAATCCTTTCGATAGTCCGATGCAAGGCAGGCAATACGCTGGCCAACAAAGCCTGTCGCACCGCTTAATAAAACTTTAGATAACACTTTAGACAAAACTTGCCTCACAAATTAATTTCAATGGATAATCCCTTCCAAAATAAGAATTCAGTAATAGGGTCTAGATAATGTCAAAATTATACCTTAGCTTGTGCATATATGGCTATCCACGCCAAAGCATATTACAATAGCATGTCACTCAAATATAAATAAGAATTATGATCCAAGCATTTAAGCAACTTCTCAGCACAACCAAACAACAAAAACGCCTTCTTACCATTTGTTATGATATTTGTGCCATCACTTTAGCCTTATACCTTTCTGTTGCTGTGCGCCTAGGTACTTTTTCTTTTGAAATTACCCCACGCGAGTACGCCAGTCTTGCAGTCACGATAGCTGTGACCATTAGCGTATTCATCCGCACTGGGATGTACCGCGCGGTAATGCGTTATATGATGCTGCCTGCGCTTGGGCATATCTTCATGGGCGTGACCATCTCAGCTATGACCTTGGCTGTTTCTAGTTTTTATTTTTATTCCTTTGTGCCGCGTAGTGTACCGCTAATTTTTATTGGCTTTGGTTCGATTTTACTCGGCTGGCCACGTATTTTTGTACGTAACTATTACGATAATGTGTATAAAAAACGTAAGCCAAACGTCTTTATTTATGGCGCTGGCTCAACTGGCCGTGAACTCACCTACGCTTTAATCAATGGTAAAGAATACAACCCTGCGATTTTATTTGATGACGATCCTGCAAAAGTTGGCCAAATTATTTGCGGCATTCGTGTCCATCACCCGCGTGAATTTGAAAAACAAAGAAAGCTATATGAACCGATCAAAGTCTTGCTTGCAGTAAATAATATCCCGCAAACCGATCGCCTAGCTTTATTAAATCGCATTTCAAATTGGCCACTTCAAATCCAATCTGTACCTTCGGTTGAAGATATTGCCACTGGTCGCGCTAAAATAGCTGATTTAAAAGATTTAAATATTGCAGATTTACTTGGCCGTGCTGCAGTGGAACCTGACCAAGATTTATTAAAACGAAACATCAGCCATCAAGTTGTTATGGTCACTGGTGCAGGTGGCTCGATTGGTAGTGAATTGTGTCGCCAAATTATGCTCCAGCGCCCTGCGAAAATCATTTTATTTGAATTAAATGAATACAATCTTTATAAAATTGACCAAGAAATTCACTCGATGAAGCAAAGCATGAAGCTTGATACGCAGATAGTTTCTGCCCTTGGCTCTGTGCAAAAGCAGCATCGCTTGCAGATTTTAATGCAAAAACATAAGGTAGACAGTGTTTATCATGCTGCAGCTTATAAGCATGTTCCACTGGTTGAAGATAATATCATTGAAGGCGTGCGTAACAATATATTCGGCACCCTCTTTTGCGCGCAAGCTGCAATTGAAAGTGGAGTGCGTAACTTTACCTTAGTTTCAACAGATAAAGCCGTGCGACCAACCAACATTATGGGCGCAACTAAGCGCATGGCTGAGCTAGTGCTCCAAGCTTTAGCAGAAAAGCAAGATGGTACTATTTTCACTATGGTTCGTTTTGGTAATGTGCTCGGCTCTTCTGGCTCTGTTGTGCCACTGTTTAAAAACCAAGTCAGACAAGGTGGGCCTATTACCGTCACGCACCCTGAAATCACCCGTTATTTTATGATGATCCCAGAAGCGGCGCAGCTCGTTATCCAAGCCGGTGCCATGGGCATGAATGGGCAAGTCTTTGTGTTGGATATGGGTGAGTCAGTCAAAATTTTAGAGCTTGCCAAACGTATGATTCATTTAATGGGTAAAAAACCTTATATCCCAGAGTTTGAAGACTGCGCAGAGGAACACGGCAAACAAAGTGATTGCATTCAAATTGAATTTACTGGCCTTAGACCTGGCGAAAAGCTTTATGAAGAGCTATTAATCGGGGATAATGTCGAACAAACGTCTCATCCTAAGATTATGACGGCAAGTGAAGTGAAGCTAACTTGGAATGAAATGGAAAAGATTCTAGGTGAGTTAGATAAAGCTTGTCATGTGTTTGATGAGGAAGGGGTTAGACGCCAAATAAAATTAGCGCCTAGTGGGTATGTGGGAACAAAGTAATATATAAATAGGAATTATAATGTCAAAGGTCTTAGTTTGTTCTGGCTTTCATCGTAGTGCAACATCTGCAACAGCTAACTACTTACATGATGCAGGGTTGAACATGGGAGTTAATCTCATGGGAGGAAATATCTCAAACCCCAAAGGACATTTTGAAGACTGGCCTTTAGTTAATTTGCACGATGAACAACTTGCTTTATCTGGTACAACATGGCAATTTCATGATGAAGTAGAATTAAATCCACAAAACAATTTCCTTTCTAAATATATTAATACGCGTTCACAGCATAGTGAATATTGGGGGGATAAAAGACCCTAGAAGCTGTTTATTTTTAAATGAATGGCATGAATCGCTAAATTCTAATGGTCATTATTTATTAATAATTCGTCATTGGGCAAGCTGCATTGAATCATTATTACATCGAAGTAGTCGAGAACTTGCACATAATCTTCCTGAGAATTTAAACAATAATATACACATTAACTTTTGGATAGATCCTGAACTGGCTGCAAAAATGTGGCTTGCGTATAATAAAAAATTTCTTAGTTTTGCTAAAAGCACCCAAGCAAAATTATACTTGTCACTCAAAGATCTTTGTTTAATCAAGCTCCTATAATTAAGGAAATCAATCAAAAATTTGGATTTCAGTTAGATGAATCTATAGCATCGCCATATAATCCTAATCTTTTAAGGGATACAGCGAACGAAAATATACTTCAAAATATATCTACTTCACTGAATGTAAAACTAAACCTAGTTTGGAATGAGTTACTTAATTTATCTACTTTTAAACATTCGGACGAAGAACCTGTCTTTTATACGCCTAAACCAAGTGAAATAGTAAAAAGTAACAAGTACCTACAAAACATCCAAGATATTCAAAAGATAGAATTAGATAATGAAATAAGTCATCACTCAAATACAGAAAACATTGACTTTAACTCTTTCACAGCGAAAGATCTTAAGAGTTTTATAATATCTAAACAAAATAATAATTCAGTAATCAAAAATGAAGATGCTGATTTAATTTCAAATATCATATCAAATAAATTCAATACCGATGGATTAATTCACTTAGAGCTAGCAAAACTATTAAAAATCAAAAAGATGTACTCTCAGGCAATCAAATTTTTCTCTCAAGCAAAACTGCTAGGTAGTTATGCTCCTTATGTAAGCATGCTAGTTGCTGAATGTTATGAAAAATTAAATAAACATAAAGAAGCTATATATTTTTATAACCGAGCAATAACAGACAATTCAAATAATTCTGTATTTTATATACAGAAGTCAGCATTTTTAATAAATCAAGGTGAAGAATTAGACTCTCTCAATACACTAGAAAATGTATTAAATAAATTCCCTGAAAATATGAATATAGTTAATTGTTATATATCACTATTACTAAACCAAAAAACTACTCTAAAGCTAAAGATACCATTCAAAAATACAATCAAGATGAGCTAATAATAAATCATTTAAATAATCGATTAAATTTAGAATTAGGTTATGAAAATGGTATTCTAAATTATAAAGAGATGATAAAAAGGAAGTTAGAAGATAAAGACCTTATATTTTGGATATCTAAGACATCAACAAAAATAAAAAATAAAAATATTGAAATGGATTTTTTAGAGCGGTGTGAGTCTAATTGGAATTAATGTTACTATCACTATAAGATATACCCGTGCTCATTGAAGATGCTTGATTTTCTCGATGAATAGGATCATGCTAGTCAACATGAAAATTAAACTGTCCAATCAAAAGAAAAAACAACTTGAGCGTATTCATGATTCTGCTCGCGACGGCCGTGTGCGTGATCGCATTAAGGCCGTTTTGCTTTCATCTGAAGATTGGTCTGTTCCTATGATTTCGCAAGCATTGCGAATTCATCAAACAACAGTGATTTGTCATCTTAATGATTATCTACAGTCTAAAATTGGCTCCTGAAAATGGTGGTTTACAAAGCAAACTAAATGCTGCTGAAACGATGTCATTGATTGAACACTTAACAGAACATACCTATTTTCATACTCATCAGATCGTTGGATACGTTCAAAATGAGTTTAAAGTTACCTATACGGTCGCTGGAATGAATAAATGGTTACATCATAATGGTTTCTCTTATAAGCAACCTAAAGGTGTTCCACATAGGTTTAATCCTGAAGCTCAAAATTCTTTTATTCAATATTATCAGGAGCTAAAAAACAAAACGAACCTATTTTGTTTATGGGTGCTGTGCATCCAAGTCAAGCGACCAAGATTACTTATGGTTGGATCCGCAAAGGTAAAGACAAAGTGATTGAAACCACTGGTAGTCGTACTCGATTGAACTTTGTTGGTGCGCTACATCTAACTGATATAGCTGCTACTGTGACTGAAAGTTATGAAACGATTAATAGTGAAAGTATTGCTCGTTTCTTTTAGAAACTCAAAAAAGAACATTATTCGTTGGGGCAAAAGGTCCATGTCATACTTGATGGTGCAGGGTATCATCGAAGTCAGTTGGTGAAAGATTTTGCCTTTATGCTAAATATTGAACTGCATTATTTACCGCCATACAGTCCAAATTTAAATCCAATTGAGCGACTGTGGAAGGTCATGCATAAACATGCCAGAAATAATGTTTACTTCCCTACAAAAGCATCCTTTAAGGATGCAATAATTACATTTCTCCATGTGACTTTACCAAAAGTTGCAGGCTCGCTTACGACCCGAATTAACGATAACTTTCAGGTTTTGAAACCTGCAACTCCAAGTTGATGGGTATACAAAAATTCAAAATAAAGAAATAAGTACAACGAAATTGAAGTTATCTTTATTATCTTGCACCTATTATACACATTTAGATATTAATTGTTCATTATTCTTTTAAGCCTTATATTCAAAGGATGTTCAATAAATCTAAATGAGAGGTACGCAGTGAGAATACTTAAACTTATAAACGAAAAAAGATACAAGTAGACACTCTCAAAATTAAACCTATTTAACCACATTAAGATAGGCATATGTAAAATATACAAAGAGTATGATATTTTACCTAAGAAATCACCAAATTTATTTGATAGAAATTTATTATCTTCTGGAATTAAAAATAAAAAAGAAAAGAAAGTTAATGAAATTACGGTCCAAACTCCAACATCAGCCCACATTTTATTGCCAAAGCCCGTTATTTGAGAATAAATACTAGGAAACATCATAGGTATTATTAGTAGTGTTAATATAAACCAATTACTCTTTAACCTTTCAGGTATATTGAAATTCACATATAGTCTACCAAAAGCAACACCAGTTAAGAAATAAGGAAAACTAAAAAATAATGCGAATGAATATGGAACACCCAAAATATTACCTTTAGGGTTAGCTGTATATCCAAAGAATAGAAGGATTATAGAGGCAGCCAATAACACATAGACATAGTAATTAGGCTTATTTTTCTCTAATCTCCATATAAATAGAAATAAAACATAGAATTGAATTTCAGTTCCTACGGTCCACAGAACTGATATACCATTGATTAATAAAAGGTGTGATAATAATAACTCAATTGATGGTATGTTATATAAGATACTATTGAAACCAAAACAATGAAAAACATAAGATAATATTACAACTAAAATAAACAAAGGTAAAACCCTTGTAGCTCTAGAAACTCCATATTGTATTATATTATGCCTGCTGTATTCCTTCCCTATATATAAATAAGACATTAAAAATCCACTTAATATAAAAAATAGCATAACACCATACTGCCCAGCACCTCTACCCAGTAGCCCCCCCCATATACCAGTATTGTTACTGAAGTGAGATATTACAACAATTAATGCTGCCAAACCTCTCATTGCATTTAACTTTCTAATTTCCATACTAAATTCTATTTATTAAATTAAAATAAAAATTAAACTATACTATAAAGTACAGTAAACATAACTTACTCTGGTTTATAAAACACTTATATTTATCATATTTAAAGCTTTCAATGCACTTAAGTCTAAGCTGACTAATAATTGTGCACCGTTTTTTCATTCTACTGTTACTAACCCATTTTGCAAATAATTCCTTCATAGCTTGAGTTTCAAGAGTAACATCTGTAAAAATCTTTTTAAGCCTAATATTTTCTTCTTATAACTCTTTGACTTGTGCTAATTCAGATACATCTAAACCACCTGGGATTTCCATTTGTAGTAGATAACACTGCTTATTTCATATAATTCTTCGACTTTCACACCTACATAAGCTTCCTTAAGAATGTTGATGATCTGAATTTCTGTAAAACGTAATTTTTCATAGATATCTCATCCATTTAATTATGGCTAAAATTTCTATTTCAACATATCTTATTTTAAAGGAAGTTAACATAACCTAAAATTTTGATTAATTAATAATTAATTACTTCTATATATTTCATCAAAACGCTTACAAATGATCTCCTTCTGATATTTATCGAGTATAGTCCAATACAAATTATTTGATATTTTAATACATTTTTTTTTATCAAGATTCTCTATTAAAGATAAAAAGTCATGTTTATTTTCAATAAGAAATCCTGTTTCATTATGTGATATAAGCTCGTTACAACCAGCTACATTTGTTGTGATAACTAACCTTTTAGTCGCTCCTGCTTCTAATAGGATTCTTGGAATACCCTCGCCATAACGAGTAGGGAGCGCAACTATGTCTACAGAATTTAATAGTGATTGCATATCATCTATTTGTCCTAAAAACTCTATAAATGGATATTTTTTTATTCTAGTTAAAATATCATCTAATTTATATGAACCTCTTACATCTTGATCAAAAATACCAGCTATTTTTAACCTAACATCAATACCTTTATTATGAGCTACTATAACTGTATCTATAACTAGATCTAGGCCTTTATCTTTTAAAAGACGAGCTGCAAATAAAACTGTAATACATTTATTTTCTAAAATTTTCGATGTAGGATAGAACTGAGAAGTATCAATTCCCGCTCCAGGTATATGGATTAATTTATTTCTTCCAGAAAGACACTCTGAACTAAATAAAGTTAAATCATATTTATTTTCAAATATATATACACTATTAGCATCAAAACTTGAATGTTTATATAATTTCTTTACTATATATTTTAATATTCTATAATGTAATTTATTATTGGAAAATATGGCGCCAGTTCCTGTAACACTTCGTATCAGCTTTATATTTTTTCTTTTATTATAAAATCCAGAGTAGATATTTGGCTTTATTGTAATAGAATGTATAACATTAGGATTAATACTATTTAAAATATTCTTTAAAGATTTATATGATTTAAATTCTCTATAAATTGAAAGACTGGAGCGCTTCAAACTCCAGTCAATACACTTTATATCTAAACTTTCAAAGTACGATTTATTTCCTTCAGATGAGAATTTAGTTACTAAGTAAACTTCAAAGCCAGCTTTTTGTGCAGTTAAAGCTCTATCAATCCAATGAAGCTTAAAGTACCAATCAACATTAACAACAAACACTAATTTATTCTTGATATTTTCCATACTTGCCTTTTAATCCATGGTAAATACCAAGAGTAATTGCTTTAAAATGTTCAAACCTAGGCTTAAGAAACAAACAAAAAATTAAAGCTTGAATACTTGATTTAATAAATACGTAAAATTTCCAAGATATAGGTATGTAATTTCGTTTCAGTAAGTGATAAAAATTTCGATAATAATAATAATGCCGTATTGGTGGATGAGTCGTTAAGTCTTGACCAAATAATCGCAAAGGTACTCCTCCTATTTTATGATACATCTTTGCATCTTTAGCAATTAAATGTGAATATCCTTTAGATTTAGCTCGATAACACCATTCAATATCTACACAATCAATAAATAAATTTTCATCCATGAAACCAACATCTAATAAGACTTCAATTGGAACCAAACTCCCTGATGATATAATAAAGTCGGGATAGATTTCTTCAGTAGTATTATCAACATTTAACTTTTCTAATTTATTGTTATTTGTTTGAATAAAAATAGAGCTTTTTCTTGTATCTTTATCTATATGAACGCCCCCAACAGAGGCAATCTTTCTAGATACTTCACTCTGCTTTGCATTTAATAATGCGTTTATAAAGCCAGGTTCAGGTTTGCTGTCTTGATCAAAGAAGACAACATCAGATACACCTAACTCTATTGATTTTTCGATACCTTTATTTTGAGCAAAGGCAATCCCATGATTGCCTTGCAAGTTAATAATATCGAATTTATCTGATTTAAGTATATTATTGTTGTTATTTACAACAATAATAATGTCAATATCATTTTTTATACCATCATAGAGAGACTCTAAATCAGATAAACTTGCTTTATATAAAGTAATAATAGCTGAAATCAATTTAATTATTTAACTCTTAGGTTAACTCTAAAGAACTTATATTTAATAGGATATTAACTTTCAGTCCAGTTTTTATGCCAAAGACCTATTTTTTTGCACTCATTGAGTTCATGGGACAATTTTTTTAGTGCATAATCTCGCCATTCTTCGGGCATTGTAAAGTTTTTTGTTGTATTTACTTTTTTGTTTAGATTTTTAAATTCAATATTATCTATGCCTACATTCAAGAATTCTTGTATCTCCTGAAGTTTTTTTATTGGATCTTTTATAATATCTTCAAAGTAAAGGATCATTAATTCATCGTCTTTTAAAGATTTAGTTAAAAGTTTATAGTTTTTTGCGTAAAGAGCGTTATTCCAAAAGAAAGGTTTATTTAATAACTCTTTAAATCTTTCAAAACCAGAGTCTAATACTTTATCTTCTTCATTTATCCATTTCATATGAAATTTATAATGTGACCATAATCTATCCAAAGGATCTCTTAAAGTGTAAATAACCTTTATATTTTTTGATGATTTCCTTACATTTAGCCATCCTTCAGAGCCCATTTGACAATATAAATTAGAGAAATCTGCACAATATTTCTTATCTGGATTAAATCTAAAGAGATTACTATACCATTCATTATTTATTTCAGCAGTAGAAACCCTACCAAACTCACTATACCAAGCAATTTCTTCAGCATTTTCAGCAATATATAATATATTTCCATTGTGAAATTTGTTTAAAGTCGATTTTAATTTTACTACTCTAGATTCATGGCTCATTTCATTATCAATACCTACTTTTTGAGCAAAATAATGAATTTCTTTTTCTGGTGTGAAATAAATATCTGGATGATCTTTTAGCTGAGTAAAGAGCCAAGTAGTACCTGCTTTCATAGCTCCAACACTTAAAAATAAATTATTAATCATTAACATATACCTTAACTAACTCATCAACTTGTTCACTGGCTAAGCGCAGCTTAGTATTTTTAACTATATTCTTATATAACGTATCGCTTAAACTAATATTTTTTATGACTCTAAGAATATTTTCTTTATCTGGTGAGATAACAAAGCCTGTCTCACCTTCTATCACATCTTCACCGATCCCACCTAAATTACTAGCAACAACCCAACAGCCACAAGCAGCTGCTTCTCTTGTTACAAGGCCATAGCTTTCTGGCCACATAGAAGGAGCAAATAACACATCAATTTGCTTATATAAGTCAACGATTTTATCTTGTGCGACCCTTCCGATTACTTTAACAGGAACTTCACCCCAGAATGTTAAATTAACATATCCTTCTGGCTTAGAATGATCAACTAAAAGCATCTCTATATTTTTAGGTTGTAAATCAGTAATAGCTTCTTTAAGTAAATAATAACCCTTGTGTGAAGACATGCCACCAATATGTCCTAATACAACATTATCAGTATATAAAGTATTCTTATCTTCCCATTTTATCGATGTACTTAAACCATTTTTATTAACTTTTATACCTTCAATGCCATTCTTTCGATAAATATCTGCAAAACCCTCCGAAACAGTTAAAACTTCATCCGCATCTATTAGTAACTCTTTTAAGTATATTAATCTATCAATTGAATCACTTTTTGTTACATTTTTTGGAAGAGGTCTATCTTCAAACATATCTTTATGTCCATCAGCGTAAACCTTACCATTATCATCAACTAAGAATTGATAATCAGAGATCCACCAAGCATCATGGACAGTTACAATATAAGGAATAGACCTATCACGAGCAGCTTCAACAACTGATGCAGTTAATCTCTGTACACAATGAAAATGAACTAAGTCTGGTTTTTCAAATTCTAAAAATTCATTAAATAGATCATAAATTTCGGGATCTCTAGGATGCCAATCCATATTTTCACGATGTAAAATCGTAGTTTTATAAACTTTTATACCTTTATAATTATAAGCACTTAATTGGTGTGGTGTAGTGCAGTGAGTATCAGAAGTGAATGCAACAATCTCAAATTCATCACTATATTGCTCTATTAAAACATCTAAATTATCAGAAAGAACTCTTGTTGCGCCACCAATCGACTCCGGCGGGAAAAAGACATTAACTAATGCTATTTTCTTTTTCTTCTTCACTGGTTGCTCAACGATATTATCTAAATTTGATACCAGCTCTTTACCCAGCGTGTCTATTGAGTACTCAGTCAAAACTTTTTGATGAGCTTTATTTGCGATACTTTTTCTTCGTTCATGGTCATGAATAAGTAATTCAAATGCATTATGCCAATCCTCAGGAGTAGATACAAGAATTGCATCAACACCATCGTCAATAACATCTCTATAATTTGATGTTGAACTCAAAATGGACGGTATATTAAAACAAGCAGCCTCAAACCATTTAAGTTCACTTTTACAGCCATTAATTAAATCATCATTTAAAACAGCAATATTAATATCTACTTCTTTTAGTACTGACCAATATGCTTTCATACTTGTGAGCATTGGTATTTCAACTAATTGCTGTGAAAAATGGGTAATAAAATACTTAGGTAAATTCAAATAACCACAAACAACTAATCGAACATGAGAGTTATTTTCTAATACATTCTCTATAGCAGGTAAAACCTGTTCAATAAAGTCACTATTATGTGCCTGCGTTCCACTACCATAGAAAATATCTATTGTATCTTTTTGAAAATGTCTCTTGCTTTTTATAATATTTAAACTATCAAGTCCATTTCGATGTAAAATTGTTTTTCTTTCACTCACAAGCTTAGATAGCTCTTGACACAAAGGCTTGGTTGAAGATATTCCATATTTACATAAAGAAGCTACCGCATAAAAACTACCCATTGACTTCATTAATTCGATATAAGTTTCAGTATTAACGAAGCCACCAAATGAATCTATTGGCGCTGGATATGATATATCAAATAACAAATCATCAATTTCATAAATAGAAACTCTTCCTAAAGCGTTTACGTTTGCTATCGTTTTTATGATATTTACCATTGAAGGTACTCGGTAAAATATAACACAATCATGAAAAAGTATTTCATTTTTATGTTTATCTAGTTCAGTCCAATCAATTGTTGTAACTTCTTTTCCTTGTGCTTCCAACTGTTCAACTTTCTGATTAATTCGGTATCGCTCACATTGTTTAACATGATAGTCACCAATAATTAGAATCTTATTCAAATTAAGTTTGTTTTTGTATTCTTGGAAATTATTTTGATAAAAAGAAAAATATATATCATATACCTTAGATGCAAATTCCTTTGTTATAATTTGAATATTATCTCTATTTCCTAAAAATGCATTAGCGTGTACACTAGATGATACGAAAAAATAAAGTTTATTAAAAAAACGTTCATATACATCAATTAACGCTGATATATTAACTAATTTAAATCTATTTTGATGTAAAAACTCAAGACCTTCATCAAATCTATTTAACTCTTCAAAACACACTAAAATATTATTTAAGTCATCGAAATTAATATTATTACTATTTTCAACACTATTCAAATATATATTTAACGCTGTATTGAAATCTTTTGTTTCCATAAAGAAATAACATGCACAACTATAAGAAGGTGAGTTTTTATTGAATAAAAGTGATATTCTAGAGTAGTTCCTCATTGCATTTAAATTAACTTGGCACTTATTAACCTGATATTTTTCATAGGCATATTTTGCCAGTTCAAAATAATACAAGGCATTTTCTAGGTTATTAGATGTAACTTTTATTGGCTTTTTTATTTCCCCTGTACAAATAGATATAACGTCCAAAAAATTGAAACTTTCGTTGTATCTATTTATTTTTTCAATAGGTAAATTAGAAAAATCAATGTAAGCCTCTAATCCATGGTACTTTTGATACTCTTTAAATGTTCTAAATCTTTTTTCTTGCTTGCCAGATATATTCCAGTGAATTTTTGCTTGTTTCTCAGTTCTTATTCCCGCTTTTTTTAAATCTTCATAAAAAGAAAGATAAAAAATCAGATCTAAATCATAATCAAAAGACTGGTACGCTTCTTTAGGTAAACTAGATAGTCTTCCCTCTGCAGCACCAAAATTTATCCAGTGCTCAAATAAGTCAACATCACTTAAAGAAGATAAATCAGAATAATAGTTACGGTAAAATTCCAAATCTAATTTATTTTTTAATTCTTGTTTATCTTTTTCAAATTGATTAGGAAATCTTTTTTCTTGTTTGCCAAATTTATTCCAATGTTCTTTTAATTCTTTATCCGTCAGCTGATTTAAATCACTATAAAATTCGCGATAAAATTTCAAGTCTAGCATTATTATCCCTTGAAAATTAATAAAAAGTTAAATTTCAGATGTTTTATACAAAAAATACACTGTCATATATTATATAATTTAAATATTTTCTCTTCATATTCTTTAATTTTATTTAATATAAAAGGTCCTTTTCTGTATTTACTAGCATTTAACATCGCTTTATATGCACTTAATATGTTTTTATTTTCGATAGAGACAGAAAAGTCTCTATACATATCAGCGCTCTTATCATTATCTAATTTTAGACTGAAAATGTAATTATCTACATAATCAAAAAGATTTTCATCATTTATTTTTTCAGAAAACTCTATTCGTTGATCCATAAATTCAGCTCCTAAATTATTTTTTAAGTACTCATTTTCTAAATCAACTTCCTTTTTAATTAATAAATATTCAATCTCTGTTAATAAAAACTTATTACCGTCATTGGAATGAGGTATACTAATAAACCTTTCATTTATTTTACCATTAACTATTTGAGGGTTAAATTTATTTAAGCACTTTTGTCGCCTAACAGATATGTTATCTATACCTTCATTTACTCTTTGAATGGTGAATTGCTTGCAATCTATTCCCATAACATCAAAAATAGATCCAACAGGACCATATTCATGGCTTAATGACAAATCAAAGCTAACAAATTTTATCTTGTCATCAAAAATTTTTTTTATTTTATCTATTTTATTCTTTTGAGTATTAAAATTAAAAAAACCAACTCTAAAACCTTGTTTGGCTCTCTCTTGTATTTCAGAACAATGGTATTGATATGGACTTCGAACACATATGATAGGAATTAATTCTAAATCTTTCTCTAAAAAATAGTTTTTTAAATTTAATAATTCTTTTTCATTTAAACTACTCATATCTTCCCCAGAAATAAGAACATCATATGGTAGTTTTAAAAAACCGTCTAATTGAGATAAGTAATATTTATTTAAATCTATAGTATCTTTCACTCCCCATCTTATATTTACATGATATGAATTAGGATTTTCACTAAAGATAGAATACATCGGTATTGAGTGATTAATAATTTCATCGACTTTAATACCTTTAGCTTTGAATTTGGGGTAGTATATGCCTTGATTTCTTAATTTTATATCATTTTCTTTGCAAGTAGCCTGAAAGGATGAGCTACCAGTCTTATGAAAACCTAAATGTAAAAATACTTTTTTCACTGAACTCTCCATCTGATTTATCACAGCTATTTAAAATAGCCTTGGAGGCCAAGATAATGATAAATCCTCACTGATTATAGATAAATTAACATTATACGCTGAATCATATTTTAGATTATTTTGCCAATAATTAAACATATATTGTTTTTCTTTTTCAAAACGAGCTATTTTTTCAAGATTATCTTCATATCCACGGGATACGGATTCATGATGATATAATTCTGAATATGGTGTCCATACATTACGCAGCCCTAATTCATGATGAAGTTTTAAACAAAAATCCACATCATTAAACGCTACAGTAAGATTTTCTTGATTTAAACCACCAGCTTTTTCAAACTTATATTTACTGACTACAAGGCAAGCAGCCGTTACTGCTGTATATTCACTTACCATTTGCAGCCTGCCCATCAAACCAGAATGGTTACGAGGATATCCCTTATGCGAATGCCCTCCGATACCACCAATACCAATAATCACACCCGCATGTTGAATCGTATCATTTGGATAATATAATTTAGCGCCAACTGCACCAACATCTGGTTGAATTGCATATGCAACCATTTCACTCAACCAACCTGGAGAAATTACTTCAATATCATTGTTTAATAAACAAATAATTTTACCATTAGAGTACTTAACTGCTTCATTATTAATTCGTGAGTAATTAAATTCACCATTATCACGAATTAAACGGATAATATTCTCTTTTTCTAAATATTTAAAATAACTAATAGCATCTTCAGCATCTGAGTTATTATCAACTAATATTATTTCATAGTTGTTATACGTTGTTTTGTGACGTATGCTTTGAATGCATTGTTCCACAAGATCTTTAGCATTTTTAGTTGGAATGATAATGGAAACTAACGGTTGTTCTTCAGGCAAATGATAATGGGTACGATAATGATGGCCAACCAACTCAGAAGTTGCATTTAAACCGATTCGTTCAAAGTGAGCATTTAAAGCCCTTTCACCAGCAACCATTGCATATGGTTTAGCATCATCAGTTGAGCTAGCCGTGCTTTCAGGATGTGCTCGCCAATGATATAAAACTCTTGGAATGTGGATGATCTGTTCATCATTGATTTGTTCAATGAAACGCAAAACAAGATCATAATCTTGTGCGCCTTCCATGCCAATTGTAAAACCATTAATTTTTTTAATAATAGACATGTCATATAAACCTAAATGACAAATCATATTGTGAGAATAAAATAACTCCCTATTCCAGTCCGTTTTAAAGTATGGTGAAAACCTATTATTATTTTCATCAATTTTATCTTCATCTGAATAAAATAACTTACCTTCAGGATTATTATTAATAGCCTCAACCATGAAATAAAGCGCATAAGGAGGTAATAAATCATCATGGTCTAAAAGAGCCATCCAGTCACCAGATGCTAGTTCAAGAGCGCTATTTGATGCTTTGGAGATATGTCCATTTTCTTTTCGATAAACAACTTTAATTCGTTTATCAATTTCTACTGCCCTATCTAGAACCTCTTTAATACCTTGTTTTGTTGACTTGTCATCTGCAATGCATAACTCCCAATTTTGATACGATTGATTCATAACTGAAGCAACCATTTCTTCCAACCAATCAGGATTAGCATTATAAACAGGAACAACAATAGAGATTAATGGTTGAATTTCCCACTCTTTACTTAACAAAGTCTGTTTAGACAAGTCTTCTTCAGAAAAAGTATCATACTTTTTAATCCAGTAAGGATAATCATTTCTATCATGCCCATCAGATTCAGGTACTGGTAAGTTAACCGGTCCTTGGTGTGGCACTCCATGAGCTTCTACATTACTCAATCCGTGTTTAAGACCTGCAATCCCATTTTCCTTAAACAAGCTGAATGCTTTTTTCGAAGCCGGAATAACGCCACCTGTTAATTTTACCGACTTACCTGCGAGCAATGATAATCTAACAACTTTTCTTAAATTGTTTTCAATAAAACGTAACGGAGCAGATAACTTCCAAGTATAAGAGCTATTTACTTGTAAGTAATAAGCATTTCTATGATTTAACATATTTTCTATATTTAGAATATGATTATCTTTATCTTGAATAGCTTTTTCTAAAGCTTTTATTTTTTTGTCTTTCAGATAACTTTCATACTCTAATTTATTATCGTCTCTGGACGGCATATTTATAAACCTCGAATGTTATCTAAAGATACACCTTGTTCATCCTTTGCAGATAAGCTCAAATACTCATTCACTAAATCAGGCCATTGAATACCAATTGAAGAGTCACTCCATAATATTGATTCTTCAGCATTTGGATTGTAAAAATCAGTACACTTATATACAAATTCAGCTTCATCACTCGTAACATAAAAACCGTGAGCAAAGCCTTCTGGCACCCAAAGCTGACGTTTATTCTCAGCCGATAAATATTCACCAACCCATTGCCCGAATGTAGGCGAATCTTTACGAATATCTACAGCGACATCAAACACTTCACCAGAAACGACTCGAACAAGTTTACCTTGTGTATTTTCATATTGATAATGCAGCCCGCGTAAAATACCTTTTTTCGACTTTGAATGGTTATCTTGCAAAAATTGGGTTGGTTTACCTGTAACAAGTTCTTCAAATGTTTTTTGACTCCATGTTTCCATGAAAAAGCCACGCTCATCACCAAAAACTTGTGGCTCAATAATTTTTACATCAGGAATTTTTGTATCGATAACTTTCATCTTTAACCTTATTGATAATCTTTTAATTGATTTAAAGCAGCCTGCCAGTCACTGGCTTGAACATGATAATCTTTAAAAATTTTACTTGTATCTAATTTTGAGTTTTCCGGTCGTTTTGCTGGCGTTGGGTATTCTGAAGTAGCAATTGCATTCACTTTTGGAGATTTATCTAAAATACCTTGCTCAAGGGCTTTATCAAAAATATTTTGTGCAAATCCTGCCCAACTTACATGAGGTAAACCAGAGAAATGATAGATACCATATTGTGATGAAGCATTTGTTTGTAATTCATCGACGATTCGGATTAGTGCATCTGCAATATCACCTGCATATGTTGGGCCGCCAAATTGATCACCAACAATACCTAATTCATCTCGATTTTGCGCAAGACGAAGCATGGTTTTAACAAAGTTATTTCCATGCTCTCCAAACACCCAAGCCGTTCGTAGAATAATGACTTTAGAGCAAGCTTCTAAAACTGCTTCTTCACCGGCAAGCTTACTCGCTCCATACACCCCTTGAGGCTCTGTAGGATCTGTTTCTAAATACAAACCATCCTTATTGCCCGCAAAAACATAATCCGTTGATATGTGAAGCAAACTAGCATTCAATTTTTCAGCTTCTTGGGCTAAATATTTTGGTCCATCTCGGTTAATTGCATAAGAAAGCTCAACTTCTTCTTCCGCTTTATCAACTGCGGTATGTGCTGCAGCATTGATAATAAAATCCGGTTTAAAAGCTTGAACTGTCTCTTCAACTTGGCTTTGATTTGTTATATCTAGCACATCACGATCAACAGCCAGCACTTCTACATCATCACGTTGCTTTAGCTTTGAAGTTAAGTCACTACCAACCTGGCCATAAGCACCAGTAATAAGAATTTTCATCGATTATTTACCTTCTTCGGCTAAACTTTTTAGATAACGACCATATTCATTTTTCATCATAGGTTTAGCTAAAGCTAACAACTCTTCCGACGTCAACCAACCTTGTCGCCATGCTATCTCTTCCAAACAAGCAACTTTTAAACCTTGAACATTTTCAATGGTCTGAACAAATGCAGATGCCTCATGCAGGCTTTCATGAGTACCAGTATCAAGCCATGCGAAGCCACGGCCAAGCAGTTCAACATTAAGCTCAGCAGCTTCAAGATACATTTGGTTGATAGACGTGATTTCAAGTTCACCACGCTCTGAGGGCTGCACTTGCTTTGCATATTCCACAACTTTATTGTCATAGAAATATAAGCCAGTCACTGCGTAATTAGACTTCGGCTCAACTGGTTTTTCTTCAATTGAAATGGCCTTGTTGTTTTCATCAAATTCAACCACACCAAAACGCTCAGGATCTTTTACTTGATAACCAAATACTGTTGCCCCAGACTCACGCGCAACTGCATTTTTTAATGTTTCACTAAAGTGCTGCCCGTAATAAATGTTATCACCTAAAACAAGGCAAACATCATCATCACCAATAAAATCTTCACCAATGATAAACGCTTGGGCTAAACCATCTGGGCTAGCTTGAATCGCATACTCAAGGTTAATGCCAAAATCACTTCCATCCCCTAACAAACGCTTAAAACCTGCATTATCTTCAGGGGTTGTGATAATCAAAATATCTTTGATTCCGGCAAGCATAAGGGTTGAAATAGGGTAAAACACCATTGGCTTATCATAAATAGGCAAAAGCTGCTTTGATACACCACGAGTGAGTGGGTATAAACGCGTACCTGAGCCACCGGCTAAAACAATACCTTTCATCTTATTTCTCCATCCCTAAGCGCTCCAAACTGTAAGAACCATCTAAAACTCGGCTCCACCATTCCTTGTTATTTAAATACCATTCCACTGTTTTGCGAATGCCTGATTCAAATGTTTCCTCTGGCTTCCAACCTAGCTCTCGCTCAATTTTTGAAGCGTCAATCGCATAACGCACATCATGTCCAGGACGGTCGGTAACATAAGTAATTAAATCTGAATACGCAGCCACACCTTGTGGTTTATTCGGCACAAGCTCTTCAAGCAAACTACAAATAGTTTTCACAACGTCAATGTTCGCTTTTTCGTTATGCCCACCTATGTTATAGGTTTCACCAACCAAACCTTCCGTTACGACTTTATAAAGAGCACGAGCATGATCTTCTACAAATAACCAATCACGGATTTGCATACCATCACCATATACTGGCAAACTCTTGCCATCTAAGGCATTTAAGATCATGAGTGGGATAAGTTTTTCTGGAAAGTGGAAAGGACCATAGTTATTTGAACAGTTAGTCACTATAGTAGGTAAGCCATAGGTACGCTGCCAAGCACGAACCAAATGATCGCTCGATGCCTTTGAAGCAGAATAAGGGCTAGAAGGCTCATAAGATGTTTCTTCCGTAAACAAATCATCAGTGCCTTCTAAATCACCATACACTTCATCTGTTGAGATATGGTGGAAGCGAAACGCTTCTTTCGCCTCATCAGAAAGTGTATTCCAATACTGACGTGTAGCTTCTAAAAGCGTATAAGTACCAACAATATTGGTTTCGATAAAATCAGCAGGCCCATCGATTGAGCGATCAACGTGTGACTCCGCTGCAAGGTGCATCACGGCATCAGGCTTATGGGTTGCCAAAACTTTATCTAACGCTGCGCGATCACAAATATCAACTTGTTCAAAACTATAGCGCGGGTTTTCTGCAACTAAAGTTAAAGACTCAAGGTTTCCTGCATAAGTTAGCTTATCTAAGTTAACCACTTCATCTTGAGTGTTTTCGATAATATGGCGTACCACTGCTGAACCAATAAAACCAGCCCCGCCTGTTACTAATATTTTCATTCAAAAATCCTACGCGTTGTTTAATTTAATTTTAAATAGTTTCTCTTCGTTTCCATGACGAGTAATTGAAATAATATTTTCTTTACCTAACTCTAAAGCACCTTGAGTATATCTAGCATTGGCAGAATTGATATAATTAGGATGTTTTTTATGATAACCAGGAGTCGGTATACCTATTGTAAGCAGATTAGCGTTGCAAAGTACCTTATCAAAATGTTGAGCTGATTTATTTAATAAAATACAAGTAAATAATACACTCTCCCCTACTTTCTTAATCGTTTCAAAAATCAAGATATAATCAGAACTTAATTTATCAAAACATTCTATTTTTAAGCCTAAGCCAGAAAAACGAACATTTAAATTATATTCAGGAAATACTTCACTTGGTTTCCCTTCTGCTCGCACTTTCCCTGCATCAATCCAAATCACTCGATCCGCTAAGCGAGATATTTGCCCTTCAGAATGGGAGACAATAATTACAGTCGTATCAGAAGCAAATTTATCTTCTAGTGCAGCTTCTGCTTTTCCTCTAAAACTTGCATCACCAACACTCAATACTTCATCAATAAGTAAAACATCAGGAGATGTATACATCGCAACCGCAAATCCAAGCTTTGCACGCATACCTGACGAATAGGTTTTCACTGGCTTTTCAAAAAAATCACCTAATTCTGAAAAGTCCTTAATATCTTCCAGTAAAGAAAGGGTTTCTTTTTTTGAATACCCTATCAACATCCCACTGATAATGGCATTTTTACGCCCAGATAAATTTGGATCAAAACCTGCTGCGAGCGCCATCAGCGATACGCTGTTTGTATGATGTGTAATTTGCCCAGAATCAGGCTTAATAATCCCAGCAAGAATTCGTAATAAGGTAGATTTACCTGCGCCGTTGTGTCCTATGACTCCTAAAACATCACCTTTATATACATCAAAGCTAACATCTTTTAGTGCTGTGTAAGTTTGTGTTTTAAAGAGTTTACGTTGCTCTTTGAAGGTCACCGCAACATTTTTTAATTCAATAATTTTATCTGACATCATCATTCCAATACAACTCTAGGGAGAACTTTGTCTAAAATCTTATATAACAAAACGGCAACGATAGATAAAATAGTAGATAAAATAAATACGTATTCCAATTGGGAAAAGTCAGGCAATGTTTGATTGATAATCACATCTCGATATGCTTGTAATAAGACGGCCATAGGATTTAAGAAAAATAAATCATAATGATTTGAAGAGATATCTTTAGGATTAAAGAAAATACCAGAACAAAACATCATAAACTGAAGACCCGTTGGGATCACAAAAGTCATATCTCTGATGAATGGGACTATTAAGGCACACATCAACCCACATCCGAGCGTAAATAAAAACTGCAAACATATGATAGGGATAAGCCAATACCAAAGCTCTGTTGGCCTATAACCACTAACAAATAAAAAAACACCGAAGATGGCAAATACAAATATTTGCTTTACACCATCTTGTACAAGTACAGTTAAAGGAAAAAATAGCTTATTAATATAAAGCTGATTCATCAACTGCTTGCCGCCCACTATACTATTCATTGCATGACTGACAGATTTAGAGAACCATAACCAAGGAACCAAGCCAGATAATAAAAAAAGTGTATAATTATCTCCACCTCGATTTAAAAGATAACCAAAAACAATATAGTAAGTCGCCATATGCATCAGTGGCTCAATAATCCACCATGCATAGCTCAAATAATTAACGGATGCTTCTGATCTTAAATTAAGGCTTGCTTTCGTCCAAATGAGGTTTAAATTTTTTCTAAAACCTAAAGATTGCATAATTTACCAATGGATATAAAAATAAAGGCTAAGCCATTGACTTATAACTTAGCCTATAAATAGTTTTAAACCGCCGCACAGCCCCATTCAGGATAATGCTTACGAATATAGGCATTTAGATCTTTATCCGCTTGTGTATATTCACGGATCATTTCATCTTTATGCTCTTTAGTTGTGGTAACCATACCTGCGCCAACAGTGACGTTAGAATGACGGTCAATCACAATGAATGCACCTGTCTTTGGTAAGTCTTCAAACTTATCCAGCACAATTTTTTCAGAAAGTTGAATCGATGCAGAAGCAATTTCATTGAGCATCACAGCATCAGAGCTTTCATTTAATTGCTCCAGTGTGTTCACATCTACTTTGTGGTGCAGTTCTGTCACCTTACCAAAGCAGTTTTTAGTGCCAAACTTGAAGTTATATTCTTTGTTGGTACGTAGTGGGGTTTCACCCATCCAAACGACATGAGCCTCACAGTGGTTGGTCACATCTACTTTTTGACCAGTATGGGTGATCACATCACCACGGGAGATATCAATCTCATCATTCAATGTTAATGTAATCGCCATGCCTGGGTAAGCGACTTCTAACTCACCATCATAAGTGTAGATAGATTTGACTGTGCTGACTTTACCAGATGGCAACGCCATCACTTCATCACCCACGCTCACAACACCAGAAGCAAGTGTGCCACAGAAACCACGGAAATCTAAGTTTGGACGGTTCACATACTGAACAGGGAAACGCATGTGCTCAAGATCTTTATCTTGGTCAATTTTCACGGTTTCAAGCAGCTTCATTAATGTTGCGCCAGGATACCAATCCATCTTCTCACTTGGGGTCACCACATTATCACCCATCAATGCAGAGATAGGCACAAAACGGATGTCATCAATATTAAGATGTTTAGCCATTTCGCGGTAATCCGCTTTAATTTGCTGATAAACCTCTTGGCTATAATCCATCAAGTCCATTTTGTTGATGGCAACGATGACATGCTTAATCCCAAGTAGGCTACAGATATAGCTATGACGACGGGTTTGGGTTTGAATGCCGTGACGCGCATCAACCATTACAATCGCAAGATCTGATGTTGACGCACCCGTTGCCATATTACGCGTATATTGTTCATGCCCTGGAGTATCAGCAATAATAAACTTACGCTTATCCGTTGAGAAATAACGATAGGCTACATCAATGGTGATGCCTTGCTCACGCTCAGATTGCAGACCATCCACAAGTAAAGCTAAGTCAAACTCTTGGTTCGTGGTATTGAATTTTTGCGAATCTTTTTCAATGGCAGCCATTTGATCTTCATAAATCAACTTGCTATCAAAAAGCAAACGACCGATTAAAGTTGATTTACCATCATCGACGCTACCACAAGTAATAAAGCGTAATAAATCTTTGTTTTCATGAACTTTTAGGTAAGCTTCAATATCCGTTGCGATAAGCTCTGAACTATGTGACATTTTATTTCCTTTACAATTTAAGCGTAAAAGTCAGATAAGACTTGAATAAATTTTTCTACATCTGCTTTTGGTAATTGGTTGATGCCTGCTGCGGCTTTGCGACCACCACCGGTTGCAAATTGTGAACACACTTCATCTGCGCCAGTTCGGTTATCAAGTGGTGCACGCACGCTCACTAAGTAAGTGTCTTGACCTTGCGCATCCTTGTCTTGATTCAAGGTTAATACTGCATGTGCACGGCTTGGATCAAGATTGGCTAAATCATTACCAAACACACCGCTCATGCGCCTTGCCCAGGTTTGACAAGGCAGGCTATACACACATGCGGAGTCATCTTTATGCACTGGTGATAAGGCTGCAATTTCTTCACTGTCTGCCGCGTACCCTTGTTTGAGCTGATAATACACAGAAGAAGTATCCGCGCGTAAGGCAAATGGATCTGGGTATTGCAACAAAGCTTGATAAAGCTCAACAGGTGAAATATGCAGATCAGAAAGGCTT
Source organism: Vibrio sp. KMM 9700 (assembly GCF_058545285.1). Taxonomy (NCBI): domain Bacteria; kingdom Pseudomonadati; phylum Pseudomonadota; class Gammaproteobacteria; order Vibrionales; family Vibrionaceae; genus Vibrio; species Vibrio sp. KMM 9700. Next base: position 1,790,800 of record NZ_CM178589.1, on the reverse strand, counting down.
GCACCATAACCATTATAATTGATTAAAATCCCAAGCTCTTTTAGAAACTCAGTGTCTGTGTCAGACAGACCAAGTTGCTCCGCTTTAGCGTAAGCTGGTTTTAATAAGTTATCCCCAAATGCTGCTGCAATTGCCCAAGTTTGATATTGACCTTTTAGCTTTTGATTAATCAAAAGACTGGTACATACTTCGGCATCTAGATTAATTAAAGTATCTAAATATTCAGATTCAGGCACATCACCAGTTTTATGATGATCGCAATAAAAGGTTGGCACTTGGCGCGTTAATAACTCATTGAGTGCTTGGCTATTTTTCTCCATCGACACATCAAGTACAGCGACACTTGTCGCATCCAAGCCCACTTGCTTGACCAAGGCAATATCACGTTTCACACCTGTGATAAGCGTCGAATCTTTTGGCTCATTCAGGCGAAGCTGCAATAAAGCAATAATGCCATCCGCATCGCCATTAAATACATCGTAATGCATAGTCTTCCTATTATTTACACGCGCAAAGAATTAAAAAGGGAAAAGAAGTTGAATCAAAACTAATGCTGAAATTGAATACATTAATGATACCTTCCAGCCCACGCGCACAAAGTCTTTAATTTGATAGCCGCCTGCATTCATCACCATGAGGTTAGTCTGATAACCAAATGGGCTAATAAAACATGCGCTCGCACCAAAGGTCACCGCCATCACAAAAGGTGAATAACTCACTTGATAGGCGCTCGCTAATGACATTGCAATCGGTATCATAATTGCCGCCGCTGCGGTGTTGGTAATGATTTCAGTTAAAAGTAAAGTGCAAAAGAAAATTGCAATTAACCCAACACTTGCCGGCATATCACCCAGTAAACTAAAAATATGTTCACTTATCCAAAGCGCTAAACCTGACTGCTCAAAACTCGTGGCGATAACTAAAGCGCAAGTTAAAATTAACCATAACTCGAACGGAAAGCGACGTCGAACAGTACTGGTATCGACAACATTCGTCACGACCATAGCTAAAACATAAGCAAACATGGTGACAAGCAGCGAAATATGCCAAATCACAGAGGTCGCAATCGCAGCCATAAAGCCGCCAACAGCGAGGTAATTTTGCCAAGGCTTTAAAGATGAATTAACTTGCTTAGCAGATAAACTAAAAAAGTTGCGCTGCAAGTTATGCCTTTGCTTGAAGTCATCACCGACGGCTAACACAAGTTTATCGCCAGCTTTAATCACTTGATCGCCAATTTTACCTGACAGGCGTTGACCTTGACGTTGAATAGCAACTACTGCGGCATCAAAACGGGCACGAAAACCTGAATTTTTTAGCGTCTTACCAATTAAGACAGATTCAGGACTAACGAGAACTTCTTCAAGGTTGCTCTCAAGTAAATCAATCGCCCCCGCAAACACTTCGACCCCGTCAAGGTTTTGAATTTGCTGCACCTGTGACACATCGCCAGCAAAGATAAGCTTATCTTTGGCTTCAATTTGGGTTTGCGGCTTAACAGGTGAGATCAACTGCTGCCCACGGACAATTTCAACCAAGAACAACCCATCTAAGGCACGTAAACCATTTTGTTGCACGCTGCGCCCGATAAGTTTGCTTGTCTCTTGTACTTCAGCGTCAAGAAAATACTTATCTGAAATATCTTCTTCAACTTGCCTTGAGGCTAGTGTGCTACCTATCCATAAAACCACTGGAAAACAACACACAAACACGCCAAGTCCAACCAAACTAAACTCGAAAAAGCTTAACCCTGGCTTGCCTTGCGCAATTAAAAGACCATTAATCACCAAGTTGGTGGAGGTCCCAATCAAAGTCATGGTGCCACCAATAATGGCAAAATATGACAAAGGAATAAGCAGTTTCGATGCAGGGTGATCTTGATTGCGGCGCACGCAAGACATCAAAGTCGCAACCACAGCCGTATTATTTAAAAATGCTGAGCTCAGCGCTGTTGAAAGCCCAAGGCGCAACACAGTTTGCCAATAACTCGCTTGGAAAATTCGACTCGACACCCAAGCGAGTAAAGCTGAGCGCTCTAATGCCAATGAGGCAACCATCAATAAAATTAAAGTCAGCACAGAAGTATTGCTCATTTGCGCAATAATATCCTGCTGCGTGACCTCACCAAAGATGAAGAGCGCCACCACAGCGCAAATAAAAATAAGCGTCGGTGATAGGCGCGTACTAACGAGCGCAATTAAAAGCAGTGCAATAACGACTGCAGTGATAAGCATGATGTTTGCCTACTTCGACTTAGAAGTAACCTTCGCGCTTTTTCTTCTCCATTGAGCCAGATGAATCATGGTCAATCGCGCGGCCTTGACGCTCAGAAGTCGTTGTCAGTAGCATTTCTTGGATGATTTCAGGTAATGTTGCCGCTTCAGATTCAACCGCACCAGTTAATGGGTAGCAACCAAGGGTACGAAAGCGCACCATTTTCTCTTGAATCACTTCCCCTTCTTTCAGTTCCATGCGCTCATCATCACGCATAATAAGCATGCCATCACGCTCAACCACTGGACGCATTTTTGAGAAGTAAAGCTCAGGAATTTCAATGCTTTCAAGGTAGATATATTGCCAGATATCAAGCTCTGTCCAGTTTGAAAGCGGGAAGACGCGAATACTCTCGCCTTTGTTTACCTTACCGTTATAAGTATCCCAAAGCTCTGGACGTTGGTTTTTCGGGTCCCATCTGTGCTGCTCATCACGGAAAGAATAGACACGCTCTTTGGCACGTGATTTCTCTTCGTCACGACGCGCACCACCAAATGCTGCATCAAAGCCGTATTTATCAAGCGCTTGTTTAAGACCCTGAGTTTTCATGATATCGGTGTGCTTAGAGCTGCCGTGGACGAATGGGCTGATTCCCATTTCAAGCCCTTCAGGGTTTTGATGCACAATCAGCTTCATTCCAAGCTTGTTCGCCATGTAATCACGAAATTCAATCATTTCTTTGAATTTCCATGTGGTGTCCACATGCATTAATGGAAACGGTGGAATGCCTGGCGCAAAGGCTTTTTTAGCCAAATGCAGCATAACCGAAGAATCCTTACCTACAGAGTAGAGCATGACCGGGTTATCAAACTCCGCCGCTACCTCGCGCATAATATGAATAGATTCAGCTTCCAACTGCTTTAGGTGAGTCATTCTTTCTGGTGTGATTTTCATTTATTTACCACTACTCTATAAATTAAGATGTTTAACATTAATTAGTTACGTGTACTTTAATTTAGACACGCTACCGCCCTAAGGTTAACCGCACCCTCAAGACGTATATTCTAGATTTATAGGCTTAGTATTCTTACTTATTCAAGCATTTTTCCATAAAGCCTAATATTAAATTTTGCTTCAAACTTTAACATAAATTTGAAGAAATATCACAAAAAAAACATAGCTAGACACTGAATCAACCTTGCTTGCTTTTTGTATAAAACTCATACAACGGTAGCTTTTTTACTTGAGTCCGCTAAAATCTACCACAACTCCATAGACTACTAATCTTCAGGCCTTTACATGTCAACTGAATTTAATTTTTCGCAAATACAATCTAATTTTATTGCAGCACACCCCAAAAGAAGCTTGATCACAAGCCTTGCGGCGATGCTTGTGCCCCTGCTTATATTAAGTTACGGAAAAGGTCACAACATTGCAGGGATACTCATGATACTTCCTGCTTTATTCCTCGCTTTTCCGATCAAAAAAAGCATGCTGCCACAAGAGTTTAAATGGTTAAGCATTTGCTTTTGGGCTTACTTTTTAGTTTTCCCTTTATCAGTATTAATTAAAGGCGGTTCAATGTCTGATATTGACCAGCCTAGTCGCTTTATTTTCGCGCTTCTAATCTGCTTAATGCTTTTAAAGTACCCACCTAAAATCAATTATTTAATTACTGGTTTTGCAATAGGCTCGGTAATTGGAGGAATTGTTGCTTTAGTTCAAATTTATCACTTCCATTTACCACGGGCATTTTGGGGAGTTGATGACATAAAATGGTTCAAAGGCTTTATGGCAATCCAAGATGGGGATATAGCAACAACTCTCGGACTTATAACTTTATTTTTTGTCCCTTATATGTTCAGGCAAAAACAAATGCTTTTAAGACCAAAGCAAATGGTTCCTCCTGTTTTAATCCTAATCGCTGCAGGCTTTGGTTTAATGGCGAGTGTGCTTTCAGGATCGCGCGGCGCTTGGCTTATGGTCCCTGCAATTTTACTTGGTTTTTTATATGCAAACCGAGATATGTTAACGTCTAAAGTTGCCAAAGCAGGGTTAGTCATTGTGCTTGTTTCTGGGGTTGTAGGATTAAGTCAATCCAACATGGTACAAGAGCGTATTCAAGAAGCGCATGCAGACTTAATCAAACTATCAATGGGTGGTGGTAATAACTCTTCGGTAGGTAAACGAATTATTCTTTGGAAAAGTGCGCTCACGACCATTTCAGAGAACCCTATCTTTGGCGCAGGTTATGACGGGCGAGTAGAGTCTCGTAAGGCTCAAATAGCACGCGGAGAAATGCCTCCTCAAAACAAATATTGGATAAAAGTTCATGCACATAATGAATATCTAGAAGCGCTTTCAATTTTTGGCGTGGTCGGCTTGATAACCTTGATGGGAATTTTCTTAGTGCCGCTTTATATTCACATCAAGCACAAGCCCGAAAATGAAGCGCAACGGGTACTTAATCAATGCGGGATTGTAAATATAGTTGCGACTATGGGGTATGGTATGACGCAGGTATTCTTGGGTCATAACTCAGGGGCTATCTTCTACCCTGTCATGGTGGTTATCTTCTTAACCGCAAGTGGTGCGATTCGATTAAAAGAAGATAAGACGCTTCAGCTTAAATAACCAAATCACTTCATAATTACTTCCCCTTGTCTTATTGAGGCTTACTATCAAGCTTCATAAATTCATAAACAAGGGGAGTTTTTTGCTCTACATTCAGTCTTTTTACTTACCCCAAATACCCATTTTTCTCTAAATAATCCACCACTTGCTCCGCACATGCTTCAAGCTCATGTTCTGCTGTTTTGACGTGAATTTCAGGATTTTTCGGTGCTTGGTAGTCTGAGTCTATTCCTGTGAAGTTTTTAATCTCACCGGCGCGAGCTTTTTTATATAAACCTTTCGGATCACGCGACTCGCATACTTCAAGTGGCGTATCAATAAAGACTTCTAAAAACTGTCCTTCGGGCAATAAGTTGCGCACTTGTTCACGCTCTTCGATAAATGGTGAGATAAAAGCTGTCAGCACAATTTGCCCTGAGTCGACAAACAGTTTTGCGACTTCACCAATACGACGAATATTCTCAACACGCGCTTCATCACTAAAACCTAAGTCTTTGTTTAAGCCATGGCGAACATTGTCACCATCAAGCAAGTAAGTATGCTTGCCACGTTGTAAAAGTTTTAGCTCAACTGCATTTGCAACGGTTGATTTACCACTACCACTTAAGCCAGTAAACCAGAGTACAACAGGTTTTTGCTGCTTTAATTCACTACGCTGGGCTTGCGAGACGCTTGCTTTGTGCCAGACAATATCCGAATCTTGATTAATATGCTGATATGGGGATGTCATTAGGGATACCTTGTTTATATTTTAATAATCTCAATTTATCGGCAAACATTACCACGCTTTTAATAACGACCTCAAATAATAAAATAAGACATCTTATATCCATAGATTCATGAAGCGCAGACATGTTTGGAGTGCATAGTATGTTCGCCCTCATTCAATCCCTTTGGTATACTTGCCAAGTCATACTCAAAAATATAAAGGACATCCACATGATAATCGTAACTGGTGGCGCTGGCATGATTGGCAGCAACTTAGTCAAAGCGTTAAACAATGCAGGTCACAATGATATTTTAGTCGTTGATGACTTAAAAGATGGCCACAAATTCAAGAATCTGGTTGATCTAGATATTACTGATTACATGGACAAAGACGATTTTCTAACCCAGATTATGGCGGGTGATGACTTTGGTCCGATTGATGCTGTTTTCCACCAAGGTGCGTGTTCATCCACGACGGAGTGGGATGGTAAGTTTATGATGCTTAACAACTATGAGTATTCAAAAGAGCTACTCCATTATTGTGTCGACCGCCAAATTCCGTTCCTTTATGCCTCTTCTGCTGCTGTATATGGCGAGACTAAAGACTTTATCGAAGAACAAGAATATGAAGGCGCGCTCAATGTTTATGGTTATTCTAAACAACAATTTGATAACTATGTGCGTCGCTTAACACAAGATGCTGCTGATCACGGTGAGACTCTTTCACAAATCGTCGGCTTGCGTTACTTCAATGTGTATGGCCCTCGTGAAGAGCATAAAAAATCAATGGCATCTGTTGCTTTTCATTTGAATAATCAAATTCTTGCCGGCGAAAACCCAAAACTCTTCACCGGCAGCGAAGGCTTTAAGCGTGATTTTGTCTATGTTGGCGATGTATGCGCGGTTAACTTGTGGTGCTTAGAGTCTGGTGTATCGGGGATTTTCAACTGTGGCACTGGCCGCGCTGAATCCTTCCACCGCGTAGCTGCTGCTGTGATTAATCATCACAAAAAAGGCGAAGTTGAAAGCATTCCTTTCCCTGAGCATCTAAAAGGCGCTTACCAAGAGTTCACTCAAGCAGATCTAACTAAGCTACGAGCAGCTGGTTGTGAAATTGAGTTTAAAGATGTGGCAACCGGTGTCGCGCTTTATTTAGAAGAGATTAATAAAAAATAAGTTTGTATAAATTTATAATAGATGCGGTTATCTAAATAAGTTATAACTGCATCTATTGTAAAGTGACACGCTTACATGCCAGACATAGGAAATGTTTGCTCCTAATTATAATCACATAAAAATTAATCAGACTTAAAGTCATGGATATGCATTTAAAAAAAATTATAAGTTTAGATGAATCAAATTTTATAGCGAAAGGGCAAACCAGAAGTTGCTACTGCTACCCGATGGAAGAAGAAAAAGTTATTAAGATCTTCAACGGGCATGCAAAGTTTGGTGATTGTAGAAGTAGAGACTCAAATATCATAGAGTCTAAGTATTTAGCTTACGTACAAAGTCGCCATGGTGAGATTAATCATATCCCAAGGTACTTCGGAACAGTAAACACTAACTTAGGAACAGGCTATGTTTTTGAGAGAATCATTGATTATGATAAGTCTACTTCAAAAAGCCTTCATTACTACCTCACTCAAAACCTAATTAATATAGAGTCTGCTAAGACACTCATTACCAACCTTTTTAATTACCTATTAAAATTTAATATTTCTATTGTCGATCGCAGCTTAGCTAATATAGTTTTGCAAAAACAAAAATGTGGAACATTTATACCTTATCTAATCGATGGATTTGGCGCACATAAAGATGGTTTCCAGTTATTTAGAAATATGCACATTCCTTTTTACGCAAAATATGTAACGAACAAAAAACTAAATTCCATATTAAGTCGCTTAGATGTTCAATATCAGAATGAAGATAAAATCATAAATGATGTTAATATAAATAAATATGTTAAAAATTTCACTTTAAATTCTGACTTAAAAAAAATGGATACATTTCAATATTTGCTAAAGTCTGCAGATAGCTTAAGAAAGGCTTCTCAATTATCTTTAACTGGCTTCAATAATAATGATATGAGAGTTTACAAATTAAAGCCACTATCTAGCCTAAAATGCCATATTCATAAAGGTTCAAAAAACAACAAAATAATTATTAGAAATAGTGTAAAAGGGAAACTAAATTTAACCATTTCAGGTTCAAATAATATTGTATATTTAGATTGTGGACTTTATAAGGAATCTGATATACATATAAAGGGGAATGGTCACACACTAGTTATCAAAAAGGATAAGAATTATTTAGGCCCAGAAAAAATCACTCTAAATAGTGAGGACTTCGAATCTCAATTGCGAATCATCACTGATGATGCATCTATAAATAAACCGCATAACTCGATTCAAAATATTAAATCAACTGAAAATGACAAACTCGGTATTATAACTAGCAATTAATGCATTTATAGCTAAGGGTAGATTGCCTAAATCAAGGGATAAATGTTTTAAAATAAGCACTTAAATATTGTTATTTGGCTCAAGCACAGTTAAGATTCATTCAAGTTAGATTTAGTTAGGAATTCCAATGAAACCGGGCAACAAACACTACCATAAAGATATGCATAACCCTCAATTTAAGTGGCAATTTCTTGCACCTAAACATTGGGCTGGTTGGATCCTTATCTTCCTCTTTGTAATCTTATCTTTCTTGCCAAATTTCATTCGTTATTGGCTTGGTAAGCAGTTTGCCAAAATCGCAATGTCTTCACTAAATAAAAAGAATAACATGCGAGCGCGTATTAACTTGCGTCTATGCTTTCCAGAAAAGTCTCAAGATGAACGCGAAAAAATTCTTCATGACTCATATGTGGTCGCGGCCTGTTATCTGATGATGATGTCTGCACTATCTATTCGTTCAAAATCATATCTTGAGAAACACACTGAATTCAAAAATTTAGACAATTTAACTCAACTCACTGAAGCAGGTGAAAATGTCATTATGCTTGTCCCCCATACTTGGGCAATTGATGCGCCTGGGGTAATTCTTGCTTCTCGTGGTTTATTTATTTCTGCAATGGCAAAAGAGCAAAAAGATGAATTGATGGACTGGCTAATGAACCGTCAACGTTATCGATTTGGTGGTCGTGTTTATGAGCGTAGTGGCGGGATCAAACCATTTATAAAGTCAGTTCGCGATGGTTACTTAGGTTATTATCTACCTGATGAAGATCTTGGCCCAGATCACAGCGTTTTTGTTGATTTCTTTGCAACAACTAAAGCAACAATGTCTGGTCTTGGGCGTATATCTAAACTCAGTAAGGCGAAAATCGTTCCTTTATTCGCTGGTTTTAACCCCAAAACAGGTTGTTTTGAATTTGAGTTTAAGCCAGAACTCCCATTTCCTACCGGAAGTGAAGAAGGAGATGCACGTATGATGAACCAATGCATTGAAGATTATGTCAATGTACGACCAGAGCAATATATGTGGATCTTAAGATTATTAAAAACTCAGCAGGATAAAGGGATTAACTTATATAAAAGAGAGCATGAGTTTGAGTAGAGATGAAAGCTAAATTCAATTTTTTATAAAACTTAATATATAAATATGGTCTATTAATAAATGAAGCATATACTACACATTCATAATAAAACATCACCTCCTTCTAATAATAGTGGAGGATTGAACCGTCTTGTAGAGTGGCTTGCTATTGAGCAATACAACCTAGGAAATAAAATTTATATATTATCACCTAACGGTACAAATACTAAACATTACACCCATATTAAATGCGATCTTAATTCTTCATCCATAGATAGTATTCTAGATAAAATACCTAAAGACATAACTGATATTGAATACCATGGAGGACTCTCCTGCTCTATAGTTTCAAAACTAGCAAATAAATATAACCTGATTTCTATAATACACCATAAGCCATCATTATGTGAAGAATCCCCTATTAATCCGATATACATTTCTAAATCTCAAGCAAATAGCGTAGGTAATAATATATTCGTTCATAATGGCGTTCCAGAAAGTGAAGTCAAGTTTAGTAATAATAAAGAAGAATATATATTATTTTTAGCTAAAGTTAATAGAAGCAAGAAAGGAGTTGATAGTGCTATTCGTATTGCAAAAAAATCAAAGCATAAGTTAATAATAGCAGGCGGCCATCGCCTAGGTTCTCCTGAGACGTGGTTTAAATGGCATCCATTAATTACTCCAGTTGGATTTATTAATGGTGAAATGAAAAAAGATATCCTTTCTAAAGCAAAAGCTCTTATCGTTCCAATAAGATGGGAAGAACCCTTTGGTTTAACAGTTGTCGAAGCTATGCTATCAGGAACACCTGTAATAGCCTTTAATAAGGGGGCAATGAATGAATTAATTATAAATGGTGTGAGTGGATATTTATGTGATACCGAAAATGAAATGATCGAAGCTATAAAAAAAGTAAGCCATCTTGATCCACAAAAAATAAGAGATCATGCGTTGAATAATTTTTCATCGAAAAAAATGGCTATAGAACATTTAAATAAATTAGATACTAATAGAAACTCATAAATGTAGATATAATAAACACCTAAAAAGCTAATCTATATTAGTTTAAATACTGTAAAGAATTTTCTTTGTAAACCTCTTCATATAACATGATAGCTTTTTAGATGCTTCCATTTTATCAATATCGATATATGTTTCATTTACCCATGGAGTTGTTTTCTGATACTTCATATACAAATAAAAACCATAGTGAAAACATTCAAGCATCCATGGTTTTTTATTTCCAGTATAATGATATATGACAGCTGAATTCTTCAGTTGTTTGACCTCATCAACTGAAATATCTTTTCCATCTAACATCCATTTATTTTTTTTCTTCAATATACTTCTATATCCTGACATACAATTATATTTAGGATGTACCGGTTTAACCTTGCCAGCCAAAGCATAATTTAATATATCTTGATCAGCATAGTCTATAGATTCTTTATATTGATTTAAATATTTAGATACCTTCTCTGATAAATTCATCTCTCTAAGGTAGTTTAGATTAAGAAGCATCACACCACTATTAAAATACTCTTCCTTATTAGTAATACCAGCTTTCTCTAATCTATCAGGGTGATTATATTGTGTTTCTATTTCATAAACGACAGCCGATGCATATTCATTAATATCTGTATCCCATAATTCAGAAATATCACCATTAACCATCACATCAACGTCTAAATATAAAATCTTGTCTAATTCAGGCAAAATCTCATGGATTTTTACTCTAAAATGAGCGGCAGCAGACAACCTAGATAAAGTCAATGGATAATCTGAAAACCAATCTAAATCAACCTCTTTAAAGTGAATTTCAGCACGTCCTTCTACAACTTTTCTTAGTTTTTCTTTTGATTCATTTGTAATGTCAGCACAAAAAACATAAATTGAAATTAATTTATCTTTAGAGACATTACATAATAACGAGTTTATCGTTACGCCTAAATGCCGAGCATAATTTTCATCTGCAGCATATGCAATATTTATTCTTTCCATTATTAATAACCTTTTATACTAAAATTTCCAATATCCCAAAACTCGTCTCGCTTTAAAATTTCTAAACCAGTTTCTTGGTTTAGGCTTTAAGTGAGATAAGCCCCGCTCAAGCAAATCATTTGCAGCTTCAATAACTCGTAGACTAGATTGCCCATCACTATATGGGTGGAGCGTATCGCAAAACTTTTGAACTTCTTGCATATAATCTTTCGGATATTTTAATGCAAGTTCGATATTCGGCTCTATGTCAGCGACTTCTTGAACATTTAATAAGTGCGGACGTGGGTTATTGTTTCTAAACGTCACCACAGGCCTTTGCTGAAGCAAAAACATTAATAAAATTGAAGATGTGTCACACAACATGACATCCGCAGCTTGTAAAAGCGGAATAACATTATCAGTTTCAACAAAGGTTAAATTTTCATTTTGTATCGCTTTATATTGCTCAACAGTTTCAGGGTTCATTTTAGGGTGAAACTGCACGAGCCAACGCCATTGAGACTTTTCCCCGTTATGTGAACGAGTCATACGTTTAATTTCTTCAAAGACTATAGGCGCACAAGTTAAACCGTGTGAAAAAGTCGAACAAAACAAAACTGTTGGACGCGGGTCAGTTTCATCTCTATATGGGGTTTGAGATTTATCTTTTTCATTAAACAAAGGATCTAAGGTTGCCCATCCTGTCTGCACTACCTCAAAAAAGCCATGTTCAGCAGCAAGCTGTTTAAAGCGGCCTGTTGTTCCTGGTCCTTGAGTGCAATATAAATCGAAGCAATCACGAATTTCAAAGTGCCCTTCTCGACCACGTCGGTTAATTTTCCCCGCGTTAAACCCATGAAACAGATCCACTTTTAAGCCGGGGATAAAACTAGGTACCATATTTCCTGGCACAAATACTACATCTGGGCACCATTTTTGTACGTCTGGTATAGTCATAAGTTGATGTTCGTCTGAGCGTAAAAACTTATCACTGACCTCATCACCTTCTAAAAACCAAGCAACCTCACCACCCAAAGCTAGGATTTTTTCCTGTAATGGACGCAACATAGCGTAGGAGTAGTTTTGGGCTATATACATTAAATAGCGCTTATTCGTGCAATCTGTCACTCTTGTTTCCCTGAATTTAACTTACCATCTGATTCTTGAGTTTGCTTTAATTTTTGCTCTTGTTCTAAATACCAAAGACCTGCATATTTATTAAAAGATGATTGTGCAAACATTGCCGCAATCAATAGACCACGGTTTCCATCTAAAAATCCTAAACGGATAATATAAATCAAGAAAAAAGTCCAAATCGCACGAAGTATAGCGAGTGGTACGCCTAAGCTTGGCTTTTTATTATTAAAATATTTACGTGTCGTCTGCCATGCATATTCACGGTTTTTCTGCATTAAATGATCAAAACCACGCAAAGAATTATGCATTAGGAAGCCTTTTTTAAGTGTTGATACTTTCCCTTTGGTTTCAACATGCGCATGGACAACAACTTTAGTGATTGAAGCACCCTCACGTTTAAATAAACGTTTTGGCGCACGTGATGAGCGGCCATGTCTCATTTGTTTGCCTAAAATCAGGTTTCCCCAAGGCAATTTAAATGCAACTTCTTCAAGATCAGGCTTAGATAACTGACGAGTGATTTCATCTTTCATATCCTGATCTAAATATTCATCTGCATCGATAATCAGTACCCAGTCACAAGTACATTTTTCTAATGCGCGCGCTTTTTGAAAACCATCACCTGGCCAATCTTCCGTAATCCAAATTTTGTCTGTATAAGCTTTTGCAATTTCAACAGTCTGATCTGTGCTTCCTGAATCAAAGACAATAATTTCATCTGCAAAACCTTTCAATGATTCAAAACAAGGTTTGATTCTATCTTCTTCGTTTTTACAAATAATGAGAGCGGATAAAGTACGCATAATTTAAACCTTGTTTGCTAAAAGTTGATTAAAAAATTCCAGATGTTTTTTAACTGTGACTTGCGAACTAAAATGCTGATCGAGTCGCTCTTGTGCTGCGGCGCCCATCTCAACACAAGCTTGTTTATTGGTTGCAAGCTTATTAATGGCTTGAGCTAAAGCCTTAGAATCTTTTACCGGCACAATATAACCAGTTTTTCCATCTTCCACTAACTCAGGCGAACCACCTGTGGTCGTGACAATTGATGGGGTTGCATTGGCCATCGCTTCAATAATTGTACGCGGCAAACCTTCACCGCTAATCGACGGCTGAACTTGAATATCTGCCATGCACATTAAATTTGGCACATCTTGCCTGTGGCCAATAAAGTGAATGCGATCAGCCATTGGGCTTTGCTTCATTTCATCAAAATGCGGCTCAAAACCATGCCCAGCTAAAACTAAATGAACATCTGGATTTTCAATCAGATGAGTCGCTTCAAGCAAAATTGAAATACCTTTGCTTGGGCGAACGTGCGCTGCGCAAAATAAGATGATATCCGAGTCTTTCAAATCAAGCTCTTCACGCGGTGTTGGCTCAACTTGATACCAATCGACATTTTGACCTTTATATATGGTCACCGTGGTATCTTTATTTTTCAGCAGTACAGGCAGCAGACTTTGACGAACGGCCTCAGAAACACACACTATGCCATCGATTCTTGGATGCAGCATGGTGAGATAAGCACTTGGATCATGGCGATATATTCCGCCAGTCGTGCCGCGATAAGCAATAAGTTTGACATCTAAACCAATACACGCAAAGGCTGCATTCGGAATTGTTTTTGAATTAAAGGCATAACAGATGTCATAACCATTTTTAAGTTCGCTACGAATACGTTTAATCGTATCCATACAAATCTTACTTTTTGGATAGCAATCTATCACTTTGATGCCGGACTCTTTAAGGCGCGGAACATAACTTGACTCACCTTGAGTCATAATCGTAATTTCATGACCAAGACGCGCAAGCTCAACAAAAATTTCAGCTTCAGGGCGAATACTATTCCAAGCATGAAGGTAGGATGCACAGACTAAAATTTTCATAACGACCTTAAAAATAAACAAATAAAGCCTTATTTTACCTATAATTGCTAGGTGTGCAAAGGAAAACCCCGAAACAAATATCACAGAGATGATACAGATTTGATTTATTTTAAATTTATATAAAACCAATAGAAACATAAGCGCGATTAATATCAAATCAACAAGCCGATAGATGCATAAAAGTTGAAATTTTCAAGGCGAATTTCTAAGAAAAACCATATAAACACCCACCTTTTGCACCCTGAAACAAAACACTATAAAAATTAATGGTTAATAGCATGTTAATTTTCACTTTCAATATGGTTTCTAGTCGATTCCATGCTATTATGAGATCAATAACACGTTTTTGATTAATATTTTTTACTCGCTTTTAATGGCATGACTAAAGGCCGCATATGTCAAAGTAATGATGTATTAATACTGACGACTTTTAACACGGGTTAACAGATTTTAGCCCTCTATTTACTTAGTTTCATGGACGAACCAAGTGCAGATTATGAATAAAATTTTAATCATAGGCCCATCTTGGGTTGGCGATATGGTGATGTCGCAATGCCTTTACAAAGCATTAAAAGCGCAAATGCCCAATGCTAGCATAGATGTCATGGCACCAGCTTGGTGTAAGCCAGTATTGGAGCGCATGCCTGAAGTCAATCAAGCAATTGAAATGCCACTCGGCCACGGTGAATTTAATCTCTTTGCTCGTAGAAATTTAGGTTTATCCTTAAAAGATAAAGGCTATGATTGCGCTTATATCTTACCTAACTCAGCAAAATCTGCTCTTATTCCTATCTTTGCAAATATCCCAAAACGTGTTGGTTGGCGTGGTGAAATGCGCTTTGGTTTATTGACCGATGTTCGCAATAATAAGAAAAAATTCCAATATATGGCAGAGCGTTATGTCGCGCTTGCCCACCCAAAAACTAAGGCGTTAAATGCACAGATGCTAGGCGGCCTTGAAAATTTGCCTAAGCCAAGTTTACGCGTGGATGAAATCGCACAGCGTGCAAGCCTAAAAGAACATGGCCTCAATAAAGATAGACCTATCGTTGGCTTATGCCCTGGCGCTGAGTTTGGTCCAGCCAAACAATGGCCGGCTATCCATTACGCACGCGTTGCGACTGAGATGATTAACCGCGGTGAGCAAGTTTGGATTTTTGGCTCACAAAACGACACCAGTATCGCGCAAAAAATCATTAATTATATTGATGAAGATAAACAAGTATATGTAGCCAATCTAACCGGCCGCACTAGCCTGATTGAAGCTGTTGATTTACTCGCATGTTGCCATACAGTTGTCAGCAATGACTCAGGATTAATGCATATTGCCGCCTCTGTTGGCAGCGCAGTCATCGGCATTTATGGTTCAACGTCTCCTGACTACACACCGCCACTTGCAGACACAGTTGAAATTCTTCATACAGATATTGCATGCCGCCCTTGCTTTAGACGCACTTGTCCTTATACTCACATGAACTGCATGACGCTGCTAATGCCAGACCAAGTTTTCTCGGCCATGAAGCGCATCGCACGAAAACGCGAAGAAAATGTTATTCCTTTGCATCAAGTTGGTTAGTGCTTTTATTTAAGAAAGCTTTTGAGTTAAAGTTGGGCTGAAATGTTATTACGCTTTTTTTATTCCTTACTTCTTTTTGTCGCAGCGCCTTTTTTACTCATTGGTTTATATAAGAAAAAACCCGGCAAGCCGAGTGTTGGCAAGCGTTGGAAAGAGCATTTTGGCAAAACCCCTGCGCTTACTTTTCCCAAAGAAATCACCACAAACACAAGCCTCAGTGCGCCAGTTTGGCTGCATTCTGTTTCTGTTGGTGAAACCATTTCTATTACGCCGTTAGTTAAAAAGCTACGTCAGCAATATCCAAACACGCCGATTGTTCTCACGACGACGACGCCTACAGGCGCCAAACAAGCTGAAAAACTAACTCGTGATCCTTTAGTTGTACATCGCTATATGCCACTTGATTTTAAGTTTGCAGTACGTGGGTTTATTAAGAAAATCAAACCACAGCAACTACTTATCATGGAAACTGAGCTCTGGCCAAACACCATTCACCATGTGGCGAAAGCTGGGATCCCGATTCGCGTGATCAATGCTCGCTTATCTGAGCGTTCTAAGCAAAAATATCAAAAAATTCTGCCTATTTTTCATTGGCTAACCGAAGGCTTAACCCAAGTTTTATGCCAATATCAAGCGGATGCCGATCGTTTTATTGAACTTGGTTTAGATGAATCAAAAGTGGCTACAACAGGCAGCTTGAAGTTTGAAATTGAAATTGATGCCAGTCTCAAAGCGCAAGGGAATATATTGCGCCAAGATTTGGGCTGCTCGCGACCGGTATGGATTGCAGCAAGTACTCACGAAGGCGAAGATGAACTGCTTTTACGCGCTCATCAAAAACTCTTACGTCATGATCCAGATGCGCTGCTGATTTTAGTGCCGCGCCACCCTGAACGTTTTGACGATGTTTATGGTAAGATTTTATCGCATAATTTAAGTGCGACTCGTCGAACGCAACCTGCTAAATATAAAGTAGATTCAGAGGATTACGATCCTAAAGCGCCACAAATTGCGACCCAAGTTTATCTTGCTGATACCATGGGTGAAATGCCTTTGTTGATTCAAGCGGCAGATATTTGCTTTATGGGCGGAAGTTTAATTGGTGATAAAGTTGGTGGGCATAATTTGCTTGAGCCTGCCGCACTCGCAAAACCGCTACTTACTGGCCCTAGTTATTATAACTTTGTGGATATCACAAAAATGCTTAAAGCGGCGAATGCTGTGCAAATTGTGGAAGAGCCAATTGAGATTGCCGAAGCCTTGATTGCCCTTTTTCATGATAAACAAGAAATGAAACGAGCAGGTGACGCAGCGCTAAAAGTTGTTGAAGAAAATCAAGGTGCGATTGAACGAACTTTAGAGATAATAACCGTCGAGTAAAGCTTGCCAGTCACTTGATTCTTGCCATTTGATTTGACGCTTGTTCACTTCTTTTACGAATGAGCGTTTTAACCTTGCTAAGTTTTTCGCTTGCCACGGGCTAGGTTTATTTTGCTCCTGCTCAAAATGGCACTTATCAAAATCAATGATCCACACCTTTCCAGACTCATCCAATAAAATATTATGAATATTTAAATCCGTGTGATTGACATAGGCATCATGCAATTTGCGTACTTCTTTACCTATATTCACATAAGCATCTTTTGATAAAGTATCTTCTTGCAAGATAGCGACTAAATCGCGTGCATTAGGTATTTTTTGCGTCAGGATATCCGCTTGATAACAAAAGTTTAGCTTTTTAGCTTGGGCTGCTATCGGCCTTGGTACATTCACTCCGGCCTTGGCTAAATGAGTCAACAAATTAAACTCTTGCAGGCTTCTGGTTTGCTCCCAAGACGTAAAAAGGTAATGATCTTTAACGATTTTTCCGAATAACCCACCACGTCGATAATGACGCAGCGCTGCATGTTTAAGCTCGCTTTGTTGCGCATCTTGCTTCATTGCACGAGCAAGATCAACAAACCAAGTTGTGCCACGACCTTGCGCACTACCGACAACAGCATCGATATTTTCCCAATAATCAATTTCAAAACATTGTTTAGCCACTTCCTCTGAGATCAGCTCAGAATCAAAGCAAAGTTGGTGTTTTTTCATGATTATTGTCTTCATAGGAGTTCATCAGAGTTAAGGGGTTTTAGTTATTATACCCAAAATCGACGAACTTGAGTATAATTCAAAACATTGCCATTTAGAGAGCTAAGTTATGCCAACCCAGATGCCACTTTTTAATCATGCACCTCAGTCGATTTGTTTTTTACGCCTTTCCGCAATTGGTGATGTTTGCCATGCGGTTGCGAGCATCCAAGCCGTTCAGCGCCACTGGCCTGAAACTAAAATTACTTGGATTATCAGCAAGATAGAAGCCAGCATGTTAGAAGGTATCGAAGGCATTGAATTGATTGTGTTTGATAAGAAGCAAGGCAAAGCAGCTTATCAAGACGTCTGGCAACAACTTAAAGGACGTCAGTTTGATGCCTTGGTTCACATGCAGCTAGCGCTTCGAGCAAGTTTGCTCACTCTCGGCATCAAAGCGCGTTATAAAGTTGGTTTTCATAAATCTCGCGCGAAAGAAGGCCAATGGCTTTTCACCAATAAAAAAATTCACGATACAACGTCAGTGCATGTGCTTGATAGCTTTTTAAGCTTCGCTGAATATCTTGGCGTGCCCAAACAAGCGCCACACTGGCAGATGCCCATTCCCGAATCTGCATTTGAATGGGTAACTCAAACCTTACCCGATGACGCGCCAATGCTAGTCATCAGCCCTGCCGCAAGTAAAGATGAGCGCAACTGGCTCACCGAACGCTACGCGCAGCTTGCGCACTACGCTTTAAATAAAGGCTATCAAGTTGTACTTTGCGGCTCGCCAAGTGAGCGCGAGATTAAACTTGCCGACGCTATTTTAGGATCACTTAACACTTTATCGGAAAATGAAACCTCTGAGAATAAAACTAAGCAAGCGCTTAAAGTTCACAATCTCGTTGGAAAAACAAATTTAAAACAGCTACTTGCTCTATTGAAACGTGCAGATATTGTTCTTGCCCCAGATTCAGGCCCTGCGCATATGGCAACTACTCAAGGCACACCTGTGATTGGTTTATATGCGCATAGTAACCCAAAGCGTACAGGCCCTTATAACAGCATGGAATACGTTGCCAATGCTTACGATCAACTTGTCTTAGCTCAACATGGTAAAACCGCAGAGCAACTGCCTTGGGCGACACGCGTCAAAGGAGAGGTAATGGATACTATTAGCATCCAAGAAGTGATAGATATATTCGATATCCTTGATCAAAAACGTTTGGGAAAGAATAAATGAGTCAAAGCAAACCTAGCATCGGCGTCTTGATGATCACCAAAAATGCCGAGCAATACCTTGAAGCCGCTTTAAATTCTGTCTCGAGTTGGGTCGATGAAATCGTCATCTTAGACTCAGGCAGCAGCGATCAAACCTTAACCATTGCGCAAAATTTTAATGCCAAAATTTATCATCAAGATTGGCTTGGCTTTGGCCCACAACGCATTGCTGCGCAAGAGAAAATGAGCACTGATTGGGTGTTTGCGCTCGATAGTGATGAAATGGTTTCAGAGCAACTAAAAGCTTCAATTTTAGAAGCGATAGCAAAAGACGCAGAGCACAAGACTTGTTATCAAGTTAACCGTCTCTCGCGCGCTTTTGGTCAATATATTCGCCATAGTGGCTGGTATCCAGATAAAATCACTCGTCTTTATCCAAGAAAGCTGACTCAATATAATGATGCGTTAGTGCATGAATCTGTGGTGGTTCCGAAAGGCATTAAAACCGAGCTTTTAGATGGTGATTTACTCCATGAGACCGTCAGCTCTATCCCGCAACATGTACTTAAAACTCAGCAATATATGCAGGCTTGGGCGGATCAAAGGGAAGGTAAGAAAAAGTCCTCTTTGCTTGGCGCTATTGGTCATGGGATTGCACGATTTATTAAGATGTATTTACTAAAGAAAGGCTTTTTGGATGGCAAGCGTGGCTTATTGCTCGCGATTTTAAGCGCACAAACCACCTTTACGCGTTACGCTGATTTATGGCTTCGAGAAGAAATGAAAAAATCGCAAAAATAAAACTCAAGCCTGGATATAAAAAAGCGAAGCAACTAGAAACTCCAGTGCTTCGCTTTTATCTTTATAGCGGCTCAAATTTATTGGTCTTGCAGCAAGGCAACAAGATGACGAGAGTTAGCCGATAGCAGGCAATGCACCCGCTGCAATTAACAACTGAACTACAATGATGACCACACCACAAATTAGCGCAAGCATTAAGCCTAGCTTACCGCCACGTACTTGATAATGCTCAGCCGTCGCTTCTTTACGCACTTTTAGCACCATAGCCACGGGCAATAGAATCGCTAGCACGGCCAATGCGATAGCCGCAAAACCAAGCGCCATGATAAAGCCTTGAGGGTAGAAAATTGCGAAGCCTAGCGGTGGTAGGAAAGTCACTAAAGCGACCATAGCGCGATCTGATAACTTGTTATTTTTCTTAGAAATATCACCTAAAAATTCAAACAAACCTAGACTCACACCCAAAAATGAGGTCACTAGGGCTAAATCAGCAAACACAGAAACAATTTGCGCGATACCATTATTGTCAATTTTTGCGCCCATCACATCAACTAAGCCTTTAACATCACTTGCTTGTGATAAATCCGCTTGGTTGACAATCCCAAGGCTTGCTAGTTGCCATAAGATATAAACAACTAATGGTAATAAAGATCCCCAAAACAGCACTTTACGTAGCGATTTAACATCTAAATCTAGGTAGCGGACAACCGCTGGGATACTGCCGTGAAAACCAAAAGAAGTGAAGATAACAGGCAGCGCTGCAATGATAAGCGTGCTGCTAAGTGGCGTCGCTTCAAGGTTTACAATCTCAACATTTGGCGTCAAGAAGAAAAGCAAAGCAGCGAGAGCAATCAATTTACAGGTAAAAAGTACGCGGTTTACTTTATCTACCGAGCCTGTCCCAAAGGTCACAATCGCGGCAATAATTAAAGTAAAGATCAAGGTGCCAATACTTGCATTCACATCCAAGTTAAACCAAGTTTGTAATTTGGCATTAAATTGCGGGCCACCACCTGCGATGTAAGCGGCGCATAGTGCATAAAAAAGGAACAGCATCGCAAAGGTTGCGACTAACTTGCCTTTTTCACCTAAAAACTGTTTAGCAAGCGTGTGCAAGGTTGCGCTCGGATCAGCATGTTGATGCACTTCAAGCATTAATAATGCGGTATAGGCCATAAGTAACCACATACCAAGCATGATGACAAGTGAGGTGACAAAACCTAGCCCGGCAGATGCAATCGGCAATGCAAGCATCCCTGCCCCTATGGTGGTGCCGGCAATGATCAAGGTACTTCCTAAAACTTTTGATCGACTCATATATCCTACTTAAAAATGAAAAAACTCAAACCGTTTGAGCTAAAGTGTAAAGTTATTCTTACCCTAACACTTTTTTCGTAAAAATCGAGCCTACAAAAACAACAAAAAGTAGCATTAGAGGCAAAAAACACCGCTAAACTGCTACTTTTTAATGTGTATATAATTATTTACACTTTTTTAAGTGAAGTTTACAACTTATTCAGATGCTCACTGGATTAGATACCAAACTCAGCGCGATAAGCTTTTACTGACTCAAGCTGCTCTGGGTTATCGCCTTTCTCTTCTAAATAAGTGATAAGGTCAGTTAAGCCAATGATAGAAATCACTGCACAACCAAAATCACGTTCAACTTCTTGAATGGCTGAAAGCTCGCCTTTGCCTTTTTCTTGGCGATCGATTGCAACCAGTACACCAGCAAGATCAGCGCCATTGGCTTGGATGATTTGCATGGATTCACGAATCGCCGTTCCTGCTGTGATCACATCGTCCACCAGCATGATGCAGCCTTCAAGAGGAC
Organism: Vibrio sp. KMM 9700; assembly: GCF_058545285.1. Taxonomy (NCBI): domain Bacteria; kingdom Pseudomonadati; phylum Pseudomonadota; class Gammaproteobacteria; order Vibrionales; family Vibrionaceae; genus Vibrio; species Vibrio sp. KMM 9700. Next base: position 1,769,181 of record NZ_CM178589.1, on the reverse strand, counting down.
TACCAACAAGGTTGCCACCTTCGCCGTGATCTTTGGCTTCTTTGCGGTTAAAGCAATATGGCGTATCCACATCATGACTATCAGCTAAAGCAACTGCGGTTGTGGTAGCAATTGGAATACCTTTGTAAGCAGGGCCAAACAATACATCATATGAAATGCCTGAATCAACAAGGGCTTGCGCGTAAAAGCGGCCTAAGCGGGCTAAATCACGGCCGGTATTAAATAAACCAGCATTAAAGAAGTAAGGGCTTTTACGACCGGATTTTAAAGTGAATTCACCAAACTTTAGGACTTCTTTTTCTAAAGCAAATTCAATAAATTCACGTTGGTATTGTTTCATTTCTGCCTCTTTAGTTTTCAATTCTAGTGAGCCCTAGACTCAATCTTCCTTGTATAGCCAAAATAGTTGAAGTTACAGTAAGGCAACAAGCGATGAGACCCGATGAGCATATTGTAATATGTGATTCGGGCGAAGCAGCGCAGTTAACACAGCTGTAGCTTCAAATATGAAGGGTATACGAATAAAAAAATAGCCCCTAAATTTAGGAGCCATAACATAACTATTCGCTTAATGCCGCCTTCTGAGCTGCGACAATATCGCCAATGCCCTTTTCAGCCAGATCAAGCAACTGATTAAGCTCTGCACGCGAGAAAGTTTCGCCCTCTGCCGTGCCTTGTACTTCAATCATTGCGCCTTCTTCTGTCATCACCACGTTCATGTCGGTATCGGCTGCGCTATCTTCAACATATTCAAGATCGCAAATTGCAGTACCATTTAAAATACCAACCGAAACAGCAGCGACATGGCCTTTAAGTGGGTTCTTTTTCAGCTTACCGCTATCAAGTAAACCTTGAATTGCATCATGCAGCGCAACACTTGCACCTGAGATAGAAGCAGTACGTGTGCCGCCATCTGCTTGAATCACATCACAATCAACGGTGATCATGATCTCGCCAAGCACTTTTAGATCAACAACTGCGCGCAGGCTACGTGCGATCAAGCGTTGGATTTCCATCGTACGGCCGCCTTGCTTACCCGATGCAGCTTCACGGCGGTTACGCGTATGAGTGGCGCGTGGCAACATGCCATATTCAGCCGTTACCCAACCTTTGCCTTGGCCTTTTAACCAACCAGGAACTTTTTCTTCAACGCTAGCGTTACATAAAACCTTAGTATTGCCGAACTCAACTAATACAGAACCTTCTGCATAGTTTGTATACTGACGCGTAATTTTAATTGGGCGAACCGCATCAAGTGCGCGATCATTTGGACGAGTAGTTGAAGTCATCTTGGCTCCTAGGCTTTGATTGAGATTAACTCAGATAAATTGCGCAAAATTATAGATGAAATAAGCTGCGATGCCTAGGGTTTTAATGATCGCCAATAGCTAACATGTTAAGATGAGCCTAATTTTATTCAATATAGAGATTGAAACATGATTTATAGTATGACTGGCTATGCACGCCAAGAAATCAAAAAAGATTGGGGCAATGCGGTATGGGAAATTCGCAGTGTAAACCAACGTTATTTAGAGACTTATTTCCGTATGCCGGAGCAATTCCGAGGCCTAGAAGCAAAGCTGCGTGAGCGTTTTAAAAAATCCCTCGCGCGCGGTAAGGTTGAATGTAACCTTCGCTTTGAAGCTAACACGGCGGCAAGCAATGCACTGAACATGAATGAAGATCTCGCTAAACAAGTGATTGCTTCGGCAAAACAAATCATGACTTTAAGTGGTGATGAATCTCGTATCAACCCATTTCAAGTGATGCAATGGCCGGGCGTTATGGAAGCACCTGAGCAAGATATGGATGCGATTAATCAAGATGTCCTTGCTGGATTTGAAGAAGCCCTTAGTGCATTTATTGAAGCGCGTGCCAATGAAGGTGAAAACATGAAGGCGCTGATCGATACGCGTCTTGATGCTATTACGGATGAAGTTGTGAAAGTTCGCGCGCGTATGCCTGAGATTTTAGACTGGCAACGTGAGCGTCTATTTACTAAGTTTGAAGATGCAAAAGTTGAACTTGACCCATCTCGCGTTGAGCAAGAGCTTATTTTATTAGCGCAAAAATCAGATGTCGCGGAAGAGCTTGATCGTTTAGATTCACACGTGAAAGAAGCCAAAGCAATCTTGAAAAAAGGTGGCGCATGTGGCCGTCGCTTGGACTTTATGATGCAAGAGTTTAACCGTGAATCAAACACCTTAGCTTCAAAATCTATCAGTACTGACATCACGGCATCTGGCGTTGAGCTGAAAGTTTTGATTGAGCAGATGCGTGAGCAGATCCAGAACATTGAATAAGGTTTAACTAGAAATGACTAGAAAATCCTATCTCGGCTTATTTTTATAGGCTGATAAACAATCGGATTTCTAGTCATTTCATTTTGTTATCACTGCAAGACTAATCTTCCTCGATTCAACAAATCGCTTCTTCATAAACAACGTCTAAATTAACAAACACTAACGTACTCTCTAAATGCCCTAAAGTGGTCAATTTCATTGAATTTCGCATTGGCCTGTGCGGAACATTGGTAACAGGCTCTTGTAGTGTAAGAGGCTTACCTAGCTCAAATAGATAATAGAGATCCTTACTTGTTGACTGCATGCCGGATTGCTCCTGCGTGATTAAGTCACGAGGTAATAACTGCACATGCTTAACCGGCCAGATTTTATCTATCTGCTTGGTTGCAGGCTGCATAGCTGATGTTGTAGCCAAAGCTAAATAACGAATTTCTTCCACAACATGTTGCTTAAATTTATCCAAAAAAGTTGCTTGAGGCATGTGATAATATTGCGCACTACCATCTTCAAACTTATCAAAATAACTTGAATTTCGCCCTTGCCTGCCACCAAGCGCTGCCGTCATGGTGAGATCAGGATACAAAACTTGATGCATAGCGCCATAAGGGATTCGCGCAGACTCTTGCACATAAAGCCTTTCTGCCATGCTATCAGGTGAGTTATTAGTGCTATTATTCTTCCCGATTTGTGACTCAAGAAAATCTAATAACCATTGATGTCCACAAAAGCCACTTTGGCTCTGACTTGGAAGCAAAGCAAAGGCGCCAATTCCAATCTCATCAATTGCCTCTGCATACGGATTCGGCTGGTTCTCTTGATCAAAATAACCAGGATATAAAGCAAAGGCTCCAAATACAGGGCGGCTTTTCTTCGCAGCTTGACCATTGCTAGGCTTTGATAAACGGATAAGGGCATCACGATAGCGATGCATCTGGTTAATCGCATCATTTGGTACATAATCGGTCTTTTCAATATCTTCACTCGTATCATCAAAGCGGCTTTTATCTGTTTTGATTCGATACTTGGCATCAAAAAGCCAAATAAACGGCTTATCTTCTAATGTGTCTGGACTTGGATTTTTAGGCAATGTCACTTCCAATACAATATCCGGTATATGTTTAACTATATACGACCGTATTAAATCGTCCTTTTTGAATACAGGCTCGTGCATTAGCCTTGCAGTAATGCCATCGCTACGTTTAAAATGAAACGCGTCTCTCAAACCATCTTCTTTAAAACTGTACTCAAAAAAATTATTTAGTTTTAACTCTGCCGCACCATTTTCCACTAATTCAAAGCCAAGATCCTGCTCTAAAATCTGCTTTAAACATAAAAAACACCAGATTTCATAAATTTCAGCGACTGACTTCATCGAAATAGTCGACTGATTGCCAAATACATCTAGATAAAACTTCAACTCTTGCCAGACCTTATATACTGAGCTATATCCAGTTTTTTGCTGTAACACTAACGACTCGCGGTTTAACCCTGTGTATGTACCAACCTCTTTTAAAAAACTCTGACCTAACACTTTTTGCAGCGGTTGTTGCCAACTATGTAGCTCATTTAAAAATGAATCCGACAACCGTTGCCGCTCTGGCGCTTGGTTACTTTGTCTAAGCTTTTGTTCAAACTCCACTAATTGCCGTTTGCTTTTACTCACCGCCATTTTGATAAAGCGATTTTCTGGGGTATCCACACTCAATTGTTTTTTTTCAACCGCATAGCGCTTATCGTACTGGCCATTAGCAAAGTCTTGCTTGACTTGCTCCGCTAACTTATGCGGCAAACGGCCTTTTAATTTGGCCGCTTTGATATTGGCAACAGTCGGTTGCAAACGGTTATGCGGAGCGGCACAAATCACTTTTAAGCCTTGTTCAAAGCGGTCCCTTAACGCGGCAAAATTAGCCAACCACATGAGTGGAAAATGCCCACGTTGCTGGCTAGTCGCTACGTCTTGTTCAGTTTTTGCTACCAAACTAAAGCGCCAAAGGGGGTAAACCTTATCAATTGCTTGGTACATGGCGGGCAAGTCTTGGTGCAGTGCCATTTTGGTTGGCAGCACTTCAAAGGCTATGTGCTGAGTCTGTGTTTTGCCATTAAGCTCAAACGTGAGTGGCAAACGCAACCAACCCACATCATTACCGGTATTAATGATGCCGGTTAAACGTGCATTTAAGCAGTCTTCACTGGGATTAAATATAAATGCATCACAAATAGTCTTAGAGCGGTGATTTAAGCTCGCCCATTGTACTTTTTTAAGAAAAATCCACTCTACTTGATACAGTGTGTTCTCAAAAAAAATAGGGAAGTCTAAATTGACCTGTTCTGTGTGGTTAAGGTCCTCTACTGCATTCAAAAATGAGCATGAACCATCGACAAAACCTCGTGGTTGCTCGCTAAGTTTTATTGCAGGAGCAACTCTTACAAAAACATTAGAATGAGTAAATTGGCGAATAACTAACGTTTTATTTAAGGTTCGGCTTCGGTCTTCAATCGATGCTGCTTTGACGGTAAATAAAAATTCGTCTGTTTTTAGCCTTAATAATTCTGGCATGCGCTCACCCTCCTTGAAGCTAATTGTTTAAGGCCAAAAACTGGTGAAGGTGGCGCTAGCAAGACGCTGCTGCATCCATGTTAGTTTCTCGTTTGAGCGACATGCAATGCGTAGCACTTTTTGTTTATCAGTTGCATCTTCTGGCGCTTCTTTTTCTCGATACAGATCTGGGCGAGCATTCGTCTCATCAGTTTCATCGTTTTCATCCGCATCCCATATGGGCGCTAACTGTACGGCTAAAACATTGCTAAGCTCAGATAAGATTTCCCCACCATCGGCTTTGGTGAGTTTATCCGTATCCCCTTCTATACGCGGCAGAACTTTACACATCATAAAGTCATCCCATACAGCTTTTAGAGTAAGGTCATCTTGTGGATTAGTCGTGACAACCGAAAGCAATAATTCATTTAATGCACGATAGGCTAGTTCAAAAGGCGTATGTTTCAACACTGAATTCACCGCGGTTAAAAATGCGATACTTTGTGAGCCATCAGAGTCACATGTTGAAGCAAGATCGGCTTTGGTTACTTGGGATAAACTTGGGTAAGATAAATGTTTGTTACGCGTGCTTGGAGCAAAAAACTGATCATAGTCATTTGGAAAAAACGCTCCAAAATCAAAGCTCAGCGCTCGGTCAATCACTTTGCGAGAAAAACCATGGGTGGTTTCATCCATATTCACCGTACCGGCAACAATAAGATTAAATGGAATCGCTAAACCGTATTTACAGATTAACTGCCACAATTCATCATAGTTAGAATCAGCAAAGCCTAAGTCATTACGTAACTTGGTATTATCCCCAACTTCGTTAATTGTCGCCGGCTTTAATAATGCATCACAAGTATAGGTAAAGGTCTTATTATCCCAACACCAATCACGAGTTTCTAAGACTGATAAGTAATCAGAGAAGTATTGCTCAACAGGGGCAAGGTTCATTTCATCTAAACAGAGCCAGTAAGGTAGGACTTGGTTAAGATTGTCTCTCTCTCCAGAAACGACCATGCTTTTACCTTGTCCGTTTATGTCTTGCTCTTCGATTGTTAAACCATTATCAAAAATGCCTCGCCATGCTTTCGCGATAAACTGCAAGACATCTGTAGTGATGTATTCAGCTTTACCATCATTTGAAAGTCGTGAAATATAACCTAATAGGTCACTTGGTTCATGCCAGTCTGGACGAACTGAGGTTAAACAGTAGGTTTCGTTAAAGTTGTTAGTGGCTTTTGCCTGCTCACGAACAAAACGTGTTTTACCTGTACCTGAAATGCCAGCCAAAAGGAGGAAGGGTTTAGGGAGAGTTGAACAGGGCGTTATTACATTTATTACATTGTTTTGATTCGAATTTTTATCGATAATAACTTGAGTAACTAAATTGTTGTGCTTACCTTTTGCAGGAAACATATCTAATAACTCACCATAAGCGCTATTTGCTTCCGCAATTGATAAAAATATCTCATTCTCTTTTCTGAAAAAGCAACCAATATGGCCAGGTTGAATAATGGCGCCAGAGCCTTCCTCTCCAATATATTCCTTTAGTACTCCAGTGAGTGAAAGCCTATGCTCACTCTTCGAAGGTGGCTTACCATAAGTTAACTCTGCAGTTTCACCTTTCTCTAGAAAATTGAGTTTTATTTTCTCACTGATCTCAGGGTTACGATTAAAGTCCCACTCAGGAAAAAAAATAACTCTCGCATCGACAGGAACTAAACAGAAACCACCTGCTTTTCTCAATCCTAATTCATTTCCATTAAACCGGTGAATCCAAACTAATTCAGACATTTAAAAACCTTTAATTCAATATACTATTTAAAGCATCTGCTATTTTCTTAGCAAATAATGGAGGCACAGCATTTCCAATCATTTTATAATTGGCACCTTGCGATCCACAAAACTCAAAGTCATCATCAAATGTTTGGATTCTTGCGGCTTCTCTTACTGTTATAGATCTAGCTTGACTTGGATCTGGGTGTATATGCCTTAAACCATCTTTATACAAATGTGCAGGAATAGTGTTACTCGGTCGATCGAGACGTAAAACATGATACTTATGAACAGATGAAGTCTTTCCTGTTTTCTCAGTGTACAATTTTTTTAATTCATCACTTTGAATATATTTATTATTGCCACTTTTAATATCTTCAGCTAATAGTTTAAAAATATCAATATCGCGTTGATTATGATAACGAGGAATATGGTTTTTTACCTCGTAATGTGATCCTATATAAGCATGTGATATTCTTTTTTCTGCTGTCGGTAGTGGGTACAGTTTAGGTAGATTAGAAATTGCATCTTCAACTGTTTTAACTTCATCGCTTTTTAGTAAATTTAGAGTCCTATAAAAACTCGAAACCTTTTCCTTATAATCAGGATATTCAGTTTTTCTAATCGCCACAATAATAACTCGCAATCGCTTTTGAGGTACCTCAAAACTAGATGTATCAAAAAGAGCATCTTCTCTCAAGTTTGCAGAGATATAATAGCCAGCCTCATCAAATGCTTGAGTAACCCTCTCTACTATAGAAGTGCCTCCCGGAGCAGCACTCAACATACCTTGTACATTTTCAAAAATGCAAGCTTTTGGTTGAAAATGTTTTACAACTTTAATATATGATTCAAATAAAAAATTTCTGTAATCATCATGCATACCATTTTTATCACGAATTCTTCCTGCGACAGAATACGCTTGGCAAGGAGGCCCACCAATAACAATATCAACACTCTGATCTTCAACTAGTTTTTCTAAGCCTATCGAGCTACCATATTCATTATCATTTTCATAACCGTAAATAAGCTCATCTGTTCTTTGGATATCGAAATGAAGCACTCTAGAATCTGCATCTTGGTAACCCCACTTACTTTTCAGCCTATTACGTAATGTTAACGCTGCATTTTTATCCCACTCTACAGCTGCTTTTATTTCAAACTTATGTGATTGTTTGAAACCATCAGTAAGCCCACCACAACCAGCAAACAATTCTATTGTACTTAACATTTATTTTTTACTCATCTTTAGAATTTGATTACCTAACGCAAAGCCTAACAAGGGAGGTACTGCATTTCCAATTTGCTTATACTGTTGTGTTTTAGGTCCCACAAATTGAAACTTATCAGGAAATGACTGTAATCGTGCATTTTCACGAGCGGTTGGAACTCTGTCCCATTTATAATGAAAATGATTTCGATGGCCGGTATCTATAGTTTTAGATGGCTTTTGACTATGATATCTTGTCCATGCTTCATTAAATTTTCTAGAGTCGCCAACTCCTGGTGGTAAGTCTTTATGATTGCCACCTTCTGGGACTTGTCGAATGACTGAAACAACTAAATCACTATGTTTTGTACCAACATGATTATAAAGTTTACTAGAGCCATCTCTCATCATATTTTGGTAAGAGCTATTAGCCAATGTTGAATAGTCTGTAGCTTCGCATCCGAGCTCAAACTCTAAAGTAGGAAGATCGCCAATAGCTTCTTCACATGTAACATAATTACTTTCAGTATGAGTAGGTTCAGGAAATTCAAACTTCTCTTTCCCTAAAACACCAACAAAAAACATCCTTTTCCTGATTTGTGGCACGCCATAATCAGGAGCATAAATTAACTTTTCTGATGAAGAATAACCTAATCTTTCAAACTCATCTAAAATTGCTTTTCTTGCTCTGCCTTTATATAAGTTTGCAATACCTGGCACATTCTCTATTACAATAAATTTAGGCTTGATTCGTTCTGCCAACTGAAAAACTGAATAAAAAAGCTTATTCCTTTTGTCGTTTTCATTTCTGGTGCCCGTTAGTGAAAAGCCTTGGCAAGGAGGCCCTGCTACAATAATGTCAACTTCACGTCCGTCAATTTCAGCAACGATCTTCTCTATACTTTCTGACTCTGACAGATCTAATTGTAAAGCTTTTGCATGAGGATGATTATGGGCAAATGTTTTCAATGCAGGGGCATCAATGTCAACACCGACGATACTCTCAAAACCTGACATTTCGAAGCCATATGACAATCCGCCACATCCCGAAAACAAATCAACTAAATATTTATTTCTTTTCATTACTCACTACTATTGATTTTCGCTTATATTTCAAATGCTTACTAACAATTTAATTTGTAACTCACTACTTTCAGAACTATCAGTCTGATATATTAAAGCTGATTATCTGTAATCACTGTTGTCAGCACTTATTTCTTTTAGCAGTACATTAACATCAAACTTGAGTGAATCAAATCTCTGCAAGGTGAGAATCTAGATACCTAATTGCTTCTCATATGGTATACACGCAAAATTCCTTACTTTAGTATTTTTTATATTTCAAAATACCCAATAAACACACCATAAAGTTAACGCACACAGTGCACTGTATATACATACATTATTATATAGGATATCAGCTATTGATAATAGAGAAAAAGTAACCATCTCTCATTTGATACTCTTGACCATACTTTGGGCTATAGCTCTAACCACATTGACGGTAACACTATTACCAAATTGCTTATAAGCTTGATTCTTTGATGAACTAGGCTCAAATTCATCAGGAAAACCTTGCAATCTAGCGGCCTCTCTAGCGCTAATTTTTCTAGGATTTTTTCCAACTTGTTCAATCAAAACTTCACTACCATCTTTATAGTATCTTGCTGAAATCGTATTTGTATATGATGACTCCTTAGTAACTAAACTATACCCAAAACCCTTACCATTTTTTTTATTTTCAACTTTTCTACGTTGATGGCCTGCCCATAATCTATCTGATATGGTCAATTTAGGATCAGGATTTTCCTCTAGTACATCCCCAACTTTCGTTTTAAAATCTACTGGCTTTGGATATTCAAAGTTAGTCAACTCGCCATCCATCCAAAGAACAATATAAATTCGCTGCCTATTTTGAGGAACGCCAAAATCTATCGATTTCAAAACCATTTTTTTTGCTAAGCTTTGAATTTCTTTTGTTGTACCGTGCTCAATAACAGTTTTTGGAATATTGCAGCTATACCCGATTTGAGTCAGAGTCTTTAGTATCACTCTTAAAGTGTGGCCTTTATCATGACTAATTAATCCCTTTACATTTTCAAGCAAAGCAAACTTAGGTTTTTTAGTTTCTAAAATATTAGCGATATAGTGAAACAGAGTCCCTCTTGTATCCTCTATACCTAATTTTAGCCCCGCATGTGAAAATGGTTGACAAGGAAAACCAGCTAATAAAATATCGTGTTCTGGTATTTCTTTAGCAGAAATACTTGTTATATCGCCAAATGGCAACTCTCCATGATTATGCTTGTAAGTTTGTTTGGCATGCTTATCAAGCTCTGAAGAAAAAACACAAACACCACCATTTTGTTGAAAACCAAGCCTTAGCCCCCCAATACCAGCGAACAGATCAATAAATCTAAACTTAGAATAAAATGCTGGCTTTATTTTTAAATGCCCAAAGACTTCATGAAAAAATTGCTCTCTTGTTGTATAAAAATCATGACCTATCAGTCGTGTTAAAATATTTATTTTTAATTCGTCTGGAGCATTCAGATTCGGATTGCAGTAGAATTCACTATCGGTAGCGATGGCATGAATCCATTGATCTATAATCGCTTCAACGTCACTTCCATCTGGTACATGCTCTAATGCTAATGGTTTAATCAAATCTTCAGCTTGTGGAAGATTATTAAGTTTATTTTTCATTATTTATTATCATTAATAATTTTTTGTGGATAACTTAGGCCAAGTACTAGTATGGTACTTTGTATTTTTACTTTAATATTCTTATCTAAATTATTAAGTGTTATTTAAGCCTGTAAAAATACATAACTAGTGACTACTTATTTTATAAGATAAGTAGTCACTAGTTAAATATAAAGGATAGCAGAGAAAATAATCAAATAAAATCAAATCCTTCATCGTAAGCTATTTGTCGTATTTTTAGCGCGTCAATACTTTGTTTTTCTGAAGGTAATCCACCACCAAAGTGCATCTTGTAACACTTTTCAGGTAAAGAGACATTTTTATGATTATATGGATAACCTTGAGACTTGTAATAATCAGCTATAGCTTTCCATTCATCTTTCTTAACATCCATAATTCCTGTCTGCGCTTCAATTTGTGCTCCTGCTTCATTTAAATTTTTATCATCTTCCTTTTTCTCTTTTAGCTCATAATGATTAAGGACATCAGATGCATTAAGATGGTCTAAATCAAAATGCAAAGCTTTAAACGCTTCCCATCCCTTTATAGATTTACAAAATTCAGATGGATTTCCCTTACCACTTCTAAATGACGGATCTAGAATTTTATTTCTAACAAATTTACCTAAAGTATCTATTTGGATTTCTAAAGTTTCTGATATGCCTTGGTTTGTATATATTTTAGACAAGTTAATATCTTTATTTTGTTTAAGTAATAAGTACCTCAAAAATGATAGGGTATAAGTGACTGCCTCAGCCTTAAACCCACTTTCATTCTTATACCATGATGATTTAAAGATCGTAGAATCTGCATTTTTGAATAATATTGCTTTTGCTATCAACTCTCGATAAAAAGCATGCTTAAATTGTGTTTCATCCTGTTCATATTCCTCTGCTATAACTTCTCCAAATAACTTTAAGTTTGCTTGTGCTCCTTTCTTTACTTCAAATGGCTTCATTCTCCATGTGTTTTCAAACTTAGCCATATCAGTTTTAGAAAACTTCTGATTTTTGGGGAATTCAAGCATGAAGCGATCTTTTTGGGCTTTAGTCAATCCTCTTATTCTAGTCGAATATTGACCTCTGGCTCGCTCATAAAACCATTTAGTAGATAAACCCGATTTCCCTGCCGGCATAGGAAAAGAAAGAGATAGTTTTTCTAAATTGATATGAAATGGATGATTTGAAACTAAATCAGATTTTTGAATAGCATTTTGAGTATTCGCATATTGACTTATTCGAGATTTAAGATTTTCAATTTTACTTTCATCATGAATTACTGTAAGTTTCATCTGAATAAAAACTTTACTTAAATCTATATTCTTATAAAGCTTATCCCCGATTCCGCCTTTTTCTCTTGGCGCAAAATATATAGAAGCAGTTGTCTGCCCTCCATTTACAATTTGTAGATTGTCCAACTTAGATATTACTTGAACCCCATCCACATTAGTAAACTCAACATTAGTGGCGGTACATGTTAAACCATTATTGTACGCAAAAAAGTTTTCCGGCTCAGTAAGTAATGCTCTTCTAATACCATTATTTACTGATGAACGAAAATCTAAAAAAGTCCTAACATTTGCCTCGAGTAACCGCTGTCCGAACTCATCATATATTTCACTTAAAACCTTTCCTGGCATTACACATAAGTAAGTAAGAGAGGTGTCATCTTCAGTATTAGCAGGTAAATTTTTCAACCCATTACAAATACTCATAAAATCTATCGAAAAGGGTTCATTCTCTGTTCCTGATTCATCTAGCGTTTTTAGCCTCTCTAAATCCCATACTTCAATTGATGTAGGTTTTCCTCTTATTGGCTCTATTTCAATTTTTTTGACACGCTCACTTAACTTCCTAGTGCTAAGAACAACTACCCTAAATTTTAAAACATCTGATAAATTAGTCCCCATATCGATAGCTGTCACTCTGTCGGTAGACTCTTCTAGTGAATCTAAAAATTTTTTATCATCAATTTTTTCAATAAATCTAGAGACATTATTACCTAATTTTACTAAATCAGTTTTATTTATAGTTTGAATATCTTCACTATCTTCGTAATCTGTGATAATACCACTCAGTATCTTTTCAAGGGGATTCCAACTGTATCCGTCAATCTTCATATATTTATTTGAATTTCTATATGAGCGATACTCAATATTATCTAAGATACCAGCTTCAGAAATTTGTTCAGATATTAGATCAAAAAATTTCTCCTCTTCAAAACAAAGATCTTTTTCTGCTGATAATTTAATTCCATTAATAAGACTACTCTTAAACTTCTGTAGTGATTCCATTGTAAATAATCTCCTCTAAACCTTCTAAAACTTTAAACTTTTCTAGTGAGCTCCCATCAATAATATATTTCACTTTTAATATTTTATCATGAGGTAGATTGTTAGGTACAATTCTTGGAAAACTATCTGATACTTCATAAGTGACAACACTAATATCTACAAACTTTTTATTTAATTCAATATCATTTGCTTTACCATATTTTTCAGATATCTTATGTATAAAATTATTCTTCAATGATTCATTTTCACCTATTAATGATGTACATCTATCGACTAATTCAACTAAGTTTAAACCTGATAAATCAATACTTTCATTTATTCTAAAAGATATTAAGTAAAGCTTATCCGTGATCTTTTGAAGTTGCTCAACAGATGAAATCTTAAGATTATTATTATCACCAACTATTGATGTTTTAATTTCAAATGAAACACTATTAAAAGTAAAGTCTTGCTTTTTATTATCTGGTCCAACCCATCCAATCAATGCATTCCTTACCCCTAAAACTTTAGAAAAATAGTTATAGAAAATAAATAACTCCCCCCAAAAACCAATCAGCTCACGAAAGCCTAAACCAGATTTAGATGGTTTTAAAAATTCACTCCAAGAATAGATTCTAAAGATAAAATTACGTAGTAATTTTAATCCTTTATAACCAGATGAATATAGTGCAATATCTTTAGATATTATTCGAAACTTATCAAACATTATACTGTCTTTGAGAGTGCAGATCAGTCGAGTATTTTTTACCGTATGTTCTAAATAAACATCTAAGCAATCTAATTTATTTATAATATCTAAATCAAAATGACCATATTCTTCAACAAAAAATAAAAACTCCCCTTCAGAACTAACTGAAACCCAAAACCTAGGATCTTCTTTATATAAACGCCTAGCTGATAATGGGTAAGAGCCTTTCTCAATCCCTTCCCAAGGGTTATCTTTAAAAAATTCGTTATAATTATTCAACATCTTCTTCTGGCTCCAGAACTATTCCCTCATTTAAAGATCTCCATACTTTATTTACCATATAAGAAACCTTTGTGTTTTTATATATTAAATCTATCTCACTTTTTGATTTACCCTTTAAGTTTTCATGTATAGGAAAAGATATTGAATAAGTAATAGTTGGATCTTTATGAGGAACACACAATATAGCTTCATCACCTTTTTTAATATTTTTTGGCAGTGTAACTATAGATAAGTTATATATTATCAGACCTGGTTGATTTCGTTCCAAATTTCTAATGTGATGAAAAGATTTACTTGTATTTTTAATATTATCAGGATCTTTTAAAAAATATCTTTCATCATTAATGTGGCCAATCTCTTGTCTTTCCCAATACATTGTATTACCACTAACTGATTTTACTAACCTCCTTTTTGCTAATTTTACTTGAGGTAGTCTTGGATCTAGTTCAATTATACTTGGTAAGTTAGGATCACCTTTATTGATTGGGTATTTCAACCACCAAGGTGAGCTTTCACTAATAATATTTTTAATACAAACGGTAAATTTTGGAAGATTTAATTTTTCTATTTTAGATATATACTGTAATAACAAATCATCTGAAACTTCACCTTCTACAAAGTTAGTACTTGATATGAAACTTTTGATAAAATCATGCTCAACATCATAAAATATTACAGACCCATCTTTTGATTCATATCGCTTCAAACCTTCATTAAACATTCGATCTATTAATTTCTGTGTCGCAGATAAGTTGTTTAAATTATTTTCATCTGATACATAAAATTCGTATTTTCTCAACCTTCTACCTGCTAAATCTAAAGATCTAGTGTGACTTTGAGAAGCATTCATTTTTTGTTTTGCTGTAATAAGTAATGCACCTGGATGCTCTCTTACCTTCAATCCAAATTCACCAGGTGTCTTCTTTTGTTCTGACATTTGTCCAAGTTCAAGGTAAAGTTCATCAATAGCATTCGAGATAAATTCGTACCATTCATAAGATTCTGATGTTATAAATAACTTACAAAGATCTTTGTATCCCGGCCTATACCCAAACCAACGGCACATCTGCATTAATGTATCATAAGTTTTGGAATTCCTAGTAAAATAGGATACAGTTAAGCCTTCTAGTGTTAATCCCCTTGAAAGCTTGTGACCTCCGACAACTATTGCAGATAAACCATTAGCCTTATAAGCAGAGTAATCTAAACTTTCACTAGATTTACCATGTACTGCAAACACCTTTGTTTTACCTATTGCTCTTTTTAAAAATGGGTAAATATCGTCAAAAGATTCTTTAATTTCATAAAACTTATTAAAACTATTTTGTAAATCAGAAACTATATTGCTTTTTTTCACTGCAGTATTTAAAGGATAACCAAAAGCATAATCAGATGCATTTCGAATTTCATCCATATACTCTTCAACTAATTCAGCAATTTTGTCTTGTAGAATAGTTAAATGAGTCATGTTAATTAACATAGTATTATGTGATTTTGGAGCCCCTCTTAAAGACCTAACTGCAACAGTAATTAAGTAGCATCGAATTGCTTCTTTTAAAGATTCAGGAATGATACCAATAGGAGTATTTTTCTTACTTTTAGCCGGTAGAAGAATTTCATTATCATCAACTATAACAACAGGATCTTCTTTCGTATCATCATCAGATTGGAAAAAATGTTTTTGCCCAACATAATTATCTGGAATAGGGATTCTAATCATAAAATCGGCAGGAAATAGGTCATCACCAATATCAACATCGTCCTCCTCAGGATCAATAAATATATTAGCAAATGGAGTTGCTGTATAACCAATATATGTTGAGCGATTAAAAAGAGATAGGACCTTTCTTATATTATTATTAATTGCTGTGATATCACCTTTTTCATGTTTAGTATTAATTGATGCATAATCAGCTTCATCATCAATCAATAGTAATTGATTATTTAATTTTTGTCCGGATTCAATATCTAAACCATGCTTCTCTACGATCCACTCATACAAATTATTAAGTACTGATGCCCATTTTTTAATAACAAAAACTATTGGTACATCTATAGAAAAATGAATCCCAAAGCTATTTGCTACATTTTTTTGAAATCACCTTCTGTTGTCGTTAGGTATACCGCTCTTAAATTTTCGTCTCTATATTTTCCAACCCCAATTGGGAGGCCACTCTCATACCTCATTTTAGACTCTTTTCCTATTACTCCCTCATCTAATCTCTCTTGAGTCTGAGTCCTAAGTTCATTTAGATGCCCTCCTAATACAACAATTATCTTATAGCCAGCATCAATAGCCTTATTAATTAAGCCTAAATAATTTTGTGTTTTTCCTGACTGAACACTCCCCATGACCAGTCCCCTACGATTCCATTTTCCTTCTTTCTGAGGATCTCCGGAACAATCAAGTATTTCATCAATTGTTTTTTCTGTTTCTTTTATTACGTCAAGAGAGCGTCCTTGATCAATTAGATATTCTTTGTAAGCTTTCCAATAGTTCCATTCAATTTCACCACGTTTGTGATCTAGCCATCTTTCAACATTTGGATTAGCCAGAATTATTGAATGCTCATCAATTTCAACATTTATACTTGTCTCAATTCTAAATTTTATAGTTTTCCAATCTTCATCCGTAAACTCCTGATATTGTGGGAGCATTGATTTAAGTTGATCTATCGTTTCATTTATAAAAAATTCATCTACTTTTCTTCCCGATGCCTTAGCCTCTCCAAATATACGGAGTAGAGTATTAGTGCAGTCTTCTGTTCCTAATGTTGCCATAACTTTTTAATCTCCTCCAATATGTCATCATAACTCAAATCATTCTGATTAATTTTATTTGGTGTTGATGACATTTTTTCATATATATGATGAATTGGTATTTCTTCTGATAAATGCTTTAAATATTCGATAAGTTTCACGACTTGCTCTTTATCTAAAGATAATAAAAGATCTTTTAACTGAGAGTTATCTTTTGATATTTCATAGCTAATGCTTCCTTCTCTTTCATTTTCATTTACTTTCCAAAATGCATTAGCTTCCTCTAGGCGGCCTCTATATCGGTAAGTTCTTTGAGATCTCTTTATAGGATCTCGAATTAGTTGCTTAAGCTTTTCTTTTACTTTATGGGGTATTTCTAGCGATGATTTTTTAACATCTGTAGACCATTCTTCATCTAAACTTGTAGGAACATTTACTTCAACTCTAGCTAATTTTCCTAATTGGGATAAACGAGTTAAACCAAACCAACCTCCAGATATAATAAGCCTGTTCGCTCTATAAACGTATAAGCCCTGGTTTGATGTTATTTTATCTGTCCCCCCTAGGGTTTCAAGATCTGCTTGGGTTAATTTTGATTCATGAGGGAGAATATGGACTTGAATATCTATAGTCCCACCTTTTTTAACTCGAAACTTTTGTGATGGGCCTTCTTGATATCCATTGCGACTTTTTAGAAAGGGATCAAAATACTCTAACTTCTGAAAATTAAAGTAGAAATTTACTGAGTTCTTGCCTTCCATAAACTTATGGAAGTGTAGTTGTACATAACTTTTTAATCTTGTTAAGTCTTGACTTAAAATGGTTTGAAGTTCAGGATTTGGATGACTATCATATTTACTAATATTTTCCCAAACAACGGCAGTACCAGAGCCTTTGATCTCAATATTAAACTTGGTACATAAGCCATGTGTTTCACTTTTTGAATGTTTAATTAGTGTCCATGTATTGGTTTGTTCGATTAAATCAAGATCCCATGTAACACTTTGAATGTCGGAATGACTGTCTTTACTAATAACAGTTATTTTTCTAGCTTGAGAGAAGCTAGCCATCTTCAAACCTGACCCAAATCGTCCTAAGTCGAACTCGCCTCTAAAGTCGGCAGGATCTTTACATCCTATTCTCATAGAATCGACAAGCTTATCAGAACTCATACCAATACCGTCATCTAATATAACTAACACAGCTTCTTCGTTTAAAGTAGTTATCTCTATGTGTATATTTTGACATTCTGCTGTTATAGAGTTATCAATGATGTCACTTATTGCTGAATTAAGGTTATATCCTATTCGTGATAGCGTCTTTATATGAGATTTAGGATTTGGGGAAAGTTCAATATGTTCAGCCATTAATTACATCCTCCCTAGCAATATGCCAATAATTGATAACTCTGGACAAAGCCAAATTTTCTTTAAGATCTAATCCATCGGCAGATGCTGTTTCAGTTGCAATCTTCAAAGCCAATAACCTATCATTAAAATCCATTATATTATCGCAATAATGCTCTAGCTGGAGCTCTTCACAAAAAAACTCATCTATCCAAGAATCAATTATTTCATGATTAAGACAGGGAAGGTGTTGAATCGATGATTTAACTAGCTGAATTTCTTCCTCTTCTGATAAGACTCCATCGTTACAAGATACATATAGAGCAATTTTTATAATAGCTTCTTCATAATTCATATCTCTTTATCTTCCTATATTGAATCAAACGAAAATATATCGATACTAAAATAATGGCATAATTACGGTTAAAACTCTAAGTAATTCTTATAGAAGAGAAGTGTGAAAGGTTTCATATACCTCTTAACCAATAATAATCAGTATCTTAATAGAATAAATTAGCATATAGATACCAACTTAATCTGTTCAAATGTTCATTAAGTTAATGATAATGGAGCTTAGCTAAAGATAGAAGTACGAATAAAAATTCAATTATCCCCTCCAAAGGATACTAGCATCAATATCCTCTACAAGGGATAAAGCCTAACCCTTGGCTATGATCTGCTTGGCAATCTCCAGCATAGTATTGGCTTGAATATCCGGCTTTTTATATAAAGGATGATATGGCGCAGGGGTGCGCGCGATATATGCAGCTTGCAGGCCGGCAGACAAAGCGCCGTGAGTGTCCCAATCATGGGTTGCAACCAGCCTTAAATTTGCAGGATCTTGCCCCAGCTTTTGCGCGGCAAATTGATAGACATTTAAATCTGGCTTGAAGCTGCCTGTCTCTTCAACTGAAATAAAAGTATCAAAATCATCAATTAAGCCAGCATTCGTCAACTGCTTTAAAATTAACTCAAAGGATGAGTTAGAAAAAGCGACCGTTTTAAAGCCTGCATCACTCAGCGCTTTTAACGCAGGTTTGATATCCGAATGAGCAGGTAAACTTGCAAATAAACCAAGCAGTTCTTGACGCTTATCAGAGGTTAGATCGACCTTGTAAAGCGCAGCAATATTATCAAGCATAGCGCCTGCTAGCGTGGCAAAATCCGATTTAACCCCAGTCGCAATACAAACCGTTGAAGAATGCAAAAGCTTAGCAAACCAAACGGAAACCGCATCTTCACGGCCAAAGGTTTGTGTAAACGCCTCTTTTAATGACCCGAGATCGAGCACGGTTTCATTGATATCAAAAAGAATAATATTCTTGCTCATTTTGCTTCCTTCCTCAACATACTTGCTTATTTAGGCATTTATTAACTGGAATTAAAATTTATAACTCACTCCAACACCTGTAATCAAACTGGTTTGATCATAGAAGTTAATATTGGCATTGGTTTGAGTGTAACCAGCTAGCATCGAAAGTGCCCAGTTATCCCAACCTAACAGCTTGTCATATTCATAAGCAAGAAATACTTTGTATTTATCAGCCTCCAAGCTCTTATTAAATATAGGGTTTTCTTTGTCGTAATCCGAGTATAGATACGCCCCAGTCAATGCAAGAGTGTGTTGATTTTGCTTATGAATAAGGCTCGTCTCTAGGCCAAATGCATCATGGCTCATGGCTTTACCATCGGCGTCAAAAGATTGATAAATCAAAGAGGGTACAAGGCGCGTGCTTGGCGCTAACTGCCATAGATAAGAAAGTTTGCTATAAAGTCCCTCACCTTCTCGATTTAACATTTTTTGCTCAGAAGCCAAAAGCAAGGTCGATCCGGATTTTTCGCTATCGAGTCTGTGGCTGTAATAAGCTGTATCTAAACTAAATTTGGAGCCTGCTATAGCTAAATATTTGAACCTTAAAGCATGCCCTGAAGTATCTGTTTTATCGCGAGACTCGCCGACAACAAAAGGATCGGTGAAAGTTTCGTTTTGAATTAAATCAGGTAGATAAGAGATTTCAATGCGTGAATAAGGTGCAACTTCATAGGCGTAGCCTGCCTCTAAGATAAAGTTACCAATACCAATATCAGCGCGTGATGTCCCAGCAAAGACTTGGTGTTGGTTACGCGCGCCGAATGTGTATCTTAATTCTGCAAGCGGGAGGGGTAGAAAGTCTGTCTCAGAATCGCCACTTTGGTTTAAAGAGTCAATTTTTTTGTCATCAGTATTAAAGTTTGATTCTTGGTTGCTGACTCCCAAAAGTAAAGACAGCTCCCCAGAAAGCCCTGCTTTGTCTAACTCAGCATTGGCAGGTAAAGTAAAAGCGCTCGCAACTAGCCCAGCAAATAAAGTATATCCCTTTTTATTCATTATCTTATCCATATATACGACAATATATTGAATATAGTAGAGATATACTTAGTTGCAATCTAAAAAGATTTTAAGTCATTATTTTTCTTGTTTTTTTAACTCAACAGCGAGTCTTTCTTGGGCGCCTTTTTTAAGTCCATCCAACTTTTCAATCAAAGCGGCTTGGTTAACCAGAGGATTCGACGCATCTTGCGGCGCTTTTTTCATTTCCTCAAAGGTTTCCATTAAGCTTGAAGAAAATGGATGCCCAGTTAAATCAACGCTTATCGGATCTTCTTCAGATAAAACAATTTCTTTTATTTTATCAATCGATTGAATGTATTGCTCAACTTGCTCTGGGCCTGAAATCGCATTCAAACCTAAGCCACCAAGCACTACAGCTCTACGCTTTTCACCATGCTCAAAGACATCAAACGCATAACTTGTCGTGCCCCAAGTATGCCCAGGGGTGGTATAAGCCGTCACCGAGGTATTGCCCAAAGTGATAACCTCTTGATCTTTTATCACTAAGTCAGGTTTTTCAGGCATATCCCAGCCTTTATTCTTATCTTGTGAATCATGGTAAGCTTCTTTCCAACCGGCTTCTGTCATACCAATTCGCGCATTCGGTAGCATTTGTTGTAATCTGCCAATGCCCCCTGCGTGATCAAAATGCCCATGAGTGATCAAGACATATTTCACATCTGAATAATCATAACCCAGAGCCTTAATTTTGCTGAGTAAGTCATCGGTAAAAGGTTGATATAAAGAGTCAATAAGGATCAGCCCTTGATCTGACTTAATCAGCCAAGATGAGACCCAACAAATTCCGACGTAATCTACATTATCAAAGACTTGCATTGGCTCAACAGCTTGTGCTTTTTCATCCCCCAACCATTTGCCTAACTGAGGTGGCATTTTTCCTGTGCTCGCAAACTGTGAAAATAGCTGATTAACTTCTTGAGAAGGTAGTTGAGTTAAGCAAGGGTTATCCTCTGCGGCATGCGCTCCAACAGATAACATGCCTAAAGATAAAGACATGGCTAATGTGATCGTTTTTTTCATCTTTTGCACCTACTTATAATGATTTAAGGGTAAGCATAGCGGATTGCGACAATATGAAAAACATGCTATTGGTAAACACATTATTGCATCAATCGAACATATTATGGATAGACTCACTTCGATAAAAGTCTTTGTTATGGTTGCCGATTTAGGTAGCCTTGCTGGCGCATCAAAGGCCTTGGAAATATCTCGCTCTATGGCGACTCGTCATATCGCGGCGCTAGAAAAGTCCCTGCACGCTCGTTTATTGCACCGAACGACCAGAAATTTAAGTTTGACCAGCGCAGGACAAAGCCTGTTGCCATATTGTCGTGATATTTTAAATCAGGAGCAGGATTTATACCTTGCTGCAAAAGAGCAAAGCTCTGTGGTTGAAGGCAAACTATCGATTGCAACGAGTATTTCATTTGGACAACTTTACCTTGCGTCAGCGATTGAGCGCTTTATGGATATATATCCAAGTATTCAGCTTGAATTGCGCCTCTACAGCCAACTCCCTGATCTGATCCAAGAAAAAATAGATATCGCAATTGAGTTAAGTGATCATCTGCCTGAAAATCTAATTGGAAAAAGACTGGGGCACTGCGCCTCCGTGATTTGTGCAACCCCACAATACTTATCTGCCCACGGCACCCCCAAACAGATCGACGCGTTGCAAAATCATAACTGCTTAGTGCATAAAAAACTCGGCCAGAACTGGACCTTAATTGATAAGAATACGAAGAAAACACAAAGGATTGAGGTGAGAAGTAACTACTTGGCAAATGACAGCACGATATTACTCAATGCTGTCATTTCAGGTCGAGGCATCGCCTGTTTGCCGCTCGCTTTTGTGAGTAGTTTTTTAGACAACGCGGTACTTGAGGCGATTCTTCCTGAATATGAAGTAAACCCTATTGGGATCTGGGCTTTGTATGCTTCAAGGCATTATCAGCCGCAAATACAGCGTTTATTTTTAGATTTTATCCAAGCTGATTTAGCTAAAAATCAAACCTCTGTTATTCCTTAGGCTCTGATTTTACGCTAGGCTCAGGTTTTGCAAGTGGCTTAGGTTTTAAACGCTTTTCTTTAAATACCGGCAATGCAATTTGTACGCGCAAGCCGCCAGCATTACGGTTCGTCACAGTGATCACACCATGATGCTGATTAATAATACGTTTAACAATCGCAAGGCCAAGCCCTGTGCCTTCACTGCCACGCGCCGTATCGCCCCTTGTGAAAGGTTCAAATAAGTTTTTAAGCTGCTTCGGGTCAATCCCTGGGCCATTATCTTCCACCGCAAACCAAACCAATTTGTTATCTGCGCTTTGTCCTGAGCTCACCTCAATCCAACCATCGCCATAGCGTCTCGCATTGACCACAAGGTTAGATAAGACGCGCTTAAGTCCAACGGACTCCCCAAGAGCATTTTTGATATTTTCGCTGAGCCTTGCATGACAAGTTGAGTTCGGGTATTTATCTTGCTCCGCCTCCACAACCTCTTCAATTAATCCATTAATATCAACCGCTTGATATTTTTGATGTTGGGAAGGTTTAAGGTAGGCCATAAACTGATTGATGATCTCATTGCACTCTTCGGTATCTTTGATCATGCTATCGGCGAGATAATCATCTTCAGGCGACATCATTTCTGTTGCCAAACGAATTCGCGTAAGTGGCGTGCGCAAGTCATGACTGACCCCAGACATCAATAAAGCTCGATCTTCTTCAAGGGCTTGGATCCCTTGCGCCATTTGGTTAAATGCCATAGTTACAGCGCGAATTTCTGTGCTTCCGGAGACAGGCAAAGGCTCTGGGATCTCCCCTTTTCCCACTTGTTTGGCCGCTTTTTCTAGCGCAATCAGCGGACGGTTTTGCATTCGGATAAACAGCCAAATACCCGCGATAAGCATTAGTGAAATCAACAAGCTATAACGGAACAAAGGTGCAAAGTCTTCTTCTTGAAGTTCACTTAGCGGAATACGGATAAGCTTATCAGGCAACGCCTCACTAGCTAGCCACAAGACATAACTATGCTCATCTGAAGTTAAACGCACCTCAGTTGGTGAGCCGACTTCTTGAGTCATAGATTCAGTTAAAAAATCAATCGCTTGTGAATGATTAAATCTTTGCTGAGCAGTCAGATCTGAGCTTTCAAAGACGGACACACCAAGATCTTCGAGCACTTTACGTCTCAACGGCATTTCATCTTGCGCATTAAAGGCGTCATCATCCAGCATTAAGCGCACTTCATAGGAAAGGATTTGGTTAAACTGTTGCAGACTAGGTTTAAGCGCGTAATTAAAGATGATCAGGTAGGAGAAAATTTGACTGGCAATCAAGGTGCCCATCAAAAAAACAAGAGTTTGAGTGCGAGATCGGCGTAGTTTCATCAAATATCTCTAACTAGCTAAATGAAAAGGCAAAACGCCCAGAAAACTCTGAGCGCTAATTAAATGGGATGTACATATTCAAAATACTTACTTGAGAACAAGGCAACAAACAAGCGCAAACTCTTAAACCGATAAGTATTTTTCAAAATAGTTAATGCTGTAGCAAGGCGACAAAATAATGAGACCCAATAAAACCCAGAAGCTTATCCTTTTAAATAGTTAAAGTCACAACAAGGCAGCGAAATGATGAGGCCCTAGGAGCATATAAGTATATGTGACTAGGGCGAGTCATTGAAGCTAACGCAGTTGTGGCTTTAAATATGACAAAGGATTAGGCTTTCTTGCCATCAGGAACAAACACATACCCCAAACCCCAAACCGTTTGAATATATCTCGGATGGCTTGGATCATCTTCCAACATTCTGCGCAAACGCGAAATCTGCACATCGATTGAACGCTCCATCGCTGAGTATTCACGACCACGCGCCATATTCATCAGCTTATCGCGCGACATTGGCTCTCTTGGGTGCGAAACTAAAATCTTCAGCACGGCAAATTCGCCTGAAGTCAAAGGCATAGCCTCATCACCTTTAAACATCTCACGTGTGCCAAGGTTTAGTCTAAACTCACCGAAAGTGACTTCTTCTTCTTCTGAGCTTGGTGCGCCCGGCGCTTCAATTTGTTGGCGACGCAGAACTGCTTTTAAACGCGCAAGCAGCTCACGTGGGTTAAATGGTTTTGGCAGATAATCATCTGCGCCCACTTCAAGGCCGACGATGCGATCAATCTCATCGCCTTTTGCTGTCAGCATGACGATTGGCAGGCTATTGTTTGCATTACGCAGGCGCTTACAGATTGATAAACCATCTTCACCTGGCAGCATTAAATCGAGTACCATCAGGTGGAAATTTTCACGCGTTAACAGGCGATCCATTTGCTCTGAATTTGCCACGCTGCGAACAATAAAGCCTTGCTCGGTTAAATAACGTTCAAGTAATGAGCGCAGTCTTGCATCGTCATCAACGACTAGTATTTTATAATTCTCTTGCATTCGATATCCCTTTGGATTCAAGGAGCCTATTTTTATGTATTCAAGATACCAGATTTAGGAAACTGTTACTCTATTTTGACTGTGAACTTGCTCAATTTACTGTAACATTTTGTCTTTCAATTGAGTTAATTCAAGCTTTTAGGCAGATGATACCCGAATGCAAATGAATGTTAAACGAGACTTTTTAGCAAAGTTTCCCAGTCTTGCGGACGACCATAAAACTCAGTATGCGGCAATCGCTTGAGGTCACCTTGATCTTCAAGGATAAGTGTCGGGTAACCTTGCACGCCCAATTGAGCCATGATCTGCTGAGTGTTACTGATTACGTCATTTTCCACACCAGCTAAATCTTGCATTTTTTCCTGCCACAAGTTTTGATCTAGCTTCAATTCAAGCGCCAAGGCATCCAAAGTTGCGTGCTCATTTACCGGCTTAGCATCCATATAATGTGCTTTTTGAATGGCTTTTAGCATATTAAATGGATTAACCCCTAGCGACTCAGCAACTAAAACAGCCCGTGTCGTGAGATAAGAGTCGAGGATCAGCGCTTCATTACTTGCCACTCGATCAATATAAGCTTGGCCGAATTGAGCCCCCGTGAGTTCAGCAATTCGCTTATCACTATCTAAAATGTGTTGACGAAATGACGCCTCAATCTTTCTTGCTGCTAACATACCTCCAGGATGAAGTTGCAGCTTAAACTTATCACTGTTAGCAATACATTCTATTAATGGGGTAGCGCCATAACACCACCCGCACATTGGGTCATAAAAGTAGTGAATTGTTACCATTGCATTTCTCCCATATGAACTTGTGCCCCTATGCTTAAAGCAACCGGAAAACCTGAAGCTTTGTATTTTTCAGACATTTTTTCGATAAGTTGTTGGCTATTTTGACTACTTTTTTTCGACTGCTTAAAGTCTTCAAGATAGCGTAGTGAATAGCTAATAGTTTCAACATTTAATTTAGTGCCTGACTTCATATGCCCCGGAATAACCATTTCTGGCTGTAAGGCCTGCATCTCTTTAAGTTGTTCACTCCACGCCTTTTGAATTTCATCCGTTTGCGCATCTGCCATCCAAAGGTGCAAATTACCAAAGACAGCTATATTACCTAAGATAGTTTTCGTCGAAGGCACCCACAAGTATGGGCGGTAAGCTAATTTGCCATCGCTGCCTTTGATCTCTATTTTATGCCCTTCCAAAGTAAGGCTGGTAGCTTCTATGGCTTTTGGGATATAAGGACTGACAGGTGCATTCTCACCCATTTTAGGCCCCCAAATTTTAAGTTTTGCAGCCAATTTCTTTTCTATTACTTTTTTCACCGCAGGTGTTGTGACTATCTCTGCATCCGGAAATAAAGTGTGCAATACCTCTGCTCCAAAATAGTAATCAGGATCTGCCTGACTAATAAAAATTGTTTTCAGCTCTTTACCTGTATCGAGGATCTTGGCTGCAATTCTGAGCGCATCGGCTTTGGTAAACCCTGTATCTACCAACATGACTTCATTCTCGCCTAAGATTAAAGTTGAGTTCACATGAAAGCTATTTTCGTCGGCGTTATAAACATCAAATTGAAGTGGTGCTTGCTCTGCTGCAAATGCGTTTCCTGCCACCAAAATAGATGCTGCTAATAGGCTTATTCTTTTCATCATTGTCTCCATAATATCTGTGGTTTGCTCTACTGGAATAAATCATAAAAGATTGACATGCTCAGAAAAACATACAAAATCAAACATCATTATTTCTTAATTCGAGCAGATAAATGGATAAGTTAACCGCTGCAAAAGTATTTGTTGATGTCGCGCAATCAGGTAGTTTTACGGCGACAGCTGAAAGACTTGAAATGTCTCGCCCTATGGTGACGCGTTATATTGATGCGATGGAGAAATGGTTAAATGTGCGCTTGCTGCATCGAACGACTCGTAAAATATCGCTGACAACCTTAGGAGAGCGATGCCTAAAGGAAACTGAAATTTGGCTTGAGCAAGCAGAAAGCTTAGTCGCCTTAAGTGATAATAACGAAGAATTGTCTGGTATGGTGAGAGTCGCAACCAGCATGTCATTTGGGTTTTCGCAGTTGATCCCTGCGCTGCAAGCCTTTATGTCTCTACACCCAAAAGTGCAGGTAGATATAGATTTACAAGATTCAGTTGCAGATTTAACAGAAAGGCAAATCGATCTAGCTATTCGGATTGCCTCTAGCCCTGAACCGTCATTGATTGGTAAGCCTATTGCAGTGTGTGAATCCGTGTTAGTCGCATCCCCTGAATATTTATCGAGCCAAGGGGAGGTTTTAGCGCCGGAGGAGTTAAGCCAACATCAATGCCTAGGTTATAAGAACTTTCAGCAGCATGTCTGGCACCTTGCTAATGGGAAGCAGCAAAAGTCAGTCGATGTAGAATGTCGCCTCACCGCAAATGAAACGACAACGCTACTCCACGCTGCGCTTCACGGGGCAGGGATTGCCATTCAACCGACATATTTAGCGAACCAATATATTGAAAATGGTCGCTTAAAACCTGTGCTTAGTGAGTGGAAACCTTCGAACCTAACTATCTATGCGCTGTATTCATCGAGAAAATATCAATCCTCCACGGTCAGAGCATTAATCGATTATCTACAAGATTATTTTAAAAATCACCCTTGGTAGCGGTTTGGTGATAACTTAAGTGATTGGTTATGTAAGTGATTTATAATCAATCGCATTGATAAACCACTCCTTGTCACCTTCAGGCGTTTTTACAATAAATTCATCATTCACTTCTTTTTTTAGTAATGCGCGAGCCATAGGGGAATCGATTGAAATATAGTCTTTTGCATCGCCATAGATCTCTTCTGGCCCGACAATCCTAAATTTTTTGATATCACCCTTTTCGTTCTCAATTTCCACCCAAGCACCGAAAAAGACCCTGCCTTCTTGTTGTGGAGAATAGTCAACAATCGTCACTTCAGATAAAAACTTACGTAAAAATCGAACCCGGCGGTCAATTTGACGCAACAGGCGCTTATTAAAAGTATAATCTGCATTCTCAGAGCGATCCCCTAAGCCCGCCGCCCAGGTGACAATTTTAGTAATTTCAGGACGCTTTTCATTCCATAAATGGTCATGCTCGGCCTTCAGTTTGTTATAGCCTTCTCTGGTCACGAGTTTGGTTTTCACTTCAATCATCCTATTTATCTGTCTGTGTTGTCATGCGTGCTTCGGAGCATAAAGCTTGTGATTGGCAAAACTATACTGGCATTTTTACCTAGCGCCAACTCATCCCAGTCTAAAACCTTATACTATCGTGCTCGCTTTCATATAATAAGAAAATGATGGCTTTGAAATGCCGATCCCAAACGGTATGATTGCTTGGTGGATCAATAAAATTTCGTATCAAAAAATATAACAAGGACACCCATGACTCAAGCTATTTTAAAAACGCTTGCCACTGAACTCAATGTTCGTCTTGAGCAAATTAGCGCAACTGTTGCTTTAATCGATGAAGGCAGCACCATCCCCTTTATTGCGCGTTATCGTAAAGAAGTCACTGGTGGCTTGGACGACACCCAATTGCGCACGCTCGACACACGTTTAACTTATTTACGTGAGCTTAGCGATCGCAAGCAAAGCATTCTTAAATCCATTCGTGAGCAAGACAAACTCACCCCAGAGCTTGAGGCGGCAATTGAAGCGACCGACAGCAAAACTCGCTTGGAAGATTTATACCTGCCATACAAACCTAAGCGTCGCACCAAAGGTCAAATTGCGATTGAAGCAGGTCTTGAGCCCTTAGCCGATAGCTTGTGGGAAAATCCAAATCAAGATCCTGAAACCAAAGCCAGTGAGTTTTTAAACCCTGAGCACAAAATTGAAGACACCAAAGCGGCGCTTGATGGTGCTCGCGCAATCTTGATGGAGCGCATGGCAGAAGATGCTGATTTATTAGAAAAACTGCGTCTGCATCTAAATAAAAATGCCACCATTGAAGCCAAAGTTGTGGCGGGTCAAGAAGCTGCGGGTGAGAAATTTAAAGATTATTTTGCCCATAGCGAAAGCATTAGCAAAGCCCCTTCGCATCGAGCACTGGCTATGTTGCGTGGTCGTAATGAAGGCTTTTTACAATTATCATTAAACGCCGATCCTGAGCAAGAAGAAGGCGTGCGCAGTTCATATTGTGAAACCATTATTAGCAATCACTACAAGGTCAACTTAAGTGATGCACCGGCCGATAAATGGCGTCAGCAGGTGATCAGCTGGGCATGGCGCATCAAGCTCTCGATGCACCTTGAAACAGAGTTAATGGCGCAACTAAAAGAACGCGCTGAAATCGAAGCGATTGAAGTGTTTGCCACCAACCTAAAAGATTTATTGATGGCAGCGCCAGCAGGCCCACGCGCAACGCTTGGTTTAGATCCGGGCTTGCGTACAGGTTCAAAAATTGCGGTAGTTGATAGCACAGGTAAAGTTCTGGAAACAGCAACAATTTATCCGCACCAACCGCACAATAAAATCGCTGAATCAGCGCGCACGGTTGAAGCTATGGTCAAAAAACATGGTATGGATTTAATCGCAATTGGTAACGGCACCGCTTCACGCGAAACTGACGCCTTTGTCGGTAAGCTGATTAAAGATGCTAACCTAAAAGTGCAAAAAATCATGGTCAGCGAAGCCGGCGCATCGGTTTATTCGGCGTCAGAGCTTGCTGCAAAAGAATTCCCTGATATGGATGTATCGCTACGTGGCGCAGTTTCAATTGCTCGCCGCTTGCAAGATCCACTTGCTGAGCTTGTGAAAATCGACCCTAAATCTATCGGTGTGGGTCAATATCAACACGATGTCAACCAAAGCCAATTAGCTAAGCGTCTTGACGCAGTGGTAGAAGATTGTGTAAACGCAGTTGGCGTGGATGTGAATACTGCATCAAGCGCCCTACTAACCCGAGTCGCAGGTTTATCCACCACACTGGCGCAAAATATTGTTGCTTATCGTGATGAAACCGGACGCTTTGATAGCCGCGCTGCACTGAAAAAAGTGCCTCGTTTAGGGCCAAAGGCATTTGAGCAATGCGCAGGTTTCTTGCGTATTATGAATGGCAAAAACCCACTCGATGCTTCCGCTGTTCACCCCGAAGCTTACCCAGTGGTGAAGAAAATCGCCCAAGTAAATGATAAGCCAGTACAAAACCTTATTGGTGACAGTGCGTTTTTACAAAACCTGCGCGCTGCCGATTACACTGATGAAAGCTTTGGCTTGCCAACGGTTACCGACATCATCAAAGAGCTCGATAAACCGGGTCGCGATCCTCGTCCTGAGTTTAAAACTGCAAGCTTTGCCGATGGCGTTAACACTATGAATGATCTCGAAATTGGGATGATTTTAGAAGGCGTGGTCTCTAACGTGGCCAACTTTGGCGCTTTTGTCGACATTGGCGTACACCAAGATGGTTTAGTGCATATTTCGGCATTAACCGATCGCTATGTGGCTGATCCACGTGAAGTAGTGAAAGCTGGTGACATCGTCAAAGTGAAAGTCATGGAAGTCGATGTGGCGCGTAAGCGTATTGCACTCTCTATGCGCCTGAATGATGAACCCGGTCAAGCAAGCCCGAAACGCAGCAGCCCAAGCGCCTCAAATACAAAAGCTAAGAATAAGCCAAGCAGCAAACCAAACAATCAAGTTGGCGGCACTTTAGGCGGCGCATTTGCTGAGGCTTTTGCCAAAGCAAAACGTTAAAAAACTACATTTCTACTCAAAAAGGATGAAGTGTATATTCGCACTAAATCATTAGTTTTTAAGTGGATTCATCTAAAGCACGGTTAAAGATTAGTTTTAACTGTGCTTTTTTCTTCTATTCCCGCATAAAAAGTCCAGATATAAATTCAAAAATTTAACTCGAACTGGATCACATCCTAAAATGTTTTTTAAGTAATATAGCGATCAAGTAAACAATTTCTCACTTTTGAGAGTATGAATTTTTCCCAACTAGCCATGCTTATTATCAATACATCAGACCAATAAAAACCGATAAAGGCTCTATTATGGGAATGTTTAAAAACCGACTTATTATGCAGGTATTAGGCCAAGTTCAGCCACAGTGCCATTTATGTCACCACCCGATCACAGGTGATACACAAGTCACCGACTCTCGCTTATGGTGCCCGGATTGTTTTGATCATCTTCAAGGTCTTGAGAATCACTCATCTTGCATGCGTTGCGGTTTGCCTTTAGCGGCTGACTCAGAGCAAAAATTTGGCGAGCAGACCTCAACCCAAGCGCTACCCTGCCCACATTGTGCGCAGCAACCCCCGCCTTGGGATCGTCTATTTTGTTTGTCTGATTACCAAGCACCACTTAAATCTTATATCCACCAATTTAAATACCAAGGCCACTTTTGGCTTGCTAATAATTTAGGTGCGCTGCTTGCAAATAAATTCACTTGCCAAGCACCAGTACTACTGCCGGTTCCTTTGCATTGGCATAAATATATGCAACGCGGCTTTAACCAAAGTGAATACCTAGCTGATGCCATGGCAAAACATTGGAAAACCCACGAAGGTATTCAAGTCCATGTTTTAAAAGGTGCATTAAGCCGACACCTGCCAACCGAGTCGCAAAAAGGTTTAACTCAAAAGCAAAGGCTGCTAAATACGAAAAATGCATTTTCGCTGCAACATGAGATTTATCACAAACATGTTGCCTTGGTTGACGATGTGGTCACAACTGGCAGTACACTCAAACCTATTTGTGAGTTACTACGCCAGCAAGGGGTTGAGCAAATTGATGTCTATTGTCTAGCCCGCACTCAGCTAGACTAATGCAATATGCGCGCTCATTCATGACGCTCAATCTATATCCAAATTAGCTTCGAACTTGAACTAGTGCGCGTATCAGATACAATAGGATAAAACCAACCCATAAAATCAGGTATTCCCGTGTCTAATACTAATTCAACATCTACTATAACGATCTCTAGCGCTGCACAAGAGCATTTCGTTAAGCTTTTAGAACAACAACCTGCTGGTACAAATATCCGTATTTTTGTTGTAAACCCTGGTACACCAACTGCTGAGTGTGGCGTTTCGTATTGCCCTGCAGACTCTATCGAATCAAGCGATACTAAAATGGAATACACAGGTTTTGATGCCTATGTTGACGAGCTTAGCCTGCCTTTCCTTGAAGATGCAGAAATCGACTATGTGACAGATAAAATCGGCTCACAACTTACACTTAAAGCGCCAAATGCAAAAATGCGCAAAGTATCTGATGACGCGCCTTTAATGGAACGTGTTGAATATGTGATCCAAAGTGAAGTCAACCCACAACTTGCAGGTCACGGCGGCTTTGTCACGCTAAACCGCATCACTGAAGACGGCATTGCGTTAGTTCAATTTGGTGGCGGCTGTAACGGTTGTTCTATGGTTGACGTGACGCTTAAAGAAGGCATTGAGAAACAACTTCTTGAGCGCTTTGCGGGTGAATTAACTGCGGTTCGCGATTCAACTGAGCATGATCGTGGTGATCACTCTTATATGTAATCACTTAACCAATGCGTTAAATAATTTGGTTACATGACTAAGATACAATGAATCGCATGCTCAACACTGGGCTGCGATTTTTTTATGTCTTTTGATTGAATAACAAGGAATTTTTATGATCATCATCGCTCACCGCGGCGCCCGTGGCACACACCCTGAAAATACTCTACTAGCCTTTCAAGCAGCGCTTGATGTCGGCAGCCCAGCGATTGAATTAGATGTACATGAGCATCAAGGTGAGCTCTGGGTGATTCATGATAAATGGCTCAACCGCACCACTAATCAAATTGGCCTACTTTCTTGGTTAAGCACTGATAAACTTAAACAAGTCGATGCCGGACAAGGTGAAAAAATCCCAACCTTACGTGAAGTATTTGCTTTAATTCAAGGTAAAATCGCTTTGAATATTGAAGTGAAAGGATTACAAAACATTGACTTACTGGCTACACATCTTGAAGAAGCAATACGAGATTATGGCTTTGATGAGTCGCAACTGATTGTGTCTTCGTTTAAACATGAGTGGCTCGCACAAATCAAACAAGCACGCCCAGAGACCCAAATCGGCGCCTTAACTGGCTCAAAAGGCTTACATAAAGCCAAGTTTGCACAAGACCTAGGCGCCATTAGCCTCAACGTAGATTTAGATGTGATCGATGCAGATTATGTTAATGATGCGCACCAGCGTGGCCTCAAAGTCTTTGTTTATACCGTCAACCAAGCTGAAGATTGGCAAGAGCTTGCCGACATAGGTGTTGACGGTATTTTTTGTGATTATCCAAAAGGGGCGATTGAATACTTTGAAAAGCAAAGCATCACTCAAGACCCTAAATTCACTTGGTAGCTAAGCAATTCCCAAATCCGTAGCTTGGCATAAATAAATAGTTAAGCGCGATCAAAGGTAAAAGCTGTCACCTCATCAATATGCTTAGCACCCGTGGCGAGCATAATTAAACGGTCGACCCCAAGTGCAACCCCTGCGCATTGGGGCAAACCCGCTTCTAGCGCCGCAATCAAATGATGGTCAATTGGCTGCGCTGCTAAGCCCATTTCAAGGCGTTGCACATTGTCTTTTTCAAAGCGCGCGAGCTGTTCCTTGGCATCATCAAGCTCATGAAAACCATTGGCAAGCTCCACGCCTTTAAAATAGACTTCAAAGCGATCGGCAACCCTTGGATCAGCTTGGTTGATTTTCGCAAGCGCAGCTTGAGAGGCAGGAAAATCATAAATAAACACTGGCTGCTTTTGACCAATTTTTGGCTCAACGCCTACACTAAACAAAAGCTGTAAAATTGTATCCCGATTCGTCTCTGCCGCGCATATATCCGCAAGTCCAAGATTTTCTGCGACAGCTTTTAGCTCATCTAAACTTGCCTCAAGTGGACAAACATTTAATACAGCTAAAAACGCGTCTTGATAAGTTTCTTTATCCACACCTTCACAGCCAAGCACTTGCATTAGCAGCTCTTGCATTTCAGCCATTAGATCATGATGATCAAAACCGACGCGATACCACTCCAACATAGTAAATTCTGGGTTATGAAAACGGCCATTTTCTTCATTACGAAACGCCTTACCTATCTGAAAAATTGAGCCATAACCAGCAGCAAGTAAACGCTTCATATGAAATTCAGGACTTGTCATTAAAAAGCATTTTTGACCTTTAGAGAACTCAGGGCCAATAAAATGAGTTTGAAAGGTATGCAAATGCACATCCGTGACCGTAGCTTGGCTAATCGCTGGCGTTTCGACTTCAAGCACATCTCTGCACTCAAAGAAATCCCGAATTTGTTTAAGGATTATTTGCCTTTTTCTAAGGTCATCTAGGCTTGCTGTAGGCATCCACTTTTCACGCATAAATATTCATCTCAATTTGATTTGGCTGTTTGTAGATTCAACTTAATGACTAAAATATAAATAATTTTTATATCTATAGTGTAGATGAGTATAAACTTTTGTAACTAAAAAAATCACCTTTATTTTCATAATAATAACAAGTCTATTTGCACACCAAAAACCTACCTCCAAAAGGGTAAAAATCCGAAAAAAAAGTGCCCTGAATCAATATTTAGGTTTGTTTTATCCGTTACACTTATACACGAAAAATAAAAAATAACATTTCAAATAATGCATATGAAATGAATAAATACATCCTTATACACACTGGAGGATAGCCGTGAAGACTATTACCACTGATATTGCAGTCATTGGCGCGGGTGGTGCAGGTTTACGCTCTGCTATTGCAGCGGCAGAAGCTAACCCTGAGCTAGAAGTTGCGCTCGTTTCAAAAGTTTATCCTATGCGCTCCCACACAGTTGCAGCCGAAGGCGGCTCGGCAGCTGTAGTCAAAGAAGAAGACTCGCTCGACAACCACTTCAATGACACTGTTGGTGGTGGTGACTGGCTATGCGAACAAGACGTTGTGGAATACTTTGTCGAGAACGCGACCCGCGAAATGATCCAAATGGAACAATGGGGTTGCCCTTGGAGCCGTAAAGAAAACGGTGACGTGAACGTGCGTCGTTTCGGCGGCATGAAGGTTGAACGCACTTGGTTTGCGGCAGATAAAACTGGCTTCCACATGCTCCACACCCTCTTCCAAACTTCTATCAAATATTCAAACATCAAACGTTTCGACGAATACTTTGTCGTCGATCTTCTTGTTGTAGAAGGCGAAGTCCAAGGTTTGATCGCAATTCACATGTCAGAAGGCGAATTGGTTGTTATCAAAGCAAAATCTGTTGTCTTGGCAACGGGTGGCGCAGGTCGTGTGTATAACACGAACACCAATGGCGGCATTGTAACCGGTGATGGCATGGCAATGGCATATCGTCATGGCGTGCCACTACGTGATATGGAATTTGTTCAATATCACCCAACTGGTTTACCTGGCACTGGCATCTTGATGACAGAAGGTTGTCGCGGTGAAGGCGGTATTATCGTCAATAAAAACGGCTATCGTTATCTGCAAGATTATGGCATGGGCCCTGAAACGCCAGTCGGTCAGCCGAAGAACAAATATATGGAACTTGGTCCGCGTGACAAGGTTTCACAAGCATTCTGGCATGAGCAGCAAAAAGGCAACACCATTAAGCACCCACTCGGTGATGTGGTGCATCTTGATTTGACTCACCTAGGTGAAGACTATCTGCAAGAGCGTCTGCCATTTATCTGTGAGCTTGCCAAAGCTTATGTGAATGTTGATCCGGCAAAAGAGCCTATCCCAATTCGTCCAACGGTTCACTACACCATGGGCGGGATTGAAACCGATCCTAAATGTGAAACCCGTATCAAAGGCTTATTTGCTGTCGGTGAATGTGCATCTGTTGGTCTACATGGCGCAAACCGTTTAGGTTCGAACTCATTGGCTGAGTTTGTGGTCTTTGGCCGCGTTGCCGGTGAAGGCGCAGCCGATCGCGCAAAAACTTTCCAAGGTTGGGATGATAAGGCTATCGAAGCGCAAGTGAAAGCTGTGCAAGATCGCATTGACACCTTAATGAGCCAAGAAGGTGATGAAAACTGGGCAGATATCCGCACTGAAATGGGTCACACCATGGAAGCCGGTTGTGGTATCTATCGCCGTGAAGATTTGATCCAAGAAACGATCGAAAAACTCGCTGAGCTCAAAGAGCGTTATAAGCGTATTAGCATTAAAGATAAAGGCCAAGTCTTTAACACTGATCTGCTCTATGCAATCGAAGTGGGTTATGGCCTAGATGTGGCGCAAGCTATGGCTGAATCTGCGATTTTACGTCGTGAGTCACGTGGTGCGCACCAACGTTTAGATGATGGTTGTACTGAGCGTGATGATGTGAACTTCTTGAAACATACGCTTTCTTTCTATCAAGAAGATGCGCGTCCAAACATCGATTATAGCCCAGTCAAAATTACCAAGTCGCAGCCTGAAGCGCGTCTATATGGCGCAGCCGCAGAAGAAGCTGCCGCAGCCAAACAAGCCGCAGCAGAAGCCGCAGAAAACGCTACGAAGGAGAACAACTAATGGCAGAACAACGCATTCAAAAAGTTCATATTCTTCGTTATAACCCAGAAGTCGATAATGAACCGCATCTGCAAGACTTTGATGTGCCATGTGATGACACCACCTCTGTGCTGGATGCTATTGGTTATATCAAAGACAACTTAGATAAAGACTTAGCTTATCGCTGGTCTTGTCGTATGGCGATTTGCGGCTCATGCGGCATGATGGTCAATGGCGTGCCAAAACTTGCATGTAAGAGTTTCTTACGTGACTACCCTGATGGCGTGACGCTTGAACCACTAGCGAACTTCCCAATCGAAAAAGACTTAATTGTTGATATGACGCCATTTATTGAGCGCCTTGAAGCGATTAAACCTTATATCATTGGCAATGATCGCACGCCTGAAGATGGCACCAACACGCAAACCCCAGAGCAAATGGCAAAATACAAACAATTTGCTGGTTGCATCAACTGTGGTCTTTGCTACGCAGCATGTCCGCAATTTGGCTTAAACCCTGAGTTTATCGGCCCTGCAGCGCTTACTCTTGCACACCGTTATAACCTAGATAACCGTGATAATGGTAAAGCTGAGCGTATGAAAATGATCAACAGTGAAAACGGCGCTTGGGGTTGTACCTTCGTTGGTTATTGCTCTGAAGTCTGTCCAAAACATGTTGATCCAGCAGCTGCGGTAAACCAAGGCAAAGTTGAATCTTCAATGGATTTTGTGATTTCAATGTTTAAGTCAGAGGAGATCTAAGATGAGCAAACGTAAACCTTATGTTCGCCCAGTGGAGCGCAATTGGTGGAGCAAGCATAGCTTCTACCGTTTTTACATGTTACGTGAAGCAACAGTGCTACCTTTGATCCTCTTCACCTTGTTCTTAACCTTTGGCTTAGGCTGTTTGGTGAAAGGCCCAGAAGCTTGGGATGCATGGCTAAACTTTATGGCAAACCCTGTGATTGTGCTGATTAATGTTGTGGCACTGGCTGGGAGTCTGTTCCACGCACAAACTTTCTTTAGCATGATGCCGCAAGTTATGCCGATTAAAATCAAAGGCAAAGCGGTAGAGAAAAAAGCTATCGTTGGCGCACAATGGGCAGCAGTTGCCGTGATTTCTATTATCGTTTTACTCATCGTCTAAGGAGCAAGTGATGACGAATCAAAAGCATACAATTGATCAAAATCCAAAACGCTCTGAAGAGCCAATCTGGTGGACATTATTTGGCGCAGGTGGCACTTGGTTTGCCATGATCACGCCAATCACTGTTTTAGTTCTAGGCATTTTGATCCCTATGGGAATTATCGATGCCGATGCACTAAGCTATGATCGCGTGGCAACTTTTGCGGGACGCTTTTTAGGTGGTTTATTTATCATCCTAAGCATTGCGCTACCAATTTGGCATGCGATGCACCGTGTGCACCATGGTATGCATGACTTAAAATTCCATGTTGGCACAACAGGTAAGGTGATCTGTTATTTCATTGCAGGTTTTTTAAGCCTACTTTCAGTTATTTTTGTGTTTATGGTGTAAGCACTTAAAATAATAAATAAAAATGGCGCTGGGTAGTTATTCTACTTTAGCGCCTTTTTTGTATCTTAAATATTATTTCTACGCCCCTCACCTACGCCCATAGATTTATTTAAGATATCCCGGTCGAATTAAAATATAATCTTTTGCTTCAATAACATCTGATATTTTTTGATTTTAACCATCCTCCCCTCGTTTAATTTCTACGCCTTTTACCTAAGCCTTAAGAATTTACCCGCTCAATTTCTCATTACTCGATAAGCCTCTCAAAAAAGAGATGTCATTCATCCTTCTCATCCATACAAATCAATCACTTAATAAATAACTGAACAAGTACAACCACTTCATCACAAATCTCATCCTGAATAAAAATCAAACAAAAATATATACTCATAAGCTTAAATGCCACGTGCATATAACAATAAAACCCCTGCTCATATTTTTATCTACAAGGATATTAAAATGAAATCCAATACATTAAGAAACAAAAGAATCTGGCTACCCATATTCAGTTTAGTGATTATTTCAGGCTGTAATGATGATTCAGATCCGTACTCTATCGATATAGAAACTGACAACCAAGCCCCTGTATTTACTGTTGATCTACCGGAAACAACAGGGCCTGCCGCGCGCTTGGTGGCAAGTGATGAAATTTCAGATCCGCTCTCTCCAAACTCAGGCGAGGCGATTATTTATTTTGTCGATAACGGCGGGAAAGATTATTCGCAATATAGTCTGTATACATGGAATGATGCTAACTGCGATGCCAGTGATGCATCTTGGATCAAAGATTGGAACGATCAATCGAACACGCCGACCGCGCAAGATGAGTTTGGTGCCTACTGGCGTTTACCTCTTAGCCCAACTAGTGAGCAAAACTGCGTCAATGTGATTCTTCGCGATCAAAGCGTAAATAATTTATTAGGCTCAGATGGACGGGTAGATTTATCCGATAACCAAGCGAGTGCTTCATTTATCCAAGGCAATGGCTCGCCATATGCAACAAGAGCTGAAGCCTATCAACAACTTGTTGGAATCGCGAACGCAAAAGCGCATTTATTATCTGGCTATAAGCTCGCATGGATGGATGCTCCGAGTGGCGCGGATGAATATCGCCTTTATGTCTCTTGGGAAGATGGCGCAAGCTTTGATCAAAACAATCAATATATCCAACCTTATGCTGTGCTTAAGCCCTCAGAACTCACCGCAGAAGAAGCTGCGCGCCAACCGCAAGTTGCCCAAAATAGCTTAGCTTTTGCGATTGACTCAAGCATCAATATGAAAAATGCCGTCAAGGCGCAACTCTATGCGATTGCGGTTGACGATGAGGGTTATATTTTATCTGGCACCCAAGTCCAGACAGCAAATAGCCTAGATGATCTTTTTGCCAGCAGCGCACAATCTGCCACTTTTGGCGCGACGATTTTAGATGACACTGGCACTCGTTTTAATCTTTGGGCACCCTCTGCTCTAAATGTTGAGCTCGTCTTATTTGATCAAGATAAGAATGAGAAAGATAAAATTCAAATGGATTATCAAGAAGATAGCGGTATATGGTCACTCACAACAGATAAAGCGCAAAGTGGTGATTATTATCTTTATGATATAAATGTGTTCCACCCGTCTTCGAAGAAGTTTGAAACCTATCAAGTCACAGATCCTTACTCTCTTAGTTTGGCAACGGACTCTCGATACAGCCAAGTTGTTGATTTAGATTCAGAGGCATTAAAACCTGAAGGTTGGGATGATTTAGAACGTCCAATTGCTCAAGATAATCCTGCTGATTTTATTATTTATGAATCACATATCAGAGACTTTAGTAGCCTAGATCCAACAATTAAAGCGCCTTACCAAGGTAAATATCTTGCGTTTACTCAATCACAATCAACACCGGTCAAACACCTTAAAGAGTTAAGTGAAAGTGGTGTGACGCATTTACACTTGTTGCCAATTTTTGACATTGCCACCATTAATGAATCCGCGCAAAATCAAGTCAATATCACGGAAGCTTTTTCACGTCTATGCGAGGTAAACCCTGATGTAGCCAAGAGTGAATTTGCAACTTACTGCGATTCAGGGCAAAGCATTCAAGCGGTGCTTGCGCAATTAGCAGAAACAGACTCCCCTGAGAATAACCAAGTCCAAGCGCTGCAAGCTTATATTTCTCAAACCGATGGCTTCAACTGGGGCTATGATCCATTCCATTACACTGTACCAGAAGGCTCTTATTCAACCGAGCCAGAAGGCAGCCAGCGTATCTTGGAAACAAGACAAATGGTGCAAGCGATCAAGCAAGATATTGGCATGAATGTGGTGATGGATGTGGTGTACAACCATACCAATAGTGCTGGTCCAACATCGGATACCTCTGTG
Organism: Vibrio sp. KMM 9700; assembly: GCF_058545285.1. Lineage (NCBI taxonomy): Bacteria > Pseudomonadati > Pseudomonadota > Gammaproteobacteria > Vibrionales > Vibrionaceae > Vibrio > Vibrio sp. KMM 9700. Next base: position 1,729,037 of record NZ_CM178589.1, on the reverse strand, counting down.
CTCGACAAAATAGTGCCTTGGTATTATAACCGCCTCAACCCTATTACTGGGATTGTGGAGAACTCAACCTGCTGTTCAAATACCGCCCCAGAGCATCAAATGATGGCAAAATTAATCAAAGACTCACTCGTTGTTTGGGCAAGGGATTATAAAATTGATGCATTTCGTTTTGATTTAATGGCGCATCATCCACTGGCACAAATCCAAGAGTCATTAGCTGAAGTGCAAAAAGTTGACCCGAGTGTTTATTTTTATGGCGAAGGTTGGAATTTTGGAGAGGTCGCAGATGATGCTTTATTCACTCAAGCATCGCAAGCAAACTTAGCAGGTACTGGCATAGGTAGTTTTTCCGATCGCTTACGTGATGCAGTGCGTGGTGGAAGCCCATTTGATACACAAGAAAGCATCCGAAAAAATCAAGGTTTTGGCAATGGTGCCTATGTTGATCCAAATGAAATAGCAGATGTGAGTAAGGAAAGTGCCTTACATCTGGCTGATCTGGTTCGCCTTGGGATGGCGGGTAACTTAAAAGATTTTCAGTTTATTGATTCAACCGACAATCTGATTAAAGGTGAGCAACTTGATTACAATGGTCAAGCTGCAGGTTATGCGCAAGATCCATCAGAAATCCAAAACTATGTCTCTAAACATGATAACCAAACCTTGTGGGACAATAACCAATACAAAATCGACTACAGCACCCCTATAGAAACCAGAGTGAGAATCCAAGCCGTGTCACTTGCAACAGCCATGCTTGGGCAAGGTGTTCCTTTTACCCATATGGGATCTGAACTGCTTCGCTCTAAATCAATGCAACGTGATTCTTATGATTCTGGCGATTGGTATAACAAAGTTGATTTTGGCTTAGAAGATAATAACTGGGATAAAGGCTTACCGCGCTTTGATAAAGATGGTGAAAACTATGCATTGATACAAGAAGTAATTGATAATAATGCAGAAATGGCTGTTCCAGAGCAATCTCAGATGCAAACTATGGTGAGCTATTATCAAGATCTTGCCAAGCTTAGAAAGACTTATCCATTATTACGTTTAGGCAAAGGTGAAGAAGTGATTCAAAGACTCGCCTTCCATAATACGGGTAGTCAACAAGTGCCTGGCGTCATCATTATGAGTGTTGATAACGGTAGTCAAGTTTCAGATTTGGATCCAAACCTAGATGGCTTAATCGTCGCAATCAATGCAACGCCAGATGCGATTAATTTTACACTGCCAAGTGATGGTTTTAGTGTAAGCCCTGTTTATCAATCTGATCTTGCAACTGATGTGATGATTGATGGAAATCAACTTGAACTGCCAGCATGGACCCCAGCCGTTTTAATTTTAGAAAGGGATGGTGTACGCGGGGAGGGTATTCCTGCATCTAACTAGTTAAATTCTAATGAAAAAATAAAGCCCTCGCATCTTTACTTCATGCGAGGGCTTTATAATCAATCAGCAAGTAAATAAATTACTTCACACGACCAACATATTCGCCAGTACGTGTATCAACTTTGATCACTTCACCGATAGAGATAAATAGAGGTACGCGAACCACAGCGCCAGTGCTTAGCGTTGCTGGTTTACCGCCAGTACCTTGCGTATCACCTTTTAGGCCAGGATCTGTATCTGTTACTTCAAGCTCAACAAAGTTTGGTGGCGTAACCGCGATTGGGTTGCCGTTCCAAAGCGTGATCATACAAGTGTTGTTTTCAACCAACCATTTTGCGCTATCACCTACAGCGCTAACTTCAGCACCGATTTGCTCGAATGTTTCAGCATTCATGAAGTGGTAGAATTCGCCATCTGTGTAAAGATAATCAAGATCGATATCCATTACATCTGCAACTTCTACTGTTTCGCCAGACTTGAATGTTTTCTCTAGCGTTTTGCCCGAAAGCAGTTTACGAATCTTAACGCGGTTGAACGCCTGACCTTTACCCGGTTTCACATACTCATTTTCGAGAATGACACACGGCTCATTATCAAGCATAATCTTAAGGCCGCCTTTGAATTCATTGGTGCTAACAGTTGCCATTTTTTCCTCTATATTTTCGAGTTGATTTTCATGTCCAATATCATACCCCAAAAAGCGCTTTTAGTTGAACAAAAGTATTCAAAAGAAGCCACTTGGCAGCAAGAATTAGCACAATCGGTGAGCGATCCACTCGTTTTACTCGATATGTTGCAAATTGACCAAGCCCCTTTTTTGGAGTCTGCAAAAGCAAGACGACTGTTTGCGATGCGTGTGCCGCGCCCTTTTATTGCCAAAATGAAGCACCAAGATCCAAACGATCCTCTTTTGCGCCAAGTCTTACCGCTTTCGCAAGAGTTTGAAATTCATGAAGGTTATTCAACCGATCCGCTCGATGAACAAGATGCGGCTGTACCTGGGCTGCTTCATAAGTATAAATCACGTTGCTTATTAATCGTTAAAGGCGGCTGCGCGGTGAATTGCCGTTATTGTTTTCGCCGTCATTTCCCATATCAAGAAAACAAGGGCAACAAAGCAAACTGGAAACAAGCCATTGATTATATTTGGGCTAAGCCTGAAATTAATGAAGTAATCTTATCCGGTGGCGATCCGTTAATGGCAAAAGATCATGAGTTAGCATGGTTAGTGGCAGAGATTGAGAAGATTGCGCATATCAAAACCTTACGTATTCATACTCGCTTGCCTGTGGTGATCCCAAGTCGAATCACTCAAGACTTGTGCAAGCTATTAAGCCAAACTCGCTTGCAAGTGGTTTTGGTTACCCATATCAATCATGCAAATGAAATTGATAAGGAGTTAAGCCAAGCGATGGACTTACTTAAGCATGCTGGCGTGACTTTGCTCAATCAAAGCGTACTTTTAAAAGGAGTCAATGATGATGTGGATGCACTTCAAAAACTCAGTGAAGCGCTCTTTACTGCGGGGATTTTACCTTATTATTTGCACCTGTTAGATAAGGTCCAAGGCGCGGCGCATTTTTATGTCTCAGATGACAAAGCATGCAGCTTAATTGCGGACTTGCTCACGCGTGTCTCTGGCTATTTAGTGCCAAAACTCACCCGTGAAGTTGGCGGTAAGGCAAGCAAAACACCGATAGATTTGGGGCTTTCTAACTAATAGTTTTAATCAATATAAATGACACTCGCCAGTGCGCTTTATCTCATCATAAATGGCTTTTGGATCAATATCTAAATCATTTTCCCAAGTTAAAGCGCCATATTCGATATACACTTTTTCAAACAGCTTAGGTTCATTTAAAGCCTTCAAAACACCAGCAAACCAACTCGGATGAAAAAAAACTTTACCTTGCTTGTTATCTTTAAAGCTTACCAATAAAGTTTTTATCTCTTCACCTTGAAGCACCGTCACTTGGTTAATGTGCCAAGGGATGAGTGATGCTGTTAACTCAGTGGTGGTATTTTGTGTGGGCTTTGTTTGGCTTTGCATAACTCCCAATCCTCTAATAATTCATCTCTATGCTCTGACGCCCATTCCAAAACCATAGCTTTGGCTCTTTTGGGAAACTGACCTTCCAATATTTCAAGTGTACTCAGATTAACTAGGATTTCAAATTCCGCATATTTAGCATGAAAATGTGGGGGATTATGATCGCTAAAATACATATAGATCAAAATTCCGTAAAATTCACTAATACATGGCATAATAAAAGCTCCCTTAACTTTTCTTTGTCTACCTTTAAGTATTTTTTAGCATTAGAAAATGGACAAATATTGAAGCGGGAATCTTCTTGATAATCTTATAAATAAGAATCTAATTATGGAACTTGATGACATTTATCGCCGAGATCTGAACCTCTTGGTCGCGCTACATATACTCATGGAAGAAAAAAGCGTCAGCCGTGCAGCGGCGCGTTTGAACTTGAGCCAGTCTGCGATGAGCCGAGTGCTTGGCCGTTTGCGTGAATTATTTGATGATCCCTTATTTGTGCGCCAAGGCATAGGACTTGTGCCAACGCCCAAAGCCGTAGAACTTCAAAAGTCTTTGAAAGCGCCGCTTGAGTCGATGCGCGATATACTTTCGCCGCAAGCCTTTGATCCAAAAAGCTGTCATCAAAAGTTTTATATTGCGACAACAGATTACGCGATGCAGACCATATTGCCTTATGCATTGCCAAGAATTTATAGCGAAGCGCCAAATATCAAGCTTGAATTTCAACCTTTGCACCATCCACAAATTCATTGCCAACTCACGACTTATTCTGATTTTGCGATTTGTCGCCCGGCTGGGTTTGAAAATGATTTAAACCAGAAAATGTTAGGTAAAGTCGGTGTCTTTTGTTTGCTTTCGAAAAATCATCCACTGGCGAAAGAGCCGCTAAGCTTAGAAACTTATTTGCAAAGCCCTCATGCGATGATTGCAATTAGTGATGGCGTGAAGGATTTACTCGACAAAGCGATTGGGGATGCGAAAAAGCCGAATATTATTTTGCGCGCGTATCATTTAGAAGCGGCATTAGCGATAGTTGATAAACTTGAAGATGAGCAGCAATTGATTATTACAGTGCCAGCAGATTTGGCTTATTTGGTAGCGAAAAAGCATAACTTAGTCGTGAAAGCCCTGCCTTTTGAGTTTAACGCCTTTGATTATGCATTGATCTGGCATCAAAGAGTTGAAAACCATGCGCCACACTTATGGCTCAAGGATATTTTAATCAGTGAGTGCTGCGCCTTAATAGAGCAAAGAGAGAGGTTAATGGCCTTGTAGGGAACTAAAAATACCGATAAAAAAACCACCCCATGAATCATCATTAGAGTGGTTTAAGAATATATGTCGAGATCTCAACTGGGATCTTTAGCCTAGATTAAAGCTTAACGACTGTACGTCCAGTCACTTGGCCTTTAATAATGTCTTGCGCAAATTTGACTGCATCTTCTAAATTGATTTCAGTACATGCTGAGTCAAAATAGCTCGCAGGTAGGATTTCAGTTAGTTTATCCCAAGCTGCCTGACGACGCTCTTGTGGACAATAAACAGAATCAACACCTTGCAGACGAACGTTACGTAGAATAAATGGCATCACGTTGGTTGGTAGATCAAAACCACCAGCCAGACCACATGCAGCAACTGTGCTGTCATAATCCATTTGAGTTAATACTTTAGCTAGTAGCTTGCTACCGACAGTATCAACAGCGCCAGCCCATTGTTGTTTTTCAAGTGGGCGAGAAAGATCTTCAAACTCACTACGCTCAAGAATGCGTGTTGCGCCAAGAGATTTAAGTAGCTCACCGTTAACACTTGCACGACCAGTTACCGCAGCAACTTTATAACCTAGGGTCGAGAGTAAAGACACAGCTACGCTACCTACGCCACCACTTGCACCAGTGACAAGGATTTCACCAGACTCAGGTTTTACGCCACCATCGATCAAAGCTTGCACGCAAAGCATAGCGGTAAAGCCTGCTGTACCAACCATCATGGCTTGTTTTGCATCGATTTTTTCTGGTTGCTTAACTAGCCATTCTGATTTTAGACGTGCTTTTTGTGCAAGGCCGCCCCAATGGACTTCACCTACACCCCAACCAGTTAGCACAACTTTGTCACCAACTTGGAATTTATCACTCTCAGACTCAAGCACTGTGCCAGAAAGATCAATCCCCGGAACCATAGGGAACTGACGAACCACAGGGCCTGCACCTGTAATAGCTAAGCCATCTTTATAGTTAATAGAAGAGTAATCAACGGCTACTAATACGTCACCTTCTGGTAACTGGGCTTCGTCAACAGACTCAATACTAGCAATGGTACGTTTTTCTTCTTGGTTTAAAACGAGAGCTTGAAACATAATAAATCCTCAATTTAGCGAATGAGTGTGATTCAATGTCAACCAATACCCAAACTGCAAGGGCATATTGAATCAATGACATTGATTATAGAGTGGTTTAATCAAAAAAAATAATGAAAAGTACGCATAAGGTTTATGTGTTTATTGCATATTGTTTTAAAAACCAATGCATTTTAATAATATAATACCTTTGACCTAGATAAGCAAAATCCCTTCTTCTGAAGATAAAAAAATATCATCACCATTTCCCTATCATTTCTCTTGTTTTGGGTTATGCTGCGATCTCTAAATACTCCTATTCTCTTGAACTAACTCTAATCCAAAGCGATGAATATTAAGCTGCAACTAATTGAATTTTTAAATATTTCACCATTTAACTGGACGGCTCTGATCACTTGCGCCTTTAATGGCACCTTGATTGGTCTTGAGCGTCAGTTGCGTGGCAAACCTGTTGGCATTCGCACCGCCATTTTAATTATTTCAGGAACTTACTTGTTCATGGCAATGGCTGCCTCGCTCTCACCTTATTCCCAAGATCATGCTCGCGTGCTTGGGCAAATTATCACAGGTGTGGGCTTTTTAGGCGCAGGCGTGATGATGACCTTAGATGGCAAAATCCACGGCGTAACATCAGCTGCGGTGATCTGGTTGTTGGCAGGTTTAGGTCTAATGATAGGTTTAGGCCATGAATCTCAATCGATCATCTTTACGATATTAACCTTAGGTATTTTATTAGGGGTCGATAAAATCGAGCGCAGTTTTCAAAGTTTACGTCGCGGGGTTCATCAAGGCTTAAAACGACGCCGTTTAACACGTACGCGTAAATTACGAAGTCGCTCTGAATCTAGTGAAGATTAAATATATTTAAACCAGTAATTAAAGCCCACCTTTGGTTACTGGCGCTTTGCGAGCCACTTCACGAAAATATAAAATGGTGTTAGAAATTTTTTATGTTAACAAACATAAGTACAGGCTACCCGTTAAAAACAAAGCATTCACAACGTGAATATTAAAACGAGAATATAAGCACCCAGTTAACATTTTCATGTCATTTTCATGCAAACGCTTAATTTTTATTCTGCTACATGTTAACAAAAATAAAACCACCCTATTTGTAGGTGAATATCTGCCATGCTATTTTAAGGACCTCTCTTAGGACTTGGCGACAGCTTACTCTCATCAACTTGCTTTTAGCCTTGCCCACATATCTCACTTTATTTTTAACTTTTTGAGGTTCCTGTGAAAAAAGCACTTCTTCCTTTACTTGTTGGCGCACTACTTGCTGGTTGCGGCGGTAGCGATGGTCCTGATTACAACGGTAATTCAAACACTGGCGGTGGCGATAACAACGGCGATGGTGATATCACTGCTGTATTGCTTGATACTAACCCAGTTATGGGCGCAGATTTTTCTTGTGATACTGGTGAAACAGGCACAACCAATAATATTGGTCAGTTCAAGGTTGATGACGGCGCAATTTGTGAATTCACATTAGACGGTTATTCAATTGGTTCAAACACTGCGCCAATTAGCTCTGATAACACTGTCGTCACGCCATTTGGCTTAGAGCAAACTGCATCTGTCATGCGTATGATCAAAGCATCAGGCATCACAGCTGAGCAGTTTGCAGCCAACATCTCTGCACTTTTAAATTCTATCGACTTAAATAAGTCAGATGACATGATTGATACAACCAGTGCCGATGGTGAAAGCTTAAGCTCTGCTAACCCTCTTTCTGCTATTTCAGATGAAGTTTTTGCAGCTGCGATGGCTGAAGTTAAAATCAAAAATACTGACGGCACAACGGCGGATTTACCAGAAGCTGATATTGTACTGCCAAGTGAGGCAAGCGATGCTTTAAGCGCCGTTTATGATAGCGAAAATGTTAATTACATCATTGCAGATCTGAATGATATTTTAACTGGTGATGTGGCAGATATTAATATCCAAGACAAATTGGAAGAATACCGCAACTTACTTGAAGCAGACGATGGTAGTAATGGCTATCAGCAAGATGCTGTTTCGGCGCTTTTAGAAATTGCTGAAATCGTTAACGAACCAGCGGTGACAGATCGCATTGATATTACGGGTACTGACTACACAGAAATGCTTGCAAAAGTACTTGATTATGCTCGCAACCCTACCTTAGAACTGGTATCAGAAGGTCCTTTAGGCACAACCGATGATGTCTCTGAATTGCTTACTGAAGAAGCTGCTCGCCTAATTGCTGCAAGTGAAAAACTAGCCAAAGCTATGCCTGGTGAAGGGTATAGCATTAAATTTACCGATGGCTCGCAAGAAAAAGAATTTACTTATCAAGATAGTCTTGCTACGCGTACAGCAGCATTGGCATCAGCAAGTATGATGTACTTTACTGCGGCTTATAATGCAGCTGACGATACTTATTATACCGCTGTAGAGAAAAAGTTTGAGAATGTTACCGCTTATCAGTTTAATTCAGATAAGACAATGACAGGAACAGTCACATCAGTAGCATCCCCCGTCTCTTATGATGTGAAATCTTGGGTTGAAGATCCTCAACTGCTTACCTTCCGTAGCAATGCAAGTGAACTGTTATCAAATGCTAAAGAAACTTTAATCAGTGCCGGTGATACTTTTGACTCTCTTGATTTGGTTGCCCTTGGCATGACACAAGAAGATGCAGACCAAGTAGAAGAAACCATCACCAACATTGAAGATCACTTAGCAGATGAAGACTCGGTTTATACTGAGCAAATTGAAGATGACGTTATCTTCCATCTCAATCTACATAATATCTTCAGCACAGACAAAGGTATCGACCGTAGTGACCTAGATTTATCTGCCTCTTACTCTTGTCCAACTGATAATGTTGCTGAATATGACGTCGATTACTCTTATATGGTGAACGGAACGGCCTGTAAGTCTGAAAGCCCTTCAGATCGTACAGATCTCCATATTTGGACAGTTGATGGTATCGAATACTATTTACAAGGCGTATGGGGTGATGAAACCTTAGACGTTGCCCCAATTCAAGGCTCTGATTTCGATAATGCTTTATGGTGTACCAATAATGCAGGTGAAACCTTAGACTGCTTTGCGGATGAAGAATAAAATTAATCAATAACTAATTGATGATAAAATAACGAGGATCCCCTAGCTAAGCTTATGCTTGTTGGGGGATTTATTATATGATGCGTCAAATTATTTTACTTTTATGTACTATGCTTCTGCCCTTTCAGCTCCAAGCCAAGGGCGCAGAAATTCGCATGCATGATATTAGCCAAAATGCCTACTTTGATGACGGTAAAGATAACTACTGGCTTTATTATCAGCTTAAAGCGAAAGAAAGTATTCGCCACAAAACCAAAGATGCATTCAAATTAAGTCGGCATAAAGAAACCGCTAAACAGCTGCTTGAATATAAAGATGGTAGCCTCACCTTTGCCAATACGAGTATTCGCTTTCGCAGTGCCTATTATTTTCGCGGTGTTTTCTATATGCAAAGAGCATTTGGCGAAATTAACGGGCGAAAATTTAGCTCATCCGAAATCGGTTTTGATAAAAAGACTCAGAGCCTTACCTCTACACGTATTGTTTTCCCATCTGGTAATGTATTTAGAATTGAATCCAACTTTAAGCAAAAACTCCCGCATCAAAAGTTACCCCTAGAAAAAATATCTAACTAGAAGATAAATCAAAACAAATATCATGAAATATCTTATACTTGAAACTCTTTTAGCTTCTTCTCATATATAACAAAGCATCAACTCCCTATGACTTTAAAAGCAAAACAGCCCCAACTCTGGCTCAAACTCATCATCTCTTCTGTTTTGCTTGCCGCCCTGTTTGAATATTTACATATCCCAGCTGCGCTCTTACTTGCACCTATGTTTGTGAGTATTGTCTTAGCCGTGCGTGGCAATAAAATTGAACTACCGAGAATGAGTTTTTTAATCGCGCAAGGCATGATCGGCGCCATGGTTGCACAAGGCCTACCGATAAATGTTATCGGTGAAGTCGGTAAAGATTGGCCAATTTTCATGCTCGGCACTTTTAGTACTATTTTTATCTCGTCTTTCTTAGGTTGGGGGTTAAGTAAACTGCCGCTTCTGCCCGGCTCCACCGCAGTTTGGGGATTAGCGCCAGGCGCTGCTAGCGTGATGACTTTAATGAGTGAAGATTATGGCGCAGATATGCGTTTAGTTGCCTTTATGCAGTATTTACGCATGTTTTGCAGTGCGATTTCAGCTGCCATGGTGGCGCTTTGGCTTGGCGTTGCAAGTACAGGTGACAACCCTTGGCTGCATGCTTTTGAAGTGCAAAGTTGGATCAATGTTGGGGTTAGCTTGCTGATTGCGACCCTTATTCCTTGGCTGAATTTTAAATACTTTAAAGTCTCAGGTGGTGCCTTAATCTTGCCTATCGTTGTTTGTATGTTGGTGAAGATTTTCACCCCATTTGAGATCGAATTGCCTCTCCCTATTCTAGCCATTTCTTATGCATTCTTAGGCTGGGCGATAGGCTTTCGTTTTACACGGGATGTGGTGCGCCATGCTGCGAAGCTTTTCCCGTATGTTTTTGCGAGTATTTTACTGCTGTTAGGGGCGAATGCCTTGGTTGCCTTGGGGATAGCGCATTGGGCGCACGTGGATTATCTCAGCGCGTTTTTAGCCACCAACCCTGGCGGAATGGACGCAGTGGCAATTATCGCGAGCAGCACCCAATCCGATGTAGCCTTTGTGATGGCGATGCAGCTCGCACGTTTTATCTTTGTATTGATTTTATGCCCAGTTTTAGCCAAGGCATTGTCGAGAAGAAGTTAAGCCATCAAGGATGCTTGCAGCTCACCTAAACTTGGCACGACGAGATCAGGCATGATCCCTTGGGGAATATCTTTACCATGTTCATTTAACCAACAAGTCTTAAAGTTTGCATTTTGCCCGCCCAACACATCAGAATGCGGATTATCCCCAACCATTAAAATGCGACTATTTTCAGGTGTCGGTTGCATTTGTTTTTTGGCGTATTCAAAAATTCCAGCATCAGGTTTTGCGATCCCAACGTCTTCTGAAATCACTAATAAATCAAAGAACTTATCAAAGCCGGTGCGCTTTAAGCGAATATCTTGCAAGGCGGTAAAACCGTTAGTAATGATCCCAAGCTTGACTTTGCCATGCAGCGCTTCCATCAAAGATAAAGCGCCTTCAAGTGGCTCACAAATATCAGCCATCGCCATCATATAATCATGATTTAATTGCTCAGCGCTGATGCCAAGCTTTTGTGACCAAGCTTCAAAGCGAGTCACTTGCAGCGTTTTGGCATCAATTTCGCCATTTTGATAGGCCACCCAAAGCGGCTGATTCACCGTTTGGTATTCGGCAATATCATGCTCGGTTAACTCAACCCCATGACGTGAGAACATCATTTTTAAGCCGCGTTTACCATCAAAGCGAAACAAGGTTTCATCCGCGTCAAAAAGTACCCAATCTAAATCAGCAATCTTCATCAGTATTCCTTTATATTCTATGCTTGGTATAAGTCTTTTGCTTTGAATATGTTAGAATAATTACCCCAATATAGATAGTGATGCCGATGAAAAACAAACGTCCAACTTTACAAGATATAGCCGACTGTGTGGGTGTAACTAAAATGACGGTCAGCCGTTGCCTACGCGATCCTGCAAAAGTCTCTGCTCAAACAGCGGCTAAAATTGAGCAAGCAATCGAAGAGCTTGGCTATATTCCGAATAAAGCTCCGGACATGCTCTCTCACGCGAAAAGTCATGCGATTGGGATCTTAGTGCCATCACTCACCAACCAAGTATTTTCAGATGTGATTCGCGGGATCGAAAGCATTACGGAAGGCGCAGGTTATCAAAGCATGCTCGCGCACTATGGCTACAGCCAAGAAGTTGAAGAACAACGTATTGCTTCGCTTTTAGCTTATCATGTGGATGGTTTGATTTTATCCGAAAGCGCACACAGTCCGCGCACATTAAGGATGCTTGAAACCGCAGGGATCCCTGTCATTGAAATGATGGATTTAACCCAAAATCCAATTGGCCAATGTGTCGGTTTTGATAACCAAAAAGCAGCCTTTGATATGACGACAGCAATGATTAACAAAGGTTATCAGAAAATAGTCTATCTCGGCGCGCGCTTAGATGTGCGCACAAAGCTTAAGTTAAAAGGCTACTCCAAAGCACTACTGGCACATGGGTTAACCCCTCAAAGCGTGATGACAGACGCTGCCTCTTCTTTCTCACTTGGCGCTAAGCTGTTGCATCAAACTCTTGAGCAATACCCTGAAACCGATGGTGTATTTTGTACCAATGATGACTTAGCTGCCGGCGTAGTGTTTGAGTGCCAACGTCAAGGCATTGAAATACCGAGTCAAATGGCGGTTGCGGGATTTCACGGGCATGATGTCGGACAGGCAATGGTGCCAAAACTTGCAAGTGTGATCACGCCTAGATTTGAGATTGGGAAAAAGGCTGCAACGGAGCTTTTAGCAAGACTTGAACGTCAGCCGATCAAGCAAACACAACATGATCTTGGGTTTAAAGTCAGCTTAGGAGAGACGGTATAAAAAAGGCTTAAGTAAAATACCTAAGCCTTTAGACAATATATCGTTATAGGAAGAGAGAGATAATCAAAGCAACCACTGCACCTGATGTACCAATAATGGTTTCCATTACAGTCCAGGTTTTGAGTGTTTGCATTTCAGTTAAGCCTAAATAACGGTTAGCCAGCCAAAATCCAGAATCGTTCACATGTGAACACACGATCGAACCACCACCTATGGCAATCGTCACTGCCGCAAGTTGCGCGCCAGAAAGACCAAGCGGCTCAAGCATAGGAATAATCAAACCACAAGCGGTGAGCATAGCAACCGTTGCTGAACCTTGGATGATACGTACTGCTGCAGCCAAAATGAATGCAAGCACGACAACCGGCAAACCAGATCCTGCAAGATAGTTACCGAGTGCTTCACCCACACCTGAATCGATTAATACTTGTTTAAATACACCACCGGCACCTGTCACAAGAATAATCACCCCTGCTGGTTGCAATGCACTTGAGCAGATTTCCATAATACGCTCATTAGAAACACCACGCTTATAGCCCAATAAGTAAAAGGCAACCAAACAAGCGACTAAAATTGCCGTAAACGGATGGCCCACAAACTCAAGCCAATTGTGAATGTCTGAACCCGGTTCAACAAAACGTGCGGCAATTGTTTTTAATGCTATCATCATCAAAGGCAAGCCAATCAAACCAATCGCTAACTTAAAAGTAGGCTCTCTATCACCATCACGCTGATTTTCATCAAATTGAGCATGCTCAGGCAGTTCAACTTGAACACGTTTAGCAATAAAGCTTCCCCAAATTGGGCCACCTAAAATTAATGCTGGAATCGAAGCAAGCAAACCAAAAACAATCATGTAGCCAAAATCAGCGTTGAGCTGAGAAGCAACTAAGATAGGGCCTGGCGCCGGAATAAGGAAAGCTTGGCAAGTTGCAATACCTGCAAGCAATGCAATCCCAATTTTAACAACACTACCACCACCTTTTCTTACCACAGCAAAAGCGATACCAATTAACAGCACCACTGCCACATCAAAGAACAAAGGAAGCGCACAAATAAAGCCCGTAAAGGTTAACGCCCAGTTGGCATTTTTTTCACCAAAGCGATTTAAAAGTGTGTGAGCGATTTGATCAAGCGCACCAGTTTCTTCCATGACCTTGCCAAACATTGCGCCAAGTGCCACAACCACAGCAACAAAGCCTAGGGTGCCACCCATCCCTTTTTGGATAGTTTGAGCAATTAATTCTGGGCTCATTCCTGAAAATAAGCCGGCGATCATAGAAACTAAAATTAACGCGACCACAGCATGCAATCTTACTTTCATTACAAGAAATAAAAGCAAAATGATCGAGCCGACGGCGGTTAAGATCAAAGAGAGGTCAGACATAAGAGTTTTACTCCGTTTTATATTTTTTTGGGTTGAACTTCACATTATTGTTGGTTACGGGTAACATGTTACGCGTAACTTGATAATATAGACACATAATTCAAACGTGAAATGATAAAAATTAGATAGAGGTCAAAAAAATGAATAATCAAGCGACAGGCAAAGTATTCCTCATCATGGGTGTCTCAAGTACGGGGAAGTCCAGTGTTGGCGCGGCATTAGCCCAAAAAATTGGTGCTAAATTTATTGATGGTGATGACTTGCATCCTAAAGCCAATATTTTAAAAATGTCATCCGGTCAGCCACTTAATGATGATGATCGCATGCCTTGGCTTGAACGTATCAGTGATGCGGCTTTTAGTATTGAGCAAAAAAACGAAGTCGGAGTGATCGTATGCTCTGCGCTGAAAAAGAAATATCGCGACCGTATCTGCGAAGGCAATCAAAATGTCACCTTCCTTCATCTTTATGGTGATTTTGAACTCGTCAAAGAGCGCATGCAAGATCGTAAAGGCCACTTTATGCCAGTAGAGCTTCTCAAAAGCCAGTTTGAGACCCTAGAAATGCCGACTGCTTCGGAGCCACATGTGATAGATATAGATATCAATGGGGACTTTGAAACCGTGGTTGCGCGCTGCATTGCTGCGAGCCAAGAAGGTGAACAACGTCAATCAGCATAAGCACTTTCACTCTGTTACTGCTCTATTTTTATTTTAATGCTATTTTTTAAGGCAAGATCATGAACCAAACCATTTTAACTGTTACGCAAAATATCGCGCAAAGAAGTTCGGCTACGCGCCAAGCTTATTTAAGCAAAATTGAAAATCAAGCAGCCAAAGGCAAAGATAGAGCACGCTTAAGTTGTGGCAACCTTGCGCATACAGTTGCAGCCTGCGCTGAAACTCAAAAAAATACCATATTAGATTTTACCACTGTCAATGTTGGCATGGTCAGTGCATTTAGCGACATGTTAAGCGCACATCAGCCATATCACTATTACCCTGACATCATCAAAAAAGCACTTGCAAGCGCAGGTCACAGTGCACAAGTTGCCGGTGGCGTGCCTGCGATGTGTGATGGCGTGACACAAGGCCAAGATGGCATGGATTTATCTATGTTCTCGCGCGATCTAATCGCTCAAGCGACAGCCGTGAACTTAAGCCATAACACCTTTGATGCGACCTTGTTACTTGGCGTTTGCGATAAAATTGCTCCAGGGCAAATCATGGGCGCGTTAAGCTTTGGTCACCTACCTGCTGCATTTGTCCCTTCAGGCCCGATGCCAACAGGGATCTCCAATGATGAAAAAGTGGCGATTCGCCAACAATATGCAGCAGGTGAGATTGGTATTGAAGCACTGCAAGCGATGGAAAACCGTGCTTATCACAGCGCTGGCACTTGTACTTTTTACGGTACTGCGAATACCAACCAATTGGTTTTTGAAGCCATGGGGTTAATGCTTCCGGGCAGTGCATTCGTATCACCAACTAGCCCACTGCGCCATGCACTGACACAAGAAATCAGCCTAAACATGGTAAAAATTGCGCAATCTGGTGGCGATTATCGCCCAATTGGTAAGGTTCTCGACGAAAAAGCGCTCGTTAATGGTCTCGTCGCTTTGCTTGCATCTGGTGGCAGCACCAACCATACGATCCATATGATTGCAATTGCACGCATGGCGGGTTTAATCCTGACTTGGGATGACTTTGACGCCCTTTCTCATGTTGTACCACAGCTCACAAAAGTGTATCCAAATGGCAAAGCAGATATCAATGCTTTCCAAGATGCAGGCGCAGTGCCAACCTTAATGAAGCGCTTACATGAACTAGAACTGATTCATATGGATGCGATGCCTGTCTTTGGCAGCATGCAAGATTATTTAAAAACACCTTATTATGAAGACGGGAAGCTTGTTTGGCGTGACGCTGAGGATTCAAAAGACCCACAAGTGATTGCAGCCAAAGGAGAAGTCTTTAGCTCGCAAGGCGGCTTACAACTGCTAGATGGCAACCTAGGTCGCGGGATGATCAAAATCAGCGCAGTGGCAGAAAAAGATCGTTACGTGCAAGCTCCCGCTCGCGTCTTTAACTCACAACATGATGTAGAAAAAGCCTATAAAAATGGTGAGCTAACCCAAGATGTAATCATAGTGGTGCGCCATAATGGACCGGCGGCAAATGGTATGCCTGAACTGCATAAACTTATGCCTATTCTTGGTAACCTAATGAAGTCTGGTCTAAAAACTGCGCTTGTTACCGATGGCCGATTATCCGGAGCATCAGGCAAGGTGCCGGCAGCAATTCATATGACGCCAGAAGCAACCAAAGGTGGCCCACTGGCTTATGTGCAAACCGGCGATATCATCACTTTAGATGCTCAAAGTGGGCAAATTAATGTCGATGCGGATTTAAGCACACGTGAACCGCATTACGCAGATCTAAAACAAGAGCATCAAGGCAGTGGTCGCGAGTTATTTGGAATGTTCCGTCAAATCATTTCAAGCGCAGAGACTGGTGCGAGTATTTTATAACGCCTTCCCTGATCCTTAATTAGGTCAATCAACCACCTAGAGACTCAGGTGGTCACAAGCCACTCAGGTTTACATATATTCCTGAGTGGTTTGTGCATCTGTATATTTTCTTATCACTTTTGCTATGATAGAATCCGCAACCATTTTTCTTCGTATTTAATTAAATCTAGAGTGAGATCTCATGGCTAAAGGTACTTTATATATAGTTTCAGCTCCAAGTGGCGCTGGTAAATCAAGTTTGATTTCTGCACTTTTAGAAACCAACCCAACCTATGCTATGAAGGTTTCGATTTCACATACGACGCGTGCGCCTCGTCCAGGTGAGGAAGATGGTGTTCATTACCATTTTGTTGAAAAACAAGAATTTGAAGAGCTATTAGGCCAAGGTGTATTCCTTGAGCATGCTGAAGTTTTTGGTAACTACTATGGCACATCACGCGTTTGGATCGAAGAGAACCTAAACAAAGGCATCGATGTCTTTTTAGATATTGATTGGCAAGGCGCACGTCAAATTCGTGAGCAAATGCCGCAAGCAAAAAGCGTCTTTATTCTGCCGCCTTCACAAGAAGAGCTTGAGCGTCGTTTAAATGCGCGCGGTCAAGACAGCGAAGAAGTGATCGCAAAACGCATGAGCGAAGCAAAATCAGAAATCTCACACTATGCAGAATATGATTTTGTAATCGTAAACGATGATTTTGACGTCGCTTTAATGGATTTTCGCGCTATTTTACGTGCACAACGCTTAACTCAAGATAAGCAAGCGATGAAATATCACAGCATGCTTTCTGGCTTGTTAGCTGAATAAAACCTAAGATTATACTTAGCCACTCAATATATTAAGCTTGAGCGCAAGGGTGTCTACAACACATCCTCGCTGCAATTTCAGCCATATTTGAGTCAATTTTTGTATAAATTCACCCATATTCAGGGAATGCACTTGGCGCAACCTCACTTAAGTTGTATAATTTCCCGTCATTCTAAAAAATTTTTGTAACTAATTGGAGTTCCTCATGGCACGCGTAACCGTTCAAGACGCTGTTGAAAAAATTGGCAACCGCTTTGACCTTGTCCTTATTGCAGCACGACGCGCTCGTCAAATGCAAACAGGTGGTAAAGATTCTTTAGTTCCTGAAGAAAACGATAAGCAAACTGTTATTGCTTTACGTGAGATCGAAGAAGGTCTAATCACGAAAGATGTGCTTGATGCACGTGAACGTCAAGAGCAACAAGAGCAAGACGCAGCTGAACTTGCAGCAGTAAGCAGCATCGTTCACCGTTAATCTCTACATATAATTGGGCGAATAAAAGTTGGATTTATTTAAAAGTTTAGAAGATGTAGCCCAAGAGTATCTGTCGGCGCCTCAAATGCAGGCGCTGCGTGAGGCCTTTGTGGTCGCGCGTGATGCTCATGAAGGTCAAACCCGCTCCTCTGGTGAACCTTATATTATTCACCCTGTAGCGGTTGCAAGGATTTTGGCAGAAATGCGCCTTGATCTTGAGACCCTAATGGCTGCACTCTTACATGATGTCATTGAAGACACTCCCGCCACCAAAGAAGAACTCGCAGAGAAGTTTGGCGATACAGTTGCTGAACTTGTCGATGGTGTTTCCAAGTTAGATAAACTCAAGTTTCGCGATCGTAAAGAAGCCCAAGCTGAAAACTTCCGTAAGATGATCCTTGCTATGGTGCAAGACATCCGCGTGATTTTAATCAAGCTAGCTGACCGCACCCACAATATGCGCACTTTAGGCGCACTTCGTCCTGATAAACGTCGCCGTATTGCCCGTGAAACCCTTGAAATCTTCTCACCTTTGGCGCATCGCTTAGGTATTCATAATATCAAGACTGAGCTTGAAGAGCTTGGCTTTGAAGCCCTCTATCCAAATCGTTATCGCGTTTTAAAAGAAGTAGTGAAAACTGCACGCGGTAATCGTAAAGAGATGATCCAACGCATTCACTCTGAAATCGAAGGTCGCTTGCATGAAGCCGGCCTGAAAGTTCGTGTGATTGGACGTGAAAAAAACCTTTATTCTATCTACAACAAAATGCGCACGAAAGAGCAGCGTTTCCATACCATTATGGATATCTATGCATTTCGCGTGATTGTAGATGATCCAGATACTTGCTACCGAGTCCTTGGTCAAGTGCACAGCCTTTATAAACCACGTCCTGGGCGAATGAAAGACTATATCGCCGTACCAAAAGCCAACGGCTATCAATCGCTGCATACCTCAATGATCGGCCCACACGGCGTTCCTGTTGAAGTACAAATCCGTACTGAAGACATGAACCAAATGGCTGACAAAGGTGTTGCAGCGCATTGGTCATACAAAGCTGCGGGCGATAACTCGGGTACGACGGCGCAAATTAAAGCGCAACGTTGGATGCAGAGCCTGCTTGAGCTGCAACAAAGTGCCGGTAACTCATTTGAATTTATCGAGAACGTGAAATCAGATCTCTTCCCTGATGAGATTTTTGTCTTCACGCCGAAAGGCCGTATTGTTGAATTGCCAGCTGGCGCAACCGCGGTTGACTTTGCTTACGCTGTACATACTGATGTAGGTAACACTTGTGTTGGGGCGCGTGTTGATCGTACCCCTTACCCACTGAGTAAAGCACTGAAGAATGGTCAAACTATCGAGATCATTAGTGCACCGGGCGCAAGACCAAATGCCGCATGGCTCAACTATGTGGTGACCTCACGTGCACGCACTAAGATACGTCAAGTGCTTAAAACCATGCGCCGTGAAGAGTCAATTGCCCTTGGTCGTCGCTTACTTAACCATGCGCTTGGTGACTCATCACTTAAAGATATAGATAAGGCAGACATCACCCATATTTTAGGTGAGCTTAAACTTGAATCTTTAGATGATTTGCTTGCAGCGATTGGCTTAGGCGAGCTGATGAGTATTGTGATTGCTCGTCGCCTACTCGGTGATGTGCCACAAGAGCAAAACTCAAATCAAGATAACGCACGTAAACTGCCAATTCGTGGCGCTGAAGGCATTCTGCTAACTTATGCGAAATGCTGTCACCCAGTACCGGGGGATCATATCATTGCCCATGTATCACCGGGTCGTGGTTTAGTTGTGCACCGTGAGACTTGCCCGAATATACGTGGTTATCAAAAAGAGCCTGAGCGTTATATGTCGGTGCAATGGTCAGATGATTTTGATCAAGAGTTCATTAGTGAGCTGAAAATTGATATGCAAAATCAGCAAGGTGCGTTAGCAGACCTGACCAATGTGGTCGCAGGCACTGGTTCTAATATTCATGGTATCTCGACCGAAGAAAAAGATGGTAGGCTTTATACCGTATCGCTACTTTTGACCACTAAAGATAGGGTCCATTTGGCGAGCATTATGAAGCGGATCCGTGTGATGCCGGCAGTGTTGAAGGTTCGTCGAGCTCGTAACTAATTCTCTTTAATAAGGCGACGCTTTCGGGTGTCGTCTTTTTTTGGCTATGAATTTATTAATCACATCATTTTACAGCGGATCCTCCGTATTTTATTGTCATAAATATCAATTAATAATATGAACTTAGAAAGATATCAAAGAATTACCTCGGTACTTAAAGCGCGTCAGCCAGATCTCACCTTGTGCCTTGAAGAAGTCCATAAACCGAATAACGTTTCAGCCATCATTCGCAGCGCCGATGCGACAGGTTTACATAAAATCCATGCCGTCTGGCCAAGCCAAGAAATGAAAACCCTCAGCCACACCTCAGCCGGTGCGCGCAATTGGGTTGAAGTGGAAACCCACGACAAGATAGAAACCGCCGTTGAGACGCTTAAAAGCCAAGGCATGCAAATCCTTGCCACTAACCTTTCAGAAACCGCCGTTGATTTTCGTGAAATTGATTACACCAAACCGACAGCGATTATTTTAGGTAGTGAAAAACAAGGCATTAGCAAAAAAGCTTTATCTTTAGCCGATCAAGATATTATTATTCCTATGGTTGGTATGGTGCAATCACTCAATGTTTCGGTTGCAAGCGCATTGATTTTATTTGAAGCCCAACGCCAACGTGAGCAAGCAGGTTTTTATAATCGAGAAACATCTGCCCTGCCTGCCGAAGTTATCCATCGCACCTTATTTGAACGTGGTCACCCAGTGCTTGCGCGAGTAGCAAAGAAAAAGGGACTGCCTTATCCGCCATTAGATGACACAGGCCAAATTGTCGCCGATCAAGACTGGTGGGCTTTAATGCAGCAAAGATAAAAGCACCAAGCTTGAATCACACCAGCATAAACCGGCACTAAGGATTGCATCAACTCAAAAGGATTGATTATGCCAACAACCCAGCGACTCCTCGAAGCTCCCATTCACAAAGCGCTCCTGTCTTTGGCTATCCCAATTGTTTTTGGCCAATTATTGCAATCAGCCTATCAACTTACCGATGCTTTTTGGGTGGGACGCCTCGGTGCAAATGAAGTCGCAGCCGTCTCCATCAGCATGCCCGTGACCTTTTTAGTCATCGCCTTAGGCGCAGGTCTTGCGATGGCAGGCGCCACCTTAACCGCGCAATACATGGGCGCTCGCCAAACCGAAAAAGTAAACCATGTGGCCGGTCAAACCATGTTGATGGTATGCATTGTCTCCGTACTCTTAAGTATTCTTGGGATCATTTTAACGCCTTCTTTTTTAACCTTACTTGGGGTTGAAAAAGCGGTTTATGACAATGCCTTAAGTTTTATGCATGTTTCCTTTGTGAGTATGATTTTTGTTTTTACTTACAATATGTTCCAAGCCTTAATGCGGGGTATTGGGCAAGTTAAAATTCCGCTATATATTGTGATGGGAACCGTCTTATTAAACTTTGTTCTCGACCCTTTATTTATCTTTGGCTACGGCTTTATTCCCGGCAGTGGCGTCACGGGCGCGGCGATGGCAACCTTAACCACCCAAGCTATCGCAGCTGGTTGCGGTTTTTATATCTTAGGCAAAGGCAAATATGGGATCCATTTAGAGCTCAAACACTTAAAACCTGATTGGAGCTATATCAAGCGTGCATTTTTCCTCGGCGCACCAGCCTCGGTAGAGCTTTCTGCGCGAGCGCTTGGACTTATCACCATGTCTTTCTTGGTCGCAAGCTTTGGCACTGTCACCATTGCTTCTTACGGCGTAGGCTCAAATATCTTACAGCTTGTGACTATTCCTGCGATGGGACTAGCGATGGCGATCTCAACACTGGTTGGGCAAAACCTTGGCGCAGGTGAAATCGAACGTGCGTCAAAAGTGACTGTCATTGGCTCAGTTTGGAGCTTTGTGATGCTCAGTCTTATCGGCCTTGCCGCTTTCTTGTTTGCACCAAATTTCGTCGCTTTCTTTATTCCTGACGATCCTAGCGTTATCACCCAAGGCGCCGAATTTTTAAAAATGATGAGCCTTTCATGGGGCTTTATTGGCGTCCAACTGGCGATCATGTCAGCCTTTCGCGCATCAGGTAACATGATGAATAGCATGGTATTATCTTTATTATCTCAGTGGGTGTTGCAGTTCCCACTGGCGTATATTTTATCTAAGCATACTGAGCTTTCTCAACAAGGGATCTGGATTTCATTTACCGTGACAAACGTGGTGATTGCGCTAATTTCAATTGCTTGGTTTGCCCGTGGCAGTTGGAAGAAAACACGCCTTATCGAGCAAGATGATAAAGAAATTATCGCCACTGCCGAAGAAGCGCTGATTGAAGTCGGCGAAAGACGTGCTTAAAAAACTATGCTAAAATCACTGTATAAATAACCATTAATAAAATTCCGACATCAAAATAGTTGGATATCAAGAGGTCGTTGCTATGACAAACCAACTCCTAAGTGCTATCCCTCTGACCTCGCTTTCTGGCGTGGGTGCTAAGGTTGCCGAGAAACTTGCCAAAGTTGGTTTGCTCAATCTTCAAGATCTTTTATTCCACTTGCCATTGCGCTATGAAGACAGAACCCGCATTTACCCAATAAATAAGCTACATCCTGGGCTTTTCGCCGCTGTTCATGGCAAAGTGATGCAAAGTGACGTGCATTTTGGCAAACGTAAAATGCTGATGGTCAAAATTAGTGATGGCAATGGCAGCGTCACCCTGCGCTTTTTTAACTTTAATGCCGGGATGAAAAATAGCTTTGAGCAAGGGCGTAGTGTTTATGCTTATGGCGAAATCAAACGTGGTCAAACCGGCTTTGAGATCATGCATCCTGAATATCATTTTATTGATGATGCCAAAGCGCCTGATCTGCCTGCAAGCCTCACCCCAGTCTATCCAACAACTGAGGGCTTACGTCAAAATACACTGCGCAGCCTCACCGACCAAGCACTTGAATTATTAGATAAAGCTGCCGTGACCGAGCTGCTGCCACAAGGCATGACAAAAAATCAGATCACCCTTGCCGATGCGCTGCATACTATTCACCGCCCAACCCCAGATATTAATCTTGAAGCTTTTTCGCAAGGCAAGCATCCTGCGCAGCAACGCCTTATTCTCGAAGAATTGTTAGCACAAAACTTATCTATGCTCGCGGTGCGCAGCAAAACCCAACAAGATGCAGCGCCAAGCTTTGCACCCTCAATGGATTTAAAAACTAAGCTGCTTGCGAGTTTGCCGTTTGATCCAACTGGCGCCCAAACTCGAGTGATCCAAGAAGTCGAGCAAGATCTTGCCAAGCCTTACCCTATGCTTAGGTTAGTCCAAGGGGATGTTGGCTCAGGTAAAACCTTAGTTGCTGCATTAAGCGCCTGTGCTGCATTAGAGCAAGGCTATCAAGTGGCACTGATGGCGCCAACTGAGCTGCTTGCAGAGCAACACGCGATAAACTTTGCCAACTGGTTTGAGCCTTTAGGGATCCAAGTTGGTTGGCTGGCTGGCAAACTTGGCGCCAAAGCTAAACAAGCAGCTTTGCTTGATATTCAAGTCGGCAAGGCGCAAATGGTTGTCGGCACTCACGCCCTGTTCCAAGAGTCAGTCGAGTTTAAAAATTTAGCACTTGTGATTGTCGATGAGCAGCATAGATTTGGCGTCCATCAACGTTTAAGCCTAAGGGAAAAAGGCGCAAAATCTGGCATTTACCCGCACCAGCTGATCATGACGGCAACGCCAATTCCGCGAACCTTAGCCATGACGGCTTATGCCGATCTCGAGACTTCAATTATCGATGAGTTGCCACCGGGTCGAACGCCGATTCAAACGGTTGCGATAGCCGATACCCGACGCCAAGATATTATCGAGCGCATTCGCGCGGCTTGCGTCAATGATGGCAAGCAAGCGTATTGGGTCTGCACCTTGATTGATGAATCAGAAGTCATGGAAGCTCAAGCTGCTACCGATACGTGGGAAGAGCTTAAAACTGCGCTGCCAGAAATCGGTGTTGGGCTTGTTCACGGACGTATGAAAGCCGCTGAAAAGCAAGCCGTGATGCAAGACTTTAAAGACAATAAACTTCAACTCTTGGTTGCGACGACTGTGATTGAAGTTGGGGTTGATGTGCCTAATGCAAGTCTTATGATCATCGAAAACCCAGAGCGCTTAGGCTTAGCTCAATTACACCAGCTGCGCGGTCGTGTTGGCCGTGGTCAAGTCGCAAGCCATTGCGTGCTGTTATACCATGCGCCTTTGTCTAAAACTGCGCAAAAGCGTTTGGGCGTATTAAGGGAAAGCAACGATGGCTTTGTGATCGCGCAAAAAGATCTCGAAATCAGAGGCCCAGGTGAAGTCTTAGGCACCAAGCAAACTGGCCTAGCTGATTTTAAAATTGCAGACTTATTAAGAGATCAATACCTGATCCCTGAAGTTCAACGCTTATCGCGCTACATTCATGATAATTATCCGCAAAATGCCCAAGCAATTATTGAACGTTGGCTCGGCAACCGTGAAGATTATGCCAATGCTTAGCTCTCATTAAATTTTGGCACATCGCCCACATTTGCGCCTTTGCTTTGTATGATCTGCTCTGCCCATTCAAATTCTTCTTCATCTTCAAGCTCAATCCCTTCTTGTTCAAGATCCGGCTGACGATGAAACTCAAGCTCAGAAAAAAGCGCAAAATGATCTGAGCCGATATCAGGTAAGCACTCAATATCGGTTAAAGTAAAATGCTTAGAATGAAACACATGATCAAGTGGCCAGCGCAGCAAAGGCCATTGTGCATGAAAGGTATTAAACATCCCACGGCCAACCCTTGGATCAAGTAAACCACTAATTTTTCTAAATAACCTTGTTGTTTGTGACCAAGCGACGTCATTTAGATCCCCCGTCACAATGACTGGGTACTTGGTCTTGGCCACGCTTTTCGCCACCATCACCAATTCTGCATCACGCTCGGTAGATTCAGGGTTTTCGGTTGGACTTGGCGGTTTAGGGTGCATGAAATGCGCACGTACTTTATCCCCACTCGGCAAACGTATCAGCGTATGCATCGATGGCACATCTTGCTCAATAAAATAACAAATCTGGCTTTTTTCAAGTGGGTAACGGGAATAAACATGCATACCGTATAAATTATCTAATGGGCACTTGATACTAAACGGCAACTGCTCACTGAGCACATCTAAATGCGACTCCCACCAAAGATCAGACTCCAGTACGACTAAAATATCGGCTTGCTTAGATTGGGTTAATTCAATCAATTTATCAGTTTGGCGATTCGTTTTTAAGACATTGGCAGTAATAATTTTAAGCCTAGCTTGACCTTCTTTGTGAGTGGTTTTCACTTCTTTTTTCCACAAAGGCGTATAAGGCACAATCCAAGATGCTTGCCAAATAAAACAACCGAAATTAATCACTAAGCATAGTCCACTCAAGTTTGAATCATTGAACAAGCAAGTCAGAATAATTCCTGCAAAGGCTAAACAAGCAAACTGAAACCTTGGAAAATCAAAGCCACGCACCGACCAATGTGGGTGCTTGGACAGTGGCAATACTGTCACTAAAAAAACCAATAAAGTTAAAATAATAATAAAAGTACCCATTAAGAACCTACTGCGCAAACGTTTGCTTTTATGTTTTGTGTCACTATAATAACGCACATTTCAATAAAGTCTCACTTTAGGATGCAAAGGACTCATGCAGCAAACAAAAACTGATACACAAATAAGCCAAGCTGAGGCATCAAGCACAGCAACGAACACCCCAAACCGCGAGCTTATCTACCAATTAAACGACAGGCCACCCTTGCCACAAACCTTGTTTGCTGCATTGCAGCACTTACTCGCAATGTTTGTCGCAGTGATCACCCCATCTCTTATTATCTGCCAATCTTTAGGTCTATCCGCTGAGCAAACCAATAATATTATCAGCATGTCTTTGTTTGCTTCGGGTATTTGCTCTTTTATTCAGATCCGCACAATTGGTCCAATTGGTTCAGAGTTACTCTCCATTCAAGGCACTAGCTTTAACTTTTTATCACCGATTATTGCCACAGGCTTAACTTTAAAAGGCCAAGGCATGTCGATTGAAAGCATGATGGCAACCATTTTTGGCACCATCTTATTGGCATCCAGTGCAGAGATTTTACTCTCGCGCGTTCTAGAGCATGCGCAAAAAATCATTACTCCCCTTGTCTCGGGAATCGTCGTGACCTTAATTGGCCTGACTTTGATTCAAGTCGGTTTAGTCTCTATGGGTGGTGGCTATGCAGCGATGGAAGCAGGCGAATTTGGCCGCTTGGATTACCTTGCCTTAGCAGGGGTTGTCCTTTTGTGTATCGTTGGCTTAAACCGTTCTAAAAACCCTTATTTAAGAGTCTCTTCCATCGTAATTGCAATGCTTATCGGTTGTGGCCTTGCTTGGGTGATGGGGCTGATTACTGTGCCAGAAGCCACAGACCAAAGCTTAGTTAGCTTGCCAACTGTGATGAGCTATGGATTAAGTTTTGATATGGGCTTATTCATTCCGCTTGTCTTAATCTTCCTAGTTACGGCGCTTGAGGCTATTGGTGATATTACTGCAACGTCTGAAGTATCAGGCGAACCCGTGAAAGGTGAAGTTTATTTGAAGCGAATTAAAGGCGGCGTACTCGCAGATGGCCTTAATTCCGCAGTGGCAGCCGTTTTTAACAGCTTTCCAAACTCAACCTTTAGTCAAAACAACGGCATCATCATGCTCACTGGCGTAGCGAGCCGCTATGTAGGTTATTTTATTGCGGGCATGTTGATTCTATTAGGTTTATTCCCATCGGTGGCAAGTCTAATTCAAATCATTCCAGAACCTGTTTTAGGCGGTGCAACGATTGTGATGTTTGGTACGATTGCAGCAGCAGGAATCCGCATTATCTCGCAAACTGAGCTTGATCGCCGCGCGATTTTGATTATGGCATTGTCATTTTCAATGGGTCTTGGAATTGCGCAAAAGCCTGAAATCTTGCAGTTTATGCCTGAAATAATTAAGAGTATTTTGTCATCTGGCATTGCAGCTGGTGGTTTAACTGCGATTATTTTAAGTGCGATATTGCCTGAAGCTGAGCGTCAAGCGAAATAAAATTAAACAGAAGTGACATAGATATGAAAAACCCTACAAATCATTAATTTAATGGTATGTAGGGTATTACAGAGCTAGCTTGTATTCATTGTCAGCGTAGCAAAGCTCCGAGGCACATGGATGTGCCGAGTAAAGTGCTCAGGGATGACTTGAACGGCTTTGCGTAGTCGACAAGAGTACAAGTTAGCTAGTCATAATTAAACTTTATAAAACTCACGATACCAGTCAACAAACGCCTGCACGCCCTCTTTCACGCCAACTTTTGGCTGATAACCTGTCGCTTCAAACAAGTCTTTCGTATCTGCATAAGTCGCATAGACATCACCTGGCTGCATTGGCATAAAGTTTTTATCTGCTTCAATCCCAAGTGAAGTTTCAAGAGACTCAACAAAATCCATTAGCTTCACAGGGCTGCCGTGACCAATGTTATACACACGGTATGGCGCAGAACTTGTCGCTGGCGAGCCATCTTCAACCGTCCAGCTTGGATCTTTTTGTGGGATCACATCTTGAATACGGATCACCCCTTCCACGATATCATCGATATAAGTGAAATCACGGCGCATGTCGCCATGGTTATAAATATCGATTGTCTTACC
Organism: Vibrio sp. KMM 9700; assembly: GCF_058545285.1. Taxonomy (NCBI): domain Bacteria; kingdom Pseudomonadati; phylum Pseudomonadota; class Gammaproteobacteria; order Vibrionales; family Vibrionaceae; genus Vibrio; species Vibrio sp. KMM 9700. The sequence goes on along the minus strand of NZ_CM178589.1, from coordinate 1,701,691 downwards.
TTCTAAAATCGCCTTAGTAAACTTAAATAAAGCCATATCAGGGCGACCCCAAGGGCCATAAACCGTAAAGAAGCGCAGACCCGTCGTTGGTACGTCATACAAATGCGAATATGTATGCGCCATCAATTCATTTGATTTCTTGGTTGCCGCATATAAAGAAACAGGGTGATCAATGCTATCTTTGGTATCAAATGGCATTTTTTGATTTAGGCCATAAACTGAGCTTGATGATGCATATACCAAGTGTTCGATTTTATGATGGCGACAACCTTCAAGAATAGTTAAATGGCCAACTAAGTTACTATCAGCATACGCCATTGGGTTATCAATTGAATAACGCACACCTGCTTGCGCAGCAAGGTGGATCACACGCTGAAAGCCTTCGGTTGCAAACAGGTTCGCAATCCCTTCACGGTCGGCTAAATCAAGTTGAACAAATTTGAAATCATCGTGCTTGATGCGCTCAAGGCGTGCCATTTTTAAGCTCACATCATAATAGTCATTTAGATTATCGATCCCGACAACCTGATGACCTTGTTCACAAAGGCGCTCGACTACACAGCTTCCTATGAAGCCAGCAGCACCAGTCACTAAATATTTCATGGTTCATTCTCTCTTTGATTTTTAGTTGGCATTATTTTAGCACCAATCAAAAAAAATAAGCTATGTAAAATAAGTTTGAAATAAGCTTACTTATAAATAAAGCTACTGCAAAATGTTTAACCTCGCTTTATAATCACTTAAATAGCATCAAAGGTGCTGCTAAAATACGTTTTCGCTAACCTGAATAACTTGTATAACCTTTTCAAAGTATATAAATTTGTTATAAATGATATACTTATTGTATGGTATAAACTTAACCTGTGACCTTCTTTTCTTTTTGCTTGGATATGTTTTAATTTATGAAAATCTGTCATGTAAATTTAGCCTCTGGCTTTAGCGGTGGTGAACAACAAACTCTGCAGCTAATCAAACGCCAAGTAAGAGAAGGCATTAGCACTGTCTTAGTGGTAAGTCAGCACGGACTATTGGCTAAAGAAGCCAAACGCATTGGCAGCCAAATCATTTTGACAAAACACTTCTCACGTAAGCACAGCAAAAAACTCACCCAAGGCTGTGATGTCATCCACGCCCATGAAGGCAAAGCTATTTATTGGGCTATGTTGCAGCACATGCACACAGGTATCCCTTATATTATTACTCGTCGCATTGATAACCCAATAAAGTTAAAGTTAACAAATAAGCTGGCCTATTCAAAAGCAGCAGCAGTTGTTGGGTTAAGTACTGAAATTGTGAGTAAAATATGTGAGCACTTTGATCCTGCGAAAGTTCACAGGATCCCAAGTTCGCCAGTTGATTACCCAGTCCAGCAAAATAAAGTTGATCAAATTTGGAATGCTTATCGCGGTAAATTCTTAGCGATCCAAGCTGGGCGCATGCTGGAGCATAAAGGTTTTCAAACGACGATTGCGGCGGCGAAAACTTTAAGCGTAACTGATCCACAAATTCATTTTGCATTTCTAGGGGATGGCCCGATGCGCAATGAACTTGAGGAGATGGCGAAAGGTTTAACCAATGTCAGCTTTGTCGGACGTGAGCAAGATATGGGCTCTTGGTTTGCAGCAGCCAATTGCTTGGTTCATCCTTCTATTTCTGAAGGCCTTGGCTCTGTGATTTTAGAAGCGATGCAAGGTGGGCTACCTGTGATTGCATCAAATGCCGGCGGGATCCCAGACATTGTTGAAAATAATGTTACTGGGCTGTCTTTCGAGCCTGAAAACCATGCTCAATTAGCCCAGCTTTTGCGCAAGCTCGAACAAGATCCAAGCTTATGCCAAGATTTAATCCAAGGCGCGAAACAAAAATTAAAAGAGTTTGATATCAGCTACACTTCTAAACTCTATACCGAATTGTATCAAAAAGTCATTTTGGCGCAGCAAAAGCCATCCAATATCGCGCCTTCTGCATAGGCCCTAAGAGTATAAAATACATGAGTAAAATTAAAACCAAGGCGATATATCCGGGCACTTTTGATCCTATCACCAATGGTCACTTTGATTTAATTAAACGCAGTGCGCGCCTATTTGATGAGGTCGTGATTGCAGTGGCAGCAAGCCCAAGCAAAAAGACTTTATTTAGCTTAGATGAACGCGTAGAAATGGTCACTGAGGTCTGTAAAGACTATCCGAATGTCAGCGTGGCAGGCTTTTCTGGCCTCTTGGTTGATTTTGCCAAAGCGCATCAAAGCGATATTTTGATCCGCGGCTTGCGCACCACAGTGGATTATGAATATGAGTTTGGCTTAACCAGTATGTATAAAAAACTCATGCCTGAGCTTGAAAGTGTATTTCTCACCCCAAGCGAAGAATTTGCATTTTTATCTTCGACCATAGTGCGCGAAGTAGCGCTCCACGGCGGCCAAGTAGATCAATTCCTGCACCCTTATGTAGCGAAAAAGGTTTACGCTAAATTTGCTTAAATCGATAACGCCCTAAGTATATAAATCTATCATTAGGGCGACGCATCGATTAAACAAACTTGTGGCTTCAACGTTATCTATTTTGAAGTATCTAGATTCAATTTCTGACATTTTGGACAATAAAACGTATTGCGTTGCCCTATCACCACAGATTCAATCTCTTTTTGGCACTTGAGGCATTTTTGCCCTGCCCTGCCATACACATTCAGCTCTTGAGCAAAATAACCCGGCTTACCATCGGCTTGGCTAAAGTCTTTCAAAGTTGTGCCACCTTGCGTAATCGCTTTAGCTAACACTTCCTTAATAATTCCAACTAATTGCGTAAGCTTTCGGGCTGATACTTGATTTGCTGGCGTTTGCGGATGAATTTTAGCTAAAAATAGCGACTCGCAGGCATAGATGTTGCCCACCCCAACCACAACTTTATTATCCATGATCACTTGCTTGATGCTAGATTTACGCTTCGCGCTAGCTTCTTTTAGATGCTTAGGATTAAACTCATCAGTAAGCGGCTCAGGGCCAAGATGCGCCATCACAGCGTGAGACTCTTGCGGCTTTGTCCACAGCCAAGCACCAAAACGCCTTGGGTCATGATAACGCAAGCAGACGCCATTTCTTAAAACGAGATCAACATGATCATGCTTTGCTGGCTCAAGATACGCTTCTAAAATGCGCAAATGCCCAGACATTCCAAGATGGATGATTGCATTACCTTTGGCGGTTTCAATGATCAAATATTTCGCTCGGCGGCGGATCTTAAGGATCTTCTCGCCTTCAAGTTGATGCAGCTCACTTGGCACTTGCCAACGCAGTTTAGTCTGGCGAATTAAAATCTTATCTATGATTTGGCCTTCGAGATGAGGCGTGATACCTAGGCGGCTAACTTCGACTTCGGGTAACTCTGGCATATATATCCTTGGGCAATAGTCTTTATCCTTGAAGCTCCACAGTGTGAACTTCTATGATTGTGAGTATATTCCAACGAAGCAAAGTGTAAGTCAATCTTGAAAGGGGAAAATGAAAGCGCTAAAAATTGCAGATATAAAAAAACCCAACTGATAAATCAGTCGGGCTTTTAATTTGTCAAAGAGGAGAAATCAATTACTTGATTTTAGCTTCTTTGTACATAACGTGCTGGCGAACTACAGGATCAAATTTCTTGATCTCGAATTTACCTGGCATGTTACGCTTGTTTTTATCAGTTGTGTAGAAGTGACCAGTTCCAGCAGAAGATACTAGACGGATTTTCTCACGAATGCCTTTAGCCATTGCTTAATTCCTCTTATACGTTCTCGCCACGAGCACGGATATCAACAAGAACAGCATCGATGCCTTTCTTATCAATAATACGCATACCCTTAGCGGTTAGACGTAGTTTAACAAAGCGTTTTTCGCTTTCTACCCAGAAACGATGAGTTTGTAGGTTCGGCAGAAAACGACGCTTGGTAGCATTTCGTGCGTGTGAACGGTTGTTACCCGTTACAGGACGCTTACCAGTTACTTGGCATACTCGGGACATGAATGTCTTCTCCAAATCGTTTCAGCTCGATATCACCTTGGTGCAAAATTGCACAGGAAGAACCATTCAAGGCTATCAAAGGTCGCGCATTATACTAACTTGAAGCGAATTGCTCAAGACCTGTACGGATCCTTTTTTAATAAAATCGAGATCTTTTTTAACTGCGCAGCTTTTTTTGAATAAATGAGCTGATGTTAGGTTCTAAATTAGTCGGCAGATGATACCAGAAATTGGCTAAGGTACAACCTCTATTATGGTCAAAAATTCAATTGACGCCCAATTTCTTGAATCAAATGCATATAATTCATCAAAACTATATTATAACACATTGAAAATATAAGGTTTGATCTTATTTGAAGCTTTATCAAGAAATTTTAATTTTTTTAGCAAGGCTTGTTCAAGCAGCAATATCCGAACTTCTTCATTCAAAGAAAATATTTTTTGAAAAATTTTACAAAAAATACTCTTAAATTGCCTTCATTCTAGATTTCAGCCCAAAAATCTATATCCAACCACGCTCAGCAAAGGAAACTACGCAGCAATCGCCGACCACAAAGTGATCCAAAACGCGTACATCAATTAGATTTGCTGCATCCACTAAACGCTTGGTGATCCTTTTATCCGCCTCACTTGGCTCAGCCACCCCAGATGGATGATTATGCGCAAACATTAAGGCTGCAGCGTTATGTTTAACAGCTTGCTTAATCACCTCTCTTGGGTAAATACTTGCCGCATCAATCGTGCCTTCAAATAATATCTCTTGGCTAATTAAGCGATGTTGAGAATCGAGATACATCACCAAAAAGACTTCACGCTGGCGATCTTGCAGATGGCTGAGTAAATAATCTTTAGTTTGCCTTGGTGAGGTGAGCACATTACCTTTCTCAAGCGACTCAAGCAAAGTGCGCCGACTGAGCTCTGACATCGCCTGAAGCAGAGCATAACTTGCCCCGCCAAGCCCTTTATGGGCGCAAAGATCTTCTTGCGATGCGGTGAAGATCTTACGCAAGGATCCAAAGGATTGAAGCAGCGATTGTGCAAGACTCAGTACATTCATCCCTGATACGCCAGTACGCAGAACAATGGCTAAGAGTTCAACGTCTGACAAACTGCTTGCGCCATAAGTTAAAAGCTTTTCTCTGGGACGAAGATCTTTGGGGAGTAAAGTCAGCGCTTGGGAGTTAACATTCTTGGCTGGGGTTTCTTTTTGCGGATCTTGAGATTCTGGATTGAACATCGAAAGCGCTCCTTAGATAATAAATAACCTTTTAAGCAAAGCAAAGCCTGTGATGCTCTTCCATTCACACATAATTTTTTAATTAAAAATCTTAAAATTGAAACAAGCCAAGGTTAGTTTTATCTGACTAGGGGGAATCACTTATAAGAATATGTGACTAGGTCGAAGCAGCGCCGTTAACGCAGCTGTCGCTTCAAATATGCAGACGACTCCCAAAATAGTTGGAGAGACAGCAAGGCAACAAGATGATGAGAGCCTAGGAGCATATAAGAATATGTGACTAGGTCGAAGCAGCGCAGTTAACGCAGCTGTCGCTTCAAATATGCAGGGAGAGATATACCCAAAAGAACTAAGTCTATGATAAAGTCAGCTAAGTATTTTTTTATAGAGACGAAACAATGAGCCTGACAACTTCTTCTCATGATTCACAACATTCGAGTGCATCGCCTTCTAGCATTGCGCAAACTTTAGCGGGGAAAAACATCCTGCTCGGTATCTCTGGTGGGATTGCGGCTTATAAATGCGCTGATTTGACGCGCAGATTGATTGAGCGTGGTGCTAAGGTGCAAGTCGTGATGACGCCTGCTGCGAAAGAATTTATTACACCTTTAACGATGCAAGCGGTTTCAGGAAGCCCTGTTTCGGATAGTCTGCTTGATTCTAGCGCTGAGGCCTCTATGGGGCACATTGAATTGGCAAAATGGGCTGATCTTATCTTGCTTGCTCCTGCCACTGCTGACTTAATTGCACGGGTTCGTGCGGGGATGGGTAATGATTTACTGACTACTTTAGTGCTTGCCTCTGATGCACCGGTTGCTGTCGCGCCTGCGATGAACCAGCAAATGTATGCCAATCCTGCGACGCAAGAAAATATTCAAGTATTGGCTGCGCGTCAGATGATGATTTGGGGCCCTGGCGCTGGCGTGCAAGCTTGTGGCGATGTAGGTGCGGGCCGCATGCTTGAGCCCATGCAGTTAGTGGCACATTGTGAAGAATTTTTCACGCCACAAGCACAAATCTTGCAAGGCTTAAAGTTAACTGTGACCGCAGGCCCGACCCGTGAGGCGATCGATCCTGTGCGTTATATTTCTAACCATAGCTCGGGAAAAATGGGTTACTCGATTGCCAAAGCTGCGCTTGATTTAGGCGCGAAGGTGACTTTAATCTCAGGGCCAGTCACTATTAGCGCGCCACAAGGCGTGAATTTAATTCAAGTTGAAAGCGCTGAGCAAATGCATCAAGCCGCCCTTGAATGCGCCACAAGCCAAGATATATTTATTGGTTGCGCTGCGGTGGCAGATTATCGCGTAGCACAGATTGCAGAGCAAAAAATCAAGAAAACTGAAGATAATGATGCCATGCGCATTGAACTGGTGAAAAATCCAGACATTATTGCCTCTGTTGCAGGGCTAACCGAGCAGCGTCCGTTTACTGTTGGCTTTGCCGCAGAAACCCAAGACCTTGCCCATTATGCGAAGAGCAAATTGGCAAAGAAAAACCTTGATTTTATCTGCGCCAATGATGTGTCCGTGGCAGGTTTAGGCTTTAATAGCTCAGATAATGCCTTGCATCTATACTGGCCAAATGGTGATAAAGCGCTGGCCGTAAGCAGCAAAGAAAAACTTGCTTATCAACTACTTGAGGAAGTTTTTGCACAGTATCAAGCAAAACTAAGTTAAAACGGCACACACGACACGAAAATATGGCTAAGATTTAGCGTGAAAATAAGCGAGAAATCTACAGCCATATTTTAATGATTTGGGTATAATTGCCCTCTCGAGCAACAGCTCTGCCTTCTTACATATTGAGTAAACTGGATTTTTACCATGACACAAAATACAAATCTTGCTATCGACGTTAAGATTCTTGACGCTCGCATTGGCACGGACTTTCCTTTGCCAAATTATGCAACGCCAGGCTCTGCGGGCCTAGATTTACGTGCTTGTTTAGAGCAAAGCCTTACTATTGCACCGGGTGAAACTCACTTGATCCCAACAGGTCTTGCGATTCATATTGGCGATCCTAGCCTTGCTGCTGTGATTTTACCTCGCTCTGGTCTTGGACATAAGCATGGCATCGTTTTAGGTAACTTGGTTGGTCTTATCGATTCAGACTATCAAGGTCAATTAATGGTTTCGGTTTGGAACCGAGGTCAAGACAGCTTTACCATTGAAATTGGCGATCGCATCGCACAGCTTGTCTTTGTCCCTGTGGTACAAGCTCAATTTAATATTGTCGAAGATTTTGATACAAGTGAACGTGGTGAAGGTGGCTTTGGTCACTCTGGACGCAGCTAGTAGTTTTATCTTGTCGAAAAAGGATTAATTTTCATAGAATAACCACTTAACCATCATAATGAATAAGGAAATACCGCATGGCCGGTTCACGTAAACCTAATCGTCGTGACGAAATTCTTCAAGCGCTTGCGCACATGCTAGAGTCTACGGATGGAGCTTCTCGCATAACCACAGCTAAATTGGCTAAACAGGTCGGCGTTTCTGAAGCTGCGCTGTATCGTCACTTTCCAAGTAAAGCTCGTATGTTTGAAGGCTTAATTGAATTTATCGAAGAGTCTTCATTTGGTTATATGAATCGTATTTTAGAAAACGAAACAGATACCATTACGCGCGTGCGCGCTTTGATGCACTTCTTGTTGACATTTGCAGAGAAAAACCCAGGTTTAGCCCGCATTATGTCAGGACATGCACTAATGTTTGAAAATGATCGTCTACGTATTCGTATCAATCAATTATTCGAACGTATCGAAGTTCAGCTCAAACAAGTTCTACGCGAGCGTAAAATTCGCGAGCAACAAGGCTTTCCTGTGGATGAACGCATCCTTGCTGCGCAGCTTGTAAGTCTGTATGAAGGTAAACTCAATCGTTTTGTTCGTTCAAATTTTAAATACCTTCCAACAGAAGACTTTGATACTCAATGGCAACTATTTGAATCGCAAATTATCTAGCCCGAATCAAAGTTCATAGCTAATTTTTGGATAAGCCAATGATAACTAAAGAAGAAAACCTCACAAAACACCAAGCACCAGTGCTAACTCTTGCCCTCTTCCACCCTAAATATTGGGGTATATGGCTTGGTTTTGCGCTTGTTGCCATCTTAACCAATATCTTGCCGTATAAGGTGCAATATTGGCTAGGACGCGGCTTTGGTAAGCTATCTATGTCTTTTGCTAAAGATCGCGTGCATGTTGCAAGACGCAATTTAGAGTTGAGTTTTCCGGATATGCCAAGTGAGGAGCGCGAACGTATCGTTGAGGAAAACTTCAAAAATACAGGTTTCGCTATTTTCGAATCGGCCATTGCTTGGTTTTGGCCTGATTGGCGTCTAAAACGTATCCTTGATACACATAATATAGAACGTATGCTTAAAGTAGATAAGGATAACCGTGGTTGCCTCATCTCTGCTGTGCATGCGTTAAACCTTGAAATTGCAGCCCGTGCTTGTGCTTTATACTCACCGGGTTATGGCGTATATCGCCCGCATAAAAACCCAGCATATAACTTTATTCAGCACTGGGGCCGCACTCGTAACGGTAACATTATGGTCGATCGTAACGATGCAAAAGGTATGATCAAGATTTTACGTAAAGGCTACAAATTGTTTTATTTACCAGACCACGACTATGGTGATCGTAATACAGAGTTTGCGCCTTTCTTTGCGGTAGAAGAAGCGAGCACCACCATCGGCACCAGCATTTTAGTCAATGCGAGCAAATGCGTGATATTGCCGATTACGAGTTTTCGTGAAAATGGCCGCTATCAGCTAAAAATCTGGGAAGATATCAGCCCAGACTTTCCGTATAAAGATACCAAAGGCGCCGCCGCTTATATGAATAAAACGGTTGAGAAGCAAATCCTTGAGGGGATCACCCAATGGATGTGGTTACACAAACGCTTTAAGACAATGCCCGATGGTCAACGCAAGGGCTCAAGATATTCTGCCAATCCAGATCAACATCACCCAGCACAATAAAGTTGGGGTTCTCTAAGGTTTCCCTTAGGTTGTAAGACAAAGGCTCAAGTTGGGTGGATAAAATACGTCCACCCGCTTCTTGCACTATGCACTGAGTCGCTGCTGTATCCCACTCCCCTGTCGGCCCTAGACGCAAGTAACAATCCACTGCGCCTTCTGCAACCAAGCAAGACTTCAATGCTGCACTGCCTAGCGGCACTAGCTCATAATTACGCTCAGGGATTAATTGACTGGTGATTCGGTCGATATCTTGCCTACGGCTAATTGCAATCGAAATCGACTCATGATCAGATTGATGTTTATGGCTATGAATGCGGATACTATCGCCCATTTCTGGGATTTTCCATGCACCTTTGTCCAAATAAGCAAAGTAAGTCACGCCTGAAACTGGTGCATACACCACGCCCATTACAGGTTGATTATATTCAACAAGCGCAATCACAGTAGCAAAGTCACCACTGCGCGCAATAAACTCTTGAGTGCCATCAAGTGGATCGACTAGCCAATATCTATCCCATTGATTACGCTCGGCTAAATCTATGTCTGCATCTTCTTCTGAGAGAATTGGGATATTTGGGGTCAGCTCACTTAAACCTTGAACGATCATCTTGTGCGCAGCATAGTCAGCAGTCGTCACCGGCGTATCATCTTCTTTGGTATAAGCGGTATAGTCTTTATTTTGATAAATAGAAAGAATGCATTGACCTGCCTTGCGGGCAAGCTCTATCACTTGAGGGATCAGATGGGAGAGATCTTGACGTGACTGGCTCATAATTATCATCCTTCATTTTTATCTTTGAAATCTTAGTTTTATATAAAAATGAATATTATACAAGAGCAGTCTACTGGGTATTTCTCACAAGCCTTGGGCATATCTCATTTTCTCTTGTTATCCGTAAGATTTTAAGTAGAAAATAAAATAGCCCAATCAGCAGCGGCATCGGGTTAAGCTAAATAGCGTAAAGCAAAAGTCAGCGCCGTAATACTGCGAGACTCTTCAAAGTCTGCATGCGTATACAGCTCCTCGGCTTGTGCAAGTGGCCAACGCACCACCTCTAACGGCTCTGGCTCATCACCGATAAGCTGTTCATCATATAAGTCTTGGGCGAGATAAATCATCATCTTGCTTGAGAAATAGCTCGGCGCTAAAACGACTTCCTTTAATGGTGTAAGCTGCTTCGCACCTTTACCAATTTCTTCTTTTAGTTCGCGGTTAGCCGCTTCAATAGGTGCTTCACCTTGATCAACCAAGCCTTTTGGAAAACCCAGTTCATAACGCTCAGTCGCAGCGCCATATTCACGGATAAGTAGCAAGTCCCCTTCTTTGGTCACAGGCACGACCATCACGCCTTGGCGCTTCGAAGGTTTCATACGCTCATAAATTCTGCGTTCACCGTTAGAAAACTCAAGATCAAGCGACTCAATGGTGAACAGCTTAGATTGTGCCACCACTTTTTTTTCCAAGATCTTAGGTGCGTTCGAAGTAGAATTTGCCATAATATAAACCTGTCTAAAAATTAAAATCGCCCCGTGAAATTAAACGGGTACTGACCTTGGTTATTCGCTTGACCAAGCCAAGAAAGCTGCTCATTCAAGCCTTGTGGAAACTCAGCTCCAGGCTTAAACCAAGCGCTCACTTGGTAGCTGCCGCGCATAGGGTTTGCCCCTGCTGGCTCGGCTTTAATATTAAAGTGACTACTTACTTGCGGATCATCTTGGCCACCAATTAATGTCAGTGTACTTGCCTCACAACTCACTTTTGCCGGAATACGCTCAACGGCTAAATCCCCCAAAGGGTTAATTACTCTCGGACGGACCCAGACAAGATCAGCTTGAGCACTATCACACCAAGGCGCAGCATAATTAAATTCTGGCATGCTAAGCTCTAATCTACCTTGCGCCGTCACAGGTATCGATTTTGGCAATTTAGCTAAATTCAATGCCGCTTGGGCTGGCATGCTTGCAATCACATCCGCTGCGTAAAGACCACCAAAACCAACGCCAATATTTGCTTTCGCAGTTAAGCCTAGTGAGCTTGTTTGACCTGATACTTTGACATTATATTCAATATTTGCAGTTAACAATTTAAGCGCCTGTAGATCCCATGATAGGCTGCCAACTTGTTGTTTGTCTACCTCAAGCCCTGCCGCTTGCCCCTTCCAAGGCGTGCCGCTTATCGCAGAAAGCTTCACCCCAGGTGCTTTAGGCAGCCATTGATATACCAAGCTAGCAGGAATATGAAGGATCAGGCTAACAAGAAAAATAACAATAAAACCAATTATATAGCTAAGTTTTAATTTCATCTTAGCCTCGCTCTAGTTGCAATCTGTCCACTTCAACCATACCTGGAGTATCGGATGCTTTGATATCTAAATATAAAACATTCAACCCTTGGTTGGTTTTTAGGTCATCAAGCCAATCGACTAAATTGTTAAAGGCGAGTGGCTGGACCCAGACTTGAACCATTTGATCGCGCGGTTGCATGCGCACTAATTCAACTCGATGGCGAGAGGCCGTGACCGAAATAATTTGGTTAAGCGGCTGATCTGACACCTTGCGCCCAACCCCACCTTGACGACGTAATGTGGTGATCGCATTGGCTTTTTCCACCACCCAAGAATTAAGTGCTTGCTCAGATCTTAGTTGATTATTCGCAAGTTCAATCTTGCTATTTAAAGGCTGATAAATAAGCCAATAAAAACAACCAATTAATAGAATAACACCAGCGGCTATCAGCATGCGACGTTCGCGTTGTGAGGTGCTGCTCCACCATTGTTTTAGTTCATTCATGCTGTCCTATCCACCCATCTCTGTTAGCGTATAACTACCAAACACTTTGTCATTACTACGGGTTAACTGGCCTTGCTCCACGGCAAAACTTTTAGCCAGTTCACTACGTAACTGCTCAAAAGGTTGGAAATCATCACCGACCGCCTGAATACTCAATTCACGGCGCTGACCGTCATATTTGACGCCTAAAACTTGCATGCTTGGCGCGGTTTTAAGTGCGGCCGGAATTTTTGCCACCCATGCCATCGCAGAGGCTGCACTTTCACCACCTGACATGGCCGCGAGTTCATTTTCCATTTCACGTTTTAAATAACTCACCGTTGGGATCTTGGTTCTCCCCGGTAGTGCAGCTCTAAAGATACGCTCATTTTCAGCTTTATAAGCTTGATATTGGTCTTGAACTTGATTAAGTGTCATCCATTTTTGGCCTAAGGTGACTGCAAATAAAACCCCAGCCGCAATCGCTACCTTACGCCAAGTAAGTAAGTGCTTACGCCATTGTGCTTGTGGTTTAAACTCACCAGTGAGCAAGTTTGTTTTCGATGCCACAGCTTGGGTTGCCAGTTGCGCTAAAGCAAGATTGGCATAGTCTGCTTGTTGCCACTTACCGGGTAACTCTTGCGACTTATCTGGCAAAGGACCGTAGCAATCAACTTTAATTAAACCCGCTTGTTCACCGTTTTCAGCTTGTTGATTTACATCTTCTGCAGCTAAGCTGTCATCCATTTCGCCTTCAACATCTAAGTCAGTTAAGGCAACTTTATCCCCTTCAGGCATCATCCAACCTGAGGATAAAAATAACCCTAACCACTGAGATTCAACGCTAGCAGCTTTAAACTCACCTTGACGTAACAGCCATTGATCGGCAACCTCAGATTGACTAAAAAATGGCATCGCTGAAACATGATCATCTTTAAAAGGGAGCGCCAGTGCATCAGGTAAGATTTTGCTTAAACCTATCCCCGCCGCTTTAAAGTCATCGAGCCAAGCTTTAAGCACATCTCGCTCCATGCTTGCAACAACGGCTTTATCAGCCGTTTTATTTAAAACGCTAAAGTGCATCTCATCAATATCTTGGGTCAGTAAGTCTTCCATTAAAAATGGCAACATGTTATCAAGCTGACGCGCCGCACCGGTTGGGATCTGCACTTGTGAAATCAACACTTGGCTCGTTGGCATTAAGGCGATGACTTGACGCACTGTATTACCCGATTGTTTTGAGCCAGGTGATGCTAGCGTACTTGATTGCGTATAATGGGCAAGATCTGCCAATGACGCACGCTCACTGATCTCACCAGAGGCGATCACATTTTTATCGATTTGAGACCAAACGAGCCAAGGAATTACTTGAGTTGGTTTATTGCTCAGTTTGACTATCAGAAACTCGTTCACGAACTCCTCCTAACTGGCGGCTAATAATTTGAATGTCTTGTTTGTCCGCGGTATACATAAGGCTCCTTAGCCTAACTCTGGATTCATCTACTAAAATATCTACATCTAGCTCGAAATATTGACTATCTACAGTTAAATAATTCTCAGCTTCGCTTTGTACTTGTGCATTGATGCTTGAAATTTGTGGCTCTGCACTAAAGGCTTCGATGCTATCCCAGCCATCATAAGGACGATCTTCAATTAAAGTGCGCGCATCATCTAAACTTAAATCTGGCTGATACAAGGCTTGCAGCACTATCGCTTGCTCAGGCTTTAAAGTATTCACATTAACCGACAGCTCTGTGTTTGGTAAAGCGCATAAAGCCGGTAATAAACGCTGCATCGCTGGCGCTGAAACCCCCATTACGGCGCGTAATTCGGTTTTGTCCACCAAGAGACCATTCGGCGCTTGATAAGCGGGTTGTAAAGCTTCATAACTACTTGATTCTACACCTGATTGAGATTGTGTTTGATCGTCGCTATCAACAAATTCCCATGCAGAATCAGCAGCCTGCTCGGCTTCATAACTATCGACCCCAGACTCTTCGAGCATATATTGCAGCACTTCTACTAAATATGGGCGTTCATTTGGTGTTTCAGGCTTACTCACCCCAGCTAAGGCGTTTAAGTTAAAGCAAGCTTGTGCATCACGCATTGAGCCGCGGGCGACCCCGTAATCAAGCGGATATTCTTGATTATCAATTGCCCATGCTTGGCTAAGGTTGACTGTATCTGAATCTTGTTCAAATGTTTCGCTCAAACCGACTTGTGCTAAGGACTCAACACCAATCGCATACCAATAAGCCTGCTGATGTGAAATCAGGTTTGTCGCACGATGAAATTGGCGTGACATACGCTCTGTCATGCTCGCAGCAAGGCCGGCAAGCACAGCTATAATTAGCAAGATAAAAATCAGTGCGACGCCTCTTTGTCGCTTACCCAGCGGTTGAGGTTTATGAGTCGTCTTGATCGTCATCATCTTGTCCTGTATCGGCGCTCGTATCTTGGTTTGGAATATCATAAATACGCTTGATATCGCCATAATCTTCAAGGCTTAAGGTCACCTCAAGCGCACGTGGCATCATCTCTTGAAACTTCCATTCATTGACCCAAGTAGTGCCGTTATAAAAACGAAAGCTCAGTTTTTCAACTTTATCTAAAATCGGTCGCACTAAAGGCTCAACGCCGGCCGGTGTATCTGGGTAGCGCCACCATACTCGCTCAAGCTGATCGGCTTTTAAACGATAACCGACTTTGAGCACATCCCCTCTTGGAAACGCAGATTCAGGGTTTTGCCAACCAAGACGGATAAATAATAGACCTTCGGTATCAGAATCTATGACTTGCTCACCTTGCAAGAGATATAGGCCTTCAGTTGCCTCACCTTCATGTACGAAGGTGCGTCCAACCATTTGTCGAAAATCGTTATCAAGCATGATCACTGCACGTTGCAGTGCTTGCATACGGTTCGTTTTCTCAAGCGAGATTTGATTGCTACGCTGAGTTTGGTTAAGCACCTGATAACCCGCGAGGCTGAGCGCTGCGAAAATGGTGATCGCAACCAAAACTTCGATTAAGCTAAAACCTTTATTTTTGGACTTATTTAGCCTTAAATCACTGTTTGGATTAGCTTGCTGGGACATAAGTTCTCACCGTTAGTACTTCTTGCTTACGGCTCGGATCTAAGCCCACTGTCACATCCACAGCGCGAACATAATCCAATGCTGTTTTTATCGGTGTGATCGTCCAATACCAAGTTTGACCTGCCATTTCTTCTTCGCCACGCAGCTCGCTTTTCGGGGCGCTATCTTCGAGTTGAAGTAAGGCTAATTGGTTATCAACCACCATGCTGGCAAATGTTTTTTCTTCTAAATAGCTCAAGGTTTGAATATGCATGCCCACGGCGCGAAAAATACTCAATGCTGCGGTTGCAAATATGGCTAATGCAACCAAGACTTCAAGGAGTGTCATGCCTTGTTGCGGCTTAATCTGAGACTTCATTTATTCTCTCCATCAAGCTCAGGATCTTCTTCATCTGGCGCAAGTAAATAAATAAGCCCAGATTCAGCAATCAAAACTCGCCACTGCTCAGGGCCACTTTGGCCTGATTCGTTAAAAGCAATTCGCACTGGCGTGATTTCGCCACTTGAAAGCACATAAATTTGTGGCGGCTTGGCTTTTTTTTCTTCTTCGTCTTCAAACTTGCTTTCTTCAAATAAATCACCTGGGTTAAATAAACTTTCGTTATCTTCCCAAGCTTTACCACCAAGTTCATATTCGTAGCTAAGCCCGCCATCTAATTCAACAGGGTGATAGAATTTGTTTTCTTCTGGGATTTCGTCCCAACCTTCTTGGCCGAGCAGCATAAATGTATATGCTTTCCCTGATTGTTCGTTTTCATCTAAACGTAGGCCGTAATCTCGGCCGTTTAGCATGGCATCATCACTGAGTAATTGCAGTTTGTGATAAAGCGCTGTGGCTTGCTC
Source organism: Vibrio sp. KMM 9700 (assembly GCF_058545285.1). Classification (NCBI taxonomy): domain Bacteria; kingdom Pseudomonadati; phylum Pseudomonadota; class Gammaproteobacteria; order Vibrionales; family Vibrionaceae; genus Vibrio; species Vibrio sp. KMM 9700. The sequence goes on along the minus strand of NZ_CM178589.1, from coordinate 1,685,759 downwards.
TTTGGCATCATCGTTATCAGATGCTGGCAAGGTTTGAACCACTAACATCGCCATCGTTGCCATAAGTACAACAACGAGCATGATTTCTAGTAATGTAAAGCCTGCTTGGCGTGCGAGTGGTTTCATAAGTATGTTCTGTGTTAAAAGCAAAAGACTCAATCTTCAAAGTCATGAATGCTACAGCAAGGCAGCAAGCAAGTGAGAGCCTAAAAGCATATAAGAATATATGATTAGGTCGAACGAGCGCAGCTAACACAGCTGTAGCTTTCAGGACAAAGAAGATTTTATTGGAAGTCTTGGATATTCCAATTCCCGATATCCTGATTCGCGCCTTCACCACCTTCTTGGTTGTCTGCGCCAAGGGTAAAGATATCAATTGAGCCTTTATCGCCAGGACTTAGGTATTGATAATCATAACCCCATGCATCTTTTGGTAGGCGTTTAATGTAACCACCGTCACGATATTTACGTGGCTCTGGGCTTGATGATGGTTTGCTTACAAGCGCTTCAAGACCTTGGTCTGTGGTTGGGTAGGTGCTGTTATCGAGTTTATACATATCGAGCGCATTTTCGATCGCTATGATGTCTGAAACTGATTTTTGTGTATCTGCTTTTTCTTTGTTTCCTAATAAGTTAGGCACAACTAAGCTTGCCAATACACCTAAGATCACGATTACAACCATTACTTCTAGCAAGGTGAAGCCGGATTGACGACCTTGTTGTCTTGATTGCATGTTTTGTTTGTGTTGTGTGTTCATTTTTACTCCAAAAAACAAAATATAAAATTAACTTCCGATGATTCTGCTGATACTTCTACCATGACGCAAAGACGTTCAAGCCATCCCTGGTCACTATCATTTATACATCCATGTATAAATAATCTTTGCTCTATGGCATGAAGCACCAGCAGCTTTAATTTACCTAAACCTTCTCAGATATTACCGCATCATTTAACAAAATAGCTTGAATTCAACTTTACTGAGTCACCAAGTTATTCAACTCTAAAATTGGCATCATGGTTGCGACGACAATAAAGAGTACGATGCCAGCCATGCAGACTATCAATAATGGCTCAAAAACGCCTAGCGCTACATTGACCCCTGATTCAAAATCACGATCTTGGTTATCTGCTGCGCGGGTTAGCATAGGCTCTAACTCACCACTTTGTTCACCACTTGCGATCATGTGTAGCATCATAGGTGGGAAAAGTTTTGTTTGTGCAAGAGATGAGCGCAAGCTGCTACCTTCACGCACTTTATCTGCGGCTTGCAAAACTTGTTCTTTAAAGTGGGAGTTACTCATCACTTGCGCAGCTACTTTCATCCCATCAAGCAATGGAATCGCACTTGAAGAACAAATCGCGAGTGTGCGCGCAAAGCGTGAGGTGTTTAGACCTTTGCTGACTCGACCTATCACAGGCATGCTGAGCACAAACTTATCCCACGCAAGGCGTTTTTTAGGTTGCTTGAGCAAGGTTTTTATCAGCAAAATACTGCCTGCAATCACGAGCAAAATAATTAAGCCCCAATCTTTAACAAAATTACTCGAAGCTAAGAGCACTTGGGTTGAAAAAGGCAGGCTTTGCCCCATTTGGACAAATTGATCAACAATTTTTGGCACTACGGCAGCAAGCAAAAATGAGATCACTGCAATCGCAATCAAGGTCAGCATGATTGGGTAAATCATTGCTTGTTGCAGCTTGCCACGCATTTTTTGGCGATTTTCGACATATTCGGCCAAGCGATCAAGCACGGTTTCAAGGTGACCTGATTTTTCCCCCGCAGCGACCATAGAACAAAATAGGTTATCAAAGATATGCGGGTATTCCGCCAAGCTTTCCGATAAGGTATAGCCTTCGACTACTCGTGAGCGAACACTTACTAGCATATTACGCACTTTGGGCTTTTCTGATTGCTCAGCCACTGCGCGTAAACACTCTTCTAGCGGCATGCCTGCCTCGACTAAAGTAGATAATTGGCGCGTCAATAAAGATAAGTCTTTGGTGCTGATCCCAGATTGAAAGCTAAGTTTCGAGCTGCCTTGTGATTTAGCCTTAGCTTTGGTTTCAATCACTTCGGTTGGCATCAAACCTTTTTCTTTGAGGCGCTGACGCACTTGGCGCGCTGTATCGCCTTCTAAAATGCCTTTCTTTTGTTTGCCTTTACTATCGAGGGCTTTATATTCAAACGCAGCCATTAGCCTTCCTTGGTCACTCTTAAGACTTCTTCAAGTGTGGTGATTCCAAGACGCGCTTTGGCTAGGCCGTCATCACGAATACTTGGCGTGCTTTGACGAACGACTTCTTCGATCGCCTGCTCACCAGACTCATTATGAATCAAAGACTGAATTTGCTCGTCCACCAACAATAGCTCATGGATGCCCGTTCGGCCTTTATAACCCTTGTGATAACAATGCTCACAACCATCGGCTTTATATAAGACTAAGTCTTCGGCTGCTGAAAGATTGAAGAGTTTCTTCTGCTGCGTATCCGCTTGATAAGGCTGCTTACACTCTTGGCACAAGGTACGCACTAGACGCTGGGCGAGTACGCCAAGTAAAGAAGATGAAATCAAGAAAGGCTCGATCCCCATATCACGTAAACGCGTAATCGCGCCCACTGCGGTATTGGTGTGTAAAGTGGACATTACTAGGTGACCGGTTAAAGAGGCTTGAACACCAATTTGTGCGGTTTCAAGGTCACGGATTTCCCCGACCATGACCACATCTGGATCTTGACGCAAGATCGCACGCAAGCCACGCGCAAAGGTCATATCTACTCTTGGGTTGACTTGGGTTTGACCGATTCCGTCAATATCAAATTCAATCGGATCTTCAACGGTTAGAATATTACGCTCATTGCTGTTGAGTTCTTGCAAACCGGCATAAAGGGTCGTGGATTTACCTGAGCCGGTTGGGCCTGTCACTAGAATGATCCCGTGCGGGCGCGCAATCAATTTCCTAAAGTGCGCATGGTTTTGCGCTGTCATGCCAAGGCTATGTAAATCAAGGCGAGTAGCGTTTTTATCGAGCAGACGCATTACGACACGTTCACCGTGCGAGGATGGCATAGTCGAGACACGCACATCCACCGCGCGACCACCGATACGGAGTGAAATACGCCCATCTTGTGGCACACGTTTTTCGGCAATATCTAGCTTAGACATAACCTTCACACGTGAAACCAAAAGCGGCGCAAGTTTGCGACTTGGGGTTAAGACTTCGCGCAACACACCATCGACGCGAAAACGAATCGAGAGTACTTTTTCGAAAGTTTCGATATGTATATCCGACGCGCCTTCTTTGATTGCCTCGCCCAGCATGGCGTTGATCAATTTAATAATTGGCGCATCATCTTCTGATTCAAGCAAATCTTCGGTTTCTGGTAGTTCTTCGGCAAGCGAGAAAAAGTCATCATCTGCGCCAAGATCTTCCATCAACTGACGCGCCTCAGAAGAATCTCTTTGATACGCATCGGTTAGCTTTTTCTCAAACTCTGAGCCTGAAACTTGTAAAGGACTAAAGCCATGACCTAAGCTGCGTCTGATTTCAAGTAGCGTTGGTGCGCTAAGCTGATCCACATAAACCAACTTAGTCGCAGCGTCTAGGTCGCTGGCATTCGAGTCAAATTCAATCAAGACTTGATGACGCTTCGCAAACGCAAAAGGCAAGCGAAAGCTATGCGCAAACTCTGGCATATCTGTATCTAATTCAGGGTTTGCACTCGTTGTCGCTAAATCTGAATCTGTGGCTTGAATTTGACTCACTTCAATGTCCTTTTATTAATTGTTCTCGATGTGATCGAAGAAAGCTCTCAGCTCTGCTGGTTGACGCACATCTTCACCTAAACTAGGAAGAATTGGCGACGACACATCAGGCATTAAGTTTAAACCATCTTGATCTTGGTAGATTTGCTCGGCACGAATATAGTTATATTTACGCTGAGTCAGGCCATCTGCCGACATCCCTTTACGCAAGATTGTAGGCTTGATGAAAACCATCAAGTTCTTCTTCTCTTTGCTTGTGCTGGTTGATTTAAACAAGTGGCCAAGCACTGGAATATCACCCAGTAATGGCACTTTCGAGACGCTTTCTTGAGCGCGCTCATCAATCAAACCGCCAAGAACAATCATTTGACCATCTTGCACCACAACCGAAGTGTTTAACTGACGTTTCGCAAAACGAACATCGACCGCGCCATTTGCGCCCAAGACGTTGGAAACTTCTTGCTCGATTTCAAGTTTAACTGAGTCCCCTTCGTTAATTTGAGGCGTCACGTTCAGCTTGATACCAACTTCTTTACGTTCAACTGTTTGGAATGGGTTGTCATTGTTCGAACCTGCGGTTGAGCCGGTTAACACTGGCACTTCTTCACCCACAATGAAAGATGCTTCTTGGTTATCCAACGCAGTAATACTTGGCGCAGATAAAATATTTGAGTTTGAATCCGTACTAACTGCAGTAACAAGCGCAGCCCAGTCACCGGAAATAATACTAATCGCAGCGCCACTTACGCCGCCCAAGGCACTGGCAAGCGTCGAGTAATCCCCTTGAGTCGTCGTCGATTCATTACGCAAGAAGTTACCATCTGTATCATAAACAGCTGTAGTTTCAGTGAAATCTTTGGCTTCATCAACACCAACAGCTACTTGCCCAATCGAAACGCCAGAGTTTGGATATTGCACCACACTACCATCTTCAAGGTTGGCCCATTGCACACCTAAGTTAATCCCATCGGCCTCTGAAAGCTCAACAATCAAGGCTTCAATCAAGACTTGAGCGCGACGAATATCTAACTGGGCAATCACAGACTCAAGAGACTTCATCACATCTGGCGGCGCGCTGATCACAAGGGCGTTGGTACCCGGATCCGCAGAAATAGTCACATCATCACTTAATTGCGAGCTCGAGCTAGCACCAGCGTCAGTGCTACCACCTTTATTCTTTTTGATATTATCCGAAACGCCTTTAAGCACCTCGACTAGGTCTTCGGCTTTAGCATTTTTTAGATAAATCACGCGGTTATTGCCTTTGGTTGCCATTTCGACATCCAGTTGGCGAATCACAGTTTTTAAGCGTGAACGCACCTGCGGCTCACCAGAGATCAGCACTGAGTTGGTACGCTCATCAGCCACAAGTTGCGGTTTTAAAATATCAGGGGTATTTTTTGCATCAGCGCTTTTATTTAGAGCATCAACGATACGCACCATTTCGGCAGCAGAGGCGTTATACAGTTTAACGACTTCAACACTCTTATCGCCCGCTTGGTCAACGCGCTTGATCACTTCAGCAAGACGGTTCACCACGGATGCACGACCGGTAATTAAGATAATATTGGCAGGATCATAATGCACCACGTTGCCCGCACCTGCATTATCGTTTAATTGGCGCAAGATAGGAGAAAGCTCACGTACCGAAACATTTTTTACCGTCACCACGCGGGTGATCACAGAATCGCCAGTGATACTCGAGCCATCCCCAACAACTGGCACTGCAGCTGTTTTGGCATCTTTTGATTTAATAACTTTAATCACGCCATTTTCAGCTTCAACCACAGCAAAACCATAAACTTCCAGCACATTTAAGAAAAACTTATAATATTGCTCATCGTTTAAGACGTCATAACTACGTACATCGATTTTGCCGCGCACAGAAGGGTCGATAATAATGGTTTTGTTTAGGTTGCGACCGACAATGTTAATAAACTCTTGAATGTCCGTTCCTTTGAAGCTCGCGCTAAACTCGTTAGCAAGCGCGCCTGCACTCGCAAGACCAAGCGCACAAACGAGCGTGAGCTTCTTCATCCAATTTTTCACTTAATTACTCCCAAAAGCCAAAAGGCGTTCTCAAATTATTTTAATGCAGCATTGCACCATTAAAAATCAATATAAATTTCATGAAGTTGACCATCCCGCTCAACCGTTAAGCTCCAAGTCGTAGTCGTCATTGCATCAGCGAGCAATGAAGTCATGGCACTTGGGTCTGTTAAATCTTTGCCATTTAATACTGTTGCAATATCACCGTCTTGTAAGCCAACCGAGTCAAATAACTCACGCGATTTACCCGGACGTACGCGATAGCCTTTTAAAGCCTCGTCTTCTTCTACTCGTGATAAACGGATATATTGAAATACTGCTTGTGGATCTTCCATGATTTCTTCACGGATTTTTGTTAATTTGTCGTCATCTAGCGCCGCGGCATCCTCTTCAGGTTCAGGTGCTGGCGCAGCTTTTGGCTGGGAAAGTTTGGCATAATCACGCCCATCAAGCATTAAGGTTTCATCTTTGCCCTGATTATTGATGATCACGCGATCACTCATTACATTCACTAAGCTGGCATTCGTGCCATCAATTTTCTCACCTATTCCATAGGTATTTTGGCTATTTTTATTGCTGATAACAGCCAAGCTAAATTCGGCATCTGAACTTGCTACAACACCTGCGAGAGTTAAATTTAAGCGTGTAGGGGGAGCATTTTGAACTTTTACTGGGGTGACCGCTTGCTTTTGACTTGCTTTAAACTCACCAAATAAGTTTGCGCTTAATAAGTCTTGGATATCAGTATCTTGACTTGCACTTACTTCAAGGCCTGAAACCGTTTTTGCCGACCAAGGTTGCAACTCAGCTTTTGGCGTGAAAAAACTCCAAACAAGGGTCGCTAGCTGCCATGCAATGCAAGCACCTAAAATAAGCGTTAAAATACGAGCAATAGCAGCTTGAGAGCGAATCGCTTGTTGAGAATAATGCTGCCAGTGTTGTTGCAGGGTCTGTGAATTTAGCATAAATATATAAAGGCGTGCGTCCTGATTAAACGGTATAAGTTAGTCCATTGATTTTGCAAAATGATGAAACCACAAGAACATGAGTGAAATATCATAACAAACAAAAGAAATCTCAGTATGACTTGGGTTAAGTATGATATCGAAACTTGTATTATTGTTCGAATATTTTATCTAAAAAGTCATACAGATTGCCTGCTTTACTTCGCATTTCTTCTCTTTTTACTGAAATTTACACTCTCACGCGTGAATCAAGCGTGAAAGCACTCATTTTATAAAACTCTTTTCTATATAAGCCACATAGAATTAACTTTGTATAATTATCCTAGACACCTTGAGTTTGGATTAGTTCGCCTCCACATATTAGCTTCTACCACGTCGCGGCTGAATTTGGTAAAATCTACTCAATACATTTAATGAATCGATTTAGAGAAATATATGAGCTCAGAGACACAAAGCGTTCGTCTTGATAAATGGCTATGGGCCGCAAGATTCTATAAAACGCGCTCAATTGCACGTAACATGGTTGATGGTGGCAAAGTTCACTACAATGACCAACGTAGCAAACCAAGTAAAATTGTCGAACTTGGGGCGCAAATCCGCTTGCGTCAAGGTAACGAAGAAAAAACTGTTGTGATTGAAAAAATATCCGACAGACGCCAAGGCGCACCGATCGCACAAACCTTATATAGAGAAACGGAAGAAAGTATTCAAAAACGTGCAGCAGATGCGCAAAAACACAAATTGAATGCCCTCTATAGCCCAAGCCCAGACAAGCGACCGGACAAAAAACAACGTCGAGATTTAATCAAGTTTAAACACCAATAACTCTTGATCTGCTAAATTGCGGTAAAGATCTGCAATTTATTAATTTATTACAGATGAGCGAAAGTAAGTATCCACTTCGCTCTCTTTCCATTTTGGAGTCAAAACATGGCAAATAACCAATTGCACCGTTACCTTTTTGAAGAGTTATCCGCACGCGGCGAACTTGTTCAGCTCGATAATGCTTATCAAGAAGTGTTAAAAAACAAACAATACCCACAACCTGTGCAAAACCTACTCGGTGAGCTAATGGTGGCAACATCACTGCTTACTGCAACCTTAAAATTTGAAGGCTCAATTACACTTCAACTTCAAGGGGATGGTCCTGTTTCATTAGTCGTAATCAATGGCGATCATAACCAGAAGCTACGCGGTGTCGCTCGTGTGAATGACGCGATTGCAGAAGACGCTAGCTTGCATCAAATGATCGGCAAAGGTCACCTTGTGATCACTATTACTCCAAATCAAGGTGAGCGTTATCAAGGCGTTGTTGGTCTTGAAGGTGAAACCTTAGCCGATTGCTTGGAAGATTACTTTGAGCGTAGTGAACAATTGCGCACACGCTTATGGCTACGCACCGGTGAGTTTGAAGGCAAAGCGCACGCGGCAGGCATGATGTTACAAGTGATGCCTGATGGCACAGGTAGCCCAGATGATTTTGAGCACCTAGAAAAACTGACCGAAACGATTAAAAACGAAGAGCTATTTGGCCTTGAAGCGAATGAAGTCTTATATCGTTTATATAACCAAGAAACGGTTAAAGTGTTTGAACCTCAACAAGTTGAATTTTTCTGTGGCTGTTCACGTGAGCGTAGCGCAGATGCGATTGCAAGCGTTAACCCAGATGAAATCAATGAGATCATTGCAGAAGAAGGCCAAGTCTCTCTGCATTGTGATTATTGTGGTACCACTTACTCATTTGATGCTTCAGATGTGCAAGAAATTATCGCTTTAAACAAGAAAACATTGCATTAATCGACCACACTAGGTTAACGAGGCTTTAATTCTTTATTAACCTAAATAAATAAGCAATTTATAAGCCCTTATAATGACTCATTTAAGGGCTTTTTTATTCCCAGAAATAAGCTGTTACACTCTCATTTTTGCAGACTTATTTTAGATTAAAAACTAACCAAAATCAGTATTGACACGCAATTTTAGCCTCCCTTAATTGTTAATATCAGCTCAGAAACAAATCAACTTCAACCTATATTTCTACGACTCAAATTGCACGAACGCTCAAAGAGCAAAAATAAAAAGCAAGAGCTCTGGAAGTTACTCTTTCCCTACAAGGAGATACTATGACAGTTATCGATCCTAGCCCAGTCAACACTCAACTTGATCTTTCTGCCTATGGTATTACAGGCGCTACCGAGGTTATTCGTAATCCTAGTTATGACACTCTATTCTTTGAAGAAACTAAACCCGAACTGCAAGGCTATGAAAAAGGAGTTCTTACTGAACTTGGCGCTGTCGCAGTAGATACTGGTGAATTCACCGGCCGCTCTCCTAAAGATAAATATATCGTGCGTGATGAGTTAACCAAAGACACGCTTTGGTGGGCCGATCAAGGCAAAAATGATAATAAAGCCATTGATCAAGCTGTATGGAAAGATCTAAAAACCTTGGTCACCCAAGAGCTTTCTAACAAGCGTCTGTTTGTGGTGGATGGTTATTGTGGCGCCAACCCTGAAACGCGTATCTGCGTACGTATTATTACTGAAGTTGCGTGGCAAGCGCATTTTGTGAAAAACATGTTCATCCGCCCAACAGAGGAAGAGCTTGAAACCTTTAAGCCTGATTTTGTGGTCATGAATGGTGCTAAAGCTACTAATAAAAACTGGCAAAAACATGGTTTAAATTCAGAAAACTTCATTGCCTTTAACTTAACTGAACGCTTGCAAATTATTGGCGGGACTTGGTATGGCGGCGAAATGAAGAAAGGCATGTTTGCCATGATGAACTACTTCTTGCCACGTAAAGGCATTGCCTCTATGCACTGCTCGGCAAACGTCGGTGAAAAAGGCGATGTGGCGATTTTCTTCGGTCTATCGGGAACAGGTAAAACCACCCTCTCGACCGATCCAAAACGTCAATTAATCGGTGATGATGAGCACGGCTGGGATGATGATGGTATTTTCAACTTTGAAGGTGGTTGCTACGCCAAAACCATTCGCCTATCCAAAGAAGCTGAGCCAGATATTTATAATGCGATTCGTCGCGACGCTCTACTTGAAAATGTCACTGTAGATGCAGAAGGCCGGATTGACTTTGATGATGGCTCTAAAACAGAAAATACGCGTGTTTCCTACCCTATTTATCATATTGATAATGTAGTTAAACCTGTATCTAAAGCGGGCCATGCGCAAAAAGTTATTTTCTTAACTGCGGATGCTTTTGGAGTCTTGCCGCCTGTGGCAAAACTAACCCCAGAGCAAACTCAGTATCACTTTTTGTCAGGCTTCACCGCCAAACTTGCAGGCACAGAGCGAGGCATTACAGAGCCAACGCCAACTTTCTCTGCCGCATTTGGCGCAGCTTTCTTAACCTTGCACCCAACTCAATATGCAGAAGTGTTAGTCAAACGCATGCAAACGGTCGGCGCTGAAGCTTATTTGGTGAATACAGGTTGGAATGGCACCGGCAAACGTATCTCGATTCAAGATACGCGCGGCATTATCGATGCGATTTTAGATGGTTCGATTGATAGCGCGCCAACCAAACAAGTGCCTATTTTTGACTTAGAGGTGCCGACTGAGCTGAAAGGTGTGGATACTGGTATCTTAGATCCAAGAGACACATACGCAGATCCGGCGCAGTGGCAAGAAAAAGCCGAAAAACTCGCTCAGCTATTTAGTAAAAACTTTGAGCAATATACAGATACTGAGCAAGGTCAGGCACTCGTTAAAGCCGGACCAAAAGTATAAGTGAGAACCTATCATTAACAATTATAAGTGATAATTAGGTAAGTATTGAGCCCTGTCTAAACGATGGGGCTTTTTTTGTTAAGTTTTTGTTGTAGTATGAAATTCTGTTGTAGTATGAAGGTGTATCTACTGGAACTTTAACTATTCGCTTAACAAGTACAGAGAAAGGTCATCATGCAAATTGTCATTCGCATCATCGTTTGTTTCATTCTCCTCATCTTATTGGGCTTGTTTGGGTTTGCTTATAGCTTACAAACTCAGTATGCACCGGCGATCGTCTCGAAGTTTTTATCCTATTACCTACACACCCCAGTGCAAGTGATGCACGTCGAGTATGATCTGCTTAAGCCATATAATATCGGCTTGAAATCCATTCAATTAACACCCAAGACAGAACAAACATCTGAGGCAAATCTACAGGCACAAAACTCACCACAACCATTTACGATTGATTCGATCCAAGCGCAATTTAAAGAGAACCCACTTGAGAATTTTAAGCTCATTGTCGAAAGCTTAGAAGTACAAGGTATTAATCTCACAGATCGAGCCATCTTACGTAAGTTTGCTGAGCAGTATGACAGTCTACTAATTCCCACCCAAGTAGAATTCCTAACTCTTGAAGACGTCGAATTTGTCTCTAAGCAAGGTTGGTTATTACGTGATGCGAAAATTCAAATCAACGCCCCACATTGGAGCAAACCGGCCGAGTCTGGGTTCTATTTTCCATTTTATGGTGAAGTTCAAGCGCAAGTTGACCAAGTGTATTGGCAAGGGATCGCGCTGGATAAGTTTATTTTAGATGCGAAAGTAAGCCCAGAAAGTAGCCTGATTTATGCCTTAGCATTCAACTGGCAGCAGGGTAGAGTGAAAGTTCGCGGTCTTGAAAAGTCAGCGCAAACGCAACAAATCTGGCAAATTGAACAAGCCCAATTATCAGACATGCGGATTGATAAAAATGAGCTGAGCGAAATCTTAAACCTCACAACCCAAGCCAAAGATACAGAGGCGTTAAACCTAAATATTCCTTTGCACATCGCTGACTTAAGCTTTAATGATGTCAGCATCGCAGGCCAAGATTTTAGCTTAGAGCATTTAAATTTAGATCTGCAAAATGCCAAATTGAACCAAGGCTTATGGCAACAAGAATCTGCCAACGTGCGCATCGGTGCCCAAGCTTTTAGCCTATTTGGTGAATTATTTGAACTCCCCGCTCTCGAAGCCAAACTTGAGCCTCAAAACATTGAACTGACAGCGAGCACTCAAGGCTTATTGGGACGGATGAATATCTCAGGCCAGATCTCGCCAGAGCAACTAAACTTCACAGAAATCGGTGCGCACAACTTACGCTGGTTCCCGAGCGATAATGCAAAAAATTTATGGGCTCAGATATTTGATAAAATACAAAATATTCAAATAGATAAGCTAGACCTAAGTAATATCCAATACACGGATATTAACCATCAACCTAAAGTTCAGCTCACTGGATTTAGCGCCGATGGCAAAGATTTAAACTTGATGCAACAAGGTAAATGGGGCTTATGGCAAGGTCAAATGACTCTCGAAGCCAACAAGGCGACCTATGATAGTATTACGAGTGAGCAGCCGATTATTAAGCTCACCAATCAAGATCAAAAGTTCAAGATTGAACGCTTTTTCTTCCCGTTGGCAGATGGGGTGATCAAAGCCACAGGTGAAATGGATTTAGCCTCTGTCAGTCGCCCTTGGGAATTAAATGTGCAAGCTGATGGTTTGCCTTTGCGCTTATATAGCCGATACCTACAAACTAACCAGACTCTCCACTGGCCGCTTTATCTGGATGGCTTTAGCCAAGCTAAGCTGTCGCTAAACGGGTTGGGCGCGGATAGAATTAGTTTAAATCATACCTTAAGCGGTAATTTTGAACTTGATGCGTATGATGTGTTTATCCCTGAAGAGGTTCAAGCACTTGATACTCGTCAGCACAATTTAAGCCAAACCAGTATAGAGCAGCCGTATACCACCCGAACACCAGTGGAGCTTTCAAAAATAGCGATTAAGGCCGACCGAGGCAAGATCCAGCTGATGCCATTTTCATTACTAAACCCCTACTTTAAATTCGAATTTTCAGGCAGTTATGATCTTATTGAAGACAAGTCGAGTTTGATTTATAGCTATCAAAAGGGTGGCAAACAAATAAGCTTTGATCCGACCCATCCGCAAGATTCAACCCAAAGACAGAACGAGTCAGAAAAAGCGCAGGGACAGGAAAAAGAACAGGAACAGGATGGTGAGACTCAAAAATCAGATGAGGACTTGCCAGAAAACAAGCCTCATCAAGATTTAGAGCAACAAACAGAGGTTATTTCAGAATAGGCGCTTCGCCAAGAAAGTCCGTCATCAGCATATAGGTGCCAATAAATTCAGCCGCTTCAACCCCATCGCAAATCACCACAACGCGTACAATAATCCGTGCGCGACGGCCATTGGCTAAGCGATCTAAATCCCCACTCACATGGTCAAGTGAGGTGCGCGCAATCGGGCTGCCCTTCACCGGTGCACGAAAGCGCATTTGACTATCGGCTAAAATAATATCTGCAGCAAGCCCACGTTCACGCATCAAGAGCCACGCCATTCCCCAACCGGTTAAGGTACACAAAGAGAACATAGAGCCAGCAAACATAGTTTCATGCGGGTTAATATTCGGCGTGATCGGCGCAGTACATTCAAAACTATAGCCTGTGTATTGCGCGACTTTCACCCCAACCTTACCGCAAATTGGAATTTCTTCTTGCCAACGCTTTTGCAACTCGTCACACCAATCTGGTCGATGCTTAACTTGCGTCAGAGGGTTCAGCTCCTTGAGCATTTGTTGATGTCGGTTTGGACCCCGCTCATCAGTCAGCTCACCTTGGTTTTGGAAGCCATTTCTTTCATAAAAAGTCACGGCATGCTCACGTGCATTACATACCAAACGCTTTGCACCTTCTTGTAGCGCATAGGACTCAAGCGCAACCAAGATCAAAGAACCTAACCCTTTGCCTCTATGATTTGAGCGCACCGCCATAAAGCGGATCTGGCCTTCATTGTTAGGCGTTAAATACACCCGCCCCGCAGCCATGATGCGTCCACGTCCATCCACAATCATGCGGTGGGCACTCATTTCATCATATTCATCGCGCTCCGAGCCAAGCGGCATATGTAGCGGTTCACGCAGCACTTGCCACCTAAAATGAAAATAACGCTCAAGTTCTTGAGGTGTCTTTGGGGTGACGATTTTAAACATATATATCCTTATATAGCTTTAGTTTGGCGATTAGCAGCAGCTTAAAACAATCAGACTTGCAACCAAAAAGTCACAGGCCCATCATTGGTTAAGCTCACTTGCATATCTGCGGCAAACTCACCACTTTGAGTTTCGACACCAGATCCTTGGCAATAGTTTAAAAACTCTTGATATAATTTATTTGCAAGATCAGGCGCTGCGCCTTTTGAGAAGCTCGGTCTTAAACCGCTTTGGGTATCCGCTGCAAGGGTAAACTGCGATACGACTAATAATTTACCGCCAACTTGTTTGACGTTTAAATTCATCTTGCCATTTTCATCACTAAAAATGCGATACCCCATTACTTTATCTGCGAGGCGTTTCAACTTGGCGCTATCATCTTCCGCTTCGACACCGAGAAGCACCAACAAACCTTGGTCAATTTCGCCAATACGCTCACCTGCCACTTCGACGTTAGCATGTGTGACGCGCTGAATTAAAGCTATCATTTACGTTCCTTTTTTGTGTCTGTGATGACGTGTACTTCACCTAATTCAATATCATCATCTTGTGTATCTAAAGTCGAAAAGTGTGGTAAATCTTCTTCATCTTCATTAATTAGCTTTGGATCTTCTTTGTTTTGACCCGAAGATGGCTCCAATTCAGGTGACTTACCTTCTAATTCGAGCATAGCTAATTGCTTTTGTTTTTCTTGATAACGCTCACCTAAGCTTGCGGTAATTTCTGCGCCAAACAAGATAATCATCCAAGAAAGATACACCCAGACAAATAGAATTGGGATCGCGGCAAGCGCGCCATAAATCAGCTGATAAGATGGGAAAGCAATGATATACATCGCAAAGCCTTTCTTCGCCGTTTCAAATAAAATAGCCGCAACAACACCACCAATCAAAGCATGTTTCCATTCAACTTTCGCAATTGGCACAACTAAATATAGTCCCCAAAACATGAAAGTAGAAAAGATCACAGGTAAGAGCTTATAGAAAAAACCAACCACTTCATCACTTAAATAAGACTCAACGGTTACGGTTGAAGTCAAAGCTAAACTAACCCCCATCAACACAGGGCCAAGGGTTAGCACGAGCCAATACATTGAAAAGGACTGCATAAAGCTGCGCTTTTCTTTGATTCGCCAGATAAAGTTGAGGTTCTTATCTATATTCGAAATCAGCATCATAGCGGTAATAAAGACAAATACACCACCGACCGTACTCATGCCTGACATATTGCCGATAAACTTATTCATTGCCTCTTGCACCGCTTCACCAGCAGCTGGCACAAAATTTGAGAACACCATATCTTGCAGCTTTTGGCTAATATCACCAAAGGCATCAAATTTAGAGACTGCGGTTAAAAGTACAGTTGCAAGCGGAACAAGTGAAAGTAAAGTGATGTAGGTTAAATAACCTGCTTGCATTGTGACTCTGTCTTCATCAATACGCTCTTTAAGGTAACGCAGGTATTGAAAGAAGTTTTGTGTTTTAGAACCAGCCATATATTGTCGTCCTTGAAGTTTATTATTTGTTATCAATCATAACCAATCTTGAATTCCACGCAACAAAAAGCCGACAATCGCAAAACTGTCGGCTTTCTTTTATCTTATTAATTAATCAAGAGATTACTCTCTAATCGATTAATTAGTTACCGCTACGCGCAGCACGCTTACGGTCGTTTTCAGTAAGGAATTTCTTACGAATACGAATGTTTTCTGGTGTAACTTCTACTAGCTCATCATCATCGATAAACTCAAGCGCTTGCTCAAGCGTATATTTGATTGCAGGAGAAAGTGTTTGTGCTTCATCAGTACCTGATGCACGAACGTTAGTTAATTGCTTACCTTTCAAGCAGTTAACTGTAAGGTCGTTTGAACGGTTATGAATACCGATAACTTGACCTTCGTATACTTCATCCGCGTGCTCAGTAAATAAACGACCACGATCTTGTAGGTTAAACAGAGCGTAAGTCAGAGCTTTACCAGTTGCGTTAGAGATCAATACACCATTTTGACGTTGACCAATTGTACCGCCTTTGTGTGGGCCGTAGTGATCAAACGAGTGGTACATTAAACCAGAACCAGAAGTAAGTGTTAGGAACTCAGTTTGGAAACCGATAAGGCCACGAGAAGGCATCATGAAGTCCATGCGAACACGGCCTTTACCATCTGGAGACATATCCGTTAGCTCACCTTTACGTAGGCCAATGTTTTCCATGATACCGCCTTGGTGCTCTTCAAGAACATCAATGGTTACGGTTTCAAATGGTTCCATTTTCTGACCATCTTCTTCTTTGATGATAACTTCAGGACGTGATACAGCAAGCTCGAAGCCTTCACGACGCATGTTTTCGATCAAGATAGAAAGGTGAAGCTCACCACGACCAGAAACTTTGAATTTGTCTGGATCATCAGTTTGCTCAACACGTAGTGCAACGTTGTGCACAAGTTCTTTCTCAAGACGCTCAAGGATGTTACGTGACGTCACGAACTTACCTTCTTTACCTGCGAATGGAGAAGTGTTTACTTGGAACGTCATGGTTACTGTTGGTTCATCAACAGAAAGTGGTTCCATTGGCTCAACTGCGTTCACATCACAGATGGTGTCAGAGATTTTTAGCTCGCCAAGACCTGTGATTGCGATGATGTCACCTGCGTTTGCAACGTCAACTTCGTGACGCTCAAGACCAAGGTAACCAAGAACTGTACCAACTTTACCGTTACGTTTTTTGCCGTCAGCACTAACGATAGTGACTTGTTGGTTTGGTTTCACGCTACCACGAGTTACACGTGCAACACCGATAACGCCAACATAAGAGTTGTAATCAAGTTGAGAGATTTGCATTTGCAATGCGCCATCGATATCAACTTTTGGTGGCTCAACTGTGTCAACAACAGCTTGGAACAATGGTTCCATGTTCTCGCCAGTTTCGCCTTCTTCAAGTGTTGCCCAGCCGTTTAGTGCTGATGCGTAAACAACTTGGAAGTCAAGCTGCTCATCGGTTGCACCAAGGTTGTCAAATAGGTCAAATACTTGATCCATAACCCAATCAGGACGTGCGCCCGGACGGTCGATTTTGTTGATAACAACGATTGGCTTCAGGCCGTGTGCGAATGCTTTTTGAGTAACGAAACGCGTTTGTGGCATAGGGCCATCTACTGCGTCAACGATAAGCAATACAGAGTCAACCATAGACATGATACGCTCCACTTCACCACCGAAGTCGGCGTGTCCTGGGGTGTCTACGATGTTAATGCGGTAGTCATTCCAGTTAATTGCGGTGTTTTTCGCAAGAATGGTAATGCCACGCTCTTTTTCGATATCATTCGAATCCATGACGCGTTCTTCAGCTTCACCACGCGATTCTAGCGTGCCTGATTGTTGGAGAAGTTTATCAACAAGGGTCGTTTTACCGTGGTCAACGTGGGCGATAATTGCGATGTTTCTTAATTTATCGATTGAAGGTGTGCTCATGGAATTTTATTCACTCATAAAAAAATAGATAGGAATCGCGCACAATGTAGCAGATTTTTGCTCAATCCCCTAGAAATAAGTCTAGTTATTGTTGAAAAAGTATTCAAATCTTAATTTAAGATGCCTGATTGCCATAGTAACGTCACTTTTTGAACTTAAAATGAAACTAAAAAATAATACAAGATTGACATTTGCACCGAAAAAAGGCGAAATGAAATTGAGACAAACGTTTGCACCAGAATCAAACTGATTGCACCATTTAGGTGCTTTGCGCAAATTAACTTTGCATTATTTTGGTGCGGATTGCTCTGTAAATAAATTCATTTTTATTTAAAATATTGATTAATAACGGATTTTATTTATTGGCACGCTTTTCGCATTAGTTGGCATAGCATTTACAAAAAACTCATGAATACAAATTTTTCATGATTGCGTGCTCACAATTGATGCGTGATTGTGCCCTATTTTGATTAACACCGGAGGTTATCCACCATGTCTGTAGAAAATGTCCTTTCCCTAATCGCTGAAAACGAAGTGAAGTTTGTTGATTTACGTTTCACGGATACAAAAGGTAAAGAGCAACACATCTCTATCCCTTCTCACCAAATCGATGCTGACTTCTTCGAAGAAGGCAAGATGTTTGATGGTTCATCTGTTGCTGGCTGGAAAGGCATCAACGAATCTGACATGGTGATGATGCCTGACGCATCAAGCGCTGTGCTTGACCCGTTCACAGAAGACGCAACACTAAACATTCGTTGTGACATTCTTGAGCCTGCAACGATGCAAGGTTATGACCGTGATCCACGCTCTATCGCAAAACGTGCTGAAGACTTCATGCGTTCAACAGGTATTGCTGACACAGTTCTAGTTGGTCCAGAGCCAGAGTTCTTCCTATTTGATGACGTAAAATTCAACACAGATATTTCTGGTTCTTTCTACAAAATCGATGATATCGAAGCTTCTTGGAACACAGGTAGCGAAGTTGAAGGTGGTAACAAAGGTCACCGTCCAGGCGTGAAAGGTGGTTATTTCCCAGTTGCTCCTGTTGACTCATCTCAAGACATCCGTTCTGCTATGTGTCTAATCATGGAAGAAATGGGTCTTGTTGTTGAAGCGCATCACCACGAAGTGGCAACTGCGGGTCAAAACGAAATCGCAACTCGTTTCAACACGCTAACTAGCAAAGCTGATGAAATCCAAATCTATAAGTATGTTGTACATAACGTTGCACACGCTTATGGCAAAACAGCAACCTTTATGCCAAAACCACTTGTAGGTGATAACGGCTCTGGTATGCACGTTCACCAATCTCTAGCAAAAGATGGTCAAAACCTATTTGCTGGCGATAAGTACGGCGGCCTTTCTGAAACTGCACTTTACTACATCGGCGGTATCATCAAGCACGCTCGCGCAATCAACGCATTTGCGAACGCTTCAACTAACTCATACAAGCGTCTTGTACCTGGATTTGAAGCACCTGTTATGCTTGCATACTCTGCACGTAACCGTTCTGCATCGATTCGTATCCCAGTGGTACCATCTGCAAAAGCTCGTCGTATCGAAGTACGTTTCGCGGATCCAACAGCGAACCCATACCTATGCTTCGCAGCTATGCTTATGGCTGGCCTTGACGGTATTAAGAACAAGATCCACCCTGGCGATGCTATGGATAAAGATCTATATGACCTACCAGCAGAAGAAGCAGCTGAAATCCCAACTGTTGCTTACTCTCTAAAAGACGCACTAGAAGCGCTTGACGCAGACCGTGAGTTCCTAACAGCTGGCGGCGTATTCTCTGATGACTTCATCGATTCTTATATCGCTCTGAAAGCGCAAGATGTTGAGAAAGTAAACATGACAACTCACCCACTTGAGTTTGAACTTTACTACTCAGTATAATTTGCTCGCATAGAGAAATTACGACTCGTATAGACAAAAGACTCTAAAAACTAAGCTCGCCTACGGGTGGGCTTTTTTTGTCACTAATTTTGGCTTTATATTCGAATTTTTATTTTAATTTAACCTTAATACTCAAAGATTTAAGTTGAAATTCAAATATAAAGGCGCTCTAAAGGAAAGCATAATGGAACTTCTTATTGATGATAAACCTATCCATGAATTAGCAGCCCGAGTGCTCGAACACTTAGTTACAGCAACAATTTTGCTCGATGACAAAATGACTATTCAATATGCCAATAGTTCAGCTCAACAGCTTTTCTCGCAGAGCTCCAAACGCTTAGTCGGAACGCCCATTTCAAGTCAAATTCAACATGCATCCCTTGACCTAGCGCTCTTAAACCAACCACTACAAAGTGGTCAAAGCATTACAGATAGTGACGTAACCTTTGTGATAAACGGCAAGCCCTTATTACTTGAAGTCACAGCCAGTCCGATTACCTTAAATAAAAAGCTACTGCTCTTAATTGAAATTCGTCATATCGATCAGCAACGTCGCTTAAGCCAAGAACTCAATCAACACGCCCAGCAGCAAGCTGCCAAATTACTGGTGCGCGGCTTGGCACACGAAATCAAAAATCCACTTGGCGGCCTGCGCGGCGCAGCGCAACTTTTAAATCGCATGCTCAATGATAAGCAAGATTTACAAGAATATACCGGGGTTATCATAGAACAAGCCGATCGCTTGCGTGAGTTGGTAGATAGATTACTCGGCCCGCAAAAACCCAGTGAGCGTAAGAACTTTAATTTACATCAGATTTTAGAAAAGGTGCGCCAACTGGTGGAGCTTGAGTTTGGGCATCAAATCGTGATCGAACGTGATTATGATCCAAGTATGCCCGAGGTTATGATAGATACGATTCAAATCGAACAAGCCTTATTAAATATCACTCAAAATGCGGCGCAAATTCTTCAGCAGCACAAAGCCCACATGCAAGAGCAAGATGAAGCCTTTGAGGGCAAAATCACCTTAACTAGCCGCACTATTTATCAAGCCAATATTCATGGTCAACGCCACAAGTTAGTTGCTCGAATCGAGATTCAAGACAACGGGCCGGGCATTCCAAGTGAGCTTCAAGATACCCTATTTTATCCTATGATCAGTGGGCGTGAAGGTGGCACAGGATTAGGCTTATCTATCGCGCAAAACCTGATTGACCAGCATCAAGGCAAAATTGATGTCGAAAGTTGGCCGGGGCACACTTGTTTTAGCATTTACTTACCTATTCAGAAATAAACATTTGCAATCAAAGGAAATCAGATATGAGTAAAGGAAAAGTTTGGATTGTGGATGATGATAGCGCCATCCGTTGGGTCTTAGAGAAAACTCTCTCTTCGGCCAACATTGGTTGTGAAACCTTTGTCGATGGTGAAAGCGTCCTTGAGGCACTCAATACGCATACTCCGGATGTACTTATTTCGGATATTCGGATGTCGGGCATGGACGGCTTAAAACTGCTTAAACAAGTCCAAGCGGATCATCCAAACTTACCTGTGATTATCATGACTGCTCACTCTGATCTTGATGCAGCAGTCAATGCCTATCAAAAAGGCGCCTTTGAATACTTGCCTAAACCTTTTGATATCGATGAAACCTTAGGCTTAGTCGAGCGTGCGCTTGCGCACAGCCAAGAAGTCAAAACTAGCCTTAATCAGTCAGATCAAGGCCAAACACCGCAAACGATGCCGGAGATCTTAGGTGAAGCGCCAGCCATGCAAGAGGTGTTTCGCGCAATTGGACGCTTGTCTCGCTCATCCATCTCAGTGCTAATTAATGGTGAATCGGGCACAGGTAAAGAGCTTGTGGCACATGCATTGCATCGTCATAGCCCACGTGTCAATGAACCTTTTATTGCGCTGAATATGGCTGCGATCCCAAGAGACTTAATTGAATCTGAACTCTTTGGACATGAGAAAGGTGCTTTTACTGGCGCCGGCGCAGTACGCAAAGGACGTTTTGAGCAAGCCAATGGCGGGACTTTATTTTTAGATGAAATCGGTGATATGCCGCTCGAGATCCAAACGAGGCTGTTACGTGTTCTTGCCGATGGTCAGTTCTATCGTGTTGGTGGTCATTCACCAATCAAAGTGGATGTACGCATTATTGCTGCCACCCACCAAAACCTTGAGCGCAAAGCGCAACTTGGCGAATTTCGTGAAGATTTATTCCACCGCTTGAATGTCATTCGCATCCAGATCCCGCCTTTGCGTGAACGTTTGCAAGATATTCCACGCCTTGCGGAGCACTTCTTGCATCGCGCAGCGACTGAAATGGCAATCGAGCACAAAGTCTTAACCCAAGAAAGCCTCGCTGTAATGCAAAGTTTTCAATGGCCGGGCAATGTGCGCCAACTTGAAAATACTTGCCGCTGGCTGACTGTGATGGCTTCTGGTAATGAAATCTTGGTTGATGATTTACCTGAAGAGATCTTAAATAAATCCCCTCAAACGGCAAATTCTCCGCACTCAAGTGCGAACCTCAATCAGCATTTAGCAAACGCCGATGGTGAGCATAATGAACAAAATACCGGCAATCATGGTGTTCACCCTGACGCTAACGGATCTTTTCATTCTATTCAGCAAAATGATATCAGCTCAAATAATTGGCAAGCTTCATTTTGTGCTTGGGCTGAAAACGAGCTAAAAAGCCAAAATACGCAAGCTTTAATTGAGGTCCAAGACGAGTTTGCCAAACTCTTGATCGAAACCGCGCTCAAGCATACCCGCGGACATAAACAAGATGCAGCCAAACTATTAGGTTGGGGACGTAATACAATTACGCGAAAATTAAAAGAATTGGGTGTAGATAAGGCATAAAGATATGGAATATCAAATATAACTAAACGTGATGAGGTGGATATATAAATATATAATAAGCTTATTTATTTTGTGAATATATCACGGTTATAAAAAGTTTTAATCAAGTAACACCACCAGAGTTTGTTATCAGCTAATTTACAATTAGTTAAGTTTCAGTGTAAAATTAATACATTATTATTTGATCAATATATGGTAATTTTTAATTAATCTTAGTAACGATGGAACGTTATTAGTTTTTTGCCCCAAAAGAAACTAACAGATAAATTAATTATATTTTCTTTCCCTCTTTTTGGTTCAAGGTTTTAATGCTGAAACTTTCAAATTATACGCTAAGGACTGCGGTCATTGTTCCTTTCATTCTCGTGCTACTTGTCACGATAGGAATTGTGACTTGGGTACAAAAATCGAGCTACGAAAGTACGCTCAAAACCCTCAGTCAACGTCAACTTAACTCTATCGCAAAAGGGATAGACTTAGGTTTAACATCTTTTTTAGATGAACCTTTTAAGGTTAACCTCAGATTAAGCGACACCATTGCTACGTTACAAAAGGATTATGTCAAAGCTAATGGTCAACTTGATTTCCCCGCTGCAGAACAAATTTTAAAGCAAAATTTCCAGCGTCTACTCCCAAGTGTTGAGCAAATTGACTCGATTAGCATTGGGACACCAGAAGGCAAATACATTGGCTTTCGTCAAAATGATGACAAAAGCACCTCTTTGATGCTTAAAGATCCACGTACCAATGATCAACTCACTATCTTTCGTGGTGACAATGTTGAATCTCAGATTATCTCTCGAATTCAAGGTTATAGCCCTTTAAATCGCCCTTGGTATCAATCCTCAGCAAGTATTCAAAAACCGTCTTGGTCCGACTTATATACCAACATTGATGATCTGCAATATTTGAATATGTCAGCGAGCGCGCCGATCATTATCGATGATCAGCTTTATGGCGTTTTAGCTTCTGATATTCGTTTAAGTACTTTCCATACATTCTTGGATAGGCTACAACAACAAACTCAAGCGCGGATCATTATTTTTGATCAAAGCAATAAATTGATTGCACAATCAAACTCTGAATCTTTATTTTATACCAAAAACCAACAGCAACATCGCAATAATATTATTGATATAGAAGATCCTGTTTTACACCAACTTGCTGAAAACTTTATAAATAAAAATTTAACGAGCGAAACTGAAGGCGAATTTTCTTTCGACTTAAACGGAGAAAGCTATTTTAATTTTATTTATCCATATAAGAATAACCATAACTTAAGTTGGACGATTGCGGTGACTCTGCCTGAAAGTGCGATTTTAGGTGATATTGAAAAACGTCAAACTCATGCATTGTTCTTAGTTGCCCTTATTGCCTTGATTGTAATGCTTGGCGTATTCATTGGCTTCACCCGTATCACGCGCCCTATCCGTGAAACGGCTGCCGCTGCGCATAAAATCTCACAAGGCAATTGGGATGCAAAAATGCCTGCTTTAGGTCGGATTGATGAAATCAATTCTATGGTGCATTCATTTAATGATATGACCACAACCTTGCGCCGCTCATTTGATACGCTACGCGAGCAAATAACTTATGATTCCTTAACTCGCCTCTATAGTCGTCAAGGCTTTATCGATGCAGTCACAGCAAGACGTCTTGAGAATAATACTCAGATTGGGTCATTTTTGATTTGTAGTGTCGAGCGCTTTCGCGATATCAATGATACTTTAGGCCATTTCCGTGGGGACAAGGTCTTGATGATCATGGCTGAGCGCTTAAAAAGCTTGTTGCATGCTGAAAATATACTCGCTCGAATCAATGGGGATGAGTTTATTATTTATATCCCTCACCCAAGCCGTAGTTTTCACATTAATCAGCTAATTGATTCAATTAAGAAAACCTTCCAAGCTCCGATTAAGGTCGGTACTGAAGAAGTCTTGATTCATGTCGTCATGGGAATTAGCTCAACAGAAGATGCCGAAGACATTAATCAATGGATGCACAATACTAGCATCGCTCTCAACCATGCGAAATCTGATCCTCGCCGTATGATGTATTACACCTCAGAGATGGCATCCGATTCGTTTAAGCGCACCCAGACGATTGTGCGGATTAACCGCGCGTTAGAAAGTCGCGAATTCGTCCCTTACTATCAACCTTTAGTTGAACTTGAAACTGGACGCGTGATTGGCGCCGAAGCTCTAGCGCGTTGGATTTGCCCTGAAAATGGCCTGATCCCACCGCTTGAATTTATTCCTATCGCAGAGGAGTATGGACAAATTTCCTTTATTGGTCAGCAAGTTCTACACACTGCCTGCCAAGATACAAAAAACCAGATTGACGCTGGGCTGTGGCCTGAAGATTTCCACTTGCATGTGAATATCTCGGTACACCAATTATCTATGCCAAGCTTTACTCAAACAGTGGCTGATATTTTAGCCCAAACTAAATTGCCACCTAAGAACCTAACCTTGGAAGTCACTGAATCACATATTGTGGATAACGATCCTGTCTTACTCGAGAACATGACGCGTATTCGTCGTCTTGGTGTAGGGATTGCTATTGATGACTTTGGTACAGGTTATTCATCTTTGGCATACTTGCATAAGATGCCGTTTGACTGTTTGAAAATAGATCGCTGCTTTATTGATAATCTAAAAAAAGAAACCTTAGAAACCTCAGTAGTGGCATCCATCTTACAAATGACAAGCACGTTAAATATTGAAATTGTCGCTGAAGGGATTGAAACCAAAGAGCAAGCAGAATTGCTTAATGCGCTACATTGTAAACAGGCGCAAGGTTTCTATTACGCTCGCCCTGTGCCACTTAACGAATGGCCGCTAACCAAAGTATTACCTTTGGATAAAAGAGCTTAATGGATTAACTGCTTACTTCTACGCCCAACAAAAAACCCGCAAATACTTTTAATCTATAAAGTACTGCGGGTTTTATTTTAATGACGAAAGCACAATCGTCTGTCAATTATTTCTTATAAAAATGGATGCTTACCACCAAGCTTCAAACATAGCACCAAAGCTTGCAGTATCCACATCTTTTTGACCATCTAGGTTATATTCATTTTCAACATCACCGACGGTTGCATAAAAGCGCAACATAGGACGCGCTCCTGAGCCTGCTTCAATCGAAATATTTTGTGAGAAAGTGAACTTCCAACCTGTATTTTTATCGCCGTCTGCATTATCAAAATCAACGACTTGATAACCAGCTTCAAGCCAAGTTGAGTGGATGTCATTCCAGTTATACATAGGACGGACGATCGCAGCGTAGTTGGTACGGTTATCTAATGCATCATTTGAACCGTCTACTTCATAGTCATGATAAGCTAAGATATATTCAACTTCAGTTTTTGGATTAACCTGCATGTTCCCTTCGAAACTTGCGTAGAAGGTTTCAAGATCATCTTTTTTACTTAATACTGAGTTATCTGCATTATCCGCATAACGCAAGATCAAACGGTTCCAACCTTTATCCCAAGTTGTATTGAAAACGGTACCAATTTGGAATGCATTTAAATCTTTTTCATTTTCAGGCGTGCCTTCATCATGATCCGCACCATCTGATTCAAAGCCGTAGTTGGTGTAAATATCTAGAGTGGCAAAATCTGCTAAATTGATATCATAAAATTTTGAAGTTACAGCATATTGACCATTATCACCAACATTTGCACCACCAGTACAAGTAATTTGGCTTTCATTTTCACCATCATCATTGACCACACCTGGTGAGCAGTTTTCAACCCCACCGACGACGGCAAAGTCTAGTTTAGCAAAGCCAAAATCAAGATATTTAATCCCGCCACCTTGACCATCGTGCGTCATCCAGAAGTAGTCATTAATACCTTGTTGTGGACGTTGATGGAAGTCTCGGCCAGCCCAAATATAAGCATCTGGTTGGCTCTCAAAGATATTACGCGCGCCAGCATAAGCCTTTTTGACGTTGACCTCATCACCCCAGTGATCAAACATCACGACCATATCCCAAACCGCACCGGTTGATGAACGAAAAGATTTACTTAATTGAAATTCACCACCATTGGCTTCGTTCCCCAAACGACCAATACCAGATGCGCCATTGTATGAACCCAGAACATTGACATAATCTTGGTCACCTTCTTGCAGGTGTGCGCCATAACGCGCATAGCCGGTAAAATCTATACCTAAGACGCCAGTTTTTTCAATACTCGCTTCTTGTTCTTCTTTGGTTGGCATTTCTGGGTGCATGGTTTCTGCTGAGTGACGCTCTTCAGTGGAACCGGTTTCATCTGCAAGCACAGAAGTTGAAACTAAGCCTGCTGCAATTAAAATCGCTAAGTGATGTTTTTTCAATTTCATAGTTATTTTCGCTCTGATAGGTAGAAAATTATCTCATTAATATGAGTATTGGTATTTCCGTAGAGCATAATTAAATACATATGGATTTGAAAGAAAAATCATATATGTATATCATTTTAATGCGATCGAGCTCTAATTTGCAGTTAAGTTGACAGAGTCTTGAAGTGCAGAACGTACACCTTATGCTTTTATTCAAATTTTACTCAAAAAAAAAGCAACACCCATCGGCATTGCTTTCTTATTGCTTATTTTATTTAAATATATCAGTGAGTTAAATTACACGAGAGAACTGCTGCTGTCGCGCTCGGGAGCGCAAGTAAACATCAAAGCACATGCAGATGTTACGAATCAGCATACGGCCACGGGCATTCACAACTAGCTTGTCACCTGCATACTCGACTAGCCCATCTTGGATAAATGTCTCGAGTAACTCAAGATCTTCAGCAAAGTATTCTTGGAAGTTAAGCTGATGTTTTTGCTCCAAATCGCGAATATTCATCTCAAAATTACACATCAAATCTTTGATCAGCTCACGACGAATCAAATCATCTTGGCTTAAAGTTACACCACGCCAAAGCGCATGCCCTTGCTCATCCATTTGCGAATAGTAAGTCTTAAGCTCTTTTTGATTTTGAGCATAGCTGTTGCCAACCATAGAGATAGCCGAGACGCCAAAGCCAATCAGATCGCAGTCACCTTGTGTGGTATAACCTTGGAAGTTACGATGCAAAACTCCTTCACGCTGCGCAATCGCTAGCTCATCATCAGGTTTAGCAAAGTGATCCATACCGATAAACTGATAACCGGCATCGGTTAAGCTTGCAATCGTATGCTGCAAGATTTTCATTTTTTCAGTTGCAACAGGTAAATCATTGTCTTTGATTTTAGCTTGTGCAGCAAACAGCTTTGGCATATGTGCATAGTTAAAAATCGATAAACGTCCTGGCGACATTTCGAGTACTTTTTCCAGTGTATGGCTAAAGCTTTCAAGCGTTTGTTTCGGCAGACCGTAGATTAAATCCAGGTTGGTTGAACGAAAACCTAACTCACTCGCACGTTTCACCATATCGCAGATAAAGTCTTCATCTTGCTCACGATTAACCAACTTCTGAACTTCTTTATTAAAATCTTGGACACCAATGCTGAGGCGGTTAAAGCCTTCTGCGCGCAGGTGATCAAGCATATCAAGTTCAATTTCACGCGGGTCTACCTCGATACTGATTTCAGCATCAGCTTCAAATTCAAACTCATGGCGAATGATATGCATCAAGCGGCTCATTTGCTCTTTGGTCAAAAATGTTGGCGTCCCACCACCAAGGTGAAGTTGACTAACTTTACGGTGTTGAATCGCCACAGCGCGTTGACGAATTTCATATTCCAACACATCTAAGTAGTCATCGGCTTTGTGTTGATGGCGCGTGATTGTCTTATTACAGCCACAGTAGTAGCACAGCTTATGACAAAACGGTATGTGTACATACAAAGACAAAGGACGCTCAGGAAATTCACTACAAGCGAGATCAAGATCAGAAATCGTGAACGCTTCATGGAACTCAAGAGCTGTTGGATAAGAGGTATAACGAGGGCCCGAATAGTTATATTTGTCGATTACGGCCTGATCCCAAACAATGCGTTCTGCTATCATGTTACTTCCAAAAATTTTAATAAGAATCGTAAGGTGTATCTATTTTATACCTTTAAGGCTTACACTATTTTGATATCAATGTGGTTATTGAAACCTTCCACATATTTTTTCAATGCTTTCATCTCTTCAATGATCGCATCTTCAAGACGAGCTTCAGCTTTGACTCGCGCTAAGTTTTGTTGCATGCGCTCTTTCTTTTCAAGTTCATCACGCGACTCACCACGAGCCATATCTTTTACAACATGATAAAGCTCTGAAATAGCAGGATATTGCTTATCAAAATCGAGTCGATTTTCACCTTGAACATAATCTAAAATACAATAGATACGAATCGACAGTTCAGATAAATCACACTGCTTTTCGATACCAGCCATACATAAGGTGCGTACGTTGTCATAGATATTGGCATTACGCTTTTCGATCGCACGCTGCTTGGCAATTTTTTGCAACTGCTTTTGCTTTTTCAATTTGATCAACAAAAAACCAGCATAGCTAGCTAACGCTATGATAATGATACTTCCTAAAGTCGCTAGCAACGCAATCGACATACACACCTCAATTTAACTAATATTAAAAGCCTTTAAACTCATCTAAGTTGATATTATCAAACTCATCTAAGAGATCATCTTCAGATTTGGTTTTCTTCGCTTTATTTGCAGACTTGTGAGCGACTTCTGCTACTTCTTGCTCCTCAACAAAGTCTTCTTCATCATCAAAATCTTCATCTTCGATTTCAATCCCAAGTTGCTTCATTAATTGCTCTAAACGATTGAGTTTTTGATCCACATAAGATTGCAGACCTGCACCTAATTTCTCACCGTTTTCTAGGCGATCAATCAAGATATTTAACTGTGCATCATTTTGAATTTGCTCAAGCTCTTGCTCAGCAGAAACGCGGCGTTGGGCTTTGTTTGGCTTCGCTTTGGTTTCGACAATCAAAGGAATTGGTTTTTTGCTACCAATACGTGGATCACGCTTTTGCTTCGAATGATGCTGCTCAGCTTTCGCTTCGACTGCGTTACGGTTACCAGTTTTTAAACCTTTACGCTTTTTCAAACGCTTACGTAGACGACCTTCGATATCAGACTCGGTGCGATTACGAGTAACAATTAACTCTTCAACCCCAGCCGAACCAGGTTTTCTTGATTTTTTACTACGAGACATAGTTAGTCTTTCCTCAATAAGATGACATCACTGCCAATAAATTCTAATTCAAGTTGATCGCGGCGAGCTAAGTATTCAAAAGTCTCACGGCTAAAAAAGATGACATGAGTTAGGTCATTTTTATAGTGCCAACGTGAGAATGCATCGCGATCTTTGACCAATTTGGTCATTAAACCTAAGTAAGCTTTCGGCTTTAATAAAGACAACCAAAGTTGCCATACCGCCTCAGGTTCATACAGGTGTTCGATAACTTCGGTTGCGACAATAAAGTCGTACTTAGTTTCCAACACGCTTTTATCTGGATAATAATATAAGTCATATAAAGCAACTTGATGCCCTGCATCTTGGAGCATTTTTGCCAGCGCAGGGCCTGGGCCACAACCAAAGTCGAGACCTTTTTTAGCTGCATTGGGTTGCTCTGCATTCGCTTTCTTATCAGACATGTGTTTAAGTTTAGCTAATAATGGCTCACTTAAACGACTTAAAAAGGCTTGATACCCAAGATCATCCACATCGTTTTGATGCAAATCGTAGATTTCTTTTTCAGCGCGGCTATCGAGGCGATCATTTGGGTCGACAAAAACTAACGCACATTGCTCACATTGTAAGTAGCGGCGGCGTTTATCTTGCCAATAGTCGACAGGGTTTGGATGAGCGCATAAGGGACAAGTCATCGGTTACCTTTAAGTATATTTTTTTAAGCAGCGAAACATACCAGAAATGGCGTAAAATTGCATTAATTTGTGTTGATTTTTTACCCACTAATCGTTAAATACAAAAAAGCCGGCATCTCTGCCAGCTCTTTGCTTAGTTACCAGTCGATAAATGTGCCGGCCTTAATGCAAACCTGTCACATATTGAGCCATGATTTCAATTTCTTCATCTGTTAGCTTGGCCGCAACATCACGCATTATCGCATTTAAATCATTGTTACGATCCATTGTTTTAAACTTCTCTAGTTGCGCCTTGATATATTCAGGATGTTGACCAGCTAAGCGCGGAAAATTAGCTAAATTCATTCCAGAGCCTTTAGCGCCATGACACGCTGAGCAAGCAGCTAAGCCTCGTTCTTTATCGCCAAAGTTATATAACGTATGCCCCTTGTCGGCTATATCTTGCGTCACCTCCCCATCTACAGGAGTCAAAGATGCAAAATAAGCAGCGAGATTTTCAATATCTTGCTCAGAAAGCGGCGCCGCCATTGCGCTCATAATTGGATCGTTTCTCCCTTGCTCCCCAGCTGAAGATAGACCGAGCTGAAAGTCATGGAGCTGCTTTTTGGTATAATTTTCATTCTGCCCGATTAAATTAGGATAAAGTGGCACAGCACTATGACCTTCATTGCCATGACAAGCGGCGCAGACTGCAGCGGCTTGCTTGCCTGCTTCTATATCCCCCTGCGCCCAAACCGAGCAGGACGTTAATAATCCCAAAGTCACTAATAATCTCTTCATGCTCATCCATTTATTTTTTGATTCACTCTGCGATCTCATAAAATTTAGAGATCAGCCTCCAATGTGTTCATCTTTGTTCTATGATCGTGATAAACTAGCGCATTGCTTATGATCCCTAGATTAACAACATTTTTGTTAAAGGTATGGATCGCGTACAAATATTGTACATAAGTTCACAAAAAACTAATGACTAAACTAAACACACTGGAGATGAAGTTGACCGTTATGGAAAAAATTCATTATCAAAATACACATTTCATTACGAGCGCACCCGATATCCGTCATCTTCCAGAAGATCAAGGTGTTGAAGTTGCTTTTGCTGGGCGTTCGAACGCGGGTAAATCAAGTGCGCTGAACCGTTTGACCAACCAAAAAAACTTAGCTAAAACCAGTAAAACGCCGGGTCGTACTCAGCTAATTAACTTGTTTCAAGTCAGAGAAAACTGCCATATTGTCGATTTGCCTGGATATGGCTTTGCCCAAGTTCCACTTGAAATGAAAAAGAAATGGCAAAAATCTTTAGGTGAATACCTACAAAAGCGCGAATGCCTGCAAGGCTTAGTTGTGCTGATGGATATTCGCCACCCAATGAAAGATCTCGATCAGCAGCTTATCTATTGGGCAGTTGAAGTAAACTTGCCAGTTCAAGTGCTGCTAACTAAAGCTGATAAACTCAAGCAAGGTGCGCGTAAAGCTCAACTCTTAAAAATTCGTGAAGCGTCAATGGCGTTTTGTGGTGACGTGTCGGTTGATCTTTTCTCTTCACTAAAAGGTATTGGTGTTGATCAACTACGCAACAAGCTAGATGAATGGTTTGCACCAGCGCTTGTGCCACAAGAAATGATTGATGAGATCGATACCCTAGATCACGATGACGAAGGGTCTCTTCAAGATCCTGAAGCATAAAATCTATCCTTCAAATAATGACACTCGAGGCGGTATCTCTTACCGCCTTTTTTAGACTTCCATATTCCTCTCACCATTTTGGTGCATAATTTCCTCCTGACCAGAAGAAAGACTCTCTTCTTAATCAATGTGTTTTTATTCGCTTCTTCATATCAATAACATTTTGCGCTGTATAACAGTATTTTGTTGGTATAAATAAAGCTTTGATATTTGTTTATCAAAACTGAAACTGCGACATTTTGCCTCAAAACCCATTACATCAAACTCAAAACCTTAACAAATCAACAACAAACAACAACAGAAAAAACTAACCCTATAGTAGTATTGAATAATTTGGAAAGTAAAAAACATAATTCTTGTATTTTTATGACAGAAAATTACAGCTGTATTTCTATATAAAATATGCACAAAAACGCACTAAATATGTGCAAAGCGAGTTAAAAATATAGGAGAATTTTGATTGGAAATAGATAGAAATATAATTTGTTGCACCGATATGATGCTGAGAGGAATAATAAATCGGCTTAACCTATTGAAATCATAGGGGTTATATAGGATATATTTCCTTTGGGCAAAAAAAAACGCCCCAGTCATTTCTGACTGAGGCGGCTGAAACAGCCTAATCCAATAACGTGAAACAAAAGGTCTGGAAGATAGAACATCTTACCTCTGTACCCTACGAGTTCTAATTTACTGCAACTCAGATTAAATGGCAAGCACTTTTTGAAATTTTTTTTCATTAAAGACCAAAAAAGTACATTTATTACAAAAATCGCCATTAACAGGATGATTTATTTCGTTTAACAAAAAAATACTTTAGATTATATATAGAATCAAGCTAAAAACAGGATATTTATTTTATCACCTAAAAATAATGAGCATTTATCATCCACAAGAAAACAAAAAGCCTCTGCTACGACAACGCTCAAGGTTGCGTCAGCAAAGGCTTTTGTATCAAGTTTTTAATTTACTTTAAAAGATCTCACTAAGCGCCAACTTAGTGGGCTTCATCCCAGTTATCACCACAACCAAATTCAGCTACAAGTGGCACATCTAAACGAGCAGCAGATTCCATCAGCGATTTCACTTGTTGCGCGATTTCATCTAATGACTCTTCTTTCACTTCAAAGACTAATTCATCGTGTACCTGCATAAGAATGCGCACATCATCACGCTGCGCTTCATCAATCCAAGCCGCCACCAAGAGCATAGCTTTTTTAATGATGTCAGCAGCTGTGCCTTGCATTGGCGCATTGATCGCTGCGCGCTCTGCCGCTTTACGACGCATGCCATTGCTTGATTTGATTTCAGGTAAATGCAGACGGCGACCAAGCAAGGTTTCAACATAACCTTTCTCACTCGCGACTTGGCGCGTATCTTCCATATACTGCATGACACCCGGATAGCGCTCAAAATAAGTATCCATATATTGCTGGGCTTCACCACGCGGGATCCCAAGTTGTTTTGCTAACCCAAAAGCGCTCATGCCATAAATCAAACCAAAGTTAACCGCTTTGGCACGACGACGCTGCTCTGAGCTGACATTTTCAATGCTTGTGCCCATCACTTCTGCTGCGGTTGCCGCATGGATGTCTTTGCCTTGCGTAAAGGCTTCGACCAAGGCTTTATCTTTTGACAAATGTGCCATGATGCGTAATTCAATTTGTGAATAATCGACTGCCAGCACTTTCCAACCCGTTGGCGCAACAAAAGCTTGGCGGATGCGTCGCCCTTCTTCGTTACGAATTGGGATGTTTTGTAAGTTAGGATCGGTTGAAGATAAGCGACCGGTTGCTGTCACGGCTTGATGATAAGAGGTATGCACGCGCCCTGTTTGCGGGTTAATCATCTTCGGCAGTTTATCTGTATAGGTCGATTTTAGTTTCGCCAGCGATCTATGCTCCAAAATAAGTTTTGGCAATGGATAATCTAATGCCAACTCTTGCAGCACTTCTTCGTTGGTTGACGCTGCGCCCGACGGAGTTTTCTTGAGAACAGGCAAAGCCATTTTCTCAAACAAGATAGCTTGCAGCTGTTTTGGTGAGTTGAGGTTAAACTCTTGCTCAGCAATCTCAAACGCCTTGCGCTCTAGCTCTTCTAAGCGTTTGGCAATTTCTTGCGACTGAGTGGCCAGACGCATATCATCCACCACTACGCCAGTGCGTTCGATTTTAGACATCACAGGCACAAGTGGGACTTCAATATCTTGATAAATTGATAGAAGCTGCTCGTTTTGCTCTAGCGCAGCTTGCAAACGGTTATGTAAACGCAAGGTCACATCCGCATCCTCGGCGGCGTAAACACCCGCTTCGTTAATATCAAGCTGATTAAACGTCAGCTGTTTTTTGCCTTTGCCCGCAAGCGACTCAAATGAGATGCAGCTATGCTGTAAAAATCTTAATGCAAGACTATCCATATCATGCTTGCCACCGACGCTATTAAATACATATGAAGCCAGCATGGTGTCATATTTTATCCCTTGCATCTGGATATCATAATTTGCCAATACGCTCATATCGTATTTTAGGTTTTGACCGATTTTTTCGATTTGAGGATCTTCTAGAATAGGCTTGAGCTTGCCAAGTACCCAATCGAGATCAAGTTGCTGCGGCGCATCTAAGTAATCATGGGTAAGTGGCACGTAAGCGGCTTCACCTACTGTTACCGCAAAGGATACACCGACCAATTTTGCCTGCATATAATCAAGGCTTGTGGTTTCGGTATCAAAAGCAAATAGCTTAGCCTCGGTGATTTTATCCAGCCAAGCCTCCAGCTCTTCTTCTGTATAGATAATTTGATATTGGCTCGGGTCGATATTCGCAGGCGACATATCCACTTCAATATCAGCTGTGGATAGACTTGAAGCATTGCTGGTTTTGCTTGATGATTTGCTTGCAGCGGCAGATTCAACAGCTTTGATCTCACCGGTTGCACCATCGAGCAGTTCAGTCAGCCAGTTTTTAAATGTTAGCTCACCAAACAGTTGGATCAGCTCATCTTTATTTGGCTCAGTTTTTAACAGATCTTCTGCTTTAAAGTCCATTTCAACATCAAGTTTAATGGTAGCAAGCTGATAAGACAGCATCGCTTCTTCTTTATGATCAGCAAGCTTCTTCGCCATAGTTTTCGAACCACGAAAGCCAAGATCAGCAATTTTATCTAAGTTTTGATAAATGGTTTCAAGACTGCCGATACCTTGGAGCAAAGCAAGCGCTGTTTTCGCGCCAACACCCGGCACACCCGGAATGTTATCGACCTTATCTCCCATCAAGGCTAAGTAATCAATAATCAGCTCAGGCGGCAAACCAAATTTTTCGACGACGCCATCAATATCCATCACAGTATTGGTCATGGTATTAATCAAGGTCACATTGTCATCCACAAGCTGCGCCATATCTTTATCGCCCGTGCTGATCAAAACTGGCATGCCTTGCTTAGACGCCTTGCTCGCAAGGGTTCCAATTACATCATCGGCTTCAACCCCAGGTTCACAGATAAGCGGCAAGCCCATCGCGCGGATAATATTGTGTAAAGGTTCAATCTGAGTACGCAATGCATCCGGCATAGATGGTCGGTTGGCTTTGTACTCAGCAAACATCTCATCACGAAACGTTTTGCCTTTCGCATCAAACACGACCGCCATTCTGTTGGAGTCAAACTGACGCATCATGCTGCGCAGCATATTAACCACACCATACACCGCATTGGTTTGAATTTTGCCATTGTTCATACTTTCAGGGTAAGCATGAAAAGCGCGATAAAGATAAGAAGAGCCATCGATTAAGATGAGTGAGTTATCAGCAATTGTTGCCATAAAAAGATACCTTGGGGTTGCTCAAGCAGAAATTAAAAATAATGGCTATAGCATGCCATGAATTGGCTTGTTTAGCTATTTCCTTGCAGCTTTTGCGCCTCAGGGAGGCAATTCGCACCATAGCTAGCAAGGATCACTATAAATTAGTCCAAGTTTGGTGCAAATAAGATGCCGTGTATAAAAAACACAAACTGTGGATAAGTTTGTAGTTAACTTTTTTAAGATGAAATCAAAGAGTCAAGATCTTTTGTGAATAATTTTATCATTTCTAATAAAAACAATAATTTAGATAAAAAAAGATCCTTTTTAAGTGATTAATTTTTGTAAGATCTTTTGTGGAAAAACTTTTAAATTTGCGAATTAGTTATCGATTTGAAATTCATTTATAGTGAAAACTGTTGATAACTTGAAAGGTTTCAGGCAAAAAAAAAGCGACACCTATAAGAGATGTCGCCGCGTGATAGCATGTGTTGAAAGGATATCGTTCAGCACAAATTTAAATACGCTAAATACACTGGAAGCAAGTGAGCAATGTCGCGTCTTTTTGCGTTGAATCATCTTGTGAATGACTCTTCGCTGAAGACAAGTTAATAATAACAATTCTCATTTAAGAGTCAAGTGCAAATGCGAAAAAATATCATTTAACTTTTGTTATTATTAATAATAAGTATAATATTCAAGCAAAATCAACATGTTAATATAGTGTTATTTTTTAATTTTTGTTAGCTTTTCCATTAGATATTTAAGCAGTACACCATACATAGGCACAAATAGACCTAAGCTAATGATAAGTTTGACACCGTAATCCACCAAGGCAATTTCTGTCCAGTGCTCTGCCATAAAGGTATCCGTGCTCATGTAAAACGCAATCGAGAAGAAAGCGAGCGTATCAAGCGCATTACCAAATAGCGTTGAGCAAGTTGGCGCAATCCACCACTGCTTGAGCTGACGCAGACGATTGAACACATGCACATCCATAATTTGGCCAAGCAAATAAGCCATAAAACTTGCTATCGCGATACGTGCCACAAACAAATTAAAGCTCGCTACTTGTGCAAAGCCTTGATATTGGCCTTCGAAGAAGATCACAGATAACAAATAAGAGATCACAAGCGCTGGTAGCATCACCCAGAAAATGATCTTTCTTGCCATCCCAGCGCCAAAGATGCGCACTGTGAGATCCGTTGCAAGGAAGATGAATGGGAAAGTAAATGCGCCCCAAGTGGTGTGCAAGCCAAAAATAGTAAAAGGAATTTGAACCAGATAGTTACTTGATGCGATCACCACGAGGTGAAAGATCACGAGCCAAAAAAGTGCTTTTTGTTGCTGTGCTGGCGTAAATTGAGATTGAGCTTGCGAAAGGGTAAAACTAGATGGGGTATCGACAAGAGATGCCGAACTATTTGCAGTTTGCATAATATACCTTTTTTTGTTGAATCGGGGGCGAGGGAACCCGGTAAATTGTAGTTTTCTAAATTAGGGTTGCGGATTATACGCAAATTTTAGCACAATGCAATTGTTGGATTTTTGCTCATTTCATCATGCTAGTAAATCGTGTTATAAATCAAAATGTTGAGATTTTAATCAAAATCCGAGGTTTCACCTGTAATATGCGCCTGAATAAGATCCAAGAAAGGATCCGCATATTTTTCAAGCTTCTTCTGTCCCACCCCACTGACGGCGAGCATTTCGCCATAAGAGGTTGGGATAATATCTGCCATGTCCATTAGGGTTGCATCACTAAACACAATATAAGGTGGAATATCATCACGATCGGCAATTGTTTTTCTTAAGTTGCGTAATTTCGCAAACAGTTTTTTATCGTAGTTTTTATTGCTCAGTTTATCACTGCGCGCAGCACGCGGACTTGCGCCTAAACGCGGTACGGCAAGATCAAGCACACGCTCACCACGCAACACAGGACGCGCTTCTTCGGTTAACCTTAAAGTCGAATTACGAGTGATATCTTGGAGTAATAAACCTTTGTGGATAAGTTGGCGCATAATACTAACCCAATAATCATGGCTATGCTCTTTGCCGATCCCATAAGTACTAATTTTGTCGTGCCCATTTTCACGCACGCGAATATTTTGCATGCCGCGAAGCACTTCAACCACATAACCGATACCAAAGCTTTGATTGACGCGATAAACACAAGAGAGCGCTTTTTGGGCTTCTTTAGTGGCATCAAAATGCTTCGGAGGATCAAGGCAAATATCACAGTTACCACAAGCTTTACCACTGTAT
This sequence comes from Vibrio sp. KMM 9700, assembly GCF_058545285.1. Taxonomy (NCBI): domain Bacteria; kingdom Pseudomonadati; phylum Pseudomonadota; class Gammaproteobacteria; order Vibrionales; family Vibrionaceae; genus Vibrio; species Vibrio sp. KMM 9700. The sequence continues at coordinate 1,648,145 of NZ_CM178589.1, read as the reverse complement.
TCACCAAAGTAATTTAGTAGCACTTGGCGACGGCAAGTTTGGGATTCAGCAAACGCACCCATAGCCGTTAGCTTATGATTTTCAACTTGTTTTTGTGGTCCTTCAGGCTTTTCATCTAACATTCGGCGAAGCCACCCCATATCCGCAGGATCATATAGCATCATCGCCTCAGCATCTAAACCATCACGCCCAGCGCGGCCAGTTTCTTGATAGTAAGATTCGATATTACGCGGGATATCAAAGTGAACCACAAAGCGCACATTTGGCTTGTTGATCCCCATCCCAAAGGCAACGGTAGCAACCACCACTTGAATATCATCTTTTTGAAACGCTTCTTGAACATATGCCCTTTCATCCACAGGCATGCCGGCATGGTAGCCCGCAGCGCGAATATGATTGTTGCAAAGCTTTTCGGTGAGCATCTCAACTTTTTTGCGGCTGCCACAATAAATGATCCCACATTGGCCTTTTTGAGTCGCTAAATAGCGGATCACTTGTGCGACAGGTTTATGCTTTTCAATCAAGGTGTAGCGGATATTTGGGCGATCAAAACTGCCTAAATACTCAAGCGGATTGTGCAATTGTAAACGCTGGATAATATCGCTGCGGGTTGCCGTATCAGCGGTTGCGGTCAAGGCCATAATCGGCACATCAGGCAATCTTTCTTTGAGTTGCCCCAGCATTGCATATTCACGCCTAAAGTCATGCCCCCATTGAGAAATGCAATGGGCTTCATCGACTGCAACCATGCTGATATTTAAATCATGGATTTGCTCAAAAAAGTGATTAGATAAAGCACGCTCAGGTGAGATATAGACCATTTTGAGCTGGCCTTGATACATTTGCGAAAAGGTGCGATTAAGCTCATCCGGCGCCATCGAGGAATTGATACAAGCCGCCGCCACGCCATTTGCTTTAAGTTGATCAACCTGATCTTTCATCAAAGAAATCAAAGGTGAAATCACTAAGGTTAAGCCAGGTAAAAGCAGCGCAGGAATTTGATAACATAGAGATTTGCCGCCACCGGTTGGCATAATCACCAAGCTATCTTGCCCATTTAATGCACTTTCAACCACCTCTTCTTGCCCAACGCGAAAAGACTGATAACCAAATACATCACGCAAGGTTTGGTGCGCTTTATCGAGTAAAGGCGATGTTTGGTCGATATCAGAGGTTTGGCTCGTTGGCGAAAGTGGCATTCGGATCTCTTTTCGTGGGTGATGGTTTACGTGAGCGTAAAATAATCGGATGCTTATTGTAATGACAAGCACAACTAAGGTAAATAGCTAGATAGGCATAGAATGAATTGAGTATAAAGTAATACCCAAGTAAGTGTAGTGGCTATATACTCTTGGTCTTTGTTATTTCTTTAAATTTTGCGTGTGATGGCTAATGAAAAATTCTTCCTCTGCAACACCAAGCTCAAATCCAGAACAACTTGCCGCGAGAGCAAAACAAGGCGTTATCTTTGCCGTAGCCGCTTATACCATGTGGGGCATAGCGCCGATTTACTTTAAAAGTATCCATGATGTGCCGCCACTTGAGATTTTAAGCCATAGAATTATCTGGTCTTTTTTCTTCTTAGCAATTCTTTTGGTCTTCACCAAAGGCTGGCGCATGATTCAGCATACGCTAAAAGATCGTAAAAAGTGTTATTACTTAATTGGCAGCTCACTCACCATAGCTTGCAACTGGTTAGTCTTTATCTGGGCGGTCAATAACGATCATATGCTAGATGCCAGCTTAGGTTATTACATCAACCCCTTGTTCAGTGTTTTGCTTGGGCTGATTTTTATGCAAGAAAAGCTGCGTAAACTTCAGTGGCTCGCCGTTGCCCTTGCCTTAGTCGGGGTCTTGGTGCAATTGGTAGTCTTTGGCTCTCTGCCAGTGGTGGCTCTAATCTTAGCCTTTACTTTTGGTGTTTATGGTTTATTGCGTAAAAAAGTCAATCTCGATGCGATGACAGGTTTATTCATTGAAACCTTGATTTTGGTGCCTGTCGCTCTTATTTATATGTTAGGGATAGCCAATACCAGTACGAGTGATTTTTCCACTAACCCAATGAGTTTAAACCTCTTATTAATTAGCGCAGGGATCATCACGACTGTGCCACTGCTTTGCTTTGCCGGCGCGGCGACTCGCTTACGCTTATCCACACTTGGCTTTATTCAATATATTGGTCCAAGCTTAATGTTTTTACTTGCCGTATTTGTCTATGGTGAAGGTTTCACGCAAGATAAAATCGTCACTTTTGCCTGCATTTGGCTCGCACTTATCTTGTTTACTTTTGATGGCATTAAAAATAGACCAAGAAAGAAAAAGTAAGCAGCAAGGTTAATCTCCTCTCAAGCCCAACACTGTATGGGCTTTCTTTAATTTTTTAAAATATAAAAGTAGTTACCCATGAATGAAATCAGTCTTCTTCTTACCTTAGCCGGCGTGCATTGGATTGCCTTAATGAGCCCTGGACCCGACTTTGCATTAATCGTCCAAAACACGAGTCATTATGGGCGCAAAACTGGCTTAACTATTGCTGCCGGACTCTCTGCTGGGATCTTGGTTCACTCGATTTTAAGTATCACAGGGATCAGCTACCTCGTTCAGCAGCACCCTATGCTATTTACCATTGTGCAATGTTTAGGTGGCAGCTATTTACTTTATTTGGGTATCTGCGCGCTGCGCAGTGTGGCTGCAAACTGGTCACAGCGTCATCAAGTTTCAGCAAAACCGAGTAATCGACTGTTAAAAAATCAAAAACAAGCTTTTTCGCGTGGCATGATGACCAACTTGCTTAACCCAAAAGCTTTAGTCTTTTTTGTCAGTTTAATGTCTTCGCTTGTTCCGGTAACTATGTCTGTCCCTGGCAAATCTATGGCGGTCGTAATTTTATGGGCGCTCGCGCTGATCTGGTTCTCACTTTTAGCTTGGCTGCTTTCTACGCCTAAACTGCAGAAAAAACTCACTTCCGCGGCGATTTATATTGATTTAGCTTGTGGCTGTATTTTTACAATCATAGGAAGTTTGATCCTTTGGCAGGCACTTTCCCACTTGAATATTCTGTAAAAGTGTCGAAATAACGCACAAAACAGATGAATATCACATATTTAAAGCATGGATATTATAGCTATATTGGAAGAGGTTTGTGCGAGATCTCGCACAAGCATGTAGGATAAGTGCTTTTTAAGCTGCAAAAATAAAGAAGTTATAGATGTAACCTGTTGATTTATATAGATCGTAAAAAATTAAGCTATTTAATTGCGATCTAAATCGTTTTTTGTCGCTTGTTCAATCTCAGATATCGCTTACTATTACACATGTCGACAGGATGTGGACACAAGGACAAACCCAAAGGATTTGGGCGCTTTAAGGAAGAAGCACAGGGAAATTTGATAATTTAGGATGAATTATCAGCATGGAAAGCAGGACATGAAACGGACCTACTTATTACTAGGATGGTAATATCTCAAGGACGTGACATGGACAACCTCTAGGATGAGGATTTGGAAAAACATCAGGATGATGTACTGGACACCGCTCAAGGAATCGAGTGATGCGATGCAAACTAGGATCAGTTTGCTGGCTTGGATAAGGCCGAGGACACCGCTAGGAAGGCGATGAAAAGGAACTATACTGAAGGATACAGTATACTATCATGGAATAGATGCATGGAGCACGTTTAGTAGCCGGATTGCTGCGAGTAAGACTATAGCCCCGCTGGGAATTTCCCGCGGGGTTTTCTTTTGTCTGCAATATATGTATCCCTCACCAACCAAGCTGTTTACAGCGCAGATAAAAAAGCTAGCCACCCGAAAGTCACTAGCTCATCTACATATTCATCACTTTGTATCAATACTTTAATTAAACCCAACAAACACGCCATGATTTGAAATCACAAAATCAGGGCCTCTTTTATCATGATGATGATGGTGAGGTGGTTTTTTATAATGCGGGCGATATGGTGGTCGCGGTTTATAATGCGGTTTATAGTGTGGCTTATGATGGCCATAAGCTGGCGACCTATGGTGATCATTATGGTGTGGCTTGCCATGACTATGTGATGGCGGCTTACCATGTGAATGGCCACCATGCGCTTGTGCAAAGCTCGGCAACATAAATGCCACACATAACAGGCTAAGAATTAGCTTTTTCATCATATACTTCCTCTTCTTATCCTTTATTTATCTGTTATTAGCATAACTGACAAAAGGTCAATTAGTGCCAATAGAAAGTAAAAACGCGTAAAGATATTCAAGTAAGCTATTAACCTTATAAATAATAGTTACTTATATGCTCTTCCATTTGTGAGAGATCAGCCATTCCTAACATAGATAATCAAGATACTTTTGATATAAAATGCTCACACAAAATATATAAATAGTTGTTTTATATGAATTAATCTTATCTGGGCGCTGATTTTCAGAAAATAATTTAATTTAGATCCCTTGTTTGAAATCTGAGATCCTCTAAACTTCTCCTCGTTGACAAGGAAAGCTCAACAAGGAATAAAATGCTTAGGATAAGCGACAAGGATTGTAGAAGTTTCAAGGCTGAAGCTTTAAAGGATTAGGATTGCAGGATGCAAGCATAACTAGGATGGTTGTGCCAAGGATGATAGGACACCTTAAAGGATAAGGCAGGATTTTCATCAGGATGATGTAAAGGACACCGCTCACGGAACAAGTGATGTGAGTAAATCTAGGAAAGGTTTACGTGCTAGGAAAGCTATGGACACCGCTAGGATGGCGAAGTTAAGGATTTAGCTTGGGATAAGCTGCTATCAAGGATTTGATGCATGGAGCACACTAAGTAGCCGGAATGCTGCGAGTAAGACTATAGCCCCGCTGGGAATTTCCCAAGCGGGGTTTTCTTGTTTTAAAGCCTTTAAAAACCGACAAATACGTATTAAATTCTTCCAACTTCGTGTGATAAACCTCAAAGAACACCAATGTATGCAAACCTTAAGTCAACCTAGTATCTTGTCAAACCTCTGATATTTTTAAAAATAAAAAATAGAACATCATTTCTCAAGTGAAAGCATGATGGAGATCTCTTGGTTAGGCTATTTCTTATCGGTATGATGCTTCTATCGGTAAGGAATACTGATACAAAAGAGGATCGGCATAGGATTTGCTGAATATTTGCATTAAGGATGTATGCAAACATGGATGTAAAGGACACCGCTAGGATGGCGCGGCAGGGAGATTGGCTAGGATAGCTAAGATCATGGAATGATGCATGGAGCACAAAAGTTGCCGGATGCAACACAAAAGATAAAGCCCCGACGCCATCTCTGGTATCGGGGTTTATTTTATCTAGATAACTGTAATTAAGCCTAATTGCTTAACTTAGCTAAGTATGAATTACTCTGCTTTTTGTTCCATTTGCTTCACATGCTCTTTCATCTTCTCAAGACGTTTCGCTTGCTGCTCTTTACGGATTTCTTGCAGCTTTTGACGTTGCTCTGGTGTTAGAATTTGCATCATGTCATGACGAGCTTTGGCAAACTTAACTTCACCTTCGATACGATCATTTGCCATTTTTTGTGCTAAGTCACGCACTGCTGATTCGTCAAACTTTTCAGCCAAGATAAGCTTTTCCATTTGATCACGATTTGCTTTCATTGCAGCACGTTTCTCTGAGCGATCTTGTTTCGCAGCTTTACCTTCTTCACGCATTTGCTTGTGAAGGGTTTTGAATTCTTCTTTTTGCGCATCCGTTAATTCAAGCTGCTTCATGATTTGATGATCAAAACCAAGACCACCATGTTTACCACCTTGTGAACCGTGATCGCCACCGCGAGCCATAACACCAGCAGAACCTAAAACCATAGGTAGGGCAACTAAAGCAATTAATGTTTTTTTCATGTTCATAGGTTTGTACCTCTATATTGATAGATAGTTAAGATATTCAACATTGTTTACATGGCGTATATCTTGTTTTGTTCTTAGCAAAACATCTGCGCTTTGCCGTGTTGATGGATACATAGTACCCCCTACAAGGTCAAGAGGTGTATATCATTGGTAAAGCTATGTAAAGAGGCTTAAATTCAGTGTAAAGCATGCTTAAATAAGCCTCAAATTCAATATACACAAGAGTATAAAGATTAGAATTAGTGTATATTTTTAATACGAATCAAGAGATAGGACGCGCGCATGGCGAATATATTATTAGTCGATGACGATAATGAACTAACTGAATTACTTACCGATATCCTGAATTTAGAAGACTTTCAAGTCCAAGTAGCCCACAATGGTGAAGAAGGCTTAACCAAGGTAAGCTCAGATACAGATCTGATTTTACTCGATGTCATGATGCCTAAAATGAATGGCATGGACATGCTCAAAGCCTTACGTAAAGATTGGCACACGCCTGTATTAATGCTCACAGCAAAAGGCGAAGAAATTGATCGCGTGATCGGTCTTGAGTTTGGCGCAGATGACTATTTACCTAAGCCCTTTAGTGAAAGAGAGTTGCTTGCGCGCATCCGTGCGATTTTACGCCGTACTCAGGACACTCCAACGCCTGAAAGCAACAATGCGGATGATGTCATTCGCGGCCAAGATATTGAAGTTTATCCGGCCAAACAAGAAGCCTATTGCCAAGGTCAATTGATTGATCTCACCACGACAGAATTTACCTTATTGCAGTTTTTACTCCAAAACATAGGCCAAACCGTCAGTAAAGAAACCTTGAGCCTTGAAGTTTTAGAGAAGCGTTTGTCACCTTTTGACCGCGCCATTGATATGCATGTTTCCAACTTACGTAAGAAACTGCCAGAGCGCGATGACCAAAAACCGCGAATTAAAACCTTACGTGGACGTGGTTACCTAATGGTAAAAGATGATTAAAGTGAAACCTCTAAAGCAAAAAATAAAGGTGTGTAATGAAGTTACCTAATATCTCCAGTTTGTATTGGCGAATTTTTGCTATTTTTTGGTTTACCATGTTATTGGTCGTGATGGCAGCTTTGGCTGTACCTAATTTTGACCCAAGGCAGATGCAAGAAGTGCCGGAGCATATTCAAAAGGATTTGCGTCAAATCACTCACACAATTAGCCAAAAATATAAAAATGAAGCTTCCTTGATTGATGCGATTAAATCCGTCAAAAGAGCACACCAACGCGAAGGTCATAAAGTACCTAAGTACATCTTATTAACCGATGCGGACGGCAATTGGATCCAAGGCCCAGATAGTCGTTATAGCCGCGCCTTTAATAACTTTGTGACCCAAAACTTAGCCCCAGACAACCCACAACAAAAGCTATATGGACGCTTAATGGTATTAGGGCCTTTCCCGATAACCATTCAAGGCCGTGATATCTTTATGTATTTCGGCTTTCATTGGGATCGCCCTGCGCCCTTGGTATTACAACTTTTTGATCGTCCACTACAACTTTTACTTGCGATCATGCTAGTGAGCACGCCGTTACTCTTATGGCTTGCTTGGGCGCTGTCACAACCAGCCATGCGTCTTGAAAAAGCGGCGCGTAAAGTTGCCAGTGGTCAATTTGAGCCAGACATGAACTTAGAAGAAAAAGGCACTTCCGAGTTTCGTCAAGCCGGCGCTAGCTTTAACCAAATGGTGATGGCACTCAATAATATGATGTCGGGGCAGCAACGTTTGCTTTCAGATATTTCCCATGAATTGCGCTCACCTTTAACCCGTTTGCGTATGGCGAATGCCTTGGCTATTCGTAAACAAGGCGAAAGTAACGAGCTTAAACGTATAGATACAGAAGCGGAACGCCTCGAGCAAATGATTGCCGAGCTATTAAAACTCTCACGTTTATATGTTGATAGCCATCAAGAGCAAGAAAGCTTGTCTAGCAATGATTTATGGCAAGATTTACTAGAAGATGCCAAATTTGAGGCTGAGCAAATGGATAAGGTATTCCATGTCCAACCTTTGGTATTAACCTACTTGCACGGCAATCCAAACTTGTTAACTAGCGCCGTAGAAAATGTCGTACGCAATGCAATTAAATACAGCAAAGATGAGATTTGGTTTAACTCTTCAGTTGAGAAGCAATCAATTGTGTTACGTATTGAAGACAATGGTGAAGGCGTTGAAGAATATGAAAGAAAAGAAATTTTCCGACCTTTCTACCGCGTCTCAACCGCGCGTGACAGGGACTCAGGCGGTGCAGGTCTTGGACTTGCGATCACAGAGAATGCGATACGTCAGCATAATGGTAGCATTCATGCATATGAAAGTACGCATGGCGGCCTAGGTGTTGAAATTCGCCTACCTGTGATAAATGAGCCGAAGAAAAAATCGCCTAAGCAAGCCTCGCGTAGCCACCAAGCTATCAGCAAAAGCTAAGCGACAAAACTCCTAGAGCAATAAACTTAAAACCGCTAGAATACCCAAACTTACCTTATGTTTGGGTATTTTTTTATGTTGATATTTTTAGGTATAAATTATGTTTGATATTGCTTTATATGAACCAGAAATTGCGCCCAACACAGGCAATATTATTCGTTTATCGGCAAACTGTGGTGCAAACTTACACCTCATCGAGCCACTAGGTTTTGATTTAGAAGAAAAGAAACTACGCCGCGCGGGGCTTGATTACCATGCTTTAACCCATGTTAAACGTCATGCCAACTATCAAGCATTCTTAGATTATTTAGCGGCTGAAAAAGGAGAAGATTTTCGAATTTTTGCCTGCACAACAAAAACCACAGGCCATCATGTTGACGCCACTTATCAAGCTGGCGATGTGCTCTTGTTTGGCCCAGAGACGCGTGGTTTGCCAAGTGATTTAATTGAAAGCTTACCAATGGCGCAGCGTATACGTATTCCTATGATGCCAGATAGTCGCAGTTTAAACCTATCCAATGCAGTAGCAATTATTGCGTTTGAGGCTTGGCGCCAAATGGGATTTGAAGGGGCGGTTTAGATTTCTCTAACGTTTGAAAAGTCTAGTTAACGGACTTGAAAGTACGTCCTTGTACTTCTTTATTGTCTGCTCTAAAGCGCTAATTTCTTATACCAAAAGGAATTAGTTTGCTTCTGGGACACGCTTCATAATTAGATTTGCGTCAGTTGTTTTCGCATCGTCAGTTAAAACCATAGTTGGAGTATCTGTTCTGAAGATGGTTTTATCGTCCACTTTTAATGCTGCGTTAAGCGTATAAATGCCATTATCTTTGATAAGATTTGCATCATAGCGCAGCTTAAAGTTAACTGGCACTTGCTTGCCTTCCAGTGGAATATGTTGCGTATAAATCGGCTCTTGAACCACATCAGCTTTCGACACATCGTTTAACGTCACTGTGATCACTGCATTCTCAGGCATAGCGATACGTTCTAAATAACCCGCCGTGCCAGTTACATAAGCGACTTTATACTCAGCTTTTAGGTTCTGCGCTGTGCTGCTTGTCTGTGCAGTAGCCGCTTCAGATGTTGCTGCCGGCGCAGCTTGCTCCGTCGTTGTTTCTGGCGCTTTTTCCACTGATTTTTCCTCTTGTCCACATGCGGTGAGCACAAATGCTAACCCTGTAATACTTGCAAGTGTAATCAATTTTTTCATATGTCCTCTTTAATTTTCCATATCCGGTTAATATAAAATAAACCATAGCTTCAGCTCAGTAGCGTTAAAACAAAGTCAAAACTAACACCCATTTATATTATTGATATTTATATATATTACCAATAATTACGGCTTAATTTGTTTATTTGGATCTTCTTCTTTCTTTTGATATTCGCCTTCAAAAGTCTGACCTCCTGCATCATTATTTGAGCCACGGAAAGGGTCTTGGAAGGGATCTTGACCAAAGGTAGAGCTTTGAAACCCGCCGCCCATAGTCTGAACTTGTACCTTAGTCATGAGTTTTTTTGCAATCCAAGCGCGAGGCGCAGGCAAGAGCACTGTCATGCCCAAGAAATCGGTTAAAAACCCAGGTGTTAATAATAAAACGCCGGCAACGGCTAGCAACACACCTTCAAGTAATTGTTGCGCTGGGATCTCACCTTTTTCTAGACGAGACTGCACATTAAGCAGCGTTGCAATACCTTGGCTACGAACTAATTGAGCCCCTACCACGGCAGTAATAAATACAATTGCTATGGTTGGCCACATTCCTAGAACATCACCAACTTGAATAAACAAACTAATTTCAATAATTGGCACGATGATAAATAAAGCCAATAAAATGCTAAACATTCACACTCCAGTCTTTTTAAATGACCCAACTAGTATACGCTTCTGATGGATAAGCACAAAGTATGCGGAATAACCCGCTTACATTTTTAACAATCTAAGTTAAATTCGATGCACCATTTTGATGCAACTATCTGTTATATATAATAAAACACTGTAACCATGTAAATTATATGGAATTAAATGCTGAATTTTTAGGCAAAATCACTAACAAATCACTAGCTAAGAATCAATCGATAACTTGTTATACCACTGAAATATTAGTTTTAAGTTATATGTACTAAAGTGTTAATATAAATTGATCTAGGTAAATTTATTCGTCTGATTTATGGATAAGATAGGCGTATGGAAAGATGCCACAATATCTAAGTGTCGACCCACTTGATATATGCTGATGTACGGATACATAGATCTCTCACCAAAGAGACAAACAGTGCTGGCTTATTTAGGTATATATTCCATCAAGGATAATAATTATGACAATGACTACTGAAACAAAAACTGCTCATCCTACTTTCCGCACAGAAGAAGACCTTTTAGGTACTAGAGAAGTACCAAGTGATGCTTATTATGGCATTCATACCGTTCGCGCTATTGAAAACTTTAATATCTCAAATCAATGCATCTCTGATGTACCTGAATTTGTTCGTGGCATGGTAATGACCAAAAAAGCCGCAGCCATGGCAAACAAAGAAATCGGCGTGCTCCCTGCTGATATCTCTGATTACATTATTAAAGCTTGTGATGTGATTTTAGAAACTGGCAAATGCATGGATCAATTCCCATCGGATGTTTTCCAAGGTGGCGCCGGCACTTCTGTAAATATGAACACCAATGAAGTGATCGCAAACCTAGCGCTTGAACTTATGGGCAAAGAAAAAGGCGATTATGACGTGATTAACCCAAATGATCATGTCAACAAGAGCCAGTCAACCAACTGTGCTTACCCGACAGGTTTTCGTATCGCAGTTTACAGCAGTATCTTAAAAACGATTGATGCCGTGGAATATCTAAAAGGCGCATTTGATCTTAAAAGCCAAGAATTTAACTCTATTTTGAAAATGGGTCGAACCCAACTTCAAGACGCTGTACCTATGACAGTTGGCCAAGAATTCCATGCTTGGTCTGTCACCTTAAACGAAGAAATTCGTAATCTGCATTATATTTCGAAACTATTACTTGAAGTGAATTTAGGCGCGACAGCAATTGGTACCGGCCTGAATGCTGCGCCAGAATATCAAGCACTCGCGGTGAAGCATCTTTCAGAAGTGACAGGTTTTGAATGTCAGCCAGCCGAAGATTTAATTGAAGCAACATCTGACTGTGGCGCTTATGTGATGGCGCACGGCGCGTTAAAACGCCTTGCAGTTAAACTTTCTAAAATCTGTAATGATCTGCGTTTATTATCATCTGGCCCGCGCGCAGGCTTAAACGAGCTTAACTTACCTGAGCTACAAGCCGGTTCATCCATCATGCCTGCCAAAGTGAACCCAGTGATCCCTGAAGTCGTCAACCAAGTCTGCTTTAAAGTGCTCGGTAACGACAACTCAATTTCATTTGCAGCAGAAGGTGGCCAACTGCAATTAAACGTGATGGAGCCTGTGATTGCGCAATGTATGTTTGAATCGCTTGAGATCTTGAAAAATGCCTGCATCAACTTACGTGAAAAATGTATTGATGGCATCACGGTTAACAAAGAAATCTGCGAAGCGTACGTGTTCAACTCTATCGGTATTGTGACTTATCTAAACCCATTTATCGGCCATCATGAAGGCGATATTGTCGGTAAAATTTGCGCTCAAACCGGTAAGAGCGTAAAAGAAGTCGTGCTCGAACGTGGCCTGCTCACCGAAGCTGAGTTAGAAAACATTTTCTCAACAGAGAATTTGATGCACCCAGCTTATACAGCCAAGCGTTATAACTAGCTTAAGGCGTATAACTCGTTCAAATCTTATAACTAAGTGACTAGTTATAATATGCAAACTCCAAATCTAGCACTAAGCTAATACTTAGGAGTAAGCAGCTTTTAAAGCGAAAACTTTACAAGGAGTAAGTTATTAGATTAATAATTTACTCTTTTTTTATGTCCAAGGCTGGCACTAACTTACTTGGATGTTCGACTGCAAAGATCAAAAAATTAGGCCATAACATGCTGATTGAATTTATTATTGTACTTTTATTTATTTACTTAGGGGCGCGGATAGGCGGCATTGGAATTGGCTTTGCTGGGGGCGCAGGAGTCGTGGTCTTAACCATGATTTTGGGCTTAGATGCGGGCACAATTCCAATTGATGTGATTTTAATTATTGCATCTGTGATCACTGCTATTGCAGCAATGCAAGTTGCTGGCGGCATGGATTGGTTGGTTGATGTTGCTGAAAACTTTTTACGTAAAAACCCTAAACGCATCACCTTTTATGCACCCATTGTGACCTATTTGATGACGATTCTAGCGGGCACTGGGCACACTGCATTTTCGACGCTACCTGTGATAGCAGAAGTGGCTAAAGAGCAAGGCGTTCGCCCTTCTCGTCCGCTTTCAATTGCTGTGATTGCCTCGCAAATTGCGATCACTGCATCACCAATCTCGGCTGCTGTTGTCTTTTTTGCTGGCCTTTTAGAGCCTCTCGGTGTGGGTTATCTCACCGTCTTAGCTATCTGTATCCCAACTACTTTTGCAGCCTGCATGATTGGCGCTTTTGTGGCTAATTTTATGGGCTGTGAGCTAAAAGATGATCCAATTTATAAAGATCGTCTCGCAAAAGGTTTAATCAAAACTAAATCAGAGCAAGGCCGTGAAATCTTGCCAACAGCCAAAACCTCTGTGGTTATTTTTGCGATTGCAATTGTTTGTGTCGTAGTTTATGCGACCTTAATCAGCGACTCAGTTGGCGTGATCACGCATCCGCACATTGACCGTAACCAAGCGATTATGGCAATTATGCTCACAGCAGCAGCGGCAATTGTGACCTTCACGAAAATTGACGCATCAAAAATTGCTGGCGCGGCAACCTTCCGCTCAGGTATGAGTGCATGTATCTGTGTGCTTGGTGTGGCTTGGCTTGGGGATACGTTTGTCTCTGGGCATATTCAAGAAATCAAAGACTTTGCGGGTGAGCTGCTAAAAGAATACCCTTGGATGCTTGCTGCAACGCTATTTTTTGCCTCTATGCTGCTTTACTCACAAGGCGCAACTACAACGGCCTTGATGCCTGCTGCTCTTGCAATTGGCGTCTCCCCTCTAACAGCGATTGCATCTTTTGCGGCTGTGAGCGCACTGTTTGTGCTGCCAACTTACCCAACCTTGCTAGCTGCGGTAGAAATGGATGACACAGGCTCAACCCGAATCGGCAATCTTGTGTTTAACCACCCATTTATGGTACCGGGTTTAGTGACTATCGGCTCAGCGGTTGCGCTTGGATTTATTTTTGGTGGTATCGTTTTATAATCTTAATAAATCAAGAAGATAAAGCCGAATTAAGTTTGTAAATATCACAAACACTAAGGGAAAGGCTTTATCTTCCGCCAATATTGCTTACAATAGCCTCAAATCTATCCAGCTTGCTGCTTATTTGAGGCTTATTTTGAATCTACCTGCTCGCATCTCTTCGCTGTCACTCATCTTGCTCCAAACGCTTCTGCTCACCTTGCTAGGCATGCATACAGCCTGGGCAAAGCTTGATACGACAGAAACGCCTCTCGAAATTATTAATAAGAATATTTCCACAGATAGCGCTCAGCTCAATGCCGCGCCACAAGCTTTTCAGCCGCAGCAAAATGCTCAAGCCAAACAAAACTTTCAGGTGCAAAGTAATCAAGGTTCGATTTCTGCGCCTAAATTTGTCACGGTTGATCAAGCCTTTGCCTTTGATTTCAAACAAAGCCAAGATCAAGAAAATCAAACAAGTTTAGTTAAACTGCACTGGCAAGTTAAAGACGGCTATTACCTCTACCAAGAAAAGTTTGAGGTGAAAGCGAATAATGCACAAATTGGTGAGATAAAGATCCAAGATGGCATGCCGCATCAAGATGAGTTTTTTGGTGAAGTGCATATCTATACTGAGTCAGCCAGTATTGAAGTCCCAATTCAATCCACACAAGATGGCGCAGAATTAATCGTGTCTTATCAAGGTTGCGCCAAATCTGGTTTTTGTTATCCGCCAGAGAAACGCGTGATCCCATTAACTTCTGTTGCTGCGAATACATCTGCCGATACTGCGCAAACGAATCAAGCTGCAAGTACTCAAACGCAAAGCAATCAACCGGCAAGCAATCAATCAGAAAACAATCAAAGCATTCCATCAAATTTAGATGCGCCGCAAGAGCGTTCACAAGATGCAAGCTTTGCGAGCCAACTTTCTGATAACTGGTGGACGCCGTTTGTCTTTTTAGCTTTAGGCATTGGTCTTGCGTTTACCCCTTGCGTCTTGCCTATGTATCCAATTTTAACTGGGATTGTGCTTGGTGGCGGACGAACCAGCGCTGCGCAAGCCTTTAAACTTTCATTTATCTATGTGCAAGGCATGGCGCTGACGTACACCTTGCTTGGGCTTGTAGTAGCTTCCTTTGGCGTACAGTTCCAAGCAGCCTTGCAATCGCCAAGCGTCTTAATCGTGCTAAGCCTTGTCTTTGTGCTGCTCGCCCTGTCGATGTTTGGCGCCTATCAACTCCAACTGCCAGCAAGCATTCAAACCAAACTCAGTGAGTGGAGCAACAAACAACAAGGCGGCAACTTGGTCGGCGTCTTTGTGATGGGCGCTATTTCTGGCTTAGTTTGCTCACCTTGCACCACTGCGCCACTGTCTGGCGCCCTGCTATATGTCGCGCAAACGGGTGATTTACTCACCGGCGCAATTGCTTTATATGCGCTAGCCATTGGTATGGGTATCCCTTTGATCTTGGTGGCTGTCTTTGGTAATAAACTCTTGCCACAAGCAGGCAACTGGATGAACATCGTCAAAGTTGGCTTTGGTTTTGTTCTCCTCGCTGCGCCAATTTTCTTGCTCGAACGTATTTTGCCAAGCGCTGTGAGCTTAGGTTTATGGACAACCTTGGGCTTGATTGGCTTTGGCTGGCTATTCCATGTGCAAAACACTCAAATGCAAAAAACTTGGCGTCAAAGCTTGGTCGCTATCATTGCACTGCTCGGTTTATTTTATTCAATGCAAATCGGGATTTCGCTGGTTCGCGGCGCAGACTCACATGCCTCACAAAGCAAAACTGCTAGCCAAATTTCATTTACTCGGATTAAAACTGTTGCTGATTTAGATAAAGCCTTAGCGGACGCTAAAACTGCCGGCAAACCTGTGATGCTAGATTTTTATGCCGATTGGTGCGTTGCCTGTAAAGAATTTGAGAAATACACTTTCCATACCCCAGAAGTCGAAGCCGTGCTCAAAGATTTTGTCTTGATCCAAGCCGATGTTACTCAAGGGGATGATTTAGATACTGCCCTGATGAGCCGGATGAAGGTATTAGGGTTGCCAACCCTTGAGTTCTGGAATGGGCAAGGTGAGCATTTACCCCATGCTCGGATTGCGGGTTTTATGCCAGCAGATACGTTTTTACAACATATTGCTCAAAACCTTTAACTGGCGACACATTGCTTGCGACAAAACTCGATCAAGCTCATATTTTTAAGCTTGGTTTTGTTTGATGATTAGGTATGCTGTTAACTCATCATATTGAGATAGGATCAAACATGGACGTGACCTACCAAATCATCATCGCAGATGATCACCCTTTATTTCGCACCGCGCTCTATCAAGCGATCCATATGGGCGTGGCTTCGAGCCGTGTCTATGAAGCAGATTCTCACCAAGCCTTGCATGAATTAATTCCAAGCTTAGATGAAGTGGATTTGCTCTTACTTGATCTCAAAATGCCCGATGCTGATGGTCTCAGCGGCCTTGAAACATTACGCCATGACTACCCTGACTTGCCTATCGTCGTGATTTCAGCCAATGAAGATCTCAACATTGTCAGCCAAGTCAAAGCTTGTGGCGCTTTTGGTTTTATCCCTAAATCCAGCCAAATGCAGACTTTAGTCCAAGCGATTAACCAAGTCCTTGGCGGTGAACCATATTTCCCCGAAGGCTTGGCTCAGATTGAAGCTGAGCATCAAGAGATCCGCGAGAAACTTGCGAGTCTCACGCCACAACAGACCAAAGTCTTACATATGCTTAATGATGGTCTTTTAAATAAGCAAATCGCTTATGAGCTAGATATTTCTGAAGCGACGATTAAGGCGCATATGACGGCGATCTTCCGTAAACTTGGGGTGAATAACCGTACTCAAGCTGTGATCTTGCTGCAACAGCTACAAACAAATTTCTAACCTTCCCACTATTTTTGATTTGGCGAATTCTCGCCAATACCCCCGACTAAAGTCTCAAGGTGAATTACCTTATCTATGTCTAACCTCTGATATAGCGATTTATAGCGATCTTGCATCCGATGGATGTGAAGTGGGAAATGGGTGGAGAAAAGTTTAAAAGTACAGGGATGTACTTTTCAAAGCGCTCATGGATGACTCGAGCGTCTTTTCGTAATCCATTCCCACTTTGCATCTCGCGCAGATCTCTCGTAATTCGTCATACCTAATATCATTACACGGAGGTCAACATGGCATTTGAATCAGACACTCATGCCCAGTCCTACTGGAAGGAAAATCTAAGACTCATGGCATGGCTACTATTTATATGGTTTGCCGTATCTTATGGCGCAGGCGTGCTCTTTGTTGATGCGCTCAACCAAATCAAAATTGGCGGATTTAAACTCGGATTTTGGTTTGCTCAACAAGGCGCAATCTACACCTTTGTCGCACTCATTTTTATCTATGTTTGGAAAATGAATACGCTCGATAAAAAATATAATGTACGCGAGGATGACGCATAATGGACATTCAAACTTGGACCTTTATTTTAGTCGGACTAAGCTTTGCCCTATATATCGGGATTGCGATTTGGGCGCGCGCAGGCTCTACCAATGAATTCTACGTAGCCGGTGGTGGCGTCCACCCTGTTGCCAACGGCATGGCGACCGCAGCAGACTGGATGAGCGCCGCATCCTTTATTTCGATGGCGGGGATCATCTCATTTGCAGGCTATGACGGCACTGTTTATCTACTTGGCTGGACAGGTGGTTACGTCTTGCTTGCACTTTGTCTTGCTCCTTACCTACGTAAATTTGGCAAATTCACAGTGCCTGATTTTATCGGTGATCGCTACTACTCCAGAACCGCTCGCTTAGTTGCTATCTTCTGCGCGATTTTTGTTTCCTTCACTTATGTGGCAGGACAAATGCGTGGCGTCGGCGTGGTCTTTGCACGCTTTCTTGAAGTCGACATCAATATCGGGATTGTTATCGGGATGGCGATTGTCTTCTTCTATGCCGTGCTTGGCGGCATGAAAGGTATTACATACACCCAAGTAGCACAATTTTGCGTCCTAATTTTTGCTTTCTTAGTACCTGCAATTTTCACCTCAATCATGTTAACTGGGCATGTCTTGCCACAAACAGGTATGGGCTCAACCTTAACCGGCACAGAAACTTATGTGCTTGATAAGCTCGATGGCCTAACCCAAGAGCTCGGCTTTGATACCTATACCGACGGCTCCAAAAGTACCATAGATGTGTTCTTTATCTGCGCCGCCTTAATGGTGGGTACCGCAGGTTTACCGCACGTTATTATCCGCTTTTTCACCGTACCTAAAGTGCGTGATGCACGTATCTCTGCTGGCTGGGCATTACTTTTTATCTCCCTTTTATATACCACAGCACCAGCGGTTGCATCTTTTGCACGTTTAAACCTTATCGATACGATTAATGGTCCAGATGGCAAAGGCGTGATGGCTGAAGAAGCGCCAAGTTGGTACAACAACTGGCAAGCAACCGGCTTAACCAGTTGGGAAGATAAAAACGGCGATGGACGTATGTTCTACTCAGGTGATGAGCGCAATGAAATGGATATCAACCGCGATATTATCGTGTTGGCATCGCCAGAGCTTGCGCAATTACCAAACTGGGTTGTCGGTCTATTGGCTGCAGGTGGTCTTGCGGCAGCGCTTTCAACGGCTGCTGGTTTGTTATTGGTGATCTCAAGTTCAATTTCCCATGACTTACTCAAAAAGAGCTTCAAGCCAGATCTCACAGAAAAACAAGAACTCATTGCGGCGCGTTTAGCTGCTGCGGTCGCCGTCGTTGGCGCAGGTTATTTAGGGATCAACCCTCCGGGATTTGTGGCGCAGGTGGTCGCCTTTGCCTTTGGCCTTGCTGCCGCTTCCTTCTTCCCGGCAATTATCTTGGGCATTTTCTATAAGAAGATGAATAAAGAAGGCGCTATCTCAGGGATGCTGGTTGGGATCTTATTTACCGCAGCTTATATTATTTACTTTAAGTTTATTAACCCTGCGGCAAGCACACCAGAAAACTGGTGGTTTGGGATCAGCCCTGAAGGCATAGGAACACTCGGCATGTGCTTTAACTTTGTGGTGTCACTTGCAGTGAGTAAGTTTACTGCCGATGCGCCACAAGATGTGCAAGACATGGTCGAGTCAATCCGCTTCCCGAAAGGCGCTGGCGCGGCAACTGGGCATTAATGCTTAGATATAAAGCTTAAAAATAGCTAAATAAGGCTTTTATGCCTAAATAAAGCCTAAAATTTAAGCAAAAACCATCAATACAAGCGAAAATAAAAATAATTTTGCATCAATTGACTTAAAAGCACTGCCAAATTTGGTGGTGCTTTTTTATTTCAGCCCATATCTAACTAGCCTTATCTCATTCTTTTTGCTGATTATTTTTATATTTTCTAATCAAAACTCTTTCAATAAATAACAAAATATTATCAACCTTATAAACTTTAATAATTTTTAATAATTCATCATTCTACATATACTCTCCTCATCGAAACGAAACACACTAATCAAATTAACCAAATTAGAGAATATATTATGAAAATGAATCACCTAGGCATCATGGTTCCAGATATGGACAAAGCAATCGAATTCTACACACAAGCACTTGGCTTAGAGATTGTGATGAACAAAACCCCAGTTGAAGAAGAGCGTGAAAGTGCGATTGGCCGCATGTGTATTGCAGTATTTGGCGAAGGTTTTAAAGGCTTCAACATTGCGCATCTTTTAACTACAGATGGCATTGGTTTTGAGCTTTTTGAAATGAAAGACAAGCAAGATCGTCATAATGTTGATTTTTCACGCATTGGTCTGTTCCACTTCTGTCTTGAAACCGATGACTTTGAAGGCACAATTGAGCGCGTGACTAAACTTGGCGGTAAAGCGCGTATGGATATTATGCGTTATCACCCAGAAGATGACAGCCGTCCTTATCAAATGGTTTACCTAGAAGACCCGTTTGGCAACTTGTTTGAGCTTTACTCTCACCCATACGGTCAAACTTATTCTTCTGATTACGAATAAGTAATCAAAGTTAGCGCAGCTTAAATTCTGCAACGGCTAGCTTTACAATATAATCAAATATCAATGGCTTGTTGCGACTTTGCAGCAGGCCATTTTTTGGTTTTCGTTTAATCATTCATCTTAAAATAAAAAAGGAAAATCGAAGAAGACTTAGCAAAAAAATAAATGGAATTAATGTGATAGACATGTAACATAACAAAAACTAATGATTCAGTTAAAATTCTCAGCTAAGGTTTGAGTGCGTAGAAAATAGGGACATAAACATGAATTACGAAAAAATACGTACATTAAAGAAAGCAGGCTTCTTTGAGCTTAAGCAAATACCTAACCTTATATTTCCTCTAAGGATTGATAGCACACTCAAAATAACCTCAATTAAATGTATTTATTGTAAAAATCTGCTCAATGATAAGTTAGTCAGAGGCACTTACCTAGAAAGATATGACTATGTAGATATTGATGTCACCATGTATTGCTTAGAATGTTCAAGCCAAACTTCGCAATTCTATAGATTTAAGCAAATGCCTGATACTAAGTTAGTTTTGACAAACAGAGATCATCATGGCAAATGGAGCGTCAAAGAATGGAACGCTTAAGCCTCTTATTCGTAGCAACTTTAAAATATAACAAAGTAAAATAAAATCAATAATATACTGTACTTATGACTTTAAATTATTCAATATCTGCCTAAGTTTTAAAGGCTTCACAGGTTTGGTTAAATACATAAAACCAGCCTCTCGGACTTTTAAAATTAACTCATCACTGCGATCTGCGCTGATGACCACGCCTTGAATCTCAGGGTAATGCTGACGGCAGGCATGGATCACATCCAGTCCAAGCTCCCCTTCATCTAAATGATAATCCGACAACACAACATCAGGCTGCCAAGTGGTCAAATGCTGCAAAGCACCCGTAAGGTTTTGCGCCGTTTTCACCTCACAGCCCCAAGGCTCAAGCAAGGCGCGCATGCCTAAAATAATTGCCTCATCATTATCAATACATAGCACTTTGCAACCAGACAGGCTTTGCTGATTTGCTCGCGGCGCAGGCGTAATATCAGGTTTTTCTTGAGTTGGCGTTGCCCTTTCTAATAAAACACTAAATACCGAACCTGCGCCAAGCCAAGATTGCAAACTGAGTTCATGGCTGAGTAAATTCGCCATACCTTTGGCTATCGACAAGCCTAAACCTAAGCCTTGATCAGCGCGGTTTTTATCCACCCGTGTGAACTCATCAAAAATCTCCTGCTGTTTATCAGCCGCGATCCCTATGCCATTGTCCCAAACTTGGATCGCTAGTTGATGATTTGCCAAGCGGCGCACGCCCAATACAACTTTTGGCGAAGTATTGGTATTTTTTTGAGTATAACGAAACGCATTGGTCAGCAAGTTTTGTAAAATTCGCCGCAATAACTTGGGATCTGAGCGCACTTGGGCGCAAGTTTTCACCACAACAAAATCTATCCCTTGCTGCTTAGCTAAAATCGAAAACTCAGCATCGAGTTGATTAAATAAGTCTTGCAAGCTAAAGCTTGTGATTTGCTGAGATACTTTGCCAGAGCTTAAGCGCGACATATCCAATAAATCACTGATCAAGCTTTCCGCGGCGCCAAGTGAGCTATCAATATATTTAGCTAGCTCCAAAATTTTGTCACTACTGGTTTTTGAATCTCCAGCTTTTTGGCTGATCTCAAGCAAGGATGATGCAAACAAACGCGCCGCATTTAACGGTTGCATCAAGTCATGGCTCACCGCAGCTAAGAGTTTGTTTTTTGACGCCAAAGCTTGGGTTGCTTGCATGCTCGCCTGACTTGCTTCACTCGCGGCAAGTTTGGCATCTAGGTTAGCTAACATTAGTTTATGGTTGGCTTGCTCTAACGCTTGGGTTCGCTCTTGCACCCTTTCTTCAAGCGTATCTTTCGCTTGGCGCAGCGCTTTTTCCGCATTGGTGAAATCTGTAATATCAGTAAAGCTCATCACAAAGCCGCCGTTAGGCATAGGATGACCCTGAATTTCAATCACTTGACCACTTTCTCGCACCCGTGAAGACTTATGCGCAGTGCCACGCTTTAAGTGCTCCACCCGCTTTTGCACATGCTCACTCGCGCTGCCTTCACCACATAAACCACGCTTAGCGTTATAAGCAATAATTTGCGCAATCGGACGCCCAACTTGGATCAAACCTTCAGGATATTCAAATAGTTCTAAATATCTTTGGTTCCACGCCACCAACCTCAACTGCTTATCGACCACAGAAATACCTTGGCTAATATGCTCGATCGCCCCTTGCAACAACCCTCGACTAAAGTCATAGATTTCAGATGCTTCATCGACAATCGTAGCGACTTCTTCCAAACGAATTGAACGCCCTTGTAGCGCTGAAGTTAGCACCAGACGTGCCGACGATGCGCCAAACACCCCAGCAAGTAAACGCTCGGTATGTAAAATCAAACTTGGCGGCGCTTGGGTTTGTGGCAATAAGACTGGCGGCAATTTAGGATCAAGATACTGGGTTGGCGTAAGCGGCGTATCTAACTCAAAGGATTGATTTTGCTCCGACATTTGATGCTGATATTGCACTTCAAAGCTTTTAAACGACTCTCGCATCCGTGCTCTGCCCACAAAACGCGCCGCCAACACTTCAAGCTCAGCAACGGTCACGCGGCTATGATAGATATTTAGCTCATCTTGCTCAGACGCTTTATCTTCAACAAATGCAGCGGCTTGCATTCGCTCACTAAACCTTTGATGAGTCACTAAAGAAACTAAAATATAGAGGACTAAATTCACCACTCCACTGAGTGCCATGCCCCAGTCTGCGGTGGTAATTTGAAGTGCATGCGCCCATTGCGGCGGCTCAATTAACCAAAGCAAAAAGTTGGAACTTGCATCACCTGCGAGCATTTGCGTGTGCGACATTAAAGTGACCAGCCAAATTGCAAAACCGCACAACAAGCCAGCATACAC
Organism: Vibrio sp. KMM 9700; assembly: GCF_058545285.1. NCBI lineage: Bacteria > Pseudomonadati > Pseudomonadota > Gammaproteobacteria > Vibrionales > Vibrionaceae > Vibrio > Vibrio sp. KMM 9700. Next base: position 1,625,573 of record NZ_CM178589.1, on the reverse strand, counting down.
CCCATTTTTATTGCCCCGCTTCCAGAAGATCCCGCCAAGCAGCGCAGGCATTAATTGCGCAATCGCCGCAAATGACAGCAACCCAATCACTGAAAGCAGCGGAATCGTATCTAAGAGCTGATAGACCCACCAAGCGGCAAATAAAATCAATAAAATCAAACTACGACGAATATTAAGCAGCAAACCTGAAATATGCTGATGTTTTTTATCTGCCAGCTTTAAATGGCGTAATAACAAAGGCAGCACCCAGTCATTGGCAACCATGATGGTCAGCGAAATGCTCGAGACAATCACCATCGCACTCGCCGCCGAGGTGCCGCCCAAAATCGCCAGCATGGCAATACTTGGCGCGCCAAACTCAAGCGGCAATTGCACCACATAGGTATCGGCAATTTGTCCACTTAGCAAGGCTTGCCCTGCCCAAGCAATTGGCAACACAAACAATGCCATTAAAAATAAATACAAAGGCATCACCCAGCGCGCCGTTTTTAAATCATCAATATTTTGATTTTCAACCACGCTAGTATGAAACTGCCTTGGCAAACATAAGACAGCGCCAATGGCGAGCAACATATGAATAATTAGACTTGGGTAATGCGGCGCTTGAGAATAATCTTGCGCAAGCTGGGTTAAAGATAAATCTGGGCGATAAAAAATCACGCCAAGAATAAAGCCGCCGACGACTAAAAAGGCGACCAATTTCACCAAAGATTCAAACGCAATCGCCAGCATCATGCCGCGATGGTGTTCAGTATTATCTATGTGGCGCGTACCAAATAAAATACTAAAAATAGCTAACACTGCGGTCACAAAGCCTGACACTTGCACATCCTGATAGCCTAAATCTTGGATTAAATTCGGCGCAACTAAGTCAATCCCCATGGTCACGGCGCGCAGTTGCAAAGCGATGTAAGGCAAGACGCCAACTAAAGCAATTAAGGTGACGGTCACCGCCAAGCCTTGCGATTTGCCATAGCGTGAGGCAATGAAATCAGCAATTGAGGTGATGTGTTCACGTTTAGATATTTGAATGATCCGCGAGAGAATTGGCCAACCAAAGGCATACACCAAAAAAGGCGCAAAATAGATAGGAATGAAGGCCCACATGTTTTCTACGGCTTGGCCGACCGTACCGTAAAACGTCCAAGAGGTACAATACACGGCAATCGATAAACTATAAATCCAAGGGCGAAAGCGCACCCAAGTTTGCTTATGTTTATCCCCAAACCAAGCCACTAAAAACAATAATCCTAAGTATGCAAGTGATATCGGGATCACTATCCAGCCTTGTAGCATCCATGCTCCTTTCACGCCAAGCGATATAAATCTCAAATCCGATTTTTTATTAAAATATTCAATAGTAAAGCTTAACTCATCAGCCTAAAGTCTAATAGCAATTGTTTAAATTTTAAGCCACAGTGATGCTATCAAAACATGAAATAAGCCGAAGCTAAACTTAAGGATCGAGATCTGCGATCAAGGAGAGATTATGAGCCAGCTACACCATCTTCATGAAAAACCTATTCATCCAGTTCCGCCACATATTGCCAAACACGCTCACGTCAACAAAGAAACTTACCTTGCGATGTATCAAGCATCAATTCAAGATCCTGACGGCTTTTGGGGCGAACATGCACAAATTTTAGACTGGATCAGCCCTTTCTCTGAAGTGAAAAATACCAGCTATGATCCTGGGCATATCCATATTGAGTGGTTTAAAGGTGGCAAGCTCAATGTTAGTGCCAACTGTATTGATCGCCACCTCAACACCCGTGGCGATGAAACGGCAATTATCTGGGAAGGCGATGACCCATCTCAAGATAAAAAAATTAGCTTTAACGAGCTGCATGAGAGTGTGTGCCGCTTTGCCAATGTATTAAAAGCCCAAGGCGTACAAAAAGGTGACGTGGTTTGCCTATATATGCCTATGGTGGTAGAAGCTGCGGTTGCTATGCTTGCGTGTACCCGAATTGGCGCCGTGCATACGGTTGTCTTTGGCGGTTTCTCCCCCGACGCCCTTGCCGGACGTATTATTGATGCCAATGCAAAAGTTGTGATCACCGCCGATGAAGGCGTGCGTGGCGGGCGTAGTATTCCGCTTAAAGCCAATGTTGATGCCGCGCTTGCTAACCCAGATGCAAAAGTAGATTCTGTGATTGTCTATCAAAGAACCGGCGCAGATATTAACTGGCAAAGCGAGCGTGATATTTGGTGGCATGAAGCAACCAGCCAAGCAAGCAGCGAGTGTGCACCTGAGCCAATGGACGCTGAAGATCCTTTATTTATTCTGTATACCTCAGGCTCAACCGGCAAGCCTAAAGGCGTCTTGCATACTACAGGCGGTTATTTGGTGTATGCCGCGATGACCTTTAAATATATTTTTGATTATCAAGAAGGAGAAACCTATTGGTGCACCGCGGATGTCGGTTGGATCACTGGTCACTCTTATATGGTTTATGGGCCGCTTGCCAATGGTGCAACCACGCTTTTATTTGAAGGCGTGCCAAATTACCCAACCCCAGCGCGCATGAGCCAAGTGGTAGACAAACATCAAGTTAATATTCTCTATACAGCGCCAACGGCGATTCGCGCGCTGATGGCAAAAGGCGATGCGGCAATTGAAGGCACCAGCCGTGAAAGTTTGCGCATCATGGGATCTGTTGGTGAGCCGATTAACCCAGAAGCGTGGGAGTGGTATTACAAAACCATAGGTAATGAAAAAGCGCCAATCATGGATACTTGGTGGCAAACCGAAACTGGCGGCATTTTGATCACCCCACTACCGGGCGCAACCGACTTGAAACCCGGCTCTGCAACCTTGCCTTTCTTTGGCGTGCAACCTGCATTGGTGGACAACCAAGGTGACCTTCTTGAAGGCGACGCCGAAGGCAACTTGGTAATTTTAGATTCATGGCCGGGACAAATGCGCACCATTTATGGCGATCATGACCGCTTTGAACAAACCTATTTCTCAACCTTTAAAGGCATGTACTTCTCTGGCGATGGCGCGCGCCGTGATGAAGATGGCTATTACTGGATCACAGGGCGTGTCGATGATGTCTTGAATGTTTCAGGCCACCGCATGGGTACGGCTGAAATTGAGTCCGCTTTGGTTGCCTTTGATAAGATTGCCGAAGCTGCAATTGTCGGCATTCCACATGATATAAAAGGCCAAGCAATCTACGCTTACATTACCTTAAATGACGGCGAATCCCCGTCGGTGGAACTGCAAAAAGAAGTCAAAGACTGGGTGAGAAAAGAAATTGGCGCGATTGCTGTGCCCGATATTTTGCACTGGACAGATGCGCTGCCAAAAACGCGCTCAGGGAAAATCATGCGTCGTATTTTACGTAAAATTGCAACCGGTGATACTTCAAACCTTGGCGATACTTCAACCTTGGCCGATCCAAGCGTCGTCGAAACCTTGATTGCGGAAAAATCCGCCTTATAAATCAGCTTAACAAATAACCAGCAAGCTATTTATAATAAATATCAATAAGATAAAAACCTCAAATACCCCCAGCTCCCTTTGTGTTGAAACACTAACCAAAGGGAGCTTTTTTTCGTCTAAATTGATGTATCTTGCAGCGATAAGGCTGAACTTTAAACAATTCACTTTGTCTCAATTACTCATACTTGCAATATAAAGATTTAGAGATAAGACCAGTAATTTGCTGCGATTTGCTGTGAATTCTCTATAATCTTGCAAAATACTAGCTTAATGACTATTTTTTCTGTTATCTTAAGCATGGTTTGTTAATAAATTGCTGCAAAAATTAAGTTACCAGTATTTACATGGTTTTTTGCGAACTATATCGACAAGTTCGATACACTTTTTGCACAAATTTACAATTTTTCCTTTGTGGCAGGGATTGTCCAAACAATAGAACAATCAACTGCGGCAAAGCATCGCACTCGCGTACACGAATCAAGTCTTCGTGTCTTATGCAATCAACTAAAATAAGAGAATTTAAAACATGGATATTCGTAAGATCAAAAAACTGATTGAACTTGTTGAAGAGTCAGGCATTGCTGAATTGGAAATCTCTGAAGGTGAAGAATCAGTACGCATCAATCGATATAGCTCTGCGCCAGTTCAAGCTGCGCCAATGCAGCAATATCAACCAGCGCCAGCAGCGGCTCCTGCAGCAGCACCTGCGCCAGTTGCAAGTGTTGAAGAAGTTAGCGTTGAAGCTGCGCCAACAGGTCATCATGTTCTATCTCCTATGGTTGGTACTTTCTACCGCTCACCAACGCCAGAAGCAAAAGCTTTTGTTGAAATTGGTCAAGAAGTGAAAGAAGGTCAAACTCTTTGCATCGTTGAAGCAATGAAAATGATGAACCAAATCGAAGCAGATAAGACTGGTACAATTAAAGCTATTCTTGTTGAAGACGGCCAACCTGTTGAGTTTGACCAACCGCTTGTGATCATCGAGTAAGAGGCGTTGTATGTTAGATAAATTAGTCATCGCAAACCGTGGCGAAATTGCGCTACGTATTTTGCGTGCATGTAAAGAATTAGGCATTAAGACAGTAGCCGTTCACTCGACAGCTGATCGCGATTTAAAACACGTACTGCTTGCAGATGAAACCATTTGTATTGGTCCTGCGCGTGGTATTGATAGCTACCTAAATATTCCGCGTATTATTTCTGCCGCAGAAGTAACTGGCGCGATTGCGATTCACCCAGGTTACGGCTTTCTTTCTGAAAACGCAGACTTTGCTGAGCAAGTTGAGCAATCTGGCTTTATCTTTGTCGGTCCAAAAGCTGAAACTATTCGCCTAATGGGTGACAAGGTTTCTGCGATTTCAGCAATGAAAAAAGCAGGCGTTCCTTGTGTACCAGGCTCTGATGGCCCGCTTGATGACGACGATAAGAAAAACCGTCAGTTTGCAAAACGCATCGGCTACCCTGTGATCATCAAAGCCTCTGGTGGCGGCGGTGGTCGTGGTATGCGTGTGGTGCATCGTGATGAAGACCTTGTTGAAGCAATCGCACTGACTCGCGCAGAAGCAAAATCTTGCTTTAACAATGACATGGTTTACATGGAGAAATACCTTGAAAACCCTCGTCACATCGAAGTGCAAGTGCTTGCAGATGGCCAAGGTGGCGCAATCCACTTAGGTGAGCGTGACTGTTCAATGCAGCGTCGTCACCAAAAAGTTGTCGAAGAAGCACCAGCTCCGGGCATCACAGAAGAAATGCGTAAATACATCGGTGAGCGTTGTACCCGTGCATGTCTTGAAATTGGCTACCGCGGCGCAGGTACTTTTGAGTTCTTGTATGAAAACGGTGAGTTCTACTTTATTGAAATGAACACCCGTATTCAGGTTGAGCACCCAGTGACTGAAATGGTCACAGGTATCGACCTTATCAAAGAGCAGCTACGCATTGCAGCAGGTCAGCCTTTGTCTTTCACTCAAGATGACATCAAACTACGTGGTCACGCAGTGGAATGCCGTATCAACGCAGAAGATCCACAAAGCTTCTTGCCTTGTCCGGGTAAAATCACTAACTTCCACTCACCGGGTGGCATGGGTATCCGTTGGGAATCTCATATCTACACAGGTTATAGCGTTCCGCCGCATTATGATTCAATGATCGGCAAACTGATTGCTTACGGTGAAAACCGTGATGTGGCGATTGCGCGTATGAAGAATGCCTTAAGTGAAACTATCATTGACGGCATCAAGACGAACATCCCGCTACAGCTGAGCATTATGGTCGACCAAAACTTCCAACACGGTGGTGCAAACATCCACTACCTTGAGAAGAAGCTAGATAAAAGCGCATCATAAGCAAATTGATCGCAATGGCTAAAGTGATTATTGAATAAAATAGTCATTGGATAAAAATTAGGGCATGTACTTTCTACCTGTTTGGTATAGAGTATGTGCCCTTTTTATTTATACTCCTATATACTCTGCATATATACCTAAACTTAAGACTCTCACGGGAACAAGAAATGCCTTGGATTCAAATCAAACTTAACGCCACCGACACCAACGCTGAAGCCATTGGCGATATGCTAATGGAAGAAACTGGCGCACTGTCGGTTACTTTTTTAGATGCAAAAGATACACCTGTCTTTGAACCACTGCCGGGTGAAACTCGCCTTTGGGGTGAAACTGACATTCTTGCGCTGTATGATGCAACCGCAGACACTAGCTTGATTTTAGAGCAAATCAAAGGCTCAAATATGTTAGCGGCTGATTTTGCATATAAAGTTGAGCAAATCGAAGATAAAGATTGGGAGCGTGAGTGGATGGAAAACTTCCACCCAATGCAATTTGGTGAGCGTTTGTGGATTTGCCCATCATGGCGTGAAATCCCTGAGCCTGACGCAGTTAATGTTATGCTTGATCCTGGGCTTGCATTTGGTACAGGTACTCACCCAACCACAGCGCTTTGCTTAGAGTGGCTAGAAGGTTTAGATCTTGAAGGCAAAACTGTGATCGACTTTGGTTGTGGCTCAGGTATTTTGGCGATTGCTGCAATCAAACTTGGCGCAGAAAAAGTGATCGGCATTGATATCGACCCGCAAGCAATTTTAGCTTCAACCGATAACGCCAAACGTAACGGTGTAGCGGACAAGCTAGAGCTATTCCTACCGCAAGACCAACCAGAAGGCTTAGTTGCTGATGTTGTGGTTGCAAACATCCTTGCAGGTCCTCTACGCGAGCTTTCAGGCGTGATCACTAGCCTAGTTAAACCTGCGGGCTTACTTGCGATGTCTGGCGTGCTAGATACCCAAGCTGAAGATGTGGCAAGCTACTATAAAGATGCATTTACGCTTGATGAAATTAAAGAAATGCAAGAGTGGTGTCGCATCTCTGGTGTGAAGGCTTAATTAAATATATCGCTGGTTTTAATTCTAGCGAATCTTCTATGACTCAAGCATAAGCTAGTTTGGTTTATGCTTGTATCCTACTCTCGATTCCTCATTTTTAACCTCTCTATAGCCTCTTCTCTACCCAGTCCCTAAAATCACAAAAAATAAAAATTTGAACCTGATCGCAAATACCTTTGTAACGAAAAGGTTAAATCCAAAACTTTTATTTCGATAATTGCATGAAAAATAAGCAAATCGCAAAAATAAACACTAAATGCTCAAAATTTAGTCTTTTCACGAGCAAAAAAAATGCGTAAAATGCGCGCCCTTGCCTTGATTGAAATATAGGCTTTGTTTTGAATCGCCAAGTTGCGAGCTTTTGGAAATAGGAAAAGATCTGCTGTGAAAATCGGAAACTATCAATTACCTAATCAGCTCATTCTTGCACCTATGGCAGGCGTAACAGATAGACCATTTCGACAACTTTGTTTGGAGTATGGTGCGGGCATGGCCGTCAGTGAAATGATGTCATCCAACCCAAAAGTCTGGCAAACCGCTAAATCAAAACAGCGTATGGTTCATGAAGGTGAGCGTGGCATTCGCAGCGTGCAAATTGCCGGTGCCGATCCTGATCTGATGGCGCAAGCAGCAGTCGTCAGCGTCGAAAATGGCGCCCAGATCATAGATATCAATATGGGTTGCCCAGCTAAAAAAGTGAATAAAAAATTGGCCGGCTCAGCGTTATTACAGCGCCCTGATATCATAGAAAAAATTCTGCTCGCTGTGGTCAAAGCCGTCGACGTGCCCGTGACATTAAAAACACGCACAGGTTGGGACACAGAGAACAAAAACTGCGTTGAAGTTGCCAAGATGGCGCAAGATTGTGGCATTAGCGCCCTTGCACTTCATGGACGCACCCGCAGCTGTATGTATAAAGGCAATGCCGAGTACGACAGCATTAAAGCGGTGAAACAAGCAATTGATATACCCGTGATTGCGAACGGAGACATAGACTCTCCAGAAAAAGCCAAGTTTGTACTTGAGTACACAGGCGTAGATGGATTAATGATAGGCCGCCCGGCACAAGGGAGACCTTGGATTTTTAAAGAGATCCAACATTATTTAGAAACAGGTGAACACTTGCCTCTGCTTGAGCAACAAGAAGTGCGCCAGATCTTATTGAACCATGTTCATGCCCTGCATGATTTTTATGGTGAGTTTTTAGGGCCAAGAATAGCCCGCAAACACGTGGGTTGGTATCTAAAAGAACAAACAAGACCTCAGGCGCAACACTCAGAGTATGCCGAGCAGTGCGAAAGTTTTCGCCGCACTTTTAATGCGATTGAAGCCGCTCCAGAGCAAATTCAACAACTTGAAAGTTTTTTTGTATAACCTTGCATGACTAAAAAAGAGCTAAAATAATTATGTTCGAACAAAATATGACTCATCAACCTCTAACAGTTGCAACTGTAACTTCACAAGATCAAGTAACGCAAAAACCATTGCGTGATTCTGTAAAAGTTTCATTGAAGAATTATCTGGCTCAATTAAATGGTGAAGATGTGAATGATCTTTACGAGCTAGTGCTAGCAGAAGTAGAACAACCTATGCTAGATATGATCATGCAATATACGCGCGGCAACCAAACTCGTGCAGCAAACATGATGGGTATCAACCGTGGTACACTTCGTAAGAAACTTAAAAAATACGGCATGAACTAATCAAGTCCGTATAACATATTGAAATGTAAGCCGTGTTTACCCTTTGGGTGCACGGCTTTTTTGTTATATGTACCCCCACATGTACCCCCGATCATTTTCTTAATAAGTATTTATGTCTATTACACTTTCTGAAGCTACGTCACACTTTTCTACTGAAAAGCTCATCATCAAAAGAGAGCAACTTCAAAAGAAACCATCGCCATATATGCAAGCCATTATCCAATTAAACAAGGAGATTGGCATAAAGTGTCCTATCAATTGGAACCTCATAAGCCTTGACCAGATAAAACAGCTTATCGCCAGTGTCATAAAGCCTGAGCATGGTTATTTGAACGAAGCTATCTTATCTAGCTTAACTAAACATCAAGAAATCTTAGGATTAAATAAACTAAATCGCCCTTTAACTATGCTAGAAGAGAAGCAAATCAAAGTAATGATTCAACGGATATATGGTGGACACCTCAGTAACAAGTCAACAAGCGCGCACATAGCAGAGATCAAAAAAATAGCATCGTTAATACCAGAAGAGATTAAAGAGAACCTACGAGTAGGAAGCGTGGCAGAAGTTATTCGAAACTTTGGCGAGAATATTTATCAAGTAGCTAGACTATCTTTGAACACTCTCAAGAAGTTATTAGACGAACACACCACCTTAACAAGAAGTAGAGGTCGGGCATCTCTCACTATTCATCACCAGCTAAGAAACGCATTAATTATTTAGATTTTTAATATCAATAGCTAGTTGTTAAGCAGCAGGCATTTTCCGCACACGGCACAATAGAAACATATCAAGACAAGCCGAAACAAAGGAAAACTAACGCATGACTGCTATAACAACCAATCAAAATCCATCAACTCTTAACGACCGCCTTATTCGAGAAAGCGAGCGTCAAGCACTTACATCTATTAGTCGCTCACAGTGCTACAAACTAGAGCAAAAAGGCCTATTCCCTAAACGTATTCGTCTTGGGTTAAGAAGTTGTGCATGGCGTTTAACTGATATTCAAAACTGGATTAAGGAGCAATAAGATGAGATATGATTTTAGCCGAGCCAAAACATCTGACTATGTAGTCAGTCCGCTTTTATCAATTAGTGATATTGCCATAATGCTGAAAATCTCAACAAGAAGTGTGCAACGTTGGGTTAAGGACGGAGTGCTACCAGAACCATGTAGGCACATTAATTCAGGTCGCATCATAGGTTGGCATCAAGCTCAAATTATTGAATGGCAAGAATACGTTAGAACACAAACCTACGTCACTGGATACAACATGTCACCTTATGTCGGTAAGTGACGTTTTTAATAAGCTTTTTAACATAGCGTAAAATAGTCTTAAACCCTTATTGAACAAGACTTCTCGCTTTTCTTTACTCACATAATTAGCGGACTAATATATTATATGTCACAAATCATCCCACACGAATCGGACAAAAGCCTTGCCTACTTCTCATATAAAAAGCAACTTTGGCTTATAATGAATCAAAAAGATGGCATGGAAAAATCAATCTTAAATACCACCTTTAAGTTCATTGAGTCAGGTTTAAAAAACTACAGCAGACTAACGATAATTCAGAGCCAGTTGCACCAAAAAGAGAAGGTTACCGACAACAAATTCATAAGCCAATTTATTACCAAAGCGCGCAGAGAGTTAAAAAAATTATATAACTGTAAAATAGGCTTTATGTGGGTAAGAGAGCATAACCCCGACAAAGCAGAAGCCCAACACTACCACATAGCTATTGTTTTAAGTGGGCATAAAGTTAGACACCAAGCTAAGGTTCAGGAAATCATAGATCAAGTATGGACAAGCATTTTAGAAGGCTCAGTTCGTCGTGTAGACAATTGTATCTATCGACTCTACGATGACTATGACAAAGAACTAAAAGCTGCACTATGCCGTCTGAGTTACTTTGCTAAAACAAGGAGTAAGGAAAAAAGCGACCCTAAATTTAAGCGATTCTCTGCCTCAAGATATTCGTAATCAATAATCAAGGTGCGTACTCTAAATGTGCGCACCCGTTTCACCTTTGTGCATGAATTGCGCACTAACTGCAACTTAAAGTCCTACTGACAACTCTTAGATACAAAATCTAATCATTTGAAAATTCATACAATCATTTTACCCATTGCCATTTATTTTGAGCATCAGCTGAGAAAAATGATCATCTGCGCAATTTATTGATCCCTCCTCGCGTTTTTAAGCACCCGAACGGCTAAAATTTGATAGTATATTTTCATCTTAATAAGCAAGCGGTTAATCAAAATGGTCGAGCAACACCAGCAGGAACTAAAAAAACAACTTTGGAACATTGCCAATACACTACGTGGCAATATGTCAGCCGATGATTTTCGTGATTACATCTTAGGGCTCATTTTCTATAAATATCTTTCCGATAAACTGCACACCTATGCAGACACTCTTTTAGAAGAAGATAATCTCAAGTTTATCGAACTCGATGAGTCAACAGAGCAAGGCAAAGAATACCTAGAAGCTATCTCAGAAGAAGCACTTGATAAACTCGGTTATTTCTTCAAGCCTAAAGCGCTTTTCCATGTGCTCGCACAAGATGCCGAAGATGGCGAGTTTATCCTTGATGACTTGCGTGATGTGCTAAGTGCGATTGAGCAAAGCACTATGGGCGGTGAAAGTGCCGACGATTTTGATGGGCTGTTTGCAGAGCTAGATTTAACCTCGAATAAGCTAGGTAAAACACCTGATGCGCGTAACAAGCTGGTGGGACAAATCTTAGGTCACTTAGATAACATCGACTTTCACCTTGAAAGCAGCGAGATTGATATTTTAGGCGATGCTTATGAATATCTCATTGGTGAGTTTGCAAGTGGCGCGGGTAAAAAAGCAGGTGAGTTTTATACGCCACAAATGGTTTCTAAGCTACTCGCAAAATTAGTCACGATAAATAACAATGTTCAATCTGTTTATGATCCTACCTGCGGCTCAGGCTCGCTATTGCTGCGTGTAGCGAAAGAAGCGCAAAACCAAGACATTGTCTATGTGGGTCAAGAACGTAACCCCAGCACATTTAACCTTGCGCGTATGAACATGATCATGCACGGCGTGCACTACAAGCGTTTTGATATTGAAAATGATGATACGCTTGAAAACCCGATGCATCTTGAAAAACGTTTTGATGCAGTGGTTGCCAACCCGCCCTTTTCTGCGCAATGGTCAGCAAGCCCAATGCACTTAAATAATGAGCGTTTTGCTGATTATGGCAAGCTCGCCCCTAAATCTAAAGCTGACTTTGCCTTTGTGCTGCACATGCTTCACCAACTCGCTGAAACAGGCACTATGGCAGTTGTCTTACCGCATGGTGTTTTGTTCCGTGGCGCGGCTGAGGGACACATTCGCAAGCATTTAATTGCAACGAAGAACTATCTGGATATGGTAATAGGCTTACCTGCCAATATCTTCTTTGGAACATCGATTCCAACTTGCGTGATGGTGTTTAAAAAAGATCGTAAGCCAGAAGATGATGTCTTGTTTATTGATGCTAGCAATCACTTTGAAAAAGGCACGAACAATAATGTGATGCGTGAAGAAGATTTACAGCGCATTTTAGATGCCGTCACTAAGCGTGATTCAATTGATAAGTTTGCCTATGTCGCATCCCCTGCCGATCTTGCAGAAAATGATTACAACCTGAATATTCCTCGTTATGTCGATACGTTTGAGGAAGAGGAAGCGGTTGATCTTGCAGGAGTCGCCAAGCAGCTTAAAGCCAATGATGAGGCGATGCTTGAAACGGATAAGACGATTGCAGATTTTTGCGCTGAATTAGGCATTGATGCACCGTTTGAGGTGAAGCTATGAGTGAGTTAGTGCCGAAGTTGAGATTTGGTGAGTTTGATGAAAACTGGGATAAAACTAAATTAGATAAGGTAATTTCTCTTAAATACGGAAAAGATCACAAGCACTTAAGTGATGGTCATTATCCTGTTCTGGGTTCGGGTGGAGTAATGAGATATGTTGATTCTTACTTGTACAACAAACCAAGTGTTTTAATTGGGCGAAAAGGTACGATTGATAAACCTCAATTCATTACTACACCATTTTGGACTGTAGATACGTTATTTTATTCAGAAATTAAACCATCTTATGAGCCATATTTTGTATACCTAATAGCTCAAAAAATAAACTGGAAAAAATACAACGAAGCTACAGGTGTGCCAAGTTTAAATACATCTGGAATTTACAGTATTCCTGTTTATCTTCCGCTTTTAACTGAACAACAAAAAATCGCTGATTTCCTGACATCAGTAGATACTAAGATAAGCCAACTCACTGAGAAACATCGCTTACTCAAAGCATACAAAAAAGGTGTGATGCAGCAGATTTTCAGCCAAAAGATCCGCTTTAAAGATGAGAATGGCGAAGATTTTCCTGATTGGGAGGAGTTTTTATTCTCTGATATTGCTCAATTTACAAAAGGGAAAGGACTATCAAAGGCAGATATTGTTGAAAATGGAAGAACGCCTTGTATTCGATATGGTGAACTTTATACAACATACAATGAAGTTATTTCTCACATATATTCATCAACAAATGTAGACCCAAGTTCTTTAATATTAAGTGAAACTAACGATATTATCGTCCCTTGTTCAGGAGAAACTCAAATAGACATAGCTACAGCAGCATGTGTATTAATTCCTAACGTAGCTTATAGTGGCGACTTAACAATTATAAAGACAAAGTTAAATGGTATCTTTTTGTCTTACTTTTTAAATTCTGCTCAAAAAACAACTATAGCAGGTCTTGCACAAGGAAGTTCGGTAATTCATCTTTACGCTTCTCACTTGAAAAGTATGAAATTAAAAATTCCTACATCATTAAAGGAACAACAAAAAATCGCCGAATACCTGCAAGCAATAGACACTAAGATTGATACCGTCAATCAACAACTTGAACAAACCAAGCTATTCAAAAAAGGCTTATTGCAGCAGATGTTTGTGTGAGATTTGGGAAAAATAGTTTAACGAACCACCTTATCCGTTATCATTTTTCCATTATCCGTTATCATTTGCTCGTTATCCGTTATCATTTTTTATGTTTGATAACGGATAACGACAGATTAATTTTATATAAAGCTCCACTAAGTACCCAACAAGGAAGCACATGACACACCTCACCTTTACCTCATTAGATGATATTCAAGCACTACAAGAAAGTGCCGAAGTCGAATGTAAACTTGCTGGTGGCCGTGATGGAAAAGGTGCTGTACCTAATGATATGTGGGAAACCTATAGTGCATTTGCTAATACAAGTGGCGGTATCATCCTACTTGGGATTAAAGAAAGAAAATCTCGATTTACAATTGAAGGTATAAGTAACCCAGCTCCAGTTATCAAAAATATTTGGGATACAGTCAATAACCCAAACAAAGTAAGCATCAATTTACTTAATGAAGCCGATGTTTATGTTCAGACAATTGAAAACAAAGAGCTAATTGTTATTAATGTACCTCGCGCCACTCGTCAATCTCGCCCCGTATACATCAATAACAACCCCATAACAGGCACTTATATTCGTCGCTATGAAACCGATCAAAAGTGCTTACCTCCAGCAGTCAACCATATGATGGCAGAACAAGAAGATATACGTGATAATCGCTTACTTGAGCACTTCACTATCGATGATATAGATCTAGAAAGTTTGCGTATTTACCGACAGTTATTTGTCGATGCTAGACCTGATCATACTTTTTCAGAGCTTTCTGACCATGAATTTTTACGCTCTATTCGCTGCATCGCAAAAGATCGCTCAACAGGGAAAGAATGGTTAACTCTCGCAGGTTTAGTAATGTTTGGTCGCTGGAACTCGATTCTTGATGCTCTGCCAGCTTTTGCCTTAGATTATCAAGAAAAAAACACATCTTCTGAACGATGGGTAGATCGTATCTATACCGATGGTTCTTGGTCTGGAAATTTATTCGATTTTTATCGTAAAGTGTACCGTAAACTTACCGCTGATTTGAAGGTACCCTTTAACCTTGTTGGAGATAAACGAATTGATCGCACACCTGCTCATGAGGCGATTCGTGAAGCATTAGTTAACACTATTGCACATGCTGACTTTAATGCCGAAGGGAATATCTTAATCGAGAAACACCCTGATTTTATTGGTTTTCGTAATCCGGGATTAATGCGAGTCCCAGTTAAAGAAGCAATCCTTGGTGGTAACAGCCAATGTCGAAACCCAGCTATTCATCAAATGTTTTTAAATATTGGATTAAGTGAAAAAGCAGGCTCAGGTGTCCCAAATATTTATCGTAATTGCCGAAGACAAAACTGGCAATTACCTAAGCTTTATGAAAATGACGTACTTGGTCAAACCCTTCTTGAACTACGTATGGTCAATATAGTTTCAGAAGAATTAACGCAAAAGCTAGTTGATATTTTCGGTGAAGGCTTTCATGAGCTGAGTGAGCTTAAACGTACCATATTAATCACTGCGATGACTGAAGCATGGTTTAACCATGAACGCATTAGCTCATTAACCTCAGAGCATACGCGCGAAGTAACTCTTGCATTAAGCCAATTAGTATCTAGTGGTTACTTAGACTCATCAGGACAATACAAAAGCAAAACTTATCACTTAAAAGGAATTGAAGTTCCAACTCCGGACAATGAGGCAGGTAAGAATATTACTTTTGTTTCTTCTCCAACCGAGAAGCAGCTTGCGCTCTTTGACGATCAAATACCGGAGCTTAAAAATGAAAGTCCGGAGCTTGAACATAAAAATCCGGAGCTTAAACATAAAAGTCCGGACTCAAACAAAAAAGCTCCGGACTTCAATGTTAAAAACAAAGTATTATGGCAAAAACTAAAATCCGCAGCAGCTTCGAATCACAACAAAGCGAGAAGACCGAAAGAAGAAATAGAGCAAACAATTATAACTATTTGCGAGATAGCAACACCTCATTGCTTGAAGTTGTCGGATATAGCTATATTGCTTGATATGAAACCAGACACATTACGCAGAAACTATTTAAGTAAAATGGTGAAATCTCAAAAGCTATACCTTGCCTATCCAACAACACCAAATCATCCAGAGCAAGGTTACACAACAAATAAGAATATTGGCACTAAGCAGGATTAACAACTAAGGACGGCGCTAGAAGTATGGCATATCAATCAGAGCAAGCACTTGAAAACGAATTTATCCAAACACTGATTAATATCGGTTATCAGCGCGTCCACCTGCCTGATAATCAAAGCCTTGAAGCTAACCTAAAAACTCAGCTAGAAAGGCTCAACGCCGATAAACTCAAAAACCAAGTGCTTTCAACGAGTGAATTTCGCCAAATCCTCAGTAAGTTACAACAAGGCAGCATTTTTCATAAAGCCAAAACCTTGCGCGATAAGCTCAACCTAACCTTAGATAACGGTGAGAGCGTCCACTTAGACTTGCTGGTGGATGAAAACGCCAAAATAGCGAACCACTTCCAAGTTGCCAATCAAATCACGGTAAAAGGCGAATATACCAACCGCTATGATGTCACCTTGCTGGTGAACGGCTTACCCTTGGTACAAATCGAGCTTAAGCGCCGAGGCATCGAGCTAAAAGAAGCCTTTAACCAAATCAAACGTTATAAAAAGCACTCTTTTAATGCCAATCATGCCTTATTTAACTATTTACAGCTATTTGTTATTTCAAACGGCGTGAATACGCAATATTTTTCCAACAACCCAGAGCTATCAGCCAAGCAAACTTTTAACTGGACTGATCTTGAAAACAAGCCGATTAATCAAATCCATGACTTTGGCAAAGCCTTTTTAGCCCCAGCGCACCTCACCAAAATGCTAACCAAGTACATTGTCCTAAATGAAACGGGCAAGTTCTTAATGGTGCTGCGCCCATACCAGTTTTATGCCGTGGAAGCGATTATCAAGCAAGTTAAAACATCGCGTAAAAATGGTTATATTTGGCATACAACAGGCTCAGGCAAGACGCTCACTTCCTTTAAAGCTGCGCAAATCTTAACTCAGCTTCCAGAGGTGGATAAGGTTGTCTTTGTGGTCGACAGAAAAGACCTTGATTACCAGACAGCGCTTGAATTTAACGCTTTTAGTAAAGGCTGCGTGGATACAACAGATAACACTAAGATTTTGTATCACCAGCTGATAGATAGGCCAATCAAAGGGCGTGAAGAAAACGAGAACCGCAACCATAAGCTAGTCGTGACAACGCTGCAAAAGCTCAATAATGTTGTCACCAAGCAGCGTTATTTAAAAGAAATGGAAAAGCTGCAAGATAAGCGCATCATTTTTATCTTTGATGAATGTCATCGCAGTCAATTTGGTGAGACTCATGCCAATATTATTGGTTTCTTTAAAGGCGCACAGCTATTTGGTTTTACAGGAACGCCTATTTTCCCAGACAACGCCGTCGCGAAGAAATCCGTCAAGAAAATCACCAAAGACCTCTTTGATGAACGTCTACATGCTTATGTGATTATCGATGCCATTCGCGATCAAAACGTCCTTAAATTTGCGATTGAATATGTTGGACGCTACCAATACAAAGACGGCTCAAACAATAATCTTGATATTGATGTCGAAGCGATTGATACCAAGGAACTCTTAAGCTCACCAGCGCGCCAAGAGAAGATAGTTAATTACATTTTGGCTCACCATAAGCGTAAAACTCATAGCGGCAAGTACAATGCTATGTTTTGCGTCGCAAGTGTTGCCGATCTCATTGCATATTATGAGCTATTTGCCGCGAAGAAAGCCCAAGGTAAGCACCAACTTAAAATCGCGACTATTTTCAGCTATGACGCAAACGAAGAAAACGAATATGAGTTAAGTGGCGCGCCAGATCCCAAGCCAGCCGATAAACTAATCAAAGAAGTGCCGACATTAATCCAGCCAAACGTGCAGGAGCAAGAATTATATAGCCAGCGGATTAAGGCTGCAGCAGAGGGTGAAAGCATAAAACTGCATAGCAGAGATAAGCTAGAAGCCTTTATTGATGACTACAACAAAGAATTTGGCACAAGCTATAGCACCAAAGATAGCAAGCTGTTCTATGATTACTATAAAAATATCGCCAAGCGAGTTAAAGACAAAGAGATAGATATCTTGCTGGTGGTCAATATGTTCTTAACAGGCTTTGATGCGCCAAGTTTAAACACCTTATATGTTGATAAAAACTTAAAACATCACGGCTTAGTGCAAGCATTTTCACGTACCAACCGCCTCCTTGATGAAACTAAATCACACGGCAATATTATTTGCTTTAGAAACCTCAAACAAGCAGCCGATGAAGCCTTTTTGATGTTCTCAAATAAGCAGCCGATTGAAGTCATTGAAACGCCGCCTTTTGATGAGCTGATGAAAGATTTTAACGAAGCATACCAAGGCTTAATGGGTGTTACCCCTACGCCTGATGATGTGGATAGCTTGCCAGATGAAGAAGCTCAAAAACGCTTTGTATTGCAATTTAGACGCTTAATGCAAATTAAGAACATGCTAAGTAACTTTACAGACTTTAATATAGATAAAACTCAAATCAGTGATCAAGAATTTCAAGATTTTACTAGCAAGTACACGGATCTTAACCGCCAAATTCGTGAATCTTCGATCAAAGAGAAAGTATCTATTTTAGAAGATGTGGATTTTGAGCTTGATTTACTCCATCGCGATGAAGTCAATGTCAGTTATATTTTGCATTTGATTAAAGATCTTAAAAATGAAGATAGCGAAGAAGGCAAACAGAAAAAACGCAATGTGATCACTAATATCTTGAGCACTGAGCCAACTCTTACCAATAAGAAAGTATTGATTGAAAAGTTTATGCAAGAAACGCTAAACGGTATTCCTGATGACACCAGCGTCGAAGAGTCGTTTAGCTTCTTCTGGGAAAAAGAAAAGCTTGATGCAATTGATAAGCTGGCTAAGGAAGAAAAACTAAATAAAGATAAGCTCACAAGCCTTGTCGCACGCTATGAGCAGACCAAACAAGATCCATTGCGTGATGACCTTATCGATACGCTCGAAACCAAACCTAGCCTACTTGCGCGCAAGAAGATCATCCCTCACCTAACCAATAAGCTAAAAAGTTTTGTCGAGGTGTTTACGGGTGGGTTTTAGTGATAAGTCAGTTCAAGGTTAGTATGCTCTGGATACATTGAATATAGTTCCTCCTTGCTTGATATTTCTAATTTTGAATTGTAAGAAATAGCTAAGACCATACATAAGAGTCAATTTAGGAGATGTATGAAACCTTGGGTCAGATTTGAAAATGTTAGTATAAAACGCAAAGGCTATTACGTTACCTACAGCCCTAAATTTGTTAGTGAAGCAATGGGCAAAGAAATAGCAGTGTTATCTGTTAGGTTACTTGATGACTTCAGTCTTGAAAAATGTAAAGAAATATCGGAAAGGGAGTTTAAATACTGGATTCAACGATATAATGTACCTTTACAGGTAATACCTAGATATGAAAATAACTTTTCAAAGAAAATATCTAGTATTACTGGTGTTGGTTATATTTGTGGTGTTTCATCCGAACAATTTCGATGGGGTAACTTTGCTGATGGCGAGCTAGAAGAAGCAATGCCTGATATTGATGAAATAAAGCTAATTTATAAAGACCTTGCGAGAACAACCTCAGAAGATGCAGAAAAAAACCTTAAGCAACGTATTCTAGCTATCTCCGCAATTAAATGGTTTACATTGTTTATAGCTGTACTAATTCCATCATTGATAGCATTCCTTGGTTGGTCTCACCCATTCTTTTCAGCTATGGCTTTACTTATTTCTTGGTATAAATGTGCTGATAAATGGCTGTTATTAACAGGCAGAAAACTCAAAACTAGCTCAGAACGAGCTAAAGAGGAAGAGAGTAGACTTAAAGAGCACCATCATTACCACTGCAAGCTTAATCCTGATGGTTTTACTAAGCTGAAACTAGATAATTTTAAAGCAGCCCGAACTCAAAAATCAAAAGAAAAACTCCAATCAATGGAGTATGGTGAAATTGAAAACTAACAAAATGCCTAAATTTCAATATATTTTATTTAGCTAGATGGATAATACTTTCAAGATACACCACATATACGATCTGAACCTTAAAAACCTATCAGATCGTATATGCAGCCTAGCCAAGATGAATATAACTAGCTATGCCGTGCGCTTTTCACCAGCGATAGAAACAACATTACTGCTGGTGTTAAAGAAAATATTCAGATGCTCAAACCATAATGCCATTGCCGCCCTTTTTTCCTCAGTGTATTTACTTCGGTTATAGATACCAGCAACCCCACCAATTTCATGCCCTAATAGCTGTTCAACAATATGAGGCGCAATTCCTAAGTCACTCATAAGCGTGGCAGCAGTACGGCGTAAATCATGTAGCGTCCATTTTTCTTGATGCCCCAGTTTTTTCCATATCTTACGACCATAGCCACTAATACTTTCAGAACTTTTAAGCTCACCTAAGACATATTCATTTAATTTTGAGCTTCCTTTTAACCCTAATAAAAAGTCCATTAAATCATCGGGAATAGGACGAGCAATCAATACATTAGTTTTAGAGTTTGCTTTAGGCACAGTCCATATTTTTGAATCAAAATCCCATTCAGACCATTTTGAGAGTCTTATTTCTTGGCTTCGACAACCAAAGATAAGCAATATATGTAGCAGATTCTTATAATAAGCGTGCGTTTTAGGGTCGCTGGTGAAATTCCATAAATCTAGCAATTCAGCTTTAGTTAGCACCCTATCTCTTTTTGCTTGCTTCTTACCGACATCATTAATCACTAAATCATCGAGTACACGGCTATCTGCATACCGCCTTACACGGCAAAACCTTAATGCTTGCTTTGCATTACCAAAGATATAACCAGCAGCTACAGGCGCAGGACGCTGCTCACCAGCAATACCCTTTCTTATTCGGTCAAAACATTCAATCCAATGCCTAGTCTCGACTTGATCGATAGGTAAATCACCAATATATGGATAAATATGGCGCTCAAATTGCCTACGATGCTTTGAGAAGTTAGCCCTATTTGTTTCTGCATATTCCACAAGCCAATATTCCATCGCATCTTTAACAGTTATCGGCTTTAAGGTTTTATCTCTCTAATTTCTGCTGAGTTTGAGGATCAAAGCCTTTGGCTAGCCATTCTCTATATTGATGAACTCGATCACGCGCATCTAATAAAGAGATTTCAGGATAACTACCAATATCAAAGCGTTTACTCTTACCCTCGATCTTATATCTATATTGCCAACGGATCTTCCCCTCAATAGAAACTCTAGCTCCAAGACCTTGCCCATCAGTCAACACAAAGACCTTTGGATGCGCCTTATTGTGAACCACCCTAAGACTTTTATCGTACAATTTCCCCATTAAAACCTCTTCAAGCCAGTGTTTATAAGGCATATAAGGCAAAATCCATGTACCCCCATATGTACCCCCAGTGCATGATAAGACCAGAAACGAACAAACACAAACAGAAACAAGAATTAAGTTAAGATATTGAAATAAAAGAAAATATCAAACAAATGGAAACAAACAAAAACCGCCAAAAACAGGGTCTTGAAAATACGGCATGAACTAATCAAGCCTGATTAAGTTTATTTTTCAAAGGCTTGCTATTTTAGTGAGCCTTTTTTGATCATCACCATAGTCAGTAACATCCCCTACCACTCATATTTACAAACTTAACCTTAAATTCACGCAAAACAAGATCGAGAAGATCAAAACGATCCTAAAATCGCTAAAAACCTTAAATCCTCTAGTTTTAGATCGTCATCTAAAAGTCAGTTAATAATAAAACCAGAAACAGATCACAAAATAAGATCTCATTATTTATGTAATAAACCACACATAAGTTAATGAAATATAACCCTGCTCAAAATTTGAAACAAAAGCCCATCTTCAGGTGAAATAATATACAAACCCTGAGAGCTAGATATTACCTACAAAAGGTAAGTCTTTGTCATAATTTATGCCTATGAAAAAGTAACGCACTCTTTTCTATTAATGGACTAAAAAATTCAAGGATTTGCTTATCATGTTTAATTTAAATGCTGGTTTTAAACATAAGCTCTCTCAATTTAGCTTATATGTGTCATGTAGTATCCTGCTTGCCGCTTGTGGAGGCGGCGGTGGAGGTGGTGGATCATCCTCTAGCGGGGGAAGTGGGCCATCTCCTGCATCAGTAAGCCTAGTTGCTGAAGATAGCATCTCAAGCTTTTCCCAAACGAGCACTGGATTAGTTAACCTTAGTTCTCGTATTCATGCCAGTGATCCTAATACCCAAATGCAACTCAAAAGTGTTAAAGCATTGGAAGCGAACCCAGCTTGTGTGGTTGGACAAAAAAATGCGACAAGTTTTGAAGTCACCGCCACACGCGCCACAAGTTGTAGCTTTGAATATACAGTTGAAGATGCTGACCAAACCACAACAGCGAGCGCGATTAGCCGTGTTGCATTCCAAGGTGCTTCTGGCATTAGTGTTTCAAATATTAAACTTGAAAATACAATCCTAAATATAGATGCTAGCGTCTGCGAAAGTGTCGATCTCAGCGCTACCATCCCAGAGGGTGCCCTCTTAGATTCAGAAGTTATCGTTATTGGTGACGGAAGCGCAAGCGCGAATGATCCAGCAGATGGGCAAATTAAATATTGTTCAACTGATTCAGGGTTTGCTGAAATTTTTTACAGCGCAACCGATGAAGAAGAAGAAAAAGTCTACCTTGGCAGTATCGAAGTCGCTATTTCAAGTGATGCGAATATCGCACCTGTTGCCAACAACTTTAGCTATTATTACGCCCCTGAAACCATGACAGTCAAAGTACCAACAGGTGAATCTGTCACCATTGATGTTGGCCCTTATCTTGAAGATGAAGACGCTGAAGACGGCGCAGATAAAAATGTACAGCTGATTGAAGCGCGCGCCGCCAATGCTAGCGTGACATTAACAGACCCTGATGATCTAACAAATACTAGCTTTGATTTTCAATCTGACTTGGCTGGCACTTATTTTGTCAGTTATATGGTCACAGATCATTCTGGTGGTTTTGATATTGCCAGTGTCCGTGTCCAAGTAGCCTCTCCTTTCCAAGATTACTTTATGGATACAGGCGATCCCGACACATCCTTTACTCTCACCGCCCCTATGACGGTCGATCAAATTGAAAGCTTAGGTTTTGATATGACTGGTAGTGAGGAAAGTACAGGTAATGCAGCTAGTGCCGGTCATCAAATGGGGCTTTTTAATTATTCTTTGGCCGCAGCTATTTGTCGAGCACAAGGTGGTAGCTTGCCAAGCTTAGCAGAAATGTCCGCGGTTATAGGATCTAATTCTAGTATTTCTGGAATAACTGGATGGCCAGAGAGTGGTAAATATTGGTTAAATGGGGTTTCATCAACTAATCAAACAACTCTTGTTTATGACAACATAGATTTAGCTATGTCGGACACTACTACTGATACAGCTTACCTCTCTTGCAAAAACATCGAGCCAAAAGACTTTAGAATCCGCGATCCTTATTATGTCATTGCTGGCACGTTTAAAGACTTAGTCGTGCTCTACACCAACTCAGCGGGTGAAGAAGATGTCATCTATAACAAGCAACTTGTTTGGACCTCAAGCAACCCTGAAATTCTAGCAATAGATGAAGTTACAGGCCGCTCTGAAGGGATGCAAAAAGGCACAGTCACTGTCACGGCAACAACCCCTGATGGTCGCTTAACTAGCTCTATTGAGGTTGAAGTCATTGATGAGATTCATGTTGCGGGAACGGGTAGTACTTTCAACCAACCTTACAATGGCTTTAATATTGCGATTGAGGAATATGCAGGTAAAGCTATTGTTTCAAATGCTATTTTGCGTTATACAGATAATTTCGGTAAAGAGCCTACCTCCAAAATTATTTTGAAAGCTGATTGGGTGTTCACCTCTTTAGGTGATTGCGACCCAACCTGTCAAACGCTCATCGACCTCATCACTAGCGATATGCCACCAGCAGTAGTGCAAGTGGGCTTCCCTACTATACCTAACGCTACACTCACTAACGCACTGCGTGATTTTTTATATGATGGTGGGACCTTGCTTTATTTCTCGCAAGAAGAGATGGCAACAGAAAGTATTATGGAGTCTATATTTGGTGATGATGCAAAAGCATCAGATGTTAAGTTTGCCGCTGGTGCCGTATTTAAATTTAACAATATAGATGACCCTTTGTTAAATGGTCCATTTGGGGATATACGTAATAAATACTGGGGAGTCGATCAAAGCTACATATCTGTCGCCTATGACTTACCTGAAGATCAATATATACCTTTAAGCTTTAGTTATGATGAATCTGCTTCTGTCGATGCTGGGACTGATTACGATTACGATGGAGAATTCGGTACCGTCTCCGGTGATAACCAAACGCATACCGTCGGAAGTACTGGTATTACAGCCTTACACCATAAGAGTTTAAAATTTGTTTGGGCATCAGATGCTGGCTTCTTAGGCTACTATGTCGACATTCCAACAACTAGTGAACAAAGTACAACTGCCTTCCCTATGATGGTACAAGAGTATAACTGGGATTTTGATCAAGGAGATTTTACTCCTGTGGCGAAGCCAGGTTATGGCCGAGTGGCTAAGTTTGATGTTTCTAACTCAATCTTCTACACCAATGCCGTCACTTGGATATTCGGTGCGGTACCACAAGACTAATAAAAGTAATACAAGGAGTCGTATATGAAAACTTATTCAAAAACCTTAGTCGCGCTTTTATTAGCACCAGCCCTTGCCGCTTGCGGCGGTGGGGGCGGTGGAGGCTCATCGAGCAGCACGCCAACGCCTAGCCCAGTGGTCAGCCTTAGCGCCAACAACCTAAGGTTTAACAGCGTTGAGAACCAAACGGCGTCCATCAACCTTTTGGCTCAAGCCAAGGCAAGTGATGGCTCTGCGATTGTCGTCTCTAAGGTGGAGCCGATTTCAGATCAAAGCCAATGTGCTTATATAACTCAAACGGATCAAGGCTTTGATTTTGAACCAAATGATGTTGGCAGTTGTGTATATAGCTACCAAATTGCGAGCGCGGCTGATCCCAGCATAGTCACGACAGCAACCGCGCAAGTTGGGATTTTATCGGATAATAGTGTCAATGCAGCAAGTACCGAGTCCACTCCAAATACACTGCAATTGCCGCCACTCTCGGCTGCAATTCAGCAAGGAGATGCTGACTTGGTGCTAGATCTCGAAACACTATTAACTGAACAAGGTGAATGGCCAGGAGAAGGCTTTAGCCTTGATGAAGCTCCTACCTTACTCGGTGGCGCGGATGGTGAGAGCTTAACTTATGACACCACAGCAAATACCATTACGCTTGATTCAAATCGTGAGTTTGGGATCAGCCGAGTTTACTATAGCCTGAGTAACTCAACTGATACTTATCTTGGCGCGATTGATGTCGCGGTATCCCAAGATGTCAACCACGGTATTGAAATCACTGATTTTAGTATTGATGCCACTGAAGGAGAGGAAGTAACCGTTGATCTTACCGACTATATTGACGATCTAGATGCAAGCAATAGCTTAACCTTAGTTTCTGCAACCACAGAAAATGCAGAGATTGAGATGGTTGATGACATTAGCTTTAAGTTCACCCCAAGTATCCCAATCACTTATTATGTAAGTGTCATGGTGACGGATAATCAAGGTGATTACGCTATGGGGATTGTGACCATTAATGTTGGCAGTCCTTATCAGCCAATTGACTTAGCCAGCGATGGTATCACTTTCATGCCACCGTTTACGCTACAAGATACTTTGCTAAAAGGTTTGGATTACACAACGAGTATCACGGATACATCCACTGGTGAGACAATTGAGGTGCCAAACTTTGATTTTGATGTTGCAGAAGCGATTTGTACGGCTTTTGGCGGTAGATTAGCCACCATAACAGAACTAAACGCTTTGTATGCACAAGAAGGCAACTTAGCTGAAATCAACGGCTGGCCAACGTCTAGAAGTTATATCTCTTCAGACCTAGACAGTGAGGACAATACTAAATATATCGCATTTGACTTCATTGAAGGCCAAGAAGAAACGGCAAACTTAGGGACAAATGAAGTGGCAGCTACCGCGAACTACATCACTTGTGTTCAGGTTTCAACCAGAGCTCTCGAGATTGTTGCCTTGAAAGGTACACTTGCAGCCGGTACTAGCGGTCGCGCCAAAGCTTTGGCTAGCACCACAGTTGGTGCGAAACCAACGCAAGAGCCACAAGTTGAGCTTATCTGGTCAAGCTCAGATGAAAGCGTCCTTTCGATTAGCCCAGATGGTTCGAGCTATGAAGTTGTCGGCGCGCCGGGTGATAGCGCAACAGTTAGCGTATCCACTTTAGAAGGACAAACAACAGCGCAAGCCGAGGTGATTATAGAATAAATAATTTGATTATTCCGCTTTTATCAGTGTGTTAATTCTAAAATCTCCAGTGAAAATTTGCTGGAGATTTTTTATTTCCAAAAAAAGCAACCGATTGCGCGAGCTTTTTCAATTGTTTTTAGTTAGAATACGCCCCAATTAAGTTTTATTCATTCCATTTCCATATAAGTAAAGGAAGATCCAAACCATGCAAAACGCTCGCCCTATCCGTCGTGCTTTAATTAGTGTTTCTGATAAAACTGGTATTTTAGAATTTGCTACTGCGCTTTCACAACGTGGCGTTGAAATTCTATCCACAGGTGGCACTGCTCGCCTCTTATCTGAAAATGGCTTAAATGTGACTGAAGTATCTGATCATACAGGTTTCCCTGAAATGATGGATGGCCGTGTGAAAACCTTACATCCAAAAATTCATGGTGGCATTTTAGGCCGTCGTGATATGGATGAAGCTGTAATGACTGAGCACGATATCGCACCTATCGACATGGTAGTCGTAAACCTATACCCATTTGCCAACACTGTTGCGCGCCCAGATTGCAGCCTTGAAGATGCGGTTGAAAACATTGATATCGGTGGACCAACTATGGTTCGTTCTGCAGCGAAAAACCATAAAGATGTCGCGATTGTAGTAAAAGCATCTGATTATGCGCGCGTCATTACTGAAATGGATGCTCACGAGAAATCACTGACGCTTGAAACCCGTTTTGACCTTGCGATTGCAGCATTTGAGCACACTGCAAGCTATGATGGCATGATTGCTAACTACTTCGGCACTATGGTTGCATCTTATGGTGACAACAAGGAAGGTGACGAAGAGTCTAAATTCCCACGCACCTTCAACCAACAATTTATCAAAAAGCAAGATATGCGCTATGGCGAAAACAGCCACCAAGCTGCTGCTTTTTATGTTGAAGAAAACCCACAAGAAGCAAGCGTTGCAACAGCGACTCAACTTCAAGGTAAAGCCCTTTCATATAACAACATTGCTGATACAGATGCCGCGCTTGAGTGCGTCAAAGAGTTCGCAGAACCTGCATGTGTTATCGTCAAACACGCCAACCCTTGTGGCGTAGCCCTTGGCGACAACATTTTTGAAGCTTATGAGCGTGCATTTAAAACCGACCCAACGTCTGCATTCGGTGGCATCATTGCATTTAACCGTGAGCTTGATGCGCAAACTGCTAGCGCCATTGTTGAGCGTCAATTTGTAGAAGTTATTATCGCGCCAAGTGTTGCACAAGATGCAGTTGAAATCGTTAGCGCGAAGAAAAACGTACGTCTTCTTGAGTGTGGTCAGTGGGACACGAAGACAACTGGCTTTGACCTAAAACGTGTCAATGGCGGCTTATTAGTTCAAGACCGTGACCAAGGCATGGTTGGTCTGGATGATCTGAAAGTTGTGACCAAACGTCAGCCGACAGAAGCTGAGCTTAAAGATGCACTATTTTGCTGGAAAGTAGCGAAATATGTGAAATCAAATGCGATTGTTTACGCAAAAGGCGACATGACTATCGGTGTGGGCGCAGGCCAAATGAGCCGCGTTTACTCAGCAAAAATTGCCGGCATTAAAGCTGCTGACGAAGGTTTGGAAGTTGCAGGTAGCGTGATGGCATCTGATGCTTTCTTCCCATTCCGTGATGGTATCGACGCCGCCGCAGAAGCTGGCATTAAGTGCGTGATCCAACCTGGTGGCTCAATGCGTGATCAAGAGGTGATTGATGCGGCGGATGAGCACGGTATGGCGATGATCTTAACTGGGATGCGTCATTTCCGTCACTAACTTTTTCTGCTTAATAAGGGTGGTCACTGCGTTAGCTGCACTTTTTTAGCCAAATCACATAGTGGACTATGCTCATTGGACTAAAAAACTTTGCTGCCTTGTGAGCACTCCTTATTACTTTGAAAAAGCACACTAAGGTAATACTCGGATTAATTTTGGGAATAAGAAATGAAAGTATTAATTATTGGTTCTGGTGGTCGTGAACATGCTCTTGGCTGGAAAGCGGCGCAAAACCCAAGTGTCGAAACCGTGTTTATTGCACCGGGTAATGCGGGCACAGCAAGCGAGCCAAAACTTGAAAACGTCGCAATTGATGTAGAAGATATTCAAGGTCTAGTTGCCTTTGCACAAGACAACCAAATCGAGCTCACCATTGTTGGCCCAGAAGCGCCACTTGTCATTGGTGTGGTCGATGCATTCCAAGCCGCAGGCTTAACTATCTTTGGCCCAAGCCAAGCAGCAGCGCAACTAGAAGGCTCAAAAGCATTCACCAAAGACTTCTTAGCGCGTCATCAAATCCCAACCGCTGATTATGCAAACTTCACGGAAATCGAGCCTGCACTGGCCTATGTGCGTGAAAAAGGTGCGCCAATTGTGATCAAAGCCGATGGCCTTGCAGCAGGCAAAGGCGTGATTGTGGCAATGACCCTTAGCGAAGCCGAAGATGCAATCAAGGATATGCTTGCAGGCAATGCATTTGGTGAAGCAGGCAGCCGCGTGGTGGTTGAAGAGTTCTTAGATGGCGAAGAAGCAAGCTTCATCGTTATGGTTGATGGCAAGAACGTTCTGCCAATGGCAACTAGCCAAGATCACAAACGTGTCGGTGATGGCGATACAGGGCCAAATACAGGCGGTATGGGTGCTTATTCTCCTGCGCCAGTCGTAACCGCTGAAATTCACCAGCGCATCATGGATGAAGTGATTTATCCAACGGTTGAAGGCATGGCAGCAGAAGGCGCGCCCTATACAGGTTTCCTCTATGCTGGCCTTATGATCATGAGCGACGGCACGCCAAAAGTGATTGAATACAACTGCCGTTTTGGCGATCCTGAAACTCAACCTATTATGATGCGTATGCAATCTGACTTGGTTGAGCTTTGCCTTGCAGGCGCACAAGGTGCACTTGATAAAGCAGAGTCTAAATGGGACCCACGCGCAGCAGTCGGCGTTGTGCTTGCAGCTAAAGGCTACCCAGCAGCTTATGCGAAAGGTGGTGCGATTAAACTGCCGCAAGAGAATGACGCGCAAAAAGTATTCCAAGCGGGCACTAAGTTTGATGGCGACAATTTAGTGGTTAATGGCGGTCGTGTGCTGTGTGCAACAGCGTTAGGTGAGAGTGTGACCACAGCCCAACAAGCGGCTTATGAACTGACTCGCGCGATTGAAAGTGATGATTTATTCTATCGCTCAGACATTGCTTATCGTGCGATTGCGCGTGAAGCCAAGTAATCTGTTAATCGCTTCCATTAAGCCTCAAATTCTGGCTTAAAAATACAATCTTGAGATCCTGCTTTTTGCTTGAGTAGGGTCTCAACATACAACTCCCCCTGCTCATTTTCTTTCGCTAACACCGCCACATAAGTATCAGCTAAAGGCACCAATTGCTGAGTAAACTGCCCACCTAGATGAAATTTTTGATAATTCTTTCCACGGCAAGTGGCAAACTCTTGACCATTCCAATGCCCTTGATAAATCTCAAGTCCTGCTTGATTTTGCAAACTCACAAGGGAGCGGGTTTGACGAATTTGATCGGCTATCTGAGTTAAATCATCTTCAGTCAGCGCAATCGGCTTCCCATCTAACAATAAGCGTTGATAGACCACTTCTTGCTGGCTGCTAAGGCGCAATAAGAGGGTAAATGCAATCGCCTTACCTGAATGGGTATAACGCGTGCCCTGACGCCTTACTTCACTTAGCTTTTGCTTCTTCCATATATAACGGCTCTGATAGTCAGACTTAAGGCTTTGATCGTCACGAGTTTCTTGTGTGCGTTCGTAGATAACTTGTGGATGCTCAGAATCATCACCGTCAAACCAAAGCAGCTTTTCTGTTTGAGTATCTTTGAGCCCTGCAGAATGTTGGCTTTGATATAAAGCGAGTTGTTGCGAAGAATTGATGTTAGGTTGTGCTTGGTTTGAAGAGCAACCAAGTAAAAACAGAGGAGTCAGCGAAGTCAGTGCGAAAACGGAAAAATGACGCATAAAACACAAAACTTTTAAATAAAAATAGCGCTAACAATTTGCCAGCGCTGATCTTTAAATATTTTGAATTACTGTACAGCGTCTTTAAGTGCTTTACCAGCTGTGAACGCAGGAACGTTCGCTGCTTTAATTTCGATAGGCTCACCAGTTTTTGGGTTGCGGCCTGTGCGCGCATTACGGTGATTTAGCTTAAATGTACCAAAACCAATAAGTTGCACTTGATCGCCGTCTTTAAGTGCATCAGTTACGCCTTCAAGAGTTGCTTCTAGCGCAGCTTTTGCTTGTGCTTTTGAAAGATCAGCTTTTTCAGCGATAGCGTCAATAAGTTGGGTCTTGTTCATTTGTATTCCCTTTTGATTGTTTTTAAAATTTCTAACTTACTCTAATCCATTCTACCCTTGTTTTGCAAAGGATTATCGACTTAGAGTTGTCCTTATGAGTTATTTTTAAGCAAAATTTGAAGATCTCCGCAGATTAAGCTTAAAACCAAGTCCGATATTTTACACCAGTCCTTATTCCACCTTGGTTGGCTGAAGATGATTTGTGATAAATTCCATCCTAAGCTAATTAGAATCTACCTTATCTAATTTAACCTTGGCAACTAAAATAAGGTTTCAATCTCGAAAAATAACCAAAAATTCACGTTAGTAGACATTTTTACACTTAAGCCTAGCTAAATCACAGCTATGTGTTTAAATTCAGACCGAGTTTACTTAAAATTCTAGAGCAATACCTATATTGCTAACGGCCTCTTCACGCAGTTCCACACGCAAGTCTTTAATCAGCTCAATATCACGCTCAACGGCTTCACGCAGAGGTCTAAAGAGAGCCCATTGCACATCCCACTCTTGGCAAACCGCTTCGTTATCTTTTTGGTTTTCATTGGTGATCGGCTCACAGCCTTGCGCTTCTTCCAAATCAGCGACAGTTTTTACCGACACTTGGCTAAGATCAATCACGGCTTCACACATATCTTCACGATCAAGCAGTGCATGCAGCAAAATAGATAAACCACGACATGCATCAATTGCAGGAAATACACCGTAAAACTCAAACTCTTCTGCACTTGGAATTAAGTCTTCAAGCTTTTCAAGTTGGCGCTCAAAATTAACTTTGGCAGATTTCACCGTTAGCACTTCCCACACACTATCTAAAATCACACGATACTTTTGATGATCGGCAAATTCAGTATGCTGGCAAAATGCAGCGTAATTTGGATACATGCGTTCACATAAGCAAGCCATAAAGGTGATCTCTTGCCAAGGAACGAGCTTTTCAAGTCTAACTTGTAACGGATTTTGCAGCATAATGTCTCAAATCTAGTGTATAAGTGTTATATATAAATCGTACTTTATCAGTAATAGGAAATAAATCCAGCAATGAGCACGCTTTCAAATAAGGTCTATATTGAATCTGCGCATAAAAACCTTTACCACCAATTGATTTTAGAAGCAGGACTTGAAAACTTAACCCTAACCGCCGACAAGGCAGAGGCCAACATATTATTAGCTGATCCTCCCTTAGTTGCGACTCAGTTAGATGAATTCACAAATCTGACTTGGCTACAAAGCACCTTTGCCGGTGTCGATACATTAATGGCTGAAGGCATTCGCCAAGATTATCAACTCACCAATATCCGAAGAAAGTTTGGCCAGCTAATTAGTGAATATGTGATTGGTTATACCCTTAGCTACTTTCGTCACTTTGCGCTATATGCCCAGCAGCAACAAGACAAGGTATGGCAACCACATAAATATGAATCAATCTCAGGCAAAAAAATGCTGATTTTAGGCACAGGTTCGATTGGGCGCCAACTCGCCTCTTGCGCCCATGGGCTCGGCTTTGAAGTACTTGGGATGAATCAAACTGGGCATATTGAAGCCCTGCATCAGTTCAGTCACCTATATAGTAAAGATGAGCTGCACCAAGCCTTAACGCAGGCAGATATCATTGTGAACACCTTACCTAAAACACCACAAACAACTGATTTACTTGATGAAGCAGCCTTTATGCAGTGTCATGATGCCCTACTGTTTAATGTAGGCCGTGGGGATGCGATAGTGCCGGCGGCGCTGCTTGAGGCTTTAGAGAAAGGTCAAATCAAACATGCGTTTTTAGATGTCTTTAAACAAGAACCTATCTCGCAATCTTGTCCTTATTGGCATCACCCACAAGTAACCGTCACACCACATATAGCGGCGACTAGCTTTGCAAATGATGTGTTTGAAATTTTCAGACAAAATTACCAAGCCTTTAATCAAGGACGCGGCTTAGATAATCTTGTAGATTTCGAAAAAGGTTATTAATTAAAGGTACAAGACGTATGGCACAAGAAATTGAGAATTTATGCCAGCAAATTAAAAGCTGCCAAATCTGTAAAGGGCAATTGCCGCTTGAAATCAAGCCGATTTTTCAGCTCTCTAAGCAGGCTAAAATTCTCATTATTGGGCAAGCGCCAGGGGAGAAAACCCACGATAAAGGAACAGCGTTTGATGACCTAAGTGGCGATAGGTTAAGAGAATGGCTTGGAGTCGACAGACAAACCTTTTATTATTCAGGTCTCTTTGCCATCTTGCCAATGGGTTTGTGTTATCCGGGAAAAAAGCTCACCAAACAAGGCAAGGTCAGTGGAGATTTACCGCCACGCCCTGAATGCGCGCCACATTGGCACCCGAAAGTTCTGCCACAGTTAAGCCATATCCAGCTAACCTTGTTGATTGGGCAATACGCTCAAAAGGCTTACCTTGCTGCAAAACCTCGCGCACAAGAAACAAAAACACCACTGACATTAACTGAAAATGTGCGTCAGTGGCGTTTGCATGCTCCAAAAGTCTTTCCTTTGCCTCACCCATCCCCAAGAAATCGCTTTTGGATGAGCAAAAACCCTTGGTTTGAAGAAGATCTCTTGCCCGAGCTAAAGCAAAGTATTCAAAGCATTATTCAAGTTTCTAGTTAAAAACCTTCGAGTACCATTTTACCAATCACAGCCCCGGCTTCGAGCTCTTGGTGCGCTTGTCTAAGGTTGCTTGCATCGATAACGCCCAAGTTCTTCTTAATGGTCGTTTTGATATAGCCTTGGTCGATTAAACTCGCTACTGCAGCTAAAATCTGACCTTGCACCGCCATATCACAGGCTTGATGCATACTTCTTGCCATCATAAACTCCCAATGCAGCGAAATACTTTTGGTTTTCACTATGCTAGTTTCCATGTTTTGCGGATCGTCGATTAGACAGATTTTTCCAAAGGGTTTTAAAATATCGACAAATTCAGCTAAATAATCTTGAGTCTGATTTAAACTCGCAACATGTGAGACTTGTGGGAGATTATGCGCCTTGATTAACGCATCCACTTGAGGCTTTAAAGCTTGGCTATGATCGATTACATAGTCTGCGCCAAGTGACTTCACCCAAGCTTGGGTTTCTTCTCTTGATGCTGTCGCAATCACTTGTGCGCCAGTAAGCACCTTCACCAATTGGATAAGAATAGAGCCAACACCACCAGCTGCGCCAGTGACAAGGATGAGTTCATTGGTTGGGATTTTTAATTGGATATCTTGACGTTGAAGTCCTAAATGATCAAACAAGACTTCCCATGCTGTAATCGCAGTTAAAGGCAAAGCTGCTGCACTCGCAGCCGTTAAACTTTTTGGTTTGATGCTGGCTAAACGTTGATCAACAAGCTGATATTCAGCATTGCAGCCTTGACGCGTCAGATCTCCTGCATAATACACATGCTCTCCGACAACAAAGTCAGTAACTAACTCACCAACGGCGACGATTTCACCCACTGCATCCCAGCCTAAAACTTTGTATTCATCCGCTTCAGGCGTGACATTTTGACGAATTTTATAATCAACAGGATTCACCGCAATCGCGCTGACATTGACCAATAAATCTTGACCTGAGACCTCAGGTTGAGGCAATTCAATATCTTGAAGTGAATCAACATCTTGAATTGGGAGAGATTGTTTGTATCCGACAGCTTTCATCTTTACGTCCTTATACATACTCAGAGTAACTCGCTTAAATCCCAGCAGAAATATGTATTCATACTGGGAATGTTACTTATTCTGGATTATGTTTAATCGATAAAGGTGAAAGCTATGTCAGTTTCACGACAATTAATGTGGTTATCTATTATTTATGGAACGGCTTCGACAATTCATGTACCGCATCGACAAATACACCAGCATTTTCTGGCGGTACATCAAGGTGAATACCATGACCTAAGTTAAACACATGGCCCGTTCCTTCATCACCAAAGCCTTCAAGAATTGTCGCCACTTCTTCACGGATACGCTCAGGAGACGCATAAAGCATTGAAGGATCCATATTACCTTGCAGCGCAACTTTATCACCAATACGAGTCTTCGCATCTTGGATATTAATCGTCCAGTCAAGACCAACCGCATCACAACCTGTCGCGGCAATTTTCTCAAGCCACATACCACCATTTTTGGTAAATAGTGTCACAGGGACGCGGCGACCGTCATTTTCACGAATTAAACCATCAACGATTTTGTGCATATATTGCAGCGAGAAGTCATTGTAATCACGAGGTGTAAGGACGCCGCCCCAAGTATCAAAGACCATCACAGACTGAGCGCCCGCTTTGATTTGTGCATTCAAATACTCAATCACGCTGTCAGCAAGTTTATCAAGTAGCATATGCAGTACTTGTGGATCGCTATACATCATTTTTTTGATTTTAGTGAAAGCTTTTGAGCTGCCACCTTCAACCATGTAGGTCGCTAGTGTCCAAGGGCTGCCAGAGAAACCAATCAGCGGCACTTCACCTTGCAAATCTTTGCGAATTTGACGCACAGCGTTCATCACATATTGCAACTCACCTTCTGGATCGGGAAGACCAATTTTTTCAACATCCGCTTTGCTTTGAATTGGGCGTTCAAATTTAGGCCCTTCACCGGCTTCAAAGTAAAGTCCAAGCCCCATGGCATCAGGAATGGTTAAAATGTCAGAGAAAAGAATCGCAGCATCAAGCGGGAAACGGCGCAAAGGTTGCAGCGTGACTTCAGATGCCAACTCAGCATTTTTGCACAGCGACATAAAATCACCCGCGACTGAGCGCGTTTGACGATATTCTGGCAAATAGCGACCGGCTTGACGCATCATCCATACAGGCGTGCAATCAACGGGTTGTTTTAAGAGCGCACGTAGATAGCGATCATTTTTTAATTCTGTCATGCTTGAGTTCTTCCCTAATAAAAAAGGCAAAATGGAAAATTTTAAAGCGAGAGTTTAACACCTTAGGCGCTGTTTTCCGACACTTGGCTAAACTTAGACGTATTTTTTGTGAATAAATCGAGCTTAGGGTTATTTTATTTGCTCAAGAGTATGCTCTATCAACTCTCGCGCTATAGTTCCTTTAGGCGCAACTTCAGGTAAATTCGATGCATCAAACCAATTGGCATCTGTCAGTTCACGATAGTCGGGCTTGAGTTTGCCTCCGGCCGCGCGCGCGGTAAAGGCCATCATCATACTCGATGGAAATGCCCAGGGTTGGCTACCAAAGTATTCAATCTGATCCACTTCGATGCCTGTCTCTTCTTTAACTTCGCGCGCGACACATTGCTCAAGGGTTTCGCCCACCTCAACAAAGCCTGCTATCACTGTATACATGCCCGCTTTATGCCTTGGATGCTGCGCCAGTAAGATTTGTTTGTCATTACGTACTGCGACTATGATGCAAGGGAAGATGCGCGGATATTGCATGCTCCGACACTCCCCACATTGCATCGCAAGTTCTTGATGATTCAATCGATTACGTCCACCACAATGGCCACAAAAACGTTGCGTTTGGGTCATATGTCCAAGCTGTACGGCGCGACTTGCCAAAAGAAAGGTTTCTTGATCTAAAGTTAGCAACTCTCGAAGAGATGTCATGTCAAAACAAGGTTCGACTTCCCCAGCATTGACCCAGTAGCAAGCTTGATTTTTATAGCGCCCCATATAAATGGCTTGATCAGTTTCTATGCCTAAATCCTGTGCGCTTGTATATGGGATCATTTGATCGATTAGATATAATTCACTGCCTTCAACAATACACCAGTAAACATTTTGAGTATTCGTTAACATCCCAGATCCTCTTTGCTTGCAGAAGTTTCATTTTACTGGCAATCTAAATTCATACCAAGTTTTAATCAGTTATGATTGCGTGAAGAATCCTACTATACTAAAAACAATCATATAGATGAAACGATCACCTCGATTGGGCCTGCTTAGGGAAATGCATGCCTAAATCACAACCCAAGAGGACAGAGCCATGCTACAAAACCTAAAACGGACCCAAGCAGAGTTTGGTGGCTCAAGCGAAGTCATTGACCACTGGCTCGATAGCCGCCAACACTTAATCGTTGAGTATTGGAAAATAGCCGGCATCCAATCTAATCTCATCAAGCAGCCTATTTCTGGCCTTCCAAGCCCACAAGAGTTGCAACAATTTTGCGCTGATCTTGTGGATTATATTTCTGAAGGTCACTTCAAGATTTACGATAGTGTGATGAATACTTGGCAAGCCACAGGCTTTACCCCTACTCAAGAAATCGATGAAATGTACTTTAAAATTGTCGCGACAACAGAGCCGCTACTCGATTACACAGATAAGTATGCTGACGTCGATGACGATGATCCACTCACTGATTTTGATACAGATATATCCAAGCTTGGCGAGATATTAGAAGATAGGTTTGAGTTTGAAGACGAGTTAATTCAAATGATTGCAGATAGCTTAGCCGTGCCACCTGGCGCATAAGCGATAAACTTAAATCGATTCAAGATGCGCAATCATTTAGGTGGCATCTTGAATCTTCTCAGAGTGACTAGATTAGCTCTCCGGATCAGGCTTTTCAATCACGCCGTGTTTCACCTTCCACTGCTCCCAGCGCTCGGTCGCAAGTAGTTGCATATCTGTGGTGTGGTCGGCTTCATCGATAATCTCTTCACCAATCAGATATTCAAAAATATCCTCAAGTGTCACGAGTCCCTGCACGCTACCGTATTCATCCACCACTAATGTCAGTTGATGATGCTCCACCACTAACTGCTCGAAGACTTTTAATAAGCTAAAGGTATTTAATACCACATGCACAGGTCGCATCACGCTGCCTAATTGCTGATCTCCTTTGCCGGCAGCTTGGTGTTTAAATAAATCTAAACGATGTACAAAGCCTAAAATGTTGTCTTTGCTCTCACTGAAAATCAGCGGACGCGAAAAAGGCGATTCAGGATATTGATCTAAAAACTCAGTGATTGTCTTTTGCGCCCTCACGCGAAACAGCACCGGCCTTGGAGTCATGACCTGAGTTACAGGAATATCTTTAATGCTCAATAAGTTGGCTAGCATTTTAGTTTCACCATCGGCAAA
Source organism: Vibrio sp. KMM 9700 (assembly GCF_058545285.1). NCBI lineage: Bacteria > Pseudomonadati > Pseudomonadota > Gammaproteobacteria > Vibrionales > Vibrionaceae > Vibrio > Vibrio sp. KMM 9700. The sequence continues at coordinate 1,588,231 of NZ_CM178589.1, read as the reverse complement.
TTCACCACTTTCTTGAGCAAGCATCGCCATAGCTGACATTTCATCTCGCATTTTCGGCGCTTGTTGGCCTTTCGATAAACGCTTAGTGATCTGTTCAGAGAACCAAACAAAAGGTCGCAGCAGCCAAATCATCACTTTTAAGATTTTCGCACTCATAGGTGCAAGCTCACGCCAGTAAGTCGCGCCTATGGTTTTGGGGATAATTTCAGAGAAAAGCAAAATACCTAAAGTCAAAATCGCCGAAAATACGCCGACCCATTGATTGCCAAACACAATCGCAGCTTGCGCACCCGCACTCGCCGCACCAATTGTATGCGCTATGGTATTTAAGGTAAGAATCGAAGCTAAGGGGCGATCGAGATCGTCTTTTAATTGCGTCAGGCTAGCCGCAGCAGGGTGATTTTGTTGGCGCAAACTAGCTAAATAACTAGGCGTTATACTAAGTAAACAAGCCTCGAGTACGGAGCAAATAAAGGACACACCAATCGCCAACAGGACATATAGAGCAAGGAGTAACATTCGTTTTTTTGATTACCTATAAAAAAGACTTGAGACGACATTTTAACACTTGTCCTTCTCAAGTCTTTATTTATCCATATCCAAGCGAAAGCATACCGCGTGTAAATATGTAAGCAAATTTAAACTAATTTAGGCTTGGGCATCTACTTCAGGCTCAGATGTGCTTATATCGGACTCATCGAGCACAGCAACAATCGCAAAGTAACCGTTGATTTTGAGTGCGTCCGCATATAAATAGCCACCTTCTTGATAAGATTCAAGCTCTATCCACTGCTCTGATTCTTCATGATAAAACGCTAGCGTCACTTCTTGATCTTCAGGCACGGATTCCATACTCAAGCCTAATCTAAAAGTATCAGCCGTGAGAAGTTCATCATTGTAAATACTAACGCCCGGCGCTGATTTATCTGTTTCATTACCATTTTGGTCAGTGACTAAGCCTTGCTGATCCGCCATGCCATTAATTAACAATACATCAGAAAAGACGCGCCAATGCTCAGAAATTAGCCATTTAAAGCATAACTCTTCAGCAAATCCATAATATTTAGCTGGGCTAGTGATCCCTTCTCGTGACTTATCTAAGCCGTTAAATGTAGTGTTCACTCCATCACTAATTTGTGCACTTGTGCCCAAGTAGCCTTCACTTGTTTCGGCGGTAATATCTGTTTGATATGAATAATTTGGTGGTACAACTAAATGTTGAGAGTTAGTAATTGAGTGTAGTGCAGACAGTTGCTGCCAATTATCTGCATCTAAGAAATGCTGCTCAACATCTTGACCTTGCTTTTCACGCTTATATTGATCTTTAAAGCCATCGCTACCAAAGTCATGCTCATTGCCCCAAACACTTAAATCAAACAAGTCGCCAGTGATTTTAACTTGCGCAAAGATGCTGACTTTCCCTGCATCTCGGTTAGTCGCTAGCGTATATAAAGGCACTTCATATTTATCCGCATAATAGCGAGTCACATCATAATGCTTTTGCGAACACGACCCAAAAATAAACTGACGAATTGGATTTTCAGGCAATAAGCCTTGCGCAAGAGAACCTAGCGCATTGTCATCTGGATTCTCATAAGTTGCATAATGAATGTGTTCATTCTCATCAGTGCTCGCGCCTTGTGGATAAATCAAACCTTTAGAGAAAATATGATCGTGTCCAGATAAGAAAATCGCATTATGCTCTGAGAGTAGGTTTAAGAATTTTTGCGTGATCCCTTCACTGCCACTGGTTTCAAGCTGCGGAAAATATCCAGGCACAGGCACGCCGCCAACTTCGTTTTCTAAAAGGCCAGCATGGTTGCGACCAGCAAGTGGATAGTGGTTAAACATAATTAGATGATCAAACTCGCCTTGCTTAGATGCAATCACTTGCTGCATAAAATCATACACCAGCACCCAGTCTTGATAGGAATAAATCGGCTCTCCTTCACTGGTGTAAGTTAAGATTTTTTCGCGATCATAAGGCAAGGTTGTCCAAGCTGCCGTGATGTATGGGTCACCCGCGATAAAAAGCGTACGCCCAAGGATAAAAGCATATAAAGCGGAGCAATCTAATAACTCACCTGTATCTTCGCGGATATACTCAGGAAAAATTAAATCATCATGGGTATCAAGCAATTGGCCGATAGTGTTACGCCAGTCGGATTTCATATTATCAAAAGTTTTTGGCGATAACGGGTTGTCATGCTCAGTATTTAAACCTTCATGATTACCGCGTACTGGGTAGAGATTTAAACGCTTATCAAATTCTTCTTCTTGAATCATTTTAATGTAAGCTTCTGGCTCAGAAAACCCATCGATATATTCTTCAGTTAGGAAGGTATCCGCTTGGTCGCCAATGAGTAACACATTCTTAATACCACGACGTTCAATTTCCTCTAAAGCACCTTTTAAGATATTGCCGTTCGAGTGGACATCACCAATGACAGCGAACTCAACACTTGTACCATCATCATTTGGGATATAAAAGGCAGGCTTATCATTCACCTCTAAACCACCGTTACCTTCAGGTGGTTTGGCAGTATCAATAAGGTTATAAGGCGTATCATTATCCGAACAGCCCATAAGGACAGATGAAGCACCCGCTGCGGTGATTTTTAAAAAGTTACGACGAAGCATGCAAAACCTATATAAAGTGTAATTAAAAGAAGTCACATTTATATAGGGGGTAAATGACGCTTAGGTGACACTATTATTGATAATATAAGACATTTTTTTGAATGATAACAACATGTTAAATGCAACACTGTGCGAATAGGGATATGTTAAGAAGGTGTGTTATATCAGCTCAATCTAGGGGGAATTAAAGTGTAAATGATAAGCAACAAGTATCAGCTCGGGCAGGCTTATTCCTTATCATTAGAGTCTTAATTTCGGCTTGGTGAAACCTTACGGATCCCAAATCGATAACGAATTTGTGCGATCATTACCCCAAGTAACACTAAAGCAATTCCGATGTAATGCTCATGGGTCAACTGCTCACCTAAGCTAAAACTTGCAATAATGGCCGTCATCACTGGCATCAAGTTCATAAACATAGATGTCTTATCTGCGCCAAGACCATTAATAGCCGTCATCCACAGCCATGGTGCAAGCACGGATGCAAAAAAGCCGGCATATAAAACCAAAGGTATGGTTTGTGCATCTAGGTTTTTATTGTCACTTATCGCCCACATAGGCGTTAACATCAGCACTGCAAAGCTGGCTTGAATATACACAGATTGCCAGTTTGAAATCGGCATCGGCCAACGTTTGACTAACACGCAATAAAGCGCATAGACAATCGCTGCGACTAAAACTAACACATCACCTTGGTTAAAGCCTTGCTCAAACAGAGACTTAATATCCCCATGACTCAGCATAAAGAGCAAGCCAAGCAAAGATAAAATCGCGCCACCCACTGCCGGAAATGTTAGCTTTTGATTGAGCAGCTTAATACTCATAAATAGTGCAATTAAAGGCACTAGTGAGGTGATCAAAGCCATATTGGTCGCTGTGGTGTAATGCCCTGCGTAATAGCCTAAAGACTGGTTGAGCACTAATCCAAGAAAAGCTAAAAATGCAAGCTTAGGTAAATTTGGAATAATAAGTTTACGCGACTTCCAAATCGGCTTGAGCATAAATGGCGTCAATATAAGTACAGAAACAACCCAGCGATATAACGAAATCGCTCCGGGATCGATCAAAGGCGCTGCGAGTTTATTCACAATAGCATTGCCTGACCAAATTAAAACAGTGATCAAAGGAAGCAAATAAAGCATTTTTTAGCCTTAACAAAAGACGGGGTATGGGAATGCCAAGAAGTATAATCTAAATGTAAAAAGAAAGAAGCATAAAAAAGGGTACCCAAATTCATGGATACCCTCTCAATTATGCTTTCATTTTTACTTCAACATATGAAGCAAAGAATGATTACTCCTCAGATGAGAAACCTGCATTTAATAGTGCAGCTAGGTTATCTGTCGCTTGCTCAGCTGATGGGCCTTGCTCTTCACGTTGAGCTTGACGCTCTTTGTGATGGGCATAACCTGTACCTGCTGGGATCAGACGACCAACGATAACGTTCTCTTTCAGACCACGTAGTTCATCACGCTTACCAGAAACAGCGGCTTCAGTTAGCACGCGAGTTGTTTCTTGGAAAGATGCCGCTGAGATAAATGACTCAGTTGCAAGTGATGCTTTGGTGATACCAAGAAGGTCACGTTCAAAACTTGCTGGCTCTTTGCCTTCAGCTTCTAGCTGACGGTTTGCGATCTTCACTTGTGCGAATTCTACTTGCTCACCTTCAAGGAAGTTTGAGTCGCCAGAACGAGTAATAGTACACTTACGCAGCATTTGACGAACAATCGTTTCAATGTGCTTATCGTTAATTTTTACCCCTTGCAGACGGTAAACTTCTTGAACTTCGTTCGCAATGTAAGAAGTCACAGCGTGAACGCCACGTAGACGTAAAATATCATGCGGTGTTTCTGGACCATCAGAGATCACGTCACCACGTTCAATTTTCTCACCTTCAAACACGTTCAATTGACGATGTTTAGGGATCATCTCTTCGTATGTATCACCACCCTCACGAGTGATAATCAGACGACGCTTACCTTTAGTCTCTTTACCGAAAGAAACTGTACCTGTGTATTCAGCAAGAATTGCAGGCTCTTTAGGCTTACGAGCTTCGAATAGATCCGCAACGCGTGGTAGACCACCCGTGATATCTTTGTTACCGCCAGATTTTTGTGGAATACGTGCAAGCGTATCACCCACGCCAACTTCTGCGCCGTCAACAAGGTTCACAATCGCCTTACCAGGTAGGATATAAGTCGCTGACATATCTGTGCCAGGGATCATTACATCGTTACCATTTGCATCAACAAGTTTGATAGCTGGACGCATATCTTTACCTGCTGTTGGACGTTGTGCTGGATCTGTTACTTCACTTGAAGATAGACCGGTTAGATCATCTGCTTGTGTCGAAATTGTAACGCCTTCAACCATGTCGATAAATTGGATGCGACCTGCCACTTCAGTGATGATTGGCATGGTGTGCGCTTCCCAGTTTGCAACAGTTTCACCTGCTTCAACTGCATCGTCATGTGCTTTTGTTAGCTGAGAACCAAATGGAAGTTTGTGTTTCTCTTTCGTACGACCGAACTCATCAATGATGGTTAGTTCAGAAGCACGAGAAGTGATCACGTGTTTGCCTTCTTTGTTGGTTACAAATTTCGCATTGTGAAGTTTAACTGTACCAGTTGTCTTCGCTTGGATGCTGTTTTCTGCTGCTGCCGTTGACGCCGCACCACCGATGTGGAACGTACGCATGGTTAGCTGTGTACCAGGTTCACCGATAGATTGCGCAGCGATAACACCAACTGCCTCACCTTGGTTAACCATGTGACCACGAGCCAAGTCACGACCGTAACAGTTTGAACAACAACCGAAGTCAGATTCACAAGTAACCACAGAACGAACTTTCATCGCATCCACAGAATTTTCTTCTAGGATTTGACACCATTTTTCGTCGATTAGTGTGTTACGTGGAACAAGAACTTCTTCTGTACCAGGCTTCATTACATCTTCAGCAACTACACGACCAAGCGCAAGTTCTGTTAGTGCAACTTTCACGTCACCACCCTCGATGTGAGGAGTCATGTGGATACCTTCGAAAGTACCACAATCAGGTTCAGTGATCACAACGTCTTGTGCAACGTCAACCAAACGACGAGTCAGATAACCTGAGTTCGCTGTTTTCAGTGCTGTATCGGCAAGACCTTTACGCGCACCGTGGGTTGAGATGAAGTACTGAAGGACGTTTAGACCTTCTTTAAAGTTCGCTGTGATTGGCGTTTCGATGATTGAACCATCTGGACGAGCCATCAGACCACGCATACCAGCTAGCTGACGAATCTGAGCCGCAGAACCACGCGCCCCTGAGTCGGCCATCATGTAGATGCTGTTAAATGATTCTTGCTGCTCTTCTTCACCGTCACGGTTAATAACAGTTTCAGAAGACAGGTTGTCCATCATAGCTTTTGCAACACGGTCATTGGTTGCAGCCCAGATATCGATAACCTTGTTATAACGCTCACCAGCTGTTACTAGACCAGATACGAACTGATCTTGAATCTCATGAACTTCTTCTTCTGCTGCTGCGATTTCAGTGTATTTCGCGTCAGGTACAACCATGTCGTTGATACCAACAGAAACACCAGAAAGTGCCGCATAAGCAAAACCTGTGTACATGATTTGGTCAGCAAAGATTACTGTGTCTTTTAGGCCAAGCTTACGATACGCTTCGTTTAAAAGCGTTGAGATTTGCTTCTTACCAAGTTTTTGGTTAAGCAGATCAAAAGGTAAACCAGTTGGGACAATGTTCCAAAGCATTGCACGACCGATAGTCGTATCACGCATTGCAGTGTTAGTTGTCTCATTACCATCTTCGTCTTTCACAGTTTCTGTGATACGAACTTTTACACGTGCGTGTAGTTCAGCAGTCTTAGTGCGATATGCCTTTTCAGCCTCATCTGGGCCAGAAAGGTACATACCTTCACCTTTCGCATTGATCTTTTCACGCGTCATGTAGTAAAGACCCAATACAACGTCCTGAGAAGGTACGATGATAGGATCACCTGATGCTGGCGACAGGATGTTGTTTGTCGACATCATTAGGGTACGCGCTTCAAGCTGTGCTTCAAGAGTTAGAGGTACGTGAACCGCCATTTGGTCACCATCGAAGTCGGCGTTATATGCCGCACATACTAGAGGGTGTAGGTGGATCGCTTTACCTTCAATCAGTACAGGTTCAAATGCTTGGATACCTAGACGGTGAAGTGTCGGTGCACGGTTAAGTAGCACTGGGTGTTCACGGATTACTTCGTCAAGAATATCCCAAACCACTGCTTCTTCACGCTCTACCATTTTCTTCGCAGCTTTGATGGTTGTTGCCATGCCACGAGATTCTAGTTTCGCATAAATGAATGGTTTAAATAGCTCAAGTGCCATCTTCTTAGGAAGACCACACTGGTGCAGACGTAGGTATGGACCTACTGTGATAACCGAACGGCCTGAATAGTCAACACGCTTACCAAGAAGGTTTTGACGGAAACGACCTTGCTTACCTTTGATCATATCAGCAAGTGATTTCAAAGGACGCTTATTGGTACCAGTAATCGCACGACCACGACGACCGTTATCAAGCAGAGCATCAACAGATTCTTGCAGCATACGTTTTTCGTTACGTACGATGATATCTGGAGCTGTTAGGTCTAATAGACGCTTCAAACGGTTGTTACGGTTGATCACGCGGCGATATAAATCGTTGAGATCAGACGTCGCAAAACGACCACCATCTAGTGGTACAAGCGGACGAAGATCTGGCGGTAGAACAGGTAGAACTGTTAAGATCATCCATTCTGGGTTGTTGCCAGATTGAACGAATGCTTCTACTAGTTTTAGACGCTTAGTAACTTTTTTACGCTTAGTTTCTGAGTTAGTTGTTTCTAACTCTTCACGCATGATTTCGATTTCTTGCTCAAGATCCATAGTGTTTAATAGATCTTTAATCGCTTCAGCACCCATTTTCGCAACGAACTCATCGCCCCATTGCTCAAGTTTGTCTAGGTACTCTTCTTCCGTCAGCATTTGGCTCTTTTCAAGATCTGTCATGCCAGCTTCGGTCACAACATACTTTTCAAAGTAAAGCACTGCTTCGATATCACGTAGCGGCATATCCATTAATAGGCCGATGCGAGATGGAAGTGATTTTAGAAACCAGATGTGCGCAACTGGAGACGCAAGCTCGATGTGACCCATACGATCACGGCGAACTTTAGTTTGTGTAACTTCAACGCCACACTTCTCACAGATCACACCACGGTGTTTCAAACGCTTGTATTTACCACAAAGACATTCATAGTCTTTTACTGGGCCAAAAATACGCGCACAGAACAAACCATCACGCTCAGGCTTGAACGTACGATAGTTAATTGTTTCTGGCTTTTTAACTTCACCAAAAGACCATGAACGGATCATGTCTGGAGAAGCTAGACCGATTTTGATTGCATCAAATTCTTCGGCTTTATTCTGTGCTTTTAGAAAGTTTAATAAATCTTTCACAATCAGCTCCTGTAAGGAGTAAAAAGGTACTCAACGTTTTGAGCACCTTTTCGCTACCGGGTTAATCCAAAGAGAATTACTCTTCGTCTTCTAGTTCGATGTTGATACCTAGTGAACGAATCTCTTTCAACAATACGTTGAAGGATTCAGGCATACCAGGTTCCATGCTGTGATCGCCATCTACGATGTTCTTATACATCTTAGTACGGCCATTCACGTCATCGGACTTAACTGTTAGCATTTCTTGTAGGGTGTAAGCAGCACCATAAGCTTCAAGTGCCCATACTTCCATCTCACCGAAACGCTGACCACCGAACTGAGCTTTACCACCAAGTGGCTGCTGAGTTACTAGGCTGTAAGAACCAGTCGAACGTGCGTGCATCTTGTCATCAACTAAGTGGTTTAGTTTCAGCATGTACATGTAACCGACAGTTACAGGACGCTCAAACGCATCACCAGTACGACCATCAAACAAGGTCAATTGACCTGAAGTTGGTAGATCAGCAAGTGCTAGCAGGTCTTTAATTGCAGCTTCTGAAGCACCGTCAAATACTGGCGTTGCAATCGGTAGACCGCCACGTAAGTTTTTGATCAATGTACGTACTTCATCATCAGATAGAGACGCAATGTCAACTTCTTGACGTGTCTCACCTAAGCTATAGACCTTCTGCAAGAATTCGCGGAATTTCGCTAGTTCTTGTTGCTCTTTGATCATCTTGTTGATCTTGTCACCGATACCTTTAGCAGCAAGGCCTAAGTGAACTTCTAAGATCTGACCGATGTTCATACGAGACGGTACACCTAGTGGGTTCAGTACGATATCAACAGGACGACCTGTTTCATCATAAGGCATGTCTTCAACAGGGTTGATCTTAGAGATTACACCCTTGTTACCGTGACGACCCGCCATCTTATCACCCGGTTGGATACGACGTTTCACAGCTAGGTAAACTTTAACAACTTTAAGAACACCAGGTTGTAAGTCATCACCTTGAGTGATCTTACGACGCTTAGTTTCAAATTTAGTGTCAAAGTCAGCTTTTAGCTCATCCCACTGCTCAGCAAGTTGCTCAAGCTGGGTTTGAACATTGTCGTCATCGTGAGTCAGTGTTAGCCACTGCTTACGATCCATACCATCTAACTGGCTTTCAGTGTAACCATTTGCAAGAAGCAAGCTGCGAACACGCGCTAGAAGACCGCCTTCCAAGATTTGGAACTCTTCAGTAAGGTCTTTCTTCGCTTCTTTCAGCTGCATTTGTTCAATTTCAAGCGCACGCTTGTCTTTCTCTACGCCATCACGGGTAAAGACTTGAACATCAATAATGGTACCTGAAATAGAGTTTGGTACACGTAGTGAAGTATCTTTCACATCAGATGCTTTTTCGCCGAAGATAGCACGCAATAGCTTCTCTTCTGGAGTAAGCTGAGTTTCACCTTTAGGTGTTACTTTACCTACTAGGATGTCACCACCCTTCACTTCAGCACCGATATAAACGATACCAGACTCATCTAGCTTAGATAGCGCAGACTCACCAACGTTTGGAATATCCGCTGTGATTTCTTCGCTGCCAAGTTTCGTATCACGTGCCACACAAGAAAGCTCTTGGATGTGGATAGTTGTGAAACGATCTTCTTGAACAACGCGCTCAGAAACTAAGATTGAATCCTCAAAGTTATAACCATTCCAAGGCATGAATGCGATGCGCATGTTTTGACCAAGCGCTAGCTCACCAAGGTCTGTTGAAGGACCATCAGCAAGTACATCACCTTGAGCTACAGGTTCACCCGGCATCACTGTTGGACGCTGGTTGATACATGTATTTTGGTTAGAACGTGTATATTTAGTTAAGTTGTAAATGTCGATGCCCGCTTCACCTGGGATCAGCTCGTCATCATTTACTTTTACAACGATACGTGATGCATCCACAGACTGGATCATACCACCACGTTTAGCAACTGCAGTTACACCTGAGTCAACCGCTACGTTACGCTCAATACCTGTACCGACTAATGGCTTATCAGCTCTTAGTGTTGGTACGGCCTGACGTTGCATGTTCGCACCCATCAAGGCGCGGTTAGCATCATCGTGCTCTAGGAATGGGATAAGCGATGCCGCAATCGATACAACTTGGTTTGTCGCAACGTCCATGAAATCTACGTTTTCACGTGGGTGAAGACCAGATTCACCTTTCTGACGTGCTGTGATCAGCTCATCTGCGAAAGAGTTGTCTTCGTTCAGGCGTGCGTTTGCCTGAGCGATAACATAGCTACCTTCTTGGATCGCTGATAGATATTCAACATCTTCAGTCACAACACCATCAACTACACGACGATATGGAGTTTCTAGGAAACCATATTCATTACAACGTGCGAACGCTGAAAGTGAGTTGATCAAACCGATGTTTGGACCTTCAGGCGTTTCGATCGGACATAGACGACCGTAGTGAGTTACGTGAACGTCACGTACTTCAAAGCCTGCACGCTCACGCGTAAGACCACCCGGACCTAATGCAGAAATACGACGCTTATGCGTTACTTCTGATAGCGGGTTGTTCTGATCCATAAATTGCGATAACTGTGAAGAACCAAAGAATTCTTTCACTGCAGCAGAAATAGGCTTCGCATTGATTAGATCTTGAGGCATGATTGCATCAAGGTCACCAAGGCTTAGGCGCTCTTTCACGGCACGCTCAACACGAACAAGACCAACACGGAATTGGTTTTCAGCCATTTCACCAACGCTACGGATGCGACGGTTACCAAGGTGATCGATATCATCAACTTCATCGTTACCATTACGGATACGAATTAGTTTTTGCATCACTGCGATGATGTCTTCTTCGTCAAGAATACCTTGCTCTTGCTTGTCATCACGACCGATAGAACTGTTGAACTTCATACGACCAACAGCAGAAAGGTCATAGCGATCTTCAGAGAAGAATAAGCTTTCAAACAATGCTTCAGCAGCTTCTTTCGTTGGCGGCTCACCAGGACGCATCATACGATAGATTTCAACTAGCGCACTTAGGCGATCTGTTGTGTTATCAATACGTAATGTGTCAGAGATGAATGGACCGTTTACGAAATCATTAATGAATAGCGTATCAATTTCTTTGTAGCCAGCTTGTGAAAGCTCAGCCAAAGCTTCAAGAGTGATCTCTTGGTTCGCGCTAACAATAATTTCGCCAGTTGCTTCATTGACATAGTCTTTTGATGCAATCTTGCCAACAATGTGCTCAACAGGAACTTCAATGAAGTCTACGCCGTCTTTTTCAAGTTGACGGATAGTACGTGCATTGATTTTTTTGCCTGTCTCAACATAAACTTTGCCGTTTGCTTCGATATCAAAGTTTGCAACTTCACCTTTAAGACGCTCAGGAACAAGTTCCATGCGTAGGGCGTTGTCTTGCACTTCAAAGTGCACTTTGTCGAAGAACAGATCTAAGATCTCTTCAGTTGTTTTGCCTAGCGCACGTAGAATGATAGTCGCAGCAAGTTTACGACGACGGTCAATACGTACATATAGGTTATCTTTAGGATCGAACTCGAAATCCAACCATGAACCACGGTATGGGATCACGCGTGCATTATAAAGAACTTTACCTGAAGAGTGGGTCTTACCCTTATCGCTGTCGAAGAATACGCCTGGGCTTCGGTGCAGCTGGGATACGATAACCCTCTCAGTACCATTAATTACAAAGGTACCATTGTCTGTCATGAGTGGAATCTCACCCATGTAGACTTCTTGTTCTTTAATGTCTTTTACGGTACCTGGTTGTGCGTCTTTATCAAAAACAACCAAACGTAGTTTTACGCGTAGTGGCTTCGAATAAGTGACACCTCGAATTTGACATTCTTTAACGTCAAACACAGGTTCACCGAGACGATAGCTAACGTATTGCAGCTCGGAATTGCCATTATAGCTCTGGATTGGGAATACAGAACGGAAGGCAGCTTCAAGACCATATTGGCCTTCAGGATCTTGCTCAATAAATTTTTCGAAAGAATCGAGCTGGATCGATAGCAAATATGGGACGTCCAAAACTTGTGGACGCTTACCAAAATCCTTACGGATGCGCTTTTTCTCGGTATAAGAGTAAACCATGGGGTTCCTCAGCTAGCTGATAAGTGACCCAAACTACCCAAAACATTCTCTATTAGAAAGGGGTAGTGACTAAATAACTGTTTTTTGAAATGACTTGATGTTTCAATTGGCGGGGACGCCGCAAATGATCACAAAAAGTTTTTGCATAGATATTGATACCAAAACAGAGAAAATACATCAATACCCTACAGCGCAAAAAGGCCGGTGGTCAATTAACCACCAGCCATTAGCCTTGCGGCTAAGAAATCAAGTATAAATTACTTAATTTCAACAGAAGCACCAGCTTCTTCTAGTTGTGCTTTAAGCGCTTCAGCTTCGTCTTTAGCGATGCCTTCTTTAAGCGGAGCAGGAGCACCGTCAACTAGACCTTTAGCTTCTTTAAGACCTAGGCCAGTTGCGCCACGTACTGCTTTGATTACAGCAACTTTGTTACCGCCAGCAGCAGTAAGGATTACGTCAAATTCAGTTTGCTCTTCAGCAGCGTCACCGCCAGCTGCGCCACCTGCTACAACTGCAGCTGCAGCAGTAACACCAAATTTTTCTTCCATAGCTTCGATAAGCTCAACAACTTGCATTACAGACATTTCTGCAACTGCGTCTAGGATTTGCTCGTTAGTAATAGACATAACAATTCTCTTTTAAGTCAACAATAAGTATATTTTTTAACCAGTAAAAAGCAAGCTTTATTAAGCAGCTGCTTCTTCTTTTTGGTCGCGAACAGCAGCGATAGTACGTACCAGCTTGCCAGCAGAAGCTTCTTTCATGCACATCATTAGTTTTGCAATCGCTTCGTCGTAAGTTGGTAGTGTCGCTAGTACATCAGCGTCAGTAATAGCGCCTTCAAATGCAGCAGCTTTGATCTCGAAATCTTTATTCTCTTTAGCGAAGTCTTTGAAAAGACGCGCTGCAGCACCTGGGTGCTCGTTAGAGAAAGCGATCAAAGTTGGACCAACGAATACGTCGTTTAGACATTCGTAGTCTGTGCCAACAACTGCGCGACGTGCTAGTGTGTTACGAACAACTTTCATGTAAACGCCCGCATCACGCGCTTGTTTACGTAGAGAAGTCATCGCACTAACATCAACACCACGAGAGTCAGCAATAACTGCAGAAAGTGCACCACTGGCTGCTTCGTTGACTTCAGCAACAATTGCTTGTTTGTCTTGAAGATTTAAAGCCATTTGGATTTACTCCTGGTTGTAGTTACACCACTCACCTAGAAATTAGATGAGCGTTCTTACGGTGCATTCCCAAATGATCAAAAATATAATAAAAATTATAGTAAAGCCATCAGTTCGGGCACCATCTACGTAGGTGGGATTAAGCTGTTTAACTTAACTTGTTGCCAATTAACTTAGTTAAAGCTAAATCAAACAACGCCTACGGTCTTGGATGGAGGCAAACAACACATTTGTTCTTCAAAAAGAGGAGCAAAATACGCCGAATACCCCAACCATCAATTAGGCGCAAAATTATACACTAATTTTACGCCTAAGCAAATAATTAGTTTGCTTGAGTGTCAAGACTAGCTTGATCAACAACAACACCAGCACCCATAGTAGTAGAGATGCTTACTTTCTTCAGGAAAGTACCTTTCGCTGAAGAAGGTTTTGCTTTTTTCAGAGCAACTAAAAGAGCTTCTAAGTTCTCTTTAATTTGGCTTGCTTCGAAGTTAGCTTTACCGATAGTAGTGTGGATGATGCCGTTTTTGTCGTTACGATAACGAACCTGACCAGCTTTAGCGTTCTTAACTGCTTCAGCTACGTTAGGCGTTACTGTACCAACTTTCGGGTTTGGCATAAGGCCGCGTGGACCTAGGATAGTACCTAGTTGACCAACAACACGCATTGCATCAGGAGAAGCAACAACTACGTCGAAGTTCATTTCGCCTTTTTTCACTTGCTCAGCAAGATCTTCCATACCTACGATGTCAGCACCAGCTTCTTTCGCAGCTTCTGCGTTTGCACCTTGAGTGAACACAGCAACACGGATTTCACGACCAGTACCGTGTGGTAGTACAGTTGCACCACGTACGTTTTGGTCTGATTTACGTGCATCAATGCCAAGGTTTACAGAAACGTCAACACTTTCAACGAATTTAGCAGTCGCTAGTTCTTGAAGAAGCGCTACAGCTTCGTTGATTTCATATTCTTTAGTTACATCCACTTTTTCACGGATGTTTTTCATACGCTTAGTTAGCTTTGCCATGATCTTATCCCTCTACCACTAGGCCCATTGAACGAGCAGTACCTGCGATAGAACGCTTCATCGCTTCTACGTCTGCACCAGTCATGTCCGCAGCTTTAGTTTCTGCGATTTCCTGAAGTTGTGCATCAGTAACTGTGCCAACTTTTTCAGTGTTTGGACGACCAGAACCAGACTTAATGCCAGCAGCTTTCTTAAGAAGAACAGCAGCAGGTGGAGTCTTAGTTACAAAAGTGAAAGAGCGATCGTTGTATACAGAGATAACAACAGGGATCGGTAGACCTTTCTCAATTGATTCTGTTTTTGCGTTGAATGCTTTACAGAATTCCATGATGTTAACACCGTGTTGACCTAGTGCAGGACCAACCGGTGGACTTGGGTTTGCCATACCAGCTGCAACTTGCAACTTGATATATGCTTCTACTTTCTTAGCCATGATATTTCCTAAGTTTGGGTTATAACGCCGATTAAAAACCAGCTCCCCTTTGATGAATAATTTCTTTCTCGTTACCGCTAATTAAAAATCAGCTTTAACGTATAAAGGCGCGAAATTATAGTTAACTTCACGCCTTTGATCAAGCCTTTTGTTGCTTTTTTATTCAGATTTTTCAACCTGACTAAATTCAAGCTCAACAGGTGTTGCACGACCAAAGATAGAAACCGAAACTTTTAAGCGGCTCTTCTCATAGTCAACGTGCTCAACTGTACCGTTGAAGTCTGCAAATGGGCCTTCAGTAACACGGACAATTTCACCAGCTTCAAATAGAGTTTTAGGACGCGGCGCTTCACTCGCTTTTTCAAGACGATTTAAGATCGCATCAGCTTCTTTATCTGTAATCGGCGCAGGACGCTCTGGGGTACCACCGATAAAGCCCATTACACGTGGGATGCTACGAACCAAGTGCCATGAATCATCATTCATCACCATTTGCACTAGCACATAGCCAGGGAAGAATTTACGCTCACTTTTGCGGCGTTGACCAGAGCGCATTTCAACCACTTCTTCGGTTGGAACTAACACTTCACCGAAATGCTCTTCCATGTTGTGCATTTTAATGTGCTCACGTAGTGATTGGGCAACACGGCCTTCAAACCCAGAAAAGGCTTGAATCACATACCAACGTTTTTTTGGTGCTTCACTCATGTATAAAACCCCTTACACTCCAGTTGCTAATGCGATAAGACGAACCATGATGCCGTCAATACCCCATAGAACCAAAGCCATTACAATACTTACTGCTAAAACAATAAAAGTTGTTTGTGTTGTCTCTTGACGAGTCGGCCAAACAACCTTACGAATTTCCGTTTTTGCTTCTTTTGCAAAACTAATTGCCGCTTTACCTTTGATGGTAAATGCTGCGATTGCTAGTGCGATTGCAATCACAATCACGACAGCTGTTGCACGAAGAACAACAGACACATCACCATAGATAGAGTTACCTACTACTGCAGCAGCAAGCAACGCAAAGATCAGAATCCATTTAAAGATATCTAGACCTTTTGAAGGTTCTTGTGTGACTTCGGCATTGTGCTTTGCATCAGCTTTTTTGGCTACTTCAGTTTTGCCCGCTTTTTCAGCTTTGCCTTTCATATTTAAACCTGTAATACATACGTATATCTAGTTCAAGGCCCTCAACTATAACCAAGCGAAACGACTTGATGACTAGATATTAGTGTAGACAACAAAACCCCGCATATGCAGGGAAACTAACCTCACGGCGAAAATTACCATAAAGCGCGTAAAATTTCATCGTAAACAGAAGAATACTTCTAATTTTTTATGCAAAAAATCTCAATTTTATAAAAAAACTCGAAAAAAGTTTAAAAAGAGACAATTTAAAGCACAAAAAGGGCATCAAATGATGCCCTTTTTTAAGGTTGTTCGTCAAATCATATCTTAGCTAATTTTGTCGCTAAGATTGATAAGCGAGAAAGTTTTAGCGATTAAGCGATAACTTTAGCAACAACACCAGCACCAACTGTACGGCCACCTTCACGGATAGCGAAACGTAGACCTTCGTCCATCGCGATTGGAGCGATTAGAGTAACGATCATTTGTACGTTATCACCAGGCATTACCATCTCAACACCTTCAGGTAGTTGGATGTCGCCAGTTACGTCAGTAGTACGGAAGTAGAACTGTGGACGGTAACCTTTGAAGAATGGAGTGTGACGACCACCTTCATCTTTCGAAAGAACATATACTTCTGATTCGAAAGTTGTGTGTGGAGTGATTGAGCCAGGAGCTGCAAGAACTTGACCACGCTCAACGTCATCACGCTTAGTACCACGTAGAAGTGCACCAACGTTCTCACCTGCACGACCTTCGTCAAGCAGTTTACGGAACATTTCAACACCAGTACAAGTTGTAGTTGTAGTATCTTTGATACCAACGATTTCAACTTCGTCACCTACTTGTAGGATACCACGTTCGATACGACCAGTAACAACAGTACCACGACCTTGGATTGAGAATACATCTTCAATTGGAAGTAGGAACGGTTGGTCAACAGCACGCTCTGGTTCTGGGATGTAAGAATCTAGTGCTTCTGCAAGCTCAACGATTTTGTCTTCCCACTCTTTCTCGCCGTTTAGTGCGCCAAGAGCAGAACCTTGGATAACTGGTAGGTCATCACCTGGGAAATCATATTCAGAAAGAAGTTCACGAACTTCCATTTCAACTAGCTCTAGAAGCTCTTCATCATCAACCATGTCACATTTGTTCATGAATACGATGATGTAAGGGATACCAACTTGGCGACCAAGTAGGATGTGCTCACGAGTTTGAGGCATTGGACCGTCAGTTGCAGCAACAACTAGGATACCACCGTCCATTTGCGCAGCACCAGTGATCATGTTTTTAACATAATCGGCGTGTCCTGGGCAGTCTACGTGTGCGTAGTGACGGCTTGGAGTATCATACTCAACGTGAGAAGTTGCGATTGTGATACCACGCTCGCGCTCTTCTGGAGCGTTATCGATAGATGCGAAGTCTTTCGCTACACCACCGTACACTTTTGCAAGTGTAGTACAGATAGCAGCAGTAAGAGTTGTTTTACCGTGGTCAACGTGGCCGATAGTACCAACGTTTACGTGCGGTTTCGTACGTTCAAATTTTTCTTTAGACATGGATAGTCCCTCTAGGTACGGATTTAGGTGGCTTTGAAGACCACGCAACCAAAAAAATGGTAATCAGTTAAAAAAATCGGGGGAAGATATGAGAACTGGTGCTGATAGGCGGATTTGAACCGCCGACCTCACCCTTACCAAGGGTGCGCTCTACCGACTGAGCTATATCAGCTACACAAATTTCTATGCAAGAGTTGGAGCGGGCAGCGGGAATCGAACCCGCATCATCAGCTTGGAAGGCTGAGGTAATAGCCATTATACGATGCCCGCATACGTAACTCGTGCGCTATCTTCTTTTAAACCTTGTGACTCAACTTGAGTCCTTTGTTACGCTAACTTTCAGCATAACAAAAAATATGGTGGAGGGGGACGGATTCGAACCATCGAAGGCGGAGCCGGCAGATTTACAGTCTGCTCCCTTTGGCCACTCGGGAACCCCTCCAAATTGTATTCACCTTAAAAAAGATGAAATGGTGCCGACTACCGGAATCGAACTGGTGACCTACTGATTACAAGTCAGTTGCTCTACCTACTGAGCTAAGTCGGCACATGCTTGATAGACAAGCCGAGCGAATTCTATTGAATGTTTGCGCTGCTTGCAAGTCAAAAATGCAAAAAAACCTTATTTTTTAACCTAAAAGTTAAAATTTAATCAAAAAGATAAAAAATTCCGAGGTATTTCACTGGATTTTGGCTTTGAGAATTCAAATTTCAAGAGGCTTAGTGTATCTTGCATCATTCCTTTTTCTTTTTAATTCAATGTGAGCATTCATTTATGAACCAATATATGGCTTATGATCGTAAAACATGGGCAGAACTGCGAAATTCTGTACCTATGACGCTCACTGAATCGGATTTAAAGGAACTTCAAGGGATAAATGAACATTTAACCATGCAAGAAGTGACTGAGGTCTATTTACCCTTATCACGCCTACTTAACTTGTATGTTGGCGCGCGCCAAGGGCGTAATCATATTTTGCATCAGTTTTTTCATCCACATCAAGCTGAAACCCAAAAAGCGCCACCTTTTATCATAGGTATAGCAGGTAGTGTGGCAGTAGGTAAAAGTACGACAGCAAGGTTACTGCGCGCCCTGCTCTCACGTTGGGACAATCACCCATCGGTTGAACTTATCACCACTGATGGTTTTTTACATCCGAATGAATATTTAGAAGAAAATGGTTTAATGACGCGCAAAGGCTTCCCTGAAGCTTATGATACCAAGCGTCTGGTGCAATTTTTAATTGATGTAAAATCAAGTAAAGAAAACATTCAAGTCCCTGTCTACTCGCATGTCACTTACAATATTACAGATGAAATTAAGGTTGTGAATCAACCTGATGTTTTGATTATTGAGGGTTTGAATGTGCTCCAAAGCGCGAAAGATTATCCAGGTCATGAGCAAAAGACCTTTATCTCTGATTTCTTAGACTTTTCAATCTATGTGGATGCACAAACAGAACTGATTGAGAAATGGTATGTGGATAGATTTATGAAATTGCGCCAAGGTGCCTTTACTAAGCCTGGCTCTTATTTTTCTCATTATACTCAACTGTCAGATGTCGAAGCCGTCGGTAAAGCGAAAAGCATCTGGCAAAGCATTAATGCGATTAACCTACAAGAGAACATCTTACCCACTCGCGCTCGTGCACAACTTATTTTACAAAAAGGCTTGAACCATCAAGTGGATAAGGTTTTGTTACGTCGCTAGTCTAAGCTCTAAAATGCGCTCTTAGACTGGGCGCAATGATATTTCACCGCCAACATAAGGCGTGATCCCAGCTTCGGTCTCAAGTAAAATAGCGCCTTGCTGATTAATCCCACGAGCAATCCCATGCACTTCTTTTGAGCCCATCAACAGCTTCACCGGTTTATCTTTAAAGTTATCTTTTTGATTGAAAGCATCCACAAATGCGCCCAAACCTTGTTTTTCATACTCAAGTAAGCATTTATGCCACGCATTGATGATCTGGCTTAAAATCTCACTACGCGTTGGCAAGGTTTTGTTTTGCCCAGCAAATATCTGCTCAAGGCTCACCCATGCTTGGTCAATCTGAGAATCTTTATCTTGCATCTGAATATTTAAACCCATGCCGATCACTATCTCAGCGCCGCCACCGGTTTGTCCTGAGAGTTCTACCAGCACACCTGCAAGTTTTTTATCTTGATAGTAAATATCATTCGGCCATTTAAGCTTCACATCATCGGCGCCAAGTGTTTGTAGCGCATCCACTATCGCCACACCTATGGCTAAGCTAAGCCCCATTGCCGCAGCAATACCCGATTCCAAATGCCAATACATAGACACATAAATGTTTGAGCCAAATGGTGATAACCATTGCCTGCCACGTCGGCCGCGACCTTGTGCTTGATACTCAGCAGCGCAGCTTAGGCCTTGAGCTAGGGGAGCTTGATGACTGCTGATTTGATCCATTAAATACTGATTCGTAGAATCAATCACAGGGATAAGTTCAAATGGTACGGATAAGGCTTGGCTGATCAAATCTTCATCGAGTAAATTCAATGGCTTACTTAGTTGGTATCCTTTGCCCTTCACCGACTGGATATCTAAGCCCCAATCGATTAAACCTTTCATATGCTTGGCGATGCCTGCGCGTGACATGCCAAAAGCTTCCCCTAAGGATTCTCCTGAATGCCACTCGCCATCCGCTAGGGTCTGGATGAGTTGATATTTAACCGCATATTTGTCAGCAAGTTGCATCGTCAACCTCTCCTAAAAGATATTCTAAACGAGTTTCATTGAGCGCAGCCATAAAGCGCACTTCATGCTCTAGCTTAACTTGGTATTTATCAAACACGCTTTGCTTCACATGTTGAGCTAAATTCAACACATCTTGCGCACTTGCGTCACCAGCATTAACTAAGACTAAGGCTTGTTTCGGATGAACTTGAGCGCCGCCAATTTGATAGCCTTTTAAACCACAACGGTCGATTAACCAACCCGCGGCAATCTTGACACCACCTTCGCTTGGGTAACCACCTAAATCAGGGTAAAGCCCTTGCAGGCGATCAAATTCTTGCTGAGTAATCACTGGGTTTTTGAAAAAGCTGCCCGCATTACCAATTTGTTTTGGATCTGGCAGTTTGCTTTGGCGGATCTCACACACTTTCTCAAACACTGCTTGCGGCGAAGTGAGCGTCGCTTGTTCTGCTTTAAGTGGCCCATAAGCTAACTTAGGTTGCCAGTTTTCAAGCTTTTGCAAGCGCAGACCAATGCCAAGGATAATTGCTTTTTCATGGAGTGCATGTTTAAAGATAGAGTCTCGATAACCAAACTCACATTCTTGATTTGTCAGTCGTTTAACCTGCATATCGGTGAGATCTAAATAATCCACGTACTCACATAAATCTTTTAACTCAACACCATAAGCACCGATATTTTGGATCGGCGCACTGCCTGCGCAGCCTGGGATCAAAGCTAAATTCTCAAGCCCGGCATAACCTTGCTCAATACTCCAAGCCACTAGGCTCGGCCAATCTTCCCCTGCCGATACCTCAAGTAACACCTCATCTTCCGCCGTATCAGCTTTTATGCCTTTTAATCGATTAAGCAAGACCACGCCTTCAAAGTCTTGGGTGAACAGCATATTACTGCCCTTACCTAAAACTAACTTAGGTAAAGTTTGCCAGTCAGGATTTTGATAAGCCGAGATAACATCTTGCACCGAGCCAAGCTCAACGAGATACTTAGCTTGAACACTTATGCCAAAAGTATGATAAGGTTTTAAATTAACGTCTTGAGATATATTCATAGCAATATTAAAAGATTAGATAGTTTGCTCCATACTACCCCATCAACCTAATTTTGTCCCACGTGAAATCATATGCTTAAAAATACCATTTCAAATCAACTTGATATCAAAGTTTTAGATCCGCAAATGATGCCTTTGGTAAAGCCAATTTATAAGGCGCATTACCCAAGCGCTAGACCAAACAAAAGTGAAGTGATAGTGGTTGCATATCTGGAAAGTAAAATTATTGGCTTAGTGCGTTTTAAACCGCTAGACCCTTATTTCTTGTTAACTGGAATGTTGGTGATTCCCGAATATCGCGGTTTAGGGATTGGACATCAGTTACTAGCCTTTTGCCGTCAAGAGATCCTTAATCAAAAACACTTTTGCTTTGCTTATCAACATCTTGAAAGATTTTATGGACAACATGGATTTAGCTCTCAAGCTGAGATCCCAAGTTTTATCCAATCGCGCTTTGATAAATACAAAGCACAAGGCAAAGCACTTGTCTGTATGGGCTATGTGAATTGATTTATTTCACTTTTTGATACAATGGTAAAACCAGTATCATTAGGTTTTAGCTCAATATATTGTTAGAATGCATCAGATAACCCCTAGATAAAAGCTGAGAAATCATTGCTTCGACAAAAGGATAAGGGCATCAACTATGCTTGCTCATAAAGAATTACTTCCAAAACTCCCAATCATTAATCAAGACGCAGAAGGCTTTGAAGTGCTGTTTTCAGCGACAGAGTTTCGTCAGCGATTATTAGATGCTATCCGCAATGCGACGACTCGCATCTATTTAGTCGCCCTCTATCTTGAAGATGACGAAGCGGGCCGTGAAGTATTAACTGAACTCTTTGAAGCGAAACAAAGAAACCCTGAGTTAGATGTGACCGTCTGTGTGGACTGGCACCGTGCGCAACGTGGTTTAATTGGCGCCGATCATAGCGAAGGTAATGCAGCTCTGTATCAAGCCTTTAGCGAAAAATATGAACATAAGATCAATATTTTAGGTGTTCCGGTTCGTTCCAAAGAAATCTTTGGAGTTCTGCATCTAAAAGGCTTTATTGTTGATGAAACTGTCATCTATAGCGGCGCGAGCTTAAATAACATCTATTTAGCATATAAAGATAAGTATCGCTTTGATCGTTACCATATCCTGCATAATCCAAAGCTTGCTGATTCTATGGTGCATTATATTCAAACCAATATTTGCCAAGATGAAGCCGTCAACGCTTTAAATGAGCCTAAAGAAGCGCGACCGACAACAAAATCACTGAAACCTGCGATTCGTCAGTTTCGCGCAAAACTAGCTAAATCTAGCTATGAGTTTGAAAGCGACTTACATCGTGAAGATCAGGTGAGCTTAACACCGCTTGTCGGAGTGGGACGCAAACGAAATAAACTTAATTTGCATATCAATCACTTAATTGCGTGCGCAGAAGAAGAACTCTATATATTCACCCCTTACTTTAACTTCCCAAAAAGCATAGCTAAAGAAGTCAAACGTGCATTGCGCCGCGGCGTAAAGGTAACGATAGTCGTGGGTGACAAGACGGCAAATGATTTTTATATTCCGCCGGAAGAAGATTTTCGCACTATTGCAGGCTTGCCTTACTTGTATGAAACCAACCTGCTGCAATTTACCAAAGCCAATGAACACTATATTGCAAAGCGCCAGCTTTCTGTGATGCTATGGAAACATGATTCAAATAGCTTCCATCTTAAAGGCATGTGGATTGACCGTAAATATATGCTCTTAACTGGTAACAACTTAAACCCAAGAGCTTGGAAGTTAGACTTAGAAAACGGGATTTTAATTCAAGATCCGAGCAAGCTTTTGGAAGAGAAGTTTAACCAAGAAGTCGAAAGTATTTTAGCTCACACTCAGCTAATTGGCAGCTATAAGCAGCTTGATCATATGGAAATGTACCCAGAAGATGTCAAAAAGCTGATGCGTAAAATTAAACGCTTGAAAGCTGATCGCGTGCTCAAACAACTACTTTAAGTTCGCGAGTTAAACTCACAAATACTAAGCCCCTTCTCGAAGGGGTTTTCTTTTATTTAACACTCTAGGCTTTTAAACACTTATCTTTTAAAGATTTAGCTTTTAATCGCTTGCAGTTTCAAAAAAGCGCTGCGCTCTCCATTGGATATATAACACCACCCCAAGCCCAAGCCCACGCATAAACATAAATACCAACATAGCAGCCCATAAGGCGTGATTTTGATAATCAACAAATAGATAAAATACCGCAAAGAAGCAACAAGCAGCGACAAAAACGGTATTACGCATCGCTCCAGCCTTGGTTGCGCCAATAAAGATACCATCCAATAAAAAACACCACATCGAAATAAGCGGCATTAAAATCATATAGATAAGATAAATATCCGCTGTTTGTGCGACCTTCTCAATATCAGTCATTAGGCTAATCAAATCACCGCCAAAAAAGATAAAGACTAAAGTCAAGATGAGGCTCAGCATTAGCCCCCAAAAGCTAGTGCCGACTAAGGATTCAATCAAAGCAGTTTTGCTTTTAGCCCCAAAAGCTTGTCCCACCATAGCTTCCATCGCATAAGCAAAACCATCCATACCGTAAGAAATGAGCATCAAAAAACTCATTAAGACAGCATTGGCAGCAACTATATTGTCGCCAAAAGCTGCGCCCTGAAAGGTCATAAAAGTAAAGACTGCTTGCAAGCAAAGTGAGCGTAAAAAGATATCTCGGTTGAGTTTTAATAAACGTGAAACACCATCAAACACTTGATTAAGTTTTATTCTTAAACTTGGTAAAGCGAGTCTTTGAAAGGTTTTGGAGACAAAAAAGACTGCCACAGCAAAGCTGCAGATATCTGCTAACACAGATGCAAAAGCCACCCCCGCAACCCCTAAACCTAACCCTAGGACAAAGATAAAATCGAAAATGATATTCGTGAGGTTGCTGGCAATGACCATCCACATCGGCGCTTTGGCATTTTGGGTGCCGAGTAGCCAACCAAGAAAAACATAATTGGCAAGCGCAAACGGTGCGCTCCAGATGCGAATCGAGAAATAGATATCCGCTTGGGTTTTAACTGCCTCACTCGCATCAGAAAGGTGAAAGGATAAACTTAAAATTGGGACTTGAAGTGCGAGGAGTAAACTTGCAAGTAAAGCGGCCATCACTAAGCCTTGACGCAGCACTTTAACTAAAGCCGTTTTGTTTTGACCACCTTGCGCTTGCGCGGCCAAACCTGTGGTCGCCATACGCAAAAAGCCAAGTAACCAGAAGCTTAAGCTAATTAAGGTGCTGCCAAGTGCTACCCCACCTAAATACCAAGGGTGATCAAGATGTCCAATGATCCCAGTATCAACCAAACCAAGGAGTGGCACAGTGATATTTGAAAGCACCATAGGAATGGCAAGCGCCAACACTTGTTGATGTAGTTTGAGGTTAAAAAACTGAAATTTTGTAATAGACAAAGGTGGTTTCCCAAAATAGTTGGAGTTGTAGCAAGGCAACAAGGAGATGAGACCCTAGAAGCATATAATATATATGTGACTAGGGCGAATCAACGCTCTTCTCTATAACCGATAGGCGCTGCTACAGCTTCAAATTTGCAGGGAAAAGAACATGTGACGAGAGCAAGAGCGCGCAGCCAACAAAGCTGTAGATGTAACTATGTAGAATATAGTTACATCGCAGAATATAAGAATATAGTTACATCCAGTTGTTATTACGAATAACTCCGACCGCCAAACCTTCAATGCTTAGCTCTTGTGAGGTCAAATCAACCTCAATCGGTGCAAATTCTTCGTTTTCTGCATGCAGTAATACTGTTTTGCCTTTACGTTCCAGACGTTTAACCGTCACGTCATCATCCACACGAGCGACAACGACTTGACCATTGCGTACATCTTGAGTTTTATGCACAGCAAGGAGATCGCCATCAATAATGCCGATATCTTTCATACTCATGCCTTGTACGCGCAGCAGAAAATCCGCATTTGGCTTAAACATTTTCGGATCAACTTGATAGTGTTCTTCAACATGCTCTTGCGCAAGGATAGGTTCACCTGCGGCAACTTTACCAATTAAAGGTAAACCAAGTTCTTCACCTTCTTCAGGAATGATACGAATACCACGTGATGCGCCTGGGATAATTTCAATGAAATTTTTCTTTGCGAGCGCTTTCAAGTGTTCCTCAGCAGCATTCGCTGAGCGAAAACCTAACTCACGGGCAATTTCAGCACGTGTGGGTGGCATGCCGGTGACTTCGATTTTATCTTTAATCAGTTCAAATATTTGTTTTTGACGCGGCGTTAGTGCTTTCATCTTTATACCTGTTTTTTTATACAGCCAACTGTAATTATATCCAGTGCGTAAATATATGCAAGTAATGTGTGCAAAATAGCACCAACCAATTGTTAGTTTTATAAGATGGTAAGTTTGCGCACAAAAAACTAATAGGTTAGACCAGTTTCTGGTATCCTTAAGGGTTCGGATGCTCACGCAGCACAACACAACTTTATACCCCTTGCTAACCCACAAGAAAAACGGATACATTCTTTATTAGCGAGGATATCTGTCATTTTTTGAGGCGACACTTGTTATGTCTTACGGAGAATCCATTTCTCGAACTTTACTAAAATTACCTTTATCTATATTGGTAAAAAGTAAATGCATTCCAGCCGACCCGGTTGAAGAATTGCGTCTCTCGCTTGAGAAGCCTTTGATCTACGCGCTGCCTTTTGGCTCAAATGTTGATTTGATGAGCGTACAAAAACAAGCGCTCGCATTAGGTTTACCCGACCCACTGACTCCAATTGAAATCGACGGCAAAACATTTGATCGTTATGTTTTTATCGACGATGAAAGCAAAGCGTCTGATCCTTCCCAAATGTCGATCAGCCAATTTAGCCAACTTCTTGATTTGCATAAACAAGATCCTGAGCTAGATATTCAGCTTTTACCGACGGCAGTATTATGGGGACGCAAGCCAAGTAAAGAAGGTAAAGAAAAGCCTTACTTACAAGCAATGAATGGGTTTGAGAAGTTTTTTGCCTTGATTTGCTCTGGACGTGACTGCTTAGTGCGCTTTAGCCAAACAGTGTCATTGCGTTATATGGCGGACAACCACGGTACAGATGATGAAATCGCTCACAAGCTTGCACGTGTTGCGCGTATTCACTTCTCACGTCAAAAGCTTGCTGCATCGGGCCCAAGTTTGCCACAGCGCGAAGCTTTATTTAATCGCTTATTAGAATCCCCTGCGATCGAGCAAGCGATTGAAGCAGAAGCCAAAGCGAAAGACATCTCGATTGAAAAAGCACGAAAAAATGCGCGCAATATTTTAGATGAAATCGCCGCAGACTTTTCTTATACCTTGATCCGCGTCGGTGCTCGCTTCCTAGGTTGGTTGTGGAACAAGCTCTATCAAGGCTTACATATCAACAATATGTCGAGTGTGCGCAAATTAGCTCAAGATGGTCATGAGATTATCTATGTACCATGTCACCGCAGCCATATGGATTATCTACTGCTTTCTTATGTCTTGCACCATGAAGGTATGGTTCCGCCGCACATTGCCGCTGGCGTGAACTTAAACTTCTTCCCTGCTGGGCAGATCTTCCGTCGTGGTGGTGCTTTCTTTATTCGTCGTACTTTCAAGGGTAATAAGCTTTATTCAACGATTTTCCGTGAATATTTAGCTGAGCTCTTTACCAAAGGCTATAGTGTCGAGTTCTTTAGTGAAGGCGGGCGTTCACGTACAGGACGTTTGTTGCAACCTAAGACAGGCATGCTGGCGATGACAGTGCAAACTATGATGCGCGGCTTAAATCGCCCTGTGACTTTAGTGCCTGTGTATGTTGGCTATGAGCATGTGATGGAAGTTGGCACTTATGCCAAAGAACTTTCAGGTGCGCGAAAAGAAAAAGAAAGTGCCGGTATGGTGCTGAAAACGCTACGTAAACTGCGTAACTTTGGTTTTGGCTATGTCAACTTTGGTGAGCCGATTAACCTCAACCAATTCTTAAATGAGCACGCACCTGACTGGTCGAAAGCTGAAGCTGAGTCTAAGCCTGAATGGATGAATAGTGTGGTCAGCCAAGCCGCGAATAAAATGATGACCCACATCAATGATGCAGCAGCAGCAAATGCCTTAACTTTAAGTGCTACCGCCTTGCTTGCTTCGCGTCGTCACGCCTTATCGCGTAAAAATCTTGAACGCCAAATTGATTGCTATCTGCAAATCTTAAGAAATGTGCCTTACTCAGAATATGCCACAACACCAAAAACTAGCGCAGCAAAATTGGTTGAGCATGCGCAAGAGTTAGATAAATTTAGTGTTGAGAAAGATAACAAGAGTGACATTATTACGCTTGATCGTAAACAAGCTATCTTGATGACCTATTATCGTAATAATATCATACACTTGTTTGTGCTTCCGTCTTTGATTGCGCACTTGGTAATTCAAAAACAAAGCATTTCTAAGCAAGAGATCAAACAAGCTGTAAGCTTATTGTATCCTTTCTTAAAAGCTGAGCTCTTCTTGCATTATGATGAAGAAAGCCTAGAGCAAGAACTTGAAAAACATATTAATGAGCTAGAACGTCAACACTTAATTTGCATTGAAGATGATATCTTGAGCGTGAACCCAAGTAAGGTTCAAATCCTGATTTTGCTTTCACGCACCATAGTGGAAACCTTGCAGCGTTATGCGATTGCCTTTACGCAACTGGTTGCGATGGAAGAGCCAGATCGCGCAGCACTTGAGTCACAAAGCCAACTGATTGCTGAGCGTTTATCACGCTTGCATGGTATTCATGCACCAGAGTTTTTTGATAAATCAACCTTTACCACTTTCTTTAATTCATTAAAAGATAGTGGCTATGTCGATACCAAAAACAACTGTGTGCCAGCGAAAACCCAAGTCGTGGTTGATTTATTAGGTGAGTTACTTGCACCTGAGATCATCTTAAGCTTGCAAGAAAGCGTGACTTATCGCGAAGATAAAGAAGACGAATAATCTTAACTGAGTCGTTAAGTATTGGTTGAAAACAAAAAATCCTCTAGTGATATACCGCTCAAAGAGCCTATCGCTAGAGGATTTTTTATGTTTGGGTGTCTCCAACCTTTAAATGATAAAGCTTGCGACTAAACCGATAAAGATAAACATTCCTACATAATTATTGTTTAAAAACGCCTTAAAACAATCTTCACGCTCACGTTTATGAATCAATCTTTGTTGATATACAAACAAGCCTGCTGCGACTAATATCGACCAATAGAAAACGTTGGATAAATCTAACCAAGCACCAAGCAACATCAAGAGTACAATGCATGCAAGCTGCAAAATTCCTATCATTAACTTGTCAAAACGACCAAAGAAAACTGCGGTTGATTTAATCCCTATTTTAAGGTCATCATCGCGATCAACCATGGCATATTCAGTGTCATAAGCAATCGTCCATAAGATATTAATCAAGAATAATAACCAAGCCTGCGCCGGCAGAGTGCCTGATTGCGCTGCCCATGCCATCGGGATTGACCAACCAAAAGCTAAGCCGAGGATAAGCTGCGGAAAATGCGTATAACGCTTCATAAAAGGATACGCACTAGCAAGCAAGATCCCAATAAATGAAAGCTGAATCGTCAGCTTATTCATGGTCAATACGAGTAAGAATGAAGCACCAGCCAAGGCAAAGAATAAAATTAAGGCTTCTTTCGCAGTCACTCGGCCAGAAGGCAGCGGTCTTGCTTTGGTGCGCTTCACATGACCATCAAAGTTCCTATCTGCAAAATCATTAATCACACACCCTGCCGAGCGCATAAAAAACACGCCAAGAATAAATACCAATGCCACACTTGCATCAGGTATCCCCTGCGCAGCAATCACAAGCGCCCACAGAGTTGGCCATAACAATAACAATGAGCCAATAGGGCGATCCATCCTTGTTAGCTGCCACAGAGCCTGTGCCTTATCCATTGTCATTTCATTTTCCTTTTGAATATACCGGAGAGCCGGGTAAAAATACTTCTGCCACTAATAAAGGCGTTTGCTCGACCCAAATTCGCGAACGACGCGCAATGAGTTGTTCTTGATACTTATTATTTTGAAAAACCAAAATAGCAAATTCAAGCTGATCTCTATACGTATCAGAATAGGCAAATGCCGTTTTCCCAATAGGTATATTACCTTGATTTGCGAAGTTTTCGTGTGAGTTTGCTAACTGATTTTGAGGAATCAATGTGCGCGCAATCACCCATGGCGCATTATCTCCAAGCAAAGTCACTTCTCGCAATAAATAAGTTTGCAAATTTGCAGGCTCAAGATCCGCTCCAAGTAAACGCTTTTCAGCAGCGGTCAGAGCGAGAGGATCATAAGCTTGATGAGGATTTGCCTGCACACTTAAGGTCTGACACTGCGACTCTAAAAAAGAAGTCATCGAGCTCATAAGTGACAAAACCTTAATGTCAAACTGGCTTGGCAGATCAAACTCATCTGCCACTTGCCATTCAAGCTGTGCTATTTGTTCTTGTATCTGAGTGATATCTTGCGTATTCAAATCTAAAGTTTGCATCTTAGTTCTTTGGATCATGATTTATTTTTTGCGCCATGATCAGCCATGCGCCACGCATCAAGCAGACCTAATGCACAGCCGACAACTAAACCAGCAAGATGCGCAAAGTTGGCAATTGCCATCAGTGGTTGCACAAAACCTAATACTAACCAACCTAGCATAAAGATGACGATTGTTTTGGGTACCTGCAAACCAAATTGTGGTGCTTTTAAGCCCAGAATCCAGGCATAACCAAGCAAGGCATAGACAACGCCAGATAAGCCACCAAAATTAGCCCCGCCAACATAGTATTGCACAGCTCCTGAGACAGCAGCAGAAAGCAAGAAAATAAGACTTAACTTACCACTACCAAGGCGTTTTTCGATATCACCACCGATTTGCCACCACCACATCAGGTTAAAGGCAATATGGGTGATCGAGAAATGCAATAAGGCATGGGTTACCCAACGCCAGAGCTGCCATTTTTGATCCATATATGCAGGAAAGTGCAGGCTAGTAAAAATTTCTCGGCCAAAACCTAGGCTTTGTAATAGATAAATAACAATACAAATCAGCATGATCCCTAAAGTCACCACGCCAGCTTTAGCTTTTATCAAAGCCAGCATATTTGGACTTTGATATTTGAAAGCTTGTGAAGTGCTGCCTGTTTCCCAAGATGCTGCGGCATACTTCTCATCGTTT
The DNA here is from genome assembly GCF_058545285.1 of Vibrio sp. KMM 9700. Taxonomy (NCBI): domain Bacteria; kingdom Pseudomonadati; phylum Pseudomonadota; class Gammaproteobacteria; order Vibrionales; family Vibrionaceae; genus Vibrio; species Vibrio sp. KMM 9700. Next base: position 1,557,657 of record NZ_CM178589.1, on the reverse strand, counting down.
GGATTGGCAATAAACTGAGAAAACTCATGATTGACTTCCACTTGATGCGTAGGATCCTTTAACCAGAGCACAAAATGATTATTCTCATCTTGAGTCATGGTGATCTCTATCTGGCGAGTCGCAAGGTAATCAATAAACGCTTGCGCTAAACGCGGATTATCTAATACAGCTATTTGGATCATATCATTCGCCTAGTTTTATATTTGATTGTTCATCACGGTTAGCTTTCGCAAGCAAGACCTGCTTTCTTCCAAGCTTCAAAACCACCATCCACACTATAAACCGTCTCAAAGCCTTGATTGACGAGATACTGAGCCGCGCCTTGGCTTGAATTACCATGATAACAGATAACTAAAATAGCCGTCTCATCATCCACACTATTGGTGAGATCAAGCATAGTATCATTGGTCAAATGAGCGGCCCCCTGTGGGTGTGACAGCGCAAAAGATTGGGGATCGCGAATATCCCAAATCACAGCTTTATCTTGATCTAAAAGCTTAGCGGCTGAGGCGACATCTATATGTTGAAACTGATCCATTTGTTCTTCCCTTTTGATTTATCAAAACTTGGCTGAGTATAACCTATCCCAAGCCAAATAAAGACGGATGTTTTCTACTTGATCTTTGTTTGTGTAAAATTCAATCAACTGTGGATAAAGCTGTGAATTAGGTGAATAAAGTGGATCGAAGAAAAAAGATCCACTATATATGGGAAATGATCCTGATCTAGCTGTGTGTAGTTTTTTATTTATCCCCATCCAAGTTTTCGTCATGAAGCGAGATCTAAACCTAATTTACACACCCTATGATCGGATCTAATCACAGACTTATCCACAAGCTGTAAAGATCTTTCACATAAAAAAACCGAGACACTAGGCCTCGGCTTTATTGGAATTTATTTTAGCTTATCGGAGGCTTATAGCTCACCCACGGCTAATTTTAGTTTTTTCATTGCGTTCTTTTCAAGTTGGCGAATACGCTCCGCTGAGACTTGGTAGGTTTCAGCTAACTCTTGCAAGGTTGATTTTTGATCATCTAACCAACGTGAACGAACGATATGCTGGCTACGCTCATCAAGGCTTGCAATCGCGCTATTGAGACGATTATTACTGTGCGCTTCCCAGTTATCCGCTTCAATATTATCTGCAACATCAGATGCTTTATCTTCAAGATATAACACTGGTGAGTTAACCGGTGCATCATCATCGTCGTCATTGCTCATATCAAAGGCTGCGTCTTGCGCCGCTAAACGCGATTCCATTTCACGGACTTCTTTTTCAGAAACCCCAAGCTCGCGTGCAACCGTTTCAACTTCACCTTGGTTAAACCAACCGAGGCGTTTTTTCGACTTACGCAAGTTAAAGAAGAGTTTGCGTTGCGCTTTGGTGGTCGCAATCTTAACGATACGCCAGTTACGCAATACATATTCGTGGATTTCAGCTTTGATCCAGTGAACCGCGAAAGAAACAAGGCGTACCCCAACTTCAGGGTTAAAGCGTTTTACCGCTTTCATCAAACCAATGTTACCTTCTTGAACAAGATCGGCTAAAGGAAGCCCGTAGCCAGAGTAGCCACGTGCCACATGCACGACAAAACGTAAGTGAGATAGAATCAGCTTTTTCGCCGCTTCAATTTCACCTTGGTAATGCAAGCGCTGCGCAAGATCTAGCTCTTCTTCAGCAGTGAGCATTGGGTAGCTATTTACTGAACGGACATAACTGTCTAAGCTGTCTTGAGTAACGACTGGATACATGTTTGACATTAGATTCCTCTTGATTTGCTTATCTACTTTAGATTTTCATCCACTTTTAGATTCTCATCCATTTTAGCACAGGATATTCTGAACCTAATTTTTTCAATCATCAAGACTTGAGAGTAAAATAATATCATCAAGTTCACAAATTTTAAGATTCTTTTACTTGAATTTACAGATCTATCACCCACATGGGAATTATTTGCGAATTTTTCAAGATTAAAATTAAAAAAAATCCCACATGATATGCATGCAGGATCTTCTATTTATATACAGCTATAGCCAAGATAATTGAAGATTTCGGCTATATTAAGCGGGTTCTATTTCTCTAAGATGACGACGCGCCGAAATATTTGCCGCAAACAAAGATAAAAATGCACCAAGCATTATCAATAAAACGCCTTCATTAAAATCTAAGCCGATTAAATTAAACGGACTGTCGTAAAGCGCGGCAAGATCGCGCACCGCATCTTGAACAAAGTAGGCAATTAATAATGTAAAACCCCACGCCATTGCCGACGCGATTAAGCCAATCCAAAACCCTGTATATAAATAAGGGCGTAGAATATAACGATCGGTAGCACCAATAAGCTTCATCACTTGGATTTCATCTTTGTGCGCTAAGATATTAAAACGTAGCGTGTTGCCGACAATTAAGAACACAGAAACCAGCATTAAACTGGCAAATGAGACGGCTACGACATACGCGACTTGTTTAATTGCATCCAAACGCGCAAACCAATCCTCATCCAAACGTACATCCGAGACGCTGTCTTGCTCAGTTAAACGCTGCGCCAGAGCTTGTGCCCCTTGGCTGTCTTGAAACTCAGATTTAGGCGTTACAACTAATACAGGCGGAAGAATATCCGCTTTAATTAAAGACATCGCCTTCATTAAGCCTGAATGCTTACTGATCTCTTCCAAACCTTGTTTAGCAGAAATATAAGTGACCTTATCGACATCTTGCCATGATTCGAGCTCATCTTTTAAGATCATCGTACGCGCTTCTGGCGTCCCTGCTTTAAGATAAACGCTGACCTCAGAGGCAGACTCCATACCATGCGCCACATGCGTCAGGTTTTTACCTGCAATATAAAAAGTTGCCGGCAATGCCAAAGACATAGACAGTACAATTAAAGTTAAAAAAGTACCAAAAGGTCGGCGCAAAAGATTATTAAATGAGTGTTTTGCATGGCGCCAATGGGTTTTAAAAAAACCTTCTGAAACAGGACGTTGTTTCATCGCCCCTTTTTTACTGGCCATAACGCTCTACCTCACTTAAAAAACCTTGATTCAATTCAAAACGACGATACTGCGGACGGCTTTCAACTAAATGTAAGTCATGGGTTGCTAGCAAGATGGATACCCCAGCACGGTTAAACTCTTCAAGCAAATGCAGCACCTGATAGGAGAGATCATGATCTAAGTTACCAGTTGGCTCATCGGCAAGCAGTAGAATTGGACGGTTGACCACAGCGCGTGCAATCCCGACCCTTTGCTGCTCACCACCTGAGAGTTGCATCGGAAAGCATTTGGCTTTGTTGAGTAACCCTACTTTATCTAACGCTGCATTGACGCGACGTTTGATTTCATTTTCATTGGTGCCTTCAATGCGCATTGGCAATGCGACGTTGTCATATACTGTGCGATCCATCAAGAGTCTGTGGTCTTGAAAAATCATGCCTATATTACGGCGTAAAAATGGAATATCACGACGGTGAATACGCGTCACATCATGCCCATTAAAGGACATTTTTCCATCCGTTGGACGCTCAAGCGCACAAATGAGCTTAAGTAATGTACTTTTACCAGCCCCTGAGTGACCGCCAAGAAAAGCCATTTCACCACGGCGTAAATGGAAATCGACTTTCTGTAAGGCTTGGTGTCCACCTCGATAGACCTTACTCACTTGTTGAAATTTTATCACTTGCTTGTCCTCAAATTCCCTGTATTGAACGGCTACGTATCGTCTCGACTAAACAATGCTTCAATAAAATCATGTGCTTCAAATGGACGCAGATCATCAATCCCTTCACCCACACCTATATAACGAATTGGGATCTTAAATTGATCAGCCAATGCGAAGATTACGCCACCTTTGGCTGTACCATCAAGCTTAGTTAGGTTGATCCCAGTAACAGGCGCGACTTCACTAAATAGTTTGGCTTGGCTAATCGCATTTTGTCCGGTTGCCGCATCAAGGGTTAGCATAATTTCATGCGGTGCAGATGCATCAATTTTTTGCATCACGCGCACAATTTTACGCAACTCTTCCATCAAGTTGCTCTTGTTTTGCAAACGCCCTGCAGTATCCGCGATCACAACATCAACATTACGTGCACGCGCCGCTTCAATCGCATCATAAATCACCGATGCGCTATCTGCGCCAGTATGCTGAGCGATCACAGGAACATCATTACGTTGACCCCAAACTTGAAGCTGCTCCACCGCTGCGGCGCGGAAAGTATCGCCCGCTGCAAGCATCACAGATTTACCTTGGCTTTGGAATTGCTTCGCCAGCTTGCCTATGGTTGTAGTTTTACCGACACCATTCACGCCAACCATTAAGATAACATATGGTTTTTTGCTCGTATCAATCACAAATGGTGATTCCACTTCAGCTAAGATATCGGCCATTTCTTGTTTAAGCAGACCATACAAGGCTTCGCCATCTTTTAAGTCTTGACGTGACGCTTTCTCAGTTAAATTTTCGATAATTTTAACCGTTGTATTCATGCCTACGTCAGCAATAAGTAATTGTTCTTCGAGTTCTTCAAAAAGATCCTCGTCAATCTTCTTACCTTTGAATAAACCAAAGAAACCGGCACCAATATTTTGACTTGTGCGTTGCAAGCTACGCTTTAGGCGCACAAAAAAGCTTTCGGTTGGCTTTTCTTGTTCCTTGATTGGCGCAGGCTGAGTTTCAACTTCTTCTGTCTGCGCTTGCGCTTCCACTTGGCTTTCTGATTCAAGCTGTGCTTCTTCTGCAGCTGTTTCTAATTCAGCTTCAATCTCAAGTTCTGATTCAGTGCGTTCTGTCGCCAGTTCATCAACCTCTATATCAGATTGATTTTCTTCAGTTTGTTCTTCTTTTTCTGGCGTTACTGGTGCATCTTGCTGTGCTTGGTTTGATTCTTGCTCTGCTTGGGCAGGCTTTTGCTCTTGGGCTTCTTCTTCACCAAAGCCAAGCCATGAAAGCAAGCCGCCTTTCTTTTTCTCTGTCATTAGAAATCCTAAAAATAGGTAATATAAGGTGTGTATATGTATAAAAATCAGTTCACTGCTTGCCTGAGTATATCAAAACAAATCCATCCATAAAAACGACAAAATATATCCCTTACATAAGTTTAAGGTGCTACAATTTGCCGCAAAATTCTATTTTACCTTATTATTTAATTTCGGTACTTAAAATCTATGCGCAAAGCTTCTTCTAAACAAGGTTCAAAACCTAAATCGTCTCAAGGATTTATCCGCATCATTAGCGGGTTATGGCGCGGCCGTAAATTACCGGTATTCGATGCCGAAGGTTTACGTCCTACGACTGATAGAGTCAAAGAGACCTTATTTAACTGGATTGCGCAAGATGTCGGTCATGCCAAATGCCTCGATCTTTTTGCTGGCTCCGGTGGTTTAGGCTTTGAATGTGCCTCAAGACAAGCTGACAGCGTATTATTAATTGAGAAAAACCCACAAGCTTACAAGCAATTAAACACAAATATCGCAACTCTCAAAGCAAATAATATAAAAGTGCTAAACCAAGATGCGTTAAGTTTTTTAGACACAACTCCCACTGAGTTTGATTTGGTCTTCTTAGATCCACCGTTTCATCAAGGTTTACTCGATGAGGCTTTAGTAAAATTAGAGCAAAATGGATGGCTTGCACCCGAGGCGAAGATTTATATTGAAACAGAAAAAAGCCTCACTCAAATCAATCTGCCATCCCATTGGCAGCTCTTGCGCGAAAAGACCGCGGGTCAAGTCTGCTATCGACTCTATCAAAAGGAAGAAGTATGAAAAAAATATTCTTAATGCTGGCGAAAATCTTCATGCTAGTGGTATGGGGTGTGCTACTGCTTAACCTTATTCAGCCATTTGCCGGTAGCATGCATATTGCCTTGAATGTAATGGGCATTTTTATGCTCTTGATGCACGGCTTACAAGTCTTGATGTTAACTAAACTTTCGGCGGGTCAAATCAGCTTAACCACTAAAGAAAAGCTCTCTATCTGGCTCTTTGGTTCGTTTGCGATGGCTGATCTAAAAGATAAAATAATGCAGCAAATTCAAGCCAAGAGCGCAGACAAAACAGACACCAAATAAAACGGCAGCTTATTTAGCAAAGTAAGGCTCTAAATGGCGCACTAAACTATCCCAATGCACGCTATAAAATATCAGTGCGCCAGCTGTCATCACAAACATCAGTACTAATGCAATCGCCCACACAAAGCGTCCCCCTCTTGGGGTGATTTCTTCTGCACATTCATCGCATAGCGTCAAAAATGCATCTAAGTCATCGAGTTCAAAAGACTCATCATTGGCAAGTTTATTGCGCGTGGTCGCGATATAACGTATATCTTTTAAAATTTTTCGCGGCAGTCTTTCTTCACAACTTGAAATTAACTCGTGTAAACCTTGCCCTTGCGCATGATATTGCTCGCGTAAGATCTTTTCTATATGGCGCGTTCGCAGTACAACCGCTTCAACCTGAGACATAATCCATTCCTCATTTTATACCCAAGCAATCCCACATACAGTCTAAAATGAGATAACTCGGGTATATATCATGGCTAAATAATCACCAAGTAACAAGGTATTTTATCCATGATTACAAAGCTTTACTTAAGTAAAAAATATATCAAATGACCGCAAGAAGCAGACTTTAGAGTGAGCCTCTTGAGGTTATTGAATATAAAACACTAAGGCAATAACCAACGCGTTTTAGGGCTGAGTGAAACCAACCAACTTGTGGTCAATGCACATGCACCACTCACCAAAATCCAAAGTGGGATCATTAGTGCTGGGTGTCCTTGATCTAAACCATAGTTTTTCACCGGCCACAAGAAAAGCGGATGCAAGATATAAATCCCTAAGCTATGGGTACTAATAAAGCCAATGATCTTCATCGCCTTTTCGCTCAAACCTTCGCCGTAATAGCGTCCAAGCATAAATACCATGCTAGCAATCGCCACTGTATTTAAGGTTTTATACGATAACCAGCGGCCAATCGTATATTCCCCCGCTTGTAAGCTGTTATAGGTCACCATACCAATAGTCGCTACAAGACCAATCACTCCGGCAATAACAAAGTATGTCAAAGTTTGTTTAGTATTAGGTGTTTTTTGATATAAAACATAACCTAAGAGTAAATAACCGCTATAAAGATAGTATTGGTTTGACCATGGTCCATCTATCTTGAAGAGGAAGAGTGCAGTGGTGAATAGCCAGATACCAACCAGTGCGTACAAGGCAGTATCATCTACTTTGCGCACCAAAATCTGGAAGAAAGGCACAAGTAGATAGAGCGGGATAAAGTAATAAAAGAAGCCAAGGTGGTAGTAAGTATCATGATGATAACTATTGGCGAGCACATCGCTTGCGACATCGGAATCAAAGCCTTGCGCGCTCCAACCGGACAGATAAGCATAAAACAAAGACCAGACAATAAAAGGGATCAACACCTTACCTAGGCGCCTTTGAACATAGTATTTGAGGTCAAACGGGCGAGTATCACTAAGCAGTAAGGCTCCCGAAATCAAAATAAACACAGGCACTGCCCAACGTGAAGCACCATTGACAGCAACGGCGGTGAACCATTGATCAAAAGGCAGCACACCTAAAGTATCACGATAAGGCGCCAAGACATGAATCGCGATCACTGCCACAGCTGCCACGCAGCGCAGTAAATCAAAAAAGAAGACGCGTTGTTTGGTCATATAAAATCCAAAATAAATAATGTGGTATAAAGGAGAATAAGCTTGTTAGTCGCTTGCAAACTAAGTCAACTAAATTAAATATTAGTTCATACTAATCCTTAACTTGATTATGCAGCAAACTAAATTCTTATTCAGCTTACTTGAATATATTTTGCGCAAGTTTCAAACAAAGTCTAATAAAACAGTGTATACTAAAAATAAGTCACAATGTTTATGTCCAACTAACTGATAATAAAAACAATGAATGATATTGAATCCAATTATAGCCAAGAAGTTAGTCTCGAAAATACACTTTTAAGTGCTGTTGGGCCTTTTTGGCAATCTCGAAACGAAGGCTTTATTCAAGGCGTCGATCAAAAACGCATCTTTTGGGTCTCGATGACCAATCCAAAACACACCAAAGCTCTATTTGTTGTAAACGGTAGAATTGAAAGTGTATGGAAGTATCAAGAGCTATTTTTCGAGTTCTACAAACAAGGTTATGATATCTATTCGTTTGATCATCGCGGACAAGGTTTATCGCAACGTTTGCATTCAGATCCTCACCTTGGACACGTTGAGCGTTTTGAAGATTATATTCAAGATATGCAGTCTGTGTTGGCGCATTTTGACCTATCAGGTTATCAACAACGATTTTTACTCGCTCACTCTATGGGTGGCGCAATCAGCGCAAGATGCCTTGAAACCAATCCAAAAATTCAAGCCCAGTTCGATGCTGTGATCTTCTCCGCGCCTATGTTTGGGATTAGCATGTCTTGGTATTTACGCCCAATTGCATATAAAGTGGCGCGAATTGCATCAAAACTAAGCAAAATACCTACTTATGCACCCGGACAATCAAGCTATAACGAGCGTCCGTTTACAGATAATCACCTCACTCAAAGCCAACCTAGATACCAAGCTTTTCGCGATCTTTACCAACAAATGCCTGAATTACAACTTGGTGGCCCAAGCAGTCATTGGGTTGGAGAGGCAATCAAAGCGGCAAAACTCTGTGTCGATGAAGCCCCTCAGTTAACCATCCCAACTTTATTGCTCCAAGCCCTTGATGACAGCATTGTGGATAACAAAGCACAAATAGCCTTTATGGATAATTTAGGCGCAGAACAATCTAAATTTATTCCTCTTGAATCTTCACGCCATGAAATTTTATTTGAATCAGATACGATTCGAGATATCGCACTGGATCACATTTTTGATTTTTTAGATAAGCAAAATAATCAAGCTCTCACACAGCAAGATGTTATGATGTAGAAAACCATAGTGATTTGATCCGTATTAATAAGTAGAGGCTTTATGTCAAACCTTGCGTTAAACCCTGAGCATATCCACATTGTTGCATCTGATCTAGATGGCACCCTATTACTGCCTAACCATCTCATTGGTGATTTCTCCAAGGAGACGCTCAAAAAACTTCACCAACAAGGGATGATTTTTGCCTTTGCTACTGGTCGTCATTGGGTAGATGTTTCGTCTATGCGTCAAGCAATTGATATTCCTGCTTATATGATCACTTCAAACGGTGCGCGTGTGCACACGCCAGATAACCAAGTTTTATATAGCAAAGACATCCCTGCGCATGTGGTGCAACCTATTATCAATCAACTCAAAGATGATCCGAATCTTCGCCTACATATTTATCGTAGCGATGATTGGCTGACCAACAAAGAAGATTTAATGCTAAGCAAGCACCATCAACAAACTGGTTTTGCTTACTCTATTTTTGATGTTAACAATGCCCCAAGCCAAGATGTTGCCAAGATTTTCTTCACAAATCCTGATCATGACTATCTTGTTGAATATGAAACCAAACTAAATCAAATGTTTGCGGATGATGTGGTGGTTGCTTTCTCAACTCCAACTTGCTTGGAAGTGATGGCAAAAGGTGTATCTAAAGGTGATGCCCTACTCGCGGTTGCGCAAACTTTAGGTAAAGATTTAAGTCACTGCCTTGCTTTTGGTGATGGCATGAATGATGTTGAGATGCTAAGTATGGCAGGCAAAGGTGTGCTGATGAATACTGCGCACTATAAAGTGAAGCAAGCATTGCCAAACACAGAGCAAATTGGCAGTTGCGCAGATGAATCTGTGGCGCACTACTTAGAAAATCAATTACTGAAAAACAATATTTAACCTTATCCATAACGATTTAGCAGCGACTCAAAATAATTCAAGGGTATAGATACTCTGCGCCAAGACAGGGTATACTAATTGCTAAATGAAAGGATATATTTAAAAGGAATCAAGATGAAACCTTCTCTATTGATAAGTGCTTTAAGTGCAAGTGTGATTCTTGCAGGTTGTTCAAGTACACCAGACTCTCCACAAGAACAAGCTACAGCAGGGATCCAACAGTTTGTTTTTCAAGGTCAAGTGACTAAAAATGAACAAGGTTATATGTTTAGCCCGTGTGGCAATAGCGACATTATGCCGCTCACATTTAGCAATGATAATGTGCGTGAAGATATTGAAGAACATATAGCCGATAATAAAGAGAAAGCGAATGGTGATTCTGGCTATTTGACTCAAATTGAAGCCTATATCAAGACTGGCGCAACCTATCAAGATCTTGGCATTACTGAAGATTCAACCGATGCTGACACAGCAGAAACAGCTCAAGAAGACTTAGGCGCTGTAGGCGGTAACATTGATGATACAGGTGAAACCTTTATCGGTGACTTGAATACACCAAATATCCAAGTTGTTGGCGCAGAAATCGCTAACATGAAAGTCGCGCCAAAAATGACTTGTCAGTTTGTGTATGAAGCTCAAAATGAAAATGACGCGCAATTTGTTGGTCAATATCAAGCAAACCTAGCAGCTGCCTCTTCACCAGGCCGCACCATTAGCCTAGCACTCAACCCTGATCATAGTGCAACTATGGTATTTGATTATCAAAACGATGAGCCAAGCATTATCGAAACAGGTTACTGGCAGGCATACACTGATGGTCGCGTAAACTTGATTATGACTAAGCATAACGATCGTAGCCTTGTCTCTGTGCGCACTTTCACCAAAGAAGATCAAACATTAACCGCTTACCAAGAATCGGTAAACGATCAAGTTTATTCATTTGGCTCTGAAGGTCTACACCTGACTGCTGTTGAAGCGGATCCAACTCAGGAACAAGCACCAGAAGGTGTTGCATCTGACAACTCAGCAGAAGATCTAGATACGATAGATGCAATGGAGTCTGATGCAAACGAGTGGGAAGAAACAGATGCATCAAATGATGCTGATGCTAGTGCATGGAAAATGTAGTCTCACATAAACGAAGCCGAGAACAAGCTGAGCCCTGCCCAAATTGCAGGCTCAGTTATCAATGCATTTGTGAACAAATCCCATCTATCTTAAGTGGGCAGGAAATCTTCTTGCTCACTCATCCCAATGAAACCGAGCGTGCCACTAACACTGGGCGCTTGGTCTTAGATTGCCTTGCTAATAGTTATTTTTGTCTGTGGCAAAGAAAACAGATCCCAGAAATTTTAGCCCAAAGACTACAAGATACGGCTTATAAATGTATTTTGGTTTATCCCAGCCCTGACGCGGTGACGATTGACGAGATCTTGCAAGAAACTCTCAGCCTTGAGACGAAAGCTCCAAGCCAAGAGTTAAAAATAGCTTGGATTATTCTAGATGCGACTTGGCAAGAAGCTAAAAAAATCTACAATAAAAGCCCGTGGTTACAAGCTTTACCTCAAGTAAAATTCACCCCTGAAAAAGACTCAAATTATAACTTAAGGCGCAATCAAGCCAGTGGTAATCTCTGCACCTGTGAGATAGTTAGCCATTTATTAGACCAAGTTGGTGAAAACCAAAATGCTCTCGAACTTGATGCTTATATGCAGACTTATTTAAAGCATTTTCAAGCAGATAGAAGTGGGCATCAACTCAAAACTTAAAGCTTATATTTGAGCCTTACACTAGCAATAGATCTTCAAGCTGGCTGATTTCAATATCTGGCAGACTGGTTGCACGGCGCTCGGAAATGCCTTGCACATAAGTTGAAATAAAACATGCGCTCATCCCCATTTGCTTCGCCCCTTGGACATCACTAATTAGATGATCGCCCACATGCAAAACATGTTTGGCAGGCATATCTAATCTTTTCAACGCAGTTTCAAACATATCCGGGTAAGGTTTCATCCGACCATCTTTACCAGCGCTCAACACTAAATCAAAATACGCCCCTAAACCAACCTTCTCAGGATTTAGGTTGCCATTGGTGATCGCAATTAGTGGATACTTAGCTTTTAATTGAGTTAAGACTTGGTGTGTTTTCTCTGGGACTTCTAATTTATGGCGCAGAATCATCACTTGTTGCATGGTTTGCGTGACGATTTCTTGGCAAAGCGAGTCGCTCAAACCAAGTTTTTTTAGCCCTAAATCTAAGCTAGTTTGACGCCACAAAGTCACATTATGTCTAAGCATGGGATCGCTTTGCAGCACTTGAAGTTTATACTCACGCCATTGCTCGGCGTTGATTTGGCTAGTTTGCGGATGCTTTTGCGCAAGCCAAGTTAACACTTCTTGCTCTAAGTTTTGAATAACCGGATGGTTATCATATAAGGTATCATCCAAGTCAAATGTCATGGCTTGGATGTTAGGTAATTGGCGATAAAAAGTAAGGCTCATAAAGGGGAAAACTCGTTTTGATTAAGATGACTTTTTCGCTCGCGGATGAGCCTTATCATAGACTTTAGCTAAATGCTGGAAGTCCAAACTGGTATAGATTTGTGTTGTCGAGATATTCTCATGCCCTAAAAGCTCTTGCACCGCGCGTAAATCTTGGCTCGATTCAAGCATATGGGTCGCAAATGAGTGGCGCAATTTATGTGGACTGATATGGCTCGAAACCCCTTGCTTGATCCCCCATTCTGCCATACGTTTTTGCACGTTACGTTGCGAAATACGCGTGCCAAGTTTTGACACAAACAAACCAGTTTCATCAGATTTTGCTAAACTTTGGCGCGATTTGAGCCAATGTTGCATCCAAATGACAGCTTTTCCAGAAAAAGGCACTTTACGTTCTTTGTTGCCTTTACCTATGACTCGAATTTCCCCTTGGCCAAGTTCGACATCCCTCACATCTAAATCAACCAATTCAGATAAACGCAAACCCGCGCCATACATCAGCTCCATCATGGCGCGATCACGTACGGCAAGTGGATCATCAAGATTAATCTCTAGCAGCTGATCGACTTCATCCACATCTAAGTTTTTTGGCAAGGGACGAGATTTCTTCGGCGCGCTGACCCCTTTTGCAGGATTAGCACTAAGCTCACCAGTTAAAATTAAAAAATCAAAAAAACTGCGTAACGAAGATAACGCAGTCGCAATACTGCTCGCTTTTAGACCCTGACGCATACCCTTGCCTGCCAACTGACGTACCCAAGCAGCATCAACCGATTGCCAGTTTTTAACGCCCATAGCTTGCAACTGCTGCGCCATCGACTCAAGCTGACGTTGATAGTTCTTTTGCGTATGCGCGCTCAAGCCACGCTCATTTTTCAAGTAAGCATAAAAAGCATCTAGCGGATCAGCAAGTTCAGGACATAAATCGTCGGCTTGGCTTGGTTTGGACATGCTACTTTCCTTGTTATCACGAGGTTATTATGTGAATGAATTTAGAGCTATAGCACTTAGAGTGATTGAACACCCGACATACTCGACACTCTTTGAGCCGGTAAGCCAATCTTATTCTGGCTTGCCAATAAATGCTCCAACACATACGCCGTCAAACGCGTCAGCTGCTCTAAAAACAAGGTATCCATACTTGGTCCAAAGTGGCTCGCATTCGGGTTATAAAAGCTCAATAAGCCGGCAAAATTTTCAGAATTTAATGGCAAAATTACACACGAACCTAATGTTTGTGTCGTTTGCATATTCAAACCAAATAACTCTTGCGCATCTTGCTTATTTAAGCGCCCTAAATAGGCATTCTTATCAGAGATCAAGCGCTGCATTACTCTTTGATAACAAAGCTGAGTGATCTGACAAGATTCGGGTAATTCCAAAGAATTTGGTTGTAAAATCTTTAAATGTGCGCTCATTTGCACTGAAGCTGCAAAACTTTGTAAAAGACTCAGCATTTCATCTAAATGACGCGCACTAAGCAAAGACTCTTGAAGTTTCATTAAATCAGCAAAAGTGCGCTCATTTTTACTCGCGATCCCAAGCAGAGCTGTGATCTCTTCTTCCAAATCAGCAATCCGAGATCGTAAGCCTGACATTTGCTTATGGGTTAAAGATGTCACCCCTAACTCCAATTCAGGCTCAAAAGGAGGCAATGCCAAAGTCGTTAGTAACTCAGGATGATGGGTAAAAAAATCCGGATGCTGAGATAAATACTCAGCAACCATTTGTGAATTTAAATCTGAGTTTTTAGATAAAGGATTGATTTTCGACACCTTTAATAATTCCTTTTAACAGCTCAACTGGCCATCATAAACATGTGCAACCGGCCCTGTCATATACAGAGGTTGATCATCACCTTGCCAATGAATTTTTAAATGTCCACCAGGAAGGTCAACTTTCACTTGCTCATCCAGAAGGCCTTGCTTGATCCCAACAGCAACCGCAGCGCAAGCACCAGTGCCGCACGCTTGAGTTTCGCCAACACCACGCTCATACACCCTAAGTTTAATATGGTTTCTGTCTAAAATCTGCATAAAACCAGCATTTACTCGCTCAGGAAAACGTTCATGCGACTCAACTTCCGCGCCAATGCTTTCAACTGGGTAATTGTCCACATCATCGACAACCGTGACACAGTGCGGGTTACCCATACTCACAGCGCCGCAGAACAAGGTGTGTTCACCGGCGCGTAGAATATAAGTTTTCTCAAATTGCTTTGCTTTAAACGGGATTTTGCTCGGTTCAAATTCAGGTTTACCCATTTGTACGCGAACTAAATCAGGGGTTTCGACATTTAAGACGATTTTACCTTTTTTAGTACTAACATTAATTTTGTACTTGTTGGTTAAACCTTTCAGGCGCACAAATTTTGCAAAACAGCGCGCACCATTGCCGCACTGCTCTACTTCACTACCATCAGCATTAAAAATGCGGTAGTGAAAGTCCGTATCCGGATCATAAGGCGCCTCAACCACCAAGAGCTGATCAAAGCCAACCCCTGTGTGGCGATCAGCGAGACGACGGATCAGATCTGGCGAAAAATACACATTCTGGGTGATACAGTCGACCACCATAAAATCATTGCCAAGCCCGTGCATTTTTGAAAAATGGAAGTGCATAATGCCTCATTATTTTTATATTATTCAGGTAATAAACTCTCAAGCGCCCATAAATCTTGTAGCTCTTCACGTTGGCGTACTAGGTGCGTTTGTGAACCATCAACCATGACTTCAGCTACACGCGTACGAGTATTATAATTCGAAGACATCACGAAACCATAGGCACCAGCAGAGCGTACAGCGAGCAAATCATCCGCTTCAATCGCCAATTGACGATCTTTGCCTAAGAAATCACTAGTTTCACAAATAGCGCCGACCACATCATAGGTTTGAGCTTGACCTTGGCGAGGAATAACTGGAATGATTTCCTGCCATGCTTGATAAAGTGCAGGGCGCATTAAGTCATTCATTGCAGCGTCGATGATCGCAAAGTTTTTGTGCTCAGTGTGCTTTAAAAACTCAACACGTGTTAACAACACCCCAGCATTAGCGGCAATCGCACGCCCTGGCTCAAAAATGAGCTCAAGATCTTGGTGATTCTCTAAACGCTCCATTAAAGCGGTCGCGTACTCTGAAGGTTGTGGCGGCTGCTCATCTTTATACACCACGCCTAAACCACCACCGACATCAAGGTGGCGAATATTAATGCCTTGAGATTTTAGGTTATCAATCAGGCTAAGAAGACGATCGGTTGCATCAATAAATGGTGACATATCGGTTAATTGCGAACCGATATGACAGTCAATACCGCGAACCTCTAAGTTATCTAAGCTATGCGCATATTGATACACACTTGGTGCACGCTCAAAACTAATACCAAACTTATTATCACGTAGCCCAGTTGAGATATAGGGGTGAGTTTTTGCATCGACATCTGGATTAATACGTAGAGAAATTGGCGCGATTACACCTAAACTTGCAGCAACTTGGTTTAAACGATCAAGTTCT
Source organism: Vibrio sp. KMM 9700 (assembly GCF_058545285.1). Lineage (NCBI taxonomy): Bacteria > Pseudomonadati > Pseudomonadota > Gammaproteobacteria > Vibrionales > Vibrionaceae > Vibrio > Vibrio sp. KMM 9700. Next base: position 1,541,829 of record NZ_CM178589.1, on the reverse strand, counting down.
GGTTCTGATTCAACATTAAAACACTTGATCCCAACTTCAAGGGCACGTTTCATTTCTGCAGGGGTTTTACCTAAACCTGAGAACACAACTTTTTTCGGATCACCGCCCGCGGCAATGACGCGTTCAAGCTCACCACCAGAGACAATATCAAAACCACTCCCAAGACGCGCAAGTACGTTGAGTACGCCGATGTTGGAATTTGCTTTGACGGCAAAACAAATCAAATGAGGGTGATCGGCAACCGAAGAATCAAACGCCTTCCAGTGACGTTCTAGTGTTGCACGTGAATAAACGTAAAGTGGTGTTCCATATTCTTTAGCAATCGCTTGTAATGGCACATCTTCGGCCCATAATTGACCATCTTCCTGATAATTAAAGTAATCCAATGTCTTCCCCTTTTCTTTTTCTTGTCAATTATTCGATATGAACAATGCCATCATCATTGCTTGGTTGCGCCTCTTGCGCAGCTTGAGTGTTGGTTGGTGTTTGCGCAGCGTCTTGGTTCACTTCTACATTTTCTGGTAAATAGAGAGATCCCGTTTGACCACACGCACTTAAAAGGCCTACGCTCAAGATGCATAAAGCTAGAATGTGTTTTTTCATTATCTATCTCGTGATTAATCTTTCAATACCCCATATAATCGCACCACATACAAGAAAAGCAACCATATATGACTGCAAAAAAACATATAACTGCAAAAAGGAAGCACGCACATGAATGATACCCAATTCCACCAACTCGTTGATGCACAAATGCAAGCCATTGAAGAGGCGATTGACGCATCCGGCGCAGATATTGATTATGATATTTCAGGTAATGTGATGACACTCGAGTTTGAAGATCGCAGCCAAATTATTATTAATCGTCAAGAACCTATGCATGAGATTTGGTTGGCATCTAAATCTGGTGGCTTTCATTTTAAACTCACTGATGAGAAATGGACGTGCTCAAAAACTGGCGTAGAATTTTTTGAACTGGTTAAAGCTGAGTGCGAAAAACACGCTGACGAGTCGATTGACTGGGAATAAGCAAAATTAACAATAAGCGCAAATAAAACTTGATTAAAAAATCAACACAAGTAAAATTTTGCGCCTCTTTCAAGACAAGACACACGTTAAACAATCTACAAGGTAAAACATGTTACACGAAACCCCAACTCAAGAATTAGATGCAATCGGACTGCGCTGCCCTGAACCTGTGATGATGGTGCGTAAAACCATGCGTAAGCTTGAGGATGGGGAAGTATTGAAAGTGATTGCTGATGATCCATCCACAACAAGAGATATTCCTAGCTTTTGTTTATTTATGGATCATCAATTACTTGAGGCGCAAACTGAGCAAGTACCTTATTCGTACCTGATCAAGAAAGGTATTTAATAAAATGCAGCAAAAACTGCCAAGAGCACAAAGAGTACCGCGGTAATTTTGTGGATCAAAGCCACTGGCAATTTATCGGCTGAAAGCTTGCCGATAATCACAACCGGTACATTAGCAAGTAGCATCCCGATTGTTGTGCCTAAAATAACCCAAGATAAAGCATCCGGAAATTGCGCGCCTAGCGCTGTGGTCGCCACTTGGGTTTTATCCCCAATCTCTGCAATAAAAAACGCAATAAAGCTCGCCACAAATGGCCCACGACTAGAGATTTCATCATCCTCGTCGAGTTTATCTGGGATCAAAATCCAGCCAGCCATCACTAGAAAGCTCACCACCAGTACCCAACGTAAAATTTCTGGCGTCAGTAGATCGGCAATCGCTACCCCAAGCCAAGCAGCTAACGCATGGTTAACTACAGTTGCAAAGAAAATAGCCGCGATAATCGGCACAGGTTTACGATAGCGACTGGCTAACATTAATGATAGAAGTTGAGTTTTATCGCCAATTTCGGCAAGTGCAACAGTTGCTGCAGAGATAAGTAAAACGCTCACGGCATCCTCTTAATAGGCAGGGAAATAAAAACCAAAAGACAAGCCTCGCTCCCTGCCGTCAGTTCACGATACTTGTCTAAGGTCTTGTCCAGCATATAACTTAAGTTATTGATATGCCTTGAACGCCATGATGATTTTGCATCAAGAATGTTGACGAACAAACTAAAGTGAATGGCTCACTTAGCAGACTACTCCCCAAAGACGCACAAATAGTATATAAATTAACGCTTCAAGGCAAATAAAAAACCCAAGACAGTGCACCATCTTGGGTTTGAAGTTAAATTACTTTGAATCTTATTGGCGTGGGCTGAGGTAAATCTCAACGCGACGGTTTTGCGCGCGGCCTGATTCCGTTGAGTTTGAAGCAATTGGGTTCGCTTCACCACGACCAGTGCTTGATAGACGGTTGCCATCGACACCGGTGCGAACAAGATAGTCACTCACGGCTGCAGCACGAACTTGCGATAAACGTAAGTTATAGTTCTCAGCACCCGTGCTATCTGTGTAACCAAACACATGCACATTAGTTTTTTCGTACTCTTTAAGCACAAGCGCAACACTATTTAACACTTGTTGCGCACGTGAACTAAGGTCTGTTTGATCAACGCCAAATGTCAGCTCGTTTGGCATATTAAGAATAATATCATTCCCTGAACGCGTCACACTTACGCCAGTTGAGCGAAGCTGTTGACGAAGTTTTGTTTCTTGCACATCCATGTAATAGCCAATACCACCACCGAGTGCAGCGCCAACGCCAGCACCGATCAATGCACCTTTGCTATCTCCAGCTAGTGCACCAATTGCTGCGCCGCCTAGTGCGCCAACACCAGTACCAATCGTCGCACCTGATGTTTCTTCTTCACCTGTGTATGGATTCACTGTAGTACAACCAGTCATAATTAAAGCGCCAGCAACCGCAAGGCATAGGCTTGATCTTAGTTTTGATAATTGCATTGTCTTATTTCCTGTGTCAGAGAGTTCCATGAATCTTTTCAATATATAAATATAAGCTTCTAATTTTCTTAAATATATATAATAAGTATGATTAAGTCTAAGGCATACACGACAAATTAGAGTAAAAATTTCTCTTGTTTTTGTAATTTTAAGTAAGGTCTAAATTGATTAGGTATTTTTATAAATTAAAAAAAAGTCGGTTAACCCCTACTCGACCTGTATGCATAAGGGTATACTGACAGGATTCAATAAATTTATTCACCAACAGAAGATTGCGCGAATTAAAACTATGCAAAAATACGACATTAAAACTTTTCAAGGCATGATCCTTGCTCTGCAAGATTATTGGGCCAATGTTGGTTGTACGATTGTTCAACCTTTAGATATGGAAGTCGGTGCAGGCACATCTCACCCTATGACTTGCTTACGTGCACTTGGTCCTGAGCCAATTGCAACGGCATATGTGCAACCTTCGCGCCGTCCAACTGATGGCCGTTATGGCGAAAACCCTAACCGCTTACAGCACTATTATCAATTTCAGGTCATCATCAAACCATCGCCTGATAACATCCAAGAACTTTACCTTGGCTCACTCGAAGCTTTAGGTATTGATACCCAAGTTCACGACATTCGCTTTGTTGAAGATAACTGGGAAAACCCAACGCTTGGTGCTTGGGGTCTGGGCTGGGAAGTTTGGCTAAACGGTATGGAAGTGACTCAGTTTACTTACTTCCAACAAGTTGGTGGCCTTGAGTGTAAACCTGTCACAGGTGAAATCACTTACGGTATCGAGCGTTTGGCTATGTATATCCAAGGCGTTGATTCTGTTTACGATCTTGTTTGGACTGATGGTCAACTTGGTAAAGTGACTTACGGTGATATCTTCCATCAAAATGAAGTTGAGCAATCAACTTATAACTTTGAGCACGCTGATGTGGACTTCCTATTTACCTTCTTTGATCAATGCGAGAAAGAATGTAAAGAGCTACTAGCGCTTGAAAAACCCCTGCCACTGCCTGCTTACGAGCGTATCTTGAAAGCTGGTCACGCATTTAACCTCCTCGATGCACGTAAAGCGATTTCGGTAACTGAGCGTCAGCGTTACATCTTACGCATTCGCGATCTGACTAAATCAGTCGCTGTGGCTTACTATGAAGCGCGTGAAGCTTTAGGTTTCCCTATGTGCCGCAAAGATGAGGAGAAATAAGATGGCGAAGAATTTCCTAATTGAACTTGGCACAGAAGAGTTGCCACCAACGCAGCTGCGCACTCTAGCTCAAAGCTTTGCAGATAACTTTGAAAAAGAGTTAAAAGATGCAGCCCTGACTCACCAAGGTATTGAATGGTTTGCAACCCCGCGTCGCCTAGCGTTAAAAGTAACAGACTTAGTTGAAGCGCAAGCAGACAAAATCGTTGAAAAACGCGGTCCTGCGATTGCTGGCGCATTTGATGCAGACGGCAACCCAACCAAAGCAGCGCTTGGCTGGGCACGTGGTTGTGGCATCGATGTAAGCGAAGCAGATCGCCTTAAGACTGACAAAGGCGAATGGCTACTGTTTAAGCAAGAAGTAAAAGGTGTCGCAACTAGCGAAATCATCACTTCACTTGCAGACAAAGCTTTAGCTAACTTGCCAATCGCAAAACCTATGCGTTGGGCAGACAAAGAAACGCAATTTATTCGTCCAGTTAAAACCCTAACTATGCTTTTTGCTGACGAGTTAATTGAAGGCGAAATTCTTGGCGTAACTTCTGCACGTGTTATTCGTGGTCACCGCTTTATGGGTGAGAGCGAGTTTGAAATTGCGCATGCTGATGAATACCCAGAAATTCTAGAGACGCGCGGTAAAGTTATTGCTGATTATGAGCGTCGTAAAGCTATTATTCTCAAAGATGCGCAAGCTGCGGCAACAGAAGTTGGCGGTGAAGCGGATCTTGAAGATGACTTAGTTGAAGAAGTCACCTCGCTAGTTGAATGGCCAGTTGTACTAACTGCTTCATTTGAACCTGAGTTCTTAAAAGTGCCTTCAGAAGCTTTGGTTTATACCATGAAAGGCGATCAAAAATACTTCCCTGTTTATGATCAAAACAAGCAACTTGTGCCTAAATTTATCTTTGTTTCAAATATTGAATCAAAAGATGTGCGTCACGTGATTGAAGGCAACGAGAAAGTTGTACGTCCGCGTCTAGCTGATGCTGAGTTCTTCTTTAACACTGACCGTAAGAGCAAGCTTATCGATCGCCTACCTCAACTTGAAACGGCTATCTTCCAAAAACAATTGGGTAGCATCAAGGATAAGACTGATCGCATCACAGAACTTGCAGGTTATATTGCACAAGCAATCAATGCAGATGTCGACAAAGCTAAGCGTGCGGGTCTACTTGCTAAATGTGACTTGATGACGTCTATGGTATTTGAATTTACCGACACTCAAGGCGTTATGGGCATGCACTATGCACGTCATGACGGAGAAGATGAAGAAGTTGCAGTAGCGCTAAACGAGCAATATATGCCACGTTTTGCTGGTGATGACTTACCACAATCAGATGTTGCAGCCTCGCTTGCAATGGCTGATAAGCTCGATACGATTGTAGGTATCTTCGGTATTGGTCAAGCGCCAAAAGGCTCTGATCCATTTGCTCTACGTCGTGCATCTTTAGGTGTGCTGCGTATTTTAGTTGAAAAAGGCTACAACCTAGACTTGGTTGACCTGATCGCTAAAGCAAAATCTTTGTTTGGTGACAAGCTAACGAATGCAAATGTTGAAACCGATGTACTTGAGTTTATGCTTGGCCGCTTCCGCGCTTGGTATCAAGATGCTGGCTTTAGCGTTGATATTATCCAAGCTGTACTTGCGCGTCGTCCAACCAAACCTGTTGATTTTGACTTACGCGTTAAAGCGGTTTCTCACTTTAGAAGCTTAGAAGAAGCAGAAGCACTTGCGGCAGCGAACAAGCGTGTGGGTAACATCTTAGCCAAGTTTGAAGGTGAACTACCAGCAAACATTGATGAGTCACTACTTGTTGAAGCGGCTGAGAAAGAACTGGCTCAAAGCTTAAATGCGCTAACAGCTAAAGTTAGCCCTGCATTTGAGCAAGGTGAATATCAAGCAGCGCTTGCTGAGCTTGCAACGCTACGTGGCCCTGTCGATAACTTCTTCGACAATGTAATGGTTATGGCAGATGATGAAGCATTGAAGCAAAACCGCTTAACGATGCTTAGCCAGTTGCGTGAACTATTCTTGAAGACTGCGGATATCTCATTGCTGCAAAAGTAAGCAATTACGAAATCTTAGCTTGAAGATATAGCAAGATAAGACAATAATCTAAGGCTCCACTTGAATCTCGATTCGGTGGAGCTTTTTGTTATCGCTTTATAAAAATAACCAGGCTTATTCTAAAGTTAATCCCAAGTCTGCCACAGAAATTCAAAGCAAAAGGTGTGGTATGTATGGAGAAAAGTGTTAAAAATACAGGATGTATTTTTCCAAGCGACCATGGATGGCTCGAGCGTCTTTTCGTAATACATAGCATTCCTTTTGCCTACCAAGTTATAAAAACAAGGATCAAAAATGTACTCAGCATTTGGAGAAAAATTTAACCGTTATTCAGGTATTACCCAACTTATGGATGATCTCAACGACGGCCTAAGAACCAAAGGCGCGATCATGCTCGGTGGTGGTAACCCAGCGGCAATCCCAGAAATGCTCGAGTATTTTAAACAAGCTAACCTAGAGATGCTTGAAGATGGCAGCATGCTCGATGCGCTTGCCAATTACGACTCACCACAAGGCAAAGATAGCTTTTTAAACTCACTTGCAGACTTATTGAAAGCTCAATATGGTTGGGATATTAGCGCGAAAAACATTAGCCTTTCCAATGGCAGCCAAAGTGCCTTTTTCTCTTTATTTAACCTGCTAGCAGGCACCCAAACCGACGGTTCACACAAGAAAATCTTATTGCCACTCGCGCCTGAATATATTGGCTATAGCGATGCTGGAATTGATGATGATATTTTTGTCTCAGTGCAACCTCAAATCGAGCACTTAGACAACCGCCTGTTTAAGTATCATGTGGATTTTGAAAAGCTGCATATTGATGACTCGATTGCCGCAATCTGCGCGTCACGCCCAACCAACCCAACGGGCAATGTGCTGACCGATGAGGAAATCCAAAAGCTAGATCAAATTGCCCGCGCGAACAATATCCCTTTGATTATTGATAATGCTTACGGCACGCCATTTCCAGATATCATCTTTGAAGAGGTGAAGCCTTTTTGGAATGACAACACAATTTTGTGCATGAGCCTGTCTAAACTTGGCCTGCCTGGCGTACGTTGCGGTATCATCATTGCCAATGAGTCTATTATCCAAGCAATTGCTAACGTCAACGGGATCATCAATCTTGCGCCTGCAAGTGTTGGCCCTGCGCTTGCCAACCATATGATCCAAAAAGGTGATTTATTAAGGCTAAGCAGTGAAGTAATTAAGCCTTTTTATCAACAAAAATCCGAGCAAGCACTCGAGTTATTGCAAGCGCACATCCAAGATCCAAGATTTAGAGTGCATAAACCAGAAGGTGCGATTTTCCTTTGGCTATGGTTTGAAGACTTACCAATTAGCACAATGGAGCTGTATCAAAGACTTAAAGCGCGTGGCGTGTTAGTGGTTCCGGGCGAGTATTTCTTCTTTGGTCTTGAAGATGCAGCCAACTGGCAGCACACCCAAGAATGCTTACGCATGAACTATGTGCAAAGTCATGAAGATATGGAAAAAGGTATTTTGATTATTGCAGAAGAAATAACAAAAGCTTATCAAAAAAATTAAAAATTTTATTAAGCATTAAGCTTAAATTTGCTTTAACATAGAAGGCACATAACCTGTGCTAATAAGAGTTATAACTCTATAGCAAAAGGGAAGTAAACCATGCGTGCTGTAACAGATTGATAGAAACTATTGCTGATAACTTTATGCCTAAAAAGCAGCCACTTTTAACTCAAGCAATAATTTTTATAACTAAGGATTTTTCATGACAGATTCAGTTTTCAGCATGGATACACTGACTCCCTTTTTGTTGATCTTGCTCGCCTGTTACATCCTTAAGTTCTCTTGCGATACCTTTGAGCAAGCAGCAGCTTACCTTGGACGTAACTTCCCCCCCGGCGTGAAAGGGGCAACCGTCAATGCGATCGGCTCAAGCATGCCTGAAATGTTTGTGGTGATCGCCTGTTTGTTCTGGTTTAACGATCCTCAACTTGTAATTGTCGCTTTAGGCGTCACCGCCGGCTCTGCTATTTTTAATGGCTGCGTGATCCCAGCGCTTTCGATTATCATGGCAAAAGATCAGCAAGGCCGCTCAGCACCTAGCATTCAATTAGATAAAAGAGCACTAAGTCGTGATATTTTCTGGGTTTTACTTGCAGAAGTAAGCTTAATTATTTGCCTTGGCTTCTCTAAGTTCACCTTGGGCATGGCACTATTGCTTAACCTTATTTACTTTGGTTATGCGCTGCACTTATATATCGACTCTAAAAAACATCACATCGATGAAGAAGATTATGAATATGAGGAAATCGAAGATAAAGGATTTTTAGGCAATCTAGTCACCTTTAACTTTAATGCGATACTTTTTTCTAATCATAGATTTACCTTAGTTAGAGCTTTAATTGTGCTGATGCTTGCGATTATCGTTATTTCTGGCGCTTCGCATATACTGGTGGAAGGAGTTGTGGGCAGTGCGCAGATTTTAGGTGTACCTGCATTTTTCTCAGGGCTAGTGTTTGGCGCAGCGGCGTCATCTGTGCCAGATCTTATTTTGTCAGTCAAAGATGCACAAAAAGGGGAATATGAAGATGCTGTGGCTAACCCACTCGCATCAAACACCTTCGATACCACAGTTGCCTTTGCTCTGCCTTTGTTGATGTGGTTTTTACTTAATGGTGTCGATAGTTTAACTATGCATCATGAAGGGGATAATCTAGTGATTTTGCGTTGGTCGATTGTTGGCATCACCGCAGCTGTGGCCGCAAGCTTGCTATTTAACTATAAAAATATCACTAAAAAAGTCGCTTACTTCTTACTTGCCATGTTTATTACTTGGGCTGCAAGTATGTATGTATTTATTCAGTAAAAAGTAACTTTAAAACCAATAGATTGAAGCTGCTGTTTGTCTTTACAGCAGCTTCAAGCATATATCAAGAAATTAAAATTAAGCTGATGTCTCGTCTAAATAACTCAAAACCCTTTTACCTGCTGATTGGGGATCTTCGTTAGCCAGTATTTTTAATTGGCGCTTCAGCTTTCCGAGCCCGACTAAACTAGCCATCAAACCTTGATCGCCAAGTCTTTCCCGATCAATTTCAAACCATAGCTCTAAGCTCTCGTTACTACGGTAAGCAATCATCTCAAGATGACGCCAACGACCTAAAAATATACCTTCTACAGGTACAAACTCAAACTCTTGGACAAACGGCAGTTCAAAGCCTGTCGCCGCTTCACATTCTACTTGGCGAATTCGTAAGCCTTCATCTTCAAGCGCAGTCAATACCCCATCAAATAGCGGATCAGGGCGCACTGTCAGCATATCCTTATCTTTAGGGTCGAGTGCATTGGCTATATCTAGGCCAGTTTCTAACCATACTTCAGAGTCGCCAACAGTAGTCGGAGTGTTCCATGGCACTTCTAAATCAACAGGGAAAACCTTGTCTTCACCTGGCTTAATTTCAAACGCATAAGGTAACTCCCAACTGGCAAGAACATAAATCTCTTTAACTTTAGCACTTGGATTTGGGCGATTTTCTTGATTGGTAACTTCAGCTAAATATTGACAGCAGAGCTTCATCTCAATGTTATCTATCTGCTGCGCGCTCGCCCCTCCATAAACATGCACATCAACATGCAAGGATTGGCCAGGCACTAAGGCGTCATGTTTTAAGATGGTATCAACCCTTGCTGCGCCAATGCCAAAGCTTGCTAAGGTTTTTTTGATAAATGACATATTGCCTCCTGCTGTATAAACCACTGAAATAAAACAGCGTATTTTTTTGTGTAAAAAACCGTCAAATTACTCGATCAAATAAATAAAGCACACTATAATAAGTCTTGTCGATATTTTAATCGCAGCTGATCAACACTAAGGAATACAGTGTTTTTTATTTAAAGTCTAGCTTTAACTAAACACCTGTCGATCAGTTTTACAGAGCAACGGAGATGCGCAACAATTTTTAGAGATATGTATGCGCCCAACACCATCAAGATCATTTACCGCTCGTAGCTGTGCTCGTCGTTCAAACGCAGTTTCTGCACCAAAACGCTCTAGCTTGACTGAAACAAATCTGGTTCAATCAAGCACACAAGCGAATTTAAGCGTAGAAACTAAGCTTGCACCACAAGTGCAAACAAGACTGCAAAAAGCAGCAGTTGCAGCTTAATGACTTGCTCTTCTAAAAAGCACAATCCCTCTCACAGGTGTTGTGCTTTTTTTATCTCTCGACATATCAAGCAGTAGTGTAAATTTGCCTATATTCTTTATCCCGCTTACTTAAATTTAGCACAAAAAAAAGCCTTGGGATGAATTTCCATCATACCAAGACTTTATTTATATCGGGTTTAACTATTTATTTCTTTTAGAAAAACTTAGCTTAAACATCCAAGTTTGCGACACGTAAGGCATTATCTTCGATAAACTTACGACGCGGCTCAACTTGGTCACCCATTAGCGTGGTAAATAACTCATCCGATGCTACAGCATCATCAATGGTTACTTGCATCATACGACGGGTTTCAGGATCCATAGTGGTTTCCCAAAGCTGATCTGGGTTCATCTCACCTAGACCTTTGTAGCGCTGTAGCGATAGACCACGGCGTGATTCACGCATTAACCATGCGAGCGCATCTTCAAAGTGACTCACAGCTTGCGTACGTTCACCACGTTTGATGAATGCGCCTTCGCCTAATAAATCATTTAAAGTCTCAGATAAATCAGCTAGTTTCTTGTATTCGCGAGAGTTAAGCAAATCAAGTGAGATCAGATACTCATGCATCACGCCATGGGTACGGACCACAAGCTTCACTAGGTTAATCTCAAGGTCAGCATGCTTCTCAATTTCTAAGCTGTATTGGCTCGCACCAACTTCTTTCGCATTGAGCTGCTCGACCATGCGCTCACCCCAAACTTTCACTTGGGCTTCATCATGGCACATTTCAGCAGTTAGGCGTGGCATATAGATGAACTCACGGATCATCGCATATGGGTAACGACGGCTCATACGGTTCACTAGCTTCATGCCTTCGTTATACTGAGTCACAAGGTTTTCAAGCGCTTCACCAGAAATCGCTGGCGCATCCGCTGTTACATGCAGCGCAGCATTTTCAACCGCCAACGCAGTTTGATAACGCTCCATCGCATCTTCATCTTTAATATATTGCTCTTGCTTGCCTTTTTTCACTTTATAAAGTGGTGGCTGAGCGATATAGATATAACCGCGCTCAATAAGCTCAGGCATTTGACGGTAGAAGAAGGTCAATAGTAGCGTACGAATGTGCGAACCATCGACGTCGGCATCCGTCATGATGATGATGTTGTGATAACGCAGTTTGTCTGGGTTATATTCATCACGTCCGATACCACAACCTAATGCTGTGATAAGGGTTGCCACTTCTTGTGAAGACAGCATTTTATCAAAACGTGCTTTTTCAACGTTTAGGATCTTACCTTTAAGCGGCAAGATAGCTTGGTTCTTACGGTTACGGCCTTGCTTCGCACTACCGCCCGCTGAGTCCCCTTCCACTATGTATAGTTCAGAAAGCGCAGGATCTTTTTCTTGGCAATCTGCAAGTTTACCCGGCAGACCAGCTAAGTCTAATGCGCCTTTACGACGAGTCATTTCGCGAGCTTTACGTGCCGCTTCACGTGCGCGCGCCGCATCGATAATCTTGCCACAAACGATTTTCGCTTCATTTGGATTCTCAACTAAGAACTCAGATAAACGCTCGTTCATTGCTGATTCAACCGCAGATTTCACTTCTGATGAAACTAGCTTGTCTTTGGTTTGGCTTGAGAATTTAGGATCAGGCACTTTCACTGATACAACAGCAGTTAGACCTTCACGCGCATCATCACCCGACGTTGCAGCTTTGGCTTTCTTCGAATAACCCTCTTTATCCATAAAGGTGTTTAAAGTACGAGTTAATGCAGAGCGAAAACCAGCTAAGTGCGTTCCGCCATCACGTTGTGGGATGTTGTTGGTAAAGCAGTAAACGCCTTCTTGGAAACCGTCGTTCCACTGCATGGCAACTTCAACTGTAATGCCGTCTTCTTCACGCGTGTTATCAAAATAGAAAACTTTTTGGTGAATTGGCGTTTTGTTGCGGTTTAAGTGCTCAACGAATGCACGGATACCACCTTCATACATGAAGTGATCAGATTTATCCGCTTCACGCTCATCATTTAACTTGATAGAGACGCCAGAGTTTAGGAAAGAGAGTTCACGTAGGCGCTTCGCTAAGATGTCATAAACAAAGGTAACGTTAGTGAAAGTTTCTTCGCTTGGCCAGAAACGGATTTTAGTCCCTGTTTCTTGTGTATCACCAATCACTGCAAGTGGCGCTTGAGGTTCACCGTGACGATAAGTTTGTTGATAAATATGACCACCACGTTTAATGGTTAGCTCAACTTTCTCAGACAGTGCGTTTACAACCGAAACACCAACACCGTGCAGGCCGCCTGATACTTTATAAGAGTTATCATCGAACTTACCACCGGCGTGAAGGACAGTCATAATAACTTCTGCCGCTGAAACACCTTCTTCTTCGTGCATTTCAGTTGGAATACCACGACCGTCATCGCTAACTGAAACAGAGTTATCTTCATGAATAGTGACGATAATATCATTACAATGACCGGCTAAAGCCTCATCGATTGAGTTATCCACGACCTCAAACACCATGTGGTGTAGGCCGGTACCATCATCTGTATCACCTATGTACATGCCCGGACGCTTACGTACTGCGTCGAGACCTTTTAATACCTTGATACTTGAAGAATCATAGCTATTTTCAGCAGCGGGGTTAGCCGCTTGATTTGTAGAATCGTTATTCGACATGAACTCTATCTCGCCTTAAATTATCCTTGTGCTATTTTGCCATGATCGACATAAAATAGCTTACTATTTTCGCATTGAATCTGAGCAACCTGCTCGCGCGTAATAGCACTAATAAAAACCTGTGCCTGTGCTTTGAGTAAGTAATCACTTAAACACTGGCGACGCATTTCGTCTAACTCTGAGGCAAAGTCATCAATCAAGTAAATACAATCTCGACCTGTGACTTGATGAAAATGCCCGCCTTGCGCAAGTCGTAGCGCACAAACCATTAGCTTGAGCTGCCCACGCGATAACACATCCTCAATTGGAGTTGCGTTTATTTTTAACCTAAGATCAGCTTTATTTGGTCCACTAAATGTAAAACCGAGCTGCCTGTCTCTTTCAAAATTCTTTTCGAGTATTTCTTGATAGGGAATATCTTTTGTCCAGCCTTGATAAATCCCAATTTTCAATTCAAATTCTGGCAAAAAATCTTGCACAATTTGCTCAATAAAAGGCGTCAACTCAGATACATATTCTTGACGCCAGTACGCAATATCTTCCGCCAATTTAGCTAATTCAAGATCCCAATATTTAAGCTCTTGATAACTCTGCGCCGTTTTTAATAACGCATTGCGCTGCTTCATTAAACGGCGAAAGCGATTCCAAGCTTCAAAAAATTGTGGCTGGGTATGAAACACGCCCCAATCAATAAAAGCACGGCGAAACTTAGGGCCTTCAGTCAATAACTCAAAACCTTCGGTATGAATTAATTGCAAAGGCAATACTTGTGCCAATTGCGAAACCTTTTGTCCACCTTGACCTGCAATTTTAACTTCGGTTTGGCCATCGCGTTGTTTTTTAAGCCCAAGCGGTAAATCATCCAATGTTACATCGCCAAATTTAGCGCCTTGTAGCCTTGCATGTACCACCAACTCAGATGCGTCATTTTGGATCACTCGCCCAGTTAAAGAGCTTTTAAATGAGCGCCCGTGTGCCAACATATAAATAGCTTCGAGCAAACTTGTTTTGCCGCTACCGTTGGCGCCCACAAGAAAGTTAAAACTTGGAGATAATGCTAAATCGCAACTTTGAATATTGCGAAAGTTTTGCACCATTAAACGAGTTAACGACATTTGATTATAATCGGATCGGCATCACCACATACATGGCTGAGTCGTCTTGAGTATTTTCAATCAAGGCACTCGCGTTGGCATCCGACATAGAAAAACGCACCGACTCACACTTCAAGGTGTTTAAAACATCTAGCACATAGCTCACGTTAAAGCCGATTTCCAGCGCTTCGCCTTCAAATTCAACATCTAACACTTCTTCTGCTTCTTCTTGCTCTGGGTTATTCGCCGTGATGCGCATTAAGCTGCCATCTAAATTGACGCGCACGCCTCTGAATTTTTCATTCGATAAAATTGCAGCACGTGAAAAAGATTGACGTAAGACATCGCAATCTGCGACTAAAGTCTTGGTTGTCGTTTGCGGCATAACGCGACGATAATCAGGGAAGCGACCATCAACTAACTTAGATGTGAAGGTAAATTGGTTCACATTAGCGCGAATGTTGGATTGGCCGATTTGAATTTCAACTTGCTCATCAGGCTGTTCAAGAAGTTTCATCAACTCTAACACGCCCTTACGTGGCACAATCACTTGTTTTGCTTCAAGTGGCTCAGCAATGCTAGTTTCTGCGACAGACATACGGTGCCCATCGGTGGCAACACTGCGCAACTTGTCGTTTTCAATCTCAAACAACATGCCGTTTAAATAATAACGTACGTCTTGGTTTGCCATTGAGAATTGCGTTTTCTCGATTAAGCGGCGTAATTCGCTTTGTGGCAGAGAAAAATTGCTATCACTTTGCCAATCTTCGATATTTGGAAAGTCATTGGCTGGTAAAGTTGCCAGAGAAAAACGGCTGCGACCTGATTTCATCATTAGACGATCACCAGTTAATTCAACAGAAATCTCGGCGCTGTCTGGTAAGCCGCGGCAAATATCGACAAACTTACGTGATGGTACTGTGACACTACCGGTTTCACAGTCTGCATTAAGTTCAAGTTTACATACGAGTTCAACTTCTAGATCGGTTGCTGTGATAAGGAGGTGATCTTGGGTCACTTCAAGCAATAAGTTGCTTAAAATAGGTAGTGTTGAGCGGCTACCTAAAGCACCAGAAACTTGTTGTAGAGGTTTTAAAAGTTGGCTACGTGGGATCGTAAATTTCATAGTAAACTCAAATAATAGAACTCGAAAAAATGAGTCTCGATTATACCTTAAAATGGCCTTTGTTTACTACTCTTAGCGTGCGAACTTGGAGATTATTGACAGGAAAAATGGGCTTTTTGAGGGATATAAAATAACCCAGCCGAAAAAGTTAAATTTTGCTCCACATCCTTGTGCAAGCTCAGCGTAGAAACGCTTAATTTTATGAAGATAAAGTACGAATCAAGTTAGAATAATCTTCTTTAATATCATGACTTTCTTCTCTTAATTCTTTGATTTTGCGACACGCATGTAAAACCGTCGTGTGATCGCGACCACCAAAGGCATCACCAATCTCTGGCAAACTATGGTTGGTAAGCTCTTTCGATAAAGCCATCGCCAGTTGTCTTGGACGCGCGACACTGCGTGAGCGACGCTTAGATAAGAGATCTGCAACTTTGATTTTATAATACTCAGCAACTGTTTTTTGAATATTATCAATTGTTACTAGCTTTTCTTGCAGCGCAAGTAAATCACGCAGAGCTTCACGCACGAAATCAATCGTAATTGAGCGACCAGTAAAGTTAGCATTCGCAATCACGCGATTCAATGCACCTTCAAGCTCACGTACGTTAGAACGTAGACGCTTAGCGATAAAGAAAGCGACTTCATCGGCTAAAGTGATTTGATGCTCTTCAGCTTTTTTCATCAAAATCGCGACGCGTGTTTCAAGCTCAGGCGGTTCAATCGCAACCGTTAAGCCCCAGCCAAAGCGAGATTTCAAGCGCTCTTCCACGCCGTTAATTTCTTTTGGATAGCAGTCCGAAGTTAAGATAATTTGCTTATTACCTTCAAGCAACGCATTGAAAGTATGGAAAAACTCTTCTTGGGTCTTATCTTTCCCGGCAAAGAATTGAATATCATCAATCAAAAGTGCATCTAGGCCGCGGTAATAACGCTTAAGATCTTCCATCGTGCCTTCATAAGTCGCTTTGACTATATCTTGAACAAAGCGCTCTGAGTGCATATAAGCAATTTGGGCATTCGGGTTATTGTCCACAATCGCATTGCCAATCGCATGCAACAAGTGGGTTTTACCTAAGCCAGTACCGCCATATAAGAATAATGGATTATAAGAAACACCAGGGTTATCTGCTACTTGCCTTGCTGCTGCGAGACCAAGTTGGTTAGATTTACCTTCAACAAAGTTTTTAAACTTATGCTTAGGGTTCACCTTAGAATTATGGTTACGCATAAAAGATGATGCTTGATCAGCTTTATTATTTGCATTATTCGCGTTGTTGCCCATTGGCATTTGACGTGGTGCTGCTGGCGCTGACATGTTTGAGCTTGGCTCAAGCGTAGGTCTAGCTTTTGGCGCAGGTGCAGACGTAGGTTTGCTCCCAACTTCAAAACGTAAGTTAGGAATATCATTACCACTTAATTTGCCTAAGTTTTCGGTAATCAGGTGTAAATATTTATCTTTCACCCAATCCAAGACAAATCGATTCGGCGCAAATAGGGTTAAGGTATTATCGCTAAGCTCAGCTTGAAGTGGTCGAACCCACATACTAAATTCTGTCGCTGGCAGCTCTTCTTGGAGACGTTGCGAACATTGCAACCAAAGTGAAGATGACACGAAAAACCCCATATAAGAAATGATCAAAGAAGATCAATTCTACATCTTTAAATTCAGGATCTCCAGCAATTGATCTCAAAAAAATGCATTTAGAACCGACTTATTCACAGTTTTAAGCCAAGATCCGCGTTTATTCCTCAGGATATCCTTAAAAAACGATCGCTTTTCCCCAAAAGTATTAAGATCCAAGCTCAAATATGTGAATATGATAAAACTTATCCCCAGAGATCTTTGTCGCAATTTAAACGCAAAAGAACTGTCTTTTTCTGTTTAATACTCAAAATCATTGGAGGTGTAGCAAGGCAGCAAGTTGATGAGACCCTGGGAACATATAAAAATATGTGACTAGGGCGACTCAGCGCAGCTAACGAAGCTACAATTTCAAGGATGAAGAGTATATGTTATATGTAATAACTTATAGTTATTAAGGTGCAAAATAGATTTCGCTTATCATACGCAAAAGATTTAAGAGGATATATTTATGAAAAAACTTTTTACCCAAATTTTAAGCGCAAGCATCCTAGCCTTTGGTATCTCAGGCGCTGTGAATGCAGCAGAAGCTGATTCATCGCTACCTAAAGAAATTAAAGTGGGTATGTCTGGCACTTATTATCCTTTTACTTATCAAGAAATGGGTAAGCTACAAGGCTTTGAAGTTGACCTTTGGGATGAAATCGCAAAGCGTAACGATATCAAAGTTGAATATACGACTGCGAACTTCTCAGGACTTTTTGGTCTTCTAGAAACGGGCCGTATCGATACCATTTCAAACCAAATCTCTATTACTAAAGAGCGTACAGATAAATATTACTTCTCAGAACCTTATGTGGTTGATGGGGTGCAAATCACTGTTAAAAAAGGCAATGATTCAATCAAGTCTGTGGATGATCTAGCTGGTAAAACTGTTGCCGTAAACCTTGGCTCTAACTTTGAAAAAGTGCTTCGTGCGTATGATAAAGATAACAAAATCGATATCAAAACTTATGACACTGGGATTGAGCAAGATGTTGTTTTGGGCCGCTCTGATGCGTTCGTGATGGATAGAATCTCAGCCCTAACGCGTATTAAGAAATCAGGCTTGCCACTGCAACTTGCTGGCGAACCTTTTGAAGTTATTGAAAATGCTTGGCCTTTCCTTAAAAATGAAAAAGGTGAGCAACTGCGTAACATGACCAATCAAACATTAGATGCGATGCGTGAAGACGGTACCTTAGCTAAAATCTCTGAGAAGTGGTTTGGCATGGACGTGACCAAGAAGTAATTTCACATCAATATATGTTTAATTCTAAGCCCACTCGTAGTAGTGGGTTTTTTTGTTATATAATCTTCTTTATCGGCATTGGGTGTGCTTAGATTATGGAACAAAGATTACTTGTGCAGGGATGTGCAAGTGATAGCGCTCATGGATGACTTGAGCGTCTTTGTGGAATAACTAAGCATAACCAAAGCAGCACATCACTTAATATAAAAGTAAAATAACTCTATGAATTTCGATTTTAACTACATGATCGCGTTATTTCCCTATCTGTTACCGTATTTAGGGACAACTATCTCCATGGCAATTTTAGGCGGCGTGTTTGCTTTAATTTTAGCGCTCATCATTGCGATGATCCGAGTCGCCAAACTGCCAGTACTAGACCAAGCTTGCCAAGTCTATATAAGCTTTTTCCGTGGCACGCCTTTACTGGTGCAAATGTTCCTACTTTATTATGGCTTACCACAAATTTTCCCAATCTTTACTGGGATTGATGCCTTTAGCGCAGCCGTGATTGGCCTGACGCTGCACTTTGCTTCTTATATGGCTGAAAGTATTCGCGCCTCTATTTTAGGAATCGATCGCAGCCAAATGGAAGCCAGTCTTTCTGTTGGTATGAACCAAATGCAGGCGATGCGCCGAATTATCTTGCCGCAAGCAAGTCGCGTTGCACTACCTTCTTTAGTTAACTACTTTATCGACCTTTTGAAATCGACTTCGCTTGCTTTCACCTTAGGGGTGACAGAAATTATGGCATCGGCGCAAAAAGAAGCCTCATCGAGCTTTAAGTTCTTCGAAGCCTTCCTTGCTGTGGCATTAATTTACTGGTTTATCGTGATTGTGATGACACAAGTGCAAAACCAAGCAGAGAAAAAACTAAATAAGGCCTATACCCGATGATCAAGATTCAAAACATCCACAAATCATTTGCTAATACCCAAGTATTAAAAGGCATAGATCTTGAAATCAAAAAGGGTGAAATTATTGTCGTGATTGGTTCCAGCGGCACAGGTAAATCCACCCTTTTGCGCTGCATTAATTTCTTAGAAACGGCTGATCAAGGCGTGATTGATATCGCTGGCAGCAGTGTGGATTGCAGCAGCGTCAAACCAAATAAGACCAATCGCCCAGATATCCTTGAGCTGCGCCGTAAAACAGGCTTTGTCTTTCAAAACTATGCTTTGTTTGCTCACTTAACAGCGCGTCAAAACATTGCTGAAGGCTTAGTCACGGTGCGCGGTTGGGAGAAAGCTAAAGCCCTTGCTAAGGCGCAGACGATTTTAGAAAGCATAGGTCTTGGGGATAAAGGCGATAGCTACCCTGCTGCGCTTTCAGGTGGTCAGCAGCAACGTGTTGGCATTGGTCGCGCCATGGCTTTTGAGCCTGAGCTGCTGCTCTTTGATGAACCAACCTCTGCGCTTGACCCGCAATGGGTTGGTGAAGTGCTGGCATTAATGAAGCGCCTCGCGCAAGATCACCAAACTATGCTAGTGGTCACCCATGAAATGCAATTTGCTCGTGAAGTGGCTGACCGCGTCATTTATATGGCAGATGGCGTGATTGTCGAACAAGGATCGGCGCAAGATATTTTTGAGACGCCAAAGAGTGAAAAACTCAAACAATTTCTTAATCAAGTGGGCGTGACAACTGCCGTTGAGAACATGAATATATAAAAGATCCTCAAGGATCATTGCACTTGATCTTAATTTGAGTATAATTCGCACCCATATTTATACATGTAATCGTTGACTAATCGCTCGTCAATGATTACAATTCCGCCTCTTTGCTTAAAGTTGGCTGAATAAGTTTTAGCTTGAGCTAGAGTTTATTCTTCATCTTTAAGATGCAAAGAACCTATAAACTACTGATCAGTAAAGGTAATTAACATGAAACGTACTTTTCAACCTTCGGTTCTAAAGCGCAAGCGTAGTCACGGTTTCCGTTCACGCATGGCGACTAAGAACGGTCGTAAAGTAATTAATGCACGTCGTGCAAAAGGCCGTAAGCGCCTTTCAAAATAATCTAGATTATTTTGATTAAGTGTACATTTAATCGGGAGTTACGTTTGTTAACTCCCGAACATTATCAACATGTCTTCCAGCAGGCTCACAGAGCAGGCTCTCCTCATTTCACCATTATTGCCCGAAACAACACGCTTTCTCATCCTCGCCTTGGATTAGCCGTTCCCAAAAAACAAATCAAAACCGCCGTTGGCCGCAACAGATTTAAACGTCTTGCTCGTGAGAGTTTCCGTTTGCATCAGCATCAACTGCCAAATAAAGATTTTGTTGTGATCGCGAAAAAAAGCGCGCAAGATTTGAGCAATGAAGAAATTTTTGAGCTATTTGATAAATTATGGCAGCGCCTATCTCGCCCCTATCGTGGTTAGCTATCGGCTTGGTTTACTTCTATCGTGGAGTAATTAGCCCCATTCTCGGTCCTAAGTGTCGATTTACACCATCATGTTCTGAATATGCGATTGAAGCAATAAAAGAGCACGGTTTTGTAAAAGGGTGTTGGTTATCTGGCAAACGTCTATTAAAATGTCATCCTTTACATGCTGGTGGATATGACCCTGTCCCACCTAAGCCTAATAAAAACGATAGAGATAAATAACAATGGATTCTCAACGCAATATCCTGTTAATCGCTTTCGTGTTTGTTTCTTTCCTTTTGTTCCAAGCGTGGAGCACAAAGGATGTTGAACCAACACCACAAGCGAGTGTGCAGCAAACACAGCAAGACACAAGTCTTCCTTCGGATGGCAATAACAATAATAGCTTAGATCCACTAGGCTCATCTGAGGCACCAGCAACAACTGCCTCGCAAAATCTTATCACTGTAAACACTGACGTATTGACGCTTTCGATCAATCCTGTGGGTGGTGATATTATTGAAGCTAAGCTAAATCAATATAACAACACGCTTGATTCTAAAGACCCCTTCATCCTTCTTAAAAACCAACCTGATCACACTTTCATTGCGCAAAGTGGTTTAGTTGGTCCTCAAGGTGTGGATGTATCAAGCTCTGAGCGTCCAACTTATCAAGTGGCTCAAACCGAGTTTAATTTAGCAGATGGTCAAGATTCACTTGTGATCCCTATGACTTACACTAAAGATGGCATCGAATATACCAAGACTTTCACGCTAAAACGCGACAACTACGCGGTTGACGTTAGCTATGACGTGAAAAACAACTCTGGTAAAACAGCGCAAGTTGGTATGTATGCTCACCTTCGTCAAAACATTCTTGATGACGGCGGCAACCTAGCTATGCCAACTTACCGTGGTGGTGCTTACTCAAGCGAAGACACTCGCTATAAAAAATATAGCTTTGACGACATGCAAGAAAAAGGCCTTAACATCCAATTAAAAGATGGTGAAGGTTGGGCTGGTATGATTCAGCACTATTTCGCTTCTGCATGGATCCCACGTCAAGCGCCGAATACAACCATTTACTCGCGTACTGTTGGTTCAAACCTTGCTGACATCGGTATTCGCCTACCAAACATCCAAGTTGCTGATGGCGCTGATGGCCAAATCAAAGCAACGCTTTGGGTCGGTCCTAAACTTCAAGATCAAATGGCTGCAACAGCAGAGCACTTAGAGCTTTCTGTTGACTACGGTTGGTTATGGTTTATCGCAAAACCACTGCACATGCTGCTTTCATTTATTCACTCTATTGTGGGTAACTGGGGCTTCTCTATCATGATGCTAACCTTTATCGTTCGTGGTGCTATGTACCCACTAACACGCGCGCAATACACCTCAATGGCGAAAATGCGTATGCTGCAACCTAAGATTGCTGCGATGCGTGAACGTCTAGGTGATGACCGTCAACGTATTAGCCAAGAAATGATGGAAATGTATAAGAAAGAAAAAGTAAACCCACTTGGTGGCTGTTTACCTATCTTCCTACAAATGCCTATCTTCATCGCACTATACTGGTCATTGATGGAATCGGTTGAATTGCGTCACGCGCCATTCTTCGGTTGGATTCAAGATTTATCAGCGCAAGACCCTTACTATGTATTGCCATTGCTTATGGGTGTGACTATGTTCTTCATCCAACGCATGAGCCCAACAACAGTAACGGATCCTATGCAGCAGAAGATCATGACATTTATGCCTGTCATGTTTACTTTCTTCTTCCTATGGTTCCCATCTGGTCTAGTTCTATACTGGTTGGTATCTAACATTGTAACTCTTATCCAACAAACTCTTATTTATAAAGGGCTTGAGAAGAAAGGCTTACATACGAAGAAAAGCTAGCAAAAGCTAATTAAGCTCTTTTCTGAGTAAAATCTAAAAACGATCATCAAGCTTGGTGGTCGTTTTTTTATTCTCAGGATTTACTTACAAAGATAATAGGATATATATCAGCGAAGCAAAGGTCTGAGGCACATGGATGTGCCGAATAAAGTGCCCATGGATGGCTTGAACGCCTTTGCGGAGTCGATATATACCTATTATCTCGGCACAAAACTAAGTTACAATATTAAAAAGACTCCATAATTCTCTAGGTTAAAATATGTCAGATACAATCGTCGCTCAAGCAACAGCGCCCGGCCGTGGTGGTGTAGGGATCATTCGCGTCTCTGGTAAACTCGCAGACTTAGTCGCGCAGCAAGTTCTCGGTCAAAGCATCAAACCACGTTATGCACATTACCTGCCTTTTATGGATGAGCACAACAAACAACTGGATCAAGGGATAGCGCTATACTTCCCTAACCCACATTCCTTTACTGGCGAAGACGTACTTGAACTTCAAGGACACGGTGGCCCTGTCGTGATGGACATGCTGATCAAACGTATCCTAAAAATTGATGGCGTGCGTGCAGCCCGCGCCGGTGAGTTCTCTGAGCGCGCTTTCTTAAATGACAAAATCGACCTTGCGCAAGCTGAAGCGATTGCCGACCTGATTGAAGCTAGCTCAGAAGAAGCCGCCAAATCAGCCTTAAACTCGCTTCAAGGTGAATTTTCAAACCGTATTCATAGCTTAGTGGAGTCCGTGATTGCGCTACGCATTTATGTGGAAGCTGCAATTGATTTTCCTGAAGAAGAAATCGACTTCTTATCCGATGGCAAAGTTGGTGGCGATCTAAATGCGATTATCGACAACTTAGCTGCGGTACGTCGTGAAGCGAACCAAGGTGCGATTATTCGTGAAGGCATGAAAGTAGTCATTGCTGGCCGCCCAAATGCAGGTAAATCTAGCCTGTTAAATGCTTTGTCTGGTAAAGAATCTGCGATCGTCACAGACATTGCAGGTACGACTCGTGACGTATTACGTGAGCATATTCATATTGACGGCATGCCGCTGCATATTATTGATACTGCAGGTTTACGAGAAGCTTCAGATGAAGTTGAAAAAATCGGTATCGAGCGTGCATGGGAAGAAATTGAGCAAGCTGATCGCGTCTTATTTATGGTTGATGGCACGACTACCGATGCAACCGATCCGCGTGAAATTTGGCCTGATTTTGTTGATCGCCTGCCAGAAGATATCGGCATGACAGTGATCCGCAATAAAGCCGATCAAACAGGTGAAACGCTTGGCATTTGCCATGTCAACAACCCGACTCTTATCCGACTGTCAGCGAAAACAGGTGAAGGTGTTGAAGCGCTGCGTGAGCACTTAAAAGAATGTATGGGCTTTGCTGGTGGCAGTGAAGGCAGCTTTATGGCTCGACGTCGTCACTTAGAAGCGCTTGAACAAGCAGCCACTCATTTAGAAATCGGCAAAGAGCAGCTTGAAGGATATATGGCTGGCGAGATCTTGGCAGAAGAGCTTCGCATCGCGCAGCAGCATCTCAACGAAATCACAGGTGAGTTTAGCTCGGATGATTTACTTGGGCGCATCTTCTCATCTTTCTGTATCGGTAAATAAATACCCTTCATCCTTGAAGCTTAAAAACTGTATATAGTAAAAAGCCCCACTTCAACTCCTGTGCCTGACGGCAGACTGAGTGAAAGCGGGGCTTTCGTTTTTTAGCTATTTGGTTTTAGCTATCTAGTGATTTTTTGTTATTTCTTAAGTTTAAAGGCAAGCACATAATCGCCAATATCAGTGCCGATAGAGCCATGACCACCAGCCACAATCACTACCATTTGCTCACCTTGTGAGTTCAGATAAGTCATTGGGGTAGCTTGTCCACCTGCTGGCAGGCGACCTTTCCATAACTCTTCCCCTGATGTGAGATCATAAGCACGTAGATAGTTATCTACTGATGCGCCCATAAAGACAACGCCAGAATCAGTGATGATTGGACCACCAATGCCAGGAACACCCATCTTAAATGGAATAGGTAGCGGCGTCATATCATGCACAGTACCGTTTTTATGTTTCCATGCAATCTCACCAGTGGTTAAGTCTGCACCCGCGACATAGCCCCAAGGTGGCGCTTGGCAAGGCACACCAATTGGCGATAGGAAAGGTTTTAGCTCAACCGCATAAGGCGCGCCTTTGTTTTCACTTAAACCATGCTCACCAAGGTTGGTTTCTGCAGTCTTAAACTTCTCATCTTCTTTATCCACAACCGTTGAGATAAAGGCAAGATTTAGCGGCATGCCAAACATCACCTGACGTTTAGGATCAACCGCAATACCGCCCCAGTTAAAGACACCAAAGTTACCCGGATAAACGATTGAGCCTTCTTTTGATGGTGGCGTATAACGACCTTCATAACGCAGTTTATTAAACTCGATACGACAGATCATTTGATCAATCAAGCTTGCGCCCCACATGTCTTTTTCAGTCAGCGCGGGTGGGTTAAAGCTTAATGCTGAGCTTGGTTGAGTTGGCGAAGTAAAGTCACCTTCCATTGCGCCTTGTGGCGCGCTCTCTTCAGTAATATCTAAGATAGGCTCGCCAGTTTCACGGTTAAGCACATAGACATCACCTTGCTTGGTTGGCACAACCAGTGCAGGCTCAAGCCCTTTGTCAGTATTTAAATCAACAAGAGTTGGTTGCGCAGGCGTATCCATATCCCATAAGTCATGGTGCACGAATTGCTGCACCCAACGCGCTTTACCTGTATGAATATCTAACGCAACCACAGAGCTTGAATACTTCTCTTCGGCTTCGTTACGATACATACCCAGTTGGTCTGGCGTGCGGTTACCCATAGGTAAATACACAAGGCCTAGTTTTTCATCGGCGCTTGCAACCGACCAGCTATTAGGTGAGCTTACTGCGTAAACTTCATCACCTGTTAGCGGCGCAGTTTTATCCGGGTTAGCACTATCCCAGTTCCATTTTAGCTCACCAGTTGTCGCATCAAAGCCGCGGATAACCCCTGATGGCGAGTTGATGTCATAGTTATCATTAACCGCACCAGCAACCACGATAATGCCATTTGAAACGACAGGTGGTGAGGTTGAGTAGTAATAACCTGATTGGGTATAAGGCATGTGCTGCATTAAGTCGAGTTCACCATTTTTAGCAAACTCTTCACAACGTGCACCTGTTTTTGGATCGATAGCAATTAAACGTGCATCCGATGTTGGCAGGTAAAGTTTGGCATCACATTGCACTGGCGCAAGATCTTGCGTCGCTAGGTTTGGCGTGTCCGCAGTGGTCAGTTCAAAATCTTGTGCGCTAGAAGATCCTGGGTAGAAAGACACCCCACGGCAAGTTTGGTGCTGACGCTGACTTTCTGCTGGCACTTTCGCATCAAAGATCCAACGCTTTTCACCTGTGTCTGCATCAAGCGCTACGACCCAGTTATGCGGCGTACAGATATACAGCGTATTGCCAAGTTTAAGTGGCGTCGCTTGATATGTGGTTTCACCTACATCTTTTGGCCCTTTCACATCGCCCGTTTGGATTTGCCAAGCAAGCTCAAGCTCAGATGCATTGTCTGGCGTGATTTGAGTTAATGGCGAGAAACGTTGTCCATAGTTGGTGCCGCCATAGCTTGACCATTCATGACCATAAGTATTGCCTAGATCAGGCGAGCTATTGCGCACTGTGGTATTTAGCTCACCTTCAATCTTATGTTGATCAAGGAAAATAGAGCCAAGTACAGCAACTGCGCCAATCGCAACGATAAGGCCCAGAGCAGAAATAGAAACAGAGCTGGCTTTTTTATAGCCAATAAATAGCGCAAGACCGAAAATAAGCGGTAAACCTGTGCGCGCAGCAAGTGGCCACCAGTCGAGACCGACTTCGGTATATGCCCAAATTAAAGTTGCCGCTAGACCTAAAGCATAGATAAGGTAGGCGCTGGCATTTTTTTGACGAAAGATAAGAAAGCTAGTAATTAGCCAAATAAGACCTATCCCAAGGTAAGCTATCGAACCGCCAAGACTGGCGAGATAACCTCCTCCGATAGTAAGAATAAGGCCGAGAAGGCCTAAGAGTAGTCCAATGATTCGCATAATGTCATCCTATTGACGCGTGCTAACGCTTATTATGAATAATACCTATCTCAGCCGAGATAAATATCAACTGCTTAAACATGTAAATAACTTGTTACATTCTTATACTAGTATTTACGTCACAGTTTCACTTGTCAAAAGATTTCTATGCAAATAACAATTATTTAACTTATATACAAATAAACAACAGGTAACAAAAAAGGCAACCACTTGGGCTGCCCTTTGTCTTTTCTTTGCGCGTTGCTTAACGACGATGCAATTGCTTGGTTAGCTCGATCACTCGAAGCTGTGCAAGGGCTTTCGCCAAATCACTTGTCGCTTGGGCATAGTCGATATCGCCATGCTGATTCTGGATATTCTCCTCAGCTTTGCGTTTCGCTTCTTCTGCTTTCGCTGCATCTAGGTCTTGACCACGGATTGCAGTATCAGCTAGAACGGTCGCCGTTCCCGGCTGAACCTCAAGCATACCACCAGACACATAAACGATTTCTTCTTCGCCATGTTGTTTAGTAATACGCACCATACCCGGCTTTATCGCACTGAGAAGCGGAGCGTGTCCAGGGTGGATACCCAGTTCACCTTCGCTACCGGTCACCATGAAAGACTCAACCGTGCCAGCAAATAATTTGCCTTCAGCACTTACTACGTCTAGGTGAAAGGTCATTGCCATATTGCCTCCTCAAAAAGCCTTATAGCTTCTTCGCTTTCTCGATTGCGTCTTCAATGCTACCGCAGTACATGAAGGCTTGCTCTGGAATATCATCGTATTCACCAGCAAGTAGGCCTTTAAAGCTGCGCAGAGTATCTTTAAGTGGAACATAGATACCTGGGTCGCCAGTAAAGACTTCCGCAACGTGATAAGGTTGAGTTAGGAAACGCTCAATCTTACGTGCACGAGATACAACTTGCTTATCTTCTTCAGATAATTCGTCCATACCTAGGATTGCAATGATATCTTTAAGTTCTTTATAGCGTTGCAATGTAGTTTGAACGTTTTGTGCAATGTCATAGTGCTCTTGACCAACCACTAGTGGATCAAGCATACGAGATGTTGAGTCTAGTGGGTCGATTGCAGGGTATAGACCCATAGCAGCGATGTTACGGCTAAGTACAACCGTTGCATCCAAGTGCGCAAATGTTGTTGCTGGAGATGGGTCAGTCAAGTCATCCGCAGGTACATAAACCGCCTGAACCGATGTGATCGAGCCAGTACGAGTTGATGTAATACGTTCTTGAAGCACACCCATTTCTTCTGCAAGTGTTGGCTGATAACCTACCGCAGATGGCATACGACCTAGAAGTGCTGATACTTCTGTCCCTGCTAGGGTATAACGATAGATGTTATCGATAAATAGCAGTACGTCACGGCCTTCATCACGGAATTTCTCCGCCATAGTTAGACCTGTTAGTGCAACACGTAGACGGTTACCTGGTGGCTCGTTCATCTGGCCATAAACCATTGCTACTTTAGATTCTTCAGGATTTTCGATGTTTACAACACCTGCTTCCTGCATCTCATAGTAGAAGTCATTACCTTCACGAGTACGCTCACCAACACCAGCAAACACAGACAGACCTGAGTGCTGAAGTGCGATGTTGTTGATAAGTTCCATCATGTTTACGGTTTTACCTACACCGGCACCACCGAACAAACCGATTTTACCACCTTTAGCAAATGGACAAATCAAGTCGATAACTTTAACACCTGTCTCTAGAAGTTCAGTCGCATTTGACTGCTCTTCATAGCTTGGCGCTGCACGGTGAATGGCATAAGTTTCCTCTGCACCTACATCACCACGCTCATCAATCGCGTCACCTAGTACGTTCATAATACGACCTAGGGTTTGCTTACCTACTGGAACTGAGATTGGAGCACCTGTGTTTGATACTTCCAAACCACGACGTAAACCATCAGAACTACCCATAGCGATGGTACGAACTACACCACCACCTAGTTGTTGTTGAACTTCAAGAACCAAACGGCTCTCGATGCCTGCAACATTTAGGGCATCGTATACACGAGGTACACTGTCTTGTGGAAATTCTACGTCGACTACTGCACCGATGATCTGTACGATCTTACCTGTAGCCATCGTTAATCCTCTAAACTTATTAATTTACCTAAGCGAAAAACTAAAACTAAACCGCTGCTGCACCTGAAACGATTTCAGATAGTTCTTGCGTAATCGCCGTTTGACGGGCTTTGTTATACACAAGTTCTAAATCATCAATCAGGTTACTCGCATTGTCTGTCGCCGCTTGCATTGCAATCATACGCGCCGCCATTTCGCATGCGAGATTCTCCACAACACCTTGATAAACTTGTGATTCAACATAGCGAATCAACAGAGTATCAAGAAGCTGCTTTGGCTCTGGCTCATAGAGATAATCCCATGAGTGAACACGCTGCATGTCTTCGTCATCTGATTTTGGCAAAGGTAGCAATTGATCGATCTTTGGTTCTTGAACCATAGTATTGACAAACTTATTTGAAACTACGTAAAGGCGATCTAGTTCGCCTTCATCGTATTTCTTAAGCATCACACCGACACTACCGATGAGCGCTTCAAGGCTAGGGTTATCCCCAAGACCTGAGATTTGCGCTGCAACTTTAGCACCAGTGTGTTTAAAGAATGCAGTGGCTTTCGTGCCAATAACGGCTAACTCAACCCCTGCACCTTTTTCAGACCATGATTTCATATCGTTTAGGGCAGTTTTAAACAAGTTAATGTTCAAACCGCCACATAAACCACGGTCAGTCGATACTATGATGTAACCAACTTTTTTAGCCTCACGTTCCTCAAGATAAGGATGCTTATACTCAAGGTTAGCGTTGGCTACATGACCGATCACTTTACGCATTGTCTTAGCATATGGTCGCGATGCTTCCATTGCGTCTTGCGTACGACGCATTTTAGAAGCGGCAACCATTTTCATTGCTTTCGTAATCTTTTGTGTACTTTTAACACTACTGATTTTAGTACGAATTTCTTTTGCGCCGGCCATTGTTATTCTCCATTCATGGACTTGGGGATATTACCAAGTTTGAGTCGCAACAAAGTCATCCATCAAAGCTTTTAGTTTCGCTTCGATATCATCGTTATATGCGCCAGTCTTGTTAATTTCAGCCACAAGCTCAGCATGTTTAGAACGAGCATAAGATAACAATGCCGCTTCAAAATCTGCTAGTTTGTTTAAAGCAACATCAGCAAGATAGTTACGCTCTGCTGCATAGATCACGATAGATTGATCAAATACAGACATAGGTGCGTATTGCTTTTGCTTCATCAACTCAGTAACTTTTTCACCGTGGTCAAGCTGCTTCTTAGTCGCTTCATCTAGGTCAGATGAGAACTGAGAGAAGGCTGCCAATTCACGATATTGTGCAAGTGCTGTACGAATACCACCAGAAAGTTTCTTCATGATTTTCGTTTGTGCACTACCACCAACACGCGATACAGAGATACCTGGGTCAACCGCAGGACGTACGCCGGCATTAAACAGCTCAGTCTGTAGGAAGATCTGACCATCTGTGATCGAGATTACGTTGGTTGGTACGAACGCTGAAACGTCACCCGCTTGAGTTTCGATGATAGGCAATGCAGTTAAAGAACCTGTTTTACCTTTCACTTCACCTTTCGTGAACTCTTCAACATAGTGAGCGTTTACACGCGCAGCACGTTCTAGTAGACGTGAGTGAAGATAGAAAACATCCCCTGGGAATGCTTCACGGCCTGGTGGACGTTTTAGAAGAAGTGAGATCTGACGATAAGCAACCGCTTGTTTTGATAGATCATCATAAACAATCAGTGCATCTTCACCGCGGTCGCGGAAGTATTCACCCATCGCACAACCAGCATATGGCGCAAGATATTGCAGCGCAGCTGATTCAGATGCTGATGCAACCACAACGATAGTGTTTGCAAGTGCACCGTGCTCTTCAAGCTTACGTACTACGTTTGCAATTGTTGACGCTTTTTGGCCAATCGCAACATAGATAGAGTAAATACCAGAATCTTTTTGGTTAATGATTGCATCGATCGCCATTGCTGTTTTACCAGTTTGACGGTCACCGATGATCAGCTCACGCTGGCCACGGCCGATTGGAATCATTGAGTCGACTGACTTATAACCAGTTTGTACTGGCTGATCAACTGATTGACGAGCGATAACGCCCGGTGCAATCACTTCGATTGGCGAAGTCAGTTTCGCTTCGATAGGACCTTTACCATCGATTGGCTCACCAAGTGTGTTCACAACACGACCTAGTAATTCAGGACCTACAGGTACTTCAAGGATACGGCCAGTACCTGTTACTTTCATGCCTTCTTGAAGGTCGGCATAAGGACCCATAACTACCGCACCTACTGAGTCACGCTCAAGGTTCAAAGCGAGCGCATAACGGCCGCCTGGTAGTTCAATCATTTCACCTTGCATCACGTCGGCTAAGCCGTGGATGCGGATGATACCATCACTTACAGATACAATTGTACCTTCATTGCGTGCTTCACTAACAACTTCGAAAGATTCGATACGCTGTTTGATCAGATCGCTAATTTCTGTGGAATTAAGTTGCATGCTCCAATCCCCATTAAGACTTTAATGTATCGCTTAGGCGGTTTAAACGGCCGCGCATAGAGTCGTCGATAATCAAGTCTCCGGCTCGAATAATAACTCCACTAAGTAGAGTCGCATCTACACTGCAATTCAGCTTCACTTTTCGGTCAAAGCGAGTCGCTAGTTTGCTACTGATTTTCTCTTGTTGCTCAGAGGTTAGCTCTTGCGCTGAAATCACTTCAACATCAATCACTTTCTCAAGCTCTTGGCGCATTTTCATAAACGCTTCAAGAATATCAGGTAGGGCCTTTAGGCGGCCATTTTGGGCTAAAACTTTAATGAAGTTCTTGCCGTACTCATCAAACTCGCTACAAACTGAAACAAATATGCTTGCCATTTTTTCCGGCGCATAGGATTGATTAAATAGACTAATCATTGTTTCATCGCTTGCAACAGCGGCTGCAAAAGTTAGCATTTCAGACCATTGGTCTAATGCGTTCTTCTCAACCGAAAACTCAAATGCTGCTTTAGCATAGGGGCGTGCTATGGTAGTCAAATCAGACATGTGCTGCCCCTCTTGTTAAAGTTTTGCAGTAATATCATCAAGAATATCTTGGTGCGCTTTCTTATCGATAGAGCGCTCCAGAATTTTCTCTGCACCGGCGACAGCCAATACAGCCACTTGCTGACGAAGTTCATCACGAACACGATTACGTTCAGTTTCAATCTCTGCATGCGCTTGATCTAAGATCTTTTGGCGCTCTGCTTGAGCCTCAGTTTGAGCCTCGTCTAAGATTTGACCTTTACGTTTGTTCGCTGAATCAATAATTTCAGCGGCTGCTTGTTTCGCTTCTTTTAATTTATCAGAAGCGTTTGCTTGTGCCAGGTTTAAGTCTTTAGCTGCGCGGTCAGCGGCTGCTAAACCATCAGAAATATCTTTCTGACGTTTCTCGATTGCTGCCATTAGTGGCGGCCATACATACTTCATGCAGAACCACACAAATAGCACAAACGATATCGCTTGACCTAACAGAGTTGCGTTCATATTCACCGCACACTCTCCTTTGTTTGCTAATTAAAAACCAATACTGAAGTAAGTAATAACTTACCCAGCCACCGCAAACATCACATACAAGCCTAAACCTACGGCGATCATAGGGATCGCATCCACAAGACCCATTACAATGAAGAATTGAGTACGTAGAAGAGGGATTAGATCAGGTTGGCGAGCTGCACCTTCTAGGAATTTACCACCTAGCATACCGATACCGATTGCGGCACCGATTGCTGCCAGACCCATCATAATAGCTGCAGCGATGTACAGCAGATCCATGTTTAAAGCTTCCATTGATAACTCCAATTTCTATCTAAGTTAATTATTTAAGTTTGCTAATATCATCTAAATGTTTGATTTTGAACACTTAGAAAATGATATGATTAATGCTCTTCCGATGCCTGAGATAGGTATACAATCGTCAGAATCATAAAGATAAATGCTTGTAGGGTAATAACCAAAATATGGAAAATTGCCCAAGGTAGCGAAAGTACCCATTGTGACCACCACGGTAGTAACGCTGCGATCAGAATGAAAATTAGCTCACCTGCATACATATTTCCGAACAAACGCAAGCCAAGTGAAACAGGTTTTGCAAGTAAAGTAACACCTTCTAGCACTAGGTTGATCGGAATGAACGCCCAGTGGTTGAAAGGTTGCAAACCTAATTCTTTAGCAAAGCCTTTGATCCCTTTAATCTTGATGCTGTAATACAAGATCAAGATAAATACGCCAATTGCCATCGACAATGTAATACTTACATCAGCCGTTGGAACCGCACGTAAATGGGTAATACCAAGACCTGCCGCAGCTGCGGGTAGGAAATCAACAGGAATTAAATCCATTAAGTTCATTAGGAAAACCCATCCGAAGACAGTTAACGCTAATGGAGCAACTAATGCATTTTTCCCATGAAAAATATCTTTAACAGAGGCATCAACAAATTCCACGACCAATTCAACAAAACACTGGAACTTCCCTGGAACACCGCTAGTTGCAGTTGTTGCAACGCGATAAAGACCCCACATCATCAATGCACCAAGTGCAAATGAAATGACGAGTGAGTCAATATTAAATGTCCAAAAACCGGAACCTGCAGAAAGGTTTGTTAAATGGTGTGAGATATAAGCCTGAGGAGTCAGAGCTTCACCTGTACCAGCCATTAGATATCCTATCAGTTACGTTTATTAATACCAAATGACAACATGCATTGCACGGCATAAGCTGCGATATAGCCTAAAAAGAATGTTAGCAAATGTACTTGTTTGAATTTAAAGATATAAACAAACAAAGCCACGCTTACTAGCAACTTATAGACAAAGCCGATATAAGCTTTCATCACTACTTTTGCAGCCGAATCAGCGCCAGGTTTATTTAAATACAAACCTACCAGCCAATTGGGCAGGCAATACACCATCCCCCCGAAGATAACAGACCAAGCTGCTACTTCATTGTCCACATGCAACATCACAAAGCTAAGCAAAGCTATGATCAAGCATTGAGATAAACCAATCTTTAACAACTTTATTACCTAATACTTATATAGCTTTCAAGCTAGTTACACGTGCAACACATACTACACTTTTGTCTAAGCAAAATGCTAGAGCAGAAAAGATGTAATACGATCCTTTTTCATAATCTGCTAGTTGTTTTGCGATATTAAGACACCAGAGTTAATTTTTACTCAGTTTTGTGTTAAGCATCGCTTCAAGTTCTTGCAGATTATCAAAATCCATTGTCAGCTTAGTTTTACCGTTTTCTTGCTGACGAATCTTCACTTTCGCACCCAACATTTTAGTCAGTTTTTTCTCAAGTGACTCATGCTTAACCACTTTTGGTTTATGGTTAATTTCTGTTGGATTTTGTCGATTATGTACTAAAGTTTCAGTTTGGCGAACTGTCAACTGTTTAGCAATAACAATTTTTGCAATTTCAATTTGCTGTTCCGAAGTTAGAGAAACCAAGGCTCTAGCATGACCCATATCAATTTGGGCGGAAATTAAACATTTCTTCACATAGTCATCAAGTTGGTTTAAGCGAAGTAAATTAGTTACAGAAGAACGTGACATACCTACTAATTGTGCCACTTCTTGATGGGTTAATTCAAACTCATTTTTTATACTTAACAAAGAGTTAGATTGCTCGATTGGGTTTAAATCAGCACGCTGAATATTTTCAATTAACGCCATCGCAATCGCGGCTTTATTTTCAACACTTTTTACCAAGCAAGGAACATACTTCAAACCGGCCAATTTTGCTGCTCGAAAACGGCGTTCACCCGCGATAATTTCGTAACAAACTGTGTCAGAGTTTAAATTAGTCTGTCCTGAATCACAAGACAATGATTTTTCTATGGATTTTTTGTCTAATTTGCGAACGATAATTGGCTGAATAATCCCTTGCGAACGGATAGAATCCGCCAGCTCTTGCAGGGATTCTTCTTGCATATCGACACGTGGTTGATACTTTCCTGCTCGCAATTGGCTAATTTTTAGCTCGCATAACTCACCTTGCATCGACATCGCTTCGCTGTCAGCAATCGCTTGACGCTTTTCATTCGCACGCGAGCTGGTGGCAAGAAGTGCATCTAAACCTTTTCCTAAACCACGTTTTGACATCAAAAACTTTCCTTTTACTAAAGACTGATTCGAATAAATTAAGAGTCGGCAGCGATCAGCTCGTGCGCGAGCGCAACATAAGATTTAGAGCCTAATGCATACTTATCATAAAAAATTGCCGCAACCCCATGACTTGGCGCTTCAGCTAAACGAACATTACGAGGGATAACGGTGCGATAGAGTTTATCTTGAAAATGCGCTTTAAGTTGCTGTGATACCTCATTTGCGAGGCGATTACGCGCATCAAACATAGTGCGTAAAAGGCCTTCAATCTGCAACGATGGGTTCACCGCAGCCGCAAGCTTGTCTATGGTATCAATCAGCGCTGTTAGCCCTTCAAGTGCAAAGTATTCGCACTGCATTGGGATGATAACACTATCAGATGCAGATAATGCATTGACAGTTAAGAGGTTTAAAGCTGGAGGACAATCAATGAGAATATATTCATAATCATCAGAAATTGAACTAAGGGAGTTTTTAAGACGCATTTCACGGGCAAAAAATTCAGCAAGTTTGACTTCGGCTGCAGTCAGATCACCATTGGCTGGCAATAAACATAGGCGACCTGTAATTTGCTCTGGAAGATCTGGAGAAAGATCCAATATAACGTCTGTTGCGGGCATTTCATCAATCAATAAATCATAAGCAGACAAGTTTAAGTCATACTTATCAATGCCACAGGAAGTTGTCGCATTGCCTTGAGGGTCAAGATCAATAAGTAATACTCGCTTGCCTGCTTGTGCTAATGCAGCAGCAAGGTTAACACTCGTGGTCGTTTTACCAACCCCTCCCTTTTGATTGGCGATTGAAATAATCTTAGCCACGATAACTCTCCGTATTATTGAATGTTTTTCAATGTCACTAAATGACGATGGCCTTCTAATTCAGGGACGCTCAGCTGATCTATTTTCTCAACTGTAACCTTGTCTTTAATTTGCTCAAGCTCATCATCTGGGCGTAGACCTTTGAGCGCATAAAACACACCAGTTTGAGGCTTAGGCAAATGATGACACCAAGACACCATATCATCAATGGATGCAAATGCACGACTAATCACACCATCAAAACCGCCTTCAGGGTCGTATTCTTCAACACGACTTTGAACAGCTTCAACATTGTTAATTTTCAGCTCATGCAAAACTTGCTTGATAAAACGGATCCTTTTACCAAGACTATCTAAAAGTACAAACTTATACTCAGGGTTCATGATCGCAAGCGGGATCCCAGGAAGTCCAGGGCCAGTGCCGACATCAATAAAACGAGAGCCTTGTAAGTAAGGACTCACCACTATGCTATCTAAAATATGACGGACCAGCATTTGCATCGGATCGCGCACAGAAGTTAGATTATATGCTTTGTTCCACTTATCTAAAAGCATCACATAGCCAACAAGTTGTTGTTTTTGCACAGCGCTGACCTTGAGCTCAGTTTGCTCAAGAAGATTATCAAGTTTTTGCGCTAGTTTGCTTTGTAGATCAGACATTCGCAACTTCACCTTTCTTTAATTGGCCTGTTTTTTTCAAATGTACAAGCAAAATAGAAATCGCCGCAGGTGTGATGCCTGAAATACGTGACGCAATGCCAATCGTTTCAGGTTTTGCTTGATTTAGTTTAGAAACCACTTCATTTGAAAGACCTTTAACATCAGAGTAATCAAGCTCAAATGGTAATTTGGTATTTTCATGACGCAAAGATTTTTCGATTTCTTCTTTTTGACGCAGAATATAGCCTTCGTATTTGACTTGGATCTCAACTTGCTCAGCCGCTTGTGCATCTGTAAGCTCAGATTTAAATTGCTCTAATTGAACCAATTTATCATAAGTCATTTCAGGGCGACGTAAAAGATCTTCACCGCTCGCTTCACGTACTAATGGCGTTTTTAGCATAGCGTTGATCGCGTCAATATTGACTGATTTAGGATTGACCCAATTTTCTTTCAAACGTTGGCGTTCAAGCTCCATGTTTTCAACTTTTTGATTGAAACGAGCCCATCGCGCATCATCAACCAAACCAAGTTCACGACCTTTTGCGGTTAAACGTAAGTCTGCGTTATCTTCGCGTAGCAACAAGCGATATTCCGCGCGTGAAGTAAACATGCGATAAGGTTCTTTGGTTCCCATAGTGGAAAGATCGTCGATCAATACCCCCATATAAGCTTCATCACGACGTGGATTCCAGCCTTCTTTTTCTTGGGTATATAAACTCGCGTTTAAGCCTGCCATCAAACCTTGCGCTGCCGCTTCTTCATAGCCAGTCGTACCGTTAATTTGACCCGCAAAGAACAAACCATCGATAAATTTAGTTTCATAGGTTTGTTTTAAATCACGCGGATCAAAGAAATCATACTCTATCGCATAACCAGGACGCATAATTTGCGCATTTTCAAAGCCATTCATTGATTGCACAATTTTTACTTGTACATCAAAAGGTAAACTGGTTGAAATGCCATTTGGATAAAGCTCATGCGTGGTTAAACCTTCTGGCTCAATGAAGATCTGATGGCTGTTTTTATCTGCAAAACGCATGATCTTATCTTCGATCGACGGACAATAGCGCGGCCCTGTACCTTCGATTACGCCAGAATACATAGGGCTACGATCAAGGTTATTACGGATCACATCATGCGTTTTTTCATTGGTATGGGTGATAAAACAAGGTATTTGTCTTGGCTGCTCAGAGCGATTACCCATAAATGAAAATACAGGTGTAGGATCATCACCAAATTGTTTTTCAAGCGATTCAAGATCAACGGTACGCGCATCGATACGTGGTGGTGTACCTGTTTTTAAGCGATCAACACGAAATGGTAAATCACGTAAGCGATCAGCCAAAGCGATCGATGGGGGATCCCCTGCGCGACCGCCTGAAAAGTTTTCAAGACCGATGTGGATCTTGCCGCCAAGGAAGGTTCCGACGGTCAGGACCACAGCTTTGGCTTTAAATTTTAGACCCATTTGGGTCACAACGCCGCAAGCCTTGTCATTTTCAACTATTAAATCATCAACTGATTGCTGAAAAAGAGTTAAATTAGGTTGATTTTCAAGAGCATAGCGAATTGCAGCTTTGTACAAAGCACGATCAGCTTGCGCACGTGTGGCACGCACTGCAGGTCCTTTTGAAGCATTTAAAGTTCGAAATTGAATTCCTGATTTATCAATAGCTTGTGCCATGATTCCGCCAAGTGTATCAACTTCTTTAACTAGGTGACCTTTGCCGATCCCACCAATTGCTGGGTTACATGACATCTGTCCTAGGGTATCAATATTATGGGTCAGAAGTAGGGTTTTTTGCCCTGTTCTTGCTGATGCTAGTGCAGCTTCCGTTCCAGCATGACCACCACCTACGACGATGACGTCAAAGTTTTCGTGATAAAACATGACAGACCTCAAGAGTTCAATTTAGTACATATTCCTCATGCAAATTATGGATCAAATGATTCAAAAATGAGCAGGAGTGAAGAAAAGGAGCGTTATTCTACCTTGTTTCAAAGGCTCTGAGAAATGATTTATTGCTTTTAATTTAACACCCTGGCTTCCATAATATTTATAAGATCTTTATATAGATCTTTTTTATTATTACTACTATTAGGGAAGCAGGATCTTGTGGATAAGGGATAAATGATCCTAAAGATCATAGAGTTTAGAGCGATCAATTCTTGTGATCTAGCTTGGATCAAGTCAGGTAGAAGCTGGGATCAAAATGCCTACTTATACACAGATCATTTAATTAACAAAGTTATTCAGTGGATAAACATGCTAAGATCACAGGGTAAAAGGTTACTTATACACAGCTCGATTGCTTGTTTTTTGTTCAGTCTAAGTCGTTTTTTTCTATTTTTATTTCAATCTATACTCAAAATCAGCCAAAACTTAGCCATAAAACAAGTCTATTTGTT
This sequence comes from Vibrio sp. KMM 9700, assembly GCF_058545285.1. Lineage (NCBI taxonomy): Bacteria > Pseudomonadati > Pseudomonadota > Gammaproteobacteria > Vibrionales > Vibrionaceae > Vibrio > Vibrio sp. KMM 9700. The sequence goes on along the minus strand of NZ_CM178589.1, from coordinate 1,503,252 downwards.
GATGATCATCTGACGTTTTACGGTTACTGCTATTATTTTGAGTATAGATGGAAGAAATTTACTGAAGATCTTCTATTTAAAGCTCTCTATATGTTGCGTGAGCCAATCTTGGGCTGCATCTTCTGGCACACTTTGCGCAAGAATGTCTATTTCTAAGTGCTCACACAACTCAGTCGCACCTATATCAAGTAATGTTTCCCTTGCATCACGTCCAGCGCCACAAAAAGTATCATAACTCGAGTCACCAATCGCAATTACAGCAAAACGCACATCACTCATTTTAGGTGGCGTATCTTTTAAGCTCTGGATAAAAGGTGCAATGCTATCTGGATAGTCCCCTGCGCCATGGGTTGAGGTAATGATCAGCCAGATACCTTGGGCTGGAACATTGTCTAAGTTAGCAAAGTTATGGATATTGGTTTCAATCCCTTCTTTATTTAGTAATTCACTAAGATGATCGCCTACATATTCCGCTCCACCTAGCGTGCTACCTGTGATGATCTCTACCATATTCAATTCCCTAATAAAATGTGAGTAATGTGTGCTTATCTTTAAGATCTTGTCTGATTGTAAAACTTTTCCACTTTGGATAAAAGCTGAATAAGCTGCTGATAAGATTTTTAAGATCTTTAAAACTATAAGATCTTTATTTGTTTTTAGATCTTGGATAAATGATCAAGTTACACACAAGTTTAAGCAGCATGAAAATGTGGAAAATGTTAAACTAAACGAATTAATCGTCTCATATCGTTTGGGATATAAAGCTTATCTTCACTTATAAAGGATGAATCAAATGAAATTCAGCGCTGTGATCCTTGCTGCGGGTAAAGGCACTCGTATGTACTCTCAAAAACCTAAGGTTTTGCACACATTGGCAGGACGTCCGATGGCAAAGCATGTGATTGATACTTGCCAAGGTCTTGATGTGGCAAATATCCATCTTGTTTACGGCCACGGTGGTGAACAAATGAAGCAAACTTTAGGCAATGAAGCAGTGAATTGGGTTTTACAAGCTGAGCAACTCGGCACAGGCCATGCGGTTGCACAAGCGGCAAGTGAATTTGCAGATGATGAAAAAGTATTGGTTCTTTATGGTGACGTGCCACTGATTAGTGCGCAAACACTTGAAGCATTACTTGAGGCTCAGCCTGAAGGCGGAATTGGTCTATTAACAGTTGTGTTAGATAATCCAACAGGTTACGGACGTATTATTCGTGAAAATGATTCAGTGGTTGCGATTGTTGAACAAAAAGATGCAACCCCAGAGCAGCTAAAGGTTTGTGAAGTGAATACTGGTGTTATGGTTGCAACGGGTGTTGATTTCAAACGTTGGCTTGCAGGTTTAGATAATAACAATGCCCAAGGTGAGTATTATCTAACGGATGTGATTGCCAGTGCGCACAAAGAAGGTCGCACTATTACTGCTGTTCACCCTGTTTCACCAATTGAAGTTGAAGGGGTTAATGATCGCGTTCAGCTTGCTAAATTGGAACGTGCTTTTCAAGCGATGCAAGCGGATGAGTTGTTACGTCAAGGCGTGATGCTGCGCGATCCAAGTCGTTTTGATCTTCGCGGCACGCTTCAAGTTGGTCAAGATGTTGAAATTGATCCGAATGTGATCATTGAAGGCGATGTGACGTTAGGAGCAAATGTACAAATTGGCGCAGGTTGTGTGCTGAAAAACTGTGAAATTGATGACAATACTATTGTTCGTCCGTATTCAATTATTGAAGATGCAACCGTTGGTGAAGATTGCACCGTTGGGCCATATGCGCGTTTACGCCCTGGTGCTGAGCTGAAAAATGATGCTCACGTGGGTAACTTTGTAGAAGTTAAAAAAGCAGTGATTGGCAGTGGTTCAAAAGCCAACCACTTAACTTATGTTGGTGATGCAACAATAGGTGAGCGCGTGAATCTTGGTGCTGGCACTATTACTTGTAACTATGATGGTGCGAATAAGCATCAAACCATTATTGAAGATGATGTGTTTGTTGGCTCTGATACCCAATTGGTTGCCCCTGTTAAAATTGCCAAAGGCGTAACTATCGGTGCAGGCTCAACCATTACGCGTGATGTAAATAATGAAAATGCTCTTGTGATCACTCGCACCCCTGCACGTACTATTGAAAATTGGCAGCGCCCTGTCAAAAAATAGTCACCTCTCTTGTATAGTCTTATAACCGTCAGCGGGATGTTGACGGTTTTTTTACTTAAAACCCTCCCATGATTGTCAAATTAGCCTAAGTTTATAAATGTAAAGTTGAGTAAAAATCTGAACTAGGTGGTTTAAATTGTTTCTGATTATTAATCATTTTAAGTCTTAAGTAACTTACTTGAGTTTATGTATATATATGAAATAATTCACTTTAATTATTATTTGAATCTTTTCTCCTAATTGGCTGTCACATTTTATGGTCAATCTAGTGAGCTTGTTATAAATATTACCCAAATGTATAGTATTTTTTTGTTTCTTAAATGTTAGGGAATGTCATTTTTAGGAATTCTTATGTCATCATCGAAAGTTCTTCAGCCTTTATTTATTGCGTGTTTAATTGGATCACTTATAGGTTTAAGTGGTTGTGATCAAACCGATACCCCAGCCGCTCAGCAGCAAGCTGCGCAAGCGCTCCCTGTCAAGGTGAGTGAAATGCAACCCCAATCGATTTATTTATCGAATGATTTACCTGGACGTGTGACGCCTTATCGTCTTGCTCAAGTACGTCCACAAGTCAGTGGGATCGTTCGAGAGCGTCTTTTTGAAGAAGGTAGTGATGTTGAAAAAGGTGACGTGCTCTATCAAATCGAACCTTCTACTTACCAAGCTGCGGTAAATAACGCTAAAGCACAATTAGCCAAAGCGCAGGCTGATGAGGCGTTAGCGCGTAAAACTAAGAATCGTTATGCGACTTTGGTTACGCGTAAGGTATTGAGTCAACAAGAATTTGATAATGCGCAAGGTGAATGGCAACAAGCTGTCGCTGCAGTCAAGGTTGCGCAAGCGACACTTGAAGCTGCGCAAATCGACTTAAATTATACTAAGGTGCGCGCACCGATTTCTGGCCGTATTGGGATTTCACAAATCACTGAAGGTGCGTTAGTGACTAATGGCCAAGCAAACTACCTCACTACCATTCAGCAGCTTGATCCTATTTATGTTGATATGACGCAAGCATCGAATCAAATGTCCGGGATCTTAATTGATCAAAACAATGCCCCAAGCGTGAGCGTTAAATTAAGTAACGGCAAAGATTATGAGCATCAAGGTAAGATTGCTTTCTCTGATATTTCGGTCGACCAAACAACTGGCAGCCAAACCATTCGCGCCTTAATGCCAAACCCTGAACATAAGCTATTGCCTGGAATGTATGTGCGCGCTAAGTTTGATAATACTCAAGCATTACAAGCCTTCTTGATTCCGCAAGAAAGTGTGCAACGTGACACTTTAGGCAAAGCCTTTGTTTATCTAGTTGATAACAATAACAAAGTTGTTAAAAAATCGGTTGAACTTGGCGAGCAATATAATCAAGATTGGATTGTCTTATCTGGTTTAGAGCAAGGAGATAAGGTGATTCGCTCAAACCTTCTAAAAGTGAAGCCTGATATGATGGTCAAAGCTGAAGTTGTGTCAGAGAATGCAGCAAAAGAGAAGACGACAGCTGAGGCGACGACTGGAAGCTCTGAGTCAGCAGCTCCACAAGCTGATACTCCAGCTCAACAAGTCGAGGGCTAAATTATGGCGGGATTTTTTATTCAACGCCCAATATTTGCTTGGGTTATCTCTATTATTATTATGCTAGCTGGCGGGCTTGCGATCACGCAATTACCCGTAGCCCAGTACCCGACTATCGCACCACCTTCGATAACTGTCTCGGCAAACTATCCAGGTGCATCAGCGAAAACAGTTGAAGATAGTGTCGTGCAGGTTATCGAGCAAAGCATGACGGGCTTAGATAATCTTTTATATATGTCTTCGACTAGTGATTCATCTGGTAGCGCATCTACCACCTTGACCTTTGAGGCAGGTACAGATGCAGATATAGCTCAAGTTCAGGTGCAAAATAACCTGCAACGTGCAACCAGTCAGTTGCCAACAGAAGTGCAGCAACAAGGGATCAACGTGCGTAAGTCCTCTTCTGGATTTATGTCGGTATTTGCCTTTGTTTCAACTGATGGCAGCATGACCTCACAAGACATCCAAGATTATGTCGGTTCACACCTTGAAGAGCCTATTAGCCGTGTGAATGGGGTTGGTGATGTGCGCGTGTTTGGTAGTCAGTATGCAATGCGTATTTGGCTTGATCCAAATAAGTTGTATAGCTTTCAGATGACGCCAACCGATGTTGTGGCGGCGATTAAATCACAGAACACCCAAGTGACCGTCGGCCAAATTGGTGGCGCGCCTTCACTAAAAGGCCAAGTGATTAACGCTACCATCACGGCGCGTAACCGCCTTGAAACAGTGAAAGAATTTGAAAATATCTTGCTGCGCGTGAATCAAGATGGTTCACAAGTGAGAGTGAAGGATATTGCTAAAGTCGAACTTGGTGGTGAAAGCTATAGCGTGATCCCTCGTTATAATGGTAATCCATCCTCTGGTATCGCGGTGCAACTGGCAACGGGCGCGAATGCGATTGAAACCCAAGCACGGGTTCAGGCGCGTCTAGATGAGCTGGCAGTTAACTTCCCACAAGGGTTAGAAATGCGCAAAGCTATGGATACGACGCCTTTTATCCAGCTTTCGATTGAAGAAGTGGTCAAGACTTTGTTTGAAGCCATCATTTTGGTTTTCTTGGTTATGTATCTCTTCTTACAAAACTTCCGCGCCACTTTGATTCCAACTATCGCTGTACCTGTTGTGTTACTTGGTACCTTTGGGGTGCTTGCTGCGATGGGCTTTTCGATTAATACCTTAACCATGTTTGCGATGGTATTGGCGATTGGCTTGTTGGTGGATGATGCGATCGTGGTGGTTGAAAACGTTGAGCGTGTGATGAGCGAAGAAGGTTTACAGCCAAAAGAAGCTACGCAAAAATCAATGAAACAAATCACTGGCGCTTTGGTCGGGATTGCGATGGTGTTGTCCGCTGTATTTGTACCTATGGCCTTTATCTCTGGCTCAACCGGTGCGATTTACCGACAGTTCTCACTTACGATTGTATCGGCAATGGTATTGTCTGTAGTTGTGGCGATGATTTTAACCCCAGCACTTTGCGCGACTATGCTTAAACCTATTCCAAAAGGTGGGCATAAAGCGAAAGGATTTTTTGCTTGGTTTAATAAAAAATTCGACGCCATGACAAACGGTTATAAAACAGGTGTGGCAGGCATGGTCAAACGCATTGCGCGTTCTATGCTGGTCTACATTCTGATGCTTCCTTTGTTGTTTGTGTTATTTAAAAATATTCCAGCCTCTTTCTTGCCTGAAGAAGATCAAGGTAACTTTATGTTGATCGTTCAGTTGCCAACCGGCGCGACCCTTGAGCGCACCCAAGAGGTGATGGATGAGGTGGCTGATTACTTTAAAAATGAGTCAAATGTTGATGGTTACTTTACTGTCTCCGGCTTTAGCTTTGCTGGTCAAGGTCAAAATGCAGGGATGTCTTTTATTAACTTAAAAGATTGGTCACTACGAACCAACCCAGATCAATCTGTCGATGCGATTATCGGGCGAGCGAATAAGTACTTTTCTGCCAATGATAAAGCGGTGATCTTTGCCGTTAACCCGCCTCCGATTCGCGAGCTAGGTCAAGCGACAGGTTTTGATTTTTACTTACAAGATAATGCCGGACTTGGACATGAAGCTTTGCTTGCGGCGCGCAACCAGTTACTTGGAATGGCGGCGCAATCACCTATCTTGCAAAAAGTACGTCCAAATGGCTTGGAAGATAACCCGCAATTTTTCATCGATTTAGATTATGAAAAAGCCAAAGCTTTAGGTATTTCGATTGATGATGTGAACCAAACCTTATCTGTGGCGTGGGGCTCGGCTTATGTGAATGATTTCATTGATAGAGGCCGTGTGAAGAAGGTTTATATCCAAGGGGATACGCCATACCGTATGAACCCTGAAGATCTTAAATCTTGGTATGTACGTAACGACACAGGCAAAATGGTACCTTTTGAAGCCTTTAGTACAATGCGTTGGGGTTATGGCTCACCTCAGTTAAGCCGTTATAATGGTAGCTCTGCGTTTGAAGTGCTAGGTGAGGCTGCGCCGGGTTATAGTACCGGGGATGCGATGGATGAAATCGAGAAGATTGCGCAGCAATTACCACAAGGTATCGGCGTGAGTTGGACGGGAACATCTTATCAAGAAAGACAAGCAGGCTCGCAAGCGCCTATGCTTTATGCTTTGTCTATGCTGGTGGTTTTCCTATGTTTGGCTGCACTTTATGAAAGTTGGACGATTCCTGCATCGGTTATCTTGGTTGTGCCGCTGGGGGTACTTGGTGCGTTAACTGCGACCTATTGGCGTGGTTTGGAAAATGATGTGTACTTCCAAGTTGGTCTGTTAACAACCATAGGTTTATCAGCTAAGAATGCTATTTTGATCGTCGAGTTTGCCAAAGAGCTTTATGATCAAGGCCATTCATTGGTTGAAGCCACAGTTGAAGCTTGTCGTATGCGCTTGCGTCCAATCATTATGACCTCGCTTGCCTTTGTTTTAGGGGTAACACCGCTTGTGATTAGCTCTGGCGCTGGTGCCAATGCACGCCATGCAATCGGTACTTCTGTAATGGGCGGGATGATCTCAGCAACTGTCCTCGCTATTTTCTTTGTGCCTGTGTTCTTTGTGCTTATTATGTCGTTATTTACTAAGAAGAAAAAAGAGCAGCAGCAAGCACAAATTGCAGAGGTTGAAGCTAATATTGATTAAACCCATTTAGAGGGGGATTTAATTCCCCTTAAAATAGTGTTGGATAAAGTCTATATTGTTATGGTTAAGTCGTTTAAGATAATGGCTTAACCATTTTTTATGCTTGGAGAAAACTATGAAATGCCACCGCTTAAATGAAGTGATTGAACTTCTGCAACCACATTGGCAGCAAGAACCCGATCTTAACTTAATGCAGTTTATTGTTAAATTAGCCCAAGAAGCAGGTTATGAAGGCAAGCTTGAAGATCTCACTGATGATGTTTTAATTTATCATCTTAAAATGCGTAATAGTGGTAAAGATGAAATGATCCCTGGCCTTGCGAAAGACCAAGAAGATGATTTTAAAACCGCATTATTACGTGCACGTGGCATTTTAAAAGACTAAATCTAATTGATTAGACTTAAGTATTTGACCTAAGCTGGATCTTGTAAGCAAGGTGATATAAACCCTTTTGCGCAAAAGGTATACTCATTAGCAAAAATACCTTGTCGCAAGGAAGAGCTAAGGAAGTAGCCATGACTCAAGAGAAGCAAAGTGCGCAGCATACGGATCCGCAAAAAATAAGCATTAAAGAAATTCCAGCCAAAACCAATCGCGCTCACAATGGGCGTATTTATGTGCGCAAAAGCAAAGGTAAATTCCAAGCTTTACGTCGTTACGGTGGCTGGTTTTTAATGCTTTTATTTATTCTTGTACCTTGGATTAACTATCAAGGTCATCAGGCCATTTTGCTCGATATTGGCCATCAACAATTTAATTTTGTCGGCACCACCTTATACCCTCAAGATCTTACTTTACTTGCCATTCTTTTTATATTTGCCGCTTTTGCACTCTTCTTTATTACCACATTTCTTGGACGTGTTTGGTGTGGTTATTTGTGTCCACAAACTGTCTGGACCTTTATTTATATCTGGTTTGAAGAAAAGTTAGAAGGCCCTGCAAACAAGCGTCGCAAGCAAGATCAAGGCAAAGTTTCCACGCAGCTTATCTGGCGTAAGGGCTTAAAGCATTTCGCTTGGTGGACGATTGCTTCACTTACAGGGCTTACTTTTGTCGGTTACTTCTTACCTGTGCGTGAGCTCTTCGTTGACTTCTTTAGTTTAAATATTTCTTTTTGGCCGGGATTCTGGGTCTTTTTCTTCGCGATTTGTACTTATGTCAATGCAGGTTTTATGCGCTCAATTGTATGTTTGCATATGTGTCCTTATGCGCGTTTTCAGTCTGCAATGTTTGATCGCGATACCTTTATCGTTGGTTATGATAGTGGGCGCGGAGAAGTCCGTGGACCGCGTTCGCGCAAGGCTGACCACAAAGCACTAGGTTTAGGCGACTGCATTGATTGTGACTTATGTGTGCAGGTGTGCCCAACAGGTATTGATATACGAAATGGACTGCAATATGAATGTATTAACTGCGGTGCTTGTATTGATGCCTGTGATGCCACCATGGCGCGCATGGGGTATCCTAAAGGCTTGATTAGTTATACGACTGAAAACAAACTTCAGCATAAGCAAACCAAAGTCCTGCGTCCTAAATTAATTGGTTATGGGGTTATGATGCTGATCATGTGCGGCATTTTCTGGCAGCAACTAGAAAGTGTCTCACCGGCTGGTTTAAGCGTCATCCGCGATCGCGCGCAGTTGTCTCGTGTTGATAGCCAAGGCTGGATAGAAAATACATATCTGCTTAAAGTGATGAATAAAACCCAGCAAAGTCAGACTTATAAGATTGAAACCCAAGGCTTAAATGGGCCAAAATGGTACGGCAAACAAAGCGTGCAAGTTGCTCCCGGTGAGGTCTATAGTTTGCCTGTGAGTATAGCGGTTGACCCAAATCAGCTTCAGTCACCTATCAGTACTTTTAAGTTTATTTTAAAGGCGGATTCTGGTTTTGAATTAGCTGTTGAGAGCCGTTTTATTAAGCCACTTAAATAAGAGTCAGCAGCGACTCTATAATGAAGAGTATGGCCTTCTTATGCTAAGATTTGCGCAGATACTTAAAAGGATAAATTATGCCAACTCACTCGCAAGCAATTTCAGAGGCAAAGTTTCACTTTGAAAAGCTAACCCCAGATTTTATTTGGTATGCATTAGAAAGCATTGGCGTACGCGCTGAATCTGGTTTTATGCCTTTAAATAGTTATGAAAACCGAGTTTATCAATTTATTGATGAAGACAAAAAGCGCTATGTGGTAAAGTTTTATCGCCCACAACGCTGGACTTTAGAACAAATTCTTGAAGAACATAACTTTGCTGTTGAGCTTGTTGAGAATGATATTCCTGTTGCCTCAGCAGTGGAGATCTCAGGGCAACGAGTGCATCAATATCAAGGTTATATTTTTGCCCTTTTTCCAAGTTTAGGTGGGCGCGAGTTTGAACTGGATAATCTTGATCAGCTCGAAGCTGTTGGACGTTATTTAGGCCGCTTACATCAAGTTGGAAGCTTGCAAAAATTTGCTCATCGACCGACATTAGGCTTAGATGAGTATGTCTATCAGCCGCGAAAATTACTCGAAAATAATCAATTTATCCCTGATTATCTACAAAATAGCTTTTTCAGTGATTTGGATGTTTTAATCCAAACTCTGGAAGAAAATTGGAATCATAAGTTTAAATCGATACGTTTACATGGGGATTGCCATGCAGGGAATATCTTGTGGCGTGACGGGCCTTTATTTGTCGATCTTGATGATTCACGAATGGGACCTGCTGTGCAAGATCTTTGGATGCTGTTAAGTGGCGAACGTGCTGAGAAGATCATGCAATTAGATATGATCTTAGAGGCTTACACAGAAATTAACACTTTTGATCAAAGCCAGTTGAAACTAATTGAGCCACTTCGGGGTCTGAGAATGGTGCACTATATGGCATGGCTTGCAAAAAGATGGCAAGATCCAGCTTTCCCGATTGCATTTCCTTGGTTTAATGAGCCAAAATACTGGGAAAATCAAGTATTAGGCTTTAAAGAGCAAATTGCAGCTATGCATGATGCGCCATTATCATTGCATCCTCAATGGTAAGACATTCAAGAAAGAAAATAATAGACTTAAATCAGTCACAATCTGAACACAAAATGGAGCTTCGTTTAATGAAAAAGTTATTTACCCTTGTTACTGCTATGCTGCTGAGCTTTAGCGCAATTTTACCTATTGCTGCGCATGCAGAGCGTTTTGCTGAAGGTGAGTATTATCAAGTCTTACCAACAGAGAAAACTAGCAGCCCAACAGTGACAGAGTTTTTCTCTTTTTACTGCCCACACTGTCATGCGTTTGAGCCAATTATTGGTGATTTAAAAGCCCATATCGATGGTAAAGCTGAGTTTAGAAAGAGCCCTGTTTCTTTCATGGGCGGTCCTGTAATGGGCGAAGCGATGAGCAAAGGCTATGCAACTATGGTTTCTCTTGGCGTTGAAGATAAACTAGTCCCTGTGATGTTTGATCGCATTCATAACAAACAACAACCACCAAAAGATGAAGCAGAACTTCGTCAAATCTTCCTAGATAACGGCGTAAGCGCTGAAGATTTTGACGGTGCATATGGCAGCTTCGCGGTTGACTCTATGGTACGTCGTTTTGATAAAGCATTTAAAGATAGTGGTTTAACTGGTGTTCCTGCAGTTGTGATTAATGGTAAATATCTAGTTAAGTCAGATAAAATCACAACCAAAGAAGAGTACTTTGAGCTTGTTGATGAGCTATTAAAAAAATAGTTAAATCTGAGATTTAAAACTAATTAAAGATGAGCGCTGGGGATCCCTTAGCGCTCTTTTTTTGCCTCATCAATTTAAGACATTATCTACACAGCTTGCTCGGCTAAGAGTTTAAGAAGGCGCTCCATCGCTCTATATCCTAAAGCTTCGGCTAAGTGGACGCGGCTTATTTGCTCTTGCTCAGCCAAATCTGCAATGCTTCTCGATACTTTTAAAATCTTATGATAAGCCCGAATCGATAACCCTAGTTGGTGAATAGCCGCTTCTAAAAATTGACTATCCTCCTCAGCGAGTTTGCAGTATTTCTCAATCTCACGGCTTTGCAGCTGCATATTGATCTTCCCTTGGCGCTTTAACATTATTTCGCGTGCACGAATGACTCTTTGTTTGACGACTTGGGTTGATTCGCCTCTGTCTTTGCCTGCGCTGAGCATGCCTTGAGGTAAAACGGGTATTTCTACTGATAAATCAAAGCGATCAAGTAAGGGGCCAGAAACCCGAGATAAATATCTTAAAGAAAGTTGTGCGCTGTGATGACTATTTTCATCAACATAGCCTGATGGGCTTGGATTTAAGGCGCCAACAAGTTGAAAGCGTGCAGGAAAGCGTACCTTAGCTGCGGCGCGTGAGATTACAATTTCACCAGACTCAAGGGGTTCACGCAGCGAGTCTAAGACTTTGCGATCAAATTCTGGCATCTCATCTAAAAATAATAACCCATTGTGAGCTAAAGAAATATCACCGGGTTTAGGGATTGAGCTACCACCGACTAAAGCAGGGATTGAGCTAGAATGGTGTGGACTGCGAAACGGGCGTTGTTTCCAGTTTTGTGGGCTGATATCGACATCGGTTAAAGATAAAACTGCTGCAGTTTCAAGCGCTTCTTCTTCACTCATTTCAGGCAATAGGTCACACAAGCGCGAGGCTAGCATGGTTTTGCCTGTTCCTGGAGGCCCTAAAAATAATAAGTTATGCCCGCCAGCTGCAGCTATCTCTAATGCGCGTTTGCCTTGCTGTTGACCGATAATATCTTGTAGATCTCTGGTTTGTTTATTATTTATTTTCAAGGGTGATGTTTCGATACAAGCAAGGCTTAATGGGTTGGTTTGCGGCGCGGTTAAATAAGCACAAACTTGAGCTAAGTCTGTAGCGCAAACATGGATCCCCTTTCCGACTAAAGCTACTTGGCCGGCGTTAGCTTTAGGGACAATAAGCTGACGTTGTTTTTTCTTTGCTTCTAATGCTGCTGGAAGTGAGCCTTTAACTTGTCGCAGGCTTCCTGATAATGCTAGTTCGCCAATAAACTCATACTTGGTTAAGTCTTGGCTGGGGATTTGATCTGATGCAGCTAAAATACCTAAAGCAATCGGAAGATCAAAGCGACCACCTTCTTTGGGGAGATCGGCTGGGGCAAGATTAATCGTTATTTTTTGTGAAGGCATCTCAAATCCAGAGTTAATAATTGCGCTGCGCACTCTATCTTTGGATTCTCTGACTGTGGTTTCTGGTAAGCCAACTAAAGTAAAACCCGGCATACCTTTACTTATATGTACTTCTACGACCACTTGTGGTGCTTGAACACCAAGGCAGGCTCGACTAAAAATGCAAGCAAGTCCCATAATCATTCCTTTTTATTTTAATAAAACCTAGACAAGTTATGGTTAAACTTATGAATATGCCGACTTGATTCATCTAAGTGCTTTATTTGCATAAAGTTAACACTTTGAAATGACTGGGCAAACGTTTAACGCTAGATGTTATCTAGGTTGACATCTATATAGTCAAGCAGAAGAAATGTTGTGTTTTTGTATAAAAAATGAGATTTTTGCTTGTCAAAGAACCAATTTTTGTGATACCACTATAGATATTGAGTATAAAATATTCCAAATGGACTGGGTATGCAGCAAGTTTTAGACATTCGTGCCATTATTGTGCGTCTCATTCTCGTGGTGGTGAAAACTTCCGCGCGGGGACGAGTGTCGACAAACTAAACACTCAAACGAAAAAGCCCCCGCACTTCTTTAGGTTCGGGGGCTTTTTTGTACTTAATAGCTTGCAAATATAGCCATTTAAACGCTTTGGGAAAGACGTTTTATATACAAATAAAAGAGACGATTAGAGAAAAGTCGGTAAGTGAAGTAATGAAATAAATAGAACACAACAGGAGAATGAAGTTAATGAATGGATCTGAGCTAGTCGTCAGTGCATTGCAGCAAGAAGGAATTACCCAAGTTTTTGGTTACCCAGGTGGCGCAATTATGCCGATTTATGACGCGCTATATGATGGCGGTGTCGAGCATATTTTATGTCGTCATGAACAAGGTGCAGCGATGGCTGCGATTGGGTATGCAAGAGCCACGCAAGGAGTTGGCGTGTGTATGGCAACTTCAGGACCAGGGGCAACCAACCTAGTCACCGGTCTTGCCGATGCAATGCTAGATTCTGTGCCGATTGTTGCGATTACAGGACAAGTTGCAAGCTCGCATATCGGGACGGATGCCTTCCAAGAAATGGACGTCATTGGGATGTCGCTTGCTTGCTGTAAGCATAGCTACCTAGTGACGGATATTAACGACTTAGCACCGACTCTCTCCGAAGCATTTGAACTTGCTCAAACTGGTCGCCCTGGCCCTGTTTTGGTTGATATTGCCAAAGATGTTCAGCTTGCCAAAGCGCCGGTTAAAATTCTGCCTGTGTTCACCCCACCTGAGCCACCTGTGGCTTGCTCCGAGCAGCTGCGCCTTGCTCAAGAAATCCTTGCACAAAGTGAGCGCCCTGTTTTATATGTTGGCGGTGGCGTTCAACTAGCGAAAGCAACCGATGTGGTGCGTGAGTTTTTAACTCATAACCCTATGCCTGCGGTTAGCACTTTAAAAGGTCTTGGTACGATAGATCGTCATCATCCGCATTACTTAGGTATGCTTGGGATGCACGGCACTAAGGCGGCTAACCTCGTGGTGCAAGAAAGTGATTTATTGATTGTTGTTGGCGCACGTTTTGATGACAGGGTGACAGGCAAGCTTGATACTTTCGCGCCAGAAGCCAAAGTGATTCATATCGATATCGACGCCGCAGAAATTCACAAATTACGTCAAGCCAATGCAGCGCTACGTGGTGAAATTCAAAAAGTTCTTCCTCAGCTAAAACTTGAACATAGCATTCAAACTTGGATCGAACACTGTGATCGCCTGCGCACTAAATTTAAGTGGCGTTATGATCACCCAGGCGATTTGATTTATGCGCCAGCTTTGCTTAAAGAGCTTTCGGATACTATGCCGGATTCAAGCGTTATCGCCACCGATGTTGGACAACATCAAATGTGGTCAGCGCAACATATCCAACCGCGTGAGCCACAAAACTTTTTAACTTCAGCTGGTCTTGGCACCATGGGCTTTGGTTTACCTGCGGCAATGGGGGCAAAAGTGGCTCGTCCTCAAGATGAGGTCATACTTGTTTCTGGCGATGGTTCTTTTATGATGAATATTCAGGAGCTTGGAACCTTAAAGCGTCGCCAAATTCCGCTAAAAATTATTCTCTTAGATAATCAGCGTTTGGGTATGGTTCGCCAATGGCAATCTTTGTTCTTTGATGGCCGTCATAGTGAAACTATTTTGGATGATAACCCAGACTTCCTGATGCTTGCCAAAGCCTTTGACATCGAAGGACTGCGTATCACGCAAAAACAAGAGATCACTCCTGCGCTTGAGCGTATGCTAAGCAGTGATAAGGCATTCTTATTACACGTTGTGATTTCTGAAGAAGAAAATGTATGGCCACTTGTACCGCCGGGCGCAGCAAACCAAGATATGTTGGAGAATACTTAATATGGAACGTTATCAATTAATTATTAAAGCAGAAGATAAACCGGTTTTACTTGAAAGAGTCTTGCGTGTCATTCGTCATCGTGGTTTTATTATTAAACAGGTGGCTGCAACTCAAAACCATGAGAGTCATGTAGCGAGTGTTGAAATTATTGTCGATTCAGACCGACCGATTAGCACCTTGATTCATCAAATTGAGAAGCTATGGGATATTCGCAGCGTGATCACCAATAAAATCGATAATACGATTCTACCGGCTCCATCATTTGAGCATTGTTAATGCCAAGCTGAGCTTGAGAAAAATATAAAAAACAAACACAACAGATATTTATACTCAAAGTCACAAGATAGAGTATACAAAAGAAATTATAAGCGTAATGCTAAGGAAGACAAATTATGGCTACAAGTACAGCAGACTACATTTGGTTTAACGGCGAGATGAAGCCTTGGGCAGAGGCAAATGTGCACGTATTAACTCACGCAATGCACTATGGGACGTCGGTATTTGAAGGGATTCGCTGTTACAACACGCCAAATGGTCCGATTGTCTTTCGTCACCATGAGCATATGCAACGCCTTGAAGATTCTGCAAAAATCTACCGATTCCCAATTCCATATACAGTCGAAGAAATGATGGAAGCTTGTCGCGAAACCCTTCGCGCAAACAAACTTGATTCTGCTTATATTCGTCCGCTTGGCTTTATTGGTAATGTTGGTCTAGGTGTTTGCCCACCAACTGACTCGAAAATGGATTTGATTATTGCTGCTTTCCCATGGGGCTCTTACCTTGGTGAAGAAGCACTAGCAAATGGTGTCGACGCGATGATTTCAAGCTGGAATCGCGCAGCGCCAAACACTATTCCAACGGCAGCAAAAGCTGGTGGTAACTACCTTTCATCACTACTTGTTGGTGGTGAAGCGCGTCGTCATGGTTATGATGAAGGGATTGCACTGTCTGTTGATGGTTATATTTCAGAAGGTGCGGGTGAGAATATCTTTGTTGTGAAAAACGGCAAGATTGTTACGCCGCCGGCAACGAGCTCTATTTTACCTGGGATCACGCGTGATTCGATTAAAATCTTAGCTGAAGATCTTGGTTATGAAGTGGTTGAGGCGAATATTGCGCGCGAAGCGCTTTATCTTGCGGATGAGATCTTTATGACAGGCACAGCAGCAGAAATCGTGCCGGTACGCAGCGTGGATCAAATCACTGTTGGCACGGGTAAACGTGGCCCTGTGACAGAGCAAATTCAAAAGGTTTTCTTTGGCTTGTTTGATGGCACAACTGAAGATAAGTGGGGCTGGTTGGATCCTGTTTATCCTGAAGCTAAATAACGAGTCTTTAGTGATAATTAGCTGATTGTGCTTATGTTCATGGAACAAAGATTTACTTGCACAAGGACGTGCAAGTCATAGCGATCATGGATGACTTGAGCGTCTTTGTGGAATGATATAAGCATAAGCAGCAACACGTCACACTTACAGCATCATATAAATTGAAAACCAGTTAAAGATTTAAAAGGAATTACAATGTCAGACAAACCACAACCGAGCGCACCCAAAAATCCAGTCTTCCCTTATCGCTCAGCAACCACAACTCATGGCCGTAACATGGCTGGCGCACGAGCATTATGGCGCGCAACAGGGGTTAAAAATGAAGACTTCGGCAAACCAATCATCGCCGTCGTAAACTCATTTACTCAATTCGTACCAGGCCATGTGCATCTAAAAGATATGGGTCAACTGGTTGCACGTGAAATCGAAGCAGCAGGCGGGATCGCAAAAGAATTTAATACTATCGCAGTCGATGATGGCATTGCGATGGGCCATGGCGGCATGCTGTACTCACTACCATCGCGTGAACTTATCTCTGATTCAGTTGAATACATGGTCAACGCTCACTGCGCCGATGCCATGGTATGTATTTCTAACTGCGATAAAATCACCCCAGGAATGTTGATGGCGTCACTACGCCTAAATATCCCAGTTATTTTTGTTTCAGGCGGACCAATGGAAGCGGGTAAAACTAAGCTTTCAGATCAAATCATCAAGCTCGATTTGGTTGATGCCATGATCCAAGGCGCCGATCCGAAAGTTTCAGATGAACAAGTGGAAGAAGTCGAACGTTCTGCTTGCCCTACTTGCGGCTCTTGCTCTGGGATGTTCACAGCTAACTCAATGAACTGCTTAACCGAAGCGCTAGGTCTTAGCCAACCGGGTAATGGTTCTATGTTGGCAACTCACGCCGATCGTCGTCAATTGTTTGAAAAAGCAGGCCATCGCATTGTTGAGCTAACCAAGCGCTATTACCTTGAAGGTGATGAAAGTGCATTGCCACGCAATATTGCGACCAAAGCTGCATTTGAAAACGCAATGGCGCTGGATATTGCAATGGGCGGTTCAACCAATACGGTTCTGCACTTACTTGCTGCGGCGCAAGAAGGCGAAGTTGATTTTGATATGATCGATATTGACCGCATGTCACGTCTAGTGCCACACCTATGTAAAGTTGCCCCATCTACACAAAAATATCATATGGAAGATGTTCACCGCGCTGGTGGTGTGATGGCTATTTTAGGTGAGCTTGACCGAGCTGGCCTGATTAATCGTGATACGCGCACTGTGCTTGGGCTTTCAATGGCAGAGCAACTTGCGCAATACGACATCATGCAAACGTCTGATCAAAACGTAAAAGATTTTTATCGCGCAGGCCCAGCTGGGATCCGCACGACAGAGGCTTTCTCTCAAGATTGTCGCTGGGAAACTTTGGATGATGATCGCGCTGATGGGTGTATTCGCACTAAAGAAAATGCCTTTAGCCAAGACGGTGGCCTTGCGGTACTAAAAGGTAATATTGCATTGGATGGTTGTATTGTTAAAACTGCTGGGGTTGATGAAAGCATTCTTAAATTTGAAGGCCCTGCTGTGGTATTTGAAAGCCAAGAAGATGCCGTCGATGGGATTTTAAACGGTAAAGTGAAATCCGGTGATGTGGTTGTGATCCGCTACGAAGGACCAAAAGGTGGTCCAGGCATGCAAGAAATGCTCTATCCAACGACTTACCTGAAATCTATGGGCTTAGGCAAAGAGTGTGCGCTGCTAACAGATGGTCGCTTCTCTGGTGGTACATCTGGCCTATCTATCGGTCACGCTTCTCCAGAGGCTGCTAATGGCGGTATTATCGGATTAGTAGAAAGTGGCGATCGCATCTCGATTGATATTCCAAATCGCTCAATCTCACTTGAAGTTGCTGAAACAGAAATTGAACGTCGCCGAGTTGAGCAAGATAAGCTAGGTTGGAAGCCGAAGAGCCGCCAACGCCAAGTATCACTCGCATTAAAAGCTTATGCAAAACTTGCGACCAGTGCTGATAAAGGCGCAGTGCGTGATAAATCTCAGTTGGAGGATTAATCATGGCTGACTCAAATTCAGGAGCTGAGGCCTCACTGCCTCAAACCGGAAGCGAATATTTACGTCAAATCTTGCGCGCACCTGTTTACGATGTGGCGCAAGTCACGCCGCTACAAGCGATGCCAAGATTGTCTGCGCGTCTTGATAACCAAGTACAGCTCAAACGTGAAGATCGCCAGCCGGTACACTCATTTAAACTTCGTGGCGCTTATAACATGGTCGCAAGTTTAACTGATAGCCAAAAACAAGCTGGGGTTGTGACGGCATCTGCGGGTAACCATGCCCAAGGGATCGCCTATTCAGGCCAACAGCTTGGCTTAAGAGCTATTATTGTGATGCCAAAAACTACGCCGGACATTAAAGTTTCGGCTGTGCGTAGCTTTGGTGGTGAAGTCGTGCTGCATGGCAGCAGTTTTGATGAAGCCAAAGCAGAAGCTGAGCGTTTAGCGGTTGAGCAAGGCATGACTTATGTGCCGCCGTTTGATCACCCATTGGTGATTGCTGGACAAGGCACAATCGGCATGGAAATGCTGCAACAAAACGGACACCTTGATTATATCTTTGTGCCGGTTGGCGGCGGCGGTTTAGCTGCTGGGGTTGCGGTGTTAATCAAGCAGCTAATGCCTGAAATCAAGGTAATTGCTGTCGAGCCAACAGATTCAGCATGCCTAAAAGCTGCGCTAGATAAAGGCGAGCCAACTGCCCTTGAGCGCGTCAGTATTTTTGCTGACGGTGTCGCGGTGAAGATCATCGGCAATGAAACTTTCCGTTTATGCCAAGAGTATTTAGACGGGCATATTTGCGTCTCAAGCGATGAAATTTGCGCTGCAGTCAAAGATATTTTTGAAGATACGCGCGCGATTGCTGAGCCATCTGGCGCCTTGGCATTAGCTGGGCTGAAGAAATATGCTGAGAAAAATCAGCTTCAAGGTAAGCAGCTAGGCGCGATTTTATCTGGCGCAAACACTAACTTCCACGGCCTTAGATATGTTTCTGAGCGTTGTGAAATTGGTGAGAAGCGTGAAGGTTTATTAGCGGTGACGATTCCTGAGCGCAAAGGTGCTTTCTTGGAGTTTTGTAATTTGATTGGTGGTCGCGCAGTTACTGAGTTTAACTATCGCTATCATGATCAAAGCAAGGCAAATATCTTTGTGGGTTTGCGTCTGCAAGAAGGCCAAACTGAGCTTGAAGGCCTGCTCACCGAATTGCAACAAGGTGGCTATGAAGTGATGGATTTATCAAATGATGAAATGGCCAAAGTGCATATTCGTTATATGATAGGTGGCAAGCCGCAAAAGCAACTTCAAGAGCGTTTATATAGCTTTGAATTTCCTGAGTATCCTGGTGCATTAGTGAAGTTTTTAAGCACCCTTGGAACCCATTGGAACATCAGTTTGTTTAACTATCGTAACCATGGCGCTGATTATGGTCGTGTCTTGTGTGGTTTTGAACTTACCGATGCGGATCAAGAGCGTTTCAATGCGCACTTGCAAGAGCTAGGCTATGAATATAAAGATGAGACTGATAATCCTAGTTATCGTTTTTTCTTGGCGATGAACGACTAGCTGGCGATACTTTTTTTAGGCACAAAAAAACCACTAACCAAATCAAAGGCTAGTGGTTTTTTCTTTTTGATTAAGTCTTATTTCTTCGGTGAAAAATCAAACTTTTGACCGGCAACTGATGCATCGATCATCAAACCACCTTTAGTCACAATAAACACAGCCATATCATTTACATAGCTTGCACGTGACGAGTTGTGTGCGCCAGATTGACCAGCTGTTGCAGAGTTACCTGTTGTGCCGACTTGTGCATTTGCACCGACGTTTATTGCAACTGCTGAGGTTTGTGCGCCAAATTCAAAGTTACCTTCAGTGAACTTGTCAAATGCACGTTTGTTTTTAAAGAAGATAATCTCGCTGTAGCCTTCACCACCAAAAGAGAAGCCGACAGAAAGTTGCGATAATTTTGTATCGCCAACGTACTCAGTGCCGCGGAATACGCGACCTTCACCGTAAGCGCCGCCAACAATAAAAGCGCCTTTACCTACGGTTGGGAAAAGTGCGTAGCCGTAAGCTGAGTTAAAATAACGCTCGGTTTCAGGGGCGCGTTGAAAGTTAACCAAGGCATCTTGGTATGAGTCTGCAAAAGCTGGGCTTGAAGTTAAGCCTAGTAAGATTAAGCAGGCTGCAAAAAATTGACTGATTCTCTTCATGTATTTCTCCATTATGTGTGCCTATATGGTTTTTTATGATGGCTTTTTGTTCACACTAGTATAACTGGCTTAAAAGCAAAAACCTTTTTTATTTACTTGAATTTAGCTTAGCTCACGATTAAAAATCAAGTATAACTCATAATTTTGAACACTGTTTTATATTTATTTACATTTTCACCTAAGCCAGCCAGTCTTGAAATAACTTTTCGCTATCCCCTAAATACTCAATCATCCAGTCAACCAATTGGTTGTTAGTGTCTGTATTCCAAACTAAGCAGCAACTACTTAATGGGCTTTTTTGATCTTGGCTTTGGCGCAGCGGTTTCTCCACTAAATCTCCGCGACTAATGAAATGTCTGGCCATATGTCTGGGCATAAACCCCATTCCGACACCTGTTTTTAGGCATTCAATGGCACTAAACCAGTTAGGTAAGAGTAGGCGACGCTGGCTGGCATAATGCCAAGTGTAGCGTTTTGGTAATATGGTTGAGGTATCATCTAAGCAAATAGCAGGATAGTGAATTAAGTCCTCTTCTGGCAGTTTGGCAAGTTCTGGTGACATTACAAAGGCCCAATCGAGTGTGCCCATTTCTTTGATAGCAAATTGGCCATTGACGGGAATTGCTGAAGTCGCACCAATCACTATATCGGTGCGGTTTTCAGAAATGGCTTCCCAAGCACCGTTATAAACTTCCATATTGACTTGTAGTTCAGCAAAATCAAATGCTTGATAGAAATCTTGAATCAGCTGCTCTAAAGGTTCGAGTTTAACAATATTGTCTAAGGTTAAGCGCAGGGTTTGGCTCCAACCATTCCCAACACGTTGAGTTTGCGCTTTGAGTTCATCCATATTGCGTAGGATTTGCCTTGCTTCACGAATAAAATGCTCGCCTGCTGGGGTGAGTACAACTTTACGCGGCTGACGCTCAAATAAGATCACCCCAAGCTCTTGTTCAACTTGGCGTACGCTATAACTGATCGCAGAAGGAACTTTATGTAGTTGATGGGCAGCAGCACTAAAGCTTTGAGTTTGTGCGACGACATCTAAAATATGTAGTGCTTGTTTTGAAAACATAACGAGCCTTTAAAACTAAATATTGAGTAGAAAGTATAGCTGAAGTTGCTTAAAACTCATCAATGAATCAAATTTTTTGATAGATAAGAGAGTTATTTTGCGTTTAATTTATCCTTTAAAGATCTTTATAATCGCAGGTATTAATTAGAGTTATCCTTTTTTAAGCATTTTATAGTTAATTATTTGTTTAAAAGCATCAAAAAAATTCAAAGGTATAAATATGAAAAAGACTGAGCTGTTTTATCTCGCAGCCCTTTCCATGCTTGGTTTTGTTGCAACCGACATGTATCTTCCGGCTTTTAAAGAGCTAGAAACCCACTTTGGTACAGGCCCTGAGTTGATTGCGCTGTCTTTATCTATCTTCTTGTCTGGGATGGCATTTGGCCAGTTATTGTGGGGTGTGGCATCGGATAAATTTGGTCATCGTAATACGCTTGCGTTGGGCTTGGTTGTCTTTTCTGTTGCGTCGATTGGACTTGCGTTTAGCCAAGAAGTTTGGCAATTGCTGAGCCTGCGTTTCTTACAAGCCTTTGGTGTGTGCGCGCCTGCTGTAATTTGGCAAGCCATGACGATTTCGCGTCACAAAGAAAAAAGCCAACAAATTTTCGCATCCATCATGCCTCTAGTGGCGCTTTCGCCTGCGATTGCTCCGCAACTTGGCGTATTTATGATGGCGCATTTTGGTTGGGCGAGCATTTTCGTGCTGTTGGCTGTGCTTGGTCTTCTTTTAACGGTTAAAACATTGACCTTACCAAGTGAAAAAGTTGAGCCTAAACAGTCGTCAATTTTAAAAGATATGCGCGGTTTGATGACATCTAAAACTTATTTAGGTAATGTCACCATGTTTGCCGTAGCTTCGGCTGCTTTCTTTGCATACTTAACTGCTATGCCTGAAATCATGACGCAAATGGGCTATGACGCAAAAGATATCGGCTTAAGTTTTATTCCTCAAACAATTGCATTTATGACTGGTGGTTACTTTGGTAAAAAACAAGTTGAGAAGTTAGGTGACGGCAAAGTCTTAAAAGCACTGCTTGGGTTATTCTCTGTGGCTTCACTTATTTTAGTTGTAGTTACTCAACTTGCGCCAACAAATATCTGGCCGGTATTACTGCCATTTTGCTTTATTGCTGTTGCCAATGGTGCGCTTTACCCAATCGTAGTTAACCGCGCACTTTCAAGCTTAGCGGCGCAAGAGTGCCCAGCAACGGCAGCTGGCTTGCAAAACAGTATTCAAATCTGCATTAGTAGTTTAGCAAGTGTGCTGGTGGCAAGCTTTGCAAGTAACGCACTTGTCGTCACAGGTCTTGCTCTAGCATTATGCTTAGTTGGGATTCATTTTGGTAACCTTTTAGCGAAGAAAAACCAAGTGCTTGAAACCTCAGTTGATGCTGCATAGTTTGTAATCAAGATAAAAAATTAAATTTTAATTCATTTTAAATCAATGGATTATATTTATATTTTCAAGTTTTTTTAAAAGATCGCTTGAAAAGCATTTAGGCTATCCACATATATTTAAGTGTAAGCGGTGCCACCTTTGTGGGCCGTTTAGAAACCTATCTTGAGTTGCCGTTTGGGACTTTATGATAGAGATTTTTAATTTACTATTGCTTAAATAATGAGGATAGTCTTATGCGTACTAATATCGATTTCTCACCTTTATACCGTAATGCGATTGGTTTTGACCGTCTATTGAATCTAATGGAAGCCAACACCAAGAATAACTCTGCGGGTTACCCTCCATACAATATCGAACAGAAAGACGAAAACCATTATCGTATCACGATGGCGGTTGCTGGCTTTGCTGACGAGCAGCTAGATATTACTCAACAAGAAAATATGCTAGTTGTGAAAGGCGAAAGCAAGTCTGATGATTCTGATAAAAAATACATTTACCAAGGTATTGCGGAGCGTGATTTTGAGCGCAAGTTCCAACTTGCTGATTATGTCAAAGTCATTGGCGCAGACTTAGAAAATGGCTTGTTGCATATTGATCTTGAACGTGAAATTCCAGAAGCCATGCAACCGCGTAAAATTGCGATTAATGGTAAAAACTTAATTGAAAGCAAATCTTAAGTTTTTAATTTGTTACAACTTGTTAACTAGCAAGTAATATAAAGATGAGAAAGGTGCTTATGCAAATCGCAGAGCGCCTTTTTTTATGCCTGTAAACCAAGGTTGAATAAGGCTTGATGAAAAAAACACACTTCTTTAACTCTATATTCACACAATGAATGATAATCTTTTGCAAAAATAAAACCTTATTTTTATTGTGTGCACCTATTCTTCTAATAGGTAAAACCAGTAAGCTAGTCGCTGATTAATCTATTACACTGGATTGTAAAATAAATGTGATATAAGTTGATTACTTGGAGGTTTAGAGTGTTTAGAGCTTTAGACAGAATTTACCAAATTGAAGCTTTCGCTTTAGCTTCTTTTTATAGCGCTTCAGAAAAAGGATATTTGTATGTCGAATAACAAAAAGCTTACTACCGCTGCTGGTTGCCCGGTTGCCCATAACCAAAATGTACAAACAGCTGGCAAGCGTGGTCCACAACTTTTGCAAGATGTGTGGTTCTTAGAAAAACTAGCTCACTTTGATCGTGAAGTGATTCCTGAGCGTCGTATGCACGCGAAAGGTTCTGGCGCATACGGTACCTTTACTGTTACGCATGATATTACTAAATACACGAAAGCTAAAATCTTCTCTGAAGTTGGTAAAAAAACTGAGCTTTTTGCTCGCTTTACCACAGTAGCAGGTGAGCGCGGCGCAGCAGATGCAGAGCGTGATATTCGTGGTTTTGCGCTTAAGTTTTATACTGAAGAAGGTAACTGGGACTTAGTTGGTAACAACACGCCCGTTTTCTTCATTCGTGATCCACTTAAATTCCCTGATTTAAACCACGCAGTGAAACGTGATCCACGTACCAACATGCGTAGCGCAGACAATAACTGGGATTTCTGGACATCTCTTCCGGAAGCGCTGCACCAAGTAACTATCGTGATGAGTGATCGTGGTATTCCTGCGACATATCGTCATATGCATGGTTTTGGTAGCCATACATTCAGCTTTATTAATGCAGATAACGAGCGTTTCTGGGTTAAATTCCACATGAAATCTCAACAAGGTATCAAGAACCTAACTGAGAAAGAAGCGGAAGAGCTAATCGGTAAAGACCGTGAAAGCCACCAACGTGACTTACTAGAAAGTATTGATAATGCAGATTATCCAAAATGGACCATGAAGGTACAAATCATGCCTGAAGCAGATGCTTCAAAAGTACCTTACAACCCATTTGATTTAACCAAAGTTTGGCCACATAAAGATTACCCATTGATTGAAGTGGGTGAAATTGAGCTAAACCGTAACCCAGAAAACTACTTTGCTGAAGTTGAGCAATCTGCATTTAACCCTGCAGCTGTGGTTCCTGGAATTAGCTTCTCACCTGATAGAATGCTTCAAGGTCGTTTATTCTCTTATGGTGATGCGCAGCGTTATCGTTTGGGTGTGAACCATCACCAGATCCCAGTAAACGCACCGCGTTGCCCAGTACATAGCTATCACCGTGATGGTGCTATGCGTGTAGATGGTAACTATGGCAGCACGATTGGTTATGAACCAAACTCAAAAGGTGAGTGGGCAGAGCAACCTGATTATTCAGAGCCGCCACTATCTCTAGAAGGCGCTGCGGATCATTGGAACCACCGTGAAGATGATGATTACTATAGCCAACCTGGAGCGCTATTTCGCTTGATGACACCTGAGCAGCAGCAAGTATTGTTTGAAAATACTGCTGGTAATATCGGTGGTGCGTCGAAACATATTCAGTTGCGTCACTTGACTAACTGTTATCGCGCAGATCCTGCTTATGCGGCAGGTATTGCTAAGCTTTTAGGTATCGATGAGTCTGAATATAAGGATTAATCTTTCTTGTATTGAGGTTGTATTCTTAGTCTTTGGATATAACTTTGAGATTTAAATCCTATCTAAGATAGAAAAAATAAATCCCGAAACTGGAGTTGTCTCGTTTCGGGATTTTTTGTGTTTGGAGAAAAATTATGACCAAGCTTAAATAGCTTGATTATGCGAAATACCATAGAACAAAGATTACTTGCACAAGGATGTGCAAGTCATAGCGCCCATGGATGGGACAGCGTCTTTGTGGCATGGTATTCGGATGAGCAAGCGCAACCTCTAAGCGAATATATCTACTTTTAAGCGAGCTTTAGCCTCTCAGACATAAGAGACTTAAAACTTAGTATATACTATTTTAAGTCCGCCAAAACGTAGGGAAGAAGAGCACCAAAATAGTTAAGATTTCCAAGCGTCCAAGCAGCATACCAAAGCTTAATATCCACTTCGCAGCATCAGGCAGGCCAGCAAAATTACCTGTTGGACCAATCACATCACCCATACCCGGCCCAACGTTTGCCACAGCAGTCATCGCACCTGTAATACTCGTGATAGGATCAAGCCCCATCGCACTCAAACTGCCAGCAATGATGATAATCGTAATCGCAAAGGTTAAGGCAAATGCAACCACTGAGCGCACTATATCATCATTAACAGGGCGCCCGTTGTAGCGCTGGACAAACACCCCAGATGGGTGAATCAAGCGCATGACTTGGTTATTTAAAAGCGATGCTGCAACTTGAAAGCGGAAGATTTTAACCCCGCCAGCAGTTGAGCCAGAGCAAGCTCCAGAAATCATTAAAAATGCAAAAATAACCGTGGGTAAACTTCCCCATGCAGTGAAATCCTCAAGCCCAAAACCTGTGGTGGTCATCACTGAAATAACATTAAAGAAAGAGACACGCAGCGCATCTAAGACTTGATAATGTCGAGTAAAAACAAGCCATAAAGCCACAGATAAAGCCGCAGCTATTACCGCATAGGCAAAGCCTTTAACCTGTGCATCTTTGACTAAAATCGATAGCTTTTGTTTACGTAGCGCGGCGACAAAAAGCAAGAAAGGCAAGCCGCCTAAAAACATAAACAAAGAGCCAACCCAATGTGCACCATTGGAGAAATGGTTCATCGAGCCATCAGAGGTCGAGTAACCACCGGTTGAAAGCGTGGTAAATGAATGGTTTATCGCATCAAACAAGTCCATGCCGGTAAGCATATAGCCGATTAAACATAGACAAGTTAAAGTAAGATAAACCCAGACGATATTAATCGCCACACTTTTTGCGCGCGGGCTACTTTTATCTGACCAATCTGAAGACTCAGTTTGGAACAGCTTCATCCCCCCAACGTTAAGCATCGGCAGGACAGCTACCGCCATCACGATAAAGCCAACCCCACCCAGCCATTGGAGCAATGAACGCCAAAGTAAGATGCTTGGCGCCATGTCATCCAGGCCGCTTAACACGGTTGAGCCTGTTGTTGTGATCCCAGACATGGTTTCAAAATAGGCATCAGTAAAGCTGATATGGTTGATAAACATAAAAGGCAGCGCAGCAAAAGCACTAGCTATCGTCCATACAAAACTGGTGATCAGGAACATATCCCGAACCCCAAGTCTAAATTTTTTAGTCCGTCCTAGACTCAAACACGCAAACGCACCAAGGTGAGTTAAAATAAGTGCTTGGCCAAACTCGATAAAACCACCAGTACCTGTGACAAAAGCGAGTATGGTTGGTACATACATAAACAGGGCGAGCTTAGATAACACCAACCCAATAACGAATAAAATAGGACGATAATTAACCATAAGACGAGCCTAAGTTTATAAGAAGAATGGGCTAGGTTGGAACAAGCGCTCAACATCTGGTACGTATTTCTTATCGACTAAGAACATCACCACGTGATCATCTTGCTCGATAACGGTTCTGTCATGTGCAATCAAGACTTCTTCACCTCGCACAATCGCGCCAATGGTGGTACCCGGCGGTAGTTTAATATCACCGATAGGTTTACCAACCACTTTTGAAGTGCTTTCATCACCGTGTGCAATCGCTTCGATCGCCTCAGCTGCGCCGCGACGCAACGAAGAAACGTTAACAATATCTGCGCGACGCACGTGAGTTAACAAGGCTGAGATCGTAGCTTGTTGAGGTGAAATCGCCACATCAATTACGCCGCCTTGGACGAGATCGACATAAGCGCTGCGTTGGATCAGCACCATTACTTTTTTGGCGCCCAAACGCTTGGCAAGCATGGCAGACATGATGTTAGTTTCATCTTCGTTAGTCAGCGCAATAAAGACATCGACTTGATCGATATTTTCTTCATTTAAGAGCTCTTGATCAGCCGCATCACCACAAAAAACAATCGTGTTTTCAAGCGATTCTGATAACTCTTCGGCTCTTTGGTAGTTACGTTCAATCAATTTCACATTGTAGTCTTTCTCAAGGCGCGACGCTAAACTTGAGCCAATGTTACCACCACCAACAATCATGATGCGGCGATAGTTTTTCTCAAGGCGTTGCAACTCACTCATGACCGAGCGAATGTGGTTACTCGCTGCAACAAAAAAGACTTCATCGTCAGCTTCAATGATAGTTGTGCCTTGTGGGCGAATCGGGCGACCTTGACGGAAAATAGCAGCCACGCGGGTATCAATGTGCGGCATATGTTCACGCAGCGCAGACAGAGCATTCCCCACAAGTGGGCCACCATAGTAGGCTTTGACGGCCACTAGGCTCACTTTTCTCTCTGCAAAGCTGACAACTTGCAGTGCGCCAGGATATTGAATCAAACGCTCAATATAACTTGTGACTAGCTCTTCAGGGGCAATTAAGTGATCAACAGGTACAGCGCCAGATTGAAATAAGCTTTCTTTCTCAGCTAAGTACTCAGGTGAGCGAATACGCGCGACACGGTTTGGAGTGTTAAACAAGGTGAAAGCCACTTGGCAGGCTGCCATATTGGTTTCATCTGAGTTGGTGACCGCAACGAGCATGTCTGCATCTTGTGCACCTGCTTCACGCAAGGTATCTGGGTGACTTGCATAACCATGAACAACTCGTAAGTCATACTTGTCTTGCATGTCTCTTAGACGCTCAGTGTTATTATCCACGACGGTAATATCATTGTTTTCGCCTACTAGGTTTTCAGCAAGCGTCCCACCAACTTGGCCGGCTCCGAGAATGATAATCTTCATAACAAACTGCTATACCTTTGTTGTATTGATCCACACAAGTTGTCTCTTAACTTAGATTATTAGGCTAAGAGACAAGTATGAAATTGATTTTTAGTTATGCTTTGTGTAGCACGGCATAATAGAAGCCATCCATTTCTTGCTCATTTGGCAAAATTTGGCGACCGATTTGAGCAAGATGCTCAGGCGCTAGGCTCGCATCAGGGGTGCGTTTTAAAAATGCCTCCACTTGAGCTTTGTTTTCTTGTGGGGTGATCGAGCAAGTAGCATAAACCATTGTTCCACCAGATTTTAGTTGTGTCCACATTGCATCAAATATTTCTGCTTGAAGCTCAACTAAGGCTTCGATATCTGTTGCGCGGCGCAGCCACTTAATATCTGGGTGACGACGAATTACGCCGGTAGCAGAGCAAGGTGCATCCAAAAGGATTCGATCAAACTGAGCGCCTTGCCACCAATCTTGCGGGTAACGTGCATCACCACAAATGACTTCAGCATCTAAGTTTAGGCGCGCTAGGTTATCGTCCACTCTTAATAGGCGTTTGGCATCGCTATCAATGGCAACGACATGAGTGTTTTTGGTGCGCTCAAGAATGTGCGCGGTTTTGCCGCCAGGGGCTGCGCAGCAATCTAAGATCAGCTCACCATCTTGCGGTTGTAAGTACTCTACTGCAAGTTGCGCAGCAGCGTCTTGAACTGAAACCCAACCTTCTTCAAAGCCAGGTAGCTTCTTCACATCACAAGGCGCGATTAATTTCAGCGCGTCGCTTGCATCTGGGTGGGTGATGGTTTCAATCTCTTGCTCATCGAGTAGGGCTTTGTATTCATCACGGGTGTGATGCTGAGTATTGACTCTTAACCACATTGGCGCTTTTTGATTATTCGCCTCAACCACTTGCTCCCAGTTTTCTGGGTAAGCTTCTTGCAACAGCTTTAACAACCAGCTTGGGTGTAAATATTTACCCGCATTATTTAATAATGATTCTTGGTTCAAGCTCTCTTGGTTGCGTTGGTAATTTCTTAGAACGCCATTAATCAGGCCGCTTAATTTATAACCACCTAATGCTTTAGCACCTTCAACTGTCTCACCAACGGCGGCATGAGATGGGATACGCATAAAGTTGATTTGATAAATGCCGACTAGAATGAGGTGATGAAAAACGCGCTTTTTACCTTTTAATGGCTTATCCATCAATTGATTAGCAATAAACTCAAGGCGTGGCAGGTTACGCAGAGCGCCATAGCAAATCTCTTGCAATAGGGCGTGATCTCGCGGTTTTAACTCCTGCATTGCTGCTGGGAGTATGTTTGAAAGTGACTGACCTTGGTCAACGACTTCGTATAAAACTTCGGCAGCAAGGGCGCGAACATTCATAATAATTATTCTCTATTTAATTTATCTATTAAGCGATTTAAAGCTAAGTAATTTAAAGCACAGAGCCGGGCGTGAACCAATCCCCTTTGGAATTGAGTACATCTGCCACAGGCATAGCTTTTTTACCTGGGATCTGAATCATCTCAAGCACTAATACATCTTGCTTGGTTTGGATGTAGATCCCGCTTTTATCTGCTTTTAAAATTTCACCCGGCTTGGCTTTCGCCTCTGCTTGCGCTTCCACGCGAGATTGCCAAACCTTGATTGTATTCTCATTGAGCGTAAAGTGACTCACAGGCCATGGGTTAAATGCACGTACGCAACGCTCGATATGCGCGGCGTCATCTTGCCAATTAATTTGCGCTTCCTCTTTAGAAAGTTTCTTCGCGTAATTTGCCAGTTCATCATCTTGCTTAATTGGTTGTGCTTGACCGCTTGCGATCGTTTGCAAGCAATCGACTAATGCGCTTGGTCCAAGCTCGGCAAGTTTGGCATACATAGAAGCGCTGGTATCTGTACTTTCAATTGGCAGTTTTGCAATTGAGAGCATATCACCTGTATCTAGGCCAATATCCATTTGCATAATCGTCACGCCGGTTTCGCTATCTCCCGCCCAGATTGAGCGTTGAATCGGCGCTGCGCCACGCCAGCGAGGTAAAATTGAACCATGCACATTAATGCAGCCCAAGCGCGGCGTATCTAAAACAGCTTGTGGCAGGAGCAGGCCATAAGCAACCACCACCATAATATCTGCATTTAGGTCTTTAAGAGTTTGTTTTGCATCATCAGATTTGAAGTTTTCAGGCTGATAAACAGGAATGTCATGTTCAACTGCGAGGCTTTTAACTGGGCTTGGCATGAGTTTTTTACCACGCCCTGCTGGTCGGTCTGGTTGGGTGTAAGTTGCGATAACTTGATGCTCTGAGTCAATCAGTGCTTGAAGGTGTTTGGCTGCAAAATCTGGTGTACCGGCAAAGACAATTTTAAGTGACTGGCTCAAGGTTAACCTCTTTATATATGCTGGATAATGACATGTTATATGGCGCATCTAAAAACAAGCATACCCATAATCTCAAAGTACAAATACTTGATTTCATGGGTATAGAATATGTTTTATGTGTTCTGCTAAGCGAGCAGAATTGTTAGTTCTTTTCGTTAAAACGCTTAATTTTCTCAAGCTTTTGCTTGATACGTTGACGTTTTAGTGGCGAAAGATAATCAACAAATAGTTTGCCTTCAAGGTGATCAAGCTCATGTTGAATACAAATCGCTAACAGATCTTCAGCATCAAAAGTAAATTCTTTGCCATGACGATCAAGCGCTTTGACTGTAACTTCGTGTGCGCGAGGCACTAAAGCGCGGGCGCCCGGTACAGAAAGGCAGCCTTCTTCGATACCGTCTTCACCACGTTTGTCTAAAATTTCAGGGTTAATCAGGACCATAGGTTGGTCGCGAGTATCTGAAACATCGATCACAACAAGACGTTTATGAAAATCGACTTGGGTCGCTGCTAGGCCAATCCCTTCTTCGTCGTACATCGTCTCGATCATGTCATCGATCATAGTTTGTAGTTCAGGGGTAAATTCCTCGATTGGTGTTGCGACAGTGCGCAGGCGATCATCGGGAAAAGTTAAAACATTTAATACAGACATATTTCGTTAAGTTTCTCTATTTCATTTTGTTGAGCTAATTTTAGTCATTTTACCAGTGAAATAACAGCTTTGAATCACTTTTGTACTGGCTTAAAAATAAGACAACAGTATTTAAGCATCTATCCTATTCTTTTTAGGTTAAAAAACAAACACTTTATTTTTTATTAAGAGTATGAAATATAAAGTTTATATTTCTTAAAGGGGGATATTTTGGATAAATATCAGGATATAAAACCAACCCAAAGCTTAAACTTATGCCAAACGCGAATTCAAGAATTAAGTCTAGCGCAGCAAGCTTGGTTGCGTCTGGCGTTAATTCCAAGGTTAAGGCGCAAGGCGCTGATGCAGATATTAACCAAGGCGGGGCCGATACATTTGTGTCAGCAATCTTCATCGCCGCAATTAGCTAGTTTAGGTTTAACTCAAACCCAGATTCAGTTTTTAAAAAATACTAGCTTATCTCAAGTTGCACAAATCCAAGAATGGTTAGCCCAATCCCCTTCGCGTTCACTGCTTTTATATGGTGATGTAGAATATCCTTTTTTATTACGCCAAATTTCCTCTGCGCCACTTTTCTTATTTATCGAAGGGAATAAAGATATTTTAACTATGCCGCAGGTAGCGATTGTTGGGAGTCGCCATGCCAGTTATCAATCCTTAAATGCAGCGAGTCAGTTTGCGCAGTATTTTGTTGAGCAAGGAGTGAGTGTTACCAGTGGCTTAGCGCTTGGGGTTGATGGTCACGCACATCAAGGAGCGTTAGATGCTCAACAGGCAAAACCCGAAACCTTAGCCAAAACCATCGCAGTACTCGGAACAGGGCTTGATAATATTTACCCGAAAAAACATACCCAATTAGCCCGAGATATTATCGAGCACGGTGGCGCGGTCATTTCTGAGTTTCTGCCTCATACCCCGCCAAAGCCGCAAAATTTTCCTCGGCGCAACCGCATCATTAGCGGTTTATCTTTAGCTGTGCTCGTGGTGGAAGCGGCGCAAAGAAGTGGCTCTTTAATTACTGCGCGTTATGCGCTGGAGCAAAATCGTGATGTTTTTAGCTTGCCAAGCTCAATTGCCTATAATGGTGGCAATGGAAGCAATAAATTACTGCAAGATGGTGCTATAATGGCATTAAGCCCACAAGATGTGCTTGAACATCTACAGCAAGATTTATCTAACTTCTATCAGCTTTTTTCTGAACATCAAACTGAGCTCGATTTCTCACAAGAAGCACTGCAAGATAACAAATCAAGCGACACATCATTGCCAATTAAACCAAAGATAAGTGAATTATCACTTGCGAGTCAAAAGATACTTGATACCCTAACCACAGAGCCGATAGCTATTGATATTATCGCCACTCGTACCCATATTCCTGTACATGAGATCATGAGTGAAATTCTCGATCTTGAATTAACCGGACTTGTGAGCGCTGTGGCTGGCGGTTATATTCGTATTTAATCGAGATAAATAATTTTAAACCTAAGGAGCAAATTATGATGGATATATTGATGTACCTATTTGAAACTTATATCCATAGTGATAATGAGCTTCAATTAGACCAAGACGAGCTTGAAACAGAGCTTGTGCGTGCTGGTTTTAAAACTCCAGATATATATAAAGCGTTAAATTGGCTTGAAGAGTTAGCCGCATTACATGATCAAGATGGTGAGCATGCACTGCGCATGTCAGCGCCAACCTCAATGCGTATTTATACCTATGAAGAAAGCATCAAGATTAATCTAAAGTGCCGCGGTTTCTTACTTTTCCTTGAACAAATTGAGGTGCTCACGCCTGAAATCCGTGAAATGGTGATTGATCGCGTGATGAGCTTAGACTCTGCCGAGATTGAAATCGAAGATTTGAAATGGGTTATTTTAATGGTGCTGTTTAATGTACCGGGAAATGAGAGTGCTTATACTCAAATGGAAGAGCTTTTGTTTGCAGCCCAGCAAGGACAACTGCATTAATGAATAAGATTAACCATGATCTCTTTGAAGCCAAAGCCCATGCGTTAGAGCACAGACCTTGTCCTGAATGTGCAGCAAATGGGCGCGAGGGTGTGCTTGAAGTGCGTCATGGTAAACGTGGCCCATTTCTTGGCTGCAAGCTATATCCTGAATGTGAATATATTGAAGCCCTGCATAATAATGATGGACATATTATCAAGTCATTAGAAGTACCTTGCCCTGAGTGCCAAAGCCAAGCCCGCAACGGTGAATTGGTTTTACGCCAAGGGCGTTATGGGATGTTTATTGGTTGCAGTTTGTACCCTGAGTGTACCCATATTGAATCAAAAGATGAGCCAAAGCAGGTTGAAGAATCTGAGCAATTAGCTTGCCCTGAGTGTCAAAAAGGTGAGTTAGTGGCGCGGAATTCTCGTTTTGGGAAGCGCTTTTATGCTTGTAATGCTTACCCTAAGTGTAAGTTTTCACTTAATTTAGAGCCACAAGTAGGCGTATGCCAAAGTTGCGGCTTTAAATTATTAGCACTCAAGAAAACAGCCAAGGGTGAGTCTTTAGTCTGCGCTGATCGCAAGTGTCAGGCACTGCAAAACGAATCCCTTCAAAACTAAAACTGCAGCTGGGCTATTTCGCTTATTGCCCTGCTGCAATTTTAACTGGTTTGCATATTTAGGCTTGGATCATTTCTTGAAGTTTCGGAAAGTCTTTCTCATTCAAGTGCTTGGCTACTTCCACTAAACGCGCGCGTAGGATCTCTGGCGTGCGTCCAACCACATTAATATGTCCCATCTTACGTCCCGCACGTTTTTCCTTCCCATACCAATGAATATGGCAATAAGGGATCGCCAGTAATTCTTGTGGCAGCTCATCTATCCCAAGAAGATTAATCATCGCCGATGGTTTCGCATTCGGGTGACCAAGAGGTAGGCCGGCAACTGCGCGCAAGTGGTTTTCAAACTGACAAACATCACTGCCTTGCTGCGTCCAGTGCCCTGAGTTATGCACACGTGGCGCAATCTCATTCACTAGTAATTTACCGTCTAAGTCGAAAAACTCAACCGCTAATACGCCAACATAATCCAAGGTTTGAGTGATCGCTTGGAACATTTCAGTCGCTTGTGCTTGAAGATCTGCATCCTCAATGGTTAGCGAAAAACGCAGCACACCATCTAAATGCGTATTTTGTGCAAGCTGATAGGTGATAACTTCACCTTGCGGATTGCGCGCGCCAATAATTGAAACTTCACGTTGAAAAGGAATGAATTTCTCTGCGACTATGCCTTGAGCAGGGTTGCCCTGAGTAGGCTCAACTGCGAGCGCTGCAGCCATTTCTGTCCAAGTATCATCAAACTGTGACATCTCTTTGATACGCCACTGGCCTTTGCCATCATAGCCACCAAGCGCAGTTTTCAAAACGAGAGGCAAACCTAAGCTTTCAATCGCTTGTTCAAAATCTTGCTTGGTATTAATCAAAGCGTAAGGCGCATTGCTAACCTTGGCATCATCTAAGAGCTTTTTCTCTACACGGCGATCGCCACCGGTTAAGATGGCTTGAGCGCTTGGTTTTAATTTACCGCTTTGTTCACAAACATCGAGAATATCCAATGGAATATGCTCAAATTCTGCGGTGATCACATCGCATTGAGCAATGGCAGCCTTGAGCGCAGAAAGTGAGTCGGCTGCGCTATCTGCTGAATTAAACTCTTGGAAAACTTGGTTTGATACTGGGTGAACCACCTGATTGGTGTTGACATCAAATGCCATCACTTGAAGATTCAAAGGAGCGCCTGAAAGTGCCATCATACGTGCAAGTTGGCCTGCACCTAAAACGAGGATCTGCATTCTTGTATTCCTGTAAGCGATAAAATTATTCAAAGGTAAAGCGAGTCATCATGAAAATTAAGCTTGCGACGGATCTGGATTATCTAACACAGCTTGGGTTTGCGCTTGGCGGAAAGCTTTAATTGCATCCATTACTTTAGGATCGCTAGTGCCGACGATTTGCGCAGCAAGTAAGCCAGCATTAGCAGCGCCAGCATCACCAATAGCAAGAGTGCCCACGGCAATTCCTTTTGGCATTTGAACAATTGAGTGCAATGAGTCAACACCTGATAAAGCGCGCGATTGAACCGGCACACCTAAAACAGGTAAAGGAGTGAAAGCTGCCGTCATACCAGGAAGATGCGCTGCGCCACCTGCGCCAGCAATAATCACACTAAGGCCACGTTCTTGAGCGGTTTCGGCATACTCAGCAAGAAGGTGAGGTGTACGGTGGGCTGAAACAACTTTGGTTTCATAGCTCACACCTAATTGCTCTAACATTTGCGCTGCGTGTTGCATGGTTGGCCAATCAGATTTAGACCCCATAATAATGCCGACTTTCATTTCAAGCTCCTGTTGCTTCTTTATATAAAGATTTAGGTTTGTATAAATTGCCAGAAAAATTGTTAAAAAATTGATCAAGACAGAAAAAATAATTTTCAGTATTATACGGTGTAACTTACCTAAGGAAAACGTTTGCGTAAGTTTAATTTGTTTATTTTTGCCTTATAAGTAAAGAGGTTTTTTGTGAGTTCGATTACGCAAGCAACAAAAGCACTGCAAGCTGGCAAGGTGATTGCCTACCCAACCGAAGCTGTATTTGGTGTCGGTTGTGATCCGGATAACCAAGCGGCAATTGAAGCTTTGTTGGAACTAAAACAGCGTCCAGTTGAAAAGGGACTGATTTTAATCGCAGCGACTTATGAGCAGCTTTTAGATTATATCGATGAATCTCAGCTAAGCGCCGAGCAAATCGCGCAAGTTAAAGCAACTTGGCCTGGTCCTGTCACTTGGGTGATGCCGGTTAAATCGTCAGTTTTAAAGGCTGTCACAGGTCAGTTTGATTCTGTTGCGGTGCGCGTGAGTGATCATCCGATTGTGCAAGAATTATGTTTAGCCTTCGGTAAGCCAATCACCTCAACGAGCGCAAACCTAACCACCTTGCCACCTTGTCGCACTCAAGAAGAAGTGATTGAGCAGTTAGGACTAGATAAAGTAACCTTGGTCGAAGGGAAAGTTGGCGGACTTGATAAACCAACTCAAATCCGTGATGCGCGTAGCGAAAAAGTCTTAAGACAAGGGTAAGCCATGAATCACTCAGATGTAACACCAACTCAAAACAGCTTAGATCAAATTGATAAGTCCGCTGTGAAAGCATTTTTGCTTCGCTTGCAAGATTCAATTTGCCAACAAGTCGAGTCAATCGAGAGTAAGAGTTTTGAGCTTGATGCGTGGCAGCGAGATAAAAATGATCCTAAGAAACCTCTTGGTGGTGGCGGTGAAAGCCGCGTCTTAAAAGAGGGCAGTGTTTTTGAGCAAGCTGGGGTGAATTTCTCACATGTGTTTGGCGACAAGATGCCTGCATCGGCAACGGCGCATCGTCCTGAACTCGCAGGTCGACGTTTTGAGGCAATGGGGGTATCGATTGTGATCCACCCACATAATCCTTATGTGCCGACCACGCATGCCAATGTTCGCTTCTTTATTGCTGAAAAAGAAGGCCATGCGCCGATCTGGTGGTTTGGTGGTGGCTTTGATCTCACGCCTTTCTATCCGTTTGAAGAAGATTGTCGTTTCTGGCATCAATCCGCTAAAGATATTTGTGGTAAGTTCGGCGACAATTTATATGCCGAACATAAAGCATGGTGTGATAAATATTTCTTCCTACCACATCGTGATGAAACCCGTGGTATCGGAGGATTATTCTTTGACGACTTTAACCAACTTGGCTTTGAGAAAAGTTTTGCTTATACCAAAGCCGTTGGCGAAGGCTTTATGCAAGCGTATCTACCAATCGTTAAAAAACGTTATCAAACCGAGTTCACACAAAAGCAGCGTGATTTCCAATTATATCGTCGTGGTCGTTATGTTGAGTTTAATTTAGTTTATGACCGTGGTACTTTATTTGGACTACAAAGTGGTGGCCGCACTGAGTCAATCTTAATGTCGATGCCACCTTTGGTGCGTTGGGAATATCAATATCAAGTTGAACCTAATAGCGCCGAGGCAGATTTATATCAAAATTATTTAAAGCCAAGGGATTGGGTATAACAAGGCGATGCGATATAAATAGTAAACAGTTTTTAGCTATCCACTATATACCAGCTATGTTTTCTATATAAAGAGGCAGTATGATTTCATTTCCAGACAATTTATCCGCGGCGCTTGGCTCGACTCAAGATGTTTATATTGTGGTAGGGAATCCTATTGCTCAAAGTAAATCACCTTTGATTCATACACTATTTGCTCGCCAAACGATGCAGCCTATTCATTATCAAAGCTTGCTTATCCCTGAAGGAGCGTTCGATGCTTATATCGATCACTTCTTTAGCCAAGGTGGGCGCGGTTGTAATGTGACGGCGCCGTTCAAACAAGATGCTTTTAATTATGCAGATAGACTGACTCAAAGAGCTGAGCTTTCTGGCGCAGTGAATACCTTAAAGCGCTTGGATGATGGCGAGATCATCGGTGATAACACAGATGGCGCAGGTTTAGTCCAAGATTTGCTGAATTATCAAATTGAGCTTGAGGGCGCTAATATTTTGATTATTGGAGCAGGCGGCGCAACTCGTGGTGTATTAAAGCCATTGTTGGAGCAAAATCCACAAAAAGTAACCTTAACCAATCGTACTTTTGAAAAGGCGCAGCAATTAGCTGACTTATTTGCACCTTTTGGTTCGATAGAAGCGCAAGCGATAGATGAGGTTCATTCAAGCTTTGATATAGTGATCAATGCGACCTCAGCTGGCTTAAGCTCGCAATTACCACAAATCAGTGAAGCTATTTTTAGCCCACAGACTGTCACTTATGACATGATATATGGCGCAGGTGATACTAAGTTTAACCAATGGGCAAAATCTAATGGCGTTATCCAAGCTTTTGATGGCTTAGGCATGTTGGTTGGACAGGCTGCGGAGAGCTTTATGTTATGGCGTGGTCTTCGCCCTGGTGCGAAACAAGTGCTGCGTGAATTAAGAAAAAATATTCAGGCTTAAATTTCTTGGGTATATAAAGAGGAAGAATGAATGAATCAAGGCATTATCTTTTCAGATGATATTACTTGGAATGAAAAAGATCAGCTGCTTATTTTTGTTGCCCAAGTACAAGGTCAAAGAGTTGAGTGTGTTGTGAGTAAGAAAAAACTTCAACAATCGGCGCAAATGGTTGTTGATGATATTGGCAAAGCATTCGAAGCGTATGAAGTTTGCCACTTTGAGTTAGAAGAAGAAGCCCAAAGTCTAATCGAAGCTGAAAGCTATGATGAATTTGGGCAAGTGATTTTAAGTGATGAAATCTAAGCTTATTCTTGGATGCTAGGTTTAACCTCAATCACACTATGAAGAAAGTCTTCTTTATTCTGCACATAATTATTGGCAGATGTTAATAAGAAGGCTTTTTCTTTTTCTGTTAATAGGCGAGCTTGTTTCACTGGGCTGCCGACATATAAATAGCCAGATTCAAGAGTTTTACCCGGCGGTACTAGACTACCAGCACCTATCATTACATCAGATTCAACCACAACACCATCTAAAACAATACTGCCCATTCCTACAAGAACTCGGTCTTTTATCTCACAGCCATGCAGCATGACTTTATGTCCTATGGTGACATCATCACCAATAATTAAAGGATAGCCTTGTGGATTTTCAGTATTTTTATGTGTCACATGCAAGACACTCGTATCTTGGATATTGGTTCGGCTGCCAATTTTGATAAAGTTTACATCACCACGGGCTGCCACCAATGGCCAGATACTCGAATCTTCCCCTATTTCAATCTCACCAACTAAAACAGCAGTTTTATCTACATAAGCTGTTTTGGCTATTTTAGGTGTAATACCTTTAAAGCTTCTTACTTGTATCATGTGTTTCCCCATTTATTTTTATTTATTGATACGCTGCATATCTACTCAGATTAGCAAAAATCACGTTATTACGCAGTTTTGATGTAAAAATAGACGTTATTCGTACGTAGTTTAGACGAAATAAAAATAGTTTAAATTAATCCTAAAAAACGCTTGCTAATGTGATCAATCTCCCTATAATGCGCACTCACTGACACGGCGGGGCTAACAAGCGTTAACCAAAACGCAGTCAGTGATTAAGCGGTTTTTTGAAGTTTCATGAAAATTTCAAAAATAAATCAGAAAAATGTAAAAAAGTGTTTGACACTTTCTTATAATTCGATAGAATGGCCGCCCTGTTCAAGAGAAGCGCTGCTTTGATTGAACAAGCTCTTTAACAATTTAAACCTATCAATCTGTGTGGGCACTCGTTGATTGTACAATTAGACTTCTTAGTTTACTAAGAGTCAAAATTTCAATGAACTAGTGACCAAATCGAGATTTCTTATCGTTTAACGATATAGAAAACTTGGCACAGTCAATTCATTATCTTTCTGTTGGAAAGATAATAGCTTTAGAATTACATCTTATTTTCGGATAAGAATTAGTTTTGAAGTCAGTATTCATTGAGCTTGTCGAAAGACACAAAATCTTAAATTGAAGAGTTTGATCATGGCTCAGATTGAACGCTGGCGGCAGGCCTAACACATGCAAGTCGAGCGGAAACGAGAAGGTGCTTGCACCTTCGGCGTCGAGCGGCGGACGGGTGAGTAATGCATAGGAAATTGCCCTAATGTGGGGGATAACTATTGGAAACGATAGCTAATACCGCATAATGCCTTCGGGCCAAAGCAGGGGACCTTCGGGCCTTGCGCGTTAGGATATGCCTATGTGGGATTAGCTAGTTGGTGAGGTAATGGCTCACCAAGGCGACGATCCCTAGCTGGTCTGAGAGGATGATCAGCCACACTGGGACTGAGACACGGCCCAGACTCCTACGGGAGGCAGCAGTGGGGAATATTGCACAATGGGCGAAAGCCTGATGCAGCCATGCCGCGTGTATGAAGAAGGCCTTCGGGTTGTAAAGTACTTTCAGTTGTGAGGAAGGTAGCGTAGCTAATAACTGCGTTGCTTGACGTTAGCAACAGAAGAAGCACCGGCTAACTCCGTGCCAGCAGCCGCGGTAATACGGAGGGTGCGAGCGTTAATCGGAATTACTGGGCGTAAAGCGCATGCAGGTGGTTTGTTAAGTCAGATGTGAAAGCCCGAGGCTCAACCTCGGAACTGCATTTGAAACTGGCAGGCTAGAGTACTGTAGAGGGGGGTAGAATTTCAGGTGTAGCGGTGAAATGCGTAGAGATCTGAAGGAATACCAGTGGCGAAGGCGGCCCCCTGGACAGATACTGACACTCAGATGCGAAAGCGTGGGGAGCAAACAGGATTAGATACCCTGGTAGTCCACGCCGTAAACGATGTCTACTTGGAGGTTGTGGCCTTGAGCCGTGGCTTTCGGAGCTAACGCGTTAAGTAGACCGCCTGGGGAGTACGGTCGCAAGATTAAAACTCAAATGAATTGACGGGGGCCCGCACAAGCGGTGGAGCATGTGGTTTAATTCGATGCAACGCGAAGAACCTTACCTACTCTTGACATCTACAGAACTTAGCAGAGATGCTTTGGTGCCTTCGGGAACTGTAAGACAGGTGCTGCATGGCTGTCGTCAGCTCGTGTTGTGAAATGTTGGGTTAAGTCCCGCAACGAGCGCAACCCTTATCCTTGTTTGCCAGCACGTAATGGTGGGAACTCCAGGGAGACTGCCGGTGATAAACCGGAGGAAGGTGGGGACGACGTCAAGTCATCATGGCCCTTACGAGTAGGGCTACACACGTGCTACAATGGCGCATACAGAGGGCAGCCAACTTGCGAAAGTGAGCGAATCCCAAAAAGTGCGTCGTAGTCCGGATTGGAGTCTGCAACTCGACTCCATGAAGTCGGAATCGCTAGTAATCGTGGATCAGAATGCCACGGTGAATACGTTCCCGGGCCTTGTACACACCGCCCGTCACACCATGGGAGTGGGCTGCAAAAGAAGTAGGTAGTTTAACCTTCGGGAGGACGCTTACCACTTTGTGGTTCATGACTGGGGTGAAGTCGTAACAAGGTAGCCCTAGGGGAACCTGGGGCTGGATCACCTCCTTATACGAAAAGTGCATAGATGAGTGTCCACACAGATTGATATGTTTAAATATTAAAGCGTTATTGATAAGTGCATGTTGAATGTATTTATCAATAACTTCACTGTTTTCAGTGAGTTTGCTCTTTAACAATTTGGAAAGCTGACGAAATAATAAATTTCAATTTTTATTATTTCACCAAAAGTTCTCAATCTTATCTTTTAAGATAAGTAAACAAACACACATTTAAGTGTCTTGGCGTTTAATTATTAAGTAATTAAACGTATCTATTGAGTCCGGCAATCGATATTTAGATTAACCCTCTAAATATCAAAAACAAATCTTATTTGTTTGGTATACAGCACTAAAACTTTTTAGGGTTGTATGGTTAAGTGAATAAGCGTACACGGCGAATGCCTTGGCAGTCAGAGGCGATGAAGGACGTATTAACTTGCGATAAGCCCAGATTAGGTAGTAAAAACCACTTGAGTCTGGGATTTCCGAATGGGGAAACCCACATGCATAAGCATGTATCATTAACTGAATACATAGGTTAATGAGGCGAACCGGGGGAACTGAAACATCTAAGTACCCCGAGGAGAAGAAATCAACCGAGATTCTGAAAGTAGCGGCGAGCGAAATCGGATTAGCCCTTAAGCTTTTGATGAGGCAGGTGAACAAGCTGGAAAGCTTGGCGATACAGGGTGATAGCCCCGTAACCAACACCTCATAATCAGTGAAATCGAGTAAGGCGGGGCACGTGAAACCTTGTCTGAACATGGGGGGACCATCCTCCAAGGCTAAATACTACTGACTGACCGATAGTGAACCAGTACCGTGAGGGAAAGGCGAAAAGAACCCCTGTGAGGGGAGTGAAATAGAACCTGAAACCGTGTACGTACAAGCAGTAGGAGCACCTTCGTGGTGTGACTGCGTACCTTTTGTATAATGGGTCAGCGACTTATATTTAGTAGCAAGGTTAACCGAATAGGGGAGCCGTAGGGAAACCGAGTCTTAACTGGGCGTCGAGTTGCTAGGTATAGACCCGAAACCAGGTGATCTAGCCATGGGCAGGTTGAAGGTTGAGTAACATCAACTGGAGGACCGAACCGACTAATGTTGAAAAATTAGCGGATGACTTGTGGCTAGGGGTGAAAGGCCAATCAAACCTGGAGATAGCTGGTTCTCCCCGAAAGCTATTTAGGTAGCGCCTCGGATGAATACTACTGGGGGTAGAGCACTGTTAAGGCTAGGGGGTCATCCCGACTTACCAACCCTTTGCAAACTCCGAATACCAGTAAGTACTATCCGGGAGACACACGGCGGGTGCTAACGTCCGTCGTGGAGAGGGAAACAACCCAGACCGCCAGCTAAGGTCCCAAATTATAGCTAAGTGGGAAACGATGTGGGAAGGCTAAAACAGCTAGGATGTTGGCTTAGAAGCAGCCATCATTTAAAGAAAGCGTAATAGCTCACTAGTCGAGTCGGCCTGCGCGGAAGATGTAACGGGGCTAAGCTATAAACCGAAGCTGCGGCTGCATATTCTTACGAATATGCGGGGTAGGGGAGCGTTCTGTAAGCCGTTGAAGGTGGTCTGTAAGGGCTGCTGGAGGTATCAGAAGTGCGAATGCTGACATGAGTAACGATAAAGGGAGTGAAAAACTCCCTCGCCGGAAGACCAAGGGTTCCTGTCCAACGTTAATCGGGGCAGGGTAAGTCGACCCCTAAGGCGAGGCAGAAATGCGTAGTCGATGGGAAACGGGTTAATATTCCCGTACTTCTTACAATTGCGATGGGGGGACGGAGAAGGCTAGGTGGGCCTGGCGATGGTTGTCCAGGTTCAAGTGCGTAGGCTAATTTCTTAGGTAAATCCGGGAAATTGTTAGGCTGAGACACGACGTCGAGCACCCAAGGGTGTGAAGTCATTGATGCCATGCTTCCAGGAAAAGCCTCTAAGCTTCAGATTGTAAGGAATCGTACCCCAAACCGACACAGGTGGTCGGGTAGAGAATACCAAGGCGCTTGAGAGAACTCGGGT
Source organism: Vibrio sp. KMM 9700 (assembly GCF_058545285.1). Lineage (NCBI taxonomy): Bacteria > Pseudomonadati > Pseudomonadota > Gammaproteobacteria > Vibrionales > Vibrionaceae > Vibrio > Vibrio sp. KMM 9700. Next base: position 1,459,953 of record NZ_CM178589.1, on the reverse strand, counting down.
GAAGGAACTAGGCAAAATGGTACCGTAACTTCGGGAGAAGGTACGCTCTTAGCGGTGATGAGACTTGCTCTCTAAGCTGCCGAGAGTCGCAGATACCAGGTGGCTGCAACTGTTTATTAAAAACACAGCACTGTGCAAAATCGTAAGATGACGTATACGGTGTGACGCCTGCCCGGTGCCGGAAGGTTAATTGATGGGGTTAGATTTCGGTCGAAGCTCTTGATCGAAGCCCCGGTAAACGGCGGCCGTAACTATAACGGTCCTAAGGTAGCGAAATTCCTTGTCGGGTAAGTTCCGACCTGCACGAATGGCGTAATGATGGCCACGCTGTCTCCACCCGAGACTCAGTGAAATTGAAATCGCTGTGAAGATGCAGTGTACCCGCGGCTAGACGGAAAGACCCCGTGAACCTTTACTACAGCTTGGCACTGAACATTGACCCTACATGTGTAGGATAGGTGGGAGACTTTGAAGCGCAGTCGCTAGATTGCGTGGAGTCAACCTTGAAATACCACCCTTGTATGCTTGATGTTCTAACTTAGCCCCATTATCTGGGGTGAGGACAGTGCCTGGTGGGTAGTTTGACTGGGGCGGTCTCCTCCCAAAGAGTAACGGAGGAGCACGAAGGTGGGCTAATCACGGTTGGACATCGTGAGGTTAGTGCAATGGCATAAGCCCGCTTGACTGCGAGAATGACAATTCGAGCAGGTGCGAAAGCAGGTCATAGTGATCCGGTGGTTCTGAATGGAAGGGCCATCGCTCAACGGATAAAAGGTACTCCGGGGATAACAGGCTGATACCGCCCAAGAGTTCATATCGACGGCGGTGTTTGGCACCTCGATGTCGGCTCATCACATCCTGGGGCTGAAGTCGGTCCCAAGGGTATGGCTGTTCGCCATTTAAAGTGGTACGCGAGCTGGGTTTAGAACGTCGTGAGACAGTTCGGTCCCTATCTGCCGTGGGCGTTGGAAGATTGAAGGGGGCTGCTCCTAGTACGAGAGGACCGGAGTGGACGAACCTCTGGTGTTCGGGTTGTCATGCCAATGGCATTGCCCGGTAGCTAAGTTCGGAATCGATAACCGCTGAAAGCATCTAAGCGGGAAGCGAGCCCTAAGATGAGTCTTCCCTGGCACTTTAAGTGTCCTAAAGGGTTGTTCGAGACTAGAACGTTGATAGGCAGGGTGTGTAAGCGTTGTGAGGCGTTGAGCTAACCTGTACTAATTGCCCGTGAGGCTTAACCATACAACACCTAAGAAGTTTTGTAGTTGGATTGAATAGAAACACTTAAATGAGTGTGAGAACCTTATCGTTTAGATAAAAATATAGCTTTCCGAATTATTATTTAACGTGAAACGTTAAATAAAAAGAATTTACTTGGCGACCATAGCATTATGGACCCACCTGATCCCATGCCGAACTCAGAAGTGAAACGTAATAGCGCCGATGGTAGTGTGGGGTTTCCCCATGTGAGAGTAGGACATCGCCAGGTTCTTATATACAACTTTGTTTAGACAAGGTTGACAACAATAAAGCAAATTTACATCAGTCTTTATTGTTCAAGGAAGCTCGTATTATGCGGGCTTTTTTGATGCATAGCGGAATCACGCTGATATAGCTCAGTTGGTAGAGCGCACCCTTGGTAAGGGTGAGGTCGGCGGTTCAAATCCGCCTATCAGCACCAGAATTTGCTTAGCGACCATAGCATTATGGACCCACCTGATCCCATGCCGAACTCAGAAGTGAAACGTAATAGCGCCGATGGTAGTGTGGGGTTTCCCCATGTGAGAGTAGGACATCGCTAGGCTCTAATAATAAATAAATAAAGCAAATATACGTAAGACTTTGTTTAAATAAGAAATTGCCCACGTCATAGTGGGCTTTTTCATATCTGGCATTTGGCTTTTCTTAACTAGCTAGTTATCCTCACTTCAATACCTACCTATCAAAAATAATCCTTAATCAGAAAAACTTATTAAAATAAACGATTCAAGCCATTTAAGGCTGCTACACGATAGGCTTCAGCCATTGTTGGATAGTTAAAAGTCGTATTAGTAAAATACTCAATCGTATTTGCAGCGCCTTTTTGCTCCATAATTGCTTGACCGATATGAATAATTTCAGCCGCTCTTTGTCCAAAGCAGTGGATTCCTAGAATTTCTTTTGTTTCACGATGGAAAAGGATTTTTAAGCTGCCGATATCCTTGCCTGCAATCTGAGCGCGAGCAAGGTGCTTAAAGGAGGCGCGTCCAATTTCATATGGAACTTTAGCCGCGGTTAACTCTTGTTCGGTTTTACCGACCGAGCTGATCTCAGGAATGGTATAGATACCTGTTGGGATATCATCAATCAAGAAGTTGTCTGCCTGGCCTTTGGCTATGGCTTGCGCTACAAAGCGGCCTTGGTCATAAGCTGCACTGGCAAGGCTTGGGTAGCCAATCACATCACCAATCGCATAGATATTGTCTGTATTAGTTTGATAGTTCTTATTTACTTTGAGTTGTCCGCGTGAGTCAGGTGTGAGGCCTATGCTATCAAGATTAAGTTTATCAGTGTTACCTGTGCGTCCATTGGCAAATAACAAGCAGTCCGCTTTCATTTTTTTGCCTGATTCAAGGTGAAGAATCACCCCATCATCAGTGCCTTCGACTTTTGAATAGGTTTCCCCATTTCGTATTACCACACCGCTATTCCAAAAGTGATAGGAGAGGGCATCTGAAGTTTCATTATCTAAAAACTCCAGTAAGCGATCTCGGGTATTAATAAGATCTGTTTTAACATCTAAGCCTCTGAAAATAGAAGCGTATTCACAACCAATTACGCCCGCGCCATAAATAATAATATGTCTTGGATGATGCTGAAGGTTTAAGATGCTATCACTGTTGTAGATTCTTGGATGATCAAAATCTATATCTTGTGGTTGGTATGGACGCGAGCCTGTCGCGATGACAAATTTTTGTGCTTGATAAAAGTCTTTTGAGCCATCCTGTTTAGTGACGCAAATAGTATTCTTATCGACAAAGCTTGCAAGGCCAAATAACAGCGTACAATTATTGCGATCATAAAAACCTTGGCGCATTGTGGTTTGTTTATCGATAACGCCTTTCGCATGGGCTAAAATATCATTAAAAGATGCAGTTAAGCTGCTGTTATTCTTACTAAATAATGGGTTTTGGTTGAACTCTATAATTCGACTTACGGCATGACGTAAGGCTTTGGAAGGAATGGTCCCCCAGTGGGTACAGCCGCCGCCAACACTTTCTTCTTTTTCAACAATAGCAACCTTCAGCCCTGCTTTGGTAAGTCCCATTGCTGCCCCTTCACCACCAGGGCCGCTGCCAATTACAATCACATCAAAACTTGCAACTGTATTTATTTTTGGTTGAGTGGACTCGTTACTTTCTGGTTGAGTGCTGACTTCTTGTTTGGTTTTAAGCTTGCTATCTTGCGCCATTATTGATTCCCTTTTGGTTAAACCTTCCTATATTCATACTAACTGATTTTTACTTAAGATAAACAGCTATTAAGAAACTCCACAGCGGTGATCACAGCGGGAAATTTAGGATTAAGATTCAAGATATACCTTAAGGGGATTTTTGTTATACTGTGCCTCTTGTTTTAAAAAGAAGATAAATACTTATGGGAATACGAGCACAGCAAAAAGAAAAAACCAGACGCTCATTAATTGATGCAGCTTTTGGCCAACTTAGTGCCGATCGTAGCTTTTCAAATTTAAGCTTGCGCGAAGTTTCCCGTGAAGCAGGCATTGCGCCGACTTCTTTTTACCGCCACTTTAAAGACATGGACGAGCTAGGTTTGGTCATGGTTGATGAAGGTGGATTATTACTTCGCCAATTAATGCGTCAAGCCCGCCAGCGTATTGCTAAAGAGCGCAGTGTGATCCGCACTTCGGTGCAAACTTTTATGGAATTTATTGAAGATAGCCCAAACGTGTTTCGCTTATTATTGCGTGAACGTTCTGGCACATCACAAGCTTTTCGTGCTGCAGTGGCAAGAGAAATTGAGCATTTTGGCGCCGAGTTAACTGAATATTTAGTGCATAAAGGAATGGCACGTGAAATCGCCCAAATCCAAGCACAAGCATCTGTGACCATAGTCTTTACTTCTGGTGCACAGGCGCTTGATTTAGAAAAAGAAGAGCGTGAAGCTTTATCTGAAAGTATGATTATTCAGCTCAAAATGCTAGCGAAGGGTGCAGCGTATTATCATTTAAGCCAAGATCAAATCACACCGAAAGAAACCAGTTCTTCTGCATCTTCAGATAGCTGATTTTCTTGAGCAGTTAGCTCTAGTTGCGTCATGACGCCGAAGTGATCAGATACCACAGGATAGTTGCTGCCATTAAACATGGTGCGACTTTGTAATACCTTATGTGTTTGGTTAGTTAGGATAAGATCGATGCGTAGTTTCTTATTATTTTCCTTCCAACCATCAATTTTTTTGACCACGCTAAAACCTGCATCTTTATTTTGCGATATGTTGTAAGTATCGACTAAACCTTGTTCCAGTAAGTAGTCATAGCCTTGGTTTTTGACTTGGCTAGGGTTATTAAAATCACCGAGCAAGAAGCTAGGGCGATCTGACACCTGTTGCATAATCTTTGCTATTTGAGCTTGGAAAGGCGCCTCTTCATCATCCCACCATCCACAGTGACAGTTAAATAAATCAATGACTTGTTCTTTATGCGCAATGCTTATTTTGACTGCGCGGCGATGCTTCCAAAAGCCTTCATCATAGTTCTCATTCAGATCAATGGTTTGATGGGCTAAGACTGAGGCTTTGGTTAAAAAGGCTAAACCTTCTTGATACTTACCATAACTCTGGTGGACATAATCCCATGTGAGCTCGTAATGATGACCATGTTTAGCAAGTAACTGTTGCAAGAGGTAGGCATAGTTGTCTTCTGCTATCTCAGCATTGCCTATAAACTTTTTACATAACTTTGGGCTTGCCATGAGTTGATTGACTTCTTGCAGTGCAATCACATCAAATCTATGATCAATAATTGCTGTCGCAAGAATATCTAGTTTTTCAAGCTGATCATCTTCTTGCCAACTATGGGTGTTTAGGGTTAGTAACTTCATAATATATCCCTTATTTAGCCAAGTATGGGGAGATGCATACTTGGCTAATATCCTTGATTTAAGTTATGCCATACTCAGTTTATCGACCAAGTGGGATTTAATTACATCCACACCAGGACCATATATGGCTTGTACACCTTGGTCTTTCACCACTAAACCAAGTGCACCGGTTGCCTTCCATTGGCTATGATCTTGTACTAACTCTGTGTCTTTAACCGTAATACGTAAGCGCGTCATACAAGCATCTACTTCTGAGATATTCTCACGTCCACCTAGGTTTTGGATAATGATATCAATTTTATCATCTTCAGACATGCCTTCTGCTTTTTCATCAATGTAATTGCCCGCACGGCCTGGAGTCGGCAGGTTTAGTTTCGCAATAAGTACGCGGAAGATGCCATAGTTCACGCCAAAGAAAGCAAGGCAAGCTAATACGAAATTAATCAAGTCACCACCAATACCGGCAGAAATCATCATAGGTACGCGGGTTGCGAGTTCTATCATGCCAAATGCATGTACACGTAAGTCAAAGAAGTCGACCATAGCAAAGGCAAGACCAGTTAAGATAGCGTGTGCAACGTATAAGACAGGCGCCACGAACATAAACATAAACTCGATTGGCTCGGTCACCCCAGTTAAGAAAACAGCTAAGCAAGCAGATAAGAACATAGGTTTATATTGCATGCGTTTGTCTTTATCAACGCTGTGATACATCGCAAGACCAATACCTATAAGCGAGGCTGCACCAATAATCACTTGTCCAGCTTTAAAGCGAGCAGGATGTACTGTATCAAGTAGGTTTTGATATGCTGCTGGGTCAGTCAGTTTTAGGTTGTTAAGATCGCTCACCCAAGCTAGCCAAAGAGGGTCTTGTCCATAAACACTTGCGCCAGCATTCGCACCCGTTAGCAGTTGATAAGTGCCACCCAGTTCAGTGTAGTTCATTGGAATCGTTAGCGTGTGGTGCAGGCCAAATGGCAGCAGTAGACGCTCAAGTGTGCCGTAGACAAACGGAGCAAGTACTGGCGCACTATCTTTTGACGTCGCAATCCATTGACCAAAGTCATTCAATGCACCTTGGATAATTGGCCAAATTACAGCTAGCGCGAAGGCTACGATAACCGAATAGAAGATAACAACAAATGGTACGAAACGTTTGCCGTTAAAGAAAGCCAAGGCTTCAGGTAGGCGGGCAAAGTTATAATATTTATTGAAAAGGTTGGCACCTAAGAAACCTGAGATGATGCCGATGAACACACCCATGTTGAGTGCTGGCGCACCTAAAACTGTGGTGAAGAATTGGGTAACAGGAAGTTCGCTACCAAATAGGCTTGATACAATTGCAGTTTCATCGCCCATCATTGCGCCGTTAACGCCAAAGATAACACCAGTGGTGCGGTTTATCAGGATAAAGGCAATCGCCGCAGCAAATGCACCGCCAGCACGCTCTTTAGCCCAAGAGCCGCCAATCGCAACAGCAAAGAGTAGGTGAAGGTTAACAATGATCCCCCAACCAATGTTTTCCATGATATGGCCAATGGTTTCAATTGCGCCGAAACCGCCAGCATACATGGCAACAACTTTGCCGAGGGAAATCATAATACCAGCCGCTGGCATCACAGCAATCACAACAATGAGAGATTTGCCAAAGCGTTGCCAGAAGTCAAATGATAGTAAGTTACTCATAGCTTCATTCCTTGAGAGAGGCTGAGTATTGTCAGCCTTTGTAGGGTTATTTTTTGTTTCTTGTAGATATGTTCCACGTGAAACTATTATTGTATTTTATGAAAAACATATGCTGCATAAGGGGCGATTTCACCCGCCTGCAAGCTTAGATCTGGGTTATTTGAGTTTTGATTATCGATAACCAATGTGCCCAATTTTTTATCTGTTAAGTTAAATTTTGCTGACTTTGAGCTCAAGTTAGTCACGATTGTCCAGGTTTCTTTATCTGTAATGCGTTGATAAGCATAAATCTGAGCATTTTCTTCAAGCAATAGATGATAACGCCCTGTGATTAAGCTTGTATGTTGCTTACGTAGAGAAATAAGCTTTTTATAGAAATTTAAAACAGAGTTTGGATCTTTGAGTTGATCTTCTACATTGATTTGAGGGTAGTTTTGATTCACCTCTAGCCAAGCTTTAGCGTCAGAGAAACCTGCAAATTCAGCATTTTTCCATTGCATTGGGGTTCGGCTATGATCGCGCGAAACTTGGTTTAGTAACTCAAGGATTTCTTGATCGGATTTACCTTTCGCCTGAAGTTTCTTCGCTAGATTACGCGCCGATACATCTTGGAAATTAGCTAAGGATGTGAACTTGTTATTTACCATACCAATTTCTTGGCCTTGATAAATAAAAGGCGTGCCTTTCATCAAGAAATAACAAGTTGCAAGCGCAGTGGCACTTGAGTACCAATGTTCGTCACTGCCAAATGTTGAAATGCTTCGTGCTTGATCATGATTTTCTAGGTATAAAGCGTTCCAACCTTTGCCTTCTAGCGCATCTTGCCAACGGCTAAGGATTTGCTTAAATTCAACCAAATCAAACTCATGACGGTTAGCTTCATCAGCCCATAGTGCCATATGTTCAAATTGGAAGATCATGTTGAATACGCCGCCATTGGCCTTTTCTGTCGGCTCTTCAACCCAAATCAAAGAATCCTCAGCGGCCACACCATTGGCTTCACCGACAGTGACAATATCAAATGGAGCAAAAGCTTGATCTCTTAGCTCATATAAATGTTTTTCGATTCCCGGCACATTCATGTGATAGTCAAATGAAGAAACGTGCGCTTCGCCTTTTGGATTAGGCAGATTAGGCAACCCTGGTTTTTTCTGGATATGACTAATTGCATCGACACGAAAGCCATCAATGCCGCGTTCGAGCCACCAATGAATCATTTTAAAGAGTGCCGCTTTGACTTCAGGGTTTTCCCAGTTGAGATCTGGCTGTTTCTTGGAAAAAAGGTGCAGATAATATTGGGCGCTAGTCTCGTCATATTCCCACGCGCTGCCATGGAAAATACTTTCCCAGTTATTTGGCTCTTGAGTTGGTTTTTCTGCAGTGGCTGGTGCGCCATCACGCCAAATATACCAATCGCGTTTCGGGCTTTGCTTGTCTTGACGTGATTCAATAAACCAAGGATGCTCATCACTGGTATGGTTGATCACAAGATCCATTATGATGCGGATCCCTTTACGGTGCGCAGATTCGATTAAACGATCCACGTCCTCAAGGCTACCAAAGTCTGGGTGGATGGCTTGATAATCTGAAATATCATAACCATTGTCATCGTTTGGTGATTGATAAAAAGGGCAAATCCATACTAAATCGACACCGAGATCAGCAAGATAATCGAGCTTTTCGATGATCCCGTTAATATCACCAATCCCATCTTGGTTGGTATCAAAAAAGCTACGTGGGTAAATTTGATAAGCCGTCGCAGACTTCCACCAAACAAGTGGGGCCTCTAGACTCGCTGTATTTGTGTGCTGTGTTGATTGATTTATTTTCATCCTGAAAGATACCTTGTGTTACCGTTAACAGAAAGGTATCAGATAAATACGTAATTACTAGAAGGCTTAAGTTAAATTTGTGAGCTTTCTCGTACTTTTAATTCAAATTCGCCATGCAAAGGTAGGAAATCTTGCTTGATGATCTTTTCGACCGCTTGGTAGCCCATTTCATAATAGTTAAAGGCCACACTGGTTAGGCTAGGAACGAGCAGGTCGCTATATTCATAATCACCAATCCCTGCGACCCAGAGATCTTGACCTATTTTAAGACCTTGGCTTTTCGCGCAGCGGTATAAACGAATGGCAATATTGTCGGTCGCGCAAAAGTAGATATGATTCTTTTGTAGCATAAGGTCTTGATAGCTTTGCTTATCTTCGGAATCACACAGAGGGTGAGGCATAAATTTATAGCTGGCGAAATCTTGCGCCATTAATTGATTAAATAGCTGAGTACGGCCGGAGAGCATACGCTCGTCATAGATATAGCAAATTCCAGAAATCTGTGCTTGTTTGGCAATAAGCGTATCTAGCGTGCAATGGATAAGCTTAGAGATGGCTTCGGTTTCTGGATAGATAAGCGAGCATTTATTTGGCATATCCTTGCCAATAAAGACTAAATTATCAAGGTGTTGATAGAACTCTTCCTGAATACTGTGACGTGAGGGAATAAGAATAGTACCTAACGCATTTAAGCCGTAAAACTCTCGCACTGCTTGGCACTCTGAGTCATGGCTAAAGCCTGTTGCATGAAACAGCATACTGGCTTGATGCTTATTGGCTGCAGCAAGCGCACCTTTGATCACTCGGCTTGTGGTATAAGAATCAATTCTTGGCGCCACAAAGCCGATGATATTGGATTGACTGCGAATGGAGCGTGCAAACTTGTTGGGTACATAGTGGTGCTCTTTCACTATGGTATCGATTTTTTGACGGTTATCTTCTGAAACATAGCCACCATTAAAGTAGCGCGAAACCGTCATTTTTGAGATCCCAAGCTGCCTTGAGATTTCTGCCATAGTGATTTTTTGAGCCATATTTACTTCACTTCTATTATGTATATCAACAAGAAAAACTACTTCGCAATACGCTCAAGGAAAACACCTGCTTCCATATGATGCGTAAATGGGAATTGATCAAACAATGCAAAACGCGTCACTTTATGCGTCTTAGATAAAATATCTAAGTTATCTTTTAAGGTTTCAGGGTTACACGAAATATACATAATACGCTCATAACCTTGAACCATTTTACAGGTTTCTTCATCCATGCCTGCACGAGGTGGATCAACAAAGATGGTGTTGCAATTGTAGCTTTGTAAGTCGACATTTGCGTCTTTTAAGCGGCGAAACTCGCGCTTGCCTTGCATCGCATCAGTAAAGTCTTCTGCAGACATACGAATGATTTGCACATTGTCGATTTTATTCGCTTGAATATTGTATTGCGCAGAATCAACGGAAGGTTTTGCCAGTTCTGTCGCTAAGACGCGCTCAAAGTTTTGTGCTAGGGCTAAAGAGAAGTTGCCATTACCACAATAAAGCTCAAGTAAATCACCTTGGCTTTGCTTGGTGCAATCGACGGCCCACTCAAGCATTTTTTGCGCAACAAAAGCGTTAGGTTGAGTGAAGCTATTTTCTACTTGTTGGTAGATATACTCTTGGCCATGAACATTGAGCTTTTCAACTACATATTCTTGATCCATGACGATTTTCATTTTGCGCGCACGGCCGATGATATTGAGTTTAAAGCCTTGCGCATTAAGTGTATCTTTGAGCTCACGGGCTTTTTCTTCCCATTGGCTATCCAGTTGACGGTGATATAAAAGAGAAACCAAAATCTCACCACTTAAAGTCGAAAGGAAATCAACTTGGAAGAGCTTACGGCGCAGCGTATCGTCAACTTTAATCAAGTCCACCAGTTTTGGCATAAGTTCGTTAATCAAAGCACTTGCAGCAGGGAATTGATCAATGCGGTATTTCTCACGCGTTGCTTGATCAAACATGATGTAATACATGTCCTCACCTTCATGCCAAATACGAAATTCAGCGCGCATGCGGTAATGCTTTTCAGGAGAGGTATAAACTTGCAGCTCTGGCATCTCAATATGTGAGAAAATATCTTGGATACGTGTAATTTTTTCATCAAGTTGCGCTTGGTAGCCTGCGGCTGTGTATGCTGTGCTGGTCAAAGGTGTGCCTTTATTTCTAATGGATTCATAGTTTGCTTCAGATGAGGCTATATTAAAGCATGTCCATCTATATATAAAGCGTTGCAAGGCTACCAGTAAGTCTAGACATCTAGAATGCTATATATTAAGCTTATCCTCGCTGGTGTTATATGCAAATTTTTAGCATAAAACTAAAAGGGAATTTGGTGAGAATCCAAAACTGACGCGCAGCGGTAATAAGAACGAAACCTAATACCAAGTAAGGTATCAACACACTGTCTTGATGATGGGAAGTGGAGGGAGTAGGCGAAAGTTCGCTTTCATGCTTTAAGTCCGAATACCTGCCAGTAACTGTTTACCCAAGTGTTGGGTATATCGATATTCTCGCGATTTAGGATGAACAAATGAAAAGATCCCCTCTAGCGGCCATAATCGGCACGCTTGTTTTGCCGTGCGCCATTTTTACCCCACATGTTTATGCGCAAGACGATGACCAAGTCACTGAAACACTTACCGTTACCGCAAGCCAAAGAACAGCGCCTGTTACCAATAAAATTGCGCCAGTCGTGACGGTTGATAAAGAACAAATCCAAAAACTCCAAGCGACAAGCTTAGTTGAAGTCTTACGCACTCTACCTGGTGTTCAGTTTTATCAACAAGGCAGCAATGGCTCGTCTGCGCGTGTCTTAGTTCGCGGGAGTGACCAAGTTCTATTCTTACTCAATGGTGTGCGTCTGGGAAGTGGTTCACTTGGTTATAGCGATCCAAACCAAATCCCACTAACAGGCATTCAGCGCATCGAATACATTCGTGGTGCGCGCGCTGCTATTTATGGCGCGGATGCGAGTGCTGGGGTGTTTAATATCATTACTACGCCAACCGATAAACAAAGCCACTCTCGTTTAGCCATTTCAGGCGGTAAGGATGGTTATCAATCTTATCAAGTGGGGACGACCCAACATTTTAATGATAAGTATTGGGTTAATTTTGATACCCGTTATACCAAAGATGATGGTTTTGATGCGTTTCAAGATTACGACGCTGATGATGATGGTTATGAAAATTCAGATGTCGTCGCAGAAATTGGGGCAGATTTGAATGACAACTGGCAAGCTCGAGTTGGTGGTACTTATCACAAAGGTCGAACTGAGTATGATGCTGATGCATTTAATAATGGCGCGCGTAACGTTACTGAAAATCACAACATTTATGGCAAATTAAGCTATCAAGATCAAGATTTTGCTTCTGAGCTTACACTGGCTCAAACGCGTGATTCAATGACAGATAATATCTACAATTCTAAATTCCAAACCGATCGTTTGTTTTTTGGGCTGCGCAATAATTGGCAGTTTGATCCCGTCCAATCTGTAGGTTTTGGCTACGAATATTATAATGATGACTTATCTGATTCAGATACAGGATCTGACTGGGGCAGTGGCACAAAATACGATGAAGATGAGCGCTATAACTCGTCGGGTTATTTGACCTATGCGTATGATGATAGAATCTACCAGCTTGAAGCGAGCTTACGCTATGATGATAACGAGCAATTCGGTGATAAAACTACTTGGCAAGTCGGCGCAGGCTGGCAATTCTTGCCGGATTATCGCTTAACCGCAAATGCAGGAACTGGTTTCAAGGCTCCGACCTTTAATGATTTATATTACCCAGGGTTTGCGAATCCTGATTTAGAAGCAGAAGAGTCGACGAGTTATGAAGTGGCTTTGGAAGCTGAATATGCATGGCTGAATTGGCGTTTAGCTGGTTTTTATCAAGATATTGATAATCGTATTACTTGTCAGAGTGAATTCTCAACTTGTAGTAATGATGATGTCGAATACCAAGGTGTGGAGTTAGCCGCAAGCTTTATGACAGGTGATATTAGCCATGACTTTAGCTATGAGTATTTAGATCCTGAAGATAAAAATACAGGCAAAATGCCTATTCGCTTAGCAAGGCATAATCTGAAGTGGTCAGCTTCTTACCCGATTAACAATTGGCTATTGGGTATGGATTACTTTTATCGCAGCAAGTCGTATGATTCTTATTATAATTCGACCTCTTATTCAACTTCTACAGTTAAGCTAGATTCATATTCGTTAGTTAACCTACGTGCAAGTTACGCCTTTGATTCTGGAGTGACTTTAGCTGGGCGTTTAGAAAACGTATTGGATGACGATTATGAAACAGTCGCGCATTACAATACTCAAGGGATTAGCTATTACGCTACGCTAAGTTATGACTTCTAAAGTTATGAGTACTTGAAAAGCAGACAAAGCTTAATCTAGGCAATAAGATAAAGAATGCGTTATGATTTAGCTCTTAACGCATTTTTTATAAAGGTAGTCTTGTGTCAAACGTAAGCCTTGCGGCAAATATTTTAGTTTTTGATTCTGGCGTCGGTGGCTTGTCTGTATTTAAAGAAATCAAACAGCTCTTGCCGAATGAAAATTATATCTATTTATTTGATAACCAAGGCTACCCTTATGGCGAGCTCGATCCCAAGGTTCTAATTGAGCGCGTCAATCAGCTTATCTTGAATTTAACCAAGCTGCATGCAATTGATCTTGTTGTGATTGCATGTAACACAGCTAGTACCATTGTCCTACCATCACTGCGTAAGAACCTTTCTATACCTGTTGTTGGAGTCGTGCCAGCTATTAAACCTGCGGCAGCTATCAGCCAAAAAGCACTTGCCCTTATAGCTACACCTGCAACTGTTCAACGAGACTACACCAAACAACTTATTCATTCATTTTGCCCACAGCAAGAGGTTTTGCTCGTTGGTTCGACGCGCTTAGTCATGATGGCAGAAGATAAGTTACGACATAAAGCGGTTGATATGGCTGAGTTAGGGTTAATTTTAGAGCCTTTACGAAACAAGATAGATGTGGCGGTATTAGGTTGTACCCATTTCCCACTATTAGCTGATGAGATTCAGGTTATTTTAGGGGATGAGGTGACGCTGGTGGATTCGGGCGCTGCAATTGCAAGGCGAGTGGCTTCTTTATTGAGTCAAAAGCAAGGCTTGCATGAGTGTAGGAGTGAAACTAGTTACCCTATATATGCAAGTGCGACACCTTGGGAAGATGCCGCACTTGAAGTTAGTTTAAAGTCTTTAGGATTTGATTCGATTAAACATCTTCCGCTGCGCCGTGTTTAGGCTCATTGGCAACTCGTACTTTTAAGGTACGCTGTAGATATTCTTTCTCATTGAGCGCGGTAATGATTGCTTCTGCATCACGCTGCGCGACAACAACAAAACCAAACCCACGTCTTTTACCTGTACGCTTGTCTTTCATTAAGCGTACAGCGTCGACATGACCATATTCAGAAAATAAGCTCATCACTTCTTGTTCGCCAGCTTTATACGGTAGGTTACCTACATATAAAGTTTGGAGTTCAGTGTCATTTGCTTCGTTAGTTTCTTCCGATGTGGCTGTAGAAAAAGTGGTTGCAAGGATAATAGTGGTGACCACAATACCGAGAAGAAAGCTAACCATTGGTGGCGTATTTGGTAAGAGGGTAAAGATCCCGCTACCAATAATGGCATAGCCCGTGAGCCATAAAATTGATTTTTTTGAGTTCATAAATAAAAGCTACTTAGAGTGGATAAAAAGAGAATTCGCCATACATTAACAATATGGATACATAGATATTACTTTTTATTGAGTTTTTTTTCCAGTTGTATATAAAAACAACAAAGAGATTTTATTAAAATTGCTTTTTTTAGGGCATTAATTAGATCTTTTCGATGAATCTATCTTTTTATGACTTTGCAATATGAAGCGTGTCACTTTATCACGAAGCTAAAGCAACTCAAATACATCTAAAATCGATTGTTATTTATACGCTTTGTTTGGTTTTTGATTGCATTTTAATCACTCGGCAAAAAAGTTTAAAAAAACTCAAAAAAACACTTGTCAGCTTTTAAAAACTCCCTATAATGCGCACTCACTGACACGGCGGACTGCTTCGAAAAGCAAGAAGTTAAAGCTAGGTAACTAGCTAAGTGTTAGCGGTTATTTCACTCTTTTAAGGGTGAGCGAAAAAACTTTAAAAAAGTGTTTGACACTTTGAAATGATTCGCTAAAATAGCCGCCCTGTTCAGAGAGATTTATATCTTACTGAGCAAGCTCTTTAACAATTTAAACCTATCAATCTGTGTGGGCACTCGTTGATTGTACGATTAGACTTCTTAGTTTACTAAGAGTCAAAATTTCAATGAACTAGTGACCAAATCGAGATTTCTTATCGTTTTACGATATAGAAAACTTGGCACAGTCAATTCATTATCTTTCTGTTGGAAAGATAATAGCTTTAGAATTACATCTTATCTTCGGGTAAGAATTAGTTTTGAAGTCAGTATTCATTGAGCTTGTCGAAAGACACAAAATCTTAAATTGAAGAGTTTGATCATGGCTCAGATTGAACGCTGGCGGCAGGCCTAACACATGCAAGTCGAGCGGAAACGAGAAGGTGCTTGCACCTTCGGCGTCGAGCGGCGGACGGGTGAGTAATGCATAGGAAATTGCCCTAATGTGGGGGATAACTATTGGAAACGATAGCTAATACCGCATAATGCCTTCGGGCCAAAGCAGGGGACCTTCGGGCCTTGCGCGTTAGGATATGCCTATGTGGGATTAGCTAGTTGGTGAGGTAATGGCTCACCAAGGCGACGATCCCTAGCTGGTCTGAGAGGATGATCAGCCACACTGGGACTGAGACACGGCCCAGACTCCTACGGGAGGCAGCAGTGGGGAATATTGCACAATGGGCGAAAGCCTGATGCAGCCATGCCGCGTGTATGAAGAAGGCCTTCGGGTTGTAAAGTACTTTCAGTTGTGAGGAAGGTAGCGTAGCTAATAACTGCGTTGCTTGACGTTAGCAACAGAAGAAGCACCGGCTAACTCCGTGCCAGCAGCCGCGGTAATACGGAGGGTGCGAGCGTTAATCGGAATTACTGGGCGTAAAGCGCATGCAGGTGGTTTGTTAAGTCAGATGTGAAAGCCCGAGGCTCAACCTCGGAACTGCATTTGAAACTGGCAGGCTAGAGTACTGTAGAGGGGGGTAGAATTTCAGGTGTAGCGGTGAAATGCGTAGAGATCTGAAGGAATACCAGTGGCGAAGGCGGCCCCCTGGACAGATACTGACACTCAGATGCGAAAGCGTGGGGAGCAAACAGGATTAGATACCCTGGTAGTCCACGCCGTAAACGATGTCTACTTGGAGGTTGTGGCCTTGAGCCGTGGCTTTCGGAGCTAACGCGTTAAGTAGACCGCCTGGGGAGTACGGTCGCAAGATTAAAACTCAAATGAATTGACGGGGGCCCGCACAAGCGGTGGAGCATGTGGTTTAATTCGATGCAACGCGAAGAACCTTACCTACTCTTGACATCTACAGAACTTAGCAGAGATGCTTTGGTGCCTTCGGGAACTGTAAGACAGGTGCTGCATGGCTGTCGTCAGCTCGTGTTGTGAAATGTTGGGTTAAGTCCCGCAACGAGCGCAACCCTTATCCTTGTTTGCCAGCACGTAATGGTGGGAACTCCAGGGAGACTGCCGGTGATAAACCGGAGGAAGGTGGGGACGACGTCAAGTCATCATGGCCCTTACGAGTAGGGCTACACACGTGCTACAATGGCGCATACAGAGGGCAGCCAACTTGCGAAAGTGAGCGAATCCCAAAAAGTGCGTCGTAGTCCGGATTGGAGTCTGCAACTCGACTCCATGAAGTCGGAATCGCTAGTAATCGTGGATCAGAATGCCACGGTGAATACGTTCCCGGGCCTTGTACACACCGCCCGTCACACCATGGGAGTGGGCTGCAAAAGAAGTAGGTAGTTTAACCTTCGGGAGGACGCTTACCACTTTGTGGTTCATGACTGGGGTGAAGTCGTAACAAGGTAGCCCTAGGGGAACCTGGGGCTGGATCACCTCCTTATACGAAAGTGCATAGATGAGTGTTCACACAGATTGATATGGTTTATAGATAAAGAGATTCCAATGATGGGTCTGTAGCTCAGCTGGTTAGAGCGCTCGCCTGATAAGCGGGAGGTCGGTGGTTCAAGTCCACTCAGACCCACCAATCATTGAAAATACTTCTAAGATGGGGCTATAGCTCAGCTGGGAGAGCGCCTGCCTTGCACGCAGGAGGTCTGCGGTTCGATCCCGCATAGCTCCACCATCTTTAAGTATTCTTATTAAGAATCTTTAAAAATGGTTCAATTAGAAATATTTGAATCTGCTCTTTAACAATTTGGAAAGCTGACGAAATAATAAATTTCAATTTTTATTATTTCACCAAAAGTTCTCAATCTTATCTTTTAAGATAAGTAAACAAACACACATTTAAGTGTCTTGGCGTTTAATTACTAAGTAATTAAACGTATCTATTGAGTCCGGCAATCGATATTTAGATTAACCCTCTAAATATCAAAAACAAATCTTATTTGTTTGGTATATAACACTAAAACTTTTTAGGGTTGTATGGTTAAGTGAATAAGCGTACACGGCGAATGCCTTGGCAGTCAGAGGCGATGAAGGACGTATTAACTTGCGATAAGCCCAGATTAGGTAGTAAAAACCACTTGAGTCTGGGATTTCCGAATGGGGAAACCCACATGCATAAGCATGTATCATTAACTGAATACATAGGTTAATGAGGCGAACCGGGGGAACTGAAACATCTAAGTACCCCGAGGAGAAGAAATCAACCGAGATTCTGAAAGTAGCGGCGAGCGAAATCGGATTAGCCCTTAAGCTTTTGATGAGGCAGGTGAACAAGCTGGAAAGCTTGGCGATACAGGGTGATAGCCCCGTAACCAACACCTCATAATCAGTGAAATCGAGTAAGGCGGGGCACGTGAAACCTTGTCTGAACATGGGGGGACCATCCTCCAAGGCTAAATACTACTGACTGACCGATAGTGAACCAGTACCGTGAGGGAAAGGCGAAAAGAACCCCTGTGAGGGGAGTGAAATAGAACCTGAAACCGTGTACGTACAAGCAGTAGGAGCACCTTCGTGGTGTGACTGCGTACCTTTTGTATAATGGGTCAGCGACTTATATTTAGTAGCAAGGTTAACCGTTTAGGGGAGCCGTAGGGAAACCGAGTCTTAACTGGGCGTCGAGTTGCTAGGTATAGACCCGAAACCAGGTGATCTAGCCATGGGCAGGTTGAAGGTTGAGTAACATCAACTGGAGGACCGAACCGACTAATGTTGAAAAATTAGCGGATGACTTGTGGCTAGGGGTGAAAGGCCAATCAAACCTGGAGATAGCTGGTTCTCCCCGAAAGCTATTTAGGTAGCGCCTCGGATGAATACTACTGGGGGTAGAGCACTGTTAAGGCTAGGGGGTCATCCCGACTTACCAACCCTTTGCAAACTCCGAATACCAGTAAGTACTATCCGGGAGACACACGGCGGGTGCTAACGTCCGTCGTGGAGAGGGAAACAACCCAGACCGCCAGCTAAGGTCCCAAATTATAGCTAAGTGGGAAACGATGTGGGAAGGCTAAAACAGCTAGGATGTTGGCTTAGAAGCAGCCATCATTTAAAGAAAGCGTAATAGCTCACTAGTCGAGTCGGCCTGCGCGGAAGATGTAACGGGGCTAAGCTATAAACCGAAGCTGCGGCTGCATATTCTTACGAATATGCGGGGTAGGGGAGCGTTCTGTAAGCCGTTGAAGGTGGTCTGTAAGGGCTGCTGGAGGTATCAGAAGTGCGAATGCTGACATGAGTAACGATAAAGGGAGTGAAAAACTCCCTCGCCGGAAGACCAAGGGTTCCTGTCCAACGTTAATCGGGGCAGGGTAAGTCGACCCCTAAGGCGAGGCAGAAATGCGTAGTCGATGGGAAACGGGTTAATATTCCCGTACTTCTTACAATTGCGATGGGGGGACGGAGAAGGCTAGGTGGGCCTGGCGATGGTTGTCCAGGTTCAAGTGCGTAGGCTAATTTCTTAGGTAAATCCGGGAAATTGTTAGGCTGAGACACGACGTCGAGCACCCAAGGGTGTGAAGTCATTGATGCCATGCTTCCAGGAAAAGCCTCTAAGCTTCAGATTGTAAGGAATCGTACCCCAAACCGACACAGGTGGTCGGGTAGAGAATACCAAGGCGCTTGAGAGAACTCGGGTGAAGGAACTAGGCAAAATGGTACCGTAACTTCGGGAGAAGGTACGCTCTTAGCGGTGATGAGACTTGCTCTCTAAGCTGCCGAGAGTCGCAGATACCAGGTGGCTGCAACTGTTTATTAAAAACACAGCACTGTGCAAAATCGTAAGATGACGTATACGGTGTGACGCCTGCCCGGTGCCGGAAGGTTAATTGATGGGGTTAGACTTCGGTCGAAGCTCTTGATCGAAGCCCCGGTAAACGGCGGCCGTAACTATAACGGTCCTAAGGTAGCGAAATTCCTTGTCGGGTAAGTTCCGACCTGCACGAATGGCGTAATGATGGCCACGCTGTCTCCACCCGAGACTCAGTGAAATTGAAATCGCTGTGAAGATGCAGTGTACCCGCGGCTAGACGGAAAGACCCCGTGAACCTTTACTACAGCTTGGCACTGAACATTGACCCTACATGTGTAGGATAGGTGGGAGACTTTGAAGCGCAGTCGCTAGATTGCGTGGAGTCAACCTTGAAATACCACCCTTGTATGCTTGATGTTCTAACTTAGCCCCATTATCTGGGGTGAGGACAGTGCCTGGTGGGTAGTTTGACTGGGGCGGTCTCCTCCCAAAGAGTAACGGAGGAGCACGAAGGTGGGCTAATCACGGTTGGACATCGTGAGGTTAGTGCAATGGCATAAGCCCGCTTGACTGCGAGAATGACAATTCGAGCAGGTGCGAAAGCAGGTCATAGTGATCCGGTGGTTCTGAATGGAAGGGCCATCGCTCAACGGATAAAAGGTACTCCGGGGATAACAGGCTGATACCGCCCAAGAGTTCATATCGACGGCGGTGTTTGGCACCTCGATGTCGGCTCATCACATCCTGGGGCTGAAGTCGGTCCCAAGGGTATGGCTGTTCGCCATTTAAAGTGGTACGCGAGCTGGGTTTAGAACGTCGTGAGACAGTTCGGTCCCTATCTGCCGTGGGCGTTGGAAGATTGAAGGGGGCTGCTCCTAGTACGAGAGGACCGGAGTGGACGAACCTCTGGTGTTCGGGTTGTCATGCCAATGGCATTGCCCGGTAGCTAAGTTCGGAATCGATAACCGCTGAAAGCATCTAAGCGGGAAGCGAGCCCTAAGATGAGTCTTCCCTGGCACTTTAAGTGTCCTAAAGGGTTGTTCGAGACTAGAACGTTGATAGGCAGGGTGTGTAAGCGTTGTGAGGCGTTGAGCTAACCTGTACTAATTGCCCGTGAGGCTTAACCATACAACACCTAAAAAGTTTTGTAGTTGGATTGAATAGAAACACTTGAATGTAGTGTTAGAGAATTTTTTCTTTAAAAAGAAATAGCAGCTTTCCGAATTATTATTTAACGTGAAACGTTAAATAAAAAGAATTTACTTGGCGACCATAGCATTATGGACCCACCTGATCCCATGCCGAACTCAGAAGTGAAACGTAATAGCGCCGATGGTAGTGTGGGGTTTCCCCATGTGAGAGTAGGACATCGCCAGGTTCTTATAATTGTTTTCAGATTTTTAATAAAAATCTAAAAGCAAAATAATCAATAAAGCAAATTAGTAAGACTTTATTGAGTAAAAAATTAGTGGAGAGATGGCTGAGTGGTCGAAAGCACCGGTCTTGAAAACCGGCAACCGTTAATAGCGGTTCTAGGGTTCAAATCCCTATCTCTCCGCCACTATTGAAGAAAGCCCTTGTCGAAAGACAAGGGCTTTTTTTATATCTATATGTTTTGAAAAACATTTGTATTTATTTATGAGAGTTAAACTAATTGGCTTGGAATACTAGAAAGAACAGAATACTAACGATCACACATAAAGCAATAAGAAGCTTATGCTCCGCACTATCTGCCTGTTTCCAGTAATTAGAAATAAAGTTAAACATAACTAAACCTCCTTGCGTTAGAATCCGATATAATTATAGAAAATTTAAACAAAAAAAATGTGACGGATTAAACAAAATTATTTAAATACCTTCAATACAAAGCAGTGATTTACTCCCTATCAATGGCTGTTATATACCTTAAAACTAACCTTCCAGAACTAGAAAGTGCTTAACTGGTATTTCAAACTAATTGTTAAAACGCCCAATAATTAGATTATTCACTAGGATCCCCTGAATTAAATACCAAAGCTGAGTGAATAGTATTGGTTAAGTTACAACCTACTTAGATTTGCAATCCAGATCCCAACCCGTTATTTAAATTCAGAATTTAATGTTATTCCATATCCTGATGATGTTAAGTTTGAAATAGGTTATGCCATGTTTTATCGTCAAGCGGATAGAGCGAATCCAATTCATCGTTTTTTAAAAGAAAATATTTCGCAAGCGATGCAAATGGTGAAAACTTCTCAAGTTTAACCATGAGATCCTATCAGGAGGGACTTATAATGGTACAAAGGCGCTTGCATCATTCTTATATCCTTATACTGATGCTGAGCATTTCAAGTGCTTTACTTGGTTGCCAACCTCAAGATAAATTACGTGCGCAAGGAACATTGGAGCGAGATCGCATTAGCTTAACCGCGCCTAGCGCTGAAATCATCACTCAACTTGCTGCTAGAGAAGGGGATAAGGTGAAATCTGGTGATCTTTTATTGCAATTAGACACCCGTAAGCAAAAAGCAAAACTAGCCCAAGCGATTGCTGCCAAGCACAAAGCCGAAGTTTATTTAAAACAAATGCTTAACGGTGAACGGGCTCAAGATATTGCAGCTGCGAAGGCTAACTATGAAAGTCTGCAAGCTAAGTTGATTGATGCGAAAAAGAATTATCAACGGATACTTAGTTTAAGCCAGAAAAATTTAGCCTCCAAATCCGAACGAGACAGCGCCAAAGCTGAGCAAGATGCAGCTCAAGCGGATTATCAAGCAGCATTGCAAAATTGGCAAAAGCTTAATCAGGGGTATCGGGTTGAAGAAATTGAACAAGCGCAAGCAGACCTAGCAGCGCAAGAGGCAAATCTAGCATTAGAGCAAGCTGTGCTTGATGAGTTAAGTATTCGCGCCACACGTGATGCCCGTTTAGACTCATTGCCATATCATCAAGGTGAACGAGTTTCTGCTGGCAGCATTGTCGCGATTTTGCAAGCAGATAGCGCGCCTTATGCCCGAGTCTATATTCCTGAGCCAGCCTTAGCCCATTTCTCTATTGGTCAGTCCTACCCAGTTTATATTGATGGCGTTGCATCGCCGCTGCAAGCCAAGGTGCGTTGGTATTCGCGTGAGCCAAGCTTTACCCCTTATCGCAATATGAGTGAGGAAGATCGGGCTCGCTTAGTTTACTTAGCTGAGTTGGCGTTACCAAGATCTGCGAATGAGTTTGCAGTCGGCGTGCCTTTATATGTCGACCTCACTCAAGCGACAAATGCTTCAGACTCTCGTGACTAAAGATCCTCGTGACTAAAGGTACCCGTGATGGCTAAAGATCAAAGCGTGATTTACGCGCAAAACCTACATAAGAAATTTGCTGATTTTAGCGCCCTCAAAGACGTTTGCTTGGATGTGAAGCAAGGTGAAATTTATGGATTTCTTGGGCCCAATGGGTGTGGCAAATCGACTTTAATTCGCTGTTTAACTGGTCTACTGGCGCCGACTCAAGGTCAGGTTGAGGTTTTGGGTCACCATGTTCCAAACCAAGCCGATGCGCTACGTTTAAAGATTGGCTATATGACGCAAAAATTCTCTTTATATGAGTCATTAAGCGTCAGTGAGAATTTAGACTTTATCGGGCAAATCTTTGGGTTGAGAGGAAAGGCGCTTTTATCTCGCAAGCAAACCCAGATGCAACTTTATAATTTAGAGTCTATGGCAACTCAAATCGTCTCTGGAATGAGCGGCGGACAAAAGCAGCGTTTGGCACTGGCTTGTGCGACCATGCATCGACCTGAGCTTTTATTTTTAGATGAACCCACCTCGGCGGTTGATCCTGAAAACAGACGTGATTTTTGGGAAAAACTATTTGATTTGAGCGAGCAAGGCACCACCATTCTTGTCACGACGCATTATATGGATGAAGCGGAGCGTTGCCATCGTCTGGCGATTATGCAATCTGGTGAGATTCGTGCTAATGACACCCCAGAGGCGCTGATGGCGCAAATGAAAGTTAATATTGTTGAAATACAGGCGATAAATTTAAGGGGTCTAAAGCAACGTCTGTTACAGACTCAAGCTGTGTATTCTGCCGCCCAACTTGGCATACGCTTGCGGGTGTTAATCGATCAAAAAATTGCCGACCCAATCGCTTGGTTAAAAGCACATGAGCCGAGCCTTCATTCTGCCAAATTAGAGATAGTTCGGCCTACACTTGAGGATGTATTTGTTAGCGTAACGGGAGAAAAGCAATGAATATGCTCGCTTTTTACCGTATTAAAGCCATGATAAACAAAGAATTTAAACAGCTATCTAGGGATCGTATTACCTTTGCGATGATCATAATGATCCCTCTGATCCAGTTGTTACTTTTTGGTTACGCGATTAATCTAAATGTTCGGCATATTCCGGTTGGGGTGTTGGATCATAGCCAAAGCTATGCAAGCCGCACCGTGCTTGAAGATATTAAGCAAACCCAAGTGGTAGACGTAGTTGATGCTTTTACTAACGCTCAAGATGCGCAGCAGGCTTTGCAATCAGGAGAGGTGCGCGCAGTGTTGATTTTGCCACAAGATATGCTGCAACGCTTCGAGCAAGGTCGCGTATTAGGTCAGTGGCTGATTGATGGTTCAGATGCTGCGGTGAGCGCTTCTTTACTCGCTTTAGAAGACTTTCCTTTTCGTTTGAATCCTAAAAATATCGCGCCGCATGTTAAAACCGCCCAGTCGGATGCAAGTTTTGCGATGACCTTGCTGTATAACCCAAGTCGCAAGTCTTCAACTAGCATTATTCCGGGCTTAATCGGGGTGATTTTAACTATGACCACGGTTTTGTTTACCAGTATTGCGATTGCGAAAGAAAGGGAACAAGGCAACTTTGAGCTATTAATCACGACGCCGATTCGCCCATTGGAAATTATGCTCGCTAAAATTTTACCCTATATTTTAATTGGTTTGATTCAGGTATCGATCTTGCTCTTTTTAGGCTCAGTATTATTTAATATGCCAATCAATGGACCTTTAGGGCAGGTGTATTGCGTGGCGCTATTGTTTATTTGTGCCAGTTTGTCGCTGGGTTTGATTATCTCGACTTTGGCGAAGACTCAGCTGCAAGCCGTACAACTCACTTTATTTATTTTATTACCTTCGATTTTATTATCTGGTTTTATGTTTCCATATGAGGGGATGCCAGTGGCGGCGCAATGGCTAGCCGAAGCAATACCTATGACGCATTTTGTGCGTATGATTCGAGGAGTTATCTTACGTGGCGCAGATATATGGGATTTGTATAAGGATGCGCTATGGTTGGCTGGATTTACGCTTTTTGGGATAGCTTTTGCAGCGATAAGGTTTAACAAGTCTTTAGATTAAAGATGCCTTCTTCTTGGCTTTGAGTTACATAGAAGAAGGCATTGAATTAGAACTTTTTAATTTTGTGGCAATAACTGATAGTGCATACAGATGCGTTGACCATCCACTTCTTTAATTTTAAATGGGATCTCATAAATTTCACTAAGCACATCTTCTTGGATCACATCCACAACCTTGCCTTGTTTAATCACTTCACCTTGCTTCATTGCTACTATGTTGTCGGAATAACAGGAAGCAAAATTAATATCATGAATCACGATAATCACGGCTTTTTTATGATCGTGGGCAAGGTGGCGAATACTCGACATAATTTCAACCGAGTGCTTAATATCTAGGTTATTTAACGGCTCATCTAAAAACACATAATCTGTATCTTGGGCCACAACCATAGCGATAAATGCCATTTGTCGTTGACCACCACTGAGCTCATCAATAAATTTATCTTGAATATGTGCAATCCCAAGACGATCCAATGCTTTATCTATCTTTTGGTTATCTTCTGCGGTTAAACGGCCTTTAGAGTGAGGAAAGCGCCCAAAAGCAACCAATTCTCGCACGCTAAAGCGCATATTGACTTGGTTGGATTGGCGCAATACAGATAGGTGCTTGGCAAGCTCGCTAGTCTCCCAATCCGCCAGTGGCTTATCTGCAATATGCACTTGCCCCATGTCTGATTCAGTTAGGCGACTTGCCATTGAAAGTAAAGTACTTTTACCCGCACCATTGGGACCGATAATTGCCGTCACTTCTCCAAGCGGGAAAAGCGTACTTGCATCTTTGACGACAAATTTTTGGTTATATTTTTTACTTAAATTATCAATTTTAATCATTACAGACTCTTTTTATATTTTTTGTCGAACAAGTAACAACAAGAAGTAACTGCCGCCAACAAGGTTAATCAGAACGCTTAAGGTGGTACCAAAATCAAGCAGATGCTCGACGACCCATTGACCAAAAATCAAAAAGCTCACGGCAACTAAACTGCTTGCCAGCATTAAGGTTTGGTGGCGATAAGAGATAAATACCTGACGCGTCACTGCGACCACAATTAAGCCAAAAAATAGCACAGGGCCGACTAAAGCGGTCGAGATGGCGATTAAGAGTGACACCAAAAGCATGATTTGCAGCATCAGCTTTTGCGTATTGATACCTAAGCTCTTGGCATTATCTTCACCGAGCCACATCACATCGAGTTTGTGGCAGAAGCGATATAAGAGATAGGCACAAAGCAGCAGCGGAATAATGCTTAAATACACCAATTCGCTTTTAATATTATTAAAACTTGCAAACATAGCAGCTTGAATCGCCGTGAACTCATTTGGATCGATTAACAAGGTAAAGAAGTTCGTTACGCTGCCAAATAAGCTACTTAAAATCACACCAATTAAGAGTAAGTTAAAGATGTTGGCGTTCGGACGACGAAAGTAAAAACGGAATAAGAGCATGGCTAGAGCCGTCATCAAGACAGTCGAAAGCGCAAAGTTTATTCGTGTATCACTAATCAGAGGGTGCAGACTGCCAAAACTCACCACAAGCAGTACTTGGATCAGTACATATAAGGAATCAAAACCTAAGATTGACGGGGTTAAGATTCGGTTATTGGTAATGGTTTGGAACACCAGTGATGACATTGCAATCGCAATTGCAGCAAGCACTAAGGCAATAATTTTCGGCCCGCGTTTAGATAAGAAATATTCATAATTATCTAAGGTTAAGCCTTGGAATAAGAAATAACAGATAAAAAGGCCACTAAAGACAGCCAATAGGATGATTTTATTACGATCACGCATTTGATTTATCCTTTAAAACTAGGTGGATAAAAATACAACCGCCAAAGATGCTGATCACCATAGAGATGGGCACTTCATATGGGAAGATGATAAGTCGACCTAAGATGTCGCAAGCAAGCACTAACATGGCGCCAAGATAAGCCACCCAAGGTAGGTTGCGGCGCATATTATCACCCATAAAAATCGCAACTAGGTTTGGAATAATCAGTCCTAAGAAAGGGATCACGCCGACAATCATGACGACAGTGGCAGAAAGTATCGCGACGATCATAACGCCGATAAAGACGATTTTTTGATAATCCAAGCCGATGTTTTTCGCAAAGCTTTCGCCCATGCTGGCGGCGCTAAACTGGCTTGCATAGTAGTAGGCAAAACAAGCGACTGGTAAGGCTAAATATAAGAACTCATAGTTGCCTTGCAAGACGGAGGCAAAGTTTGCGACTGTCCATGAAGACATGGTTTGCACGAGATCGTATTTGTAGGCTAAGAAGACGGTTAAGGCAGAAACGACGTTGCCGTACATGATACCGATAAGGGGCACTAAAACTGTATTTTTAAATTGTAGGCTTTGCAAAAAGCGCACGAATATTAAAGTACCGACAACGGCAAAGGTGAAGATTAGCCCAAGGTGTACCCATTGGCTCATGCCGCCTGCCCAGATCAAGCTGATGATGTAGCCAAGAACAGCGCAATCCAGTGTTCCTGTGGTTGATGGCGCAGCAAAACGGTTTTGGACAATTTGCTGCATGATAAGCCCGGCGATACTTAACCCTGCCCCTGCAAGCAAAATTGCCAGCAAACGTGGAACGCGGCTGGCAATTAGAATTGTTTGAGCATGAGAGTCTCCAGAAAAGAGTTGACTGACGTGAAGATCAGCAACGCCTATGGTTAAGGAGAGGGCACTCAGTAAGAGTAGTAGCACAATGGCTATGATGTGCTTGGAAGTTGAATTCATAATGAGGACGTTTTTTATTGTTATTTATGAATAAAGCCATTTGCACTGAATCATTCCACAAAGATGCTCGCGCCATCCTTTGTCGCTATAACTTATACATCCATATATAAGTTATCTTTGTTCCATGATACCAGTACAAATGACCTTGAGTTGAATCATAAAGTTGGCATAAAGCTAACCAAGTCTATATATCCAAGGGGATAACTCAGCTCTCAGGTTGGAAAAGCTGCGCAACGTCTTGGATCATTTTATTGGTTGATTGGAAACCACCTGCACTTAGATACCAAGCGTTTGAGTCAAGGAAGACAACTCGGTTCGCTTCAGCGGCTGGTGTTGTATCAACTAATGGATTGGTGAAAAGCTTTTTCGCATTACCAGAACTGCGGCCAATTGCTTGTTCACGATCTAAAATTAACATTGCATCAGGTTTTGCATTGGCGATGTATTCAAATGAGATCAGGTTGCCATGAGAGCCTGTTGGCTTTACATCTGGCGCTGCTTGCGCTGGGGTTAGGCCAAACTCATCAAACACAACAGAGAAACGACTGTTCTCACCAAAGAGTGCAAGCTTGTTACCATTGTTCATGATTAACAAAGTCTTAAGTGGGTGCTCTTGAGCCTGCTGATGTAGCTTGGCAATGTTTTGGTTGGTTTGCTCGATAAGCTTTTCAACTTCTGCTTCTTTATCGAAGATTTTACCAACGCTGCGCCAGTGTGCTTGCGTTGTTGCCCAATAATCTTGATCATCGATTACAAACATATAAGTTGGTGCGATCTCTTCAAGTTCATCATACACATCAATTTGGCGACCTTCACCGATAATCAGATCGGGTTTTAGAGTGTAAATGGTTTCAAAGTTAGGTTCTTTGGCGCTGCCAGAGTTGGTGTAAGTATCGGCTTTATATTTTGCAAGGTAGTCCGGCAGTAGGGCTTGCGGCATCGCGATAGGGTCGATATTTAGCGCATCAAGCAAGTCTAAACTGCCTTGGCCTAGCACCACAACACGCTCAGGCACTGCATCGATTTTGGTTTCACCTAAAGAATGTTTATAAGTTTCAGCGTTCGCCTGAAAAGCGGCGCCTAAGATAAGTGAGCTAAGAAGAAGTTTTTTAGCGGATTGTACAAATTGAGATTGAGAAAGCTTCATGATCGTCCTTGTAAAATTGATCTAGATCAAAGTAAATCTAAATGAGATTTATTATTAGTCGCATTAGAGTATCAATTTTTTGAAAAGGATCAAGCAAAGACTTGTATAGAAATGTAAAGTGCGATCTGGGCATAAAAAAACACCATGTTGAAAGCTTAAATATTCAGCCTAACATGGTGTTTTATAGGGTTAAATTTAATTTTAAAAACGCTATTTAAGCGAGTAATTTAACCGAAATAATTGAATTAGCTAACCAAGCTAAGTGCTTTGCGTGAAAGCTCAGCAGCTTCTTTGGTTTTATTTTGTTTCTCAAGTGTGATCACCAATGCGCGATAGTTCTCAACGCTTGATTCAAGTGCTAATGATTTTTCAAATGCTTGCTCTGCTTCTTGCCACTTTTCAGCTTGCATATAGAGATGACCAAGTGCGGCATATTTTGCAGCAGTTTCGCCATAGCGAGAGATGTTCTTCTCAACCATTTGCACTGCAGGGTGTGCATCAGCAAGGGCTAAGCTACCCAATAGTTTGAAGTATAAATCTTTTGGCTCTGACTTAATCGCATCACGTAAAATGATGTAAGCTTCTGAGTGACCTTGATTTGCAGCAAGCTGGTGAACAATTGCTTCAACCATTTGTGGGTCTTGTTTTTGTTTCTTCGGCAAATATCCCCAAAACCTTACGAGACCTTCAACGCCTTCTGTTTCGCCAGCTTCAAGCATCAAACCTTGTTTGGCTTGATAGAAGAGGTTAGCAGATTCATCATTTGTGATGACTTGGCGTTTTTGTAGCTTAGGCAGAAGCTCTTCTAGCTTCTTCCAGCGCGGAATATTGATATAAGTCTCTTTAAGCAGATTTAAAATCACCAAGTTTGTAGGGTGCTCATTGTTTAACTCTTCTAATAAATCACATGCACGTACATACTCACGGTTACGGATATATTGTTTGGCTTGAGTGAGCTCAATTGCTAGGTTGTTACCATTTTGCTCTTTCGCAAGGGCTAAATACTCATCACGCTTATTTGTGTCGCCCATGCCTTGCGCAGCTTCTGAGGCAATAAGGTAAGGCAGTAGTGGCGTATCATGATAATTTGCCCAACGTGTGGCTTTCTTCTCAGCAGCTTTCCAATCACCTTCAAGTAGCTTCACCATTGCCTCATTGGTATTACGTAATGAGTGGTTATGCTTACGGTTAGAGAACCAGTTAAAGGTTTTGGAGCTCGCGCTAAGTAGCTTTTTAAGAATAAATTCAATCAAAAGCAAGACGGCAAATAAAACAACGATACTTAGCACAAGTGTCACGACACTCATTTCTAAGGTATAACCTGCCATTGAGATAATCGCATAGCCTTGCTCGCCACTAAAGCTAGTGCCGACATATAAGCCGAGTGCGAGAAAAGCAAAAATAAAGATAATTCGAAACATTTTTACTCCTCCTCACCCAAGGTAGTCATAGAGCGGCGTAGACGTTCTGAGATAATGTCAGTAAGTGGTTGCTGACTGACAAGCTTAGTTGGGTAGTCGACTTGAATATTTTCTTTGCTTAACTCGGTAAGTTGTTTTTGGAACTCTTGTACTTTTAATGAGTTTTGATCAAAGAAACGTTGTGACCATTCAAGCGCCGCAGTCAAAGACTCTTGGAACATAGGATTACTTTCTTTGTTCACGCCTTGAATTGCGGTTTCTAGCTTGGACTTCATGTTTTCAAGTAAGTAGAAATGCTGATTTGGTGAAAGAAGTGGTGTGACGTTACCTTTACGTACACGGAACTGTACAAAGTGCTCGCTAAATGATTTCAATGAGTTGGTTAAGTTTTCTTGCCAATCATTAATATCACTAGAAACTTCTTCAGGTCCCTTAGTTAAAAGCTCTTCAGGGATAATTGCATTCGAAATTGGTAAGTCATCGACTTGTTTTTGTAAATCGATAAGTTTGATGACTAAGCCTTCTTGATCGACTAACGGCAGGGCGCGTAGTGTTGAAATATCTTCCGTCATCGCTTGGCGAAGTGATACTAAGCTTGGATCATTTAAAGAGGCAATGCGCTGATCGGCTGACTCAAGGAGCTCTGTTGCTGAAACGACATCATGCTCTAAGAAGAGTTTACGTGCGCCCATTTTTAACAAATAATCCGCTTCGGCCAATAACCAATCATTTGGACGACGACCTTTGAGCTCAGAAATCGCAACTTGTAAGCTTTGAATGCTTTTTTGCTGCTGCTCAACTTGAACTTGCGCTTTACGCGCCGCATCTTGGGCTTCTTTTAATTTGCTTGCAAATGCTTCTTCAGAGCTCGCTGCTTTGGCTTCAAAGTCTGACTTAATGCTGCTGATTTGGCTTGCTAGCGCTTGATTAAATTTTTGATTTTCTTGGTGTTGATAATAACCCAGTCCACCCATACCACCGGCAAGTAATAATGCAAGGATTAAGGCTGCAGTGCCGCGTTTTTTACCACCAGTTACTTGTTCATCTGAGGTTGGCTTTGCTTGTGGCGCAGGCTTTTTAGTTTGCTCTGGCGCTTTCTTGGCATCTGCGGGTTTGTCTGCAGGCTGTTTTGCAGTTGGCGCTTTGGCGTCAGCTTTATCTTGTGGAGTCGAGTTGTTTTGTGGCGCTGCTGTTTCCTGCGCTTTGTTTTGATTCGGATCTTGTTTATCTGTCATGCTTTTTAATCCTATGATAGATGCTTACTAATATGCGCACATAGCACTGGGTTGGCTGCGCTACCAGTATCGATAATATTTAAAAAACCAAGTTCGCTTGCAATCTTTGCAATCCGTTGACTGGGAATAAATAGGTATAAATTTTGTAACCAAGTCATGGTGCCTTGCGGCGTAGAGTGAACCAAATGCATGAGTTGTTCACCACTTGTCACGACGAGGTGGGTAATCTTTTGTTGTTGCCAATGTTGAAAATTATCCGCCGTTAAAGGGTGCAATCGTCTTTGATAAGCACAGGCATATTCCACTAGAGCGCCACGCTTAGTTAACTCTTGGGCGATGAGCTCACGCCCGCTATCGCCACGTAAAATGAGAATTTTTTTACCTTTAACTTGTGCAAGTTCTCGCATTTTAAGCAAGTTTTCGCTGTCTGCAATCAATGGTACGTGAATTTTTTGTCCCTGTATTGAATTCAGATCAAGCTTAGCGGCTAAACAAGTAGCAGTTTTTTTACCAATAGCAAAATAACTAATTTTTTGAGGCCAGTCTTGGCTTGCCGCCGATAAACTGTGCGCTGCCCAATAAATTGCGTGTTGGCTCACACTGATCACTATATCTGCTTGGGCTATCTTGGTGGCTAAATGAGGAAAGTCATGCCCTTTTGTTATTTCAATCAGCGGCTGGTGCAGCGCTTGGATGCCAATATTTTTGAGCGCGCAGCACAAGGCTTGCCCATCATTTGACGGGCGTGTGATTAAAACCTTGGCGGAGCGAGAAGCTGACATAAAGTTATGATTTGATTTCGTCTTGGTAGAGCTTCTCTAAGATTTCTTTCGCCCCATTTTGTAGCAAGGTATGGGCTAAGCTTTCACCTAAGGTTTGTGCGTCACTACGTTTGCCGCGAATCTCACCACGAATGACCTGTGTGCCATCTGGCTCACCAACTAGGCCACGTAACCAAATATCATCACCTTCTAATAATGCGTAGCTACCGATAGGCACTTGGCAACCACCTTCTAACGTCAGGTTCATTGCGCGTTCAGCCATCACGCGATCATAGGTATCTTTATCGTTTAATGGCTCAAGTAATTTACGCAAGCGTGTATCATCGAGACGACACTCAATGCCCACAGCGCCTTGGCCAACTGCTGGCAATGATTCCTCAGGAGAAATATAGCTTTGAATACGCTCTTCAAGCTCTAAACGTTTTAAGCCTGCCGCAGCTAACACAATCGCGTCATAATCACCGGCATCAAGTTTACCAAGACGGGTACCAACATTACCGCGCAATTCTTTGATGATGAGATCAGGGCGGCGCTCTTGGAGTTGGCATTGGCGACGTAAGCTACAAGTCCCGACGACAGCGCCTTGTGGCAACTCATCAACATTCTTATATTTATGTGAGACAAATGCATCACGTGGATCTTCACGCTCACAAATCGTCACAAGGCCCAAACCTTCAGGAAACTCGACAGGAACATCTTTCATTGAGTGCACTGCAAGATCGGCACGATTTTCTAGCATCGCTACTTCTAACTCTTTGACAAAAAGCCCTTTACCGCCCACTTTTGCCAGTGGGGTATCAAGAATGATATCGCCTTTTGTCACCATAGTTACAAGTTCAACATTTAACCCAGGGTGGGCTTGTTGAAGAGCATCCCTTACAAAATAGGCCTGCCATAATGCAAGTGGGCTTTTACGAGTTGCGATACGAATCGTGTCTGACATAAGAATTTCTTTCCGTTGAATTTTATAAATAAAAAATACTTCGTGAGTCGAGCACCAAATTGGCGTTTTTATCTCTAAATATAGCTATATAGGTTATCCTACCATTGTCTTTATAAAAGTCATTGTTTGGATACTGATATTCATAGTGATAAAGCATAAAAAATCAGACAAACTGTAATATTTAGCCACAATTTTATTGTGTATTATGCGTACAGTATCAAGTCTGTTGATACGCAGTTGTTTTTATAGCGTAATTCATGTTAAATCGCCTAGTTAATGCTAGTAAACATCGTATTTTTGAGTTTGGCTGAACTTTACTCAATATGATAAAAGCGTTACACTGATCACATAAAATAAAGTTGCTCAGTAGCATCCCGTAATAAGTCTTTAATAACTTTATTTTCTTTCATTTGGCGTGATGCAATAGGATCTCTCTTTGCTTAAATATACTCGAACTCTCATTGATAAACTCAATGCTCTTCATGAGCAGAGGATCGAGCGTGCCTTATCTTTGATGGATATGCCAAGCCAAAGAGTGTTCCAACTTCTTCCTGTATTATTGCATTATCATCACCCCGAACTTCCTGGATACTCAGCCTCCACAACGCCACAAGGTGTTTCGCAGTTTGAATGCTCTCCAGAGCAACTCCGTTTGTTGAATGGTTTATTTGAATCACAAAGCGGCTCAGTCACTGAAAGCTTAACCCAAGAAATTGATAGCTTAGAGAGTCGAGAGATTCTCGGTCTTTATGCTATGGGTAGTACTGGCTCTGTTGGTCAAAGTACTTCGAGTGATTTAGATGTGTGGGTCTGCATTCGATCTGAAATGCCACTTGAAAAACGCATGGCGCTGACGGGCAAATGTTTACAGCTGACGCAATGGGCGCAAAGCCTTGGAGTCGAAGCGCACTTTTTTTTGATGGATGAAACCCGTTTTAGAGAAAAAACGAGCGAAGACTTTGAAGGGGAAAACTGCGGCTCAACCCAAAACCTGTTATTACTCGATGAGTTTTATCGCTCGGCGGTACGTATAGCTGGACAAGGTTTGTTGTGGCAAATCGTCCCGCCAGAGATGGAAGCTTGTTATGATGAATATACTCAATCTTTATTTGATGAAGGCTATATCGACCCACAAGAGTGGATTGACTTTGGTCCGCTAAGTGATATCCCAGCTGAAGAGTATTTTGGCTCGAATTTATGGCAGCTTTATAAAAGTATTGATTCCCCTTATAAATCTGTTTTAAAAGCTATTTTGCTTGAGTCTTATTCGTGGGAATATCCGAGTCCACAGCTTTTAAGTATTGAAGCTAAGCGTCGCTTTTTCTCCTATGAGCAAAAAAGTTACGGCATGGATAGTTATTATCTGATGCTGGTAAAAGTTACACGTTATTTAGAGCGAATTGGAGACCAAACGCGTCTGGATTTAGTGCGTCGTTGCTTTTATCTAAAAACTCACGAAAAACTATCACGTTTGCCTGCGGAAAACTTTGTTGAGTGGCGTCATCAGGTGATTAAAGATTTAGTCCAAGAGTGGGGCTGGTCGGCAAAGATTATTCAAGAGTTAGATAATCGGCGTTATTGGAAGGTTGAATTGGTTAAAAAAGTTCACCAAGACCTTCTTGATGCCTTAATGCTAAGTTATCGCCAACTTATCCAGTTTGCACGTAAGCATAATATAACCTCGGCAATTAGTCCGCAGGATATTAGTATTTTAGCGCGTAAGCTCTATGCTTCATTTGAAACCCTGCCAGGCAAAATTACGCTTTTAAATGCACAAATCTCGCCAGATTTACATGAACCTTTTTTAAGTTTTGTGCATGTCGCGCAAAGTAACGTGAATGACGTTGGTTGGTATCTTTACAAGCATCCGCTTGAACCTAAAGAGATGATCACGGCTAAATCGCTCGAGCATTACCCTTATTTAAGCAAACTTGTGGCTTGGGCATTTTTCAATGGTTTGATCACTGAATCAACCCATTTAGATGTGCTTGCGCGCTCGACTGGCTTTGAAATTGATAAGCTCTATCAAATGGTCAGTGACTTGCGTAATACCTTCTCTTTGCGTAAACGCCTGCCGAGTATGCAAGCTCTGTCTAGCCCGTGTGAAGTTGACCAGTTATCTATCTTTATTAATTTAGAGCAAGATGCAACTGAATTACTAGATGATGCAGATTTAAATGTTAAAAATGCATTTGAAGTTGATGTCTTCCAGTTTGGTCAGGATAAACAGTGTTTAGTTTCAAGTATTGATTTGGTATTTCGTAATACTTGGCACGAGGTGCGTACACTGCATTTTCGTGGTGATGATGCCATGATTAACGCACTGCAACGTATTTTAGGCAAAATGCACCAAGATGCTCTGCCGCCAGATTCCATCGATGTTTTTTGCTATAGTAAGCACTTTAGAGGTTTGATGCGTAACACTGTCTATCAAGTCTTGTCCGAGTGCATTGATTTACGTCTAAAACCTATGGAAGAAGATCGAGGTCAACGCTACAAGGTTATCGATCTTGCAGAGCATAGATATGGGCTCTTTTTTGAGCGTCGCGGGGTGACAGTTTCTAAATTAGATAGTGGTGTAGATTTTTATGCCAGCATTTCAAATAAGAAACTGCAAAATGCACCGATGGGAAATGTGGTTGATGATATGCCACAAATTCGTCCTCCTATAATAGTTGATACCTATGCGAGTGAAGGTCTCGTTCAGTTCTTCTTTGAAGATGATGATTTAGGCTTCAATATCTATGTATTAGATGAAAACAACCAAGTTGAGTTTTATCGTCAGGTCGATGGCACTAAAGATGATGTGATCCGTAATATTAACCACTTTTATGCAACTGATACCCATGGTATGAATACCGACCATGCGCTTAACTTTAATTTGCCACAATATTATCAAGTGGTGAATGACACGGATGGAACCTCTAGAATTGAGCCTTATCGAAGTGAAGTTGTTTGATTTTAGTTAGTCTTATTGACAAAGAAACCCTCAACTGTGTCGAATACCAGTGAGGGTTTTTTTGTGTATTTGATTGTCTGTTTAGAGATTAGACACGCTCAAAAATAGTTGCGATACCTTGGCCGAGGCCAATACACATAGTCGCTAAACCAAACTCCACATCTTTGGCTTCCATTAAGTTAATTAAGGTGGTTGAAATGCGCGATCCAGAGCAGCCGAGTGGATGCCCGAGTGCAATTGCGCCACCATTGAGGTTGACCTTGTCTTGGCGATCTGACAATTTTAATCCCTTAAGAACAGCCAATGACTGCGCGGCAAAAGCTTCATTCAGTTCAATTAAACCAATATCATCTAATGACAAACCAGCACGCGCGAGCGCTTTATGTGTTGCCGGAACTGGGCCGTATCCCATAATCGATGGATCACAACCTGAGCCGGACATAGCGCGAATTTTCACTCTTGGGGTTAAGCCTAGCTCTTTCGCTTTGCTTTCGCTCATGACTAGCATAGCGGATGCGCCATCGGAAAGGGCTGAAGATGTCCCCGCAGTCACACTGCCGTTGACGGGATCAAAAACAGGGCGTAGCTTAGCCAAACTTTCAAGGTTAGTTTCTGGACGCACAACTTCATCATAATCAAAGAATTTGATTGAACCATCTGGAGCATGACCAGCTAGGGGTAAAATCTCATTTTTAAATCGCCCCTGTGTTTGTGCATCATGCGCCCTTTGATGTGATTGCATCGCAAAAGCATCTTGTGCTTCACGACTGATATGATGAATGCGTGCTAGCATTTCTGCTGTCATCCCCATTGAACCTGCACCTTTGGCGATATTTTTTGCCAGAGCAGGGTGAAAATCAACGCCATGCGTCATTGGCACATGTCCCATATGCTCAACCCCACCAATTAAGCAAATCTGTGCATCGCCAACCATAATTGCACGACTTGCATCATGCAAAGCTTGCATCGAGGAGCCACATAGACGATTGACGGTAATTGCGCCAACTTGTTTTGGGATCCCAGCCAGCAGCGCAGCATTACGCGCAATATTAAAGCCTTGCTCTAGTGTTTGTTGCACACAGCCCCAATACACGTCTTCTATTTCTTCAGGGTTAACCTTGGGGTTACGCTTTAATATGCCTTGCATTAAATGCGCCGATAAGTCTTCTGCGCGCGTATGACGAAATGCACCACCTTTAGAGCGCCCCATCGGAGTTCGGATACAATCAACAATTACAACATTATTCATTTTCATCTTCCTTGTTCAAATTGCTTATCAATCATGCGCTTAAAGGTTTTACAGGATAAAATCTTTCACCATTTTGATGCATGCGAGAAATACGTTCTGGCACTTGGTAGATTGCGCCGAGTGCTTGATAGGGCTTTGCCATAGCTAAATACTTATCTAAACCTAAAGTATCTAAGTAGCGGAACACACCACCTCTAAACGGAGGGAAACCTAAACCATAGACAAGTGCCATATCTGCTTCTTGCGGGGAGGCGATAATGCCTTCATCTAAGCAGCGAATGACTTCATTGATCATAGGGATCATAGTGCGGGCAATTATTTCTTGTTCATCAAACTCTTTTGCTGGGGCGCAGACTTCAGCTAAAACTTGTAGAACATCAGGATCGAAGTCTTTTTGTGGCTTACCTTTACTATCTTGGCTATACGCATAAAAGCCTTTGCCATTTTTTTGACCATATCTTTGTGCATCAAATAACACGTCGACAGCATCTTTTTTATCTTTTGCCATACGATCAGGGAAACCTTGGGCCATCACATCTTGTGCATGGTGCGCAGTATCAAGCCCTACAACATCGAGTAAATAAGCTGGGCCCATCGGCCAACCAAACTTGTGCTGCATCACCTTATCAATGTGCTTGAAATCCGCGCCATCGCTAAGCAATAAGCTAAAGCCTGCAAAATAAGGGAAGAGTACACGGTTGACGAAAAATCCTGGGCAGTCATTGACGACGATTGGTGATTTACCCATTTTTGCCGCATAGGCAACAATTCGAGCAATAGTCTCATCACTGGTTTTTTCACCACGAATGATTTCAACTAACGGCATGCGATGCACAGGGTTAAAGAAGTGCATGCCACAAAAGCGCTCAGGATGCTTAAGAGATTTCGCCAGTAAGTTGATTGGAATCGTTGAAGTGTTAGACGCTAGAATGGCGTCATCTTTAAGTTGGGACTCGACTTCACTGAGCACGCTAGCTTTGACTTTTGGATTTTCAACCACAGCTTCAACCACCACATCAGCCTGTTCAATACCTGCATAATGTAAGCTTGGCGTAATCGATGCGATCACTTGCGCCATTTGGCTACCATTGATTTTGCCGCGCTCAAGTTGTTTATTTAAAAGCTTGGAGGCTTCCGTCATGCCTAAATCAAGAGACTTTTGTGCAATATCTTTCATGAGCACAGGTGTGCCTTTGCTTGCAGATTGATAAGCGATACCGCCCCCCATGATCCCTGCGCCAAGAACCGCGCTACGCTCGGTAACTTTTGCGGCTTTCGTCGCCTTTTTAGCTAAGCCTTTGATGTATTGATCATTTAAGAATAAACCGACTAAGGCTTGGGTGACATCTGTCTTCGCGACTTTGATGAAGTGTTTGCGCTCAATTTCTAAGGCCGCATCTCGCTCAAGTTGCGCGCCTTCTTCTATTGCGCTCACCGCTGCTAGTGGCGCAGGGTAATGTGGGCCTGCTTGGCCAGCAATCATAGACTTGGCAATGCTAAAACTCATCAAGCGTTCGACTTCAGGTAAGTTTAAAGCCGCTTTTTTTTGTGCACGGCGTGCTTGCCAATCAATTTTGCCTTGGATCATATCTGTCATGCTGGTAATTGCTGATTCTGCCAAAGCAGGGGTATCGACAATTGCATCAATCAATCTTAGTTTTAATGCCGCATCTGCTTTATACTGCTTGGCTGTTGCAATCATTTCCATGGCGTTATCTGCGCCAATAAGGCGAGGCAGGCGGACGCATCCGCCAAAGCCAGGAATGATCCCCAGTTTTGTTTCAGGTAAGCCAATTTGGGCACTTGCATCGGCAATGCGAACATCTGTGGCTAAAATACATTCACAGCCGCCGCCGAGGGCAAAGCCTTTGATCACAGAAAGCGTCGGGATTGGCAAATCTTCTAATTTAGAAAAAATACTGTTGGCGAATCTTATCCATTCATCAAGCTTTTCGCTTGGTTGGCTAAATAAGCCTAAAAACTCGGTAATATCTGCGCCAACAATGAAAGTATCTTTGTCAGAGTCTAAAATTAAACCTTTGATGTTTGGTGTTTGTTGAAGTGTATCTAAAGCTGCGTCTAAGGCTTGTAGGGTAGCAAGGTTAAGCGTGTTGACTGAGCCTTGGGCACAAAAAGTTAAGCGGGCAATCGAAGGCTCATTTTGCGTAGCGATTTCTAAGCTGGATAGTTGCAAATATTCATCTTGGTAAATCATTGTCTATCTCCATGACAAAGAGTGGAATGTGGCGATGTCACGCCGGCTCATTTATTATTTTGAGTCGATTAAGTGTGGTCTGCTCATCGGACTTGTGCAATTTTCTTCTGAAGCAAAGTTTTAACTTTTATAGCTAAATCTCATATCATGAATATAAGTTGTGTAGTGTCTCCAAGATTTTAGAATCTGTTGATGTTTTGAGCGATGTAAGTATTGACTATTGGAGAGAAAATGAATTTAGAGTCGTATTCTATTTTAGAAAAAGCCGTCACCTTTGAAGAAGAAATTAAAAAAAGTCGCTTTATTACTCAGCTGATCCCTGTCGATACGGCGGAGCTTGCAAAAGCAAATGTTGAAGCTGTACGTAAAGAGCATCCACAAGCAAGGCATCATTGCTGGGGCTATGTACTTGGACGCGCTGATGATTCCATGCTGTGGGGGTTTAGTGATGATGGTGAACCTTCAGGTACGGCAGGCAAACCAATTTTATCTCAATTAAGTGGCTCGGGTATTGGTCAGATGCTCGCTGTGGTGACGCGTTATTCTGGCGGGATCAAGCTTGGCACCGGCGGCTTAGTCAAAGCTTATGGTGGCGGAGTCGCACAAGCGTTGGCATTAGCTAGCAAAATTGAGAAAAAAATAATGACTCAATTACATTTAAACTTTAGCTATGACATGATGCCGTTAGTGCAAAACTTAATGAATCTATTTGATGTCAAACAGCTTGATGCAGTTTATGATCAAGC
Organism: Vibrio sp. KMM 9700; assembly: GCF_058545285.1. NCBI lineage: Bacteria > Pseudomonadati > Pseudomonadota > Gammaproteobacteria > Vibrionales > Vibrionaceae > Vibrio > Vibrio sp. KMM 9700. The sequence goes on along the minus strand of NZ_CM178589.1, from coordinate 1,420,127 downwards.
CATCACACTCAAGGTTGAGGTGGAATCACGTTTAAAAGACGATTTTCATCAAGCAATGATCAATCAAAGTCGCGCTTGTATAATGATTTCACAGCCGGAAGACAATTAAGGAAGATGAAGTTTAAGCTTCAAATATACTATGCAATTTCGTTCAATTATCCGCATTGTGGGCTTATTGCTTGCAGTTTTTAGTACCACTATGCTTGCGCCCGCATTGGTTGCGTTTCTCTATCGTGATGGTGCTGGTGTCTCCTTTGTGATCACTTTTTTTGTGTTGCTTTTATGTGGGACTTTTTTTTGGTTTCCAAATCGGATGAAAAAGTCTGAGTTAAAGGCGCGTGAAGGTTTTTTGATCGTGGTGTTATTCTGGGTCGTAATCGGTAGTGCTGGGGCGCTTCCTTTTTTAATTTCCGATCTCGTTGATATATCTGTCACCGATGCTTTTTTTGAATCCTTTTCTGCGCTTACGACGACAGGGGCGACGACCATTGTCGGTTTGGATATCCTTCCTAAGGCAATCTTGTTCTATCGGCAGATGCTACAGTGGTTAGGTGGTATGGGGATCATCGTGTTAGCTGTCGCCATTTTGCCTATTTTAGGCATCGGGGGGATGCAGCTTTATCGCGCTGAAATTCCTGGGCCAGTTAAGGATAGCAAGATGACGCCGCGGATAGCCGAAACGGCGAAAGTACTTTGGTATATCTACTTAAGCTTAACTATACTCTGCGCCGCTGCATTTTGGCTGGCAGGGATGAACTTATTTGATGCAATCTGTCACAGTTTCTCGACCATAGCGATTGGTGGTTTCTCGACGCATGACGCAAGTATGGGATACTTTAATAGTCCTGCAATTAATATGATCACAGTGATCTTTTTGCTCATATCAGCCTGTAATTTCTCATTGCACTTTGCAGCCTTCGCATCTGGTGGCGTGCATCCCAAATATTATTGGAAAGATCCCGAATTTCGCGCTTTTGTTTTAATTCAGTTTTTACTCTTTTTATTGTGCTTCTTCGTCTTACTTGCACATGGCACTGAATCTTCTACCTTTGCAACCTTTGATGAAGCCTTGTTCCAAAGTGTGTCAATTTCAACAACCGCAGGATTTACCACCACTGGTTTTGCTGATTGGCCTTTGTTCTTACCCGTCTTATTATTGTTTTCTTCATTTATTGGTGGCTGTGCAGGTTCTACAGGTGGTGGTTTAAAAGTGATACGTATTTTACTACTGAGCCTGCAAGGGGGACGTGAACTTAAGCGTTTGATTCACCCAAGGGCTGTTTTCCCAATTAAAATTGGCGATAAAGCGCTGCCACAACGAGTTGTGGATGCGGTATGGGGATTTTTCTCGGCTTACGCACTTGTCTTTGTGATTTGTATGTTGGCTTTGATTGCTTTTGGCATGGATGAGCTTAGTGCCTTTTCTGCAGTGGCTGCCACCTTAAACAACTTAGGCCCTGGTCTTGGTGATGTGTCAGTACACTTTGCCGACGTGACAGCGGGAGCGAAGTGGGTATTAATTATTTCTATGCTATTTGGACGCTTAGAAGTATTTACCTTATTAATTTTATTTACGCCAACATTTTGGCGTAGTTAATTCTTATGATAGATAAAATAGGAAAGAAGTTGAAAAATTTATTGATTTACTCCACCCATGATGGGCAAACCTTAAAAATAGCTAAGGTCATTGCACAAGATCTCAGTGGGGATACTCAAGTAGTGAGTTTAGAGGATGCTTTTTCTTTAGATCTAGCAGACTACGATAAAGTCTTAATCGGTGCCTCTATTCGTTATGGGCATTTTAATAAGCAGCTTTATCGTTTTATTGAAGCAAACAAAGAAGTGTTAATGGCAAAACAAGCTGCATTTTACTCAGTTAACCTCACTGCACGTAAAGAAGGTAAAGATACCCCAGAAGGCAGTTCGTATATCCAGAAGTTTTTGCAAAAGTCGAATTGGCAACCTTCTATGATTGGCGTCTTCGCTGGTGCTCTTTATTACCCGCGTTATAAATTTGTTGATCGCATGATGATAAAGCTGATCATGACGCTTACTAAAGGCGAAACCGATACATCAAAAGAAGTTGAATATACAAACTGGGATAATGTTAAAAAATTCAGCCGAAACTTTAATGAAATGTAATCTATAAATTAGTTTTGTGTTGTTTTTAGGGCTCTTAGGAAGAAAATGCAAAAAAACTTAAAAAAGTTCAAAAAAGTACTTGCCAAGAAAAATTATCTCCTTATAATGCGCCCTCACAAACACGGCGGACTGCTTAATAAAGCAAGAGGTTAAGCTAGATAACTAGCAAAGTGTTGCGGTTGTTTTTCATTTTAAATGAAAGCGAAAAAAATAAAAAAAGTGTTTGACACTTACATTTGATTCGTTAAAATAATCGCCCTGTTCAGAGAGTTTTAACTCTTACTGAACAAGCTCTTTAACAATTTAAACCTATCAATCTGTGTGGGCACTCGTTGATTGTACAATTAGACTTCTTAGTTTACTAAGAGTCAAAATTTCAATGAACTAGTGACCAAATCGAGATTTTTTATCGTTTTACGATATAGAAAACTTGGCACAGTCAATTCATTATCTTTCTGTTGGAAAGATAATAGCTTTAGAATTACATCTTATCTTCGGGTAAGAATTAGTTTTGAAGTCAGTATTCATTGAGCTTGTCGAAAGACACAAAATCTTAAATTGAAGAGTTTGATCATGGCTCAGATTGAACGCTGGCGGCAGGCCTAACACATGCAAGTCGAGCGGAAACGAGAAGGTGCTTGCACCTTCGGCGTCGAGCGGCGGACGGGTGAGTAATGCATAGGAAATTGCCCTAATGTGGGGGATAACTATTGGAAACGATAGCTAATACCGCATAATGCCTTCGGGCCAAAGCAGGGGACCTTCGGGCCTTGCGCGTTAGGATATGCCTATGTGGGATTAGCTAGTTGGTGAGGTAATGGCTCACCAAGGCGACGATCCCTAGCTGGTCTGAGAGGATGATCAGCCACACTGGGACTGAGACACGGCCCAGACTCCTACGGGAGGCAGCAGTGGGGAATATTGCACAATGGGCGAAAGCCTGATGCAGCCATGCCGCGTGTATGAAGAAGGCCTTCGGGTTGTAAAGTACTTTCAGTTGTGAGGAAGGTAGCGTAGCTAATAACTGCGTTACTTGACGTTAGCAACAGAAGAAGCACCGGCTAACTCCGTGCCAGCAGCCGCGGTAATACGGAGGGTGCGAGCGTTAATCGGAATTACTGGGCGTAAAGCGCATGCAGGTGGTTTGTTAAGTCAGATGTGAAAGCCCGAGGCTCAACCTCGGAACTGCATTTGAAACTGGCAGGCTAGAGTACTGTAGAGGGGGGTAGAATTTCAGGTGTAGCGGTGAAATGCGTAGAGATCTGAAGGAATACCAGTGGCGAAGGCGGCCCCCTGGACAGATACTGACACTCAGATGCGAAAGCGTGGGGAGCAAACAGGATTAGATACCCTGGTAGTCCACGCCGTAAACGATGTCTACTTGGAGGTTGTGGCCTTGAGCCGTGGCTTTCGGAGCTAACGCGTTAAGTAGACCGCCTGGGGAGTACGGTCGCAAGATTAAAACTCAAATGAATTGACGGGGGCCCGCACAAGCGGTGGAGCATGTGGTTTAATTCGATGCAACGCGAAGAACCTTACCTACTCTTGACATCTACAGAACTTAGCAGAGATGCTTTGGTGCCTTCGGGAACTGTAAGACAGGTGCTGCATGGCTGTCGTCAGCTCGTGTTGTGAAATGTTGGGTTAAGTCCCGCAACGAGCGCAACCCTTATCCTTGTTTGCCAGCACGTAATGGTGGGAACTCCAGGGAGACTGCCGGTGATAAACCGGAGGAAGGTGGGGACGACGTCAAGTCATCATGGCCCTTACGAGTAGGGCTACACACGTGCTACAATGGCGCATACAGAGGGCAGCCAACTTGCGAAAGTGAGCGAATCCCAAAAAGTGCGTCGTAGTCCGGATTGGAGTCTGCAACTCGACTCCATGAAGTCGGAATCGCTAGTAATCGTGGATCAGAATGCCACGGTGAATACGTTCCCGGGCCTTGTACACACCGCCCGTCACACCATGGGAGTGGGCTGCAAAAGAAGTAGGTAGTTTAACCTTCGGGAGGACGCTTACCACTTTGTGGTTCATGACTGGGGTGAAGTCGTAACAAGGTAGCCCTAGGGGAACCTGGGGCTGGATCACCTCCTTATACGAAATGTGCATAGATGAGTGTTCACACAGATTGATACGGTTTATAAGTAAAGAGAATTGATGCTCCCAAGCATCACACCGAAAGGTATCCATAGTGTCCCGTTCGTCTAGAGGCCTAGGACACCGCCCTTTCACGGCGGTAACAGGGGTTCGACTCCCCTACGGGATACCACTATTTCTTTTGATTGCCATAAGGCAGTTGAAAAAATGGGTCGTTAGCTCAGTTGGTAGAGCAGTTGACTTTTAATCAATTGGTCGCAGGTTCGAATCCTGCACGACCCACCATTCCTTCCACGGGAATGCGCTTTAAATAATGGGGCTATAGCTCAGCTGGGAGAGCGCCTGCCTTGCACGCAGGAGGTCTGCGGTTCGATCCCGCATAGCTCCACCATTATTTAAGCTCAAAACAATGTGGGCGATTAGCTCAGTTGGGAGAGCACCTCCCTTACAAGGAGGGGGTCACTGGTTCGAGCCCGGTATCGCCCACCACTCTTTAAGTATTTTTGGAAACGGATTCCAAACTAGGGGTTTTTACTCTTGGTTCGGATTTTTGCCGCCGAAAGTCTTTAAAAAGTGTTTTATTGTAAAATAAAAACTCTTTGCTCTTTAACAATTTGGAAAGCTGACGAAATAATAAATTTCAATTTTTATTATTTCACCAAAAGTTCTCAATCTTATCTTTTAAGATAAGTAAACAAACACACATTTAAGTGTCTTGGCATTAAATTACTTAGTAATTTAATGTATCTATTGAGTCCGGCAATCGATATTTAGATTAACCCTCTAAATATCAAAAACAAATCTTATTTGTTTGGTATACAACACTAAAACTTTTTAGGGTTGTATGGTTAAGTGAATAAGCGTACACGGCGAATGCCTTGGCAGTCAGAGGCGATGAAGGACGTATTAACTTGCGATAAGCCCAGATTAGGTAGTAAAAACCACTTGAGTCTGGGATTTCCGAATGGGGAAACCCACATGCATAAGCATGTATCATTAACTGAATACATAGGTTAATGAGGCGAACCGGGGGAACTGAAACATCTAAGTACCCCGAGGAGAAGAAATCAACCGAGATTCTGAAAGTAGCGGCGAGCGAAATCGGATTAGCCCTTAAGCTTTTGATGAGGCAGGTGAACAAGCTGGAAAGCTTGGCGATACAGGGTGATAGCCCCGTAACCAACACCTCATAATCAGTGAAATCGAGTAAGGCGGGGCACGTGAAACCTTGTCTGAACATGGGGGGACCATCCTCCAAGGCTAAATACTACTGACTGACCGATAGTGAACCAGTACCGTGAGGGAAAGGCGAAAAGAACCCCTGTGAGGGGAGTGAAATAGAACCTGAAACCGTGTACGTACAAGCAGTAGGAGCACCTTCGTGGTGTGACTGCGTACCTTTTGTATAATGGGTCAGCGACTTATATTTAGTAGCAAGGTTAACCGTTTAGGGGAGCCGTAGGGAAACCGAGTCTTAACTGGGCGTCGAGTTGCTAGGTATAGACCCGAAACCAGGTGATCTAGCCATGGGCAGGTTGAAGGTTGAGTAACATCAACTGGAGGACCGAACCGACTAATGTTGAAAAATTAGCGGATGACTTGTGGCTAGGGGTGAAAGGCCAATCAAACCTGGAGATAGCTGGTTCTCCCCGAAAGCTATTTAGGTAGCGCCTCGGATGAATACTACTGGGGGTAGAGCACTGTTAAGGCTAGGGGGTCATCCCGACTTACCAACCCTTTGCAAACTCCGAATACCAGTAAGTACTATCCGGGAGACACACGGCGGGTGCTAACGTCCGTCGTGGAGAGGGAAACAACCCAGACCGCCAGCTAAGGTCCCAAATTATAGCTAAGTGGGAAACGATGTGGGAAGGCTAAAACAGCTAGGATGTTGGCTTAGAAGCAGCCATCATTTAAAGAAAGCGTAATAGCTCACTAGTCGAGTCGGCCTGCGCGGAAGATGTAACGGGGCTAAGCTATAAACCGAAGCTGCGGCTGCATATTCTTACGAATATGCGGGGTAGGGGAGCGTTCTGTAAGCCGTTGAAGGTGGTCTGTAAGGGCTGCTGGAGGTATCAGAAGTGCGAATGCTGACATGAGTAACGATAAAGGGAGTGAAAAACTCCCTCGCCGGAAGACCAAGGGTTCCTGTCCAACGTTAATCGGGGCAGGGTAAGTCGACCCCTAAGGCGAGGCAGAAATGCGTAGTCGATGGGAAACGGGTTAATATTCCCGTACTTCTTACAATTGCGATGGGGGGACGGAGAAGGCTAGGTGGGCCTGGCGATGGTTGTCCAGGTTCAAGTGCGTAGGCTAATTTCTTAGGTAAATCCGGGAAATTGTTAGGCTGAGACACGACGTCGAGCACCCAAGGGTGTGAAGTCATTGATGCCATGCTTCCAGGAAAAGCCTCTAAGCTTCAGATTGTAAGGAATCGTACCCCAAACCGACACAGGTGGTCGGGTAGAGAATACCAAGGCGCTTGAGAGAACTCGGGTGAAGGAACTAGGCAAAATGGTACCGTAACTTCGGGAGAAGGTACGCTCTTAGCGGTGATGAGACTTGCTCTCTAAGCTGCCGAGAGTCGCAGATACCAGGTGGCTGCAACTGTTTATTAAAAACACAGCACTGTGCAAAATCGTAAGATGACGTATACGGTGTGACGCCTGCCCGGTGCCGGAAGGTTAATTGATGGGGTTAGACTTCGGTCGAAGCTCTTGATCGAAGCCCCGGTAAACGGCGGCCGTAACTATAACGGTCCTAAGGTAGCGAAATTCCTTGTCGGGTAAGTTCCGACCTGCACGAATGGCGTAATGATGGCCACGCTGTCTCCACCCGAGACTCAGTGAAATTGAAATCGCTGTGAAGATGCAGTGTACCCGCGGCTAGACGGAAAGACCCCGTGAACCTTTACTACAGCTTGGCACTGAACATTGACCCTACATGTGTAGGATAGGTGGGAGACTTTGAAGCGCAGTCGCTAGATTGCGTGGAGTCAACCTTGAAATACCACCCTTGTATGCTTGATGTTCTAACTTAGCCCCATTATCTGGGGTGAGGACAGTGCCTGGTGGGTAGTTTGACTGGGGCGGTCTCCTCCCAAAGAGTAACGGAGGAGCACGAAGGTGGGCTAATCACGGTTGGACATCGTGAGGTTAGTGCAATGGCATAAGCCCGCTTGACTGCGAGAATGACAATTCGAGCAGGTGCGAAAGCAGGTCATAGTGATCCGGTGGTTCTGAATGGAAGGGCCATCGCTCAACGGATAAAAGGTACTCCGGGGATAACAGGCTGATACCGCCCAAGAGTTCATATCGACGGCGGTGTTTGGCACCTCGATGTCGGCTCATCACATCCTGGGGCTGAAGTCGGTCCCAAGGGTATGGCTGTTCGCCATTTAAAGTGGTACGCGAGCTGGGTTTAGAACGTCGTGAGACAGTTCGGTCCCTATCTGCCGTGGGCGTTGGAAGATTGAAGGGGGCTGCTCCTAGTACGAGAGGACCGGAGTGGACGAACCTCTGGTGTTCGGGTTGTCATGCCAATGGCATTGCCCGGTAGCTAAGTTCGGAATCGATAACCGCTGAAAGCATCTAAGCGGGAAGCGAGCCCTAAGATGAGTCTTCCCTGGCACTTTAAGTGTCCTAAAGGGTTGTTCGAGACTAGAACGTTGATAGGCAGGGTGTGTAAGCGTTGTGAGGCGTTGAGCTAACCTGTACTAATTGCCCGTGAGGCTTAACCATACAACACCTAAAAAGTTTTGTAGTTGGACTGAATAGAAACACTTGAATGTAGTGTTAGAGAATTTTTTCTTTAAAAAGAAATAACAGCTTTCCGAATTATTATTTAACGTGAAACGTTAAATAAAAAGAATTTACTTGGCGACCATAGCATTATGGACCCACCTGATCCCATGCCGAACTCAGAAGTGAAACGTAATAGCGCCGATGGTAGTGTGGGGTTTCCCCATGTGAGAGTAGGAGATCGCCAGGTTCTTTTAATTGTTTTCAGATTTTAATAAAAATCTAAAAGCAAAAAAACAATAAAGCAGTTTAAGTAAGACTTTATTGTGTACCAAATTAGTTGCGGAGTGGTAGTTCAGTTGGTTAGAATACCGGCCTGTCACGCCGGGGGTCGCGGGTTCGAGTCCCGTCCACTCCGCCACTTATTAGAAAGCCTGATTCGAAGAGTCAGGCTTTTTTTCGTTTGTATAAAATTAAGTAAAAAGAAGTGGTAGTTCAGGTGGTTAGCTTTTTACCTAGAGCAAGCCGGCCTGTCACGCCGGGGGGCGCGCCAAGTGGGTATCAGGGAGTCCCGTCCACTGAGCTACTCTTCTTTTATAAACAAATAGCAGAAGCCTGATTCGAAAGAGTCAGGTTTTTTTTCGTCTGTAGAAAACCTCTTCCATAAATAAATGATATAATCCCTTACAATTATTATTCACCAGATCAAGGCGACAACAGTGGCCAAATCCCTTCGACAGCTGACGTGCTTATCACTCATTTCAATCTCTAGCCTTGCTCAGGCTAATTTTTTGCCCGCTGCTTTTCAAGATCCTGTCGATAAACGCTTCGATATGGGTGGCTATTTAGCCGAAAATGCCTATGGTTTCTTGCCTGTTCCTATCATGATCACCGAACCTGCTTTTGGCTATGGCGGCGGCTTTTTTGGCCTTTTCTTGCATGAATCAGATGAAAATAAAAAACGTCGTGAAGAGTTGGCGATGAAGTCTATTGATGGTGGCGCTGAACTCGTCACGCCAGCAGTTACACTTGTTGGTGGCGCAGCGACTGAAAATGGTACTTGGGTTGCAGCGGTTGCACATCGACATACTTGGCTTGATGAAAGAATTCGCTACTTTATTGGCGCAGGTTATGCGGATCTAAACATAGATATATATATCAATAAGCACTTAGACATTGGTGATCATTCTTTTAGCTTTAATAAAGGCATGCAGACCAATACTACAGGTTATGGCTGGAAGCAAAGACTTGAGTTTAAAGTTGCAGATACACCGCTTTACTTAGGTGTGGCGCAGATCTGGGGGAAAATAGAAGTGGGTAGTGATAACCAATTGCTCGACTTTATTTTGAAAAATCGACTTGGTGAACAAAGTACATCATCAGGCGCCGGGATCACTTTCAATTATGATACGACCAATAATTATTTTTTCCCAACCCAAGGGACTTCGATTGCTGGACGTTATATGTGGTATAGCGATGCTATTGGCAGTGATTATGAATATGAAAAATTTATTCTTGATGCACAAACTTATTTCCCTATAGCCAAGGATTGGTCATTAGGTCTTGCGGCAGGTTATAAGTCACTCACAACAGATCAAGCAAACTTGCCACCTTTATCTAACCCATATATTAGTTTGCGTGGGATCAGTCGTTACCGTTATCAAGACAATTATGTGAGTACGCTACAAACCCAAGTTTCATGGGATCTCGATACGCGCTGGACATTACTTGGCTTTGTTGGGATAGGCAGCGCAGCGGATGAGTTTGGCGATCTTTATCAAGATGTTGAAGCGGCTTATGGCGCAGGGTTTAGGTATAAAATCGCACGTCGTTATGGGATGCGCCTTGGGATGGACTTTGCCTTCAGTGATGATGACAATGCCTTTTATTTCAACTTAGGCTCAGGTTTTTAAATTATAAATTTAGAGGTGTTATTGTGGGACAAATTGCAATTTTGGCATATATCGCGATAGGTGGCGCTGTCGGTGCCTGTTCACGTTATTTGATTTCAGATCTTATGGTTTCTTTATTAGGTAAGGGCTTTCCTTATGGTACCTTGCTCGTGAACATTTTGGGCTCTTTTATCATGGGCTTACTCATGGCAGCAATCGCAACTGGAATGATCCAAGAGCAGCCTTGGCGTCAAATTATAGGATTAGGATTTTTAGGTGCGTTAACCACATTTTCAACCTTTTCTATGGATAATGTCAGCATGTTACAGCAAGGTGAGTTTGTAAAGATGGGTGTATATATACTCTCAAATGTAATTTTAAGTATCACGGTAGCTTGGGTCGGCTTTCAAATCCTGAATAAAGGCTAAGAGATATATTTATTAGAAGAGTTTGAACTTAATCGCTATTTATTGTTTTGCTGAATAAATCACTTGCAGCTTAGTTTATCATCGGATAGGCTAATCAAAACTTGTCGGAGTGCCTAAGGGCTGAGATCGCAATTGCGGGATCCGTAGAACCTGATCTGGTTAATACCAGCGAAGGGAACGAGAATATATAACCTTGAAAAGATCTATCTGTGATTTGTACAGATGCATCTTTCTAACCATTCTCTCTACCTCACATCCGTCAAGCATTTTACGTTTATTTTCAATAAGAAAACATAAAAGGTGAATGCTATGTCGACACGTCAACAATCACGCCAGCAGGCGCGAGACTTTATGGATAAAGCGCAAATTACGCCATATCCAAACTCAAAAAAAATCTATATTCAAGGCTCAGATCCATCGATTCGCGTGCCAATGCGTGAAATTACGCTTTCAGATACCTTAGTTGGAACCAAAGAAAATCCTAAATATGAATCCAATGAATCTATCTATGTTTATGATACTTCTGGCGTTTACACAGATCCCGAGCATAAAGTAGATTTATATTCAGGTTTGCCGCGTTTGCGTGAAGTTTGGATTGAGCAAAGAGGGGACACGCTTGAGCTCGAACAAGTGAGCTCGGACTATGCTCAGTCACGTCGTCAAGATGACACGTTAGATGAATTAAGATATCAGCATTTAGCAAAAATCCGTAAAGCTAAGCCAAATAAATGTGTGACTCAGCTGCATTATGCTCGCCAAGGTATTATTACTCCTGAAATGGAATTCATTGCCATCCGTGAAAATCTACGCCGCCAAGAAGTCAAAGATGAAATCCTATTAAAACAACATGCTGGCGAGTCTTTTGGTGCAGCTATTCCTGAGCAAATCACTGCTGAATTTGTACGTCAAGAAGTGGCTATGGGACGTGCGATTATCCCATCGAATATCAATCATCCCGAATCTGAGCCGATGATCATCGGACGCAACTTCCTTATCAAAGTGAATGCTAATATTGGTAATTCTTCTGTTTCCTCTTCGATTGAAGAAGAAGTTGAGAAACTCGTCTGGGCAGCGCATTGGGGCGCAGATACTGTCATGGACTTATCCACCGGACGTTATATTCACGAGACTCGTGAGTGGATTTTACGTAATAGTCCCGTTCCGATTGGTACAGTGCCTATGTATCAAGCGCTAGAGAAGGTCAATGGCGTCGCGGAAAACCTAAGCTGGGAAGTGATGCGTGATACCTTGATTGAACAAGCCGAACAAGGGGTGGATTATTTTACCATTCATGCAGGGCTACGTTTACATCATATTCCACTAACTGCGCAGCGTGTGACTGGGATTGTATCGCGTGGCGGTTCGATTATCGCCAAGTGGTGTTTAGCGCATCACAATGAAAGCTTTTTATATCAAAACTTTAGAGAGATTTGCAAGATCTGCGCGCAATATGATGTGGCGCTCTCTTTGGGTGACGGCTTGCGCCCAGGCTCAGTTGCTGATGCGAATGATGAAGCACAGTTTGCTGAATTAAGAACCTTAGGCGAGCTGACTAAAATTGCATGGGAATATGATGTTCAAGTTATTATTGAGGGACCTGGGCATGTGCCGATGCACCTTATCAAAGAGAATATGGATGAGCAGCTTAAGCATTGTCATGAAGCGCCATTTTATACCCTTGGGCCACTGACAACAGATATAGCACCGGGCTATGATCATATCACATCTGGCATTGGCGCTGCGATGATTGGTTGGTATGGCTGCGCCATGCTCTGCTATGTGACGCCAAAAGAGCATTTAGGTTTGCCGAATAAGCAAGATGTGAAAACTGGGCTTATTACTTATAAATTAGCTGCCCATGCGGGGGATTTAGCTAAAGGTCACCCTGGAGCGCAAATCCGTGACAATGCTTTATCGAAAGCGCGTTTTGAGTTCCGTTGGCACGATCAATTTAACTTGTCGCTTGACCCAGAAACGGCGATTGCATATCACGATGAAACCTTGCCACAAGAGTCTGGCAAAGTCGCGCATTTTTGCTCCATGTGTGGGCCAAAGTTTTGTTCGATGAAAATCTCGCAAGAGGTGAGAGATTATGCGCAGAACTTGCAGCCCTCCATTCCTGTTCAGCAAATTGAAAGTCAGCAACTCGATGCTGAAATGCAGAAGAAATCAGCCGAGTTTTTACAAACTGGTGCAGAAATTTATCATCCTAAAATGGATGCTTAAATAGATAGGTGAGACATATAGCTGTTGCTTAAGTTTGACTAAGTCCTATATGTCTCTTTATTTCCCATGACACGCAGGTGTTGGGAATGGTTTAGTTTATTTTTATTAAAGGCCTTTCATGCAACTCGTTTTACCTGAGCAGCTGTGTTACCTAGAATCACAGATTAAATCAACGCTACTTGCAGCAAAGCAAGCGGGTTTTGCTATTGATGATTTCAAACTAAGTTTTTCAAAGGATCAACAGATTGAAATCATTAAAGACAATGCTAAAGCAGTTGAGTATATACCCATTACAACTTCGTCTGTGCAGATGCCTGAAGCAGGATTACGCCAAGTTTCGATTGCGATTATTAAACCGCAAGGAAGCTTGAACCTAGATTGCCATTATGTATTTGATAAATTAACTGCACCGCTCAGCGCTCAGCACTTATATATAGGTGCTTGGCAACAAGGGAAATGCCTTGATATTTACCAAGCTTTAGAGCAGACCTATTGTATTGATTATCAAGCTGATAGCTTGACCCCAAGTTATCTTGATGAGTTTTCTAAAGAGCGTCATCTTGCTTGGTTAATTGTTACTTTAATGCTTGATTTTACTGTTGAAGATGCCGCTCTTCTAGCCCATACCGCATGTCTTTCACAAACCCTAGTAGGGGAATTATCATCAAGTGTTCCACGTGAAACATGGCCGCAAAATATTGACCAGTTTCCGGTTTGTCGTCTCAAAAATGACCCATTAGAGCCTGCCGCGATTAAGTTTCCACAAATCGAACGCGATCTAGGTTTATACCCCGTAGTGGATCATGTGGATTGGATTGAAAAGCTGTTAAAGCTAGGCGTCAAAACGATTCAATTAAGGATTAAAGACCCAAAGCAAGCAGATTTAGAAGTTCAGATCCAAAAAGCAATTGAATTGGGTCGCGAATATGCAGCAAAAGTATTTATTAATGACTATTGGCAGTTAGCGATTAAGCATCAGGCCTATGGTGTGCATTTAGGTCAAGAAGATATTCAAGTTGCTGACTTAAAAGCTATTGCTCAAGCCAAAATACATTTAGGTCTATCGACACACAGTTACTTTGAAATTATGCGCGCTAAAGCATGCCAACCAAGTTACATCGCACTTGGGCATATTTTCCCAACAACGACCAAGCAGATGCCATCTAAGCCACAAGGGTTAACCCGTTTAGCTTTATATCATGAATTAATTAGTGGCCAGTGTCCAAGTGTTGCGATTGGTGGGATAGATCTTGAGCGAGCACCAAAAGTTTGGCAAACCGGAGTGGATAGTTTAGCTGTGGTTCGTGCTATTACCGAGGCATCTGATATAGAATATGCGTTACATGAGTTTGCGAACATTATGCAGCCCAGAAAGGCCTAATGTTTGAATAAATAATAAGGTTTACGCATGAACGATCAAGAGTTTAAACGCTATCAACGTCAAATTATGGTACCCGAAGTTGCTGAAGCAGGCCAAGAGCAATTACTAAAAGCCAAAGTGTTAGTGATTGGTTGTGGTGGTCTCGGCGCATCGGTGAGTTTGTTTCTCGCTGGCGCGGGGGTCGGGCAAATTGTCGTCGCAGATGGCGATACAGTTGAAGACTCGAATTTACAGCGCCAGATTATTTATCGCCAAGCCGATATTGGGATAAATAAAGCCAAAGCAACACTTGAGCAAATCAAAGCATTTAATCCTTTAACTAAAGTGCGTGCAGTACAAAAATTCTTGGAAGCCGAACAACTTAAGCTTGAAGTTATGATGGCTGATGTGGTGCTGGATTGCTCAGATAATTTTCCAACGCGACAAGCGGTGAATAAAGCCTGTGTCGAAACCAAAACTGCGTTGATTTCAGGATCTGCGATCGGCTGGGTTGGGCAGTTGATGAGTTTTGATTTTAAACATCAGCAGACACCTTGTTATCGTTGTGCGGTGCCGCATCAAGATAATAGTGCGGGCTTAAAATGCTCTGAGTCTGGCGTGATTGGGCCGGTTGTAGGCTCGATGGGGAATATGCAAGCACTTGAAGCAATTAAGTATTTAACCCAGAACAAGAACTTTAAACCTAACTATCTAAATCTTTTTGATGGCCAATATTTAAGTTGGCAAAAATTTAAAATCTCAACCGATTCATCTTGCCCTGTGTGCCAAGCTTAAACCTGTAGATAAGCCAAGGCTGACTCATGGGGCCAGATAGAATCAAGAATATAGGCAGAACATGAAAATAATCATCAATCAAAAGCCAGTCGAAATCAGTCAATGTATTAGTTTAGAGGGGGTGCTTAGTGAGCTTAACCTCTCGTCTCAAGGCATGGCTCTGGCATTAAATCAAAGCATTATTCCCCAGACGCAATGGGCACAAACCCAAGTTGGCGAAGGCGATGAGATTGATTTGTTTCAAGTGATCGCCGGTGGTTAATTCAATCGTTTTTTATTTATAAGGTACACCCAATGCAGCCAGACTTATTACAGATAGCTGATCGCAGTTTTAATTCACGTTTATTTACTGGAACAGGTAAATTTGCCACGAGCCAATTGATGCTTGATGCATTGATTGAGTCAAAATCAGAAATGACGACGTTAGCACTTAAGCGTGTGGATTTGCATACACCTGAAGACAACATTTATGCGCCATTAAAACAAACCCAAGTTCAACTTTTACCGAATACGTCGGGAGCGAAAACAGCCAAAGAAGCTATTTTTGCCGCTGAACTTGCGCGTGAAGCGCTGGGAACCAATTGGTTAAAGCTTGAGATACACCCAGATCCAAAATATTTAATGCCTGATCCGATTGAAACCTTAGCAGCAGCCGAGGCCTTGGTGAAAAAAGGTTTTATCGTCTTGCCTTATTGCCATGCTGATCCCGTGTTATGTAAGCGCTTAGAGGAAGTTGGTTGCGCTGCTGTGATGCCACTGGCTGCGCCGATTGGTTCAAATAAAGGCCTTGTCTCAGATGATTTTCTAAAGATTATTATTGAGCAAGCAAAAGTGCCTGTTGTGATTGATGCTGGAATTGGTGCGCCATCACATGCAGCTTATGCGATGGAGCTTGGCGCAGATGCTGTGCTCGTTAATACCGCGATTGCGGCTAGCCCTGATCCAAAAGCCATGGCACAAGCATTTGCGATGGCTGTTGAGGCTGGGCGCAGTGCTTATCTGGCGGGGCTTGCGGTGCAAAAATCACAAGCTGTGGCATCCAGTCCATTGACTGCGTTTTTAGGTTAAATCACAAAGGGATAGGCAAAATGAGCTTTAAAACAGAGTTTGAGAAACTTGATTGGGATGATGTGCGTTTATCTATTTATAGTAAGACGGCGCAAGATGTGGAGCGCGCTCTGAATAAAACTCAGCGTGATCTCGAGGACTTTAAAGCCCTTATCTCGCCAGCGGCTATGCCTTATCTCGAGCAAATGGCACAGATTTCCTATCAAAAAACCCGTCAACGTTTTGGCTTCACCATGGGCTTTTATATCCCTTTGTACCTTTCAAACCTGTGCGCAAATGCTTGTACCTATTGTGGCTTCTCGATGGAAAATAGAATTAAACGCCGCACCTTAACACTTGATGAAATTGATCAAGAAGTGGAAGCAATTAAAGCGCTGAAGATGGATAATTTATTACTCGTCACAGGTGAGCATGAGACCAAAGTGGGGATGAAATATTTCCGCCAAGTGCTGCCACGAATTAAACCCCACTTTAATTACTTAGGCATGGAAGTGCAGCCGCTTGATCAAGCAGACTATGCAGAGCTAAAAACCTTGGGCCTTAATGCCGTGATGGTTTACCAAGAGACGTATCATCCGGTGACTTATGCCAAACACCATTTACGTGGTAATAAACAAGATTTCTTCTATCGTCTTGAGACTCCAGATCGCCTCGCACGTGCAGGCATAGATAAAATAGGTCTTGGCGCTTTAATTGGTTTGGATGATTGGCGTACAGATTGCTTTTTCACAGCGAAGCATTTGGATTATCTTGAGAAAACTTATTGGAAGTCGCGTTATTCGATTTCTTTTCCGCGTCTTAGACCTTGCAGTGGTGGCTTAGAGCCGACATCAATTATGAGTGATAAAGAACTGGTTCAGCTAATCTGTGCTTATCGCTTGTTTAATGGAGAAGTTGAGCTATCCCTGTCTACCCGTGAAACCCCAGAGTTTCGTGATAATGTCTTGGGTCTTGGGATCACTTCGGTTTCAGCTGGTTCAAAAACTCAACCTGGCGGTTATGCAGATAAAGATGTCGAGTTAGAGCAATTTAGTATTAGTGATGAGCGTAGTGTGGAGCAAGTGGCAGGTGCAGTGCAGCAAAAAGGCTTTGAAGTGGTTTGGACGGATTGGAGTCAAGCTTACGCTGGCTAAGTTCATTCAATCGCGTCGAGGTTTCACGTGAAACATAAAAAAGAGATACCCGATAAATTAGGTATCTCTTTTTATTTTATCTAGCGCTAAGCTAATATCTTATTTAGATTTCAGCCGTGGCTTCTTCCAGCCAAGCTTTTACTGCGCCTTGCACAAGCGGACTAAGATCTTGCCAAACTTTCTCATGATATTGATTTAACCAAGCTTTTTCATCTGTGGTAAGCAAGTTAAAGTCAATTGCACGCACATCAATTGGGCAGCGAGTAAGAGATTCAAAACCTAAGGTTTCCACAGGTCCCTCAACGTGTTGCTTGGTGACTATCTCCAAGTTCTCAATGCGAATGCCAAATTTATCGGCTTCGTAATAACCCGGCTCATTGGATAGCACCATGCCTTCTTCTAAGGAAATGGGGTTATAGGCAGGAGAAATACGTTGTGGACCTTCGTGCACACTTAAGAAGTGCCCAACACCATGGCCTGTACCGTGATCAAAGTTATAACCTTGTTGCCATAAGTATTGACGCGCCAAGATATCCAGTTGGCTACCTGTTGTGCCTTTCGGGAATTTGGCAGATGCGAGAGCAATATGACCTTTTAGCACTAAGGTAAACTGCTGCTTCATAAATGGACTCGGATTACCAATCGCAATAGTGCGGGTTATATCTGTGGTGCCATCAAGGTACTGACCGCCTGAATCAACCAAATACAAAGAATCTTGGCTAAGCTTGCCGTATTCTTCTTGGTTTTGGTGATTATAGTGACACATCGCTGCATTGCTGCCAGCTGCTGAAATTGTATCAAAGCTGAGATCCATTAAGCTCTCATCTTCACGGCGAAAACTCTCAAGCGTATCTGCAAGTGTGCCTTCATCATGTAAATTACCTTGTGCCACTTCATCGTCGAGCCAAGATAAGAATTTCACCATAGCGACGCCATCACGCACGTGACAATCACGCATGCCTTTTGCTTCGGTAGAGTTTTTAGCCGCTTTGGGTAATAAACAAGGATCGGCAGATTCAATACAAATCGCACCAATTTGAGTAAGCGTTTGTTTAAACCAAGCATTGGCCGTGTTGGAATCAAAAAGAACATGCTTGTCTTTTAGCCCTTCAAGAACACTTTCAAGATCTTTAGGCTCATGTACGCGAACATTCTCACCAAAATGCAGCGCAGCTTCTGCCGGCAAGCGCGAGGCTTTGATAAAGACATCAACACTTGTATCTCGATGCAAAATCGCATGGCTGAGGATCACAGGTAGACGCGAAACATCTGCGCCACGAATATTGAGTAGCCAACAAATAGAGTCGAGTTGAGTCAGTAGGGCAGCATCCGCATCTTTTTGCTTAATCAAGGTTGCGATTTGGCTGCGCTTGGTTGGACAATCGACACCGACTGCTTGGGTAGGCATTAGGCGTACATCTGATTCAATCGCTTGCGGGCGATCATCCCAACTTTGATCGATAGGGTTTTGCGCTAGGCTAACCAGGCTCTGTCCCTTGGCGATTTGGCTGCTTGCTTTTTCAAGCCAAGTTGCGGTGTGCATTCTTGGATCTATGCCAACTTTTGCATCTTGGGCAAGGTTTTGTTTGACCCAAGCCAGTGGCGGCTCTTGAATTAAGTGATGATAAGAGAAAATATCGGCTGGGGTTTGCTTAGTGACTTGAACTGTATAACGGCCATCAACAAAGATCGCAGCTTGATCTAAAGTGATCACGGCAGCGCCTGCAGATCCTGTAAAACCAGTCAACCAATGTAGGCGCTCATTATGCTCGGGAATATACTCGCCTAAAAACTCATCTTCATGTGGGACAATAAAGGCATCGAGTTTATTCTCAGCTAGCCATTGTCGGATAAGAGTCACATGTTGCAAAATTACTGCCGCTTGCATAGATTTTCCTTTATGTCTGGTAATGCACCTAAGAGGTACAGAGCGATAAAATATAACACTTTAAGTTAGCTTGTTTGAGGCGAGTTCGCAACTTACAATAAGTATCTCTCTTGTAGCACCAAGTCTTAAACTAATTACTTTGTTTATTTTAAGTAAAGAGATATAATTCTGATCTATAGTTAAGCCTAATTGATAGCTTTGACTTTCACTTTATGCGTGATTTAGGCACAATCAATCTGATTGCGAGTAAAAACTAAGCAAAATTGTGAGTGAGAATCTAGCAGAAGTGCATTTTTTGATTGTATACTCAAGATAGGTAAGTGCTAATCACTTAAATTAGCAAAAGAGTAAGATCAAGTTCAGTATTTAGAAATAGTATTCCAAATAGGCTCCCTGTCATGAGTGATGTGAGTGTATTTGAATATAAAGTAATGCATATTTGCAAAAAAAGAAATTTAATTAATTTATACACTTTCTTTCGGCATACTTAGTTTGTATATTTGCAGATAGCAGCATATATTAAAAATTATATTATTAATGGAAACAACATCATGTCATTAACGACCTACGAAATGGCTCGTATTTTAGAGCAATTTGAAGAAAGTCCTGAAAAAGTAATGTTTGGTAAGCTGCTGCAGGAATTGGGCAATCAAAGCGAAGAGCGCGTCCGCAGTGCTGCTAAGCAGGTCTCCACCTCAACACTTAGGGATTTGATTTATCAGTTCCAACTTGTTCTGGATTCACGTAAAAAAGAAGAAGTTGTGATCATGGCTGAGAAGTTAAAAAGCCAAGGTTTTAGTGTGGAAGATCTAAAAAAATATATCGAAAAAAATAATATGACAGTTTAATAAATCTTTCACTTTTGGGATACTCTTCTGATTAGCCCATAAATATAGAGTATTTAATGTATTGATTATATATTATAAATAAAATTATTTGTATGATATATGAATACTTCAGTTATTTTAGGTTATATACGATAACTTAAATGATATATAATGCAGAATAGAAAATAGTTAAATATTATTATTCTGCATTATATTACTTCTTCCTCTCACTAATATAAGATTTTATATTGTTGAGCTGTCCACAGGCTTCGCTGTTTTCTTCATTTGTTGAACGATCAATCCGCATAAGATCAACACTAATCCTGCCACTGTGCTTATCCCTACCTCTTCGCCAATAATTTTACTTAATAAAAACAAAGATATAAATGGTGATAAGAAGATTAAGTTACTTATCCTTGATGTATGGTTTGTCTTTTTGAGCGCATATAACCAAAGCACAAAGGTTATCCCCATTTCAAATAAACCTACATAGGCCACCGCAAGCCAAGCGGTGAAGTCTAAATTCTGCCATGCTTGGTTTTGGTACATGAGTAACCCAAAGCTAAAAGGTAGCGATAGAATAAACCCAAGCAGCATAGAGATCACAGGATCGGCAGTATTCTTTGCATTCAATATCCAATAGCCTGCCCATAATAATGTCGAGAGCAATGCCAGTGAGACGCCTTGGGCACTGGTAAACTCCAAGGCTAAAACATTGCCTTGGGTCGCAATCACAAGCACGCCAAAATAACCCAATACACATGCCACTAGATCATACTTGGTCAGCTTTTGCTTTAAAAAGAAAGCAGCCATTACGCTAAGAGTAATCGCCCAGCTATAGTTCAGCGGTTGAGCCTGTGAGGCTGGCAATAAGTCATAAGCTTGGAATAAAATAAAATAGTATAAACAAGGGTTGATCAGGCCAAGCACAATGAAATACAGAGGTTTTTGCAAAAATGTCGTGTAGACCTGAGGCAATTTCCCTTGCCAATGACAAATGAGAGTTAAAACCAAAATTGAAACTAAGCTCGCAATTATAAGCATCTGCACTGGGGTGAAACTCGCGAGAGTGATCTTAAAAGCGCTCGCCACAGTGGACCAAAGCAAGACTGCGCTTATCCCAAAATAAAACGCATGTTTTTCATTTTTCATCGACTTTTATTCTCTTTGTGATGTGGGGATATTTTTTCTGGAGTATATACCCAAAAGAGTCGAAGGTGCAGCAAGCGAGTAAAATGATGAGATCCATCAGCATATAATGATATGAGCTGCTCGAAGTATTGATATGCACACAGTTAACTTTGCAAATATCAAAGGCATTATTGGAATTACACAAACTTTCGTCAGCATTAAAAGACAATCATCAAGGGATACAGTAAACTAGCTTTTATTTTATAAATTAAACCTTATGTAGAAGTAGCAAGCCAAGCTTGAAACGAAATGAGAGAAAAATTATGACTCAGCCAGACTTACAAAAAACATCTTCTGTTGATGAAACCATAGACTTTGGTTTTACCCAAGTTGCGAAAGAACAAAAAGTAGAAAAAGTAGCAGAGGTGTTCCATTCAGTTGCGAAAAAATACGACATCATGAATGACCTTATGTCTGGTGGGATCCACCGCTTATGGAAACGCTTTACGATTGATTGCAGCGGTGCACGCCGTGGTCAACGTATTCTAGACCTTGCTGGTGGCACGGGTGATTTAACCGCTAAGTTTTCACGTATTGTTGGCGAAACTGGGCAGGTTGTACTCGCAGACATCAATAATTCAATGCTTAATGTTGGGCGCGACAAATTAAGAGACAGTGGGATTGTGGGCAATGTGCACTATGTACAAGCTAATGCCGAAGAGTTGCCATTTCCAGATGACTATTTTGATTGCATCACGATAGGCTTTGGACTACGTAATGTGACAGATAAAGATAAAGCATTGCGTTCTATGTTCCGCGTGTTAAAGCCGGGTGGTCGTTTACTTGTGCTTGAGTTCTCAAAACCAACGATTGAAGCCTTATCTAAAGTGTATGATGCTTATTCATTCCATTTGCTGCCAAAAATTGGCGAAGTGGTTGCCAATGATGCCGATAGCTATCGTTATCTAGCGGAATCTATTCGTATGCATCCAGATCAAGAAACCTTAAAAGCTATGATGGACGATGCAGGTTTTGAGCAAACGAGCTATTACAACTTAACCGGTGGCATCGTCGCTTTGCACCGCGGTTATAAGTTTTAATGCTTCAGGCAAGGAAGTCTTATGTCGTTTGAATTATTTCTCCCAAATTCTGCACTGATGACAGCTGGCGTTGAAACGCTTTTCAATGCTTTGTTAAATCAAAGTGCGGCTGCGCAAGCGAATTTAACGCGTCTGCGTGGCAAGGTATTAAAGCTGCACCTACAAGAGCTAAATCTTGAGTTGTTCTTTGTTTTTAGTCAGCGCATCGATGTCCTTGCTGGGTATGAAGCAACACCTGATGCGAGTATATCGATTAAGCTGGCGCAACTTGCAGAGATCCGCGCCAAGCAAAACTTAACTGAGCTTATCAAGCAAGATCGCTTGGTGGTTGATGGTGATTTAAGCTTGATTCAAGATTTTGCCGAATTTATGGATGAGCTAAAGCCGGATGTGGAAGAGCTGCTTTCCAAATTAACCGGTGATGTGCTGGCCTATCAGTTGGTTCAAGGCGCGAAATCAACCAAAAATTGGCTGCAAGATAAAGCTCAAGTTTCACAGCATAAGTTAGCAGAAGCCGTGGTGCATGAGTGGCAACTTGCCCCTGCGCCATTAGAGCTGGCTTATTTTTGCGATCAAGTTTCAGATCTGGCGCAAGATGCCGATAAGCTAGAACAAGCCTATCAAGCATTGGTTCAGCGTCTTGAAGCTTCTTTCGAGCATCCTTCTCATCAAGAATAAAAGTATTTATGAAATTAGCCGAACTTCGCCGTTTATATAAGATTATCAAAACTCAACTTGAGTATGGGCTAGAAGATCTATTGCCTGAACATGCACACACAGTTTCAGCCAAACGTCTGATCAAACTCGCATTTTGGATTGATAATAAACATCTTGAAAAAGCCTCTGGTGAGCGTTTACGTCTTGCTTTGCAAGAGCTAGGGCCGGTCTGGATTAAGCTAGGGCAAATGATGTCGACTAGGCGTGATTTGTTTCCTGATTATATCGCCGATCCTTTAGCATTATTGCAAGATAAGGTCAGTCCGTTTGATGGCAATGAAGCGAAAGCGCAAATTGAAGCTGAGCTTGGTGGGAAAGTCGAAGATTGGTTTGTTGATTTTGAAATTCAGCCGCTGGCTTCGGCCTCAATTGCGCAAGTACATACCGCCAAGTTAAAAGAAACGGGACAAGAAGTGGTTTTAAAAATCATTCGCCCGGATATTTTGCCTGTGATCCAAGCCGACTTAAAACTGATGTATCGCATGGCGCATTTGATTGCCAAGTTTATGCCGCAATCAAGACGCTTAAAGCCTGTAGAAGTGATCAAAGAATATGAAAAGACGCTTTTAAATGAGCTTGATCTACGAAAAGAAGCAGCCAATGCATTGCAATTAAAGCGTAATTTTGAAGGCAGCGAAGACTTATATGTTCCCGATGTGCTGATGGACTTTACGACTCAAAAATTGATGGTCTCTGAGCGTATTTATGGAACTCAAGTTTCAGACATTAGTGGATTACATGCTCAAGGCGTGAATATGAAACTGCTGGCTGAAAAGGGCGTGACGGTTTTCTTTACCCAAGTCTTTCGGGATAGTTTTTTCCATGCTGATATGCATCCAGGAAATGTGTTTGTTGCACATAACAACCCTGAAAATCCATTATGGATAGGTTTAGATTGCGGCATTGTCGGTACACTTGATAGTGAAGATAAGCGCTATTTAGCCGAAAACTTTTTAGCCTTTTTTAATCGTGATTATCATAAAGTCGCGCAATTACACATTGATTCAGGCTGGGTGCCCAAAGATACGGACGTACGTGAGTTTGAAGCGGCGATCCGTGTGGTGTGTGAGCCAATTTTTGCGAAGCCTTTGTGCGAAATATCGTTCGGTCATGTCTTATTAAATCTATTTAATACTGCGCGTGAGTTTAATATGGAAGTGCAGCCGCAACTTGTTCTGTTGCAAAAAACACTTTTATATATAGAGGGCTTAGGCCGCCAGCTCTACCCTCAGCTTGATTTATGGGAAACCGCTAAGCCATTTTTAGAGCGTTGGATGCTTGAGCAAATTGGTCCTAAAGCTTTATTTAATCGTGTTCAAGATAAAGCGCCACTGTGGGCGGAAAAGCTACCAGATTTACCGGATATGTTGTTTGATACACTAAAACATAGCCGAGATATGGAAAAGCGTTTAGGGGATTTATACCAAGATTACGCAAAAGGTAAAAAACAGCACGCCAAGGGTCAACTATACTTTGGTGTGGGTGCAGCCTTGTTTATCTGCGCCGCCGTCTTACATATTTCACCGGATGCACTTACTCAGCAAATTTCAGCTTATGCAGCCGGAGCTGGACTTGTATCTTGGCTTTTAAGTTGGCGTAGCTATAAATAATCTCAGCTTATCTTCATTGGCTTAGATTTAAATCAAATAAGCATCAGAAAAGATCCTTTGTCTGTGATGCTTAAAAGTGAAAATAGTGTTATAAATAAGCAATCTTAGATTGAGGTATCAATAGTCTTTATTCTTGTCTAAGCACTTTAGAAGGAACTAAAAGATAAGTATGTATTAAGTCTTTGGGCTGACATATATTCTTCATCTTTTCGGTATATGATGCCGCAACCAAAACCTTTGCGCTTAGGTTGTTTTTTAAAGCAGCATAAGTTTGCTAGAATCATTTTATTTAGACCCGAGGTAAATAACAAATGGGCGGAATTAGCGTAACTCAACTTCTTATTATCGCAGTAATTATCGTACTTTTATTTGGTACTAAGAAATTACGTGGTATCGGTGGCGATCTTGGCTCAGCAGTAAAAGGCTTTAAAAAAGCAATGAGCGAAGATGAAGAAAAGAAAACAGAGAAAGCTGTAGAAGAAAAAGATGCAGATTTCCAAGCTAAAAACCTAGAAAGCTCAGCGCAAGAGCAAACGACGCAAGAAGTTAAAAAAGACAAAGAGCAGGGCTAAGCCGTGTTTGATATAGGTTTTTGGGAGCTCATGCTGATTTCTGTGGTTGGCCTTGTTGTGCTTGGCCCAGAACGTTTGCCGGTTGCTATTCGATCGGTTGCGCGCTTTTTTAATGGCATGAAGAGTATGGCAAACAATGTCAAAGATGAACTCTCGCAAGAGCTAAAAATCCAAGAGCTGCAAGATAACTTGAAAAAAGCAGAGCAAATGGGGATGAAAGATTTATCGCCAGAGCTTAAGTCTTCAATCGAGGAACTCAAGCAAGCCGCGCAGTCTGTGCAGCGTCCTTATCAAGAGCAAACTTCTAGTGATGAAAATAACATTGCTGGTGGCATTCAAAAAACAGCTGAGCAAGCTGATGAAGCCACAAAGTCAGATGCAGTTACAAACGCAGCTGAAAAAGAGCAATCGAAATCATCATAACGAAGATTATCTAGTTACCCATCTCGCTATATGCGAAAGGGACCAATGCATAAAAGCTTTCGCTTAGGTTAATCATTCTTAGATGAATATTAATCATCCAATTAAGCCTTAGTTTTTATGCATTATTTTTATTTTGAGGTTTTATATGACAGAGCAAGAGCAGTCACAACCTTTAATCTCCCACTTAATCGAATTAAGAGATCGCTTATTACGCGCCATTGCAGCGGTAATGGTTGTCTTTGTGTGTTTGGTTTGGTTCTCAGGGGATATATATGAGTTTGTCTCGTCACCGTTAATCGAAAAGCTTCCCGAAGGGGCAAGCATGATCGCAACCGATGTTGCATCACCATTTTTTACACCACTTAAACTGACTTTAATTGCCTCTGTCTTTTTAGCAGTGCCATATATCTTGTATCAGGTATGGGCGTTTGTGGCGCCAGGTTTATATCAACATGAAAAACGCTTGATCATGCCTTTGCTGTTTTCAAGCTCATTCTTATTTTATGCTGGTGTCGCCTTTGCATATTTCGTTGTCTTCCCGTTAATTTTTAGCTTTTTTACTGCCATTTCACTTGGCGGGGTCGAGCAAGCCACGGATATTGCAAGCTATCTTGATTTTGTCTTAGCTCTGTTTATGGCATTCGGGATTGCTTTTGAAGTGCCTGTAGCGATTATCTTGCTATGTTGGACGGGTGCAACGGATGTGAAATCGTTAAAAGAAAAACGTCCATATATAGTTGTCGGCGCTTTTGTGGTGGGCATGATGCTCACACCACCAGATATGATTTCGCAAACCTTGCTTGCGATCCCTATGATTATCCTATTTGAGGTTGGCTTATTCTGTTCGCGTTTTTACACCAAACCAAGTGAAGATGAAGAACAAGAAGAAACCAGCGCTGAATAAAGTTTTTCTTTAGATTCGACAATAGCTAAAGCTTACAAAAGAGCTAAGCAATAAAAAGCCACTTAACGAGCCATTAAAAATCGGTCTCAATGTTAAGTGGCTTTTTTGCATTCATATATCTAGCTGCAATTTCAAGCTTTAGATTTTAAATAAAGCCTTGGCATTCTTAGTTGTGATCTTATCGACCTCAGCTAAGTTCATCTCGCGGCAATCAGCAATCTTTTGCGCGACCAACGGCATTAAGCTTGGCTCATTACGCTTGCCGCGATGTGGCGTTGGCGCAAGGTATGGACAGTCGGTTTCTAAAATGATTTTGCTTAGATCAAGCTCTGGGATCACCATGTCCATTTTGCTATTTTTAAAGGTCGTCACACCGCCCAATCCAAGATGAAAACCAAGATCTTGAATCGCTTTGGCTTCTTCTATTGTGCCGCCAAAGCAATGGAACACACCGCTTAAACTGCCATCTTGTTGTTTGCTCAGCACGGCTAAGGTGTCTTCAATCGAGTCACGAGTGTGCACCACAATTGGCAACTGCATCTCTTTGGCCCAAGCTATTTGCTGGCTAAACGCATCGATTTGCTCGGCGCGGAAGGTTTTATCCCAATATAAGTCGATACCAATCTCACCCACAGCAATAAACTTATGGGTGTCAAATAAGGGACGGATTTGATCCAGTGCTTGCTTATAATCTTGATTTATATAACAAGGGTGAATGCCCATCATGCTCTGACACATCTCAGGGTAATCTTTTTGGGTATTAAGCATGGCTTCTATCGAGTTTAAGTCGATGTTTGGCATTAAGATTTGCTCGATGCCTGCGTCTTTGGCGCGTTTGATGCAATCGTCTCTGTCTTGATCAAATTCTTTGGCATAAATATGCGCGTGAGTATCTATCATAGAACCTCTATATTTGGATAAATTTAGCTTAGACATCTAGCTTCAAGTCTAACCTCTGGCTTCATTTTAAATCTAGAATACATATTTGTGTAGTGATAGGTTATTTTCTTATCTTAATGTGTTTGAAGGAGTTAACGGTGGTATGATGTTGGCGTCAATTTTTAATATATCCAAAATAATATAACTATGCAGGATATACAAAAGGAGAATCCAAGTGTCAGTTTCTATTCAAAGTCAATTCCCAGCGCGCCGTATGCGCCGTATGCGTAAACATGATTTTAGCCGCCGTCTTATGGCTGAAAACAAAATCTCAGTTAATGATCTGATTTATCCAATGTTTGTTTTGATGGGCAAAAATCGTCGTGAAGCGGTTGAGTCTATGCCGGGCGTAGAGCGTTTATCGATCGATCTTTTAATTGAAGAAGCAACCCATTTAGCTGAACTTGGCATTCCTATGATCGCGCTATTCCCTGTGGTCAACCAAGATGTGAAATCACTGTGCGCATCAGAAGCTTTTAATCCTGAAGGCCTAGTCCAACGTGCAGTCAAAGAGCTCAAAGCACATGTACCTGAAATTGGTATTATGACAGATGTCGCACTAGATCCTTATACCACTCATGGTCAAGATGGCATCATTGATGATGAAGGCTATGTGCTAAACGAAGAAACTACCGAAGTTTTGATTAAGCAAGCACTTTCTCACGCACAAGCGGGCGCAGATGTGGTCGCACCTTCAGATATGATGGATGGCCGGATTGGTAAAATTCGTCAAGCTTTGGAAGACGAAGGCTTGATCTATACTCAAATCATGGCTTACTCAGCTAAATATGCATCGAACTACTATGGACCTTTCCGTGATGCAGTCGGTTCATCTGCCAATTTAAAAGGCGCAGATAAAAAGACGTATCAAATGGATCCTGCAAACTCTGATGAAGCCTTACATGAAGTCGCAATGGATGTGGAAGAGGGCGCAGATATGGTGATGGTTAAACCAGGTATGCCATATTTAGATGTGGTTCGCCGCGTTAAGACTGAGCTACAAGTCCCAACCTTTGCATATCAAGTCTCAGGTGAGTATGCGATGCATAAAGCTGCGATTGAAAATGGCTGGTTGAAAGAAAAAGAAACTGTGCTGGAATCGCTACTTTGCTTTAAGCGCGCTGGTGCTGATGGGATCTTAACTTATTTTGCGAAAGATGTAGCCACTTGGCTGGCGCAAGATGCGGTAAAAATAGCTGAATAATAATATAAAAAATGATGTATGCGTTAAATAGAGTATACGCATACATCATTTAATGTTTATAGCTACTAATTTGTATAACTTTAAAAGCGATAACTATTTAGTCGGCTCAGATAAATCTAAAATCAACGGCCAGCCCATATCGGTTTGGCGGTTCACTTCAATTTCAAGCTCAGCCCAAGTTAATGGGTTTTGCTCTAACCAAAGCTTATCTAAGGTTAAGGTTAATTCTTCATCATTGGCACTGATCTGAAACTCAGGTTGATATGCCGATTCACGTCTATGAGTTAAAATCACAGCTAAACGCAGTAAGCGCAATAAACGTTTACCACTTTTGCCCGAAATCGCATGTTGCTCAGGCAGTGACGTAAGCTGCTCGCGATAACGGCGTACCATTTCTGCAATCAGATGACGCTGCGCCCGAGTAAAGCCGGGTAAATCTAAGTTTCTGAGAAGATAAGCACCGTGCTCACCACCTTTTTTATAATCGATGGTCAAACCGATTTCATGCACTAACGCCGCACTACTTAATAACCAAGGGGCAATCGACTCGCCAATCCATTCTTCGCCGCCACATTGACTAAACAAGTTTAAACAAACTTCTTCGACTTGGTGTGCATACTGAGTATCAAGTTGATACCTTGCTTGCAAACTGCAAATCGTACGCTGACGAATATCGGCATGTTGCATAGCATCTATCATGCCATAGGCCAAGCCTTCACGCAGTGCGCCGCCGGCTAAGGTCATGCTTTCAACTTCTAAAAACTCAAAAATAGCGATTAAGATAGATAAGCCGCTTGGGAAAACTAAGGCGCGCTCAAGGGTTAAACCATCAATTTCAAGCTCTTCAAGATGACTTGCAGCCATGGCTTGCTTTTGCAGGCGCTTAAGTTTCTTGAGGGTGATTTCCTCATCCATCCCTTGCGCCAGCATGATCTCTTGTAACGCTTGCACTGTGCCACTCGCACCGACACAAGCTTGCCAACCTAACTCTTTGTATTGCTTTAAGATCGGCTCCAAAACAGTTTTTGCCGAGGTAATTGCCTGTTCAAAATTATGCGCAGTCAGTTGACGGTCTTTAAAGTAATAATCCAGCCAAGTGACGCAGCCCATAGGCAAGCTCACCAAAGCTTTTGCTTCAAAGCCTTCACCGATAATGAGTTCGGTACTGGCACCGCCAATATCCACGACTAAACGTCGACCTAGACCACCAGAAGTATGCGCCACACCTTTATAGATGGTTGCTGCTTCTTCTTCACCACTAATGATTTGGATCGGGTGGCCTAAAATCTTGTTCGCTGTTTCGAGAAATACATCAACATTTTTTGCTGAGCGAAGCGCTGCTGTGCCTACAATTCGAATATTTTGTGGCGGAATATCTTGCAGCCTTTCAGCAAATAAGCGCAAACAGTCCCATCCTCTTTGCATTGCTTCGTTATTTAAGTAGTTATCCTTATCTAACCCATTGGCAAGACGCACTTTACGTTTGATCTTTGCCATGGTTTGAACTTGGCCTTCAATGTGGCGCACAAGTAGCATATGAAAGCTATTTGATCCCAGATCGATTGCTGCATATAAAGGTGATGAAACAGCCTGACTCATAAATAATGATGATCCCTATATTTCGTTATGAATTTGCTTGTGGCTTATTCTGCGGACGTCTTGGTCGGTTTTGACGTGGGCCGCTGTTACGTGGCGAATTGTTTCTTTGTCCACCGTTACGGTTACCTTGACGCGGGTTACGTTGATTGCGCGAATTATTGGTGCGCGGACGTAGACGAACTGGCGCTGGTAAATCCGTTAACAGGGCACTTGCATCATATTCAGAAACTGGAATTGAATGCTCGATATAAGTTTCAATATCTGGCAAGTTAATCGCATATTCTTCACATGCAAAGCTAATTGAAATACCACTTGCGCCTGCGCGACCGGTACGTCCAATACGGTGAACATAATCTTCGCAGTCATCCGGTAAGTCGTAGTTAAATACGTGCGTTACGGCTGAAATATGTAAACCACGCGCTGCAACATCGGTAGCAACTAAGAAGTCGATATCACCACGGGTAAATTCTTCTAAGATTTTCTCGCGTTTTTTCTGTGCCACATCGCCAGTCAATAGACCAACTCTGTGTCCATCAGCAGCTAAATGACCCCAAACAAGTTCACATTTGTGCTTGGTATTGGCAAAAATAATCGCACGTTCTGGCCATTCTTCTTCAATTAAAGTCTGAAGTAATGCCATTTTGTCAGTATTTGATGGGTAGAAAAGCTCTTCTTTGATGCGGTGACCTGTTTTTTGCTCAGCTTCCACCACTACATGTTCAGGGTTATGCATGTGCTCAAACGCAAGCTCTTGTACACGGTATGACAAGGTTGCTGAAAACAACATGTTCAAACGCTCATTTGGCGCCGGCATACGACGGAATAAAAAGCGAATATCTTTAATAAAACCAAGATCAAACATACGATCGGCTTCATCTAAAACAACAGCTTGAATATCGTTTAAATGAAAGACTCTTTGCTTATAAAAGTCGATAATACGTCCACAAGTGCCGATTAGGATGTCGACGCCTTGATTAATTTTTGCGAGTTGTTTCTCATAACTTTCGCCACCATAAGCCAGCGCAACAGAAAGTCCTGTTGTTTCGGCTAAAGATTCGGCATCGTTATAAATCTGAATTGCCAACTCGCGAGTAGGTGCCATAATTATGGCTCTCGGATTTGATTTATTTTCTCGTTCAGGCTCCGCTGTTTTGAGTAAATGGTTAAAGGTAGCAGTTAAAAACGCAAGGGTTTTACCAGTTCCCGTTTGGGCCTGGCCTGCAATGTCTTGGCCGGTGAGCAGTACCGGCAACGCCAAGGCTTGGATCGGGGTACAGTATTCGAACCCTTTTTTGTCCAATCCTTCAATGACTTGCGGGTGTAAATCGAAGTCGGCGAATTTTTGCTCTGTGATATGTGTCTTTTTCATTGCTATAGAATATCAGCTAATGCTTGCAATACGAAAGCAAATCCAGTCCAATAGGTGATCTATTTTTTGGTTAGACGACTAACCGCCCTTTAAATAATACTTTGGAGTGTAAGATGAGTGACAAGATTATGCAGTTGTCAGATGATGGTTTTGAAGCAGATGTCATCAATGCTGCTGGTCCAGTTCTGGTCGATTTCTGGGCAGAATGGTGTGGCCCGTGTAAAATGATTGCCCCAATTCTGACAGAAGTGGCAGAAGAATATGAAGGCAAACTAACTATCGGTAAATTAAATATTGACCAAAATGCGGATACGCCACCAAAGTTTGGTATTCGTGGTATCCCAACATTACTTCTTTTTAAAGATGGCCAAGTTGCTGCGACAAAAGTTGGCGCTTTGTCTAAAACTCAACTAAAAGAATTCTTAGACGCAAACCTATAATCTAAGTTTCTTCGTCGATAAGGCCGTGCTGCACATAATTTGCACGGTTTTATCGTCTAGTTGCGGCTTTTCTCACATGCAAAGCTAGACTAATATTGAATTTAGTGATAATTTATTGCCCGTTAATTAAACAAATTGAAAATTCATTAAGTTTAAATATAAATTTTATTTATTAGACAAGTTTCCTTTTCCAGGCCACCCTCAAGGCCATACGAATCTCAACAAACATACAGAATCCTATTTTGACAAAAAAAGCATCCACCACAATGAACCTAACAGAACTTAAGAACAGACCTGTGTCTGACCTTGTCTCGCTTGGAGAAACCTTAGGTTTAGAAAATTTAGCCCGTCTTCGTAAACAAGATATCATTTTCTCTATCCTTAAAGCACATGCGAAAGGTGGTGAAGATATTTTTGGTGATGGGGTTCTTGAAATCTTACAAGATGGTTTTGGCTTCCTGCGTTCATCAGACAGCTCTTATCTTGCCGGCCCTGATGACATTTATGTCTCGCCGAGCCAGATTCGTCGCTTCAACCTGCGCACAGGTGATACGATTGCCGGAAAGATTCGTCCACCAAAAGACGGTGAACGCTATTTTGCCCTTCTAAAAGTCAACACTGTCAACGACGACAAACCAGACAACGCTCGCAACAAAATCCTCTTCGAAAACCTTACGCCTATCCATCCAAATGATCG
The DNA here is from genome assembly GCF_058545285.1 of Vibrio sp. KMM 9700. Classification (NCBI taxonomy): domain Bacteria; kingdom Pseudomonadati; phylum Pseudomonadota; class Gammaproteobacteria; order Vibrionales; family Vibrionaceae; genus Vibrio; species Vibrio sp. KMM 9700. Next base: position 1,387,823 of record NZ_CM178589.1, on the reverse strand, counting down.
CATGATCATGGAGCGTGGTAATGGTTCAACAGAAGATATTACGGCGCGTGTGCTTGATTTGGCTTCACCTATTGGTAAAGGTCAACGTGGTTTGATTGTTGCACCGCCAAAAGCGGGTAAAACAATGCTACTGCAAAATATTGCTCAAAGCATTGCCCACAATCATCCTGAATGTGAACTTATGGTTCTACTTATCGATGAGCGTCCAGAAGAAGTTACTGAGATGCAACGTTTGGTAAATGGTGAAGTTATCGCTTCGACCTTTGATGAACCAGCATCGCGTCACGTTCAAGTTGCAGAGATGGTTATCGAAAAAGCTAAGCGTTTGGTTGAGCACAAAAAAGATGTCATCATCCTACTTGACTCAATTACACGTCTTGCGCGCGCATACAACACAGTTGTTCCATCATCAGGTAAAATCTTAACCGGTGGTGTGGATGCTAACGCACTACATAGACCAAAACGTTTCTTTGGCGCAGCACGTAACGTTGAAGAAGGCGGCAGCTTAACCATTATCGCAACAGCACTTGTTGATACCGGCTCGAAAATGGATGAAGTTATCTATGAAGAGTTTAAAGGTACAGGTAACATGGAGCTGCACCTAAATCGTAAGATTGCTGAAAAACGTGTTTTCCCTGCGATTGACTTTAACCGCAGTGGTACTCGTCGCGAAGAGCTTCTGACCAAGTCTGATGAACTACAAAAGATGTGGATCTTGCGTAAGATTGTTCATCCAATGGCTGAGCTTGATGCAATGGAATTCTTGATTGATAAATTGGCGATGACCAAAACCAATGACGAGTTCTTTGATGCAATGCGTCGTCAATAATACGCATAAACTATTTATGATGATTCATCGTAGTTAGATTTTATAAGCGCTGCTTCGTTTTCGAGTGGCGCTTTTTATTACCCGCAATAAAAGCGAGGTCTTAAAGGATATACATCATGAGCTTTAAAGATCTAAGAGACTTTATTGAAGCACTTGAGCAAAAGGGCTTATTAAAACGCATTACGCACCCAGTCGATCCGCATTTAGAAATGGTCGAGATCAGCGATCGCACCTTACGTGCTGGTGGCCCAGCATTATTATTTGAAAACCCAATCGGTTATGAGATGCCGGTGCTTACCAACTTATTTGGCACAGCGGAGCGCGTTGCGCTTGGTATGGGGCGTAATGATGTGCTTGAGCTTAAAGAAGTCGGTGAGCTATTAGCCTACTTAAAAGAACCAGAGCCGCCGCGCGGTTTAAAAGATGCGTTTGCCAAATATCCAATTTTTAAACAAGTGCTGAATATGCCAGCGAAGCGTCTGCGCAGCGCTGCTTGCCAAGATATCGTGTGGCAGGGTGATGAGGTTGATTTGGATAAAATTCCTGTGATGAGTTGTTGGCCTGATGATGTCGCGCCACTGCTTACTTGGGGGTTAACCATCACCAAGGGGCCAAATAAAAATCGTCAAAATATTGGTATTTATCGTCAGCAAAAGCTGTCCAAGAATAAAATTATTATGCGTTGGCTTGCACACCGAGGTGGCGCGCTTGACTTTAAAGATTGGCAAGAAACTAATCCGGGTGAGAAGTTTCCAGTGTCGGTTGCCTTTGGCGCAGATCCAGCAACCATTTTAGGCGCTGTCACGCCAGTGCCAGATACGCTTTCTGAATATGCGTTTGCTGGCCTATTGCGTGGTAGTAAAAGTGAAGTGGTTAAATCTATCAGTAATGATTTGGATGTGCCGGCAAGTGCTGAGATAGTGCTTGAGGGTTACATAGATCCAAATGAGCTCGCAGAAGAAGGGCCTTATGGGGATCATACCGGTTATTACAATGAAACCGAAATGCATCATGTATTTACGATTACCCATATTACGATGCGTAAAAAGCCGATTTATCACAGCACCTATACCGGCCGTCCACCAGATGAGCCAGCGGTATTAGGTGTGGCTTTAAATGAAGTCTTTGTACCTATCTTACGTAAGCAGTTTCCTGAAATCGTTGATTTTTATCTACCACCAGAAGGCTGTTCTTACCGTATGGCTGTGGTCAGCATTAAAAAGCAATACCCAGGTCATGCCAAGCGAGTCATGATGGGTGTTTGGTCTTTCTTGCGTCAATTCATGTATACCAAGTTTGTGATTGTGTGTGACGATGATGTCAATGTGCGTGATTGGAATGACGTGATTTGGGCGATTACTACACGCATGGATCCTGCACGTGATACGGTATTAATTGAGAATACACCGATTGATTCATTGGACTTTGCATCACCGAAAGTCGGCCTAGGCTCTAAGATGGGGCTAGATGCGACAGACAAAATTGGCGGCGAAACCGATCGCGAATGGGGAAGGCCGATTCATAAAAGCCCAGAGATAGTTGCCAAAGTCGATGAAATCTGGGATGAGCTTGGAATACTCGACGAGTAAGCTTAAGTTAACCTATATCTGTAATAAATTAGAAAGCTAAAGCGGCTAAGGATAATGCCGCATAAGAAAATAAGAGGATGCTATGTTAGTAAATTGTACCGTAAAACAAATCGAACCTTTAGCGAGCCATACGTTTCGTGTGCTATTGCATCCAGAAACTAAAGTAGAGTTTAAAGCTGGTCAGTATTTGATGGTTGTTATGGGTGAGAAAGACAAGCGTCCTTTTTCAATTGCGAGCAGCCCATGCCGCCATCAAGGTGAGCTTGAATTACATATCGGTGCGGCTGAACATAATGCGTATGCGATTGAAGTGATTGAAGCGATGAATCAAGCCTATGCAGATAAGACTCAAATTAGCGTGGATATCCCACATGGGAATGCTTATTTGCAAGAAGATGACTCACAAAATCCATTACTCTTGATTGCTGGTGGGACAGGCTTTAGTTATGTACGTAGTATTTTTGATCATTGCGTGAGCCAAAAGCTAAATCGTCAGATTTATTTGTATTGGGGGGCGAAAGATGAATCTCAATTATATGCACTTTCTGAAATTGAAGATATTTGCCAAGAATATAAATCGATTCAGTTTATCCCTGTTGTTGAAGATGCAGATGCGAGCTGGAATGGTAAACAAGGGAATGTTCTGCAAGCTGTGATGGAAGATTTTGAATCCTTAGCTGATATAGATGTGTATATTGCTGGACGCTTTGAAATGGCAGGTAGTGCCAGAGATCAATTTGTTGGATCGAAGGGTGCAAACAAAGATCGTATCTTTGGAGATGCTTTCGCTTTCATTTAAAAAAGCATATAACTTCGTATAAAAGGGCTGTTTTTGGTGGTGAAACATACAAAAACAGCCCTTTTTGTTTGTTTTTTATGCGAAGTGAAAATAAATCAAAAAAATTTCAAAAAAGATCTTGCCAAAGTAAAAGATCTCTCTATAATGCGCACTCACTGACACGGCGGACGGCTCAATTAGCCAGATGTTGAAGCAAGTCAGTGACTAAGCGGTTTTTTGAAGTTTCATTAAAATTTCAAAAGAAATCGAAAAAAATGTAAAAAAGTGTTTGACACTGACATTTAATTCGATAAAATAGCCGCCCTGTTCACGAGAAGCGCAGCTTCGCTGAACAAGCTCTTTAACAATTTAAACCTATCAATCTGTGTGGGCACTCGTTGATTGTACAATTAGACTTCTTAGTTTACTAAGAGTCAAAATTTCAATGAACTAGTGACCAAATCAAGTCTTCGGACTTGGCACAGTCAATTCATTATCTTTCTGTTGGAAAGATAATAGCTTTAGAATTACATCTTATCTTCGGGTAAGAATTAGTTTTGAAGTCAGTATTCATTGAGCTTGTCGAAAGACACAAAATCTTAAATTGAAGAGTTTGATCATGGCTCAGATTGAACGCTGGCGGCAGGCCTAACACATGCAAGTCGAGCGGAAACGAGAAGGTGCTTGCACCTTCGGCGTCGAGCGGCGGACGGGTGAGTAATGCATAGGAAATTGCCCTAATGTGGGGGATAACTATTGGAAACGATAGCTAATACCGCATAATGCCTTCGGGCCAAAGCAGGGGACCTTCGGGCCTTGCGCGTTAGGATATGCCTATGTGGGATTAGCTAGTTGGTGAGGTAATGGCTCACCAAGGCGACGATCCCTAGCTGGTCTGAGAGGATGATCAGCCACACTGGGACTGAGACACGGCCCAGACTCCTACGGGAGGCAGCAGTGGGGAATATTGCACAATGGGCGAAAGCCTGATGCAGCCATGCCGCGTGTATGAAGAAGGCCTTCGGGTTGTAAAGTACTTTCAGTTGTGAGGAAGGTAGCGTAGCTAATAACTGCGTTACTTGACGTTAGCAACAGAAGAAGCACCGGCTAACTCCGTGCCAGCAGCCGCGGTAATACGGAGGGTGCGAGCGTTAATCGGAATTACTGGGCGTAAAGCGCATGCAGGTGGTTTGTTAAGTCAGATGTGAAAGCCCGAGGCTCAACCTCGGAACTGCATTTGAAACTGGCAGGCTAGAGTACTGTAGAGGGGGGTAGAATTTCAGGTGTAGCGGTGAAATGCGTAGAGATCTGAAGGAATACCAGTGGCGAAGGCGGCCCCCTGGACAGATACTGACACTCAGATGCGAAAGCGTGGGGAGCAAACAGGATTAGATACCCTGGTAGTCCACGCCGTAAACGATGTCTACTTGGAGGTTGTGGCCTTGAGCCGTGGCTTTCGGAGCTAACGCGTTAAGTAGACCGCCTGGGGAGTACGGTCGCAAGATTAAAACTCAAATGAATTGACGGGGGCCCGCACAAGCGGTGGAGCATGTGGTTTAATTCGATGCAACGCGAAGAACCTTACCTACTCTTGACATCTACAGAACTTAGCAGAGATGCTTTGGTGCCTTCGGGAACTGTAAGACAGGTGCTGCATGGCTGTCGTCAGCTCGTGTTGTGAAATGTTGGGTTAAGTCCCGCAACGAGCGCAACCCTTATCCTTGTTTGCCAGCACGTAATGGTGGGAACTCCAGGGAGACTGCCGGTGATAAACCGGAGGAAGGTGGGGACGACGTCAAGTCATCATGGCCCTTACGAGTAGGGCTACACACGTGCTACAATGGCGCATACAGAGGGCAGCCAACTTGCGAAAGTGAGCGAATCCCAAAAAGTGCGTCGTAGTCCGGATTGGAGTCTGCAACTCGACTCCATGAAGTCGGAATCGCTAGTAATCGTGGATCAGAATGCCACGGTGAATACGTTCCCGGGCCTTGTACACACCGCCCGTCACACCATGGGAGTGGGCTGCAAAAGAAGTAGGTAGTTTAACCTTCGGGAGGACGCTTACCACTTTGTGGTTCATGACTGGGGTGAAGTCGTAACAAGGTAGCCCTAGGGGAACCTGGGGCTGGATCACCTCCTTATACGAAAAGTGCATAGATGAGTGTTCACACAGATTGATACGGTTTATAAGTAAAGAGAATTGATGCTCCCAAGCATCACACCGAAAGGTATCCATAGTGTCCCGTTCGTCTAGAGGCCTAGGACACCGCCCTTTCACGGCGGTAACAGGGGTTCGACTCCCCTACGGGATACCACTATTTCTTTTGATTGCCATAAGGCAGTTGAAAAAATGGGTCGTTAGCTCAGTTGGTAGAGCAGTTGACTTTTAATCAATTGGTCGCAGGTTCGAATCCTGCACGACCCACCATTCCTTCCACGGGAATGCTTGCTTTAGGCAAGAAAATTTGTGGGCGATTAGCTCAGTTGGGAGAGCACCTCCCTTACAAGGAGGGGGTCACTGGTTCGAGCCCGGTATCGCCCACCACTCTTTAAGTATTTTTGGAAACGCATTCCAAACTAGGAGTCTTACTCTTGGTTCGGATTTTTGCCGCCGAAAGTCTTTAAAAAGTGTTTTATTGTAAAATAAAAACTCTTTGCTCTTTAACAATTTGGAAAGCTGACGAAATAATAAATTTCAATTTTTATTATTTCACCAAAAGTTCTCAATCTTATCTTTTAAGATAAGTAAACAAACACACATTTAAGTGTCTTGGCGTTTAATTACTAAGTAATTAAACGTATCTATTGAGTCCGGCAATCGATATTTAGATTAACCCTCTAAATATCAAAAACAAATCTTATTTGTTTGGTATATAACACTAAAACTTTTTAGGGTTGTATGGTTAAGTGAATAAGCGTACACGGCGAATGCCTTGGCAGTCAGAGGCGATGAAGGACGTATTAACTTGCGATAAGCCCAGATTAGGTAGTAAAAACCACTTGAGTCTGGGATTTCCGAATGGGGAAACCCACATGCATAAGCATGTATCATTAACTGAATACATAGGTTAATGAGGCGAACCGGGGGAACTGAAACATCTAAGTACCCCGAGGAGAAGAAATCAACCGAGATTCTGAAAGTAGCGGCGAGCGAAATCGGATTAGCCCTTAAGCTTTTGATGAGGCAGGTGAACAAGCTGGAAAGCTTGGCGATACAGGGTGATAGCCCCGTAACCAACACCTCATAATCAGTGAAATCGAGTAAGGCGGGGCACGTGAAACCTTGTCTGAACATGGGGGGACCATCCTCCAAGGCTAAATACTACTGACTGACCGATAGTGAACCAGTACCGTGAGGGAAAGGCGAAAAGAACCCCTGTGAGGGGAGTGAAATAGAACCTGAAACCGTGTACGTACAAGCAGTAGGAGCACCTTCGTGGTGTGACTGCGTACCTTTTGTATAATGGGTCAGCGACTTATATTTAGTAGCAAGGTTAACCGTTTAGGGGAGCCGTAGGGAAACCGAGTCTTAACTGGGCGTCGAGTTGCTAGGTATAGACCCGAAACCAGGTGATCTAGCCATGGGCAGGTTGAAGGTTGAGTAACATCAACTGGAGGACCGAACCGACTAATGTTGAAAAATTAGCGGATGACTTGTGGCTAGGGGTGAAAGGCCAATCAAACCTGGAGATAGCTGGTTCTCCCCGAAAGCTATTTAGGTAGCGCCTCGGATGAATACTACTGGGGGTAGAGCACTGTTAAGGCTAGGGGGTCATCCCGACTTACCAACCCTTTGCAAACTCCGAATACCAGTAAGTACTATCCGGGAGACACACGGCGGGTGCTAACGTCCGTCGTGGAGAGGGAAACAACCCAGACCGCCAGCTAAGGTCCCAAATTATAGCTAAGTGGGAAACGATGTGGGAAGGCTAAAACAGCTAGGATGTTGGCTTAGAAGCAGCCATCATTTAAAGAAAGCGTAATAGCTCACTAGTCGAGTCGGCCTGCGCGGAAGATGTAACGGGGCTAAGCTATAAACCGAAGCTGCGGCTGCATATTCTTACGAATATGCGGGGTAGGGGAGCGTTCTGTAAGCCGTTGAAGGTAGTCTGTAAGGGCTGCTGGAGGTATCAGAAGTGCGAATGCTGACATGAGTAACGATAAAGGGAGTGAAAAACTCCCTCGCCGGAAGACCAAGGGTTCCTGTCCAACGTTAATCGGGGCAGGGTAAGTCGACCCCTAAGGCGAGGCAGAAATGCGTAGTCGATGGGAAACGGGTTAATATTCCCGTACTTCTTACAATTGCGATGGGGGGACGGAGAAGGCTAGGTGGGCCTGGCGATGGTTGTCCAGGTTCAAGTGCGTAGGCTAATTTCTTAGGTAAATCCGGGAAATTGTTAGGCTGAGACACGACGTCGAGCACCCAAGGGTGTGAAGTCATTGATGCCATGCTTCCAGGAAAAGCCTCTAAGCTTCAGATTGTAAGGAATCGTACCCCAAACCGACACAGGTGGTCGGGTAGAGAATACCAAGGCGCTTGAGAGAACTCGGGTGAAGGAACTAGGCAAAATGGTACCGTAACTTCGGGAGAAGGTACGCTCTTAGCGGTGATGAGACTTGCTCTCTAAGCTGCCGAGAGTCGCAGATACCAGGTGGCTGCAACTGTTTATTAAAAACACAGCACTGTGCAAAATCGTAAGATGACGTATACGGTGTGACGCCTGCCCGGTGCCGGAAGGTTAATTGATGGGGTTAGACTTCGGTCGAAGCTCTTGATCGAAGCCCCGGTAAACGGCGGCCGTAACTATAACGGTCCTAAGGTAGCGAAATTCCTTGTCGGGTAAGTTCCGACCTGCACGAATGGCGTAATGATGGCCACGCTGTCTCCACCCGAGACTCAGTGAAATTGAAATCGCTGTGAAGATGCAGTGTACCCGCGGCTAGACGGAAAGACCCCGTGAACCTTTACTACAGCTTGGCACTGAACATTGACCCTACATGTGTAGGATAGGTGGGAGACATTGAAGCGCAGTCGCTAGATTGCGTGGAGTCAACCTTGAAATACCACCCTTGTATGCTTGATGTTCTAACTTAGCCCCATTATCTGGGGTGAGGACAGTGCCTGGTGGGTAGTTTGACTGGGGCGGTCTCCTCCCAAAGAGTAACGGAGGAGCACGAAGGTGGGCTAATCACGGTTGGACATCGTGAGGTTAGTGCAATGGCATAAGCCCGCTTGACTGCGAGAATGACAATTCGAGCAGGTGCGAAAGCAGGTCATAGTGATCCGGTGGTTCTGAATGGAAGGGCCATCGCTCAACGGATAAAAGGTACTCCGGGGATAACAGGCTGATACCGCCCAAGAGTTCATATCGACGGCGGTGTTTGGCACCTCGATGTCGGCTCATCACATCCTGGGGCTGAAGTCGGTCCCAAGGGTATGGCTGTTCGCCATTTAAAGTGGTACGCGAGCTGGGTTTAGAACGTCGTGAGACAGTTCGGTCCCTATCTGCCGTGGGCGTTGGAAGATTGAAGGGGGCTGCTCCTAGTACGAGAGGACCGGAGTGGACGAACCTCTGGTGTTCGGGTTGTCATGCCAATGGCATTGCCCGGTAGCTAAGTTCGGAATCGATAACCGCTGAAAGCATCTAAGCGGGAAGCGAGCCCTAAGATGAGTCTTCCCTGGCACTTTAAGTGTCCTAAAGGGTTGTTCGAGACTAGAACGTTGATAGGCAGGGTGTGTAAGCGTTGTGAGGCGTTGAGCTAACCTGTACTAATTGCCCGTGAGGCTTAACCATACAACACCTAAAAAGTTTTGTAGTTGGACTAAATAGAAGCGCTTAAATGAGTGTGAGAACCTTATCTTTTATAGCTTATGTTATAAAGAAAATAACAGCTTTCCGAATTATTATTTAACGTGAAACGTTAAATTAAAGAATTTACTTGGCGACCATAGCATTATGGACCCACCTGATCCCATGCCGAACTCAGAAGTGAAACGTAATAGCGCCGATGGTAGTGTGGGGTTTCCCCATGTGAGAGTAGGACATCGCCAGGTTCTAATTTGCACTTTTCCTGTAAAGGAAAAGTCACCATAAAACTTTATTAAAATTATTTAGAGTTTTATGTTGACTTTCAAAGTGAATAGCGTATTATACGCATCTCGAAACGATAAAGTGAAAGCTAAATCGTTGAAAGTTAAGCTCTTTAACAATTTAAACCTATCAATCTGTGTGGGCACTCGTTGATTGTACAATTAGACTTCTTAGTTTACTAAGAGTCAAAATTTCAATGAACTAGTGACCAAATCGAGATTTCTTATCGTTTTACGATATAGAAAACTTGGCACAGTCAATTCATTATCTTTCTGTTGGAAAGATAATAGCTTTAGAATTACATCTTATCTTCGGGTAAGAATTAGTTTTGAAGTCAGTATTCATTGAGCTTGTCGAAAGACACAAAATCTTAAATTGAAGAGTTTGATCATGGCTCAGATTGAACGCTGGCGGCAGGCCTAACACATGCAAGTCGAGCGGAAACGAGAAGGTGCTTGCACCTTCGGCGTCGAGCGGCGGACGGGTGAGTAATGCATAGGAAATTGCCCTAATGTGGGGGATAACTATTGGAAACGATAGCTAATACCGCATAATGCCTTCGGGCCAAAGCAGGGGACCTTCGGGCCTTGCGCGTTAGGATATGCCTATGTGGGATTAGCTAGTTGGTGAGGTAATGGCTCACCAAGGCGACGATCCCTAGCTGGTCTGAGAGGATGATCAGCCACACTGGGACTGAGACACGGCCCAGACTCCTACGGGAGGCAGCAGTGGGGAATATTGCACAATGGGCGAAAGCCTGATGCAGCCATGCCGCGTGTATGAAGAAGGCCTTCGGGTTGTAAAGTACTTTCAGTTGTGAGGAAGGTAGCGTAGCTAATAACTGCGTTGCTTGACGTTAGCAACAGAAGAAGCACCGGCTAACTCCGTGCCAGCAGCCGCGGTAATACGGAGGGTGCGAGCGTTAATCGGAATTACTGGGCGTAAAGCGCATGCAGGTGGTTTGTTAAGTCAGATGTGAAAGCCCGAGGCTCAACCTCGGAACTGCATTTGAAACTGGCAGGCTAGAGTACTGTAGAGGGGGGTAGAATTTCAGGTGTAGCGGTGAAATGCGTAGAGATCTGAAGGAATACCAGTGGCGAAGGCGGCCCCCTGGACAGATACTGACACTCAGATGCGAAAGCGTGGGGAGCAAACAGGATTAGATACCCTGGTAGTCCACGCCGTAAACGATGTCTACTTGGAGGTTGTGGCCTTGAGCCGTGGCTTTCGGAGCTAACGCGTTAAGTAGACCGCCTGGGGAGTACGGTCGCAAGATTAAAACTCAAATGAATTGACGGGGGCCCGCACAAGCGGTGGAGCATGTGGTTTAATTCGATGCAACGCGAAGAACCTTACCTACTCTTGACATCTACAGAACTTAGCAGAGATGCTTTGGTGCCTTCGGGAACTGTAAGACAGGTGCTGCATGGCTGTCGTCAGCTCGTGTTGTGAAATGTTGGGTTAAGTCCCGCAACGAGCGCAACCCTTATCCTTGTTTGCCAGCACGTAATGGTGGGAACTCCAGGGAGACTGCCGGTGATAAACCGGAGGAAGGTGGGGACGACGTCAAGTCATCATGGCCCTTACGAGTAGGGCTACACACGTGCTACAATGGCGCATACAGAGGGCAGCCAACTTGCGAAAGTGAGCGAATCCCAAAAAGTGCGTCGTAGTCCGGATTGGAGTCTGCAACTCGACTCCATGAAGTCGGAATCGCTAGTAATCGTGGATCAGAATGCCACGGTGAATACGTTCCCGGGCCTTGTACACACCGCCCGTCACACCATGGGAGTGGGCTGCAAAAGAAGTAGGTAGTTTAACCTTCGGGAGGACGCTTACCACTTTGTGGTTCATGACTGGGGTGAAGTCGTAACAAGGTAGCCCTAGGGGAACCTGGGGCTGGATCACCTCCTTATACGAAATGTGCATAGATGAGTGTTCACACAGATTGATATGGTTTATAGATAAAGAGATTCCAATGATGGGTCTGTAGCTCAGCTGGTTAGAGCGCTCGCCTGATAAGCGGGAGGTCGGTGGTTCAAGTCCACTCAGACCCACCAATCATTGAAAATACTTCTAAGATGGGGCTATAGCTCAGCTGGGAGAGCGCCTGCCTTGCACGCAGGAGGTCTGCGGTTCGATCCCGCATAGCTCCACCATCTTTAAGTGTTCTTATTAAGAATCTTTAAAAATGGTTCAATTAGAAATATTTGAATCTGCTCTTTAACAATTTGGAAAGCTGACGAAATAATAAATTTCAATTTTTATTATTTCACCAAAAGTTCTCAATCTTATCTTTTAAGATAAGTAAACAAACACACATTTAAGTGTCTTGGCGTTTAATTACTAAGTAATTAAACGTATCTATTGAGTCCGGCAATCGATATTTAGATTAACCCTCTAAATATCAAAAACAAATCTTATTTGTTTGGTATATAACACTAAAACTTTTTAGGGTTGTATGGTTAAGTGAATAAGCGTACACGGCGAATGCCTTGGCAGTCAGAGGCGATGAAGGACGTATTAACTTGCGATAAGCCCAGATTAGGTAGTAAAAACCACTTGAGTCTGGGATTTCCGAATGGGGAAACCCACATGCATAAGCATGTATCATTAACTGAATACATAGGTTAATGAGGCGAACCGGGGGAACTGAAACATCTAAGTACCCCGAGGAGAAGAAATCAACCGAGATTCTGAAAGTAGCGGCGAGCGAAATCGGATTAGCCCTTAAGCTTTTGATGAGGCAGGTGAACAAGCTGGAAAGCTTGGCGATACAGGGTGATAGCCCCGTAACCAACACCTCATAATCAGTGAAATCGAGTAAGGCGGGGCACGTGAAACCTTGTCTGAACATGGGGGGACCATCCTCCAAGGCTAAATACTACTGACTGACCGATAGTGAACCAGTACCGTGAGGGAAAGGCGAAAAGAACCCCTGTGAGGGGAGTGAAATAGAACCTGAAACCGTGTACGTACAAGCAGTAGGAGCACCTTCGTGGTGTGACTGCGTACCTTTTGTATAATGGGTCAGCGACTTATATTTAGTAGCAAGGTTAACCGTTTAGGGGAGCCGTAGGGAAACCGAGTCTTAACTGGGCGTCGAGTTGCTAGGTATAGACCCGAAACCAGGTGATCTAGCCATGGGCAGGTTGAAGGTTGAGTAACATCAACTGGAGGACCGAACCGACTAATGTTGAAAAATTAGCGGATGACTTGTGGCTAGGGGTGAAAGGCCAATCAAACCTGGAGATAGCTGGTTCTCCCCGAAAGCTATTTAGGTAGCGCCTCGGATGAATACTACTGGGGGTAGAGCACTGTTAAGGCTAGGGGGTCATCCCGACTTACCAACCCTTTGCAAACTCCGAATACCAGTAAGTACTATCCGGGAGACACACGGCGGGTGCTAACGTCCGTCGTGGAGAGGGAAACAACCCAGACCGCCAGCTAAGGTCCCAAATTATAGCTAAGTGGGAAACGATGTGGGAAGGCTAAAACAGCTAGGATGTTGGCTTAGAAGCAGCCATCATTTAAAGAAAGCGTAATAGCTCACTAGTCGAGTCGGCCTGCGCGGAAGATGTAACGGGGCTAAGCTATAAACCGAAGCTGCGGCTGCATATTCTTACGAATATGCGGGGTAGGGGAGCGTTCTGTAAGCCGTTGAAGGTGGTCTGTAAGGGCTGCTGGAGGTATCAGAAGTGCGAATGCTGACATGAGTAACGATAAAGGGAGTGAAAAACTCCCTCGCCGGAAGACCAAGGGTTCCTGTCCAACGTTAATCGGGGCAGGGTAAGTCGACCCCTAAGGCGAGGCAGAAATGCGTAGTCGATGGGAAACGGGTTAATATTCCCGTACTTCTTACAATTGCGATGGGGGGACGGAGAAGGCTAGGTGGGCCTGGCGATGGTTGTCCAGGTTCAAGTGCGTAGGCTAATTTCTTAGGTAAATCCGGGAAATTGTTAGGCTGAGACACGACGTCGAGCACCCAAGGGTGTGAAGTCATTGATGCCATGCTTCCAGGAAAAGCCTCTAAGCTTCAGATTGTAAGGAATCGTACCCCAAACCGACACAGGTGGTCGGGTAGAGAATACCAAGGCGCTTGAGAGAACTCGGGTGAAGGAACTAGGCAAAATGGTACCGTAACTTCGGGAGAAGGTACGCTCTTAGCGGTGATGAGACTTGCTCTTTAAGCTGCCGAGAGTCGCAGATACCAGGTGGCTGCAACTGTTTATTAAAAACACAGCACTGTGCAAAATCGTAAGATGACGTATACGGTGTGACGCCTGCCCGGTGCCGGAAGGTTAATTGATGGGGTTAGACTTCGGTCGAAGCTCTTGATCGAAGCCCCGGTAAACGGCGGCCGTAACTATAACGGTCCTAAGGTAGCGAAATTCCTTGTCGGGTAAGTTCCGACCTGCACGAATGGCGTAATGATGGCCACGCTGTCTCCACCCGAGACTCAGTGAAATTGAAATCGCTGTGAAGATGCAGTGTACCCGCGGCTAGACGGAAAGACCCCGTGAACCTTTACTACAGCTTGGCACTGAACATTGACCCTACATGTGTAGGATAGGTGGGAGACTTTGAAGCGCAGTCGCTAGATTGCGTGGAGTCAACCTTGAAATACCACCCTTGTATGCTTGATGTTCTAACTTAGCCCCATTATCTGGGGTGAGGACAGTGCCTGGTGGGTAGTTTGACTGGGGCGGTCTCCTCCCAAAGAGTAACGGAGGAGCACGAAGGTGGGCTAATCACGGTTGGACATCGTGAGGTTAGTGCAATGGCATAAGCCCGCTTGACTGCGAGAATGACAATTCGAGCAGGTGCGAAAGCAGGTCATAGTGATCCGGTGGTTCTGAATGGAAGGGCCATCGCTCAACGGATAAAAGGTACTCCGGGGATAACAGGCTGATACCGCCCAAGAGTTCATATCGACGGCGGTGTTTGGCACCTCGATGTCGGCTCATCACATCCTGGGGCTGAAGTCGGTCCCAAGGGTATGGCTGTTCGCCATTTAAAGTGGTACGCGAGCTGGGTTTAGAACGTCGTGAGACAGTTCGGTCCCTATCTGCCGTGGGCGTTGGAAGATTGAAGGGGGCTGCTCCTAGTACGAGAGGACCGGAGTGGACGAACCTCTGGTGTTCGGGTTGTCATGCCAATGGCATTGCCCGGTAGCTAAGTTCGGAATCGATAACCGCTGAAAGCATCTAAGCGGGAAGCGAGCCCTAAGATGAGTCTTCCCTGGCACTTTAAGTGTCCTAAAGGGTTGTTCGAGACTAGAACGTTGATAGGCAGGGTGTGTAAGCGTTGTGAGGCGTTGAGCTAACCTGTACTAATTGCCCGTGAGGCTTAACCATACAACACCTAAAAAGTTTTGTAGTTGGATTGAATAGAAACACTTGAATGTAGTGTTAGAGAACATACAGCTTTCCAGATTATTATTTAACGTGAAACGTTAAATTAAAGAATTTACTTGGCGACCATAGCATTATGGACCCACCTGATCCCATGCCGAACTCAGAAGTGAAACGTAATAGCGCCGATGGTAGTGTGGGGTTTCCCCATGTGAGAGTAGGACATCGCCAGGTTCTTTTAATTGTTTTCAGATTTTTAATAAAAATCTAAAAGCAAAAAAACAATAAAGCAGTTTTAAGTGAGACTTTATTGTGCACCAAATTAGTTGCGGAGTGGTAGTTCAGTTGGTTAGAATACCGGCCTGTCACGCCGGGGGTCGCGGGTTCGAGTCCCGTCCACTCCGCCACTTATTAGAAAGCCTGATTCGAAAGAGTCAGGTTTTTTTTCGTCTGTAGAAAATTAAGCAAAAGGAAGTGGTAGTTCAGTTGGTTACCTTTTTGCCTAGAGCAAGCCGGCCAGTCGCGCCGAGGGTCGCGCCAAGCGGGTATCAGGGAGTCCCGTCCACTCCGCCACTTATTAGAAAGCCTGATTCGAAAGAGTCAGGTTTTTTTCGTCTGTAGAAAGCTAAAACATAGGGAGTCCCGTCTACTCTGCCTCTTCTCCCGCTATAAGCTCGAAACTTCCCATAATGCCTTGATTAAAGGTGTCTCTAGTTGTGATTTTAAACAACATAAACCCAATTCAAATGATTTAACCGGCTTTAAATTTATCCGCCTTACCTTATCCTTAATAGGGCTGTTATCTATTACCACATCCGGCGCTATGCCAATCCCTAAACCTAGAGCAACCATGCTGACAACACCTTCATGTCCTGAAACTTGGGCATAAATATTTGGTGTTTTGATTTTCATTTCCTTAAACCAATGATCGCAACGATCCCGTGCAATACCAGTTTCAGGGATAATAAAGGGTACTTTTTGCCAATCGATATGCTTTGCTTCTAATTGAGTTGAGAAACTACTCTCTGCCACAGGGGCGATGATAGAAAGCGAAATATCACCAATGATCCGATACGCCAGACGTGCAGGAGGAGGTGAAGGCAAGGCACTGATCACTATATCTGCTTGAGCATCGAAAAGCTTATCTAATGCTTGCGCAGGATCGCCAGTGGAGAGCTTTAAGTCTATATATGGATAAGTATTACGAAAGTTAGTTAAAAGTGCAGGAAGGTGGCTAAAGCTTGCAGTCACTGAGCAAAATAAGCGTAGGTTACCATGCAGATCTAAGTCTTTACCTTTGATCTGCAATTGAAACTGTTGCCATTCTTGGGTGATTTTTTGCGCCACTGGAATTAATTTCTTGCCCGCATCCGTTAGCTCTACACCACGGTTATCACGTACAAACAAAAGCGTATCTAAGCTTTGTTCTAGCTTTTGGACTTGCCTTGTTAGGGCCGATGGACTTAAGTGCTGTTGCTTAGCTGTTTGCGCAAAGTTCTTGCTCTCCACTAAGCTTAAAAACACCTCTAAACTCTTTATATTCACCTTGACCTCATGTTGCATTATTTGCAATTAATTCTTGTGAATATATCACTTTTCGCAATCACATAGATAGCATAATATGTTTCTTAAGCAATCAAGATTAGTTTGAATTGCACTTTATTTTACGGAATCACAAATTTAGCAGGATCTATTATTATGGCGAATTATTTCAATACCTTAAACTTACGTGAGCAGTTAGACCAACTAGGCCGTTGCCGCTTTATGGAGCGTGAAGAATTCGCGCAAGAAGCTGATTATCTAAAAGGCAAGAAAGTCGTGATTGTAGGTTGTGGCGCTCAAGGTTTGAACCAAGGTTTAAACATGCGTGATTCTGGTTTAGATATCTCTTATGCACTTCGCCAAGCAGCGATTGATGAGCAGCGTCAATCTTATAAAAATGCGAAAGATAATGGTTTTGCAGTAGGCAGCTATGAAGATCTTATCCCACAAGCCGATCTTGTTGTAAACCTAACGCCTGACAAGCAACACACCAACGTTGTTGAAACTGTGATGCCACTGATGAAGCAAGGCGCAGCACTTGGTTATTCACATGGTTTTAATATCGTTGAAGAAGGCATGCAAATCCGCCCAGACCTAACGGTTGTGATGGTGGCGCCTAAGTGCCCTGGTACTGAAGTTCGTGAAGAATATAAGCGTGGTTTTGGTGTCCCAACACTTATCGCGGTTCACCCTGAAAATGATCCAAATGGTGACGGCCTTGAAATCGCAAAAGCTTGGGCGGCAGCAACAGGTGGTCATCGCGCAGGTGTTCTTGAGTCTTCATTTGTTGCAGAAGTTAAGTCTGATCTTATGGGTGAGCAAACCATTCTTTGCGGTATGCTTCAAGCAGGCTCAATTGTTTGTTATGAAAAAATGATTGCCGATGGCATTGATGCAGGTTACGCAGGTAAACTTCTTCAATACGGTTGGGAAACTATTACCGAAGCACTTAAATTTGGTGGCGTGACGCACATGATGGATCGTCTATCAAACCCAGCTAAAATCAAAGCATTTGAGCTTTCTGAAGAGCTAAAAGAGCTAATGCGTCCACTGTATAACAAACACATGGATGACATCATTCAAGGTGAGTTCTCGAAAAACATGATGGCTGACTGGGCAAATGATGATGCAAATCTTCTAAAATGGCGTGAAGAGACAGGCCAAACTGCATTTGAAAACTACCCTGAATCAGATGTAGAAATTTCAGAGCAAGAATACTTTGATAACGGTATCTTGATGATCGCTATGGTTCGCGCAGGGGTTGAACTTGCTTTTGAAGCAATGACAGCATCAGGCATTATTGATGAGTCAGCTTACTATGAGTCACTACATGAGCTTCCATTGATTGCAAACACCGTAGCACGTAAGCGTCTATATGAAATGAACGTTGTTATTTCTGATACTGCTGAATATGGTAACTACCTATTTGCAAACGTAGCAACACCATTACTACGTGAGAAGTTTATGCCAAACGTATCGACTGACGTGATCGGTAAAGGTCTAGGTGATACATCTAACTTTGCAGATAACGCACAGCTTATCGAGATTAACGATACGATCCGTAACCACCCAGTGGAATGGATTGGTCAAGAGCTACGCGGCTACATGAAAGATATGAAGCGTATCGCGGTAGGCGGTTAAGCGAATCTTAAAACTTTGCACTCGGTTGGCACATGTTCGAAGAAGTGTTAAGCCGTTATAAGTTTTAAATAACAATCTTTTTATAATCAAAGCATCTGCATTTTTGTAGGTGCTTTTTTTTGTATAAGGATTTTAAATGCTAAAACCTAGCAAACTCATTGTTGGTCTTATTACTTTAACCGCATGTATTTATACGGCGCATTACTTTTATGTTTGGTTAGTGAAACCCGAGCAAAGTCTCGTGGCAAAGCTTCAGACTTATAGTGATCAGCAAAACTGCTTTTCTTGCCATCAAGCTAACGGACAACCCCAAACCGGTGCAGAGCTACCGAAAAATAATCACTATCTTTATGCTAAATCAGACTGGCAAATGTATTTTAAATTACTTTCTTTGGAACAAGATGCCAAATATGGGGATTATAATTCAAACCCTTTGTATCAGGCGGAAATGCTTGCACGAAAGTACAATTGCTTTTTATGCCACGGTAAATTTGGTCAAGGTGGGGTAGCAAATAAAGGTGGTTTAAAAGGTTATATTCCTGGCTGGTTTGGAACCGATTTTGCGCATTTAACCAATCATAATGATAAAGCAAAAATCAAACAATGGATCCAAACAGGGATTAATCAGGATATTTTAGATTTACCTATATTAGGCGAGAAAGCGAAACAAATTTTTGCTCAGCAAGAACTCAGCATGATTGCTTTGCCTTACCTTTCAGAACATGAATTAAACCTATTGGTTGATTATGTGGCTTATTTACATCAGCTTGGAGAAATCACAGCGCAAAGCTTAAAGCAGTACCAAGATGACGTACGTACAGCGAAACAAGAAGGTATCACGCCCATTCAGGTTGAGTTGATTCATGATTAGTTAAGGCGGGAAAGAAAGGAAGGGAATAAGTTTCACGTGGAACACTATCGACAAGGTTTCACGTGAAACAAAAATATTAGTGAGGTTTAGCTGTTAGTCTTGGCTTGGCTTCTCGTCTTGCTCAAGCTTAGCTTCAATTTGTGCAAGCTTTTGTTCAAGATCGGTTAGCTTTTGGCGCGTACGTAACAGCACTTGGGTTTGTACATCAAATTCTTCACGCGACACCACATCTAATTTATTCAATTGAGACTGGATCACTTGACGAACTTTTTGATCCACATCTGAGCCTAACTCCTTGACTGGCGCAGGCATAGATTCATGGATTTGCTTTGCGATTTGTTCTAGTTTCTTTGCATCAAACATATAAGACTCCTTTATCTTTAGTTATTTTATGCAATCTCAGCGCACTTGTCTTGGGAAAAGTTTTAATCTTTGTAAGCAGGTAAAAAAAACCGTAGCCACAAGCTTTTTTATCGACTTGCGTGGCTACGGTTTAGCTCTCGCGCATGACACGAGAATTAATTAATTACGATTCTTGATTTGGCAGCATTGGTGAAGCTTGGTCTTCGTCAAACTCTGGCAGTGGTTTATGTTCACTTGCTAGATAGCTGTAAATAACAGGCAATACAAACAAGGTGAAGATAGTACCAATTGCAAGGCCTGATACGATTACCACACCAATACTAAAGCGCTGCGCGGCACCTGCGCCGGTCGCAAACATTAGTGGGATCAAACCAGCAATCATAGCTGCGGTTGTCATCAAGATAGGGCGCAGACGTACCTTAGCTGATTCCATCACTGCGTCCATACGGTTTTTGCCATGTAATAGCTGCTCTTCTTTGGCAACCTCACAAATCAAAATACCGTGTTTGGTGATAAGCCCGACCAAGGTAATCAAACCAACCTGCGAGTAGATGTTCATGGTTGCTGCGCCCCAAGCAAGCACAATCAGTGCGCCTGAAATCGCCAGCGGTACCGACACCATAATCACAAGTGGATCTTTTACCGACTCAAATTGAATCGCCAAGACAAGGAAGATGATTGCTAATGCTAATGCAAAGGTTGCATAAAGCGCGCTACCTTCGGTCACAAACTGGCGAGACTCACCAAGGTAATCATGGTTGTAACCTTTTGGCAGTTCATTTTCTGCAAGCTCTTCATACCATGCAACCGCATCACCCATAGATGTGCCCGGTGCGAGTACGTTACTGACAGTCGCTGAGTTTAACTGGTTAAAGTGAGGCAGTGAGCGTGGCTCAGCATTCACTCCAATTTTAACTAAGCTACCCAAAGGTACAGACTCACCATTCGCACTACGCACATAGTAGCCATTCATCGATTCAGGATTTAAACGGAATTTACGTTCAACCTGAGGGATCACTTCATATGAGCGACCATTTAAGTCGATGCGGTTGACATAACCATCAGACATCATGGTACCCAGCGTAATTGCAATATCTTGCATGGTCACGCCATAAGCGCCGGCTTTGTCTTTGTCTATGTTGATATTCATGGTTGCTGAATCAAAGTTTAGATCAAGCGTTGAATAAACAAACATAGGGTTATTTTGTGCTTTTAATAAGACTTCACTTGCCACTTGGAAAAGACTTTCAAAGCTATTTGGCGTGGTAATGACAAACTGCATCGGTAAACCACTACCTGCGCCCGGAAGCTCAGGCATTTGGAACGCTGAAATAGCCATACCCGGCAGTTCTTTTACGAGTTCACCCACGCGGTTAGTCACTTCTTCTTGTGACGCTTCACGTTGGCTCCAAGGTACCAATGATCCAATACCAAAAGCTTGGTTTGAATTTGGTACACCAGTAAAGACCTGAGAATACTCGATTTCATCTTGCGCCATCATGATATCAGTGGCGTCATCCATGGTGTTTTGCAAGTAATCTAAGTTCGCATTGGATGCACCGGTTGCCATCAGTACAACCACACCTTTATCTTCCGATGGTGCAAGTTCTGATGGAATAAACTTAAATAGAACAGGCAAAGTTGCAAAGACAATAATTGCAAAAGCAACAAACACAGGTCGATGCTTCATCACAGCGCTGAGCATGCGAGAATATTTATCTGTCATCTTATCTAGGAATTTATGCACCGTTTGCTCAAAACGACTTGGCTTGTCATGTGCTTTAAGCATTTTAGAGCACATCACAGGCGATAGCGTTAAGGCCACAATACCTGATACAAATACCGCACCGGCAAGGGTTAAAGCAAATTCTTTAAATAAGGAACCAGTCACACCGCCCATTAGTGCGATCGGTGCATATACTGCGCCTAAAGTAATTGTCATTGCAATAACAGGTAGGGCGATTTCACGAGTACCGATAATTGCAGCGCGAAATGGCGTTTCCCCAAGCTTGATATGACGGTCGACGTTTTCGAGTACAACGATGGCATCATCCACCACAAGCCCGATAGCCAATACCATTGCGAGTAAGGTCATCAAGTTCCAAGAGAATCCCATAGATTGCATTACCATAGCCACACCAACAAGAGAGAGTGGAATCGTAATAATAGGGATAATTACCGCACGCAATGAACCGAGGAACAAGGTGATCACTACCAATACGATTAACGCCGCCTCAACAATCGTCTTCATTACTTCATGAATCGACTCGTTGATTGATACCGTTGAATCATAGTTGATGTTCATCTTGATATTGCTTGGCAAGTTACGCTCAATCTCTGGCAGCATCTCACGAATATTGGCAGCAATATTGATTGGGTTTGCACTTGGCGTCGCATCAATCGCAGCAACCACTGCCTCGTTACCATTTGCTGTTGCGCGATAGGTATCATGGCTTTTAGCTAGGGTTACTTTGGCAATGTCACCAAGGCGGATCACTTGACCTTTTGATGAGCGTACAATCAGCTCAGTGAGCTCTTCAGGTGTTTCGACCTGAGTATTTGCATCACCGTTATAAAGTACAAACTCACCTGTTGCTTGACCTGCGGCAGATTGATAGTTATTGGCATTTAATACCGTCATCACTTCTGTTGCAGTTAAGTCAAATGCACCCATTTTCGCCGGATCAAGCCAGATACGCATCGCATAGTTTTGACCGCCATATAGGTTTACCTTAGCTACGCCATCAATTGTAAATAGCTGGGGATTCACCACGCGTTGTAGATAATCCGTGATTTGGCTTGAGTTAAGCTCATCACTAGTAAAGCCTAAATACATCACCGAAGTCGTCGAGCCGGTCGACATCGAAACGGTTGGATCTTCTGCTTCAGATGGCAATTGCGAGCGAACCGAGTTGGTTTGCGCCAAGACATCGGCTAAGGCACCATTCGGGTCGGTATTGAGCTTCATGGTCACACTAATACTGGACATGCCAAGTACTGAGGATGAAGTCATGTAATCAATATTGTCTGCTTGAGCAATGGCTTGTTCCAAGGGCTGAGTAATAAAGCCTTGGATCAAATCGGCACTCGCACCATAGTAGCTAGTGCTAACGGTAATTACCGTATTCGTCATTTCAGGGTATTCACGTACCTGCATTTTGAAGATGGCTTGAAAACCAATAATCGCAATTAAGATACTAATAGATACCGCTAAAACTGGACGTTTTATAAAAACATCAGTAAAGCGCATAATGCCTCCGATTAAAGCATAGGGGTTTCTTTTGGTGGCGTTGTCGCATCGCTTTCAACTTTATGCACCAAAACACCATTACTTAAACGTACTTGACCTGAAGTCACGACTTCTTCGCCAGCTTTTAAGCCTTCAAGAACATGCACCACACTGCCATCACGTTCGCCGAGTTTGACGACACGTTGCGAAACGCGCTCTTCATCGCCATTTTTCTCAATCACGTAAATGCTATCGCCATATAAGGTATAAGTGATTGCAGTTTGCGGGACGGCAATTTGATCTTTGATTGTCGGCAAAATGATATTTGCACGCGCGAACATACCAGTACGTAAAGTATTGTCGTTGTTTGGAATATCCGCTTGGACTTGGATCAGGCCGCTTTGCGCGTTTACTGCAGGCTCAATCGCACTGATGCTGCCTTTAAAGGTTTGATCTTGATACGAGTCAACAAAGATATTAATTGCCTGGCCAACACGGATCTTAGTGATATCTGTTTGTGGCACAGTAAAACGCAAGCGCATGACGCTGGTGTCTTCAAGACGTGTCACTTCTGTGCCTGCTGTAAGGTATTGACCTAGATATACATTACGTAGACCTACAACCCCATCAAATGGTGCAGTGACGCGGCGACGGTCAATCGAGGCTTTTAGACTTTCGATGTCGGCAACCATAGAGAAGTAGCTTGCACTTGACTCGTCATACGCTTCTTTTGATACCGAACCTTTTTGATATAGGTTTTGGTAGCGTAAGTATTTAGCTTTTGCCGCAGGTAGCTTGGCTTGCGCACTTTTTAGGTTCGCTTCTTCAACTTTTGAATCAAGCTGAAGTAAAACCTGACCTTCTTTGACTTGTTGGCCTGATTCAAAGCTAATTTTATCGATTTCACCACTTACTTGAGAGGTAAGCGTTACCCCTTGGTAAGGTTCGACAAAACCAATCGCATCAATGCTTGGTACCCAGTCTTGAGTTTTGAGAACCAAGCTAGTGACAGGCAAGCTTTGCTCTGGCATGTTGGCTAAATATTCAGCTATTTTTTTGTTTTTAAAGAGGTTAAACCCAATCACACTCCCAAATAACAGGAGCACGATGAGTAACATCACGAAAGTCCACTTTTTCATTTGTTCAACCCTAAATAAGAAGAAATAAAAGTTAAATTTGCTCACCCAACTCGTTTGATTGAGCCGAGAAACTAAAAATTTTTGTGATTAATTATGGATGATGATGGCATCCCAACTGGCTTCAATTGCTGCATTAAGTGCTTCTTCATCGACATGGTAATCCCCTTGCACATGCTTACGCGCAAGCGCCATGCTGACATGCAAGGTTAAACTGGCCAGAATTTCATTATCTAATGGCTTAAAAATCCCTTTTGCTTTACCTTCGTTGAACATATGTTCAATCTTAGAGAAAAGCTCTTTTTCAAGCTTAGAGCAGCCTGAACGTTTGTTTGGGAGGGAGTCATATTGAAAGCGATTGATAATGTTATCAAAGTCAGTGGTAGCGGTAAGGCCAACGTTTTTCCAAATTAAAACAAAACGTTCCTTGATTGGCATGCTGTCTTTGACACCTTTTTGGACCATATCAGCAATGCCTTTTAAAGTGTGAAAGCGTACTTCATCAAGTAAATCTTGTTTATCCGTGAAATAACGGTAAATGGTTCCTGCTGCGACACCTGCTTCTTTGGCAAGCTTTTGCATCGACAAGCCATCAAAACCATCTTTTGCTATTAAATGTACAGCAGAATCAAGAATTTGTTGTTTCTTTAGCTGTGCCTGTAAGGGCGTAAGAGAGGTCATAATCCATTCACTTATTTAAACGAAATCCATAACATGCTCACCGTGAAAGAAAGTTAATTTCAATCTGAATGAACGTTCATTCATTTTATGTTTTTTTAAATAAAAAGCTAGGATTAAAAAGAGCCAAATTGTTATCGAATGGTTAAATATAGCTTAAATGTGGGGTTTATTTATATTTACTTACAACTTTATGAGGGGAAGCTGTTTGCTGCATCTTTGTGTATTTTGGGTATAATCTAGCAAGTAGAAAAATAAGCAAACTTCCAACCCCCAAGAGACTTTTCATGAAGTTAAACCCAAGACAAGACGAAGCTGTTAAATATGTATCAGGCCCTTGCCTCGTACTCGCAGGCGCAGGCTCAGGTAAAACCCGTGTGATCACCAATAAAATCGCTTATTTGGTGCAAACTTGCGGTTATGCAGCAAGACATATCGCAGCTGTGACCTTTACCAATAAAGCGGCGCGTGAGATGAAAGAGCGAGTTGGCCAAACCTTGGATAAGCAAGCGGCGCGCGGTCTGATGGTCTCAACGTTTCATACTTTAGGTCTTAATATTATTTGTCGCGAATATAAAAGCTTAGGTCTAAAAGCTGGGTTTTCTTTATTTGATGATCAAGACCAACTCACGCTATTAAAAGAGCTCACTGAAAAGGAGCTGGATGGGGATAAAGACTTATTACGTCAGCTATTATCGAGTATCTCAAACTGGAAGAATGACATGCTCAGCCCAGATCAAGTGAAAGCGAGGGCAAGATCTGAGCAAGAGGTTATTTTTGCAATTTGCTTTGAGCGTTATCAAACGCAAATGCAGGCCTATAATGCGCTAGATTTTGATGATCTGATTGCATTGCCGGTGAAGCTGTTAAAAACCAATCAAGAAGTACGTGAAAAGTGGCGCAATAAAATTCGTTATTTGCTAGTGGATGAGTATCAAGATACCAATACCAGTCAATATGAGTTGGTGCGTTTATTAGTGGGAGAGCGTGGTCGCCTGACAGTGGTTGGCGATGATGATCAGTCTATTTATTCATGGCGCGGTGCTAAGCCACAAAATCTAGTCTTGCTTAGTCAAGATTATCCAAACCTAAATGTGATTAAGCTTGAGCAGAACTACCGCTCAACCAGCCGTATCTTACGCGCCGCAAATATCTTGATTGCCAACAACCCACACGTGTTTGAGAAAACGCTTTTCTCCGAGATCCCCGATGGAGAACAGCTCAAGTTATTAATCGCTAAAAATGAAGAACATGAGGCAGAGCGGATCACTGGTGAAATTATCGCGCATAAGTTCTTAAAGCGCACCCAGTATAAAGATTATGCTGTGCTTTATCGTGGAAATCATCAGTCGCGATTGATTGAGAAGTCTTTGATCCAAAACCGTATTCCTTACAAAATATCGGGTGGCACATCATTTTTCGCGCGTGCAGAAATCAAAGATATCATGGCTTACTTGCGAGTTATCGTGAACCCAGATGATGACAATGCATTCTTGCGTATTGTTAACACACCAAGACGAGAAATTGGACCTGTGACGCTAGAAAAGCTAGGAACTTACGCCAATATGCGTCAAAAGAGTTTATTTGAAGCAAGTTTTGAGCTGGGGCTTGAGCAGCATTTATCTGGTCGAGGCTTGGAAAACTTACGTCGATTCACAGCTTGGATTGTGGCGTTAGCTGATAATGCTGAGCGTGGCGATAAAGTTGAAGCAATGCGTAGTTTGATTCGTGATATTAAGTACGAAGATTGGTTATACGAAAGCTCCACTAGCCCGAAAGCTGCTGAAATGCGCATGAAAAATGTTTCTCAGCTATATGAATGGATAGTCGCTGATCTCGAAGGCGATAATTACGATCAAGAAGAAAAGACGTTAAAAGAGGTTGTTCAGCGCTTAACCTTACGTGACATGATGGAGCGAGGTGAAGGTGAAGATGATGCAGACCAAGTGCAATTGATGACTTTGCATGCATCGAAAGGTCTTGAGTTTCCTTATGTATTTTTAATGGGCGCAGAAGAGGGGATTCTACCGCACCAAACTAGTATTGATGAGGATAACGTCGAAGAAGAAAGACGCTTGATGTATGTTGGGATCACGCGAGCACAAAAAGAGCTAACTTTTACCCGTTGTCGTGAGCGCCGTCAATATGGTGAAATCATCAAACCAGAGCAAAGTCGCTTTTTAGATGAACTGCCTTATGATGATGTTAACTGGGATGAAGTGAAGAAAAAAGAAACCCCTGAAGAGCGAATGGCAAAAGGCCAAGCCAATATTGCGAATTTACGCGCAAATTTATTTGGTAAAAAGTAGCCATATTTATATTATGGTCTATCTTTAAAATAAGAGCTCTCCCCTAGCTCTTGAGCCACTTTGTAGTGTTAGTTATTTATAGTATTAATTATTTCGACATCAAAATGATCAAAGCAGAGCCAAAATATTAAACGTTTTGGCTCTTTTTGATTTTAGCTATATACCTTTGGTCATAAACTCAATCGCGGCAACTAACTCATCGCTACTACAATCACCACATGTACCCATTGCAGGCATAGCATTAAAGCCATTTAAAGCATGCTCTTTTAGCGTATCCATGCCTTTCTCAAGTCGAGGTTGCCATTCTTGGGCATTTCCTGTTTTTGGTGCGCCACTTAAGCCTGTTCCGTGGCACAAAGTACAATAGGTTTTATAAACATCTTCACCTGTGCGTGGCGCAGCCGCTACTTTCGGCTCGGCTGGTGCATCACTTTTTATATAGACACCGCCAACAGGTGCGGTTCGTTTATCTATTTCATCGACTTGTTCTTGAGTCAAAGACGCAAAAACTGGCGTAGAAAGCAAAATACTTGTTGTGATGACGGCAACATACTTGTGAATCATATCCATATACTCACTTTTATTGGGTTTTATATTTTCTTTACTCAGTGTATCTTTTTCATTTCGAGCAATAAATGATAAAAACCCAATCATATGGGCTTGGTCACAGCTTATTTTTATTCTTTTTTGCTCAATTTGGCTGAAATTCAAGCAAACAGAAAAAAAAGTGAAAAAAGTACTAGACGCGGGGGGGGGATATCCGTATTATTCGTTTCCGCCGATAGGGCATGCGCCCGTAGCTCAGCTGGATAGAGCGTTGGCCTCCGGAGCCAAAGGTCGAAGGTTCAAATCCTTTCGGGCGTACCACTTCGGAAGCTAAAATTTGTCTAGCACGTAATACAGTGGTGGCTATAGCTCAGTTGGTAGAGTCCCGGATTGTGATTCCGGTTGTCGCGAGTTCAAGCCTCGTTAGCCACCCCATTTTTTTGGGACTTTTGTTCCAGTTTTGATTGACTTATCAAAACGAACACGCTAAGATAGCGACCCTTAAATGCTTCGACGGAAGCAGAGGTTATCCTCAAAAAAACGTCAATAATCAGTGAATAGTACATCTTGGTAGTGCATCTCTGATTTTAGGTAGTAGCGGGACCGGAGGGTTGAACCTCAAAAATAACGCAACCAAGGATATACTCGGTGAATAGCGCAGCTTGGTAGCGCATCTGGTTTGGGACCAGAGGGTCGGGGGTTCGAATCCCTCTTCACCGACCACATTTAAGTTTGTGTTTCTTAAACATGAACTATATAGAATAGTGGTGGCTATAGCTCAGTTGGTAGAGTCCCGGATTGTGATTCCGGTTGTCGCGAGTTCAAGCCTCGTTAGCCACCCCATTATTAAAGTCGAGTTTTACTCGCGCACAATTCGCAATAGCGATATAAAGAAATACTCGGTGAATAGCGCAGCTTGGTAGCGCATCTGGTTTGGGACCAGAGGGTCGGGGGTTCGAATCCCTCTTCACCGACCATATAAACAAAGAAACCTTGTGATTATCGCAAGGTTTTTTTGTATCTGGAGTTTGGTAACCCCGAGGGTCGGGGGTTCGCCTGATATTAGAATTTGGCTCTTCACCGGCCATTATATAAAGAAGCCTCATAGTAATGTGAGGTTTTTTGTATCTGGAGCTTAGTAACCCCGAGGGTCGGGGGTTCGCCTGATATTAGAACTGGCTCTTCACCGGCTATTTTATAAAGAAGCCTCACAGCAATGTGGGGCTTTTTTGCTATCTATACAAAGCTTGCCTTTATTATATTGACATATAGATCGACGCATTTATGATCTTTACATAAATTTTTTTGGATCCAATATCATGAACCCACTTATTTTATATAAAGCCCTCGCAGAAGAAACGCGACTGAAATCTTTACTCCTAATGCAAAGCCAAGGTGAATTATGTGTCTGCGACTTGATGCAAGCACTTGGTTTAAGTCAGCCCAAGGTGTCACGCCATTTAGCAGAGCTAAGAAAAAATAGCATAGTGCTAGATGAGCGTCGTGGTAAATGGGTGCATTATCGAATTAACCCTGATTTGCCCCAGTGGGTGAAAGATATTTTAGCTCTGACGCTTAAAAATAATCTAAGCATGATCGAAAATGAGCTCCAGACTATTCTTTCTTGCTCATGCGCGACAAAATAAAAAGCATAAGATTTAACCGATAAACCTTCTCGCTTTGATCAATACACGATTCTAGCTTTAATCTCAGCTGGATTTCTTGACTTATATACGGATTAACATATATGATATTTCGTATATGTTAGAGTATTCCTTCGAAGAGCCAACTTCAGCAAGATAATTTGTTTCTTTAGTTGACTACTTTTCTGATAAATAGAGAGCTAGTTATGAAAATCAATAGTGTAAAAGCAGAATCACCAGTCTTATTTGTATATGATCCAGCGCTTTGCTGCAGCAGTGGTGTGTGTGGTGTGGATGCGGATCAAGAGTTAATTCAGTTTTCAGCAGATTTAGATTGGCTAAAGAAACAAGGTATTGAAGTTAAAAGATTTAACCTTGCACAAGAGCCGATGGAGTTTGCGACCAACGCACAAGTGAAAAGCTTTTTAGAAGAGCAAGGCGCGGACAAACTTCCAGTTATTCTTGTTGGCAATGAAGTGAAAGCCTCTGCGACTTATCCAAGCCGTCACGAATTAGCAGCTTGGTATGGTTTAACTGTAAGTACGGAAGAAGCAGCGCAAGAAACAAAATCATCTTGCTGTGGTTCATCCTCTAATTGCTGCTAGGAGACGATATGAAATTTTTACAAGATCTTCCTCCATATCTGTTTTTTACAGGTAAAGGCGGGGTAGGTAAAACCTCTATCTCTTGTGCAACGGCGTTATCTTTAGTTAAAGAGAAGAAGCGTGTGCTACTTGTAAGCACAGATCCTGCATCGAATGTGGCGCAAGTCTTTAGCCAAGAAATTGGTAATCAAATCACTGAAATTCAAACGGTACCAGGTTTATCTGCAATTGAGATTAACCCACAACAAGCCGCGCAAGAGTATCGCAATAAGATCATTGAGCCATTGCAAAATATCTTACCTGCTGATGCACTGCGTAGCATCGAAGAGCAGCTTTCAGGTGCATGTACCACAGAAATTGCAGCCTTTGATGAGTTTACTGATTTGCTAACCAACCCTGAGCTTTCTGAAAAATTCGATCATATTGTTTTTGATACAGCGCCAACTGGGCACACCATTCGCTTACTCCAATTGCCGGGTGCTTGGAGCAACTTTATTGAAGATAATCCAGAAGGCGCTTCATGTCTTGGGCCTATGTCTGGGCTTGAAAAGCAGCGTAGTCAATATGCGCATGCAGTGAAAATGCTAGCCGATCCACTGCAAACCCGTTTGATTCTAGTTGCGCGTGCGCAGCAAAGCGCATTAGCAGAAGTCGCACGTACTTATGAAGAGCTATATTCTTTAGGTATTCAAAAGCAGTCGCTGGTCATTAATGGCATGATGCCAGCATCTGCTGCAAAAATGGATCCATTAGCCGCAGCAATTCTTGAGCGAGAAAGTAAAGCTGTTGCTGGACTGCCAGAAGTGCTTGGAAGCTTGAGCATAGATAAGGTTGAGCTTAAAGCGCGTAATATGGTTGGTTTGGATGCCTTGGCATCTTTACTTGAAGTGAGTGAAGTTGCCTCTGAGCAAGAAGCGACTGATAAACTCACGCAAGCAGATTTAAATCCACAGAGCTCAGACAAAGCAAATCTAGCCAGCATGATCGATGAAATCGCCAAAGACGAAAAAGGTCTAGTCATGCTGATGGGTAAAGGCGGCGTAGGTAAAACCACTTTGGCTGCTTCAATAGCTGTCGGCCTTGCGAAAAAAGGCTTTGAGGTGCATTTGACGACCTCTGATCCTGCTGCGCACTTAGAGTATACTTTGCAAGGTGAGTTAGATAACCTACAAGTGAGCCGCATTGATCCAGAAGCTGAAACAGAGCAATATCGCCAGCATGTACTTGAAACGAAAGGTAAAGATTTATCTGAAGATGAATTGGCACTTTTGGAAGAGGATTTACGCTCACCTTGTACAGAAGAAATCGCTACTTTCCAAGCTTTCTCCCGTGCGATTCGTGAAGCTAGCCGTAAGTTTGTGATCATGGATACAGCGCCAACGGGCCATACTTTATTATTGCTCGATGCTACCGGTGCGTACCATAAAGAAATCGAGAAGAAGATGGGCGAAAGCAAAGGCTTTACCACCCCATTGATGCGTCTGCAAGATCCAAAAGCAACTAAGGTGTTAATTACCACGCTAGCTGAAACAACGCCAGTGTTGGAAGCCAAACACTTGCAAGAAGACTTAAAGCGCGCGGGGATTTCTCCTTGGGGTTGGGTCGTCAACAATGCTTTATCCGTGGCAAGCCCTCAGGCGCCATTGCTGATTCAACGCGCAAATCAAGAGCAAGAACAAATACAAAAAGTGGAAACGCTCAGCCAGAGAGTCGCATTAGTGCCAATGCAGTTAACCGAGCCTGTTGGTCTAGAGGCTTTAACTAAGCTTGCAGAATAATTATTTAATTTTCTAAAAAAAATAGTGAAATCAAAAGGGTAATCTTTATTTGCCCTTTTTTTATGCTTAAATTTTAAGGTTTAGATAAGTAAAAAAACCACATAAATGAAGTTGTTACAAGACTGTAATCTTTGTTGGTTTATGGTGAAATATGCTCATTTATTGCACTTTATCCAATAAATCGTCTATAAAGTTTGCAATTTGATGAATATTTTGTCAAATTAATAAAATAGCTCGCAGTTTATATCAACTCGCGAAGACGAAGGATTCGTAAATTTATATCGTAAAATGTCAATTTTAGATCAAATTGAACGATAAAGTTTTAGACAAGGAACAAGCAGTGCAGCATTCTAGTGCCACTGTGATTGAGGTCAAGCATGTCATTATTAGAAGTCAAAGATCTTTGTATCAAATATCCATCACGCCATGGTGTCCACTTGGCAGTGAAATCCCTTTCTTTTTCAATTGAGCGCGGTGAAATCGTCGGTGTCGTCGGTGAGTCAGGCGCAGGTAAATCAACCGTAGGTAATGGGATCATCGACTTACTTAGCCCTCCTGGCTATGTCGCAGATGGTGAAGTCTTTCTTGATGGTGAAAAAATTTCAGGTCTTAGCCCTGAAAAAATGAAACAAGTCCGCGGCTCTAAGATTGGCTTTATTTTCCAAGATCCTATGACCTCGCTTAACCCTCTTTTTACCGTTGAGCATCAAATCACTGAAACCATTCATGCCAATATGAAGGTGACAGAAGAAGAAGCCTATAAACGTGCGCTGAACTTGATGAACCAAGTCGGTATCCCACAACCAGAGAACCGCCTTAAACAGTATCCGCACCAATTCTCAGGCGGCATGCGTCAACGTGTGGTAATTGCGATTGCCTTGGCAGGTGAACCAGATTTAATTATTGCCGATGAGCCAACCACAGCGCTTGATGTATCGATTCAAGATCAAATCTTAGGCTTGATCCGTGAGCTCTGCATTAAAAACAATGTAGGCTGTATGCTGGTGACTCATGACATGGGTGTGGTTTCAAACGTCACAGATAAAGTTGCCGTGATGTATCGTGGTGATTTAGTTGAGTTTGGCGAAACAGCAAAAGTGCTAGGTACGCCTGAGCACGCTTATACTCGTAGCTTGATTTCTGCGGTGCCACGCTCTGATAAACGCTTCGATCGCTTCCCATTAGTTAACTACATCGAAGAAGCAGTTGAACATAAGCCGATTGATATTAAATCTCACTGGTTAGGTCAAAGCCAAGATCAGCGCGAATATACTGGGCCTTTGCTTAAAGTTGAAGATGTTAACTTACGCTTTACGACCAAAGATTCTTTCTTCCCAAGCCGCCGCGAATATGTGCAAGCTTCTAACAATGTAAGCTTTGAAGTCTTTGAAGGTGAAACCTTTGGCTTGGTGGGTGAGTCTGGTTCAGGCAAGTCAACCATAGCACGTGTAATTGCGGGTTTATATCAACCAAACTCAGGCAAAGTGACATTTGAAGGTATTGATTTAACGGATATTAAATCAGAAAGAGAGCGCAGACCGTTCCGCCGTCAAATGCAAATGGTATTTCAAAACCCATACACTTCAATGAACCCAAGAATGAAAATCTTGGACATTATCGCAGAGCCAATTCGCTTCCATAAGTTAACTGAAAATGAGCAGCAAACTCGTTCGATCGTCTATGATCTTTTAGATCACGTTGGTCTTGGGCGTATGGCTGCGGTTAAATATCCACACGAATTCTCAGGCGGTCAGCGTCAGCGCATTTCGATTGCACGTGCTTTGGCAACTCGTCCACGTTTATTGATTTGTGATGAACCAACTTCGGCACTCGATGTGTCGGTGCAAGCGCAAATCTTGAACCTATTGAAAGATCTGCAAGATGAATTAAATCTGACTATGCTCTTTATTAGCCATGATTTACCTGTGATGCGTCAGATGTGTGATCGTATCGGGGTGATGAAAATGGGAACCTTACTTGAGGTTGCGCCAGCCGAGCAGTTATATACTGCGCCAGAGCATGAGTACAGCAAGCAGCTTATCGGTTTGATGCCAGAATTTACAGGTTTAAGAGCTTAAGATAAAGCTCACTACCTTAAATATATATAAAACACAACAACATATCGTTAGGGAATTATTCCCGCATAAAGGAGTTATGCTATGAAAACATTAAAGAGTAAGTTAGTGCTCGCTATGGCAGCAGCAGGTCTAAGCTTTGGTGCTTTGGCTGCTGATATTACAGTTGCATATGATGCAGATCCTGTTTCACTTGATCCACAAGAGCAGCTTTCAGGCGGTACACTACAACTTTCTCACATGGTGTTCGATCCGCTTGTTCGTTATACCCAAGACCTTGAATTTGAACCACGTTTGGCAACAAGTTGGGAGCGAATTGATGACAAAACAATGCGCTTTAAACTGCGTGAAGGCGTAAAATTCCACTCTGGTAACCCAATGACAGCGGATGATGTTATTTGGACGTTCAACCGTCTAAAAAGCTCACCTGACTTTAAAGCAATTTTCGAACCTTATGAAAAGTTAGTTAAAGTTGACGACTACACCATCGATCTTGTATCGAAAGACGTGTATCCGCTAGTTCTACAAACAGCAACTTACATTTTCCCAATGGATAGCAAGTTCTATTCAGGTAAAGATGAAAACGGTAAAGATAAAGGCGAGATCGTGAAACATGGCAACTCATTTGCCTCAACGAACGAATCTGGTACTGGTCCTTTCATCGTTAAAGCGCGCGAGCAAGGTGTAAAAGTTGATTTTGAACGTTTCGCTGATTATTGGGATACAGAAAGCAAAGGTAATGTTGATAACCTAACGCTTAAACCAATCAAAGAAAACGCAACCCGTGTTGCTGCGCTTCTTTCTGGTGGTGTAGATATGATTGCACCGGTTGCACCAAATGATCTTGAGCGTGTGAAAGACAATGAAGGGACTGATCTGGTGACGCTACCTGGTACGCGTATCATTTCTTTCCAACTAAACCAAGACTCAAACCCAGCGCTTAAAGATAAGCGTGTTCGCCAAGCGATTGTTTATGCGATTAATAACGAAGGCATTGCAAAACGCATCATGAAAGGCTTCGCAACTGCTGCAGGTCAGCAAAGCCCAGAAGGTTACGCAGGTTACAAACCAGAGCTAACGCCACGCTATGACCTTGCAAAAGCGAAAGAGCTAATGAAAGAAGCGGGTTATGAGAATGGCTTTAGCTTATCTATGATTGCGCCAAACAACCGTTATCTCAATGATGAAAAAATTGCTCAAGCAACGTCTGCGATGCTTGCGAAAATCGGTATCAAAGTTGACCTAAAAACTATGCCAAAAGCGCAATACTGGCCTGAGTTTGATAAATGTGCGGCAGATATGCTAATGATTGGTTGGCACTCAGATACTGAAGATTCAGCGAACTTAACTGAATTCTTAACCATGACGCGTAACAGTGAAACAGGTAAAGGTCAGTACAACTGTGGTCACTACTCAAATGCGAAAGTGGATGAGCTTATCACGAAAGCAAACGTTGAAGTTGACGCTGCGAAACGTGCTGGAATGCTGCAAGAAGTTGAGCAAATTCTTTATGATGACGCTGCATTCGTTCCACTACACTGGGAAAACCTTGCTTGGGGTGCGAAATCAAATGTTGATATCAAACCTATCGTCAACAGCATGAACTTCCCATACTTTGGTGATCTTGTTGTTAACGAAGCAAAATAATTAAATTTTAAATTAGTACTTTAACCACCTTTATTTTAGTTTCTAAGATAGAGGTGGTTTATTCCCAAGAAGTTTGGGCATATTCAATAAAAATATAAATGTCAGTATTCATATCAATTAGATAATTGAAGAGGAATTGGTATTAATATTGAGTAAAGCTAGTTTTTTATAATAAAAATAGGAAATCGGCTCATTACGCAAGAAATTGCTAAAAATGAGCATTTTTAAAAGGATTTAAGATGTTTACCTTTCTCGTTAAGCGCATCTTTCAAGCGCTCGTTGTGATGTTTGTGATAAGTCTTGTCGCATTCTCCATCCAAGATAATTTAGGTGATCCATTACGCGAAATGGTGGGGCAGTCCGTATCTGATGCAGAGCGTCAGGCACTGCGTGATGAAATGGGTCTCAATGATCCTTTCCATATTAAATACCAAAGATTTTTAGTTGCTGCGGTGCATGGGGACCTTGGCGATTCTTACTTCTTCAAAAAGCCAGCACTTGATGTGATCATGGAAAAGCTACCTGCAACCCTTGAGCTGGTGTTTGGTGCATCTTTGATTATCGTTTTCTTATCGATTCCACTTGGGGTTTATTCCGCGATTCATCCGAAACGGGTGCTGACCAAAGTGATTATGGGCTTGAGTAGTATCGGGATATCGATTCCCGTATTCTTAACCGCAATCTTGCTTATGTATGTCTTTTCGATTGAGCTGCAATGGCTACCGTCATATGGGCGCGGCGAGACAGTCAGTGTCTTTGGCTTGTGGGATTCAGGTTTATTTACTATTGATGGTCTCGCGCACCTTGTACTGCCATCGATTGCCTTAGCTTCTATTATGTTACCACTCTTCATTCGTCTGGTACGCTCTGAGATGCTTGAGGTTTTAGGCTCGGAATACATCAAGTTCTGTAAAGCGAAAGGACTGAATTTAAATAAAATTTATTACCAGCATGCATTAAAGAACACCATGTTACCTGTACTTACGGTTGGTGGGGTGCAAATCGGTACCATGGTTGCTTATACGATTTTAACCGAGACAGTTTTCCAGTGGCCGGGAACTGGCTTCTTGTTCCTTGAAGCGATTAACCGTGTGGATACGCCACTGATTACTGCTTATGTCATCTTTGTCGGTCTGATCTTTGTGGTGACGAACACCATAGTCGATCTTCTATATGGGTTAGTGAACCCAACCGTGAACATTACAGGCAAAGGAGCGTAATCATGAGTAATCAAGACCTATCTACACAAGAATCGATGACGCCAAATGCTTGGAAACGATTCAAAGATTCTGACTTTTTATATTATTTTAAGCGCGATAAAGTCGCGATGTTTAGCTTTGCCGTTTTCTTAGCTTTCTTTTTAACGGCTTTGCTTGCACCTTGGATTGCGCCAACTAACCCTTATGACTTGGCAAGCATAGATATTATGAACTCTGAGTTGCCACCATCTTGGATGGACGAGGGTGACCCAGCATTTTGGCTTGGTACGGATGACCAAGGACGCGATATTTTTTCTACCATTTTATATGGTGCGCGCTTATCTTTGATGATTGGCTTTTGCGCAGTAGCCGTGCAGCTTTTCCTTGGGATCATCATTGGTCTAACAGCAGGTTACTTCGGTGGTCGCTTGGATAGCCTTTTGATGCGTGTTGCGGATGTACAATTGTCTTTCTCAACCATGATGGTTGCGATCATTGTCTCAGCAATTTTTAAAGCGAGCTTTGGTAGTGAGTTTTATAGCCAATATGCCGTATTGATGCTGATTGTGATTATTGGTGTTGCGGAGTGGCCGCAATATGCACGTACGATTCGCGCATCTGTATTGGCTGAGAAGAAGAAAGAATATGTGGAGGCTTCTCGCGTGATGGGTTTTGGTTCATTGCGTATTATGTTCCGTCATATCCTGCCAAACTGCTTGTCACCTATCTTGGTTATTTCAACTGTGCAGGTGGCGAATGCGATTATGTCTGAAGCGGCGCTGTCTTTCTTAGGTTTAGGTCTACCGGTAGACAAACCATCATTGGGCTCTTTAATCAGCATTGGCTTTAACTATATTTTCTCTGGCTCTTGGTGGATCACGGCTTTCCCTGGGATTGTTTTAGTCTTGATCGTGCTGGTGATTAACCTGCTTGGGGATTGGTTACGTGATGTGTTCAATCCTAAGTTGTATAAGGGTTAATTTGTTTATTCGTCATATTTGAAATAAAACCACTGTGGGGGTCCTGCGGTGGTTTTTTTATGTGCTATATTCAGTGTCCGTGGGTTTGCTTATGTTTATCCCATGCCGCAAAGACGCTCTAGCCATCCATGGTCGCTATGACTTGCACGTCCCTGTGCAAGTAATCTTTGCTCTATGGGATTAAACATAAGCAAATTTCAACCAACATCTAGGAAGTTCATCATGATACGTTTAGCTGTAATTGGTACCAATTGGATCTCAAATAAGTTTGTTGAAGCCGCGCTTGCAACGAGCAAGTTTAGCCTCAGTGCTGTTTATTCGCGTAAACTTGGATCTGCGCAAGAGTTTGCCGCGCCATTTCACACGAGCCAATCGCCAGTCTTTTTTACCGATCTAAATGAAATGGCTGATTCAGATACATTTGACGCTGTATATATCGCAAGTCCAAACTCATTGCATGCGCCGCAAAGCATTCAAATGCTAAAAGCGGGCAAACATGTGATTTGTGAAAAGCCGATAGCCTCTAACTTACGTGAAGCTGAAGAAATGTATCAAGTAGCCAAAGAGTCGGGCAAGGTTTTATTTGAAGCATACAAGAGTGAGTACTTACCTAATTTTAAGCTTATCTCTGAGCATCTGCCAAGCCTTGGTAAGTTGCACAAAGCTACTTTTAGTTATTGCCAGTATTCTTCGCGTTATCAAAAATATTTAGATGGTGAGAATCCAAATACATTTAACCCTGCATTTTCAAATGGCTCAATTATGGATATTGGCTATTATGCAGTAGCCTCTGCTGTTGCCTTGTTCGGTGAACCAGAACAAATAATTGCAAGTGCTTACTTACTTGATTCGGGTGTGGATGCACATGGCTGCGTGATCTTGCAAAGCTTTAAAGGTTATCCTGAATTATGTATGACGATTCAGCATTCCAAAGTCACGGACTCACATCAGCCAAGTGAAATTCAAGGTGAAGCTGCCAGCATGTCTATTCACCATATCTCGGCATGTGAAGGGATTGAGGTTCAAAAGCGTGGTGAAGAAAAATCGACGCCATATCAAGCAGAGCAAGCTGAGAATACCATGCTTGATGAAGCGCTGTATTTTGCCCAGCAGATTGAGTCTGGAAAATTATGCGAAAAAGCCAAGCAACGTTCACTGGCTACGGCAAAAGTGCTGACAGAAGTACGTCGTCAAACGGGCGTGGTGTTTCCTGCGGATAGCGCTAAATAAAGCTATTTTTGAAGTGAGATGAGCATTTTGATTTTGTGCTAAAATCTTACCCCAAACCTAAATTATATTTATTCCAGCAATAAAAGGGCAAATGATGAGTCAAACCAATCAAGTTTCAGATATTTTTAACCCAGAAGACTGGCGCGAAGTGGAAGGCTTTGCATTTGAAGATATTACTTATCACCGCGCAGTTGAGGCGGGTGTCGTACGTATTGCGTTTAACCGCCCTGAGTGTCGTAACGCATTTCGCCCAAAAACAGTTGATGAGCTGTATACTGCACTGGAACATGCGCGCATCTCAAGTGATGTGGGTTGTGTGCTCATCACTGGTAATGGACCAAGTGCAAAAGATGGCGGTTGGGCATTTTGCTCCGGTGGCGATCAGCGCATTCGTGGACGTGATGGCTATAAATATGAAGGCATGCCACAAGATCAAATTGACCCAGCTAAACTTGGTCGCCTGCATATCCTTGAAGTGCAACGCTTAATTCGCTTTATGCCAAAAGCTGTGATTGCTGTTGTGCCGGGTTGGGCTGCTGGCGGTGGTCACTCCTTGCATGTTGTCTGTGATTTAACTTTAGCTTCAAAAGAGCATGCTGTGTTTAAACAAACTGACCTAGATGTGGCAAGTTTTGATTCTGGTTATGGCTCAGCATATTTAGCCAAAATGGTTGGTCAGAAAAAAGCTCGTGAAATCTTCTTCTTAGGATTAGATTATAGCGCACAAGATGCGTTTGAAATGGGTATGGTGAATAAAGTTGTGCCGCATGCTGAGCTTGAAAAAGAAGCCCTTGAATGGGGTAAAATCATCTGCCAGAAATCACCAACGGCGCTGCGCATGATGAAGTTTGGATTAAACCTAACTGATGATGGCATGGTTGGTCAGCAGATTTTTGCTGGTGAAGCAACGCGTTTAGCTTATGGCACGGATGAGGCGCAAGAAGGGCGAGATTCTTTCCTTGAGAAGCGTCCAAAAGATTTCTCTAAGTTTCCATATCACTACTAATTACAGTCATAACTATTGACTCAAATATGAAGGCGGCCTCTGGTCGCTTTTTTTATATGTGATAGTAAAATGTAAATTTATTACATTTGTGAGCTTAAATAACTTAATTATTTAGGGGTATATAGAGTAATGTTTTAATTTGCGATCTAAAATAAATTCATAGCCATTTTAGACAGCTTTAAATTGATTTAAATCATACTGATAGTTCAATTTCATTTGAAATTCAAACGAAATTAGTTGTAAACTTACTACAGAGTGCTTGTTTTTTGAGCGTTGCAGTGTTTTAATATGTGAAACAGGTCGCAAGAATTATCATTGAAGGTCAATTATGCAAAATCAAGCAAGCTTAAACACAGAAAATGTTCTCCCACAAACTAATTCAAAGCTTAAAGAAACTTTGGTTGAGTTAGCAAGTGTATTAACATTATTTGCTGTGACTTCAACGATTGTGTTGATGACAAGCCTAACTTGGATCAACTTATAAGTTATCCTTTAGAGCCGATGCCTCATCCTTGAGGAAAAGAATAATAAGTGCCACAAGCCATGTCGATTGGGTTGTGGCATTTTTGTATGTGCTTGATGAAAAAATAAAAAAAGCTCAGCAGAAAAACCGGCTGAGCTTTTTATTTGATTAAAAATCAATCACTTAACGCATTGTTACGAATTCTTCAGAGCCAGTTGGGTGAATCGCAACCGTCGCATCAAAGTCAGCCTTGGTTGCGCCCATCTTAATGGCGACCGCAAAGCCTTGGATCATCTCATCAACGGTAAAGCCAATGCCGTGTAGACCAACAACTTTTTCATCTGCGCCGGCGCAAACAAGCTTCATCTTACAAGGTTGGCGGTGCGCGGTGACAGCTGTATACATAGCAGTAAAGCCAGATGTATAAACCTTCACATTTTCTTCGCCATATTGCTCAATTGCTTCTTGCTCAGTTACGCCAACCGTGCCGATTGGTGGGTGGCTAAACACAACTGTTGGAATGCAAGAGTAATCCATTTTCGCATCAGGTTTGTTATTAAACAGACGCTCTGAAAGTTGACGACCTGCTTTCACCGCAACAGGGGTGAGCTCAACACCACCTTCCATAATGTCACCGACACAATAAATGCCTTCAACATTGGTTGCTTGGTATTCATCAACTTTAATATAGCCGCGTTCATTAGTCTCAACGCCAGTTGCTGCAAGGTTAATTGCATCCGTTGCTGGGTGGCGACCAATCGCCCAAATCAGGCAATCTACTGTGTAGCTTTCGCCGTTTTCAAGCTCAAGAGTTAAGCTATCATCTGCGTTCTTGGTCACTTGTTTTGGCACTGAGTGAGTATGTAGGGTTGGTCCTTCAGTGTTCATCACTTCCACAAGCGTATCGATGATCATAGGATCAAAGCTGCGCAGTGGTGACTCTTTACGCACAAATAAATCTGTCTTCGTGCCAAGCGCATGCAGCACACCTGCAATTTCAACCGCGATGTAGCCTGCGCCCACAACTGCGACACGTTTTGGCTGCTCATTTAGCTCAAAGAAACCATTTGAATCTATGCCATATTCAGCGCCAGGAATATTTGGAATCGTCGGACGACCACCAACAGCGATTGTGATGTGATCAGCTGTATACTGCTCACCATTTACTTCAACAGTTTTTGCATCCACAAATTTTGCAAAGCCACGGATCACTTCAACTTTATTGTTCCCTAATACGCGATCATAAGACTCGTGGATACGGCCGATATATGCTTGGCGGCTTTCAACTAATTTTGACCAAGAGAAACCTTTTTGCTCCACATCAAAGCCATAATCTTTAGCATAAAGATGAATAGCTTCAGCAACTTGGGCGCCATGCCACATCACTTTTTTTGGCACACAACCCACGTTGACACAAGTGCCGCCTAAATCTTTTGCTTCAATCAATGCAACCTTTGCACCATACATAGCTGCGCGGTTGGCAGAGGCGATACCACCACTACCACCACCAATACAGATATAATCGAAATGTTTTGCCATTATGTTCTCCATCATTCTTGATTGAATGTGTTTTTCAGTTAGTAATCTTCTTATTCTGGGGCTAAGTTTATTCAGGCACAACCCAGTTAATCGAAAAATGCCCAGTCTGAGGGGCTATTTTTTGTTGTAGTTCAGGCAAAATCATTTGCATTTGTGACTCAAGTGTCCATGGAGGGTTGATCACTATCATGCCTGATGCTGTCATGCCGCGCTCATCTGAGTCAGGGCTTACTCCAAGCTCAAGTTGTAGGATTTTGCGTATGCCTAAATCTTCTAAACCTTTGATCATCATATCGATATTTTCACGATAGACGACAGGATACCAAATGGCATAAATCCCAGTCGCCCAACGTTTATAGCTTTGCGCTATCGCACGCACCACATCTTTGTATTCACGCGCAAGTTCATACGGTGGGTCAATGAGAACTAAACCGCGACGCTCTTTGGGTGGTAAAGTCGCTTTTAAGTGCTCAAACCCATCTTTTTGTAACATCCGCACTTGGCGATCACGATGAAACTCTTGCTCAAGCAGTGGGAAGTCACTTGGATGAAGCTCAGTTAATACCATGCGGTCTTGGCTGCGGATATGGTGGCGTGCAACTCGTGGTGAACCTGGGTAATAACGCAGCTCATCATCTTGGTTAAGCGCAGCGATTGAGTCAAAGTAGCTTTCAAGATCTTCAGTGATCTCTTTTTTATCAAAGTCTTGCTGCCAGATCTTAGCGATCCCTTGCTTGAATTCGCCCGTTTTCTCAGACCATTCATGCGTTAAGTCATAGCGACCCACACCTGAATGTGTGTCATGATAGATGAAAGGTTTATCTTTTTGTTTGAGCGAGTTTAAGATCAAACTTTGGACGATATGTTTGATAACATCGGCATGGTTGCCTGCATGAAAGCTGTGACGATAACTGAGCATTGGGATCCTAGGAATTAGAATTTAAAAATATTACTGACCATCTTACCGAAAACTTCAAAGAATTCATCGTAAAAAATGTCTATTCTAATAATAGTTAGGTTTATCTATTGAAATTACTGAGATCAACCAAAATATATGTAAGATAAAAGGTAGATACAGCACATAAAGGAATTAACATGACAAACCCGTTACTAAGCTTTGTAGAAAAGGGCCATAGCGAGCTGCCAAAGTTTTCAGAAATTAAAGCAGAACATATCCAAGCCGCTGTTGAGCAAGCGATTAATGATTGCCGCGCGCAAGTTGAGAAAGTTTTAGAGTCAAATGATGCACCTTCATGGGACAACATCTGTGTGCCACTTACCGAAACTGACGATAAGTTAAGCCGTATTTTCTCACCTGTTTCACATATCAACTCAGTTAAAAATAGCCCTGAATGGCGCGAAGCGTATGAAGCTTGTCTACCGCTTTTATCTGAATATGGCACTTGGGTCGGTCAACATAAAGGTTTATTCAAGGCTTATCAAAGTATTAAGCAAAGTGACGAATTTGCGAGCTTAAATACTGCGCAGCAAAAAGCGATTACGAATGCACTGCGTGACTTTGAGCTTTCAGGGATTGGCCTGCCAACTGCGGATCAAAAACGTTATGGTGAAATCAGCAAGCGCCTGTCTGAGCTAGGTTCTAAGTTTTCAAACAATGTGCTGGATGCAACCATGGGTTGGAGCAAACACATAACGGATGAATCTGAACTTGCTGGCTTGCCAGAATCTGCAATGGCAGCCGCGAAAGCGAACGCCGAGGCGAAAGAGCTTGATGGTTGGTTGTTAACCCTTGAAATGCCGTCTTATATCCCTGTGATGACGTATGCAGATAACAGCGAATTGCGTCGTGAAATGTATGAAGCTTATAACACGCGCGCATCCGATCGTGGTCCGAATGCAGGCAAGTGGGATAACACTGAAATCATCAATGAAGAGTTGAAACTACGCCATGAAATCGCACGTTTGCTTGGCTTTAACTCTTATGCGGAAAAGTCACTGGCGACCAAAATGGCGCAAACGCCTGATCAAGTGATGACTTTCTTAAATGATTTGGCGAAAAAAGCAAAACCTCAAGGCGAGAAAGAAGTTCAAGAGCTGAAAGCTTTTGTGAAAGCTGAGTTTGGTGTTGAGGAGCTAAATCTCTGGGATATTGCTTATTATAGCGAGAAACAAAAACAAAAATTATTCCAAATCTCTGATGAAGAGCTTCGCCCTTATTTCCCTGAAGATCGCGTTATTTCAGGCTTATTTGAAGTGCTTTCGCGTGTCTTTGGCATGACGGTTAAAGAAAAGCAAGGCGTCGATGTTTGGCATGAAAGCGTCAAATATTATGAAATTTTTGATCCTAAAGGTGAGTTACGTGGTGGCTTCTATCTTGACTTATATGCGCGTGAACACAAACGTGGCGGCGCATGGATGGACGAGTGTCGCGTTCGCCGCGTAACCGCAAGCGGTGAGTTGCAAACGCCTGTGGCTTATTTGACCTGTAACTTTAACAAGCCAGTAGGTGATAAGCCTGCATTGTTTACTCATAATGAAGTCACAACCTTGTTCCATGAGTTCGGTCATGGTATCCACCACATGTTAACTCAAGTGGAAGTCTCTGATGTTTCAGGCATTAATGGTGTGGCTTGGGATGCAGTCGAGCTGCCTAGTCAGTTCTTAGAAAACTGGTGTTGGGAAGAAGAGGCGCTTGCCTTTATTTCTGGTCACTATGAAACAGGTGAACCGCTGCCAAAAGCTATGTTAGATAAAATGCTAGCGGCGAAAAACTTCCAATCTGCGATGTTTATCTTACGTCAGCTTGAGTTTGGATTGTTCGATTTCACCTTACATAGCCAATATGATCCTGATGTTGGGCCAAAAGTGCTTGAAACACTTGCTGAGGTGAAAGCGAAAGTTGCTGTTCTGCCAAGCCTTGAGTGGAACCGTTTCTCGCATGGCTTTAGTCATATTTTTGCTGGTGGTTATAGCGCAGGTTATTACAGCTACCTATGGGCAGAAGTGCTTTCAAGTGATGCTTTCTCTCGTTTTGAAGAAGAAGGCATCTTTAACCCAGAAACGGGCGCAAGCTTCCTTGAAAACATCCTAGAGATGGGTGGCAGTGTCGAGCCAATGGAGCTATTTAAACGCTTTAGAGGCCGTGAGCCACAAATTGATGCCTTGTTGCGTCATGCTGGGATTGCTGCTTAATCTCTCTTAGTTAGCAGTTTAATCGTGCTGTCTGAATAACAAGGCCCTAGTTGTATACTGATATACGGCTAGGGCCTTTTGTTTGCACTGAGATAATAAAATGATGTTGCGAGCTATACCTTTAAGAGAATTGGTTCATGGTGTTCTTTTCGCCCGATGCTTTAAGCGCTTGTTCACCTGAGAAAAACTCTTTATGCGCATCCCCAAGGTTTGAGCCCGACATGTCTTGGTGTTTCACACAAGCCAGCCCTTGGCGAATTTCTTCACGCTGAATATTCTTCACATAGGCCAACATG
This sequence comes from Vibrio sp. KMM 9700, assembly GCF_058545285.1. Classification (NCBI taxonomy): domain Bacteria; kingdom Pseudomonadati; phylum Pseudomonadota; class Gammaproteobacteria; order Vibrionales; family Vibrionaceae; genus Vibrio; species Vibrio sp. KMM 9700. Next base: position 1,343,249 of record NZ_CM178589.1, on the reverse strand, counting down.
CCTTGCTCACCAAAATAATCCTTGGCTAAATTATCAGTGGAAAGCGCCGCCGTATGATAGGTTGGCAAGGTGATCAAGTGATGGAAAATTCCCGCTTCTCTTGCCGCATCTTTTTGGAAGCTTTGAATTTTTTCATCTGCTTCAAGTGCCAGTGAACTGCCATCATAAACAGGGCTCATTAGCTTCTCTCGTTCATATGCGGTGACATCTTTGCCTTGAGCTTGCCATGTATCAAACACTTGCTGACGGAAATTCAAAGTCCAGTTAAAAGATGGACTATTGTTATACACAAGCTTTGCATTGGGCACGGCTTCACGAATACGTTTCACCATTCCTGCAATTTGGCCTATATGTGGCTTTTCTGTTTCGATCCAAAGTAAATCTGCGCCGTTTTGCAGTGAAGTGATGCAATCAAGCACGACGCGATCTTCACCTGTGTTAGGTTTAAAGGCAAACAAACCATTGGCTAAGCGTTTGGGTTTAAGCATTCCATTTGCTTGTTTAATTAAAAGCTCACCTGTACTGACTTGCTCAAAAGAGGTGACTTCCTCGCCATCAAGAAAGCTATTATATTGCTCAGCTAAATCACCACTTTGTTGTGAAACCGGTATTTTTTGCGTAAGGCCGGCGCCGAGTGAGTCGGTTCGAGCCACTATGACGCCATCTTCAACCCCAAGTTCGAGGAATGCGTAGCGAACGGCATTAATTTTCGCTAAAAAGTCTTCATGTGGAACCGTAACCTTACCATCTTGGTGTCCACATTGTTTCGCATCTGACACTTGGTTTTCGATCTGAATGCAGCATGCACCGGCTTCAATCATTTTTTTCGCCAGCAGGTAAGTTGCTTCTTCATTACCAAAACCTGCGTCGATATCCGCAATAATTGGTACTACATGAGTCTGAAAATTGTCGATTTGTTTTAAGATTGCTTGGGATTGGAGTTCATCGCCAGCTTGCTTTGCCTTGTCATAATCTTGCATTAAATGGTTTAGCTCACGCGCATCCGCCTGTTTTAAAAAGGTATAAATCTCTTCGATTAATTTTGGCACACTGGTTTTTTCATGCATAGATTGGTCAGGCAAAGGGCCAAATTCAGAGCGCATTGCGGCAACCATCCAGCCAGAAAGATAGAGGTAGCGACCCTTGGTATCGGCAAAGTGTTTCTTAATCGAAATCATTTTTTGTTGGGCGATAAATCCATGCCAACAGCCTAAAGATTGAGTGTATTGGCTTGGATCTTGGTCATAACTTGCCATATCTTGACGCATGATCTTCGCCGTATAGCGTGCAATTTCAAGCCCAGTCGAAAAGCGGTTTTGCAGGCGCATTTTGGTGACATAATCCGGCACAATTTGCTGCCAAGTCGCTTGATTTTTGACGCTTTGTTCTGCTTGTTTTAATTCTGATTTGTAGGTATTTAAGTTTTGTGGCTGCATAGTCTTATCTTCCTTGTTATGCCCTATATATCAACTGCTTGGGTTTAGATTTAAGTTATGGTTCACGAAAGTTTTGGATTTAAATTTTTTAATCAAGATGCTTCATCGTCAATTGATGCTCGCCTTGCTTATGACTCATCTGAATTTCAACATGATGAGTTGCGCTTTTTAAAATCATATAGGTGAGATCGCAATCCGGATGGCTGTGCTCAATTAATTGTTTTGGTTGAGCCAAGCCGCTTTGAGTGCCATCGTTAAAACAAGCAAGCAGCTGATTAAAGTACACGCGGTAACTCATAACATCTTGGTGCGAGCCTTGCATCAAGGGAAATTCTTCATCAAGAAATTTGGCACTAAAATCAAGAATGCTTGATGACGGTCGTATAGTTTCGGTTTGGATATAGTTTAAATTTGTATTCATCTGTCTGCCTCATGGATACGACTTGTGCGTTTGCAGCGTATCTTGTTGGAATTTCGAGAAATTTAACTCACAAAGTGTGAAGTCTGCTGAGGAATAAGCTTAACAACTGAGCTTTTCGCTTCCTTTGTCTAAAGACTAGTGAATTTTTGTCTAGAATTTCACAAAGAGAATTTCACATTGTAAATTTCACAAAATGAGTGAATCGCCTTATGAATAAGCAGACGAATAGCCATGCACGGCAAGCCCATTTTTTAGGTACAAAAATCCGTAACTTACGTAAGCGTCACGGCTTAACTTTGGAAGATCTTTCGGCGCGCTGTATTAAGGTTTCAGCCCAAGATGCACCTTCGGTGTCATACCTCTCAATGATTGAGCGGGGCAAACGCGTACCAAGTGAAAGCATGCTTGAAGTGATTGCTGGTGTATTTCAAAAGCCGGTACATTGGTTTTTAGATGCAGCCAAAGAAGTTGAGGATATTGTTCCAGATAAAGGTAATAAAGGTGGTGTGAGTGGGGTTGCACTAGAGCCTAACTTTTTATTTTCAAACGATATTTTACAAAGTGCGATCCCTGAAATTCTCGCTCAGACTGGGACGTCGGGTTATCAATTTGCACATATTTTGATTCGTGCATATCAAGAGCAAGCGCAAAATCATTTTCCTGATCTTGAAAAGGCGGCCGAACGGGTAGGAAAAAAGCGGATGCCGCTATCGGTTGAGGATTTAATCGAAATTGCTCACGATGTGGGTATTAAAATCCTTTGGTTTGAAGAAGATGCGCAAGATGTAGTGGATCATACGCAGGTTCATTCAAAGCATTTAGTGCGCTCTTATGCTGAGTCGCCTGGCGTGATTCGAATTAACCTTGCCTTAAAAGCTAAACCTGAGAAATTAAAATATGATTTAGCTGTGCATATTGGACACAAGGTTTTACATAACAGTGATGGTGAAAAGAACGTCATCGCCTCAGATAACCGCAATATCGTGAGTTTAAAGCATAAGATCAGAACAAATCATGAAATGAGCCGCTTAAATGCTGCGGATATTTTACAAGCTTGGCGCGATTTTGAATGTTCATTTTTTGCCGGTGCATTGCTTTGTCCAAAAGTGCCGTTTCGTCAATTGCTTGACCGTCATGGCTATGAAATTAGTGTCGCCCGCTTAATTGATGTATCTGAGTCTGTGGTGATGCGGCGGATGACGGCTGTTTCTTCTTACCCACATTGGCATTATTTTGATGCTTATTACCCGGGTAAGCTCAAAGCTGTGTATCGTGGAAATGGGATCCCACTGCCTTGGGGAAACATGAAAATGGTTGAAGATCCTTGTCAGCATTGGTCGGTGTTTCGCATGATTAAAGCGCCGCAGAATAATAGCGTGGCGCAAATTTCAGTTTTGGAGCAAGAGGGCGAACCACATATTTATTGCTGTGAGTCGATTAAAGTGCAAGATATGGCAGGGAATCCCCATGTTTTATGTGCAGGGCTTGATCTTAATCCTGCGTTAACTGCGCAAGGTATCGATGCATTAAAAATTGCCACCGAATTACAACAAATTTGTGTGCAAAAAGGGGGTCAAGCTACCATCCCATATCATATTCGTAAAATATTAACGGCGACAGCTAAGTTGTTGAATATAAAGTGGATCGAGCGTGGTGTTGAGTCGCAAGCTAGGCTTATTTGCACCCGAGGGAACTTATGCCCGCGCTTGCCGAGTTGTTACAATAAAGCAAAGCCGCTGGTGAAAGGTTTTCAGGACTAGCATTTAAGGTTTCACATGGCGATGAATTGGATTTTGCAGTGAAATCAAAGTCTCAGTGGATTGTACTTCATCGATGGACTGAAGCTTATCAATCAGTACATATTGCAATTCTTCAATATTGCGGCACATGAGTTTGACGAAAATATTATAGGCGCCTGTGGTGTAATAAGCTTCTACGACTTCATCCAAGGCGCTGAGCTTCTCGATAGCGGTGTGATAATCGCGCGCCGCTTTGAGGTTAATCCCAATAAAACAGCAGACATCATAACCAAGCTTTTTTTCATCGACCACGACTTTTGTCCCTTGGATCACCCCAGATGCGCGCATTTTCTCAACACGAACATGAATCGTCGCAGGACTAACCTTTTGCGTTTTAGCTATTTCAGCATAAGGAATTTTGGCATCTTGAACCAGTGTTTTTAAAATAGCGCGGTCAAGATCATCAAGGCGAGACAGGGGTTGATTCATATTTCACTCGTTAGTTTTTTATCTGGAGCTGATTTAGTATAATCTTATCAGTTCTTGAGCATAAGCTAAACCAAATCACCCCAAGGAATAAAAGTGAAGATTAATTTAATATCTGAAAACCCAGACGATCATAGCAAATTAGCCGACATAGCAAGCCGTTGGCAACTTGTTCATGACCAATCCTCACTTTTTAGCTTGTGCTTAACTCAAACACACCTTGAACTACGTAAAAATGATGAGCCAAAATTAGGCGCTATTTTTGTTGATTTTGTTGCCGGCGCTGTCGCGCATCGACGCAAATTTGGTGGTGGTAAAGGCCAGGCGATTGCTAAAGCGGTCGGTTTAAATAAAGGCGCAACGCCACATGTGCTGGATGGCACGGCAGGGCTTGGGCGCGATGCTTTTGTGCTGGCATCGCTTGGTTGTAAGGTATCTATGCTTGAGCGTCATCCTGTAGTGGCCGCTTTGCTTGATGACGGTTTACACCGCGCTAAGCAAGATCCTGAAATTGGCGCTTGGGTGAGCGAGCGTATGCAGCTTTTACATGCATCGAGTCATGATGCGCTAGATCCTGATGTTCTAACCAAACTTGCGCACAACCGTGAATTTTCAGCGCCAGATGTGGTGTATTTAGATCCTATGTACCCACACCCTGAAAATAAAAAGAAAACGGCTTTGGTGAAAAAAGAAATGCGTGTGTTTCAGTCCTTGGTCGGCGCTGATACAGACGCTGATGATCTGCTTGCACCTGCGCTAAAACTTGCGACCAAGCGAGTGGTGGTCAAGCGTCCGGATTATGCTGATTTTTTAGATTTGAAAAGACCAAGTATGGCAATCGAGACAAAGAAGAACCGTTTTGATGTTTATGTGCTTGCAGGTATGAAGAATACCTCCGCAGAATAAGCTTTGCGCAAACCATGCAAAACGAAGAGGGGAGATTTGCCCCTCTTTTTATATTTACGCTTATCAAATCATTGAGAAAAATTCGGTTAGTTTGCTGTTGCCGCTGCGCTGATCCCTTTAAGCGCTTTAGTGACCATATCAACCGCTGCTTGGCAGTCTTTTAAATTGTGACGTTTGGCAAGATAGCTTGGGTCATTATAAGTTAAAGTGACTTTTTGGTCGGCACCTTCAGCGACTAATATTTTTTGTGGTAAATCAATCGCAAAGCTCTGATTGCATTGCATTAAAGGTGTCCCAACCTTAGGGTTACCAAAAATATAAGTTGTGGTTGGGGCAAGCGTTAAATCAACTTTTGCGGCATTTTTATCATGCTCAACTTTGGCAAATAAAGTTAATCCTTTCTCCTCTAATATCTTTTCGAGCTTATCCTTGGTTGCTTGATAATCCATTGGACTGGTTAAAACTATTAGTCCGTTATCTGATTCGCTGGCGATTAAACGTTGGCTGATCAAGGTCATACAAATCCCTATACTCACGAGTATTAAGAGCACTTTTAGTTTCATGTCGCTATCCTTTTTGGCGATCCCAGATACATGAGTATAGGTAAATATAGCCTACTTGAGAGATGAATTTTGGATAATGTGAGCGAGGAAATATTGTGCAGAGAATCAAATTCATGTATAAATAAACAAGAAATATTATCATTTCGATTTGTTTTTGAGGCTAAGCGATGACTAAATTATGTAAGCTTAAATCTAAGACTTTGACGCATAATAAAAAGTTTTTAGATATAGTTGCAGCGCCGCAGTTTTACTGTGGTAAGTGTTCTCGCGTGGCGAATCAAAAAAAGGCCTTATGTAAGGGGCAAGCTTTGTCTTTAATTGGAAAAGGTGCTCAACGTCAGGCGATGAAGCATAATGAGTCTAACGCGCTAGATTTGGATCAAAGCCTTGCGGCTGTGCCAATCAAGGTGCAAGCTGCCGCGCCTGTAAAATCAATAACGCCAAACAAACCGCGCGTCGCTCAGGTTGTTGCTTTAGCCAAACAGCGTCGACAAGAGCGTCTGGCTGAGCAGAAAAGTCTCTTGGAGCCAGAATGTATCCAAGTCCCAGTCAATACACTTCATAGCGATAACTTTGTTGCAGACACAAAATCAAAGACAAGGGTGCAACTAAGCATGCAAGCGTTAACTAAGGAAAAACAGGATTTGAAAAAAGCAATTAAGATGCAAAAGAAAATGCTTAAAGCGCAGAAAAAATTGCTCAAATCGCAGAAAAAACTGGCTAAAATTCAGAAAAAAGCTAACAAGTTGAATAAAAAGCTAGATAAACAGCAGCTCAAACTTGCAGCCTTTGCGCCGCCTCAAACCAGTACTCACTTGCCGCTTCACTAGACATTCCACTCATTCTTTCACTGGCTCATTTGGATTAAGCTATCTTCGCGTATTTAATCGCCAGTTCAGCGGCGGTTTTGACGTCAAATTTCTTCATCAGCTTTGCCTTATGAACCTCAATGGTGCGCACCGCCACGCATAGTTCATCAGCAATTTGTTGGTTGCGTTTGCCTTGTACCACATGCTCTAAAATGTCTTTTTCTCTAGGCGTTAAGCTTTGATAAGCAAGAGTTACATCGAGCATAGAGGTTTGCGCTAAGCTGTATTGCCATGCTTTGTCGATAGCAGCAGTGAGCTTGTCGGTTTGAACAGGCTTTTGCAGGAAATCGACCGCGCCAGCTTGAAGCGCTTCCACTGCCATGGGCACATCGCCATGCCCAGTTAAAAATACCACGCCTAAAGCACTGCCCTTGTTCATTAATTTTTGATGTACTTCTTGGCCTGTCATCTCTGGCATTCTGCTATCTAAAATAACGCACGCTTGTTGTGAGTACGCATCATTTTGCTCTAAGTAATCTAAAAACTCTGATCCTGAGGCAAAAGCTTGGCATTGATAGTCCATTGTTTCTAATAAAAAAGATAATGATTCACGAACGGATTGGTCATCATCCACTAAGTATAAAGCTGCTTGCTGCATATTCTTCTCTTCTTCCTTTAATCCGCTTTGCGCACAGTTTGGGCTGCAAATATGATACTCACACAACAACCGCGTGGTGTGGCCGGCGCTAAGTTTAGCTTTGCGTGATGCTTTTCTAAAATATCTTGGCAAATCGACAGCCCCATTCCAAGGCCCTTTTCTTTGGTTGTATAAAAGGCTTGAGTGGCTTGGCTATCCTTGGGTAAACCCACGCCAGTATCTTGTACTTTGACGACCAGTTGCGGGGTCGAAAAATCAAAGCTGAGGTTAATTTGGTGCGAAATATGGCTATCGTCACACATGATGCAGGCATCTAAAGCGTTATTTAAAATGTTAATTAATACCTGAGTGATGCCAACTTTATCTAAGGTTAATAAGTAAGGCTTGCCGATGATTTGGCTGCGCACTGGGATCTGATGCTTTTCAAATTGATAGGCTAAAAGGGCATAAGTCTCATTGAAAATTTCAATAATATCGGCTTCTTGCATATCAACAGGGCGCTTTTTAATTAAGGTGCGCAGACGGCTGACAATGTTATCAACCCGTGAGACTTGGCTATCAATCTTATCAATAATATTTTGAATTTGAGCTGCGGATGCACCTTTATCTAACTTGATTTTGGCAGCTTGGCTGTAGTTGCGAATCGCTGCCAGTGGCTGATTGATTTCATGTGCAAGGCTTGAGCCTAATTCACCAACCAAGGTAATGCGCTGCGCATGTTCAAGCATTTGGGTCTTTTGATTAAGGGCCTGGTGGGCTTTAGTTAGTTCGCGCTTACTTCGGCTAAACTTCCACTCCAATAAGAGGTGGTATAAGTTAATCGATAAAAATAAAACAAAAGCTGCCCAGCCCCAAGCTTGGTGCTCTTTGACCCAAATCAGACCTTGTTGCCACCAAGGGCGTTGCAATGGATGAATCGCCAATTCTTGATACATGCGATCTATCATATAGGGGCTTATCGGTGACGCCCAACCTAAAGACTTACTCGCTTTGGCGGCAGGGCTATCACTTGGCATCTCTAATAATGCCTTGGCAATTTGCGTTGCAAGTTCATCTGGCACAAGCGAGGTGCGGGCAAACGACCAGTTAGGGTAGAGTTGAGTTGACACCGCACATGGAAAGCCAGTTGGTGCCTGATTGTCGATCACGCGAAAGGTATCTTTTAGGATGGAGCCTTCAGACTGCATTTCCTCAAGCAAGCAAGCGGGCGCAATCGCAACATCTGCCTCCTGATGAGTTAAACTTAATAGCAACTCATCGAGTGGAAACCCAAGGTATTGGATCTCTGAAAACAAGCTTTCTGGTTTGGCATTGAGATTTGCAAGTTTACGCTTGAGAATTAAGAAACCGCCAAATGCATTCGGTGAAACGGCAACCGCTTTTTTGCCTTTTAAATCTTCCACGCTTTGAATATCTGAATCATAAGGGACGACTAAGCTACTTCCTAGTGCTTCGGTTGTTCCTTGTGGCCAGTCACCTTTTAATGTCGCTATCCATGATAGTGGGTACTCACGACCAAGAATAACTGCTTGGCCTGGATTGGTGATCACAAAAGAGAGACTATTGTCGGCGACGCCTTGGCGTATCTGGATTAAATCAAGAGGTTGTAATTCAAACTTATATTGCGGCAATTCTTGGCTCAGCCAATCGAGTGTCGGCTGCCAAGTCTCGATTGCGCGCGCATGCCCACGGGTTGCAAGGACACCAACCTGAATACTTTGGCTTTGAACTTGCACTGACTGGCTTTGCAGTGCTTCACTTTGAGCGTGGGCAGAGGTATAGAAAAAACCACTGATAAATGCACTGGCAGTAAGTAAGTACTTGCTGATGTTGAGTCTTGTCGGCAATGTTCGCCCCTTGAAGATAGAATACGGCTGAATTCTTTTGATTTAGATCAATTTTACGCTAGGTATGTGGAAAACCACAATAGAGAAGATCCTTACCTCTATAGGATAATACATCCAGATGAGTATTTAAGCTCAAAATTATATAGATAGGGTGAAATCATGGATCAAACAAAACGCCGATTTTTATCTGGTGTCGGGGCAATTACCGCAGGTGCTGCGCTGATCCCTGTAGCAAGTGCCAACGCGCAAACCAAGGTGATTCGTAATAATCAAGAAGCTGACCGTAAAGGTATGGTGGGTAAGCGTTATGCCATGCTAGTTGATTTGCGTAAATGCGTGGGTTGCCAAGCTTGTACTGTAGGTTGTGCGATTGAAAACCAAGCGCCAATTGGTCAATTCCGCACAACGGTGAAGCAATATCAAGTGACGCTTGATGACGGCACAACCGCGCAAAAAGAAACCAAGGTTTTCACTCTACCGCGTCTATGTAATCACTGTGATAACCCACCTTGTGTTGCGGTTTGTCCGGTTCAAGCGACTTTCCAACGTGAAGACGGCATTGTGATGGTTGATAACAAGCGCTGCGTGGCATGTGCTTACTGTGTGCAAGCTTGCCCATATGATGCGCGTTTCATTAACGAAGAAACTATGACCGCAGACAAATGTACTTTCTGTGCGCATCGTCTAGAAGAAGGCTTGCTTCCTGCTTGTGTTGAAACTTGTGTTGGTGGCGCGCGTGTGATTGGTGATTTAAATGATCCAAACAGCCAAATTAGCCAAACTTTAGCGGCAAATAAAGACCAAATCCAAGTGCTAAAACCTGAAGAAGGGACGAAGCCACATGTTTTCTATATTGGTATGGCGCAAGAGTTTAGCTCACACATTGATGGCAAAGCTGCAATTTATGATCCAGCAGAAGAAGTCATTGAATTAGCAGAGAAATCTGCGCACAACGCAGCTGCAGTTCAAGGAGCAAAATAATGAATATCACTGAAATTTTAGTTCCCGCTCAACAAACTGCTTGGCTCCCGTGGGCTGTGCAATACTTTTTCTATATCGGCAGTGCTTACGCAGCCGCAATTTTGTTTTTCATTAGCTTGATTTTTAATGATAAAAGCTCACATACGATGCGTAGTGCCTTGGCGTTAGTGATGGCGATTTGCGCGATTGTTGGCCCATTAGCATTAACCGCTGACTTACACCAACCGGGCCGCGCATGGCACTTCTTCGTGCATTTAACGCCTTGGTCTTGGATGTCAAAAGGCTCTATTTTATTACCAATCTTTTCTATGCTTACGGTTGCAACAACTTGGCTATACTTACGCAATGATTTGGCGAAATTTAAAACCAATAACAACAAGTTATTGCAAAAAGTCGCACTATTAACCTTAGGTGACTGGCAAGTGAGCCGTAAATTAATGCTGAGCATTGCAGGTTTGACTGTGTTATCTGGTTTATCTATTGCCCTTTATACGGGGATGGAAGTATACAAGGTTGCATCTCGTCCATTGTGGAACCAAGCCGCTTCACCGCTTATCTGGTTTGCCACGGCATTTTTAGGCGCACTCGGTTTAACTTTGATTGTATTAGTTATGCAAAAAGCCCAAGCAATCAGTGAATTTGATAAACGTTTAGTTCAAAAGACCATGATGTTAAGCAGTGTTGCTGGCTTCATTTTAATGGTAATTTGGGCATCAAATGCAGGTGATCATAGCTTATTTGCACAACTTGATTGGTGCATTCGTTTAGGTACTTTACTTGTTCTGTTCTCACTTTGCGCCTTGATGGGACGTGTGATGATTGCGCCAAAACTCAGTGCGCTAAAAGTGATGGCTGTGGCTGTTGTTGGTGTGGTGACCTGTTGGCAGTTGCGTTGGGTCACTATGATGGATGTGCAAATGCTGCCTAAATATGACCATGGCCCATATCCATACGAATTGCCTTTAGGTAGCAATGGTCTGCTTGGCATTATTGCAATGGCTGGGCTTTGGATTGCTATCGCGGCACTTGCAAGTGAGTTGGTTGATGCGAAAGATACTTCATCAAAGCTTACTCATTCAAACCTAAACCAACTTGATTCATCTAACCTTTGAGGCTAAATCATGGATAACAAACGTCGTAATTTTTTAAAAGCTGGCCTTGTGATTGGTGGTACTGGTGCATTTGCAGCAGGTTATGCCGAAAAAGGTAAGAGTATGCTTGAAGGGGCGATCACTGGTACTTCTGGTGAAGAAACCAAGCACCCACATTTTGGTAACTCATTAAGCCCAGAATATACAGTCAAAAATGGCAAGTTAGTGGCGAACCCTGATCAGCGCGTTGTGCCTTCTATGTGCCTAGGCTGCTGGACTTTGTGTGGCGTTCGTCTACGTGTTGATAACAAAACCGATGATATTTTACGTATTTCAGGTAACCCATATCACCCGCTTTCAAGTGAGCACCAAATTGCTTTTGAAACCCCAGTCAAAGATGCATATTTATCTTTAACCGGTGAAGCAGGTATTGAAGGTCGCTCAACTGCGTGTGCCCGTGGTAACGCTATGATGGATGTGCAAAATAGCCCATATCGCATCAAAACACCGCTTAAACGTGTTGGCGCACGTGGTGAAGGCAAGTGGGAAGCGATCAGCTATGAGCAGCTAATTAAAGAAATCACTCAAGGTGGTGATCTCTTTGGCGAAGGTCATGTTGAAGGTCTAAAAGACATCCGTGATCTAAAAACGCCGGTTGACCCGAAAAACCCTGAGTATGGACCAAAAGCGAACCAGTTATTAGTGACCAATGGTACCAATGAAGGCCGTGACGATATTATCAAACGCTTTGCATTCAATAGCTTTGGTACACGTAACTTTGCTAACCATGGCTCATACTGTGGCTATGCGCTGCGCGCTGGCGCTGGTGCATTTACCAATGATTTAGAGAACTTTTCACACCTTAAGCCTGATTACGACAATGCTGAATTTGCCTTGTTTATCGGTACTGCGCCGTCACAAGCGGGGAATCCATTTAAGCGTCAAGCGCGTCAAATTGCGCGTGCACGTACTCGTGAAAACTTTGAATATGTTGTGGTCACGCCAACCTTGCAAGTGTCAACTAGCTTAGCAACCGGCAACAACAACCATTGGTTAGCGATTAAATCTGGTACAGATTCAGCGTTAGTGCTAGCGATTATTCAATGGATGTTTGAACACGAGGCTTATAACAAGACGTTCCTTGAGCAGCCTAGCGCTGCCGCAATGAAGGCCGCTGATCAAAAACACTGGTGTAATGCAACGCACTTGGTGATTGAATCAGACTCTCACCCAAGAAAAGGTGGCTTCTTACGTGCATCAGATATGGGTCTTGAGATCCAAGGTGAAGCACTATCAGCGGCTGATCCTTATATGGTGGTTGATAAAGCAAGCGGTGAATTGGTTGCCAACACAACAGATAAACCTGCGCAGCTTTTTGCTAGCCTAGAAGTTGAAACCACTCAAGGGAAAGTTCAAGTACGTTCTTCACTCGCGCAACTAAAACAAGCTACAAATGAATATACGCTTGACGAATATAGCCAGTTCTGTGGTATTGATGCAGATAAAATTGTCGAACTTGCAGCGAAATTTAGTAAACATGGGACAAAATCAGTTGTTGATACCCATGGCGGTAACATGCACTCAAACGGTTTTTACAATGCTTATGCGATCATGATGCTCAATGCTATGGTCGGTAACATTAACCAACCGGGCGGCATGTTTGCTAAAGCTGGTGGTTATCCGACAGCAGCAGAAGGTCCACGTTATGACTTTATGCAGTTTGATGGAAAAGTTGCGCCAAGTGGTGTCTTCTTATCTCGTAGTAAGTTCCCGTACCAGAAAACCTCTGAGTACAAGCGTCGCGTGGAAGCGGGTGAATCACCTTATCCAACACGCGCACCTTGGTACCCAATTTCATCTCCACTTTTAACTGAGCATTTATCTGCGGCGATTGATGGTTATCCGTATCGTGTGAAAGCTTGGATTAACCATATGGCGAACCCTTTATATGGTGTTCCAGGTTTAAATACACTATTAAAAGATAAGCTAAAAGATCCAAAGCAACTGGGTTTGATTGTCTCTGTGGATGCTTTTATCAATGAAACATCAGCAATTTCTGATTACATTGTGCCTGATACAGTGACTTATGAAAGCTGGGGAATGGCTGGTCCTTGGCATGATGTGAAAACTAAAGCTGTGACAGCACGCTGGCCAGCGGTAGCGCCACGTACAGATAAAACTCAAGATGGTCGTTCTATCTGTTTGGAAGATTTCTTAATTGATGTGGCAAAAGCGCTAGCATTAGGCGGCTTTGGTGATAAATCAATTAAAGATGCACAAGGTAACTGGCATGGGATCCACACTGCGGCAGATTATTATATGCGTAGTGCGGCAAACCTTGCATATGTTGCAGGTGGCGTGCCCGATGCGACAGCCGAAGATATTCACTTCTCTGGTGTAGAGCAGATCTTAAGCCAAATGCAACACACATTAACGCCAGAAGAGCTGAAAAAAGTAGCCTTTATTTTTGCCCGTGGCGGCCGTTTTGAAAACTTAACCAAAAGCATCATTGATGGCGAGTTTAAGTATAAATGGGAAAAACCTGTTGCGATCTGGAATGAAAAACTAGGCACTTCAATTAATACCATGACAGGTGAGCAATATTCAGGTTGTCCGAAATGGTATACCCAGCGTCTTGCAGATGGTACTAGCTATGATGAGCAGTTCCCAGCAAGTGAGTGGCAGTTCACTTTGACGAACTTTAAGTCAAATGTACATAGCGCAGTCTCTAACCTGTCACCACGCTTAAATGCAGTGAAAGGTGACAACCCTGTGTATATTCACCCAGTTGATGCAGAAAGATTTGGCATCGAAACCGGGGATAGCTTTGAGATTGAAACGCCAACCGCAAAACTTGTCGCAACAGCGATGATTGTCGATGGTATTCACCAAGGCACTCTCGGCTTTGAACATGGCTTTGGTCATACTGAGCTCGGTGAGCGCGCGCACTGGATTGATGGCAAGCAACAAGCCGTGAAAATGAAGTCGCATGATGGTGTGAATATCAATGATATTGGTATGATCGACCCAACCCGCAACAGCAATGGTGTGGTCTTGGATTGGGTGATTGGCTCAGCGGTTCGTCAAGCATTGCCGGCGAAGATACGTAAAGCTTAATTGCTTCATTCGATTCAATATAAAAGCCTGATTTGAGTTTAACAATCAGGCTTTTTTGTGCCCAAAATTCGCTAGCGGCTTTTATTTCGTTATAAATCTGTCATACATCCTTCATCTAGCTGTTGTAAAAATAGACACTTATTCGTATATGGATATCACTTAATCGAGGGATTTATGAAACTAAAAGAAATACTTATTACTGCGCTTTTGTTTGCTACAGCGTCAGCACATGCCGAAACACTGACTGTATATAGTGCAGGACCAAAAGGGTTATCCCAAGAGCTGATCCAAGGCTTTATGGATAAAACGGGGGCTAAGGTCGATTTATATCAAGCGACAGGCGGCAAAATTATGTCTCGTTATCAAGCGGAGAAGTCAAACCCGCATGTAGATGTGATGATTTCTTCTTCATTAGGTCACGCCATTACATTAGAAAAAAATGGTGAGTTGCTTGCTTATCAATCCCCGAATGCCAAGAATGTTCCTGACTTTCTAAAAACGCCAAGCTACACAGCACAGGGAACGGCGGTACTTGCGATTGCTTATAATACTCAAAGTGATATTCCTGCGCCAAAGCGTTGGAGTGATTTAACTAAGCCTGAATATAAAGGCCAAGTGACCATGCCAGATCCTAGTAAATCGGGATCGGCGCTTACTTTAGTTGAAGGCTTGAATGAGAAGATGGGTGATGATGCATGGCAATTATTTGCCGATTTAAAAGCCAATGATATTTTAATTCCAGGTCCGAACAACGCGGCTTTGAATCCTGTCTTACAAGGCGCAAAATCTGCTGTGTTTGGCGCAGTCGATTATATTGGTCTGGGTTTAAAAGCCAAAGGTGAATCATTAGAAGTGGTTTACCCTGAAGATGGCACTGTGCTCGCACCACGTCCGATGATGATTTTAAAATCGACCCAACATGAAGCACTTGCGAAACAGTTTGTGGATTATGTCTTATCAGATGAAGGGCAAAAATTCGTTGCAGATACTCTAATTTTACCTGCTCGCTTAGATATTAAAGCGCAACGCCCAGGTTTTGATAGCTTAAATCTAATTCAATTCGATACTAAGCTTGCGGCGGAGAATGCAGCGCAAACCAAAGATAAGTTTAATAAATTAATGGCGAATTAATGTCTATTTATGATTCGTCAAAGGGCGTTCGCCTGCCTTTGCTATTTAATTTAAGTTCGGTTTTTTTGCTTTTCATTATCATAGGTTTGCCTGTTTTATCTGTGATTTTATTTGCAATATTTCCAAAATTTAACCAAGCATCACTGGCGGCGCCCTTTAGTAACTTTATTCCTCAGTTTGATGATCCTAAGTTTATCCAAGCAAGTTTCAATTCCATTCGTTTGGGGTTGAGTACCACATGTGTCGCGGTAGTTTTAGCAACTTTTCTGGCTTACTTACGTAATAAGATGACGCAAGAACTAGGTCGAATGTGGGATGTATTGTTCTTGGTGCCTTTTCTGATCCCGCCTTATATCAGTTCGATGGCGTGGATCCAGATGTTCCAATTTAATGGTATCTTGCATCGCTTAACAGGGATTAACTTATCTGGTTTTTTATTCTCATTCAGTGGCATTGTGTTTGTGATGAGTATGCACTTATTTCCTCTGGTTTACTTTTCAGCTGTGGGTGCATTTAAAGTTATTGGCGCGAAATACACGGATGCAGCCAAGATTTATGCAGCCAATTCATGGCAAATGTTAACAAAAATTTTGGCTCCTTTGCTCACGCCGACTTTAGTGGCCAGTGGTTTGATGGTGTTTGTGCTCTCGATTGAAGAGTTTGGTACGCCAGATATTTTAGGCAGTCGTTTTGGCTTTCAGGTCATAGTGACCTATATCGAAGAAAAACTATCGGACTGGCCTATTGATTTACCCGGCGCCTCGGTTTTATCCCTAGTGTTAATTTTAATTGCGGTGATTGCTTATTTTATTCAATTTAAAATTAGCAGTGCCTATAGCGCAAAATTAGAAGGACAAAACTTACTCTCTAAACCATCCTCAAGTCTTAGGTTTCAATGGTTCGCAAACTTGATTTTTTTTGCCGTCGCAATATTTGCCTTATGTCTGCCAATCATCTCTATGTTGATCGCTTCATTGATGCGCACTGTCTCAAAAGGGGTACATTGGGATAACTTAAGCCTGCAAGCTTATAGCGACTTATTTTCCACACAAAATGATGCTTGGCAGGCGATATCGACCAGTTTAGGACTGGCATTGGAAACCGCAGTCATTGCGAGTGTGATTGGCCTATTGGTTGCTTTTACCTTAGTGCGTCTCAAACCTAAAGGCGCTGTGGTGTTAGATATTCTCGCCTTAATGCCTAACGCAGTGCCTGCTATGGCATTGTCGGTTGGTCTGATATTAACTTGGAATCAGAAGTTTTTACCTATTACCCCATATCAAACGAACTTTATCTTGCTGTTTGCTTATGTGTGTTTGATGTTGCCTTATCCGATTCGCATGCTTACCAGTGCGCTACGCCAACAAACCAGTGCGCTTGATGAAGCGGCGGCAATTTATGGGGCAGGGACGTTTTATATTATTCGTAAAATTCTTCTACCCTTGATGCTGCCAATTATGTTTGCATCAGCTTGTATTGTTTTTGCTATTTCAACACGTGAGTTGGTGGCATCTTTATTGCTTGCTCCTGCTGGCACAGAAACGGTTGCAACCTATGTGTTTAATCAATTTGATCAAGGCTCGATTAGTAGCGGTATGGCGATGAGCATGCTGGTGATTCTTGTCTCTGGAAGTTTAATTGCCTTTGGACAATGGATAGCGAAAAAACAAAATGGAAAAGGATAAGCCCGTGAGTGCGATACAAATTTCAGATATTTCAAAGTCTTTTGATGGACGGATAGTTTTAAAAGACATCCATTTAGATATCCAAGAGGGCGAATTTATTTCTCTTCTTGGTCCTTCTGGTTGTGGCAAAAGCACATTACTGCGCATTTTGGCAGGGCTGGAGCAACCTGATTCAGGACAAATTTTTGTGCATGGGCAATCCTTTGCTGATGTTCAAAGGGGAGACTTTCTACCGGTTGCAAAGCGTGGTCTGGGGTATGTATTCCAAGATTATGGCTTATGGCCACACATGAGTGCATTTGAAAATATCGCCTTTCCATTGCGACTAAAAAAACTCTCAGAAACAGAAATTCATAATCAAGTCATGGATGTGGTTCGCTTAGTTAAATTAACAACTCATGAGTCTAAACTTCCCGAAATGCTCTCTGGAGGGCAAAAGCAACGAGTATCGATTGCTCGCGCCTTAGTTGCCCAGCCTAAAGTGATTTTACTCGATGAGCCTTTATCAAATTTGGATGCGAATCTACGGGAGGAACTTGGTCTGGAGATTCGGGATTTAACCAGTCAACGAGGGATCACTTGCGTCAATGTGACTCATGATAGAAAAGAAGCGCAATTGCTCTCAGACAAAATAGCATTAATGAAAGATGGCGTGATTCATCAGCTTTCTGATCCCGTGAGTTTATTTAAACAACCTGCGAGTATTTGGGCTAGTGAGTTTCTTAATGCCGGTAACTTATTGCAAGGTGAATCGATTGGAGAAGATAAAGGAACTTGGCTTGTGCCTCGAACGGCTTTTGATTTGACCTTGAAAAAACCAGATAGTAGATCGCAAGCCAAATCCTTAGCCATAGAAGTTAAAGATTGTTTATTTTTAGATGATAGGTTTGAGGTCGTGGGTAATTTAGGCGGACAAAATGTTTATTTTTATGCGGATAGGGCGTTGCAAAATAAACAAATTGTCCATGCTAGCTTAGTCAAAGAGTTGTTAGTACAGCTTAATTAACAGCCAAGCTTAAGAATTGACTTGTTGGGGTGACGCTAAGGTGCGCTTTTTCACCCAAGACTGATTAAACCAAAGTGAAAACACAATAATTGCGCCGCCAATGCCAAGGCGAAGCAAGTCGGCATCTTTGTTCCAAATCAGTAAGTTGACAATTAAACCTGCGGGCACAAGGGCGTTATTCATCGCTGCAAGTGTCCCTGCATTGACCAAGCAAGCACCTTTGTTCCATAAGAAATAGCCAAGACCGGAGGCGACAATTCCAAGATAAATCAAAATCCCCCATTGGGTACTCGTCGTTGGCATTTTGTCAAAGCTGCCAAATAAACTAAAACCTATGCATGCGATAATCACGGCGCCAAAGTAGAAATAACCAAAAGTTTTATGTGCGCCAAGGGTTTGCAACTGAGAGTCACTTTGGTTTTGTTCCATGATGTACTTATAGCTCACCTGACCAATTGCAAAGCAAAGGTTGGAAGCTTGAACCACGATAAAACCAAGCATAAAGTTTGGATTCACGCTGGCGTATTTGATCACCATAGCCCCTGCCACTGCAATCAAAGCTGTGACAAGATACCAAGGCGAAAAACGTCTTTTAAGTAAATCATAAATAAGCGTCACATAAACCGGTGTCATCACGGTGAAGAGCAAAACTTCAGGCACGCTTAAAAGTAAGAAAGATTGATAATAAAAGCAGTACATTAACCCAAGTTGCACACCACCTATTGCCATGAGTTGCAGCTTAAGCTTAGTTTTGATGCCTTTAAATTGGGTGAAGGGAATAAACACTAACGCGGCTAATACCACACGCATTAAGACAGAAAACCAAGCATCCACTTGGCCAGATAGATACACGCCAATTAAGCTAAATGAAAAAGCCCAGAGTAGTGTTACAAAAGATAGGTAAACCATTTAAACTCCATTAAGTTTACTATTTAATTTTTGGAGTTTACTTTGGATATAAAAAAAGTCTAGCGATTTTATGCAAAATTTTGCAAAGGTCTCTAGACTTTGAGTATTAGATAAAGCTTTATTCTTCTTCAGCTAGCGGGACGATTAAGGTGTCCACAGGGACTGAGTTGAGCAATGAGCGTGAGGTCGACAGTAAGCCACTCCAAAAATCCTGATGGTGACCACAAACAACCAGATCGACATGCTTTTCTTGGATCACATTTAAGATTTCATTACTAAAATCACCACTTGCTACTATGGTGTCTTCAATAGGAAAGTCCTTATCTTTGAGCAAATTCTTGATCTGTGCTTGTGTGGATTCCATCACAGCTTGCTGGGTTTCAGCAAAGTTAATTTCTACAAAGCCAGTATAAAGCTGGGCAAAGTTCACATCGATATGGATCAATGATAGTTTTGAATTGCAGGTTTTCGCAAGAGAAATTGCTTTATCTAACAGATGACTACTTTCTTCGGTTAAATCGACAGCAACTAAAATATGTTGATAGCTCATGATGGACTCCTTGGCTCAAATTTCTTCTTTTAGATTAACACCCGTTAGACATCTATTTTGCAGCTCGGCGCACAGAAAATAAACTTATTTTTAATAACATAGAGTTAAAGCCTTTCTTAATTTATAAGTTAGTATAAGCTTTTAATTGAGATGTTAATATCTTGTTAATAAAATGATATTATCGTTGGGAGTGAAGTACTCGTTCAGATAAGATACTATACTAAGAGAAGTTTCTTTTTTATCCCTTATCTTAGGAGTAATCATGTTGTCTGATGCAATGGTTAAAAAATTAAATGAACAAATAAATCTCGAGTTTTTCTCATCTAATCTATACTTACAAATGAGTGCATGGTGTGAAGACAAGGGTTTTGAAGGTGCGGCTGAGTTCTTACGCGCACATGCTGTTGAAGAAATGGAGCACATGCAACGTCTTTTTACTTACGTAAGCGAGACAGGTGCATTGCCTATTTTAGGTGCGATCGATGCACCTAAGCATGAATTTGCAGGACTTGGTGACGTATTTCGTGAAACTTACGAACATGAGTGCATGATCACTCAGAAAATTAATGAGTTAGCACATGTTGCGTTTACAACTCAAGACTATTCAACCTTTAATTTCTTACAGTGGTATGTTGCAGAACAACACGAAGAAGAGAAGTTGTTTAAAGGGATTTTAGACAAGCTTGAGCTCGTCGGTGAAGACGGTAAAGCCTTATTCTTTATTGATAAAGACTTGGCAGCTATGGCAAAAGCAGAAACATCCTCTGTGATGGCAGCAGCAAGCGCGGAATAACTGCTTAACATATAGGTTAAGAGTATCTGTAAATAATTCCAAGACTTGCTTTATCCTAACCTTGCCAGATCAAGATGTAAGGAGGAAAAATGAGTGGCGATCTTATTTTGGGTACCTTGCTAGTGGTCACCTTGGTAAATATTGCGCGTTGCCTTTCGACATTACGTGCCTTAATTTACATGATGAGAGAAGCAAATCCACTTCTGTATCAACAAGTTGATGGCGGTTTTTTTAATGCTCAAAAAGGGCTAACTAAACAGGTACGCCTCTACCAGTATTTAAAAAATAGGGAGTATGTGCATCATCATGATGATGTGTTTACTGCCAAGTGCGATAAGGTACGTAGTCTCTTTATGTTAAGTATTGGACTCTTTGCAGTCACAGTATTTCTTGCTTTTGGCGTATAAGCAGACGACTAGCTAAAATCTATGATAAAATTGTTTAAGGTGTGCATTTCGGTGCATGCCTTTTTTTGTGTTCTCTATACCTATTTTCTGTTTTTTATTGATATAACCAAGCAACGAGACTTCCATGACGAAAGAATATGATGTGATCATTATTGGCGCTGGTGCCGCAGGCCTTATGTGCGCAAGCACAGCAGCAAAAAGAGGGCGCAAAACTTTAGTCATAGATAGCGGTAAAAAGCCGGGACGTAAGATTTTGATCTCTGGTGGTGGTCGTTGCAATTTCACCAATATGGAAGTCACGGCAAGTAACTATGTATGCCAAAACCCGCACTTTGTGAAATCTGCATTATCTCAATATACCAATTGGGATTTTATTAGCTTGGTGTGTGAATACGGGATTGATTATGAAGAAAGAGATCATGGTCAGCTGTTTTGTCTAGACAGCGCAAAGGACATAGTGAACCTTTTGCTCAGCGAGTGCCAAAAAGGTGGCGTAGAGTATCAATATCAAGCCCAAGTGACGGATATTAAAAAGCAAGATCAAGGTTTTAGCTTATATAGCAATGGCAAAAAACTCACCACTGAGTCTTTGGTGATTGCAACCGGTGGTTTATCTATGCCAAAGCTTGGGGCGACGCCTTTTGGCTATCAAGTCGCAGAAGACTTTGGTTTAAAGCGCGTACCCACTTGCGCAGGTTTAGTGCCTTTTACATTGCACTCACAAGATAAGGAAGACTTTGCTGAGCTTTCAGGGATTGCGCTGCCAAGCGTGATTACTGCGCAAAATGGCACTAGTTTTAGTGAAGCTTTGCTTTTTACCCATCGCGGTATTTCTGGCCCTGCTGTTTTACAAATCTCATCCTTTTGGCAACCGGGTGAAGCTTTAGATATAGATTTATCCCCGCAGCAAGATTTAAATGATTTAATTCAAAATGTAAAAGCTGAGCACCCAAATCAAAGCTTGAAAAATACTCTCGCGAAAGTTTTCCCTAAACGTTTGGTTGAGATCTTTATGCGTCGCAATCAAGTCGAAGATAAACCGCTCAAGCAATATCATGATAAGCAAATCCAAGAGATTGCAGATATTTTCCATCATTGGCAATTAAAGCCAAATGGCACTGAAGGTTATCGTACAGCAGAGGTGACGTTAGGCGGCGTGGATACCGATGAGCTTTCTTCTAAAACCATGGAAGCTAAAAATGTCCCAGGTTTATACTTTGTGGGTGAGGTGATGGATGTTAGCGGCTGGCTCGGTGGCTACAATTTCCAGTGGGCGTGGTCATCTGGGTATGTGGCAGGGATGTGGGTTTAGATTGGTACACTGCTATTTCTAAATCGATAATGCCCCTTTCTTTGTTTCAGAGCTAATTTCTAGTTACTCATTATGCTATAAATTATCTAATATCATTTTTGAATCGAGAAGTAAGTTATGAGTAAAAAACAGTTGTCAGAAAAAGATCTTTTAGAAGGGTTAACAAGTCAGACTGCGCACTCCTATGAACTCGCGACTACAAGTGAAAAAGATTGGGGGTCTTATTCGGAAGATGTGGATAAGGCGGATAGCGATTTTCTAGTTGAACGACGTGACGTTTTTGGCCCTTCCCGAATTGAATTTGGGGAAGATGAACAAGATCAAGAACTAGTTAAGCAAAGAGAAAACTCCCCAGAAATTGACATTGATATTGATGATCTGTGAACCTGTAGTGGTCAATTAAAATTGGTCATAGACTTATGATAGCTGAGCTTTATTGCTCTATAGTTAACTTAGAGTGCAAACTTTATTGTTCCTAAACAAGTTTTATTCGTTTTATCCATTTCAATGAATAACCAAACAAAAAAATGCTCAACCCTTTAATCAGGTTGAGCATTTTTACTTCCTCAATACTTTATATCGCAAGCTAATCTTAGGCAGACTTAGCTTTGCAAGCTTGCTTATTGACCTTGACGAATCAAGTAATCAAATGCACCTAAGCTTGCTTTTGCGCCTTCACCCATAGCAATGATGATTTGCTTATATGGGACAGTGGTCGCATCACCCGCAGCAAATACACCTGCAAGGCTAGTATCACCATGTGCGCCAACTTTAATCTCGCCGCGCTCACTGAGTTCAACTTCAGAATCTTTCAACCAATCTGTGTTTGGTACTAGGCCGATTTGAACAAAAATACCAGCAACATCAAGTGATTTGATTTCATCAGTGTTACGATCTTTATAAGATAAAGAGGTCACACGTTTGCCATCACCCACAACTTCAGTGGTTTGCGCCATAGTAATGATATCAACGTTTGGCAGTGAATTTGCTTTGTTAATCAGAACCTGATCAGCGCGAAGCGTATCAGCAAACTCAAGAACAGTAACGTGTTCAACGATACCAGCAAGGTCAATTGCCGCTTCAATACCTGAGTTACCACCACCGATAACTGCTGTTTTCTTACCTTTAAATAAAGGACCATCACAGTGTGGGCAGTATGCAACGCCTTTGTTGCGATACTCTTGCTCGCCTGGGACGTTCATTTCACGCCAGCGTGCACCCGGAGTTAGGATAACACTCTTACCTTTTAAGGTTGCGCCGCTTTCAAGTTCAACATGGATAAGGCCATCTTCAGTGTGCTCTGCGCCCATAATTTTCTTCGCTAGCTGCTCTGTGGTGACATCTACATTGTAATTTTTTAGATGCTCACCTAGGTCAGCTGCAAGTTTTGGACCTTGCGTTTTTTGCACTGAAATAAAGTTTTCAATCGACATTGTATCCATGACTTGACCGCCAAAGCGCTGCGCCACGATACCAGTACGAATGCCTTTACGCGCTGCATAAATTGCGGCTGCACCACCTGCAGGGCCTGCACCAACGACAAGTACATCATATGGGTCTTTTTCGTTTAGGCTTGCAGCTGCTTTTTCTGCTGCGCTGTCATCAATTTTATTTAAGATTTCAGCAAGCGTCATACGGCCTTGACCAAAAAGCTGACCATTGACGAATACGCTTGGCACTGCCATGATTTCGCGATCTGCGACTTCATCTTGGAATAATGCACCATCGATCATAGTTGTTTTGATGCGAGGGTTTAACGCAGACATCATGTTGAATGCTTGCACGACATCTGGGCAGTTTTGACAAGATAGAGAAATAAATACTTCTACATCTAAGTCTTTGTCTAATTGACGAATTTGTTCAATTGTTTCTGCTTCAAGTTTAAGTGGGTGACCACCTGAGTGAAGCAAAGCAAGGACAAGAGAAGTGAACTCATGACCCATTGGGATACCAGCAAAGTTAATGCTTGTATCTAGGTGTGGGTTTTTCACTTGCATCACTGGTTTGCGAGCACTTGCAGCGTCATCACGGATAACTTTAATTAGTGAGCTAAGACTTGCAATTTCTTCTGCTAGCGTTTCGATTTGGCTAGCGGCTTTGCTTTCATCTAGGCTGACCACTAATTGGATATCATGCTTGAGGTTAGCAAGGTATCCTTTTAATTGTTCTTTCATTGCTTGTTCTAACATATCTATATACCTTAAATGGTCACTCTGGATAATTGTTTGTTCGTAAAATCTGGGCAAAAAAATAGCCCCCCAGTAACGTCAGTCGTCAGGCATTGATTACCAAGGGGCTAAGTATCTATTTGGATACTCGATATAATTGAAGTTGCAGCAAGGCGGCAAGATGATGAGACCCTATGAGCATATAATAATATGTGATTAGGGCGAATCAGCGTAGCTAACGCAGCTGCAGCTTCAAGAATGAAGAGTATTAGATTTTACCTACTAGGTCTAAAGAAGGAGCTAGTGTTTCTTCGCCTTCTTTCCATTTAGCTGGGCAAACTTCGCCTGGGTGCGCTGCAACATATTGTGCTGCTTTCACTTTGCGTAGTAGGTCTTCAGCGTCACGGCCGATACCTTCAGCAGTTACTTCCATCGCTTGGATAGTACCTTCTGGGTCGATAAGGAAAGTAGCGCGGTCTGCAAGACCTTGACCTTCACGCATCACACCGAAGTTGTTTGTGATTTGACCAGTTTGGTCGCCAAGCATGTAGTATTGGATTTTGCCAATAGTGTCAGAGCTGTCGTGCCATGCTTTATGAGTGAAGTGTGTATCAGTTGATACTGAGTAAACTTCAACGCCACGTTTTTGTAGCTCTTCATAATGGTCTGCAACGTCACCTAGCTCAGTTGGACATACGAAAGTAAAGTCAGCTGGGTAGAAGAAAAAGATTGCCCATTTACCTAGAACGTCCTTTTCAGAAACTTCTACGAATTCGCCATTTTTATAAGCAGTTGCGTTAAATGGTTTGATTTTAGTGTTGATCATAGTTTTCATTCCTTTCGTGTTGTGGCACTGATACGTTTAAAGTTTGGTATCGAATGCGAATTTTTTAGTTTCAGCCTTAAGAGATTAACGAATCAGCTTTTTGCTGAGAACTTCTTGGCTACGGGAGATATATTCGCATTAATTTTAGAGAAAGAAAAATTCTAATTATCTATTCAACCGATAGGTGTATCCTATCTTACGTTTTGAAAGGGAAGTTTCTCTGATTGAGTCATTAACTTTAGCATGAGCTAAGGATGTACAATTGTAACTAAATATTTCTCTAAAATTCCCTTTATTAACGGAGGGTTTCACTGGCTTTTCTGTTTAAGTCTTAATTATTCTCTGCTTTTGTGACGGTTCTGTATTATTTGTGACATATTACTGACATATCAAAAGGAAAGAATGTTCGTCTATTTAGATGTACTTAGGATGGAACATGAACCTTTTAAATTCAACGTTAGGGACTAAACCTACAAAAGCAGTATTAAGCCTGCTTATTCTTGCTTCACTTGCTGCTTGCTCAGATGATGACCATGATTATGACGTAGAGACTGAGTCAAGTGAGCCAATTTCTATGGATTTGCGTTTAATGGAAACGACAGATCTACATGGCACTATGATGCCGTTTAATTACTTTAGTAATACAGATCAGCAAGATTATGGCCTCGCTCGTACTGCGCTGGTGATCCGTGATGCGCGCGCTGAAGTGACCAACAGCATGTTGTTTGATAATGGTGATTTGATCCAAGGTAGCCCAATGGCAGATTACATGGCGAACCTAAGTGCTGATTATCTAGATAACAATATCCACTCTGTTTATAAAGCGATGAATTTGCTCGATTATGATGCAGGGAACATAGGTAACCATGAATTCAACTATGGATTGGATTACCTGAAAAAAGCGATTAGCGGCGCAGACTTTCCTTATGGCGTCGCGAATGTGTTTAAATATGATGCGGCTTTGCTTGGTGAAGAGAGCTTTAAATCCAATACTTGTGAACCGCAAATCGACGCAGAATTTTTAGCTCAAGCCGAGTCTTATTTCACCCCTTATCAAATCCTTGAGCGTGAATTTGTTGCAGAAGATGGCAAGTCTTACACTGTGAATGTTGGTGTGATTGGTTTTACCCCGCCAAATATTATGAGTTGGGATAAGAGTTATCTTGAGTGTGAAGTAGTGGTTGCCGACATTAAGACTACAGCCGCTTTTTATATCGACAAAATGAAAGCGGATGGCGCTGATATTATTGTCGCGCTGCCACACTCAGGTCTCGCTGGTGGTGATGCTGATCTAGAATTTATGGATAATGCGACTTGGCAATTAGCGCAAGTTGATGGCATTGATGCAATCATGTTTGGCCATGATCATAATAATTTCCCAACCGATGCCAATACTTATGATGGCATGCAAGGTGTCGATGCTCCGAACGGTAAGATTTTTGGCAAACCTGCGGTGATGCCGGGCTATTGGGGCAATCATTTAGGCGTGATTGATTTGTCACTGACCTCAAATGATGAAGGTCAAACTTGGAGCGTTAATTATGATGAGAGCCAAGCTAATTTACGCAGCTTACTTGATGATCCAAGTTTAGTGGATCAAGAAGTAGTGAGCGCCTTGGCAGAAGATCATCAAAATACGATTGATTATATGCAAACGCCAATTTTGAAAATCGATCAAAAAATTAATAGTTTCTTCTCTGCCATTGAACCTGATTTATCGGTTCAAATCGTTAATGAAGCGCAATTTAACTGGGGTAAAAAGCTAGTTGATGAGGGCACATTAACGCTAGAAGATAATGCGATTTTAATTTCAGTGTCGGCGCCATTTAAAGGTGGACGCAATGGCAGTGATGATTATACCAATATCGATAGCCAAGCTTTGACTAATGCGAGTGTGGCGGATTTATATGTCTTTGATAACAATACACCGGCTATCTTAAAACTGACCGCAGCCGATGTAAAAGACTGGCTAGAAGCGATAGCTTCACAACAATATAAAACTGTCACGCAAGCAGGTGACTCTCTGCTTAATCAAATGTTTAGAAGTTATAATCTAGATATCTTCTATGGTGGTTGGGACTCTCAAAAAACGCCAATTTCTCTCACTTATACAATAGATGTGAGCCAAGAGCCTAGATATTACGTCGATGATTTGGGTGATTTAATTAATGACGCTGATGGCAATCCACAATTAAATCCAAATGGTGATTTTCACCGTATCAGCGACATCATGTATAACGGTGCGCCACTTGCTGATGATCAACTTGTTTATGTAGTGACAAATAACTATCGTGCTTCCAACAACTGGATCCCAGGCGTAGATAAGTCTGAACTTGTGTATGAAGACGCGGCATTCTCGAACCGTGAGTTGGTGGATACCTATTTAAAAGAAATCGCTGCAATTTATCCAGATGAAGTGCCTTTGCATGAATTTACCAATGCTGAGAACTTTAGCTTAATTGGTTTGCCTGCCGGCACGTCGGTGAACTTCTTATCCGCACCTGCGGCGCAAGAATATGCCTCTGAGGTGGACAGTATCGACTTTACTTCACAAACTGGAAGCGTTGGCGATAACACCGGATTTAGCCAATATACTTATACGTTTGAATAGACCTTTCTATAAATATGCCAATTAAATATTGAGTGGCATATTTGCAAGAACTAAATATTTTAAATTTAATATATAAATTTTATAAGATAAATAGTGAGTTAATTATGAATAAAAGTGTTATTGCAATAATTATAAGTAGTTTTATTTTATCCGGTTGTGATTCAGACTCCAATAATAATTCGAGTAATTATGTAGATTCAAAGGATGGGGTATGGCTTAAAGGTGATATTCATGTTCATAGTGCTGTATCCAATGATGCAAGAGATACAACTGTTAATATTTTATATCATGCGTTTGATGAATTTGATATGGATTATGTATTTCTATCAAATCATTTACGATCGAATGGTAATGATAATTTAGATAATGAAATTGGCAATACTTTATACTCTAATAGGTTAAGAGATTATGAATTACCAGAATTAAGGTATCTTCAAAAAAATTTATATCAAGATAAAATATTAACGACAACTTTTGAATGGGACTTTCCTGGTTTTGAACATTATAATATTGGGATTATCACACCTAAAGAACAGGATAATGAGCGAATTGAAGCAATTAAAGAATTTGAATATATTTTTAGTAAAGAAAATACAATAGAAGATTTTGATCCTGCTGATATAGCTAAATGGGAAGAGGAAGGCATCCAGCGTCTCAATACAGAGGAGGAGGCTAGTAAAGCGCTAATTTGGCTTCAAGAGAATTTCCCTGATAATAGCTATGGAATGTTAAATCATCCTCGTCGTTATGCGGATACTTATACCCTTGCTGATATTCGAGATTTGAATTCGTTGGCACCAGATATATTTTTCCTAATTGAAGGTATGGTTGGAGGGCAGTTCCATCCTTATGATAGAGGCGATTATACAGATAGTAGTGCCGGCTTGTATGGAGGAGCGGATCCAATACTTGCTCAAGTCGGTGGTTGGTGGGATGCATTACTAAGTGAAAATCGAAATGTTTGGAATGTAGCGAATTCAGATTACCATTTTAAAATAAGTGCAGACGGAAAATATACAAGTGGCTACTTTCCTGGAGAATACTCTAAAAACTATACCTTTGTTACTGAAGGTAATGATGAATTAGCTGTTTTGGATGGCTTAAAGTCTGGGAATATGTTTGCTACTACAGGGGATCTGATTGATGCTTTAGATTTTAATATTCAAGCAAACAATCAAACTCAATACATGGGAGATAAAAATTTAACGGTTTCTCCTGGTGATACAGTAACGATTAATATTCGATTCCATAGTCCAGAGTTTACAAATCAAGAGATAACAGTTGGAGATGAAATCTTCGGGACTAAAGAAAATCCAGGTGTACATCATGTTGATTTAATTGCTGGAACCGTAACTGAATTAGTTGACTCTAATTCTGAATCATATAATACGACTGAAAATACGGATGCTAGTGTTATTAAAAGCTTTACTCAAGATGATTGGGATCTAGATAATGATGGTTATATGAATATTATTTATACATTTAAAGCTACAAAAAATCAATATTTTAGATTAAGAGGGACAGCTCTTGATTACAATGTTGAAGGGTTTACGGTTAATGGAGAGCCTCAGAAGTGGAAGTCTCTTAGTAAAGTCGATGGAGAAAGTGACCATAGTATCCAAGATCGTGCTAATAATCTAATCTATAAAGATGTATGGTTTTATTCTAACCCAGTATATATTAACGTAAATTAAGAGTAGGAAGGTGCAGTTAATATAAACTGCACCAATTTGAGTATTTAATTATGAATAAGTATGTATTTTTTATATTTTTATTTTTTTCTTTTCAGGTATTTGCTGGTCACTCTCACTCTACTGATCCTAGAGGAGAGTTACCTGAAAGTGTCAGCATAAAAATACCATTAATTGTTGAAAGTCAGAATCAATATGCTTCATTTAATATTGAATTAAAAAGCATAAAAAAAATATCAGATTTGAAGATTGAGGTTAGACCAAACTCTAAAGTTGAATTGCTTAATCATACAGTTATAGCTTCAGAGGTTGGTGTTACTCCTGTTCATGTAAAATTAAAAAAACCGGATACTAGAGGGGGGATTAACATCCTTATTTCTGGTTCACTGGAGAATGAACAATTTTTGACTAGTCGGTTTATTCTCTTAATCTAATTTAGATTTTATATAATATATCAGTAAGTTAGGATTAGTTAACTGTTAGTTTGATAGGTGTCAAGTTAAGTGTTGTAGCCAGTATTTTTCTTTTTATAGATAAAGATTAAGATTTTTATGCAGATATGGAATAAATCCAAGCATACCTAGGTCTTTAATTTGAATCTTATATTTATGGAGAAACGAAGATGGACAACACTTTACCTAAAGATCTACAGAAAAAACTCCCGCTTGGGTTATTTTTTATTCGTGCGACCCTTGCTTTAGTCTTTTTTGTCTGGGCATTTGATAAGCTCTTTAATACCGCGCATACTCAAGCGGTTTTTGCTGGGTTTTATGGGTTTGAAATTTCAACAACAGCCGCAATTGGTTTAGGTGTCGTGCAACTTGCTTTTGTCGCGATTTTTGCCGCAGGCTTATTTAAAAATGTCACTTATTTGTTGATTTTGCTCATGCACGCAGGTTCAACTTTCGTTTCTATGGGGAAGTATTTAGACCCATTTAATAATTTACTTTTCTTTGCTGCTTGGCCTATGCTTGGCGCCGCGTTTATTCTTTATAGCTTAAGAGAATACGATACGTTTTTGGCGCTAGGTAAAGTGAAACCGCAACAAACTCTCGCATCTGAGAGCTAAAATATTGGCAAGTTTAACAGTTGAAGCCAGTAGATATTCTCTACTGGTTTTTTTATGTGAGAAATAAGTCATGTTTTAGTTTATGGCGTGTCAATATCTAATCTAAGCATATGGATGGGTTAACAAAAGGTATTTATAAGAGTGCATCTTGAGTGATTTTTGAGTATGATATTTTCATATATCCCCGAATACAAAGGTGACTCTAGTGAAGGAAAGTACAATGACAGCGAGTCGAGAAGAGTCTTCTCGCCCAATAGCAAATGACAATGCGTCGGGCGCACCAATGATCTCTAGTGCTAAGAAAGCAAAAAAACTTATGAATTGTCCTGTTTGTGATTGGAAAGTGTCAAAAGCGGCACATTTTTGTCCAAATTGTGGCGAGCCGGATCCATCTAACCGATTAATGATAGGTGCTTGGATTTCACGTATTTTCTGGACGATTGTGATTATCGCAGTCGTTTATTTTGGTTATAACACGCTTTGGCCTATGCTTTTGGACATGATCAAAGATTTATAATAGCGAAAAAGATAAAGCAGCTATCGAGTATGCCTTGATAGCTGCTTTTTTATACCTAATGCTTTGCTGCGAGTTAGCGGTAAACTATCAGAACTTCTGCAATACCAGAAACGCTTCCCGTTGTGACTTCTTCTGCGGTTTGAATATAATTTGCACTTAGACCAAAATTAAATGCTCGTGGCATATCATTCTCATAATTATTTAAACTGAAAGTATCCGTTCCTGTATCAACATCTATGGTGCCGTCTATCATCTTATCCGGTGCATAACGTATGGCTCTGGTGTTCTGATTAATTTGTAAACCTACCCCTGTCGCAGTACTTGAAGACTCTAAAGATAAGATATCTGTGTTATTACCTTGATTGCTGGCATCGGATAAATAAGCAAAGGCATGAACACCTGCATCGCATACAAAGTTTAAGTTAAAGTTAGTTAAACCTAAGGTACTACCAATCCCAGTAAACTCTTTCTTGCCAACCGGCGGTAAATTGACGACTGTATTTGAGGTGCTTAAATTACAGGTATTTGTTGTGACAAGAACTGAGCTACTAAAACTTATAGTGCTGTTTGGTGCGGTTCTATTTGCCCACTCTCTATTTACGCAGCTAATTTGAAACGATGCGTTTGTGTTTCCTTCTGAAATAGTCTCAGCTGTTTTTACTATACGTATACGTAGCGGAACATTATGTGCTACATGTGGCGCAGAAGGTGGCTTAACGCCTAAATCTAATCTTACTTGTCCTGTACCTAATGGCAGAAGGTTACCCGATGCATCTAAAAATTGCATGCCAATACCATTAGGGAGGCCCGCAATTTTATAGGTTCTTGGCACAGTGCCAACGGGATCAAAGTCTATACCGCCTATAGTCCAATTTCCCCCATCACCACAACCATCATCGACATCTGCGTATTGGTCACAGGTTATATTCATATTCCAATATCGATCGCCGCCAGGAATGACATCTCCAATTTCTAAGTTGGAGTCGGCAACCACGATAAATATAGGTAGAGAATAAGGCAAATTAGGCGACTCACAATTAGCATAATATGCATCTGCATTAGCTTTGGGGATATGCATGCTTGTCCCTGCGAGTAGGAAAATTATCAGTTGACTCATTACGATAAAGCGACTTTGCATATGACATCCTTTTATTTACATTCAGCTTTTACTGGGCGGCCCTTAGCTTTTGCAACGGCTTGTTTATCAAACATAATCTGGCAACTTTGAGCTGCTCCTTGCGCACGCCAGTGGATAAATAGTTGTTCGACTTTTTGACGAAAATAAATAATTCCGCCTTGGCCAACAATAGTAATAGCTTGTTGATCTTGATCTAGAACTTGCGCTCCATAAGGTACTTTCTCTGATTGCAATCTAAGTAAAGTAGGCTCACCGGTTTGGGTATCGTATTTGAGCCTAACAATCGCCCCCTTGCGTGGCGCAACGCGTTGTGAAGTGCTTTGTAATTCAGTCAGATCGCTCACCTCTCGAGTATCTAAACTCACATTGTTATAGCGATAACTGGTTAGGTTGGCGACAGCGGTTTTTCCTGATCCTGTGAGTGTATTGCCCTGAGTACCCACTACTTTTGCGCCGGCTGCGCCATCAGCTTCAAGGATCGCCATGTTTTCACCTTGCGCTGAAGTGAAGATCAGCCCATCGGCATAACCAATCACAGTCCCTGAAGCGGACAAGGTATATTGATTAATGGCATCACTAAAAGAAGCGCCAGCATTGAGGCGTGAATAGGGTGCAGTGTAGTCAAGATTTAAACCATAACTTGTTGAATCATCACTTCTCTTCTCAAAGGTTTGATTGATATAAGCGCTGTAATTAAGCTGATTATAATCGCCATAACTAGATGAATAATCTGTGCGCACGCTGTGTTGCTCACTATTTTCATAGTAGTTATATTCTGTTGATAAAGAAGAATAATTAGTTGAGAAGTTTAATGGGATAGATAAGCGCACACGGTAATTATTATAATTATCATCTTCTTCAAAAACACGTTCCATACTGGTCGTGAGGCTTCCCCAAGAAAAGCTTGTACTATAACCAATCTGAAAATTGCTGGTGTCGTCTAAATCTCCCCAATAGGTGCTGCGAAGGCCATAAGCATAAACATTCCCCCAATCGCCTAATGATTGGCTGATATTAAACTGGAATCTTTGTTTTTCTCGAAAGTTACTAATAGATTCAGGATCAGACTCTTGCAAGCGTGCAAATTGATTAAAGGTTAAGTAATCTTCAGATGAGAAACGATATGCAGCCAATGCAAAGTTAGTATTGGTTGATTGAACTAGCTTGTTGTAAGTAATGCGGTAGCTCTGACCACTGCCAGCTGAAAGCTGATAATCATTTGGCTCTGGGATATCATTTGAGTAAGAATAGGTGGCATCTAAAGCAATGGCGCCAATCACGCTAGCATAAGCTATTCCTAAAGTTGCAGCATAATAATCTTGCGCAATATTTGCCCCTGTGTAAGTAGTAAAAGCGTTATTAATCCCATAACGATAGGTTCCTTGCATAAACCAAGGTGCGCCATGGGTTTGGTCATCACGATAACGCCCTGCGGTTGCACTAAAGCGGCTTTGACCTGGACGTAGCATTTGCACGACACTCGCATAAGGCACGATAAAGCTTTTGACTTGCCCATTTGATTCTTCGACTTCTACTCTTAAATCGCCGGCATACCCCGTGGCATAAAGCTCATCAATCACAAAATCACCGGGTGGTACATTGGTGCTATAGAGCAGCTGCTCATCTTGATAAACTTTGACTTTTGCATTGGTGCTGGCATTCCCGCGGATCACAGGTGCATAGCCACGCTCACTACTTGGCAGCATGGAGTCATCACTGGCAATGCTGACACCGGTAAAAGGTGTACTATCTAAGATATCCCCTTGAGTGTAATACTCACCTAAAGTAATTTGCGCTTTTAATGTATCAATATCTGTTTGCAAATAAGTATTTAAACTATTGTAATCAGATTCATAGTCTCCAGATTCTTCTTGATAGGAATAATTACCATTGTGGCGCAAGCGCCAGCGACCTAAGTTAAGCCCTGCGGTTAAGTTAAGATTATAGCTTGAGATAAAATCATCATCGTAATCATAGAAACTGGCAAAGGCATTGTAACGAATAAAGCCTGCATTAATGCCATAGCGCCAGTCTTTCGGGTCGATATAGTCACGATTTGGCTGATCAAGATAAGCTTGAGGGATCGATAGGCTTGCTTGCATTTTACCTAAATCAATCGTAAAGCTCGCATGTGGGATCAACTCATCTAAAATTAAGCACTGATTATTGGCTTGGGTTTGATAAAGCTCTTGATTGGGCAGCTCATTGATTCGTACGCCCCACATTTTAAAGTCTGACTCTTTAAAGCAGGTGATGGAGGTGTCTTGGTTTAGATCTGAGCGCACTTGAATATTTTGTTGAAAGGAAGTGCGATTATTTAAGCTTACCCAAAGATCATATTCTCCTGGTGGGATATAACCTGGTTTAGAGAACTGCTCAATATCAAACTGGCTATTAGAACCAAACAAGAAAGACGAATTAAATTCGTACTCTTGAGGCGCCGATTCTGGCGTTGTGGTTTGGTCTTCTTCACTTGCGTAACTCGTGTTAGCTAGGCAAGCGAGTAACCAAACTATGTAGGATTTCATAGTTAGGTTATTCATAATAGCGTCCATGTTAATAATATTTATAGTTTTTATTTTCTTCCGATAATCTTTCTCTTATCTATTTAGTTAGTTTGGCGCATGTTTTGAACGCTTTACTGCAAGCGATAACTTTGTGTGAGTACGCGGCCGCGATCGTTTATCCACTTCAGACTAAAATCACTCGCTTTATTTATGGCGTGTCCTGGGCTAATTTTGGCCGATGAAAAAGGCGCTACCATATCCACATTGGTAAGTTTAATTTCTTGCTTTGCAGCATTTAAACTGTGAAATGAAAAATAGTAAGGCGTTGGATTTTTTACCGTTAAGCTCGTATTTGAACCTGAGCCTGTCACTTGCCATTGTAAGTTTTTGATAGCTTGCTCTGGTGAACTCTTTAAACTTTCAGGGCGAAAGAAAAACTTTAAGCGTGAACGAATTGCCAACTGTAGAGAGTTGCTTGTCTCTTGATCTGCATTTTTAGCGGTTGGTGGCACTTCTAGTACATTTAGCCACAACAGAGTTTCTCTATCCTGAGGTAGATTCTTATCTATATAACGTACCCGTAAGCTTTGTCCTTGGTGGCCTTCAACACGAGTGATTGGTGGCGTAATTAGAAACGGCACATACTCACTACCAGGACGCGCCTTAGGATCACCCTTGTCTAACCAAGATTGGACTAGGCGTGGTGTTTCACTTGAGTTAGAGAGTTGAATGTTGATTTCTTTTGCATTTTCAGGGTACACAAAGCGAGTACCAGTAATAATAATGTTGGCATAACTAAGAGATATGCTTTGGATTAAAATATATCCATACATCATTAAGCGTATAAAAAATCTCATGCTATATCCTTATATGCAACTTTATTCGAGAATCAAGCCTTAACTATTTGCACAAATATTAGTTGTGATATTTAATTAAGGCTTATGCTCTATTTATTTTTCGAAAGAAAGAATGATTATCTATATTCAATAGAATAAACCGCTTGAGCTTCAACTAAGCCTGGCATTACGTCTCCAGTTGCATAATAACGAGCAAAGTAGTTCAGTGTGGCGTTTGAATCAGTATCTACAGCGACGACGGGGTTTTGACTATCATCGTTTAGGGTTAAATCTATAACAGTAAGTTCTGAATTTAATAGTTGAACTTCAACATTCGTTGCATAATCACTATTATCCTCCGTATTTGATTTATTGGATATATTACCTGTGCTCTGGTTTATATTATCTTGCTCAAAATAAGCACGTACAGACCCTGCAGGACAACCCTCTAAATTAATGCTAAACGGTGTTTCGCCAGCAGTGTCGCCGGCTACCCCTAATGCGGACTTACTAACAGTCGGTAGCGGCACTTCAATATCTGTACTACCTCCATTAATAACGCAGGTCTGATCTATTACTTCTCCATTAATAGTAATGGTGCCATCTGCTGCAAGAGTTGTTGCAGAATATAAACCGCTAGCAAGCATAGCGATTGTTACTGATATAGTCTTTTTCATATATAACATCCTGTTAGATTCAAAGATGATGAAGAGCGCTGAAAAAGATGTAAGAAGGTGCTTTTTTAATCAGCGCTGTGATTAATATAGCATTATTAATTATTTAATGAACAAAAAAATACTGTTTTATATAACCACTAAAACGATAGGGAAATATTCATATGAGTTATTTGGGAATAAATATTCTTATTTATATTCAGTTAGTTAGTTGTGATTTTGTGTTTTTATAAATAGTGAAATCACATTTTATTGTAACAATGTAAAAACCTTTTATAAAATATGTGAACTTAAGCGTGTTTTGGTAGAAATTACAAGGGGATACCCTTTTGTCAACTGTTTTATATAGCTTTCATATCATGCTAAATAACGAGCGATTAAGTTAATATATGCAACAATAGATTAATTACATATTAATAGTTAAGTCTATATTATATATATTATGAATGAATAGTTTAAATTGATATGGATATATTTCATTATTAATCGAATGGTTAATGGGGGGGGTGAACTTATTTTGCAAAGAAAAAAGGTGCAGTAAAAATGACTGCACCTTAAATATATTATATAAATATTAGGGGTAAAACTTTAAATTAATGCTCACCTATTTCTGAGATATCTGACTGGATATAGAAAGGTGATGTAATACTTGTATCCGAGATATTTCTTAGGCTACGAGTGTCACCTGAACCCGCGCTAATCGTACTATCTAGGAAGTTGATCTTGATGTCTGCCCAGTCATTATGATCTGTCCATGTATCTGTAGCATCTTCTGGCTCGTATGTTGAGCTGCTAAGAGCAAAGATATTAATCCCTGTTTTATCAGTAAGTTCACCATCGCAATCATAATCGATAGGGCTACCGCCACCTAAACCATCTGCTTCACTGACGTTCTTAGGGTTGATATCTGATGCTTGGCCATGTGAGTAGTCCATACGGAAGCTATCAGTATAGTAGCCATCAGTAAGCTTGCTACGTGAGCTAATATTACAAGCTCCTTCCATGCGATAATAATAGCGATCCCCAGGGTTTTCATCCGGATTTGGTAAACCGCCAATTTGGTATAAGTAGTTCATAATACTGAGATAGTTGGTTTTATAATTGACCTTATCATCCATACCGCCATGGCTGAGGCCTAGGTTGTGTCCAAGTTCATGCATGACGGTAACGGCTTGAGTATTCACCAAGCGATTCGTGTTTTCTTCTGCGCTGCGTGAGGAACTAGCTTTGGTTGTGAGTCCCATGCTACCAAAAGTGACAAGTACATCATTTCCATCGGTTTCAGCAAAACCGCTTGACCCTGATTTTTCTCCTGCTTCTTGGCTAAATCCATAAACCAAATAATGAAACAAGAAGAGGCGACTATAATCAAAGTGATCACGTTTATAGTCTCGCATATCATATTGACCTTCAGGTAAGGGAGCTGTACCTGTTTGCATTTTAATCCAAGGTTGGAATGGGACTTGGTTGCCTCCACCTAAGTTCATACCTTGGCCTTGGGCCTCAGCAAAAAGATCACCTACATCAAAATGCACAGCGATATTTTGTTTGGCAAATGCGTCGACAACTTTTTGCAGGGCAGCTTGATGTGGGATCACACCTTCGTCGGCTTCGCGTGTGCCACC
Organism: Vibrio sp. KMM 9700; assembly: GCF_058545285.1. NCBI lineage: Bacteria > Pseudomonadati > Pseudomonadota > Gammaproteobacteria > Vibrionales > Vibrionaceae > Vibrio > Vibrio sp. KMM 9700. Next base: position 1,305,740 of record NZ_CM178589.1, on the reverse strand, counting down.
ATTAGTAGCGTCAATATAATCCACTTCAATGAAAATATCTGGCGTGCCTGCGCGTGCTCCCCATTCATATAAAGGCATGCCCGCAAGTGTTGTGCCGGGTTGCTCATTACAATCTGGGATCATATCGTTATCGGCATCGGTTGGATCGCCACAATAATCATTCGGCGCTGCGAGTGTGCTGGCGCCTTCTTGCCAATCTGCAGCGCTATTTGTATCTGCAGGAGAGCCAGTGGTTGCATCTAGACTTCTTGCAATGCCGGATGCGATACTGATATTCATGTTACTTCCAGATACTGGACTACCAGACCAAGATTCTGCTGTCGTTGGAGTATAATCATTCTTTCCCCAAGAGACGAAATCAGCCGTTTTTTGACTCGACTTTTGCACCAAATCAAGTTGACCTTCATTATCCCAATATGGGTAAATATTCCCTTGTTTAAGATAGATACGCTGTACAGAGTTTTCTAAATCAGCGTAGACACTTTGCGCACTGACAATCAGATAACCACCAGCGTTAATTTCTGCATCAGGTAAGTCAAATGTCACAAGATCTTGCGTTTTGGCGTGCGATCCTGACGATCTATCACTACCATAAGTGATCACTTGATAATTACTTAGGTTAATCGCTGCTGAGTTAGGGTTATATAATTCAAACCAACGCATACCATTGGTTGCAGGGGAGCCGCCGACTTCATTAATAACGAGAGTTTTATTACTTACTTCGACTTCTTGAGTGATTTGCTCTTCTGTTGCGCCGACTTCAGCGGCAAACTCATCATCTAATTTGGCCGAATAATTACCGCCAAGTTCTAGCTCTTCAGTTGGAGTCAGAACGACATCTGTACCTTGAAAATCTGGTTCTTCAAAGGTTACACAAGATTGAAAACCATCATTTGATAATTGAACATCACCTTGGCATGTCTCATCGATTGTGTTGACTTCTATCGGCATATTTTCAGAGCTGACCGTATCATCAAAAGTGAGAACAATAGGGGTGTTTGGGTCTAGCTCTGAAAAATTGGTTGAGGTGAGACTTGGTGGTTCAACTGGTTCAACTGGTTCAACTGGTTCAACTGGTTCATCTGGATCCGTAGGCGTTTCAGGCTCTGGTGGGAGCTGTGGATTTTCAGGTGTTGTGATTTCTTGATCGCCAAGATCTGTACCATAATCGGGCCCATCGGATGAACCACCACAAGCAATGAGTGAACTCGTTAATACACCAGTGATAAAGAGTTTAGTAATGAGGTTTTTCTTCAGCTCAGGCGAAGATTTACTTTGTATGTATTTCTTTGGGTGATATTCCATGAGTATTCCAGCCAATCCTTTTATAATAATTTACAAAAATGCAACAAAACCACAAAATAATCAAGTTTATTGTGATCTATAGTCTTCTTTTAACCTCTTTTTTAAGTATAAGTTACATTTCATTGCATAAAAACCATTCACTATGCGAATGTTTGAGTTGATTTGCATCAGAAGTGCAAATGTAGAGTTGAGGGTTTTGTGAAAAAAATCACGAATTGGGGATGCAAACATATGTCACTAAGTATTATATATTGAAACTTACTTTTTAATTTTAATCTGGTATATCAATGCCTTGTTGCTCACAAAATGTCTTTATTTTTGTTACTTAAATATAAAAAACAAGGTACAACATCAAGATAGTATTTACGTACTAATTACTTAGTAGTACTTGAGCCCTGCATCCTGAGGTAAATTAGATATAACTACAAAAACCTCATTAAATAGTTACAAGGAGTTACACATGCAAACCAAGCAACTGAGCACCCCAAAACCTCCTCTCTCCTCCTTTATTGGCTTATTCTTAGGTCCTTTGATTCAACTTATTACTTTGGTTTTTGATGCGCCTTTTGATGGCATGTCTGCATCAGCTTGGGCAATGGTGGGTCTGGCAACGTGGATGGCGATTTGGTGGGTCACAGAAGCGGCGCCCATTCCTGTAACATCGTTTCTACCTATTATTGTCTCACCTTTACTTGGCTTGGCATCGGTAAAAGAAGCGACTGCTGGATTTTCAAACCCACTAATCTTCTTGTTCTTAGGTGGATTTATTTTATCGATAGCGATGGAGCGTTGGAACCTACACCGACGGATTGCCTTGGTTGCGATGCTTGCGGTAGGCAATAAACCAGCGCATCAAGTCGGCGGTTTAATGCTTATCACTGCATTTTTATCTATGTGGATGAGTAATACGGCAACCGCAGTAATGATGCTGCCGATTGGAATGTCGATAATTGGCATGGTCAATGCAGATAAAGCTGAGGGTGAGAATTCAGGCTTTGCGAGTGCTTTGCTGTTAGGGATAGCTTATGCAGCGAGTATTGGCGGGGTGGCAACTCTCATAGGGACACCACCGAACGCACTTTTAGCGGCTTATCTACTTGATACCTATCAAATTGAGTTAGGCTTTGGACAGTGGATGCTGTTTGGGTTGCCATTATCAATTGCTATGTTGGCCTTTACTTGGGTCTGGTTAACTAAGTTTGCATATAAATTGCCAAGCACAGAAGTTGAAGGTGCACGCGATATGCTTAAAACCAAGTTGCATGACTTGGGCGATCTGTCTAAAGCTGAGAAGTGGGTTGGTATCATCTTTGCTTGTGCGGCAATTGGCTGGATCACCCGTCCTTTACTTGCCAAATGGACTGGGCTTGCGATTTCTGATACTGGGATTGCGATGTTAGCTGCGCTGCTGCTGTTTATTATTCCAGTTGATCGTAAAAATGGGATTAATATTCTTGATTGGGATACGGCGAAGAAACTACCTTGGGGCGTGTTGTTACTCTTTGGTGGCGGTTTAAGTTTAGCGTCACAAATTCAAAGCTCAGGTTTGGCAGACTTTATCGGTGATAGCTTAGGTTCAACCTCTGGTATGTCGATTGTCTTTGTTGTTCTCATTGTTACCGCTGTGATTATCTTCTTAACCGAAGTGACAAGTAATACGGCGACAGCGGCAGGTTTCTTACCTTTACTTGGTCCAATTGCGCTTGCTATGGGAGCACATCCAACCGCGTTAGCGATTCCAGCAGCGGTGGCGGCAAGTTGCGCATTTATGATGCCAGTTGCGACACCACCTAACAGCATAGTGTTTGCATCCGGTCAGCTTAAAATCACCGAGATGATACGCGCCGGCTTTATGCTTAATTTAGTTGGCATTGCTTTAATTACGCTAATGAGTTACTTCTTTGCTGGGGTCATCTTTGGTTATTGATCAAAGCTAAATGACAGGCATTAGAAAGGCGCTCGGGTTAACCTTGAGCGCCTTTCTTTTATTTTAAAAGCTAAGTTTATGCTTGATGATAAGTAAGGTAAGCGTTGGCATCGTCCTTGCCCATATATTTGGCAAGTGTCCGAGTTGGCACTTCACGCAAATCAACAAAAATCAGCCCATCTAATGCATCATTAAAATCTTCATCAACATTAAAGCTAACCAGTTTACCGTTTAGATTTAAGTATTGTTTTAATAACACAGGGACGCTTTGTTGGTTCAGTCGAACTAAGACCTTAGATAAAAGCTGAATATCTGCTAAAGCGCTGAGCATATCTTGACGCCATAGAGGAATATTGGTTTGTAAAGGGTTGCTAGCTTTTACTTGAGTTGCTTTGTCTTGATCAAAATAATGCATCTGCAAGGTAGAAACCATAAGCTGGCGGGCGACAGGGCTGTACTCGCTACTTATGCTGACAGGGCCAAATAGGTGCGTGTAGTCAGGATGGCGTGACGCATAAGCTGCAATCCCTTTCCAGAGTAAGAGCAAGGCAGTTAAGCTTTTTTGATAGGGTGCATCAATCACAGAGCGCCCCATTTCAATGGCTTTACCTGTGTCTTGGATAAAGCTTGCATCATATTCAAAAAGGGTACGCGAATATAAGCCTTTGACGCCTTTTTTAGCGATGATTTTATCTGACAAGCCAAGGCGATAGGCGCCAACTAAAGCTTGATTTTGTCTGTCCCAGACAAATAAATGCAGATAGGTTTGATCAAATTCATCTAAATCACACGCCTTGCCTGTGCCTTCATTGACTAAGCGAAAATTGGTTTCACGAATGCGTCCAATCTCTTTGAGTAAGTTCGGAATATGTTTCGCTTTGGTGCAATAGACCGAAAACTCTTTGAAATCTAGCAGGTGATCTTCTATGGCAAGAGCATTGATTTCTGAGGTTAAAAACTCGCTCGGGATAGGGTCGATAATTTGGGTCTGGTACTCCAATGCCTTTGGTGAATAGTCTGGGTGTGGGGCGAGCAAGTAAGTATTGAGGCGTAAATAATCTGTGATTTCTTGATCTGTTTTAAGTGAGCAGAGCTCCTTGTGTTCAATCACTTCGCCGATTGAGATTCCAATCGCAGCGGTTTGTTTGTTGAGTAGTTCACGCCCGAGCATTGCGGTGCGTAATAAAGGGTGAACTTTACCGGCGAGATAAAATGAACGGCTATTTTTACCATCAATATGAATGGTTAAAGCATCCGCTTGAGTACGTTTAATCAGTCTTGCCGCAGACTTACTCCAAGCGACGTCATTGAGCTGGCCATGTTGATCATAACTTGAGACTTCACCTGCAGGGAAGATGAGTAATAATCCTTCGTGCTCAAGATGTTTTTGTGCCTCGCGCATGGCTTTGATATTCGCTTTTAATGCGCCTTCGCCTTCAAATACATCGACAGCGATAAAGAGTTCACTTAATTCAGGTAGGCGCTTTAAATATTGATTAGCAAGAATTTTTACATCGGGACGAACTTGGCGTAGAACTTCTGCCAAAATGACGCCTTCGACGGCGCCCAATGGATGGTTCGCCACGACGACTACGGCGCCGGTTTGAGGGATATTTTGCGCAGAGCCTGCGGTAAGATGATAACTGATTCCAAGCACATCTAAGGTGTAACGCAAAAATGACTGGCAGCCTAAATTGCTTGGTCTTTGTTGATAAAAAGCATCTAGCTTATGCAGGCCTGTAACTTTTTCTGCAAGCCGCTCGATAAATTTGAGCGGTGTGTTAGTTGTCAAACGAAAGGGACTAGACTGCATAACTTTACTCCTTATTTGCTATCTTTGCCTAAGAATTGACGGAAGAACCCTTGTGGATCTCTGTAATCCTTAACCACTAAAGTAAATGCACAAAGCCAAACGACGCATGCCATAATAAAGAGAGTACCGCCATCATTGCCTATCACTTCCCCTGCAGCATTAAATTCTGGCATTTGGACGCCTAGTGGGGTGAATAAGTGAAAGAAAATCGCGCCACTAATGACGCCCAGTGACATCAATGCTCCCAAAGCATGCCAACGGCTAAACAGTAAAATGCTGGCGATAATTTCAGCCGTGCCAACCATATACGCGCCATAGTCAGCAAACCAATCAAAACCAGACCAAGCGCCTAAGGTTGAAAAGATATAAATTGTTTCAGGCGCACCAGTGAATTTAAAGAACATGGATTGCAAAAAGATGAAAGCAATCACGAGACTTAGAAGAAATTTTAATGACATTTTTTTGAACATATCTTTGCTCCTTGCAGGATATGAAAAAGATTGACTCAGAAGGTGAATGTCTGAGCTCTCAGAGTTTAATTATTTAGTACGTTTGGCCAATTTTGATCGGCTTTTTGGATAAGATTATCTTTGTCCGCAAGCCATTGCTTTTTGACTGACGCATCATAGTTTAGGTATAACTTGCCTTTATAAACCGTCCATTGCAGAGGGTCGCCAGAAGCTAATTGGTTTTGTGCTCCCACAGCCCATGCGCAATAGCCGCCATATTCTGGGGTATATTTTTCCATGTTGGCTTTAAATAACTCTAGATTTTCTGCAGAAGAAAAATACCAATCCGCGCCACGGTATTCGACCTTGTACTGATCACTGCCTTTGACTGGTTTGCCTTCGGTAAAATAAGCCACTGTATCGTAGCCCCCGACAGCTTTGTTGCTAAAGTAACTGGTATAGATTTCATCGGCGGCGCTTGCTTGAGTACTCACCAGTGCTGCAAATGTAAGTGCACAAATGGATAAATATTTTAGAAGATAAGCTTTCATTGTGATTTCCTTAATCATTCTCCCAATACCGCGAGATTTTGAGAGTTGGTTTGGTTAAATATAACTGGGTGCTTGGGTGGTTATTGAGCCCTGCTTAGTTAGTTCAAGTCTATGGGTATGTGGTAAATTTCCTTGGCAAGGTGAGCCTGGATAATAATTCATGACGCTTTGATCTTGGCTCACTTGGATATGTGTAAAGCTCACGCTGCAAGCATCTTCTCTATGCATACAAACACTTAACGCGCCTTTATTTGGTAAATGTGATCTATGGTAATTAAAATGCTGCGCAACGGCTTGATTACTATCACTGTGTGTCAGCACTTGGTTGGGCAAGCTAATGAGTCTTTCATAAGCATTTTGACGGGCAAGTTTGGCTTGTTCAAAATACACAGATGAAGAAATATAAGGCGAGCTGATGTTAGGTATGGGTTCGAGCACTATCCCATCCCAAGCAAAACCTGTGACTCGCTGTGGCTCAAATACGAATAAACTAAATCCGGCATAGTCGTTTAAATTTAATTTATCGAGCGCATGCCAAACCTCATCACAAGAGCGAGCAGCGGCTAGAGACTTTAAAATTAGACCGCGGCTTTTGGCTTGGGTCGGCGCGCTTATGCTCTGATATAAATTTAATAAACATAAGCTTAAGCCAAAACTATTTGTCGTAATCCAAGTTCCTGCGCCTTGTGGATCTATTGGCATTATGCAGCTAACTTGATTGACATGAACGCGCTGCGCAGGCAAAGCATGAGCTCTTTTTCTTTGTTCATCACGATTGAAAAAAAGATGATAGCCTTGCGGCTCAAAGAACCAGCTAAGACTGCACATTTTTCAGTCCTCTTAGATAAGTTGCTGTGGCTGGGGCATAGGAGAAAATATCTTGAGTTGGGACTTTGCAAAATTCAGTGATCACTCGTACGACAGCAAAATGATGTGTTGTATGGCTCGCTACAAAAATTAGCTCACGGCCTAAAGTGGACTCGGTTTTGCAAATAAATTGCTGATAAATAGATGTTTCAGTGCTGATGTTGACCTTTCTTTGAACATCATCTTGATTGAGAGAAAGCAGCCAGTGCTTGATTTGTTTAAATTCCTCAATTGCGGTTTGGCGGCAGGTTTCAATTTTCGCGCCGCGGCGACGCACATCATAATCGACTTCACCTGAATGACTTTCGGCGATTAACGCAAAATATAAATCATTGATATGTCGAAGGTGAGGGCCGATGCCACTTTCGACATAAGGCTTGGCATCATAGTTATATTGGTCATCAGTGAGACTCTCAAGTAGGCATATGCCTTGGTCTATTCCTTCTAGGTTACCTTGAACCAAGCTTGGAAGTGCTAACCTTTGAGTCGCTTGAGTATTGAGCATAATTGCCTCGCTAAATTTTATTTAATCCGTGGATGGGTAAGTTTTCATTAATGCCTTTTCTTCTTGATAAGCTTGCCAAAGTGCTTTGAGTGGTGGAACGTGATGACCTTTGGCTTTTTGCTTGGCACCGATTTGATACAAATGTTGATATTGCTTGAGCAAAGTTTTAAATATTTCAGATAATGGAGTATCGCTATCCCAAATGTGCCCAGCTTCGCTGCTCGCGCCATTCATCTCCAAAATTTCAAAGTCTTTGCCTTCCATTAAAGTGTCGATGTCTTTAAATTTCACATCTAACCGCCCGAAGTGATAACCCGGATAGTCATCAAAAATACGGTCTAAAGCGCGCGCCAGTGCATCACTGATAAAGCGGTTACCATTTTTAAAAATGCAGCCGAGGGAGTGACTGCCGGCAAAGGCTAACTGGAAGATTTCTCCTTGAGTGATAACATCTTCTAATCTGTCTTGATGACGTGGTAAGTAGAGATGCGCCAATTGGCTTGCTCTTGGGTCGGACTGGATTAACGCGCGCAAACTGCTAACGCCATCACCGACGACATAAGGCGAGTATTTCAGCGTAATCGAGAATACTTCGCCGTGCTTTTGATCTGGATGGCGAATATAAAAAATCCCTGCTTCGGCGTGATATTGAGATTTCTTTTGTAGTAAATAACTCGCATTTTCGGGAAAGTGACGGATATAGTCTTGCAGCTCAAGATCGTTTTCAATTAAGCGCACGCCGACACCACGGCAGCCTTTATCTGGCTTGGCGACCACTGGGTAGTTAAGTTTTTGAATATACATTTGTTCGCGAGTCGTCTTAACTTGATGCTCACACGGCGCGCTGGATTTTTTTACGCGGATAAACTGAGGGATAAATTGACTCGCATAAGGGCCAGCAAGGGATAAAATATCTGCTTTGGATTCGCCGACCATACCGCTTAAATATATGTTTGGGTTGGCAATTAAAGGTAAGCTGAAGCCACCATATTTGACTCCATGATAGAGGCTTTGCACCACTACCGGGGCATAAAAAAACCAAGCTGGCCAAAACTCAAACCGAGAAACGGCGCGTTTAGGAGTTGGCATTTCGGGCATGCCTAAATTCACCTTAGAAGGTTTTGGGCTCACTTGTAAACTCGATTGCATAATTTATTTCCTGAACGATTAATCCATACCAGTGTGCCTATGGCGAGTGGTGCAAGAATCCATTTCCAATGTGTATCCACGACCCAAGAGACGGAGCCTAAGTAATAAATCAGGCCAAAAATAATGCCGCTCCAGATACTTGTTGCGATCACTACGGCGAGCATAAAACGCCATATCGAAATCCCTAAAAAGCCGCATAAGCTATAGCTAATCGTGCGCAGTCCTGGAATAAAACGAATGGTCAAAATATTACTAAAGGTCTTGGTTTGTAGTTTTCTTTTTACTTGTTTCACTTTGGGCTTTTTGAGTAGCCAATAACGTAAACAGCGCAATTTTTTGGCTAAATAACCAAGGAAATACAAGGCAAGGTCACCTGTTGAAATACCAATAAAAATAGCCATTAGCGCAATGCTCGGGCTGACTTGATGTTGCGCAGAAAGGAGCGCTGCGGTGACGATTGCCAAATCTTCAAGAATGTAACTCATGATGATGAGGCTAAAAAATGCCATCCAAGGATCACCCATAAACTGGCTTAGATACTCAAACATAAAGCTCCAAGGTGAATAAATAATGAACAAGAGATAACACAGTTAGAAAATTAGGCGACTTAAAAAATTTGAAAACTTTAAGGGATTCAAGATTTAGAGAGACAGGAAGTGTTATTTTTTGCACTGCTTAACAGTTTGCCAAGAAGTGTTGCAAGGAAGTGAAATTTTTTGAGTTGTGTGAAATTTTACAAGATTGCCAGACTGAAAGCGGCATAAGGCTTTCAATCTGGCGGAGGCGTTATTTAAAGAAAGGGTAAGCAAAAGGAACATGGTAGTGACGATGATCTTTTGCCGCCACAATTCCCATCACACACACAATTAAGTGTACGACGCCTAAGATCTTAGCGATCAGGCTGATCCCAAGGATCGAAGCGACAATACCAACTAAAAGGCTGGTGATGCCCCAATTTAAAGCTTGGCGCGATTGCTCTTGAACATAGGCATCATCTTTTTTGAAAATTAAAAATCCAGCCCCAGAAATAATGCTAAAGGGCAGGCTTAAAAGCCACATGATCATAGCTGTAATATTTGAACGTTCGAACATAAAAACTCCTTTTTAAGTTATAAGCCTATTTAATGGTGTCTTCATTTGTAATTAAGTCCAAAATGAAAGTATTTATTCGGCTTTATTTTCTCTACAGACTGTCACACTTATGCGTAAATAAAAAGCTATTTTATCCCCTCTTAATGAGATTTTGGATAGGAGTAGAAAAGAGACCAAGAGTGACTTTTTAAGCGCCTTTAGGTAGACTAAAGGTAATGTATAAATAACCAGTAGCGAACCTTATAATGGATGCATCTTTACTTATTGACGGCTTAAACGATAAACAACGTGAAGCTGTTGCCGCGCCTCTTGAAAACCTTCTTGTCTTGGCTGGAGCCGGCTCAGGGAAAACCCGTGTATTGGTGCATCGTATTGCTTGGCTAATGGCGGTTGAAAATGCTTCACCTTTTTCGATTATGTCCGTGACCTTTACCAACAAAGCGGCCGCAGAAATGCGTGGGCGTATTGATGAGCTGATGATGGGCGGCGCCTCTGGGATGTGGAACGGAACTTTTCACGGTATTTGCCACCGCATTTTACGTGCTCATTATCTCGATGCACGCTTGCCAGAAGACTTTCAAATTCTTGATTCTGAAGATCAACTGCGCTTATTAAGACGTTTGATTAAAGCGCAAAATCTCGATGAAAAACAATGGCCAGCCAAGCAAGCTAGCTGGTGGATCAACGGCAAAAAAGATGAAGGCTTACGTCCTAAACATATTGATAGCTATCAAGATCCTGTGACCCAAACTTGGCTTGAAGTGTATAAAGCCTATCAAGAAGCATGCGATCGCGCTGGCTTGGTCGATTTTGCTGAAATTCTCTTACGCTGTCATGAATTGCTGCGCGATAAAGAGCATATCCGTGAGCATTACCAAGCTCGTTTTCGTCATATCTTGGTAGATGAGTTCCAAGATACCAACAACATTCAATATGCATGGCTACGCATGATGGCGGGCAAAAATTCGAATGTAATGATCGTGGGTGATGATGATCAGTCTATTTATGGCTGGCGTGGCGCTCAAATTGCGAATATTCAGAAGTTTTTAAATGATTTCCAAGGTGCTCGCACGATTCGTTTGGAGCAAAACTACCGCTCGACTAAAAATATTTTGAGCGCAGCGAATGAACTCATTAGCAATAACACCGAACGCTTAGGTAAAGAACTCTGGACCGAGGGCGATAACGGCGAGCCAATTTCTGTCTACGAAGCCTATAACGATCTCGATGAAGCGCGTTTTGTTGTCAGCAAAATCAAGCATTGGCAAGAATATGGCAATAAGCTTTCAGACACAGCCATGCTGTATCGTAACAATGCCCAGTCACGAGTACTCGAAGAAGCGTTAATCCGTGAAGGTTTGCCGTATCGTATTTATGGCGGAATGCGCTTTTTTGAACGTCAAGAAATCAAAGATGCATTGGGTTACTTGCGTTTAATGAACAATCGCAACGATGACGCAGCTTTTGAGCGTGTGGTTAACACTCCAACCCGTGGCCTTGGGGATAAAACCCTAGAAACCATTCGTTTTGCTGCACGTGATAGAGGCCTTACTTTATGGGAAGCCGGCGTGGCCTTAGTTTCTGAAAAAGTCTTAGCTGGTCGTGCTGCCGGTGCATTTAGCCGTTTTGTGGAATTAATTAATGCGCTTGAAGATGATACCCGAGAACTGGCGATGTATGAGCAATTTGACCACACGATTAAAACCTCAGGTTTGTTTGCCATGTATCAAGCTGAAAAAGGCGAGAAATCTCAAGCTCGAATTGAGAACTTAGAAGAGCTTGTGACCGCAGCGCGACAATTTGAGCGCCCAGAAGAAGCAGATGATATGAGTGAGCTATCGGCATTTCTATCTCATGCTGCGCTGGAAGCTGGCGAAGGCCAAGCGGATGAGTTTGATGATGCGGTGCAACTGATGACGCTACACAGCGCCAAAGGTTTGGAGTTCCCATTGGTGTTTATGCTTGGCGTTGAAGAGGGCATGTTCCCAAGCCAAATGTCAGCCGAAGATAGCACTCGCTTAGAAGAAGAGCGTCGTCTGTGTTATGTCGGTATGACTCGCGCCATGGAAAAACTCTATATTTGCCATGCGCAAATGCGCCGCCTATATGGGCAAGATAAGTACCATAAAGCCTCGCGTTTTATCAGCGAGTTGCCAAATGAGAATATCGAACATGTGCGCAGCCAAGCGCAAGTTTCGCGTCCGCAAACTGCCTCGGGATTTGGTCAAAAACCTGCGCCAGTGCGTCAAGAAAGCTTTAACCAAACTGGATTTAGTTTGGGACAAAGGGTGAAGCATGCCAAGTTTGGTGAAGGCACTATCATTAACTTTGAAGGCAGTGGTCAGCAAAGCCGTGTCCAAGTCGCATTTAATGGCGAAGGGATCAAATGGCTTGTGACGGCGTTTGCTAAGTTAGAAGTTTTATAGGCTTGTTCTCTAAGTCTGGCTTTTCATTAGAGTTTCTGCTTAAAATGTAACCTTACTACAGATATAAGGATGTTACATGCAAGATAGTCACAGCCAGACATACGCTAAGCTTGTTAATCGCGCTGCATGGCTTGCCATGATCACCGCCAGTATTTTGCTTTTGGTTAAAATAGTGGCTTGGTGGAAAACCGGCTCTGTGAGTTTACTTGCTTCCTTAGTGGACTCCTTGCTTGACATGGGCGCGTCCCTAACCAACTTAATTGTTGTGCGTTACGCACTACAACCGGCTGATAAAGAGCACGCTTTTGGGCATGGTAAAGCTGAATCTCTCGCTGCGCTTGCTCAGGCGATGTTTATCTCAGGATCGGCTATTTTCCTACTCTTAAATGGTGTTGAACGCTACTTTAAGCCGCAAAACTTAGTCAACCCTGAGCTAGGGGTATGGGTGAGTGGCTTTGCGATTCTCTTAACTTCCGCATTAGTTGTATATCAAAAATACGTGGTGCGTAAAACTCAAAGCCAAGCCATTGCTGCTGATTCTTTGCATTATCAAACTGATCTATTTATGAATATTGCAATAATGATTGCGCTTGCGCTCAGTTGGTATGGCTTTAAACAAGCGGATGCGATTTTTGCAGTATTAATTGGTGGATATATTTTATATAGCGCAGCGAAAATGGCATTTGAAGCGGTGCAGTCACTACTTGACCGCCAACTACCTGAAGAAGAAATTCAATTAATTCAAGAAACCGCATTAAAGATTGATGGCGTGCTTGGGGTGCATCAATTGCGTACGCGGATGTCAGGGCCAGTACGTTTTATCCAACTGCATTTGGAGCTTGCTGATAATTTAGTTTTAACTCAGGCACATAAAATTTCTGATCAAGTTGAAGATGCGTTAGATGGCTTATTTCCACATTCAGATATCATTATTCATCAAGATCCTTATTCAGTGGTTCATAAACAAGAAACAGAGCAGCTCAAGCAGCCGTTTTGATTTGGCAAAGGCTTATTTAAAACATTATACTCTTTCGTACGAATCACGATTTTTTCGTAATTTGTGTTAAAAATCTGTGCATAAAATGATATGAATCAAATTTAGTTTTTTGATGCGGATTAATATATTTTTAGCGTAAAATAAATTAAAATATAAGCAATATTTGTATAGTCATATACTTCCTTTGTGCGAGGCGTATTTGCGTCTTAAATCAAAGAGATGTACTAACTAATCGAATAACGTCAAGCACAGTCAGCTCCGACGCTTTAGGCGGACGAGTCAATAACAATAAATATGTCGCCAAAATTGGGGAAGAAAGGAGGAAACTGCTTTCGACATTTGGCAATCGACTGTGTGTCTAAACAAGTTCAACTAACTAACAAACAGCAGAGGCTAATGATGGTTAAAAAAATCGGTGTCCTAACAAGTGGTGGTGATGCACCAGGTATGAACGCAGCAATTCGCGGCGTTGTGCGCACAGCTTTAGGTGAAGGTCTTGAAGTGTATGGCATCTATGATGGCTACATGGGTCTTGTTAACGGCCGCATTGAAAAGCTAGATCGCTCAAGTGTATCAGATGTTATCAACCGTGGTGGTACCTTCTTAGGTTCTGCTCGTTTCCCTGAGTTTAAAGAAGAGTCTGTTCGTCGTAAAGGTATTGAGCAACTGCAAAAACACGGCATTGACGCATTAGTTGTGATTGGCGGTGACGGCTCTTACATGGGCGCGAAAAAACTAACTGAAATGGGTTACCCATGTATCGGTCTACCTGGCACCATCGATAACGATATCGCGGGTACAGATTACACTATCGGTTACATGACAGCGCTTAACACTGTTATTGATGCAATTGACCGTCTACGTGATACATCTTCATCGCACCAACGTATTTCTATCGTTGAAATCATGGGTCGTCACTGTGGTGATTTAACCTTAATGTCTGCGATTGCTGGTGGTTGTGAGTACATCATCACACCTGAAAATAACCTAGATAAAGACGATCTAGTTAAGTGTGTGAAAGAAGGTATCGAGAAAGGCAAGAAGCATGCGATTATCGCATTAACTGAATTGCAAATGGACGCAAACGAGCTGGCGCGTGAAATCGAAGCACAAACGGGTCGTGAAACTCGCGCGACTATCCTAGGTCACATTCAACGTGGTGGCCAACCAACTGCGTTTGACCGTATCCTAGCATCGCGCATGGGTAACTATGCTGTGCATTTACTTTTGGATGGTCAAGGTGGTCGTTGTGTGGGTATCCAGCAAGAAAAACTTTGTCACCATGACATCATTGATGCGATTGAAAACATGCGTCGCCCAGTGAAAAAAGATCTATACAAAGTTGCTCAAGAGCTGTTCTAAGCTTAGTTTTTAAGTTTAAGATAGAAAGTTAAATCTTGAAAAGACAATAAGCGGTCGCCTATGGGTGGCCGTTTTTTATGCGTGTATGGAAGTGACATTGAGAAAAGTAAAAGCCAGCAAATATCCTTATTCGCTGGCTTTTGATTTGCTAATAATTAAAAAAGAGGAATCAAATTAATCATTAGCAATTGAGGTTAAATAAAATAGCCCCTCGGTATATGAGACCCTAGTTTATCTAATTTTATTCCTTAACGATACTCTTATCTTAATCTAGTATTGTATCAACATATTGTTTTACAATTGTTTTGATAAGTGAAGTAGTCAGTTAAGGTTTTGAATAGATTAAGCTTTTGCTTTAGCTGCTGCTTTTGCGATAGCTGCAAAGCTTTTCGCGTCAAGTGCTGCGCCACCAACAAGAGCACCGTCGATGTCTGGTTGTGCGAAATAAGCTTCAGCGTTTTCAGGCTTCACAGAACCACCGTATTGGATGATTACTTTGCTTGCAACATCAGCGCTTTCTTTTGCGATGTGTGCGCGAATTTGTGCGTGGATGTTTTGTGCATCTTCAGCTGTTGCTGCTTTACCAGTACCGATAGCCCAGATTGGTTCGTATGCGATAACAGCGCCGTCAAGAGCTTCAACACCTTGAGTTTTGATTACTGCGTCAAGTTGACGCGCACAAACTGCTAGTGTTTCGCCAGCTTCGTTTTGAGCTTCTGACTCACCGATGCAAAGAACAGGTGTTAGGCCGTTTTCTTTTAGGAAAGCAAATTTTTGTGCAACGAATTCATCTGATTCATTGTGATATTCACGACGCTCAGAGTGACCGATGATGATGTGTGTTGCACCAAATTCTTTAAGCATTTCAGGAGACATATCACCTGTGAATGCACCAGAGTTATGGATATCTGAGTTTTGGGCACCTAGGATAACTTTGCTACCCGCTTCTGTTAGCGTGCGCTCAGCAAGGTCGATGAAAAGTGCTGGTGGCGCAACTGCAACGTCAACACCGTTTACGCCTTCAAGCTCAGCGTTTAGACCATTTAGCAAAGTAGTTACCATTTCTTTGCTGCCGTTTAGTTTCCAGTTTCCCATTACTAGAGGATGACGCATAAGATATTCTCCGATATATTTTTAGTTATAAAATAAAACTTGTTCAATAAGAATATAACAGATAAATATGATCAGATCATGATTCTTATCATCAGATCTTAGGAATTATTTTAGTGCTTGAAGGGAGGCCTAGAAATATTTATTGATTAATAGATAAACTCAGATGAAGTTATGCTAGGTTATGTTTCTAACTAAAATTTTTAGCTGCACAGGAGATGGCAAATGCCACATATAGTAATGGAGTACTCAAATAGCCTAGAAGAAAGGGCGAATGTTCAAACCTTGCTCGAGGCTTTGCATCAAGCTGCGATTGACAGCCAATTATTTGATATTCATTTAATTAAAAGTCGTGCCATGCGCTTTAATCATTGGTTGGTTGCTGATCAAGCTGATGTTTTGGATTTTATTCATGTCAGCGTGGATATACTTGAAGGCCGCAGCCTTGAGCAAAGAGAGGCGCTGTCAAAAGCTATGCTGCAAGCCTTGCAAGCACAGCTAGATTTTCCGCTTAGCTTAACGGTCAACGTGCGTGAAATGAACCGTCAGGTTTTTCAAGGCGTTTCAGCCTTTGATTCATGATTTAGGCTGGATTAAATAAGCACAACGGCGCTGTTTTTGCTGAATATGTTCGATGCGTTCGATGCGGCATTCATTTTCAAACAGCGTCTGTAAAATATTCAGCTCAGATTGACAAAAAAGGGCGCAATGTTTGGCTGCTTGGTGAATCGTACAATGGTTTTCAATAAAGAGTAAGCCTTGTGGGTGCGTCTCAATTTCTGCCATATAGCCTTCAAGATCGCGTAATTTAGCGAACTTTTCTAATCGTTTCTGCCAACTCGTATCAAAGCCAAGCTCA
This sequence comes from Vibrio sp. KMM 9700, assembly GCF_058545285.1. Lineage (NCBI taxonomy): Bacteria > Pseudomonadati > Pseudomonadota > Gammaproteobacteria > Vibrionales > Vibrionaceae > Vibrio > Vibrio sp. KMM 9700. The sequence goes on along the minus strand of NZ_CM178589.1, from coordinate 1,289,328 downwards.
TCTTGATAATGTTTAAGTAGTTTTTGTTCACGTTTAGCGGTTAAAATATCTAACCCTTGTGAGCCAAAACTCTCTTCTACCGCATTGAGTACATCTATGGTTAAGTCGCTGTGCCTGTCGACAAAATATTGATGCCCCTGCGAGGTTAAAAACCAATATCGGTGCGGACGTCCAACTTTCACCTTTACATCTTCAAAGCTAACTAACTCTTTGTTTGCTAAAGCGCTAAGGTGCTGGCGAGCGCCCATTGCCGTCATATCTAAATGCTCAGCTAAGGTTTTGGCTGTCAGGCGGCCTTCTCGTTTTAGAAGATGGAGTATTTGGGTTGGTGTTTTCATTTAGTCTGATTAACGTCCTGTTTTAAGAGATCAAGCTGAGTTTATTGGCTTCAGTATGAAGTTTATATTAATAAAGTAAAGTCTTCACTAATACAAACAACAAATCCTAGCTATAACAAAAAACGCAGCCCAGAAAGACAAGGCTGCGTTTTAATTGAAAATCAGATTAATAAAAAGAAATTAAAGGATAAACTTCTTCACTTCATCATCTTTACGCTCAAGATAGTGAATCGACTTGATGCGACGGATTGTGCGTGACTTACCGCGGATAACTAAGGTTTCAGTAGTGGCGATATTGCCTTGACGAGTAATCCCTTCAAGTAGATCACCTTTAGTGATTCCGGTTGCCGCAAAAACTACGTTATCGCTTTGCGCCATATCTGAAAGCATCAAAATTTTGTTGGCTTCAACGCCCATTTCTTTGCAGCGTTCAAGTTCCATTTCACCAAATGCGCGGTTTTCTTCTGTGTCACCTTTGACTTCATGACGAGGAAGTAGGCGACCTTGCATATCACCACCTAGTGCGCGGATCACTGCTGCAGACACAACACCTTCAGGTGCGCCGCCGATGCAATACATCACATCCACTTCGCTATCTGGCATACAAGTTAGAATTGATGCTGCGACATCACCATCAGGCACAGCAAAGACGCGAACGCCCATCGCTTGCATTTGGCTTATCACTTCATCGTGACGTGGTTTTGCCAGCGTGATAACGGTGAGTTCAGTTAAGGCTTTGCCAAGTGCTTGGGCAATATTTTCTAGGTTTTCAGTCAGAGGTTTAGATAGGTCAATGCTATCTTTTGCACCAGGGCCGACAACTAGTTTTTCCATATACATATCAGGTGCTTTTAAGAAGCTGCCTTTTTCACCAGCAGCGAGCACTGCTAATGCATTGGATTGGCCCATTGCTGTCATGCGGGTGCCTTCAATTGGGTCTACTGCGATATCTACCGCATCGCCACCAATACCAACTTCTTCACCAATATATAGCATTGGTGCGTCATCGATTTCACCTTCGCCAATGACGATTTCACCAGCAATTTCAGTTTTATTGAGTAGGTGACGCATAACGTGTACGGCAGCGCCATCTGCTGCATTTTTATCGCCACGGCCTAACCATTTATAACCAGCTAGGGCAGCACCTTCTGTTACTCTTGAAAAAGCTAATGCTAAATCGCGTTTCATTTTGACTCCAATCTCTAAGCTAAAAAATCGCTGTGAATTCTAGCATAATTTAAAAGAAAACGTTTGCTAATTTTCAGCTGCCCTGAGTTAATCGGCTATTTTGGATCAGATGGAAGATTTTTTAGATTAATTAGTTATTTTTTTGTAGATTAATAACTGAAAACCCAATTGCTCCCTAGCATGAGTTAAGGGCTTGTAATAGAATGTAGATAACAGTTTAGATGGATCACAGACACAGGTATCAGATATGTCATTTGAAGTATTAGAACAACTAGAATCCAAAATCCAAAACGCAGTGGATACCATTGAGTTATTGAAAATGGAAATTGAAGAACTTAAAGAGCAAAACGGTCAACTTACGCAAGAAGCAAATTCTTTAAAAGAAGGTCGTGAGCAGCTAGAACAAGAAGCAGAAAAAATGCGTGAAGAGCACAATGCGTGGCAAGAGCGTATTCGTGGTCTACTTGGCAAAATGGATGAAGTTGAGTAATCAAGGTTCTCAATCCAATCTGAATACTTAATCTAAGTATGAATAAAAGAAAACAGAGCTCAAATTGGGCTCTGTTTTTATATGGATAAGATTTTGATTTAAGACTTAAAGTAAATCGTCATCATCTTCATCGATTTCAAAATCAATATCGAGTAATTCTTGTGAGAGAATGATCCCAGTATTATCAGCATAGATATAATCTTCAGGTAAAAATGTCACGCTGCCAAAGTTCACCGCGATATCAACTTCGCCAATTTCTTGATTGCTTGCGCCAACAGGGATTGATGCTAAGGCATGAATACCAAGATCATAAGTTTCTAAAGCGTCAACTTCACGCACAGAACCATAAACAATTAAACCTTCCCAACCATTGGCCTCAGCAAGATTTGCTAAGTTTGCATCAATCAGCGCACGACGCAATGAGCCGCCACCATCAATCACAAGCACACGGCCTTCACCATTTTCAGATAATACAGAGCCGATTAAACCATTATCTTCATAGCATTTAATAGTTGTTACTTGACCACAAAAAGAAGCACGAGCGCCAAAGTTGCTAAACATTGGTTCGACGACATCAATTTGATCTTGGTAGATATCACATAGTGCTGATGTATTATATTCCATGTTAAAACCTTCTATTGGCTGGGATGATGTTCAGTTGTTTAGTATGACGAGTCTAGGTACTGATTGCAATCGTAGGCTGCATATTTGAAATCTTAACTACCCAAGACTAAGATGAATGCGAAAATCAGATTGGTGATAAGCGCACATTTCACCATTTCAGGCATCATAGGGATAAACTCTTTCGGTTCTTGAATTCGTTTGACTGCAATTGCATGCTTAGCAATTAAAACCAGCGGGATCAACATAAAGCTAATTAAGTATTCATTGACTAAGTGCAAGTTTAAATAAAGGCTAAAGCTCACCCAGCCCACACATAAAATCATCCAGTGATAGCATTTCGCACGTTGCGCGCCAATACGCACCACAAGGGTACGTTTATTACTTGCGGTATCATTTTCAATATCACGCATATTATTAATATTTAAAACGCCCGCAGCAAATAAACCACAGCCAATAGCAGGTAAAAGTAAGCTTAGGTTTACCGCGCCAGTGTGGAGGAAAAAAGTGCCGAGTACGCCGAGCAAACCAAAAAATATGAAAACCGACACATCACCCAGTCCAACATAACCGTAAGGCTTGCTTCCCATGGTATAAGCCATTGAACTTAAAATAGATAATAGACCAAGTAAAATGAAGGCAATAATATTGGTCGGGTTTTGCAAGGCGTAAAAAACCAAAGCTAGACCGCTGATAATGATCAATAAGATATTTAAGCCAATTGCTTTTTTCATTTCGGCTTGAGTGATTTCACCTTTTTGCAGACCACGAATTGGCCCAATTCTGTCATCATTATCCGTACCTTGAACTGTGTCACCATAGTCATTGGCAAGATTTGAGAGAATTTGTAATAGAGTGGCAGTGATAAGGGCTAGAAGTGCGATCGCAAAAGAAAAGTGCCCAGCGACATAAGCCAAGCTACTGCCGACAACGATCGAGCAAATGGCAAGCGGAAGGGTTTTAGGGCGCGCGGCGTCAAGCCAAATCGAAACAGATGCATTCATAATATTAGACTGAGTTATTCAAAAGATTGCTGCGAGTATATCCAAGTCTGTAGTTTTGTGCCACATCAGCGAATCTTGATGTCGGCGAGATGACTCCCATTTTTGCCTCTTTATTCAAAGACAAAAACAATAAAGCCCCACCGAAGCAGGGCTTATATTATGAATTTTTATTCTTGGAAAAATTAAAGAATAAAGCGGCTTAAATCTTCATCTTCAACCAAGTTACCTAAACGCTCTTTGACATATTGACTGTCGATGGCAAGTTTAGTCCCTGGTTTGTCTGTCGCATCAAATGAAATTTCTTCCATTAAGCGCTCCATCACAGTATGCAAGCGACGTGCACCGATATTCTCAGTGGTTTCGTTTACTTGCCATGCAGATTCAGCAATTTTGGTGATGCCATCTTCGCTAAACTCAATGTCCACATCTTCCGTTGCCATCAATGCTTTGTATTGCTCAGTTAAAGACGCATTTGGCTCGGTTAAGATACGTTTGAAATCTTCTGCGCTAAGCGCTTCAAGTTCAACCCGAATCGGCAAACGGCCTTGCAGTTCAGGAATTAAATCTGAAGGACGCGCTACTTGGAATGCACCCGATGCAATAAACAAGATGTGATCAGTTTTGACCATGCCGTGTTTGGTTGAAACAGTGCTGCCTTCAATCAGTGGCAATAGGTCACGCTGCACACCTTCGCGTGAAACGTCAGGGCCTGAGCTTTCACCGCGCTTACAAATCTTGTCGATTTCATCGATAAAGACAATCCCGTTGTTCTCGACATTAAAGATCGCTTGGGTTTTTAAGTCTTCATCATTAACTAGTTTGCCAGCTTCTTCTTCAGTTAAAGCTTTAAGCGCATCTTTGATTTTCATTTTGCGCGTTTTCTTCGCATCACCGCCAAGGTTTTGGAACATGCTTTGAAGTTGGTTGGTCATCTCTTCCATGCCAGGAGGAGACATGATCTCAACGCCTACTTGTGGCGCAGCCACTTCAATATCAATCTCTTTATCGTCTAACTTACCTTCACGTAATTTTTTACGGAAGATTTGACGCGTATTGCTTTGCTCAGCAGGCTTATCTGTATTTGCATCCCAAGACGCTTCTTTTGGCGGCGGCAGCAGGGCATCTAAAATACGCTCTTCGGCATGCTCTTCTGCGCGATACTGAACTTTATCCATCGCTTGCTGGCGGGTTAGTTTGATCGATACATCCGTCAGATCGCGGATAATCGTCTCAACTTCTTTACCAACATAGCCAACTTCAGTAAATTTAGTCGCTTCAACTTTGATAAACGGCGCGTTTGCAAGTTTTGCTAGGCGGCGTGCAATTTCAGTTTTACCTACACCTGTTGGACCTATCATTAAGATATTTTTTGGCGTAACTTCTGCGCGTAGGTTTTCGTCTAGTTGCATACGACGCCAGCGGTTACGCAGTGCAATCGCGACTGCGCGTTTTGCTTTATCTTGGCCAATGATGTGGTTATTTAATTCATGAACAATTTCACGAGGTGTCATTTCCGACATATATTTGTCCTTATAATTCTTCAATCGTATGCGTGTGGTTGGTGAATACACAGATATCACCAGCGATTTTTAATGCTTTTTCAGCAATTTCACGTGCGCCTAAATCAGTGTTCTCAAGTAGCGCCGTGGCAGCTGCTTGGGCAAAGTTGCCACCAGAACCAATCGCCACTAAATCATTTTCAGGTTGCACAACATCGCCATTACCTGTGATCACAAGGGAGGCGGTTTCATCGGCAACCACTAGCATGGCTTCTAATTTACGCAAGGCGCGATCGCTACGCCATTCTTTTGCAAGTTCAACCGCAGCCTTGGTTAAGTGGCCTTGGTGCATTTCTAACTTGCGTTCAAATAATTCAAATAAGGTGAAGGCATCAGCAGTACCGCCCGCAAAGCCAGCAAGAACTTTCTCGTTATATAAACGGCGAACCTTGCGTGCATTGCCTTTCATGACAGTATTTCCAAGAGAGACTTGGCCATCTCCTGCGATTACAACTTTATTATTTCGGCGAACAGATACTATGGTAGTCACAATAAACCTCTTTTTAGCGGATGTGATGCTATGTCTAACAGATATAAGGTTTATGTCTCTATATTTCAAGGGGGGCGATGGGTTTCTGAAAAAAGATCAAAAAAAAGAGCCCCTTGATGAGACTCTTTTTACTGTTGCTATTATTTGACGATCAGCTTGAGATAATCTTGCATGATCATACAAGGTTCAATTTTCACACGTTGCAGGACGTGCTGATCTTTTACTGCTGAGCGTTTGAATGGATAAGGGCCGAGCACAACACGATACCAAGAGCTGCCGCTTTGCTTGACAATTTTGCTGCTCAAACCTTGGAACGCGATATTTGCTTTACGCTTTTGCGCATCGCTATAATTTTTATAAGCGCCGCATTGCATAATATAAGGCACACTTGGTGCTTTTTGTTCTTTGGCTTGAACTTTGATTTCGCGCTCAGGTAAGTCTTTGACATATTCCCACTTCTCTTTAGGAGGAGGCGGGATATCATTTTCAGCCTTGGTTGCTGCTTGAGTAGTCGCTTGTTTTACCATCGACTCAGGCATAGGGGTTTCAGATAATGGCTCGACAGGCGGAGAGTCGTGCAAAAAATAAAGTAAACCACCTAACCCTGCCATTGCGACGCACGCAATTACCGCCGCTTTTACAGGAAAAGCACGTTTAGTTGGTTTGGATTTAGGGTTTTTCTTTTTGGAAGTTGGGCGCTTATTATTTGATTTCGGCGCACTTCCTTTTCTTACGTAATCTTTTTGGGCCACAGCTTTGTATTATTTTATAGGGAAAATCCCTAAATGTTAGGGTAATTTATCGCCAAGAGCAATCTTTATTTATTTTTCAGACATAAACAAGTAAGCGGCCTAAAAAATTAAGCCGCTTACTATATTCATTAAATAATCAATATTCCCAAAGATTTGTTGAGTTGGACAGATTAGCCAATTCGACGAGGTGGTGCGACACTTTCACGTATGACTATTTCAGCATTTAATAAACGCGAACCTGATGGAACATCTTGACCTTGAATAGTTTCGAGAAGCAACATGAAGGCTTGCTTACCAATCTCGTATCTAGGTTGTGAAACTGTGGTTAAAGGTGGATCGCAATATTGAGAGAAATCAACGTTATCAAAGCCAATGATTGAAAGGTCTTGCGGGACTTTAAAACCCATTTCTTTCGCTTGTTTCATCGCGCCAATTGCCATCATGTCATTGTGGCAGAAAATAGCTGTGGGTGGAGCAGGCATAGATAGAAGTTTCTGACATAAGTTGCGCCCGCTTTCAAAAGAAAACTCACCTTCAACTAAATAATCTTTTTGCATTTGGATACCAGCGCGACGCAATGCTTGACTATAACCTTGATTTCTAAATTGGCCTATGGTTGAACTGGCAGGGCCTGAAATTTGCGCAATACGGATATGACCCATTTGAGTTAAATAATTTACCGCTTGAAAAGCTGCGGTTAAATTATCTATATGTACGGTGGGTAATTCAAGGTCTGGATCAAATTCACATGCCATCACCATAGGTGGGAAGCTTTTACTTTCTTCACCTAATAAATGCGGCATTTCAGAGCCAAGAATTAACATTCCATCAGCTTGTTTATGCAGCGACATATCTATTTCATCTAATTTACAACCAAGATTTTTTGGACAGTTTGCAATCAAGACAAGGTAGCCAAAACTTGCAGCTGTTTCTTGAATACCCTGAATAACTTGAGAATAATATGGGTCGCAAACATTGGGTAATAAAGCGACGATCGCTCGTGATTCATTTCTTTTTAAATTGCGATTTAAAACATTTGGCGCATAACCTGATTCCAGCACAGCAGACTCAACACGTTTACGAGTCGCAATTGAAACTTTCTCTGGATTCATTAACGCTCGCGAAACTGTTGCTGTGGATACGCCAGCAAGCGCCGCAACCTCTTTCATTGTCGCCATGAATATTCCTCTTTCTTATATGTCACCTGGTAATATTGTTTAAATAACTTTATTTATTATTTGGAATAAAGTTTACGTGACAGGTTGGAATATTAACGCGATCAAAGTGGAATATTTCATTATATTAGTGGGGATTAATCACAAAATTTTATATTTAACTCATATCTTGTGGCTCAATATCTATATGCCAACGTAATTTTTTAGCATTTGGTAACATTTGTATTACAGGTTTAGCACTTGAAATAATTTTTTGTAATTGTGTTCTGGTTTCGCAATGAAATAATAATTGCCAGCGAAACATACCTGCGCGTTTTGCAAGGGGTGAAGCTATTGGGCCTAAAACATAAGCCTTATCATCAAAATAAGGGTTGGCTTCAAGTGTCATTCGCACTTGTTGTAAAAATTCTTCAGCCAGTGGACTATCGACTGCTGATGCACGAAATAAAGCTAAAAAGCTAAACGGCGGTAGGTGCGCCATAGAACGCTCGGCCAAAATTTGTTTGGCAAAGTGCTGATAGTCATGCTGAATCAGTGTTTGCAGCAAACTATGTTCAGGGTGATGGGTTTGCAATACGACATGACCTGCTTTACTTGCTCGTCCCGCACGTCCTGCGACTTGAATAAATAATTGGGCAAGGCGCTCGGCGGCGCGAAAATCACTGCTATATAGCGCAGAATCTATATCCAACAAGCCAACCAAGGTCACATTCGGAAAGTGATGCCCCTTGGCGAGCATTTGAGTGCCAATTAAAATCTGATGTTTGTTTTGATGGATCTCGTCAATCGCAGCTTCAAAACTACCTTTGCGTCGCGTGCTGTCCCTATCTATGCGTATAGTGCTAAATTCTGGGAATAACTCCCCGAGCTTATCTTCGAGCTGCTCTGTGCCGACACCGACAGAAACCAGTTGAGTCGAACCACAACCTTGGCATTGATGCAGTACAGGATGCTCGCTGCCGCAATGATGGCAACGAATCGCTCGATGGCCTTGGTGATACGTATAATAAGCATCACAGCGCTTACATTCGGCTATCCAACCGCATTCGTGGCACATTAGGGCAGGCGAGAAGCCACGACGGTTTAAAAACAGTAGGACTTGGTTGCCAGCGTTTAAATGTTGACGCATTTGCGCGATTAAAGGTGCGGACAAACCTGATTCTAAATAGACGCCTTTAATATCCATTACTTGATGCGTGGCAGGGTTTGCTTTCCCCGCGCGCTGAGAAAGGTTGAGATAATGATATTTACCTTGCTCAGCATTATAGATGGTTTCAATGGATGGGGTTGCAGAGCCGAGCACGATAGGTATGCCTTCACGGTGCGCACGCATGACAGCCAGATCGCGCGCATGATAACGCAGGCTATCTTGCTGTTTATAAGAAGCATCATGTTCTTCATCGACAATAATGATACCTAAATCAGTAAAAGGGGTGAACAGAGCCGAGCGTGTACCTATGATGATCCCGGCCCGTTTTTGTTTTGCATTGAGCCAAGCATGTAAGCGCTCGGTTTCATTCAGGCCTGAGTGAATCACATCCACTTCAACCATAAAACGGCGTTTAAAGCGGTTAATTGTCTGCGGTGTTAAGCCAATTTCAGGCACTAACACAAGCGCTTGTTTACCCTCGCTTAGTACCTTTTCGATGATATTTAAATAAACTTCGGTTTTGCCTGAGCCGGTTACGCCATCTAATAAATAGGCATGAAAGCCACTTGCTTGATTAATGCTAGCCACGGCAATCGCTTGATCTTGATTTAATTGCAAACCTGTATCGCGTAAGACTTGGCTTGGCCATTGGCTAGGTTTGAGTTCGACTTGCACGGATTCAATAAAGAATTTGCCCTCTAGCGCTTTGAGCGTGGTCGAGCTTATCTCTTGAGCCAGCAGGCTATCATGTGAGGCAGGCGCATCCATTAAGGCGCGTAGCGCTCGCTCTTGTTGATGCGCACGTCCTAGGCCCTGAGCTAATGCTTTTTGACCAAGGGAGGTGATTTGCCAAGTTTTAATTGCCGCAAAACTGGCAGGCTTGGCTTTGCGCAATGCGCCGGGAAGAGCGCCAGCAAGCGTCTCACCAAGTGGGTATTGATAATATTGGCTCGACCATTTTAAAAGATCGAATAGCTTGGTTGGCCAAAGCGGCTGATTATCTAAGCTTTGCGAAATCGCCTTGAGCTTATTGATATCAAAATCAGACTCATGAGTGCGTTCAATAACAATGCCGACGAGCTTTTGACGACCAAAAGGCACCAAAACACGGCCACCAATGACGATGGATAGATGCGCAGGGATAAGATAATCAAAGCATTTATCCAAAGGAACAGGCAGGGCTACTCGGGCAATTTGGGGCAACATATGGGCTCTTTTCTCGTTAGCAAGGCGTTTGATCTTAAATCAATGTGCGGATCAGGTAAATAATGAAATTTATCTAAAGCTTTTTCTCTCTTTATACGAGAAGATAGAAAAATAGGAGACAAATCGAAAACGATGGCATATTTCAACCAATTGATTTTTCTTAAAGACTCAAAAAAAGATGAAAAATCAAGCAAACTTGTTGATCCTTGGCATAAGTTTCTTTAGTATATGCACCCTTGATGATGTGCTTGCATATCTTTTTTGTAAATAACGTATGGTGTCTAGTGTAGAGCTAGATAGCGATGCGGCCCAATTTGAGGTTTTCCCATGAAATCAGGTATCCACCCAGAATACAAAGCTGTTAAAGCTACTTGTTCTTGCGGTAACGAGTTCGAGTTCAGCTCAACTCTAGCTAAAGAAGAAATCAACCTAGACGTATGTGACAAATGTCACCCGTTCTACACTGGTAAGCAACGTATCGTAGATACAGGCGGCCGTGTTGATCGCTTTAACAAACGTTTCGGTGCTCTTAGCAGCAAATAAGCGTTTATGCTTAGAAAGCCAAATTGTTTCTTTTGATTCTCATTTGGTTTTCGAAAAAGAAGGGCACTGCGGTGTCCTTTTTTGATCTTACCTTTTCATCTTTTTCCTCCTCTTTATTTATTCCTACTCAATTTCTTTGCGCTTTTCTTTTGCTGCTGATTTGTGAGATCTATTTTTTTATATTTCTTATGTTAAGATTAGTTTTTCATTTTAACAATTACTTATCTTTTGTGTTGTTTATATGTAAACACATCTAGCGATAAGATCACTAATAAGCTCAGGAAAACAAAATGTCTGACGACAAGCAATATGAAGAATTTCGCCAAAAAGCGCTTGATTATCATGCAAAACCTATTGCGGGTAAGCTAGGTGTTGCATTAACTAAACCTGCCGATACGGTAGAAGATCTCGCTCTTGCTTATAGCCCAGGCGTTGCGGAGCCAGTACGTGAAATCGCACAAAACCCAGAAAATGCATACAAGTATACCAACAAAGGCAACATGGTTGCGGTGATCTCAAACGGGACTGCTATTTTAGGTCTAGGTAACTTAGGGCCACTTGCATCTAAGCCGGTTATGGAAGGTAAATCTTTACTTTTCAAACGCTTTGCAAACCTTGACTCGATTGATTTGCAAGTCAAGCACCGCACTTCTGAAGAGTTTGTGAATACAGTTGCAAGCATTGCTGATACCTTTGGTGGCATCAATCTTGAAGATATCAAAGCACCGGATTGTTTTGAAATTGAACGCCAACTGATTGAGCGTTGTGATGTGCCAGTTTTCCATGATGACCAACACGGTACTGCGATTGTGACCGCAGCAGGTATGCTTAATGCAATCGAGCTGCAAGGCAAAGATTTAGCTAAAGCTAAGATTGTATGTTTGGGCGCGGGCGCAGCTGCCGTTGCGTGTATGGAGCTTTTAATTAAATGTGGCGCACAGCGTGAAAGAATTTATATGCTTGATCGTAAAGGCGTGATCCATACGCGTCGTGATGATCTAAATGAATATAAGCAGCTTTTTGCCAACAATACAGATAAGCGTACGCTTGAGGATGTTATTGAAGGTGCAGATCTTTTCCTTGGTGTATCAGGCCCTGATCTTTTACCACCAGAAGCACTTGCACTTATGGCTGAAAAACCAATTGTGTTTGCATGTTCAAACCCAGATCCAGAAATTAAGCCAGCACTTGCGCACCAAGTTCGTGATGATTTGATCATGGGTACAGGTCGCAGTGATTATCCAAACCAAGTCAATAACGTGATTTGTTTCCCGTTCATTTTCCGTGGCGCTTTGGATGTTCGTGCAAGCCAAATTAATGATGAAATGAAACTGGCAGCAGTAGAGGCGATTCGCCAACTGGCGAAAGAAGAAGTGCCTGCTGAAGTATTAAAAGCATCTGGCGTAGATAAGCTAAGCTTTGGTACAGACTACATCATTCCAAAACCTATGGATCCACGTTTGCTTTCTCGCGTAGCTAAGGCTGTGGCGCAAGCTGCGGTTGATTCTGGCGTGGCGCGTATTGATATGCCTGAAAATTACATGGCTTAATCTAGTTTAGATTTAAGTCTGCAAAAATAGAAAAGGGAAGCTGATTGAATTTAGCTTCCCTTTTTAATGTCTTAATTTTATCTTTTAACGCTTAATCTTGATGATCATCGAGTGATTCGAACTCAATTCCCATCTCTGTCATCAAACGTTTCACTTCTGCAGGTAAATCATCCGGACGATCTTTACGCAAATCTTCATCGGTTGGCAGTGGCTGACCAGTATAAGCATGCAAGAAAGCTTCACACAAAAGTTCGCTGTTGGTTGCATGGCGCAAATTATTAACTTGACGACGAGTTCGTTCGTCGGTCAAAATCTTTAATACTTTCAAAGGGATAGATACAGTGATCTTTTTGACTTGCTCGCTTTTTTTACCATGTTCGGCATAGGGGCTGATATAATCACCGTTCCAGTCGGCCATGAGACACCTTTATATATAAAAAGAATTAAAAATAATGAAGGGTATTTTAGCGGCATCTACTGCCAAATGTAAAGACATTTAGACGTCTAGAAGTGTTGACGTCTTATTTTTCTAAGAGTAGAGTAAGATGAGATAGATAGAGTATAGACCTAAACTCACGTCAATAAGGATATTAGCATGACGCAACCTAAGCACCCAGAATCAACTTCTTCACATTCAACTAGCCAATTATCAAGCGGTACGATTGCTGTGCGTACAGGCATTGAATCAGATACGCAATATCACGCTGTCGTGCCACCGATTTATCTATCAACGAATTATGCTTTCCCTGAGTTTGGCGATGTACCTAAATATGATTATACCCGTTCAGGCAACCCAAATCGAGGCCTACTTGAGCAAGCATTAAGTGAGCTTGAACAAGGCGCTGGCGCTGTGATCACCAACTGCGGCACATCAGCATTAAACCTTTGGGCAAGTGCTTTTGTGAGCGCTGGTGATATTATTGTCGCGCCACATGATTGTTATGGCGGAACATATCGCTTATTTAACTCGCGCGCGCAAAAAGGTGACTTTGAAGTTTTATTTGTTGATCAAAGTGATGAAGAAGCGCTTCGCGCGGCATTGGCGCGTCAGCCAAAGCTGGTTCTGCTTGAAACGCCATCAAACCCATTAGTGCGTGTCGTCGATATCGAAAAAATCTGCCAAGCAGCGCATCAAGTCGGCGCAAAAGTTGCTGTTGATAATACGTTCCTCACGCCAATTTACCAGAAGCCACTCACTCTTGGTGCTGATTTTGTGATTCACTCGACAACTAAATATATCAATGGTCACTCTGATGTGATTGGTGGTGTTGTGATTGCCAAAGAGCAAGCCGATGCGGATGAATTGGCATGGTGGGGCAACTGTATTGGCGCCACTGGCACGCCATTTGATAGTTATATGACATTGCGTGGTCTACGTACGCTTGGCGCGCGTATGCGTACTCATGAACAAACGGCAAATGAGTTGCTCGCATTTTTGTGCCAAGAGCCTATGGTCAAAGTGGTCTACCACCCAAGCCTTGAGACTCACCCAGGGCATGAGATTGCGAAAAAACAGCAAACTGGCTTCGGGGCTATGTTAAGCTTTGAGCTAGATGCAACAGAGTCGCAACTTAAAGCCTTTGTTGGCGGCTTAAAACTATTTTCTTTAGCCGAGTCACTCGGAGGTGTCGAGAGCTTAATTTGTCACCCAAGCTCAATGACGCACCGTGCGATGTCGGATGAAGCCCAAGCACAAGCAGGTATTTCTGTAAATTTATTAAGAGTGTCAGTTGGGCTGGAAGATCCTAAGGATCTTATTGCTGATCTCACTCAAGCGTTTCAAATTGCAAAAGAGGTTGTCTAAATGACGATAAAGCGCCAACTCCATAAGTTCGGTGGAAGTAGTCTTGCGGATGCGCAATGCTATCAAAGAGTGGTCAAAATTCTTCAAGAGCACTCAGGGGAACAAGATTTAATCGTAGTCTCTGCTGCAGGGCAAACGACCAATAAGCTCATCTCATGGATTGATGCTTTAGATAAAGACGGCCGCCTTGCACATGAAGTCTTGCAAGATATCAAGCTGTTCCAAACCACTCTGATTCAAGACTTATTAGATAAAGAAAATGCGAATCCTTTGATTGATAAGTTAGAAAACGAGATCAATCATCTTGGAGAAATGGACTATATCAATGCTAAAGCGCAACGTTGTGATGTGCTTGGGCATGGTGAAATGTGGTCCTCTCGCTTACTGGCAGCTTTATTAAATCAATCTCATATGGCTGCAGCGCCACTTGATGCGCGTCGTTTTTTACGTGCTGAGCGCAGCGTACTGCCTGAGGTTGATCGCGGTCATTCACTGCCTTTACTGCAAGAGATTTTAGCTCAGCAAGGCGCACAACGTTTTGTTATCACAGGTTTTATGGCGCAAAGCCAAGCGGGTGAGACCATTTTGCTTGGGCGTAATGGCTCGGATTATTCTGCGACTGTGATTGGCGCATTAGCCGATGTCAGCCGTGTAGTGATTTGGAGTGATGTGGCAGGCGTATATAGCGCAGATCCACGTAAAGTCACGGATGCATGCTTATTACCTTTATTGCGTTTAGATGAGGCGAATGAACTGGCACGTTTAGCTGCGCCCGTGTTGCACTGCCGTACGCTGCAACCTGTGGCGCAAAGCCATATTGATTTAAGCTTGCGTTGCAGCCACAAACCTGAAGCAGGCTCAACCCGTATTGAACGTGTACTGGCATCAGGACGTGGGGCGAAAATCATTACCTCACATGAAGATATTTTATTAATTGAGTTGCCACTTGCTTTTGATCATGTCGCGCAGCGTCAATTAACCCAAGTTGATGAGCTTCTAAAACACGCTCAATTAGAGCCTTTAGCTCAAGAATATCAAGAAGATATCCGCGTACTACGTTTGGCTTATCCAAGAGAGGTGATCGATGAAGTTCAAGATGTATTGGCGAATTCTAACTTAGGCCTTGAAGCCAAAGTGAGTGAAGGTTATACCATGATTGCAGCGGTTGGCGCTGGGGTGACGAATAATCCGAATCATTGTCATGGTTTTAATCAGCATCTAAAAGATATGCCGGTTGAATTTTTATATGAGGCTGAGTCTGATTTAAGCTTGGTCGCAATCTTAAAAAATATCGAATCAAACCAAACTGCGCAGCTCATTTGCCGTATCCATGAGCAATTGTTCCAAGCACAAAAACGTGTCGCGATTGCTTTGTGTGGCAAAGGTTATATCGGTACCAACTGGTTGAATCTATTTGTTGAACAAAAAGCTAAGCTTGAAGCCCGTTGGGGAATGAGCTTTGATCTGATTAGTATTCTAGATAGTAAAAACTATTGGTTTGATTTAAAAGGCATTGCACCGGAAGTTGCACTCGAAGAGTTTGATAAGCATTGTCAGCCTTATCAAGAACTTGAATGGTTAGACGCTTTGGCAAACCAAGATGTGTATGATGAAGTCGTGGTCTTTGATGTGACATCCAGTGAAAAGGTTGCAGATTTATATCCTATGATCGCAGAGCAGGGCATGCACTTAATCTGCGCGAATAAAATTGCTGGTGCAGGCTCAACCAAGCAGCATTTGAAGCTAAAAGACGTGTTTGCGAAAACTGGTCGTCATTGGCTTTACAATGCAACGGTTGGTGCGGGTTTGCCGATCAACTATGCGGTGCATGATTTGCTTGAAAGCGGTGATACAATTACAGCTATTTCTGGGATTTATTCAGGTACTTTGTCTTGGTTATTCCAGCAATATGATGGCAGCGTGCCTTTTGGTGACTTAGTTGATTTAGCTTGGCAACAAGGCTTAACTGAGCCGGACCCACGCGCTGACCTTGACGGCACAGATGTCATGCGTAAGCTGGTGATCCTCGCGCGTGAAGCTGGCCTTGAGATTGAACCTGAAGACGTCAAAATTGAATCTTTGGTGCCAAAATCGCTGCAAGATTTAGACGTTGATGACTTTTTTGACAACTTGCATTTGCTAAATGAAGATCTTGCTGAGCGTTTGGCTAAAGCGCAGGCGCAAGGTTTAGTTCTACGTTATGTCGCGCGTTTTTCTCCGCAAGCTGGCGCAACAGTGAGTGTGGAAGAGTTAACGCCTGAGCATGCGCTGGCAAATCTTTTACCTTGTGACAATATCTTTGCGATTGAAAGTCATTGGTATAAAGATAACCCGCTGGTGATCCGTGGCCCAGGTGCTGGTCGCAGTGTGACAGCAGGTGCTTTGCAGTCAGATCTTAATCGTTTAGCTGGTTTGATTAAGTAAATTATTCTTGCTCAAGCAATAGCGATAAATAAAGTAAAGATTGGTTATGTTGGATGTTTCGAATGCTCTAGTAGTGAAATATCAGCATAATCAATCAATACTAAACTCCCTTCTAAAATTAAACGCTTTCTTATTTTCTCAACTTGAAAATTCTTCATCTTAAATCAAATAAAATTCAACAATTTTTCCATTGACAAGCCCTCTGTTTAAAGGGATATTTAGATGTATAGACGTCTAAACTTGATGAATATAAATCAAGCTAGAACATGGATTGAAGTTTTAAGATAAGGATTGTCACATGTCATATACACACGCAGGGCAGATTGATGCACTAAACCATAATATCGCCGAACTTGCAGGTAAAATTAATGTATCTTTCGAGTTTTTCCCGCCAAGTAGCGAAAAAATGGAACAGACACTTTGGCAATCTATTCACCGCCTTAAGACTCTAAAACCTAAGTTTGTTTCAGTGACTTATGGTGCTAACTCTGGCGAACGTGACCGCACCCATAGCATTATTAAAGAAATCAAAGATCAAACCGGTTTGATTGCTGCGCCGCACCTGACTTGTATTGATGCTAGCCGTGATGAACTAAAAACGATTGCAAAAGATTATTGGCAAAATGGGATCAAAGATATTGTCGCGCTGCGTGGCGATTTACCGCAAACCGGTGCTAAGCCTGATATGTACGCATCAGATTTGGTTGAGCTTTTAAAAAGCGTGGCAGACTTTGATATTTCTGTTGCGGCTTACCCAGAAGTACATCCTGAAGCAAAAAGCGCGCAAGCAGATTTAATCAACCTAAAACGTAAAGTAGACGCTGGCGCAAACCGTGCAATTACTCAGTTCTTCTTTGATGTGGAGAGTTATCTACGTTTTCGTGATCGCTGCGTGAGCGCAGGCATTGATGTTGAAATTATTCCAGGCATCCTCCCTGTTTCAAACTTTAAACAAGCGAAACGCTTTGCCGATATGACACATGTACGCATTCCAAGCTGGATGGCAAAACAATATGAAGGCTTAGATGATGATCCTGTGACTCGTCAAATGGTTGGTGCAAGCCAAGCGATTGATATGATTCGTGTATTAAGCCGCGAAGGGGTGAAAGATTTCCACTTCTATACCTTGAACCGTTCGGAAATGACGTATGCGCTATGCCATACGCTAGGTGTGCGTCCACAAGCGATTGTGACTGAATAAAAATTCCTAGTTAATAAAACTAAAAAAGCGAGCCCTAAGTTATTTAGGTGCTCGCTTTTTATATTTTGGTCTAATCTTTTAATGCCGCTTACTTAGAAAAGCCAAATCAACCCTGTTGCTTTCATGACTCTAAAGCGAATACGCTGAGTTGAGTGAGAGGCTTTTTTCACATTATCCGTTTCGATGATGCGGTCACGCAATTCAAACCATTCAGGACTTCCCCAGCGATATGAAATATCTTTCAAAGCTTCAAAGTGACGCGCAAGTTGGGTGCTCACTTCTGGAGAGACATAGTTAAATCCCATCTCGTTATTATACAAACGTGAGCGATAATCAAAGTTTGAGGTGCCGACAAAGCCGGATTCATCACTAAAGAAGAACTTGGCATGTAGCAGACCATATTCTTTATTACCACCAAGTAGCGTGGAGTCTATACGACCAGTTTGGTAGATCTTCAACCTTGGATTATTCGTGAGCTCTTGCCATTCTTTTGAATGGATCATTTGCTGCACTTTATCGCTATTTTCTGGGTTATTTATCCAAGTTTCGCGCATTTCATTTGGCAGCAATAAGCGCGGCGCTGTGTCCATATCAATTACCGACTGGGTAAAGTCATTGTCACTCGTAATAATCGAGTTGGTGATCACCTCAAAGCTAATGCCTGGGTATTTATCTAAAAACTCTTTGACCACAATCGCACTATCGATAACATCTTTACCAAATTTATCTTGGAAGGATGGGGCGAATAGATAAGGTGAAATAATGCGGTAATGGCCTTCGATTTTTCCATTACGTTCAGCATCTTGCAAAATACTATTGAGTAGCCCTTGGATAGAGTTGGCATTGTTTTGCTTAATTTCAGACGCCTTTTCAATCACATTCTCACTAATAAAGTTAGTCAGCTGGTGCTCAAGACGGACTGGCGTTTTGATCCAACCATGTGACAGATACTCTTCCGTATCTGAATACGGGGCGGCAAACTCTTCAGATTGTCTTAGTTTGGCTAGCTCTTTTTGCGCTTTTTTACGCCAAGTATCATAACCTTTGGTATCTCTTGGCTCGGTAATATAAGGCGTGTGCGGCGCTTCGGCTGCGGTTTTAATCAGGCGGTTGCCTTTGTGCAAAAACAAGAAACTATAATACAGGCTAGTGATATCCCCCAAAGAAAGAGTGCGTCCTGTATCTGGATCTTTTTCACGGCCATCAGAGGTTAAAATCATCTCTAAGTCACGAAAGCCAGTAAAGTCACTGTTACCATCTTCGTCTAACGCGTAGTAATCTAACGCGATATTGCGTCCACCTGTCATGATCATGTCTTTTCCAGGAAATGCACCATCTTTGATGATAAGTTTATCGTGGGAGCGACGGTTACTGTTACTTTTAAGATCAGTCAAGGCATTAATAATCACAAATTGAATACGCGCTTTGTGCCGGGTAGGGTTGCCTTCTAAATCTTTGATATATCCTGCATTTTTATTACAAGTTGTGAGTGCTTTGAGTGGCGCGTGAGTAAAGCTAAATGAACCAAGTGAATCCACCATAATACGAATATCAACGCCACGTTCGACGGCATTACATAAAGCCCCCATGACAGAGTAACCAACTAGATCAGGCTTAAAAATATAATAAGCTAAGTCCAAAGTGTGTTCAGCATGATCTATCATCCAAATTTTGGTTGCCAGAGAGCGGTGTGCATCCACTGGCGCTGAGCCGACGATTTTGACTTGGGATGGGCTAAAAGGGGCTTTTTTTAAGGTTGCAAGTTCAATAGGATCTTCACTTAACTCGTCGTCATCGACCCAAGTACGCGAAAGATAAAGGCGGTCAAATAACTCAGTTTCATTGGTGACATTGGTCGGTACATCTTCTTGTACCGCTTGAAAGGAGGCAATGCGATGCTGCTCGGGGGTGGCGCAGCCTAAAATGGCTAAACTGAGCAAGCTGGCACAAGTTCGACGAAAAGAAAGCATAAAGACAAAAATCCCTTTGATTGTGAATGACTTGGGTAAGTAATTAACATTTTAGTTCAAAAGTATAAAGATTGTAATGGCTTAGCTTGGTTTTAATGTAAAAAGAATGTTGCAGAAATGGAATTAACCCAAGAGTTCGGTATGAACCTCCTTAAACCATTCATGTTGTGATTGAAACTCAAATAACTGGCGTTTAAGCGCAAGCCTTTCTTGCCAGTTATTTATTTGCTCGAGCTGCTCTTGAAGGTGGCTGATCTGTGCATTTAACTGTGCTTGCTTCGCTTCAACTTGTGGGAGCAAGTCAGATTTATTTTGCTCTGAGGCATATAAAAGTTTAACTAAAAACTCATCTTTTATAGTCTGCGTTTTAACAGGAGTGATAAACCATTGCTGAAGGGCTTTTTTGCCTAGTTTAGTGATCTGATATAACTTACGGCTTGGCTTTCCGACTTGCTTAATCGTCTCAAATTTTACCCAACCTTTCTTCTCCATATTGCTCAAATCACGATAAATTTGCTGATGGCTGGCTTGCCAAAAATTGGCCAGATGTTGGGAGATTTGTTTTTGGATGGCATAGCCTGTAGCCGGCTCAGATTCAAGCAGACCTAAAATAAGATAGGGCAGTGACATGTCTTACCTATTGAATATCAAGAAAATAAAAATAAAAAAGCTACCCGATAGCCTCTTTATAGAGAATATTAGGGTAGCTTTGATTGGCATAAATTACACTCATTATTTTAAGTGCAATTTTTCCTTATATAAGTGCTTAGCCTGTATTACGCATACCAGCTGCAATGCCTGCAATCGTTAGCATCAGTGCTTCTTCAAGCTCTGGCGCTGGGGTTTCGCTTTGACGCGTACGATATAAAAGCTCAGCTTGAAGCATATTCAATGGCTCAATATAAATATTGCGTAAACGAATCGACTCTAGGCCCCAAGGGTCGCTTTGCATTAGGTTTTCGTTGTTTTCAACATTTAGCACTGTGACAATATCTTTTTCAAGTTGGGCACGTAGCTTATCACCTAATGGTTGCAATTCTGCCTCGGTTAAACGCTCATCATAGTATTTCGAGATATCTTGATTACACTTAGTGTAAACCATTTCTAGCATACCAAGACGGGTCGAGAAGAACGGCCATTGACGGCACATTTCTTCAAGCATAGGTTTATGCCCTTGTTCCATCACATGTTGAATTGCTTCACCTGCGCCAAGCCAAGCTGGCAAGATCAAGCGGTTTTGACTCCATGAGAAAATCCAAGGGATCGCACGTAAGCTTTCGACGCCACCTTTAGGATTACGTTTCGCTGGGCGTGAGCCAAGTGGTAGTTTGCCAAGTTCAAGCTCAGGCGTTGCCGAGCGAAAATATGGAACAAAATCAGGTTCGCCGCGAACCACTTTACGGTAAGACTCGCATGAAACATTAGATAGCGTATCCATGAGTTCACGCCATTCTTTTTTCGGCTCCGGTGGCGGTAATAAGTTTGCTTCTAAAATCGCAGCAGCATAAAGACCAAAGCTATTTTCAGCAACTTCTGGTAAACCAAGTTTAAAGCGGATCATTTCGCCTTGTTCGGTTACACGTAGGCCTCCTTTCAAGCTGCCCGGTGGTTGTGAAAGTAGCGCTGCATGTGCTGGCGCGCCACCACGACCAACCGTACCGCCACGACCATGGAATAAGGTTAACTCAAGGCCTGCTTCATCAAAGACTTTGACGAGTTTGTCCATCGCATCATATTGCGCCCAGCCAGCGGCCATTACACCTGCATCTTTGGCTGAATCAGAATAACCAATCATTACCATGTGGTGGTTATTGATATATTTGCGATACCACTCTAGCGCAATCAGTTGCTTCATCACAGCTTCTGAGTTGTTCAAGTCGTCTAAGGTTTCAAAAAGTGGGCAAACATCCATGCGGAATTTACAGCCTGCTTCTTGTAAAATTAGGTGCACAGCTAACACATCTGATGCGGTGCGTGCCATCGAGATGATATATGAACCAAACGCGCTGCGATCATGGGCTGCAATCACGCGGCAAGTATCAAGCACTTCTTGCACTTCAGCTGAAGGCTGGAAATGACGCGGCAGCAGTGGACGTTTTGAGTTGAGTTCTTGAGTTAAGAATTCAATTTTCTTCTCTTCGCTCCACTCATTGTAATCACCAAGCTCAAGATATTGAGTAATTTCGCTGATCACGTTTGCGTGACGGGTACTTTCTTGGCGAATATCAAGGCGTACAAGGTGAATACCGAATGCTTTCACGCGGCGCATTGTATCTAAGATTGAGCCTTCTGCGATAATGCTCATGCCGCAATCTTTCAATGATTGATAGCAAAGGAAGAGCGGATCCCAAAGCTCACTAACTTTAGTGATGATTTTCTTGTTTGGAACTTCGTGGCCTTCAAGTTTGGCAAACAAGACTTTACGAGTGTCATTTAACAAAGTGCGCAGGCGTTTTAGAACTTCACGATAAGGTTCGTGAGCATGCTCAGATGCGATAGCGAGTTCTTTATTACACTGGGTCATTGATAGTTCTTGAACCAGATTATCAATATCCGTGTAGAAAAGATCAGCCGCTTTCCAGCGAGACAAAGACAGCACTTCTTCTGTGATTGGGTGGGTAACATTCGGGTTACCATCACGGTCGCCGCCCATCCAGGATGAGAAGTGGATTGGACGCGCATCAATTGGCAGACCTTCACCTAGATGTGATTTTAGCTTGAGGTCAAACTCACGCAAAAACTCAGGCACAGCCGTCCATAATGAGTTTTCAACCACAGCAAAGCCCCATTTGGCTTCATCAATTGGGGTTGGGCGTTGCTGGCGAATCGCATCAGAATGCCAAGACTGAGCAATCAAGTTTTCAAGCTTACGTTCGGTGCGCTGACGCTCACGTGGTGAAATATCGTTAAGCTCAAGGATCGACAAGCAATCATTCATCTTAACGAGCTTGTTGATCATAGTACGACGCGTGATCTCAGTTGGGTGCGCAGTTAATACCAATTCAATATTTAAGCGTTTGACCGCAGCAGAAGCTTCTGCTTTGCTAATTTTATTTTGATCTAGTTTTTGGAATAGGTCGTTAATTGCATCGATTTCATTAAGATTTTGTTCTGAGTGGCGCGAAATCGTGTGGAACTGTTCTGCGATATTGGTCAGGTTAAGGAACTGACTAAAAGCGTGTGCAACTGGCGTCAGTTGGTGGTTCGGTAGGTGCTTAATTTCATCAACGAGTTGAGTTCTTGCTTCTGCATCACCAGAGCGAGCCGACTTTGAAAGCTGGCGAATTGTCTCAACTTTATTCAAGATCTCATCACCGTGAGCCTCTTGAATTGTTGCACCTAGAATATCACCCAACATGCGAACATTGCTTTTGAGTGCCGAATATTTTTCATTCATATGACCATTCCTTGTAATTAGATTACATATAAAAATAGAGAATTCATTCCAATTTAGCGAACTAATGCACAAATAGTCAACAATTATGCGTATTAAATCTTATCAGATGTAAAAAAATAACATCATAATTGATACGCATCATAACCTTTGTCTAAAAGTGGTCTCTATTTTTAAATCTTTGTTCCTGTGTGTATTTAATCGTTTGCTAAATGAGAATTAATTTTGCATATTTATGCTTCTAAATGCATATGCTCTTTATGTTTTAAGCTTGAGTTATATCTATTTGCTAAAAGAAAAATGCCATAATTTAACCCTTATGAGATTTTCTTTTATACGCTTTGATTTGTGATCATTTTATTGTCTTGGCGCATTTATAGATAAGGTATTTATTTCTATCTTAGAATTAATTCTTATAGCAAAATAAACCCTATGATTACTCAAAGCAATACTTATTCATCATCTCTGTGAGCAGTTTCGTTGTTGGATCGATAAACTCAAAACTTAAAAACTCATTCGGTTGGTGCGCTTGATCGATGGAACCAGGGCCTAACACCAATGTTGGGCACAGCTCTTGTAAAAAGGGCGCTTCGGTGCAGTAGTTAACGGTTTCAGTTTTGGTTTGGGTCAGCTCCTCAATGCCTTGAACAAACGGGTGATCTTGCTGACATTCATAACCAGGAATCGAATCATGCAAAGCGCGAATATCGACCGAATTTGGCCATTTGGCTTCAATTTCAACTAAATATTCACGCACGAGTTGATCAAGACCTTGCAAGCTCATTCCCGGCAGTGGACGCACATCAAAGTGAAGCTCACAACAGCCGCAGATACGATTGGCACTGTCACCACCGTGAATATGACCAAAGTTCATGGTGGGTTCAGGGATCTCAAAACCAGGATTACGATAGCGTTTGATCAGCTCTTGGCGTAATTGCATCAGCTTAAACAAGACTTCATTCATGATTTCAATGGCATTAATCCCAAGCGCTGGATTAGATGAGTGCCCAGACTTACCCGTGATCCGAATTGCCTTTGCCACATGACCTTTGTGTGCACGAATTGGCTTAAGGCTCGTTGGCTCACCAATAATACAAAAATCTGGCTGAATCGGGCTGTTTTGGGTGAAATGTTGCGCACCAAGCATGCTGGTTTCTTCATCGCAAGTGGCAAGCACATATAAAGGCTTGGTCTGTTTGCTCCAATCGACGCTACGTGCGGCTTCATAAATAAAAGCAAAGAAGCCTTTCATGTCTGCTGTACCAAGCCCATAAAATTTGTTATCTTTTTCAATGAATTGATGTGGGTTGGTTTCCCAGCGATCGGCATCAAAAGGCACTGTATCTGAGTGACCAGATAAAAGTAGCCCGCCTTCCCCTTGACCTATTTTCGCAAGTAAGTTCTTCTTACCCGGTGCCACGTCAATAATTTGGCTCTCAAAACCAATGTCTTCAAACCATGTCGCGAGCTTTTCAATCACAGCCTGATTGCCTTGATCTAGCTCTGGAGTATTGGCACTAATAGATGGGGTTTCGATAAGGCCCCGATAAACCTCTTTAAAACTTGCTTGTTTCAACATTTGAGAGCATTTCCTTATTGACATGTGTACGAAAAAAAGATAAAAAGAATATTAACTCATTTAAAGTGAATAAAAAATCACGATTTGGCATTTTTTCTGAGTGGATATTCTTTTTATTAATCATTAACTGGAGCGAGAGTATGGACACTGGGGCACAAGGCAAACAAGTATTAAACACTGCGATTATTGGCGCAAGTGGTTATACAGGTGCAGAATTAGCGCTTTTAGTGACCCGTCATCCTTATCTCAAGCTATCAGGTTTATATGTTTCTGCCAATAGTCAAGATGCAGGTAAAGCGCTCAGCGAGTTACATGGACAACTCGCAAGCCTTGTTGATTCAGTGCTTGAGCCTTTAACCGATGTTGAAGCTGTCGCGAAAAAAGTAGACCTTGTTTTTCTTGCTACGGCGCATGAAGTGAGCCACGATATTGCGGCGACTTTTTTACAAAATGGTTGCCAAGTTTTTGATTTATCCGGTGCATTTCGCGTACAAAAACAAGGCTTTTATGACGAGTTTTATCAGTTTGAGCATAAATTTCCAAACTGGTTAGAAAAAGCAGCTTATGGCCTTGCGGAGTGGAATCAAGAAAAAATCCAAGCCGCGCAATTAATTGCTGTTCCAGGTTGCTACCCAACAGCATCGCAACTTGCACTAAAGCCTTTGATTGATAATGATTTATTAGATTTAAACCAGTGGCCTGTGATCAACGCAACAAGCGGCGTGACAGGGGCTGGGCGCAAAGCAAGCTTAACCAATAGCTTTTGTGAAGTGAGCTTGCATGCATATGGCGTATTTAATCACAGACATCAACCAGAAATTGCGACCCATTTAGGCGCAGAGGTTATTTTTACGCCGCACTTAGGTAATTTTAAACGTGGCATTCTCGCGACCATTACAGCGAAATTAGCGGCTGGCGTAGACTTACAAAAAGTACAGCAAGCATTTGAATGTTATGACGATAAACCACTTGTGAGAGTGAAGAAAGACTTGCCTCAACTGCAAAATGTGCAGCAAACACCATTTTGCGATATTGGCTTTAAAATCCAAGGAGAGCATATTATTTTGGTTTCAGCGATTGATAACTTATTAAAAGGCGCTTCGAGCCAAGCGATGCAATGCGTGAATATTCATTATGGTTTCGACCAAACGCTTGGGCTTTTATAAGTATTTAATAAGGATAAGGAATTACTGATGTCAAAGCATGTATCTCAAACATTTGTGATTAAATTAGGTGGCGCAGCTTTAGTCGATAAAGCTCACCTTGCTGGTTTTTTTAAGTTATTGGAATCTTTCAAAGCGCAAACCAATAACGTAGTTGTACTTGTCCATGGTGGCGGTTTATTTGTCGATGCATTAACGCAAAAACTAGGCTTCTCCGTCAGTAAAAAAAATGGTTTACGCGTCACGCCAAGTGACCAAATTGAATACATCACAGGCGCACTGGCAGGCACAGCAAATAAAGTGTTGCAAGCACAAGCGAAAGCGCAGGGCGTTACGAGTTTAGGTATTTGCGTATCAGATTTAAATTTATGCCAAGTGACTCAACTTGATCATGAGTTAGGTTGTGTAGGCAAAGTTTCAGCTAATGATCCTAGCCTAGTTCAAGGTCTACTCGACCAAGGCGTGCTACCTATTATTAGCTCGATTGGTTTAGGTGATAACGGCGAAATGTTTAACATTAATGCCGATGACGCTGCGGTTGCTGTGGCAACTGCGCTTAATGCCAAGCTGGTTTTATTATCTGATGTAGCGGGCGTATTAGATGCTAACAAAGAACTCATCCCTGCTTTAGATGAAGCCCAAACCGAGCAACTCATTCAAGACGGCGTGATCAAAGATGGCATGCAAGTCAAAGTAAAATCAGCACTCGATGCTGCCAAACAAATAGGTCAAGTGGTGACAATCGCCAGTTGGCAAGATTTAGACCAAATTCTTAAAGTGTTGCAAGGTCAGCCTTTAGGAACCAGTTTTTCTTATTAATTTAGTTCATTTAAGCGCAATCTCATTACGCAGCGATAAACGGACGTTCAAGTATTTTACAGGAGCAACACCATGAGTTTAGTGAATCCAAGCGACATTAAAGTAAACAAAGTTGTCGTCGCCTATTCTGGCGGCCTAGATACTTCAGTTATCATTCCTTGGCTAAAAGAGAATTATAATTGTGAAGTGATTGCTTTTGTTGCGGATGTTGGCCAAGGTGAAGATGAACTAGTTGGCATCGAAGAAAAAGCAATCGCATCAGGCGCATCAGCGTGTTATGTGAAAGATCTAAAAGCTGAAATGGTTGCAGATTATATCTACCCAACATTGAAAACTGGCGCATTATACGAAGGTAAATACTTACTTGGTACGTCAATGGCGCGTCCAATTATTGCCAAAGCACAAGTTGAAGTTGCACGTGAAGTCGGAGCAGATGCACTTTGCCACGGCTGTACTGGTAAAGGTAATGATCAGGTTCGTTTTGAAGGCGCATTTGCAGCGCTTGCACCAGATCTACATGTGATTGCGCCATGGCGTGAGTGGGATTTAGTGAGCCGTGAAGAGTGCCTAGATTACCTAGCAGAGCGTAACATCCCATGCAGCGCTTCACTGACAAAAATCTATTCGCGTGATGCGAACGCATGGCATATCTCAACTGAAGGCGGCGTGTTAGAGAACACTTGGAATGCGCCAAACGAAGATTGCTGGGTATGGACAGTTGATCCTGAGCAAGCGCCAAACGAAGCTGAATACGTCACGCTAAAAGTTGCCAAAGGTGAAGTGGTTGCACTGGACGGTGAGGCGCTTAGCCCTTACGAAATCCTTGTGAAGCTAAATGAGATTGGCGCAAAACACGGTGTCGGTCGTATTGATATCGTTGAAAACCGTCTTGTTGGCATGAAATCTCGCGGCTGCTATGAAACTCCGGGGGGCACTATCATGACTGAAGCGCTTCGCGCCGTTGAGCAACTTGTGCTAGATAAAGCATCTTTTGAGTTCCGTGAAGAGCTAGGCGTGAAAGCATCGCACCTTGTATATGATGGTCGTTGGTTCACTCCACTTTGCAAATCTATCCTAGCGGCAACTGAAGAGTTAGCGAAAGATGTGAATGGTGAAGTTGTGATTAAACTTTATAAAGGTCAAGCAACCGTCACGCAAAAACGTTCTGAAAACAGCTTGTACTCTGAAGAGTTTGCAACCTTTGGCGCTGATGAAGTTTACGACCAAAGCCATGCAGCAGGATTTATCCGTTTATATTCACTATCAAGCCGTATTCGCGCTTTGAATAAACAAAAATAAGTAATATGATTCTGATGAAAGGAATTGATTAGCTAGAAGTAGCTTGATGGTGCTCAATGTCATGCAGCAAAGATTATTTGTATAGGATATACAAATCATAGCGACCAGGGATGGCTTGAGCGACTTTGTGGAGTGACATGAGCATCAGCAAGCGTAGCACTATTATTTATAGTCGTAATACAGAGTTTAAGAAACGTTAAACCTAACTAATATAATAAATAATTAAAATATTTAAATACGCTGAGAATTAACGGAGATAACACATGGCACTATGGGGCGGAAGATTTACCCAAGCAGCAGATACACGCTTTAAACATTTTAACGACTCATTGCGCTTCGATTACCGCTTAGCAGAGCAAGACATCATTGGCTCCATTGCTTGGTCAAAAGCACTCCTAAGTGTTGACGTGTTATCCATTGAAGAGCAGCAAAAACTAGAACTCGCACTGACAGATTTAAAACTCTCAGTGGTTGAAGACCCAGACCAAATTCTGCAATCAGATGCCGAAGACATCCACAGCTGGGTAGAGCAACAACTCATTCAGCGTGTTGGTGACCTTGGTAAAAAACTTCATACTGGCCGTTCACGTAACGACCAAGTGGCAACCGACCTAAAACTTTGGTGTCGTCAGCAATCACAGCAACTTCTTATGGCGCTTGATCGCCTGCAACTCAAACTTGTTGAAGTCGCAAAAGAACACCAAAACACAGTACTGCCAGGCTACACTCACTTACAACGTGCTCAACCTGTGACCTTTGCGCACTGGTGCCTTGCTTACGTTGAAATGTTTGAGCGAGACTACTCACGTTTACTTGATGCTATGGTGCGTTTTGATACCTGCCCACTTGGCTCAGGCGCATTGGCTGGCACAGCGTACAACATCGACCGTGAAGCACTTGCTTCAAGCTTAGGTTTCTCACGCGCAACCCGTAACAGTCTTGACTCAGTGTCAGACCGTGATCACGTGATGGAGCTACTTTCTACTGCGTCAATGTCTATGATTCACTTATCACGTCTGTCAGAAGATATGATCTTCTATAACAGCGGTGAGTCTAACTTTATCGAACTTGCTGACACAGTGACCTCAGGCTCATCTTTGATGCCACAAAAGAAAAACCCAGATGCACTTGAGCTTATCCGTGGTAAATGTGGTCGCGTTTATGGTTCATTAGCTGGCATGTTAATGACAGTCAAAGCTTTGCCACTTGCATATAACAAAGACATGCAAGAAGACAAAGAAGGCTTGTTTGATGCCTTTGATACTTGGAATGAGTGTTTAGATATGGCTGCGCTTTGCTTTGATGGGATCAAAGTCAACGAAGAGCGTACCCTTGAAGCAGCTAAACAAGGTTATGCAAATGCAACTGAGCTTGCGGACTACCTAGTTGCGAAAGGCATTCCATTTAGAGAAGCGCACCACATTGTTGGCGTTGCAGTGGTTGGCGCGATTGAAAAAGGCTGCGCCCTTGAAGAGCTAAGTCTAAGCGAGTTAAAAGAATTCTCAGATGTGATCGAAGAAGACGTTTATCCGATTCTAACCATTGAATCTTGCCTTGAGAAACGTTGCGCCTTGGGCGGGGTTGCGCCGCATCAAGTTGATTTTGCAATTAAAGAAGCGCAAAAACGCCTATCTGAACGTAGCACTTCAAAAGTCAAAGTTCGTAGCGCGCGTCTCACCGATGTCGAGACACTTGATGGCATGATTGCCTATTGGTCAAACCATGGTGAAAACTTACCGCGTGATCGTAATGAACTTGTGCGTGATATCGGCTCGTTTGCCGTGACTGAGCATCAAGGTCAAGTGACAGGTTGTGGTTCGATTTATGTGTATGATTCAGGCTTAGCAGAAATTCGCTCACTCGGAATTGAATTGGCGTGGCAGCGTCAAGGCCAAGGCTCAGCGATTATGCAATATCTCATTGAACGCGCTAAAGAAATGGCGATTGAAAAACTCTTTGTGCTCACCCGTGTGCCAGAGTTCTTCGAAAAACAAGGCTTTAAGCAAACGTCTAAAAACTTGTTACCTGAAAAAGTTTTAAAAGATTGTGATATTTGTCCACGTCAACATGCGTGTGATGAAGTGGCGCTAGAGATCAATTTAAATGAACAGGTGATTTTAAAGGTTGGCGCAGCTTAATGCTTTGAGCATGATTTATATGTCATCGTTAAGATTTTAGATTGAAACCCAAGTGAATTATTTGCTTGGGTTTTTTATTATCTTAAGATCTTAAAATAGCGAAAAATAACCCCAAAAACCTCAACATCAAGGTAAGATAGTTAGACTATCCTTTTTTATACCTTTTAGATGGAGTGCCGATGACAGATCTTATCTTTGGTGCCTCGGTGTATTTTCCTCCGATGTTTAAAGCCTTTTTACTTGGCGGCGTCTTGTGGCTTGTGGTGCATTACCTTGCCCGTGACTGGATCTATTCAGGCGAGGTTTGGCATCCAAGCTTAATGGATCTTTCCTTGTTCGTGATTTGTGTCTTCCTCTCTCTACTTGCGGTGAAAGCTTGGCTATGAAATTAAAACATTTTAAATATTTCTCCACTTTATTCGTTGCCGTGATAGCGCTGATGGCCGGTTGGTGGACGTGGAATTATTATATGCAATCACCTTGGACGCGTGATGGCAAAGTTCGCGCTGAAGTTGTCGATGTCGCAGCTTTAATTTCAGGCAAAATAGTTGAGATTAAAGTGAATGATAATTTCGAAGTCAAAAAAGGTGATTTACTCTTTTCTCTTGATCCTAAGCCATTTCAAATTCAAGTTGATCAAGCTCAAGCCAAACTTGCGAGCGCAAAAGCGAATGCAGATAAAGCTGCTAATGAATATCAACGCCGTCAGCGGATGCGCAGCAATACGATTTCCAAAGAAGAGCTCGATGAATCACAAATGCAATACAGAGCCATGGCGTCTGAATATGCTGCGGCAAAAGCGGATCTAGCAGATGCAAAATGGCAATTAGAGCAAACCAATATCTATGCGCCTGTCGATGGTTATATCACTAAAATGAATGCAAGAGTTGGGCATTATGCCGCTGTTGGGGTGCCTTTAGTCGGCGTTCTGGATAAATCTTCTTTTTATGTGAAAGGCTATTTTGAAGAAACTAAGCTCAAGCATATTTCACAAGGGGATGCGGCGAAAGTTGTGCTCTATGCCTCTGGCGAGCAAGTTATGGGTGAGGTAGAAAGCATTGGGCGTGCGATTTCGGATCTCAATGAAAGCGCCGATGATCAAGACTTGATCACCAATGTCACACCGAATGTCCCTTGGGTACGCTTGGCACAACGTGTCCCTGTACGGATAAAATTGCAATCGTTGCCGGATGGGGTTGATCTTATTGCGGGCACAACTTGCAGCATTGAGATCTTATCTGATGCAGATATAAGTACCAGCTTAAGCCAAACGCTATCTTTAGACTCAGCTTCTAAGCAAGATGAATAACTGGTTAGATTGGCAACAAACCCCTTGGGGAAAGGCGACACAAGGACAATGGCGTTATGCGCTACGTAATTCTCTGGCGCTTATCTTAGCGCTTTATGTCGCGATTATTTTGCAAATGACTGAACCTGCTTGGGCGATGACTTCTGCGGCGGTGGTGGGCTTTCCAACTTTTGGCGGTGTGATCAGCAAAAGCTTAGGTCGGATAGTCGGCAGTTTACTCGGCGCCCAAGCCGCACTCATTATCGTCGGCTCAACCCTTAATGAACCTTTGTTATTTGCCATTTGTATGTCGGCATGGATGGGCTTATGTACCTATGTTGCCAACCATTATCAAAATAATGTCTCCTATGCGTTTTTGCTTTCTGGTTATACCGCTGCGATCATTGCTTACAGCGCCGTCAATACGACTGATCCGCAAGTTATTTTTGAAATCGCGCAAGCACGTGTGAGTGAAGTGATCATAGGCATTTTATGTTCAGGCTTGATGATGATGTTGTTGCCAAGCACCTCAGATGGCACCGCGTTACTTTCAAGTCTTAGAAAAATGCAAACCAACTTAGCTGAGCATTTTGAGCGCTTACTACAAGCTCAAGCTTGGCATCCGCAACTTGCCGATCATCAATTACGCCAGCCGATTCGGGACTCCCACCAACAGGTGATCAGCAAAATTTTATCGATGAATTTATTACGTATTCAGGCGTATTGGAGCCATCATCAACTGCGTTATCAAGATCCATACCTCAATCACTTATTGCATCAACAGTTACGTATGACGACGCAGATATCTAGCTTACGTCGAATGTTGGTCAGTTGGTCTAATCCACCTGATGATTTAGCCAAACACCTTGCTGCCATTGCCGCCGAGCTAAAAAATCCTCAAACGACACACTATGATATCGCCAAGCATCTGGCTCAATTTAAACCGACTGAGCCGTCGGATTATAAAGGTCACGCATTCTGGTCACGCTTGCAGCAATTTTGTGTGGGCTATTTACGGGTTGAGAAAACCTTGCAAGCGCTGGAGTCGACGGAACCTTCTCGTCAACGAAGCTTAGGGGTGATCCCAAAAACCTCACGCGTCAAAACCCATACAGATAGTTATGAAGCGGCCTATAATGGTTTTCGAACCTTTATTTGCTTGTTTTTATGCAGCCTGTTTTGGATAAAAACCGGATGGGAAGAGGGCGGCGTCGCCACAACCTTAGCTGCGGTGAGTTTAATGCTAAATGCAAGTTTGCCATCACCTGTGAGTCGAGTTCTGCTTTTAATGCGCGCCGTGTTGATTTTATTTGTAGCTTGTTTTGTCGCAAAATTTGGCATTATGGTGCAAATTCATCAATTTGAAATTTTTGCTGTCTTGCTATTTATAACATTGATCACTATGTACTTATTGCGTGTGCAGTCAGCCAAGAATGCAGGCTT
This sequence comes from Vibrio sp. KMM 9700, assembly GCF_058545285.1. Taxonomy (NCBI): domain Bacteria; kingdom Pseudomonadati; phylum Pseudomonadota; class Gammaproteobacteria; order Vibrionales; family Vibrionaceae; genus Vibrio; species Vibrio sp. KMM 9700. The sequence continues at coordinate 1,256,740 of NZ_CM178589.1, read as the reverse complement.
GTGGGCATATTTAATTGTCTTTATGGGATCATTTCTTGCTGTTAACAATCCACCTGATTATGATTTTCAAGACTTCTTAAATTCAGGTGTCGCCAAAGTCGTCGGCTTAATGTTTGCAATTTTTGCCTTTCAGATTTTAAAGCCAAGCTCAGATAGACGTCGTGGGCTTCGGATTGCACGTAGCTTGAAGCGAGACTTTATCGCCCAATTAGCGAAACATCCGCCGCTTGAATCTGACCAGTTTGAATCCTTGGTTTATCACCAAATCAATCAAATTAGCCAGAGTAAAGATGAAGACAGTAAATTAGGCTTGTTGCGTTTAGGTGTCGTCATTTTAAATTGCCACCATATTATTTGGCAAATCCGTGAACGTGGAAAAAAATCCACCGCAGAACAAGTGGCAAGGGATAAAATACGAGAGCAATTGGTTCAAGTCTTTTCATCCATTCACATCAAGCAAACTTGGCTTATTCCTGATGATTGGCAAGCCCAATATACTTATTCAAGTGTGCTACTTCATCAATCTCTAGACACTTTAGTGCTTATTTGCGAGCAGTTTTCTCGTTCTGAAAGCCAAGAAGAAAGGGAGTTTTCTTGTATTGTCTGGCGTTTATATTCTTCATTAAAACAAATCGAGAAAGATATTTTTGATGACGAAGAAGAACTAGAAAGCCTTGAATTAGCATCTTAGAGCAGACAGCACAACTCAAGGCTTGATGGTATTACTTTAGTTTATGAACTCAATAAGTCTTAGCAGCCTGGGCCGCAATCCAAACAATGTTTGACCCCAATTGGGCCAAGGTGGAGCTTGGCATTGACATCACGCAATGCTGTACGAACGCCTTCTTCAATCACTGGATGATAGAAAGGCATGTCGAGCATTTGTGAAATCGTCATTTTATTTTGGTGCGCCCAAGCCAGTAAGTGGGTTAAGTGCTCAGCATTTGGACCTATCATTTCAGCGCCAAGAAAACGCCCTGTACCTTGTTCACCATAAATGTGTAACATGCCTTTGTTGCGCAGCATCACACGTGAGCGACCTTGATTTTCAAACGATGCTTCACCAATCGCAAAATGATCGCAATCACCTAAGCGAGCCACGAGATCTTTATAACTCTCACCGACCGTACCAATTTGTGGATCACAGAAAACCGCAGAAAGTTTAGAGCGGCGCAGACCTGCGCGAATGTCAGGGAAGCGACCCGCGTTATCACCTGCGATTTTGCCTTGATCGGCAGCCTCATGTAAAAGCGGCAATTGGTTGCTTGCATCCCCTGCAATAAAGATATTTTCAACCGAGGTTTGCATGGTGTAAGGATCGGCAATCGGCACCCCACGTTCATCGAGCTTAATGCCCGTTTTTTCAATATCTAACTTATCAACATTTGGGCGACGACCGGTTGCAGCAAGAACATAATCAGGAGTAAAGGTTTCAAGCTCGCCTTCAAAGTTAATAAATTTGACTTCAGGTTTGCCGTTCACCAGTTTAACGCTTTCGACATGTGCATCCGGCGCTAGATAAAACTCTTCTTGAAAAGCTTTGGTTGCATAAGCCATTACGTCAGGATCAGTTAGCGGTCCCACTTGGCCGCCGCGACCAAAGAGTTTCACATCCACACCAAGACGATGTAACGCTTGGCCTAACTCAAGACCGATAACTCCCGGACCAAATACGGCAACAGAGTTAGGTAAATCATCCCAGTCAAATACATCATCATTAATAATGAGTTTATCACCAAGCTCGTCCCAAGCTTCAGGGTAGGCAGGGCGAGAGCCGGTTGCGATCACTATTTGTTTTGCTGTGATTTGGGTGTGATCATCAACCATCAAGGTATGCGCATCAATGAATTTAGCTTCACCTGCAACTTTTTGTTCACTTGGAATAAGGTCGACATCTTCGAGTACAAAGCCCACAAAGCGGTCACGTTCACTCTTTACTCGCGCCATGACTTCCTTGCCATTAATAAGTGTTTCGCCTTGTGGGTGGACGCCAAACTGGTGCGCCTTTTCAACATGATGAACGCTTTCTGCAGCAGCAATTAAAAGCTTTGAAGGCATGCAGCCAACTCGAGCACAAGTGGTGCCATAAGGGCCAGATTCAATCATGACAACATTTTGGGTATATGCTTTTGCTGCGCGAAATGCGCCAAGTCCAGCAGTACCGCCGCCAATTACAGCGACATCAACATTTAGTTTTTTCATAGTTCAGCCTGTTATTATGGATTACCAGGGTAACGACTTATAAAGCAGAACATGCAGTGTCCTTACTTCGCGTATTTGATTTGCTTCATTATTGTAGAGTCTTATGTTCAATCTTAATTGTAGCTCTCGCACAGAAAGCGCGATGCGCTAATAAGGAGAGTGTGATCATTCGCGAAACTTTAATGTTTATTTTATGTAAACAGAGTGTGGCTTTTGATGTTATATATTTGATAGACTAGACCTATACTCACTATCACAAGGCATGTCATGAACATTAGAGATTTAGAATACTTAGTTGCACTGGCTGAGCATAAACACTTTCGAAAAGCAGCCGAAGCTTGTTTTGTGAGCCAGCCAACCTTGAGTGGACAAATTCGAAAACTAGAAGATGAACTAGGTGCGCCATTGCTTGAACGTAGCAGTCGTCGTGTCTTGTTTACTGAACCAGGTCTGCAAATGGTGGCTCAAGCCAAACGAATTTTAGCAGAAGTAAAAGTCTTTCAAGATATGGCGAATGTGCAAGGTAAAGATATGAGTGGGCCGCTGCATATTGGTTTTATCCCAACTGTTGGTCCTTACTTACTGCCTAAAATCATTAAGCCGTTAAAAGCTCAGTTCCCTGACTTACACCTTTATTTACATGAAGCGCAAACCAAGAATTTGGTTCAGTCCTTAGCTGAAGGTAAATTAGATTGTCTCGTCTTAGCATCAGTTGAAGAAACAGAAGCCTTTATTGAGCTTGATTTGTATGTCGAAAATATGAAAATGGCAGTGCCAGAAGGGCACCCTTGGGCGACGCAAAATCCCATTGATATGAAGCTATTAGAGGGGGAGACTGTTTTAGCGCTCGGCGATGGGCACTGTTTGCGTGACCAAGCCCTTGGCTTTTGCTTTGCTGCTGGAGCAAAAGATGATGAGCACTTTAAAGCGACGAGTTTAGAGACGCTGCGTAACATGGTCGCAGCAGGGGGTGGGATCACTTTATTGCCTGAGTTTGCTACCCCAGATGAGCCACAAAAAGATGGTGTGGTATATATTGATGCGATTCATCCAACGCCAAACCGTAAAATTGTTTTGGTGTATCGCCCAGGCTCACCAATGCGTAAGTGTTTTCAGCAATTAGCTGATGCTATTAAGTCGGTTGTTGAGAAATAATTATCCAAAGCATTAGCTATAAAAAAGCCCAAGTTGAAGAATCAAACTTGGGCTTAATTTTTAGTGCTTAGCGACTAGAACAAGCTATCATCGCCACCATCTGAAGTGAAGACAGACTGGTTACTATTCACCTTAGGTTTAGGTTGAGAGTAACGTTTTGGCTCAGTGCCTTCACGGAAATACTCCCAAATTGCTGACTTGCCAGTGCTATTGGTTAAGTAACCTGTATTACGGTTAATTCGCACTTTTTCAATCTCAGGCGGAATAACAAGTTCTTGTTCAGGAACATCTTTCAATGCTTCTTTCATGAACTCAATCCAAGCTGGTTGAGAGGTCGTTGCCCCTGATTCGCCACCATTAAACTGCTCTTCACGAGTATAGTAAGGGCTTGGGCGCGTGCGGCCTAAACCATGGCTTGAGCTATCAAAGCCAACCCAAACTGTTGCCACAATATTTGGTCCATAACCATTGTACCAAGCATCTTTGACATCATTGGTGGTACCGGTTTTACCGCCAATATCATGACGCTCAAGTGCGCGACCACGCCAACCTGTACCATTCCATGCAGTGCCATCTTTCCAAGAACCGCCGCCCCAAATGTTGCTATACATCATTTGACGAACCAAGAAAGCAGTTTGAGGTGAAATCACTTCTTCAGCTTTACGTGGTTTTTGCTGCGTGCCTTGGGCATCGACTGTAATTGGGTCCGTCGGGCAATCTTCCTCACAAACCAAAGTTGGGTTTGCGCGGTAGACTAAGTTGCCATATGGATCTTCAACGTGTTCAACAAAATACGACTCGACATGATAACCGCCGTTGGCAAACACAGATAAACCTTGCGCCATCTTCATTGGGGTTAAGCTACCTGCGCCTAGTGCGATAGTTTCAGAGTGCGGGATCTTACTCTTATCAAAGCCAAAGCGGCCAAGGTAATCAATCGCATCATCTAAACCTACTTCACGTAGAACACGAATCGCCATCACGTTTTTCGACTGTGCTAGACCGATACGCATACGTGTTGGGCCTAAGTAAGTCGGTGGCGAGTTTTTCGGACGCCATGCTTTTTTCTGCCACGGATCCCATTTGCTAATTGGCGCATCGTTAATTAAGGTTGCAAGGGTTAAGCCTTTATCAATTGCTGCTGAGTAAATAAATGGTTTAATACCCGAGCCCACCTGACGCACAGACATGGTCACGCGGTTAAACTTACTGTGATGGAAGTTAAAGCCACCAACAAGTGAAAGCACTGCGCCATTATTTGGATTCATCGCCACAAATGCAGTGTTTGCTTCAGGCACTTGACTTAAACGCCATGCCGCTTCTTGCATGTTTGGATCTGTGATTTCGTTTTCAGTTTCTTCTGCTACGATTTCATGCAATTCATCTTCTTGACGAACCCAAACTTGGTCGCCGACTTTCATGATATCCGCTGCACGTTTTGGCGCAGAGGCTTGACGTTCAAATGAAATATAACGACGAGCCCACTTCATGCCATCCCATTCAATGGTTTTATAACCAATGTTTTTAATATAGACATCAGCAGATTTAGCATTCACTTTCATCACGACAGCAGGGAAGAGCAGACCGTAAGTTGGTTGCTTGCGTAGGTAAGCTTTTAAGCCTTCTTCATCAAGCGGCGCTTCACCATCCTTCCAAACCGTTGCTTGCGCACCACGATAACCGTGACGCTCGTCATAGTTAAGTAGGTTGCCAATCGCTGCTTCATTGGCTGCTTCTTGAAGATTACTCTTCACGGTAGTGTAGATTTTCAAGCCGGAAGTATAAGCGGCTTCACCATATTTTTTCTTCGCCCAGGCACGTGCCATTTCAGCCACGTAAGGCGCATTCAACTCAATTTTCGCACCATGATATTTAGAAATAATCGGCTCAGCTTTCGCTGTTTCATACTCTTCTTGAGTAATGTAGTTCTCTGCTAACATACGTGAAAGCACGACATTACGACGCGTTAAAGCGCGATCAACTGAGTAAATTGGGTTCATTGTTGACGGTGCTTTTGGCAGGCCGGCAATAATTGCAATTTCACCTAAGGTTAGGTCTTTGATATCTTTACCAAAGTAAACTTGCGCAGCTGCGCCAACACCGTAAGCGCGGTGACCTAAATAGATTTTATTTAGGTAAAGTTCAAGGATTTCATCTTTGGTTAAAAGCTCTTCAATATGTAGCGCAATGAAGATCTCTTTTACTTTACGCATTATCTTCTTATCATTATTTAAGAAGAAGTTACGTGCAAGCTGTTGGGTAATGGTACTTGCACCTTGCTTTGCGCTGCCAGACATAGCAACCACAAGCGCCGCACGTGTGATACCTATAGGATCGACGCCATAGTGCTCATAGAAGCGATTATCTTCTGTCGCAACAATAGCTTGAATAAGCTTAGGTGGCATTTCATTTAGCTCTAAAGGAATACGTTTTTGCTCGCCAAATTGAGCAATCAGTTTTCCGTCTTGGCTAAAGACTTGCATAGGGGTTTGGAGCTCAATATTTTTAAGTGTCGTGACGTCTGGTAATTGGGGCTTAAGATAAGAGTAAAAACCAACTAAGGCGCCTACACCCAAGAGGGCACAGATCACTAAAAATATGAAAAATCGAGTAATGAACTTCACCGGTTACTTCCTGATTCGCTAGAATTGAATATATAGGTACAACAAATGCCTTATAAGCTTAACATAATTTTCGTCTAAAATAGCCTATTAGTTCACCTAGATTCACAATATTTTGACTTATTAATAAGCAATATTTGAACAATGTTTTATTAGGATTTAGATGCTGCATAGATTTCATTAGCTTATTCAACTTGCTTATATGTTACTTGCATGGCTCGCATAACTTGGTAAAAAATTCGTGCTTTGGTTTTTTCTCAATAATAAATGAAATAAAAAGTTGCATTCTTAGGCTTAACATTGAGATAATTTGCCATCAGATCACTAATTATCTGTGAGGAATAGGTGTCACACTTGGGCTAACTCATTGACTTTTAAAGTTGTTTTAGCAAGATGTGGCTGTTTTTATTAAATTTTTTAAGTTGCGAATTACTGCTAAACATGGCTGAGAAACGTAATATATTTCTTGTTGGGCCTATGGGCGCCGGCAAAAGTACAATTGGTCGATATCTTGCACAGCAATTGCATATGGAATTCTTGGATTCAGATACAGTAATCGAAGAACGTACCGGTGCGGATATTGGTTGGGTTTTTGATGTTGAAGGCGAAGAAGGCTTTCGCGTGCGTGAAGAAAATGTCATTGATGATCTTACGCAAGAACAAGGTATTGTGCTAGCAACAGGTGGCGGCTCAGTGAAGAGCAAAGAAAGCCGTAACCGTTTGTCTGCACGTGGTATTGTTATTTACCTTGAAACAACTATCGAAAAGCAACTTTCACGGACGAATCGTGACAAGAAGCGTCCTTTATTACAAACAGAACAAGCGCCTCGCGAAGTCTTAGAGGCATTGGCAAATGAACGTAATCCACTTTACGAAGAAATTGCTGATTATACGATAAAAACTGATGAGCAAAGTGCAAAAGTAGTTGCTAATCAAATCGTTAAGCTATTAGAAGAAAACGAATTTTAATCTGTATGGATGCCCTAGCAAATGCGTTAGGGTATCTTTTTATCTTATAGGGCAAAAATCATTTTAATCTATGAATCCTGCCCTATAAGATAAATTAACTTACATAAATCATATCTAAATCAATACAAAATAACACAACCATCAAGGAGTGATGACAATGGAAAGGATTGATGTGGCGCTGGCCGAAAGAAGTTACCCTATCTCTATCGGTGCTGGGCTTTTGAGTGATCCAAAGATGTTTGCTCAAATCAAACCTAATCAAAAAGTTGTCGTTATCTCAAATATCACCATAGCTCCACTTTATGCGCAAACACTCGCGCAGACTTTAGACCAAGTCGGTTGTTCACACGCTTTGCTTGAACTTGAAGATGGTGAAGCTTATAAAACTCTTGCGACCTTTGAAAAGATCATGACCTTTTTACTTGAAGGTAATTATGGGCGTGATGTGATGCTGATTGCATTAGGCGGTGGTGTCATCGGCGATCTTGTTGGCTTTGCGGCGGCATCGTTTCAACGTGGCGTTGATTTTATTCAAGTTCCAACGACGCTTCTTTCTCAAGTTGACTCTTCTGTTGGCGGTAAAACAGCGGTTAATCACCCTTTAGGCAAAAATATGATAGGTGCTTTCTATCAGCCAAAATCTGTGATTATTGATACTAACTGTTTAAAAACTTTACCACCGCGTGAATTTGCCGCAGGAATGGCCGAAGTGATCAAGTATGGGATTATTATTGATGGTGATTTTTTTGCTTGGTTAGAAAAGCATATTAATGAATTAAATGATCTCAGCGAAGCGCATTTGGTGTACGCGATTAAAAAGTGTTGCCAAATCAAAGCTGATGTTGTGGCACAAGATGAAAAAGAGCAAGGTTTACGTGCATTGCTAAATTTAGGTCATACTTTTGGCCATGCGATTGAAGCTGAACTTGGCTATGGCGTATGGTTGCATGGTGAAGCTGTGGCATCTGGCACTATGATGGCTGCACACACTGCGCTGTTATCTGACTATATTCAAGCGCAAGATGTTGAGCGAATCAAAAACATACTTGTTGCGGCTAATTTGCCAGTGTATACACCTGAAAGCATGAGCTTTGACGATTTTCTTAAGCATATGATGCGAGATAAAAAAGTCTTGTCTGGTCAACTAAGATTGATTTTACCGACAGGTATTGGCAGTTCTAAAGTCGTCAATGAAGATTCGCATAGTAAATTAGAGCAAGCGATTAATGCATGCCGTATTGAGGCATAAGTTTAACTTAGCCAATGCGCAGTTCAATTATATATTAAAGAAATAGAGGTTTTTTGATGACAGTTTCTCATGCGGGTGATGTGCTTGAGCTACCCTCTCAAAAGCAATTGCTAACACAACTAAAAAAAGCAGTCACAACCAATTCTAACTTGATTAATATTCAAGGTGAGGAAGGGGCTGGTAAAAGTTTTCTGGCGCTTCAATATCAAGCTATTATGGCTGAAGAGCAAAGTATTTCTTTAATTGAATGTAACCCATCTCAAACCCTTGCAGAGCAAAGATCCTTACTTTTAAGTCAGTTGATTGATCCTGAAGATATGCAAGATGGTGAGCTGCCATTTGATGAGAATGATCCTATCAATGAAACCATTGCCCCGGTTTTAACTGAGCTATCTTATGATTTAGCTTTTGTGCTCGATGATGCACATTATGCTGCGCCAGAGTTGTTGCAAGAATTATATGCATTGGTTTTGGCTGGACAAGAAAACCCTGACTGGAATATCAACATTTTAGCTTTTTCATTACCAGATGAGCTTGATGTGATTAACTTACCCGTCTCGCTTACTTTAGATATTCAAGACTTACATGTAGCACCATTGAGTGATAGTGAAATTGACTTTTTTGTCAGCCACTTAGTTGCAGCGCGTGTGCGTGATGAGAAGCAGCGTAAACGTATTTTAAAGCGTGCATTCCAAGTTCCACCATATCCATCTGATTTGCTTGGGCTTAGCCTGCAACAAGCCAAGTGGTATGATAATGTTAATTGGAAACTTGCCGGTGGTGTGGGTGGTGGAGTGCTCGCCTTAGTGCTCTTGCTTTCTTGGTGGCAATCAGAACCAGATACGGAAGAGTTAAAACAAATGCCTGAATGGCGTTTAACTGTTGATGAAAAAGAAGCGCTGAATAAAGAAGATGCAGCGCTGCAAGGTCAGCTTGCTGGTGTGGATGCAGGCGCTGAAATTATGCCACCACCTGTGACAGAGCAAACCGTGACAGTGGGCGAAGATGAAGATGATCGCCAGCGAGTGGTGGTGCCATCGGACATGGTTGATGACATGGAAAATGGCATTAGCCCAGAAGAAGCTGCGCAAAAAGAGCGTGAGCAATTGGCAGCAGAGCGCGCCAAACTTGAAGCTGAGCGTGCTAAATTAGAAGCAGAGAAAAAAGCTCGCGCGCAAGCAGCGGCAAAAGCCAAAGCAGAGCAAGAAGCACAAGCGAAAGCTCGCGCCCAAGCAGCAGCGAAAGCCAAAGCCAAAGCGGATGCCGAGGCAAAAGCGAAAGCAGCGCAATCTGCAACAAGCACTACTGGTGTGAAGTCGAGCACTTCAACTTCAGGCGTGACCACTGTTGTCGCGGATGACGGTGAGTTAATGAAATTGCCTGCATCACGTTACACCTTGCAACTTGGCGCATTAAGTAATTTAAGTTCGGCGTTAAAATTTGTTGATAAGCACCAAATCAAAAACCAAGCGCGAATTTATAAAACTGTGCGTAATGGTAAGCCGCTTTATGTGGTGACTTATCAAGACTATGCAAGCGCAGATCAAGCACGTGCGATGGCTGGCGCTTTGCCACAAAACTTGCGTGCACTGAATCCTTGGCCTAAATCAATTGCGCAAGTTCAAGCTGAAATTAAACAAAATTAATTCACAGCTTTTGGCGCATAATGGCGAGTAACAAAGATAACCCGAAAATACATGTCCAAAGTGGCAATCTATTTTTGGGTTATTTTTTATTCTTATCTTTAGTGAAATGTGTTACATTGCGCGCCCTGTTTATATCCTGAAGTTTCTGTGTGGTGAAAGTAGATAGCATGAAGAAAAATCGAGCTTTTTTAAAATGGGCTGGTGGAAAATATGGCCTAGTCGATGATATCCGACATCACCTTCCTGAAGGACGTAAACTGATTGAACCTTTTGCCGGTGCGGGCTCTGTGTTCCTCAATACTGATTATGACCAGTACTTACTTGCTGATATTAATCCAGATCTGATCAATCTATATAATCTGCTAAAAGAAAAACCAGACTTTTTCATTACCGAAGCGCAGCGTTTTTTCGTCCCTGAAATGAATCAAAAAACGGCTTATTTAGGCGTACGTGCTGACTTTAATCAAAGTGATGATGTGGTTTTTCGCTCGCTCGCATTCTTATATATGAACCGTTTTGGTTTTAATGGCTTATGTCGTTATAACAAAAAGGGCGGCTTTAATGTGCCTTTTGGATCATATAAAAAACCTTACTTCCCTGAAAAAGAGTTATTGTTTTTTGCAGAAAAAGCTAAGAAAGCCACTTTTGTCTGCGAAGGCTATCCACAAACTTTCGCGCGAGCGCGTCAAGGTAGCGTAATTTATTGCGATCCGCCTTATGCTCCACTCGCCCAAGCTTCAAATTTCACCGCTTATGCTGGCAATGGTTTTACCCTTGATGATCAAGCCAAACTTGCTGATATTGCAGAAAAAACTGCATTTAAAAGGCATATCCCTGTACTTATCTCTAACCATGATACTGATTTGACTCGCCGCCTGTATAAAGGTGCGACGCTCAATACGGTTAAAGTTAAACGTACGATTAGCAGTAAAGGCAGTGGCAGACAAAAAGTAGACGAGTTATTAGCACTCTTTTCTTGCCCGCCAAATCCTAGCCAAGTTTAAATTCGCATTTATTCTAAGAATTTCTCTTTTTATTCGAAATATCGCCAGTTAATCGTTTGCTCGAGTAAAATTGCTCGGTTAAAATAGCAGCCAATCTCCCTAGGCTGTATTTGGCCTAGGTTTTGTTTATAAAAACCAAGAGGCTTGGCATGAAAGACTTTCTTATCGCTCCATCTATTTTATCTGCTGATTTTGCTCGCTTAGGCGAAGATGTTGAACGCGTCTTAGCTGCGGGTGCTGATGTAGTGCATTTCGATGTGATGGATAACCACTATGTGCCAAACTTAACTTTTGGCGCGCCAATCTGTAAAGCATTGCGTGATTACGGTATTACTGCGCCGATTGATGTGCACCTTATGGTTGAGCCAGTTGATGCGATCATCCCTGAGTTTGCCAAAGCAGGTGCAAGCATGATCACTTTTCATGTTGAAGCATCTAAGCATGTGGATCGTTCCCTGCAACTTATCAAAGAGCACGGCTGTCAAGCGGGCGTAGTGTTCAACCCTGCAACGCCTTTGCATCACCTTGATTATATTCTAGATAAAGTCGATATGATTTTATTGATGTCGGTAAACCCTGGCTTTGGTGGTCAATCTTTCATTCCTTCTACGTTAGATAAATTACGTCAAGTGCGTGAGCGTATCGATGCGAGCGGTCGTGATATTCGTCTTGAAATCGATGGTGGCGTAAAAGTGGATAACATCCGCGAAATCGCAGAAGCTGGCGCAGATATGTTTGTTGCAGGCTCGGCTATTTTCAATCAACCTGATTATAAAGAAGTGATTGATCAAATGCGCGCAGAATTAGCTAAAGCTAAATAAGGAAGGCTTATGTCCAGCACTCAAATTAAACTTGTTGTCTTTGATTTAGATGGCACCTTGCTTAACTCTGTTCCTGATCTTGCTAAAGCGACCGATGAAGCTATGCAGGCGATGGGGCGTCAAGGCGTCACACTTGAGCAAGTGAGTTGCTGGATTGGCAATGGCGCGGATAACTTAGTCATGCGCGCTTTAAGCCAAGGTATGGAGCGCAGCGCTGATGTCACAGATGAAGATATCCGCACTGCGCGTCAACACTTTGATCATTACTACCATATCGGCGGGCATCAATTAAGCCATCTTTACCCGAATGTAAAGAAGGTGCTCACAGCTTTAAAGCAAAAGTCTATTCATATTGCACTGCTCACCAACAAGCCAAGTCAATTTGTACCCAGTGTTTTAACCAAACACGGAATTGCTGAGTTTTTTGATGATGTGATTGGTGGGGATGATTTTCCAGTTAAAAAGCCTGATCCATTTGCGCTGAATATGCTGGCAGAAAAATACAACTTCGATAAATCTCAAATCTTAATGGTTGGGGATTCAAAAAATGATATCCAAGCGGCGAAAAATGCAGCTTGCCTCTCTTTTGCTTTAACTTATGGCTACAACCATGGCGAGCCAATTCAAGATGCTAAGCCAGATTTTATTGCTGACGATCTGATTGATTTGCTGCAACATATCTAAGTCTTGTTTAATCTGATCCTTGTGTCAGTTTGGGCTAGTAAATCCAAACTGAAAACCTTATGATTAAGGCTCTTATATCTTATTTATTATCTTGTAATTGAAAAAGGAAACACTGAATATGAGCAACTCCAATAAACCCATCGTATTAAGCGGTGTTCAACCATCAGGTGAACTCAGCATTGGTAACTACTTGGGTGCTTTGCGTCAGTGGCAACAAATGCAAGATGATTATGATTGCCAATATTGTGTTGTAGACTTGCACGCAATCACAGTACGCCAAGATCCAAAAGCGCTGCATGAAGCAACCTTAGATGCACTTGCAATCTGCCTAGCCGTTGGCGTATCACCAGAAAAAAGCACCTTGTTCGTCCAATCGCATGTGCCAGAGCATGCGCAACTTGGCTGGGTATTAAACTGCTATACGCAGATGGGTGAGCTGTCTCGCATGACTCAATTTAAAGATAAATCAGCACGTTATGCAAATGATGTGAACGCAGGTTTATTTGGCTACCCAGTCCTTATGGCAGCAGATATCTTAGCTTATCAAGCGCAGCAAGTGCCTGTTGGTAACGATCAAAAGCAGCACCTTGAGCTTGCACGTGATATCGCAACTCGTTTTAATAATTTATATAGCACGCCGGAAAACCCAATTTTCCAAATTCCTGAGCCGTATATCCCAAGCGTGAATGCGCGTGTGATGAGCTTGCAAGATGCAACCAAGAAGATGTCTAAGTCAGATGATAACCGTAAAAACGTGATCACCTTACTTGAAGATCCTAAATCTATCTTGAAGAAGATCAACAAGGCGCAAACTGATACAGAAACACCGCCACGTATCGCACATGATGTCGCAAACAAAGCCGGCATCTCAAACTTGATGGGCCTATACTCAGCAGCAACGGGCAAAACTTTTGCTGAAATTGAAGAGCAATATCAAGGCGTTGAAATGTATGGTCCATTCAAAAAGGATGTGGGTGAAGCATTAGTCGCGATGCTAGAGCCGGTACAAGCTGAATATCATCGCGTTCGTAATGACCAAGCATATCTTGATCAAGTGATGAAGTCTGGCGCAGAAAAAGCCTCTGAGCGTGCCGCGAAAACTTTAGCTAAGGTTTATCAAGCTGTTGGTTTTGTAGGCCGTCCTGTGTGATAGTAGCTATGAATCTTTAATCTTATTGAAAAGACTATTTTCGGTATATTTGGGATTAATTTTAGTTATTTACAATATTAAAGTAGCCAAATCTTTGGCTACTTTTCTTTTTTTCTAATCTTTAGTTGTGGCAGAATACAGCTTTATTTTTATTGGATGCACACATGCTACTTATCATTGATAACTATGATTCTTTTACTTACAACTTGTATCAATACTTTGCCGAGTTAGGTGCTGAAGTAAAAGTTATACGTAATGATGAGATAGATCTTAAAGGCATTGAAGCGCTTTCCCCTACGCATCTTGTGATCTCTCCAGGACCTTGTACACCAAATGAAGCGGGCATTTCACTTGCTGCGATTGAGCACTTTGCAGGAAAATTACCCATTCTAGGCGTTTGCCTTGGGCATCAAGCTATTGCACAAGTTTTTGGTGGTAAAGTTGTTCGTGCGCCACAAGTGATGCATGGTAAAACCTCTGAGCTTAAGCATACTAATCAAGGCATATTTAAGAACTTAGCCAACCCATTGACTGTTACGCGTTACCACTCTTTGATTGTCGAAAAGGAAAGTTTACCTGAGTGCCTCAAGGTCACAGCTTGGACGACAAAAGATCAAGCGGTAGATTTGATTATGGGGTTTGAGCATAAAAGCTTAGCTATTTATGGGGTTCAGTTTCACCCTGAGTCGATACGCTCCGAGCAAGGACATGAGCTATTGAACAACTTTCTTACATTAGGCTAATCATTTGTGACTTCCTCGACATGCTCCTCATATTGCTAATTTTTTCTTAAATATTAGGCATTATTGCTAAAACTCTTCCTATACTAAGAAGAATAGCTTTTATTATTTAATCAATTGTTTGCTTTCATATAAATAGCATTTGATTTTTAATTCTATTTTTCTGCATAAATATTGATTTAGCTTCGCTTTCAGTTCATATTAGAAGTCATTCAAATGAAGCAAATGATCAAATTAATGAAGAGGGATTTTATGTCGGATACACAAGCCACAAATATAACTAGAGATCTTTGGGACCAAGTCATGGTGCCTTGTTATAGTCCTATGCAAATGATCCCAGTGAAGGGCAAAGGTGTGCATGTTTGGGATCAAGAGGGTAACGAGTACATCGACTTCGCTGGCGGGATTGCGGTAAGTTGTTTGGGACATTGCCATCCAATTATGGTCAATGCTTTAACTGAACAAGCGAATAAACTTTGGCACTTAAGTAATGTCATGACCAATGAGCCTGCATTAGCACTTGCCCAAGCTTTGACTGAAATTAGCTTTGCTGAGAAAGTCTTTTTTGCCAACTCTGGCGCTGAAGCAAACGAAGCTGCATTGAAACTTGCTCGTCGTTGGGCAATCGAAACCCATAATCCTGAAAAAACTGAAATTATTGCCTTTAAACAAGCTTTCCATGGACGAACTTTCTTCACTGTCACGGTTGGTGGTCAGGCATCTTATTCGGATGGTTTTGGTCCGAAGCCCGGTGATGTAACTCACCTTCCATATAACGATATCGAATCCCTCAAAGCCCATATCTCAGAGAAAACTTGCGCTGTTATGCTTGAACCTTTACAGGGTGAAGGCGGTATTATCTCGCCCGATCCTGAGTTTTTAAAAGCTGTTCAAAGCCTTTGCGCCGAGCATCAGGCTCTTGTTATTTTAGATGAAGTGCAAACCGGTAATGGTCGAACTGGGCATTTTTATGCTTATCAAGACTTGCCTATCACGCCGGATATTTTAACTACAGCTAAGTCTTTAGGTGGTGGTTTTCCAGTTGCGGCAATGTTAACCACGACAGCCATTGCTGAGCATATGAAAATCGGTACGCATGGTTCGACTTATGGTGGTAACCCTCTGGCATGTGCGGTTGCTTTAGCTGTGGTGAATTATATTCGCCAAGATCATGTCTTAGTAGGCATTCGTGAGCGTGAGCAATGGTTTAAGCAAGGTCTTGAGAAAATTAATCAAAAATATCCTATTTTTAAAGATATTCGCGGTAAAGGTTTATTAATTGGTGCTGAGTTAGTCGAAGACTGGCATGGGCGCAGTAAAGATATTTTAAATGCGGCAGGGGAGCAAGGTCTCTTGGTTCTAGTTGCTGGTGCAAATGTTGTACGCTTTACACCGTCATTGGTGATTTCTAAATCGGAAATCGAGCAAGGCTTGGAATTATTAGAGAAGGCCATTGCAAGTTTGCATGAGTAAATTTGTTATAAAACCTAATCATTTATCAGCAGATCAAAGAAGGTATCAATTGATTTAAGAAACTTCACAGGAGGTGAATATGTTAGTTGTCCGTCCGATTCAAGTCACAGACTATGCGGCTTTATACGAATGTGCGCAAGCATCTGGTCATGGGTTTACCTCCTTGCCTGCTGATAAAACTCTATTGGAAAAACGCATCCAAGCCTCGATTGAAAGTTTTGCAAAAGACGCCCAAATGCCAAATGAAGAAAGCTATCTTATGGTGGGCGTTGATAGCGAAACAGGCAAAGTTGTTGGCACTACTGGCATTGAAGCCGCAATTGGTTGGGATGTGCCTTTTTATACCTATCAAGTTTCTAAAGTTATCCATTCTTCACATAAGCTTGGCGTACGCAATGAAGTAAAAATTCTGACGCTAACGAATCATTACATGGGTGCAAGTGAAGTCTGTACCTTGTTCTTATTACCCGAAGCGCGCGGTGGGCTAAATGGTAAATTAATGTCTAAGTGCCGCTTTTTGATGATGGCGCAACATCCACAAAAATTTGCCGACACTGTCTTTGCTGAAATGCGCGGAGTAAGTGATGAAGCCGGTAACTCACCATTTTGGCAATGGCTACAAGCACATTTCTTTTCGATTGATTTTACTCTTGCAGATTATTTAACCGGAATAGGGAAAAAGGGCTTTATCTCTGATTTAATGCCCAAGCTGCCGATTTATGTCAATTTACTCAGCCCTGATGCGCAAGCTGTGATTGGTAAGGTTCACCCGAAAACAGCGCCTGCGCTTAAGTTATTAGAACGAGAAGGCTTTGCTTGCCGCGGTTTTATCGATATTTTTGATGGCGGTCCAACGGTTGAATGTGATCGCGATAAAATCTACTCGATAGCTCATTCACTATCTGCCAAAGTGAAGATTGCTAAACATTCCTCAGCCCAGTCTTACCTTATTAGTAATAGCTTATTTGAAAACTTTCGAGCTTTGGCAGCGACCGCCGCATTTGATGTCGAAACTAATCAATTATCACTCGATCCTGAGGTAGCTAAGCTACTTTTAGTAGATACAGGTGATCGGGTACGTTTTATCTCGGCCGATTAAAAGGAGTGTCTGATGCAAACTCAAGTGGAATATTCTTTTAAGCAACAACAATGGATTAACGGTCAATGGCTTGACGGTGATGGTGAATCCTTCACATCTTTACGCCCTTATGATCAAACTTTGCTTTGGCAAGGCCAATCCGCCACTGAACAGCAAGTCCTGGCTGCAGTCGCAAGTGCGCGAGAAGCATTTTATGAATGGAAGCATACTGAATTTTCTGAGCGTGAAGCATACATCCAAGCTTATGCAAAACTTCTTGAAGCCCATCAAGTTGATATTGCAACGTTAATTTCAATGGAAACGGGTAAGCCATTTTGGGAAAGTAAAACTGAAGCGGCAGCTATGCTTTCCAAGGTGAAATTCTCAATTCAGTCCTATCAAGAACGTAGTGGTGAGAAGTGTGAACAAAGGGGATCAAATCAGATCCAGTTGCAACATAAGCCAATTGGGGTTCTCGCTGTTTTTGGACCTTATAATTTTCCTTGTCATCTGCCAAATGGGCATATTATTCCAGCCCTTCTTGCTGGCAATACTGTGGTCTTTAAGCCCTCAGAGCAAACGCCAGCCACGGGTGAATTTATGATGTCATTATGGGAGCAAGCGGGTTTGCCTCATGGTGTGTTGAACCTTATTCAAGGCGGCAAAGAAACAGGTATTCATCTTTCAAAAGCGCAGCAACTCGATGGGATTTTATTTACAGGTAGTGCAGCGACAGGGCAGTTATTACATCGACAACTAGGAGGGCAGGTAGGGAAAATGCTTGCGCTTGAAATGGGGGGCAACAACCCCATGATTATCGATAAAGAGTATGGTGATTTAGATGCTTGCGTTTTAACAGTTATCCAATCTGCTTTTTTAAGTGCGGGTCAACGCTGCACCTGTGCAAGGCGTTTATTTATTGCTAATGACGAAGCGGGGGATAAGTTACTCGTAGCCCTAATTAAAACCGTATCTAGTTTAAAATATGGTGCGCCGTTAGAAGATGAACAACCATTTATGGGCGCGCTAATTTCTCCAAGCGCTGCCAAGGCTATTATCGATGCGCAAGATCAATTGATTGAATTGGGTGGAAATGCTTTGTTAAAAGCCAAGCTTGTTCCACCTAGTTTTGTCACCCCAAGTCTCATCGATGTCACAGATCTTACTCATGTACCAGATGAAGAATATTTTGGGCCTTTATTACAAATCTATCGCTATCAAGAGTTTAGTCAAGCGGTTGATTTAGCTAATCAAACTCAATTTGGTCTATCTGCAGGCTTGGTTTCAGTGGATAAAATGAATTGGGAGTATTTCCAAGATAGAATTCGCGCAGGAGTTGTAAACTGGAATAGACCACTAACCGGTGCGAGTGGGGATTTACCTTTTGGCGGTGTCGGACAATCTGGCAACTTTAGAGCTAGCGCTTATTATGCCGCAGATTATTGCGCCTATCCGATGGCATCTGTTATGGGCGAAGCATTAGAGTTCCCAAGCCAGTTACCTCCAGGAATAAGGAGTTAATATGTCTAGTTTAAATTCAGCGTCGCAAATTCAAGCCATCAAGACTTTGTTTAGTCAACTTTGGCAAGATTATCAAGCACGCCTGTGTCCGATGGCTACTAAGGTTCACCAAGTTCTCGCCCTAAAAGAAGGCAAACAAGCGTTGCAAAATGACCATATTGCATTGCGTACTTTTGCCAGTAAGAAACTAGGGCTCAAGCAGCTTGCACAGCATTTTGAACACTTAGGTTATGTGAAAGCTGGGGAATATGAATTTAAAGCGAAAAAGCTTTATGCGCATCATTACCAGCATTCTGATTTAAGTCTTCCTAAAGTGTTTATTAGTGAACTACTAGTCGATGAGCTGAGTGATACTGCGCAGCAAGTTATTTATCAATTAATTGCACAAGTTAGTGATGGCTATGCGCAAGATGAAAGTTTTTTATACCAAGGGCGACCATGGCAACTAACGCAACAAGATTATGATCTGCTTGCTACTGAAAGTGAATATGCCGCTTGGGTTGCTGCTCATGGTTTTGGGGCCAATCATTTTACGGTTTATGTGAATGCATTAAAGCACTTTGAAGAGGTGGCTAGCGTTAATCAGTTCTTAACTGAACACGGCTTTGTATTGAACAAAGTTGGCGGTGAGGTGAAAGGCTCTGAGTTTGATAAGCTTGAGCAATCCGCAACCATGGCAGACAAGGTGTGGGTTGAATTTAATGATGAGAAAAAAGTGCAGATACCCGGTGGATTTTATGAGTTTGCAAAGCGCTACCCTGAGAAACCAGGTGCAGATATTGATCTGAATGATCTTATATTTAGCGACAAACTTTACCAAGGTTTTGTGGCAGCATCAGCAGATAAAATATTTGAGTCGACACATTAACAAAGATAATTCAGAAAGGTTAAAAACAAAAGCAGCCACTTAAAGTTAAGTTGACTGCTTTTTTTGTTATGCTAAACAAATCTCGCACTTAAGCGAAAAGTGGCTTAACGAGTACCGTAAACAACAATCGTTTTACCGTGTGCTGAAATAAGGTTTTGCTCTTCAAGCATTTTTAAGATTCGGCCAACTGTTTCACGTGAACAACCAACGATTTGACCAATTTCTTGACGAGTGATCTTAATTTGCATGCCATCTGGGTGTGTCATTGCATCTGGTTGTTTTGCAAGGTTAAGCAATGTTTGTGCAATACGACCTGTAACGTCAAGGAAAGCCAAGTCACCAACTTTTTGACTAGTGATTTGCAGACGATTTGCCATTTGACCTGATAGACGCATCAGGATATCTGGGTTTACTTGGATAAGTTGGCGGAACTTCTTGTAAGAAATTTCAGCAACTTCACAAGGTGACTTCGCACGAACCCAAGCACTACGCTCTTGACCTTCTTCAAATAAACCAAGTTCACCAATGAAATCACCTTGGTTTAGGTAAGAAAGAATCATTTCTTTACCTTCTTCGTCTTTGATCAATACAGCAACAGAGCCTTTCACAATATAGTAAAGGGTTTCTGCTTTTTCGCCGGCATGAATTAAAGTACTTTTTGAAGGATACTTATGGATATGACAGTGTGAAAGAAACCATTCTAATGTTGGATCTGCTTGAGGTTTACCTAAAACCATAATGTTGTTTCCTCTAAATAAGTCTACTTAGTTACTCTATATGTTTTTCATTTAAGTAGATAGAACTATTGATATTAGTTAAAGTTTTGCACTTCGTATTCATATTGTGAATAAAATGAAAGGCTTACTTTTAGGTAATTGGATATATCGTAAATATTACCTTGTTTTATATGGAATAAAAGGACAGAGATCGCACAACTCATGTCTCATTTTTCGTAAAACAAGGCTAAAGATCACGAAATGAAAACCTTACTCTGACAATTTTAGCATTTTAGTCGATTTTTCCAGTTTCAATTAATCTTTGTAGCAAAGGGTGAATGATAAGCTCCATTGCAAAACTCATCTTACCGCCAGGCACAACGAGTGTGTTGTGACGGGACATAAATGAGCCTTGGATCATTGATAGTAAATATGGAAAGTCGACATTTTCGATACCGCGAACACGAATAACAACAAAGCTTTCATCTAAACTAGGGATGCCTTTTGCATTAAGTGGGTTAGAAGTATCGACAGTTGGAACACGTTGAAAGTTAATATGCGTACGAGAAAATTGAGGTGTAATAAAGTTAAGATAATCATCCATAGAGCGAACAATTGAGTCCATTACAGCTTCTCTTGAGTGCCCTCTATCTCGCGTATCCCGAACAAACTTTTGAATCCATTCAAGGTTAACAATCGGAACCATACCGATAAGTAAATCTACATGTCGTGCGACATTCACGCCTTCATCCACAACGCCACCATGCAAACCTTCATAAAATAGCACATCAGAGTCATTCGGGAGATCTTGCCATGGAGTGAAAGTGCCTGGCATTTGGTTGTAAGGAACCGCTTCATCAAAGGTGTGTAAGTAACGTCTAACTTTGCCTGTGCCATTTTTTCCGTACTGCTCAAAAAAAGACTCAAGGCGGGCAAAATCATTTGCTTGCGAGCCAAAGTAACTAATGTGTTTCCCTTGCTCTTTCGCTTTGCGTATCTCAACATCCATTTCAGGTCGGGTGAAACGGTGAAAACTATCCCCTTCAACCCAAGCTGGTTTCACTTTCATCATATTGAACATTTTACGAAATGTCTCTGAAGTCGTTGTCGTCCCTGCACCAGATGAACCCGTGACAGCAATGATAGGATGTTTTCCTGACATGAAACTTCTTCCTTAAAGATGAACGTAAAATGATGTTTAGTGTATGTAAATTCTACCTTGAAATAAACTTAGCCCAGGTTTGGAGCCCTAAGCTTGTGGGCTAAGTCTAACTTTTAACTCAAATATAGCACTTCTGCCGTGCATTTGCTTAGCTTATGATTCTATATCTTTTTTATTTTTAATATCAATAGTTTCGTGAAGTTCAGAGTAAAGAATAAAGACTTCCTTACGAATTAATAGCTGGCGTACATGCTCAATTTTTTGATCGAGTGAGTATTCTACTTCGCCATAATCTGTACCTTCACGTAGTACAAACTCTTTAATAATATTTTCAAGGGTATCTGGATTTATCTCTTGCCAAGGAATAATCATTCGTTGTCCTCGCTTAGCAGCTCAGCTTCAAGAGCTTCTAACGACTCTTGGGTTTCCATCCACTCCATCTCTACGTCTTCAAGCTCTGATTTGGCTTGGGCTTGAGTTGCTAAAATTTCAGTGAGTTTTGCTTTGTTTTCAGCTTCATACAAACTCATATCGCCTAAAGCAGTTTCTGCGTCATTAAGCTTGGTGGTCAATTTATCCATTTTCGTTTCGAGTTGTTTGAGCGTTTTACGCAGTGGCGCCGTTTGGGTGCGCGCTTGTGCTTGGCGGCGCTTAATATCTTTACGATTGGCGGCTGAGTTTTGATTATTTGATTCTGCTGGTTTATCTTGGCTGTCACGTCTTTCTTGTCTTTGCTGCTCAACCAACCATTTGTAATAATCTTCAAGATCGCCAGCAAAAGGCTCTACTTGCTGGTTATCGACCAGATACAAGTCATCCGTCGTAGCGCGTAGAAGATATCTATCGTGGCTGACAATGACCATTGCACCTTCAAAGGTTTGCAAAGCAAAGGTGAGCGCTTGGCGCATATCTAAGTCCAAGTGGTTCGTCGGTTCATCGAGAAGTAGCAAGTTAGGTTTTTGCCATACGACTAGGGCTAACACTAAACGCGCTTTTTCACCACCAGAGAAAGGTACAACTTGATCGAGCGCTTTATCCCCTTGAAAGCCAAAGCTGCCTAAATAATCACGCAACTCTTGTTCGGTGCGATCTGGAGCAATTTGCATCATGTGCTGGAGTGGTGTTTCTTCAGGATGCAAGGTTTCGAGTTGATGCTGAGCAAAGTAGCCAATTTTTACGCCTTGTGAATAGGTTAAATCACCAGACTTAGGTGCTAGCTCGCCCGATAAGAGTTTAATTAACGTTGATTTACCCGCGCCGTTGCGACCAAGCAAACCAATACGGCTGCCAGGGACAAGGTTTAACTTAATTTCTTTTAAAATCAGCTTATCATCATAGCCTGCGCTGACTTCATCCATCATTAAAATTGGTGTTGGCAGGGCAGCGGGCTCACGAAACTCAAAGCTAAATGGGTTATCAAATTGCGCTGGCAGCACTTTTTCCATTTTTTCTAGTGCCTTGATACGGCTTTGCGCTTGGCGAGCTTTGGATGCTTTATAACGGAATCTATCAATATAGCTTTGCATGTGCGCCATTTGCTTTTGCTGCTTGGCAAACATAGCTTGTTGCAAAACAAGTTTTTGCGCTCTTTGAGTCTCAAAAGATGAATAGTTACCTGTGTATTCATTCAAGCTTTGGTTTTCAACATGAATAATACGATTGACGATAGGATCGAGAAAGTCCCTATCATGCGAGATTAAGACTAGGGTGCCAGAGTAATTTTGTAGCCACTTTTCAAGCCACAACACGGCATCTAAATCCAAGTGGTTGGTTGGTTCATCGAGAAGCAAAAGATCAGAGCGGCAAATCAAGGCTTGGGCAAGGTTTAGACGCATGCGCCAACCACCAGAGAATTGAGTTAAAGACCAAGACATTTGCGCTTGTGAAAAGCCTAAACCATTTAACAACTCAGCTGCGCGAGCGCGAATCGTATAACCGCCAACGGTTTCAATTTTACCATGTAGCTCGGCTGCGAGTGTGCCTTTGTCTTCTTGTTCAGCTTTCGCCAATTTTGCTTCAAGTGCACGAAACTCTCTATCGCCATCAATGACATATTCGATTGCACTGGTTTCAATATGTGGCGTTTCTTGGTTAACCCAAGCAAGCTCCCAATGCGCTGGCAGTTGAAAGTTACCCGCATCAATAGATAGCTCATCTTTAATTAAAGCAAAGAGGGTGGACTTGCCACAGCCGTTTTTCCCAACAAGACCGACCTTATCGCCCGGACGAATGGTTGCAGAGGCTTGTTCAAGTAAAGGTTTGCCACCACGCAGGAGGCCTATATTGGAAAAAGTGATCATAGAATTGTATTTACCAGCTTTTAGATGTTGCGATGAAAAGACGCTTTAAATATGGATACCAAATACTAGAGATTTAAAGCTGATTTGTCGATCATTATCCTGTTATTAGACTATTATCGGCTTAATCAAAGAAGTCATCATACATGGAGTAAAACTAATGTTATGATTAAGTTATAGACGTAAGGTATAAAAATGGAGTTATATGTCTGATTCTTATTCTCACACGCAAGCTAAACTCAATGTTTTAGTTATCTTTGCGCACCCCGATCCAGAAAGTTCGCTCGCTAACCAAGCGATGCTACATGCTATTTCTGATCTTGAACATGTCACTGTGCATGATTTATATGCTGCATACCCCGACTTTTTTATCGATATTCAAGCCGAACAAAAATTAGTTGAAGCACATGATGTGTTGGTTTTCCAACATCCTTTATTTATGTACTCATGCCCAGCCTTATTAAAAGAATGGATGGATGTTGTGCTTGGCAAAAACTTTGCATTTGGCGCCGGGCGTGCATTGGAAGGCAAAGTTTGGCGTAGCGTGATTACGGCAGGTGGCTCGCATAATGCTTTCACGCGTGAAGGATATAACTATTATTCCTTAGATGAATTGCTCCAACCTTTTGAACTTACTGCAAAATTATGCCGCATGCAATGGGTGAAACCTCTTGCTTTATACTGGGCGAGAAATATTAGCCAAGTGGATCGCATTGAACATGCGCAGCAATATAAACACTGGTTAGCTAATCTTGAGGATGAACTTGCAGAGGAAGTGAGCTTAGAAGATATATATCAAAGCCGAGGAAATCGTTTAGCGATGCAAGGAGAGGTAGATGGAAACCAATGATCTTTTACAGATAGGCGTTATCTTTCTTTCCGCAGCGGTGATCACGGTTCCGATTGCGCAGAAATTAGGCTTAGGCTCAGTGCTTGGTTATCTACTCGCTGGGGTTGTGGTAGGCCCTTGGGGGATGGGGCTAATTTCAGATGTTGAAGAAGTGATGCACTTTGCCGAGTTTGGCGTAGTGTTATTGTTATTTTTAATTGGTTTGGAGTTAAATCCAAAAACCTTGTGGCAGATGCGCGGGCCGATAATTGGCTTAGGCGGGGCGCAAGTTGTGGTTTCAACACTTGTGATCGCTGGAATTAGCTTTTTATGCGGCGTTAGCTGGCGCGATAGCTTAGTGATTGGGATGGGGCTTGCTTTGTCCTCCACTGCAATTGCGTTAAGAGTGATTGAAGAAAAAGGGTTGTCGAGCTCAGAAGCTGGGCATTCTGGCTTCGCTGTCTTATTGTTCCAAGATATCGCTGTGATCCCAATGTTGGCATTTCTACCTTTACTTGCTGGTGGTGGTGGAGGAGATTCGAGTTGGCAAGATGGCGCTTGGATGATTGCTGGAGTTGCCGGCTTATTGATTGGTGGGCACTTTTTGTTAAGACCCATCTTTCGAATTATCGCCCTTAGCCGAGTGCGTGAACTCTTCACTATCGCAGCTTTATTATTGGTGATCGGCACTGCAATCTTGATGGACTCACTTGGTTTGTCGATGGCGTTAGGCACTTTTATTGCAGGGGTATTACTTGCTGAAAGTGAATTCAGGCACGAACTTGAAACTGCAATTGAGCCCTTTAAAGGCTTATTACTAGGCTTATTTTTCATGTCGGTTGGGATGGCAGTTAACTTGCAGCTGCTAACCTTATATCCGCTTGAAATCTTAGCCGCAGTCATGGCTTTGGTCACAGTGAAAGGTTTAATTTTATATTTGCTTGCACGGCTCTCAGGCTTGCAGTCAAAATCGCGCAGCCGCATGGCCGCAATTTTAAGTCAAGGCGGTGAATTTGCTTTTGTTATTTTTAGCGCAGCCAGTGTTGAAGGTTTATTAAACGCAGAGTTGAGCGCATTCTTACTGGTTGTGGTGAGTATATCCATGGTTACGACGCCTTTGATTTTACAAGTGCAAGATGTTTGGTTTAAACGTACGATTAACCAAGAGTCGATGCAATCAGATGTTGAAGACAGAGATCCTAAAGTCATTATTGCTGGCTTTGGGCGCTTTGGGCAGGTGATAGGTCGTTTGCTTTATGCGAATAAAATCAGGCTCACGGTATTAGAAAGCGATGCAAGCCAAATTAAACTATTAAGAAAGTTCGGCTATAAAGTTTATTATGGTGATGCGACTCAGCTTGATCTCTTGCGCGCAGCCGGCGCTGAAAAAGCGCAAGCAATCGTGATTTGTACCGATCATCCCGATGAAGTTTTGAAAATAGTCGAGTTATGCCAAATGCATTTCCCGAACTTAAAGATTTTAGCGCGTGCGCGTAGTCGTGTAGAGGCCTATCAGCTGTTAAATCTTGGCGTGACTTTATTCTCACGCGAAATGTTTATGAGCGCGTTAGATTTAGGTAAGCAAACCTTAGTCGCTCTTGGCATGCATCCTTATCAAGCCAATCGCGCGCAAGCGCATTTCAAACGATTAGATATGCATATGATAAAAGAGTTACTGCCACAACGAGAGGATGCAGACTTTACGAGCCGCGCAAAAGAAGCGCGTAAAGAGCTCGAAGAGATTTTTGATCGTGAAATGGAAAACGAACGCAAGATGCGCAATATGTGGGGAGGGGATGAATAATGCTAGGCAAAACTGAAAGAGCTAAAAAACGTTTTATCGCTGGGGCGGTGTGCCCCAGTTGTAAAACACAAGATTCTGTTTATGTCGCTTTGATGCCTGATGGAGAGCAAGTGGCATGTGTGAGCTGTGATTATCTTGAGCTAAAAGAAGCACCTAAAGATGAACCCCAAGTGCTGAAAGCTCAAAATTTTGTTGCGAAAGATCAAAACGTCATAGGTTTATTTCAGCCGGAATGAATTTAATTGCCCTCAAACATTGCAATCTAAGTCACTTGTTAGCATCATAGTAGGGATTTCATCAAAGCGTGATCGAATTTTTAGAGAGTCGCGCTTGTGTACAGACTCGGAGCATAAAATGAAAATTGAAAACAACAAGGTTGTTAGCCTTGCATATAAATTAAAGTTAGAAGACGGTGTCGTGCTAGAAGAAACAACAGCACAAGCACCTATGGCTTACTTGCATGGTCACAACAACCTTATCACAGGTCTTGAAAAAGAGCTTGAAGGTAAAGAATCTGGCGCTGCGTTCACAGCTGTGATTGCACCAGAAGAAGCTTACGGTCAGTACAATGATGAACTTGTTCAACGTGTACCTGGCAACCTATTCCAAGGTGTTGATACACTAGAAGTTGGCATGCGTTTTATCGCAAACACTGATCAAGGTGAAATGCCAGTTGAAATCACTGAAGTTGATGGCGACCATGTAGTGGTTGATGCAAACCACATGCTTGCTGGCCAAACGCTAACTTTTGATGTGGAAGTAGTTGAAATTCGTGAAGCAACAGCTGAAGAATTAGAGCACGGTCATGTTCACCAAGCTGGCGCACATGAGCATAAAGAAGAAGGTGGTTGTTGTGGCGGCGGTTGTAGCTGCTAAGCAATACTTCTAATAGCTGACTTTATAGCAAGATTTAAAAGCCTGAACTTGAGTCCTCTCGTTCAGGCTTTTTTGTGCCCAGCATAGTTTAAATGCGCTATATCTGTTTGCGCATTCATTATGATGAGGCATTAATAATGCGGTGGTGGCGTTTCTTCTGACGGGTCAGCAAGGTTAGATGTGGTCATGCTCTTCACCTTGGTGACCATAAAGCGCATTTGCTCTTGCATCTGAGAAATCAGAATTTGTTGCTGGCTTAAAGCTTGGTTGAGCTCGTCGATGGTATGCTCTTGAAATGCAACTTGACATTCAAGCGCGTCAAGACGCTCAAGCAGTTGTTTGGTATCTAATGAATTTGGCATAAGTATCTATCTAGTTAATCCAAAAATATGAAAGTTAAATAAAGAATATGGCAAGGATTGTAGCAGCTTTTATAGTATTCGGCTTGGTTTTGATTTCAGAGGCCTACATGAGGTTTATTTAAGGCTTATGTTAAGTTTTGTTTAAGATTGAATGAAAACTAACCAGTTAAGCCCTGGTAGGAATTTTATTCTGAACTTTTTCTTTTGATATCAGTCACTATTTCTAACTTTAACAAAGCTTTCGTTGCAATATCAGGCTTGTACTTTGTAAATCCAAGCGTATATTGAGTAAGACTTTATTTTATAAAATACAATAAATAAGCATAGCGGAGATTTAGATGAAATCTATTTTAAAAGTATCACTTCTTGCTGCAACAGTTCTCGCTGCAGTTGGTTGTCAAAAAGAAGAAACCAAAGCACCAGAGCAAGCAGCAACTCAAGTTGAAGCAACAAAAGCAGAAGCGACTAAAGCAGACGCAACAGCAGCAACTGAATTTAAAACTGAAGATGATAAAGCAGCCTATGCTATGGGTGTTTCTTTCGCTCAATATCTGACTCAGAACATGGATAAGCAAGAAGAACTAGGTGTATCTTTAAGCAAGGATATTATCCTAACTGGTATTCAAGATGCTTTTGCTGAAAAATCTCAGCTATCGGATGAAGAAATTCAAACGACTCTTGCTTCACTTGGCGACCGTGTAAACAAGAAACTTGAAGAGCAGCAAAAAGTTGCCGCTGAAAAAGCAGCAAAAGATGCAGCAGAAGCTAAGTCTAAAGGTGATGAATTCCGCGCAAACTTTGAAAAAGAAGATGGCGTAACTAAAACTGATTCAGGTCTTCTTTATAAAGTGATCACACCTGCAAAAGATGCAGATGCGAAATCACCAAAAGAAACGGATACCGTTGTTGTTCATTATAAAGGCACATTGATTGATGGCACCCAGTTTGATAGCTCTTATGAGAGAAACCAACCTGCCTCATTCCCTTTAAACCAAGTCATCACAGGTTGGACGGAAGGTCTTCAACTTATGAAAGTTGGTGAAAAAGCGGAGCTTGTGCTACCACCTGAGCTTGCTTACGGCGAACACCCAACAGCTTCAATTCCTGGTAACTCAACTTTAGTATTTGAAGTTGAACTACTTGATATCAAAGATGCTGAGCAAGTGAAGAAAGAGCAAGCAGAAGCTGCGAAGAATCAACCAAGCCAAGCTCAAATTCAAGCGGCTATGGAAGCAGCACAAAAGCAAATGAAAGCTGCGCAAGAACAATAATTTATACAAAACTAGATTGATTCAAACACAAGTATCGCCATATATTCGATGTACTTGAGCGCTTTTTGAATTAAATTGTAAAAATTATATAAATTAAAGCACTGGAATTTTTCTGGTGCTTTTTTTATTTCATTGAAATATAAAGAAATATTTTTAATTGGTGTGTTTTTTATGACACAGAGTCTTAGATATATATTTAGTGACTATCAAAATATTTGATAAAATCAAGTATAATTGAATTTAGCATTATCGTGATAAATGTATATATCCAAAATACTTGATAATTAAAGAGGCAACGTGGACAGTATTGCAAGTACAGAAGAATTATTAGAAATAGATTCAGTGCGTTCGACACCTTTTAATGCACAAGATCACTTCATCTTAAACTCTTATGAGGCGGTCGTAGATGGCCTTGCTAGCCTCATTGGCCCTTATTGTGAAATCGTGCTGCACTCACTTGAAGATCTTAACACTTCAGCTATTAAGATTGCCAATGGTGAGAATACAGGTCGTCAGGTTGGTTCACCAATCACAGATCTTGCGTTAAAAATGCTAAAAGATATCGAAGGTTCAGAACGTAACTTCTCTCGTTCATACTTTACGCGTGCAAAAGGCGGCGTATTGATGAAGTCGATTACGATTGCGATCCGCAATGGTGAAGGGCGAGTAATTGGTCTGCTTTGTATTAATATCAACTTAGATGCGCCATTCTCACAAATCCTGCAAGCTTTCATGCCAAATGAAGAAGCAAAAAAAGCAGCGTCTAACGTTAACTTTGCAACAGATGTAGAAGAGCTTGTTGATCAAACGCTTGAGCGCACGATTGAAGAAGTGAATGCTGATAAAACACTTTCTAATCACACCAAGAATCGTCAAATTGTTATCGATCTTTTTGATAAAGGTATCTTTGATATTAAAGATGCAATCAACCGTGTCGCAGAGCGTTTAAATATTTCTAAACACACAGTTTACTTATATATCCGTCAACGCAAAGGCGGGGAAGGGGAAACTGAGTGAGCCAAGTGCTAACTTATACTTTAGTGATTAATGCTGCGCCTTACGGAAATGTTCAGGCGCTGCATGCTTATCATTTTGCTTGCGCTTTAATCGAAAAAGGGCACCAACTTAAAAGTGTCTTTTTTTATCAAGCCGGTGTGCAGCATGCATCCAAGCTTAACTTACCGGCAAACGATGAGTTTGATTTAACCAAAGCTTGGCAAAGCCTTGCACTTGAACATCAAATTTCACTGGAGGTCTGTGTGGCGGCATCGCTGCGGCGTGGACTTGTGAGCGAGCAAGAAGCAACAACTCATCAGTTAGATAGTAGCAACCTTGCGACAGGTTTTGAGATGGCAGGCTTAGGCAGTTTAGCTAAGGCATTAATTGTGCAAGATAGAGTGGTGACTTTCTAATGTTAGGTTTTGTTTTTCAAACGCTCCCACATATCAGTGCCTCTGGACGCGAAGGCTTGGATGCTTTACTTGCAACTTCTGCTTTTACTGAAGAGATCCAAGTATTCTTTGTTGGTGATGGTGTCTTGCAGCTTAAAAAAGACCAAAACTTAGATGCATTAGGCAGTAAAGACTATATCAAAGCCTTTGGTTTGTTGGAGCTTTATGATGTGGAAGAGATTTATGTCTGTGAGACATCGTTAAACTCTTTTGGATTAACACAAGCGGACTTAGTTATTGATGCCACGCTTGTTGGCAAGTCCGAGATCCGTCAATATTGGCAAGCATGCAATAAGTTAATCAGCTTTTAATCTTCATGAGCGCTTTGAATATCACCGAGAGTCTTTATGTTACATATTATCCAAGCAAGAGATAAAGCTAGCCAAGCATTGAAGTACGCAGCGCAAGATGATGCATTTGTCTTGATGGGCGAAGCTTGTTATTTACTATTTAAAGCTGACTTTTGCGAGCTAATGGCGAAACATGAGTTGTATGTGCTTGAATCCGATATGCAGGCTTATGCTTTACCAAAGAGACAAGACGTTACACAAATCGCCTATGCTGATTTTGTTGAATTAACTGCTCAGCATGAGCAATCTTTGACTTGGTCGCTTTGAGCTTTAAGCGAATTTGGCTTGCTGAAGATAAATTGATCAAAAAAACTTCATTTTATATTGTATATTTCTTGACACATTCCCCATAGACGAATAGAATTTCGCGTCCCTCATTCTTACTATTTAGTTTTAGTGATTGAGGGTTAGATTTTTCACAAGCTTACTTTCAAGTACAATCAGGAGCTATTTAATGGCAACTATTAACCAGTTGGTACGTAAGCCACGTGCAAAGCAAGTTGTAAAAAGCAACGTGCCTGCACTTGAAGCGTGTCCACAAAAACGTGGTGTATGTACTCGCGTATATACTACTACTCCAAAAAAACCGAACTCAGCATTACGTAAAGTATGTCGTGTTCGTCTAACTAACGGCTTTGAAGTTACTTCATACATCGGCGGTGAAGGTCACAACCTTCAAGAGCACTCAGTTGTTCTTATCCGTGGTGGTCGTGTTAAAGATTTACCAGGTGTGCGTTATCACACTGTTCGCGGTGCACTTGACTGTGCTGGCGTAAATGACCGTAAACAAGGTCGTTCTAAGTATGGTGTTAAACGTCCTAAGTCTTAATGCTAATTTCTTTTTTAGAAATAGCGTTGAGTAAGGCCAAACACTAAAAATAATTGTAATTTTGAAGAAACTGAAAAGTTTTGGATAACCTGAAGAAGACAACGGAGAAATACCATGCCACGTCGTCGCGTAATTGGTCAGCGTAAGATCCTTCCAGATCCTAAGTTCAAATCTGAGCTGCTGGCAAAATTTGTAAACATCGTAATGGTTGACGGTAAGAAATCAACTGCTGAAAAAATCGTTTACGGTGCACTAGATACTATGGCTGAGAAATCTGGTAAAGATCACTTAGCTGTATTCGAAGAAGCTCTTGAAAATGTTCGCCCAGCGGTAGAAGTTAAATCTCGCCGTGTAGGTGGTTCAACTTACCAAGTACCTGTAGAAGTTCGTCCGGTTCGCCGTAACGCTCTTGCTATGCGTTGGTTGGTTGAAGCTGCGCGTAAGCGTGGTGAAAAATCTATGGCGCAACGTCTAGCTGCTGAAATGCTAGATGCGTCTGAAAACAAAGGTACTGCGGTTAAGAAACGTGAAGACGTTCACCGCATGGCTGACGCTAACAAAGCGTTCGCTCACTACCGTTGGTAATCTCTCCAACATTGGTAGTAACACCTATGTTAAAACCTGGGCTAATCGCTTAGGTGACAACACTAGCTTAGGTAAGTCATTTACCTTTGCTAGTGTAATGGTTATAATCATGACCATACTTTTTTGTGCTGCGGGCTTATCTCGCGGCACTTTTCATATGTAAGAGGATACAATCGTGGCTCGTAAAACTCCTATTGAGCGTTATCGTAATATCGGTATTTGTGCGCACGTAGATGCAGGAAAAACAACCACGACTGAGCGTATTCTATTCTACACAGGCCTTTCTCATAAAATCGGTGAAGTTCACGATGGTGCAGCAACCATGGACTGGATGGAGCAGGAGCAAGAACGTGGTATCACTATCACTTCCGCTGCGACTACTACTTTCTGGCGTGGTATGGAAGCACAATTCGACGAACATCGCGTCAATATCATTGATACCCCTGGACACGTTGACTTTACAATCGAAGTAGAGCGCTCATTGCGTGTGCTTGATGGTGCAGTGGTTGTTTTTTGTGGATCTTCTGGTGTTGAACCTCAGTCTGAAACTGTATGGCGTCAAGCGGACAAATATCATGTCCCACGCATGGTTTTCGTCAATAAAATGGACCGTGCCGGCGCAGATTTTCTACGCGTAGTCGACCAAATTAAAAATCGTCTTGGTGCAAACCCAGTTCCAATCCAATTAAACATTGGTGCGGAAGATGAGTTTAAAGGTGTCATCGACCTTATCAAGATGAAAGCTATCAACTGGAATGAAGCCGATCAAGGCATGACCTTCGCATACGAAGAAATTCCAGCAGATATGCAAGAGCTTGCTGAAGAGTGGCGTAACCACCTTGTTGAAGCAGCAGCTGAAGCGAACGAAGAGCTGATGGATAAATATCTTGAAGGCGAAGAGTTAAGCGAAGCTGAAATTAAACAAGCATTACGTACGCGTACTCTAAACAATGAGATTGTGCTCGCAACTTGTGGTAGTGCATTTAAAAACAAAGGCGTTCAAGCTGTACTTGATGCTGTTATTGATTTCCTTCCTTCTCCAATTGATGTTCCTGCAATCAAGGGCGTGGATGAGCTAGAAAATGAAATCGAGCGTCACGCAGATGATAACGAACCTTTTGCTGCGCTTGCATTCAAAATTGCAACCGACCCATTTGTGGGAACCTTAACTTTCATGCGCGTGTATTCGGGCAAAGTTAACTCAGGTGATACGGTTTACAACTCAGTGAAGCAAAAGCGTGAGCGTTTTGGGCGTATTGTTCAAATGCACTCAAACAAACGCGAAGAAGTAAAAGAAATTCTTGCTGGTGATATCGCAGCTGCTATCGGCTTAAAAGATGTCACAACAGGGGATACACTTTGCTCACAAGATCACAAAGTGATTCTTGAGCGCATGGAGTTCCCTGAGCCTGTTATTCAAATCGCTGTTGAACCTCGTTCAACCGCTGACCAAGAAAAAATGGGTATTGCTTTAGGTAAACTTGCTGCTGAAGATCCGTCTTTCCGCGTTGAAACTGATGATGAAACAGGTCAAACCCTTATTTCTGGTATGGGTGAGCTACACTTAGACATCATTGTTGACCGTATGAAGCGTGAATTTAGCGTGGACTGTAATGTTGGTAAACCTCAGGTTGCTTATCGTGAAACTATTCGCGGTGCAACGGAAGTTGAAGGCAAATTTGTTCGCCAATCAGGTGGTCGTGGTCAATATGGTCACGTATGGCTGAAGATTGAACCAGCAGAGCAAGGCGAAGGCTTTGTATTTGTTGATGAAATCGTTGGTGGCGCAGTACCTCGTGAATACATCAGCTCAGTTGCTAAAGGTATTGAAGAGCAAATGAACAATGGTGTACTTGCTGGCTATCCTGTATTGGATGTCAAAGCGACACTATTTGATGGTTCTTACCATGATGTCGACTCAAGTGAGATGGCATTTAAAATCGCAGGTTCAATGGCATTCAAAAAAGGTGCGCTCCAAGCAAACCCTGTCATTTTAGAACCTATGATGAAGGTTGAAGTGACCACTCCAGAAGACTGGATGGGTGACGTGGTTGGTGATTTAAACCGCCGCCGTGGCATTATCGAAGGGATGGAAGAAGGGCATGCGGGTCTTAAAGTGATTCGTGCTCAAGTGCCGCTTTCAGCTATGTTCGGTTATGCAACTGATCTTCGCTCTGCAACTCAAGGCCGTGCTTCATACTCAATGGAATTCTCCGAGTATGCAGAAGTACCTAAGAATGTTGCAGATAAAATTATCGCAGAACGCGGTTAATTAATGGTAAAAGGTCATTTTGGATCGATTTAAGATCGCATATCGAAAAAAATTGATCTAAAATGAGCTAAAAAGTAATCAATTAACTCTCTTTTTCATGAAATGATCAAGAGAGTTGGTTATTATAGCTACGAATCTATTGCGTTGATGCGAGTTGACGCATAAAATAGCAATTTCTGGCGTGTTTTGATCCTGTTGATCAAAACTCATCATAACTAGGAAGGAACACGATTGTGTCTAAAGAAAAATTTGAACGTACGAAACCGCACGTAAACGTTGGTACTATCGGCCACGTTGACCACGGTAAAACAACTCTTACTGCTGCTATCTGTACTACACTTGCAAAAGTGTACGGTGGTGTAGCGAAAGACTTCGCATCTATCGATAACGCTCCAGAAGAGCGCGAGCGTGGTATCACAATCGCAACTTCTCACGTTGAGTATGATACTCCAGCTCGTCACTACGCACACGTAGACTGCCCAGGACACGCCGATTATGTTAAAAACATGATCACTGGTGCTGCGCAAATGGACGGTGGTATCCTAGTTGTTGCTGCAACTGACGGTCCAATGCCTCAAACTCGTGAGCACATCCTACTTGGTCGCCAAGTTGGTATCCCTTACATCATCGTATTCATGAACAAATGTGACATGGTTGATGATGAAGAGCTTCTAGAGCTAGTTGAAATGGAAGTTCGTGAACTTCTTTCTGAATATGATTTCCCAGGTGATGACCTACCAGTTATCCAAGGTTCTGCTCTTGGCGCACTAAACGGCGAGAAAGAGTGGGAAGACAAAATCGTTGAGCTTGCAGAAGCACTAGATTCTTACATCCCAGAACCAGAGCGTGCTGTTGACCAACCGTTCCTACTTCCAATTGAAGATGTATTCTCAATCCAAGGTCGTGGTACTGTTGTTACTGGTCGTATCGAACGTGGTATCCTACAAGTAGGTGACGAAGTTGAAATCGTTGGTATCAAAGATACTACAACTACAACTTGTACTGGTGTTGAAATGTTCCGTAAACTGCTTGACGAAGGTCGTGCAGGTGAGAACGTTGGTGCACTTCTACGTGGTACTAAGCGTGATGACGTTGAGCGTGGTCAAGTTCTTGCAGCTCCTGGCTCAATCACTCCACACACAACTTTCGAATCAGAAGTATATGTTCTTTCGAAAGATGAAGGTGGTCGTCACACTCCATTCTTCAAAGGTTACCGTCCACAGTTCTACTTCCGTACTACTGACGTAACTGGCGACATCCAACTACCTGAAGGTGTTGAGATGGTAATGCCTGGTGATAACGTACAAATGGTCGTTACTCTAATCGCTCCAATCGCGATGGACGAAGGTCTACGTTTCGCTATCCGTGAAGGTGGCCGTACAGTTGGTGCTGGTGTTGTTGCTAAAGTTATCGCTTAATAGCTGATAAATTTGCACAACTAGCCTAGCTAGTATAAGAAAGGGGAGGCGTATGCTTCCCTTTTCTATGTCTATCGCAAAATTGCCTACCTTATTTCCCTATATTTATTCTATTCAAATTAATTTGCTGTATTTTTCAACAAAAGCCTTGCGCTCCTCCCAGAAGTACGTATAATGCACCCCACTTGCCCGATATGAGGTGAGTTGTGAACCAATAAGCGTTGAGGAGAAGTTAACAAACTTTTAGTTGCTAACTTCACAATGTACACTCTGACTTATGTTCGCAGTCATTAAATTGGCTGACAATGTGTCCAAAAGGGATGCTACGTTCACATGAATCAATCGTACATTCACTCGATCTATCGAGTTAGAGTGGCGATATTGTTTGTGTAATTTTTAAGTATTGGAGCTCTGTCTCATGCAGAAGCAACGTATTCGTATCCGCCTAAAAGCGTTTGACTATCGTTTAATCGATCAGTCAACAGCGGAAATCGTTGAAACAGCGAAGCGCACTGGCGCACAGGTTCGTGGTCCTATCCCACTTCCTACACGTAAAGAGCGTTTTACTGTTCTTGTCTCTCCTCACGTCAACAAAGATGCTCGTGATCAGTATGAAATCCGTACTCACAAGCGCCTAATCGACATCGTTGAACCAACAGATAAAACTGTTGATGCACTGATGCGTTTAGATCTTGCTGCTGGCGTTGATGTTCAAATCAGCCTAGGTTAAGGGAGAAGAGATAATGATTGGTCTAGTCGGACGTAAAGTGGGTATGACCCGCGTATTTACCGAAGAAGGCGTTTCTATCCCTGTAACAGTTGTTGAGGTTGAAGCGAACCGTGTAGCTCAAGTACGTACAGTTGAGACTGACGGTTATGCTGCAATTCAAGTAACTGCAGGTAACAAGAAAGCTAGCCGCGTATCAAAACCAGAAGCTGGTCACTTTGCGAAAGCAGGTGTAGAAGCTGGTCGCGGTCTTTGGGAATTCCGTTTAGAAAACGGTGAAGAGTTTGAAGTTGGCGCTGAGCTAAACGTAGAACTATTCAATGAAATCAAAAAAGTAGACGTTACTGGTACATCTAAAGGTAAGGGTTTCCAAGGCGCTGTTAAGCGTTGGAACTTCCGTACTCAAGATATGACCCACGGTAACTCTTTGTCTCACCGTGCACCGGGTTCAATTGGTCAATGCCAAACTCCAGGTCGCGTATTCAAAGGCAAAAAAATGGCTGGTCACATGGGTGCTGAGCGTGTAACGACTCAAAACCTAGAGATCGTACGTGTTGACGCTGAGCGCAATCTGCTTCTTATTAAAGGTGCAGTCCCTGGTGCTATCGGCGGCGACGTTATCGTAAAACCAGCTGTTAAAGCATAACGTCTAGGAGTAAGTAATGGAATTGATGGTTAAAGGTGCAAACGCACTAACTGTTTCCGAGACTACTTTCGGACGTGAGTTTAACGAAGCTCTTGTACACCAAGTGGTTGTTGCGTATGCAGCAGGTGCTCGTCAAGGTACTCGTGCTCAAAAGACTCGTTCTGAAGTATCTGGTGGCGGCGCTAAACCATGGCGTCAAAAAGGTACTGGCCGTGCGCGTGCTGGTACAATTCGTAGCCCGATCTGGCGTACAGGTGGTGTTACTTTTGCTGCGAAACCACAAAATCACAGCCAAAAAGTAAACAAAAAAATGTACCGCGGTGCAATGAAGAGCATTTTCTCTGAATTAGTTCGTCAAGAGCGTTTAATCGTTGTTGAAGAGTTTTCAGTTGATGCGCCAAAGACTAAAGATCTAGTAGCTAAGCTAAAAGATCTAGAGCTAAACGATGTATTAATCGTAACTAGCGAAGTAGACGAGAATCTATTCTTAGCTGCTCGTAACCTTTACAAAGTTGATGCACGTGATGTAGCTGGTATTGATCCAGTAAGTCTAATCGCATTTGATAAGGTTCTAATGACTGCAGCTGCAGTTAAGCAAGTTGAGGAGATGCTGGCATGATCAGTGAAGAGCGTCTACTAAAAGTTCTACGTGCTCCACATATTTCTGAAAAAGCAACTATGGCTGCAGAGAAAGCGAACACTATCGTTTTCAAAGTAGCAAAAGATGCGACTAAAAAAGAAATCAAAGCAGCTGTAGAGAAGCTATTTGAAGTTGAAGTTAAGAATGTAAATACCCTTATCAACAAGGGTAAGACCAAACGTCAAGGTTTACGCCAAGGCCGTCGCAGCGATGTGAAGAAAGCTTACGTAACTTTGAAAGAAGGTCAAGATCTTGACTTCGTTGGCGGTGCTGAGTAACAGGAGTAGTTAAACATGGCTATTGTTAAGTGTAAGCCGACTTCCCCTGGTCGTCGCCACGTAGTTAAAGTAGTTAATGCTGACCTACATAAAGGTAAGCCATACGCACCACTTCTAGAGAAAAACTCTAAAAATGGTGGTCGTAATAATAACGGTCGTATTACAGTACGTCACATCGGCGGTGGTCATAAGCATCACTACCGTGTAATCGACTTTAAACGTACTAAAGACGGTATCCCAGCGAAAGTTGAGCGTCTTGAATACGATCCAAACCGTAGTGCAAACATTGCTTTAGTTCTGTATGCAGACGGTGAACGTCGTTACATCATTGCACCAAAAGGCATTCAAGCCGGTGATCAGATCCAATCTGGTGTTGATGCGCCTATCAAAGCAGGTAACACTCTGCCGATGCGTAACATCCCAGTAGGTTCTACAATTCACTGTATTGAACTTAAACCTGGTAAAGGTGCACAGCTAGCTCGCTCAGCAGGTGCTTATGCACAACTTGTTGCTCGTGATGGCGCATATGTAACTATTCGCTTACGTTCTGGTGAGATGCGTAAAGTGTTATCTGAAGGCCGCGCAACCGTGGGTGAAGTAGGTAACGCAGAACACATGTTACGTGAACTTGGTAAAGCTGGTGCTAACCGCTGGCGCGGTGTTCGTCCTACCGTTCGTGGTGTTGTGATGAACCCAGTAGACCACCCACACGGTGGTGGTGAAGGTCGTACATCTGGTGGCCGTCATCCAGTTTCTCCATGGGGTATGCCAACTAAAGGCTTTAAGACCCGTAAGAACAAACGCACTGACAAGTACATTGTACGTCGTCGTAATAAATAATCTATAAGAGGATAAGCCATGCCACGTTCTCTCAAGAAAGGTCCATTTATTGACCTACACTTGCTGAAGAAGGTAGAGAAAGCGGTGGAAAGCGGAGACAAGAAGCCTATTAAGACTTGGTCCCGTCGCTCAATGATCATTCCACAAATGATCGGTTTGACCATCGCTGTCCATAATGGTCGTCAGCACGTACCAGTTTTCGTTACCGATGAAATGATCGGCCATAAACTGGGCGAATTCGCACCAACTCGTACCTATCGCGGCCACGCTGCAGATAAGAAAGCTAAGAAGAAATAAGGAGTAGATGATGGAAGCTATCGCTAAACATAACTTTGCTCGCATTTCTCCACAGAAAGCTCGCTTAGTTGCAGACCAAATCCGTGGAAAATCAGTAGACCAAGCTCTAGAAATCCTAACTTTCAGCAACAAAAAAGCTGCTGTTCTAGTGAAGAAAGTTCTTGAGTCTGCGATTGCAAACGCGGAGCATAACGAAGGTGCAGATATCGACGATCTATCAGTCGCTAAAATCTTCGTAGATGAGGGCCCGACCATGAAGCGCATTATGCCTCGTGCGAAAGGTCGTGCGGATCGTATCTTGAAGCGTTCAAGCCACATCACTGTGGTTGTCGCAGACTAGGAGAGTAAGCAAATGGGTCAGAAAGTACATCCTAATGGTATTCGTCTTGGCATCGTTAAGCCTTGGAATACTACATGGTTTGCTAATACCAATGAATTCGCTGACAACCTAGACGGCGATTTCAAGGTACGTCAGTTTCTTACAAAAGAACTGAAAAAAGCGTCTCTATCTCGTATCGTGATCGAGCGTCCTGCTAAGAGCATTCGTGTAACTATTCACACTGCTCGTCCAGGCGTTGTAATCGGTAAAAAAGGTGAAGACGTTGAGAAGCTACGCGCAGCTGTAGCTAAAATTGCAGGTGTACCAGCACAAATCAACATCGCTGAAGTACGTAAGCCTGAGCTAGACGGTCAATTAGTGGCTGATAGCATCGCGTCTCAGCTAGAGCGCCGTGTTATGTTCCGTCGCGCTATGAAGCGTGCGGTACAGAACGCTATGCGTCTAGGTGCACAAGGTATTAAAGTAGAAGTAAGCGGCCGTCTTGGCGGTGCTGAAATCGCGCGTACTGAATGGTACCGTGAAGGCCGTGTGCCACTACACACACTTCGTGCTGACATTGACTATGCAACTTCTTCGGCTCACACTCAATATGGTGTGATCGGTGTTAAAGTTTGGATCTTCAAAGGTGAAATCCTTGGTGGTATGCCAGACGCTAATGCTGTTGAGCCAAAGGCTGACAAGCCTAAGAAGCAGCGTAAAAGCCGTAAGTAAGGAGTCGACAGATGTTACAACCTAAACGTACTAAATTCCGTAAGGTTCAGACTGGTCGCAACCGTGGTCTAGCTAAAGGTACTGATGTAAGCTTCGGTACTTTTGGTTTGAAAGCAGTAGGCCGTGGCCGTATTACTGCTCGTCAAATCGAAGCGGCACGTCGTGCGATGACACGTCACGTTAAGCGTCAAGGTCAAATCTGGATTCGTATTTTCCCAGACAAACCTATCACTGAAAAACCACTTGAAGTTCGTCAAGGTAAAGGTAAGGGTAACGTAGAGTACTGGGTAGCCCAAATCCAACCGGGTAAAGTAATGTACGAAATGGACGGTGTACCTGAAGAGTTGGCACGTGAAGCGTTCCGCCTAGCGGCACGTAAACTGCCTATTAAAACTACTTTTGTAACTAAGCAGGTGATGTGATATGAAAGCACAAGACCTACGCGAAAAAAGCGTTGAAGAGCTTAATACAGAGCTTGTGAATTTGCTTCGCGAACAGTTCAACTTGCGCATGCAAGCTGCGACTGGTCAACTACAACAAACTCACACTCTTAAAGCTGTACGTCGTGATATCGCACGTGTTAAGACTGTTTTGACTGAGAAGGCAGGCGCATAATGAGCGAAACTACTCGTACGACTCAAGGTCGTGTAATTAGCGACAAAATGGATAAATCTATTGTTGTTGCTATCGAACGTTTTGTGAAGCACCCAATCTATGGGAAATTCATCAAGCGTACGACAAAAGTACATGCACATGATGAAAACAACGAGTGTGGCCTAGGCGATACTGTTGAAATCCGTGAATGTCGCCCACTGTCTAAGACTAAATCTTGGACTTTGGTAAAAGTTGTTGAAAAAGCTAAAATTTAATTAGTTTTATTTCAATGAGTTAGACGGTTCTGGAATATTTTTTCGGAACCGTCTATTTTTTGACTACCTTTTTCTGAGAAAGGGTGTTATTATCTGCACCCTCTCAAGTAGAGGCAGCCCGACCCGTGATGGGTCTAGTTTTAATTATTAGCGGAGCACTAACATGATCCAAATGCAAAGTACACTCGACGCTGCGGATAACTCCGGCGCTCGTAGAGTAATGTGTATTAAGGTTCTGGGTGGCTCTCACCGCCGTTATGCACATATCGGAGATATCATCAAAGTTACTGTTAAGGAAGCAATTCCTCGCGGTAAAGTAAAAAAAGGTGATGTTCTGAAAGCGGTAGTGGTGCGCACCCGTAAAGGCGTTCGTCGTCCAGACGGTTCTGTCATTCGCTTCGACCGTAACGCTTGCGTATTATTGAATGATAATACTGAGCAACCAGTCGGTACACGTATCTTTGGTCCAGTGACTCGTGAACTTCGCAATGCGAAATTCATGAAAATCGTGTCACTAGCACCTGAAGTTCTGTAAGGAGCGTCTCAATGGCAGCTAAAATCCGTCGTAATGACGAAGTAATCGTTCTTGCTGGGAAAGATAAAGGCAAGCGCGGTAAAGTAACTAAAGTTCTAGCAACTGGTAAAGTTATCGTCGAAGGTATAAACCTTGTTAAAAAACACCAAAAGCCTGTTCCGGCTCTAGGTCAACAAGGTGGCATCGTTGAACAAGAAGCAGCAATTGACGCTTCTAACGTTGCAATCTTCAACGCATCTACTGGTAAAGCAGATCGTATCGGTTTCCGTTTTGAAGAAGGTAAAAAAGTACGTTTCTTCAAGTCAAACGGTGAAACTATTTCTAACTAAGAAATCGAGTAATTTGGAGTTCTACTATGGCGAAACTGCATGATTACTACAAGTCGTCTGTAGTCGCTGAGCTTACCAAAGAGTTCAGCTACTCAAGCGTCATGCAAGTCCCTAGGATTGAGAAAATCACCCTAAACATGGGCGTTGGTGAAGCAATCAACGATAAGAAACTACTAGAAAACGCAGCAAGCGATATGGCGATCATCTCTGGTCAAAAGCCACTTATCACTAAAGCACGTAAATCTGTAGCTGGTTTCAAAATTCGTGAAGGCTACCCAATTGGTTGTAAAGTAACCTTACGTGGCGAACGTATGTGGGATTTTTTCGAGCGTTTAATCTCAATCGCTCTTCCACGTGTACGTGATTTCCGTGGTGTTAGCGCTAAGTCTTTTGACGGACGCGGTAACTACAGCATGGGCGTTCGCGAGCAAATCATCTTCCCGGAAATCGACTATGATAAAGTCGATCGTGTACGCGGTCTTGATATTACTATCACGACATCAGCGAGCACAGACGCGGAAGGCCGAGCTCTGCTGGCTGCCTTTAACTTCCCATTCCGTAAGTAAGGTGAAGGGTTACTGTTATGGCTAAACAATCAATGAAAGCACGTGACGTTAAACGTGCAAAGCTAGTAGCACAATACGCTGAAAAGCGTGCTGCGCTAAAAGCAACTATCAGTGATGTAAACGCATCTGAAGAAGATCGTTGGAATGCAGTACTTAAACTGCAATCTCTTCCACGTGATTCAAGTGCATCACGTCAGCGCAACCGTTGCAACCAAACTGGTCGTCCACACGGTTACCTACGTAAATTCGGTCTAAGCCGTATCAAAGTTCGTGAAGCTTGCATGAAAGGCGAGATTCCTGGACTTCGTAAGGCTAGCTGGTAATTGCCACTTAATCATTTGGAGTAATTAATATGAGTATGCAAGATCCGATTTCGGATATGCTGACCCGTATTCGTAACGGTCAAGCAGCAAATAAAGTTGCTGTTAAAATGCCTTCTTCAAAGCTTAAAGTTGCAATTGCCGCTTTACTAAAAGCTGAAGGTTATATCGCTGACTTCGCTGTTGAAGGCGAAGCAAAACCAGAGCTAGAAGTTACTCTTAAGTACTTCCAAGCTAAACCAGTAATTGAGCAAATCCAACGTGTATCACGTCCTGGTCTGCGCGTTTATAAGAAAAAAGACGCTCTGCCATCAGTGATGGGCGGTCTAGGTGTTGCTGTTGTTTCTACTTCCAAGGGTCTAATGTCTGACCGTGCTGCTCGTAAAGCAGGTCTTGGTGGTGAAATCATTTGTTACGTTGCGTAAGGAGTAGGATATGTCTCGTGTTGCTAAAGCACCCGTAGTTATTCCTGCCGGCGTAGAAGTGAAATTAAACGGCCAGGAAGTTACTGTTAAAGGTAGCAAAGGTGAAATGACTCG
This sequence comes from Vibrio sp. KMM 9700, assembly GCF_058545285.1. Lineage (NCBI taxonomy): Bacteria > Pseudomonadati > Pseudomonadota > Gammaproteobacteria > Vibrionales > Vibrionaceae > Vibrio > Vibrio sp. KMM 9700. The sequence continues at coordinate 1,213,700 of NZ_CM178589.1, read as the reverse complement.
CGTTATTAATAACGACGTTGTTATTGCACAGGAAGAAAACAAGCTGCAGTTCTCACCAAAAGAAGGTGTGTTCAAATCAAATGCTCAAGCAGGTACTGCTCGTGCACTTGTAAACAACATGGTTGTTGGTGTTACTGAGGGCTTTACTAAGAAGCTAGTTCTTAAAGGTGTAGGTTACCGTGCTGCTATTAAAGGCAACTCTGTTTCTCTAACACTAGGCTTCTCTCACCCAGTTGAGCATGAATTGCCAGCGGGTGTTAAAGCTGAATGCCCAAGTCAAACTGAGATCGTTGTAACTGGTTGTGATAAGCAATTAGTTGGTCAAGTTGCGGCTGACATTCGTTCTTACCGTGAGCCTGAGCCTTATAAAGGCAAAGGTGTTCGTTACGCAGATGAAAATGTGCGTACTAAAGAAGCTAAGAAGAAGTAAGGTAACACTATGGATAAGAAAGCATCTCGCATCCGTCGTGCTACACGTGCACGTCGTAAGATTGCTGAGCTAGGTGCAAACCGCCTAGTTGTACACCGTACTCCACGTCACGTGTACGCTCAGGTTATCGCACCAAACGGCTCTGAGGTTATCGCATCTGCTTCTACTGTAGAAAAAGCGATCCGTGAGCAAGTGAAGAACACCGGTAACAAAGACGCAGCTGTTGCAGTAGGTAAAGCTATTGCTGAGCGTGCTATCGAAAAAGGCATTTCTAATGTTGCTTTCGATCGTTCTGGTTTCCAATACCACGGTCGAGTGGCTGCACTTGCAGATTCTGCACGTGAAGCTGGTCTGAAATTCTAAGGTAGGGTTGATCGATGGCTAAAGAACAACAACAAGCTCAAGATTTGCAAGAAAAATTAATCGCCGTTAACCGTGTTTCTAAAACGGTTAAAGGTGGTCGAATCTTCAGCTTCACTGCACTAACAGTAGTTGGTGACGGTAATGGTCGCGTTGGTTTCGGATACGGCAAAGCTCGTGAAGTACCAGCAGCGATTCAAAAAGCAATGGAAAAGGCGCGCCGTAACATGGTTACAGTTGCGCTTAATGAAGGCACTCTTCACCACGCGGTGAAAGGTCGCCACACAGGCTCTAAAGTTTACATGCAGCCAGCAGCAGAAGGTACAGGTATCATCGCAGGTGGTGCGATGCGTGCAGTACTAGAAGTTGTAGGTGTTCATAACGTACTTGCGAAAGCATACGGTTCTACGAACCCAATCAACATCGTTCGTGCAACGATCGATGGTCTGAGCGGCATGAAGTCACCAGAAATGGTTGCTGCTAAACGTGGTCTAACTGTTGAAGCAATTTCGGAGTAAGGCACAATGGCAACTATTAAAGTAACTCAAACTAAAAGCTCAATCGGCCGTTTACCAAAGCATAAAGCTACTTTACGCGGTTTAGGCCTTCGTCGCATCAACCACACTGTTGAACTTGAAGATACTGCTTGCGTACGCGGCATGATCAACAAAGTTCACTACATGGTTAAAGTTGAGGAGTAATCAGAAATGCGTTTGAATACTCTATCACCGGCTGCGGGTTCTAAGCCTTCTAAGAAGCGTCTTGGTCGCGGTATCGGTTCTGGCCTAGGTAAAACTGGTGGCCGTGGCCACAAAGGTCAAAAATCACGTTCTGGCGGCACTGTTCGTCCAGGTTTTGAAGGTGGTCAAATGCCTTTGAAACAACGTCTTCCAAAATTCGGTTTTACTTCTCGTAAGAGCCTAGTAAGCGCAGAAGTTCGTCTAAGCGAACTATCTAAAGTTGAAGCAGACGTTATCGATCTTAACAGCCTTAAAGCTGCTAACATCATCACTAAGAACATCGAATTTGCAAAAATCGTTCTTTCTGGTGAAATTAGCAAGTCTGTGACTGTTAAAGGTCTACGCGTGACTAAAGGTGCTAAAGCTGCTATCGAAGCTGCTGGCGGTAAAATCGAGGAATAATCTTCGAGGGAAAGGTACAGATGGCTAAAAAACCAGGACAAGATTTTAGTGCCAATAAAAGTGGTACTTCTGAATTAAAAGCGCGTTTATTCTTCGTAATAGGAGCACTTTTAGTATTCCGAGCTGGCTCTTTTGTGCCGATTCCTGGTATTGACGCGGCTGTACTTGCCGACTTGTTCGAACAGCAAAAGGGAACCATCGTTGAACTGTTTAACATGTTCTCCGGTGGTGCTCTATCTCGAGCATCTATATTTGCATTGGGCATCATGCCGTATATTTCGGCGTCTATTGTTGTCCAATTATTGACTGTTGTTCACCCTGCACTAGCTGAACTGAAAAAGGAAGGCGAAGCAGGTCGACGTAAGATTAGTCAATATACCAGATATGGTACGCTTGTACTGGCGACTTTCCAAGCGCTAGGTATTGCAACGGGGCTACCGAATATGGTCCAAAATCTGGTCGTTATCGACCAAACCATGTTCACCCTCATTGCTACCATTAGTTTAGTAACCGGCACCATGTTCTTGATGTGGTTAGGTGAACAAATTACTGAGCGCGGAATTGGTAACGGTATATCTCTGATTATTTTCACAGGTATCGTTGCGGGTCTACCAGCTGCTATTGGACATACAATCGAGCAAGCCCGTCAAGGTGAATTGAACGTGCTTCTTCTCTTGTTGATTGGTGTGATTGCCTTTGCTGTTATCTACTTTGTTGTATTTATGGAGCGTGGTCAGCGTCGTATCGTCGTTAACTATGCGAAGCGTCAACAAGGTCGTAAAGTTTTTGCAGCACAAAGCACTCATCTACCTTTGAAGATTAATATGGCAGGTGTTATTCCTGCGATATTTGCATCAAGTATTATTCTTTTCCCTGGTACCTTAGCTCAATGGCTAGGTCAAAACGGAGAGAGTGCAACCTTTGGTTGGTTAACAGATGTTTCTTTGGCGTTAAGCCCAGGTCAACCTCTGTATACTATACTTTATGCTTCAGCAATTATTTTCTTCTGTTTCTTCTACACAGCGTTGGTATTTAACCCTCGTGAAACAGCAGATAATTTGAAGAAGTCCGGTGCATTTATACCCGGTATCCGCCCAGGCGAGCAGACAGCGAGATATATTGATAAAGTTATGACTAGATTAACTCTAGCTGGCGCTCTTTATATCACCTTTATCTGTTTGATTCCTGAGTTTATGATGGTCGCTTGGAACGTTCGTTTCTATTTCGGCGGCACATCACTACTAATCGTAGTGGTTGTTATCATGGACTTTATGGCACAGGTACAGACTCATCTGATGTCTCAACAGTATGATTCTGTGTTGAAAAAAGCGAATCTTAAAAACTACAGTCGTTAATAACTAGTTTTCTAGTGTTTAGTAACCCATTGTTTTTAGATTAGATTTACGGAGTTTAGCAATGAAAGTTCGTGCTTCCGTTAAAAAAATCTGCCGTAACTGTAAAGTTATCAAGCGCAACGGTGTTGTGCGTGTAATTTGCAGTGAGCCAAAGCATAAACAACGCCAAGGCTAATTAGCAGAAATTTTTACTTGAAAAATTAGGCTAGGCCGAGTATGATTCTCGGCCTACCCTTTTGTGTGTGAAAGAAGTAGCAAGTCGCAGCGTATCCTCAACGGGCTTTGCTGTGACAATTTCTTTTTTGTAAATACTAGGAGTGAATAGTGGCCCGTATAGCAGGCATTAACATTCCTGATCAAAAGCATGCTGTAATCGCATTAACTGCAATCTACGGCATCGGTAAAACTCGTTCTCAAGCTATTCTAGCTGAAGTGGGTATTGCTGAAAATGTTAAGATCAGTGAACTAACTGAAGAGCAGATCAACCAGCTGCGTGATGGTGTTGCCAAGTACACTGTAGAAGGCGATCTACGTCGTGAAGTTTCCATGAACATCAAGCGTCTAATGGATCTTGGTTGTTACCGTGGTCTTCGTCACCGTCGCAGTCTACCGTTACGTGGACAGCGTACTAAAACCAACGCTCGTACCCGTAAAGGTCCGCGCAAACCGATCAAAAAATAATCGGATAAGGTAGAGAGTACAATGGCAAAGCAACCTACTCGCGCTCGTAAGCGCGTTCGTAAGCAAGTCGCAGATGGCGTCGCGCACATTCATGCGTCTTTCAATAATACAATCGTTACCATCACTGACCGTCAAGGTAATGCACTAGCTTGGGCTACTGCAGGTGGTAGTGGTTTCCGCGGTTCTCGTAAATCTACTCCGTTCGCAGCGCAAGTTGCAGCAGAACGTTGTGGTGAAATGGCCAAAGAATATGGCTTAAAGAACTTGGAAGTTATGGTTAAGGGCCCAGGTCCTGGTCGTGAGTCTACAATCCGCGCTCTAAACGCAGCGGGTTTCCGTATCACAAACATTGTTGATGCGACTCCGATCCCTCATAACGGTTGTCGTCCACCTAAGAAACGTCGCGTTTAATTCGTTTCTAGGAATATTGGAGAAAGATCATGGCAAGATATTTGGGTCCTAAGCTGAAGCTTAGCCGTCGCGAAGGTACTGACTTATTCCTTAAGTCTGGTGTCCGTGCGATCGATACCAAGTGTAAAATTGATAACGCACCAGGTGTACACGGCGCTCGTCGCGGTCGTCTATCTGAGTTTGGCGTTCAGCTTCGTGAGAAGCAAAAAGTTCGTCGTATGTACGGCGTTCTAGAAAAACAATTCCGCAACTACTATAAAGAAGCTGCACGCCTTAAAGGCAACACAGGTGAAAACCTGCTTCAACTTCTTGAAGGTCGTCTAGATAATGTTGTTTACCGTATGGGTTTTGGTGCTACTCGCGCTGAATCTCGTCAGCTAGTTAGCCACAAAGCTATTCTAGTAAACGGCAAAGTAGTTAACGTTCCTTCATTCAAAGTTTCGGCGAATGACGTTGTTTCTATCCGTGAAAAAGCTAAACAGCAATCACGTATTAAGGCTGCTCTAGAAGTTGCTGAACAACGCGAAAAACCAACTTGGATTGAAGTAGATGCTAGCAAGATGGAAGGTACATACAAACGTATCCCAGAGCGTTCTGATCTATCTGCTGACATCAATGAACACTTGATCGTCGAACTTTACTCTAAGTAAGGTTTAAATAAAAGAGAGGACACAATGCAGGGTTCTGTAACAGAATTTCTTAAGCCACGTCTAGTTGATATTGAACAAGTTAACTCGACACATGCAAAAGTAACTCTTGAGCCTTTAGAGCGTGGTTTTGGCCACACTTTAGGTAATGCACTTCGCCGAATTCTTCTATCTTCAATGCCAGGTTGTGCAGTGACAGAAGTTGAAATCGACGGCGTTCTACACGAGTACAGTACTAAAGAAGGCGTTCAAGAAGATATTCTTGAGATTCTTCTAAACCTTAAAGGTTTAGCTGTAAGCGTTGCCGAAGGCAAAGATGAAGTGTTTATTACACTGAATAAATCAGGCTCAGGCCCTGTTGTTGCAGGTGACATCACCCATGATGGTGATGTAGAGATCGCTAACCCTGATCACGTTATCTGTCATCTTACTGATGACAAATCTGATATCGCTATGCGTATCAAGGTTGAACGTGGTCGTGGTTATGTTCCGTCTTCAGCTCGTATCCATACAGAAGAAGATGAGCGTCCAATTGGTCGTCTACTTGTTGATGCTACTTACAGCCCGGTGGATAAAATCGCCTACTCTGTAGAAGCAGCACGTGACGGTGGTCGTACAGATTTGGACAAGCTTGTTATCGATATGGAAACGAACGGTACACTTGAACCTGAGGAAGCAATTCGTCGTGCAGCAACTATTCTTGCTGAACAACTTGATGCGTTCGTAGATCTACGTGATGTACGTGTACCTGAGGAGAAAGAAGAGAAGCCGGAATTCGATCCTATTCTTCTGCGTCCTGTAGACGATCTTGAACTAACAGTTCGCTCTGCTAACTGTTTGAAAGCAGAAGCGATTCACTACATCGGTGATCTTGTACAGCGTACTGAGGTAGAGCTTCTTAAAACGCCAAACCTTGGTAAGAAGTCTTTAACAGAAATTAAAGATGTTCTAGCGTCTCGCGGTCTTTCTCTAGGTATGCGCCTAGAAAACTGGCCACCAGCGTCGATTGCTGAAGATTAATTGATATTAGTTAGAAGGATTAGGTCATGCGCCATCGTAAGAGTGGTCGTCAACTCAACCGCAACAGCAGCCATCGTAAAGCGATGTTTAGCAATATGGCTAGCTCATTAGTTCGTCATGAAATTATCAAGACAACTTTGCCTAAAGCAAAAGAGCTACGCCGCGTAGTTGAGCCTTTGATTACATTAGCTAAGACAGACAGTGTTGCTAACCGTCGTCTAGCATTTGCACGCACTCGTGATAACGAAGTTGTTGCAAAACTATTTACAGAACTAGGTCCACGTTTCGCGAGCCGTCAAGGCGGTTATACTCGCATTCTTAAATGTGGTTTCCGTGCAGGTGATAAAGCTCCAATGGCATACATTGAGCTTGTAGATCGCCCTGAAGCTGCAGCTGAAGAAGCGGCAGAATAAGACGCATAAGTTCTTAAAATTAAAAAACCGAGCCTAGGCTCGGTTTTTTTTATATCTAAATTTTAAGGTGCAATTAAGCCATAACTTGAAATGAGTTCTAAAATAAACGCTCTAGGGTTCAGTTACCAATAGAGCGTTATATTTTTGAGTTCTTTTTAAGTATGCTGTGTTTTTATTTTGCAGACCAAGCGCTAGATAGCGCAGATAACAATGAACTATCCACGCCTTGTCCTTCTAAGTAGCTTTGAATGATAGGTGTAAATTGAGAAACCATATCTGAATCTAGGCCTAATTGCTCAAAAACACTCTTAACTGAGCTTAGATTTGTGATTGAATCTAGGCTGTCTGAGCTGTTTAATAACGTATCTAGACCTGGAACACTTTCACTCAATGCTTTCATATTTTCGCTTGAAAGGTTTTCTTGTGCCAGAGCAAGCAGTGCAGCGCTGCCACCCGCAGCTTGTTTGGTTGAGATACCGAGTTGGTCGGTCAATTGATTTACTAGCTGCATACCTTGTTCACCAGAATTCATGACATCGGTGATCTTATCTACGCTAGATGTATCGACACCCATTGATGATGCTGCACTTTTTAAAGAATCAGTGCTTTCATCACTCAGACCAAATAAAGCATAACTTGGGCTAGATACAACAGCTGTCATAAGGATGAGAGAGGCGAGTGTTTTTTTCATAATAAAGTCCATCTTGATGTTAATAACATGTATTTGTTTTGTGTGACTTTAGTTATACAGGAATTATGGATATAAAAAAAGCGACACAAGGCCGCTTTACAATTTTATACAAGTTTTGATGACTTATATTTTATATAACTTATTTTTTATTAAAGAATCGCTAGAAGCTCAACTTCAAATACTAGTGCTGCAAATGGAGGGATTGCAGCGCCAGCGCCACGCTCACCATATGCAAGATCTTGTGGGATATATAGTTTCCACTTAGAGCCTACAGGCATAAGTTGAAGAGCTTCAACCCAACCTTTAATTACGCCAGTTACTGGGAACTCAGCAGGTTGACCGCGCTCAACAGAGCTATCAAATACAGTGCCGTCAGTTAGTTGACCGTGGTAATGAACACGTACTTGCTTGTCTGAAGTTGGGATTTCACCTTCGCCTTTTGTAAGTACTTCATATTGAAGACCTGACTCAAGAACAGTAACTTCAGAGCGAAGCGCATTGTCTTTTAGGAATGCTTCACCATCAGCTGCCGCAGCTTTTGCTGCATCGGCACGTGCTGCTTCTGCACGAGTGTGGATTTCACGAAGAGCGTTGTTGATATCATCAACTTCGATCTCAGGCATATCGCCTGTAAGCGCTGTTGCAATACCTTTAGCGATAGCGTCTACGTTTAGACCTTCTAGGCCACTACCTGCAAGTTGTTGACCCATTTGTAGACCAATACCATAGCTTGCTTTTTGCTCAACAGTTTCTAGTTTTACTTCAGACATGAAAATCTCTTGTTATCTTTAGTGAATGAGGCATAAGAATAGCAGTTATGCTTCCTATTCTCAAACTAGATATATCTATGTAAGCCTTAGCTAGTGTAAGATGTTTTGCTTTGACTTGTATATATATTGAACCTTGCTTGGCATGAATATACAATCAAACTATATGTTAAATAAATTTAGTTTGAATGAGGGCGTGAAATGAACAAAAGAAGACGTCAGAAAGGGAATACTCGCAAGACTAATGCCCCATCTATGAATTTAGAAAAGATCAAAAATTCGACTCCAGTATTGTATTTTAAATCTTTCTGGCAAAAACTACCTAAGCTTCATCAAAAGATCTTAAGCATCTTAGTTCCAGTGTTACTTGTGATTTGGATTCTGCCTTTAGGATCAAGCGAGCAAGTTAGCGAAGAGGTTGTTCTTGAGCCGCCACAAGATTCAAGTCAAACGCGAGTGGCGATTGGTTTAGATATTCCTGGTGTAGAAAAAGAGCCAGCTGCAAGCGCAAAAGATAAGCCTGCGCGTGTGAGTTTAAATCCCGAGCAAGAGCAAGCTCTTGAAGAGAAAGAAGACACGACAGCAGGGCCTAAACCTTGGACTGAATATGTCGTCCAAGCTGGAGATAACCTTTCGAGTATCTTCCGTCGTTATGATTTAGACCCACATGAGCTGAATGCATTATTAAAAGTCGAAGGCAAGGGCAAGCCTCTAACACAATTAGCTGTCGGTCAGACGGTTCGCTTTCGTAAAACCAATCGTGGTTACTTAGATATTTTACAACTTCGCAGTGCGCAAGGTGAAGTCATGTATTTCCGCTTGTCTTCTGGCGGTTTTGCTCGCGGCGACTAACGCTATTGTCTTTGGCACTTACTTAAATAATAGCTAAGTGCCAAGTTTCTTTACTCTTAATTTAATTCTTGAGTGATAGCGAATAGCTTTTCGCAGATCAATTAAGCTTCACGGATCATTTTGATGTGTTCAATATTGTCTTCAAGGTAAATTTCAGAAGCTTTCTCAAAGCCATGTTTGGCATAAAACTTTTCTAAATGTGCTTGTGCACTGATCACAATTCTTTGCTTACCCCATATTTTCTGCGCGTCATCCACTGCCTTTGCCATCAAAACGTGTCCAAGTTTTTGCGCTCGTGCGCTTTCTAAGACACAAACCCTACCGATATGAATGTCTTGATCAATAATGCCTTGCGGGATCAGGCGAGCGGTTGCAAGAATATTTTGCTCTTCATCTTGGCACCATAATTGATAAACCTCTGGCTTAAGATCTATACCATCAAGATCTAAGTAAGGGCAGTCTTGCTCGACCACAAAAATATCACATCTTAACGCGAGTATTTTGTACAAGGTATGGCTTGTCAGTTGGTCAAAGGAGCTCGTATTCCAGACTAAATTTTCCATTTAAGATCCTGTTTTTTCATTATTTGTATTGTTGGTTTTATATCTATTTATTATATTAAATGAATATACAAAACTAGTGGCAGAGATCAAGGTCTGATATATATCTATCTTCGTCGTGATCTCTTTAACATCGCCAATCATATAAGGATATAAGATGTTGGAACTCTATTTTGTTGTCATGTTGCTTTGTGCCATGCTGATTGGCTTGGTTGGCACGTCTATTCAAGCGAGTTATATCTTTGGTTGGGCAGCGATTGCTATGTTTCTGTCTGGCTTTGTATCTATCGATAAATTAGCAGGAAATTTTGCTAATCCTTCATTACTGACACTTGTTTTGTTGATGCTGGCATCTTGCAGCTTGGAAAAAACACGACTTGTGAGCACCATTAGCCATAAAATATCCAAGGGGAACCTAGCGACTGTAATCACCAAACTAACGCTTTCTACCGCTTTTTTGTCTTCCTTTACTAATAATACAGCAATAGTTGTTGCCTTAATTGGTGCGATTAAACGCAATTTAACACATCCGCCATCTAAACTTTTAATTCCTTTGTCTTATGCTGCTATTTTAGGTGGCACTTTAACCTTGATAGGCACCTCGACCAACTTAATAATTAATAGCTTTGTGATTGATGCTGGCCTACCTAGCCTAAGTTTTTTTGCGCCAACTTTAATCGGCCTTGCTGTATTGCTTGTCGGTGTGTGTGTCTTGATCCCTATGAGTTATACCTTGGATAAGCAAAAGTCAGATACAGAACAAGATCTCCCGTATTTTATTGAAGCGCGCGTGTGCCAAGACTCTCCCTTGATCGGCAAAACGATCCAAGAAAATAATCTTAGATCACTACGTCAATTATATTTAGCTGAAGTGATCCGTGAAAAGCAAAGTTTTGCTTGGGTCGATCCAAACTTGATCTTGCATGCAGATGATAGGTTAATGTTTTGCGGAGATGTCGATAGCGTTTCAACCTTACAAGAAATTTCAGGCTTAGAGTTTTTCAGCCAGCATCACTTGGATGGGCAAAACTTAGTTGAAGTGGTTGTTAGCCAATCAGCCACGATACGTTATCAAAGCTTAAAATCATGCCAATTTCGTGAGCGTTTTGATGCGGTTGTAGTCGCTATTCGTCGGGGGCATGAGCAATTAAAAGGTGGGTTAGGCAATATACGTCTGATTGCGGGCGATGTATTAGTATTGGTTCCAGGAAAAAATTTCTCAAGTATGCGTGAGAGTTTCAGCCGCGAGTTTGTATTTATCAACGATCTTGATAGTTCAACCAAGCTAACGACTAAAAAGTCTTGGATGGTACTCGTCGGGTTTGCAACCGCATTAACGCTTGGGATCACAAATGTGGTGCCAATTTTAGATGCTTTGTTGGTTTACACTATTTTTGTATTATCGATAAAGGCCGTGACCTTAAATGAGCTTAAACGTCGTTTTCCACTAGATATCTTTATGATAGTTGGCGCTGCATTATCTATGGCGCAACTCATGACCTCATCTGGGCTTTCTAATATTATTGGCCAGTTCTTTATGACGAGTTTTTCGGACTATGGCGTGTTTGGTGCTTTGGTGGCGACTTATTTACTTACCTTGGTGATGACCGAATTTATCACCAATAATGCCGCAGCAGCTTTAGCTTTTCCGATTGGCTTATCTATGGCTCAGGCATATGGCGCTGATCCTATGCCATTTATTATGGCAGTGCTTTTTGGGGCAAGCGCAAGTTTCATTTCTCCTTATGGTTACCAAACGAATTTATTAGTTTACCGAGTGGGAGGCTACCAATTAAAAGACTACTTTAAAATGGGCTTGCCGATGTCATTAGCCTATTCTATCGTGGTGTTAACTTTGATCCCTATTTTGTATCCTTTCTAAACATAAATTCTCAAGATGTAAAAAAGCCGCTTTGCAAAATTACAAGGCGGCTTTAGATTCAGGTTATAAATAGCTTAGAGTTGTGCTTTAACTAAATTTAGTACTTGCTCAATTTCACTATCTGATAATTTTCCTTCTTTAAAATAAAGCACTTTGCCGGCTTTATCTTGCACAATAATTGCAGAGTTTTCAGGTGCTAATGCCCATGCTTTAGCCGCCACGCCATTTTCATCTAAGACAACAGATGACCAACTAAATTCTTTTTTACTTGATTCTGCTGATGACTTAACAAAGCTACCGGTTCCCCAAATCGAATCACTTTGATTGACTATAGTGGTTGTTTGGTAGTTTGCTGGATCAAATTTTGCAGCAGTAATTGCTGTGGTGAGAGGCTCGTTCATTGCTTTGGCGCCAGAGCGGCCTGCAATCGCCTGAATGACTCTCACTTTACCTTGCATGCTTTTGCTAGCCCAAGTTTGATAAGTGATCGCATCGTTTTGAACCATCATCTCACCGGCTTTACTTACTGTGACAGATGGCAAGCTTTGACCAACCTTTACATTGGCAGCAAAGGCCGAGCAACTAACGGCTAGGCTCAGTCCAAGAATGCAAGATTTTAGAAAAGAGTTTTGAGATAAAGCTGTTTTAATCGAAGCCTTGTGCATGTGCGCCATAGTTGTACCTATAAAATGAAGGGTTGTCTTTTTAAGGTAGGCGATAATACAGCGACTTGTAGTGTTCAGCTATAAAATTGTGGTCTGACAAGCATAAAAAAGCACAACCTTAAAAGATAAGATTGCGCTTAAATGATGGTGAAAATTAGAAATTTACGCGAGTGAACTTGGGTAACAGACGCCTGTACCACCAATGCCACAATAACCATTTGGGTTACGCGCTAGGTATTGTTGATGGTAAGTTTCAGCAAAGTAATACTCACCTAGCGGTGCAATTTCAGTGGTAATTGCTTGTGCTTGCTGTTTAGAAAGCTCACCTTGATAAACTTCTAAACTAAGTTTTGCTGCAGCAAGTTGCTCGTCACTTGTTGTATAAATGGCAGAGCGATACTGGGTGCCAACATCATTACCTTGGCGCATTCCCTGGGTTGGGTCATGGTGTTCCCAAAAGACAGCAAGTAATTTTTCAAGTGAGATGACTTCAGGGTTGAAAATGACTCGTACAACTTCAGTGTGACCCGTTTCGCCAGTGCAAACTTCTTGATAGGTCGGGTTTGGTGTGTAGCCCCCGCTATACCCAACAGAGGTGCTATATACGCCGTCTAATTGCCAAAAAATACGTTCAGCACCCCAAAAACAGCCTAAACCAAAAACAATTTCTTGATGACCGGCTGGCACTGGGGCAGTTAAATCCGTTTGATTGACAAAGTGAGGTTCAATCACTGGCATAGTGTCGCTGCGACCTGGTAGTGCGTTTGTCGGGTCGATCATTTGTGTTTTTTTATGCATAACAGCCTCATGACATTTGAATGTGAATAACTCGTTTATCTCAAAATTTATTCATGTAATAATTGAGCGAAGCATTCACTATTCGTCGCTTAAAAGAAAATTAGAATCTAAATCCTTAAGATTCAATATTTCACTGGTCTAAATGATAACCAAGGAAGGAAATACTTAGCCTTACTTTTACATAAAAAGTAATAGATATTAAGTATACTCACAAGACCTTTTAGTTACGGTTTTCATTTCTTAGTTTAGGTTACATGAATGTAACTGTTTGTTTCAACTACTTGTGAGTTTTTATCAGGGTGTAAATTTAGTAAACATGAAAAACATAACTCCTATTTTTTTAGCGAGCTTGATCTACTTGTCAATCACGCCCCAAGCGTTAGCTGAAACAACGTCTGACTCTGCTACTGATCTTGCTACGCAAGAAGAAGGAGAGAAAGCGAATATACAGCAGGACGCTAATCAAGCCACTCCCATAAATAATGTTTCTGATGATGATTTAGATGATGAGTTCGATGATAATGACGCGGCATCACAACACTTAACGCCAGAAGAAAAAAAGGCCCAACGTGCTGAGCGCCGCAAAGCAAGGCAAGAAGCCCAAAAACGTGCCAACCTTAAAACTGATATTAGTATTGAAGGTTTATCCGGTGCGTTAGAGGATAACGTTGATGCCTACATTTCAAATATTCCGGAAGATAGCTATTCTACTTCTTTACGTTTCCAATCTGAGCTAACTGAGAATATTGAAAATGCATTAAAAGCTTTGGGCTATTATAGTCCGACTATTTCTTATGAAGTGGTTGAAGAAAGCCAAGATGAAAATGAGCTGATTGCCCACATCGATGCTGGTGAACCGACGATGATATATCAAAGTGATATTGTTATTTTGGGTGAAGCGGCTGATGATCCTGACTTTCAAAAAGCGATTGATGAGTCGAAATTAAATTTAGGTCGAACGTTAAACCACGCCAATTACGAAGCTCTAAAAAGTAAGCTTGCGAGCCTTGCCTTGCAAAAAGGTTACTTTAAAGGTGATTTCACTCAAAACCTATTTCAAGTCTCTCCAACGCGTAATCAAGCGATTATCAAAATTACTTACGATAGTGGACCTAGATATAAATTTGGTTATACCGAAATACTGAATAGCCAAATTGAAAATCACAGAGTCGAGTCTTTGATCCCTTATAAAGAAGGGGATTACTATAATGCGAACAGCATAGGTGAGCTGAATCAAAACCTTTCCGGCACTAAGTGGTTCTCAAGTATTGCTGTGGAACCGCAGCCTCAAGGCGTGAATGAAGAACTTGAATTGCCGATGAAGGTACACCTTAAACCTGAGATCCGTAACCAAATGGAAATGGGCTTAGGTTACTCAACAGATGTTGGGGTGCGTGGTAAGTTTTCTTGGACCAAGCCTTGGCTGAACAAATATGGGCATAGCTTAAATATTAGTACTGAGCTTTCACAGCCTGAGCAGCAAATTACCGCAAGTTATAAAATCCCACTCGAAGATGCGCTCAATGAGTACTATCAAATTCAATATGGCTTTAAAAATGAAGATAACCGTGACACAGACAGTTTAGAACAAAACTTAACTTTTGAACGTCACTGGTTATATGAAAACGGCTGGCACCAAACCGTATTTATGCGTTTACTTTATGAAGACTTTACTCAAGGTGAGTTATCGGGACAATCATTGTTTGTGTTACCAGGCGTAACGTGGAGCCGTATTCGCCAACGTGGTGAAGGTTTACCTATGTGGGGCGATAGCCAAAGTTTCACGCTTGAATATGGCGATCCAGGTTTCTTCTCGGATGCACGTATTATTCGAACGCAAGCGCATACAGGTTGGATCCGTGGACTTGGTGAAAACCATAGGTTCCTTACTCGCATTGATGTTGGCGCTAACTTTGTTGAAGATGATGATTGGGATGACGTGCCGCCGTCGTTGCGTTTCTTTGCTGGTGGTTTGAACTCGCTTCGTGGTTATGGCTATGAAGAAGTTTCACCACTTGATGACTCTGGCGATCTCGCTGGTGGTCAATACATGGCAACATCGACCCTTGAATACCAATATCGCTTAGTCGGCAATTGGTGGGGGGCTATGTTTATGGATTATGGTGATGCATGGACAGACTCCGTGGACTGGAAAACTGGCGTTGGGGTAGGTGTACGTTGGGCATCGCCTGTCGGGCCGGTACGTTTTGATATTGCTTATGGCCCAGATGTGGTCTTTGGTGATGATAAGTATCAATTCCACTTCTCTATTGGACCTGAGTTTTAGTCTTTGGACCTTAAATTTTAGAAAAAAGGTATTTCATGATTTCTGTTCCTCGCTGGTTTAAACGTGTATTGGTTGCTGTGCCGGTTACACTTTTGATTTTTGTTTTATTACTCGGCGGCTTGACTTTAACGCATACAGGTCTAGTCGCTGTTTTGTGGGCTGCACAAAAATTTGTTCCAAGCCTATCGGTTGGTTCAAGTGAAGGTCGCCTGTTAACAGGTTTTACCTTGTATGATCTTGCTTATCAAGATGAGGCGCAAACCACAGATCTTAAAGTTAAAGAAGTAGGTTTTCATATTGGCCCAGGGTGTTTGCTTGAGCGCTCGATCTGTATCGACGATCTAAATTTAAATGGCGTTGACTTTAGGCTAACAGAAGTGCCGGCAAGCACTGAAGAAGTTGAGGAAGAAGAGGATTCAACTTCAAGCCGTATTTTTATTCCACTTCCAATCTCTATCTCAAACGTGAATATCAATGATATCTCTCTTGATATTCTAGATAACCAAGCTTCTTGGAAAGTCTTCCATACCGGCATGTATTTACAAGGTAGCAAACTAACAATCGAGCCAACGACTTGGCAAGATATCTTAGTTAAGCTTGCTGATCCGACCGATGTTGATGAAACTGACATTGAAGAAGCAAAACAAGAAGCTGAAACTGGCGTTGAAACCAATCAACAAACTCAAGTTGCAAATTCAGATGCTGACTCGCAAGAAACTTTAGATGTGAAGCAAGAAGTCACGGATGA
The DNA here is from genome assembly GCF_058545285.1 of Vibrio sp. KMM 9700. NCBI lineage: Bacteria > Pseudomonadati > Pseudomonadota > Gammaproteobacteria > Vibrionales > Vibrionaceae > Vibrio > Vibrio sp. KMM 9700. The sequence continues at coordinate 1,197,991 of NZ_CM178589.1, read as the reverse complement.
AGCAGTAGAGACAAGTCAAGAAGTAGCGCAAGCGACTAAAGAAGAAGCGCAGGAGCGCATTGAAGCTGAGGTCCCGCTGAGTGAAAAGCCAGATATTGAACTTCCTGAAATTGTTTTGCCACTGGATATTGAGCTCAAACCTTTTGTGATTGAAAACTTTAAACTCGAAGGTGAAACACCGGTTGAGGTGAATCGCTTAAGCTTAGCTGCAAATATTGAAAATCAAAATGTTGAAATTTCTGAGTTTAAGATTTTGATGCCACAAGGTGACCTAGATCTAACTGCAAAGGTAGGTTTAGAAGATGAGTTTCCTTTGGATGTAAAAGCTAAGCTTAATGTTGAAGATCCTATGGCGCCAGGACAAAGCCTAGATTTAGCATTATCAGGCAGTGTTGAAAACCTTGCAGCTAATCTAGCTCTCGATGGACCAGCTAAAGCTAAGCTTGAAGCTAATTTACAGCCGCTGAAAGCGATTTTACCTTTCGATATCGCATTAACTAATGTTGATGTGAGCTGGCCTTTAGTTGGGGATGCTGAGTATGATTTAGATGTACCAAGCTTAACCGCAAAAGGGAATCTAGAAGGTTATGAGTTTAATCTCGACGCTGCAGCGAAAGGGTTGACGATCCCAGATATTGCGTTAAACCTAGATGCCAAAGGTGATCTTGAAAAAATTGATTTAACTCAGCTTGCGATCAATACCTTAGGTGGCTCGATTAATGGCAAATTGAATGCGACTTGGGCTCCGGGTATTACTTGGAATACTGAGCTTGCGATTAAAAATATTCAGCCAAATAAACAATGGCCAGATATTCAAGGTGATATTAGCGCGGACATAAAAACCTCAGGTAATTTAACCGATAAAGGCGGCTGGGCAATTAAACTTCCACAGCTTAAGCTTGATGGCAGCATTATGAATAATCCAATAGCAATTGATGCGAGCTTAGATGCAAGCGATAGCGATGCAGATGGTTTATTCTTTGTTAAAACTCCGGGCGTGAAAATTTCGCATGGCGTCAACCATGTCTCACTTGTGGGTAAACTAAATAAAAATTGGGACATGAACCTAGATGTGAATGCGCCTGATTTAGCCAAAAGTGTGCCGGGATTAAAAGGTAAATCTGTCGGTACATTAAAACTAACCGGTCCGCAAAATACGCCAAAAATAGATACCGACCTAAATGTGTCAGGCATCGACTGGCAAGGTCAAACTAAGGTTGAATCGGTTGCCTTAAAGGGCAGTATTAAGCCTTTACCCGTTCCTGATGGCGATCTTGATTTAGTTGTGCGTAATATCCAGTCAGGTACACAAAAAATAGATAGTGTTATTTTAGATTTGAAAGGCGGCTCTGAAAGTCACCAAGTTCAACTTGATGTCAAATCTGCGGATATTAATAGCCACCTAAAACTAACTGGTAGCTTAGATCAAAAACCAAGTATGAAGTGGTCAGGCAGTTTAGCGGATGCTTGGGTTCAGCTTGGTAAGAGCCGCTGGGCGATCGATCATCCAGTGAAGCTTGGTTATGATGTTGATAAGGCGAGCGCTTTTGTTCAAGCGCACTGTTGGCAGCAAAACCCAAGTAAAATTTGTATCACCAAAGATGTGAATGCTGGTGAGTCAGGCGAAGCAAATCTTGCGATTCAAAACTTCAAGTTTTCTAAAATTAGCCAGTTGATCCCACCTGACTTCCGCCTACGTGGTGAAGTTAATGCGACGGCGCAAGCAAAATGGTCACCAAAAGCTGCACCAGCAGTCAAAGTGAATGTTGACTTACCTGAAGGCTTAGCGCGTCAGCGTGGCGCTCAAGGGGTCAAGCTTGCATGGGATAAAATCCAACTTGCAGCAAATTTGGCAAATAACAAGTTGGATGTGAGCTGGTTGCTTGATTTTAGTAATAACGGCAACATTCAAGGTCAAGCAAGCATCCCAGATGTTCGCCAAGAAAATATGTCGATATCAGGGACGAATAAGATCACTCCAATCAGTTTTGATTTCTTAAAACCGGCAATTGGGGATGGCAATAATATTCAAGCTAAGCTGCAATCAGATGTTAGCTTTAGTGGCCCAATCATGCAGCCTAAAGTGAATGGGAAGCTTGATATTATAGATATTGATCTTGAAGGCCGCGCCTTCCCGCTTGATATTGATAACTCAAGTCTACAGCTTTTGTTCAATGGTTATTCGGCGCAATTGAGCTCAGACTTAATGACCCAAGATGGGAAACTAGCTCTGACGGGAGATGCGAATTGGGCACAATTAGAGAACTGGCGTTTAAACTTAGGCATTTTAGCAGACAAACTCTATGTTGAAGTCCCGCCTATGGTGAAACTACGCACCGATACAGATCTAAAGATTAATGTGACGCCGCAAGCGGCTAAAATCTCAGGGACTGTCGGTGTACCATATGCACGGATTAAAGTTGCTCAATTGCCAGCAAGCGCTGTTGGCACATCAAGCGATGAAGTGATTTTGGATGAAAATCTAAAGCCCGTTGTCGAAGATGAAGGTTTACCTATGCTAATGGATTTAGCGATTGCTGTGAGTATCGGTGATGATGTGCATGTTTCAGCATTTGGTTTAGAAACTAATCTTGAAGGTAATTTACGCGTCAGTCAGAAAAACAAAGGACCTTTTGTCTTAGGTGATATTGAAATGATTGACGGGACATATAAGTCATTTGGTCAAGATTTACAGATCACTGAAGGTAAGATCACCATGAATGGTCCTGTTGATCAGCCATATGTGTCGATTAAAGCAATTCGTAATCCTGATAGCACCGAAGATGATGTGATTGCAGGTATTCAAGTGACAGGCCCAGCGTCTGAGCCAAAAGCTGAAGTCTTCTCTGAGCCATCTATGTCACAAACTAATGCCTTGTCTTACCTATTAAGAGGCCGCGGTGTGGATGATGATTCAGGCGGCAGTAGTATGACCACAGCCTTGCTTGGCCTAACTCTTGCACAAGGCAACCAAGCAGTTGGTAGTGTCGGTGAAAAGGTGGGTATCGAAGATATGCAACTTGGTACTGCAGGGACAGGTGATGATGCGCAAGTGACTGTTAGTGGTTATATTGCACCGGGTCTGCAAGTTATGTATGGCATGGGGATCTTTGATGCGGTCGGTGAATTTACCGTTCGTTATGAATTATTCAAAGATTTCTATGTGCAAGCCGTGACTGGGGTAGATAGCGCAGTTGATGCCTTGTATCAATTTGAGTTTGATGATTGGTGGTAATAAGCACTAATCATTAGATGCTAAAAAGCTCATACAGTGTCTCTCTTCATTTTTAGAGATGGCTGTATGAGCTTTTTTATTTATACTTTAATTTTAATCAGAATGCTTCAAGCAATGATTAAGCTTTTTGCGCACGCTCATAAGAGGTCAAGATTTCTTGGCGAGCCGCTTCAACATCTTCCCAGCCGTCAACTTTTACCCACTTGCCAGCTTCTAGATCTTTATAATGCTCAAAGAAGTGAGTGATTTGTGCTTTTAGCAATTCATCAATATCACCGACATCTTGAATGTGATCATATTCTTTTGACAGTTTGCTATGTGGAACAGCGATAACTTTCGCATCTTCACCAGATTCATCTGTCATTTTTAAAACGCCAACAGGGCGGCAACGTATCACAGCGCCAGGCATTAATGGGAAAGGCGTTGGGACAAGTACGTCTACCGGATCACCATCAAGCGAAAGCGTGTCATTTACATAACCGTAGTTACATGGATAAAACATAGGTGCAGACATAAAACGATCAACAAATACTGCGCCAGTATCCTTGTCAACTTCATACTTGATTGGATCTGCATTCGCAGGGATTTCAATCACAACATACAAGTCATCAGGAAGTGAAAGACCAGCGGGAATATGTTTTAAACTCATGAGTAAGATTTCCTTATGTTAAAATTTGGTGTACTTAGTTAAATCTAAGTGACGCCAGCCGATTATATATGAGTTTGTATAAAATATAACCCAATAAAGTATAAGTTTATTGGTCTTCGTTTGGATAAGCCTTCATAAACTCTTCAATTTTATCAACCATTTTAGTTGAGCCGACAAAGAAAGGTACACGCTGGTGTAGCTCGGTTGGCTTGATATCTAAGATTCTTTGATAACCATCAGAAGCTTTTCCGCCAGCTTGTTCAGCTAAGAAAGCAATAGGGTTGCACTCATATAAAAGGCGCAGCTTACCTTGCGGGTAGCTTTGTGTGCTTGGGTACATATAGATCCCACCTTTTAGAAGATTACGGTGAAAATCTGATACTAAAGAACCGATATAACGAGAGGTATAAGGACGATTGTCTGCAGGCACAGATTCCTGGCAATATTTAATATATTTTTTAACCCCTTGTGGGAAGCGAATATAGTTGCCTTCATTTATCGAATAAATATTACCATCTTGTGGGTGCTGAATGCTTTGATGAGAAAGGCAATAAACCCCAAGTGACGGATCATAAGTAAAGCCATGAACACCATTCCCTGTTGTGTAGACAAGCATGGTAGATGAACCATAAATGACATATCCGGCAGCGACTTGCTTGTTACCTGGCTGTAAGAAGTCTTCTTCTACTGCAGGGGTTCCAATAGGAGATATGCGGCGATAGATAGAAAAGATTGTACCAACCGATACATTCACATCTATATTACTTGAGCCATCAAGCGGATCCATCAAGACGACATACTTAGCATTTTGATTGAGCTCTTTGTTAAATGCGACTGCTTCATCTTCTTCTTCACTGGCAACGCCACAGACTTGATCACGAGCTTCAAGCGCTGCTTTGAATTTATCATTGGCATAGACATCAAGTTTTTGCTGTGCCTCACCTTGAATATTTTCACTGCCAAATGCACCTGTAATATCGACCAAACCGGCTTTGTTGATTTCCCTGTTTACAATTTTTGCAGCCAATTGAATTGAGCTTAGAAGTGAAGATAATTCACCACTGGCATGTGGGAAGTCATGTTGCTTTTCAATAATAAATTCACCTAAGGTGCACATATTTGACATGGAGCAGTCCTTTAAAAGTATATAGTTTTATGTGTCATTTGTCTGACAATATACTACTCCATGGTATTTTTTTAGCGTATTGAAGTAATTCATTTTGTGTAGAAAATACAATCTGTAGCGTACTTTTTAGGAAAAATCGGTTAATATGCGGCATTATTTAGATTAATAAACTTCACTAATTTGGAAGAGCTTTATGCATATTCATATTCTTGGTATTTGCGGCACATTTATGGGCGGCGCTGCAATGCTTGCACGTCAACTTGGGCACAAGGTGACAGGTTGTGATGCCAACGTTTACCCACCGATGAGCACCTTGCTTGAGTCACAAGGAATTGAAATTATTCAAGGCTTTGATCCGTCGCAACTGGAGCCAGCACCTGATTTAGTTGTGATAGGCAATGCGATGAGCCGTGGCAACCCTTGCGTTGAATATGTTTTAGATAAAAATTTAAAATACACTTCTGGGCCACAATGGTTACAAGATTTCTTGCTACATGACCGTTGGGTGCTGGGCGTATCTGGCACGCATGGCAAAACCACGACAGCAAGCATGCTGACTTGGATTTTAGAAGATTGTGGTTACCAACCAGGTTTTTTAGTGGGCGGTGTTTTAGGCAACTTTGGCATTTCGGCGCGTTTAGGTGAAAGTATGTTCTTCGTGGTCGAATCCGATGAATACGACAGCGCCTTTTTTGATAAACGTTCTAAGTTTGTCCATTATCACCCTCGCACACTGATTATGAATAATCTTGAGTTTGATCATGCGGATATTTTTGATGATCTTGAAGCGATCAAGCGTCAATTTCACCATTTAGTACGAACTGTGCCAAGCAATGGGCGAATTTTAGTTCCGGCTCATGATGAGGCACTTGATGATGTGATTCAACGCGGTTGTTGGAGTGAGCTCGAAACCATTGGTGCATCTGAAGATAAATCTGGTCATTGGTATGCGAATAAATTGATTGCGGATGGCAGTGAATTTGAAGTGTTACTTGATGGCAATATTGTTGGCACAGTTAAATGGGATATTATCGGTGAGCACAATGTGAATAATGCCTTAATGGCGATTTCTGCGGCGCGTCATGTAGGCGTTGACCCATCACTTGCATGTGAGTCTTTAGCTAAATTTATCAATACAAAACGCCGCCTTGAAGTCAAAGGTATTGAAGCCGACGTAACTGTTTATGATGACTTTGCACATCACCCAACTGCGATTCACCTCACTTTAGATGGGTTGCGTAAAAAAGTTGGTGAGCAAAAGATCATTGCCGTGTTTGAGCCAAGATCAAGCACAATGAAAATGGGCGTGCATAAGGATACCTTAGCAAAATCTTTTGCTTTGGCTGATGAAGTTTTCTTATATCAACCTAGTAACATTAAGTGGTCAGTACAAGATGTCGCGAATGCTTGTCCGCAACCAAGCCAAGTTGGGGATGAAATCGATAGCTTTGTCGATTCGATTATCAAAAATGCTCAAGCAGGTGATCACATCTTAGTGATGAGTAACGGTGGCTTTGAAGGCATTCATGGCAAAATTTTAGCAAAATTAGCTGAAAATAAAGCCTGATTTGAATTTGGCTGACGAAGAGATGATATGACAGAAACAACTAAGAAAATGTTGAAAAAGCAAAAATCAATTACATTAGCGTGGACTGGCGCTTCAGGTGCTCCCTATGGCCTGAGACTGCTCCAGCAATTGCTCGCGGCTGATTATCGTGTCTATCTTTTGATCTCTTCCGCTGCGCGTGTGGTTATGGCTACAGAGCATCAATTGAAATTACCAAGTGGTGAGAAGGCGGCTGAAATATTACGTAAGCATCTGCAAATTGATTCGGGTGAGTTAATTGTATGCGGCAAAGATGATTGGTTTTCGCCGGTTGCTTCGGGATCGGCTGCGCCAAAGCAGATGATAGTTTGCCCATGCTCAGCAGGAAGCTTGGCATCCATTGCACACGGGATGTCAGATAATCTACTTGAGCGCGCAGCGGATGTGGTGCTTAAAGAGCGTGGCCAATTATTGCTAATGGTACGCGAAACACCGTTTTCAACCTTACATCTTGAGAATATGCTAAAGCTCTCCAAGATGGGCGTGACGATTATGCCCGCAGCACCAGGTTTTTATCACAACCCTGAGTCGATTGATGATTTGATTGATTTTATGGTTGCGCGTATTTTGGATCATTTAGGCATCGAGCAAGCGCTTGTGCCGCGTTGGGGCTATGATCAGCGCTAATTTCAAACCTAGATATTACATAGGCTAGATACAAAAAAGCTAGAGCACGTTCGATAAGCGTCTCTAGCTTTTTTTATACTTCAAAGCATTTGATGCATTAAGCTTTTACGCCATCAATTGCTTCTTGTTTTTGTGTTGCAAAGCTTATCTCTTGGCTTGCTTTAAATTCAGATAAATAACTTAATCCTGAATATAAAAGTACGCAATAAGCCATTAATTCGGTCGACTCTTCAATACTGCTTTTTACTGCGCCTAAATTATCGCCAAGTAGATAGTGCCAGTAGCTAGACATACCTTGCAAACGAGAGAACACAAGTAAAAGAGCTAAGCCTAGACATAAGGTTGTAAAGTGACGGCATTGAATAAAACGCACAAAGCCTTCAAGACACTTATCAATATTACGGCTCGCTTTATATATACAATAGGTTGCAGTGATAATCACAGGGCCTTTCCAAGTACCAGGCAATAAATCATCAAAGTAGCTATCTAGCTCGCGCAAGAGCATGCACGCAAAAAAACCACAAGCGAGAAAACCGAAATAGCGCAAGTCTGTGCTTTTACGAGTGATATACCAAAAACAGCCGAGCGTCATAGCAAGAAATATTTGTTGGGTTGCCTCGGTGACGGAGACTTCCCCTATATTATTATTCAATACCATCACATCGATTCGCATTGCAATAATAGGGATTGTCATCATCAAAGCGAGCATAAAGAAGCGGCCCGCAGCTTTCAAAATTGTATGATATGCCTGATTGCGAGACATAAATCCTCCAAGATAAATTAACCGATAAATAAGTTAACTCGAGTAAGTGTTTAAGCTTGCATGGTTAGTATCCTTTCTTACCCGCTCTAAGCTTGAGAGATTAATGCCTAAAAATGATACGCCTTGATTAAAAAAACTCAATAAATTTTCTTAATTTTTTAAGTTTCATTGATGTATAACAAAGCTCCATCAAAGGATTTGCGCTATTTGCATTTTGTTACATTTATTTTGTTTCACTGGATCACGGTAAAATCAAGAGTGAAAATTGCCTATAATAGTGAGTGATTTTATTGTAAGCATCACGTAAAATATGTTCCTTTTTAAGAAAGTTAACGAAGAGGTTATCTAAATGACATTTGCGATCGGTCAGCGTTGGATTAGCGATACAGAAAGCGATTTAGGACTTGGAACTGTGATAGACCTTGATGGACGAACAGTGACCTTGATGTTTGCTGCATCGGAAGAAAATCGCGTTTATGCGCGTACAGACGCTCCGATCACCCGAGTGATTTTTCAAGTCGGCGATGAAATTGATAGCCAAGAAGGTTGGCGCTTAACCGTTTCAAATGTAGAAATTAATGATGGTTTGTGTACGTATCAAGGTATACGTCAAGATACTGAGCAAGAAGCTGAGTTACGTGAAATCTTTTTAAGCCACCAAATTCGCTTTAGTAAACCTCAAGATAAAATGTTTGCCGGCCAAATTGGCCGCATGGATAACTTTGTTCTTCGTTATCAGTCACTTGAAAATCAACATGCGCAAATGAAAAGCCCTATGCGCGGCCTTGTCGGAATGCGCGCAGGTTTAATTCCGCATCAGCTATATATCGCACATGAAGTCGGACGTCGTTACGCGCCACGCGTTTTACTTGCAGATGAAGTCGGCTTAGGCAAAACCATTGAAGCTGGGATGATTATTCATCAACAAGTCCTTTCTGGACGCGCTTCGCGTATTCTTATTCTCGTCCCAGAAACTCTGCAACATCAGTGGCTGGTCGAAATGCTACGCCGCTTTAATTTACATTTTTCAGTATTTGATGAAGAGCGCTGCCTTGAATCTGCGCATGAGGCAACAAATCCTTTTGATACGCAACAGTTTGTTCTGTGTTCGATTGATTTCTTGCGTAAAAATGAAAAGCGCTTTCAGCAAGCGTTCGCCTCAAGTTGGGACTTGCTAGTTGTTGATGAAGCGCACCACTTGGAGTGGTCGGTTGATGCACCAAGCGCTGAATATCAAATGGTTGAGTCACTTTCACAAAAAATCGCATCTGTTCTACTATTGACGGCAACACCTGAGCAGCTTGGACACGAAAGTCACTTTGCGCGTTTGCGCCTGCTTGACCCGGATCGCTTCTTTGATTATCCAACCTTCGTTAAAGAAGAAGAGCAATATGCACCGGTAGCAGAGTCCGTTGAGTTTTTGATGTCTGAAACTAAGCTCACCAATGAAGCGAAAAACGCAATAACTGAGCTATTGTCAGAGCAAGATGCTGAGCCTTTATTTCGCGTTTTAGATAGTCAAAGTGCATCAGATGATGAGAAGGCGTCAGCGCGTCAAGAACTTATTGATAACCTGATGGACAGACATGGCACAGGGCGTATTTTGTTCCGTAACACCCGCGCTGCGATTAAAGGTTTCCCAAAACGTGAACTGCATTTGATTGAGCTTGAAATGCCATCTCAATATCAACGTGCGTTACGTGTATCGAACATGATGGATGGGGATTTATTACCGCAAGCGCAAGCAATGAAAAACCTTTACCCTGAAGCGGTACTACAAGAGCTTGAAGGGGATAAAACCTCATGGTGGAGTTTTGATCCGCGCGTCTCTTGGTTAATTGACAAAGCGCTCGCCAAGCGTAATGAGAAAATTTTGGTGATAGCATCAAAAGCAGAAACTGCCTTACAGCTTGAACAAGCTTTGCGTGAGCGTGAGGGGATCCGAGCGACTGTCTTCCATGAAGGCATGAGTATTTTAGAGCGTGATAAAGCGGCGGCATATTTTGCTCAAGAAGAAGCTGGCGCACAGATCTTAATTTGTTCTGAAATTGGCTCAGAAGGGCGCAACTTCCAGTTTGCGAATCAGTTGGTAATGTTTGATTTACCTTTCAACCCAGACTTACTTGAGCAGCGTATTGGTCGCTTGGATCGTATCGGACAAAAAAATGATATCGACGTGCATGTGCCTTATTTAACAGGCTCTGCGCAAATGATGCTGGCTAAGTGGTATCACTATGGTCTGAATGCTTTTTGTGAAACCTGCCCAACAGGGCGCAATGTGTATGATCGCCATTTTGAAGACTTAGTTGATATTTTGGCTGATCTTGATGCAGAGAATAAGCTTGAAGATCTGATCGCAGACAGTGCAAAATTTAATGCGAGTCTAAAAGCGCAAATGGATAAAGGACGTGATCGCCTGCTTGAAATGCATTCTCATGGTGGTGAAAAAGCACATCAAATTGCAGAGCAAATCGCAAGCCATGATGGGGATGTCAAGCTTGTGACTTTTGCCTTTAGCTTATTTGATAGCGTTGGTTTAAACCAAGATGATAAAGGTGATAATGCGCTTGTGGTGAAACCATCTGAGCATATGTTAGTTTCAAGCTATCCGGGTTTACCTTCGGATGGCGCAACCATTACCTTTGATCGCGATACTGCGCTATCACGTGAGGATATGCATTTTATCAGTTGGGAACACCCAATGATCCAAGGTGGTATGGAGCTGCTCTTTAGTGAAGGCGTTGGTACCAATGCTGTTTCCTTACTTAAAAATAAAGCGCTTCCAGTCGGTACACTTTTCCTTGAGCTCGTTTATGTTGTGGATGCGCAAGCACCGAAAAACTCAGGCATTAGCCAGTTCTTACCGAAAACGCCAATTCGTTTATTGCTTGATGCAAAAGGTAATGATTTATCTGCGCAAGTGCCGTTTGATAGCTTTAACCGTCAGCTAAGCCCAATTAACCGTCATATGGCGAGTAAGTTAGTTGCATCTGTGCAGCCAAACATCGCAAGTTTAATTGAGGCGGGTGAAAAAGCAGTTCAGCCTGAAATTCAAAAAGTACGCGATACAGCTTTGATGGAAATGAAGCAAAATCTACAAGCTGAGCTTGATCGTCTGTTAGCTTTGAAAGCTGTGAACCCAAATATTCGTGATGAAGAAATCCAGATCATTGAATCACAAATTGAATCACTGACGGGATACATTCAAGGCGCGCAATGGCAGCTCGACTCATTACGCGTTATCGTTGTGACGCATCAATAATTCATAAGGCGTAAACTTATGGCTATGCTTGCCTATGATCCACCTGTGTCACCTTGGTTAGATATACACTATCAAGATGATGATATTTTAATTGCAAATAAACCGGCAGGGCTTTTGTCTGTGCCGGGACGTTTGCCTGAACATCAAGATAGTTTGTGGCGCAGACTAAGGGAAGAGTATCCTGAAATTGAAGTCGTGCATCGCCTTGATATGGCCACCTCTGGTTTAATGTTGCTGGCAAAGCATAAAGACGCAGAGCGACATTTGAAAAAACAGTTTCAATACCGCTTAACGCATAAAACTTATTATGCACGTGTACTTGGGCATATTTTTGATGACGAAGGAGAGGTGGATTTACCTTTAATTTGTGATTGGCCAAATCGACCAAGGCAAAAAGTTTGCTTTGACGATGGCAAGCCGTCACAGACGCGTTATCAAGTGGTGAGCCGAGATGAAGATGAGAATGGGGTGCTAACAAGCTTAGTGCGTTTGCTACCCATAACTGGGCGTTCGCATCAATTAAGGGTGCACATGATGGCACTTGGACATCCGATTTTAGGCGATGAATTTTATGCGGATACGCAGGGGCGAGAGCTAAGTGAGCGTTTACTGCTGCATTCAGCTGAGCTTAGTTTCTATCACCCAGCGACAGATAAACTCACTTATGCATTAGTTGAAAGTGAGTTTTATCCGCAGGCCAAGCCTATGCTTGCAACCCTTTATCAGCAAGCAGAAAGCCTGCCTGATTATAAGCTATTAGTGTCGAGCTAAATGATATTTGTGAGGAGATTAACCTTTAAACTCAAATAACTCACATACAGAAGCAAAGAGCTCTTCAGTTGTCATATCTAGTGTCGGAGTGATAAAAATCGTATCATCTCCGGCAACAACACCTAAGATGCCTTCTGATTTACCCAGTGAGTCCAATAGGCGGGCGATTAACTGTGCAGCGCCAGGGCCTGTATTGATGACAACCAAGGCATTGTTATAACCTACATCTAACACTAATTCACGTAGTGAGCTTGACGCCGTTGGCACGCCAAGTTCAGCAGGTAAACAATACACCATTTCCATTTTCGCATTACGCGTACGTACCGCGCCAAATTTAGTCAGCATACGTGAGACTTTAGATTGGTTGATATTATCGAAGCCTTCTTGCTTAAGCGCTTCAACAATTTCACTTTGAGAACCAAAACTTTCAGCCTTGAGTAACGCTTTAAATGAGCGTACTAAATTATCTTGCTTATCGTGTGTTTTCATAATCTTCTTTCAATTATATACATAGTTTTGCACCATTTTCGCATAAAGTATCACTTTATACCAAGTTTAGATGAGATATTTTTGAGACAGAGTTAGCATCTCGAAGCTTCTATTAGACTGTTTCCTTGTTTCTTTTTAAAAATATTCCAAGTATGCGAACCAAGACAAAGCTTAATTTTGTTAACTTGATCGTGTCTTGTTTAAATCCTTTGTTTTCAGTTCGCAAAGGTTATTTGTTTATATTGTAATCGTTTCTTGAATCAGTTAGCTTATGTTTATTCAGTGTAAAAAAGGACATAAGTCACTATTTTATTTATGGTTTTTTGGTGTTTATAAATGCTTTTTGAGCTTTTAAGTGGGATAATTTAAGGAAGATAATAAGTGGCTTATGCTCATCATTATTGCTGCTAAGCATCAAGGGTGAAGAGTATATAACTGAAAAATTAGTGATTATTATTTTAATAACGAACAAAAGGAGAAATCCATGAAAGTTTCTGTCATTGGTGCTGCTGGTGGTATTGGCCAAGCACTCGCTTTGCTGTTAAAAAATGGTTTACCAGCGGGCTCTGAACTTGCTTTATATGATATTGCACCTGTCACGCCTGGTGTGGCAGCAGATCTTAGCCATATCCCAACTCCTGTTTCGATCAAAGGCTTCTCCGGTGAAGATCCGACGCCTGCGCTTGAAGGTGCGGATGTTGTTTTAATCTCTGCTGGGGTGGCGCGTAAACCTGGAATGGATCGTAGTGATCTGTTTAATGTCAACGCTGGGATCGTTAAATCTTTAGCGGAAAAAATCGCAGTGACATGTCCTAAAGCTTGTGTTGGGATTATCACCAACCCAGTCAACACGACTGTTGCAATTGCTGCGGAAGTACTTAAAAAGGCCGGCGTTTATGATAAAAACCGTCTCTTTGGGGTAACGACTTTAGATGTGATCCGCTCTGAAACTTTTGTTGCTGAGCTTAAAGGTAAAGCGCCAAGTGAAGTCAAAGTTCCTGTGATTGGTGGTCACTCAGGCGTCACAATTCTACCTTTGCTTTCTCAAATTGAAGGCGTTTCATTTACTGCTGAAGAAACCGCAGCACTAACTAAGCGTATTCAAAACGCGGGCACAGAAGTGGTTGAAGCAAAAGCTGGTGGCGGCTCAGCGACCCTATCTATGGGGCAGGCAGCGTATCGCTTTGGTCTATCACTGGTTAAAGCGCTAAATGGTGAAGAGGGCGTGGTTGAATGTGCATATGTGGAAGGCTCTGGTGAGCATGCTCGTTTCTTCGCGCAACCTGTACGTTTAGGTAAAAACGGCATCGAAGAGATTTTAGACTTTGGTGAGTTAAGTGCATTTGAGAAAGAAGCTTTTGACAGCATGCTCGATACACTAAAAGGTGATATTGCTCTTGGCGAGGAATTCGCTGCCAAATAAAATTATCTTCATATTTGAAATTATTGCTGCGTTAGCTGCACTGCAAAGACCTAGTCACATATTGTTATATGCTTCTAGGCTCTTTTCGTTTGCTTCCTTGCATTAAATTCAACTATTTGATAATTAATCTTATTCATATTTAAAGTGCTAGCTATGTAAATTTTGCTAGCACTCTAATTAATTCTTCAGTAATTATTTGTTGCGCTTAACCGCTGAATGCGCGAGTGCAATCAGCGCTTCTTTATATTCCGAATCTGGTAAGATCTTTAATTGATCTATGGCTTTATCTGCTTCTTGGTGCGCTTTTTGAGTCGTATATTCAAGTGATCCTGTCGCATGCATCGCAGCTAAGATCTCATCCAAACGCTCCATACCATTAGAGTGCTCAATCGCCTCACGGATCATCTGCGCCTGCTCTGGTGTGCCATTTCGCATTGCATATAAAAGCGGTAGCGTTGGTTTACCTTCTGCAAGATCATCCCCGACGTTTTTACCCATTTCTTTACCATCTGCAGTGTAATCGAGGACATCGTCAATTAATTGGAACGCAGTGCCAAGGTAGCGACCATAGTTTTGCATCGCGATTTCCACTTCAGGGTTTGACTCAGCTAAGATTGCACCGATCTGCGTAGCAACTTCAAATAAGCGAGCTGTTTTGGAATAGATCACTTGCATATAGTTTTCTTCAGTCGTTTCAGGATCATTGCAATTCATTAATTGCTGAACTTCACCTTCTGCGATCACATTTACCGCATCGCTCATTAACTTGAGGATCTTCATTGATCCTAGCTCTGTCATCATTTGAAATGAGCGCGTATAGATATAATCACCCACCAAGACGCTGGCAGCGTTGCCAAAGGCTGCATTGGCCGTTTCTTTACCACGACGCATGTCTGATTCATCCACCACGTCATCGTGCAGCAGAGTCGCTGTATGGATAAACTCAACAAATGATGCCGCCATAATATGACCGTCACCTTGGTAACCAACAGCCTTAGCCGATAATAAAGCGAGTAGGGGGCGAATACGTTTGCCACCGCTACTGACAATATAAAAGCCAAGTTGGTTGATCAGAGAGACTTCTGAATTTAACTGTGCGTGAATCGTTTGGTTTACTTTTGCCATGTCATCGGCGGTTAATTCTTGGATTGCTTTAAAGTCCATGGTTCTTCCAGCTGCTGAGCTTTTTAAGTAATAAGATCGGTTAAATTTTCATCAAAAAATGAAAAAAAGTCCTGATTCGACTAAAAAATAAAAATTCTTTTGCATAATACACGAAAAAACGTTGATAAAAATAGCACTAAACGGCATCATTAGAGCACTTTTTACAGGCGATGAAGTTTTCGCCATTTTTTTTAATAATTGTCTTGTCAAATGGTTCAGACTCCAGTAGAATCTGCGCCCTATTGATGACAAGTTTAAGCGCACACCCGATATGCCAAAATAAAGGCATGAAGCTGTGCGGAAAAAGCGGAGTAAAATATGTACGCTGTTTTCCAATCTGGTGGTAAACAACACCGTGTAAGCGAAGGTCAAACTCTTCGTTTAGAGAAATTGGACGTAGAAACTGGTGCAAGCGTTGAGTTTGACACAGTTCTTTTAATTGCTAACGGTGAAGAAATCACTGTTGGTGCACCATTAGTTGCTGGCGGTAAAGTAACTGCGGAAGTAGTTAAGCACGGTCGTGGCGATAAAGTTAAAATCGTTAAGTTCCGTCGTCGTAAGCATTCTCGTAAGCAAATGGGCCATCGTCAATGGTTCACTGAAGTCAAAATTACTGGCATCAGCGCTTAATTAATTTCTAAGGAGAAGCTAACATGGCACACAAAAAAGCTGGTGGTTCTACTCGTAACGGTCGCGACTCAGAAAGCAAACGCCTAGGTGTTAAGCGTTTTGGTGGCGAATCAGTTCTAGCTGGTAACATCATCGTTCGTCAACGTGGTACTAAATTCCACGCTGGTAACAATGTAGGTATCGGTAAAGATCACACTCTTTTTGCTTTAACTGAAGGTAAAGTAAAATTTGAAGTGAAAGGTCCTAAGAACCGCAAATTTGTAAGCATCGAATCTGAATAAGTTTCGTTGACTACAAGCTAAAATTTAAAAGCCCTGCCTTTATGGTGGGGTTTTTTATTTACTCAAAAATTTGAGTAAAC
Source organism: Vibrio sp. KMM 9700 (assembly GCF_058545285.1). NCBI lineage: Bacteria > Pseudomonadati > Pseudomonadota > Gammaproteobacteria > Vibrionales > Vibrionaceae > Vibrio > Vibrio sp. KMM 9700. Next base: position 1,181,885 of record NZ_CM178589.1, on the reverse strand, counting down.
TGATTATATAAGCGAGATCTTAGACGATAGGATGCATTGGGCTATTGATTAATCCTAGTCTAAAATTAAGATTATCGTCTGTGATTTTGCTTTCCCTGTAAGTGGAGTAAAAAATGAAATTCGTTGATGAATCTATTGTAAAAGTTGAAGCTGGTGACGGCGGCAATGGTGTTGTAAGTTTTTGGCGTGAAAAATTCGTTGCTAAAGGCGGCCCTGATGGTGGCGACGGCGGTGATGGCGGCGATGTATATATGATTGCTGATGAAAACCTAAACACACTTGTTGATTATCGTTTCGAGCGCTTCCACAAAGCTGAACGCGGAAAAAATGGTAGCGGCGGTAACTGTACGGGTAAACGTGGGCAAGATAAGGTCTTGAAAGTGCCAGTCGGTACGCGCGCTGTCGACATTCACACCAATGAAGTTGTGGGTGAAGTCACCGAGCATGGTAAAAAAGTTATGCTTGCCAAAGGCGGCTGGCATGGTTTAGGTAACACGCGCTTTAAGTCTTCAGTCAACCGTGCGCCACGTCAAAAGACTATGGGTACGCCGGGCGAAGTACGTGAACTACGTTTAGAGCTTCTACTTCTTGCTGATGTGGGCATGCTAGGTTTGCCGAATGCGGGTAAATCAACCTTTATTCGCGCTGTCTCTGCGGCAAAACCAAAAGTTGCGGACTACCCGTTTACAACACTTATTCCAAGTTTAGGTGTGGTACGTGTTGGCTCTGAAAATAGCTTTGTGGTGGCCGATATTCCAGGTCTTATTGAAGGCGCAGCCGATGGCGCAGGTCTTGGCGTACGCTTCTTAAAACACTTAGAGCGTTGTCGCGTGCTTTTACACGTGATTGACCTAATGCCAGTTGATCAAAGCGATCCAATCGAAAATGCGTTAACTATTTTTGCTGAGCTTGAGCAATATAGCGAAAAAGTAGCAGCTAAACCTTGTTGGTTATTGTTCAACAAAGTTGATTTGATGTCTGAAGAAGAAGCGGATGAAAAGATCCAAGGGATCTTAGATGCGCTAGCTTGGGAAGGCGAATATGCGAAGATTTCTGCGGTAAATAAACAAGGCACGAAAGAGCTTTGTTATAAACTTGCTGACTTCATGAAAACTCTGCCTGTTGAAGATGAAGCTGAAGAAGCTGCACAAGATGTTGAGTTCATGTGGGATGATTACCATAAGAATGCAATGAGTGGTAAAAACGTTGTCACTGAAGAATGGGATGACGATGATGATTGGGATGACGAAGAAGATGACGGACACGTTATCTATGTTCGTGATTAAGTCTCATTACCTGATTAATAGACCTTAGTCTAAACTTGATATATCAAAGAGCTGCTCGAAAGGGCGGCTTTTTTTGTTTTTATGCATTAAATTTTATTTAAATCATCATTTTTGCGATGGACTTTGGGTATATTATAGGCATTAGTGTAATTTTTAATTCAAGGATAGAGACAGATGTCAGCCCCAGGAGCGGATGCACAGCAGCCCAATTTAAACTATTCCACCCAACTTCCTTTTGAAACCTATATCAAACTCGAAGAAAAACAGCGTCAGAGAACTCGTCTTGTGGTGCGTGCGGGGCAATTGCTCCATAGCCATGGCGCAGAGACACGTTTAATTGTCGGCGTCGTTGAGCGTATGGGACGAGCGGTTCACTTTGATGAAATAGATGTTTCACTGTCTGCTCGCGCTATGGTCGTGACTACAATCGATAAACGACATTGCATCACAACAGCAAGACGTTGCCCTGACTTGGGGATAAACATGCGCGTGGTGACTGAAGTGCAGCGAATCTGTATTTTGCTTGAAAAATCTATTATTGATATGGAGCAAGCGGATCAGAAGCTATCACAAATTCAGCCTAAACATTATCCTAAGCCGCTTGTTGTTTTAATGGTAGGCTTATCTTGCGCCTCGTTTGCGCGTCTTGCTGGCGCAGATTGGTCAGTTTTCTTGATTACTTTTATCGCTTCTGCTTTAGCCATGATGGTGCGTCAGCGCTTAGCACGGCTACACTTTAACCCTTTCTTAAATTTCTGTATTACAGCCTTTGTTGCGACTTGTGTGTCCTCTCAAGCTGTGATCTTTGAAGTCGGTAATGATCCTTTTCTTGCGATGGCATCTTCAGTGCTTTTATTGGTTCCTGGTTTCCCATTAATTAACTCCATTGCTGATTTATTAAAAGGTCACACTAACATGGGCGTCGCAAGGTTCTTAACTGCAAGTATGTTAAGTTTTGCAACTTGTCTTGGGATTTTATTAGCAATGTCAGTTACGCAGACATGGGGATGGGTTAATTAATGGAGCTATTACTTGGCCTTTTAAATGATATGTTCTTTGCAGCTATTCCTGCGATTGGCTTTGCACTTATTTTTAATGTGCCGCAAAAAGCACTGAAATATTGCGCATTAGGTGGCGCGCTTGCTCACGGTAGCCGTTTCTTAATGCTGCATTTTGGGATGCCAATTGAGTGGGCTACTTTTATTGCCGCGAGCCTTGTCGGCTCAATTGGGGTGTATTGGTCGCATCGATTTTTGGCCCACCCTAAAGTCTTTACTGTGGCTGCGATGATCCCTATGGTGCCGGGTGTGTTTGTTTTTCGCGCCATGCTTGCTTTTGTGCAAATTAACCGTTTAGGTTATTCAGAAGAGTTGTTTGCTGCGGGGATCACTAACTTTTTGCAGGCACTATTTATTATCGCCTCGCTTGCGGTAGGGCTTGCTATGCCTGGTTTATTATTCTATCGACGTAAGCCAGTGGTTTAAATCTAGTTAGTTTTTAGGCATACTTGCTTGAACCTGTACCGGCTTCACAAAGGCGCTGCAAGCCATCCTTGGGCGCTTTACTCAGCACATCTATGTGCTTCGACCCTTTGTTGCGCTGGTACAAGCACAAGCAAGTTGAACGAAACATTAAAACTAATAATGGAAGCCAAGAATGATCATCAGCATGATAGCTGCTGTAGCAAGCTGCGCAGAAAAGAAAGATAAATACGTCATCGGCAAAGATAACCAAATGTTATGGCACCTACCTGCTGATTTTGCATGGTTTAAACAGCAAACCTTAGGCAAACCTATCGTGATGGGGCGTAAGACTTATGAGTCGATAGGTCGACCGCTTCCTGGGCGTTTAAATATAGTGATCACGCGCGATCCTGCGTTAAAGATAGAAGGCTGTACTTGTGTGACTAGCCTTGAGCAAGCACTGCAAACCGCTCAAACTGAAGGCGCAGAAGAATTAATGGTCATAGGTGGCGGGGCGATTTATGAAGCCTTCTTACCCCTTGCTGAGCGCTTATATCTGACCTTTGTTGAGACTGAGCTTAAAGGCGATACTTATTTCCCTAACTGGCAACAAGCGCAAGTGACTTGGCAAGAAACAAGCTCTCAAAGCTATTTTGCAGATGAAAAGAATCCATACAATATGCGCTTTACGATATTAGAAAAGCAAGCTTCTTAGTTCTTAAACAGTTAAAAACTAACGATTGAGCGCTGCTTGAGTAAAGTAGCGTTTATCTTCCCAACGTAGAATCGTTAAATGCTCTCCCCATACACAACCAGTATCTAAACCTATCACATTGGCTTTAGGATCATCACAACCCATCAGCGCCGCCCAATGCCCAAAAATAACGGTTTTTTCAAGCTCTACGCGTTTTGGAACTTTAAACCAAGGCAAGATATTTGGATTAGTGATTTCATCGGGTGGCAACTTACACTTCATCTCAAAACTGCCATCGGTGTAGCAAAAACGCATCCGCGTAAAAGCATTGATGGTATATCTAAGTTTATCAACCTTTTCGAGATCTTTGCTCCAAGTCGTTGGGCTATTGCCATACATATTGGTGATAAGACTTTGCCAATCTTTCCCTTTAAGTTCTTTTTCGACTTTTTTTGCGTATTTACGCGCAGTTTTAAGATCCCAAACCGGCGAAATTCCAGCATGGCAAATCACAAACTCATCGGTTTCACGAAGTAAAGGTTGATGGCGTAACCAATCTAAAAGGGTATCCCGATCTGGGGCTGAGAAGATATTCTCGGTATGATCTTTGGGATTCAGTTTGTGGATCCCTGAGGCGACAGCCAACAAATGCAGATCATGGTTGCCTAAAATGCAGCGTGCGCTATCCCCAAGATCATATAAAAATCTTAGCGTTTCAAGAGATTGCGGACCTCGTGCAACAAGATCGCCGGCAACGTATAAGGTGTCTGTTTGCGGGGTAAATTTGATTTGTTCAAGAAGGGCTTGAAGCTCTGCAAAGCAGCCTTGAATATCACCTACAATATAAGTTGCCATCAGTTTTCCTATTACAAGAAGTTTTATTTAATGTATCAAAAACTTAGCAATAAAAAAACTGATAGCAAAAAATTAGTCGATTCAAGACATTATGAGTTTGAAAAGATCTTAAGCAAAGGTACGGCGAAGGTATTCAATAATATCTGAAGACTCATACATCCATTGATCTTTTTGACCTTCTTCTTCCATGCGTAGGCAAGGGATCATGCGCTTACCCGCATTGGCAACTAAAAAATCATAGCTAGCAGGATCTGCGTAGACATCCACAAGCGGGATTTGCTCACTTAAACCAAGCTCTTCAATCACAGCGCGAACTTTCAAGCAGTAAGGACAAGTTTGCTTGTGGTATAGGCTATATTTCATTGTATTTCCTTATATTGTTGGAGTTAGGTGCAAATTATCATGCCAGTTTCATTGAAACGAAAGCGTCAAGCATTTCATTCTCTCTACTTTATATCTGAAAGCAATCAATGAAACTAGCATCTTGCTCACTATTTTTGAGCTTCAGCTTTATTTGCTTGATCTTGGGCGTGCAACTTGTTAGCTAAGTCAACGAATTGATCAAGTCTTAAACCTTCAGGGCGCATGCTTGGATCAATGCCAAGATCTTCTAGGCCTTGCGCATCAATGAGCTTTTTAAAGCAGTTACGCACAGTTTTACGACGTTGGTTGAACCCTTCACGGCATACGCGATCAAGCCATTTTAAGCTTGTTGCAGGGTATGGCAGAGTTTCATATGGACTCAAGCGTACAACTGCTGAATCAACTTTAGGTGGCGGCACAAATGCTGTTGGCGGCACTTCAAGGACTGGCGTCACTTTACAGTAATATTGCGCCATCACAGTTAAGCGGCCATAAGCTTTGCTGCCTGGGCCTGCTGCGAGACGATTGACCACTTCTTTTTGCAGCATAAAGTGCATGTCTTGGACATCTTTATGGAACTCAAATAAGTGGAACATCAAAGGCGTTGAAATGTTATATGGTAAGTTACCAAAAATGCGCAGCTTATTGTTTGGCTTAACCAGTTGGTTGAAGTCGAAACGCATTGCATCGCCTTCATGGATCGTCAGTTTATCACCGAGTTCAGGGTGATGACGTAAGCGATCCGCCAAGTCGCGGTCAAGCTCGATAACAGTGAATTTATCGACTAGACGGCCAACAGGTTCAGTAATTGCTGCAAGGCCTGGGCCGATCTCGACAAGATTTTGACCCGGAAGTGGGTTAATCGCTGAAACGATACCATCGATAATATAAGGATCGTTTAAAAAGTTCTGACCAAAGCGTTTTCTTGCTTTATGCCCTAAATGAACATCATTGCTCATAAAAATTCTCTTTTATTAATAAATAGGATATGCATGGCGCTGCAATGGGTACATTATATTGAACCGATTAAGCTTTATGATGCTTTGCATTCGCCATTGTGATTGCTTGAGTTATAGCTGTATAAAAGCTACCCGTATCGGCTATCCCTTTGCCTGCAAGATCAAGCGCAGTGCCATGATCGACCGAGGTTCGAATAAAAGGCAAACCTAAGGTTATGTTGACTGCATTGCCAAAGCCTTTATATTTTAGAACCGGTAAACCTTGATCATGGTACATAGCTAAAATGCTATCTGCTTGTTCCAAATAATTGGGGTTGAAAATAGTATCTGCAGGTAATGGGCCCACTAGATCTATCCCTTCTTCTTGCTTTAATTGGTTCAAACAAGGAATGATAATATCTATCTCTTCACGGCCTAGATGACCATCTTCCCCTGCGTGAGGATTTAAGCCGCAGACATAAATTTTCGGCTGCTTAATTCCAAATTTTTGTTTGAGATCTGTGTTTAATATACGGATCACTAACTTGAGTTTATCAGGTGTGATAGCGGCGCTAATATCTTTTAGCGGCAAATGTGTTGTGACCAAAGAAACGCGCAAACCTTCGGTTGCAAGCATCATCACAACTTGCTTTGTGTTTGATATATCAGCAAAAAACTCAGTATGACCACTGAAACTTACACCTGCATCATTAATGACACCTTTATGTACAGGGGCGGTAACCAAAGCATCAAATTCTGTATTTAAACAAGCCAAGGCGCCGTATTCTAATGTGTTGAGCACGTATTGGCTATTATTTTTATCAAGTTTACCTGCTATAACTGGGGTCGATGTCGGGATATGAGCAACATATATTTGGCCAGCTTTTGCTGGAGATGTATGTATATCTTTTTGATAATCAATTATTTCGACATCAATATTGAGATCTTTGGCGCGCTCTAAAAGCATCTCTTTATCTGCGCAGACAACAATTTTATCATCCCATTGTTGCTGACAAAGACTTAAACAAAGATCTGGGCCAATCCCGGCAGGTTCACCTGATGTGATAATAATTGATTTCATAAATCCCTCTTAAAATAAAAACGCTCTGCTTTAGATAAATTTATCACAGGCAGAGCGTTTTTTATATGTATTGCGCATACTAGGTTGATTTTGTTATGCGGCTTATTCTGGTGCTAGGCTTGGATCTTTGTACTCGATATAAGCTGCAGCACGTAACTCTTGTAGCCAAGCGCCTGCTTCATCATTAAACTTACGCTTCATAAGCACTTGATAAGCTTGATTACGCATCGCATCTTGAGTTCTATCTACTTCACGGCGATCTAGTACTTCTAAGATATGCCAGCCATATTGAGTTTTAAATGGTTGACTGATTTGACCCGTTGGCAGCGTCTCAACTTGCTTTCTAAACTCTGGGACATAAGTATCTGGGGTTTGATAATCTAGTACACCATCTGCAATTGCAGAGCCTGTATCTTGACTATATTTGCGCGCGAGTTCAGCAAAGGTTTTTTCGCCAGATTTGATTTCGCGAATATATTCATTTAGCTGAGCTTTTGCACCTTCATCACTTAAAATTACTGAAGGTTTAATCAAAATATGACGAACTTTAGCTTCAGTCACAGAGACACTTGGCATTCCGCGGGTATCTTCAATCTTTAGAATATGGTAACCCACACCACTGCGAAATGGACCAATTAAAGCGCCTTTGCCTTGAGTCGTGATATGATCAGCAAAGATAGTTGGCATTTCTTCTTTACGCATCCAACCCCAATCACCACCTTCTAGGGCGTGTTCACCTTTGGAATAACTATAAGCTAAGGTTGCAAAATCTTCACCTTTCTGAAGGCGTTTGAACAGATCTTGAGCTTCTTTTTCAGTCGCTTTTTTGTCATCACCAAATTCAACTTGGATATGACTGAGTTTATATTGCACTTGCGCTGTGGTTTGCTCTGCCATCATTGCAGCAAGGCTGTCAATTTCGGCATCAGAAGCAGTAATACGGCGACGCACTGATGCATTACGAACTTCGCTGATCATAATCTCTTTGCGGATTTGCTCACGGAAAGTATTGTAATCTTGTCCTTGTGCTTCGATAGTTGCGCGAAGTTGTGGCACTGTTTTTTTATTTTCAATAGCGATATTTGCGATTGCATCATTTAAACGTGCATCGTCAATCTCAACACCAATGCGTTTGGCTTCTTGAACTTGCAACTCATCAAGAATAAGTTTATCTAAGATTTGGTTATCCAAAACATCTCGGCTTGGTAAGCTTTTACCTTGCTTATTTGCTTGGAGTTGGATGTTTTGCACTGCATTATCAATATCGCTTTGCAAAATCACGCCATTATTAACCACAACAACAACTTTATTAAGCTCTGTCATTGCTTGCGCTTGAATTCCGCTTAATAGCAAAATGCTTGCAAACAATCCCTGATACCATTTTTGCTTTAAACTATGGTTTGGTTTAAAAAAACTGATTTTCATTTAAAATTCCAAATTACTCTAATTATTCAAACTAAATGGGCGTGTGTAACCAAGCGCATTATCATCTTCACCACGTTCAACGGTAAAGTTCGTGCCAAACCCGCGGATCCCAACAGTGATCCCCCATTCTTGTTCATTATTATCCCCAAAGCGGTCTGTTTCGACTTTTGGTGCTTCAATATGACGGCTATAGGTGACGCCAACTGTCCAGCAATCATCTGTATAGGTTAGGCCTGCGACACCTTCAAGCATGATGTTTTCTTTGACATCATGAAAGTACTCAAGTTTCGCACTCACTTTATCTGTTATTTTTGCTTGGCTGGTAATGCCAACTTGGGAAATCCCTTCATTGGTAATAGTGCCATAGTCTGTATCATCTTTTGAGATGTTATTTAAGTTGGTCGCATTATCTTCGATATAAGATTTGGCGACATAACGATAACTTAACTGGGCAAAGCCAAAAGGTTTACGGTATTCAATTGCCGCATTGGCAATCTGCATATCAGATAAATCTGTATCGTATTGCAGTTCTCCGTCAAAGAACCAAGTGTCAGCAAAGTTAAACTCTGTATTGGCCGCAATAGCTGAGAAATCTTCTCTTTCTTCCTCATCCACATCTAAGTAATCAGAGGTGTTGTGATTTAGATAAATGATCTGACCGATAGAGAAGTTAAAGCGCTCTTTATAGTTGCTATCATAAAAACGCGTGGTAGCACCATAGCTAAACTGGTTAGCAGGGGCGATATAGTCGATACTACTATATTGGCGATCGCGGAACAGACCATAATAATCGCCTTGTAACTGAGTTGTATCGTAGCCACTGTATATATCACGCTGATCTTTATCCTCAACATATAGATATTGAAGTTGCGGTTCAATCGTTTGAGTATACCCGTGCCAAGTGGTTTTCTTATCTATATTCAGATTACCTTTGACGCGCACTTCGGGGATGAAACGATCGACATGCTCTTTTAGATCATCATTGGTGCTATCTTTGAGATCCTGATCATAATAGGTATAAAGCATCTTCGCTTCGGTCGTCAGCGAGCCCCAAGGTTTATTGAGTGGTAATACAAGACCCGGCTCGATGTGCACACGCGTGGCATCCGGCAGTCTTTCGCTATCGGTATCAAAGCGACTGATATGGGCATCAAGTTCCACATCAAGTGGACCTAACTGTTCAATCCCATAATATTTACTGCGTAGTTGTGGCAATAAACGATATGGAGTTGCATTGGTTAAAGCTTGGAAATCACGCGCCAATAAGGTGGTCGAAGAGTTTGTGGTACGGTACGAAACTTCACCTGTTTGCAATAGCTGACTATCTTCACGTTCACCGATATCTGAGCTTAAATCTTGGAAGTAGTCTTTATCGCTGACGCGAGAGAAATCGACTTCATATTTCCAATGTGAATCATAAATGCCTTCGTGGGTCCAGTTAAAGCCCCAGCGATCGCCATCACCGTCATAATCTCTATCATTTGGCATATAGTCAAATAGGATACGACCTGAACCAAAACCTTCAGTGAGATAGCGGAAGGTGTTTTCAAACTGCACCCCTTGGTGCTGATAAACATTAACTTTAGTCGTTAAGTCATAGTTTGGTGCGAGGTTAAAGTAAATCGGAACATTGATTTCATAACCATCGTCTGAGTTATAGCTAAAGCTTGGAAATAAAAAGCCGGTTTTACGCTTATCGCCAATTGGAACGGTGACATATGGCCAATAAAAGACAGGCACATCGAGAATTTCAAAACGCGTATGTTTTAAGGTGGCTTCTTCAGCTTCGTTATCGATATCAATTGATGATGATTTTACGCGCCAAGACTGATCACCTTCAGGGCAAGACGTTAAAGAGCCATCTTGCATACGATAAATGGATTGACCATCTTTTAAAATATATGCCGCATCGCCACGTCCTGGTTGGCAAAGCAACTGGTATTTCGTTTCGGTAAGCTCAGTTTGATTTCCTTCTAGATCAGAAACTGCTAAGTTAGAGATAGAATGAAGTTGCCCATCATTAAAATAAACATTACCGCGCGCCGTGACGTTGTCTTGAGATTGGTTCACCGTAATGGTGTCGGCCTTCATCGTCTTATCACCTTGGGTGACGACGACATCGCCCGTATAAGTCGCTTGGTTTTGTCCAAAAGCTTGCGCATTATTCGCTTCAATATTAACAGGTAACTGCTGTGAGTCTTGATTAGACGTTGGCGCAATACATTGCCCTGCAGGAGGCAAGGTTAGGTTTTCTCGACTAACATTCTGCGGGTTATCTTCGGCAAGTGCGCTTGGAATATGCGAAAACACAGCGCCAATAACGGCGGCTAAAAGGGTGCGGGACATTGGCTGCATGTTAATGAATTCATCCTATGAAACTAAAAACCATGGGCTAGAGATTAGCCAAACGAAAAAAGGTATCATATCATACACTGAAATGGGGGATAGATGCGAGTCCTGAGCAAGATTCTCGTAGCTAGGTGGGATCTAAATAGAAGTTAGGTAGTTTAATGATAGGTAAAATATTAGGTTTTATTTTTGGTTATATGCTTCTCAAAAGTTTTTTTGGTGGCTTAATCGGTTTATTTATTGGCCATCAATTTGATAAGGCCATACGTCGCAATGCATTCAATAATACATTTAGTGGTTTTGGACAAAAAAATACTGCTGATAACCAAGCTGAATTTTTTAAAGCGGCGTTTGCCGTGATGGGGCATGTGGCCAAAGCGAGCGGACAAGTGACGCAAGAAGAGATCACACTCGCAGCCATGATGATGGATAAGATGAATCTTAATCCGGAACAAAAACGTGCAGCTCAACAAGCATTTAGAGAAGGCAAAGATCCAGGTTTCCCGTTAGTTGATACGGTTCGTCGAGTTCGCTTTGCTGCGGGTCGTCGTCGTGATTTATTGCAATTTTTCTTGGAGCTACAAATATCTTCAGCTTTTGCGGATGGTTCACTCGATCCAAAAGAAGTTGATGTACTGAAAATTGTTGCGATTGAGCTTGGCTTTAGCGAAATGTATTTGCAGCAACGTATTCGCATGCAAGAAGCTGCATTTCGTTTTCAACAAGGCGGCGGTTTTGGTGGTTATTCAAATGGCGGTTACGCTGGTGGACAGGGCGGTTTTAATCAAGCCAGTACTCAAAGTCAACTTGATGATGCGTATAAACTATTAAACGTTGATAAAGACGCAGATCCTAAAACGATTAAGAGGGCGCATCGTAAATTAATGAATGAACACCACCCAGATAAGCTTGAAGCCAAAGGTTTGCCACCTGAAATGAAAGAGATGGCAAAACAAAAAGCGCAAGAAATTCAAAGTGCTTACGACTTAATTAAAACAGCCAAAGGCTTCAAATAGTCGCTTAACTAGGTGAATAGCGTTAAATACTTATTTAGCGTCATTTAAAGCCCAGTTATAATCATACTCAGGCTTGGTTGGTATTGCTTTTAAATCATTACGTTTTGATTGCAAATACTGCCAAGCCTTTGCTTTGCTACCTGCGCCAAACTTGCCGCCAAAATCTGCTGCATACCAGTCAAAAATGCTCGAAACTATAACTCCTTCAGGTGTGACTCTCGCACCTTTATTACTATGAATAAATTCTATTTCTGCTTGGGCGAGTAAGCCTGCACTATTTTTTGCGCTGAAGGCTTTTTGCTGCAAGTTCGGGCAACCTAAACTCGCACAGTTGACGGCATAATGAATGCGATAATCTTGCCAAATCGGGCGTAAGACTCGATGCTCAATGTCATTTAAACTCAGTTTTTGTCCCGTGATTGTTAACGATTTTTCATCCCAAGGCCCATAGCTAAATAGGCCGCCAAGCTTAGTTATCGATTTTAAAGGATAATTTTTTAGGATGAGTTGAACCGTATGCGCATTATATAAGTTTACCCAATACGCAAATTGCTCTTTTTTATTGTATTGTCTCGGGTCAAGTGAGATGAGAGATTGCACGTAGGCATTGAGGACGGATTTATCAGCGGGCGTCACTTTTGAATAGCGAAATAGAGTGTTTTCACCTTGTTTAATAAGGTATTTATCGAGTAAGTTTTGCCATGCTTGATGAGAGATAGTTTGAGCGTTGGCTTGATTCGTTTGATTCCAATACGTCCAAAGGTCTGATTTTGGCGCAGCATAGCTATGAAAGCTAAACAAAATTAAAATTGAGGTGAAGAAAGAGAGAGACGTTAGTTGTTTTCTCTTGCGAGTAAAGCCAGTTAGCATAATACTTTCCTTGTGATTCGTTTCGAAGTTAAAGTTTCTCAACATAGATGACAGGGGAAGTTAATAAAAAAGCTCCAGCCAAAACGACTAGAGCTTAATTTTTTCGCTTTAATATTCAGATAACTAAGTTTAAAGCTAGCTAAATTTAAGCATAGCTAGACTTAAACCAGAAAGCTTGGGATCGCAGCTTCATATTCGGAAATTTTGGCTTCATGCTGCAAGGTTAGACCAATATTATCTAAACCGTTTAACAAGCAGTGGCGACGAAACTCATCGATTTCAAATGAATAGGTTTTGCCGTTAGCAAGTACTTGCATGCTTTCTAAATCAACTGTTACCTCAGCGCCTTCGTTAGCTTCAACAAAGTTAAAGATTTCATCAACTTCTGCTTCAGTTAAACGTACAGGCACCATTTGGTTATTGATACTATTGCCATAGAAGATATCGGCAAAGCTTGGCGCGATCATAACTTGGATGCCGTAATCTGCCAGTGCCCAAGGGGCGTGTTCACGCGATGAGCCACAACCAAAGTTTTCACGAGCAAGTAGGATGCTCGCACCTTGATAGCGAGGTTTATTCATCACAAACTCAGGGTTTGGCTGCTGACCTGCATCATCTAAAAAACGCCAGTCATGGAAGAGGTGCTGGCCAAAGCCGAGGCGAGTCACTTTTTGTAGAAACTGCTTCGGAATGATTGCATCTGTATCAATGTTAGCAATATCTAATGGCACCACAAGGCCTGTGTGTTGTTTAAATCCTGACATATTATCTCCTTACGCCTTGCTTGTTTGGTTGGTATTAGCTAGTTCACGAATATCAACAAAATGACCAGCAATCGCTGCCGCAGCTGCCATTGCAGGGCTCACCAAGTGAGTACGTCCACCACGACCTTGACGGCCTTCAAAGTTACGGTTACTGGTTGATGCACAACGCTCACCTGCGCCTAATCTATCATTGTTCATCGCAAGGCACATAGAGCAGCCCGGTAAGCGCCATTCAAAGCCAGCTTCAAGGAAGATTTTATCTAAGCCTTCTTCTTCTGCTTGGCGTTTTACTTGCTCAGAGCCCGGAACGATTAGCGCTTGCACATGGCTTGCAACTTGACGACCCTTTGCGACTTGCGCTGCTGCGCGAATATCTTCGATACGTGAGTTAGTGCAAGAGCCGACAAAGACTTTATCCACGCTATAATCAGTTAGTTTTTTACCTGCTTCAAGTCCCATATAGGCCAATGCTTTGGCAGCAGAGGCTTGCTCGACTGGGTCACTAAAGCTTTCAGGTGCAGGGATAATGCCATCCACTGCCATTACTTGGCCTGGGTTAGTTCCCCAAGTGACTTGCGGCGTGATCTCGCTTGCATCTAAGATCACTTCGTGATCAAATTTGGCGTCTGGATCAGTTTTTAGCGTTTTCCAATACTCGACAGCTTTTTCAAAGTCTTCGCCTTTTGGCGCAAATTTACGATCTTTGATGTAATCAAATGTGGTTTGATCCGGCGCTATAAGGCCAGCTTTTGCGCCAAGCTCGATTGCCATGTTACAAACCGTCATGCGACCTTCCATAGATAAATCAGAAATCGCTTCACCCATAAACTCAACTACATAACCAGTACCACCAGCAGCCGTAGTTTTGCCGATAATCGCAAGCACAATATCTTTTGCCGTAATGCCTGGCGCTACTTTGCCTCGCACTTCGATTTTCATTGTTTTCGCTTTGGCTTGTTTTAAGGTTTGAGTAGCAAGTACGTGCTCAACTTCTGAAGTGCCAATGCCAAACGCAAGTGAGCCGAATGCGCCGTGAGTTGCGGTATGTGAGTCCCCACAAACAATCGTCATGCCTGGTAGGGTAATGCCAAGTTCAGGCCCCATTACATGCACAATGCCTTGATATTTGTGGTTTAAATCATACAGACGGACCCCAAATTCTTCGCAGTTTTTTGCCAAGGTTTGCATTTGAATACGCGCCATTTCACCCGAAGCATTGATATCTTTGGTTGTTGTGGAGACGTTGTGATCCATAGTTGCAAAGGTTTTGTTCACTTGACGGACTTTACGTCCTTTCTCACGCAGACCATCAAAGGCTTGTGGAGAGGTCACTTCATGCACCAAGTGACGGTCAATATAAAGAATTGGGTTTTCGCCTTGCGCTGCCACGGCAACGTGCGCATCATAAACTTTTTCGTATAGTGTTTTAGCCATAATTATATCCTGTGCTTATACTTTCGCGATTGCTCTGCTTCTTATCTTTGTTTATCGTTGCACTTGCTTGGTGTTATGCGCTCGCCACATAAGCAGCAATTTTATCGCCCATTTCAGAAGTAGTAAGTGCTTGCTTATTGCCAGAGAGATCTGCGGTTAATTCACCTGCAGCAAGGGCTTTAGATACTGCATTTTCAATCGCTTGAGCTGCATCTTCTTCGCCTAAGCTATAACGTAGCATTAAGGCTGCTGACAAGATTTGCGCGACAGGGTTCGCAATATTTTTACCTGCGATATCTGGCGCACTACCACCTGCTGGTTCATATAGGCCAAACTTAGAGTCGTTTAGACTTGCAGAAGGTAGCATACCCATTGAGCCTGTGATCATTGCGCATTCATCGGAGATAATATCGCCGAAGATGTTTGAGCAAAGCAGGACATCAAACTGGCTTGGATCTTTAATTAGCTGCATGGTCGCATTGTCGATATAGATATGTGAAAGCTCGACATCTGGATAATCTTTAGCAATGTCTTCGACTACTTCGCGCCATAAAATAGAGCTTTGTAGAACGTTTGCTTTATCGACAGAGCAAACTTTTTTTGAACGTAAACGCGCAGATTCAAACGCAATTTTTGCAATACGTTCTATTTCATAGCGATGATAGATTTCAGTATCAAATGCTTTTTCTTGTGCGCCTTCGCCTTCACGGCCTTTTGGCTGACCAAAATAGATGCCGCCAGTGAGTTCGCGTACCACAACAATATCAAAACCGCGCTCAGAGATGTCTGCGCGTAGTGGTGAGAAGCTTTCTAGACCTTGGTGGATTTGAGCAGGGCGCAGGTTACAAAAGAGTTGGAAGTGTTTACGTAGTGGAAGCAGTGCGCCACGCTCTGGTTGTTCGTTTGGTGGTAAGTTTTCCCATTTCGGGCCGCCAACTGAGCCAAATAAAATTGCATCAGAATCTTCACAAGCTTTTAGCGTTGAGGCGGGTAATGGGCTGCCGTGGTTGTCGATTGCAATCCCGCCGACATCATGCGCTTCGCGCTCTAGTGTGATATTGAATTTTGTTTCTACCGCATCAAGCACCTTGTGTGCCTGCGCCATAACTTCTGGGCCAATTCCATCTCCGGGTAGAACAGCAATTTTGTACTTGCTCATCAATTTATTTCCTTATTTGTATAATATTGTGTTTTTATATTTGTTTATTGCGACGATTCAGTTTAGCTCGATTGTGTCTGTATCATGGAACAAAGTTTAGAAATACAAGGATGTATTTCTCAAAGCGACCATGGATGGCTTGAGCGTCTTTGTGTAGTGATACAGACATGAGCGAGTTTCCTCGAAGCCAACTATTTTGAATTCAGCTTAATCTGCTCGATTTGCTCAGCGCGATAAATGCTATTGATCACATGCAGTAGCGCTTGGCCTGAAGCTTCAACAATATCCGTCGCAAGGCCAGTACCGTGATATTTACGACCTTTATAGTTAGCAATAATATCCGCTTGACCTAAACCATCTTCGCCTTCGCCTTTTGCGGTTAAATCAAACTTATCCAAGACAATGTCATAACCAGTTAGGCGATAAATACACTGGTATAAAGCATCAACCGGACCGTTTCCGACTGCCGCTTCTGACTTCTCTTCATCACCACATTGAAGCTTGACACTGGTTGTTGCCATAATGCTACCAGATTGCACACTTAGATAATTTAGTTTGAAATAATCATCTTCATCACGCAAATTAGCAAAGAACATTAAAGATTCTAAATCATAATCAAAGACTTGACCTTTACGGTCAGCTAATTTCAAAAAGTCTTCATAAAGCGTGTCTAGGTCATATTGATCTTCGTTGTAACCCATCGCATCCATGTGACTTTTCACTGCAGCGCGGCCTGAACGACTAGTCAAGTTCAATGCTTGCTTTTTCAAACCAATTGACTCTGGAGTCATGATTTCATATGTGTTTTTATTTTTTAGCATGCCATCTTGGTGAATACCAGAAGAATGACTAAATGCATTCGCGCCAACAATCGCTTTATTACTTTGAATTGGCATATTACATAGCTGGCTGACAAGTTTGCTAGTGCGATGAATTTCATCATATTTAAGGTTCGTGCCGACACCTAAAAGCTCTGAGCGGGTACGAATAGCCATAGCGACTTCTTCTAGAGCGCAGTTGCCCGCGCGTTCACCAATACCATTAATTGTGCCTTCAACTTGACGTGCGCCGGCTTGGATAGCGGAAAGTGAATTCGCAACCGACATGCCTAAATCATCATGGCAGTGCACAGAAATCACGGCTTTATCTATATTTGGAACACGGTTAAATAGGTTTTCGATGATGCCGCCAAATTCACTTGGAAGGGTATAACCAACTGTATCGGGAATATTTACTGTGGTTGCGCCAGCGTTAATTGCAGCTTCCACCATGCGGCATAAGTTATCGATATGAGTACGCCCAGCATCTTCACATGAAAACTCGACATCATCTGTATAACGACGTGCGCGTTTCACAGCATTGATTGCCATTTCAATCACATCATCATAGCTTTTCTTTAGTTTGTCTTGAACATGGATATTCGAGGTGGAGATAAAGGTGTGGATTCGAAATGCTTCAGCAACTTTTAGCGCTTCGGCAGCAACATCAATGTCTTTTTCTACTGCGCGGGACAAGCCACAAATACGGCTATTTTTAATTTCACGAGCGATCGTTTGTACAGACTCAAAATCACCAGGCGAAGAAACAGGGAAGCCTGCTTCAATCACATCGATTCCAAGACGCTCTAAAGCGAACGCAATTTGTAGTTTTTCTTTGACCGTTAAACTTGCAGATAGCGCTTGCTCACCATCGCGTAATGTCGTATCAAAAAATATTACCTTGTCATCTTTCATGATGTATTCCTTATCCCTGTGTGTCTAGTCAGTCGATTGCTGTTGCAATGTCCATAGATTTTAAATACAAAAAAGCCCGCGTTGATGATTGCGGGCTAGTCGTAAACTTGTGTTTTTGCAGTGCACAGCCTACCCGCGTGAAATATCCACGAGAAGCAGGAGGAGGTTTGCTTTGCTGATTGTTGCTGTTTGTTTAGCATTATCAAAAAACATATAAAGTCCGATGCACTGTTAAAAAAATAAACTGATTAAATTATTACCGCATCTTAGGGGGCAGAGTCAAGGGTTAAGGTGAAAAAGATCAGATTAATTACTTATTCGGGGCAAATCGGTTTGAATCAAACTCGCCATATATTGATACTTTATATATAACACAACTATAGGATTAACTATTTGGGTACATATTTAATGCATAAACTTGAATATTTATATGGTGAATATGTGCTCGAATGGATAAATCAAAACGGCGTTCAAATGTTACAGAGGATGACAAAAGATTGACCTTGATGACAAAAGCATGACTTTTTTTATAAAAATTTTATGTTTTTCGCTTTTTAGGATTTTTTAGAAAATTATTATATTTTTGATTTTTATAGGTTTTATTGTGGTATGGGTAAAATGTTGTCAAATCTTCTCAAAGTATTTGTGGTTTTAATGAAATATAAGGGATAGTTATCCCAAGACAATGATTCCCAAGTGTTTGCAGAAAAATTAATCTATTTTTGATTTGCTCAAGCTACAGCGGGTATTCATTAAATAAATCAATTACAAAAGGATAGAGTGATGAGTATTCAGGATAGAATTGGCGACTCAATGGGAATGAAGAGTGAAACTGAGTCAAAACTACGTAGTGTTGATTTAAACCTACTGACTGTCTTTGACGCTGTGATGCAAGAGCAAAACATTACCCGTGCAGCGCAATACTTAGGAATGTCTCAACCTGCAGTAAGTAATGCTGTTTCTCGTTTAAAGCTGATGTTTAATGATGAGTTATTTATTCGTCATGGGCGTGGCATTCAACCAACAGAGCGTGCTCGTCAATTATTTGGCCCAGTTCGTCAATCTCTACAATTGATTTTAAATGAATTACCTGGCTCTGTGTTTGAAGCAAGTTCATCGACTCGAACTTTTAAATTGGCCTTGTGTTCGCCTTCTGATTTACGTTTTGCGCCATCAATCATGCGCGCCGTCGAAGCGAAAGCACCAAATGTTGAGTTGAATGTGACGGCAGATCTTAATGAAAAATTGGCCGAAAAACTAAAATATCAACAACTCGATTTTGTTGTCGACTATTTACATTTTGATGAACCTGGCTTTCGTAGCACAGAAATTTTTCGTGATGAATTAGTTGTTGTCGCTGCGCACACACACCCAAGACTGAGCGATAAAATTAACCAAACTGAATTTTTGGCAGAAAAGCATGCATCGCTTTCAAAGGTAGAAGGTGTACGTAGTTTCTTTGACCATGTATATGGCAATTTAGATTATTCATGCGCATATCAAGGTACAAGTCTAAGCAATATTTTATATGTGGTGAGTCAATCTGACATGATCACAGTAGCGCCTCGTTGGTTAGCTGAAAGTCTGCCGAACCAAGAACAATATAAAATCTTTGATTACCCATTCGCTGATAATCAAGTTTCGGGTTACCTGAGTTGGCACGACTCTAGCGAAAAAGATAAAGGCCATATTTGGATGCGTGAAAAATTAATGAAAGTTTGCGGCAAAGAATTAAATTCTAGCCTATAACAGATTTAATCTAGATCTTTAGTATAAAGCTTCATTGTCAGTTTATTTGCCCTGCCATTATGGTGGGGCTTTTTGTATCTGCTTGACGCATATTGTATAAATCGTGACCTTTATGACATTTTAGGCGTAGACAAAGTGGTTAAAATTTAGTTAATCTCTAAGCTAGCTTGTGAGTTTAAACTTGGAGACAAACCTCACGACTGAGTGTTGAGAAGATTATATCTGAAGTTCTCAACTTGCTAGGCGTTATCACGCTTAGTGCAACATAGTCTTTTCCTTTGTAGAGCACGAGCATTTGCAGCCTTGCAAAATAAAGGATGTATTTTTTAGGCTAAAAATAAGCCCTAACTATGTAAATCTTATACAGGCTCAACCATACATTGGGTGGGTGTAAGGTTTAAGGAGATAAAATGGAATATTTATCTGGCGCGGACATGATTGTTCGCTCTTTAATTGATGAAGGTGTGGAACACATCTTTGGTTATCCTGGCGGCTCAGTGTTAGATATCTATGATGCGCTGCATGAAAAAAGTGATATTGAGCATGTGCTGGTGCGTCATGAACAAGCGGCAGTGCATATGGCTGATGGTTACGCGAGGGCAACCGGTGAAGTCGGTGTCGTTCTCGTTACTTCTGGCCCTGGCGCAACAAATGCCATCACAGGTATTGCAACGGCTTATATGGACTCAGCGCCTATGGTGGTTTTATCGGGTCAAGTGCCAAGCAGCCTTATCGGCAATGATGCTTTCCAAGAGTGTGATATGGTTGGGATCTCCCGTCCAGTAGTTAAACATAGCTTTTTAGTTACCAAAGCTGAAGATATCCCTGAAACCATTAAAAAAGCATTTTATCTTGCTTCAACCGGTCGCCCTGGACCCGTCGTTGTCGACTTACCTAAAAATGTTCTAAATCCTTTAGAAACATTCCCTTATCATTATCCTGAATCGATTAAAATGCGTTCTTATAACCCGACCACAACAGGGCACAAAGGACAAATTAAAAAAGCATTTAAAGCTTTGGTTGAAGCTAAAAAACCAGTGCTTTATGTCGGTGGTGGTGCAATTATCTCAGGTGCAGAGAAATATTTACTCCAATTAGCTGAAAAGCTGAATATTCCTGTCGTGAGTACCTTAATGGGCTTGGGAGCTTTTCCAGGGACACATGAGCAATCTCTTGGAATGCTTGGAATGCACGGCACCTTTGAAGCCAACAGTGCAATGCACAATAGTGACTTGATCTTCGGGGTAGGCGTGCGCTTTGATGACCGCACCACAAATAATGTTGAAAAGTATTGCCCAAATGCGAAGATCATTCATATAGACATAGATCCTTCTTCGATCTCTAAAACCGTACGCGTGGATCTACCTATTGTTGGTTCTGCGGAAATTGTATTAGAGCAAATGCTTAAACTACTTGAAGAGTGCGAATGTGAGCAAGATTCACAAGCGATTGAAGCGTGGTGGCAAGAGATCCAAACGTGGCGCGCACGTCAATGTCTTGAGTTTGATCGCACCTCAGACAAGATTAAGCCGCAAGAAGTGATTGAAACGCTTTATAAGCTCACTCATGGCAATGCATATGTTGCTTCCGATGTTGGCCAGCATCAGATGTTTGCCGCACTTTATTATCCATTTGATAAACCAAGACGTTGGATCAACTCTGGCGGGCTTGGCACTATGGGCTTTGGCTTACCAGCGGCGCTTGGGGTTAAGTTTGCGATGCCTGATGAAGAGGTGGTTTGCGTTACCGGTGATGGCAGTATTCAGATGAATATTCAAGAGCTTTCGACTGCGATGCAATATGATATTCCGGTGAAGATCATCAACTTGAATAACAGATTTCTAGGTATGGTGAAGCAGTGGCAAGATATGATTTATCAAGGTCGCCACTCTTCTTCTTATATGGACTCTGTGCCAGACTTTGCTGCGATAGCAGAAGCTTATGGCCATGTTGGGATCCGCATTAATACTAAAGATGAGCTTGAAGCTGGGCTTGAAAAGGCGTTAGCGATGAAAGATCGCCTAGTCTTTGTTGATATTAATGTTGATGAAACGGAGCATGTTCATCCAATGCAAATTAAGGGTGAGGCGATGGATAAAATGTGGTTAAGCAAGACGGAGCGCAGCTAATGAGACATATCATTTCTCTTTTATTAGAAAACCAACCAGGTTCTTTATCACGCGTTGTCGGGCTTTTCTCACAGCGTGGTTATAATATCGAATCACTGACAGTATCCCCAACCGATGATGCAACGCTTTCACGTATCAATATTACGACGGCGAGTGACGCCATGGTACTTGAGCAAATTCAAAAGCAGTTACATAAGCTTGTTGATGTATTAAAAGTTCAAGAAGTGACAGAGTGCCCACATATTGAGCGTGAATTGATGTTGGTAAAAGTCAAAGCGAATGGCGCAAGTCGTTCTGAAGTGCATCGAATCTCTGATATTTTCCGTGGCCAGATTGTCGATACAACAGCGACCCTGTTTACGGTTCAACTTACTGGTGACAGCGCTAAGCTTGATGCTTTTATTCGCGCTATGTCTGAGGTCACTGAAGTGATCGAAGTTGCGCGTAGTGGCGTGGTTGGGATAACTCGAGGTGAGCGCGCTCTAAAAGCTTAAATTAGTGCACTTAACATGAGCGCGATTCACGATATAAAAGCCAGCCAAGTGCTGGTTTTTTTGTCCTTATTTTTATACTTGGTCATTTTTATTTGCTTTAAAAGTAGTTTAATCGACACACTTTTTAGGTGTGAGGAATATATGTCACGAAAGTATCTTGTAAGTTTCACTGAATATTCAATTAAGAGAAGATTATTCAATACAAAAACAAGTGATATTGCTCAAGGTTTAAACACTTAAAATCATTTTTAGATTAAATTTATACTTCTGATAAATTTCTATCTTTTATCTATCTGTTTGATTTATATATTTAATATAACATTGTTTGATTGTCCTTATTAACATCTAATTCTTTCATTTTTATGGCGAAAATTCGTGATATAGCTCGAATTTTTTCATGGAAGTGTCACATTTATTGGTTGTAATAGCCTCACTTTTGAAGCAACTTGATTTGCTTCGATTTAATGAGCTAATTAAATTGATAATAAGGATATTCCCTTGAAAACTTTCTATAAATCTTTAATCGCTAGCGCTGTTTTAGCTTCTTCTATGTCGGCTTTTGCTGTTGATCTACCTGTTACTGTTTACGGTAAATTAAACATTTCGGCGCAGTCGAATGATGATGATGTTGATGATGAAACTCGTATTCAATCAAACGCATCGCGCCTAGGTGTGAAAGGTGATTTTGATATCAACCAAAGCGTAACTGGTTTTTATCTTTTAGAATATGAACTGGTTACTGATAATGATGGTGGTGATGATTTTAAAGCGCGTAACATCTATGCGGGTCTTAAAGGTGACAGCTGGGGTCAGATGATGCTTGGCCGTAATGATACGGTATTGAAAAACTCTCAAGGTAAGGTTGATCAATTTAACGATTTAAGTGGTGATCTTAAAAATCTATTTAAAGGTGACAACCGTTTTGATCAAACTTTTACTTACCTAACACCTAAATGGAATCAACTCCAAGCTGGCTTTACTTATGTTGCATCGGATGATGAAGACCAAGATAAAGCTTATTCAGATTATGATATGGATGGTAAAGATGGTTTCAGCTCTGCATTGATGTATGGTGACTCAGGCCTGAAAGACACACCAATTTTTGCCTCAGTTGCTTATGATACACAAGTTAAAGGCTATGATATTATCCGCGCAAGCATTCAAGGTAAGATCGGCGATCTAACCTTAGGCGGCATGTATCAAGATCAAGAAAAGTCTGAAGGTTCAAGCGATAGCACAGATGGTTACTTACTAAGCGCTGCATATCAAATTAGCGCTGTAACGCTTAAAGCACAATGGCAAGATATGGACGAGGTGGGTGATTCATGGTCTGTCGGCGCAGATTATAAACTAGCAGACCCAACCAAGCTTTACGCTTTCTATACGGCGCGCACTATGGAAGATGACTTAGATGTGTTAGATGATGCTGGCGCAGCTATTGGCTATAAAGACCGTGACGAGACTTACTTCGGCGTTGGTATCGAGCATAAATTCAGCATGTAATTGCTGAGCGTAGTAAAATAAAAACTTATGTGCTAATCAAAAGGGTCTCTTAGAGGCTCTTTTTTTATGTTTGTGGTATCTGAAATCAAGATACAAAAAAAGGAGCCACAATGGACTCCTTTAATCAAATTCAAATATGACGAATTTTTATAGAACGTGAACAGATGAAGTGTTTGTAGTGCCAGATGGAACAAGCGCACCTGAAACCATCACTGCAATCTCACCTTTCTCACCAGCACCTTGCTCAAGAGCAATTGCCATACCTTGACGGTAGAAGTCATCAGTGCTTTCGATTTTATCAACAACAACTGGTGTAACACCTTTAGATAGGCAAAGTTGCGCAGCAGTTTTAGTGTTAGTTGTTACAGCAATGATTTTTGCAGTTGGGAAGTATTTACGGATTGAGCGCGCAGACTTACCAGCTTCAGTTGCCACAACGATAACTGGCGCAGCTAGTTTCTCTGCAGTTTCAACTGCTGATTTACATACTGCTTCAGTGATACGTAGGCGATCGCTGTCTAGACGAGAACCTAGCTCAGCTTTAAGAGCGCGGTCAGTGCGAGAACAGATTTGCGCCATGATAGTCACTGCTTCAACTGGGTATTTACCTTTCGCAGACTCACCAGAAAGCATTACTGCATCTGTACCATCCATGATTGCGTTTGCAACGTCACCCGCTTCAGCGCGTGTTGGACGTGGGTTTTTGATCATTGAATCAAGCATTTGAGTTGCAGTGATAACAACTTTACGTGCGCGATTACATTTTTCAATCATCATTTTTTGAGCGAAGATTACTTCTTCAACTGGGATCTCAACACCTAGGTCACCACGAGCAACCATGATGCCGTCAGAAGCTTCTAGGATCTCATCGAAGTTGTCCACACCTTCTTGGTTTTCGATTTTAGAGATGATTTGGATATTCTCGCCACCGTTCGCGCAAAGTAGTTCGCGGATTTCTTTCACGTCTTGTGCTTTACGGATGAAAGAAGCAGCTACGAAATCAACGCCTTGCTCACAACCAAATTTAAGGTCAGCTTTATCTTTTTCTGCAAGAGCAGGAAGCTGAACAGAAACGCCAGGAAGGTTAACACCTTTGTTTTCGCCTAGGTCACCGTTGTTAAGTACTTTACATTTAACTTCAGTATCAGTTGTTGCAAGCACTTCCATTTCGATTAGACCATCGTCAACTAGGATAGTATCGCCAGCTGTTAGATCTTTAGCAAAACCTGGGTAAGTTACTGCAACTGTGTTTTTGTTACCAACAACGCTAGTATCAGTTGTGAAAGTAAACTCTTGACCAGCAGTAAGAGCAACATCATCACCGTTTTCTAGTTTGATAGTACGGATTTCAGGACCTTTAGTATCAAGTAGAATAGCAAGTTGCTTGCCAGTGTTTTTCATCACTTGACGTAGATTCGCAATACGGTTGCCGTGTTCTTCAAAGTCACCGTGAGAGAAGTTCAAACGCATAACGTTCATGCCAGCGTTAGCAAGTTCAGTTAGTTTCTCAACAGACTCAGTTTTAGGGCCAATCGTACAAACGATTTTGGTCTTTTTCATGGAAGATTATCTCCGGTTAATATTATATAAAATTGGTTTACGGTTCCCTAAATATTGCTATGTCGGGAGTATAAGTATTCTTCAAACCATTCTGCGGACCGTGTTATTTGGTGCTGTGCAGCTTCTGCGTGTCGATTTATGTTTGAACATAAAAGACGCAGGTGTAACGGGGACAAATTCTAGCAGTTTTTAGTTATAAAATCACGGTCGATAATTGTTTTAAAACAATATTTCGTTAAATAATCTGCTTTTTGTGAAAATTTTGTTGTTAATTTACGAAAATATCGGCAAAAGAGGTGTGGTTTTCGTTATTTATTTACATTTTCTCACAATTCTCCCTTTTTGCCTGAATTATTTATATAGGACTGAAAATAAAAACTAGACAAAAAGGTTTCGTTTTATGTATTATCTTTCGAAACGAAACTTATCTAGCGAATCGAAACTTATGTCTAAACGAAATACTCAACTGCGTCGTCATCATATTGTCCAACTGATCAATCAGCAGGGCGAAGTAAGTGTAGATGCTTTAACAAAAGAGTTTGATATTTCTGAAGTTACGATTCGTAAAGACTTAGCTGCATTGGAAACAAACGGATTACTGTTACGCCGTTATGGTGGTGCTATTGCGATTCCACAAGAGATTGTGACTGAAGAATCGTCAAATGAAGTTTCGAAACGAAAGTTATCGATTGCAAAACTTGCTGCCACCCTGATTTCAGATCATCACCGCATCATTATTGATAGTGGCCGCACAACCGCAGCGCTGATTGAGCAGTTTGAATCTAAGCGTGGTTTGATTGTGATGACTAATTCCTTGCATGTTGCCAATGCATTAAATGCGCTTGAAAGTGAACCGACCTTATTAATGACTGGTGGCACTTGGGATGCGCATTCCGAATCTTTCCAAGGCAAGGTGGCAGAGTCAGTTTTACGTGCTTATGACTTTGATACGCTCTTTATTGGCGCAGATGGTCTGGATTTAGAGCGCGGCACAACATCCTTTAATGAATTATTAGGCCTTAGCCAAGTGATGGCTGAAGTCGCGCGCCAAGTCGTGGTGATGATCACCTCAGATAAAATTGGCCGCAAAATCCCAAATTTAGAATTAGCTTGGGAACATATAGATATTCTCGTTACCGATGACGGGATCACCCAAGAACAAATTCAAGTCATTGAAGCGCAGGGCGTTAAAGTCTTAGCTTCGGATCAATAAAATTTAATCAAGGAAATTATTATGTGTGGAATCGTTGGCGCTGTGGCGCAAAGAGATGTAGCGGATATTTTAGTTCAAGGCTTACAACGCCTAGAATATCGTGGTTATGACTCAGCTGGTCTTGCAGTATTGAGCGCACAGGGCGACTTTTTACGTCAACGTCGTGTAGGTAAAGTGCAAAGCTTAAAAGATAGCTTAGCTGAACAAGAAGTTGTTGGCGGTACAGGTATTGCACATACACGTTGGGCAACACACGGTGAACCTTCAGAAGAAAACGCTCACCCACACGTTTCTGGCAGCCGCATCGTTGTGGTTCACAATGGTATTATTGAAAACCATGAAGTGCTACGTGAAGAGCTTCAAGGTTTAGGTTATGTATTTGTTTCTCAAACAGATACTGAAGTTATTGCGCACATGGTTGATCACCAACTAAAAACTGCTTCAAGCCTGATGGAAGCGGTGCAAGCAACCACGAAATTACTCGACGGTGCTTATGGCATGGTTGTGATGGATAAAGAAAACGCTGAGCATCTAATCGTTGCGCGTTCAGGTAGCCCACTGGTTATCGGTCTTGGTATCGGTGAAAACTTCTTGGCATCAGATCAATTAGCACTACTTAGCGTGACACGTCGTTTCATCTACCTAGAAGAAGGTGATGTGGCTGAAATTACGCGTAAAGAAGTATCTATTTTTGATCATAACGGCGACAGTGTTGAGCGTGAAATCGTTGAATCAAGTGCTGAGCACGATGCAGGTGATAAAGGTAAATACCGTCACTTCATGGAAAAAGAAATGTATGACCAACCTAAAGCTATTACTGATACTTTAGAAGGTCGTATCACAAAAGATAGCGTGATCACTGAAAGCATTGGCGTACATGCAACTGAAATTCTTGAAAAAGTTGAACACGTACAAATCATCGCTTGTGGCACTTCTTATAACTCAGGTATGGCTGCGCGTTATTGGTTTGAATCGCTTGCCGGCGTAAGTTGTGATGTCGAAATCGCTTCTGAGTTCCGCTACCGTAAATTCGTAACCCGCCCAAACAGCTTACTTATCACCTTGTCACAATCAGGTGAAACCGCTGATACATTAGCGGCGCTGCGTATTGCAAAAGAAAATGGCTATATGGCGGCAATGTCTATTTGTAACGTTGCCGGTTCTTCATTAGTACGTGAATCTGATATTGCTTTCATGACCCGCGCTGGTGTTGAAATTGGTGTGGCTTCAACTAAAGCATTTACGACTCAACTTGCATCAATGCTGATGTTTGTTACGGCGCTTGGTAAGCAAAAAGGCGTGATCGATAAGACGAAAGAAAAAGAAATCGTTGAAGCGCTACACGCTCTACCTGCTCAAATTGAAAAAGCGTTAGAGCTAGATCCAAAAATTGAAGCACTAGCAACTGATTTTGCTGATAAGCATCACACGTTATTCTTAGGTCGTGGTGAATATTACCCAATCGCAATGGAAGCTGCGCTGAAATTGAAAGAAATTTCATATATTCACGCTGAAGCCTATGCGGCAGGTGAGCTTAAACACGGTCCATTAGCGCTGATTGATGCAGATATGCCAGTTGTGGTGATTGCACCAACCAATGATTTGCTTGAAAAACTAAAATCAAACATTGAAGAAGTACGTGCTCGTGGCGGTCTGCTTTATGTCTTTGCTGATGAAAATGCTGGTTTTGTGGAAGATGAAACAATGAAAATCATCACGCTGCCACACGTTAGTGAGTTAACCGCGCCGATCTTCTACACAGTGCCAATGCAGCAACTGTCTTATCACGTTGCGTTAATTAAAGGTACGGATGTGGATCAGCCACGTAACCTTGCCAAAGCTGTAACGGTTGAATAAGTTAACTAATTGATTTATATGAAATATAAAAAGCACTACTGATAAAAGGTAGTGCTTTTTTGTTTACAATAAGAATATTACGAATCAAGCATCAAGCGGCCAAACCTCATTGGCAATCTCAATCACATGTTCTAGCTTACGCCATTGCTGCTGCTCAGTTAAAATATTGCCTTCTTCCGTTGAAGCAAAGCCACATTGAGGGCTAAGACGCAATTGCTCAAGTGGGATAAATTGAGACGCCTCTCGAATGCGTTGTTTGATCTGCTCTTTATCTTCAAGCTCAGCGGTTTTCGATGTAATCAGTCCAAGCACGATAAAAAGATCTTTGCGCGTCACATGCTTTAAGACTTCAAAACTGCCCGATCTTTCATCATCAAATTCAAGAAATAAACCATCCACTTTCAGGTTGTTAAAAATACTCGTTGCTGCTGCCTCATAGCCACCCGAACCAAAATAAGTCGAGCGAAAATTCCCACGGCAAATATGCATAGTGATCACTAGATCTTCAGGCTTATATTTGATTGATTCATTGAGCAAAATTTCAAAAATAGAGACAGCTTGCTCTGGCGTTAATCCTGCTTCTTTTAAGCCTTGCTTGCCTTCTTCAGAAAATAAGGATGCCCAAGCGGTATCATCGAGTTGTAGGTAACGACAGCCTAGGTCATAAAAAGCTTGAATCGCATCTTGGTAAGTTTGAATAAGATCTAAAATCAGCTGTTTGGGATTATCTTGATAGCACTTTGCTTCATTTTTGGCTCTTAAAAACAACATGTTAGGACTTGGGATCGTCTGTTTTGCAATATGCGTAGCAGGATCTATGAGCGAGTTTAAATATGTAAAATCACTTAAAAAAGGGTGATTTGATTGAAAACTGACTCTATCCGTAATTTTGATGCTGTGGGTTTTTGGCTTGGTGCCTTTAAAGTTAAGCGGCGCATCTGGAGTATAGCCTTGCACACCATTTAACCCCTCCAAAAAGTCAAAGTGCCACCAAGCGCGCGAATATTCGCCATCAGTGATTGCAATCAAACCTGTATCTATTTGTGCTTGAACATGTTTTTGGATTTCTTGGCGTTGGATGCGAATCAGCTCATCTTGCGAGATGTCACCTTTTTGCTTTTGCAGGCGCGCTTCTTTTAAAGCATCACTTCGTAATAAGCTGCCGACTTGATCAAAATAAAGCGGGGTTTGGTGTAAGTTAAGCGATTGGCTTGGGCGAACATCTTGTCGTGACATAGTATTTCCTTATGGACATTAATAAACGTCTAGATGGCTAAATTTGCTATGTCTTTATCTTTGCTTTTTATGTGGGTTTAATCAATCACAAAAAATTCATGATGGATTGAAATAAATTCATATAGGAAATTAAACAGGAAAGTTTACATCGGGGGCGGATTTTGTTTTAACTCATCTAAAGTTAAATAAGTTTTGCCACCTTGGCGCGTCCATTGGTTATTCGCTTCATATAGAAAGTTGCCTTGCGCATCTTTTTGCGTTGGGCTGCTTAGATTTGCCATATAAAACCAAGTTGGACTTGTTGTGAGCAGTTCAAAGCGACTACCACCAGCACCGGGTAAATAGTTTACACCGACTAAATCTTGTGAGCGAACATTCGCATCAGGGTAATAATCTGCGCCAACTGACATTAACACTTGAGTGTGTGGTTGAGGATCTTCTAGCCAAGCTTTGACTTTGACAAATACGCCTAAAATATCCGCATCTTGCAAGCATTGATTCGCGTCAGTTTTCATGCCCTGGATGCAATAAGTATCCGAGCCACCATGAATTGGAGTGTTTGACATTTGATATTGAGCTTGGGTGTTTGAACCTTGGTTGGGTCTATCTTGAATATAATTAATTAAATCAAATTGATAATCACCCGCCCAAAGCGGCGCAGCTTCATTAATGACGTGTTGCCATTTCGCTTTGCGTACATCTTTTGGATATTGCGCATCAGCGACTAAAACCCAAGCATTGAGATCACTTACATTTATTCTCGCTTGCGCTGCTTTGTTTTGCGCCCCTGGGTAGAGCACAAACCAAGTCGTCATCGCACGCCAAGCACCTTGGGTGTATTGGATATTTTTACCCGAAGCCTTAATCGCTTGGGTCCAATAATCCGGCGCAGCTTCACCTTTAGGGATCCCTTGGGTGACGACACCTCGTTTTGACCAAGATGTGTCACTTGGCGCATTTAAAAGCGCTGCTTGGTTATCGGCTGTCATCGCTTGGTAGATGGCATTGATATCGGCTGCGCTTGCCAAAGGAGCAATCAATGCGCAACCAAACCAAATCAGGCTAGAAATAGTTTTCATCTTAATGACGTTTTGGGCCATTTTGAACCATGTCTTTGCCGGTCTCAAAGATTTCATCTGTTACCCAGCGGGTTAAGAGTAGGGCGTGATTGTCACCAAAGACAGCAACAAAGTGGCGACCATCTTTATTACTCGTTGCCATGCCAACACCTGCAACCCCTTGAAGGCCAAAACTGCCGTTTTCAAGAGCGACTAAGAAAGCTTCAAGCTCTTCGAGGGTATCAATAGGTGGAAGTTCGTTTTGCATAAAAAGTGCCTCGTTTAAACTGTTGGCTGGGGATTATACCTTTTTTTAAATTAATTTGTCTCAAATCAATGTTCAAGGTAAGCTTTTGATGAAGACTAAGGCTGCATATTTGAAGTCGCCGCTATTTTGAATGTAGCAAAGCTATTACTTTTAGAGATTTGAATGTACTTTTATCGTCAACGCATGAGTTTCATCACTAAGATGACATTAACAGTTTTATTACTGCTTAGTGCGATGACGGCTAACTCTAGCTTTTCTTCTCCTATGCTGATGCAAAATAAAAGTGAGATAATGCATCACAAGGATACACACTCTGATATCTCTCATTTGAATACGTGCCCTGAGTGTGAATCTCATACCAATGATGTGAATTGTAATATGGATCAATGTGCGCATAGCATTTCTTGCGCAAGCGTATTGGCTATTTTACCGCTACCTTTGTGTGAGAATCAGTTTGCCCCAAACCATTTAAAACGCACCTTAGCAGCTGGATTTCAGTTGCCGCTTTATAGCCACTCTTTATACCGACCTCCTATAGTTTAGTTTTTGATTTTTAAATAAATATTTACTCAATTAATTAAATTGTGCGTGGATTACTGCGCCTATAGGAAATCAAAATGAAAATTTTAAATAAAGTTATCCTTACCAGCTTAATTGCTTTTTCTACTTCTGTTTTAGCAGCGCCAACAATCGACTTATATAAGCAAGAGCAATGTGGTTGCTGCTCAAAATGGGCAGAGATCATGCAAGAAAAAGGCTATGAGGTGAAGACTCATGTGCAAAACGACTGGAGTGATGTAAAGCAAGCGCATGGGTTAAGCGCAGATCTTGTCTCTTGCCATAGCGCGATTATTGATGGTTATTTGATTGAAGGCCATGTGCCCGAGGCAGATATCGCGCGTTTATTAAAAGAAAAGCCTGAAGGCGTAAAAGGATTGAGCGCACCAGGCATGCCAGCACATTCACCAGGTATGGCAGCGCAAGGGGAAGCGTATCAAGGCTATGATGTTTTAGCTTTTGGTGATGTGGATACTTATGTCTTTACGAGTTACTAAATACTTGAGTGCTTGAACTTGGAAGTGAGGTTTGCGGTATTAACTTTGCAATCTTCATTTCGGCGATAGCATTCATCAAACAAGCGCCTTTTATGAGAAAAAGTAAAAGGTGCTTTTTACGTCTAGACGTCTAGATGTTGACACGGCTTTCATTCATGTTTAGTCTATGCTTAATATTTTTTATTTATGAGCTTTTTTGATGTCTGTTCTACACCCAAACCAAGAAGATACTGCACTTATTCGTCCTAACGGTATGGCTTTATTGCCACTTGTTTTATTCCTCGTCCTTTTTATCGGGACGGGCGTTTATATGACAATGCAAGGTGTAGATATGGCGTTTTACCAATTGCCAGCGCCAATTGCGGCATTACCCGCGGTGATCCTTGCGATTATTTTAAGTAAAGACGGCATCAACAAAGCGATTGAACAATTTTTATCTGGTGTCGGGCATTTAGATATCATAGCCATGTGCATGATTTACCTGCTCGCTGGCGCATTTTCAGCGGTCGCAAGCGCAACTGGCGGAGTCGATGCAACAGTAAATCTTGGTCTTTCGATGATCCCATCTGGCTTGATCTTGCCTGGTCTTTTTGTTATTTCAGCTTTTATCGCGACTTCTATGGGGACATCCATGGGAACAATTGCTGCTGTTGCGCCCGTTGCTTTAGGGATAGCAACTGCAGCGGATATCGACATAGCTTTGGCTGCTGGGGTTGTATTAAGTGGCGCTATGTTTGGTGATAACCTCTCGATTATTTCAGATACTACGATTGCCGCCACACGCTCTCAAGGCTGTCAGATGCGTGATAAATTTAAAGAGAATATCCGCATTGCACTGCCAGCGGCCATCGTTGCGATTTTAGTGTTTGGCTTCTTAAGTGCATCTTCTGATACGCCTGCAACAACGGATATTGAATGGCTCAAAGTTGCGCCTTATCTCAGCATTTTGATTTTAGCTGTCTCAGGATTAAATGTATTTGTGGTTTTAAGCTTTGGGATTGTCTTTGCTGGCATCGTTGGTATGCTAGGCGCAGATTATAGCCTGACAAGTATGAGCCAAGATATCTATAAAGGCTTTGGTAATATGCAGGAGATCTTCTTGCTCTCGATGCTGATTGGTGGCCTTAGTGAGCTTATGCGCCGTCAAGGCGGGCTTGCATTTATGACCGCTTTTATTAGTAAACTGATCAAAGGTAAATCAAATAATCAAGCTGGCACGGAAGTTGGTATTTCAGCTTTAGTTGGTTTAACCAATATCTGCACAGCAAATAACACAGTCGCTATCATTGTCAGTGGCGGTGTTGCGCGTGAACTCGCACAGAAAAACCAAGTAACTGCACGTCGCAGTGCAAGCTTGCTTGATATTTTTTCTTGCGTGGTGCAAGGGTTGTTGCCTTATGGCGCACAGGCCTTGCTGCTAGGCTCTGTGTTTGAGCTCTCGCCGTTGGAGATTGTTAGCCATTCTTACTATAGTTTCTTTTTAATGTTTGCAGCATTAGTGAGTATTTTTATTACTAAACGCGCAAAATAAACCAAAGCTTCTCAATAATTTAAAACCATGCGACAGGTGCTTACATAGCAGTCCGTTGCATGGTTTTTATTTATCTAATTAAAATGGCATAGCCACCAAGTTCTTCAATCTTATAATCTAAACCTTGGAATTTGGATGCAAATCTATTTTTTCGGTTTTTCGCTAGGACGAGACTGCCTTTAGGGAGGTGATTCACCGCCTCGACACTTTCTACGCGCTTTAATCTTTTTCCTAAGTACACATCTATACTTTGGGTTTTCTTGTCGTAAATGTATATCGCTGACTTAGGCTGAGATTCGGTTAAGCTGCTTACTCGCTGGGCAAGGTTTTTGATCCCTATGTACTGGTTGTATTTAGGAAGCTTTATTGCGGTAACAGCTAAACTTAAAATGATCCCAATACTTATGATTTGAATACTTTGATAGTGCTTATTTTGTTTCAACAGATAAAAACAAATCATTACACTGAAAAGTAAGCATAAAGCCGCGCCCAAGATATCGTTCTTTTGAATAAAACTTGGTAAGACTAAGCTAGGTTTGAGGATTAAAGTAAGGGCTAAATATAAAAATAAAGTATTGATAATAGCTAGGTGAATACTGGTGAAAAGCTTGCTTTTGAACTTTGCGATAATCAATATGCAGCCAAAACTCATAAAAGGCAGTACAGGCAGTAAATAAATATCTAGCTTACTACTTGAAACTGACAACAAGACTAAGGTACTGAAGATACAAGTAAAGAAGAATTTGATGAGGTTATCTTGATAAACTTTTTGTTTTACTCCCCAGGCAAGAGTGCTCATAATTAATAAGGACCAAGGGAGTGATATTTTGAATAGGCTGATTAAATAGTAATACCAAGGCTCAGGATGAGCACTGCCTTTTACTCCTCGATTAACCAATTGCTCAATAGTTAATTGATATAAATAGTCACTACCGGCTTCAAGATAAACACATATAAACCAAGTTGCCACTAAGCTTAGAAACACAAGAATAGGTTTGATTTGAAAGATTAATCTTAAACTTTCGAGCTGTTTGTTGACGAGTCCATATACGAGCACACAAAGTATGGGCATCAGTAACCCAACAGGGCCTTTAGTGAAGAGCGCAAAAAATACAGCTACCCAAAATAGATAAGCTGCTTGTTTTGAGGCTTTTTTCTCAAAAATTAAATAGCCTTGGTAAAGGGCGATAATGATAAAAAAGCACATCAATATATCCATGCGTAAGATAGCGCTTGCCCCTAAAAATAAACCAGATGTGAGGGTGATCCCTATTCCTGCAAGGCGCGCATCTTGGTTGAGTCGAGTTTTGCTCCATTGATAGAATATTTCACAAATCCCAATCGCTGGTAATACGCTAAATAAACCTACAAAAACAACGCTTTGTTTTAAATTGAAAAGCTTTAATCCGAGCATGATGAGCCAAAAATACAGCGGTGGTTTATCTGAATAAGCTTCCCCTTGAAAGTAAAAGCTGAACCAGTCGCCGTTAGCTAAACTATCTATCGCAATCGAGTAGTATTTGAGCTCATTGATTGGGGTTAAATCTCTTTGGTATAAGGTAAATAAAAAAACAAAGCCGACGATGCAATAGTAGCTAAGTCTTGAGTGTAAAATAGTTTTGAACATATAAGCCCTTGTTTATATATATTTCAAAGAGATACAGGCGAGCCAAGCCCCAACACTATGTTTAGTAAGTTAAGATGGGGTTTTGGTTATTAGCGCTTGAGAGGGAAGCTCAATTTTGTGTTTTATATGTTTGCGGTAAATCACGGCCGTCAGCAAGATGCTCGTTAAGCTCAATGCAATACTCATTTGGATCACTAGCGGATCTGAGTTATTAATACCATCGCCGAGCCAAGCAAACATTCCAACTTGTGGTAGGTAGCCGATAAAACTAGCGGCTAGAAATGGTGCTAAAGGTAAAGCTACTGCGCCAGAAAGTGAATTTGTGACTAAGTTGCTACCAAGTGGAAAGATGCGTAAGAGTAGAATTTTGTAAAATGGATTTTGATGTGAGAAACGATAAAACCATTTGATATTTGACGCCGAGTTTTGGTGGATTTTGGCATTAAATATAAAAAGCGCCAGATAGTAGTTAATCACAGCGCCCGTAAGACAGGCTAAAACACTAAACAGGCTCCCGTCTATAATGCCATATAAGTAACCTAAGAGTGCTGCGACTGCTTGTTTGGGACCACCGACTAATAGGAAGAGGCTTGCGCTTAAAAAGATTAAAAATTGCGCCTTATAACCACTGGTTTTTAAGTAATGGAAAATCCAATGTTTATCATTAAAGTGAGTAAATAATAGCGAAATTTCGCTCTTAAAGTACAAGCCAAGCAAGAAAATAAAACCTAAGCTTAAAAATGCTTTTTTTGACATTTCTGAACCCATTTAAGTGTAAGCATCTAGCATGCTAAGTTTATCTATGCTCTTTATTCTTGAAGTGATGACTCCAATTACTTTGAGCCTATTGCTTAACTATATCGAGCAATACTTAATAAAGACTTAACATGCTAGCTTACTTGCAAATATATTTTTATTTCTTTTTTATCAGTTTGTTAGGGCGTGTTTGTGGCTTCGTTTAGAATTTTTTTAACTATGCTATTAATGATTAATACAGTTAAGCCAATGCCACATGTGATGATTAACCAGTGCGGTAGAAGTTCGAACTCTTCCCCTATTTGCGGTGTCACTTGAAAACCAAAGTTAGCCACTAAATAGTTCACAACAAAGCCTGAAATAAGGGCTACTCCCATCACGCCAGCTAAATAGCCAAACAGGGCGCGTTTGCCAAGTTCTTTATAGACGACGCCAAGACTTGCAATATTACTCGCAGGTCCCGCTAGCATAAACACCAACACTGCGCCCGGTGACACACCGGCTAAGAGTAAACCTGCTGCAATTGGTGTTGAGGCGGTTGCGCAAATATACATAGGGATTGAAATAACAACCATGACCAGCATAGCAACAATGCCTTGTCCCCATTCAGTGAAAAAACCATCCGGTACATAAGCATCCACTAAGGCTGCAAATCCAAGACCGACCAATAACCAAAGCGCGGTATCATCAATTAATTCTGTGGCTGCAAAGTGTAAGCCTTTCTTAATTTTCTGAACAAAGTTTAGAGACTCGGTATCCACTTCAGATCCGCAGCAGCTAGCATCTTCCGCGCCACAACTAGAATTAGTCTTTGCGCTCGAACTCGAGCAAGTCGAACCCGCAGAACTGCAACAAGATGAAGCACTGGCTTTGGGGTTGACTTTAGTTTGAGTGATATTTAGCGCACTGACTGAAGTTCTCGCTTGTGCGAGAGGGGAACTTGCCGGTTTTGCTGCTGTAAAGCTATAACTCTTGGATTCTTTTTCTTCTTTTGGATCATCGCCGACAAGAATGCCAGCCGTAATGGCACTTAAAATCGCCGCAATAGGACGTACTATTGCCATAAATGGACCAAGTAGGACGTAAGAAATTGAAATTGAGTCCACACCAGTTTCAGGTGTTGATATCAAAAAAGAAGTGGTTGCTGCTTTGGATGCGCCAGAGCGTCTTAAACCAACTGCTGCTGGGATCACGCCACATGAACAAAGCGGCAACGGGGCGCCAAAGATAGCTGCTTTTACCGTCGCGCCAATGCCATTACCACCTAATTGTTTATTCATCCACGCCATAGGCACAAACATTTTAATTAAGCCTGCAATCACAAGCCCAAGCAATAACCAAGGTGCAGATTCTAAAAATAATGCTAAAAAGCTCTCTAAAAATGCCATAATCGTTTCCTATTCGTTCTCGTTGCCATTTTTAATGGTGATGTTCCGGCTTTATGTTTTCGATATCTGTTTCAAGCGCTTGCAAAATGGTGCAGTCTCCCGCACTTTGTGCTGAGCCACAACAGGCTTGCGAAAGCTTAGATAAGGATTGTTTAAAGCGTGTTAGTTCATCTATTTTTTCTTGCACATCAATAATTTTTGCATCAATAAAGTCCTTTACATCCGAGCATGAGTTTTGTTCTTTTTGAATATCAATCATTAATAAGTCATTGATTTCAGATAAATTAAATCCTAACTTCTTCGCTTGTAAGATAAACTTTAAGGCCGCTTTATCTTGCTCACTATAAAGGCGATAGCCTGACTGAGTTCGCTCACTCGGACGCAAGAGGCCCGTTTTTTCATAAAAGCGTAGCGTGTCTGTTTTGATGTCGCATAACTT
This sequence comes from Vibrio sp. KMM 9700, assembly GCF_058545285.1. NCBI lineage: Bacteria > Pseudomonadati > Pseudomonadota > Gammaproteobacteria > Vibrionales > Vibrionaceae > Vibrio > Vibrio sp. KMM 9700. The sequence continues at coordinate 1,144,592 of NZ_CM178589.1, read as the reverse complement.
TGCGAGTTCGCCAATTTTATACATATGCTTAGGAACCTATTCTTCAACTTTCTGATGATTAGTATAAAGCTTAGACTATGGTCAAAGGTCAACTATTAATGAGATTATTTTTCATTTAAATAATAAATTTTGATCTTGGTGCTTTTTTGTTAACTTAATGGCTCAATTGAAATTGATATCAACAAGAGATGATCACGTGTTAGATAAATTAAAAAAAGAATGGTTTTTAGTCGGCATGCTCGTCATGATGGTGCTTGCAGCTTTCACTCCCGATCTGGGGCGCTCTGACGGACTGCTCCATTTAGATAAGGTGACAAGCCTTGGGATAGGGCTGATCTTTTTCTTACACGGCTTGGGTCTTTCGCCACAAGCGATTAAAGCTGGGGCTGGGCATTGGCGTTTGCATCTATTTATCCAAATCGCCACTTTTGTTGCTTATCCACTGTTATGGGTTATTTTCGGTGATGCATTCTTGGCTGTCTTGCCACAAGCATTGGCGTTTGGTTTTTGTTACTTGTTTGCTCTACCTGGGACTATTTCTTCTTCTGTCGCCATGACAAGTATCGGTAAAGGTAATATTGCGGGCGCTATTTTTAATGCTTCACTCTCAAGTATTTTAGGGATTGTCGTGACGCCATTTTTTGTCCAATTATTTATGGGTGTAGAAGGTGGCAGTTTAGATTTTGTCGACTCAATTCAATCTATTGCTGTGATGCTTTTACTGCCGATTATTCTTGGACAAATTGCACGACCTTATTTGTTTAGCTTTTATCAAAAGCACAAGGCGGTGATCAATAAATTAGATAAATGCATCATTTTGCTCATTGTCTTTAATGCATTTTGTGATTCCTTTGCACAGAAAATCTGGTCGAGTTTTAGCTGGCAAGATCTAGTATTAAGCTTAGTTTTTTGTGTATTGGTTCTATTGGTGATGGTTCATGCTATCGTCTGGTGTGCGCGTCGTTTTGGCTTTTCGCATCAAGATGAAGTCGCGGCAGTTTTTTGTGGCAGTAAAAAGACCTTAGCCGCAGGCGTGCCGATGGCGAAAGTTATCTTTGGAGATAACCCACACCTTGGAATGATCTTACTACCTATTATGCTTTATCATCCGATTCAAATTTTTTACTGTGCATTGTTGGCTAATCGTTACGCGCAGAAAGCGGCGGAGTTAGAGAAGGCGAATGCTCCCTCTTAAGTGAAAAAAGTGGGGCAAAAAAAGATGAAAAAGTGCGCTTAAGCAAGATAAGTGCCACTTTTGATACCTTTGTTTAATTTTATTGCAAAATCATATTTACAATAAACCGGTGATCGGGAATAATACGCCACCTTATTTTGTCCACTTTTTAATCTAACGATATTTTATTTGGTAACCCAATTATGACTGCAAAAGTTTCAAATCCAGCTCCATTAGGCCTAATGGGCTTTGGCATGACAACTATCTTATTAAACCTACATAACTTTGGTTTATTCCCAATGAGCTCTGTTATTTTAGCTATGGGTATTTTCTATGGCGGCATTGCGCAAGTAATCGCTGGTATCATGGAATATAAGAATGGCAATACTTTTGGTACAACTTCTTTTACTTCTTACGGTATGTTCTGGTTGTCACTTGTTGGTCTATTATGGTTGCCTGAACTAGGTTTTGGTGAGCCAACGTCGGCTAACTTCCTTGCAACTTACCTACTTATCTGGGGCATCTTCACAGGTTTCCTATTCATCGCAACACTGGCGCGCTATCCACGTGCAAAACAAGTTGTATTTGGTAGCCTAACTCTACTTTTCTTCTTGCTTGCTGCTGGCGATTATACAGGTAACCACTCAATCACGCACATCGCTGGTATCGTTGGTATCTTCTGTGGCTCAAGTGCAATTTACCTAGCAATGGCTATCATTGTAAATGGTGAGTTTGGTCGTGAAATCATGCCAATCGGTGAGCTAAACAAAGCACCAGCAATGGAAAAAGCTGCGGCTTAATTCAAGCTTTTGCTTTATAAATAATTTCGAAATAGAAAAAGATCTGCCTAAGGGTGGATCTTTTTTTTATCTTATTTAAACTAGCTATGCTTTTGCCTTAGAGCTAAACGATTTGAAATATCAAAGACGAAGCAGGCAAAGGTAAACAATTTTAATTATTCTCAGGGCGGGGCGAAATTCCCCACCGGCGGTATAGCCCGCGAGCGCTTTTGTTTGCTCCTAGCAGCAAAAGGTCAAGCAGATCTGGTTGGATTCCAGAGCCGACAGTTATAGTCTGGATGGGAGAGGGTAAATCAAGTCAAGCTAGCATTCTTATATGCTCGGCTGAGCTTTTGCTATGTAAGCGCTTACTTTATTGTATGTGCTTGCTAGTGCATGCCTACATATCTTCAAAGCCCTGATTCTGGTATCAATAGAGGAATTACCATGGATCAGAACATCAATTTATCTACTCAAGACTCACCACTTGCCGAATTTGGCAACCCGATTGAGCGTGTCGAACGTGCGCTTAATGCTATCAAACAAGGTCAAGGCGTATTAGTTCTTGATGATGAAGATCGTGAAAATGAAGGCGATTTGATTTATAGCGCTGAGACCATGACAGATGCACAAATGGCATTGATGATCCGCGAATGTAGCGGGATTGTGTGCTTATGCGTGACAGATGAAATGGCGCAACAACTCGAATTACCGCCAATGGTGACAAACAATAACAGTCAAAACCAAACGGCATTTACTGTTTCCATTGAAGCGAAACAAGGTGTCACTACTGGTGTTTCTGCGCAAGATCGCAACACGACAATTAAAACTGCGATTGCAGATGGTGCAAAAGCCGATGATCTGGCGCGCCCTGGACATGTTTTCCCATTACGAGCACGTGCTGGCGGCGTTTTGGAGCGTCGCGGTCACACGGAAGGGACGGTTGATTTGATGCGTTTAGCGGGTCTAAAACCTGCAGGCGTTTTGTGTGAAGTGGCAAATGAAGATGGCTCAATGGCGCGTACACCTGAAATTATTGAATTTGGTCGTAAGCACGATATGCCAGTCCTAACAATCGAAGATATTGCCCAGTACCGCTTATTACAATCTGCGCAGCAGCCGGCTCAAGTTGAAGCTGAAATTGCTTAACTTTGATTTTGTTGAATAAAAACCAAGCATAAAAAAAGCCACCTCAAGCAAGGGTGGCTGATGAAAAAATCACATAAGTTAGGAAAATGTGATGTTCAACAAAAACACAAAAGGAGTAAAGCTCATTAGGCTAGGTGGTGCATCATATTTTGAGTTCGCCCAACTCTCAAAATCGTTAAATTTATATTGGCACGGAATAAAACATCTGTCGTATTGTGTAGCTAAGATTGTGGCAAAGATCGATTGATCTGGAAAAAACTTGAACTAGGCAGAAAGAGGGCTCACAAAATAACTTAATTTTGAGGCATTAAGCAGCTATTAATTGATGGCACTTTTTGTGATCTTAGCTATGTTATTTTGTTTTTTGTGAGCAATATAAGGTTTTTTCGCTGAATATATAAAATTAAAAAAGGTGAATAACTTCAAATTTTAAGAAGTTATTCACCTTTATTTATATAGTAGCTTTATATTTTTGATTAGATCATTGCGCTAGCAATAAAGAGAAGCACCAAACCGATAACACCTAAAATTGCACCGACTTTTGCCATATCTGAAGTGGTAATAAAACCAGTTGAATAAGCTAAAGAGTTCGGTGGTGTAGAGATAGGTAAAATCATACCTAAGGATGCTGAGAAAGCGACGATAACAAGCACGCCTTCGACGCCATAAGTCGAAGAGAGGCCTTCCATCGACATAGTGATTGCAAGCGCTATTGGTAAGATTAAGTTTGCAGATGCTGTATGTGACATAAAGTTCGCCATAATCCAACATAAGCAGCTTAATGCAACCAGTACGCCAAGTGAGCTTAAGGTATCATATTTAACTGCATGCGCTAATAATGCGGCTAGACCTGTCGCATCCAACGCATGGCCAATTGCAATCCCCCCGGCAACGAGCATAAGCACATCCCAGTTAATTTGTTTAAACTCTTCCTTGCCGATAATTCCTGTTAATGTGAAGACAGCGATAGGCAGCACCGCAATGACATAAGAATTCATCCCATGAACAGAACTTGTCAGCCACAACAGGACAGTACAAGCAAAGGTGACGTAGACAATCCATGCTTTGGAGCTTTGTTCAAACTCACCTTCAAGCTTTAAGATAATTGGATCTTCACGCATTTTGAAAAGCTTTTGTAATAAAACCCAACCTAAGAAAAGTTGTACTATAACAAAAGGTAAACCAAACCCCATCCATGTCATAAAGTCGATATTTGCAGCGCCATCAAGATAGCTAAGTGCAATCGCATTCGGTGGGGTGCCGATTGGTGTCGCAATCCCGCCCGTATTAGCAGCAACTGGAATCGCCATTACAAATGCTTTTTTAGTGCCATCTTCATCTGGCAGACTCGCCATGACAGGAGCAAGAATTGAAAGCATCATTACGGTTGTTGCTGTGTTAGACATAAACATCGAAAAGATTGCAGTGATCACCATCAAACCTAACATCAGATATTTAGGGTTTGAGCCAAAAGGCTTAAGTAGGACACGCGCTAAGTTGTTATCAAGGGTGTATTTGGACGCTGCAATCGCAAGGCTAAAGCCACCTAAGAATAAAATAATAATAGGTGAGGAGAAGGCATTCATTATTGCCTGATACGGAATAAGTTCAGCGACCTCTTTATCTGATAGGTTACTAATAAAGACCCCTAAGCCTTGATTGGAAACACTGATTAAGAGTAGAGCAATAATAAGAATGGAGGTGGCAAAAACCGGCACAGGTTCGAGCACCCAAAGTAATGCTGCAAGGAAGAAAATGCACATGACACGGTGTTGGATGACTGTCATTGCGCCACCAAAAAAGCTTTCAGTTGGGATCATCCAGACAAATAATGGAAGCAAGCAGCAGACCAATATCTTGATCATATGCTTGGGGGAAGTCGAAATCTTAGGGACTATTTTTTTTTCTTGAGTCGATTTTTTATCAGAGATCGTTTGTTCCATATGAAGCACCTCAAAAGCAATGGATAGACTTAGCTTATCAACTTTAGAGGTGTCAAAAGTTGATTTAAAAAGGCAAGTCTATTACTTAAGAGGTATAAAATTAATTCACATCGTAAAGCTGAGAAGCAGATCACTGTATGAGGGAAATATAGATTTTAAGTCTTTAAAACGGTTTTTCTTGGACTAGACGTTTGAAGTCTTGAAAGCTAATGACATTTGCAACATTGTAGATATTTTCATACTGAAACTCAGGCTCAAGGAACTCTTCATAATCAGAGTCTGATAGGAAGCTGTTAAGCCAATACAGATAATAAATGTTTTGAATGGGTAGTTTATGCTCAGGATGATTTTGCTGAACCCAATCTTGCGTCAGGCGTTCTAAGTCTGCTTGTGTACTTGGGCTTTGATCGGCAATTCGCTTAAGTAAAACCTCTAATTTGATTTGAGTGATAGGCTCTTGGTGTTGATAAAACCCATATGGACCAGCAAGATAATCAAAATTATCAAAGCATTCTTCGATTAATTCTGGCAGCATTTTATTTTGTAAGGCAATTTTTTTAAAGCTACGTTTTAAGTTTGCTTCAAATTTATTATATAAAGTTTGAGTGGTTTCATTTTTAGCTGCTTTTAATATTAAGCAAAAATTTGACTTCAAGCTAAAAAAAATGAAATAAGACTTGTCTGTTACATGGAACATTTCAATAGACCATATCCAATTTGAGTTATCATGATCTAAGTTATTATTTCCTGTTGCTTGCGTGCAAGGCGTGAAATCAACATTAGGTATTTGTAATGGAACTTGTTCTACTTGGCCAATTTTTGTGTTTTTATTAATATACTCAGATACTTGTTTGCTGGCAAAGAAAGTGATCATGGTAAGTTCCTTGGTGAATGAAGATATTATAAATATAGATATATACTTATATTATGTGGTTATTCTTGATACGTCTATATAATTAGTTATCACTAAAGAGTTAATTCTTTAGTTTGTATGGCATTGTATATAGTGTGGTTATTTAAATCTAAAGGAATAACTAAACTTAATTATACCACTTTTATATCCGATATAAACTAGATGATTGAAAGGGGATATATTTTAAATCTATGTTTATATAAAGATATTATTTTAAAATTGTTGATTTACTTATCAAATTTCTATTTGTTTGTGACAAATAAATGAAGTTTTTGTTAAAAGCCAAACCAACACTTGACCTCTTGATAAAACAAATTAGTATATATGGATATACGCATATAAGGTTATCTATGTTACCACATCAATTTTTTAAACTGTTAGCTGATGAAACGCGTGTCCGCTGCTTGCTGATGATAGCGCGTGAGCAAAAAGTTTGTGTTGCAGAGCTCACCGCTGCATTAGATGAAAGCCAACCAAAAGTTTCACGCCACCTTGCGATGTTACGCGCAAGCGGCATTTTGGTCGATGAGCGTCAAGGGCAATGGGTGTTTTATAGTCTGGCACAAGATTTACCTGGCTGGATGGCAAAGCAGATTCAAGATTTAGCTGCGTCGAAATGCTTAAAAGAGGCATATCTAGCAGATGAAGAAAGATTAAAGCAGATGGCAAGTCGCCCTGCGTGTTGCACTTAACCTGTCACTTTAGGTTAACACTACAAATATAAAGTATTTAAACTGATATCAGAATTGATAAAGGATCAAGACATGACAATTAAGATTGGGATTAATGGTTTTGGACGTATTGGCCGCTTAGTAATGCGCGCTGCATTTGATTGGCCTGAAGTTGAATTTGTGCAAATTAATGATGTTGCGGGTGACGCAGCAACGCTTGCACACTTACTTGAGTTTGATTCAGTTCAAGGTCGTTGGCACCACAGTGTTGAAACCGATGGCAATGCACTGATTGTCGATGGCAAAAAGATCATCGCAACCCAAGAGAAAGAGATCCAAGCGATCGATTGGTCAAACTGTGATGTAGTGATTGAGTCAACAGGTAAGCACCGTAAAACTTCTTTCTTAAATCAATATCTTGAGCAAGGTGTGAAGCGTGTTGTGGTATCAGCGCCGGTGAAAGAAGAAGGCATTGCCAACATTGTTGTGGGCGTCAATGATCAGATTTTCGATCCTGCAAAACACCAGATCGTCACCGCGGCTTCATGTACTACAAACTGCATCGCGCCAGTTGTGAAAGTGATCCATGAAAAACTTGGCATTGAGCAAGCGGCATTCACGACAATCCACGATCTCACGAACACCCAAACAATTTTAGATGCGCCGCATAAAGATCTGCGTCGTGCGCGTGCCTGTGGCATGAGCCTTATCCCAACCACAACAGGTTCAGCAACAGCTATCGTTGAGATCTTCCCGGATCTAAAAGACAAGATTAATGGCCACGCAGTACGTGTACCGCTTGCTAATGCATCATTGACTGACATCATTTTCGATCTAAAACGTGATACCACAGTTGAAGAAGTAAATAACTTGCTGAAAGAAGCGTCACAAGGTGAGCTCAAAGGCATTCTAGGCTATGAAGAAAAACCTTTAGTTTCAATAGACTATAAAGGTGACCAACGCTCAACCATCGTCGATGCGCAATCAACTATGTTAGTCGGCAAACGCATGCTGAAAATCTATGCTTGGTATGACAATGAAATGGGTTATGCAACCCGTACCGCAGAACTTGCGCGTACTGTTGGCCTCGCTTAATTAAGTAAAATAACGAATAGATATAAAGAGATAGATATGACACATCCAACTTGGGAACTGCCACTTGAAACTGGCGCATTGATTTTAACGCCATGTCCTGGCACCAAAGGTGTTTCACTAACTGAAAGCCTAGCCGAGCTGAAAGCGCAAGGCGTGACCACAATCGTCACTGCTTTGAACCAAGCTGAAATGATTGAGGCTGGTGTGAGTGAGTTAGCAAGTGAAGCGCAAGCTCAGGGGATTGTATGGCTACATGCTCCAATTGAAGATGATAAAGCGCCAGCAGAAGACTTTGCGCAAAACTGGCAACAGGTTGCGCCTAAAGTTGAAGCTGCGCTTGCTCAAGGTGATAAAGTTGCGCTGCATTGCATGGGCGGCTCAGGTCGTACAGGTTTACTTGCTGCGCACGTGCTTTTAGCTAAAGGTTGGGATCTAGATACCATCATTACTAAGGTGCAAGCCTTGCGTGAAGGTGCATTTAGAAAACCAGTGCAAATTGAATACATTCAAGGTGTTGCGAAGCAATTTGCTTAATTAATACGAAGCATAACCAAGCAAAATAAATAGCTGCTAGGCGTGCGTCTGGCGGCTTTTTTTAAACCTAAGGAGCAAAGATGTTTGCGAATTTAAGTGCTAGCGTGCGCCAATACATGCTCGTTACCTTTAATTATTGGAATTTTACCATCACAGATGGCGCATTGCGCATGTTGGTGGTGCTGTATTTTTATGATCTGGGTTACTCGACGCTTGAGATCGCCTCACTCTTTTTGTTCTATGAATTTTTTGGCGTTGTCACAAACTTAATCGGTGGTTGGCTTGGTGCAAGACTTGGTTTAAATAAAACCATGAATATGGGTCTTGCGATGCAGATCTTCTCGCTCTTAATGCTCGCACTACCAAGTAGTTATCTCACGATTCCTTGGGTGATGGCAGCGCAAGCGATTTCTGGGATCGCCAAAGATCTTAATAAAATGAGTGCCAAAAGCTCGATTAAGACATTGGTGCCAGAAGATGCTCAAGGCGCATTATATAAATGGATTGCGATCTTAACGGGATCTAAAAATGCCTTGAAAGGTGTTGGTTTCTTTATCGGTGGCGCATTGCTAGCATGGATTGGTTTCCAATATGCTGTGCTTGCTATGGCTTTGGTGCTTGTAGCTGTCTTTATTTCAAGTTTGATCTTCTTGGATGCGGATCTAGGTAAAGCGAAATCTAAACCTAAGTTCTCACAAATTTTCTCTAAATCGCCAAGTATCAATATCTTATCTGCGGCACGTATGTTCTTGTTTGGTGCGCGTGATGTGTGGTTTGTGGTGGCGCTACCGATTTATCTGGCGAGTGTGTTCAAGTGGGATCACAGCGCTGTCGGTGGCTTCTTGGCAATTTGGGTGATTGGTTACGGCATAGTGCAAGGTTTTGCGCCTAAATTAACCGGCAAAGCGCAAGGAAAAGTACCAGATGGTCGCGCTGCAACTTGGTGGGCGTTGGTCTTGGCTATCGTGACAGCGGGCGTTGCATACGGGGTGCAGATCCAATGGCAACCTGAGCTTGTGATCGTTGGCGGTTTGATGATCTTCGGCGCTATTTTTGCTGTGAATTCTTCGCTGCACTCTTACCTAATAGTGAGTTATGCAAAAGGCGATGGGGTTTCAATGGATGTTGGCTTTTATTATATGGCGAATGCGATGGGACGTTTGATCGGCACGGTTTTATCTGGCTGGGTATTCCAAATTGCTGGCCTTGCTGCATGTCTCTGGATTTCGTTTGCCTTTATTGCGTTAACGACGGTGATTTCACTTTGGTTACCTAAGGCGCCAGCAACTCAAAGCGCGGTCTAAACCATTTAGTTCTAAGCTTGGCTATCCATTAGGATAAAACTCTAAAGTTTAAAAGCTCGCATAGGTTGAGATATACCTAGCGAGCTTTTTTGATTTTAATGATTATTTATTTAAGCTTTTAACCATTAACTGCGCCACTTCAGTTGCTGAAGATGGGTTTTGACCTGTCACGAGTCTACCATCCACAACAGCGTAAGAAGTAAAGTCTTCATTTGCTTGTGAATACTGAGCTTTAGCAGCCTTTAAGTCTTGCTCGAGTGAGAAAGGTACGACTTTATCTAGCTTGATTGCTTGCTCTTCTTCATCCGAAAAGCCAGTGATTTTTTTGTTTTCAATTAAAGGCTTACCTTCGGCATCTGTCGCAGTTAATAAACCAGCAACACCGTGACAGACAGCGCCAATGATCGCATTGTTCGTATCTGCCTTAGTGATGATTTTATCTAGCTCAGGGTTGCCTTTAAAATCCCACATCACGCCATGGCCACCGATTAGGTAGATGGCATCATATTTTTTATTCAGAGCTTCAGTTAAGGAAAGTACAGCTTCATCGCTTAACATTTCACGCGCTTTTTCTGACGTTAGGAAGCTTTTAGCGCTCAAATCCATATCATCTAAACTACCAGGATCAAGCGGAAAGCCTTTGCCATCAATGCTTGCAAAGTCTACTTGCATGTCTGCTTGAGTAAATTGGTCATAAGCATGGGTAAGCTCTGATAACCAAACACCAGTCGTGTTACCAGTTTCGCCAAGAGCTTGGTGGCTTGTACCTATCATTAAAACGTTGGATTGTGCAAAAGCAAGGTTACTAAAAAATGCGCAAGCTAAAATTAACTTTTTCATGGTTTTTCCTTTTTGATTTTTAATTGCTATAACGAATATAAGGAAAAATAAAGATAAATGTAAATTATGATTTTTTATTATGATGATAATGAAATGTTTGATAAGGTTTGACGAAAGGGCTAACTTGACCCAATACTTGACCCAAAGCGCAAGACAACAAAAAAGGCGTAGCGGTGATTAACCTGCTACGCCTTTTCGAATTTGGTGGCCCCACACAGACTTGAACTGTGGACCAATCGATTATGAGTCGACTGCTCTAACCACTGAGCTATGGGGCCGAATTGAGCAAAGATTATAGGCCTTTAGCCCATCAGTGTCTAGACTGAAGTGATTGATTTTTATCCAAACAAGTACAAATCTAAATGAAATAATAAAAAAGGTGAGCTAGTGCCCACCTTAGATATTTATTACTTGTTTGTGCTTACTCGTCTAAGAAGCTGCGCAACGTTTCAGAGCGGCTTGGGTGACGCAGTTTACGCAAAGCTTTCGCTTCAATCTGACGAATACGCTCACGCGTTACATCAAACTGTTTACCTACTTCTTCTAGCGTATGGTCAGTGTTCATATCGATACCAAAACGCATACGTAAAACTTTCGCTTCACGTGGCGTTAGGCCAGCTAACACGTCTTTAGTTGCAAACTTAAGACTGGTTGCTGTTGCAGAATCAAGCGGTAGCTCAATTGTGCTATCTTCAATGAAATCACCAATGCTTGAATCGTCATCTTCACCGACTGGATTCTCAAGAGAAATAGGCTCTTTTGCGATTTTCAATACCTTACGGATCTTATCTTCTGGCATTTGCATGCGCTCAGCAAGTTCTTCTGGTAATGGCTCACGACCCATTTCTTGTAGCATTTGACGAGAAATACGGTTTAGTTTGTTGATCGTCTCGATCATGTGCACAGGGATACGGATCGTACGTGCTTGGTCAGCGATAGAACGCGTGATTGCCTGACGGATCCACCATGTTGCATAAGTTGAGAACTTATAACCACGACGATATTCAAACTTATCAACCGCTTTCATTAGGCCGATGTTACCTTCTTGGATCAGATCCAAGAATTGTAGGCCACGGTTGGTGTATTTTTTCGCAATCGAAATAACCAGACGTAAGTTCGCCTCGACCATTTCTTTTTTCGCACGACGTGCTTTCGCTTCACCAATCGACATACGACGACTGATATCTTTAATACTTTGCACGCTTAGCGATGTTTCTTCTTCGATGCTCTTCAATTTAGAAATTGAGCGGCGAAGATCATCTTCATTTTGGCGGATCTTATCTGCATATGGTTTATCTGATGCTAAAACATCATCCAACCAGTTATCAGAAGATTCATTGCCAGTAAAGACTTTGATAAATTCTTTCTTCGGCATTTTACCGTATTCAACACAAGTACGAATAATTAGACGCTCTTGTGTGCGAACGCGGTCCATTGAGCCTTTAAGCGAGTTGACCAAGTGATCAAACTGTTTAGGGATCAAACGGAACTGACGGAATACTTCTAAAAATGCTTCTTTGTCAGCAGCGATAGCTGGGCTATGACGACCATGCGTATCAATTGCAGATTGCAGACTTTGATAAGTATCACGAAGTTCAGTGAAGCGCTCTAAAGCGAGTTCAGGGTCGATCCCTACATCTGCTTCATCTTCATCTTCGGTATCATCTTTTTCTTCGTCTTCTTCGTCGTCTTCATCAATGATCTCATCATCGATCGCAAGTTCAGAACCAATGTGTGTCGCGGTTGGCGCAGCATTGCCTTCATCATTTGGATCAACAAAACCTGAGATAATATCCGTCAGGCGAAGTTCTTCAGCTTGAACTTTGTCAAACTGTTCTAAAATATAGCTAATTGCACCAGGGAACTCTGCGACTGAGCATTGAACTTGGTTGATGCCATCTTCAATGCGCTTAGCGATGTCGATTTCGCCTTCACGAGTAAGCAGTTCAACTGTACCCATTTCACGCATATACATACGAACAGGATCGGTAGTACGACCTATTTCGCTTTCAACGCTAGAAAGGGCAGCAGCAGCAGCTTCAGCGGCATCTTCGTCAGCCACTGCCTCATTAAGCATGAGATCATCTGCATCTGGTGCTGTTTCAACGACCTGGATACCCATGTCATTGATCATTTGAATAATATCTTCCACCTGCTCAGAGTCGACAATTTCTTCTGGGAGGTGGTCATTTACTTCGGCGTAGGTCAAATAGCCTTGTTCCTTACCTTTGGCGACAAGTAACTTGAGCTGTGACTGCGGGTTTTGATCCATCGACGATATCCAACTTGAGGTTTAATTGAAGAATGTAGTATGCATTTTAAAAATGTGCAAACCACCATGATAACAAATTTTAGCCAGATAAGCTATTTTTGGCTAGTAGTGCTTGCTGTATTTACTGAAAGTTCTGCATGATTAACTCTTGCAGCTCTCGTTTTTCTTCGACTGATAAGCCAAAGTTTCTTTCTTTTGTTTGTAAATTTTCAATTTGTAATTCGATACAAGCCAAAATGACTTTATCTAATGTATCGAGAAAGACATCTTGCTCATTCTCTGCATCAATTGGGATATCCCAATTCATCAGACGCATCAGCAAGTGTTGATTTGGGTGCTCACGCCAATGTTCCATGAGCTGACCTGCATTAATATTGGGGTTTTGATAGCAAATTTCAAGCAGCTCAATAAATAAACTTAATCCAGGTAACGCTATATGTGATACCGCTGACAAGTCAGGTACAAGCGCGCTGTAACTCGGCTTTTGCAGTAATAATGCGATTAATACACGCATTGGTGTACGCTTAATATGCTGCTGATTTTTCTTAGCTTGTGGCTTGTTATCGGCTTTAATGAGTTTTTCAACTTGCGCAATATCTAAGATCCCAAGACGTCTGCCTAATTCTTCTTTAAGGTACAGACTTAAGGTTTCACCTGGGATTTTGCTAATAATTGGCGCGGCCAGTGTAGCAAGTTTAGCACGTCCTTCTTGACTTGCATTATCCACTTGTTGCATCAAGGTGCTAAATACAAACTCAGATAAGCCCATAGCTTGCTGCATCATAGCTTCAAGCGCATCTTTACCATTGGCGCGAACATAAGTGTCTGGGTCTTCGCCATCAGGCAAAAACATAAACTTAAGCTGACGCCCATCGGTTAAATAAGGCAGGGCATTTTCCAGTGCGCGCCATGCGGCTTCGCGGCCGGCTCTATCGCCATCATAGCAACAAACCACAGTACCGGTTTGACGAAACAGCATTTGCATATGTTCGCCAGTGGTCGAAGTGCCAAGAGAGGCCACAGCATAATCAATGCCGTATTGAGCGAGTGCCACCACATCCATATAGCCTTCCACAACAAGCACTTGTGGCACATCGCGGTAACTTTGCAAGACTTCATAAAAGCCGTATAACTCACGCCCTTTATGGAACACTGGTGTTTCAGGGGAGTTGAGATATTTTGGCTTTTCATCGCCTAATACTCGTCCACCAAAACCTATCACGCGACCGCGACGATCCCGAATCGGGAACATTACACGGGCACGAAATCTATCGTAAACTCGACCATTGTCATTTTTAACTAACATGCCAGCTTCAAGCAGCATTTCATGCACGCTTGGATTTTTAGCAAAGTTTTGCCCAACTAAGTTCCACTCATCGGGCACATAACCTATACCAAATTTATGGATCACTTCAGCAGACAAACCACGCTTAGCGAGGTATTGAACGGCTTGTTTATTTTGTGATGACTTAAGTAGTTTACGATAGAATTCGCTAATTTGAGCGAGAAGCTCATAAATATCACGCTTTTTTTCAAAACTGACGCGAGGTTGATTAGATTGCTGATTTGGGCTGCTTGCTTCACGCGGCACTTCAAGACTGAGTTTAGATGCGAGCTCTTCGACAGCTTCAACAAACTCAAGTCGTTCATATTCCATTAAAAAGCTTAGCGCATTGCCACTGACGCCACAGCCAAAACAGTGATAAAACTGCTTTTCTTGGCTCACGCTAAAGGAAGGTGATTTTTCATTGTGGAAAGGGCAGCATGCCGCATAATTTTTGCCTTGTTTCTTGAGTTTGACACGTGAGTCAATCACATCAACAATATCTGTTCTGGCAAGTAAATCATCAATAAAGCGACGTGGAATAAGACCAGCCATTGAGTTTGCCTCCAAATAATAGAAAAGAAATGGACAAAAATATAAATAGGCTATAAATACAAACAAGCCGCGCACTCAATAAAGAATACACGGCTTGCTATAAATTATAAACAGCTTGGGTAATAAGTGATTAAGCGAGCTTAGCTCGAACTAGTTTACTTACGTTACCCATATCTGTACGACCTTGAAGCTGAGGTTTTAGAACCCCCATGAGCTTACCCATGTCCTGCATACTTGCAGCGCCAGAAGATTCGATGCCCGCTTCAATAATAGCGATCACTTCTTCTTCAGTTAAAGGTTGAGGCAAAAATTCCTCAAGCACTTTAATTTCAGCACTTTCTGCATCGGCAAGATCTTGACGGCTTGCAGCTTCAAATTGAGCGACAGAATCACGACGTTGTTTAACCATTTTTGTCAGCACAGCAATGATGTCGTCGTCGCTAAGCGTAATTTGCTCATCGACTTCGCGTTGCTTGATTGCAGACAAAGCTAAACGTATAGTGCCAAGGCGCGGTTTGTCCTTGGCTTTCATCGCAAGCTTTTGCTCTTCTTTGAGTTGTTCAATCAGAGCCATAACTTATTATCCTTATTGAATGATAAGTTATTAGTACAGACGTACGCGACGTGCGTTTTCACGAGCAAGCTTTTTAGCGTGACGCTTTTGTGCTGCTGCTTTAGCGCGTTTGCGAACTGTCGTTGGTTTTTCATAGTGCTCACGGCGACGTACTTCAGAAAGAACGCCTGCTTTTTCGCAAGAGCGTTTGAAACGACGTAGTGCTACGTCAAACGGTTCGTTATCACGGACTTTAACTACTGGCATATGCCTTTCACCTCAGGGGTTGTTTCGTTAACGCTGACATACACCAACAACCTTCATTGGTGTGGGATTGGTCAGCTTGATCTAAATTGGTGCGCAATTTTAATCCGATCTGATACCAATTGTAAAGCATTTATTTAAACGTTAAGATGTGCGCGATTGATTTTTTTAGCCTGTGAGACAAAATATGCGCCTATTAGGGATTGAAACCTCTTGTGATGAAACTGGTATCGCAATTTATGATGATAATGCCGGACTGCTTTCACATCAACTATATAGCCAAGTAAAACTGCATGCCGATTATGGCGGTGTGGTGCCTGAACTCGCCTCGCGCGATCATGTCAAAAAGACCTTGCCTTTGATTCAAGCGGCTTTAGATGAAGCAAATTTAACCGCGCAAGATATTGATGGCGTTGCTTATACTGCAGGGCCTGGTTTAGTTGGCGCATTGTTAGTTGGCGCAACCATTGGTCGCAGTCTTGCATATGCTTGGGATGTTCCAGCGATTGCCGTGCACCATATGGAAGGGCACTTGCTTGCGCCTATGCTTGAAGATAATCCACCAGAATTTCCATTTGTCGCGCTGCTTGTTTCAGGCGGACATACCATGATGGTGGAAGTAAAAGCCATCGGTGACTATCGCATTTTAGGTGAATCGATTGATGACGCCGCAGGTGAAGCTTTTGATAAAACTGCAAAATTAATGGGACTGGATTATCCAGGTGGCCCACTTTTAGCTAAACTTGCGCAAGATGGCACGCCGGGTCGTTTTCGCTTTCCGCGTCCAATGACAGACAGACCAGGGCTTGATTTTAGTTTCTCTGGTTTAAAAACCTTTGCTGCGAATACGATTCGTGACAATAACGCCTTAGAAGATACGCCAGAGGCTGCGCAAACTCGCGCAGATATTGCTTACGCTTTCCAAGAAGCTGTGTGCGATACGTTAGTGATTAAATGCAAACGCGCTTTGATTGAAACCGGCTTAAATCGCATTGTCATTGCGGGTGGTGTGAGCGCGAATAAAAACCTGCAAAAGTCGCTTGGTGAACTGGCGAAGAAAATGGGCGGCGCTGTGTATTATCCGCGTACTGAGTTTTGTACCGATAACGGCGCAATGATTGCCTATGCTGGAATGCAACGTTTGAAAAATGGTGAAGGTCAGGACTTGAGTCTTGATGCAAAACCACGTTGGCCGATTGATCAACTCGAACCAATTAAAGCAAGCTAATTCAGTTAGCCTTTAATCTTCTTTAAGGTTAGAGGCTGCTTCTTTATCTTGTTTTGGTTTTTTAGCACCGACTTGAGGCTCATTACCATCGATGAGCCTTTTTATATTCTCTTTATGCCTGAAAATAATCAAACAGGATAGCATTGCCACTGGAATCGTATATTGAGGTTTGATCATCCAAGTATAAAAGGGTGCGAGCAAAGCGGTAATAATTGCTGCTAGAGATGAATAGCGTGAGACAAAAAAGCTCACCACCCAAGTTAAGATGATCAGCAGTGACAAATCATAGCCAATCGGCGCCATGGTTCCAATTGCGGTTGCCACACCTTTACCACCTTGAAAGTGGAAAAAGATTGGATAAATGTGTCCAAGGCAAGCTGCGATCCCGATAAAGCCAAGCATTAAAGGTGGGATCCCCATAAAATACCCCGCCCACACTGGCAACATGCCTTTTAAAATATCAAAAACCAACACACCAATTGCAGCGCCGCGCCCACCAATTCTTAGTACATTCGTCGCGCCCGGATTTTTAGAACCTTGCTCTCTTGGATCAGGAAGGCGAACTAAGCGGCAAATAAGAACGGCACTCGAAATCGACCCAAGTAAATAGGCGATAATTATCATGCTAAGTGCCAATACGGACATAAATTTCCTTGTTCGAGCGCTGGGGGGTATTACTTGGTTATCTTACGTGCTTTTCTTGGTTTTGGGTATCGGATCAGTTTGATCTGATGAAATTTTATCTCTTAAACTGCCTTGAGGTTGTCTTTTTGGCTTAATTTGTGATCTTGTTTTGTGATTCGTTTAACTTATGATTGAATAAGGCTTTCATTTATAGCAGTCAAAAGGTAGTCGCATGGCGTACGATATTGTGTTTATTCAAGGTTTGGAAGTAATTACAACAATAGGTGTTTATGATTGGGAAAAAGGGATCAAGCAAAAGCTTATCTTAAATCTTGAAATGGCACATGATAACCGCCCAGCAGGCTTGAGTGATGATGTCAATGATGCGCTAGATTATGCAAAAGTCAGCCAAGCTGTTTTAACTCATATTGAAACGGGTCGTTTTGAACTTGTTGAACGTGTCGCAGAAGAAGTCGCTGCGCTTATTATGCAAGAGTTTAATGTGCCTTGGATAAAAGTGCATTTGATTAAACCTGGCGCTGTTGTGCAAGCACAAGGTGTTGGGGTTATCATCGAGCGAGGCAAGCGATGACCCCAGTGTTTGTCGGTGTTGGGAGCAACCAGTACCCCAAGCGACATATGCGCATCGCCTTTAAAGAGGTGTCGATGCTCGGAGATAATTGCCGAGCGTCGAGCGTATATACGAGTGCCCCGGTTTGCTCAGATCCAAGTTTTGATGCTGCGCGAACCAAGCTGTATCCAGATCTTAAGTTTTATAATATGGTGCTTAGCCTTGAAACTGAGCTCGAATTAGACGTTTTTTATCAAGCTTTAAAGAAAATTGAACGTAAATGGGGGCGCTCGAGTAAAGCGAAAGGCGATCTTTTACATACTCTTGATCTTGATTTGCTTATTTTTGGTCAGCTCTCGCAAGCAGGAAAACCAGAGCTCCCAAGCCAAGATATTCAAGACTATGCCTTTGTTTTAAAACCTTTAGCTGAACTTGCACCACACTTTTACCTTTCTGAATCTGATTGTGATTTGGCGCAATTATATAACCAAAGAAAACCTCAGCTATTAGGTGAGCCATTGTCAAAAGTTGAGTTAAAGCTCACAAATTAATAGTATCTTAAAAAAGATGTGTATAATGCAGCCTTCATATTTTATCTTTTTTGTATATTTCTAAGGCAACAAAATGAGTTATTTTGAAGCGATTTGCTTAGCTTTAATTCAAGGCTTAACTGAGTTTTTACCTGTCTCAAGCTCGGCGCACCTTATTCTTCCCTCTGCCGTGTTAGGTTGGCCTGATCAAGGGTTAGCATTTGATGTCTCAGTGCATGTTGGCACTTTATTAGCAGTGATGATCTATTTTCGCACTGAAGTGGTCACACTCCTTCAAGCGTTTTTCGGTTCGATTTTCAAAGGTGATCGTTCAAAAGAAGCGAAACTTGCGTGGATGCTAATCATTGCAACAATTCCAGCCGCAGCGTTTGGTTATTTGATGAATGACTTCATCGAAACTTATTCACGCAGCGCTGCAATTATTGCGACCACAACCATTATTTTTGGTTTGCTTTTAGGCTATGCAGATAAAACCGCAACAGAAAAAGCGGATGAATATCAAGTCGGTTGGAAGCATGCGGTGATGCTAGGTTTTGCCCAAGCGATGGCGATGATCCCAGGAACTTCGCGCTCTGGTGCAACCATTACCGCAGCGCTAATGCTAGGCTTTACCCGTGAAGCAGCGGCAAGATTTTCATTTTTAATGTCGATTCCAATCATTATGCTAGCGGGCGGCTATAAAGGTCTGCAACTTGTTTTAAGTGATGATCCAGTGAACTTTGGCTTCTTGTCAGTAGGCATCTTAGTTTCATTTGTGAGTGCCTATATCTGCATTCACTATTTCTTGAAGATTATTTCGCGCATGGGCATGATGCCGTTTGTGATTTATCGTCTGTTGTTAGGTGCGGGGTTAACGGCATTTTTGCTCTTCGGCTAAATCCTCTTCATATTTGAAACTACAGCTGCGTTAACTGCGCAAATTCGCCCTAGTCACATATTCTTATATGCTCCTAGGGTCTCATTGCTTGTTGCCTTGCTGTAATTCCAACTATTTTGAGGATTTATGTGCTCTTATTTGCAAGAACCTTCTGAATATTTAAAGCTACAGCGGCGTTAACTGCGCAAATTCGCCCTAGTCACATATTCTTATATGCTCCTAGGGCCTCATTGATTGTTGCCTTGCTGTAATTCCAACTATTTTGAGGATTTTATGTGCTTGATTTACTGGAATCCTCGTCATATTTGAAACTACAGCGGCGTTAACTGCGCTACTGAGCCCTAGTCACATATTCTTATTTTTATATGTTTCTAGGGCTTAATTATTTGTTTTAATTAGAACTATTTTGTCGCCTCGGTACGCTCTTGATTTTCTTTTTTGATTTTATCAATCGCTTCAATTCTTTGTTTCTCTAACTCTTCTCGAATCTCTTTACCTTGAAAGCCTTGGGCGATAATCGCTTGCACATCAATTTGTTTTGCCGCTTGATAATATTCTTGCATGAGTTCTCGTTGTGAGTAGTCATGATTTTCAAATCCAGTGCGCCCACGCACATCCGCGACGCCAGCTTGCAGCACCAGCTCAAAGCGTTCTGGCTTGCGCCATACATCTATTTTATTCAAGATTTTTAAGACGGTTTTCGCTTTTAAAATCGCAGCATTATGGATCTCGATATGATGCTCACTGACAGCTAAAGCAAGCTCAAGGTAGGCTTTGGGTACTTTTAAGCGATTACAAAGCTGTTTAATTGGCTTTAAGCCGCGCATGCCGTGCATTTTATGGCTCGGGAGTTCTTCTTTCGGCGTGAGTGCTTTACCAAGATCATGCGTTTGCGCGGCAAATTGGAGTAAAGTGGTTTGCTCTGAGTTTAACTTTTCTCGCATCGCTAATTGTTTGGCTTGCGCTGCAACCAACAAAGTATGAATACCTGTATCGACTTCTGGGTGCCACTTCTTAGTTTGTGGGATCCCAAATAAGGCATCAATCTCAGGCAAAATTACCGCCAGTGCGCCAACCTCACGTAAGACTTCTAAAAAGCGCTCTGGGTTTGGGGTACTCATAGATTTGTGCCACTCTTGCCACACTCGCTCAGCGGTTAAATGCGCTAATTCCCCTTGTTTGGTCATGTCGCGCATTAAGGCTTGGGTTTCAGGCGCAACTTGAAAACCTAAGTGAGCGAGCTTTGCGGCAAAACGCGCAACACGTAACACGCGCACAGGATCTTCGGCAAATGCATCGGAGACATGGCGCAGAACTTTATTTTGAATATCAGCTTGACCATTATAAGGATCGATTAAGTTGCCTTGATCATCTTGTGCAATCGCATTGATGGTTAAATCACGGCGCGCAAGATCTTCTTCAAGCGTGACATCTGGCGCATAGAAGCATTCAAAGCCAGTATAACCTTGGCCAGATTTACGCTCAGTACGGGCAAGGGCATGCTCTTGTTTGGTTTTAGGGTGCAAAAAAACGGGGAAGTCTTGCCCGACACTGATAAACCCGTTTGCGTGCATTTCTTCTGGGCTCGATCCTACGACCACCCAATCTTGATCATAACATTCAATATTAAGCAGTTTATCTCTGACTGCGCCACCGACTAGATAGATTTGCATGCACCCTCAACTTATTTTCTTGATTCAATAGACATCATTCTAACTTGATACATAGGAATTTCATCAAAATAAGATTATCATTAGGGATATTTTTTATTCACCTTACCCCATACTGAGAGTTGACATGTACAAGGATTTTTTTGGTTTACGCGAATTACCTTTCTCTATCGTTCCCAATTCTAGATTTATCTTTTTAAGTGGACGTCACCGCGAGGCCATGAATCATTTACAGTTGGGGCTTGGCAGTGGCGGTGGATTTGCCTTACTCACAGGTGAAGTCGGGACGGGTAAGACGACTGTTTCAAAAGCTTTATTAAGCCACCTTGATGCCAATACACAAGCGGGCTTATTACTTAATCCGACCTATACCAGTAATGAGCTTTTAGAAGCTATTTGTGATGAATTTTCAGTTGCTTACCCAGAAGATGCAAGTCTTAAACAACTCACCCAAGCGATTTCCGCTTTTTTGCTCGATAATCACGCCAAAGGGATCCAAACCTTAGTCTTAATTGATGAAGCCCAACATTTGTCTGCGGATGTGCTAGAGCAGTTGCGCCTTCTAACCAACCTTGAAACCGACTCACAAAAGCTGTTAAGGGTGCTATTGGTTGGTCAGCCAGAGCTGCAACAAAAGCTGCAAACGCCAGAACTGCGTCAATTAGCACAGCGGATTACAGGTCGTTATCATTTATTGCCTTTGTCAGCAGAAGAAGTAGGGCAGTATATTGAGTTTCGTATGCAAATTGCTGGTGGGGTAGAGCAAGTCTTTTCAACTAAGGCATTGAAACATATCACCCAAGCGACCCAAGGGGTGCCGCGTTTAATTAACTTGGTGTGCGATAAATGTTTGCAATACGCTTATTACTCAAATAGCAAAGAAGTGGATTTAACGACCGCGCAAAAGGCGTGTAAAGATGTAATGAGCTTTCAAAGCCCTGTGGCGAATAACCCACAAGTGACGGATGAAGCGCCAAAACGAAATCTTTCACCTTATCTGCTCTCCCTTGGTATCGGGGCTTTAGTTGCCGCGGCTGCGTATTTGTATCTTCCAGACTTATTAGCCAAAAATCATGATGCCGATGTCGCCCAGACGCAAGCGATGGAAAAGCTAACAGAACAAGCGTCAGAACTTGCGGCGCTCGAAGAGTCGGTTGACGTTGCGCAAGAAACTGAGTCTGTTGTGACGAGTCCAGAGACGACTGATATCTCTGAGCCTGATGATTTAGTACCTTTGCTTCCAGCTAGCAACGCCAGTGCTGATTCTAGTCTCGCACAAGAAATGCAAGATCACTTAAAGCAGAGCTACCAAAGGGCTGATAGTTTACAGCTTTTATTTAACCTTTGGGGTTATCAAGTTGAAAAGAGCCAAGCAAGTTGCCAAAACGCACAACGTGCAGATCTCTTTTGTTTTGAAGAGCGCGGCACCTTGAGTGACTTAAGATTACTCAATCGCCCAGCCATTCTAAACTTTTATCAAGAACAGCGCGCAAGCTTTGCCGTGTTATATCAATTGGATGAAGCGACACAAAGTGCTCAGCTATTGGTTGCAGGCAAACGTATTCAAGTGCCACTGGATTGGCTGACGGAAAACTGGAGTGGCGAGTTTTTAATTTTCTGGAAAAATGATGTCTCCAAGCGCACCTTAAAGCAGGGGGATAATGGCCAAGATGTGGTGCGATTGGACCAAAAATTATCACAAGTACTCGGTGAATCGCAAGCGAATACACATAGCTTTAACGCCGCGATTAAACGTAAAGTTGAAGCTTTTCAAATGTGGCAAGGGATCAAAGTGGATGGCATTGCCGGCACACAGACCTTGATGCTGCTCGATTCATATTCTAACCAAGCCGCGCCATCTTTAGATAACCCTCAAGGTGAATTCTAATGTCACAGGTTTTATCTGCGTTAAAACGCTCTGAGCAAGCGCACCAAGCGCAAAAAAATGCTTTTCAGCAAGCACAGACCTCAAAGCCGGCGCCCAAGGCTGCAAATAAACTCATCTTAGCTGCGTGCTTAATTGTGCCCATCAGTGCAGCGCTTGGGGCCGCAATTTGGCAGGCTCAAGCCTCTCGCCTAGCTGTATCAACGGATGCACATCACTCGCAACCAAAGGCTGTCGAATCAAAGCAAGCTTCAATTGAGCTTAATCCTGTATCCTCGAGCTCCCAACTAGAGCAATTAAAAACATTGCCAAAGACAAGCGATGACGCGCAACTTCTTGCAGCCAATGAGTCATTGATTTATTTGAAATATCCAGACTTTGGGCATTTAGATACTCTGCCTGCTCCGGTTGCGCCTAAGCCGGTTGAAAAAACTCAAAATGTTGCCAATAAAGCTCAGTCAGCAGAGCCTGTGATTCAGGAAGAAGATGTCGATTTTTCTGATATTTCACCAGCATTGGCTGCGCAATTAAAAGCTGCGCTACAAGGTGGTGTCGATCCAAGTGCGAGCAATTCAGTGCAAACAGCTTCAGATAGCAACGCAATTGCCTTGGATAAAAATACCAATCAGTTTAGAGGGCGTTTGCCAGCAATGAACTTTGCAGCGCATGTCTATGTGTCGGATCCAGCTAAGCGTTGGGTAAAGGTGAATGGACGAGAAGTAAAACTGGGCGAATGGCTGGTGCCAAATGAAGTCAAGCTTGAAAAAATGACCCCAAGAGATTTAGTCGCAAGCTTTCGTGGGCAATATATTTTAATTCCTGCTTTATATGAGTGGCAGGGGTAATTGGATTTTAATCTTCGTATCTAACAAAAGGAAATTTTAACATGATGCAGGTACTTATCGGCGCTCAAATGTTATTTGTTGCATTTGGCGCGCTTGTACTCGTCCCGCTTTTAACCGGGCTTGACCCAAGTGTTGCACTCTTTGGTGCAGGCTTTGGTACCTTACTTTTTCAAATGATCACTAAACGCAGTGTGCCTATCTTTCTTGCTTCATCTTTTGCATTCGTTGCGCCAATGATCTACGGCATTCAAGCTTGGGGCGTTGCTGCGACCATGGGCGGGTTAATTTTTGCAGGTCTTGTGTATGTGATCATGGGTGGGATTATTAAGCTGCGTGGCGTTGGTTTTATTCACCGTTTATTGCCGCCAGTGGTTGTAGGGCCTGTGATTATGGTGATTGGCTTAGGTTTAGCGCCAAGTGCGGTGCATATGGCAACGGGGCAAACAGGAGATGGCAGCACACAATTGATTATGCGTGATACGGCACTCTGGATCTCAGGAGTCTCCCTTAGCGTGACGATTATCTTAAGCGTTTTTGCTCGCGGTATTTTAAAGCTAATGCCAATTCTCGGCGGGATCGTCGCAGGCTACAGCGTAAGCTACTTTTTTGGCGTGGTTGATTTTACTCCTATTCATCAAGCAAGCTGGTTATCTGTGCCGAACTTTACTTTCCCTGAATTTAAGCTCGAAGCGATTTTATTTATGTTGCCGGTAGCGATAGCACCTGCTGTGGAGCATGTTGGCGATATGCTAGCGATTTCAAATGTGACGGGCAAAGATTACCTTAAAAAGCCGGGACTACATCGCACTATGGCAGGTGATGGGGTTGCGACTATGGCTGCTGCGATGCTCGGCGCGCCACCAAATACAACTTACTCAGAAGTGACTGGCGCAGTGGTGCTAACCAAAGCCTTTAACCCTGCAATTATGACTTGGGCTGCCTTTACCGCTATTTTATTAGCTTTTGTTGGTAAGCTTGGCGCTGTATTGCAAACGATTCCTGGGCCGGTAATGGGCGGTATCATGATCTTGCTCTTTGGCTCGATTGCGGCTGTCGGCTTAAATACTTTAATCAAAAACCAAGTTGATTTACATAAAGCGCGTAATTTAGTGATCGTAGCTGTGACTTTAGTCTTTGGGATTGGTGGTATGGCCTTTGGTATGGGAGATTTCAGTCTGCAAGGTGTGAGCCTTTGTGGCGTAGTGGCGATTCTCCTAAACTTAGTTTTACCTAAAGATCTTGGTGAAACACATATCGTCGATAACGCTCAGATTGAGCCAGAAGCTGTCGAAGATAACCCATTTGTGGATGAATATGCGGATACTGACATGGATAAAAATATTCGACTTAATGATAACCACAAATAAAAAGATACTTTTTAACTATTTAGCTAAATTTTAACTTTTCTAACAAGTTGAAAACATTCTATACTAGAGCTGCAATTGCGCATTGATGAATTTTTTAATCATTGATAGGGCATTGCAGCTTTTTTGTTGTATCTAGTTGAATGTTATCTCAATTTGAGAACTTCCATTTGTTTGGCATTCATAGATATAAAGTTAGGATGAATTAAAGGAATGTCTTATGCGCCTTGGAAACTCAAGAAAAAGTGATAACGTAGAGGATCGCCGTGGCGACAGCCCGATGCAAGCAAGCAGTGGTAACCCAGCGATATTGATGTTGTTGGTGCGCTTTTTACCTATGTTATTACGCACTAAATTTGGCAAAGTGATTGCTTTGGGCGCTGCAGCCTTTTTTGCATATCAACAATTTACAGGCGGCTCGCTTACAACTAACTTGACTCCAAACTCAAGCCAAGTCACGAATCAAACGGGCTTAAAAGATGATAACCCAAATGCGGAGTTCGCATCTAAAGTGCTGGCAACGACTGAAGATATTTGGGATAAGGTCTTCCAGGGGCAATATCAAGCTCCAAAAATGGTCCTCTATTCAAACATGACGCATACAGGCTGTGGCCAAGGTAGCGCGCAAACAGGGCCTTTTTATTGTCCAGTCGATAAGACGATTTATATTGATTTAAGCTTTATGCAAGAGCTAAATAAATTGGGCGCACCGGGTGATTTTGCTTTTGCTTATGTGATTGCACATGAAGTGGGTCATCACTTACAAACTTTGCTTGGCACAAGCCAGAAGGTCACAACTGCGCAGCGTCAGTCGAGTAAAATCGAAGCCAATGCACTGAGTGTGAAACTTGAGCTGCAAGCGGACTGTTATGCTGGTGTTTGGGGTTATTATGCGAAATCTGAGCTCAATGTGTTAGAGCCAGGCGATATGGAAGAAGCTTTACAAGCGGCAGGTTCAATTGGGGATGACACCTTAATGAAAAATGCCGGCCAAGTGGTTCGCCCTGAAGCCTTTACCCATGGAACATCGGCTGAGCGTGTGAAGTGGTTTAATGCCGGCTTTACCAGTGGCGATGTGAACGTGTGCAATACGTTTAGCGCTTAAGTTAATCTCTCCTCATCACTGATTCAGTGATATGGAGGTATAAAAAAGCCCTAGTCTGATGCCATACAAGATTTACTGTATTGGCTGAGGCTAGGGCTTTTTAGTGGGCAAGGGATAGTCACGAATGAGCTATCAACTTCTCGAAAGAATTATGCCCAACCGTTGTTTTTCTTACGACGCGGGATCATATGTGGCAGAATGAGACCAAAGATAAGACCTAGACCTGCAACACCACCGCCATACATAAACCAACGCATAAGAAGATCATCTTCTTGAGTGTTAATCTTAGCGCTTAGTTCGCGAATTTGAGTTTGCGCAGCAATCAGCTCATCATTTGCATCTTGGTAGCTTGCTTCAAGTTTTTTGATTTGCTCGTTGCGTTGCTTGAGCGATGTCGCTAGACCTTCTTGCTCTGCATTGGCTTTATCTTCAGCATTAGCAAGTAAGCCTTTCACGCGTGCGAGTTCAGCTTCAAGCTCAGGTAAGCGTGCCGCATTGCTAACATTTGATGAAACAAACTTGCTTTCAACCCAACCTGTGCGGCCACGTGGGTCGACAATTTGAGTGTATTTGCCACTGCGCGTTTTAAGTTGAACTTTATCACCAGCATTGACACTACCAATGATACGATGTTGATCGCTTGCGCCTGAACGCATATAGGTAAATAGCTTGTCTGAGATGTAATAATCTTGCGCATAAGTTAATGGTGCGAACGTGAGTGCAAGTAAGATGAAGCAAAAGAGCTTTTTCACAATATGTCCTTTTTTGAGGCCGAAAATCTATAACAACAAATAGTAAGAATTTTAAACCCTTTGTGCAACAAAAGAGGGAGCATTTGCCCCCCCTTTTTTGGATTTAAATTCAAAGCTAACCTAAATTTGACATATAGATCACTAGATGTTCACTTTTTAAGTTTAATCTTTCAGTGTTTTCATGGTCATATCAAATTCAAATCACTTTGTTATCTCAGCGCGCCTTTACATGAATACAGCTTCAAGACCGTAGAAGAATACGATAGCAAGGCCCGCACCTGCAGGCAGCGTGACAATCCAAGATGCAACAATGTTACGTACAACGCCAAGGTTAAGCGCGGCAATACCACGAGCAAAACCTACACCTAAAACTGCGCCAACAAGCGTTTGCGTTGTTGAGATTGGAAGGCCTGTACCAGAAGCTAATACCACTGTCGAAGCTGTTGCAAGCTGCGCTGCAAAGCCGCGGCTAGGTGTTAGTTCGGTAATACCTGTACCAACAGTTGCCATTACTTTGTGACCCATAGTCGCCAGACCCACAACGATACCAAAACCGCCAAGAGGCAGAATCCACCAAGCAATTTCGCTTTTCTCTGCGATCTCACCCATGTGTGCAACGGTTGAGGCTACGGCAGACAGTGGACCGATAGCATTGGCTACATCGTTTGAGCCGTGCGCAAATGCCATCGCACAAGCAGTGATAACCATTAGCGTACTAAAAATGCTTTCAACGCCGGCAAAACCATGCTCTTCACTTTGGTCGGCAAATTTCTTCTGGATATAAATATAACCACCAACCATGATCACGGCAGAAAACGCAATTGAGGTGCCCCATGCTTGCATCGTTGTAAGATCAAGACCAACGTGGGTTAAACCTTTTTTGATTGTCACAAGACTGATAATCAAAGTGGTTAAGAACATATATACAGGCACGAAACGTTTTGCATTGAAAAGTGGTTTTTCAGTATCAAATATCAGTCGCTGGGCGCTGATAAATATCATATAAGCAAAAATACCGGAAATAAGTGGCGTGATAATCCAACTGCCCACAATGCCTTGAACTGAATGCCAATCGACAGCTTCAGAGCCAACCGATACGCATGCAAAACCGATAATCGCACCGATAATCGAGTGGGTAGTTGACACCGGCCAACCCATATATGAAGCAAGTAATAGCCATGTGCCCGCTGCAAGCAGGGCTGACATCATCCCAAAGACTAAGACTTCAGGTTGATCGGCATATAAAGATGTTTCAATTACACCTTTACGAATCGTATCTGTGACTT
The DNA here is from genome assembly GCF_058545285.1 of Vibrio sp. KMM 9700. NCBI lineage: Bacteria > Pseudomonadati > Pseudomonadota > Gammaproteobacteria > Vibrionales > Vibrionaceae > Vibrio > Vibrio sp. KMM 9700. The sequence continues at coordinate 1,116,464 of NZ_CM178589.1, read as the reverse complement.
CGCCGCCAGCAAGGTATGCGCCAGCAAATTCAAAGATCATCGCAATAATAATTGCTTGTTTAACTGTTAGCGCTTTTGAGCCGACAGAAGTACCCATTGCATTGGCAACATCATTTGCACCAATACCAATAGCCATCAGGAAACCAAATAAAGCGGCCACTAAGACAATAGTTGAGCCATAATTAGCTAGGATATCCATTGTTACACCTAATTGTTAAAGATGTACCTAAATAAGTTTTATTCAGGCATCAATAATTACCCATAAGTAAAGGCTTATAGGTAACCGAGAGTAGTGATAATTAAGAACGCGAGAGCATGACCTCAAGACGCGCACCAACACGCTGTGCTTGATCTGCAATTGCACCGACCCATTCAATGATTTTGTATAAGAACATCACATCGATAGGATTAAACTTTGATTCCATAGCAAGTAGTTGCTGACGCAGACTAATCTGCATGGTATCCGTATCATCCTCGATCTCATCTAATTGATGGATCATCTCGGCAACTAGTGTGACTTCGCGGCCTTTAAAGCCAGTCTCTAATAGCTCATCTAGCTCACCGATAACTTTTTCGGCTTGCTTAGCGGCGTCAAGACAACGCGAAACATAAGCAATAAACTCAGCATTCATTGCTTCAGGGATTTGGAGATGGCGACCAATAACTCGGCCTGCAATATCTTTGGTTAGGTTTGCAAGTTTGTCTTGTTGGGTCAATAGCTCTAACATGTCGCTACGATCAACAGGCATAAATAAACCACGAGGTAGCTTCAAACGAATTTCACGTTTCAGGCTATCCGCTTCACGCTCAAGACCAGAGATAGTTTCTCGAATATCCTCTGCTTTATCCCAGTCATTTTCCGCGCAAGCGTGGAAGAACGGAATCAAATGTGAACAACATTCGTTGACGCAGACAACATGTTCTTGAAGTGGTTTAATCGGGGATTTCGCAAAAAGCCCCATAATAGTATTTACTGGCATGGTGATTTCAACCTAAGTAAAGTAAATCAAATAAACGAAGTAAATTGTCATCTAAGTGAATTAATTTGTTCACACTAAATTCACCTAAATATGTTAAACGCTCATCAAAGTGGCGCATATTACCTTAAATACTAGCTCAAGCATACACCTAGAGGCGATTTTTTACCCGATCAATGCTGTAAACTATTGTTTAATGTTATGAAATAATCCTTTCTTGGCTTGCTGTAAAATATATTTGGCAATATTCTTGGTAGTATTGAATTTTCCGCAGACATTGTGATTGCCAGATCAAGGCTGTGGGAGCTAATTATTTTTATATAGGTCGTATGATGGAAACAGAAATCGAGCTTAAATTTTTTGTTTCAAGTGACTTTTCCAAGACGCTGAAATCAAAAATATTAGAAACAAAAGTCCTGCAGCACAGTTGCCGTCAGTTAGGGAATACTTACTTCGATACAGAAGACCATTGGCTGCGTGAGCATGATATAGGGATGCGTATCCGTCGTTATGATGATGTGTTTGTACAGACGGTTAAAACCGCCGGACGCGTCATCGCAGGTTTGCATCAAAGACCGGAATACAATGCAGAGCATACTAGTGATGAACCAGATTTGAGTCTGCATCCGCAAGATATTTGGCCACAGGGACGAGATTTAGACACACTGGCTAGTCAAATTAAACCTATTTTTTCCACCGACTTTCAGCGTGAGCAATGGTTGGTGAGCATGCCTGATGGGACTCAAATCGAAGTCGCATTTGATCAAGGGGAAGTGCGCGCAGGTGATTTAACTGACCCGATTTGCGAGGTTGAGCTTGAGCTAAAATCGGGTCAAACCGATACCTTATTTACCCTTGCGCGTCAGCTGAGTAATGAAGGTGGCATGCGCCTTGGAAATTTAAGCAAGGCTGCGCGTGGTTATCGCTTAGCCTTCGGGTATGAAGAAGAGCTCGCGCAAAGTTTTGATTCGATTCAAACCAAGCCTGAACATAGTGTTGAAGATTGCTTGATTATCTCGTTAGAAAAAGCGCTTTCACATTGGCACTATCATGAGCAGTTATATACAGATCAAGATTCAGACCAAGCACTTGAAGCGTTAAAACAAATCAATTATTCAGTTGGTTTTATTCGCCAGCTGTTGCAAACCTATCGCTCACTTATTCCAAAACGCGCAACCGCTATTTTGCGTCAGGAACTTTCATGGCTTGAGGATGAACTCGACTGGTTGACGAACTATGATTGTTACCAAGACTTAATTGAAAACAAAGGTCATGTACTGCGTAAGCTTGATGGCCAGAAGTTTTTAGTCGCGCAAATCTCTGAAAAAGTAGAGAATCTTCCATCACGTGAGCAAATGCTTACTATGTTTCATGGTGCCCGTTATACGGGGCTTTTACTTGACTTGAGTCGTTGGATTTTATCTCGCGGGTGGCAGCCGTTTTTAGATGAAAAAGGTCGTCAAAAAATGTCGGGTGAGCTGAAAGCATTTGCCTCAAAGCGTTTAGCTAGTGCTTGGGCCAAACTCATTGAGGTGTTTCCACCAGAGCGCGTGATGAGCAGGCAAGATTACCTAGAGCAGCGTGAAGTGCTCAGCCATAACCTATATACAGGGTTAGCTTTTTCTTCACTCTTTGATAATGACTCAAGAATGAAGTTTCGCTTGCCTTGGGTAGATCTGTTGCAAGGGGTGGATGATTTATTTACCTTGGTTATCTTGGAGGAGATCTTACCGCAACTCAATGAAGATGAGCAGTTGCAACTTGAGCGTTGGCTGCAACGACAAGAAATGTCACTCTTGCATGCGATGGAGCAAACACGCGCGGTGTGCATCGAGCAAGAGCCATATTGGGAGCATTAATCGCACTCTGATTTTCAAGTCCGAGCTTGATTTGCTCCCAAAACTTGATGGGTTATAAGCTCGATGGATTATTTGTGTTTTAACTCATTCACTTGATGTTCGAGATCTTTTACTTTGGTCAAGAGTTGCTGTTGCTCAGTTAACAGTTGCTCTTGGCTTGCTTGCATCTTTTTTATCTCAGCAAGGAGAAGTTTGTCTCTTTGCTCATCTTCTTCGATATCTGCTTTGATATCTTGTTGTGCTTGTTCGATTTTCTGTACGCTTTTATTTTCTTTCTCAGGGGTTGCAAGCATCGAAGCAACCAGACCTGAAATCATACCGAAAATCCCGACCCCAGCGAGAATCATCACGCCTGCAATTAAACGCCCGACAAAAGTCACCGGATAATAATCGCCGTAACCAACGGTTGAAATGGTGACAAAGGCCCACCAAAGCGCATCGGCTGCATCGGTAATATTGGCATCTGGATTTTTGCCTTCAACCACCAAGACTAGGCTTGAACCTATGGTCATCAAGAGCACCATTAAGGTTAAGATGGTCGCAATTGTCGCTTCTTTGCGATTGGTCAGGTATTGGGACAAAAAATAATGACTAGCTCGGATCACCATTAATAAGCGTAAGACTTGGAAAATACGTGCAAAACGTAGCGCTTCAATCATAGGTATGCTGGCGAGAATATCGATCCAATGTACTTTTAAAAATTCTTTTTTATTTGCACTGCGGAAAAAGTCGATACATATCTGAAGTAAAAATAGGCAGCAAATCAAGGTGTCTAGGCCGCGAAAAACATGTTTAGTTTCGGGCTCGGCTTTTGAGAAAAGTAAAAAAGAGACAATAGATAATGAAATAAAGGATAAGCATAAAGACATTAAACTCATAGGCTTAAAGTCACTATTGGTCGCTTTTAACTGCATAAACGGCTCGGTATTTGGTATGAGTGAAAAAACATCAGTATAACACTTTATTTTGGACTAAAAATCAGCAAGTTTATTTTATCTTTGAGACTGAAACAGGTATCTTGAGTATAAGCAAGAATTCTATAGGGATATTCAATACATGGACGCATCCGCAAAGCAAATCTCACAGCTTGGTGAACTCGCTTATCAAACGCTAATTGAAGAGCATCAGGCTACAATCTCAACTTGGCCACAAACACTCCAAGAACAGCTTCCTATCGCTGTTGGTTTTAGCCCCTTTATTGCACAATCTTTACAAAGTGCACCAGAACTGCTTCAAGACTTGCCTCGTTTAATCGAAGCGACAAAAGATTATCAAAAGGATCTTAAATCACTCCTTAGCGATGACGACCCGTTTGCACCTTTAAATGAAGATAAAGTGATGCAACTTTTACGTAGCTATCGACGTCAAGAAATGCTCACTATTGCATGGCGCGACTTGTTTGAAATCTGGCCTTTAGAACAGAGTCTGGCACATTTATCTTTACTCGCCGAGCGTTTGATTATGGCGGCTTATCACTGGCATTACGCCGATTGCTGCAAGCTTTGGGGGACGCCACATTGCTTTGATGGCAAGCCACAACCTATGCTGATTTTAGGTATGGGTAAACTTGGTGGTGGAGAGCTCAACTTTTCCTCGGATATCGACCTTATTTTTACTTATCCAGAAAATGGTGAAACTCAAGGAGCGCGTCGCAGTATAGATAATTCTCAGTTTTTCACTCGCCTTGGACAAAGACTGATTAAAGCCCTTGATCAAGTGACTCAAGATGGCTTTTGTTATCGCGTTGATATGCGTTTGCGTCCTTTTGGCGAGAGCGGGCCTTTAGCCATGAGTTACAGCGCCTTAGAAGATTATTATCAAGAACAAGGCCGAGATTGGGAGCGCTATGCAATGATCAAAGCGCGGGTCATGGGTGATAGCAGTTCGCGTGAATATTACCAACTGCAAAAGATGCTGATGCCATTTGTGTTTCGCCGTTATATTGACTTTAGTGCGATTGATTCACTCAGACGAATGAAATCAATGATCCGCAGTGAAGTTAGACGCCGCGGCCTTGTGAATAATATTAAACTTGGCGCTGGCGGGATCCGCGAAATCGAATTTATCGTACAAGTTTTTCAGCTGATCCGCGGTGGGCGTGAGCCTAGCTTGCGTGGGCGCAGTTTACTTGCGACCTTATTTGAGATCCAAGCGCTTGATTTGTTATCCAAAAAAGAAACAGATGAGTTACGTCAAGCCTATTTATTTTTACGCCGTTTAGAGAATCTACTCCAAGCGATTGACGATCAACAAACTCAAACCTTACCCGATGATCCTGAAAACCAAGCTCGCTTATATTTTGCGATGGGCTTTGAGTCTTGGGATCAGCTTTTAAGTCAGACGCAGCAGCATATGCAAGCAGTCAGTGAGGTGTTTGAGGGCGTGATCGGCGAAGATCCGGAAAGTGAATGTCCGCAACAAGCCTGCTTTACTGAGTTGTGGGAGCAAGCGTCAGATAAAACTGCCTTGATCACCATTTTGGAGCAAGAAGATCTTCTCGCCAATGCGCAAGGAGAGCAAGCTGAGGTGATTGATGCACAAGCAAGTGCGATTCATGGTTTTAAATATGATTTAAGCAAAAAGACAATCGGGCCTCGTGGGCGTGAAGTTTTGATCCGTCTTATGCCGAAAGTATTTCAAGCCGTGTTTGCGCGCAAAGATGCCCAATTTGGGTTGAGCCGAGTCTTATCTTTACTCCAGCATATTGTCACCCGAACTGCTTATTTAGAGCTTTTAGAAACCAACCAAGGCGCGCTGATCCAGCTAGTACGTTTGTGCAGTGAAAGCCCAATGATCTCCGAGCAATTATCTCGTTATCCGATTTTGCTTGATGAGCTGCTTGATCCACAGCAGTTATATCAACCGATTCCGCTCGATCAATACAAGATCCAATTGCGCGAGTTTTTAGCTCGTATTCCAGAAGAGGATATGGAGCAGCAAATGGAAGCCTTGCGTCAGTTTAAGCAAATCAGCATCTTAAAAATTGCCGCGGCTGATGTCGCTGATGCCATGCCTGTGATGCAAATTAGCGATCACTTAACCTACTTGGCACAAGCCATTGTTGAGCAAGTCATTGAACAGGCTTGGTTTCAAGTGCGAGCTAAGTTTGGTGTGCCACGTTATTTACAAAATAAACAAGATAAAGGTCTTGGAGTGTTAGCTTACGGGAAAATGGGTGGCTTTGAGCTTGGGTATCAATCCGATCTTGATTTAGTGTTTTTACATCAAGCACCTGCGGGGGATACCACTGATGGCGAGAAAGAAATAGATAGTTTTCAGTTTTATCTACGTTTAGTGCAGCGAATCGTGCATATTTTCTCGGTGCGTATGCCGTCTGGGATTTTATATGAAGTGGATATGCGTTTGCGCCCAAGTGGTGAGTCAGGTTTACTCGCTTGTTCTTTGCAAACATTTTTAGAATACCAAGAGACAGAAGCGTGGACTTGGGAGCATCAATCTTTAGTCCGTGCGCGTATGATCTATGGATCGTCAGATTACATTCATGAATATCAAGATGTTAGAAAGCAGGTTCTGACGAAAGTACGTGATCCGCAAACGCTAAAACAAGATATTGCAGGAATGCGCGAAAAAATGCGCAATCATTTGGATAAATCGACAGCGGAGCGCTTTTACTTAAAACAAGGTAAGGGCGGGATCACGGATATAGAATTCTTGGTTCAATACTGGGTGCTTTCTTTAGGTAAAGATTATCCGAGCTTGCTCGAATGGTCTGACAATGTGCGGATCATTCAAGAAATGGCGAAACAAGGTTTGGTCAAGCAAGAAGTGGCAGAGCAGTTGATCCATGCTTATACCCAGATGCGTGATGAAGTTCATCGACGTAACTTGCTAAATCTTACCGCGCATGTAGATAACCAAATGTTTGTGGTGGAAAGGGAGCAGGTGATAAGTGTTTGGCAAAGCTATTTTGCTTAAGACTTGGTCTAACCATTTTGGGGTTATATACAGCTGTGGTATGATCCGCGCAAAGAATATAGACCTTATATACATTTAATTTCTGCGGAGATCTCTATGAAACCAATTTTGCCTGATTACAAAACTTCAGGTGTGCTAATTATTGGCGATGTGATGCTAGATAGATATTGGTATGGCCCAACGGGACGTATTTCTCCTGAAGCGCCTGTTCCAGTTGTAAAAGTTGATCAATGTGAAGAGCGCCCTGGTGGTGCGGCAAACGTTGCGATGAATATTGCAGCATTAGGTGGTCACGCAACTTTGGTTGGTTTAACTGGCATCGATGAGCCCGCGCAACTACTCTCCAATAAACTCGAAGCATTAAAAGTAAATTGTGATTTTGTGGGCTTAGCTGATCTCCCGACGATCACTAAATTACGCGTTATTAGCCGTGGTCAGCAGTTATTACGACTTGATTTTGAAGAAGGTTTTGAAAATGTAGCCGTTGATCCACTACAAGAACGTTTAGCCAAACATATTGATGCTGCCGGCACTGTGATCTTCTCTGATTATGGCAAAGGTGCACTTGAGCATATCCAAACCTTAATTGTCCAAGCTAAGCAAGCGAATAAGCCTATCTTTATTGACCCTAAGGGGACGGACTTTGAGCGCTATCGTGGTGCGACCTTATTAACTCCAAATCTATCTGAATTTGAAGCGGTTGCAGGCAAGGTGAAAGATGAAGCGGACTTAGTCGTTAAAGCGCATGAGCTTATTGAACGCTTTGATTTTGAAGCGATGTTGGTGACACGAAGTGAACACGGTATGAGCTTAATGCGCCGTGATCAAAAACCTTTCCATTTACCAACACAAGCGAAAGAAGTTTTTGATGTGACAGGTGCTGGGGATACGGTGATCTCTGTACTCGCAGCATCTGTGGCAGCGGGCAAAGACTTAGAAGAAGCTTGCGCCCTAGCTAATGCTGCAGCAGGTGTTGTGGTCGGTAAGCTTGGTACTTCAACCCTTTCTACGATTGAACTTGCCGAAGCGATTCACGGCAGTAGTGAAATTGATTTTGGGATCATGAGTGAGTCAGGCTTACATGAAGCAATGCAGCGTGCGAAGGCACGTGGTGAAAAAATCGTAATGACTAACGGCTGCTTTGATATTTTACATGCGGGACATGTTTCTTATTTAAACCATGCAGCAGAGCTTGGCGATCGCTTAATTGTCGCGGTGAATACAGATGATTCCGTCAAACGTTTGAAAGGGCCTGCGCGTCCAGTCAATCCAACCGATCGCCGTATGGCTGTTTTGGCTGGTCTTGGCGCTGTCGATTGGGTGGTGCCTTTTGATGAGGATACGCCACAGCGTTTAATCGCTAGCTTATTGCCTGATGTCTTGGTTAAAGGCGGCGATTATGAAATTGATGAAATCGCAGGCGGTGCAGAAGTCATGGCTGCTGGCGGTGAAGTGAAAGTGCTTGGCTTTGAAGATGGCTGCTCAACCACTGGAATTATCGAAGCGATACAAGGCAAGAAGAAATAAGACTTGAAGAAGTTAGTTATAAGTAAATAGCTTTTAAAAGTAATAGATATAAAAATGCCACAAGTTGAATTCTCACTTGTGGCATTTTTTGTATCCGAATATCTACTAGCTATATATATTCAAAATAGTTGCGCTTATAGCGAGGCGACAAGTGAACGAGTCCCTAGGAGCATATAATAATATGTGACTAGGGGGAGTGAACGCCGTCAACAAAGCTATAAGCCCAACTATGAAGAATATTAGCCTTGGATTTTCAGACCCTGATTAATATCCAAAACATCCTGCTCGCTAAGCGTACCTAGCGCTTGCTTCAACTGAAGCACATTAATGATGTAATCGTAACGTGAGTTCGCTAGGTTACGGTTTGCATCATACAAGCTACGCGTTGCATCCAACACATCAACAATCGTACGCGTACCCACTTCAAAGCCAGCTTCTGATGCATCTAAAGAAGATTGCGCAGAAATCACAGCTTGTTGATAAGCGTTAATCGCACCAATGCTTGCATTGATGTTGTTATAGTATTGACGAACGTTACGAACCACACTGCGATAAGTTGCTTCTAAATCTTCGCTTGCCGCAACATATTGGTTTTCAGCTGTGCGAACATCGGCAGATGTTGAACCACCAGAGTAGACAGGTAAGCTTAAGTTAACGCCAGCATTATAAGCACCATAATCTTGGCCGCTGTAGTTGCTATTTGGGTTATCTGAATCTGTATATTGATAACCTGCATCAAAAGATAAGCTAGGTAGGTGGCCTGAGCTTGCTAGAGAAATATTATCTTTAGCAATATCTTGGCTAATGCGCATTGCTAGCAAGTCTAAGTTAGTCTTTTGCGCAGCTTGAACTAAAGAGTCTGCTGTTCTTGCTGGCAGGCTTGGTGAGAAAGTTTGAGTATCCAATACTTTCAGATCATCATGCAGCTGACCTGTGATTTCACGCAAAGCTTCATAGCTATTGGTTAAATCATTTTGACCGATGATTTCATCTGCTAATACGCTATCGTATTGTGCTTGCGCATCATGTACATCAGTAATTGCAGATAAACCCACATCAAAGCGTTGTTTGGTTTGTTCTAGTTGGCGACCAACCGCTGCTTTTTCTGCGCGAATAAAGCTTAAGTTATCTTGTGCACGAAGCACGCCAAAATACGCTTGCGCCACGTTTAAAATGGTAGCCTGCTGTTGTGCGGCATAATAAGAGTCGAACTGGCGCGCTTGTTTTTCGGCGATATCTAAATTCACCCAACTTGCTCGGTTATAAATAACTTGTGAAAGACCAAGACCTGCGGTGAGATCATCAGACTCTTGTGACTTCAGTGAGCTTTCAGTGTTGCGAGTGATGTTATAGCCTGCAGTCAAATCGATTTGGGGTAATAACACACCACGTGCTGATTTGATTTGCTCGAACGCCGCATCACGCTCAGCTTGTGAACGTAAGAGTTGAGGATCATTTTGTTTGGCTTCGTTATAAACTTCAGCTAAATCATCTGCAAAGCTTAATGAAGATGCGCTAGATAAGGCAAGGCCCACCATCAGGGGGATTAGCTTTTTCATATTCATTGGGTTCGATTTCTCGCATTTAAAAGTGGAAATTGGGTGAATACCTAAGATAAGGCTTCATAGCTGTGTCAATTGTAACCTATCTCAAGGGGGGAAAGTAAGCAAAATTGTGTAAGTTTTAACAAATATGCTATCCATCTGGATAATAAATTAAGGTAAAATTTAAAAAAACACAATCTTTATCAAATAAATTTACATTCATACTTGTGATGAATATCTCATCATGTTTACATTAACGGATTTTTAGATCAGAGACGAAAGCATGCAAAATCAAGCTCAAGATAAGTCTACTGTGCATCAATTTGACCGCCAAGATATTGAAATTATAGAAACAAAATCAGTCTTTAATGGCTTTTTTAAACTCTTTAAATATACCTTTCGTCATCGCCTTTTTGCTGGTGGTTGGAGTGAGCCGGTTGAACGTGAATTACTCGAACGTGGTCATGCCGTTGCAGTACTGGCATTTGATCCTAAGTTAGATGAAGTGGTTTTAGTTGAGCAAATCCGAGTGGGCGCTTTAGCACATCAAGCACCATGGCAGTTTGAAATTATTGCTGGCATGGTTGAAGAAGGCCAAAGCCCTGAAGAAGCCGCACGTCGTGAGTCTTTAGAGGAAGCTGGTTTAGAGCTTTTAAGCCTTGAGAGTATTAGCCGTTTTTATCCATCAAGTGGCGGCTGCACAGAACAAATCGAGGTTTTTGTTGCCAAAGTGGATAGCTCTAATGCTGGTGGTGTTCATGGGCTTGATTCTGAACACGAAGATATTTTGGTGCATCGGGTGCCACGCACAGAAGCTATGGCTATGCTTAAAGATGGAAGAATTGAAAATGCCTCGACCATTATTGCTTTGCAATGGCTTGCATTGAATATAGAGAGATTCGGAGAATAAGATGACAAAGGCTGTTGGATCGCCTCAAGCGACTCAAAGCATGCATAAAAGCAATTATCATGTTGATCTTGCTGCGCTCATGCGAACTTATGAAACTAACTATGCCAAACTCAACGCATTGATTTCGCATCGTCTTGAAGTGGGCGATATAAAAGAGTATCAGGTTCAAAATCGATTTTATCGAATTAAAATTTTGGAAATTACGCGTTATACGAGCTTGGTAGAAGTTACTGAAGTTCCGCAAGATAAGCCTTTGCAATATCCTTTACCTTCTATGACAGTACGCTTATATCATGACGCTAAGGTTGCAGAAGTGTGTGCAAGTCAACAGATTTCAAATATCAAAGCAACATATAATTATCCTAATCCTAAAATGATGCAACAAGATGAAAAACATCAAATAAATCAGTTTTTGGGAGATTGGTTAAGTTTTTGCTTACGATATGGCATAACAAAGTCATGGATTTATTAATCACTTTAGGCTTATTGTAGTATTATATGCTTAATTGTTTTTTGTTTTTATCATCCTTAGAAATCGCGCCTATAAGTTCACGCAGATAAGAGTAATAAAATTTGACTAACTCAAGCTTTAATCAAAACAAAGCACCGACAAAGTATAAAATTGTGCAAATTTCAGATACCCATCTTTTTGAACATCAACAAGATGAGCTTCTGGGCATCAATACATTACATAGTTTTCATGCTGTTTTAGATCTGATTTCTGAAAATCATCTAGACATGGATGCGCTGTTTATGACAGGGGATGTTTCGCAAGATCATACACCTACCTCTTATCTGAGATTTGAAGAAGCGATTGCTGAGTTAGATACAGATGCGCCTTGCTATTGGTTGCCGGGGAATCATGATGATAAAGCCAACATGATTAATCAAACCTTATGTTCTCGAATCAAGCAAGATACGCATGTGCTGCTTAATGATAAATGGCAAGCAATTTTACTTGATAGTCAAGTTTACAGTGTGCCACACGGTCGCTTGTCCGATGAGCAGCTTAGCTTTTTGGATAAAACTTTATCTGAGTTTACCCAACACCATGCTATAGTTCTTATGCATCATCACCCTTTGCTCGCAGGAAGTGATTGGTTAGATAATCACTGTCTTAAAAACCTTGATGCGTTCTGGGAAATTATCGATAAATATAAGCATGTGAAGCTTGTTGTATGCGGCCATATCCACCAAGAAATGCATAAAGAGCACAATGGCGTTTCTGTACTCAGTGTGCCTTCAACCTGCGTTCAATTTAAGCCGAATAATGATGACTTTTCTGTCGATCACCAAACCCCTGGTTTTCGTGTGTTTGAGCTTGCCGAAGACGGTAGCTTTGAAAGCCATGTTGAGCGTTTACCGCAAGGATCTTTCCTGCCTGACCTATTTTCTAAGGGGTACTAAGCTTTTATTGGATGACGTATGAATGGGCTAAAGTCTGTGAAAAATGCGTCAGACAAGATCCCAAGACACGCTAAAAGTTACCCAAAGATTGTATTTTTTGTTATGCTTCGTGCCATGATCTAGCATCCATTCATTCTGGTTTACGAGGTATGCATATCTATGCCCCAACAAAAGCGGCTAATGTTGATTTACCTACATGGTTTTCATAGCTCTCCCTTGTCCTATAAAGCAAGTTTGCTACGTGATTACTGTCAACAGCAACGCCCTGATATTCAATTTATTTGTCCGCAATTACCTGTGTTACCGCAAGCGATGGCAAAATGTGTAAGAAACTTAATTATTGCACATCAAGACGAATATCAAATTGGTTTAGTTGGCGGCTCCTTGGGTGGGTATTTATGCACTTGGCTGAATCAAGAATTTGGCCTAAAAGCTGTTTTAATTAACCCTGCCGTGCGTCCATATGAGCTATTTAGTGACTATCTTGGTCAGCAAACGCACCCTTACACCCAAGAAGACTATCAATTAACACCTCAGAATTTATCCCAGCTTCAAGCATTGGATGTTGAGAAAATAAAGAACCCCAAGGACTTTTGGCTGCTCTTGCAAAAGCAAGATGAAGTTTTAGATTACAAGCAAGCAGCAGAAAAATTTGCCCAAAGTCGTATATGGATTGAGGAAGGTGGCGATCATAGTTTTGTTGGTTTCGCCTCTTTTATCCCACAAATTATAGAATTTTTAGAATTAGACCTAACCTAAAAAGATTAAGAGATAAACACATGAGTGATCAATATAATGCTCAGGCCATTGAGGTTTTAAATGGTCTAGAGCCTGTGCGCCGTCGTCCGGGCATGTATACAGATACAGTTCGCCCGAACCACTTAGCGCAAGAAGTTATAGATAACAGTGTCGATGAGGCGCTGGCTGGCCACGCGAATAAAGTGGAAGTTATTTTACACCCAGACCAATCGATTCAAGTGATTGATAATGGTCGTGGTATGCCTGTCGATATTCACCCTGAAGAAAAAATCTCAGGGGTTGAGCTGATTTTCTGTAAGCTGCACGCCGGTGGTAAGTTCTCAAATAAAAACTATCAGTTCTCAGGTGGTTTGCACGGGGTTGGGATTTCAGTGGTGAACGCCTTATCTACCCGTGTGGATGTTGAAATCAAGCGTGATGGTCAAGTCTACCAAATCGCATTTGAAAATGGCGCCAAGGTTAAAGAGCTTGAAGTTGTTGGCACTTGCGGACGACGTAATCGCGGCACCAGTGTGCATTTCCATCCTGATGCGTCTTATTTTGATAGCGCTAATTTCTCTGTTTCTCGCCTAATTAATAACTTACGCGCTAAAGCCGTGTTATGCCCAGGCCTTGAAGTTATCTTTACCGACAAGGTTAATGATAAAACCCACCAATGGCACTATGAAGATGGTTTAAAAGACTACCTTGCCGAAGGCGTCAAAGGCTATCCACTCCTGCCTGAAACACCATTTACCGGCGCGTTTTCTGCAACAAGTGAAGCTGCGGACTGGGCGATTATTTGGTTGCCTGAAGGCGGTGAGCTGATCACAGAAAGCTATGTCAACTTAATCCCAACGGCGCAAGGCGGTACTCACGTCAATGGTTTACGTCAAGGTCTGTTGGATGCAATGCGCGAATTCTGTGAATTTCGTAACTTATTGCCGCGTGGCGTGAAGCTCACTGGTGATGATATTTTTGACCGCTGCGCTTATGTGTTATCAGTCAAAATGCAAGATCCACAATTTGCTGGTCAAACGAAAGAGCGTTTATCGTCACGTCAGTGCGCTGCCTTTGTTTCTGGCGTGGTGAAAGATGCCTTTAGCTTGTGGTTAAACGAATCGCCACAAATTGCAGAGCTACTTGCTGAAAGCTGCATTAATAATGCGCAACGCCGCATGCGTGCAAGCAAAAAAGTAGTACGCAAGAAAATCGCTTCAGGTCCAGCATTGCCGGGTAAGCTGACCGATTGTTCACAACAAGATTTAAACCGTACCGAGCTTTTCTTAGTGGAAGGGGACTCGGCAGGCGGGAGTGCGAAACAGGCGCGTGATCGAGAGTTCCAAGCGATTATGCCACTGCGTGGTAAGATCTTAAATACATGGGAAGTTTCGCCTGATCAAGTGCTTGCATCGGATGAGGTGCATAATATTTCAATTGCTTTAGGGATTGATCCTGACTCGGATGATTTAAGCGGCTTACGCTATGGTAAGGTGTGTATCCTTGCCGATGCGGATTCGGATGGTTTGCATATCGCCACGCTTTTATGTGCGCTCTTTATGCGTCATTTTGAGTCTTTGGTGCGCTCAGGTCACGTCTATGTAGCGATGCCACCTTTGTATCGTATTGATTGCGGGAAAGAAGTTTTTTACGCATTAGATGACGGTGAAAAAGAAGCCGTATTGGATCGCCTCAGTAAGAAAAAAGCAAAAATTAATGTTCAGCGATTCAAAGGTCTAGGTGAGATGAACCCACTCCAATTGCGTGAAACCACTATGGATCCTAACACTCGCCGTCTGGTTCAGTTAACGATCGATGATGATGAACAAACGATCGAAATGATGGATATGCTGCTTGGTAAAAAACGCGCGGAAGATCGCCGAGCATGGCTGCAAAGCAATGGCGATCAAGCGGAGGTTTAAAGGTTAAATTATGAGTTCTGAAATGAGTTTTGATGGCGTAGAGCAACTTGCCCTGCGCAAATTTACCGAAGACGCATACTTAAATTATTCTATGTATGTGATCATGGATAGGGCATTGCCATATATTGGTGATGGTCTTAAACCTGTGCAGCGTCGCATTATTTATGCGATGTCTGAATTGGGCCTCTCTGCTGCGGCAAAATACAAAAAATCAGCACGTACTGTTGGTGATGTATTAGGTAAATACCACCCGCACGGCGACAGTGCTTGTTATGAAGCTATGGTCTTGATGGCGCAGCCTTTTTCTTATCGCTATCCACTTGTCGATGGGCAAGGGAACTGGGGCGCGCCAGATGATCCTAAGTCATTTGCAGCGATGCGTTATACCGAAGCCAAATTGTCTAAATTTGCAGAAGTCTTACTCGGTGAACTTGGTCAAGGCACGGTTGAATGGCAACCAAACTTTGACGGCACGATGCAAGAGCCAAAAATGCTGCCAGCACGTTTGCCACATATTTTGCTGAATGGGATCACAGGGATCGCCGTCGGTATGGCAACCGATATTCCGCCGCACAATGTGCGTGAAGTGGCCAATGCAGCAATCCATTTGATTGATAACCCGAAAGCTGAATTAACCGAGGTCATGGATCATATTCAAGGCCCGGATTATCCAACTGAAGCTGAAATTATTTCGCCTAAAACTGATATAGAGAAAATTTATCGCACCGGTCGCGGCTCAATTAAGATGCGCGCGGTCTGGCATAAAGAAGGCTCTGATATTGTGATTTCAGCGCTGCCGCATCAGGTTTCTGGAGCGAAATTACTTGAGCAAATCGCCAACCAAATGCGCGCGAAAAAACTGCCTATGGTGGATGACTTGCGTGATGAGTCGGATCATGAAAACCCAACTCGTATCGTGATCGTTCCAAGATCAAATCGGATCGATTGCGATCAGCTGATGAATCACTTGTTTGCGTCAACCGATCTTGAGAAAAACTATCGTGTAAACTTAAACATGATAGGTCTTGATCAACGCCCTGAAGTCAAAGGCTTGGTTCAGATCTTAGGTGAGTGGATCCAATTTCGCCGCACCACGGTTCGTCGCCGTCTGCAATATCGTTTAGATAAAGTCTTAGCACGCCTACATATCTTAGAAGGTTTGCTCATCGCTTATCTCAACCTTGATGAAGTGATTGAAATTATCCGCACCGCAGATGAGCCAAAAGAAGAGTTGATGTCTCGCTTTGGTTTATCAGAAATTCAAGCCAATGCAATTTTAGATACGCGTTTACGTAACTTAGCTAAGCTTGAAGAAATGAAGCTACGCGGCGAGCAAGATGAACTTGAAAAAGAGCGTGCAAAACTCGAGCAATTGCTTGGCTCTGAGCGCCGTTTAAATACACTAATCAAGAAAGAGCTCCAAGCAGACGCTGATAAATATGGTGATGATCGTCGTACGCCACTGATTGAACGCGCTGAAGCCAAAGCATTGACTGAGCGTGATTTAGTGCCGAGTGAACCTATCACTGTGGTCTTGTCTGAAAAAGGTTGGATCCGTCATGCCAAAGGTCATGATGTCGATGCGAAAGGGTTAAATTATAAATCTGGTGATGAGTATCTGGCGCATGCTCATGGTAAGAGCAATCAGCAGGCAATCTTAATTGCGAGCGATGGGCGCAGTTACTCTCTTGAGTCTCATTCGTTGCCATCGGCGCGTAGCCAAGGTGAGCCAGTAACAGGGCGTTTGAATATCCAACCGGGCACTCAGATTAAGCATCTCCTTATGGGTGAAGATGAGCAGTTATGGCTCGTTGCCTCGGATGCAGGTTATGGATTTGTCTGTCAAGGCAAAGACTTACTCTCTAAAAACAAGAGTGGTAAGGCTTTGATCAACACACCTGAAAACGCAGAAGTCTTAACTCCAAGTGCTATCCAAGATATTGAGCAAGATGAAATCATGGTGATCACAACCGAAGGTAAGATGCTGCTCTTCCCACTCAAAGACTTGCCACAGCTAAGCAAAGGTAAAGGCAATAAGATCATCAATATTCCTGCGGCAAAAGCCAAAGCGCGTGAAGAATATGTCGCGCATATGTTAGCGCTGCCAAAAGGTGCGAATGTGACGCTTTATGCCGGCAAACGTAAGCTTGGCTTGAAAGCCTCTGATCTCGATAACTTCAGAGGTGAACGTGGTCGCCGCGGCGGTACCTTGCCAAGAGGTTTGCAACGCGTGACGACAATTGAAGTGGACTTGCCAGATAGCGAATAAGATCTAGCCTTTAATGCTTTGATATCAGCCCTCGTATATTTACGGGGGCTTTTTTATATCTGGGAGAATAAAGCAAACGTTATGGCATTCGATTGCGTTCTCATCGTTTTTATTAGTGGTTTGAAATAAATACTAAGGGATTACCTTAGAGGTTAAATCAAGTTAAGGTGAGTCTCCATCAAGGATGATGCTAAAGATACTTTTTACAAATGTATCCATAACCATAATAAAAGAGCTTAACTCCTATGACGTACTTACACTTTCTACTTGGTCTTTCCCTCGTGCTTGGATTTGCATTGCTTGCAAGTCGTAATAAATCACAAATTAAAATTCGCTATATTATTCAACTCCTAGTTGTGGAGCTTGCCCTTGCTTATTTTTTGCTGAACTCGAGTGTGGGAACGGGCATTGTCCGCCAAGTTTCTGCTGCCTTTGAAGCCTTGATGAGCTTTGCTGCAGAAGGCACAAATTTTGTATTCGGCGGATTAACCAATGCTGATGAATTTAATTTTTTTCTTGGCGTGTTAATGCCAATTGTGCTGATTTCGGCACTAATTGGTATCTTACAGCATATCAAGTTACTACCTTTTATTATTAAAGGGATTGGTTATGGGTTATCGAAAATCAATGGTATGGGACGTCTAGAGTCTTTTAATGCTGTGAGTGCATTAATGGTTGGGCAGTCTGAAAATTTCATTACCTATAAATCAATTTTAGGCAAAATGTCTGAGCAGCGTATGTACACCTTGGCCGCTACTGCGATGTCGACAGTATCGATGTCAATTGTTGGTTCGTATATGCAATTGATTGAGCCTAGATATGTCGTCACAGCTTTGATTTTAAATATGTTTAGTAGCTTTACGATATTATCAATTATCAACCCGTATGATTATGACGCAGAAGTTGATTTTGATGACATGGTAAATGAAGAAGCGCAAGCGCAGCCGAAAGAAAGTTTTTTTGAGATGTTAGGCGAATACATTCTTACGGGCTTTAAGGTTGCAGTGATTGTTGCAGCTATGCTAATTGGTTTTATTTCTCTAATTGCCTTAATAAATAAAGGCTTTGACCTTGCTTTTGGGATGAGTTTTCAAGCTGTTTTAGGTTATGTTTTTTATCCAATTGCTTGGCTGATGGGGATCCCAGCAGCAGAATCATTGCAAGCTGGCAGCATTATGGCAACTAAATTAGTGACCAATGAGTTTGTGGCTATGCTAGCACTTAAAGATCAAATGGCGGGTTTATCTGAAGTGACTATCGGCACTATTTCTGTGTTTTTAGTTTCCTTTGCGAACTTTAGCTCGATTGGTATTATTGCTGGGGCTGTGAAAGGGGTGAATGAAGAAAAGGGCAATCAAGTCGCTCGCTTCGGTCTACGCCTTTTGTATGGCGCCACTTTAGTCAGCATTTTATCTGCGATGATTGCTAACTTAGTGATTGCATAAAAATAATCGTATTTAAATAAAAATAGCGCTCAATTCTGGGCGCTATTTATATCTTGATGAAGAGTTTCTGGTTGAAGCTTTAATTTACCGGAGGTGCTTCTTCAACATTGACCTCGATCGTCAACTCTTTGCCTTGACGAATCACTTTGACCGGGATTTGAGTACCAGGACGTAAATTCGTAATCAGCTCTGCAATACGATTACTGCCAGTAACTTTCTCACCGTTGATCTCTGTGATCACATCTTGTTCTTGAATACCGGCTTTGTCTGCTGGGGCGCCCGGTGTTGCTTTTAACACAATTAAACCAGAGACATAGTTAATTCCCAGTAGTCGCGCGGCTATCGGGTTCATATCTTGACCTTCGATGCCAATATAGCCTCGGATCACACGCCCATCAGCAATGATCTTTTTCATGATAGTGCTAGCAAGATGAAACGGAATGGCGAAAGATATTCCATAGGTTTCAAATTCGGTCGCTTGTTGGAAAGAGGCGGTGTTGATCCCAACCAATTCGCCACGAGTATTCACCAATGCACCGCCGGAGTTGCCTTCATTGATTGCAGCATCAGTTTGAATAAAGGCTTGGCGGCCGTCGGCGCTAATGGATGAGCGGCCGGTGGCAGAGATAATTCCAAAAGTGGTTGTTTGGCCTAAGTTATACGGGTTACCGATAGCCAGAACTATATCCCCAACCTTAGCTTTGTAATTATCATTAAGTGGGATCACTGGAAGATCCTCCATCTCAATTTTTAATACCGCAATATCCGTTTGCTTATCACTACCAATCAGCTGAGCATTCGAGACGCGGCCATCTTGCAAGGCAACGATGACTTGATCGGCCTGGGCGATAACATGGTAATTGGTAATGATGTAGCCGCCTTTACTGACGATAACGCCTGAGCCTAACCCTTGGGTTTTTAAGCGGCGCTCATCTTGTCCATCATTGACATATTGGCGGCTGTAAATGTTAACCACAGCAGGGGCGGCGCGATGCACCGCATGACTAAAAGAAACCTGCATATCATCATAAGTTTCAACGGGAAGGCTAGCTTCTTTTTTCCAGAGCTTGATAGCATCTTGGCGAAGTGAGGGAACTGTTGCAATGAGAAGTGCTGCCGTTACAAGGCCGAGTAAGATTGGTCGCAGCAAATATTTAAACATTGGATCCCCACAAGCGAAGCACTAACTGATTAAAAAAGAAAAAAGGGAGCTCAGATTGAACCCCCTTAATAGGTGATTGTTCAGCCGGCTATTTTATGCCAGTTTATACTGAACACCAAGTTTTAGCTAAGTATTATCGTGATTTTATTAACGAATCACTAAGTAAATACGTGCGTTACCGCGTTGAATATTTAGAGCAATTACACCGGCTTTCTTCTCCAGTGCTTCTTTTGCTTCTTTCATATTTCTAACTCGGTCGCGGTTGATACCGATAATAATATCACCTTCTTGGAGTTGATATTGCTCAGCTTCCGAGCCTTTCTCGATGCTGACAATTTTCACCCCTTGAATCGGATCTTTATCTGTTGTGTTGCTTAATTTTGCACCTTCCAGACCATCGTGTAGACCGCTAGCAGTGGTTACCATAGAATCAGATTCACCAAGGGTGACTTCAACTTCTTTCGCTTTGCCATCGCGGACTAAGCCTAATGTGACTTTTTTGCCAGCGCCAATGCTTGCGATTTTGGCGCGTAGTTCACCAAAGGTGGTGATACTTTTACCATTTACAGAAGTGATCACATCACCAGCTTCAATTCCAGCTTTATCGGCAGCGCTTTTCGCAATCACTTCACTCACAAAGGCGCCACGACTGCTTTCATAGCCCATAGCTTCAGCGAGTTCTGCTGTCACTTCACCACCTTTCACGCCGAGTACGCCACGCTTAACTTCACCAAACTCAATGATTTGTTGGGTTAGGTTTTTCACCATGTTGGCTGGAATTGCAAAACCAATCCCAACATTACCGCCACTTGGACCTAAAATTGCGGTATTGATACCAATCAGTTCACCTTTAAGGTTAACTAAAGCGCCACCTGAGTTACCGCTGTTGATTGCTGCATCGGTTTGAATGAAGTTTTCAAAGTTTTCAATATTTAAGCCGCTGCGACCGAGGGCGGAGATGATCCCAGAAGTGACAGTTTGACCTACGCCGAATGGGTTACCAATAGCAACGGAGAAATCACCAACTTGGATTTGATCTGAATCCGCGATTTTAATTTGGGTAAGATTCTTAGGATTATCGAGTTTTACGAGGGCTATATCAGAAAGCTTGTCGCCGCCTAGAACTTCAGCTTTAAACTCTCGACCATCGGTAAGCTGAACACGAATTTCATCTGCGCCATTAATAACATGGTAGTTGGTCACCACATAGCCTTTCTTCGCATCAAGGATGACGCCAGAACCTAAGCCTTGGAAAGGACGTTCTTGGGCAAATTGACCAGGGCCAAAGAAGTATTTGAATTGCTCGGGAATCTGGACCTTAGTGGCTTGTTTTCCCTTCACTGCGATGGTGACAACTGCTGGGGTTACATCTTTGAGCATAGGCGCTAAGCTTGGGATTTGCTCACCATTAACTGACGCCGGAAGTGCCGCATTTGCAGCGATTGGCGTCATAATAGCGCTTAGGCTTAAGGTTAGTGCACTTAAAACAAGCAAAGGTTTTTTCATCGATGATTCTCCTTCATGTATAGATAAAAAAACAGACCAAGATTTTTTTTGTAAGTTCAATTCGATTTAATTGTAACAATATATTTCTGAATAATTATATTGTAAGTGATTGATAATTAAATGAATAAAAAATGCTTAAAAATTGGTCTGATCTCTTCTTATTTTGTCTAAATTTGCACTATATTAGGCTTTTGTTGCTTCCTTTTCAGTGGCTTGTGGCTCAGTTTTGTTCTCTTCTGGCGTTTCTTTACCAGTAAGTAGACCTGCCGCACCATCGGCATAATCTTTTGCCGGTTCTGTGCTTGTTTCTTCATGCTTGCGCTCTTCGAGTTGCACTTGCGCTTCTTCACTTTCAGCTTCTTCAAGCTTTGCGTCTGCTTGGGTGGCAACAATTGATTTTTGTGCTTGCAAGCGGTTCGCACTTTGTTTTAGGTGGTCACTTAGTTTTTGTTGGACTTGTGCAACCTCTTGCAACAGCTGGCTTGATTTATCAAAATGATCATCCAATTCTTGTTGGTTTTGCGCGAGAGCAAACTGTGCTTTTTCTAGTTCTTTTTGTAGTGCTTTATGTTTTTTGTATTCAGGCATGCAGAAACGGGCAAAAAGAACGCCTGCGAGGATACCAACAATAAAAGCTGCCCCGATATATAAGTGCATAGATTCGTTCATTTATCACTCCTTGTGGATTTTTATTATGTAATACACCCCGAATAGATGCAGCTTCATATATAAGGGGCATAAGCCAAATGGGCTAGAACTCAGCTTACTATGATTAAACAATAAGATAAAATTAAAACCAACAGATAATCGCTGCCTACCCCAAATACTGGGGGATAGGTCGAATTAAAATCGGTTTTGGCGATTAAATTAATACAGTGAATATATTTTTAACTATGGGGTCGATTTGTTAAATTTAAATCTATAAATAAAAAATAATGGGTAAGGTATATGAAAAAAGCATTAGTTGTTGAAGGAGGAGCCATGCGCGGAATTTTCGCCAGTGGCGTACTCGATAGCTTTATGTCTCAGGATTATCATGAATTTGATTTTGTTATGGGGGTTTCAGCTGGAGCTTCAAACCTAGTGGGCTATTTAGCCAAGCAACCAGAACGTAGCTATAAGGTCATCACCGAACTTGCCACACGCCGCGAATTCTTTAACCCCTTGCGCTTTATGAAAGGCGGCGATCTTGTCGATGTGAAATGGCTAGTGGAAACCTCGAATGAGCTTTATCCTTTTGATCCAGAAGAAACTTTTACCAACAAACCTTTTTATGCCGCTGCCACTAATGTTGATACCGGACGTGCGCATTATTATCGCGTCACCCCTGAAAATTATGAGTTGGCACTGGAAGCAACAGCTGCATTGCCGCTAGTGTACAAACAAACCCCGTGTTTTGGCGGGCAATGTTTTACCGATGGTGGCGTGGCGGATTCTATTCCTGTGATTGAAGCTTATCGCCGCGGCGCGCGTGATTTAACCGTGGTGTTATCCCACCCATTGAGTTATCAAATGCAGCCACCAAAAACAACTTGGTTAATGAAGAAAATGCTTGCAGAGCATCCGCATGTGGCGAGAGCTTTATTGCTACGTTCACGCAACTATCAAAAGTCGGTTGAGTTTATTCGTAACTTTCCAAAAGATGCAGTTGTGCGTGTGATAGCGCCACCGGAAAACTTTAATGTGAAGCGTTTAAGTATGAATACAAGTGTATTGGATGAAGGGTATCAAATGGGGGTTGAGGCAGGGGATCTTCATTTATCCCATTTAGATCTGAGTATTTAAATTATTTATTAAGACAGTATTAGGATATTCAGATGTAAATGAAATAAAAAACCCAGTTATGATCACTGGGTTCTTTTTTATCTTTATTCAGCTAAAAGCTAACTTTAAACAAGTGCTTTAGAACGGAATATCATCATCAAAATCAACAGATGGCTCATTATATTGAGGTGCTTGTTGAGGGCTTTGCTGTGGCGCACTTTGTGGCGCTGGCGCAGGAGCTGATTGCTCTGGTGCATAGCCTTGATTTTGATTGTTTTGATATTGGTTGTTCGGTTGGCTAAATTGCTGACCGCCTTGTTGATTACCCTGTGAAGGATTACCCCAAGAACCTTGTTGGCCACCGTTATCATAACCACCTTGCTGACCACCACCTGAGCGGCCGCCTAGCATTTGCAGTGTGCCGTTAAAACCTTGCACAACCACTTCTGTGCTGTAACGGTCTTGACCGCTTTGGTCTTGCCATTTACGCGTTTGAAGTTGGCCTTCCACATAAACCTGTGAGCCTTTACGTAGGTATTCTTTTGCGATTTCAGCAAGTTTGCCAAATAACACAACACGGTGCCATTCAGTTTTTTCTCGGTTTTCACCTGTCGCTTTATCACGCCAAGTTTCTGAAGTTGCAATAGTTAGGTTGGCAACAGCACCACCGCTTGGTAGGTAGCGAACATCAGGATCATTACCTAGGTTACCAACTAAAATGACTTTATTTACGCCGCGGCTTGCCATATTTTGCTCCGTTTCGTTTGTATTGAATTCTGTGATCTAGAATGAGATTTAGCTCGCTATCATACCATGATTTTAGTTCAATCCTAGCGCGAATATCTGGTTAAATACTCAGTATGTTTTAGCTTAGCCGATAGAGAAGGCAACTTATGTCTTAACTTTGATACATTTATAGATTCGCAAGGAAGGTTGAAAAAATATATACTTAGTTGAGCATACTCATTTTATTTCACAGCAAGGACTCTCAAATGATCAAAAAATGTCTCTTCCCCGCAGCGGGTTATGGTACGCGTTTTCTACCCGCGACTAAATCTATGCCAAAAGAAATGATGCCAATCGTTAACAAGCCTTTAATTGAATATGGCGTTGACGAAGCGATTCAAGCTGGCATGAATGGCATGTGCATCGTAACTGGGCGTGGTAAAAACTCTCTCACTGACCACTTTGATAAAAATTACGAGCTTGAGCACCAAATCAGTGGTACTAACAAAGAAGAATTATTGGATGATATTCGTGACATCATCGATTCTGCAAACTTTACTTATATCCGCCAACGTGAAATGAAAGGCTTAGGTCATGCGATCTTAACCGGTCGTGAGCTTGTTGGTGATGAACCTTTTGCTGTGGTTCTTGCCGATGACTTATGTGTTGCACCAGAAAAAGGTGTTTTAGCACAGATGGTATCTCTGTATAAGCAATTTAGATGCTCAATTGTGGCAGTAGAAGAAGTACCAGAAAACGAAACTCATAAATACGGCGTGATCAAAGGTGAGATGATTAAAGATGACCTTTACCGTGTGGATGACATGGTTGAAAAACCAGAGCCAGGCACAGCGCCAAGTAACATGGCGATTATCGGTCGTTATATCTTAACTCCTGATATCTTTGAATTAATTGAGCAAACAGAACCAGGTAAAGGCGGCGAAATCCAAATTACCGATGCGTTATTAAAACAAGCGCAAAATGGTTGTGTGCTTGCGTATAAATTTAAAGGTAAGCGTTTTGACTGCGGTAGTGTGGATGGTTATATCCAAGCAACGAACTATTGCTATGAAAATATTTATCTAAAAAATGAAGAGAAAAAAATTGAGCTCGCCAAACAAAAAACGGGCAAGAAATAATTTTTAACCGTCTTTATTTTTAATCATTTCATATTTATATATGAGATACCTAAGCTTATGTTTTGCTTTAGCTATCCTTTGATCTTTGGGATATGCAGTTAAAGTTAAAACATAAGCTTTTTTTGTTTAAGCTGGCCTTGCTTTTATCTTTAACTGTACCTTTAACCAGTAAAGTATTTTCACTTATCTGACTCTGTGCCATACTTGAGCTTCGATTTCATACATAGCTTGATGGAAAAATAGATAGAATGGAAAGCATAGATATTCGCGGTGCGCGTACTCATAACTTAAAAGATATAAGCCTCACCATCCCACGCGATAAACTTATCGTGATCACTGGATTATCCGGCTCAGGTAAGTCTTCACTTGCTTTTGATACCTTGTATGCAGAAGGCCAGCGCCGATATGTTGAATCCCTTTCTGCCTATGCGCGTCAATTTCTATCCTTAATGGAAAAGCCAGATGTGGATCATATCGAAGGCTTGTCACCAGCAATTTCTATTGAGCAAAAATCAACTTCGCACAACCCAAGATCAACTGTTGGTACCATTACCGAGATCTACGATTACTTGCGTCTTTTGTATGCGCGCGTTGGTGAGCCGCGTTGCCCTGAGCACGATACGCCATTAGCTGCGCAAACTGTTTCGCAAATGGTGGATCAAGTTTTAGCACTGCCTGAAGGCAGTAAAATGATGCTGCTCGCACCTATTATTCAAGAGCGCAAAGGTGAGCATGTTAAAACCTTAGCCAATCTTGCTGCGCAAGGTTTTATTCGCGCGCGCATTGATGGTGAAATTGCTGACTTGTCTGATCCACCGACGCTTGAGCTACATAAAAAACATACGATTGAAGTTGTGGTCGACCGCTTTAAAGTACGTAATGACTTGCAGCAGCGCCTGGCAGAATCGTTTGAAACCGCGTTAACCCTTTCTGGTGGCAATGTGATTGCTGCGCCGATGGATGACTCAGAGCAAGAAGAATTGGTCTTTTCTGCTAACTTTGCTTGTCCACATTGTGGCTATAGCATGCAAGAGCTTGAGCCGCGCCTATTCTCATTTAATAACCCAGCGGGCGCCTGCGGCACTTGTGATGGTCTTGGCGTGCAGCAATATTTTGATGCCAGTCGCGTGGTGTTGGATGATAATTTAAGCCTCGCTGATGGTGCTATCCGCGGTTGGGATAAGAAAAACTTTTATTATTTTCAAATGCTCACTTCATTGGCGACGCATTATGATTTTGATCTCTCTACCCCCTTTAATAAATTGCCGAAAAAAATCCGTGACATCGTATTAAACGGCTCGAAAAAACAAAGCATTGAGTTTACTTATATCAATGACAGAGGGGACACACGAGTTAAGCGTCACCCGTTTGAAGGGATCTTAAATAACTTAAATCGCCGTTATCATGAAACCGAGTCGAACTCAGTACGTGAAGACTTAGCAAAGTATATCTCGAATAAAGCTTGTTCTAGTTGTGGTGGCACGCGTTTGCGCATCGAAGCAAGACATGTGTTTATCAATAACACTAACTTGCCAAATGTCGTGGAGATGAGTATCCAAGAGGCGATGGACTTTTTTGTGTCACTTGAACTCACCGGCCAACGCGCACAAATTGCCGATAAAATCTTAAAAGAGATCCATGACAGGTTGCACTTTTTAGTCAATGTTGGCTTAAATTATCTGAACCTTTCACGCAGCGCAGAAACTCTATCCGGTGGGGAAGCGCAGCGTATTCGTTTAGCAAGTCAAATTGGCGCAGGCTTGGTTGGAGTTATGTATGTCCTTGATGAACCATCCATTGGCTTACACCAAAGAGATAATGAACGCTTGCTGAACACCCTGACCCATCTGCGCGATCTCGGTAATACAGTGCTAGTGGTGGAGCATGATGAAGATGCGATCCGCGCAGCCGATCATGTGATTGATATTGGCCCGGGCGCTGGGGTACATGGTGGTCAAGTGATTGCTCAAGGCACAATGAAAGAAGTGATGCAGGTTGAAGAATCCCTAACGGGTCAATATTTAAGTGGTAAGCGTGCGATAGAAGTGCCGACTGAGCGTACGCCAGTTGATCCAAAACGTATGGTTAATGTATTAGGCGCATCCGGTAATAACCTAAAAAATGTCGATTTAGAAGTACCGCTAGGGCTCTTTACTTGCGTCACTGGTGTTTCAGGTTCAGGAAAATCGACGTTAGTGAATGATACCTTCTTCCAGATTGCGCATCGCAGTTTAAATAATGCGACGACTGCAGAGCCTGCGCCATATGCGAAAATTGAAGGTTTAGATCAGCTTGATAAGGTGATTGATATCAACCAAAGTCCGATTGGTCGGACCCCAAGATCTAACCCTGCCACCTATACTGGTATTTTTACCCCAATTCGTGAGCTTTTTGCGGCAACGGCTGAATCGCGTGCACGTGGTTATAAGCCTGGACGCTTTAGCTTTAACGTCCGTGGCGGCCGTTGCGAAGCTTGCCAAGGGGATGGCGTCATCAAAGTAGAAATGCACTTTTTACCGGATGTGTACGTTCCATGTGATACTTGTCATGGAAAGCGTTATAATCGCGAAACCTTAGATGTGAAATATAAGGGCAAGAGTATCGATCAAGTGCTTGAGATGACGGTGGAAGACGCACGTGAGTTCTTTGATCCGATTCCTGTGATTGCACGTAAACTTCAAACCTTGATTGATGTGGGTCTGTCTTATATTCGTTTAGGGCAAGCGGCTACCACTTTGTCTGGTGGTGAAGCGCAGCGCGTGAAATTGGCCAAAGAGCTTTCCAAGCGTGATACGGGCAAAACCTTGTATATTTTGGATGAGCCAACCACAGGTTTGCATTTCTATGATATCGAGCAATTACTGACAGTTATCCATCGTTTGCGCGATCGTGGCAATACTGTGGTGGTGATCGAACATAACCTTGATGTGGTCAAAACTGCTGATTGGATCATCGATCTTGGTCCTGAAGGTGGACAAGGCGGTGGTGAGATCATTGCTCAAGGCAGACCAGAAGAGGTTGCCTTGGTTGAAGGGTCACACACAGCAAGATTTTTAAAGCCAATGCTTCATTTGAATAAGGCTTAAATTGGTTTATTAACCAATGAAACATAAAGGATATTCGTACTCATGGCGGTTTTACTCTTAAACCAAACTCAGCTTGCATCTAAAGCAACGCCTTTGCCTTTGGCGAAGTATTTTTTATATGCTATTGCTGTGATGTTTGTGATCGCTATGCATTTATATTCTTTAACTGACCTGCAAAGTGATAAACAAGTACTATCTAATGCCGCGGTTTGGATAGTACTTAGTATTGCGGGTATGATAGGTGCATATCATGTTACAAACCAAAGGTTTATACGCTTTTCGCGTTTAAGTATTGGTTTGTTTATTGGCTGCCTACTTTTAACCTTGCCGCTGTTTTATCACTCCGCAAACCTTGATTTAGCATGGAGTCGAGTGATTGCTTTATGGGCAGGCTGGTGCTTATATGCCTTGCTCCAGCAGTTTGCTTTTACTCACCATCAGAAATATAAACTCCTTTTTTATATCCTTCTTGCCACTTGGATCGAGAGCTTGCTAGCCTATGCTCAAATCTTACTGCCTAATTTAGGTTTAGGAGCGGCAGGGCAAGTTTTTGGTGTGTTTAAAAGTGCAGATCTTTTAGTTAGTTTTTTAAATATGGGGCTAGCTATTTCAGGCGTACTCATCGCACGTCAAACTGAGTCTTTGGTTGCGCGAAATAAGTTTCGCCATAAATTATTGATTCTCTCGCCGGTTCTACTCGTGCCAGTGATCATTATTTACTCTGGCGTGGTGCAGTGGAGTGTCTTGATTTCAATCCCTTTGCTGATAGGTCCTTATCTTTATCAATTTGCCACACGCTCTAATCTAAAGCTTTGGTTTACAAGCTTATTAGCTGGCGCTGTGATTGGCTGCGTGAGTCTTTATGGATTGCACCAAGCGGATTCAAAACTTGTCCAAACCTTACCGACGCAAGAAGAGGCTTGGCAGCAACAAATTCAAGCCAAGTCAGATCTCTGGCGTCAAAGTATGGATATGTTGATTGAAAAACCGATCACAGGCTATGGCTATGGCAAGTTTGAATCCGCTTATTTACTTTATACTGCGCAACAACATCAACTTAACCCTAAGTATCCTGCTGGCCAAGTCGCCTTAGAGTCACCGGATAATGACATTATGTTGTTTTTTATTGAAGGAGGGCTCGCGAGCATTTTAGGGGTCAGCCTTATTGTTGGCTTATGCTGCATGAAACTATTGCGTTCTGTGCGCTTCTCACGTTTAGCTGTTTTAGCTATCTTTTTACCTTTGCTTATCCAATCTCAGTTTCATCCAAGCTTTAGTGTGTCTGCGATTCACTGGTTTAGCTTTATCATTCTCATTTTTTGGTTGGATAGAGTCAGTCGCCATTATTATCGTTATGAGATTAGTAAAGTTAGTGCGATTGGCGTGCGTTTGATTGCCTGTATTGTGCCTGGAATCATTATTTTTGTGATGGTGACAAGTGTACGCACCAACCACATCTTAACGGAACTGGAGCGTAAACAAGTGGTCAGCCAAGTGAAGATTGAAACCCTACGTTATCCTTTTTATTGGTATCAAAGGTATCAATGGGATAAGCATAAAAATATGCTAGCTGTAGGGATGGGGAGTAATGAGCAAGCTTATATAGATAGCTTTATCGATCATGCGATCAAGCTAGTGCAGTCACACCCAAGACCTCTGGTTTATCAAAAGCTAATTGAAGCATATCAATTTAAAGAAGAAAGTTTAAAAGCAAAACAAGTGCTTGCAGAAGCTAAATTTTTATTTCCACAAGACACTCGCTTTGCTGATATGATGATAGAAACTAAGCTCTCGCAGCAGTCTTCAGACTTAATTAAGACTAACTTGCAAGAGGCTTATAGTCAGTATCATCAATAGAGCTAAGCCTGACAAGCGTTAGGCTGTGAGCACATCTTCTAGGGCCTTAAGACACAGCGCGATATTTTCTTTTTTCGCGCTGTAACCCATCAAACCAATACGCCAAACTTTCCCTGCAAGTGCGCCAAGGCCGCTGCCAATTTCTAAGTTATATTCATTGAGTAGGCGCGCACGTACGCTTGCATCATCGACGCCTTCAGGCAGGTAAACTGCATTAAGTTGTGGTAGGCGATAGGCTTCATCCACCACATAGCGGCAGCCAAGTTTCTCTAGACCTTGCTTTAATTCTTGGTGCATATCTTGGTGTCTTTGCCATGCGTTCTCAATGCCTTCATTATGCAGTGCCACCAAAGACTCATGCAGTGCATATAAGCTATTGACTGGCGCAGTATGGTGATAACTACGTTTGCCTTCGCCACTCCAATAACCTAAGACTAAGCTTTGATCTAAAAACCAACTTTGAATCGGTGCGCCGCGAGATTGAATTTTTTCTATTGCTTTTGGCGAGAAGGTCACAGGTGATAAACCAGGCACGCAAGAGAGGCATTTTTGTGAGCCTGAATACACAGCATCTAAGCCCCAGTCATCGACTCTCAGCTCAACACCACCAAGTGAAGTCACAGCATCGACGATAGTAAGTGCGCCGTGATCTTGTGCTACTTTAGCCAATGCTTTGGCGTCAGAGCAAGCCCCTGTCGAGGTTTCAGCATGCACAAAGGCCAGAACTTTTGCATCTGGATGAGCTTTAAATGCGGCTTCAACTTTTTCAACTGAAACCGGCTGTCCCCACTCATCGTCGACGAGCACAGCTTCACCGCCACAGCGGATCACATTTTCGCGCATGCGCTCGCCAAACACGCCGTTGCGACAGACGATAACTTTCTCACCTTTTTCGACCAAGTTAACAAAGCAAGCTTCCATCCCAGCACTGCCCGGCGCTGAAATAGGGATAGTAAATTCATTTTCAGTTTGAAACGCATATTTGAGCAGAGCTTTAAGCTCATCCATCATTTGAATAAATAGCGGGTCAAGGTGGCCGATTGTTGGTCGGCTTAAGGCTTGCAGAACGTCTGATGAAATATCAGAAGGACCAGGGCCCATAAGTACGCGGCGCGGCGGGAAAAAGCTTTGGTAAGATGGCGTCTCGCTCATAAGAATATCCTTTTCATTTTATTAAACAAAATAACTAAATATTGTATACAATTTTAGTCTAGCAAAACTAACTGAATAAAAAAACATCAAAATTCCGTTATATTTTAACGTTTATTTTAGGATGTATTTTATTTCAATCCAGTCCGTTTAAATTCCTTCTGATTATCTGCAATTGACTATTGACAGTCAGGGTTAAAAAAAGCCATATTGGATTCCATTAAGAAGAGGCGCATAAGCTAGGTTAATCGTTTGCTGAACCCGATATTCAAGTGTTTTTACACTGGGCGGCGAGGAGGGAGACTTATGCCGAGGTAAAATTTAGTACGGGCTATATTTTATCGGGTGTTTAGGCTGAATCCTAGCAACTGTCCCTCTCTGCGTCGATGATAGCTATGGCTTTTAGATGACAAAGGAAAGGGAAGAGCTTCTAAAGAACAAGATATATCTCTACTATTTTGCACACTCTGCAGCTGTTTATATTTTTTCTTTTTCAAGCTCTCGAATGCTCTCTTCTCTATATATGGATATTCAATAATAAAAAGAATTTTGGAGAAGCTCGTGACTGCAACAAGTGTAAGCAATACCACCCCATCGATTAATGTCGCCAAATTTGGTGGCACTAGTGTCGCAAACTTTGAGGCGATGAGTCGCTGTGTCGCGATTGTCGCGAAGAACCCAAATACTAAGATTTTAGTCAGCAGCGCTTGTTCTGGCGTGACCAATCTACTGGTTGAACTTGCCAATGGTGTGAGTGATGACAAAGAACGTGAATCCTTATTTGCACAAATTAAAAAGATTCACCTTGAGGTGCTCAACCGCTTGCAACACCCAGAAGCAATTGAACCACAACTTGCACAACTTTTTGAACAGTTGCAAACCCTTGCGCGCCAATCTGCAACCAAAGCGACCACCCAAAGAACCGATGCGATTGTTGCTTGTGGCGAACTGGCATCGACTTATCTGTTAACTCAAATTTGTGTCGAGCAAGGTATTTCTGCTGTGCGTGTTGATATTCGTGACGTACTGCGTACGGATAGCAAGTTTGGTAAAGCCATGCCACAGCTTGATGAGATTAAACGCCTCGCAAGCGAAAAACTGGTGCCATTATGCCAAGATCACTTAGTGATCACGCAGGGCTTTATTGGCAGTGATAGCGAAGGTAATACCACAACCTTAGGTCGTGGCGGCAGTGACTATAGCGCGGCATTAATCGCCGAAGCAGTCGGTGCGATTGGCCTTGAGATTTGGACGGATGTTCCGGGGATCTACACAACTGATCCAAGGATTGCACCAAAAGCTGCACCTATCCCTGAAATTAGCTTTATTGAAGCCTCTGAAATGGCAAACTTTGGCGCGAAAATCTTACACCCTGCAACCTTGATCCCTGCATTGCGTCAGCATATCCCTGTGTTTGTGGGCTCATCTAAAGCGCCAGAATTAGGCGGAACTTGGGTACGCAAAGAAGTCGAAAGTAAGCCTTTATTCCGCGCGATTGCACTGCGTAGTAATCAAACTATGGTGACTTTGCATAGCACTAATATGTTCCAAGCTTATGGTTTCCTTGCAAAAGTATTTGAAATCTTAGCTCGTCATCAAATTTCGGTTGACCTTATCACCACATCAGAAGTAAGCGTCTCGCTAACTCTTGATCAAACGGATACTTCTGGCGGTGCGCCAGAGTTGCCGGTTGAAGCGCGTGAAGAGCTTGAAGCCTTATGTGAAGTAAAAGTTGAGCATGATCTTTGCCTTGTGGCGCTGATTGGCAACCAAATGAGCAGCTCGCGCGGCAGTGCCAAACAAGTCTTTGGTACCTTAGAAAACTTTAACTTGCGCATGATTTGCTATGGCGCCAGCCCGCATAATTTGTGCTTCTTATTACATAAATCTGAGTCGCAGAAAGCGGTGCAAAAGTTGCATGAGTCTTTATTTGAATAAATACTACGAGATGATTAATTTATAAGACTCAAGGAAGATCTATGGCTCAAGAGAATACGCCACTTAGCTTATATCAATATGATTTAGAACATAAAGATTTTACTCCGGATAGTGCCCAGCAATATGCGGTTGAAAAGCTCGATACGCTCTATCATGCTATTTTGGCGCTTGAGCCTATTTCAGATCCTGCGCCTAAAACAGGCTTTTTTGGCAAGCTATTTAAGCGCGAGACACAAGCGCCGGTGCAAGTCATGCCCAAAGGGTTATATTTTTGGGGGGGCGTTGGGCGTGGTAAGACGTATCTGATGGATCTTTTCTATGAAAGTTTGCCATACCCAAGAAAGCAAAGGTTTCACTTTCATCATTTTATGCAAAAGGTTCACCATGAGCTAAAAAGCCTGCAATCTGTTTCTGATCCTTTGCAAGTGGTTGCAGACAGATTTAAAGCGCAGGCTGACATTGTTTGCTTTGATGAGTTTTTTGTTTCAGATATTACCGATGCAATGATTTTAGGCACCTTGTTTGAAGCTTTATTCGAGCGCGGTATCGTCCTCGTTGCGACCTCAAATATTATCCCCGCAAACCTCTATAAAAATGGCTTACAACGGGCTCGTTTTTTACCTGCTATTGCGCTACTTGAGCAAAACTGTGAGGTGATCAATATCGACAGTGGTGTGGATTATCGCATGCGTACTTTAAGCCAAGCGCAGATTTACCATTACCCATTAGATGAAGCAGCGAACGAAAACTTACATAACTATTATCATCAACTGACCTCAGATAAAGCCTGCCCGAAAGAGCGCCTTGAAATTAACTTAAGAGAAATAAGCGTGATTGCCCATTGTAGTGGCGTGCTACATGCTAATTTTAACCAGCTATGTAAAAGTGCGCGTAGTGCTAGTGATTACATTGAACTCGCAAGACGTTTTCATACTGTGTTATTAGCTGATGTGCCGATCATTACGCCAGATTTAGACGATGCAGCAAGGCGCTTTATTGCCATGGTGGATGAATTTTACGAGCGCAAGGTAAGTTTGATTATGTCTGCTGCGACTTCCTTGGATGAGATTTACCAAGGAGAGCGCTTAAATTTTGAGTTTGAACGCTGTCGATCACGCCTTGTGGAGATGCAAAGCCAAGAATATTTGTCTTTAGCGCATTTAGGGTAGTTTTTAGGCTTGATTTTTATATGCGAGATCTCTATAATCTTGCGACCCACCGTTACTGCGGGTTGGTTTTTATAACCAGCCGAGAGTGCCAACCACTCGAAGGGGTGATGAAGGGGACTCTTAGACAGTGGGAGTCAAGGCTATTTATTAAAATAGAAAGCTTGCTCCTTAAACTATGAATTTAATTAAACGGGTATTATTAGCATGAAAACTTTCGTTGCTAAACCAGAAACTGTAAAACGCGACTGGTATGTTGTAGACGCTGAAGGTAAAACTCTTGGCCGTCTAGCAAGTGAAATTGCATCTCGCCTACGTGGCAAACATAAAGCTGAGTACACTCCTCACGTTGACACTGGTGATTACATCATCGTTGTAAATGCTGAGAAAGTAGCTGTTACAGGTAACAAAGCGAAGGGTAAAATCTATTACCGTCACTCTGAGTTCCCTGGTGGTCTAAAATCAATCACTTTTGAAAAACTGATTGATCACAAACCAGAAATGGCAATCGAACTAGCTGTTAAAGGTATGCTACCACGTGGTCCTCTTGGCCGTGCTATGTACCGTAAGCTAAAAGTTTACGCTGGCGCTGAGCACAACCATGTTGCTCAACAACCACAAGTACTAGACATCTAATCGAGGATTATCGAAATGGCAGAGAATCAATACTACGGCACTGGCCGTCGCAAAAGCTCAGCTGCTCGTGTTTTCATCAAACCAGGCAGCGGCAACATCGTAATCAACAAGCGTGACCTAGACACTTATTTTGGTCGTCCAACTTCACGTATGGTTGTTAAACAACCTCTTGAACTTGTTGAAATGACAGAGAAACTAGACCTATACATCACTGTTAAAGGTGGTGGTATTTCTGGTCAAGCTGGTGCTATCCGTCACGGTATCACTCGCGCTCTTATGGAATACGATGAGTCTCTACGTCCTGCGCTACGTGCAGCTGGCTATGTTACGCGTGACGCTCGTTGCGTTGAACGTAAGAAAGTTGGTCTACGTAAAGCACGTCGTAAACCACAATTCTCTAAGCGTTAATCTTCTCGCAAGATTATTGCTTTCCAGTTTTACTGGTTGGAATTCAAAGCTCGGCAGAAATGTCGGGCTTTTTGTTTTTCTGCGAGTGTGACTTTTCTCCACCAACCCTCCTGAATCCTTCGCATATAAAATTCAATTACCTCCCTTTCTGTGAAGTCACGAACAAATATACTTTATAGATCTTAACAATCGGGTTACATCCCTTGTCGCTAACTGGCTATTTATTTATCATTTAACCCACACAAATATAATGAAATTCATAAGTTTTCAGATTTTTGAGAATGTGTAGATGAAAGCTTATGCTAAACAGGGAGATGTTGGATGAGCACTGTGCCAATTAATAATGGCCGTCGCCGCTTTTTAACTGCCACCACAGCCGTGGTTGGCGGGGTTGGCGCTGCATCGGTTGCGGTTCCGTTTATCAAGTCATGGAATCCAAGTGAAAAAGCCAAAGCTGCTGGCGCCCCAGTTGAAGTGGATATTAGTAAACTCGAAGAAGGGCAACTCGTACGCGTCGAATGGCGAGGCAAGCCAGTTTGGGTGGTACGTCGCTCTCAAGCTAGCTTACAAATACTTGAAACACTTAACGATCAATTAAGAGATCCGGCTTCAGAAGAAGCACAACAGCCGGAATATGCACAAAATCAATATCGCTCAATCAAGCCTGAACTCTTTATTGCAGTTGGTATTTGTACTCACCTTGGCTGCTCTCCCACTTACCTTCCTGACACCTTTAGCGAGCAAGTGCAAGGGGTGCAATCTGGCTTTTTTTGTCCTTGCCACGGCTCAAAGTTTGATCTAGCTGGACGTGTTTTCCAAGGCGTTCCGGCGCCACTTAATTTGGTGATCCCACCCCATACTTATTTGAGTGACACTAGGATCATTATTGGTGAAGATGATCAAGAAGGAGCAGCTTAATGTCTGGATTACTTGATTGGGTCGAAGCTCGACTCCCTGCAATGAATGCCTATAAAAAGCATTTATCTGAATACCCAATGCCGAAAAACTTTAACTTCTGGTATCTATTTGGCTCTCTTGCCATGCTGGTGCTCGTTAATCAAATTTTGACAGGCATTTGGCTCACCATGAATTACAACCCATCGGCTGAAGGAGCGTTTGCATCGGTTGAATATATTATGCGCGATGTCGAATATGGTTGGCTGCTGCGCTATATGCACTCTACCGGCGCATCGGCATTTTTTGTTGTAATTTATATGCATATGTACCGTGGTTTGATTTATGGCTCTTATCAAAAGCCGCGTGAACTGGTTTGGCTGTTTGGCATGATGATTTTTCTTGTGCTGATGGCGGAAGCCTTTATGGGGTATTTGCTTCCTTGGGGGCAAATGTCCTATTGGGGGGCGCAGGTTATTATTTCACTCTTTGGTGCGATCCCTGTGATTGGTGATGACTTGACGCTTTGGATCCGTGGTGATTATGTTATTTCAGGCGCTACTTTAAACCGCTTCTTTGCGCTACATGTGATTGCTCTGCCGCTTGTATTGGTGCTTTTACTTGCGCTGCATGTCTTGGCGCTGCATGAAGTTGGTTCGAACAACCCTGACGGTATTGATACCAAATTAGCACGCAAAGAAGGCGAACCACCGGCTGAGTCTCAATTTAAGTTTCATGAAGATTTTACTAAGAAATACAATATTATAGACTCTGTTCCTTTCCACCCGTATGGCACAGTCAAAGACATAGTTGGGGTAGGTTTCTTCTTATTCTTCTTCTCTTATGTACTATTTTTTAATCCTGGGATGGGCGGGTATTTCTTGGAAGCGCCAAACTTTGAGGTCGCCAATGCGCTTAAAACGCCAGAGCATATTGCGCCAGTTTGGTATTTCACGCCTTTCTATGCAATTTTACGCGCCGTACCGGATAAGCTCTTGGGCGTTATTGCGATGGGTGCATCGATTGCACTGCTCTTCTTACTGCCGTGGCTAGATCGCTGCAAAGTACGCTCATTCCGTTATCGTAGCAAGCTGCATACGCTCAATATTGCGCAGTTTACTATTGCTTTCATTATCTTAGGCTATTTAGGCGTTCAACCTGCGACACCGACTTATACCCTGATGGCGCGTATCTTTAGCTTGTGTTATTTCATGTTCTTTGTGCTTTTGTTCTTCTACAGCAAAAATGAAAAAACCAAACCATTACCAGAGAGGGTGACGTATAAATGAAAAAGTTATTAATCCTGCTTTTTGTACTTTTACCTTCGTTGGCAACGGCCGCTGGTGGCAATCTTAAGCTCGATGTGGCGAACAATGATCTCACTGACAAGGCGTCACTGCAAAATGGTGCCAAGTTGTTTATGAATTATTGCTTTGCATGTCATTCGACGAAATATCAACGTTATCAAAGGGTCGCACAAGATCTTGAGATTCCAGAAGATATTATGCAGAAGAATTTGATGCCAGATCCGAATGCGAAAATTGGCGATCTGATGGAGAATGCATTACCAGAAGAAGTGGCAGCAAAATGGTTTGGCACAGCGCCACCAGATCTTACTTTAGTGGCTCGGGTGCGTGGCACTGATTGGCTTTATACCTATTTAAGATCTTTTTATGCGGATCCAAGTCGTCCATTTGGGGTGAATAATATTGTTTTCCCAAATGTTGGCATGCCTCATGTGCTTGAAGAGTTACAAGGCACACCGACGGCTGTGTTTGAAACCCATGAAATCGATGGAGTTGAAAAGCAAGTCCCGGTTGCGGTGAAGAGTAACGGGCGCGGTGAAATGACAGCAGAGGAATATGATGATGCAGTGCGTGATATTGTCAATTTCTTAGAGTATTCAGGCGACCCAGTCAAACTTGAACGTCATCGTTTAGGTTGGTGGGTAATGGGCTTTTTAGTCATCTTCACCTTTATAGCTTATCTTCTGAAGAAAGAATATTGGCGCGATGTCCATTAATTAAAACTGAATTTATCGCTAAATATGAGGCGCTGTATCTAGGTTTAGGTACAGCGTTTTTTTGTAGTGCAAAATTTTATCACTAGCTAAGATATAGCAAAATATGTTATCATTTAATGCTAATTTTTTTAATGATGTCAAGATACATCATGTTATTTTTATTTAAGTGTGCTGGAGGGCTCTATGGCTGTAGCTGCCAATAAACGTTCTGTAATGACTCTATTCTCAAGTGCTTCAGATTTATATAGCCACCAAGTTCGTATCGTACTGGCTGAAAAAGGCGTAAGTGCGGAAATTGAACTTGTTGATGAAGCGAACTTACCTGCTGAATTAATCGAATTAAACCCTTATCAAACAGTACCAACGCTAGTTGATCGTGATTTAACGCTTTATCAATCTAATATCATTATGGAATATTTAGATGAGCGTTTTCCGCATCCACCGCTAATGCCTGTCTATCCTGTCTCACGTGGTAAAAGCCGTGTGATGATGCACCGCATCGAAAATAACTGGTACTCACTAGCGAAAAAAATCGAATCTGGCTCTGCAGATGAAGCTGAGCGTGCGCGTCAAAAACTGCGTGGTGACCTACTTTCTCTTGCGCCTATTTTTGCGCAATATGACTACTTCACAACCGAAGAGTTTAGCTTAATCGATTGCTACTTAGCGCCTTTATTGTGGCGTCTACCTAGCTATGGTATCGAATTATCTGGCCCAGGTTCAAAAGAAATTAAAACTTATATGAACCGCGTATTTGAACGTGATTCATTCCTTGCGTCATTAACTGAAGCTGAACGCGAAATGCGTCTCGTGCGTTAATTTAATTTGAAAACGAGTTTGGTTTAGAAAATGCAAGAATTAGAACTAACAGCGAAGCGCCCATATATGCTACGCGGCTTTTATGACTGGATGGCGGATAACGATTTAACGCCACACATTGTTGTAGATGCCACGCTGCCGGGCGTGCGCGTGCCGACTGAGTTTGTTGATGATGGCCAGATTGTGCTAAATATAGCGCAGCGTGCGGTCGGTAATCTTGAATTAAGCAATGATGCAATTACCTTCCATGCGCGTTTTAGTGGTCGTCCTCATTCAGTCTATGTGCCTATGTATGCAGTGATTGCTATCTATGCACGTGAAAATGGCGCAGGCACTATGTTTGAGCCTGAAGAAGCTTATCAAGATATTGAATCTATTGAATTAGAAGAAGCTAGCCAACCAGAAGTCGAAATTGTTGCACTGGATACACAGGCACCAGTTGACGCTTCGGATGATGAGCCTGATCCGGACTCACCACCGCCAAGACCAAGTGGGCGTCCAAGCCTAACTGTCGTCAAATAGTTGGTTTAATATAAAAGATAAGAGGCAGCTCAGTAGGGCTGCTTTTTTTATGCGTAAAATTTAGACTCATTACTCGACAAACTTGCTTTCCTCATATAGTCTAGCTATATAGACGTCTAGATAGCTTATGGAGAAGTAACGATGCCAATTAAGATCCCAGATCAACTACCAGCCAGTGATGTATTGCGCCAAGAAAATATTTTCGTGATGTCGGAAACGCGCGCCATGACACAGATGATACGTCCGCTTAAAGTGTTGATTTTGAATCTAATGCCGAAGAAAATTGAGACCGAAACTCAGTTATTGCGTCTGCTTTCAAATAGCCCGCTGCAGTTAGATATTGAGCTGTTACGCATCGATGATAGACCAAGTAAAAATACCCCAACCGAGCATTTAAATAACTTTTATCGTCAGTTTGAAGCCGTAAAAGGGCGTAACTTTGATGGCTTGATTATTACCGGTGCGCCGCTTGGTTTGGTTCAATTTGAAGATGTTGCCTATTGGGAGCATTTACAAACTATCATGACTTGGGCAGACCGTCATGTGACCTCGACCTTATATATCTGCTGGGCTGCGCAGGCTGGTTTGAAGATTTTATATGATTTGCCGAAACAAACTCGGGATGAGAAATTATCAGGAGTTTACTATCATGAAATCAAAAGTCAGTTTCATCCTTTGCTCCGTGGCTTTGATGACACTTTCGTCGCGCCACATTCGCGTTATGCTGATTTTTCAGCAGATTACCTTTCTGAACACACCAACTTAGAGATTCTAGCCACTTCTGAAGATGCAGGCGTATACCTTGCCACTACGCCAAATAAGCGTCATGTGTTTGTCACAGGTCATCCTGAATATGATGCACATACGCTGCACAACGAGTACATACGCGATCTAGGCGCAGGTTTAGAACCAAGCATGCCAGTGAATTACTATCCGAATGATAATGCCGACAATACCCCGTGCGCGACGTGGCGCAGTCACGGGCATTTATTATTTGCTAACTGGTTGAACTATTGTGTGTACCAGCAAACGCCTTATGACTTGGAACACTTCTCAGAAGATAACTTTACCAAAGATGAGTGATAGTTTTGGCTCTTGGTGATTTTACCTAATCTAGGACAAGATCAAAAAAGGCACTTGAATCAGAGCTATATTTGCGAGATTCAAGTGCCTTTTGTTTGTGCTTTATATCTGTGTGAGCTTAGCTCTTGGTTGTAGTTTCAGACTTATCATCTGAATTGTCATCCGAGATTGCTTGATCAACTTTTGCTAATTCCATTTCTTGCTCAGCTAGTAAAGTCGCCTCAGCTTGCTGCGCTTGCTTCTTTGCAAGTAAATCCTGGTTTTGCTTTTTTTGCTCTTCATATGCTTTGGCTTTATTGATCATAGGCGTAATGGTTGAACCTTGAACCAAGATAGAGAAGACCACGACGGCATAAGTCATCACCATAATAACTTCTTTAACATCAATGCCTTTTGCATCTATAACCATGTGTCCGGATGGAATTGAAAGTGCCATAGCTAATGCAAGGCCACCACGTAAACCACCCCAAGTTAAGATTTTAACTGATTCAGGGTTATAATTACGGAAGCGTTTAAAGCCAATGTATGAGCAGTAAACACTTAAGTAACGTGCAAGTAATACCAATGGTACGGCAATCAGCATCACAATCCAGTCTTCTTTGTGGAATTCAAACAAGAGCATAGACATACCGATAAGCAAGAAAAGAACGCCATTTAAGAACTCATCAATCAGCTCCCAAAATGCATCGACGTGCTCGCTAGTATCTTTTGAAAAACCAATAAAGCGTGTCCAGTTACCGATCATGATCCCTGAAACCACCATTGCCAGCGGGCCTGAAACTTCGATGAACTCAGCAAATGCATAGCCAGCCGTTGGCACACAGATCATAAGTAATAATTCCATCGAGTGTTCATTGGTTGAGCTGATCAAGTAGTGGGCGATCACCCCAAGAATCAAACCGTAGATAATCCCGCCGACTGCTTCTTGTAGGAAAAGCTCGACTACACTTGTCACTGTTGGCGCTTCTGTGCCAAAGGCCACGGTGAACATAGTGACAAAAATAACCAAACCAAAGCCGTCATTGAAGAGAGATTCCCCTTCAATTTGAGTCGAAATACGTTGTGGTGCATGCAGTTTCTTAACAATCGCAAGTACTGCAATCGGGTCGGTTGGAGAAATCAAAGCGCCAAATAATAGGCAGTAGATTAAATCAAAAGGAATCGCGAGTAATTGAAAAATAAAGTACAGCGCAAAGCCGATAAAGAAAGTTGAGAAGAGGGTTGCACCTAATGCGAGCCCTGCAATTTCCCATTTTTGATCTCTAAAATGCGGCAGCTTAATTGCCAGTGCGCCACCAAAGAGTAAGAATCCTAAAATACCGTTTAAGAGAAATTCTTCAAAATTAATCGAGTCGATGGTCTCTGTTGCAATTTGAGTGAGGCTAAACCAGCCATTTTGACCTGCAATCAATATAAATAGAGACAACATCATCGAACCAGCTGTAATCGCAATCGTGGTTTGAAGGCGACCAAATTTGCTGTTTATAAAAGCTATCAGCATGGCTGCGGCTGATAGAAAACAAAGCGTATGATAAACGGACATAGCAAGACCTTAGATAATGGAGTTGGTTGTATACCTAAGTAACTTCAATCGATAGGCGAAGCCTTAACCTGAAGTCACTTGGGTATAAAGTATTGTTACAAATTGTAAGTTTATAATTTTCGACTGCTTAGACCTAAAGATCAATCTATTTTTGTAAGACAGTGCGTCTTAATCCCAAGTATTAATTATTCTAGCGGGAAAGTTGGGATAAAATAGATGTTAAATGTAAATATGCTCAAAATTTATTCTATCTTAGTTTTGGTTTACTTCACTAGCCACAAATCAAATTCTTTTGATTTAAACTAACTTTTGTTTATCTTTGATTTAAAATCGGTTCAGATCTAAAGTTATTTAGACGTCTAGATTTCTATATTGATTTATCAAAAAGGTGTGATAGGATGAATTATCACCATGACGCACGGACAGCGAGGTAAGAATACCGTGGCACAAGTTTTTAACGATTCCAATATGAAAACGCATCCTATCGCCCAAGCGCTAGAAAAACGCATTCTTATTATAGATGGCGGGATGGGCACTATGATCCAAGGCCATAAACTTGAAGAAGCAGACTATCGTGGTCAGCGCTTTCAAGACTGGCATTGTGATCTTAAAGGTAACAATGACTTACTTTCTCTCACCCAACCACAGCTGATCCAATCTATCCATGAAGATTATTTAGCAGCTGGCGCTGATATTCTCGAAACCAACACCTTTAACTCGACTAGCATCGCAATGGCCGATTATGATATGAGCGAGTTAAGTGCTGAGATTAACTTGGAATCAGCCAAGCTTGCGCGTGCTGCTGCAGATAAATATACAGCTCTAACGCCTGAAAAGCCGCGTTATGTGGCCGGTGTCCTCGGCCCAACCAACCGTACTTGTTCAATTTCACCAGATGTGAATGATCCCGGCTACCGTAATATAGATTTTGATACTTTATCAGAGGCTTATCAAGAATCGACGCGCGCACTGATTGAAGGTGGCGCTGATCTTATTTTAATCGAAACTATTTTTGATACTTTGAATGCCAAAGCTTGTGCCTTTGCGGTGGAAACTGTCTTCGAAGAGCTAGGTTATAAGCTACCTGTCATGATTTCAGGTACGATTACCGATGCCTCTGGCCGTACTTTATCCGGTCAAACTACCGAAGCTTTTTATAATGCCTTACGTCATGTGCAGCCGCTATCTTTTGGCCTCAACTGCGCCCTTGGGCCTGATGAATTGCGTCAATATGTTGAAGAGCTATCGCGCATTGGAGAAGGCTTCGTTTCTGCGCACCCAAATGCTGGGTTGCCAAATGCTTTTGGTGAATATGATCTTGGCGCCGAAGAAATGGCGGAGCATATTAAAGAGTGGGCGCAGGCGGGTTTTCT
This sequence comes from Vibrio sp. KMM 9700, assembly GCF_058545285.1. NCBI lineage: Bacteria > Pseudomonadati > Pseudomonadota > Gammaproteobacteria > Vibrionales > Vibrionaceae > Vibrio > Vibrio sp. KMM 9700. Next base: position 1,073,136 of record NZ_CM178589.1, on the reverse strand, counting down.
AAACCTTGTTGGCGGCTGCTGCGGAACCACGCCTGAGCATATAAAAGCCATGAGCGAGGCTGTGTCTGGGGTTGCGCCACGAAAACCTGCGACACTCACCACTGCTTGTCGTTTATCTGGCCTTGAGCCTTTGACAATCGAAAAAGACTCTCTTTTTGTGAATGTCGGTGAACGTACCAATGTTACGGGTAGTGCGCGATTTAAGCGTTTGATAGTCAATGAAGAATATGATGAGGCGCTTGACGTTGCGCGTCAGCAAGTTGAAAATGGCGCCCAGATCATCGATATCAACATGGATGAAGGCATGCTTGATGCTAAAGCCGCGATGGTGCGCTTTTTAAATCTATGTGCAAGTGAACCTGAGATCTCCAAAGTTCCTGTGATGGTGGATTCCTCTAAGTGGGATATTATCGAGGCAGGCCTGAAATGCATTCAAGGCAAAGGCATCGTTAACTCGATCTCGCTTAAAGAAGGTGAAGAAAACTTTATTGCTCAAGCCAAACTTGTACGTCGTTATGGCGCAGCTGTGATTGTGATGGCGTTTGATGAAGCGGGGCAAGCGGATACTCGTGAACGTAAATTTGAGATTTGTAAGCGCGCGTATAAGATCTTAGTCGAACAAGTAGGCTTCCCACCTGAAGATATTATTTTCGATCCAAACATTTTTGCAATTGCGACAGGGATTGATGAGCATAATAACTATGCTGTTGATTTCATTGAAGCGGTTGCGGATATCAAACAAAACTTACCGCATGCGATGATCTCCGGTGGGGTCTCGAATGTGTCGTTCTCATTTCGTGGCAATAACTATGTGCGTGAAGCGATTCATGCTGTCTTCTTATATCACTGCTTTAAAAACGGCATGGATATGGGGATTGTTAACGCAGGTCAGCTTGAGATTTATGACAATGTTCCCGAAAAACTGCGTAACGCGGTCGAAGATGCAGTCCTAAACCGCCGTGATGATGCGACTGAACGTTTGCTTGATGTTGCCGAAGAGTATCGTAGCAATGCCGTCGGTAAAGCCGATGATCCGGCGGCACTCGAATGGCGCACTTGGCCGGTTCGAAAACGCCTTGAGCATGCGCTAGTAAAAGGCATCACTGAATTTATCGTTGAAGATACAGAAGAAGCGCGCGCCCAAAGTGCCAAGCCACTTGAAGTTATCGAAGGCCCGCTGATGGATGGCATGAATGTGGTTGGCGATCTCTTCGGTGAAGGGAAAATGTTCTTGCCGCAGGTGGTGAAATCTGCTCGCGTCATGAAGCAAGCTGTGGCTTATCTTGAGCCTTATATCGATGCGGAAAAACAAGTCGGTCAAACCAATGGTAAGATCTTACTCGCGACGGTTAAAGGCGACGTGCACGATATCGGAAAAAACATTGTTGGCGTTGTTCTACAATGTAATAACTATGAAATCATCGACTTAGGCGTTATGGTGTCAGCGGAGAAAATCCTCCAAGTCGCTCGTGATGAAAAGGTCGATATTATTGGTCTGTCAGGGCTTATTACCCCATCACTCGATGAAATGGTGCATGTTGCCAAAGAAATGGAGCGTCAAGGCTTTGATTTGCCTCTATTAATTGGTGGCGCAACGACATCAAAGGCGCACACTGCGGTTAAAATTGAGCAAAATTACTCGCAACCTGTAGTGTATGTGAATAATGCGTCACGTTCGGTTGGGGTCTGCTCAGCACTCTTATCTGAGACGCAAAAGCCTGCTTTTGTTGAAAAACTGCAAGCAGATTATGACATTGTGCGTGAGCAACATGCGCGTAAAAAACCGCGTACGCCGCCAGTGACTATAGAAGTTGCTCGCGAAAATGCATTTAAAACCGATTGGCAAACTTACACGCCGCCAGTACCCAAGCAAACTGGAATACAAGTTTATCAAGATGTGTCCGTTGCAACCTTGCGTGAATACATTGACTGGACACCATTTTTCTTAACTTGGGGGTTGATGGGCAAATATCCTGCGATCTTAAAACATGAAGAAGTCGGTGAAGAAGCTGGGCGTTTATTTAAAGATGCGAACGATTGGTTAGATAAAATCGAAGCCGAAGGTATGCTCAAAACAGCTGGTGTGTGTGGTCTGTTCCCTGCAAACTCAAATGGTGATGACATTGAAGTTTACGCGGATGAGTCCCGAGACGAGGTGATTGAATGCCTGCATCATTTACGTCAGCAAACTAAAAAACCAAGAGGTGCGAACTATTGCTTGTCTGACTTTGTGGCGCCAAAAGCAAGTGATAAGCAAGACTGGATTGGCGCATTTGCAGTGACAGGTGGTATAGGTGAGCGTGAACTAGCCGATGACTTTAAAGCCAAAGGCGATGATTACAACGCCATTATGGTGCAAGCTGTGGCGGATCGCCTAGCAGAAGCCTTTGCGGAATATTTACATCAAGAAATGCGCATTAAAATTTGGGGTTATAGTCCAGATGAAAGCCTTTCCAATGATGATTTGATCCGTGAGAAATACCAAGGTATACGCCCAGCACCAGGTTATCCAGCCTGCCCTGAACATACAGAAAAACAAGCGATTTGGGATTTACTTGATGTTGAAACCCGCATTGGCATGCAACTGACAACAAGCTATGCCATGTTCCCAGGCGCATCGGTTTCGGGTTGGTATTTCTCTCACCCAGAGTCGCGTTATTTTGCAGTTGCGCAAATTCAACAAGACCAAGCGCAAGATTATGCCAAGCGCAAAGGCTGGGATGACGTGGAAATGGAAAAATGGTTAGGGCCAAATCTGAATGCTTAATTAGTATTTAACTAAATCTATAACCAGCAAACAATCTAAAAGCTCAGATCGATATAAGATCTGGGCTTTTTTTCATTCCATCTTTGGCATAAAAACGATAATGACTTGACCTGTGTGTTAGACATATGTTTTAGACTGTCTTTATGCTGTCATGATTTTGAATCCTTTATATAGATAAAGAGGTGCTTATGGGATGTTGTAATCAACCACCAAAAGGTGGTGGTGACTTAAAACTAGGCTTAAAAGTCTTTGCTGTGATGATGCTTGTGGTCGCGTTATTAGTGATCTTTTTTGGCTAACTCAAGGGGCATTTATGTATACCAAAGAACTCGCAAACGCAGCTCAAGTGAGCTTAGATACAGTGCGTTTTTATACCCGTAAGGGCCTGCTTTCGCATGTTAAAGATCCGGATAATGGTTATAAAATTTATGATCAACAAGCGCTCCATCGACTCAAGTTTATAACCGGCGCACGTGCGTTAGGCTTTAGCGTCAGTGAAATTGAGCAGATCATTGATACCTCAAATAAAGGTCATTCACCTTGCCCTGATGTGCGTGAATTGATGGCACAAAAAATTTATGAGACAGAACAACGAATTAGACAAATGCAAACCGAACTCACGCAAATGAAGACGGCCTTTAATACATGGCAATCACAAGCGGATGGCCAACCAAATGGAAAGAGTATTTGCTGTCTCATCGAAACTTGGCAACAAGAGCAGCAAGATAAGGAGTAAAAATGGCAGAGCAAATAGTTTATTTATCCGGTGTTCGTTGTGGCAAGTGCATGAATAAAATTAAAAATCATCTGATTGATATTGAAGAGAATTTAACTCTAGAATTTTCTGATGATAAGTCTTGGGCGAAAGTGAATACATCGCTTTCCCAATCTAAATTGATAGATGAGATTGCTAGCCTTGGTTATGGCGCAAGTGCTACGCCGATAGGTTCAGATAAAGTCAAGCAAGATGTTAGCAACCAAACTCCGCAAACAGATACCAAGCAAGTTGAATTAAGCCTTGAACAAGCAGCTAAACCTGCCGCAAAAACTAGCCAGACAAATTCTCAGGATGCACACTCACAGAATATTAGCTTAGCCTTAACCGGCGTCACTTGTGCCAGTTGTGTCGCAAGTATTCACAAAGCCTTGATGAATACCCAAGGCGTCACAAATGTTGAGATTAATTTTGCCAACCGCACCGCGCAAGTTGAATCGAGTTCAGATCCAAAAATCTTGATCCAAGCGATCGAAGATGTAGGCTATGGTGCAAGCTTGATTGAAGATAAAGATCAAGCACCGGATGTTCAAATCCAACGACAAGAATCTGAATATAAAACCAAAGTCTCGCAAAGCTGGCTTGGCTTGGGCGTAGGTGTGCCACTCATGCTATATGGCGTTTTAGGTGGCAATATGGCAGTAGAGACAGGTGTTTCTCAGCTGATTTGGGGCATTGTTGGTCTGGTTTGTTTGGCTGTCTTGTATTTTTCAGGACGTCACTTTTATATCAGTGGCTTTAAAGCAATTAAAAATCGTCATGCCAATATGGACGTTTTAATTGCGATGGGGACAGGCGCAGCTTGGCTTTATTCTATGCTGGTGGTTTTAGTGCCGACTTTGTTCCCAGAAGCAGGGCGCCATTTGTATTTTGAAGCCTCGGCGATGATTTTAGGTTTGATCAATTTAGGCCAAGCCCTTGAAGTCAAAGCACGATCTCGAACTTCCAAAGCACTGCGTCATCTTTTTGATCTGCAAGTAAAAACTGCTGTAATCATTCAAGATGGCAAAGATATACAAGTGCCAGTTGAAGACGTCAAAATTGGCGATCGCTTGCATGTTCGCTCAGGCGAGAAGATCCCTGTTGATGGAATAATACAAGAAGGTGAAAGCCTGATTGATGAATCTATGCTAACTGGTGAGCCGATCCCTGTGGTGAAAAAGCAAGGTGATCTTGTGCATGCAGGGACTGTCAATGGGCAGGGTAGTTTTGTGTTTGAAGCTCAAAAAGTTGGCAATGAAACTATGCTTTCACAAATTATTGATATGGTGAACAAGGCGCAAAATACCAAACCGCCGATTAGCCAACTCGCAGATAAGGTTGCAGCAATATTTGTACCTTGTGTGATTGTGATTGCTCTGCTCAGTGCTTTGATCTGGTTCTGGGTTGGGCCTGAGCCAAGTATCTCTTATATGTTAGTGGTCGCGACTTCTGTACTTATCATTGCTTGCCCGTGCGCACTTGGGTTAGCGACACCAATTTCGACCATGATAGGTATAGGCAAGGCAGCGCAATTTGGTGGATTAATTAAAAATGGTGATGCACTGCAAGTAGCCAGTGAGTTAGATGCTATCGTGCTCGATAAAACAGGGACGATCACCCAAGGTAAACCTGAAGTGAAACAAGCTTTCTTTGCTCAGGACGAACTAAGTTTAGAGCTCGCATTGGTCAAAGCGCTAGAGCGAAAAACCCATCACCCACTTGCGGATGCTTTGATCGCTTTCGTCGATGAAAAAGCACAAACGCAAGGAGTAACCTTAGAGTCGCTTAAGCTTCAAGAATTTGAGTCAGTGTCAGGGTTTGGGGTGAAAGCTCTTTATCAAGATGAGGCGCTACTGCTCGGTAATCGCAAATTGATGCAAACTTCTGGTGTTGATCTTAAAAGCGTTCAAGCGCAAGAAACAAGCTGGCAAAAAACTGGGCATACCTTGGTTTACTTTGCGAGAGGCAATCAATTAATGGCGCTTTTTGCCATCATTGACCCGATCCGTGAGGATGCCATAGAGGCGATTGCAGGCTTCAAACAACGCGGTTTACAAATCATTATGTTAACCGGTGATAATCAAGCCAGTGCAAAACTTGTGAGCGAAGAAGCTGGCATTGATGAGTTTCATAGTGAACTGTTACCACAAGATAAACTGGATTGGATTGAAAAACTTCAAGCGCAAGGTCTTAAAGTCGGGATGGTTGGTGATGGGATTAACGATGCACCAGCGCTAGCTAAAGCAAACCTTGGTTTTGCCATTGGCGCAGGCACTGATGTAGCGATTGAAGCATCTGACATCACCTTAATGCGAGATTCTTTACTCGGTATTCTCGATGTGATTGATGTGAGCCAAGCGACTTTGACTAACATTAAACAAAATCTATGGGGCGCCTTTATTTATAATAGCTTAGGTATCCCTATTGCAGCTGGAATATTATTTCCCTTAACGGGCATGTTACTTAATCCAGTAGTGGCCGGCGCTGCGATGTCTTTATCATCGATTACCGTGGTGAGCAATGCGAACCGTCTGCGTTTATTTAATCCAGAAACAAAAAAATAAAACACCTATACAAATAAGATTTTGTTTTAAATATATGTTTTAAATTAAAAAGGAGCTAAGTGAAAATTTAGCTCTTTTTTATTTGTGTTAAATATTCCACTTCACATATTCAGATAATCAAATATTAAATTTGAGACCTAATACGAAATAAAGTGCTCTATTATGACAGGCACACTGTAATAGAGGTGGAAATAATGAAAGCATATCATCCTAACAATAAACAAAACTATTTACTTGAAGAAGTGAATGATGCACAACAAATAGACTATCAATTAAATCAGCAAGTCAAAACGAGCTTCATTATTTTTACGAGTCAGGCTAAACATTGGCAAGACTTTGTTGATCTTTGCGCGTGGGAGACGCGACTCATCGATGATGTTCGCAAGTTAAAACTTTCGCTCACAACGAAACCCTCGATTGTCTTACTTGATCTAACCAAAGATAACTGTAGTTACACCAGTTTAGCGAGTGTAATGATGCACTTTCCAAAAGTACGTTGGTTTGCTTACATCAAAAAAGAACAGCTTGAAAATGAGCATATCCGGTTATTAATTTCACGCTTATGTATTGAATATTTTACCATCGCCAACCAGATTCCATATATCTTGAATCGATTGATTTCACAGGTAAATATGTTACAACTCGCGATTCAAGATCATCAGGATTGGCATCAGTTTGATCATCATAATCAGCTTGGTCAATCGAAAGCTTACTTAAGATTAAAAGAGCAAATGAACCGTCTGGCCAAGACAGATGCTTGTTTACTTATTTATGGTGAAATCGGCGTTGGTAAAACCCTTTCGGCATGTAAAATACATCAACGCTCGATTCGTAGATTAAGGCCTTGCGTAGCCTTTGATTGTGAAAACTTACGCGCCTATAAAAAGAAACCAAATGGCCTTGAAGAAGCAAAATTTATTTTACGTCAGCAATTAGAATCTGCGAGCGAAGGGAGTTTAATTTTGAAAAATATCGAAAGTTTGCCCTTTGAGTTGCAGCACTTTGTTTTAGCTTGTTTATCTGATTCACAATTAGAGACTAAACTGCAAGATGACTTTTTAAATGTACGCATTTTAGCTACGACGAGTTTAGATTTAAATGATGCTAAAATTAGTCAATTTTTTAGTCCTGAGCTTATTTTTAGGTTTAATGCTATGCATTTAAAAGTGCCATCACTGTCAGATAGAATAGAAGATTTAGGTTTTCTTGCGCAGCACTTTTTAGATAAATATTGTTTAAAATATGCTAAACCGAAAAAATTATTAACCAACGAGGCGATAGAGCATATTTCAGGCTATGCTTGGCCTGGCAACTTCCATGAGCTGAAATCAAGGTTAAAGCACTTAGCTCTCACGGTTTCAGAGGTTTATATATCAAAACAACATATTGATTTACCAAGGCTTTACTTTTTAGATAATGATCTCAAAGATCTACGTGATGTCTGTGAACATGAGGCTTTAGTTCGAGTATTAAATACCTGTGATGGGAAGATCCAGGAAGCTGCGAAGCGACTTAAAATTTCACGTGCAAGTATGTATCGATTAGTTAATAAACATCATTTACAGTATCTGTTAAAGCTATAAGTAAACTTAAAAATTGACTCGCTTGCACAAATTCAAGTCTATTACTAAGCTAAAAAAGGGTAAACCTATACTCATAATTTTTAAGCCAGTGACATAATACTTACTGTATTCGATTATTTGAGTATAGATTAGGTAAGAAGATAATCATCTTATCTTGAATAAGGAGAGCTTATAATGAAAAAGAAGCAATTAGAACTATGGCTAAAAGCGTATAAAAAAGAGCATCAGCAATGTCCTAAAGTTTTTATTTTAAGCTGTGCTAACTTATCAAGATATTCATTAGCTGTTGAGTTTAAACATAAAATTGAGCCGATTTTACTCGATGGTGAAGCGATTTATTTTTCATCTTTAGAATGTGCAAAAGAAGAGCTTAAACGCATCGGCTTAGAGTTTGCTTATTTACGTGTGACGAATGTTTATGATGAGTTAGGTTGCCCTGAATTTAGCCAGACAGCGCAAGATATAGAACTGCCGCTTGCGAGTTAATTTATAAATCGATCATTTGTTGATAAAAGTCTTGTAAGATTTGCTCGGTAAACTGAGTACGTAAATAAAAACCTCGCGGTAAGGTTTGGATTAATTCCCCATTTTCTCCATATGCTTGGGTCAAAGCTTTGCTATTGGCAGCTTTTGGCCTTAGCTGCATCACATCACCCGCCTTGGCACTAATAGATCCCACTTGTCCGAGCGTGATCTTCGCCATATGCTCTTCCCAATCTTTTTTGAGTGCTTGATTTTGAGCTTCTGTAGGCTGCCATAAAATAGGGAAGCCGACGCGTCTTTGCGCCAAAGGAATACTCGAATCACCCTCAATCGGTACCCATAATACTTTAGCAAGTTTATGTTTTATATGGCTTTTCTCCCAAGTTAAACCTTGTACGCCAGTTAATGGTGCGACACACACAAACGTCGTTTCAAGCGGACGCCCATTTAAACCAACCGGAATAGTTTTAAGTTCAATACTCAGATCTTCAAAGTCAGGGGTTGGCTTGCTACCTGCTTGCGCGCCCAGATGCCACTCAAGTAACTGACCCACCCAACCTTTGGCACGCTTAAGATCTTGTGGCACGAGAATGTGAGCACTTTGCGCAAGTTCAGCAAAGGTTTTTCCTGCAAGATCTTGTGCTCGCGCTAAAAGCTCTGCTTGGGTTTTAGGCAAAGGCGGTTGAAAATCAGGGGAAAAGTTTGCTTGGTATGGGTTTGTCATAAGATCATTTCTTTAATTGAGAGAGCATAGTGTAAGAAAAATCCTTGTTAGGATCTAGTGATGGAAAAAATTTATCGGTTTAGATCGAACGATCTTTGATTATTTACAACTTATCCACAGAATAGGTTGGTTGTTTAAATTTTTTTCGTCTTGATTAATTTTTTATCGCCCGAATTTGGGATAAATAGGCATTTGAAGGGAATTAAATACTTTTATTGTTTAAATTTTAAAGTGGTCAGGCAAGCTGATTGATCTTTAACCGATCTTAAATTGGGGATGATCTTTTGGATCTTTTTTAAGCGATTATAGCTTTTGGATGCACTTAATTTATTGTTTATTAATGTTTTTTGTTGCTGATCTTGGCGTATCCTGTACAAAGGGGGATTTCATATTTATTTTGGCCTGTGAGTTAAAATGCGCTTCTTCACATACTTATTCACAGAAAAAGTGAATAAATCAAACTTAGGTCACATAATGCTGTGGATCTTTCTCATTTATCGCTTCAAGCTCGCAAGATCATACTTTATTGAAATAAAATTAACATTTTTCACAGATGAAGTTTGCGGTAATTGGGGATATGTGAAAAAATTAGGATAAGAGAAGTTTTATTTTAGAGGTCAGCCAGTGATAGATGGCGATGGTTACCGACTGAATGTCGGAATCGTAATATGTAATAACCATGGTCAGGTACTCTGGGCTAAACGATATGGACAACATTCATGGCAATTTCCTCAAGGAGGAATTGATGAGGGGGAAACCCCAGAGCAAGCCATGTATCGTGAATTATATGAAGAGGTCGGGCTGAGTAAGCAAGATGTCAAGGTGATAGGCGTTAGTCGTCATTGGTTAAAATATAAATTACCTAAGCGTTTAGTTCGTTGGGATTCAAAACCCGTGTGTATCGGACAAAAGCAAAAGTGGTTCTTGTTACGAATAAATTGTGAAGAGTCTCAGATTAATATGTTACGTGGCGGTTCGCCCGAGTTTGATGGGTGGCGTTGGGTCAGTTTTTGGTATCCAGTCAGGCAAGTTGTGTCGTTTAAACGTGATGTTTATCGACGTGCAATGAAAGAGTTTGCGGCGGCAGCGATGCCTTTTCGTGAGCCTAAATCAAGACATAGTAAGCCTAAGTCACGTAAATTTAGATCCTATTCCTGATACGACTCAAGAATAATGAATGAAAACTCAAAAGAGGTTTGCTGTATTCAATTTTTTTGATGCAGTCAGCCTCTTTTTTATTTATTCTCTAAGCTTGGGGATTAAGCTGATAGTGAGCTTTTGTTTACAACTTACAAAAGGGACTTAAATGTTAAGGCGATTGCGAGAAATAGTTGAACAAGTATCTAAGGCTGATGGCATGCATCAAGCTTTCGATGTGTTGGTAAAAAGTACTTGTGACGCCATGCAAACAGAGTGTTGCACGCTTTATCTTGCAAACGACAAAGAAAAATACCTTGAACTTATGGCAACCCAAGGCCTAATTTTTCGAGGTCAAAGTATTAAAATCCCTTTTCATGAGGGCTTAGTTGGCCTTGTTAGACGTAGCGCAGAGCCGCTTAACCTTGCCAATGCTCAATTGCACCCCAATTTTAAGTTCTTCCCCGAACTTGGTGAACAAACCTTTAACGCCTTTCTTGGTACCCCCATTATCTATCAGCGCCAAGTCTTAGGCGTATTAGTTATTCAGCAGCGTGATTCGCGTCAATTTACCGAAGATGAAGAAGCCTTTTTAGTGACCCTTGCTGCGCAATTAGCATTGGTTATTACCCACAGCCAATCGAAAGCAGTTTGGGATCAAGATGGTTCTAATATCCAAACTTATCAAGGTGTTGCTGCTTCTTCAGGGGTTGCCGTCGGAGACGTTTGGTGGGATCAAGATCAACCTAGCTTAGATAAAATCACGCCAAGTAGTACCTTAGACTCAAAGCAAGAGATTGAATCCTTAAGCCAAGCAATTGAAAATACTATTCTTGATTTTCGCCGGATGCATAAGGGCTTTCATCATGAATTGCATAAAGACACATTAGCTATTTTTGAGTTTTATATTCATCTTTTACATGATCCTATGCTCAATCGCGAGTTAGAAGAAAAGATCAATAAAGGTGATGCGGCTTCTTGGGCGCTTAAGCAAGTGATCGAATCTTATATGAAGCGCTTTGCCGCAATGAAAGATCCGTATTTGAAAGAAAGGGCGCTGGATCTTAAAGAGCTCGGTCAACGAATCTTGTTCTTTCTTGAACAGCGCACCTTGCGCGAGCATAGTTTCCAAAAGCCAATCATTTTGCTTGTGTCAGAGCTAACCGCGAGTATTTTAGCAAGTATTCCGCGTGAAAATTTACTCGCAGTGATAAGTCTTGAAGGGGCGGCGAATTCACATGCTGCTATTTTAGCGCGAGCATTAGGCATTCCAACTGTGATGGGGTTAAGTCTTAATCCTGAGCATTTTGCGAATAAATCTGTCATCGTTGATGGTTATAGTGGTCAGGTGATCCTCGAGCCTTCAGAGCAGCTGCGTAGCGAATATTATGCATTGGCACAAGAAGAGAAATTACTCTCTAACCTTGCAGAGCAAGATGTTGATAAATCTGCGACCACACTAGATGGTGAAAATATTCATATTATGCTTAATGCAGGTTTGAGCGCTGATACTCAAATTGCACATAATCAAGGTGTTGACGGGGTTGGATTGTATCGCACTGAAATTAGCTTTTTATTGCAGCAACGCTTTCCATCTGAATCAGAGCAAATTCAAGTTTATCAGAATATTTTAAGTGCTTACCCAGATAAGCCTGTGGTGATGCGCACCCTTGATATTGGCGGTGATAAATCATTGCCTTATTTTCCAATTGAAGAAGATAACCCATTCTTGGGGTGGCGTGGGATCCGCTTTACCTTAGATCACCCAGATATTTTCTTAATCCAATTAAGAGCCATGCTGCAAGCAAGCATTGGGTTAGATAACCTTGAGATTATGCTGCCGATGATCTCCGGCTGTAAAGAGTTGGATGATGCAATCGATTTGATCCATCAAGCCTATTTTGATGTTAGTGCAATTCACCCACAAGTAAAAAAACCGAAAATCGGTATGATGCTTGAAGTCCCATCTATGATTTACCTATTGCCATTTGTTGCCGATAAAATCGATTTTATTTCGATTGGTAGTAATGACTTAACTCAGTATCTGCTAGCGGTTGATCGCAATAATCCAAATGTTTCAAGCGTGTATGAACAAGTCCATCCAAGTGTGATTTGGGCGCTCAAGCAAATTCATGAAACTTGCCAGACTCATCAATTGCCGGTGTGTATTTGTGGTGAACTGGCAGGGGATCCTCTCGGCGCACTTATTTTAGTTGGACTTGGCTATAGGCATTTAAGTATGAATAGCGCGAATGTGGCAAAAATTAAATATATTTTGCGCCGCACCAATAGTGATGATTTAGCCAAAATAGCGAATCAAGCACTGGCAATGTCCTATGGGGAACAAATTCATGATATGTTGTCTGATTATATGAAAGCGAATGATTTAGCTGGCTTTATTCGAGCTGGCAAACACTAATATCTAGTCTTGCTAGGTTTTTATTACTACTAAACAATCAAAGAGAAGTTAATGAGCTCCCAATTTTTAGTTTTCCCACAAATCGATCCGATAATTTTCTCTATCGGTCCTTTGTCTGTCCGTTGGTATGGCATGATGTACCTACTTGGCTTTGTATTTGCGATGTGGATGGCCAATCGCCACGCTGATAAATTAGGCACTTGGACCCGAGATCAAGTTTCTGATTTACTTTTCGCCTGTTTCTTAGGTGTCGTCATCGGTGGACGTGTGGGCTATGTACTCTTCTATGGCTTTGAATACTTAATGGAAGATCCACTCTACTTATTTAAAGTCTGGACCGGTGGGATGTCTTTCCATGGCGGCTTGCTTGGGGTGATCACCGCTATGTTTTGGTATGCGCGTAAAAATCAGCGTACCTTCTTTGGCGTTGCCGATTTTATCGCACCGCTCGTGCCATTTGGCTTAGGCGCGGGGCGCATTGGTAACTTTATCAATGGTGAGCTTTGGGGACGCGCAACCGATGTGCCGTGGGCGATGGTATTCCCAACTGGTGGTGATGTGCCTCGTCACCCATCACAACTCTATGAATTTGCACTAGAAGGCGTGGTACTGCTACTTATCTTGAATATCTTTATTCGCAAGCCTCGTCCATGCGGTGCTGCGGCTGGTTTATTTTTAATGGGTTATGGAACCTTCCGCTTTATTATTGAATATTTCCGTGAACCGGATGCACAGCTTGGACTTTTCGCCGACTTTATTTCTATGGGACAAATCCTGTCCTTACCTATGATTATCTTCGGCGCGTTGATTATTGCTTGGGCGTACAAAACTCAGCCAATGAGCCCTGCAACAGGTTTGGCAAGCTCGGCGCCAAAAGTGAAATAAGCAATTCACAACTTTGAATTTTAAATCTCTCTGCTCCTTGACGGGTTAGAGAGATTTTTTTTAACTTTTTTATGTTATTTTTTTAGATTCTTATAAAGAGATAAGTTTGCTAAAATCTAAACCTGTATATTTTTAAGATTTTTAAAATTTAACCAAGGACATCAAACATGAAGCAGTATCTTGACTTGTGCCAACGCATCATCGACCAAGGACAGTGGGTCACCAACGAACGTACAGGGAAGCGCTGCTTAACCATTATCAATGCTGATTTAACTTATGATGTGGCAGCTGGTGAATTTCCACTTGTGACAACGCGTAAAAGCTTTTGGAAAGCAGCCGTTGCAGAACTGCTTGGTTATATTCGCGGCTATGATAACGCAGCAGATTTTCGCAAACTCGGCACCAAAACTTGGGATGCTAATGCCAACCTAAACCAAGCATGGCTCGATAATCCATATCGTAAAGGTGAAGATGATATGGGGCGCGTCTACGGAGTGCAAGGGCGTAACTGGGCGACACCTGATGGCGGGCATATTGATCAGCTGAAACAAATTGTTGATGACCTAAGCCAAGGGATTGATAACCGAGGTGAAATTTTAAATTTTTATAACCCAGGTGAGATGCATATGGGCTGTCTGCGTCCTTGTATGTACAGTCACCACTTTTCACTGCTTGGGGATACCTTGTATCTAAATAGTACCCAAAGATCTTGTGACGTACCCTTTTTATAACCCTTCCCAATAAATGCATAGTCCGTAATAATATCAAGTCTCTTTTAATTAGTATAATGGTTTTACTGTGAAGTAATGTAATTTGCACAATACGTAATATTTGTGTAATTTGTTTCATATATTAATGCACAGTTCGAGGCTGTTATGGATAAGCTGGTTATTATCTCAAGAGGCAAAACACTTGATGTTTCAAACTCTGTCGCACATGAAGATTCTGAAGACTACTCTAACGTACTGCTATTGGCTGATGGAGTTGCGGCATTTAATGAGAATATGGAATTATTACCATTAATCTCAGACTTTCTAACTCACTACAAAATAAATCACAGTGATCAATCTGTTGTCACATACGGAAAAAATTTATGCTATTTAGTTAAGTATCTGACTACTTACGATGAAGTGCACAAGAATTCTAAACGTGATGAGTGCTTATTAACGGTACATGCACATTCAATTCAGCAGTATTATCTTTATTGTAGAAAAGATGAAGATAAGGATGGCAATCCCAAAACTCCTGTTTCAGCAAGAACTATACAAAATAGAGATGCTACTTACGCTCGATTTTTTGGAGAGTTCTTATGCAATCCTCCTTCTGGCTATAAATGTTTAAGAGTTGAAGAAAACCCTTATGAATATGGAGGCTTAGCAGGAGCAGCAAAAGAGTCGTTAATTATACCTGCACAATTTTCGGATGTTGCAACTTTGATTTATGTTGCCAACCATGAGCGAGAAAAGTGTTTAATCCAGTTTATGTACGATTCTGGAATACGTCGAGGTGAAATTAAAGACGTATTACAACGGGATATATTGAGTTTGTCTAGGCAAGAAAGAAAAAGTTTAATTGTCGATAACCAAACATTTTGCATTCCTAGTCCATATAGTACTTTAACAATTAAAGGTAATAAAGGGAGAGGAAGGGAAGGGAAATATCGAAATACAGTTATTTCAAAGGAAACAATTAATCGAGTACAAAAGTACAATTCAAGTCTTGAGTATAAAAAACACAAGAGAAAGTGGGGGCAAAAACCCATACCTGCATTTCTTAATAGCAATGGTCACCCATATACCGCTAACTCAGTTTCTAAGCTAGTTATTAAGTTATCGAAAAGAGCTTATAAGTTAGGTTTACTTGATAAACTTATTTCACCCCACAAAATTAGGCATGGATTTGCTGCAATGTTGTTGAACTCAGATGATCTAGGAGATTCGCAACTGGATAGATTATTGTTATTACAACAGTGTTTAGGCCATGAATCGCTAGACACTACGCAGAGGTACACGAAAATACCAGTGGAAGTCTGGGATAAGTTTGTTGATAGCAGTGGCGTAGAGCTTAAAAGGCATGAGTTGATGAAGAAACTACGAGATAAAACAAGGCCAAGACGAGGGGCTATTAAGTGAAAATAAAAGACTATCGAAAGCTACTCAATGATTGGTGGTACAACTTAACTTATGAAGAGAAGAAGCTAACTCCTATCAGTCGAAACTCTGTTGATTTACGTGCATTGTTCAGCGTAACAGATACTAAACATTATTACTCCCTACGTTCGTCTTTACAAAAAGAAATAAAAAAAATAAATGCAGAGCTAATTGATCTTGGAGTAATTGTTTTATCAAATACTCGTAATGAAATAGCTATCGAAATAATGCGTGATTTTGTTTCTCAATGCGAAGATAACCCTGACTTATTATGGGATGTTGAGTTTTCTGGTCACCAAGGGATGAATTCTTTAAATCTCACGGATCAAGAACAGGATTATTTGATTGATAAATTTGGGCTTGTTTCTAGAGCGTATTTGTTGAAGAAATTGTCATGTAAAGCTAAAAGCCTTAAATTACCAGATATGCTTGTTTTAAGAGAAAAGCTTAATCAGTTACTTCTCATGCATGGTGTTTCTTTACCTTATAAACAAATAAAAGAGAGTAGTCATTCTGTTGCTTACGATTTAAATAATAGAAGACTATTTTTGAAATGGAAAAACAGCTTAACAAATGAAGAAAAGCTTGCACTGCCTATGTTTGGAAAAGTAATTGACAGGAAAGCATTCAGCCATGTAATTCCACTTGAGCGTACTTGCCGTTTACTCCCACTATTAAAAACTGAGTTTCAACGTTTTTCTAATGAGGTGCTTAACCTAAAGGGAATGAATTATAAAACTGTCAAGGAGCGAGAACAATCACGTAAAGAAAAGGCTTTAGGTAAAAATAAAAGTAAGATTGAAGTTTTCGTAAAGCTGCGAGATAAAACACTTAACTCTATTTCAGATTTTGGTTATGAAAAAGGTGAGTATGGTGATGTTCAGCATGCGTTTGCGATTGCTTCTTTAAAAGTAGAATCCAAATCTGGAATTTCTAATTACTTGCAGAGTTATTATCATTATTGTGAGTTTTTATCAAATAAAGGTATTCGTGGTTTTGGGGGGGTTAGGGAGTATTTTGGTTCGTGGTCACTGAGAGATTTTAAAGATTTTCTAGGTAAAAAAATTAGTGATGAGATATTAACAACGTCAACTGCAAATACGATTCTGTCTTCACTGAGAGTGACACTTGATATGTTAAAATCAATAAGGGGATATGATTTTAACTATATGCCTGCCGATGGATTTGAAGTAGTAAGAGTTTCACTGGCATACAAACCATATTCTCCATATGAGCGAGAGCAAATACATAAAATGTTTGATAAGGAACTAGCTTTAGTTGAAGAGAAGCTAGTTCCTTATAAGAAATTAGATCGAGAGAACGTTGATTTAACAGACCCCAAAATTCAAGCAAGATTAATGTTCGAAGATTGTTGTAATTGTATACCTGTTTATAATGGTGAATTAGCCGTACGAGAGAATACTGTTCAGCAGAATAAATTTGTTAATTTTGTCTCAAAAAGAAGACTTTCTTTAGTTGAACTGTATATAGAATGGGGGGTATTGAATCGAAGAGTAACATCTAGCGAGGTTGGTGTCTATGTGCTAAAAATGAGTCAGGTCTTAGGTATGAATTTAGAATCCATATTAAGCCTTGAATATAGTGACTATCAAGATCACCATCCACTTACTAATAAGCCTTGTTTGACGTATTGGAAAGAGCGCTCGACGGGAGAAAAAATGATACACCTTGATCTATTTCATGCTGATCTTCAGTGGTTAAGTGTTAGTCAAGAAAGCTTTGTTAAAAAGGTATTTGAAGACGTTCAGAAGTTAACTTCGGAGGCAAGGAAATTTGCTTCAGGTAAGTTAAAAAATCGTATATTTATAAATTTCGGCACGAAGCCGAAGTTATTAACTGTTAACGATATGTCTGATTTGTATTCTGAGCTTGTAGATAAATATCAATTAAGAAGCGATGATAATAAACCTCTATTACTTACGACAACAAGGTTTAGACCAACGCTTGTTAGTGAATTAATTGAAGCTGATATTTCGTTGAGAGAAATACAATACTTGCTTGGGCACAGTTCCCTTTACACTACTATGAAATATATAGAAAACTTAGATTTTGATCGAGTTATAAAAGACAAGGCAAGAAAAGCATTAGAAGATATATATAGTAATGCTGTTCTTAAGCGAACAAAAAGAATAAGCAAGTCAACGCAACGTAAATATGATGATAATCAGGTTATAATGAAAACCCCACTAGGGGGATGTAAAAATATATTTGATCCACCAGATTTTATTAAAAAATCCTCCATGTATATCAAAGGTAAACCATGCTCTCAGTATAATAAGTGTTTATCTTGTGAGAATGTAATGTTAACTGAACAGCATTTACCTGAGTTATTTGCGATGCAGAGAGATTATTTAGCGTCACTAGAAAATGGTGAGGTGGTTAATACGCCTTATCATGTGGTTCTACTAGAAAATCTTACCTTACTTGATGATATATTGAATTTAGAAACATCGGAGTTTGAAGATAACATTTTGATTAAGGCAAAAGAAGACTCGCTATTTATTGAAACTTCAATACTGGATAGTTGGGGCAACTAGTTATGAAGAAAGAATATGTAGAACATCTTTACAAGATTAATCAATACTGGGAAAGTGTGCACGCTAACCTTTCGATTCTAAATGATAATATAAGTCAGTCTAATGGTGCTATTAACTCATATGTAGCTCAGCTTGCTTCATTACCAGTATCTAAAACGTCGCTCTTCAAGGAAATGTTGTGGGATTATGACAAGGAAACTTCAAATAGATCTGCATCTGTAGGTTTATCAAAGGTTCAACTTGACTTCGATCGTTATACTCATATCCCTTTGGGGGTTATTACTGAATTAAAGTGTTTATTTTTAGCTATTTATGCATCTCCAAAGGATTTTGGACACAGAAAAAATGAAATCAAGGTAAACACTTTGATATCTGTATTTAAATCTGGTTTGAATTTCTTAAATTTTACTTTTTTAGATATCCAAAGTCGATTAGGTAAAGAGTATGTAAATCTTCAATATAATCGGCTTTCAGAAGTTACATTGGTAGATTTTGAAGGTGCAGCGAAGAAAACATCGTTAAATTTAACAGGTGTAAGAAATGGTTATAGTAGTTTTTTCCGTTATTTAAACGCTCCAAAAGCAGCAGAAACTATTGGTATTGAATCTCAGGCTGATTTTGACGCAATAGAGCAGGCGTATAATGCAGAACACTTTTCAGACACTACTAATGATAACACACCAGAACCATTACCTTATTTAGAAACCTCCATCTT
Organism: Vibrio sp. KMM 9700; assembly: GCF_058545285.1. NCBI lineage: Bacteria > Pseudomonadati > Pseudomonadota > Gammaproteobacteria > Vibrionales > Vibrionaceae > Vibrio > Vibrio sp. KMM 9700. Next base: position 1,054,394 of record NZ_CM178589.1, on the reverse strand, counting down.
CGACAATACACTAAAGCAAGCATCATTTAACGTTGTTAGTTTTTTAAAAGCAGTTGATGAGAAAGTTACTGATCCGATAATGATTAAACATTATGACACTCTAGCAACACGTTTTGGAGTATTTAATTATTCTAAAGGAGACTTTAATGACTATGGAGCTTATCGTTTGAATTCGAAGAAGTACTCTTTCGATGTTATCAATGCTATTTTTGTCGACAATCAAGTAGCAAAGTTTGATCCTACGATATTAGCTACACCTTCTATGTTGAGTCATATCTTTCGTAAAAAATACAAATATACAACATCTTTACGATTAGCTATTAACAAAGCATATTATTCGGCACTTTGGGTTATTGGTTCATTAATGGGAGCAAGACCAAATGTTCTTTCGGACTTGAAGATTGATGGCTGTTTGGATATAGAGACACATACAATAGTTTCAGAGGAGCATAAAGGTAGAGATAATCAATGGAATCTATTTAATGATCGTTGGGTAGCTATACCAATTGTTGTAGATGCAATGAAAGTGGTTGAATTAATAGGTGGGAAAATATTTCAAAATACTTATGTTTTCGGAAATGTTGATACATTAAAGCCTGATGGTATAAATAAGCCTATGAGTTCTCTATCTGAACTTATCAAAAATAGTATAGAAGCGATCAGAGGTAAACCCTCAAATGATATAAACAGTAAAATCAATGGTTATCTGTTTCGCCATAGTTTAGCACATCAAATGTATAGGGCAGATGTTGGCCTTCCTGTTATTTCTTATCAACTTAAGCATATTGTTACAGCTGCGGAGAGTTTGATTCGTAAGGGTAAAGTTAGTAGCACTACTTTAGGTTATGGGGGAATTGCTAACCAATTAACCAGCGGTAATGAAGGGAAAAAATCAATCAACCTCAGAAGAGTAGCTGAAATTGAGTCAGTTAAAACTAATTTTAACCCTGATGGGACTTACCTTGGGGGGAAAGCTGATAGACACCTTGCTAATATCAAGAAGTTCTTCAATGGCTGCATTCAGTCCAATTATACAGAAGAAGAAATCTATGCAGCTATGGTCGATCAGGGGTTAGCTATCATTAATGTTGGTAGTGGATATTGTTTTGGTGGTGCTGAAGATTTCGATGAGACATTACCATGTATTGGTGGCTTAAGATGTAACCCCGTCCGCTGTAGCAATGCAGTAGTAACGAAAGCTAATGCTCCAAAATGGAGAACTATATATATAGATAATTTGAAGTTGATCGATGCTAAAGGCTACGAAGATATTCAAGATCAAATAGTTGCTGTCATCGAGGAAGCCAAAAGTGTTCTGGAGTACTTGGGAGAGGAGTTGATTTAATGGGTGAGTATTATGACGAAAAAAATAAAGAAGTTTTTGAGGCTAATACTCAAAAGATATGGGATGCATTAGATGCTATACGAAATGATAAAAAATTAAAACCTACTAAAGCTCAACTAGTTAAACTGACGGGACTTACCCGTAACACCTTTAATCCCAAAGGAGCTAGAGGATGGGTTGGTAGCGAACTTGATAATATTAAAAGAGACAGGATAGTTGATGCCGAAAAAAAGAAAGCAATTAAAAAGGAAGAAGCTCAGAATTTAAATGTACTACTGGATCAATCAAAGTTAGAGATCCTGCATTGGTTTACAAAATACTCTGAATCAGAGCGAGAACTAGAAAAGTTAAGTATAAGTTCTAGGAGATATATTGAGAGTCTTGAGTGGTATAAAACTGAACTTAATAAAGAGAGAGAGGCTAAAAAGAATCTTAATCAACGGATTGAGTTATTGGAGAGTTTATTAAACGATAAAGTAAATGATAATGGGGCATGATGCCCCATAAGAAAGGCTGAAGACCGCTTAGAAAGAGACTGTAACTAACTTTGTGTAATTACCTATAATCGACTACCTTTTAATAAGGTCAAGGATAGGTATATGAATATGAACAAAAAAGAGTTAGAAGCTTTCGCTAAAGAAGCTGCAAAAGGGATTAAAACACCTGAAGATTTAAATGAATTTAGCCAGATGCTCAAGAAAATCACCGTTGAAGCAGCTCTCAATGCTGAAATGGATGAGCATCTTGGCTATGAAAAGCACCAAAAATCCAATTCTGAAAACTCTCGCAATGGCAAAAGCCGAAAAACTGTCAGAACTGAGGACGGTCAGTTTGAACTTGAAACACCTCGTGATCGACATTCTACCTTTGAACCTAAGTTGATTAAAAAGCACCAGTCTCGATTTACTTCAATGGACGATAAAATCTTATGGCTATATTCCCAAGGGATGAGCACAAGAGATATCGTTAATGCTTTCGAGGAATGGTATGGCGCTGAAATTTCACCGACACTTGTTTCTCGCGTAACAAGTGCTGTCATTGAGCAAGTTATCGAGTGGCAGTCTCGACCATTGGACTCGATTTACCCGATTGTTTATTTAGATTGTATCGTAGTAAAAATTCGCCAAGATAAGCGAGTCATAAACAAATCTATTTTCTTAGCTCTAGGCGTCAATATAGATGGTCACAAAGAGCTCATGGGGTTATGGATAGCTGAAAATGAAGGCTCTAAGTTCTGGTTGAATGTTCTAACTGAACTTAACCAACGAGGCGTCCAAGATATTTTGATTGCTTGTGTTGATGGCTTAAAAGGCTTTCCTGATGCGATAAATACCGTATTTCCTCAAACTAAAATACAGCTTTGCATTGTTCACATGGTGAGAAATTCACTTAAATATGTTTCTTGGAAAGACTACAAATCAGTGACGGCAGATCTAAAGAAAGTTTATGGCTCAGCTACCGAAGAGGAAGCTTTACTTGAATTAGAACGGTTTAGCGATACCTGGAGTCATCAATACCCTCAAATTGCTAGATCTTGGCAGGCCAATTGGGAGAACTTAAATACTTTATTTAATTATCCTGAAAATATTCGTAAAGCTATATATACAACAAATGCCATTGAATCACTAAATAGCGTCATCCGTCGAGCCTTGAAAAAACGTAAGGTTTTTCCAAACGATGATTCCGCACGCAAAATGATCTATTTAGCGATAAAAGAAGCCAGTAAGAAGTGGACAATGCCGATTCGAAACTGGCGTCAAGCAATGAGCAGATTTATAATTGAATTTGAAGACCGCTTAGAAAAGCATCTTTAATACATGAGGTAGTTACACAGAATATGTTACAGCCTCTACACAGAATATGTTACAGCCTCCTTAGAAAAGCATCTTTAATACATGAGGTAGTTAACAGAATATGTTACAGCCTCCTCAAGACCGGTTACAGCATCTCCTCAAACGCAGATATAACTCTCTTTTTAAAAGCACCTAATCTAAGCTCATCAAATACTTCAATTGATCGATATGATTTTTCATCTTGTTTAATAGACTTATTCCACAGAAACTCAGATAATGCTTTATCTTGCCCATCTAATATACGACTTACCCCCATAAGACGGCGTAAATCTTCACCCTTTGTAAACTCAGGTTCGACATTACTTTCCATCTTGGCAAACATACATGTTTCAGGAATATCTTGCTCGATTCTTTCTGAAAATTCAATGAGACTCTTCTCTGCAAAAGTAAATAACCAGGCTTGCTGATTTGATGTTCCGTTTACTCGTAGAATTCGACCAAGAACTTGTCTAAAGTACAACTCTGTTTTAACGGAACTCATATGACAACAAACTTGAAGACGAGGAATATCTGTCCCTTCACTTATCATTCCAACACTAACTATCCATTGAGTATCATTTTGACGATATCTATCAATCTCCGCAATTGGCTCTTCATGGCGATACGTCACGATAGATACCGTTTGGTGGAATTTTTGAGAGAGTATTTTTTGAATACTTTTGGCATGTTGAACAGAAGATGCGACAACTAACCCACCTGCATTCGGAGTCTGGGAGCGGATTTCAGCTAATTTTTTACAACCAAGCCCCAATAAATACTCCATTGCATCTTGGTTATGTATGACTGTTTGATACGAGGTTTTGCTTTCCTTTATCATCTCCAAGATTGAAGAAAAGGATTTTATTCTCTTATCACGACTCAAGGTTAAGTGTTCGTTATCAACAAGGACCAGTTTAGGAGCCCTGCATACATTATCAGTAATTGCCTGTTTCAATGTGTATTGATAATCGACTTGAAGTTGACCTTTTGGATCAGTGTATTCGCCCATAGTGATAGGCAAAGAGTCCGAACGCCATGGTGTTCCAGACAGTGCTAAAGTATAAGTCGCCAAGCCTTGAATTTTCGTTAATACTTGCTGCCCCCAAACATTCGCATTTTCAATGTCAGCACCAGAGCAATGGTGTATTTCATCAAACACAACAAAAACTCTGTAGGTACGTAACGCCTCCCAAAAATCGTTATTAAGAAATTGGATAGATTGATAAGTCAATGATTGACCAATCGAACCTAACCCACCATTGAACGGGCAACCCAGAACTCTTGAGAAAGTATTTTTGATACTATCAGAAACGCTCAAAGCGGGAGAAAAGCACAATACAAGATCAACCATATTAGCTTGCAATAGTTGAGATGCAACTTCAGCAGCCAGTACTGTTTTTCCTGATCCTGGCGTGGCTTGACAAAAGAAGTGTAGTTGATTCTGCTTATATTTATCCAATGCTTTTTGGGAGCATTCAGCCTGCCACAGCCTTAACATTCGAGAGCATCCTTCGAAAGCTTATTGATAACATGCGTAAGAACATTCAATTTCCCTAACAATAGTGTCGAACGCTCTTTTGATTTTTGAAGAAAAGGAGTTAGCTCTTTTTCCAAGTTAGGAAATCTAGAAATAAGAGATCTGCATTCATCTATTTCATTCAGAGTAATATCCAATTCGCCTGCATATTGGTTACGCTCATTCAGCAAAATTGCATAATCTGTATTTGCTTCCACAGGTTCTGGAGTGATTGCATTGTTAGTTCCATTAGAGATAAATTGCTTCTTGAATTTCTCAGTCTGAAAGTATTTTTTATCTCGTCCCGATCCTTCACTGCTAAGCCACCCTTTGTTCTGAAAACGCAGAATTTGTCGGTAAACTTTTTTTCGAATATCAATGGGCTCGAACTTCTCCTCATTAAGAGATAAAAAAGCATCTCTTGCTTCCAGAACGGAAAAACCATTCATTTCTTTTTCCACCAGTAACTTATGCATTAATGCACTCGTTTTCGTAGACCGTTTCATTTACTTACTCACATCAATCAAAACTAAGGATTGCTTAGTATACAGAAATAGATAAAACTAAGAAAATCTTAGTTAATCTAGGCTCAGAGAAATGAATAATAAGTGTCTTTCAAAAACCCAATCCCAATACGGCTTAAAGAAGCTCGTAAAAAAGCAAATCTCTCTCAAAAAGCATTGGGGGTTAATATAGGTATGGATGAAAGTTCAGCAAGCCCTAGAATGAACCAATATGAGAAGGCCAAGCATACGCCAGACATCAATACACTAAAGCTACTTGCAGATGAGCTAGGTGTACCGCTTAATTACTTTTTTTGTGAAGATGAACGAACGGCAAGGTTGGCTTGTCTTATTGCAGAATTGAGTGAAAGTGAAAGAGATGAGCTTATATGTACACTAGAAAAAAAGAGCTCCAACTTGGAAAAATAATTCAGGTTAGATTAATTAAACGACTATTTTAAACTCATTAGCTTTAGCTATTTCGATGAGGGTATAAACATCAGTTTGGTCTATTATCAAATGCCTACCCGCCAAGGTGGCTTGCTAATGTGCTTCATTGATTCAATAGTGTATTGTGGGATGCCTTATATAAAGACTCAAGACGGCTTAATATACTGATTTAAGAATTGGAAATCTTATTATGGGGTGTGATACCCCATAATAAATATAATATTACTAGCCTTGGTTATGATTAAACAGCAAAAGGATATTGAATCGGATCATGGTGTTGGTAATCAACTACTTCAAAATCATCGACTGTAACCCATGTTTCTAAATCTTCTAATGATTTAATCTTTGGGTTAATAATTAGTTTAGGCGGAGTAAAAGGTTCCCTTTTTAACTGCTCTTTCATTAGCTCTAGTTGATCTTCATAGATGTGTCCATTTACTATTTTATGGAACACTTTACCTGCTTTCAAACCAGTAATTTGAGCAGTAATAGCAAGCAGCCAGAAAGTTTGTGGAGCGTTGAAGACTTGCCCTAAAGGTAGATCATTCGAACGTTGAATACTGTTTAAATATAATGTATCGCCTAGCAAACTGAACTGATGTAAAAACATACATGGACGTAAACACCCCATATGAAATTCACCAACGTTATAAAACGATAGTATTTCACCACGATCATCAATGCCATTCGTCAGGTTGTGGACGATTTTTTTATATTGATCGACAGAGCCTCCATCTGGCTTTGCCCATGCTCTTCCTTGGACTCCATAGACCCGTCCCATATCATCTTTACCTTTACGATAAGGGTTATTTAGCCATGCTTCGTTTAGGTTCGCATTTGCATCCCAAGTTTTTGTTCCTAACTTACGAAAATCAGCTGCGTTATCATACCCACGTAAATACCCGAGCATTTCTGCGATAGCACTTTTCCAATAAGCTCTACGAGTTGTTACTAATGGAAATTCATTAGCAGCAACATCGTATTCCAAATCTGCATTGATTACGGTTAAGCAACGTTTGCCCGTTCGCTTGTTTTCGATCCAAACGCCTTCTTCTATAACTCGCTTACATAAGTCTTCGTATTGACTGTATATCTTCTTCATTCTATCTACCGATTATCTTTTGATAAATTATACCAATATTATGGTTCAATGTTTATAACAAAACTTAATTATTGTCACTTTCCAGACTAAACTAATGACTGAGGTTGCAAGGCTGTGCTTCACTACAGACTGCTAGTTTTATTTGTAACAATCATAAAGAAATAAATCAGATAGAGTCGACAGACAAAGAAGTATACAATAATTAGAATATATCTTTATAAACAAAGAGTAATCAAGAGTTGATCTGGTTGTTTCTGGTGTCGATTTAACCGCTATAGGATTTTAAATGAACATTACCCAAATAGAAGAAGTTGTTAAGAAGTTAGTTAGTGATGTTAATGCGAGTAACGTTAGCAAGGATGAGTTCATTTATCATTTAATGGCGGCTTATGGGCATCGTAAAACGACTATAGGCCGAATCAAATCAGGTGAGCGTAATTTAGCTGATGTTGAAGGGGAAGTCAGAGCTAAACGACACATTTATTTCAAACATTGCCAAGGGAATGATGTGCTATTAGATATTGATGGTATGAAAAAACATCCATCGGTGAACCGTGATAAAATTCGTTTTGTTATAGCAACTGATTTTAAGCAGTTTGTAGTGGTCAAATAAAATTGGCCACGATTTTAGAATTTTCCCAATATAATCGCTCTGACTCATTTGGAGTTAACCCTCCATTATAGCTATGAGGCCTGAGTTGACTGTAATAACCGGTAATATACCGAGTAATATGTTGTTTGGCTTCACCAAAGTTTTTATAACCTGAATGCGGTACCCATTCCGTCTTTAAACTTCTAAAAAAGCGCTCCATTGGGCTATTGTCCCAACAATTTCCACGTCTTGATAAGCTTTGTTTGATTTTATAACGCCAAAGTTTTTGCCTATAATAGCGGCTTGTATAATGTGTACCTTGATCGCTATGAAACATTAAATCTTTTGGCTTTCCACGTGATTCAAAAGCCATTGTGAGGGCTTTTGCGGTTAGTTTACTATCTGGGGAGACTGACATCGCCCAACCCACTGGTTTTCTGGTGAATAAATCCATTACAACTGCAAGATACATCCAGCGTTGCCCAGTCCAAATATATGTCACATCGCCAACCTAAACTTGGTTCGGTGCTGTAACAGCAAATTGGCGAGATAAATGATTGGGGATATCTACATGTTCTTTCTCTGCTTTACGGTAGCGATGCTTAGGTACCTGACAACTAACTAAGCCTAATAATTTCATTAGCTTAGATGCACGATATCGGGTTAATTTTACACCTTGAGATGTAACCATCTCTGCAATACTTCTTGCTCCAGCCGAACCATTACTAGCTGCATGAACTTCTTTAACTAAGTTTTGTAACTTAGTTTGTTCTGAACAAGAGTATTTTGAGCGGGCACGCCAATATTTATAACTGCTTCGATGAACACTAAATACCTGACATAATGTTTTTACGCTGAAGCTCTTCCTGAGTCTCTCAATTATCGAGAATTGTTCAGTGAGTCCGACATCAAGAGAGCTGTAGCCTTTTTTAATATTTCATTGTGCTCTTCAAGTTGTGCAATTTTCTTTCGTAATTCACGATTTTCAATTTGCTCTGGTGTCATAGGAGAAGCTTTAGGCGCTTTACCATGACGATCTTCCCTGAGTTGCTTTACCCACTTGCACATTGTCGATTCACCAACCCCCATTGCTTTGGCTGCTTCAACAATAGTGTAGTTTTGGTCTAGGACAAGTTGTGCAGCTTCGAGTTTAAATTCAGCACTGAAAGTTCGTCTTATTCGTTTAGTCATAATTCCACCTATTTTCATATAAAGTGAGTTTAACACTTCTAATTAGGTGGCCAAAATGAGTATGCCACTACAAACTTATTGATTTATCATACAGACTTCTTTGCAAACATCACTTTATTATGTTTGCAAAGAAGTCTGCATCGTCTGTTTTACCTTAATTTTTCTGCATTTGAGCCATCATGGTTTGCATCTCGGCTATATCTTCATCTGACATATCCGCCATCATGGCTTTCATTGCTTCAGGGGTCATGTTGCCCATATGCTGCCTATGCAACGCTTGCATATGATTGCTATTCCCCATCATTCCTCCTGACATGCAATCTTCCATATTATTTTCGTTCATATGATTGGTTTTATTGCTAGACGTTGCAGCAACTGAATTGTCAGAATCTATCATCCCATTTGCAAAGACAGCCGTTGGAACCATAGCTAAAAGAGACACTAAAAGCCATTTCATGTTTATATTTTTCATAATAATTTCCTCGTTGCGAATAATTTATGTCACTATATAAACAGCAAAATTTGTCACAATTGTGTCAAGATGTGAAAATCTTATAAAAGTAGAAACAGAATGAACGAAAAAATAATGATGCCAAACAAGCGCCTCCTCATTGTTGATGATCACCAAGAAATTCGTGAGCTATTGCAGAGGTTTTTAGCACAATATGAATTTGATGCTTATACCGCACAAGATGGGAATGAAATGTTGGAGCAACTTACTCGTTATCCAATTGATTTGATCATTCTCGATCTCATGTTGCCGGGAAAAGATGGGTTAACTTTATGCCAAGAGTTGCGCCAACACTCTAATGTTCCTGTCATTATGTTAACCGCAATGGGCGAAGAACAAGATCGGATTAAAGGATTAAATTTAGGAGCGGATGACTATCTTGCTAAACCATTTAACCCACAAGAGCTACTTGCTCGAATTCACGCCATATTCCGACGCACGACATCAAATCTAACAGATGCTCAAGCATCAACAGCTTACGATGTTTACCATTTCGACCGTTGGCAATTGACACTTCAGACTCACCAGTTAGTCGATGATAAGCTGGTTTTGACGAGCTTAACTCAAGCAGAATTTTCAATGCTCAACGTCTTTCTCAACCATCCAAAGCAAGTGCTCAGCCGAGAGCAACTTTTAACCTTAATCAATGATCATGATGCAGATGTATATGATCGAGCGATCGATAGTATTATTAGTCGATTACGCAAAAAATTAGAGCTAAACCCTAAAAAACCAACCATCATTAAAACTATTTGGGGAGGAGGTTATCAGCTCATTTGTTCGGTAAAAAAACAAACCACAATTCAATAGGCTCATGTATGTCTAAATTTATTCCCAAAAGCTTAATTGCTCAATGTTGTATAATTTTAATTATTGGTTTGATGTTTGAGTTATTAATCACATTAACGGTCATCTCAACAGACAAAGACCAGTTAATCTCATTGAACTCTGAACAAGCTTCGATTGAGCGGATTATTTCCTTAATCAATGTGTTAGATAAAACTCCAGCGTCACTTCATACTGAAATTATTAATGCTAGCCAAAGTTTTGGTTTTTTACTTTCATTAGAAAAATCACCGTTAGTAACGGAGGAAAATACAGATATTGATGAGCGGCTTAATGCTCAAATTTTATCCATTCCTCATGAGTTTCGTATTCATTCATCACACCAATCCAATCGTTCAAAGATTTCTAATAATGCTCATCAAAGCATGATGCAACATCACAATATGATGATGGGAAACGGCCATTCAGGTATGATGGGTTCAGGGCAAATTATGGGAAATATGATGCACGATGAGAATTATCAAGTTGAGCTCACAGCTTCCATTAAGCTCAATCCAGACCATTGGCTTAATATCAGCACTTATGTCGATCCAAATCAATCTCAGTGGTCTTTAACAGCACTCGGAGCTATTGGTTTTGTTGCATTAATTATGTTAATTGCGGTTTATTTTACGCTAAAAAAAGCACTTAAACCAATTAAATACCTAGGTGTTGCTGCACAACAGTTTGCTCAACAGCGAGATGTGGTCTCCTTACCTGCTAATGGGCCGACGGAAATTTTACCGACAATCGACGCATTTAACCAAATGCAGATAAAACTTGCACAATTTATTGATGACCAAAGAAAAATGCTTGCCGCGATTTCCCATGATCTAAAAACGCCCATCACAACAATGAGATTAAGATTAGAATTTTTTCCAGACAACCATGAAAAGCAAAAGCTATTGGCTACGGTCGATCAAATGGATGCTATGCTAAAAGCGACGCTCAACTTTAGCCGTGCCAGTATTGAGCAAGAATCTTTTCAAAAAACAGAAATTACCAGCTTCCTAGAAATTATTTGTGATGACTTTCAAGATAAAGGACACCCTATTGATATTATTGCAGAGCAAAAATCTATCGTATCCATTAAGCCAGTTTCATTTCGTCGGCTGATAGAAAATTTAATTAATAACGCCATCCACTATGCTCACCCAAAAGATGAGCAGTTACTTATCCAAATCAAAGTAAGTCAGATTACTGCAATGGATCAGTTATCTATTCAAGTCTGTGATAACGGACAAGGCATTCCTGAAGAGATGTTTGATGAAGTGATCAAACCATTTGTTCGTCTTGATAAAGCGAGAGGGACACAAACAGGTCATGTCGGACTGGGGCTTTCTATATGCCAATCCATTGCTCAAATTCACAATGGCACACTAACATTAACAAATAAGGGGAGCGGCGGCTTGTGCGTGACTATTTTTCTACCAAGTACATTTTGACCGAATGACAAAATATTTTAATAAATGATTGACCTTACCCTTAGGGGAGCCTTTATAATTTGGTCTGTAAGTTATTATTATCCTAGCTAAATATTGAGATTATGGGCCAAGTTATTCGTACATGGAGTATTGTGACATTTGTTATCACTGCACTATTGCTTCCAAGCTTTAGTTTTGCAGCGGCATCACTGTGTCTACAACCAGTATCAATGTCGGCGCATCACAACATGCCAACCCACTCAATGGGCAAGCAAATATTATCGGATTGTCACCAAGAAACTCAATCTGCCGATAAAGCTCAAGATAAAAATCAATCTGAACATCGTGTTGCTAAGCATCAAGGCCAACTTAGTGATTGTTGTAGTGCGAGCTGTGTACCAAGCTATACCTCGACCCATCATACAGTTAGCACCCATATAGCCGCAATATATCACCTAGATATACCGTTTTTTAACCCCCAATATACCTCCCAATATCAACCGTCATTATATCGCCCTCCGATAGCATAACTTTCCTATTTTGTAATAAAAAATAGAACTAAAACAATCGAATTACATTGTTTTGAAATTGAGCTTTCAAACCGCTGTTTTTGTTTTTTAATGGAAAGTAATTATGACAATCAAACCAAGTGCATGGTTTGCACTCTTGGCTTTATTTAGCTCACCACTTTGGGCTAAAACTGAGCTTACCTCAATGATTGAGCAAGCATTGACGCTTGATTCAACACGAGATCAAATATACTCGCAATCACAAGCCATTCGAGAAAATGGTATTGCAAGTGCGACTTTATCCGATCCTAAACTTAAAGTTGGTGTTGGCAATTTACCGATTGATTCGTTCCAGTTTGACGACGATCCTATGACCAATATCTCTGTTGGTTTAATGCAAGAATTTGGTCGGGGCGACACGCTTGAGCTACAGAAAAAAATGGCAAATCGACAAGCCGATGGCACTGCTGTTCAAATTCAAACCCGTGAACTTGATGTTGCGAATTCAATCACTCAACTATGGGCTGAATTAGTTTATCAACAACATGCACAGCAAATAATCCTCGAGAATAAAAAGCTAGTCAAAGAATTGGTTCGTTTTATTGATACCAACTACTCAATGGGTCGAGGGGAATCTCAAGATCTGTTACAAGCCAAAGTACAGGTATCAAAGCTCGATGATCAATTGCAAAAAAACCTACAAACGCAACACAAAATCAAGGCTCAGTTATCTGAATGGCTAGGTGAGAATTGGTATAGCGAACAAAAGCAAACCGCAGTTGATGACAAGTTTGATTGGCACAATTTAGACCAGTTATTGGCTAATCAATCTGGTTTTGATGGTAAATATTATGACCAATTAATGATACACCCATCTATAAAAGTCGCCGATGCCAATATCAAAGCTAATCAAGTGAAAGTTGAAATTGCTGATGAGTCTTATTCGCCAAAATTTGGTGTTGAAGTAATGTACGCACATCGAGAAGCCAATAGCATGGATGGTCAACCGGCTTCTGATCTGATGAGTGCCTACCTCACCATGGACATTCCATTATTTACAGGTAAACGACAAGACCGTCAATATGCAGCGGCACAACTTGGTGTTGGTGCGGCAAAATCGGCTCGCGATGTCATGCTCAAGCAGATGAATGCCAAGGTGAATGCCTTAGTTGTCGATCGTGAAAACTTGATGGCACGTATTAGTCGTTACCAAAATACGATCATAGATCAATCCAATGCACGTCTAAAAGCAGTTGAACGAGGGTATCAAAATAACACGGCACAATTTAATGATGTCGTGACTGCGATCAGAGATAAGCTTGCTTTATCGCTTGAAATGTATCGCCTTGAAGCGGATCTCAACATTACAAATAGCAACCTTGCTTATTTATTAAATCGCTTTTCTTACCGCGTTGACGCCCCATCACTTGCCCAAACAGATCGCTAGGAAAAAATATAATGAAAACACTATCAACTATTTTGCTCACGACAGTTATTAGCGCTTCATTCGCTGGCGGGGCTACTTATTATTACTTGTCGTCTCATCAGTCGATGCAATCAGCATCAGCTCAAACAAACACAAAGGCGAATAAGGAGCCGTTATATTGGGTTGCTCCAATGGATGCCAACTACAAGCGAGACAAACCCGGAAAATCACCAATGGGTATGGATTTGGTACCCGTTTATGAGGAAGGCAATGCTACGCAAGAAAACCCTGCTGGTACCGTAATGATATCTCCAGCGGTTGAGAATAATCTCGGTGTGAAAACAGCTCCTGTGATCAAAGCGAAACTATCACCCAATATTGATACAGTTGGATATATTGCGTTCGATGAAAGCCGCCTTTGGCAGACCAACGTTCGAGTTAGTGGTTGGGTACAAAAACTTAATATTAATGCCGTTGGAGAGAAAGTTCGCAAAGGTGAGGTTCTTTTTACTCTCTACTCTCCCGATCTGGTTAAAGCGCAAGAAGAACTGCTAAACGCTTACCGAACAGGCCGCAGTGGTTTAATTAAAGGCGCCACCGAACGCTTGGTGACACTCGGTGTTGACCGCCCTCAAATTGCACAAATCGTAAAAACAAAGAAAGTGGTAAATTCTGTTGAAGTTAAAGCGGTTAACGATGGGATCATTGCCAGCTTAAACATCCGTGAGGGAGGTTACTTATCTCCAGCTCAAGCGGTGATCAGTGCTGGCCCCATTGATGAAGTTTGGGTCGATGCGGAAGTATTTGAACGTCAAGGCCACTGGATTAAAGCCGGCACTAAAGCCAACATGACGTTAGATGCGATTCCGGGGAAAGCGTGGCAAGGGCGTGTTGACTACGTCTATCCCATTTTAGATCCCAAAACACGAACGTTACGTGTGCGTTTAAAGTTTAAAAATGATGATAACAATTTAAAACCAAACATGTTTGCTAACATTATCTTGCAACCAGAGACTCAAGAAGAAGTGTTGACGATCCCTAGAGAATCGGTGATCCGTTCCGGTGCTATGACACGCGTGGTACTTGCTCAAGGAGATGGTAAATTCCGTTCAGCACGTATTGAAGTTGGTCGTGAAGCTGGTGACGAGGTTGAAGTGATCGCAGGCTTAACCACAAAAGATACTGTCGTGACTTCTGCTCAATTTATGTTGGATTCAGAATCAAGTCAAAATGCCGACCTCAGCCGCATTAATGGGATTGATGCTGTGAGTGATTCCGTATGGACGAAAGGTGAAATCACCAAAGTCATGACTGATCACAAGATGCTAACCATCAGCCACCAACCGATTCAAGCGTGGGATTGGCCGGGAATGACCATGAACTTTAATGTCAGCGATAAATTAAATATGGAAGATTTTAACCAAGGGGAAGCCATTGAATTCAAAATTGAAAAACAAGCTGATGATAGCTATTTGATCACGGAATTCAAACCTGCATCAAAAGCACCACAAGAGGTTTGGGTAACAGGAACAATTAGTTCATTAATGGCAGATTTTGACATGATCACTATCAAGCATGATGCCGTAGATGAATGGCAGTGGAAATCAGGAGAAATGAACTTCACGGTTGATCCCTCAATCGCTCTTGATGGCCTAGAGGTTGGCCAAAGTGTTCGATTTCTGATCGGTAAACAACAAGGTGAGTTCACCTTATCCAAAATAGATGGCTCTCAGTCTAAATCAATGAACCATGAAACAGGAGCGCACTGATGATCCCCGCAATTATTCGTTGGTCAATCAATAATCGCTTTCTCGTTATCGTGTCGGCTATTTTATTGACTCTCGCTGGTATCTATAGTGTCAAACAGACCCCTGTTGATGCCTTACCAGATTTGTCTGATGTTCAAGTGATCGTAAAAACCAGTTACCCCGGCCAATCACCACAAGTGGTTGAAGACCAAGTTACATACCCACTAACCACTGCTATGCTTGCGGTGCCGGGGGCGGTCACTGTGCGTGGCTTCTCTTTCTTTGGTGACTCTTATGTGTACATCATATTCGACGATGATACCGATATGTATTGGGCACGTTCACGAGTGTTGGAATATTTAAGCCAAGTTACGCCAAACTTACCACCACAAGCCAAACCAACATTAGGACCCGATGCGACTGGTGTTGGCTGGGTATTTAACTATGTATTGCAAGATAAGTCAGGCAAACATGATTTGGCCGAATTGACGAGTTTGCAAAATTGGTTCTTAAAATATGAATTACAAACCGTGGATGGTGTGTCGGAAATTGCAACCGTGGGTGGGATGGTAAAACAGTACCAAATCCAAATCGACCCTGCGAAATTAAGAGCTTACGATTTAACCCTCAAGCAAGTTAATGCTGCGATTTCTCAAGGCAACCAAGAAACGGGAGCTTCTGTAATTGAAGTTGCCGAAGCGGAGCACATGGTTCGTACCACCGGTTACCTAAGTAGTATCGAGGATATTAAATCACTACCTCTGAAAGTGACCGATAAGGGGACACCTTTATTACTTGGTGATATCGCTGAAATCAACATTGGGCCAGAAATGCGCCGAGGTATTTCCGAGCTTAATGGTGAAGGAGAAGCCGTCGGAGGTGTCGTTGTGATGCGCTATGGCGAAAATGCGAGTGAAGTGATCAAAAACGTCAAAACAAAGTTGAAAACACTTCAAAAAAGCTTACCGGATGGGGTTGAAATTGTAACCACTTACGACCGATCAACATTGATCAACCATGCTGTTGACAACTTATGGCATAAATTGCTGGAAGAGTTCATCGTTGTTGCGATTGTGTGTGCCTTGTTCTTATTCCACTTTCGTTCGTCGCTTGTGGTTGCATTAAGCTTACCCGTAGGGATTTTATCTGCATTTATTATCATGCACTGGCAAGGCATTAACGCCAATATTATGTCGTTGGGGGGAATTGCCATTGCGATTGGTGCCATGGTCGATGGTGCTATTGTGATGATAGAAAATGTGCACAAGCATATTGAACGTACACCACTCACCGACCAAAACCGTTGGCAAGTGATCAGTAAAGCAGCGCAAGAAGTGGGGCCACCACTCTTTTTCTCTTTGCTTATTATTACACTAAGCTTTGTACCTGTCTTTGCACTGCAAGGTCAAGAAGGGAAAATGTTCGCCCCTCTTGCCTTTACTAAAACCTTAGCTATGGCTGCATCGGCAGGGCTTGCCATTACTTTGGTTCCGGTTTTAATGGGCTATTTTATACGCGGCAAAATCCTACCTGAGCATAAAAACCCAATTAACCAAGCCCTTATCGCTATTTATAAACCACTACTGAACATCAGCTTGAAGTACTCAAAAACGATGATCTTAGTTGCGATTGCTTTAATGGCTTCAGCTTATTATCCACTCACTAAAGTGGGCAGTGAGTTTATACCACCATTGGATGAAGGCGATTTAATGTATATGCCAACCACTTATCCGGGTATATCCATCGGTAAAGCTCGTGAATTATTGCAGCAAACCAATCGCTTAATCAAAACTGTGCCAGAAGTTAAAACAGCATGGGGTAAAATTGGTCGAGCAGAGACCGCTACCGATCCTGCACCATTAACCATGATTGAAACTGTGATCCAGTTAAAACCTAAAGATCAGTGGCGAGATGGCGTTACCACCGAATCTTTGCGGAAAGAACTTGATAACTTGATTCAATTCCCCGGCCTAACCAACGCTTTTGTCATGCCGATCAAAACTCGAATCGATATGCTTTCAACCGGGATTAAAACCCCAATTGGGATCAAAATTGCAGGTCCCGATTTAAAAGAAATAGAGAAAATCGGCGCACAGCTCGAACCTATTTTGAATACCGTTGAAGGTACCACATCGGTTTATGCGGAACGTGTTGCTGGTGGTCGTTACGTCACGATTGATATCAAACGCCGTCAAGCTGCTCGCTATGGCTTAAGTATTCAAGATATTCAACGGGTAACCTCAACGGCGATCGGCGGCATGAATGTTGGTGAAACAGTTGAAGGTTTGGAACGCTATCCAATCAATGTCAGGTATCCACAATCGTATCGTGATTCTGTGGTGAAATTGCAGAACTTACCTTTAGTTACACCAAATGGTGCGCGTATTTCTTTAGCGGATGTTGCTGATGTTCGTTATGAAGATGGTCCACCGATGATCAAAACAGAGAATGCACGTCCAAATGGTTGGGTTTTCGTTGATATTGATGGCCGTGATTTAGGCTCGTATGTCGCAGAAGCGCAGCAAAAAGTAACAGAACAATTGAAGTTACCGTCTGGATATTCTCTTGTCTGGTCAGGTCAATATGAATATATGGAACGCGCAAAAGCGAGATTGAGTATTGTGACTCCAGTGACATTAATGATCATCATGTTGCTCTTGTACTTGAGCTTCCGACGCGTGGGGGAGGTTGCCATTATCATGGGGACATTACCTTTAGCCATGGTTGGCGGTTTATGGTTAATGTATTTACTCAACTTTAACTTCTCTATTGCTGTCGGAGTCGGTTTCATCGCACTTTCTGGCGTAGCTGTCGAGATTGGCGTGATCATGTTGGTTTATCTCAATCAAGCATGGGATCAAAAACTGATTGATGCAGATGAAAGAAAAATACCAGTCGACAACAAAGACTTAATGACAGCGATAAAAGAAGGCGCAGGTTTAAGAGTTCGACCAGTTCTGATGACGGTTCTAACCGTGATCATTGGATTAATTCCAATTATGTACGGCTCTGGTACGGGATCTGAAGTTACTCAACGTATCGCTGCACCCATGATTGGGGGGATGTTTTCTGCGCTTATCTTAACGTTATTAGTATTACCCGCAGTTTTCAAATTATGGAAGCAGCACTCATACAAGTTAAAGGGAAAATAAATCAATGACCTAGATAGATGCAGGTCATGGTTTATCTAGGCTTTATCACTTAATTTTACAAGGAAATACACATGAAAAAATCACTACTTACTATTGCTTTAGTGCTGAGCTCTTCTATTGCTTTCGCAGACAATAACCATGAAATGATGGATCATCAAACCATGAATAGTCAGACTATGGATATGAGCAGTATGGATCATTCACAAATGGATCATAGCCAAATGAGCGAAAGCAAAACAACAATGCAAGGCATGAATCATAGCAACATGGCGATGGAAAATATGTCGGATGTTGGGATGCCAGCAAAAGGGGCTGCACCTGATAAAGTGATTCAGGTGGTTTTAGCGGATGATATGAGCATGACCTTTAAAGGCAACACAGAAATTAAGCCGAATGATATTGTTCAATTTGTGGTGATGAATACAGGAAAAATCGATCACGAATTTGCAATCGGTAGTCATGCTGAACAGAAAAAACATCGAGAAGAAATGAAAAGCGGTCAAGCTCAACACGACCATGGTTCAATGGGTAATATCGTCACGGTTAAACCCGGCAAAGCCAAACAATTAACATGGCATTTTCATGGAGATAGCAAGATTGAATTTGCTTGTAATATTCCTGGGCATGCTGAAGCAGGCATGATAAAAAAAATGACATTGAAATAACTATTTATCGGAGATGATTTTTTAGTAGTTGACGTTGCGGATAACAACTACTCCGCAACGTTATGCTGATAATGAAATGATAATAGGAGAAAAATATGAACCGTCGAGATTTTATCAAGTTTACAAGTATAACTGGTGCCTTTACGGTATTAAATGTACAAACATCATGGGCACTAACAAGGCAACAGCAGACCGCGAATATACAGCAACCGCTTGCTATACCGCCAATGATAGAAACAAGTGATCAACACGTCACTGAGCTAAATATTCAGTCAGGTCAATCTTCATTTCTACCTCACCTAAAAACGGAAACCGCAGGGGTAAATGGTAGTTTTCTTGGCCCTGCGTTAAAAATGCGTCGAGGCAAAATTTCAAAATTAAAAGTAAACAATCAATTAAATGAAACCATCACACTTCACTGGCATGGGCTTGATATTGCAGGAAAGTATGATGGTGGCCCACATCAAAAAGTTCCATCAAATCAATCATGGAATATCGATATTCCCATTGAACAACCAGCAGCAACGTGTTGGTTCCATCCTCATCAATACCCAAATACGGCAGATCTTGTAATGCGCGGTATCGCTGGTTTAATTGTTATTGAAGATGAGGAAAGTGACGCATTAAACCTTCCTTCTGATTGGGGATTTAATGATATTCCAGTTATTATTCAAGACCGACGTTTTGATGATAAAGGTCAATTTGATTATGAGCTTTTAGACATTGTTAATGTCGCAATGGGTTTTGCAGGTGACACACTATTAACCAATGGTGTTATTCATCCAAAATTTGATGTGCCTCAAGGCTGGGTTAGACTTCGACTGTTAAATGGTTCAAATGCTCGCAGTTACCAACTTTCAGCTTCAGATCAGCGAGAATTTTATGTCATTGCCTCTGATTCAGGCTTTATCGAAAAACCGATACGCTTAACACAGTTACATATGGTCGCCGGTGAACGTTATGAAATAATGATAAAAATTTCTGGAAAAGAGCCTTTTGATCTAATCACAAGCCCAATCCAACAAATGGGCATGAGGGCAGCTCCATTTAACCGTCCAGTACCTTTTTTAACTCTTATTCCACAAGCCACTGTGAGCCATGCGGAGTTACCAGAGCAACTCACCAAGATAGAACGTTATCAATTAGCAGATGCCAAGGTTAAACGAGAAATTACTCTTGGCATGGGAGAACATTTAGATCAACAAGCGATGATGTTAATGATGCAAAAACAATCAAAATTTCAGCAACGTATGCAAATGGCCAATGATAACAAGATGAATATGGATGATGGTATGTCGATGAAGTCAGATCATATGATGGCTAACAAGGTTAAAGAATCGGATCTATTGACACCTGATGATTTAAAAAACATCAATAGTATCAATGGTAAAGCCTTTGATATGAATCGCATAGATTTAGAGGCGAAAAGGGGTATTTTAGAGCACTGGGTCATTAGTCAAGGGGATGACATGATGGTCCACCCGTTTCATATTCATGGTTGCAGGTTCCAGATTTTATCCATTAATGGAGAGGCTCCAGCAGCCCATTTAGCTGGTTGGAAAGATACTGTGACCGTCTTTCCTAAAGGGAAAAGCGAAGTATTATTGAAATTTAACCACTTAGCAGATGATAAAACTCCTTATATGGCACACTGTCATATTTTGGAGCACGAAGATACAGGAATGATGATGCAATTTACGGTAAGCTAGTTATTCAATTTATATTATAACTAATTGAAATTGTAGTGAGTTGAATGGTTTGTATATCTGATAGCCGCTCAACTCATCAATTGTAACGCTATCATCGATATAATTAGTTTATGGCTTGTGAAACAACTCTGTATTTTTAAGCTGATGTGTTTTAGAGTATTAAATAGAGGGTCTAAATTATGAATATAAGTGAAGTAGCAAAACTCACTAACCTTTCAACTAAATCAATTCGATTTTATGAATCTAAGGGGATCATTGCTCCGCCAAATCGAGCAGATAATGGTTATCGATTTTATTCACCAATACAAATAGAACAGCTTCAACTTGTTTCACGTGCACGCTCTGTTGGTTTTAGTTTGGATGAGTGTAAAGGATTAATTGAGTTATCTGAGGATCCTAAAAGAACCAGTGCTGCAATCAAGAAAAAAACAGAACAAAAATTAATAGAGATTGAAAAACAAAAACAGGAACTTGAGATCATAAGTAATCAACTGAAGTTATGGTTAGCAGAATGCCCCGGAGATGATGGTGCTGATTGTCCTATAATAGATAATCTTAAAGGGCATATTTAGTCGAACGAATAATTATTATTAATAAGAGCAGAAACAAAAAGCTAAAGTATTTAAGTTTATTTGATGCCCCACCGTCCTTACGCTTGTTATCAAACATTGAGCACGAGACGTATAGAGATGAAAACGAATTGATAAGTGATACTTTCTTTTGCCAGAACTGACTTGAGTATATATGGAAAGCTATTATTTTAACAAATTAAACAAAGATGAGTCTAAGTATGGGATGCTGCAACAAACCACCAAATAGTGGCAGTGATATAAAAATGGCAATGAAGCTTTTTGATGTGTTGGCTGTAGTTGTTTTGGTTATTGTTCTAGTGTGGGGTTAATACCGAGTTGATCTGCTCATGTTAAAATGAACACATTATTGATAGAATAGCAATATTGGAAAACAATAGCTGAGTTAATTTGAAAGTAATTTTCTTACAGGATTATTTTCGACATTAAAGTTATGCAAACTTTTACTTCATTTTTATGCAAATTTTTGTTGCAAAATGGCATGTAACTTATTGATTGACTCAATTTATTATGCAGACTTATGTTGCAAACATCAAACTCCTTCGGAGGCTTATGCTTATCTTACAGAATTAATTGAGTATGCTCCAATTTATGCCTCACTTATTAACCCTAGTGATTCATGGTGGGCTGAACAACCTCAAGAATATAGAGATTCTCTCAAGTTCTTAGTTGGTATTAGGTTGTTCAATATTAAGCAACCATTAGCCATCCTGCTCCCTGCATTTAAGTACTTCACGGCAGGATAGTTTGTAAAAACCGTTAAATATATATACGTTTTGTCTATTCGATATAACGTCATTTGTCATTTGTCACCAAGTGAGCAAGAATCACTATATAACCAAATAGCAATAAAGGTATCAGGAGGAGTGTATGAAAGAGCAAGCCATATAAAGAATAGTGAAGAGTTCAAACGGTTATACCCAAATGATGATACATTTTTTAATGCTTTTGAGTTTCATCGAATGCCAAGTAGACAAACAGCGAAAAAAATCAGGTTTTTACTTGCTGAGATTGAAAATTACCTTGGATTTAATTGTGAATTTAATAGAACAACGTTAGAGCATATTTGTCCTTATAACCCTGAAGAGCAATGGATTGGAAGCTTCGGTGAAGGCATAAATGATGTTAAAGATCGTTTAGGCAATATGCTTCTACTTAATAAAGATGAGTTAAAACGAACTAGTTTTGAACAAAAAAAGAAAGTATACGGCAATGCTCCATACCGTTTAGCTCAAAAGGTTACTGAATACGATGAATGGAATTTAGATGCAGTTAATGAGCAACAAAAATGGATGGCCGAACAAGCGGTTCGCACATGGCGTGTTGACTAAATATCGGGCATGTTAATAAACTATGCAGGTGATAAAAGTTTATTGCTTTTCGATATTCGCATCACATAGCGGCATTGTAATGAGTATTTGAGCAGTGTTGTTTACTAGTCAAATAAAGCAAAAATGAAATTGTTATACTGTAGTTTTTTGTTGCTAATCGATTCTGCATCAAAGAGCTTAGTGTTAGTTATTAGTTTGTGATGTTTACAATTATACTTGAAACTTGACCAGTGATTGTGCATTATCTCAATATCACAGTGCCATAATCTAATCTAAGATAGGTAATAATTCGAATTATGCAAAAAATATGGGAAGTAAAGCCCTTGGGGCTTAATTTCAACATGGTGCAAGTGTATGTCTTTTTAGCGTTAATGGCGCAAATTACAGGCAAGAAACCCGGGCAAGCTTTCCATAAGATAGTCAATGGCCATATTTATGAAGATCAACTTGATCTGATGCAAAATGTGCAGCTCAAACGCGAGCCATTGCCTTTACCGACATTTAAGATTAATCCGAAAATTAAGACGCTTGAAGATCTAGAAACTTGGGTGACTTTGGATGATTTTGAAGTTGTGGGTTATGAACATCATGATGCAATTAAATATCCATTCTCGGTTTAAGCATGTCACATTTAAACTACAATCACCTGTATTACTTTTGGATGGTCTGCAAACAAGGCTCAGTGGCGAAAGCTGCGAAGGCCTTGTTTTTGACGCCGCAAACCGTGACAGGGCAAATTAAAGCTTTTGAGTCACGCATGAATGGCAAACTGCTTAAGCCGAGTGGGCGCAGTGTGCAGCCGACAGAGTTAGGCGAGCTAGTGTTTCAGTATGCAGATAAGATGTTTGATTTGAGCTATGAAATGCTTGATATCGTCAACTACAGCCGAGTTGAAAACATCTTGTTTGATGTTGGGGTGGCCGATGCCTTATCCAAAAACCTTGTCAGCCAGATTTTATCCACCACAGTGCCACCAGATCAGCGGATCCACTTACGTTGTTTTGAATCTTCAACCCATGAGCGGCTACTGGAGCAGTTATCGCAACATAAGTTGGATATGATTCTTTCTGATTGCCCTGTAAACTCTAGCCAAACAACTGATTTATATCATAAGAAATTGGGCGAGTGTAAGATGAGTTTCTTTTCTTATACACCAATTAAAGCAGCAGAGTTTCCTGCTGTACTTGAAAAGCGTAAGCTCCTATTGCCGGGCAGTAGTACCACGATGGGGCGAGTGATCATGCATTATTTTGATAAGCTTGGCGTTACTGTGGATGTGCTCGGCGAGTTTGATGATGCAGCTTTAATGCAAGCCTTTGCGCGCCAATATCCTGATAGCATCTTTGTTGCGCCGACGCAGTTTTCGCAAAGTCTGCATAGTAAAGGTGTGCATTGCCTTGGTGAGATTGAAGGGATCACAGAGTCTTATTATGTCATTTTTGCTAAGCGTATGATCCAGCACCCGGCAGTAAAAAACATTTGCGAAGCCGACTTTAGCTATTTGTTTTAGTTATTTGTTTACACGCAGCACTAATGAGCAGGCACAAAAAAACCAGCCACATGAGCTGGTCTTTATATTAGTATTTAAGTTTAAATTAAAACTTAAAGTGCTTTGATAGCAGCAGAGAAGCGAGACTTATGACGCGCAGCTTTATTCTTATGAATAAGGCCTTTAGTTGCCATACGGTCTAGTAGAGGTGTAACTTGAGCAAATGCTTCAGTTGCAGCTTCTTTGTTACCTGCTTCAATAGCAGAGATTGTTTTTTTCATGTAAGTGCGCATCATAGAACGACGGCTAGCGTTGTGCTGGCGACGTTTCTCAGCTTGGATAGCGCGCTTCTTAGCAGATTTAGTGTTTGCCAAGGGTCTAACTCCCAAAAAACTTTAGTTTGGTGACAATATAAGGGCGAGGACTATGCCTGTTTCCCGTCAATATGTCAACTTAATTAGTGCAAAAATCCAGTCTTCACAAAACAAATTTTGCGAAATCTAGGCAATTGCGGTTAAGATGGCGTGGATTCTACCAGTATTTCTATTGCAATGCTAGGGATTGTTTAATTTTATACCTAACTCGGTTAAGTTATGCCTTTATTCAGATACACACTATAAAGCTAGCTGTCTGTTATATTCATTTTGGTCTTTTTTTGAGGTTGCTGTGAGCAAAAAACTTTTACGTTCTGGGCTGATCGTCAGTGCCATGACTTTTTTATCTCGCGTGCTTGGCTTAGTGCGAGATGTGGTGGTTGCAAACCTAATGGGCGCAGGCGCAAGTGCCGATGTATTCTATTTTGCCAATAAAATCCCAAACTTCTTGCGTCGCTTGTTTGCTGAAGGGGCATTTTCGCAAGCTTTTGTGCCGGTGTTAACTGAGTATCACAGCCAAGGTGATGAAGATAAGACTCGTGAGTTAATTGCTCGTGCAGCTGGTACCTTAGGTGGCCTTGTCACCATTGTCACTTTATTTGGGGTGCTCGGCTCAGGAATCGTCACTGCAATGTTCGGTTTTGGCTGGTTTCTTGATTATTTAAATGGTGGTCCAGCCGCTGCGAAATTTGAACTTGCCAGTTTCTTGTTAAAAATCACCTTTCCCTATCTTTGGTTTATCACCTTTGTTGCTTTATCTGGGGCAATTTTAAATACGATAGGAAAATTTGCGGTGTCATCCTTCACCCCAGTTTTTTTGAATGTGATGATTATCTTTGCCGCGACTTTCATTTCCCCACGCTTAGCACAACCTGAAGTTGGACTTGCGATAGGTGTGTTATTGGGCGGCCTCGTGCAATTTGCTTTCCAACTGCCGTTTATCTATAAGGCGGGCTATTTAGTCATGCCCAAGTGGGGTTGGCGCGATCCGGGCGTGACCAAGATCCGCACCTTAATGATCCCAGCGTTATTTGGCGTTTCAGTGAGTCAAATCAACCTCTTATTTGATACTTTTATTGCAAGCTTTTTAGCAACAGGCTCTATTAGCTGGTTGTATTATTCAGATCGCTTACTCGAATTTCCGCTAGGTCTGTTTGGCATTGCAATTGCTACTGTCATTTTGCCTGCTCTTTCTCGCAACCATGTTTCAGCGCAAAGCCAAAGCTTTAGTCAAACCATGGATTGGGGCGTGCGCATGGTGATCTTGCTTGGCTTGCCAGCTATGTTAGGTTTAGTCGTGCTGGCTGAGCCTATGCTGATGGTGCTCTTTATGCGCGGTGAATTTACTCCATTGGACGTACATCAAGCGTCGATGTCATTGCATGCGTATGCGGCAGGGCTGTTAAACTTTATGCTGATCAAAGTCTTAGCGCCGGGTTATTATTCGCGTCAAGATACGAAAACCCCAGTGCGTTACGGGATCATCGCTATGGTCACTAATATGGTGTTCAACGCTATTTTTGCTTATTACTTTAGTTATGTAGGGCTTGCGATGGCCACATCTTTATCTGCTTTTGTAAACATGGCGCTGTTATACCGTGGTCTGCATCGCGCTGGCGTTTATAAAGTGAGTAAGCAAACCATCTTCTTTATCGTGAAGATTTTGCTTGCAGGCATTGCGATGATTAGCGCTATTTTATACTTGATGCCGACAAACCAAGCATGGCTTGATATGGCGTTCCAATCACGCGCATTATGGCTTACAAGTCTGATTGCTGTTGGTGGTGGGGTTTACTTGATCAGTGCATTCGTGTTTGGCTTGCGAATTCGTGATATAAAATCAGCTTAATTCTCGCTGAAACTAGCATCTTTAGGTGACTTGAGTATATAATTCAAGGCTTTTAGCAAACTTGTTGGTAATAAGGTTTTATGGAACTCATTCGTGGCATCCACAATTTAAAATCGCAACATCATGGCTGTGTTTTAAGCATAGGCAATTTTGATGGCGTGCACCTTGGGCACCAACAAGTTTTGCAGCAATTAGATGCCCAAGCAAAACGCTTAAATTTACCCTCTGTGGTGATGACATTTGAGCCGCAACCTCTTGAATACTTTCTAAAAGAGAAGGCGCCAGCACGTTTAACACGGCTGCGTGATAAGTTTGAGAGACTTGCAGAGATGGATGTGAAACGCTTATTATGTGTGCGTTTTAACCAAAGTTTTGCCCAGCTTTCACCACAAGATTTTATCCAAGAATTATTGGTCAAAAAGCTTGGGGTGAAGTTTTTAGTCGTTGGGGATGACTTTTGTTTTGGCAAAAATCGTCAAGGCAATTTTGCGGACTTAAAAGCTGCGGGCGAAAAATATGGCTTTGAAGTCGTCTCCACCCAAAGTTTTTGCATTCAACAGCAGCGCGTCAGTTCCACCATGATACGCGAAGCCCTTGCCGCGGATGAACTGGCAAGCGCAGCGCATTTTCTCGGACGTGACTACAGTATTTGTGGACGCGTTTCACATGGACGCAAACTTGGGCGCACCATAGGTTTTCCGACAGCTAATGTGCCGCTAAAACGTCAAGTCTCACCAGTGCAGGGCGTATATGTGGTGCAAGCGAAACTTTTGGATGGAAGATGCTTTAAAGGGGTTGCGAATATCGGCAACCGCCCAACTGTCCAAGGCATTCGCCAACAATTAGAAGTTCACTTGTTTGATTTTCAAGGGAACTTATATGGTAAGCAGCTCGAAGTCGTCTTGCTTGCCAAGCTTAGAAATGAACAAAAATTTGATTCATTTGAGCTACTTAAACAACAGATACAAATTGACGCCGAACAAGCCCGCAACTGGTTTGTCGACGCGAAATAATACAGATCAAACAAAGTTTTGATTCACTTTTAAACTCGCCAATGTATGGAATAAACAATCGATGACTGATTATAAAGACACCCTGAACTTACCTGAAACAGGGTTTCCAATGCGCGGGAATCTGGCAAATCGTGAGCCAGAAATGCTCAAGCGTTGGTACCAAGAAGATCTTTACGGCGCAATCCGCGCTGCGAAGAAAGGCAAAAAATCATTTGTACTGCATGACGGCCCTCCGTATGCGAACGGTGATATTCACATTGGTCATGCGTTAAATAAAATTATTAAAGACATCATTATCAAGTCAAAGACACTTTCTGGTTTTGATGCGCCATATGTACCAGGTTGGGACTGTCACGGTCTACCAATCGAATTAATGGTTGAGAAGAAAAAAGGCAAGCCAGGTCAAAAAATTACTGCAGCTGAGTTCCGTGAAGAATGCCGTAAATACGCAACTAAGCAAGTTGAAGGTCAACGTGAAAGCTTTAAGCGTCTTGGCGTATTAGGTGAGTGGGAAAAACCTTACCGCACTATGGATTTTGGCACAGAAGCGAACATTATCCGCAGCCTAGGTAAAATTGCCGATCAAGGCCACTTACTAAAAGGTTTCAAACCTGTTCACTGGTGTACAGATTGTGGCTCTGCATTGGCAGAAGCTGAAGTTGAATATAAAGACAAGCAATCACCATCAATCGACGTACGCTTTAAAGCGGTAGATGAAGCGGCAACCCTTGCTAAGTTTAATACGACTGAAGGGGAAGGTGATGTTTCTGTTGTGATCTGGACAACCACGCCTTGGACACTTCCTGCAAACCGCGCAGTTTGTTTGCATGAAGAGCTTGAGTATGTGTTACTTCAAGTTGAAGCAACGGCTGAGCGTCCTGCTGAGCGCATCATTGTGGCAACTGAGCTTGCAAAAGATGTTGTCGCGCGCGCTGGTATCGAAAACTATCGTGAACTGGGCGTATGTAAAGGTAGCGATTTAGAGCTTGTTCGCTTTGCGCACCCATTCTATGACTTTGACGTGCCTGCAATTTTAGGTGAGCACGTGACCACAGATTCTGGTACAGGTGTGGTTCACACGGCGCCAGGACACGGTCAAGAAGACTTCGTTGTCGGTCAAAAATACGATCTTGAAGTCGCAAACCCTGTTGGTTCAAACGGTGTTTATCTTCCTGATACTGAGCTATTTGCCGGTCAACACGTATTTAAAGCAAACAAGTCAGTGCTTGAAGTGCTTGAAGAAAAAGGCGCATTGCTGCACCACCATAGTTATGAGCACAGCTACCCACACTGCTGGCGTCACAAAACACCGATTATCTTCCGCGCAACGCCGCAATGGTTCGTTTCTATGGATCAAGCAGGTCTACGTGCGAAAGCATTAGGTGAAATCAAAAATGTTCAATGGATGCCAGAGTGGGGTCAAAGCCGCATCGAAGGTATGATTGAAGGTCGCCCAGAATGGTGTATTTCACGTCAACGTACGTGGGGCGTGCCAATTGCATTATTTGTACATAAAGAAACGGCTGAGCTTCACCCAAATACACTTGAGCTCATTGAAAAAGTAGCCAAGCTAGTTGAAGAAAAAGGCATTCAAGCATGGTGGGATCTTGATCCTGCAAGCATCATGTCTGCAGAAGATGCGGATAAATATGAAAAAGTGCTGGATACTTTAGACGTATGGTTTGACTCAGGTGTGACGCACTTTGCTGTGGCAGATAACCGTGAAGAGCTAAACTTTGCTGATGAAGGCCGCACTCACAGCGCTGATCTTTACCTTGAAGGTTCGGATCAACACCGTGGTTGGTTCCAATCATCGCTTATCACTTCGGTTGCAATGAAAGATAAAGCACCATACAAACAAGTGTTAACACACGGTTTTGTGGTAGATGGTCAAGGCCGTAAGATGTCTAAATCTATCGGTAACGTGGTTTCTCCAACAGATGTAACCAATCGCCTTGGCGCAGATATCTTACGTCTTTGGGTCGCATCAACCGATTACACAGGTGAAGTTGCAGTTTCAGATGAAATCCTAAAACGTAGCGCTGATGCATATCGCCGTATCCGTAACACTGCGCGTTTCTTGCTTGCAAACCTAAGCGGCTTTAACCCAGAAACAGACATGGTTGCACCAGAAGATATGGTTGCACTGGATCGCTGGGCAGTTGGTCGTGCACATGCTGCGCAAACTGAAATCGTTAAAGCTTATGACGAATACAACTTGCACACAGTGACGCAACGCTTAATGCAGTTCTGCTCAATCGAGATGGGTTCTTTCTATCTTGATGTGATTAAAGATCGTCAATACACAGCGAAAAATGGTGGCCACGCACAACGTAGCTGTCAAACTGCGCTTTACTATATTGTTGAAGCATTAGTACGTTGGATGGCGCCTGTGATGTCATTCACTGCAGATGAAATTTGGAACGAAATGCCAGCGAAATTGCCGACAGGTGAAAACCGCGACAAGTTCGTCTTCACTGGCGAGTGGTTTGAAGATTTATTTGCTCTAAACGATGACGAAGCACTGAACAATGCTTATTGGTCGCAGGTTCAAACCATCCGCACCGAAGTGAACAAGCTGCTTGAAAATGCACGTAAAGATAAAACGATTGGCGGCGCGCTACAAGCTGAAGTCACTTTATATGCTGATGATGCGATTGCAGCTAAATTAAGCCAGCTTGAAGATGAACTGCGCTTTGTGATGCTGACTTCAAAAGCAATTGTGAAACCACTTGCACAGAAAACAGACGCTGCGCAAGCAACTGATCTTGATGGCTTATTTGTTGAAATCACAGCAAGTGAAGCGCAAAAATGTGACCGCTGCTGGCACCATGTGGCAGATGTTGGCACGATTGCAGGTCACGAAGAAATTTGTGGTCGCTGCGTGACAAACATCGAAGGTGACGGTGAATCTCGTCAATTTGCTTAATATTTTAGAAATAGGAGCAAAAAATGACGAGTCCTAAGTTTGCACTCAAAGACTCAGGTGTGCGCTGGCTATGGCTGGCGCTACTTCTGGCGGTGATCGATGTTACAGTCAAACTCGTTGTGATGAATAGCATGGGCTATGGTTGGGCAAACCGCATTGAAGTGTTGCCTTTCTTTAACTTGTTATATGTTCACAACCTTGGCGCAGCGTTTAGCTTTTTAAGCGATCAACCCGGTTGGCAACGTTGGTTCTTTACTGGCATCGCAGTTGTCGTGGTGAGCTTTTTGATCTCAATGATGCGTAAACTGCCGAAGGCTGAAAAGTGGAACAATATCGCCTATGCCATGGTGATTGGCGGCGCTGTGGGCAATGTGTTTGATCGCCTGATGCATGGCTATGTGATTGACTTTTTAGACTTTTATATTGGCGATTCACATTGGCCAGCATTTAACCTCGCGGATACCTTTATTTGTATTGGCGCGGTGATGATAGTGCTCGATGGCTTTCGCAATAAAGAGCAGAAAAGCGACGCATAAGCAAAAAGTCAAACAAGTAGCTTCATTTTAAATTCTAAAGCGTGGTATCTTCGGATGCTGCGCTTTTTTGTTTTTAAAGCAGAACTTTAGAAGGAATTAATATGACAACCCAAACGCAAACGCCAATCACCCAAGACAGCCAAGTCTTACTCCATTTTACGATTAAACTGAGCAATGGCTCAGTGGCAGATAGCACTCATAACTTAGGCAAGCCGGCTAAGTTTGTCATGGGAGATGGCAGTCTAAGTCCTAACTTTGAAAAATGCTTACTTGGCCTGCATGCAGGGGATAAAAAAGCGATTGATTTGAAAGCAGCAGATGCTTTTGGTATGCCCAACCCTGACTTTATTCAATATATGGATAAATCGAACTTTCAAACTCAAGATTTAGAAATTGGCACCATTATGGGCTTTGAAGGTCAAGGCGGAATGGAAATTCCGGGGGTTATCAGTGAAATTTCGGGCGATTCAGTCACGGTTGACTTTAATCACCCATTAGCCGGACAAGATGTGTGTTTTGAAGTTGAGATTTTAGAGGTACAATAGCCGATAATTTGAACCCCTCAAAGCTAGAGTGAAAGAAATGAATATATTACTCGCAAACCCACGTGGATTTTGTGCTGGTGTTGATCGCGCGATCAGCATCGTTGAACGTGCCCTAGAAATGTATCAACCGCCAATTTATGTGCGTCATGAAGTGGTGCACAACAGATTTGTGGTTGAAGGCTTAAAAGCGCGTGGCGCAGTATTTGTTGAAGAGCTTTGTGAAGTGCCAGATGACAGCATTGTTATTTTCTCGGCGCATGGGGTTTCTCAAGCCGTACGCGCAGAAGCGAAAGAACGTCAATTAACGGTTTTTGATGCCACTTGCCCTTTGGTGACGAAAGTACATATGGAAGTTGCGCGTGCTAGCCGTCGCCATATGGAAGTGGTTTTAATTGGCCATGCTGGGCACCCTGAAGTTGAAGGCACTATGGGGCAATATGCAAGTAGCGAAGGCGGAATGTACTTGGTTGAAAAGCCAGAAGATGTATGTGGCTTAAAAACAAAAGTAAAAGATCCAAGTAACTTGCATTATGTCAGTCAAACCACGCTTTCTGTGGATGAAACTGCCGATGTGATTGATGAACTGCGCTGCGTCTTCCCTGAGATTCAAGGGCCACGTAAAGATGATATCTGTTATGCAACGCAAAACCGTCAAGATGCCGTGCGCACTATGGCTGAAACGGTTGATGTGATGGTCGTGGTAGGCTCTAAAAATTCATCCAATTCAACCCGCTTAAAAGAATTGGCAGAAAAACTTGGCACCGAAGGGCACCTGATTGATTGCCCAGAAGATATTAACCCTGCTTGGTTTGAAGGCAAAGCCAAAGTTGGCGTCACCGCTGGCGCTTCTGCCCCAGAGGAGTTGGTCGCACAAATTATTCAGCGAATTCAAGATTTGGGCGCAACCAATGTTGAAGAGTTGCAAGGGCGTGAAGAGAATATGTTCTTTGAAGTGCCAAAAGAGCTTCAAGTGAAACAAGTAGATTAAGCAAACAATCTTTAAATATTTAAGTTAAAGAAATGTTAATTTACTGATTTTATGTATTAAAAATGTGGATATATAGTTAACTTGGGTTTATGATGATTAAGCACTTGCATGCTGTGACATCCATTATATAAGCGATAAAAAGCTTAGGGTGAAGCACAAGTTAGGCTGGACTGGTTTGTAACCTAGCGCAAGGCTTATCATTATTTAAATAGGAGTTAGATATGAGCATTTTTGGCAATATCATGAGCAAACTTGGCTTTGGCGATGACAAAGTTGAAGAAGCAGTAAAAGTGGCAGAGCTTGCACCTGCAGAAGTAGAAGCAAAAGTTGAAGCAGGTGAAATTGCAGCCCCTGCACCAGCGCAAAGCGTTGATGTGACGGCTATCCTAGAAGAAAAAGCAGCGGGTTCTGGCCTGAACTGGAAAACTTCTATCGTTGATCTACTGAAAGTTCTCGGTCTTGAGTCTAGCCTAGATTCACGTAAAGAGCTTGCTCGTGAATTAGGTTGCCCAGAAGATAAAATGTCTGATTCGGCATCAATGAATATCTGGCTTCATAAAACAGTACTGCAAAAGTTAGCACAAAATGGCGGTAATGTTCCGGCTGATCTACTGTAATCTTTAAAGTTACTGTAATTTTTAATCTTATTTGTTTGTTAGTATAAATTTAAAAGGCTGCCAAGGGATTCCTCCACTGGCAGCCTTTTTATTTCAATGTCTTATCTAAATGGTTTATGTAAGCTTAAGTTATGCTTTCGCATCCGCTTGTGGGCGAAGCAATGCTTTTTCAGCTTCCTCATCGACCACATCACCTTTGCCTTTTGAAATCTTGATAACATAAGTCGTTACGCCAAGCATAATCACAAGGCCGGCAATGGTTGAGATTTGCATATCTAGACCAAAACCAAGGCTTTCGCTGTTTAAGATAAAGGTTGCGCAAACACAGGTCATAAACATTGCCGGAATCGTTGTGATCCAGTGTAGTTTGTTCATGCGTAGCAAGTAAGCCGAGGCAGTCCAAAGCATCATTACGGCTGTCATTTGATTTGCAAAACCGAAGTAGCGCCAGATAATTCCAAAATCAACTTGCGTTAAGATGCCACCGACAACGAACAAAGGAAGCGCCATAAATAAACGGTTTTTCAGGCTTTTTTGTTCCATGTTGAAGTATTCAGCTAAGATCAAGCGGCTAGAGCGAAACGCTGTATCGCCAGAAGTAATAGGCAGAATCACCACACCTAAGAAAGCAATGATGCCACCGAATACGCCAAGTAAACCAATTGAAGAGTCATAAACCACTTGACCTGGGCCACCAGAGTGAATCACTTCAGATAATGCATCCATTGAGCCAAAGAAAGTTAATGCAACCGCACACCAAATCAGAGCGATAACGCCTTCACCTATCATTGCGCCATAAAACACAAAGCGACCATTTTTTTCGTTTTCAAGGCAGCGTGCCATCAGTGGTGACTGAGTCGCATGAAAACCTGAGATTGCGCCGCATGCAATGGTAATAAATAGCGCAGGCCAAAGCGGTAGATCGTTCGGGTTCATGTTAGTGAACATATCGCTCATCTCAAATCCGCCTAAGATGTGGTGTTCGCTTGAAAACGCAATTGCAGCGATAAGGCCGACAGACATAAAGATCAGTAGAGCGCCAAATAGTGGGTAGAAGCGACCGATAATCTTATCGACAGGCACAACAGTGGCTAGAATGTAGTAAGCAAAGATAATTGCAACCATAGTGCCCATGCTTAGGTTGACATCGGTTTGTTCATTCACAAGGTTGGTGATCATGCCAGCAGGCGCTGATACAAATACAACCCCAACGAGTAGCAGCAAGACAATCGCAAACACATTCATAAAGTGTTTTGCACCAGTGCCTAAATAGCGACCAGTGATGCTTGGCACCGATGCGCCATTGTTACGAATCGACAACATGCCTGAGAAATAGTCATGCACAGCGCCAGCAAAGACACAACCTAAGACAATCCATAACATAGCAGCAGGGCCATATAATGCGCCCATAATTGGGCCAAAAATTGGACCGACGCCAGCGATATTAAGAAGTTGAACTAAATAGACTTTTTTATTCGACATCGGGACATAATCGACCCCATCTTGCTTACTAAATGCAGGAGTGGTACGGCGTTCATTGATACCAAATACTTTTTCAACAAAACTTCCGTATATGAAATAGCCGGCGATAAGGGCGACGACACAAATCAAAAACATTGCCATAATTAGACCTATAGTGTTATTGGAGCGTGTAGGATTAAAGGTTCTTTTATCTAAAGTCTGTGCTTTATTCTTGGATAAAAGATGATTATTTGTTCAGACTTTAACTAGTTTTTAACAAAGCTGCATTCGTTGTTAACTTGAATGGTCGTATAATCTATTAAGCGGTTAAAGTGGCAATTAAGTGGTTTGGAGGCGAGGTGAGAGGTCCAAGTGTTGAATTATTAGCGTTGAAACTAGCATCTTAAGGTGACTTGCGTATACACTTAGATAATACCTAAAAACTTGGACTAATTATGATAAAACAACAGCCTATATTTCATATCAAGGCATTCCCAAAGCTTGCTTTGATTGCATCAGCTCTTCTGCTTGGTGCTTGCTCTACCACAGGTGATCAATACATAGAAAATGGCGATTGGTATCAGCTTGGGGTACATGATGGCCAAAGAGGGCAAGAAGCGCGCTCTGTATCTAAACTCACTAGCTATGGCAGCGCAGATCAAGGCGCTTATGACGATGGCTATATGCAAGGGATCCAAGAGTATTGCAATCCTGATCATGCTTATCAAATAGGCCTTTCAGGTAGTGATTACCAAGGCATGTGTGAGAACACACCAGACGGACAAAAGTTTCGCCTAGAATGGCAGCGCGGCTGGCGACATTATCAAAGCAATAATTCGTTCTAATCGAGCTAAAAATCACTTTATTTAATAAAGCCTTTGTATGATGCAAGGGCTTATTTTTTGTGCTCACCCTCTTGGGCCTTATGGGCCATCAATGGTTTTGAGTAGACTGAGGTAAAAATTAAACTTGTGACTTAAGTATAGCCTTGCTAACTTAATTAAAGTTCATCTTGCTCCCTTTGGTGTTTGAAATTGCAGCGTGTTTTTGCATGACAAGAAGAAGGGAGACATTACATAAATTGATATTGCATCATAGGAAGTTTGTATGCATGAAGAAATGATCGGCCTTAGCCTTGCCTTAGTCGGCGTGGTGGGGCTTGCTTGCCAGTGGCTCGCTTGGAAGATGCGTTTACCGGCGATTTTATTTTTGTTGATTGCTGGCTTTATTATGGGGCCTGTGACACACATTTTTAACCCTAATGAGATCTTTGGCGATATGTTATTTCCGCTGATTTCTTTAGCGGTAGCGGTGATCTTATTTGAGGGTAGTTTAACCTTAAACTTAAAAGAGATCCGTGGTGTTGGCGGTACAGTGCAAAGTATTGTCAGTATTGGCGCCTTGATCACTTGGGCATTAACCAGTGTCTTCACCCACTATCTACTCGATTTTAGCTGGGAGATGTCGTTACTTTTCGGTAGTTTAACTGTGGTGACAGGGCCGACTGTGGTGGTGCCTTTGCTACGCACTGTTCGCCCGAAAGCTAAGCTTGCCAACATTCTGCGCTGGGAAGGGATTTTAATCGATCCGATTGGCGCGCTGTTTATCGTGATTGTATATGAGTTTATCGTTTCAAGTAGCGAAATGCATAGCTTGAATGTGTTTGGACTTATCATCGCCATCGGGATCATTTTTGGGGTTGTGGCAGGCTATTTGCTCGCGCAAGTGCTACGTCGTGAATGGTTGCCAGAATATCTACAACCATTTGCTGTCTTGACCTTAGTTCTTGGGGTGTTTGCAGCTAGTAATCATCTTGAATCAGAGTCAGGCTTATTATCTGTGACTGTGATGGGGATGTGGCTAGCAAACTCGCGTGATGTCAATATTAGTCATATTCTTCACTTTAAAGAAAACCTAACTATCTTACTGATTTCAGGTCTTTTCTTGATTCTTTCCGCGCGCATGGAAATGTCTGATTTTGCGACCTTAGGGGTTGGCGCTTTTGTACTTTTTGCTTGCATTCAATTCTTATCGCGTCCGATTGCGATTTTAATTGCAACCATGAAAAGTAACTTAAGCTTTAAAGAAAAGTCTTTCATTGCTTGGGTTGCGCCAAGAGGCATAGTTGCCGCATCAATTTCTGCATTGTTTGCGATTAAACTTGTCGATCAAGGGGTTAAAGATGCTGAAATGCT
This sequence comes from Vibrio sp. KMM 9700, assembly GCF_058545285.1. Classification (NCBI taxonomy): domain Bacteria; kingdom Pseudomonadati; phylum Pseudomonadota; class Gammaproteobacteria; order Vibrionales; family Vibrionaceae; genus Vibrio; species Vibrio sp. KMM 9700. Next base: position 1,017,977 of record NZ_CM178589.1, on the reverse strand, counting down.
AGTTCCTTTGACCTTTATGGTGATTGTTGGAACTGTTGTGTTACAAAGTATCACAGCACGTCCACTGGCGCGAATATTAAAAGTCTCTGAGCCATCACCAAGTGGTTATCTAATTGTTGGTGCCAACGATGTGGCACGTACGATTGCTTGTGCACTGAAAAAATATGATGTGCGTGTCGTGGTCTGTGATTCTAACTGGGATTATATTCGTAAAGCACGTATGGAAGGCTTGGAAACTTATTATGGTAACCCAGCATCGAGCCACGCTGAAGAATACTTGTCGTTAATTGGCATAGGTCATCTGATTGCCGTAACGCCAGATAAGCACTTTAATATGGTAACTTCTCGTGCCTTCTTAGCTGATTTTGGTGAAAACAATGTGTTTTGCTTAAATGGGGCTAAAAACTCTAGCAAGATCACGACAACTTCACATGAAAAGCATGGCGTGTCTGAAGACTTCCACGGGCGTACTTTATTTAATCAAGATGTTAGTTACAAGAAATTGGCGAGTTTGATTAACCAAGGCGCTGAAATTAAGCACACTAAGTTAAGTGAAGAGTTTCAGTGGAAGGACTATATTAAGAAGAATATGGAAATGCATATGGTGCCTATGTTTACCATAGATCCAAAAGGTAAGATCCATGTGATTGCAAGTAACTCTAGCTTTGATGTGTGCGAAGGCTCGACTGTGGTTTCAATTCTTAAATCTGAAATGAAACCAAAACCAGAAAAGCCAAAGCAAGACGGCAAAGAAAAAGCGAGTGTTGGTGATAAATTGCCGACACCAAAAGCAGAAGGCTCTGTTTAATTGACCCCAAAAGCTTCTTTGAGAGACTTTAAATAACGACGACTGACAGGGATTTTAGCGCCACTTTGGCTTAAAATTTCTGCCAGTCCATTCTCAAGAAGCTTTATCTCTCTTATCTTAGATAAATTGACCAAGCATTGGCGGTGACAGCGAATAAGGTCCGTTTTCTCTTCTAATACTTTCAACGTGAGTTGGCTGGTTGCAAGCTGATTTTGCGTTTGAATATGCACGCCAGCTAAATCACTAAATGCAGACTCAACCTCATTGACTGGAATAATCAAAATACGGTTATGCCCAGTACAAGGAATATGTGAGAGCTTTTTCGGTGATAAACCTAAGGACTGCATACTTTCAATTTTTTGCGCCGGGATCTGCTCAAGTTCAATTGATGGCTTATCAATTAAGCTGCGAAATCGCTTCAATGTTTTACTTAAGCGGCAAGTTTCAACTGGTTTTAATAAATAATCAAAAGCGTTGTCTTCAAATGCTTGCAGAGCGTATTGATCAAAGGCTGTGACAAACACAAAGTGTGGCATCACATCTTTATCTATCATGGTGAGCATTTCAAAGCCATTGATTTGTGGCATCTGAATATCTAAAAATACAAGATCCGGCTTATGCTCAGCAATCGCTTTTAAACCTTCAATCGCATTATTTGCCTTGGCTAGAATGTCGACATCACCCATTTCCATGAGAAGCTCAGATAACTCGTCACGTGCGAGTTCTTCATCATCAATAATTATGATGCGAATAGGTGTTAGTGCTAATGATTTCATTTCGTTTCTTTTACTTCTGGAATGAAAAAACTCATTTGAGTCAATTCATTCGGTTGAACGACAGTTTGTAATTTAGCGGCGCAGCCGAAATGCTTTTTCAATCGTTTGTTAACAATCTCAAGCCCTAAACCTTGATGATCTGGCGCTGGTGGCGAATAACACCCAGCATTATCTTCGACAAAGATTCGATGCCCATTGGCTTCGCGTTGGCTATATATGTGAACCTCTCCTGCGCTAAGCAGTTGCGAAATACCATGTTTAATTGCGTTTTCAACTAAAGGTTGCAAGGTAAAGGTTGGTAATTCTTGAGTCAGTAATTCATCGGCTATATTTATGCTCACTTGAAGTCTATCCGTAAAGCGGGCTTTTTCTATTTTTAAATAAGCATTTACGTGGGCAAGTTCGTCTTTTAAGGTGACAGTTTCTATGTTCTGCTTCAAGTTACTTCTGAAGAATTGCGATAAGTGTTGAATTAATTCACGCGCTTTTTCTGGATCGCGACGGGTGACCGCATTAATTGTGTTGAGTGCATTAAACAAAAAGTGCGGGTTTACTTGAGCATGTAAGAGCTTGATTTCTGCTTGATTGAGCAAGATCTCTTGGCGTGAAAAGTTACCATATAGTAACTGGCTCGATAATAGTTGACCTAAACCTTCCCCCATCGAACTGCTGATGTTCGAAATCATTTTATTCTTTTTCTCATACAACTTAATCGTGCCGACGACTTCTTTGCCCATTTTGAGTGGAATAACCATAACTGCGCCAAGTGAGCATTCAGGATCAAGGCTGCATTGATACTTAATTGCGCCGCCATCAAGATGGATCACTTCACCTTCAAGCAAGGCTTGATGGGTATAATTAGATGAGATAGGCGTATTTGGCCTGTGGTGAGAGGCGCCAACACCGATAAAGGCTAAAATCTTTTCTTTGTCTGTGATGGCGACTGCTGCAACGTTGGTTTCTTCATAAATAATACGCACGATACGCTCAGCGGTTTGCATGGTTAAACCTTGGGTGAAGATCCCTATGCTACGCTCTGCAATGGTTAAGGCGCGACGTGAAAAGCTGGCCGAGTACTTCTCATATAGGCTTTTTCTGTCTTGCAAAATACTCACAAATAAGGCTGCGCCAAAGCAGTTGGCTAAGATCATCGGCGCTGCGATGGCTGAGACGAGATCTAAAGCTAAATCAAAAGGTTTGGCTATCACTAAGATGATGATCATCTGTAAGGACTCAGCAAATAAGGTGATCAAAAAAACCAAGATAGGGTTAAACAGCTGCTCAGTTTTATCACGGCGCATGGCATATAAATGAAATAAACCGCCAATTAAACCTTCGACGGTTGTTGAGATCATACAAGCAAAATCAGTAAACCCGCCTAAGCTATAGCGGTGCACCCCACCGGTTAAACCAACTAAAAATCCCACTACAGGACCACCAAATAGACCGCCCATAATAGCGCCTATAGCACGTGTATTGGCAATCGCATCATAGATCCCTTGACCAAAATAAGTGCCTAAAATGCAAAATGATGAGAATAAGAAATAACAAATCAGCTGGTGCGAAAAACGTTTTGATAAGTTAAATAAGGGCAAAAAAATTGGTGTTTTACTTAGCATGTAAGCCAACACAAGATAGACGCACATTTGTTGCAACAAAGAGAGGATAAGTTCCATGCTAAAGGCTCGTATAGTGAGAGTGTATTTGTGAGTAAAAAACCATGCCCTTGGTTATCATGGCTGCTGATGTATTGTAGTGAATATTGATTGGATGTAAAAACAAAGATTAAAGAAGCGAATTGTAAATATATTTTTACACTGTGTTTTAATGTTTTTACACTTGGCATTCTGAATTTTGGCTGTTACATTAAATTCAAAGCGAGTGAATACAAAGAAGTCTTTTAAATTATGATGATATTTTGAAGATAAAAGACTTTAAGTATTGGCTAATCAGTTATTCATATCAGCCAATTAAGCTGTATAAAAAAGTTTACGGTATCAATATGCAAAAATCGAATCTAAGCAACATCAATATCACAGACGAAACTATTCTATGTACGCCAAATGAGCTCAAAGCAAAACTGCCTTTGTCTGAAAATGCACGCAAATTTATTGCTCAATCACGTGAAACTATCGCAAACATTATCCATAAAAAAGATCACCGTTTGCTAGTCGTATGTGGCCCATGTTCGATTCATGATCTAGAAGCGGCGCGAGAGTATGCAAAACGTCTAAAAGCACTTTCAAGCCAGTTAAATGATCAGCTTTTCATTGTGATGCGTGTTTACTTTGAAAAACCACGTACAACAGTGGGTTGGAAAGGTTTGATTAATGATCCGCATATGGATAACTCATTTGATATTGAACATGGTTTGACCCAAGCGCGTGAGCTTTTAGTTGAACTTGCGGAAATGGAAATTCCAGTGGCAACCGAAGCACTCGATCCAATTAGCCCACAATACATTGGTGATACGTTCAGTTGGGCGGCAATCGGTGCACGTACCACTGAATCACAAACCCACCGTGAAATGGCAAGTGGTTTATCTATGCCAGTTGGCTTTAAAAATGGTACCGACGGCAGCCTAGCGACAGCGATTAATGCGATGCAAGCAGCAGCCTCAAGCCATAGATTTATGGGGATCAGCCGTGAAGGTGAAGTGGCACTTTTAACCACAAAAGGCAACCAAGATGGACATGTGATTTTACGTGGTGGCAAACAGACTAACTATGATTCAGTTTCGGTTCGCGAGTGTGAAGAAGAAATGGCGAAACATGGCCTAGATGCCGCGCTGATGGTTGATTGCAGCCATGCGAACTCTCGTAAAGACTACCGTCGTCAGCCTTTGGTAGCAGAGGATGTGATCCATCAAATCCGTGAAGGCAACCGTTCAATTATTGGTGTGATGATTGAAAGCCATATTAATGAAGGAAACCAGGCGTCTGATATTCCTTTTGCGCAAATGCAATACGGCGTTTCTATTACGGATGCATGTATTAATTGGCAGACAACGGAAGATCTTTTGCGTCACGCCCACAAGGAGCTTGTGCCGTTTTTAGAAAATCGTTTAAAGTAAGACTGTATATTAATTTGTAAAAGAGGCTTAGGCTTGTATCAGCGTAGCAAAGTATGTGAGCACATGGATGTGCGAACTAAGCGAACCAAGGATGGCTTTGAGCAACTTTGCGTGAGTCGATATAAGCCTGAGCCTATTCGTATACTTGTTTGATACACTTACTTCAACGAACAGCAAATAGCACTTGCGCGCAAAAGATAAGAAAGGAATAACATGACACAAGCATTGGATCAGCTTAGAGATAAAATTGACTCAGTTGATAAACAAATCTTAAATCTACTCGCCGAGCGCCTCGCCTTGGTTGAAGAAGTCGGCGTAGTCAAAAGCGAACACGGCTTACCAATTTATGTACCCGAGCGCGAAGCTGCCATGCTCGCATCACGTCGCCTTGAAGCCGAGAAAATTGGCGTCCCACCACAACTGATTGAAGATGTACTGCGCCGCACCATGCGAGAGTCTTATGCTAGTGAAAAAGATTCAGGATTCAAATGCTTAAATACCGATCTTAAAAAAGCAGTCGTCATTGGCGGGCATGGTCAACTTGGCTCACTCTTTACTCGCATGTTGAAACTTTCTCGCTATCAAGTGGAGGTTTTAGGTGAAGAAGACTGGGATCAAGCTGAGCAGATCTTGCATGATGCTGGCTTAGTTATAGTTAGTGTTCCAATTGGGCAAACGCAAGCCGTGATTGAAAAGCTGCCAAAATTGCCACAAGACTGTATTTTATGTGATTTAACCTCAATTAAAGCCAAACCTTTAGCCGCAATGCTTAAAGCGCACCAAGGTCCAGTGGTTGGTTTGCACCCAATGTTTGGCCCTGATGTGCCAAGCCTTGCCAAGCAAGTAGTGGTACGTTGCGATGGCCGTATGCCAGAGAGCTATCAATGGCTGATCGATCAAATCAAGATCTGGGGCGCAAGCGTGATTGAAATGAGCGCGGCTGACCATGACCAAGGCATGACCTTTATTCAAGCATTGCGTCACTTTACTTCTTTTGCTTATGGCTCACATCTTGCAACCGAAATGCCACAACTGAAAAACTTAGTCACGTTAAGTTCACCAATTTATCGTTTAGAATTAGCCATGGTTGGTCGTCTGTTTGCTCAAGATCCTGTGCTTTACGCTGAGATCATCATGTCTTCAGAAGAAAACCTTGCTATGATCAAACGCTTTGCCAAGAACTTAAATCAATCTATTGCTTTAATTGAAGAAAAAGACAAGCAAGGCTTCATCAACCGATTTAAAGAAGTCAGCGATTGGTTTGGTGATTATGCTCCGAAGTTTATGCAAGAAAGCCAAGCACTTTTGAAGCAAGCCAATGACTCGATTGTACGAGATTAAGCGCCAGCATTAATTTTACGATCTTACCTATCTAACATCTTTCTATTTCTTAACTTGTCTTAGGTTTTAAATCATAGGACACTGGGACAAGTTAAGTATTAAGGAAGATCTTATGAAACACCTCAGCACATTTTTTTCATCTCTTAAATCCAAATCCCATTCACGGATCTTACTTGTGGTCACAAGCATTCTTTTGCTTGCCGGTTGTGTGTTCCAAACAGCTTATAAGCAGTTGGACTGGGCGACAGTGATGATGCTAGATCGCTATGTTGATCTTAAATCGTCACAAAAAGATCTCACCAAGGCAAATATGCAAAAGCTCCTTGCTTGGCATAAACAAAATGAGATCCCTAAGCTCAAAGCTTTAATTCAAAACGTTCAAGCTAAGCCAACCAATGAAATCACCAGCAGTCTGTTACTTGCGCAATGGGAAACCTTAGAAGCGAGTATGTGGCGCACATATGATGAACTTGAACCTTATGCTTATACATTTTTACGTGATTTAGATAAAGAGCAGCAAGCGGAGTTACTTGAATATTTAAATAAGAAATATCAAAAGCGCATTGATAAATATAAAAAACGCAGCCAAGAGGATAGAGATGAACGCGATCTGACAAACTTTAGTGAGTTGGTTGAGTATTGGGTGGACGATCTAACTAAAGAGCAAGAAGCGATTTTAAAACAATGGGGTGAAACCAAGCAGCATAATTATAGCCTTGAAGTGGCGCGCTATATGCTTGATGAAGTCGGTAAGTTCAGTAGTGTAGTGTTTAATCATGAACTATCAGAAGAAGATGCGAAAGCAAAATTTGCCAAGGTTTATGCCGATGCGAAAAACATTCAGCCGGCATCACTTAAAAATGGTTTAGAGTCGAATAAACAGGGTAAAGCAGAAGTGCTTGCACAAGTGTTGCAAACCCTAACGCCAAAGCAAGAGAAGTATTTTCGTAAGCGTTTAGCTATGTGGGAAGATAACTTCACTATCGAGTAGTGGTTAGATTTGAAGTTTTAGAATGAGCTTAAAATAAGGCGATAAGTCAGCAAGACCCTAGGCCAATAAGAATATGGACTAGGGCTTGGAAGTTCAGTCAGCCGAGCAATAAGCTCAACAGTGAAGATTATTTAGATATACGCTTATACTTAATGCGATGCGGCTCAGCAGCAGCGGCGCCAAGGGTTTTCTTCAACCACTCAGAGTATTCGGTATAGTTCCCTTCAAAGAAGTTCACTTGGCCTTCATCACGATAATCAAGGATATGGGTCGCGATACGGTCTAAGAACCAACGGTCATGCGAGATGACCATAGCGCAACCTGGGAACTCAAGAAGTGCTTCTTCAAGTGCACGAAGCGTTTCAACGTCCAAGTCATTGGTTGGCTCATCGAGTAGTAAGACGTTACCGCCAGCCTTGAGCAGTTTAGCTAAGTGAACACGGTTACGCTCACCACCAGAAAGCTCACCAATACGTTTTTGCTGATCCACACCTTTAAAGTTAAAGCGTGAGCAATATGCACGTGCAGGGATCTCAAAGTTGTTGATCTTGATGATATCAGCGCCTTCCGAGATTTCTTGGAAGACAGTGTTGTTATCATTCATGCTGTCACGGAACTGATCAACCGATGCCAATTTAACAGTGTCACCAAGCTCGATTGTGCCAGAATCTGGCTGCTCGCTACCACTTAGCATTTTAAATAGGGTAGATTTACCCGCACCGTTGGCACCCACAATCCCGACAATCGCACCTTTTGGCATGCTAAAAGATAAGTTATCAATTAATACGCGATCGCCAAATGATTTGGTTAGGTTGTTCACTTCTAACACTTTATCCCCTAAACGCTCACCCGGCGGAATAAACAGCTCATTGGTTTCATTACGTTTTTGGTGATCAGTTGTGGTCAACTCTTCAAAGCGGGCCATACGTGCTTTTGATTTTGCTTGGCGACCTTTCGGGTTTTGACGAACCCACTCAAGCTCTTTCTCAATCGTCTTCTTACGTGCATTTTCAGCCGAAGCTTCTTGCGCTAGACGGGCATCTTTTTGCTCAAGCCAAGAGGTATAGTTACCTTCCCATGGAATACCTTCACCACGGTCAAGCTCTAAGATCCAACCTGCTGCATTATCAAGGAAATAACGGTCGTGGGTAATCGCTACCACAGTGCCGCTGTAGTCCACTAAGAAGTGCTCAAGCCATGCCACAGATTCTGCGTCCAAGTGGTTGGTTGGCTCATCAAGCAATAACATATCTGGTTTTTCAAGAAGCAAACGACAAATCGCCACACGGCGACGCTCACCACCTGAAAGGTGCTCAATTTTTGCATCCCATTCAGGTAAACGCAGTGCATCGGCTGCACGCTCAAGGGCATTTTCTAGGTTATGACCATCTTTGGCTTGAATTAGGGCTTCAAGCTCTGCTTGCTCTTTTGCTAGCTCATCAAAATCAGCATCAGGTTCTGCGTAGGCTGCGTAAACTGCGTCAATGCGTTTGAGTGCATCGGCAACATCACTCACGGCTTCTTCAACAATTTCACGTACGGTTTTTGACTCGTCAAGCACTGGCTCTTGCGGTAGATAACCCACTTTTAGGCCAGGTTGTGGACGTGCTTCCCCTTCAATATCTGTATCTATGCCAGCCATAATGCGCAGCAAGGTTGATTTACCTGCACCATTTAGACCTAAGACACCGATTTTAGCGCCAGGGAAAAAGCTTAAAGAAATATCTTTTAAAATTTGACGTTTCGGCGGAACAATCTTGCTCACGCGCGACATGGTATAAACGTATTCAGCCATTGCTGGATCATCCTATCATTTTTTACACAGAAGAAAGCTCTCATAGATGAGAGAAATATGCCTAAGTTTACATCTTATTGACCTAAATTCACATGCTAATATGCTCTCGTTTATCTGGCTTGCATTCTATTTGTACGATTTAAAAACAAGACAAACCTTGAGGGTAAAATGTAAAAGAAATTACAATTTCCTTGTTTAAAATAACAGCGTGTAAATAATAAACTTGCTATGATGGAAACGTTTGGTGAATTAAGTATTCATTTTTTGTTATTGTTTTTATAGGGAAATTGCCTTCTATGTGTCACGCTCATTCTTCCTCACCTAAAAAGCGCAAGCCTTTGCTTGGTCTGCTTTGCTTTGGCCTTGCTGGGGTCTCCTCGGTTGCGCACGCTGATTTAGCTCAGCAAAGATCTTGGTATGATCAGGCGCAAGATTTGATTTCAGCCAATAAAATCAGCGAATACCAAGCGCTACGTCCGCGTATTTCAAATTATCCGCTTACGCCTTATTTGGATTACCGAGTATTTAATTCAAACCTAAGCAGTAAAACCCCCGCTCAAGTTGAAGCTTTTTCTAAGGAATATCAAGATTTTCCATTTTCAGAAAGCGTACGCGCGAACTATTTAGATACCTTAGCAAAATCAGGCAATTGGCAGCGTTACTTGCAATATCAAACCACAGAGCCAAATACAGAGAAATATAAGTGCCAATATTATTATGCCAAATATGTAACAGGGCAAAAATCAGAAGCCTTTAAAGGCGCTGAAAATTTATGGCTTAGCGGGCGCAGCATTGATTCAGCTTGCGATCCTTTATTTTCACGTTGGGAAGCCGCCGGTCAGCGCGGTGATGATTTAGTCCTAGAGCGTATGAAGCTTGCATTTGATGCGCGCAATACGAGTATTGTAACTTATTTGGCAAAAGAGCTTCAGTCTTCGCAAAACAAAGCATTAGGTAATGCTGTGGTTGAGATGATAAAGAGCCCAAGTAAGGTTGTTGATTTTAGTAAGCGCCGCCCAATTACAGAAGATAGCCAAGAATTTACCGTGTTAGGTCATGAATTACTGGCGCGTAAGAATACGCAACAAGCTGTCAGTGTGTTTGAGCAAGTGGCTGCGAATCAAAAGCTATCGAAAGATCAGCGCCAACAAATGGCTGATGAAACCGCCTCTTGGCTCACCAATACAGAATCAAGTTATTTAGCTCAATGGCGTGATAAAGCGCTATCAACATCTTCAAACCTTGATAGATTAGAACGTCGTGCGCGTTTAGCGATTCAAAATGGCAATATGAAAGGGCTTGAAGGCTGGATTGCGCGTATGCCAAAAGAAGGCCAAGAAGATTTACGTTGGCAATATTGGCAAGCTCGCGTGGAACAATCTAAGGGGGAAACCAAAAAAGCTGAGCAGCGTTTAAATGCTATGCTTGGGCAGCGTAACTTTTACAGTGCGGCAGCAGCCTTTGCGTTGGGCAAGCCCGTGCAAGTTTCAGGGATTGTGGTCAAAAGCGAGCCTGAAGAATTAGCCTCAAAACAAAAAGCACTTTCTCGCATTAAAGAGATGAAAGCGCTAGATAAAGCAGGCTCTGCGCGCAGTGAATGGTTGTATCTGATTAAACATGCCACTGAAGATCAAAGAGAGCAATTAGCTTTATATGCGCAGCAGCAACATTGGTATAACGATGCAGTGGTTGCAACCATTGAAGGGGACATGTGGGATCATTTAAGCTTACGTTTTCCGATTGCGTATCGCTCAACCTATGAAAGCTATGCACGTAAACATGGCTTAGATTTCATTACCTTGATGGCGTTATCTCGCCAAGAAAGTGCCTTTAATGAAAAAATTCGCTCACCTGTTGGCGCGCGTGGTTTGATGCAAATTATGCCTGCAACGGCAACCCATACGGCGAGACTGTTTAATATTCCTTATTCTGGTGCGCATCAGTTAGTGCAACCAAATAAGAATATTGAGATCGGTAGCCAATATTTTGCAAGTTTAATGGATGACTACAACAATAACCGCATCTTCTCACTTGCAGGTTATAACGCAGGACCAAGCCGTGTGAAACTATGGCGCTCACGTACCAATGGGCGTGTGGATGCTTTCTCATTTATTGAGGCGATCCCATTTAATGAGACGCGTGGTTATGTGCAAAACATCTTGATGTTTGAAGTTTACTATCGCAGCCTACTTGGCAAGCAAGGTAGTTTCTTAACGCCAAGTGAAGCTAAAACACGCTATTAAATTCATATTTTGTACTAGCTCCTGAATACATGTTATATTACTAACATACTCATTCAGGAGCTTTTTTATGCAAGAACAGATCCAAGACACCCCAGAATTTAGTGACTGGCAAGATGTATTAAGCTTGCTGGCAAAATCCGATCCCACTTCTACGCATTCGACAACTGAATCTAGCGACAATAACCTCCAATTATCCAAGGCCCATATTGGATTTATTCTTTCTGTCTTACTCACTCCTGATGAGCGTGATACGGTTTTATCGCGCATGAATATTGTGTACGAGCTTTTAGAAGGTGAGAAATCACAGCGTCAAATCAGTCAACTGCTTAAAGTTGGAATCGCGACAGTGACCCGTGGCTCCAATCAAATGAAGTCGGTTGCCGCAGAGGATAAAGAAAGGCTGAAAGCGTTATTTGAAAGCTTAAAATAGATAAAAAAGGACGCTGTCAGCCTACTTTAAAAGTATTATGACGCGCCCTTTATATGCTTTTAACAAGGTGATGCAAAGCTTTTATGACTTATAGCGCTCCGAATGTAGAAAAGGTGCGAGCGCGAGCAAAATTGCATCTTGATAGACACTTGAACGGGTAATTAGCCCATTGGTGAAGAGGCTAATCGCGCCGCCTGCTTGTTTAACATTTGTGGTGCTAAATTCTTCATCCATCACATCCCCAAGCTCTTTGCCTTGGTTAACTTTCTCTAAGACTCTTTGAGGGAGTTCAAGCCCAGCTGAGCGTGATTGACCACGGATCAAATTTTTCTCATCGACAGGATTATTTTCAATAATCATCCAAGCGTAAGTCATGCTGTCATCTATGCCGGCCTCTAACGCCACATAAAAATCAGCGCCAGGGTATTTTGCTTTTGCATCTTGCACTCGATTAAGTGCGCCTTGCTTGGTTTCTGCGTCGGATAAAGGTTGGTCTGCGACCTGACTTTGCGCATCAATACCTTGCACAATTAGCGCCTTCATTGGATAAGCAAGACAAAATGCTTCTTTTACCGCTCGAATTTTAGCTGGATTTTTAGATGCTACAGCTATCGTTAAAGTTGTCATATCTCGACCTAAAATTATGCTTTAGCTAGATGCACTTGCGTTGGTTGAATATTTTCAATTGGATAGCAGCCCAGAACTTTTAAATGACGAGTTAACTTGGTGAGCTCACTTAATGCATTTTGCATTGGCATTGAATCTAAATGCGCCTCAAGATCCACATAAAACATCTCTTCCCACGGGTTACCTAAGATAGGACGTGATTCGAGTTTACTCATATTGATGTCATAACGACGTAGTACAAGCAGGGCCTCAACTAAGGCGCCAGGCTCTTGTGAGGTTGACATAATTAAGGTTGTTTTTGCCGGGATTTGCTCCGAAACCTCAACCGGTTTACGCGCAACTAAAATAAAGCGAGTTTGGTTTTCAGTTTGATTCGCAATATCTGTTTTAATGCTTTGTAAGCCATATAGTTTACCGCTTAATGCATTACCGATAGCCGCAACATTTGGATCATCCATTTGCGCCACAGTTTGCATCGCATCGGCTGTACTATTACAAGTTTTTAGCTCTACATTTTCAAGACGGTGTAAGAATTCACTGCATTGCTGATGCGGTTGTGGGTGAGAATAAAGGGTCGTGATCTTCTCTAATGGCAAATCGGTTTTAGCCAGCAAACAATGCTCAATTGGTTGGGTGATTTCACCAATAATCGATAGTGAAGTGTGCTGCAGAAGATCATAAACTTCATTGATCGAGCCTGAGCTGGTGTTCTCAATCGGCAGAACGCCATAATCGGCATGCCCTGATTCTACCGTATCGGTAATATCTTTGAACTTGGCACAGTTCATTTCGACCAAGTCCATGTTCTTGCGGCCAAAATAATCAAGGGTTGCAAGATGTGAATATGAGCCTTTTGAGCCTAAAAACGCGACTCTTGCCAAAGGTTTACGACTTTGCTCTGGGTTGGCAAGGTTTTGCAAGAAAGATTGTTGTAACAGCACTGAGTCTTCAATAATGATATGGAACAACTTAGTGATATAGCGGGCATCGAGTTGATATTTATCTTTGCCGTTATTAATCAGCTTGACTAAGAGCTCTTGCTCTCGTTTTGCATCACGCACAGCTTTAGATGTTTCGACTTTGCTTTTCGCAACTTCTAGGCTTAATGCACGTCTTTGAGATAATAAAGAGAGTAATTGATCATCCAGATCGTTTAAACGTAGACGTATCTCATCAAGGGAAAGTTGCTCTATGGTCATGTGCGTATCCTATTTCGCGAAATTATTTTATTTATCATTTGAAGATACCGAGTAAAGCCAATTCAAGCAAGCTTTGACAAACTAAAATCACATAAAAAAAGCACCCCAAGTGGAGTGCTTAAAGATAAATCTAGTTTTATCTAAGAAGTGAAATTAATCTTCGATTTCCGCTTCTGATTCTTCAGCGGCGAAAGCAGGGCGGTCGGCATTGCGACGAGCTTCTGGTTTGTGGCTAAGCTTATTGAGCTGACGCTCTAGCTTTTGCTCTGCTTCGTTAATCGCTTTATATAAGTCGTCGTTGACTGCTGAAGCGACAAGTTGTCCCTTAGGAACGCTTACAGTGACATCGATTTTGTGTTGCTTGTTTGGCTCAGCACTAATACTTGCTTGGCAGCCAATTAAATCAACTCCCCATTTTTCAAGTTTGCTAATTTTAGCCTCAATGTGCGCTTTGATTGCATCTGTAACTTCGATGTTTTTGCCGGTAATATTTATTTTCATAGACGACTTTCCTTTTCACTTACCGATATAGGTACAAATTCAGAGTACGTACTTCTGAGAGAAAAAGGTGTGATCAAGATCACTTTTATTTAACATCATATGTAAACTTGGAGGAAGTGTGAGACTTATCAGTATGAATCGATTAAAACTTGCGCGATATGATTCTTTTGTATGCTATTTGGGGTGTTTTGAGTTGTATCTAAATGTTAATAAGTATATAAAAAATAAATAAAAAAACAGCGACCTCAAATGAAAGCCGCTGTTTTAATCTATTATTTTATTTAATTCAAGAAGCCAAGTTTTGACTTAGAACCAGTCAAACCAATCTGTCCAGCTTGAGTCATCATCATCATCTTGTACATCATTAATGTTAACAACTTCATCTTTGCCGACAGGGTTTAATTTCATCATTTTTTTCGTGTTAGCTGCGGCTGTTTCTAAACCAAGTTCTTTGTATGCATCATACTGAATATGTAATGACTTGCGCGCAGCTTGGGTATCAGGATAAGTTTTTTGCAGTTCTTGAGCTCGATTTACCGCAGCAATATAAGCCTCACGGCGTAAGTAATAATCAGCTGAAGCTAAGTCATATTGTGCAAGGCGGTTTTTCAAGTAGACCAAACGTTGCTTGGCATCAGCAGAATATTGGCTGTTAGGGTAGCGCTCAAGTAATGTTTTAAAGTCATTGAAGGCAACTTTTGCTGGCTCAGGATCGCGATCCGATCTGTCCATATGGAAAATGGAATGCAAAAAGTTATTATCTTGTGCCATATAATTCAGACCACGCATATATAAAACCCAGTCACTACGCTCATGAGTTGGATTTAAGCGTGTAAAGCGTGAAATAGTTGCCACTGATAGCGGATATTGGCCAGATTTGTAGTAAGCATAAATAAGATTTAGCTGTACTTGATCTGAATACGGGCCAAATGGATAACGTGAATCCAAAGCTTCAAGGCTAGAAATCGCACTCTGCCAGTCTCCAGATTGGAGCTTTTGCTGCGCTGCTGCGTAAAGTTCTGCCGGTGGCGTGTCTGGCACTACTTCTTTCGTTGAAGAACAACCAGCGAGTAATGCTATTAAAATCAGTGTTATAAAGCGTTGATGTTTCATCTTGAGGAGAAATTTCCTTGATTTAATGGGTTCGTCCGTTACTTCTTGTAGTTTAACAGATACAATGAAGGATAAACCTATCCTATTTATTCGATTCTATCATTAAATTTGTTGAAGTTGTTACGACAGCTTCAGAATTAAAGAGTATATAGATTTGATGGATATTAGTCTCATTGTTTTTTAAAAAGTTCAAATATGGCCCAACAGATAAAATTAGAAGATACGATTAAACCGTCTCAATTGGGGCAGCGCTTAGATCAAGCGATTGCCGAAATTTTCACAGACTTCTCTCGCTCGCGTCTGAAAGAGTGGCTCCTGCAAGGTAAAGTTGAACTTGATGGACAAGTGGTGACTAAACCGCGCGTCAAAGTGATGGGTGGCGAAAGCGTGCTTATCCATGCTGAGCTTGAAGATGAAGATCGCTGGGTGGCGCAAGACTTGCCACTTGATATTGTTTATGAAGATGATGATTTACTCGTTATCAATAAACCGCGTGACTTTGTGGTTCACCCAGGTGCTGGTACGCCAGATGGCACAGTGCTAAATGCTTTGCTGCATCATTATCCTGATATTGCAGAAGTGCCACGTGCTGGTATCGTGCACCGTCTGGATAAAGACACGACTGGCTTAATGGTAGTGGCGAAAACTGTTCCTGCGCAAACGCGTCTGGTTCGTGCCCTGCAAAAACGTAATATTACGCGTGAATATGAAGCGATTGTCATTGGCACTATGACAGCGGGTGGCATGATTGAAAAGCCAATCGGTCGTCATTCTACTAAACGTACGTTAATGGCGGTGAATGAGCTAGGGAAGCCAGCGATCACTCACTACCGTGTTGCCGAGCATTTCCGTGAGCACACACGTATTCGTCTGCGCCTTGAAACCGGTCGTACGCACCAGATCCGTGTTCATATGTCTTATCTGCAGCATCCACTGCTTGGGGATATAGCTTATGGCGGACGTGCGCGTATTCCAAAAAATGCTTCAGAAGAACTAACTCAAATGATCCGCAGTTTTGATCGTCAAGCGCTACACGCAGTCATGCTGAAATTCAAACACCCAGTCACAGGTGAAGAGATGCAGTTCCATGCACCGATCCCAAATGATATGGTGGTGATGACCGAAGCGCTGCGTGAAGATACTAAGCTGCATAAAGATGAGATGATTAAAGATTAAAAAAATACTCTTCATCCTTGAAGCTGCAACTTCGCTGATCTTTTTAAAAAGAAAGGTACGGCGACTCGCCCTAGTCACATATTCCTATATGCTCCTAGGGTCTCACCACCTTGTTGCCTTGCTGCATCTCCAATGATTTTGAGTATATTTTATAGTTGAAATAGAAAAGAAAGGATTGCAAATGAGTCAAATTGAGATGGCGATTACTCCCAACTGGCCGGCGCCAAAAAATATTCGAGCATTTTCGAGTACGCGTTTAGCTGGGGTATCTCAAGGTGCATATCAAGGGCTTAATTTAGGCATGCATGTGGCAGATGATGAACAAGCTGTGCTTGAAAATCGTCGACTGATCATGCAAGCGTTAAATATGCCAAGTGCGCCAATTTGGCTCTCGCAAATCCATTCCGCTAAGCTTTTATCATTTGACGCGCCAACATCTGAGGTTTTTGAAGCTGATGCCAGCACAACTAAAACTTCTGGTGTGGTGTGTTGCGTGATGACGGCTGATTGCTTACCTGTGTTACTGACTAATAAGCAAGGCACACAAGTGGCAGCTGTGCATGCAGGTTGGCGCGGTTTAGCCGGCGGTGTGGTGGAAAACGCAGTCGCAAGTTTTGCAGATCCCAATGAGCTGATGGCTTGGGTTGGCCCTGCAATAGAGCTTGAAGCCTTTGAAGTCGGGCAAGATGTGTATGATGCTTTTGTGATCCAAGGCGCGCCAATGGCTGCTGAGTTTGCCAAAGCATTTCATTCACATCCAGTCGAAGGCAAGTATTTTGCTGATATGAACAAACTGGTTGAACTTCGCTTGCAACTAGCTGGGGTTTCCTCTGTCTATCAAAGCAATCTATGCACCTATCAAGATAAAGAACGTTTCTATTCTTATCGCCGAGATGGCGTAACCGGTCGTCAAGCAAGCTTTATCTGGATTGAATAAAATCCAACTGTATTTTTGATTGTTTTTTAATCGCCCCTTGAATTTACGCCAAATCAGACCAATTTATAAAAGCAGATAATCTTTTATATTGGAGGTCAATATGCGTTTTGATAAGTTTACGAGTAAATTTCAACTTGCCGTATCAGATGCGCAATCTCTCGCACTGGGTCGTGATCATTCCTTGATTGAGCCTGTACACATTATGCAGGCACTGCTTGATCAAGAAAACAGTGTCGCGCGCTCAATCTTTTCTATGCTCGGTGTCGATGTGGCGCAGTTTCGCACTAAATTAGCCGCAGAGTTAAATAAACTTCCAAAAGTAACCGGCACCGCTGGTGAAGTGCAACTTAGTCGCCCAGCAACCAATCTTTTAAATCTTTGCGATCAAATTAGTCAAAAACGTAAAGATAGCTATATTGCAGCCGAAATCTTTTTGCTTGCAGCAGTAGAAGACAAAGGCGCTTTGGGTGAGCTATTTAAACAATTTAAATTAACCAAGCAAAATCTAGAGCAAGCAATCGATCAAATTCGCGCAGGGCAAACGGTGGATGATCCAAACGCTGAAGAATCTCGTCAAGCCCTTGAGAAATACACTATTGATCTCACCGAACGCGCTGAGCAAGGTAAACTTGACCCTGTGATTGGGCGTGATGATGAAATTCGCCGCACGATTCAAGTTTTACAACGCCGCACGAAAAATAACCCAGTTTTGATTGGTCAACCGGGCGTAGGTAAAACTGCGATTGCAGAAGGCCTAGCACAACGAGTGGTGAATAACGAAGTCCCAGAAGGCTTGCGTGGTCGCCGCGTATTATCTTTAGATATGGGCGCTTTGATTGCCGGTGCAAAATACCGTGGTGAATTTGAAGAGCGTTTAAAAGCCGTGCTCAATGAGTTAGCAGCAGAAGATGGCAACGTGATCCTCTTTATTGATGAGCTTCATACCATGGTTGGGGCAGGTAAAGGTGAAGGTTCGATGGATGCTGGTAATATGCTTAAACCAGCACTGGCTCGTGGTGAGCTCCATTGTGTAGGCGCAACAACCCTTGATGAATATCGTCAATATATAGAGAAAGACCCAGCACTTGAGCGTCGTTTCCAAAAAGTATTGATTGATGAGCCAAGTGTTGAAGATACGATTGCGATTTTACGTGGCCTGAAAGAGCGTTATGAGTTGCATCACCATGTTGAAATCACAGATCCTGCAATTGTGGCGGCAGCTAGTTTGTCGCATCGCTATGTTTCTGATCGTCAACTGCCAGATAAAGCGATCGATTTAATCGATGAAGCTGCGTCAAGCATCCGTATTCAAATGGATTCTAAACCCGAAGAGTTGGATAAACTTGATCGCCGCATCATTCAATTAAAAATCGAGCAACAAGCGCTGAAAAAAGAAAACGACGCTGCGAGTTTGAAACGTCTAGAAGCGATTAGCCATGAGCTTGAAGATAAAGAGCGTGAATACAGTGAGCTTGAGCAAATCTGGACGAGTGAGAAAGCTACGGTTTCTGGCACGCAACATATTAAAGAAGCATTAGAGCAAGCGCGTATCGAATTAGATATTGCGCATCGTGCTGGTGATTTATCACGTATGTCTGAGCTGCAATATGGTCGTATTCCAGAGCTTGAAAAACAACTGGCACAAGCCTCGCAAGCTGAAAGCGCAGAGCAAGCTCAATCCTTTACGCTGTTGAAGAACCGTGTGACGGATACAGAAATTGCAGAAGTTCTGTCGCGTCAAACAGGGATCCCTGTTTCAAAAATGCTTGAAGCGGAAAAAGTGAAGCTTCTTTCGATGGAAGATGTGTTACATGAGCGCGTCATCGGGCAAGTGGAAGCTGTCGATGTTGTGGCCAACGCGATTCGCCGCTCACGCGCAGGGCTTTCTGATCCCAATAAACCTATTGGCTCTTTCTTATTCTTAGGTCCAACTGGTGTGGGTAAAACCGAGCTATGCAAAACCTTAGCGAACTTTATGTTTGATAGTGAAGATGCCATGGTGCGCATTGATATGTCTGAGTTTATGGAAAAACATTCCGTCTCACGTCTAGTCGGTGCACCTCCAGGTTATGTTGGCTATGAGTCCGGTGGTTATTTAACCGAAGCGGTGCGTCGTAAGCCATATTCAGTGATCTTACTCGATGAAGTCGAAAAAGCGCATCCTGATGTGTTTAATATTTTACTGCAAGTATTAGATGATGGGCGGTTAACGGATGGCCAAGGACGCACGGTTGATTTTAAAAATACTGTGGTGATCATGACATCTAACCTTGGCTCTGATCGCATCCAACAAAATGCCGATCATGCAACTTATGATGAAATGAAAGCTGCCGTCATGGAAGTGGTGAGTTCTCACTTTAGACCTGAGTTCTTAAACCGTGTGGATGAAAGCGTCGTGTTCCACCCATTAGGTAAAGAGCATATTAAGTCGATTGCGAAAATTCAGCTTGATCGCTTAGCTCAAAGAATGACTGAGCAAGAATTAACGCTCGAAGTTGGCGATGCTGCGCTTGAGATGATAGCTGAGATTGGTTTTGATCCTGTCTATGGCGCAAGACCATTAAAACGAGCGATTCAGCAATATGTTGAAAACCCATTGGCACATGCAATGCTTTCAGGTGAGTTTACACCTGGGCAAAGTGTTTACTTAAATGTTGAAGATAGTGAGATAGTGATTCACTAAAGCTAACTGTCTATCTATGACTACTAAATAAAGACAAAAAGCTCAGCATTAATTTTTATGCTGAGCTTTTTTGTATCGAGAAAACAAGACGCTCAAAAAACAAGCAAAACCAAGGTTATCCACAGATTTTTGTGGGTAAGGTGTAACTAAAAAGTGTGTAAATAAGGCTTTAATGCTTAATTTTAAATAAAATGCACTTTTTTGTGATTTTTGCAAAATAACGCTTGCCAATGTGATCTATATCCCTATAATGCGCACTCACTGACACGGCAGACGCCGCCTAGCTTGAAGAGCAAAGCAGCAGAGCAAGTCAGTTAAATAAGTCGCTTTCTTCTTAAATGAAAGAAAATAGAAAAACTTCAAAAAAGTGTTTGACACTTGAGTTTAAATCTATAAGATAGCGCACCTCTTCAAGGCAAGCCACTAAGCAAGCTAAGAAGATGCTCTTTAACAATTTAAACCTATCAATCTGTGTGGGCACTCGTTGATTGTACAATTAGACTTCTTAGTTTACTAAGAGTCAAAATTTCAATGAACTAGTGACCAAATCGAGATTTCTTATCGTTTTACGATATAGAAAACTTGGCACAGTCAATTCATTATCTTTCTGTTGGAAAGATAATAGCTTTAGAATTACATCTTATTTTCGGATAAGAATTAGTTTTGAAGTCAGTATTCATTGAGCTTGTCGAAAGACACAAAATCTTAAATTGAAGAGTTTGATCATGGCTCAGATTGAACGCTGGCGGCAGGCCTAACACATGCAAGTCGAGCGGAAACGAGAAGGTGCTTGCACCTTCGGCGTCGAGCGGCGGACGGGTGAGTAATGCATAGGAAATTGCCCTAATGTGGGGGATAACTATTGGAAACGATAGCTAATACCGCATAATGCCTTCGGGCCAAAGCAGGGGACCTTCGGGCCTTGCGCGTTAGGATATGCCTATGTGGGATTAGCTAGTTGGTGAGGTAATGGCTCACCAAGGCGACGATCCCTAGCTGGTCTGAGAGGATGATCAGCCACACTGGGACTGAGACACGGCCCAGACTCCTACGGGAGGCAGCAGTGGGGAATATTGCACAATGGGCGAAAGCCTGATGCAGCCATGCCGCGTGTATGAAGAAGGCCTTCGGGTTGTAAAGTACTTTCAGTTGTGAGGAAGGTAGCGTAGCTAATAACTGCGTTGCTTGACGTTAGCAACAGAAGAAGCACCGGCTAACTCCGTGCCAGCAGCCGCGGTAATACGGAGGGTGCGAGCGTTAATCGGAATTACTGGGCGTAAAGCGCATGCAGGTGGTTTGTTAAGTCAGATGTGAAAGCCCGAGGCTCAACCTCGGAACTGCATTTGAAACTGGCAGGCTAGAGTACTGTAGAGGGGGGTAGAATTTCAGGTGTAGCGGTGAAATGCGTAGAGATCTGAAGGAATACCAGTGGCGAAGGCGGCCCCCTGGACAGATACTGACACTCAGATGCGAAAGCGTGGGGAGCAAACAGGATTAGATACCCTGGTAGTCCACGCCGTAAACGATGTCTACTTGGAGGTTGTGGCCTTGAGCCGTGGCTTTCGGAGCTAACGCGTTAAGTAGACCGCCTGGGGAGTACGGTCGCAAGATTAAAACTCAAATGAATTGACGGGGGCCCGCACAAGCGGTGGAGCATGTGGTTTAATTCGATGCAACGCGAAGAACCTTACCTACTCTTGACATCTACAGAACTTAGCAGAGATGCTTTGGTGCCTTCGGGAACTGTAAGACAGGTGCTGCATGGCTGTCGTCAGCTCGTGTTGTGAAATGTTGGGTTAAGTCCCGCAACGAGCGCAACCCTTATCCTTGTTTGCCAGCACGTAATGGTGGGAACTCCAGGGAGACTGCCGGTGATAAACCGGAGGAAGGTGGGGACGACGTCAAGTCATCATGGCCCTTACGAGTAGGGCTACACACGTGCTACAATGGCGCATACAGAGGGCAGCCAACTTGCGAAAGTGAGCGAATCCCAAAAAGTGCGTCGTAGTCCGGATTGGAGTCTGCAACTCGACTCCATGAAGTCGGAATCGCTAGTAATCGTGGATCAGAATGCCACGGTGAATACGTTCCCGGGCCTTGTACACACCGCCCGTCACACCATGGGAGTGGGCTGCAAAAGAAGTAGGTAGTTTAACCTTCGGGAGGACGCTTACCACTTTGTGGTTCATGACTGGGGTGAAGTCGTAACAAGGTAGCCCTAGGGGAACCTGGGGCTGGATCACCTCCTTATACGAAAGTGCATAGATGAGTGTCCACACAGATTGATATGTTTAAATATTAAAGCGTTATTGATAAGTGCATGTTGAATGTATTTATCAATAACTTCACTATTTTCAGTGAGTTTGCTCTTTAACAATTTGGAAAGCTGACGAAATAATAAATTTCAATTTTTATTATTTCACCAAAAGTTCTCAATCTTATCTTTTAAGATAAGTAAACAAACACACATTTAAGTGTCTTGGCGTTTAATTACTAAGTAATTAAACGTATCTATTGAGTCCGGCAATCGATATTTAGATTAACCCTCTAAATATCAAAAACAAATCTTATTTGTTTGGTATACAACACTAAAACTTTTTAGGGTTGTATGGTTAAGTGAATAAGCGTACACGGCGAATGCCTTGGCAGTCAGAGGCGATGAAGGACGTATTAACTTGCGATAAGCCCAGATTAGGTAGTAAAAACCACTTGAGTCTGGGATTTCCGAATGGGGAAACCCACATGCATAAGCATGTATCATTAACTGAATACATAGGTTAATGAGGCGAACCGGGGGAACTGAAACATCTAAGTACCCCGAGGAGAAGAAATCAACCGAGATTCTGAAAGTAGCGGCGAGCGAAATCGGATTAGCCCTTAAGCTTTTGATGAGGCAGGTGAACAAGCTGGAAAGCTTGGCGATACAGGGTGATAGCCCCGTAACCAACACCTCATAATCAGTGAAATCGAGTAAGGCGGGGCACGTGAAACCTTGTCTGAACATGGGGGGACCATCCTCCAAGGCTAAATACTACTGACTGACCGATAGTGAACCAGTACCGTGAGGGAAAGGCGAAAAGAACCCCTGTGAGGGGAGTGAAATAGAACCTGAAACCGTGTACGTACAAGCAGTAGGAGCACCTTCGTGGTGTGACTGCGTACCTTTTGTATAATGGGTCAGCGACTTATATTTAGTAGCAAGGTTAACCGTTTAGGGGAGCCGTAGGGAAACCGAGTCTTAACTGGGCGTCGAGTTGCTAGGTATAGACCCGAAACCAGGTGATCTAGCCATGGGCAGGTTGAAGGTTGAGTAACATCAACTGGAGGACCGAACCGACTAATGTTGAAAAATTAGCGGATGACTTGTGGCTAGGGGTGAAAGGCCAATCAAACCTGGAGATAGCTGGTTCTCCCCGAAAGCTATTTAGGTAGCGCCTCGGATGAATACTACTGGGGGTAGAGCACTGTTAAGGCTAGGGGGTCATCCCGACTTACCAACCCTTTGCAAACTCCGAATACCAGTAAGTACTATCCGGGAGACACACGGCGGGTGCTAACGTCCGTCGTGGAGAGGGAAACAACCCAGACCGCCAGCTAAGGTCCCAAATTATAGCTAAGTGGGAAACGATGTGGGAAGGCTAAAACAGCTAGGATGTTGGCTTAGAAGCAGCCATCATTTAAAGAAAGCGTAATAGCTCACTAGTCGAGTCGGCCTGCGCGGAAGATGTAACGGGGCTAAGCTATAAACCGAAGCTGCGGCTGCATATTCTTATGAATATGCGGGGTAGGGGAGCGTTCTGTAAGCCGTTGAAGGTGGTCTGTAAGGGCTGCTGGAGGTATCAGAAGTGCGAATGCTGACATGAGTAACGATAAAGGGAGTGAAAAACTCCCTCGCCGGAAGACCAAGGGTTCCTGTCCAACGTTAATCGGGGCAGGGTAAGTCGACCCCTAAGGCGAGGCAGAAATGCGTAGTCGATGGGAAACGGGTTAATATTCCCGTACTTCTTACAATTGCGATGGGGGGACGGAGAAGGCTAGGTGGGCCTGGCGATGGTTGTCCAGGTTCAAGTGCGTAGGCTAATTTCTTAGGTAAATCCGGGAAATTGTTAGGCTGAGACACGACGTCGAGCACCCAAGGGTGTGAAGTCATTGATGCCATGCTTCCAGGAAAAGCCTCTAAGCTTCAGATTGTAAGGAATCGTACCCCAAACCGACACAGGTGGTCGGGTAGAGAATACCAAGGCGCTTGAGAGAACTCGGGTGAAGGAACTAGGCAAAATGGTACCGTAACTTCGGGAGAAGGTACGCTCTTAGCGGTGATGAGACTTGCTCTCTAAGCTGCCGAGAGTCGCAGATACCAGGTGGCTGCAACTGTTTATTAAAAACACAGCACTGTGCAAAATCGTAAGATGACGTATACGGTGTGACGCCTGCCCGGTGCCGGAAGGTTAATTGATGGGGTTAGACTTCGGTCGAAGCTCTTGATCGAAGCCCCGGTAAACGGCGGCCGTAACTATAACGGTCCTAAGGTAGCGAAATTCCTTGTCGGGTAAGTTCCGACCTGCACGAATGGCGTAATGATGGCCACGCTGTCTCCACCCGAGACTCAGTGAAATTGAAATCGCTGTGAAGATGCAGTGTACCCGCGGCTAGACGGAAAGACCCCGTGAACCTTTACTACAGCTTGGCACTGAACATTGACCCTACATGTGTAGGATAGGTGGGAGACTTTGAAGCGCAGTCGCTAGATTGCGTGGAGTCAACCTTGAAATACCACCCTTGTATGCTTGATGTTCTAACTTAGCCCCATTATCTGGGGTGAGGACAGTGCCTGGTGGGTAGTTTGACTGGGGCGGTCTCCTCCCAAAGAGTAACGGAGGAGCACGAAGGTGGGCTAATCACGGTTGGACATCGTGAGGTTAGTGCAATGGCATAAGCCCGCTTGACTGCGAGAATGACAATTCGAGCAGGTGCGAAAGCAGGTCATAGTGATCCGGTGGTTCTGAATGGAAGGGCCATCGCTCAACGGATAAAAGGTACTCCGGGGATAACAGGCTGATACCGCCCAAGAGTTCATATCGACGGCGGTGTTTGGCACCTCGATGTCGGCTCATCACATCCTGGGGCTGAAGTCGGTCCCAAGGGTATGGCTGTTCGCCATTTAAAGTGGTACGCGAGCTGGGTTTAGAACGTCGTGAGACAGTTCGGTCCCTATCTGCCGTGGGCGTTGGAAGATTGAAGGGGGCTGCTCCTAGTACGAGAGGACCGGAGTGGACGAACCTCTGGTGTTCGGGTTGTCATGCCAATGGCATTGCCCGGTAGCTAAGTTCGGAATCGATAACCGCTGAAAGCATCTAAGCGGGAAGCGAGCCCTAAGATGAGTCTTCCCTGGCACTTTAAGTGTCCTAAAGGGTTGTTCGAGACTAGAACGTTGATAGGCAGGGTGTGTAAGCGTTGTGAGGCGTTGAGCTAACCTGTACTAATTGCCCGTGAGGCTTAACCATACAACACCTAAAAAGTTTTGTAGTTGGATTGAATAGAAACACTTGAATGTAGTGTTAGAGAATTTTTTCTTTAAAAAGAAATAGCAGCTTTCCGAATTATTATTTAATGTGAAACGTTAAATAAAAAGAATTTACTTGGCGACCATAGCATTATGGACCCACCTGATCCCATGCCGAACTCAGAAGTGAAACGTAATAGCGCCGATGGTAGTGTGGGGTTTCCCCATGTGAGAGTAGGACATCGCCAGGTTCTAATTTGCACTTTTCCTGTAAAGGAAAAGTCACCATAAAACTTTATCGAATAAGTTAGAGTTTTATGTTGACTTTCAAAGTGAAAAGCGTATTATACGCATCTCGCAACGATAATCTTAAATGTAAGTCGTTGAAAGTTAAGCTCTTTAACAATTTAAACCTATCAATCTGTGTGGGCACTCGTTGATTGTACAATTAGACTTCTTAGTTTACTAAGAGTCAAAATTTCAATGAACTAGTGACCAAATCGAGATTTTTTATCGTTTTACGATATAGAAAACTTGGCACAGTCAATTCATTATCTTTCTGTTGGAAAGATAATAGCTTTAGAATTACATCTTATCTTCGGGTAAGAATTAGTTTTGAAGTCAGTATTCATTGAGCTTGTCGAAAGACACAAAATCTTAAATTGAAGAGTTTGATCATGGCTCAGATTGAACGCTGGCGGCAGGCCTAACACATGCAAGTCGAGCGGAAACGAGAAGGTGCTTGCACCTTCGGCGTCGAGCGGCGGACGGGTGAGTAATGCATAGGAAATTGCCCTAATGTGGGGGATAACTATTGGAAACGATAGCTAATACCGCATAATGCCTTCGGGCCAAAGCAGGGGACCTTCGGGCCTTGCGCGTTAGGATATGCCTATGTGGGATTAGCTAGTTGGTGAGGTAATGGCTCACCAAGGCGACGATCCCTAGCTGGTCTGAGAGGATGATCAGCCACACTGGGACTGAGACACGGCCCAGACTCCTACGGGAGGCAGCAGTGGGGAATATTGCACAATGGGCGAAAGCCTGATGCAGCCATGCCGCGTGTATGAAGAAGGCCTTCGGGTTGTAAAGTACTTTCAGTTGTGAGGAAGGTAGCGTAGCTAATAACTGCGTTGCTTGACGTTAGCAACAGAAGAAGCACCGGCTAACTCCGTGCCAGCAGCCGCGGTAATACGGAGGGTGCGAGCGTTAATCGGAATTACTGGGCGTAAAGCGCATGCAGGTGGTTTGTTAAGTCAGATGTGAAAGCCCGAGGCTCAACCTCGGAACGGCATTTGAAACTGGCAGGCTAGAGTACTGTAGAGGGGGGTAGAATTTCAGGTGTAGCGGTGAAATGCGTAGAGATCTGAAGGAATACCAGTGGCGAAGGCGGCCCCCTGGACAGATACTGACACTCAGATGCGAAAGCGTGGGGAGCAAACAGGATTAGATACCCTGGTAGTCCACGCCGTAAACGATGTCTACTTGGAGGTTGTGGCCTTGAGCCGTGGCTTTCGGAGCTAACGCGTTAAGTAGACCGCCTGGGGAGTACGGTCGCAAGATTAAAACTCAAATGAATTGACGGGGGCCCGCACAAGCGGTGGAGCATGTGGTTTAATTCGATGCAACGCGAAGAACCTTACCTACTCTTGACATCTACAGAACTTAGCAGAGATGCTTTGGTGCCTTCGGGAACTGTAAGACAGGTGCTGCATGGCTGTCGTCAGCTCGTGTTGTGAAATGTTGGGTTAAGTCCCGCAACGAGCGCAACCCTTATCCTTGTTTGCCAGCACGTAATGGTGGGAACTCCAGGGAGACTGCCGGTGATAAACCGGAGGAAGGTGGGGACGACGTCAAGTCATCATGGCCCTTACGAGTAGGGCTACACACGTGCTACAATGGCGCATACAGAGGGCAGCCAACTTGCGAAAGTGAGCGAATCCCAAAAAGTGCGTCGTAGTCCGGATTGGAGTCTGCAACTCGACTCCATGAAGTCGGAATCGCTAGTAATCGTGGATCAGAATGCCACGGTGAATACGTTCCCGGGCCTTGTACACACCGCCCGTCACACCATGGGAGTGGGCTGCAAAAGAAGTAGGTAGTTTAACCTTCGGGAGGACGCTTACCACTTTGTGGTTCATGACTGGGGTGAAGTCGTAACAAGGTAGCCCTAGGGGAACCTGGGGCTGGATCACCTCCTTATACGAAAGTGCATAGATGAGTGTCCACACAGATTGATATGTTTAAATATTAAAGCGTTATTGATAAGTGCATGTTGAATGTATTTATCAATAACTTCACTATTTTCAGTGAGTTTGCTCTTTAACAATTTGGAAAGCTGACGAAATAATAAATTTCAATTTTTATTATTTCACCAAAAGTTCTCAATCTTATCTTTTAAGATAAGTAAACAAACACACATTTAAGTGTCTTGGCGTTTAATTACTAAGTAATTAAACGTATCTATTGAGTCCGGCAATCGATATTTAGATTAACCCTCTAAATATCAAAAACAAATCTTATTTGTTTGGTATACAACACTAAAACTTTTTAGGGTTGTATGGTTAAGTGAATAAGCGTACACGGCGAATGCCTTGGCAGTCAGAGGCGATGAAGGACGTATTAACTTGCGATAAGCCCAGATTAGGTAGTAAAAACCACTTGAGTCTGGGATTTCCGAATGGGGAAACCCACATGCATAAGCATGTATCATTAACTGAATACATAGGTTAATGAGGCGAACCGGGGGAACTGAAACATCTAAGTACCCCGAGGAGAAGAAATCAACCGAGATTCTGAAAGTAGCGGCGAGCGAAATCGGATTAGCCCTTAAGCTTTTGATGAGGCAGGTGAACAAGCTGGAAAGCTTGGCGATACAGGGTGATAGCCCCGTAACCAACACCTCATAATCAGTGAAATCGAGTAAGGCGGGGCACGTGAAACCTTGTCTGAACATGGGGGGACCATCCTCCAAGGCTAAATACTACTGACTGACCGATAGTGAACCAGTACCGTGAGGGAAAGGCGAAAAGAACCCCTGTGAGGGGAGTGAAATAGAACCTGAAACCGTGTACGTACAAGCAGTAGGAGCACCTTCGTGGTGTGACTGCGTACCTTTTGTATAATGGGTCAGCGACTTATATTTAGTAGCAAGGTTAACCGTTTAGGGGAGCCGTAGGGAAACCGAGTCTTAACTGGGCGTCGAGTTGCTAGGTATAGACCCGAAACCAGGTGATCTAGCCATGGGCAGGTTGAAGGTTGAGTAACATCAACTGGAGGACCGAACCGACTAATGTTGAAAAATTAGCGGATGACTTGTGGCTAGGGGTGAAAGGCCAATCAAACCTGGAGATAGCTGGTTCTCCCCGAAAGCTATTTAGGTAGCGCCTCGGATGAATACTACTGGGGGTAGAGCACTGTTAAGGCTAGGGGGTCATCCCGACTTACCAACCCTTTGCAAACTCCGAATACCAGTAAGTACTATCCGGGAGACACACGGCGGGTGCTAACGTCCGTCGTGGAGAGGGAAACAACCCAGACCGCCAGCTAAGGTCCCAAATTATAGCTAAGTGGGAAACGATGTGGGAAGGCTAAAACAGCTAGGATGTTGGCTTAGAAGCAGCCATCATTTAAAGAAAGCGTAATAGCTCACTAGTCGAGTCGGCCTGCGCGGAAGATGTAACGGGGCTAAGCTATAAACCGAAGCTGCGGCTGCATATTCTTACGAATATGCGGGGTAGGGGAGCGTTCTGTAAGCCGTTGAAGGTGGTCTGTAAGGGCTGCTGGAGGTATCAGAAGTGCGAATGCTGACATGAGTAACGATAAAGGGAGTGAAAAACTCCCTCGCCGGAAGACCAAGGGTTCCTGTCCAACGTTAATCGGGGCAGGGTAAGTCGACCCCTAAGGCGAGGCAGAAATGCGTAGTCGATGGGAAACGGGTTAATATTCCCGTACTTCTTACAATTGCGATGGGGGGACGGAGAAGGCTAGGTGGGCCTGGCGATGGTTGTCCAGGTTCAAGTGCGTAGGCTAATTTCTTAGGTAAATCCGGGAAATTGTTAGGCTGAGACACGACGTCGAGCACCCAAGGGTGTGAAGTCATTGATGCCATGCTTCCAGGAAAAGCCTCTAAGCTTCAGATTGTAAGGAATCGTACCCCAAACCGACACAGGTGGTCGGGTAGAGAATACCAAGGCGCTTGAGAGAACTCGGGTGAAGGAACTAGGCAAAATGGTACCGTAACTTCGGGAGAAGGTACGCTCTTAGCGGTGATGAGACTTGCTCTCTAAGCTGCCGAGAGTCGCAGATACCAGGTGGCTGCAACTGTTTATTAAAAACACAGCACTGTGCAAAATCGTAAGATGACGTATACGGTGTGACGCCTGCCCGGTGCCGGAAGGTTAATTGATGGGGTTAGACTTCGGTCGAAGCTCTTGATCGAAGCCCCGGTAAACGGCGGCCGTAACTATAACGGTCCTAAGGTAGCGAAATTCCTTGTCGGGTAAGTTCCGACCTGCACGAATGGCGTAATGATGGCCACGCTGTCTCCACCCGAGACTCAGTGAAATTGAAATCGCTGTGAAGATGCAGTGTACCCGCGGCTAGACGGAAAGACCCCGTGAACCTTTACTACAGCTTGGCACTGAACATTGACCCTACATGTGTAGGATAGGTGGGAGACTTTGAAGCGCAGTCGCTAGATTGCGTGGAGTCAACCTTGAAATACCACCCTTGTATGCTTGATGTTCTAACTTAGCCCCATTATCTGGGGTGAGGACAGTGCCTGGTGGGTAGTTTGACTGGGGCGGTCTCCTCCCAAAGAGTAACGGAGGAGCACGAAGGTGGGCTAATCACGGTTGGACATCGTGAGGTTAGTGCAATGGCATAAGCCCGCTTGACTGCGAGAATGACAATTCGAGCAGGTGCGAAAGCAGGTCATAGTGATCCGGTGGTTCTGAATGGAAGGGCCATCGCTCAACGGATAAAAGGTACTCCGGGGATAACAGGCTGATACCGCCCAAGAGTTCATATCGACGGCGGTGTTTGGCACCTCGATGTCGGCTCATCACATCCTGGGGCTGAAGTCGGTCCCAAGGGTATGGCTGTTCGCCATTTAAAGTGGTACGCGAGCTGGGTTTAGAACGTCGTGAGACAGTTCGGTCCCTATCTGCCGTGGGCGTTGGAAGATTGAAGGGGGCTGCTCCTAGTACGAGAGGACCGGAGTGGACGAACCTCTGGTGTTCGGGTTGTCATGCCAATGGCATTGCCCGGTAGCTAAGTTCGGAATCGATAACCGCTGAAAGCATCTAAGCGGGAAGCGAGCCCTAAGATGAGTCTTCCCTGGCACTTTAAGTGTCCTAAAGGGTTGTTCGAGACTAGAACGTTGATAGGCAGGGTGTGTAAGCGTTGTGAGGCGTTGAGCTAACCTGTACTAATTGCCCGTGAGGCTTAACCATACAACACCTAAAAAGTTTTGTAGTTGGACTGAATAGAAGCGCTTAAATGAGTGTGAGAACCTTATATTTTATAGCTTATGTTATAAAGAAAATAACAGCTTTCCGAATTATTATTTAACGTGAAACGTTAAATAAAAAGAATTTACTTGGCGACCATAGCATTATGGACCCACCTGATCCCATGCCGAACTCAGAAGTGAAACGTAATAGCGCCGATGGTAGTGTGGGGTTTCCCCATGTGAGAGTAGGACATCGCCAGGTTCTAATTTGCACTTTTCCTGCAAAGGAAAAGTCACCATAAAACTTTATCGAATAAGTTAGAGTTTTATGTTGACTTTCAAAGTGAAAAGCGTATTATACGCATCTCGAAACGATAAGCTTAAATGTAAGTCGTTGAAAGTTAAGCTCTTTAACAATTTAAACCTATCAATCTGTGTGGGCACTCGTTGATTGTACAATTAGACTTCTTAGTTTACTAAGAGTCAAAATTTCAATGAACTAGTGACCAAATCGAGATTTCTTATCGTTTTACGATATAGAAAACTTGGCACAGTCAATTCATTATCTTTCTGTTGGAAAGATAATAGCTTTAGAATTACATCTTATCTTCGGGTAAGAATTAGTTTTGAAGTCAGTATTCATTGAGCTTGTCGAAAGACACAAAATCTTAAATTGAAGAGTTTGATCATGGCTCAGATTGAACGCTGGCGGCAGGCCTAACACATGCAAGTCGAGCGGAAACGAGAAGGTGCTTGCACCTTCGGCGTCGAGCGGCGGACGGGTGAGTAATGCATAGGAAATTGCCCTAATGTGGGGGATAACTATTGGAAACGATAGCTAATACCGCATAATGCCTTCGGGCCAAAGCAGGGGACCTTCGGGCCTTGCGCGTTAGGATATGCCTATGTGGGATTAGCTAGTTGGTGAGGTAATGGCTCACCAAGGCGACGATCCCTAGCTGGTCTGAGAGGATGATCAGCCACACTGGGACTGAGACACGGCCCAGACTCCTACGGGAGGCAGCAGTGGGGAATATTGCACAATGGGCGAAAGCCTGATGCAGCCATGCCGCGTGTATGAAGAAGGCCTTCGGGTTGTAAAGTACTTTCAGTTGTGAGGAAGGTAGCGTAGCTAATAACTGCGTTGCTTGACGTTAGCAACAGAAGAAGCACCGGCTAACTCCGTGCCAGCAGCCGCGGTAATACGGAGGGTGCGAGCGTTAATCGGAATTACTGGGCGTAAAGCGCATGCAGGTGGTTTGTTAAGTCAGATGTGAAAGCCCGAGGCTCAACCTCGGAACTGCATTTGAAACTGGCAGGCTAGAGTACTGTAGAGGGGGGTAGAATTTCAGGTGTAGCGGTGAAATGCGTAGAGATCTGAAGGAATACCAGTGGCGAAGGCGGCCCCCTGGACAGATACTGACACTCAGATGCGAAAGCGTGGGGAGCAAACAGGATTAGATACCCTGGTAGTCCACGCCGTAAACGATGTCTACTTGGAGGTTGTGGCCTTGAGCCGTGGCTTTCGGAGCTAACGCGTTAAGTAGACCGCCTGGGGAGTACGGTCGCAAGATTAAAACTCAAATGAATTGACGGGGGCCCGCACAAGCGGTGGAGCATGTGGTTTAATTCGATGCAACGCGAAGAACCTTACCTACTCTTGACATCTACAGAACTTAGCAGAGATGCTTTGGTGCCTTCGGGAACTGTAAGACAGGTGCTGCATGGCTGTCGTCAGCTCGTGTTGTGAAATGTTGGGTTAAGTCCCGCAACGAGCGCAACCCTTATCCTTGTTTGCCAGCACGTAATGGTGGGAACTCCAGGGAGACTGCCGGTGATAAACCGGAGGAAGGTGGGGACGACGTCAAGTCATCATGGCCCTTACGAGTAGGGCTACACACGTGCTACAATGGCGCATACAGAGGGCAGCCAACTTGCGAAAGTGAGCGAATCCCAAAAAGTGCGTCGTAGTCCGGATTGGAGTCTGCAACTCGACTCCATGAAGTCGGAATCGCTAGTAATCGTGGATCAGAATGCCACGGTGAATACGTTCCCGGGCCTTGTACACACCGCCCGTCACACCATGGGAGTGGGCTGCAAAAGAAGTAGGTAGTTTAACCTTCGGGAGGACGCTTACCACTTTGTGGTTCATGACTGGGGTGAAGTCGTAACAAGGTAGCCCTAGGGGAACCTGGGGCTGGATCACCTCCTTATACGAAAGTACATAGATGAGTGTCCACACAGATTGATATGGTTTGAAATTAAAGAGATTCGTAGAGGGGCTATAGCTCAGCTGGGAGAGCGCCTCGCTGGCAGCGAGGAGGTCTGCGGTTCGATCCCGCATAGCTCCACCATTTCTAAATGTATTTATTAATAAAGATATTAATGAGTATGCTTAGAAATGGTTCATCTAGTAATATATGAATCTGCTCTTTAACAATTTGGAAAGCTGACGAAATAATAAATTTCAATTTTTATTATTTCACCAAAAGTTCTCAATCTTATCTTTTAAGATAAGTAAACAAACACACATTTAAGTGTCTTGGCGTTTAATTACTAAGTAATTAAACGTATCTATTGAGTCCGGCAATCGATATTTAGATTAACCCTCTAAATATCAAAAACAAATCTTATTTAGTTGTCATACACTAAAAATCTTAAGATATGTTTTTTAGACAGATTTGGCAGTTAATACAAGGCAAGGATAGAAATTGTCGCTGGGAACATAGTTCATCTATGTGACCAAGCAATTTTTAGACTTAACGACGTAGTAACAAACAAATCGAACTAAAAAAACTTTTTAGGGTTGTATGGTTAAGTGAATAAGCGTACACGGCGAATGCCTTGGCAGTCAGAGGCGATGAAGGACGTATTAACTTGCGATAAGCCCAGATTAGGTAGTAAAAACCACTTGAGTCTGGGATTTCCGAATGGGGAAACCCACATGCATAAGCATGTATCATTAACTGAATACATAGGTTAATGAGGCGAACCGGGGGAACTGAAACATCTAAGTACCCCGAGGAGAAGAAATCAACCGAGATTCTGAAAGTAGCGGCGAGCGAAATCGGATTAGCCCTTAAGCTTTTGATGAGGCAGGTGAACAAGCTGGAAAGCTTGGCGATACAGGGTGATAGCCCCGTAACCAACACCTCATAATCAGTGAAATCGAGTAAGGCGGGGCACGTGAAACCTTGTCTGAACATGGGGGGACCATCCTCCAAGGCTAAATACTACTGACTGACCGATAGTGAACCAGTACCGTGAGGGAAAGGCGAAAAGAACCCCTGTGAGGGGAGTGAAATAGAACCTGAAACCGTGTACGTACAAGCAGTAGGAGCACCTTCGTGGTGTGACTGCGTACCTTTTGTATAATGGGTCAGCGACTTATATTTAGTAGCAAGGTTAACCGTTTAGGGGAGCCGTAGGGAAACCGAGTCTTAACTGGGCGTCGAGTTGCTAGGTATAGACCCGAAACCAGGTGATCTAGCCATGGGCAGGTTGAAGGTTGAGTAACATCAACTGGAGGACCGAACCGACTAATGTTGAAAAATTAGCGGATGACTTGTGGCTAGGGGTGAAAGGCCAATCAAACCTGGAGATAGCTGGTTCTCCCCGAAAGCTATTTAGGTAGCGCCTCGGATGAATACTACTGGGGGTAGAGCACTGTTAAGGCTAGGGGGTCATCCCGACTTACCAACCCTTTGCAAACTCCGAATACCAGTAAGTACTATCCGGGAGACACACGGCGGGTGCTAACGTCCGTCGTGGAGAGGGAAACAACCCAGACCGCCAGCTAAGGTCCCAAATTATAGCTAAGTGGGAAACGATGTGGGAAGGCTAAAACAGCTAGGATGTTGGCTTAGAAGCAGCCATCATTTAAAGAAAGCGTAATAGCTCACTAGTCGAGTCGGCCTGCGCGGAAGATGTAACGGGGCTAAGCTATAAACCGAAGCTGCGGCTGCATATTCTTACGAATATGCGGGGTAGGGGAGCGTTCTGTAAGCCGTTGAAGGTGGTCTGTAAGGGCTGCTGGAGGTATCAGAAGTGCGAATGCTGACATGAGTAACGATAAAGGGAGTGAAAAACTCCCTCGCCGGAAGACCAAGGGTTCCTGTCCAACGTTAATCGGGGCAGGGTAAGTCGACCCCTAAGGCGAGGCAGAAATGCGTAGTCGATGGGAAACGGGTTAATATTCCCGTACTTCTTACAATTGCGATGGGGGGACGGAGAAGGCTAGGTGGGCCTGGCGATGGTTGTCCAGGTTCAAGTGCGTAGGCTAATTTCTTAGGTAAATCCGGGAAATTGTTAGGCTGAGACACGACGTCGAGCACCCAAGGGTGTGAAGTCATTGATGCCATGCTTCCAGGAAAAGCCTCTAAGCTTCAGATTGTAAGGAATCGTACCCCAAACCGACACAGGTGGTCGGGTAGAGAATACCAAGGCGCTTGAGAGAACTCGGGTGAAGGAACTAGGCAAAATGGTACCGTAACTTCGGGAGAAGGTACGCTCTTAGCGGTGATGAGACTTGCTCTCTAAGCTGCCGAGAGTCGCAGATACCAGGTGGCTGCAACTGTTTATTAAAAACACAGCACTGTGCAAAATCGTAAGATGACGTATACGGTGTGACGCCTGCCCGGTGCCGGAAGGTTAATTGATGGGGTTAGACTTCGGTCGAAGCTCTTGATCGAAGCCCCGGTAAACGGCGGCCGTAACTATAACGGTCCTAAGGTAGCGAAATTCCTTGTCGGGTAAGTTCCGACCTGCACGAATGGCGTAATGATGGCCACGCTGTCTCCACCCGAGACTCAGTGAAATTGAAATCGCTGTGAAGATGCAGTGTACCCGCGGCTAGACGGAAAGACCCCGTGAACCTTTACTACAGCTTGGCACTGAACATTGACCCTACATGTGTAGGATAGGTGGGAGACTTTGAAGCGCAGTCGCTAGATTGCGTGGAGTCAACCTTGAAATACCACCCTTGTATGCTTGATGTTCTAACTTAGCCCCATTATCTGGGGTGAGGACAGTGCCTGGTGGGTAGTTTGACTGGGGCGGTCTCCTCCCAAAGAGTAACGGAGGAGCACGAAGGTGGGCTAATCACGGTTGGACATCGTGAGGTTAGTGCAATGGCATAAGCCCGCTTGACTGCGAGAATGACAATTCGAGCAGGTGCGAAAGCAGGTCATAGTGATCCGGTGGTTCTGAATGGAAGGGCCATCGCTCAACGGATAAAAGGTACTCCGGGGATAACAGGCTGATACCGCCCAAGAGTTCATATCGACGGCGGTGTTTGGCACCTCGATGTCGGCTCATCACATCCTGGGGCTGAAGTCGGTCCCAAGGGTATGGCTGTTCGCCATTTAAAGTGGTACGCGAGCTGGGTTTAGAACGTCGTGAGACAGTTCGGTCCCTATCTGCCGTGGGCGTTGGAAGATTGAAGGGGGCTGCTCCTAGTACGAGAGGACCGGAGTGGACGAACCTCTGGTGTTCGGGTTGTCATGCCAATGGCATTGCCCGGTAGCTAAGTTCGGAATCGATAACCGCTGAAAGCATCTAAGCGGGAAGCGAGCCCTAAGATGAGTCTTCCCTGGCACTTTAAGTGTCCTAAAGGGTTGTTCGAGACTAGAACGTTGATAGGCAGGGTGTGTAAGCGTTGTGAGGCGTTGAGCTAACCTGTACTAATTGCCCGTGAGGCTTAACCATACAACACCTAAAAAGTTTTGTAGTTGGATTGAATAGAAACACTTGAATGTAGTGTTAGAGAATTTTTTCTTTAAAAAGAAATAACAGCTTTCCGAATTAAAGAATTTACTTGGCGACCATAGCATTATGGACCCACCTGATCCCATGCCGAACTCAGAAGTGAAACGTAATAGCGCCGATGGTAGTGTGGGGTTTCCCCATGTGAGAGTAGGACATCGCCAGGTTCTTTTAATTGTTTTCAGATTTTAATAAAAATCTAAAAGCAAAAAAACAATAAAGCAGTTTAAGTAAGACTTTATTGTGCACCAAATTAGTTGCGGAGTGGTAGTTCAGTTGGTTAGAATACCGGCCTGTCACGCCGGGGGTCGCGGGTTCGAGTCCCGTCCACTCCGCCACTTATTAGAAAGCCTGATTCGGAAGAGTCAGGCTTTTTTTGTTTGTATAAAATTAAGTAAAAAGAAGTGGTAGTTCAGTTGGTTAGCTTTTTACCTAGAGCAGGCCGGCCCGTCACGCCGAGGGTCGCGCCAAGCGGGTATTAGGGAGTCCCGTCCACTGAGCCACTCTTCTTTTATAAACAAATAGCAGAAACCTGATTCGAAAGAGTCAGGTTTTTTTTCGTCTGTAGAAAAGTAAATAACCAAGGTACAGTCAATATTTATACTTGATAAAAATAGTCGGATTTTTCATCTAACGAAAATCAAACTATATGATATACTGTATAAAAGTGATAAAATACACAGTTTTATACAGTAGGTTGTTTTATGACAGGGGCAGGTCACTATCAAAGTGGTGTAGCGGCATCAATGTTTCCGTTCGCAGTATGTTACAAGTATCAACTACCGCTTATCGTATATCTGGTAATGTTTATTGCTTGCTTGTTAGGTGTTACAGCGCCAGATTACTTAGAGATACGTCGTAGCAAACGGGTGAATTATGGTTTGTTTGGGCGTAAGACAAAGACGATCACACGAACGATGCTAACCCATAGAGGGATCACACATACCATTTCCTTATGGTTGATTGCTACATGGTGGTTCTATACTCAAGCGATTCAACCTCAAGTATTTTGGCCAATGATAGGGTTTAGCTTTGGCTTTGCATATTGTTATGGCGCAGTGATTCACTTACTTGGTGATTTCCCAAATAAGCAAGGGATCCCTTTTTTACCA
This sequence comes from Vibrio sp. KMM 9700, assembly GCF_058545285.1. Taxonomy (NCBI): domain Bacteria; kingdom Pseudomonadati; phylum Pseudomonadota; class Gammaproteobacteria; order Vibrionales; family Vibrionaceae; genus Vibrio; species Vibrio sp. KMM 9700. The sequence goes on along the minus strand of NZ_CM178589.1, from coordinate 980,451 downwards.
TTTGGGCGCAAGTATTGCCTTAATTGGTGGAAGAGTTCAAAGTACGAGTGGTTCGCAAATATTTGTCTAGCATGTATTGTATTAATTTGTACTTTGTATTACTTAGGGCGCTCGGACTTTTTATCGCTTTCACATATTCTTAATTAAAATGGACTTGAGCACAAAAGCTGTGCTCATTTTCTATAATCTTAAATTGCCAACCTTGTCGGTCACAAATTCTCTCTACAATAACAAGGCCACAGCCATAGCCAGCATTGTAAATTTCATTCCCATCATGACGATTCGTCACTTCTAGACATGTATTATTTAAATCGATCTTAATATCTCCAATACTATAGCTAAAAGCGTTTTTAATCAGGTTATTCATGATAATCATAATAAAACTTTTCGGTGCATAGACATCAGCATCTTGCTTAACATCTAAGTGATAACTAGCATTTTGTTTTGCAAAAAGTCCTGCAAGTTGATCTAATTCTTGAGTTAAAAGATTATGCAATGAATGGGTATCGAAATGATGATCTTCTATCTCTTCTTTGCCTAAGAGCAAGAAAGTCTCGGTTAATACTTTCATTTCTTCACTTGCCAGTTGCATCCGCTTAATCGCGCGTTTGGCAACATTAGGTTGATCTGGAATCTTAGTTAAAATATCCGTTGATCCTTTGATCACCATGATTGGCGTTCTTAACTCATGCGAAGAAAATCGGCTAAACTCTTTTTCTCGTTGGAAGAACTTGGCAATACTTTGTTTATTTTCTAATAGTGCTTGCTCAATCATATATGTTTCTTGATAGGGTGAATCCAGTTCAAAATCAGGTATATTAGGAGACATCTGATTAATTTTTGTTTTTATATTATTTAATGGGCGAGCAATACTACGGACGAAAAAGATCCCATAAATAGCGACAAGCAAGGTTAAGAAAGATCCAAATAAGAAGGTATATAAGTGTAGATTATCTTCATACTGATCTAGATAGTCATCCGCATCATCTTGAAAGAGCAAATACATTAAGCCTTTACCTGATGGGTGCGGATAAACAATAAAATGCTTATCTTCTTCGCCGAGTAAGTGTTCATAAAAACCCGGCGTTTGGTATTCACGTAGCCAAGTTGGGATTGGAGTTTGTGACCAGTAACTTAAAAATTCAGCTTCATTTGGTAAACGTGCTTTTATGCCATCTTCTTGATAGCGCTCAACATAGTGCTGGGCTTCAGTATCTAACCAGTGATGCAAGCTTATCACTTCAAGTTGGCTTTCTGCGATATATATAAGACTCCAGAAAATACCAAAAAAGGCCACCGCAGAGATCAAGAAGCGACGACGAATCAGTTTTAATAAGCTTGGCAACTCACGAGTATTTTGATTGGGCATAATTCTTAATCTTGTTTTAAGCGGTAGCCTTGACCATGAATAGTTTCAAGGCGTGAGGTTTCAAAGTTTTTATCTAAGGCATTGCGTAACCCATAAATATGGCTGCGTAGTGCATCACTTGAAGGGGTTTGCTCCCCCCATACGGCATAAGTAACTTCTTGGCGAGAAACAATATTCGGTGCATTCTTGAGTAGTACTTGTAGAATTTTGAACTGAATTTGACTTAGTTTTAAAACTTGATCTTTGCGTGTGGCTTGTTCTGTTTGAGTATTTAGTTTGATATCTGCAAAGCAAATCTCGCCTATATCTTGCCTTGGACCACGACTATTAAGTGCAAGCAAGCGTAAATGAAGCTCTTCCATCGCAAAAGGCTTTAATAAATAATCATCTCCACCAGCTTGAAAAGCTGCCACTTTATCATCGAGATGATCCTTGGCAGTGAGGAATAAAATTGGTGTATTGCAAAATAGCTCTTCGCGTAGCCTTTTGACAGCTGTAATACCATCGACTTTTGGCATCATGATGTCCATAATGATCACATCAAAATGCTGATCTTTAAGTATTTCTAAGGCTGCTTCACCATGGTAAGCAAAGTCAACATCAATGCCTTCTAGCTCTAAATAATCAGCAATAGTTTCAGAGACATTATAATTATCATCAACAATTAGTACTTTCATATACATTCTTCACGTTTGCTTCACACTGTAAGAGGTATAGTTTATCTCATTAAGAAGTACTGAGTTAGTGATTGAGGGTTAATCAAGTGAAAAAAATATATCTAGTGACAAGTTTAGCCTTTGCATCCTTTGCTTGTGCTGCTCAAGGTGGTTTTCAAGGCCCTAAAGCGGATTTGAGTCAAAATCTTCAAGGTGGTTTTAAAGGCCCGAGTAAGGTATCTAAATACTTAGTTTCAGATCTAAAAAATATGCCAGAAGACAGTTTTGTGCGCTTAGAAGGTTCTATTTTAGAATCACTTGGCAATGAAGAATATAGATTTCAAGATCAAAGTGGGGACCTAATCATCGAAGTTGACCATGATGATTGGAATGGATTAACGGTTCTACCTGAAACGCCTGTTATTATCGAAGGTGAAGTAGAGGTAGAGCGTGGTGAATTACAAGTTGAAGTTGAACATATCCAACTTTCTCAATAAAAGAATATAAAGGTGAACAACATGAAAAAATTTCTTGCAGCGACGATGGTTTTATTTTCTGCAGCAACATTTGCAAATACGGCAGAGCAAACAACAACGGGTGGCTTCCAAGGTCCATCTTCAAACCGTTATGAAATGACAGTTAAACAAGCACTTGATCTAAGTGATGATGACAAGGTTTCACTAACAGGTTATATCACTGAATCATTAGGTGATGAGAAGTATACATTTAAAGATGAGACGGCATCAATTGTTATCGATATTGATAATGATGATTGGAATGGTCTGACAGTGACGCCTGATATGAAAGTCAATATCCAAGGTGAAATCGACAAAGATTTAATGCGTGAATATAAAGTTGATGTAGATGTTATTAATGTTGTGAAATAAGCACCATCAGTTTTAAAAGCTAATTATATCAAGCTAGTTTGGATGTTCTGAACTAGCTTTTTAGTATCTATAAGGCGCGTTTAGAGTTTATTTTTACTTAATTTTATATTAGCTGAGGTTGGATAAAGAATGACTTCAGATTGACTGCAGATATCTTGCAGTGAGCGCTTTGGTCGCGTGAATAGGATAGTTAAGTTACCTAATCCAAATAGTGAACTAATGCAGCGGAGCAGAGCCTGCTTGGTATTTATATTGGTGCCATCTTTGTTTTGTACTCTAAGCTGCCATGCTCGCATCCCAAGGGTTTGCCCCTTACGCCAAAAGCTAATAAAAAAGCCAAGCCAAACAAAAAGTAAATAAAATTGAAACAGCCAATGAGCAATAGGGTGGTTGGATAGAAAATCTGATACATCTTGATAATGGCCATATGAAAAAATATTTGCTGCATGCAGGGCTTCAAGCAAGGCAACGATGATACCAGCGGACATCATTAATAAAGCGATTAAAAGTAGCCCATCATAAAAAAGTGCAGCCAGGCGACGTATGAATCCTGCAGTTTGACCATACTTTAAAGCTTTCATCCTAATCCTTAAATTTTACTATTATTTCATCAGGATATAAGTTATCGCCAAAGCTGGAAAGAGATCTAGCACGTAAAACGAATAATTATGGTGAAAATATCAACATTCAAACATTTTTTGCTAAGAAAAACTTGCACACTAAGCTTTGATACGTATAATCAATTTCATCAAAGCAAATCATGTATTTGCAGATGCCGGTGTGGTGAAATTGGTATACACGACGGATTCAAAATCCGTTGCCTTCGGGCGTGGCGGTTCAAGTCCGCCCACCGGTACCATATTTTTTTAAGTTGTCTAGTCAACAACTTAGATTGACTTACTAATAAGTCACAATGATTGAATCCCTATACATTAAACGCACTTCGCGGTGCAAAAGAGTGTAAGGGATTTTTTTATGCCTAAATTTTGTCTAATTCGATCTCATTTCCTTATTTCTTCTTTCGTCTCTATTTTCCTTTTATTCATTATATTCTAGCCTTCGTATATGAATTATAGGTATAGGCTTTATTGATCTATTTTAAATTAGGTAGTATTTATTTATATACAGGCTCAAAGAGAAAAATATTCTCCTGGATGCTTAAAATAGAGGTGATTGAGCAAAAACTTTCTCCCTTATGTAGGTTAAATTATCTATATACCACTTGTTATCTTAAATCGGCAAGATGTTGGTAAATAGAATAAAAATACATAAGGGAGATTTCGATGCAACATGACCGTACTTGGGTAAATCAAGCGATTCGTAAAATAGAAGCAGATTTTCAGCGCTCAGCAGATACGCATCTAATCAAAATCGAACTTGAAGAGTTTCCTGAGATCGATTTTTATCTAAAAGATGAAAGTACGCATCCGACAGGCTCACTCAAACATCGCTTAGCTCGCTCGCTATTCTTATATGGATTAAGTAATGGTTGGATTGGTCCAAAGACGACTATTATCGAATCCTCATCTGGCAGTACTGCTGTTTCTGAAGCTTATTTTGCACGTCTACTTGGCCTTCCTTTTATTGCTGTGATGCCAAAAACCACTGCTAGCAAAAAAATCCAACAGATTGAATTTTATGGTGGTAAAACCCATTTGGTGGATAGTTCAGATCAAATCTATGCCGAGTCACGCCGCTTAGCATCTGAGCTTAATGGGCATTATATGGATCAGTTTACCTATGCTGAACGTGCCACTGACTGGCGTGGGAATAACAATATTGCTGATAGCATTTATCATCAAATGGCGCTTGAAGAATATCCGATCCCTGAATGGATTGTGATGAGCGCAGGCACAGGTGGTAATTCAGCAACGATTGGGCGTTTTATTCGTTATCAAAAGTATGAGACTAAGCTTTGCGTGGTCGATCCTGAAAATTCAGTTTTTCATGAGTATTATAAAACTGGCAATGCCAATTTAACCTTAGATAAAGGCAGCAAAATTGAAGGTATAGGACGACCGCGAGTCGAACCAAGTTTTATCCCCAACGTAGTCGATCGCATGTATACGATCTTAGATAAAGATAGCGTTGAAATGATGCTTAAGCTCGAAGCTATTTTAGGTAAAAAAGTTGGGCCTTCAACGGGCACCAATATTTGTGGCGTCATCAAACTTGCTAAAGAAATGCAAGCAGAAGGGAAAAAAGGTTCGATTGTGACCTTGCTGTGTGACAGTGGTGAGCGTTATTTAGATTGCTATTACAACGAAGAATGGCGCCGCAAAAATATTAATAATTGGGGCGCTTAAGCTTGGTTTAGTTGTTGCTTTAATCCTGATCCCAATATACAGGTGCTTGATAGCATTTAACTAAATAATCAATAAATACCCTAACTTTTGGCGCGAGCAGTCGAGAGCTAGGGTATACCGCCCAAATCCCGTAATCCGAAGCTAATGGGTAATCCTTTAAAACTTGGATCAGGCGACCTTCTTTTAGCTCCTTGTAGGAGCTCCACCTTGAATTAATTGAAAGCCCAAGCCCATCACAAGTGGCATCACGCATTGCATCCCCATTGTCGGTTTTAAAACGTCCGCGAGTTTTAATATTCATCAGACCGCATTTGGTTTGAAAGCTCCACGTTTCCCCGCCGGTTAAGTTTATACATTGATGATCTTTAAGATCTTTCGGGCATTTGGGTTCACCATATTTTTCTATGTATTCAGGAGAGGCGCAGATAATTCGTTTATCATTTGCAAGTTTGCGCGCAACAAGGGTCGAATCTTTAAGATCGGCATTACGTATCGCTAAATCAAACCCACCTTGAACAAGATCCATAATCGTATCGCTTAACCTTAGGTCGATATCCAACTCAGGGTATTGGCTCAAGAAGTCTTTCACAATAGGTTGCAAGTGTAGGCGTGCAAAAGTTGAAGGTGCGGTGATGCGCAGCGTACCGGTTGGCGATGTATCTCCGACACCGAGGGCACTTTTGGCTGCTTCGACATTGGCGATAATGTTTTCGGCATGCGGCAGAAAGTCTTGTCCTTCTTGAGTTAAGGAAACACTTCGTGTGGTACGCGAGATAAGTCGAACATTTAAGCTTTGCTCAAGCTTAGTTAAATGTGCGCTGGCAACAGCTGGTGACAGACCTAGAGTTTGCCCAGCTTGGCTAATGTTTTGAATTGCAGCAAGGCGCACAAATAGACGTAGATGCTCAATGTTCATAAAGGTAGACTCGCTCGTATTTATTTCCTTATAGCATATCAGGGCTTCATTGATTATCAATAAAAACTAAAAAGTGATTTAATATATTCAGAGATTATCAATACACTCAAATTATATATGATGCATATATTCAAACTTATAGTTAAAAGGGTTTTTTATGTCGCATCCAATTATTGAAGAGTTAAATTCGCGTTATACAGCAAAAAAATATGATTCAAGTAAACGTATCTCTGCGGAAGATATGGAAGTGATCAAGGAAACATTGCGTTTATCTGCATCTTCTATCAACTCACAACCTTGGAAATTTATCGTTTTAGAGTCAGATGAAGCTAAGCAGAAATTTCATGATACATATGCGAACATGCATCAGTTTAACCAACCGCATGCCAAAGAAGCGTCTCATACCATTCTATTTGCTTATGATCCTTATTTTAATAAAGAAAAACTTGCAAAACGTGCAGATGCAGAAGTCACTTCTGGGCACTTAGCACCTGATATGTACGATACCTTTGTGAATTCTTACTTTGGCTTTGTTGAAGCTAATAGTGATGAAAAAGGTTATAACGGTGAGTGGACTCGTTCTCAGCTTTATTTAGCATTAGGTAATTTGATGCATACATTGATGCGTTTAGGTATTGACTCAACAGCAATGGAAGGTATTGATACGAAACTTGTTGGAGAGGCATTTGCAGCAGATCTTGAAGGTCATGTTTGCCCTGTGGCATTGGCTATAGGCTACCACCTTGAAGGTGAGGATTATAACAAGCCTTTGCCAAAAGCTCGTCTTGCTCAAGAAGATGTGCTTGTAACCTTATAAGAGAATTTCTTATATAATTAGTATATAAATGGACACCCATACTTTGAGTTTTCAAATGTGGGTGTCCTTTTGCTTTGTATAGGGTTGAAATCTTGAATTATCAATAAAATCTAAAAAGTGATTTAATATAATTGGCTATTATCAATGAATCAAAATGCTATATGATACACGCATCTCAACTTTATAGTGAAAAGGTTCCATTATGTCTCATCAAATTATTACTGATCTTAACGCACGTTATACTGCAAAAAAATATGATCCATCAAAACGTATCAGCGCTGAAGATATGCAAGTAATTAAAGAAGCTTTGCGTTTGTCTGCGTCATCGATTAACTCACAGCCATGGAAATTTATCATCTTAGAATCAGATGAAGCGAAACAACGTTTCCATGATACATATGCGAATATGCACCAGTTTAACCAGCCGCATGCCAAAGCAGCCTCGCACACTATTTTGTTTGCGCATGATCCTAAATTCACCAAAGAGAAGTTTGCGAAACGTGTTGATGCTGAAGTTACTTCAGGTCACTTACCTGCAGATATGTACGATGCATTCATGGGCGCTTATGCTTTTGCTGAAGCGAATACAGATGAAGCTGGTATGAACGCACAATGGACTAAAAACCAAGTTTATATCGCATTGGGCAACATTATGCACACACTTGCACGCCTTGGCATTGACTCAACTGCAATGGAAGGGATTGACGCGAAACTTGTGACTGAAACTTTCGCCAAAGAGCTTGATGGCCATGTTTGTGAAGTTGCACTGGCAATTGGTTATCACCAAGATGGTGAAGACTATAACCACGGTCTACCCAAAGCACGTCTAGCAATGGAAGAAATCATCGAAACTATCTAAGACGACGAGTGATTCTCGGCTCTTTAAAGAGCAATGCGTCTTGAAAAGGGGCACCTAGGTTTGAATATTCAAATCGGGTGTCCCTTTTTATTTGTTTATATCTAGTAAAAACGCTTTCTTCTATGCTTAAATGATTGCGTTCTAATTTCTATATTGATCAAATTGAAAGGAGTTCCAATGTCTATAGTAGAAGCTGCTAAAGCGCGTTATTCAACGAAAGCCTTTGATCCAACTAAGACTTTAACTAATGAACAAATCCAAGAGCTAAAAGATTTGGTACGCATGAGCGCCTCAAGTGTTAACTCTCAGCCTTGGCATTTTATTCTTGCCGGCACGAAGGAAGGAAAAGCGCGCATCGCTAAAGCGACCCAAGATCAATATGGGTTCAATAATGCAAAAGTTTTAAATGCTTCGCATGTTTTTGTCTTTTGTACCAAAACGCAAATTGATAATCAGTATTTAGATGCATTATTAGCACAAGAAGATAAAGATGGCCGTTTTGCTAATCCTGAATTAAAACAAACCGTTGCAGCAGGGCGTAAGTTTTTTGTCGGTCTACACAATGAAGAGTTAAAGGATGCGCCAGAGTGGATGGAAAAACAGGTCTATTTAAATGCAGGGACTTTGCTTTTAGGCGCATCTGCTATCGGCGTGGACGCTGTGCCAATTGAAGGTTTTGATAAAGAGATTTTAGATAAAGAATTTGGCTTGGCGCAAAAGGGCTTAAAATCAAGTGTGATCGTAGCTGTCGGTTATCGTAGTGAAGATGATTTTAATGCTAAATTGCCAAAATCACGCTGGGGTGAATCGCAGGTATTTACTGAGATCTAAGACGTAATAGCTTTCTCTGGAAATAAAATAAAGGACACCCATGTATTAAGATTTAAAATATGGGAGTCCTTTTTGTTGTGTTACGTTTGTAGGATTTTAGGCTTCATAATGCGTCAGCCAATCTTTTAACACCGTGATATCTGTACGATAGTTGGTTTTAATCTCATCCACCCAGCTTGAAATATTTCCCCACCACATTGGCTCTTCAGGTGTTTGCGCTTTTTGCGCGACTTGCTGAATATGCTTTAAGCCAATTGCACTGGCTGCACCTTTAATTTTGTGCGCCTCAGAGGTTATCCCAGCTTGATCTTCAGACAGAAGGTTCGAGTCTAAGATTTCAATATATTCAGGCATCATTTTTTCAAACATTGCAATGCTTTCATAAACAGGCGTTTTACCGACGATCTCAATATAAGAGGTTAACATATCGATATCTAAGAGTTTGTCCCAAAGTTTTTCTTGCTTGCTTTTAGCTGATGGCTGCTGATTGGTTGAGCTAGATTCTACTTTGCTAGCTGTATTTTCATTTTGTTTATCTGCTAAGGCTCTAAAAGTTACATCGTTATGCTTATATTTATTATTAATACAAAGATCGACAACTTGTCTAATCGATGAAACCGATAGCGGCTTACTGATCACATCATTCATACCTTGTTCTAAATACAGCTTTTTGTCTTTCATCACATTCGCGGTTAAGGCGACGATTGGTGGCAACTCACTAAAGTTGCTGCGCAAGTGGGATGCAATATCGAAACCTGTCATATCTGGCAATTGAATATCAAGCAAGATCAAATCATAGTTTTCAGGTTGAAGGTTATCAATTGCTTCTTGACCAAGCATAGCAACATCAACAGTATGCCCCATTTTCTCTAAAATCGAGCGTGCGACTGTAATATTGAGCTCAACATCTTCGACCATATAAATGCGTAAGCTTTGTTTAGATAGGGTATGGTTGTCTTCGATTAATTTTTCGATCTTCGCGATAGGCAAGCGTACATGAACCGTGAAGGTACTGCCAAAGCCTTCTTCACTTATCACATCAATATGCCCGCCCATACGGCGAATCAGCTCTTGAGAGACGGCAAGGCCAATCCCTGTACCGACTGCATGTAAGTTGTCCTTGCCAGATTTGACTTGATAATACATAGCAAAAATATTATCGATTTCAGACTCTGGAATACCGACTCCGGTATCTTCAATTTCAATTTCAATTGCAGCAAATTCATCATCAAAATCTGAACTAACATTAATACTTACGCCACCTTCTTTAGTGAACTTAATCGCATTACTGATAAGGTTCCAAAGCACTTGGCGAAAGCGTGTGGCATCCACATAAATGCCTTCGGGCAACAGTGATAATCTTTCTAAATCAAAGCGTAAGCCTTTTTGCTGAGCCATTAGTGAGGAGATACTTTCGATTTCATCGACAAATACAGGAAAATCAATCGGCTCAGGGAATAACTCTAAGCGGCTACGATCATGCTTATCTAAATCAATAATATCGTTAAAAATATGCCCGAGGGTAACCGCGCTAACATGAATAGTTTGCATGTGTTTTTGCTGCTCTTGGCTCAGATTTGATTCCAGCAGCATACGGCTTAAACCGACAATTCCATTAAGTGGGGTGCGCAGCTCATGACTAATAGTTGAGATAAAGGTGGTTTTATCGCGGCTGGCTTTTTCCAGTGCATCTTGATAAACCTTGTGCTGGGTAATATCACGCCCAAAGCCTACCAAACCCATATGTTGGCCCGCTTTATTATAAAGAGGCAATTTTCGGAACTCGAAGTATGCTTTTTTACCTGTAGGGTATTCAAGCCAAAAGTCATAGGTCGCTTCTTGGCCTTCGACAACGAGTTTATCGGTTTTGGTGACAGTTACGGCGACATCAGTTGGATAAATATCTTCAGGTTTTAAGCCGATAAGGTCGCTTTCGGTTTTTCCTGTTAGCTCCTCAAATGCTTTATTACAGCCTGAAAACTCGCCTTTGGTATTGCGATAATAAATGACATCTGGCGAGGCATCTAAAAAGGAGCGCATTAAAGTACTTTGACGGCTGAGCTCGTATTGAGTTTTTTCACGCTCAAAGACTTCATTTTCTAAATCTGTCATCATGCCTTGCAAGGCTTGCTCAGCTTTTTTTCTATCTTCAATTTCTTGGTTTAGTTTATGAATATTCTCTTTGAGTTGATCGTTTCGCTCAATGTCTCGCAGTCGCAGTTGGCGCAGTTCAACAACCATAGATTTTAAGCGTCGGCGTGAATCTTCAAGCTGCTCGACGACAACGGTTAAAAAGTATACCGCCCAAGGGGTGATGATGAGGCCAAAGAAAACCGAACGGATAATATCGACGTCAGAGACGCGGCCTTTTAACACCATAGTGACAGAGACTTGGATGACCACAGCGAGCGCCACCAAGATAAAGGCTAATAGCATAGAGAAGCGTACTAAGCCTAGCTTTACTAAAAGATCGACATAATATTGCGCCAAACGCTTTAATGGCTTCATTGAAATACCTTAGTTATTGAGGGAGCATTTAGATCTGACACCAAATAACGTAAAAAAACAACCAAAACAATCTTAGTAACCATACATAAAATACGGCTTATTTAGATTTCAATGATGTTTTATGTGTTTTTTATGCTTAATTATTTAGTATAATGGCATTTACTCCTTTGCGTAGCTATAATTATTCATAATAGCTTGCAAAAAAGTTAGCATTTTTTTAAAGTTTAGTTGGAATTTAACAAACATAATTGTAGGATGTTTGAACGGCTGTATATTGTAAGGTACAAACTTACATTTATAGTAGTTACTACGGCTTCGGATAAATCTTGTATTCAAGCCCCGAGTATTATACTAATCTCCTAAATATAATATAAAACAGTCCGCACCCAACACAACAAAAACTAGATGAAATGCCTTCTCTGTTTAACCTTTGTGGTCTAACAGGGATTTTGTGCCCTCTAAAGTCAGAGCAATGACTCCTAGAGGTTGATGAAAAGAGGCCACCGAGGCATGATGATTGAATCTTGATGTTGAAAATTAAGTGAAATGCTTAAGTTTCAATGCGCTACAATGAGGAAGGAAGTACCTATGGAAAGTTACGAGCAGGATACTGATGTACAAGGGAAAGGTACACAAGGAATGTACACCCCTGAGCTTGAGCATGATGCCTGCGGAATCGGCTTTGTTGCCCACCTAAAAAATCGCAAATCGCATGCTGTTGTGACACAAGCATTGGATATGCTAGCCAGAATGGAGCACCGTGGTGGTCAAGGCTGCGATCCATGTAGTGGCGATGGCGCGGGAATTTTACTCCAAAAGCCACACGAATTTTTACTTGAAGAAGCAGTCAAGCAAGATATGCGCCTGCCAAGCTTTGAGCAATATGGTGTCGGCGTGGTGTTATTTCCGAAAGATGAATATAAACGCCAGCAATGCCGTGATATTTTAGAGCGTAATGCACGACGTCTTGATTTAGAAATTATTGGTTATCGCGTTTTACCGGTTGATAACTCAATGATTGGCGCTGACCCACTCAGCACTGAGCCGCAATTTGAGCATGTGTTTATCACTGGCGGTAGCGCAATGGAGCCAGAGGTTCTTGAGCGTAAGCTATATGTTTTGCGTAACTACACTGTGCGCGTGTGCCTTGAGTCAGTTTCAAATATTGGCGATGACTTTTATATCAACTCTATGTCTTATAAGACAATTGTGTATAAAGGCCAGCTCACAACTGAGCAAGTTCCACAATATTTCTTGGATCTACAAAACCCAACCATGGTGACAGCGCTTGCTTTAGTGCATTCTCGCTTTTCAACAAACACCTTTCCTAAGTGGCGCTTAGCACAACCTTTCCGTTATATTGCGCACAATGGTGAAATCAACACAGTTCGCGGTAACTTGAACTGGATGAAAGCGCGTGAAGCTATCTTAGAGTCAGAGTTGTTCACGCCACAAGAAATCCAAATGTTGTTGCCTATCTGCCAAGAAGGTAGCTCGGATTCATCAAACTTTGATATGGCGTTAGAACTACTGGTTCTTTCTGGCCGCTCTTTGCCACATGCTTTAATGATGCTTATTCCTGAAGCTTGGCAAGAAAATAAAAACATGGACCCAGCACGTCGCGCATTTTATCAATATCATGCCAACGTTATGGAACCTTGGGATGGCCCAGCATCGGTTTGCTTTACTGATGGTGTTCAAGTAGGTGCAACACTTGACCGTAATGGTCTGCGTCCATCGCGCTATACAGTTACTAAAGATGATTTCCTTGTGATGGCATCTGAGTCAGGCGCAGTTGAAATCGACCCTGAAAACATTGTTTCACGTGGCCGTTTGCAACCTGGTCGTATTTTTGTTGCTGATCTTGAGCAAGGTCGCATCATCTCTGACGATGAAGTGAAAGACACGATTGCTAATGCACAGCCTTATGAGAAATGGGTGAAAGAGAACCTATTGAAACTTTCTCAACTGCCTGAGCCTGAGCATCAACATCAACAACCTTCTGCGCCGCGTCTGCTGCAACACCAGCAAGCATTTGGCGTGACCTCAGAAGAAGTGAATGATGTAATTAAAGTCTTCGCTGAGACAGGTTATGAGCCGCTGCTTTCTATGGGCGCAGACTGGCCTTTGGCTGTGCTATCACACCAATCGCAGCATCTATCTAACTACTTTAAGCAATTGTTTGCGCAAGTGACCAACCCGCCAATCGATCCGATTCGTGAGCGTATGGTGATGTCACTTAAGACTTATTTAGGTAAAGATCAAAACTTACTTGAAGAGTCGCCACGTCACTGCTGTAAGGTTGAACTAGACTCGCCAGTACTTTCAAACCAAGAGCTTGAAAAACTACGTGCGATTGATAACGAACACTTACAAGCGAAAACATTAGATATTGTTTTCCGCGCAACAGAAGAGCCGGGTAAATTGCAACGTGCGCTGAAGCGTATTTGCCAATATGCTGAAGATGCAGTTATTGATGGTTACTCTATCATCTTGCTGACCGACCGTGCGGTGAACTCTAACCATGCAGCTATCCCAGCGATGCTTGCTGTGGGCGCTGTGCATCACCACTTGATCCGTAAAGGCTTACGTGCCAAATGTGATATCGCAATCGAAACCGCAGATGCACGTGAAACGCACCACTTTGCAACCTTGATTGGTTATGGCGCGAATGCGATTAACCCATATCTAGTGATGGAAACTATTGTTGATCTACAAAAGAAAAACAAGTTAGATCCAAACAAAGATGCGTCTGAATATTTTGAGAACTATCGTAAAGGGATCAATGGCGGTCTATTGAAGATCTTCTCTAAGATGGGGATCTCAACGCTTCAGTCTTACCACGGTGCGCAAATCTTTGAAGCACTTGGTATTAGTAAATCAGTCGTAGATAAATACTTCACAGGTACAGTTTCACGTATTCAAGGTTTAACCATTGATGATATCGCAAAAGAAGTTGTGATCCGTCATCGCGTCGGTTATCCAACTCGTGAAATCCCAATGCAAGTTCTTGATGTTGGTGGTGTCTATCAGTGGAAACAACGTGGTGAAAAACACTTGTTTAACCCTGAAACCATTTCTTTACTACAGCAATCTACGCGTAATAAAGATTATGCCCAATTTAAGAAATATACAGCTGCAGTCGATCGTCAAGGCGATGATGCTGTAACCCTACGTAGCCAACTTGAATTTGTTAAAAATCCATTAGGTTCAATTCCGCTAGAAGAAGTTGAATCAGTAGATAAAATTCTAAAACGCTTTGCAACGGGTGCAATGAGCTTTGGTTCGATTTCTTACGAAGCCCACTCAACTTTAGCTGTAGCGATGAACCGCATTGGCGCGAAATCAAACTCTGGCGAGGGTGGTGAAGATCCAATTCGTTTTGAAATGAAAGCAAATGGTGATTCAGAGCGTTCGGCAATCAAACAGGTTGCATCGGGCCGCTTTGGGGTAACTTCTTACTACCTAACCAATGCAGATGAGCTGCAAATCAAAATGGCGCAAGGTGCAAAACCGGGCGAAGGTGGTCAGCTGCCGGGTGATAAAGTCGATGACTGGATTGGCGCAACGCGTCACTCAACTCCAGGGGTCGGTCTAATTTCGCCGCCGCCACACCACGATATTTACTCTATCGAGGATTTGGCTCAGCTTATTTACGATTTGAAAAACGCAAACCGTAAGAGCCGCGTTAACGTGAAGCTCGTATCTGAAGCGGGCGTAGGCACGATTGCATCGGGCGTTGCGAAAGCAAAAGCAGATGTTGTCTTGATTGCTGGTTTTGATGGCGGTACGGGTGCATCGCCTATGTCATCGATTCGCCACACAGGTTTGCCGTGGGAGCTAGGTCTTGCTGAAACGCATCAAACGCTGCTCACCAATGGTTTACGTAACCGTATCGTGGTGCAAGCTGATGGTCAGATGAAAACGCCACGCGATTTAGCCGTAGCAACACTGCTTGGCGCAGAAGAATGGGGCGTAGCAACTGCAGCGCTTGTCGTTGAAGGCTGTATCATGATGCGTAAGTGTCACAAAAACACTTGCCCAGTTGGTATCGCAACTCAAAACAAAACTTTACGTGAGCGCTTTGATGGCCGCGTAGAAGATGTTGTGACTTTCTTCACTTACATGGCTGAAGGCCTACGTGAAATCATGGCAGAGCTTGGCTTTAGAACAATCGAAGAAATGGTTGGTCAAGGGCAGAAACTAAAAGTTCGCTCTGAAGTGAAACATTGGAAATATAAAAACCTAGATCTTTCGCCTGTGCTGCACCATGTTGCGCCGCGTGAGCAAGATGGTATTTTCAACCAAATTAAACAAAATCATAACCTTGAAGCAGTGCTTGATCGCAAGCTAATTGAACTTGCCAAACCTGCACTTGAAAAAGGTGAAGCGGTAACTGGTGAATTCCCAGTGATCAACACAGATCGCGCCGTTGGGACTATGCTTTCAAATGAAATCTCTAAAGTCTACAAAGATGCAGGCTTACCTGAGACAATGAAAGTTAAGTTCACAGGTAGCGCAGGTCAATCTTTTGGCGCATTCCTAGCGAAAGGCGTTCACTTTGAAGTGGAAGGTGATGCTAACGATTATTGGGGTAAAGGCCTATCAGGCGGTCGCCTCGTGCTTTATCCAAACAATAAATCTGCATTGATTGCACAAGATAACATTGTTGTTGGTAACGTTTGTTTCTATGGCGCGACTTCGGGTGAGTCTTTCATTCGCGGCGTTGCTGGTGAACGTTTCTGCGTACGTAACTCTGGTGCAAAAGTTGTCGTTGAAGGTATCGGTGATCACGGTTGTGAATACATGACAGGTGGCGCTGCAATTATCTTAGGTCCAACAGGTCGTAACTTTGCTGCTGGTATGAGCGGCGGTGTGGCGTATGTTTGGGATAAAGCTGGTGATTTTGAAGCGAAACTCAATGCTGAGCTTGTGGATCTTGACCCAATCGAAGAAGAAGATCGCAACTTCATTAAAGAGATGCTTGAGAAGCACCTTGAATTCACAGGAAGTGATGTGGCAACAGCATTCCTAGAAAACTTTGATGAAAACCTAAGCAAACTCGTCAAAGTCATGCCACGTGATTACAAAGCTGTTCTGCAAAAGAAAAAGCAAGAAGCAGCACAAAAGGAGGCCGTAAATGGGTAAGCCAACTGGATTTTTAGAGCATGGACGTGAACTACCAAAAAAGGTTGACCCTAGCGTTCGCATTCAAGATAACAAAGAATTTGTATTAGATAGCGAATTCGGCGAAAAAATTAATACACAAGCGTCACGTTGTATGGATTGTGGTGTGCCTTTCTGCCATAGCGGCTGTCCGATTGGTAACATCATTCCAGAGTTTAACGACGCTGTGTACCGTGATAGCTGGGATGAGGCTTGGCAGATTTTGTCAACAACCAACAACTTCCCAGAGTTCACCGGTCGCGTTTGTCCAGCGCCATGTGAAACTGCATGTGTGCTTGGGATCAACCAAGATCCTATCACTATC
Source organism: Vibrio sp. KMM 9700 (assembly GCF_058545285.1). Taxonomy (NCBI): domain Bacteria; kingdom Pseudomonadati; phylum Pseudomonadota; class Gammaproteobacteria; order Vibrionales; family Vibrionaceae; genus Vibrio; species Vibrio sp. KMM 9700. The sequence goes on along the minus strand of NZ_CM178589.1, from coordinate 963,811 downwards.
TGTAATATCGAAAAAAATATTGCAGAGCGTGCGTATCAAGAAGGCTATGCACAGCCGCGCACACCACGCATTCGCACAGGTAAAACAGTTGCGATTATCGGCTCAGGCCCAGCCGGGCTTGCCGCTGCTGAGCAGTTAAACGCGGCAGGTCATACTGTGACTGTGTTTGAGCGTGATGAAAAAGTCGGTGGTTTGCTGCGTTTTGGTATCCCTGATTTTAAATTAGGCATGGATGTGATTGATCGCAAAGTTAACTTGATGGCAGAAGCTGGCATAGAGTTTAAAGTCAACGCACACGTAGGTGTCGACATCAACTCACAGCAACTGCGTCAAGAGTATGATGTGGTGCTATTAACTGGCGGCTCAACCGTGCCACGTGATTTGCCTATTCCAGGGCGTGATCTAAAAGGCGTTTATTTTGCGATGCAATTCCTTGCACAAAATAACCGCCGCGCGAATAACATGGATCTTAAAGGTGAAGAGATCCATGCTAAGGGCAAACATGTGGTCGTGATCGGTGGTGGTGATACAGGCTCTGACTGTGTTGGTACTTCTAACCGTCATGGCGCAGCGAGCATTACGCAAGTTGAAATCATGCCGATGCCACCTGAAAAGCGTCCAGCGAATCAGCCTTGGCCTGAATACCCAATGATCATGAAAACTACCACTTCACATGAAGAAGGTTGTGAGCGTTATTGGAACATCTTGACCAAAGAGTTTATCAGCAATGATAAAGGCGAAGTCGAAGGTCTGCGTATTGCTGATATCGAATGGCAAGCAGCAGCGCCGGGTGAGCGTCCAAACTTTGTTGAAGTCGAAGGCTCTGAGCGCGTGATCAAGTGTGACATGGCTTTCTTGGCGATGGGTTTCTTACACCCTGAACCAGGTAGCGTCTTAGCGCAATTGGACATCCGTCTTGATGATCGCGGCAATGTAGCAACAACAGACTTTATGACTAACCAAGAAGGCATTTTTGCTGCTGGTGATATGCGTACGGGTCAGTCTTTGGTTGTTCGTTGCATTAACGAAGGCCGTGAATGTGCACGCGCTGTTGATGCATACTTGATGGGTGATTCAAAACTTGAAGCCAAAGCTGATTCTTTGATGAAATCTGCGTAATTTGGCATTTTATTCCCTAAATAGTCGAAGCTCTGGCTTACTTATATAGGGAATAAATGTGTAAAAATATGAAAGTCCAATGCCTAAGGTGTTGGGCTTTTTTTTATGTTTTTAATTAATACAAATACTCTATATCTATTTGAATACTCATACATATGAGCTGTACTTCGCAAAAATATTAATTCAATTGTCATATTAAATCACAAGTATCTTCGCTTTGCAGACAGGATAAAAAGGCTGAATTAAGATAGAACCATTCTCTATATAAATCATGGATACAAGTCGGATGTATCGAATAACAGGATGGTTAAATGAAATATAAATCTCTTGCGCTGTTAATTAGCTTAGCTTTAATTGGTTGTGGCGGGGGCGGTGGCGGTGGCGGCGGTGGATCTTCATCGAGCTCTGAGGTCGTTGAAGTGCCTGATGTGCCAGAATCACCAGAGGCTCCAGAAGTACCTGAAACACCTACAGCGCCGCCAGAATCTGGCTCTCTTGAGTTTTTATCATCTGGGATTCCAGAAGGTGTCGTCAGTGTACCTGATGTGAGTTGTACACAAACCTTTGATTCTATCAGTGACTTGGAAGATGCTGTGAGTGAAACTATGCAAGCGGGTACGACCCTTTGTTTAGCGGATGGTGAATATTCAGGTTTATCATTGCAGTTTGGTGGTCAAGGTACGCAAAATGCGCCAATTAAAGTTGCAGCGCAAAATTCTGGCAAAGCGATAATCAAAGGCGGCGAAGTCTTGGTTAAGATGGCAGGTTCAAATGTTCAGCTTCAAGGACTTGTATTTGAAGATGTGACCTATGGCTCTAGCTTAATTGAAACCCGTTTTGGTCAGCAAGAGCTTTGCCATGATTGCCGGATCACAGAGGTGAGTATTATCAATGCGCAAGCTGAAGATGAATCAGGCGTCTTGGTACACCTTTATGGTAAGGATGTTTGGTTTGATCACAGTATCGTTAGTGGCAAGACTTCTGCAAGTCCGATGATTTCGTTTAATCGCTGGGTCGATGAATCATGGGATGAAGAAACGAAACTTGCTGAACTTGCGCAAGGCATTGTTGTATATAAAAACTATATAGCGAACCGTCCACCTGTCGATGGGAAATTATATCCAGATAGCAGTGATAATGATTACGAAGCGATTCGTACAGGTGTTAGCGCCACGCATCAATACCCAAGTGATTCTTTTATTGTTGGTAATTTATTTGAGCAAATTCAAGGCGAAGCTGAAGTCATCTCAAATAAAGGTACAAATAATGTAATCAGCAATAATACGATAAGAAATAGCTATGGCTCGCTCACCACACGTCATGGTGGGAATAATACCATCTCAAATAATTTTATCTTAGGTGAGGGGTACCCTCAATCTGGTGGCATTCGCGTTGTCGATGGCGGACATTCGATTACTAATAATTATATTGAAGGTGCACGTTATAAAAATACTAGCCATCATGGTGGGATTGTTTTATTAGGCTCAGACGGTGCTGGTGATGCCGAAAATGGCTACCAACAAGTCGAGAATGTGTATATAGCTTTCAATACCATTGTCGATAGTGTGAATAGTTTTAATATTGATGGTGGCGGTAAATCCTATAAACCAAAAGAAATTTATTTCTCGAATAACTTAATTGATAAAGCGATTGGTCCTGTGATTGTGCGAGCCGATCGCGGCTTACCTGAAGAGTCTTTTTATGAAGGCAATATTGTTTACGGGCAGTCATTTTCAGATGATGATGAAGTGAGTCTTGGCGTGGCAGGGTTTGAGTTTAGCTCCGCGGAACTTGTGCGCGCTGATGATGCTTTATACCGCCAAAGTTCAAACACACCAAATATTGATGCCGTATCGAACTATGAGAAAGGTAACTTTGCTGATGTCACTTTAGATATGGATGGGCAAGAACGCTCTGAGACGACTCAAGTGGGCGCGGATGAAAACTTAACGGCAGACGCAAAATACAGACCGCTCAACTACGAAGATGTTGGTCCAATCTCATATACGATGGATAAACCTGAGCCAATCATGGTTGAAACCAGTATTGAGAATGCTGATTTTGAATCCGATCTTGAAGGTTGGCAATCAAGCAATGCTGTGGTTCAAGCGAATGAAAAGTCTTTCTCAGGTTCAAGCTTAGCGATAACGAATGAGTCTGAAGTTGTGGCGCAAACCGTTGACCTGCTGCCAAATCATGATTACGTATTATCTGCATTTGTGATGGGCGAGTATCGCTTAGAAGTCGATGGGATCGCATCGAAACAAGCTGATTCGGACGATGATGAATATTCTTGGGTTACCCTTGAATTTAACTCCGGCTCAGCTTCCAGTGCAAGAATTGAATTATCAACCACAGATGATAAAGAAGGCGCTCATTTTGATGAAGTGCGTCTTGTGACCCGTAGTCGCTAATTAATAATAGAATATTAATTTTAAATAGTTAGCCCTATGCTTAGGTGTTGGGCTTTTATATTATTAGTTAACATGAAATTATTATATCTATTTGAATTTTCAATATGAATGAGAAGTGAGTCTCAAAAAGTTATTTTAATTGTCATATTAAATTACCAGAAATAAATTGTTACAGACATGATGTTTATTTGTTGCTTATTATTTGTACTACGTGAAACAAGTAGGAATATATGAATAATAATTATGGTGATTAAATGAAATATAAAACTATAGCTCTTTTAATAAGCCTAGCTTTATTTGGCTGTAATGACAGTGATGGTCCTGATTATAATGTGGTAACACCTACAGACCCAACTGATCCGAGTAATCCAACCGATCCGAGTAATCCAACTGATCCGAGTAATCCAACCGATCCGAGTAATCCAACCGATCCTGTTGAAACTACCTCAGCAGCCTTAGCATTACCAGAATCGGCTGATATTATCGTTGGTGCAGCAACAACGCGCTCGGCACAATCTTTCGCAAACTTACAAGATGCCATTAATAGCGCGACAGCTGGCGATGTGATTGGTTTAAGTTCAAACGCTAATTTCGCTGATCTAGGTGTGATTACATTAAACAAACCTGTGACTATAGTATCAGTTGATGCAAATGGCGATGTTAGTGCATCTGGCGCAGATCAAGCAGTAGTGAGTGGCCAGTCATGCTTCTATGTTCCAAGCTCAATTGAAGAATCAGAAGAATACGTACGTATTGCAAATGTGACTTTCTCTGATGTGACGCTAATGAATTGTCCTGGAGCAGATGCGGTGACGGAAGAGGCCAATGAGTCTGATCCAGATTTAGCTATTATCAACATAGGCAAAGTTAATAATGGCGTTTACCTTGACCGTTTGACTTTTAATGGCGAAGGTTTTGTTGAACAAGAAGGTTCAAACTGGATACATACGCGCGGCTTAGTTTATGTTGATAACAACAAGTTCATTACTAAAGATTATGCAACTGAAAAAGAAATCATAATCAAGACTTCTGTTATAGAGACAAACTGTAGCAGTTCTGCATCTCTTGACGCCGATGGTGTAGGCTCTCAAATTCGTCAAAACTATTTTGGTCGAGAAGATTTGCCGACTAAAACATATGACGATGGTTTTAATATGTCTAATGTCAAAGTTAGCGGCATCATGCTTGGTGATTATGACAATAATGAATGTAATGCGACGGTTTCTGAAAACTTATTTACTTACTTGCAGTCCAGCACAAGTTCAACCGATGGCGGCGCATTAGTTGTTGCGAGTAATGGTAATACTGTGACGGATAATACCTTCTACAAAACCTTTGGTGGCTTACGTATTGGTCATTTAAACTCGACTACTGAAGCCGGTGAAGTCGCAGAGAATACAGTGAGTAACAATCTCTTCTTTGGTAGTGAACTTGAAGGTGATAATCAAAAACATGACAGTGGTATAGCTGTCCATACTTTAGCGAATAATGTTATCACTAATAACTATCTAGATAACGTTATTTTCACCAAAGGGACTTCAAATACTGCAGCTATTCGTATCGAGACTAAAGATCTTGGCGACAACGCAACTATCGATATAAGCAATAATACCATTGTCGATACGCGTCAAGGCTTGTATTTTAAAATCCCAGAAGATGGCGCTTGCTACATGAGTGACGGTGCGTTTAACAATAACTTAATTGTTTCATCTAGCAGCTTTAGTGGCACAAGTGATGTTGCAGTGTTAAATGACGAAGGTTGTCTTGCCGATCCAGCGTCAGCCGCGTATTGGGTTGATGACTTCTATGCAACTTCAAATATTCTAGAGGATGATAAGGCAGCGCAAACAGATTTACCTGGCGTGACCGAACATGGTAAAGATGTTGATGATGCTTATTTAGCAACAGCAACACTAACAAGTTCTATCTTGGGTAATTCAGTCTCTATTCGTCTAGGTGTAGGTGAGGCGGCAACTTATGGCGCTTCTATTGACTCACTTGCAATTGTCTCTGACGGATTAGTTGGCCCTGAATCTGCTGACAATGCAGAAGATGGAACTGATGGTGGCACAGACGGCGGAACTGATGGTGGCACAGACGGCGGAACTGATGGCGGCACAGACGGCGGAACTGATGGTGGCACAGACGGCGGAACTGATGGTGGCACAGACGGCGGAACTGATGGCGGCACAGACGGCGGAACTGATGGTGGCACAGACGGCGGAACTGATAGTGGCACAGACGGCGGAACTGATGGCGGCACAGACGGCGGAACTGATGGCGGCACAGACGGCGGAACTGATGGTGGCACAGACGGTGGTGAAGTGCCAACAGCTCCACCTGTCTCAGGTAATCTTGAGTTCTTAGAAACAGGGATCCCTGAAGGTGTTGTTAATGTTCCTGAAATTGCATGTACTGAAACCTTTGATTCAATTAGCAGTTTAGAGGATGCTGTGAGTGAGGAAATGGAGCCTGGGACAACGCTTTGTCTCGCAGATGGTGAGTACTCAGGTTTAGAGTTAAAATTTGGCGGTCAAGGTACAGCTGAGGCGCCAATTAAAGTCGCGGCAGAAAATCCAGGAAAAGCGGTTATCAAAGGCGGCGAAGTTTCCATCAAAATGGCTGGTTCATATGTTCAACTTCAAGGGCTTATCTTTGAAGATGTGACTTATGGTTCTAGCCTAATAGAGACTCGTTTTGGTACACAAAATCTTTGTCATGATTGTCGTATCACGGAAGTGAGTATTATTGATGCGCAAGCTGATGATGAGTATGGGATTCTTGTGCATATTTACGGTAAGAGTGTCTGGCTTGATCACAATATAATTAGTGGTAAAACGGTGGCGAATCCGATGGTCTCTCTTAATCGTTGGGCCGATGGAGGTTGGGATGAAGAAACAATTCTAGCTGAACTTGCTCAAGACATAGTAGTGTATAAAAACTATATTGCGAACCGTCCACCGGTTGACGGCAAGTTATATCCAAGTAGCGATGACAATGACTATGAAGCAATCCGCACAGGCTTGAGTGAAACGCATCAATACCCTGGTGATTCGTTTATTGTGGGTAACTTTTTTGAAAATATCCAAGGTGAAGCCGAGGTTATTTCAAACAAGGGCACCAATAACGTTATCAGTAGTAATACGATTCGTAACAGCTATGGTTCATTAACAACTCGTCACGGTGGTGATAACACTATCGCAAATAACTTTATTATTGGTGATGGTTATCCGCAATCTGGTGGTATTCGCGTGGTCGATGGCGGGCATACGATTACCAATAACTATATCGAAGGTGCACGTTATAAAGATACGACGCATCATGGCGGGATTGTCATACTTGGCTCAGATGGTTCAGGTGATGGTGATAATGGTTACCAACAAGTTGAAAACGTTCATCTAGCCTTTAATACTATTGTTGATAGTGTTAATAGTTTAAACATTGATGGCGGTGGTAAATCAAAACAGCCTAAGGATCTTTATTTATCAAATAACCTTATCGATAAAGCGATTGGCCCCGTGATTGTGCAAGCAGAGCGCGGCTTACCTGAAGGTTCATACTATGAAGGTAATATTGTTTATGGTCAATCATTCTCAGATGATGAGGAAGTGAGTCTTGGCGTGGCAGGGTTTGAGTTTACTTCAGCTGAACTTTTACGCGCTGATGATGGTTTATATCGTCAAAGCTCAAACACGCCAAATATTGATGCTGTATCTGGTTATGAGAAAGGTGATTTTGCCTATGTGACCTATGATATGGATGGGCAAGAACGCTCAGAAACTACTCAAGTTGGCGCTGATGAAAACTTAGATACGCAAGCGAATCTAAGACCATTAACTTATGCTGATGTAGGGCCTACATCTTATTCTATAGATAAACCTGAGCCGATTATGGTCGAAACAAGCATCAATAATGCTGATTTTGAAGATGGCGTAGAGGGTTGGTATTCTACGAATGCTAGTATAGTAACCGACGAGGATTCTTTTTCTGGCGCAAGCTTAGCAATATCTGATGCTGATGAGGTTGTCTCTCAAAGTGTCGAATTACTACCAAATCATGATTATGCCTTATCTGCATTTATCAAAGGCTCATATCAGTTAGCGATTGAAGATATTGATGAAGTGCAAGGTGTGTTAGCCGATGATGAATACACTTGGGTAACCCTTGAATTCAACTCAGGTTCTGCCACAACTGGAAATATTTCCTTATCTATGGCTGATTCAGTGACGAAACAAGCTCCTGTTATGGATGGTAATATGGCTGATTTTCGTGCCAGCAGTGGTAGCAGTGATTTCTGGAATACCTATGAGGGTAGCGGTGACGGTTTAGGGGATGTGGGTACATCAAGTGACTCAGCATTCTCTGATGAAGGATCTGCGCGTATTCGATTTAAAAAAGATGAAGAATCACATGACTTTAGTGCAACGCCAGGTGTAAGCCAAGTCGTCAATGGGTTAGAGCCGAATACGGATATGACTTATTCACTCTATTATTGTGATAAGAAAGAAGAAGACTCACTTAGCACGCTTTATTATGGTGTCCGTGAAGTCGGAGAAGATAATCTATCTGGCGCTGTGATTGCAGATGCAAGAGCACATGTCAAAGACTTAGAAGATGCACCAGAAGGGACGAATAAAGATTGCTTTAAACAAGTGACGCTTGAGTTTAATTCTGGTTCATATGAGTCTGTTGAAATCTTTGCTTTGATGGAGATAGATGTTAATGATGAATTTACGGATGAAGAGATCTATGCTTCAGATCAGTATCTAGATGATGAGTTAGAAGTGCGTGTTGATGAGTTTGCATTGACTTATCAGGGTGAGCCGGATGATGAATCAAGTGCTCATTTTGATGAAGTGCGTCTTGTGACGCGTAATGACTAACTAGGACAACTAAACCTAAACTTAAAACGCCCAGTGAATTTCATTGGGCGTTTTGTATTAAATGAGTTGCAACAAAGTTTAAACATGGACTATTTCTAAAACAAAAAATGTACTATTCTGGTGAATGACAAAATATGGATATCCCATTTTTCAGGAGTAACTTGTGAAGCAAAAACGGAAATTAAAAGCGCTGCTTGCAGTATGTAGCTTATCCCTTATGACAATTGGCTTAACTAGTATGGCGCAAGCCGCGGATAGAGTCAGCTTTGATGGAACATTTGAACAATCTGCTTTGATTCGCGCACAAACTGAGCCAAAGACTAAAGTTTTGCTCAATGGCGAAGAAGTCAAAGTCTCTCCCAATGGTAAGTTTGTCTTTGGCTTTGAGCGTGAAGCCGATCTTGAGCAAACGTTAGAGCTCATCTACCCTGATGGTCAAAAAGCTATCAAGCACATCAAACTTCGCAAGAAAAACTACAATATTCAAAAAGTAAACGGTATTGCTAAAAGCATCATGAACCCGAACTCTGCCGCGCAAAAACGTGCCGTCAAAGATAGCCAAATGGTTCGCGCAGCAAGGGATACGTTTAGCGATCAAGAAGCCTTTGCCGGTGATTTTATCTGGCCGTTAACAGGTCGCATTTCAGGAGTTTATGGTAGCCAGCGAATTTATAATGGTGAGCCAGGCACGCCGCACTATGGCATCGATATTGCGCGCCCAACTGGAACGCCAGTGGTTGCGCCAGCAGATGGTGTGGTGACGCTTGCTGTACCAGATATGTTTTACTCAGGCGGTACTATGATTATCGATCATGGTTATGGCGTGAATTCTACTTTCTTGCATTTAAGTAAATTGAACGCGAAAGTTGGCGATAAAGTCACTCAAGGCCAAAAGGTTGCCGAAGTAGGCAGCACAGGACGCTCAACCGGTGCACACCTTGACTGGCGTATCAACTGGTATCAAATGCGCCTTGATCCAAGGTCAATTGTGCCGCCAATGAGTCAAGTGACTAAATAGTTTTATTAAGTTTTTGATTTTTATATAAGTAGCGTAGCATTTTAGGTGCTGCGCTTTTTTATACCCACAATACTTAAAAGTCATTGATATGTAAGCTTTTCTTGTATGCGTGATGTGCATCTAAAAAGTTAAAAATCTCCGCTTTAGCCCCTAGCTTTAGCCAACCAAATCAATCATTTCAGACTAAGCTCTATGTGGATAATATTCAATCACGGAGCGACTTATGAATGCACTAATCCTGATGATTATAGGCTTAGCCGCTATGTTTACCGGCTATAGATTCTATTCTTTATATATAGCTAACCATATACTGAAATTGTCAGACGACAATCCAACCCCTGCACACGTGTTGCAAGATGGTGTGGATTATGTACCAACCAATAAATTTGTCCTTTGGGGGCACCACTTTACTTCCGTTGCGGGCGCTGCGCCAATTGTCGGCCCTGCAATTGCGGTTATTTGGGGTTGGCTACCCGCATTTATTTGGGTGGTTTTAGGGACGATTTTCCTTGCTGGTGTGCATGATATGGCTGCCATTTGGGCAAGTCTGAAAAACAAAGGTCAATCCATGGGCACAGTTGCCGGTGTGGTCGTTGGCAAACGCGCAAAATCTGTCTTGATGATTGTTGTTTTTCTTGTGTTGATGATGGTTAATACTGCCTTTGGCGTTGTCATTGCTGGGCTGATGATCTCCAACCCCACTGCGGTGATCCCAGTGTGGGGCGCTTTAGTTGTGGCAGCGGTGATCGGCCAATGTATTTATCGTTATAAGATGTCATTGCTATGGGTGTCGATTATTGGCGTCTTGGCACTATATAGCTTGATTTATGTAGGCACCTTAATTCCGGTAGTGATCCCTGACGGCGCTTTCTTTGGCTTGCCAGCCAAAACCACTTGGATCTTGATTTTATATCTATACGCCTTTATTGCCTCTTTGCTACCAGTTTGGGTGTTATTACAACCGCGCGATTATATAAACGGCCTACAGCTTTTCATTGGCTTATTTATTTTGTATGGCTCTGTGATGCTGCTACAACCAAATATGGTTGCGCCTATGGTAAACAGTGACGTTCCAGCTGATACGCCTTCTTTCATTCCTTTATTATTTGTGACCATCGCTTGTGGCGCAATTTCTGGTTTCCATGGTTTGGTTGCCAGTGGCACCACCTCTAAACAAGTCGATAAAGAAACAGATACACGTTTTGTTGGTTATCTTGGCGCATTAGGTGAGGGGATGCTTGCGCTCGCAACTATCATTGCCGTTTGCTCCGGTTTTGATTCACTTGATTCTTGGCGCGCAATTTATCAAAGCTATGGGCAAGGTGGCGCGGGTGCCTTTGTGCAAGGTGGTGCGACTATCATCAACCAAGGCTTTGGGATCCCGCCGAATGTGTCACAAACTATGCTCGCTGTAATGGTCGCATTGTTTGCCGGCACAACCATGGATACAGGGGTGCGTTTATTGCGTTATATTTTCCAAGAATGGGGTGAAATGTATAGCATAGAGCCACTACGCAAAGGTGTCGTCGCCACTATTTTTGCTGTTGGCGTGTGTTTACTCCTTACCTTCGGTCAAGGCGGTGATGGCAAAGGTGGTCTGTTGATTTGGCCTTTATTTGGCACTACCAACCAATTGATGGCAGGCTTAACCTTGCTGATTATCTCAGTGATGCTGCTTAAAAAAGGTCGCAATGTGTATTTCACTTTGATCCCTATGTTATTTTTACTTTCAATGACATTTATTGCATTGCTAGTGAATATGAAAGCCTTTTATTTCAAAGGCGACTATTTCTTATTAGGGCTTGATGTTGTGATTTTAGTGGCAACCGTTCTGGTTTGTTTAGAGTGCTTTAAAGCATTGAAAGATAATTGGAACAAGCCGGCAAGTGAAAGGGATCCATCTTAGTTTAGGAGGGGAGCATGAAGATATTCAAAGCTAAATTAGACAAGTTGTCGCATAACCTTGAGCAGTTCTCGCAAGGCTTAGAAGAGTTCTATCATGCTCCTTATCGCCGAACCTTAACCCGAGCCTATCGGGATGAAGAAGATTTCTTTATGCTGCTTATTTTTGCAGAAAGCTTAGGTATGGATAATCCAGTTAGCTTTTATACCCTTGAGTTGCAACCATTTTTCCTTGAATCTTTTCATGAATGGCATTTGCGCATGGGAATGGAAAAATCTCCCATAGAGCACTTTGGTTGTTGTTAGATTTATCTAAATATTTACTTATGTTCTTGCCACATGGAAGTCGAGGTTGTCATGCTAGCATCGTTAAACACTCAAAAAATTATTTTTGTTGGCGGCAAAGGTGGGGTCGGTAAAACCACTACGGCTGCGAGTATTGCTTGTTATTTTGCCAAGCAGCAGCAAAAAGTTTTAGTGATCTCAACCGATCCTGCGCATAGTCTAGGCGATGCATTTGATACACCTTTAAGTGGTGAGATCCAAGCCTTAACCCCATATTTATCGGCGCTTGAATTTGATCTTGAAGCGATCACCCAGCGTCACTTTGAGAGCTTATCGAAAAAAATTGCCAAGTTCACCAAACCTGAAATGCGTCCAAGAATGGCGCAGCAATTAGCCTTAGCCAAATATGCCCCTGGTGGTCAAGAAGCCGCTTTGCTTGAAGCTATGTGTGATTATTTAATCAACTTTGAGTCTCTAGGTTTTGATAAGCTGATTTTTGATACTGCGCCTTCAGGCCATACATTGCGCTTGTTAAACTTACCTGAAATGATGAGCGCATGGACAGAAGGGTTAATTGCTCAGCAAAAGAAACAGCAGCAACATAAAGAGGCCGCTGAGCCATTTTGGAAACGCGCAAACAGCGCAGGTGCGCACAATCCATTTCGCGCTGCTGAGCAAGAGCCTTGGCAGCAAGCATTAAATAGCTTAGAAGCACGTAAGGCATTGTTTAAACAGGCGCGTGATAGAATCCATGACACTAATCAAACAGCTATAGTGCTGGTGATGATCCCAGAAAAACTGCCGCTGGAAGAAACTTGCCGTAATTTAGAACAATTTGAACGTATGGCTTTGGATTGCCACAGTGTCTTGATTAATCAAGTGATTGATAAGTCATTGTGTGAGAATGAATTTTGGCAGCAGCGTTATGCTCTGCAACAGGGGATTTTGGCCCAAGTGAGCGCAAAAATAAAATCCCCAACCTATCTTTGCCCTTTGCAAGCACAAAACGTAGTGGGGATTGATTTATTACAAAACTTTTTAACCAATAGTACTGGCTTAAATTAATAGCTAGTTAACCCAAAATAGGCGACATTCCAACGCTCTGGCCTTGCCAAAGAATCGTCCCAAGCAAAATCAGCACTAAGCCGCCTAAGATACGTATGCCTAAACTAATATTTGAACCTGTACTTAAGTTCAAATACTTGCGCACTATTTTACGCCCAGAAACAGTCAACAAAGCAATCATCGAAGTGCTGAGGGCGGTGCCAACGGACATCAAAAAGCAGCTTAAAACACCCAGCCAATAAATATCGAGCAAGTTCGCAAACAGCAATACCATCAGCGCCCCTGTACATGGGCGGATCCCAATACTGGCAATAATTGCTAGATAATCGGTGAACTTATGCGCCTGATTAATCTCTTGTGCATCGGCAAAATGTTTGTGCCCACAGGCGCAGGCGCCATCTTGATCAAAGCTATGTTGATGTTGCGGCGCTTTGATAAATGTAGGCGTATTTGGTTTTCTCGGAGATATATTTGCCGCGCTTAGGTTTGCCAAGCTTTGCTTTGTTTCACTGAGTTTGATCGGATTAGTATCGATTGGACTAAAGGATGTCGCAAAGGCTGGTTTGCGGCGGTTTTTTACCAGAGATTTAATACTCGCAATTAGCATCGATAGGCCGAGCAGAACCATAAGTCCATAACTGGCTTGAATAAAATGCAATGAAGCTTGGTTTACTTCTTTCATCGAGGCGCTAAATAGCCACAGCAAACTCGTCACCAAAACGCAAGCTACCACGGCTTGCATTAGCGCAGAGATCACGGTGAGCCAAAGGCTTGCTTTGACTTTGGTTGGGTGTGTTGCTAAGTAAGTGGTAACTATCACTTTACCATGCCCAGGGCCTAAAGCATGAAAAAATCCATACAAGGCACTAAAGCCAAGGAGTAGCCAAGCTGCATGGCTGTCTTCTTGTTTGGCTTGGTGCAATAGTGCGCTGAGCTGATCATTGATCTCTCTTTGCCATTGAATACTTTTTAGCATTAAACTTGGCCACAATTGCCACAACTCATGGCAGGCGAAAATAATCGCAATAAAGGCAATCAGTGTATAAAACCAAGTCTTTTTAGGTGATTGGGTCTGAGTTAAATCTATCATTTGTTACATTCAAAAGTAGCAGTTTGAGTAAAAAGTTGACCAAGTGCATTGTCTGGATCAGCGTCTGCTGGCAAGGCCATCGCATAGCTCATTTGCTCAGGGGTTGGCGTTGGCTCGATAATCGTCACTTGGCAGTTTTTCGCTAGCGCATCGCTTAGTTTAATGTCATCTTTTGACTGCCAAGACATATCAATATAATAACTTGGCTCAAAAATAAGTAATTTTAAATCAGCGCCTTGTATCGGCTGAGGCTTTTCTAAATCCAAATCAAATGAAAGCGTTAACTTGCCCTTATCTAAGGTGTAATTAGCATTATCAACTTCCAAATAACGTACAGGCTCATCGTTAGAATAAAAGTACGTAAAGTAGTGCTCAGGCAGCATATTTTGGATTGAATCATTGGCTAAGGTTTTCAAGGTTTCAGGCAGGGCTTCTTCACTTGTATCCTCACCATCTAAGGTATATGCCGAGGTCATGGCATCAAACTCCCAACGCATATGAAAGCCAGTAATCGTCGAATCATCGCCTTTTACATCGACCATGGTAGTGATCCAAGAGTGCGGGTGGGCGAAAACAGGGTGTGCAAACAGGCCAAAAAGAATCGGTGTCCAATATCTTGCAGATTTTAAAAATGCGGGTGTTCTAAATTTTGTCATCATTTTGCCTTAGGCTTGCTGAATAAATAAAAACCGATGTTATAGTATAACAAGATTTAATATCAAGCGATCTGTCGTTTCAAATGTACTAAGTAAGAGTAAATATGAGTATTCTAAATTCATGACAGATTTTATCGTCACAAACTTTTCTGCCAACCCTTTGCTGGCTCTGTTCTTATCTGGCTTTTTAAGTGCAACGCTCTTACCGGGCAGCTCCGAAGTGGCTTTGTATGCGAGTTTGCAATTAGAGCTTAGCCCAATTTGGGTGATAAGCGTGGCAACGCTCGGCAATACTCTTGGCGGATTAACCAATTACTTGATTGGAATCTACTTACCAAACAGAACCTTAAAGGAAAAAAGAGGTCATAAGCTAGAATCTTTGATTCATCAATATGGGTATCTAACATTGCTCCTAAGCTGGTTACCTGTGATTGGCGATCCCTTGTGTGTGGCAGCAGGTTGGATGCGCCTTAAGTTTTGGCCATGCGCGATTTGTATTTTGCTAGGGAAAGCTTTACGTTATGCTTTCTTAAGTTTTGTTTTTCTCTCTCTTGGGTAACTTTTAGCTTAACTTTTTCACTCAAGACTTTTCACTCAAAATAAATAAGAAGGATGGTTATGAAAAAGCTGTTGCTCAGTTCATGTTTAGTGGCGCTTATGGCCACAGGTTTACCAAGTTATGCGGCGGACGCATTGCCGCAAGGGGTGAAATTAATTGAATCTTCCGTCACCCCCAAGCAAGGTGAAGTATCTATTCCTTATAAAAAATATCAGCTTGAAAACGGATTGACCTTAATTCTTTCACCTGATAAATCAGATCCTCTTGTGCATGTGGATGTGACTTATCATGTGGGATCGGCGCGTGAGCAAATTGGCCGCTCAGGCTTTGCACACTTTTTTGAGCACATGATGTTTCAAGGCTCCGAGCATGTGGGCGATCAGCAGCACTTTAAAATCATTACCGAAGCTGGCGGCAGTTTAAACGGCAGTACTAACCGTGACCGCACCAATTATTATGAAACCGTGCCGGCAAACCAATTAGAAAAAGTTTTATGGCTTGAGTCCGATCGAATGGGCTATTTGGTCAATGCGATCTCACAGCGCAAATTTGAAATTCAGCGTGATACGGTGAAAAACGAACGCGGTCAAAATTATGATAACCGTCCCTATGGCCTCATTTATGAGCGTATAGGCGAAGCTTTATATCCGAAAAATCACCCTTATTCATGGCAAACCATTGGCTATGTGTCGGACTTAGATCGCGTGGATGTGAATGATCTCAAAGACTTCTTCCTACGTTGGTATGGCCCAAATAATGCCGTGCTCACCATAGGTGGCGATATCGATGAAATGCAAACGCTAGCATGGGTGAATAAATACTTTGGGCAGATCCCGCGTGGCCCAGAAGTCACCAATGCTGACAAAGCGCCAGTCAAACTCACTGAAGATCGCTTTATTACCCTTGAAGATCAGATTCGCCAACCAATGCTGATGATGGCCTATCCAACCCAATATCAAGGCGCCAAAGATCAAGTTGCAACCGATATGCTCGCTTCATTGCTTGGTAGCGGTAAAAACAGCGTCTTGTACCAAAAACTGGTCAAAACTGGCAAAGCGGTTGATGCTGGGGCATATCAAGATTGCGCAGAGCTTGCTTGTACCTTGTATCTCTATGCGATGACAGATTCAGGTGATACAGCTGCGCTGAAACCTATCTATCAAGAAATACAATCTGCATTAGATGAGTTCAAAAAAACCGGCGTATCCCAAAGCCAGTTGGATGAAGTCGTGGGGCGCGCGAAAGCCAATGCTGTCTATGCGCTGCAAAGTGTTTCCGGTAAGGTGACGCAACTTGCTGAAAATCAAACTTTCTATAACGATCCTGATCGCATTCAAACTGAGCTAGAGCAGCTAAAAGCAGTGACGCCAGAATCTGTGATGCAATCTTTTGATACGTATGTTGAGAAAGGGCATAAAGTTGCCTTGAGCGTGGTGCCAAAAGGGCAAACCAACTTACAAGTACAAGAGCCGAACTTCACACCACCAGCGCGTGATCTGCCAAAATATGACAAGATCACTGAAGCGGATCTTGATGTTCGTGAGCCAAAAGAGAATTTTGATCGCAATAAAATGCCTGAAGTGGCAAAAGCGGTTGAAACTAAGGTGCCAGAGATTTATCGCGCAAGCTTTGACAACGGCATGGATCTTTTAGGAACCGTCAGCACTGAAATTCCAACCGTTGATCTTGTGTTTAGCATGCCTGCGGGCGCGCGTTATGTTGAAAAAGGCAAAGAAGGTTTGGCCGATCTAACTGCAGCTTTGATGGATGAAGGCACAAAAAAACGTAGCAGTGAAGACATTCAAAAAGAGCTTGATAAGCTAGGTAGTAAAATCAACTTTGGCAGTGGTCAATACAATACCACAATGACAGTTTCAAGTTTAACCGAGAACTTGGATAAAACCCTTGAAATTGCAAAAGAAATCTTGTTTGAGCCAGCCTTTAAGCAAGAAGATTTTGACCGAATTAAAAAGCAAACCATTGAAGGGCTAGTATATGGCCACCAAACTCCAAGTTGGATGGTTAGCCAAGCGACGCGCCAAGTGATTTATAAAGGCAGCGCCTTTGAATCTGACTCAGATGGCACGCTTGAATCTGTCAAAGCCTTAACTCTTGATGATGTGAAAGCTTTCTATAAAGCCCATTATACGCCGCAAGATTCAAGCTTGATTGCAGTCGGTGATATTGAGCAAAAAGATCTCTCTGAAAAAGTGAAATTCTTAACTGATTGGCAAGGTAAAGCTGTTGAGAAGATTGCTTTAGGTGCGCCACAACCACCAGAGAAACAAAGCATTTACTTAGTTGATAAGCCTAATGCACCACAAAGTACGGTTCGTTTTGTGCGTTTAGGTTTGCCTTATGATGCAACCGGTGAAATGTACTTAGGCCAACTTGCAAACTATAATCTTGCGGGTAACTTTAACAGTCGTATTAACCAGAACTTACGTGAAGATAAAGGCTTTACCTATGGCGCAAGTGGCGGTTTTCTTGCTGGCAAAGAATTAGGGAGTGTGATCTTTGGCGCAGAAGTTCGCGCTGATTCAACCGTGCAATCAATTCAAGAGATCCAAAAAGAGTTAACCAACTATGTGAAAACAGGTGTGACGCAAGATGAAATCGATTTTATGCGCCTTGCGATTGGTCAACAAGATGCCTTGAAGTATGAAACAAATGCGGATAAAGCAAGCTTATTGCTACGTCTACATGACTATAAGCTTGCCGATAACTACATGGATGAGCGTTCACAGATTCTAAAAAGTGTTGATAAAAAGACCTTGGATGAAGTGACTCAAAAATGGTTTAATCCGTCAGACTACCAAATTATCGTTGTTGGGGATGCAAAAACGCTCAAGCCAGAACTGGAGAAATTGAATATTCCAGTGCAAATGCTTGAAGTTGTGCAATAGCACCCTTATATTGGATAATATAGAGAGATAGACCAAAAATTGGGATCTTCGGATCCCTTTTTTATTTATAATCAGAGCAACCGCAAAGTATTTGAAAGCGAAATCTTTATGCTTGTGGCTTACTCATTCGAACAACAAGTGAGCGCTATTTTGACAAAATTTTCTAAACGTCTAGGCCAAGTCAGTGAAAAATCTGAAATTTTTAAATCATTTGGTCGCGGGCTTGAGCGCGAAGCGCTGCGCTATACCCAAGATGGGCACCTCGCCTCAACGCCACATCCTAAAGGTTTAGGATCAGCGTTAACCAATCAATGGGTGACAACGGATTTCTCTGAATCTTTGCTTGAGTTTATAACACCTGTTTCAAACGATCCCAAAGTTTTGCTTGCGCAATTAAAGGATATTCATCATTTTACTTTAACTAAGATGGGTGATGAGACCTTGTGGCCTATGTCTATGCCGTGCAATGTATCGGGCGATTCTGATATTAATTTGGCTGATTATGGCAGTTCAAACTCTGGGCGCATGAAAACTCTTTATCGCCAAGGCTTGAAGCATAGATATGGCAGTTTGATGCAAATCATTTCTGGCGTGCACTTTAACTTCTCGTTTCCTGAAAGCTTTTGGGATGCACTTGAAGGGGAGCAAAACGAAACAGACAGAGCGCAAACGAAGTCTGATTATTATTTTGCGATGATCCGTAATTATTACCGTTATGGCTGGATCATTCCGTACCTATTTGGCGCATCACCTGCAATTTGTGGAGCATTTTTAAAGAATAAGCAAAGCCCGTTTGAGTTTGAAAAAATGGGCGAGACGCTTTATTTACCTTATGCAACTTCATTACGCTTGAGTGACTTAGGTTATACCAACAGCGATCAAAGCGATTTGCATATTGGCTTTAATAGTTTGCAAGAGTACTTAAAAGGACTTAAACAGGCGATCCATACGCCGTCAAAATCTTTTGCTAATATTGGTGTGAAAGTTGATGGCGAGCACCGTCAACTTAATGCGAATGTGTTGCAAATCGAAAATGAGTTGTATGCACCGATTCGTCCAAAACGCGTCGCTAAATCTGGTGAGAAGCCATCTGAAGCACTTTGCCGTGGTGGTGTTGAATATATAGAAGTGCGCTCACTGGATGTGAACCCATTTAGTGAAATCGGGATCACCGAAGAGCAAGTGCAATTCCTTGATCTCTTTATTACATGGTGCACATTAAAAGACTCACCACAGATGGATGAATCCGATGTCGCACGTTGGGGGAAAAACTGGGATAAAGTTGTGACTGAAGGTCGTAATCCAGAACTAACCCTTGATATTCATGGTGAAGGTGAGCAGCTTTTATCTGAGATCGGCACGCTTATTTTTGAGCAGCTTGAAGAAGTCGCAATTGCGATGGATAAAGAAAATAGCTCTCAAGACTATCAAACAGTTTGTTTAAAACTTAAATCTTGGGTGAAAGAGCCAAGCAAGACGATTTCCGGCCAAGTGATGGCAGAGATTGAACGTTTAGGTGGTATAGGTAAATTTGGTTCATCTTTAAGTGAGACTTATCGTAAGAACCTACTTTCTCATCAATATACTGTTTATAATCAACAAATGATGGAGAAAGAAGCTGTAGAATCGGTTGCTAAACAAGCAGAAATTGAAGCCGCTGATAAGCTAAGCTTTGATGACTTCTTAGAAGACTATTTTGCTTACTTAAACCAACAAACAGCGACGTCATCTATTTGATTTAATATGAATGTACCTTTAAATAAAATCAACAGCGGTCGAGCATGTCTGGCCGCTGTTTTGTCTTTACTACTCAGCGCTTGTGCGACGAGTCCTCCTTCTGATCAATCCAATATCTGTAATATCTTTGAAGAGCATTCAAGTTGGTATGAGGATGCCAAGGATATGAACCAAGAATTTGGCGTGCCGATTCAAATTGCGATGGCATTTATCAAGCAAGAAAGCTCGTTTATTCATGATGCTCGCCCGCCGCGAAAATATTACTTAGGCTTTATTCCAGGCCCTCGTCCATCAAGCGCCTTTGGCTACGCACAAGCACAAGATCCAGTCTGGGGTGAGTATCAAGATCAATTTGATTCTGGCGCAGATCGAGATGACTTTGGCGATGCGATTATGTTTGTCGGCTGGTATATCGATGGCTCACAGCGCCAACTTGGCATATCCAAGTGGGACACCTATCGTCAATACTTAGCTTATCATGAAGGGCGTGGCGGTTTTTCGCGTGGTTCATTTAATAGTAAACCGAGTCTTTTAAAAGTCGCTCGTAAAGTTGAAGCGACCGCAGGGGATTATGGTTGGCAACTTAAGCAATGCCAAGCGAAGCTAGATAGCAAGAAGGGCTGGTTCTTTTAAGCTAAACTAAAAAGTGATAGCAAATAGCCAAGCGTTGCGCATCAATAAAAATCAGGGCGCAAAAGTTTCCCTTAAAGCTTGGCTTTCGGCTTTAAATTCACTAATCTAAATGCACTTTAATACAGCACAAAGAGAGAACACAATGCCATTATTAGATAGCTTTACTGTTGACCACACACGCATGCAAGCACCTGCTGTACGTGTAGCCAAAACAATGCAAACCCCAAAAGGTGACACTATTACTGTATTTGATTTACGTTTTTGTGCGCCGAACAAAGATATTTTATCTGAAAAAGGCATTCACACTTTAGAGCACTTATTTGCAGGTTTCATGCGCGATCACTTAAATGGCTCTGAAGTTGAAATTATTGATATTTCACCTATGGGTTGCCGTACAGGTTTTTACATGAGCTTGATTGGCACGCCTGCAGAGAAAAAAGTGGCCGATTGCTGGATTGCTGCAATGCAAGATGTATTGAAAGTTGAAAGCCAAGAAAATATCCCAGAGCTTAATGAGTATCAGTGCGGAACTTATAGCATGCACTCACTTCAAGAAGCTCAAGCGATTGCACAAAATATCTTAGATGCTGGTGTCCAAGTCAATAAAAATGATGAGTTGGCATTGCCAGAGTCAGTTTTACAATCACTTTAAATTGTCTTTAGAATATAACTAACGTTAAAACTGCGTTCAGCTTGTGCTTGAGCGCAGTTTTTTTATATATTACATAGCAGATCACAAGCATTTGTGATTGGTGATCGAATTTTATTATAAAATTATTAATTTTAATTGAAGGTTGTTTTATTTTCATTGATATTAATAACCCCAATGAATGATTTAAATCCTATGATATAAATATAAAATTAATTATATTATGGGTAAATATCATAATTATTAAATTTGATAATCTGATATTTTAATTATACTTCATTAGTGTCTTTATTGTTAAAATGTTTCATTGGTGTGAATGAAATGATATAAATATCAGTATATTAAAGGTTATAATTCTGAATATAGAAGGTTTTTATATTCAGTAATATAACCTCTATAGGCAAAGTGATATATTTTAGCTAAGATGGTTATATTGGCAGTCTAAATCTATTTGCCAAGAGGTCTAATAATAAAAATAAATCAGGGGTTTAAATACTCCTAATTAAATTTTAATGAAAAAGCATATAAGTTAGGATTATTAAGATGAATAAAAAACTGATCGCACTAGCCGTATCGGGCATTATTAGTGCAGGGACAGCAAGCGCAGCTGATATCTTTAAGTCGGATGATACAAGTCTTTCAATGGGTGGTCGTGCTGAAGCTCGTATGTCTATCCAAGATAGAGATAATTATGATGATGTATCTCGCGTACGTTTAAATTTTCTTGGTAAAACTCAAATTGACGACAATCTGTATGGTGTTGGCTTTTATGAAGGTGAATTTAAAGGTAATGACCGTGGTGCACCGACAGATGCCGACTCAGATGACTTAACCAACCGTTACCTCTATGCTGGTATTGGCGGCAACTTTGGTGAAATCACTTATGGTAAAAACGACGGCGCGCTAGGCGTACTAACTGATTTTACCGATATCATGGCATACCATGGGAACAGTGCAGCATATAAATTAAACGTAGCTGACCGTGCTTCAAATATGTTGACCTATTCGGGTAGTTTTGCAGATTTTGATCTTAAAGCATCTTATCGCTTTGAAGATAGTGATAACAACCGTGATGGTTTCTCTTTATCTGGTATCTGGAATGTCTATGACACCGGCCTGCGTATTGGTCTTGGCTATGCGCAACAAGATGTTAATGCTTGTTCACAATCAGAAGAACGCCCAATATTTGATATTAATGATGCTGGTGAAATCGTTGCAAATGGTTCTGAAACTGTATGTACAGCAACAAAAGATGATGACCAAAATGAATTTATGGCAACAGCATCTTGGGAATACAACAACTTCTATACTGCATTTAACTATGTTACAGGCGAGGCGGCTGAATATAATGCTCTAATGTCTGAAACTGATGATTCAGATGTTGTATTTGATGAAGTACATGACATTGATGGTTATGAGTGGGCGGGTGCTTATACTTGGGGGAAAACAGTATTTACCACTACTTGGAACTACCAAGAAGTTGATGATGAAGCTTTCGTAAATAATTTAGCGTTTGATGCAACTTATTATTTCAAGCCTAATTTCCGAGTGTATGCTTCTTATAACTACAATGTTCTAGACAAAGGCGATGCTAGAAAGATGCGTGATCACACTGATGGTAAAGTCACTATCTCTGATACGAGTGATGATGCTGCTGTTGGTATCCGTTACGACTTCTAGCTATATTGAGTATTAGCTCATAGGTTAAATTAGAAAAAGCGCCCGTTATTGCTAGCGGGCGCTTTTTATCTATTCAATTAGCAAAATTATTAATTAGTGCTTTTTCTTTTTCTTAAGTTTCTTTTTAATTGGCGAAACTTTTACTAGTTTGATTTTATTCTCTGCAATATCAACTAGCTCCATTGTATGGCCTGCGACATCAATACTAATGAAGGTTTCAGGGATGTCTTGTAAATACTCCAAGATCAAACCATTTAGGGTTCGCGGCCCATCCGTTGGCAGTTCCCAATTTAAACTCTTGTTGATATCACGAATATTAGCGCTACCTTCAATCAAGAAGCTGCCATCACTTTGTGGTGTGATTTCATCGGATAGGCTTGAGGACATAGAAGTCGTAAACTCACCCACAATCTCTTCAAGAATATCTTCAAGGGTGATCAAACCATTGATATCACCATATTCATCAACAACTAAGCCAATACGCTCTTTATTACGCTGAAATTTTAAAAGCTGCACATTCAAAGGCGTTGATTCAGGGATAAAGTAAACCTCATCGGCTGCGCGCAATAGCGTTTCTTTATTGAATTCATTTTTATCTAGCATAGTACGATAAGCTTTGTGCAGACGTAGCATGCCCACTACTTCATCGATTTGGTCACGATATAAAACAACACGCCCATGTGGTGAGTGAGAGAGTTGGCGCACAATCGATTTCCAGTCATCATTGATATCTATCCCAGTAATTTCATTACGTGGCACCATAATGTCATTGACGGTGACATGCTCTAAATCAAGAATAGAAATCAGCATATCTTGGTGACGACGCGGGATCAGACTGCCGGCTTCATTAACCACAGTGCGGAGCTCTTCTGAGCTAAGATGATCTTTGGTTTCGGCGTTATTTAAACCCAGAATACGCAAAAAGCCATTGGTAATGAAGTTCACTAAAATGACTAATGGCGCAAGGATACGCATCAGAATTTGCAGCAAGACGCTACTGGTAAAGGCGACTTTTTCAGGGTATAGCGCTGCGACCGTTTTAGGCGTTACTTCTGCAAAAACAAGGATCACTAGCGTCAACGCACCCGTGGCAATCGCAACTCCTAAGTCGCCATATAAGCGAATACCAATCACTGTGGCAATTGCTGAGGCTAAGATATTAACTAGGTTGTTGCCAATTAAGATAAGGCCAATCAGGCGGTCAGGTCTAGAAAGGAGTCTTTCAACGCGTTGCGCACGCTTGTCGCCTTCACTTGCCATATGGCGCAAGCGATAGCGGTTCAAAGACATCATGCCGGTTTCTGAGCCAGAGAAATAGGCAGAAATAATAATAAGTAATGCCAAAATGGCAAACAGAACCTCAGTAGGTAAAAGATCCAAGCTGATTTATTCCTTTAACTAAATAATAAATAGATGTAAGTAAAACGATGTTAGAGCCGATGTTAACTTAAAATGACTTCACGTACAAAGCGGCTACCAAAGTAAGCCAAAGTTAACACGCACGTGCCGGCGATAGAAAACCAAAGTGCCTTTTTACCGCGCCAACCTTGGCGATAATGACCCCAAAGTAGCACTGAATATAAAACCCAAGCAACAAAAGACAAGATAGTTTTATGTGAATTTTGCGCGGATAAAGCCCCTTCGATGTAAACTACACCTGTAATGAGCGTTATAGTCAGCAAAATATTACCGATGAAAATGATTTTAAATAACTGACGTTCAACCATCATTAACGGTGGTAAGTTTGGGTTTATGGTTAAGGATTTTTTGACTTTAATCTTGTGGTCTAAAAAAGCTAACTGGAGCGCATAAAGTGCGCCAATGGTTAGGGTTGAATAGGCGAATAAAGCGACAGTAATATGAAATAAAAGCTCTGGCTGACCTTCAAAATGGGTGAGGAATGTGCCTGGTAAGAAAGTTGCGGCTAAAATATTAATCCCAGCAAAACTATAGGCGATTGGCAGCAAGAACCAGAGCTTAGTTTTAAGCATAGAAATACTCATAACCAAACAGATGATAAAGCCAATCATGGAGGCAACATTTAAAATGCTAAAATTTTGCCCTGAAGGATCTAAGATTAAATCTTTTAATAGAAAAGCATGCGCAAGAAGTGCTATCGCCGCAAAGCCAAACACAAGTTTACTATGAATGCCTTTTTGATTGATAAGACCTGGCAAAATAAAGCCAATTGCCGCAAAGTAGAAAAGCACTGAGATAATAGAAAGCAAAATTTCCATTGTGGTATTGATTCATCCATTGATACAAAAGAAGAAACCTAAGACTGGCACATAAATTGTGCGGATAAAGCCGAAGGTGCTCGAAAACTAATTATACAGATTTGCACTAAGATCGGCTATTAACTTCAATCTTGAATGTATAATAACTGACTAAATCTTGATGAAAAACACCTTTCTTTTGTAAATTTCTTAATTCAATTTTTGGATAAGTCTAAAACAGACCCCATATAACTGGTATACTCACATCATATGACTGTAAACGCTCATTTTCGGGCGAAGAATTTAGGTAAAAAATATGTTTGATAATTTAACCGATAGACTTTCCCAAACCCTGAAGAACATCAGTGGTAAAGGGCGTTTAACGGATGACAATATAAAAGACACATTGCGCGAAGTGCGCATGGCGCTACTTGAAGCAGACGTTGCTTTACCTGTGGTGCGTGACTTTATTAAACAAGTCAAAGAGCGTGCGGTTGGCCTAGAAGTTTCGAAGTCGCTGACGCCAGGTCAAGAATTTATTAAAATGGTGCAAGGCGAGCTTGAAGCCGTCATGGGGGAATCAAACGAATCCCTAAACCTTGCGATGCAGCCGCCGGCTGTCATTTTAATGGCTGGTCTTCAAGGTGCGGGTAAAACCACTTCTGTTGGTAAGTTAGCCAAACTCTTAACTGAGCGTGATAAGAAAAAAGTTCTGGTTGCTTCTGCCGATGTGTACCGACCAGCGGCGATCAAACAGCTTGAAACGCTAGCTGCCGATGTTGGTACGAACTTCTTCCCATCAGATCCTAGCCAAAAACCAATTGATATTGCCAATGATGCGATTGCATTTGCCAAGAAGCAGTTCTTTGATGTGGTGATTCTAGATACCGCAGGCCGCTTGGCGATTGATGAAGAGATGATGTCTGAAATCAAAGACCTTCATCAAGCAATCAACCCAGTTGAAACCTTATTCGTTGTTGATGCAATGACAGGTCAAGATGCTGCCAATACAGCAAAAGCTTTTGGTGAAGCACTTCCGTTAACCGGTGTGGTCCTAACGAAAGTCGATGGTGATGCACGTGGTGGTGCCGCGCTTTCTGTGCGTCACGTCACTGGTAAGCCGATTAAATTCTTAGGTGTAGGTGAAAAAACTGATGCCTTAGAAGCTTTCCACCCCGATCGCGTCGCTTCACGTATTTTAGGTAT
Organism: Vibrio sp. KMM 9700; assembly: GCF_058545285.1. Lineage (NCBI taxonomy): Bacteria > Pseudomonadati > Pseudomonadota > Gammaproteobacteria > Vibrionales > Vibrionaceae > Vibrio > Vibrio sp. KMM 9700. Next base: position 937,793 of record NZ_CM178589.1, on the reverse strand, counting down.
GGGCGATGTCTTATCTTTAATTGAAGATATTGAGCGCAGCGTTGATAAAACCAAAGCTGAAAAGCTAGCGAAAAAATTCAAACAAAAAAAAGGTTTTGATTTAGAAGATTTTCGTGAGCAGCTTGGACAAATGCAAAACATGGGCGGCATGGCTGGCATGATGGGTAAACTTCCAAGTATGGGCAACCTACCTGATAATGTCAAAGATAAAGTTGATGACAAAATGTTTACCCAAATGGAAGCTATGATCAACTCCATGACTATGAAAGAACGTCAACATCCTGAGCTGATTAAAGGTTCACGCAAAAAACGTATCGCTGCTGGTTCTGGTACGCAAGTTCAAGATGTTAACCGCATGCTTAAACAGTTCACCCAAATGCAGAAGATGATGAAGAAAATGCAAAAAGGTGGCATGAAAGGCATGATGCGCAATATGCAAGGCATGATGGGCGGTGGCGGCATGGGTGGAATGGGCGGCTTCGGTCGTTAATTTTACTCACAGCAATTTTAATTGCGAAATGTCAACGCCTTACTATCGCTAAATGATAAGCGTTACTTCTGAATATTACTGAGATTATGAAAGCAGCTCAAAAAATAGCTTGCAATTATATCTCAGATAAGTAAAATTCGGGGGCTTTAATTTGGCACGCGGCTCCAGATTTAACCATCTGGGGCCAATTTTATTTTTATGAGAAAGCAAAGAGGACGATATGGTAACCATTCGTTTGGCACGTCACGGCGCGAAAAAACGCCCATTTTATCAAATCGTAGTAGCTGACAGCCGTTTCGCTGCAACTGGCCGCTACATCGAGAAAGTAGGTTTCTTTAACCCTACAGCTCAAGGTCAAGAAGAAGGTCTACGTTTAGATCTTGATCGCGTTAACCATTGGGTTGGTCAAGGCGCATCTGTTTCTGACCGTGTTGCTAAACTAGTTAAAGACGCTCAAAAAGCGGCTTAATCTTGTTAGCAGAAGAAGGGAAGACGATGAGCAAAGTTGATAGCGAAAAAATGGTTGTAGGTAAGCTTGGTGCTACTTATGGCATTCGTGGCTGGCTTAAAGTTTTTTCTTTTACAGATAATGCAGAAAGCATTTTTGATTATGCACCTTGGTATTTAAACCAAAATGGTAAATTAATCGAAACCAAAGTTGAAACGTGGAAGCGTCATAATCAAGGTTATATTTGTAAGCTTGAAAATGTTGATGTGCGTGAAGATGCACAACTTTACACCAACTTTGAAATCTTAATTGATCCTAATTCATTACCAGAATTGTCAGAAGAAGAATTCTACTGGCGTGAGTTATTTGGAATGCAAGTTTACACTGACAAAGGCTATCACTTAGGTGAAGTCATTGACATGATGGAAACTGGCTCAAATGATGTTTTGGTGGTGAAGGCAAATCTAAAAGATGCTTTTGGCAAAAAAGAGCGGTTAATCCCGTATCTTGAAGAGCAGGTGATCAAGTCTGTTGATCGCACTGCACAACGGATCGAAGTTGACTGGGATCCTGGGTTTTAGTCAGCCGTAATTTTGAAACGAAAGGAAATCCCATGTGGATAGGAATTATTAGCCTTTTTCCTGAAATGTTCCGCGCTGTTTCAGATTATGGTGTAACAGGTCAAGCGGTAAAAAAAGGTCTTTTATCATTTAATTTGTGTAATCCTCGCGATTTCACGCATGATAAACATCAAACTGTTGATGATAGACCTTACGGTGGTGGTCCGGGCATGTTAATGAAAGTTGCGCCTCTTAGAGATGCAATTTTAGCAAGCAAAGCCACAGCACCGAGTACGGCGAAAGTTATCTACTTATCTCCGCAAGGTCGAAAGCTCGACCAAGCAGGGGTTGAAGAGTTGGCTCAAAATGAGAATTTAATTCTGATTTGTGGCCGCTACGAAGGGGTAGATGAGCGCATCATTACAGAGTACGTTGACGAAGAATGGTCAATTGGTGACTTTGTAATGACGGGTGGGGAACTCCCAGCCATGACGTTAATTGATTCAGTCGCAAGGTTTATTCCTGGCGTGCTGGGGGATTTTGCGTCCGCAGAAGAAGATTCTTTTGCAAATGGTTTGTTAGATTGCCCGCACTATACGCGCCCTGAGTCACTGGATGGTAAAGATGTTCCGGCAGATTTACTTTCAGGGGATCATGAAAAAATTCGTCGCTGGCGATTAAAGCAATCGTTAGGCCGAACTTGGCAAAGACGCCCAGAGCTTCTGGAAAACCTAGCTCTGACTGACGAACAGGAAACATTACTTGCGCAGTTCATTTTAGAACATAAGTCGAAGTAACCTATTTATATTAGTTTCAGTTTAATCTAGGAATTTAAAAAATGAGTAATATCATCAAAGCTCTAGAAGAAGAGCAAATGAAATCAGACCTACCTAAATTTGCACCAGGTGACACTGTTGTTGTTCAAGTTAAGGTAAAAGAAGGTGACCGTGAGCGTCTACAGGCGTTCGAAGGTGTTGTGATCGGTATTCGTAACCGTGGTCTACACTCTGCATTCACAGTTCGTAAAATCTCGAACGGTGAAGGTGTTGAGCGTACTTTCCAAACTCACTCACCAATGGTTGACAGCATCGAAGTTAAGCGTCGTGGTGCAGTACGTCGTGCCAAATTGTACTACCTACGTGAGCGTTCTGGTAAGTCAGCTCGTATCAAAGAGAAGTTGGCGAAGAAATAATAACGCACGCTGCGTTCTCATCGAGAAGCGATCCTCCGGGGTCGCTTTTTTTATGTCTAAATTTTGTTAAAGGAATTAATTATTCTATACTCTCTGAATTTGACACTTTAATGACAGTTTTATCACGCAAAGTTAGATTAATTCGGAATAAAAAATTAGCAAGAGATCATAGTTTTAGCTTTAATCTGTAGTTATTTCTCGACTCACTTCATCTTTTGCTTTAAATTTATTTAAGTCTGCTATCTTAACGATTTACTTTTTATCGTTTAAACTGAATAAATATTAGATAAATAGTAGCATTGAGAAATTATCTACTATAAAGTCAATTAGATAGACTATTCTTAGTAACAACTACAAATATTAAATTACAATGGAGATGAATATGGTACGTGTTGCAGTTGCGGGTGCTGCTGGTCGAATGGGAAGAAACTTAGTTCGAGCGGCTTTTCGAAACCCAGATGTTGAAATTGTGGCAGGTTCAGAGAGCTCTAACTCATCACTTCTTGCAGCGGATATTGGCGAGATTTGTGGTGAAGGTAAGCTTGGTATTCGTCTTATTGCAGATCTATCTACTCAAGTTGAAAACTTCGATGTGATTATCGATTTTTCGTCACCTGTAGCCACGCTTGAAAATATCGAACTATGTAAAAAATATAATAAAGCGATTGTTATCGGCACAACTGGCTTTAATGAAGCTCAGCTGAAAAGTATCGATGAATCAGCAAAGTTAATTCCTATCGTGATGGCGCCTAACTATAGTGTTGGCGTCAACCTAGTGTTTAAGTTGCTAGAAAAAGCAGCGAAAGTGATGGGCGATTATTGCGATATTGAAATTCTTGAAGCGCACCATAGACATAAAGTTGATGCGCCATCAGGCACAGCTATCGGTATGGGTGAAGCGATTGCTGGCGCTATGGGTAACAAACTAAGTGATGTTGCTGTCTATGCACGCGAAGGGATCACGGGTGAGCGCAAGCCTGAAGAAATTGGTTTTGCGACGATTCGTGCTGGTGATATTGTCGGTGAGCATACTGCAATGTTTGCTGATATTGGTGAACGTGTAGAAATTACGCACAAAGCCTCAGATCGTATGACCTTTGCCAATGGTGCGATTCGCGCATCAGTATGGCTTGCAGACAAGCAGCCTGGTTTCTATACCATGACGGATGTATTGAATTTGAATGAGCTATAAGTCTTATCGAATTTTTATTCATTTTTCATTATTGAAATGTTAAGATTTATATCTAAAACGTCATCATTTTGTATGGCGTTTTTTTATATCTCTTCTCAATAAAAGAAACGATTGCTTTGCAAGTTAAGTTGTTAAAAGTTGTTTTTTTATCTATTTACGGTGTTAAAGCTTTATATTTGTACTTAAAGTTGCCTTTTATTTACTTTTTATACCTAGTTTATTTTTGATTGAGTGTTTTTTAACTACTTCTGAATGTACTTAATAGTTTATCGTTTGCTTCTTAGGTTTAACCATAGAAGTTATATGATTTAGACGCTTTGAATCAAAAAAGGCTTTAAGTGATAAGAATGCGATAATTAATTTTTTATTATTTGTTGACACATATCACAAGTATCCTTAGAATACGGTCAATTTATCTAAATTCAGTGATTCGAGTTTAGGTTAAGTTAAGGTGAATTTAAATATACATTTATTGAATTAATATGTTACTTTAAGCATATTAATAAGCGAATCTAAATTTCGGAGGTTATCTTGAGTCATTCCGCTCTGCTTGTCCTAGAAGATGGGACAGTATTCCACGGTCAATCAATTGGTGCACAAGGCTTGGCTGTAGGAGAAGTTGTTTTCAATACCTCGATGACGGGGTACCAAGAAATCCTCACAGATCCTTCCTATTCTCATCAGATTGTTACTTTAACTTATCCCCATATCGGCAACACCGGCACAAACTCTGAAGATGAAGAGTCTTCTAAAATCCACGCTGAAGCATTAATCATTCGCGATCTTCCTATTATTGCTTCAAACTTCCGCTCTGAGCAAAGCCTTTCTAGCTATCTTAAATCTCAAAACATTGTCGGTATTGCAGACATTGATACACGTAAGCTAACGCGTATTTTACGTGAAAAAGGTTCGCAAAACGGCTGTGTGGTTGCAGGTAAGAACCTAGATGAAGCATTAGCACTGGCGAAAGCAAAAGACTTTGCGGGCTTAAAAGGCTTAGATTTAGCAAAAGTTGTGACCACACAAGAATCTTATGAGTGGAAACAAGGCTCATGGACGCTTGAAGGCGGTCTGCCAAGTCCAAAAGCTGACAATGAGTTAGATTTCCATGTTATTGCTTATGATTTCGGTGCAAAACGCAACATCTTACGCATGCTTGTTGACAGAGGCTGCCGCCTAACGGTTGTGCCGGCACAAACAAGCGCAGAAGAAGTATTAGCCTTAAATCCAGATGGTGTTTTCCTATCAAATGGCCCAGGTGACCCAGCGCCTTGTACTTATGCAATTGAAGCCACAAAAGTATTTTTAGAAAAAGGCTTACCAGTCTTTGGTATTTGTCTTGGTCACCAGATCCTTGCATTGGCATCTGGCGCAAACACAATCAAGATGAAATTTGGTCACCATGGTGCAAACCACCCAGTGAAAGATTTAGATCGTGATGTTGTGATGATCACCTCTCAAAACCACGGTTTCGCAGTAGATGGCGACACATTGCCTGAACATTTGCGTGCAACCCATGTTTCATTGTTTGATGGTTCACTACAAGGTATTCATCGCACAGACGTACCGGCATTTAGCTTCCAAGGTCACCCTGAAGCAAGCCCAGGTCCACATGATGCAGCGCCATTATTTGACCATTTCATTGAGCTAATTAAAGAATCTAAATAATTTAAGACTATACCCAATTTTGTGAAGCTAAGTTGAACGGTTTCACAATTAAGGGTGTAAGGAAGGAACACAAGATAATGCCAAAACGTAACGATATTAAAAGTATTCTGATCTTAGGTGCAGGCCCGATTGTTATCGGTCAAGCATGTGAGTTTGACTATTCTGGTGCGCAAGCATGTAAAGCACTGCGTGAAGAAGGTTATCGAGTCATCCTAGTGAACTCTAACCCTGCAACCATTATGACAGACCCAGAAATGGCAGATGCGACTTATATTGAGCCGATCCACTGGGAAGTTGTGCGTAAAATCATCGAAAAAGAGCGTCCAGATGCAGTGCTACCAACTATGGGTGGTCAAACCGCTCTAAACTGTGCGCTTGATCTTGAAAAACACGGCGTACTAAAAGAATTCAACGTTGAGATGATTGGCGCAACAGCAGATGCGATTGATAAAGCAGAAGATCGTTCACGTTTTGACGCTGCAATGAAATCAATCGGTCTTGAGTGTCCACGCGCTGATACAGCCAAAACCATGGAAGAAGCATATAAAGTGCTGGATATGGTTGGCTTCCCTTGTATTATCCGTCCGTCATTTACTATGGGTGGTACTGGTGGTGGTATCGCTTATAACAAAGAAGAGTTTGAAGAAATTTGCCGTCGCGGCCTCGATCTTTCACCAACTAACGAATTATTGATTGATGAATCATTGATCGGTTGGAAAGAATATGAAATGGAAGTGGTACGTGATAAAGCTGACAACTGCATCATTGTGTGTGCAATTGAAAACTTTGACCCTATGGGTATTCACACAGGTGATTCAATCACAGTAGCTCCAGCGCAAACACTGACAGATAAAGAATATCAAATCATGCGTAATGCATCGCTTGCAGTACTGCGTGAAATCGGCGTTGAAACAGGTGGTTCAAACGTTCAATTCGGTATTAACCCGAAAGATGGCCGCATGGTTATCATCGAGATGAACCCACGTGTATCGCGTTCATCTGCGCTAGCTTCAAAAGCAACAGGTTTCCCGATTGCAAAAATCGCGGCAAAACTAGCGGTTGGTTATACGCTTGATGAGCTAATGAATGACATCACAGGTGGTAAAACACCAGCGTCATTTGAGCCAACAATCGATTATGTTGTCACAAAAATCCCACGCTTTAACTTTGAAAAATTTGCCGGCAGCAATGACCGTCTAACCACGCAGATGAAATCTGTAGGTGAGGTGATGGCGATTGGTCGTAACCAGCAAGAATCACTGCAAAAAGCACTTCGCGGCCTAGAAGTTGGCGCAACTGGTTTTGATGAAATGGTTGATTTAGAGGCACCAGATGCATTAACTAAAATCCGCCAAGAATTAAAAGAAGCCGGTGGCGATCGCATCTGGTATATCGCTGACGCATTCCGTGCAGGGATGTCTGTGGATGGCGTGTTTAACCTAACCAATGTTGACCGTTGGTTCCTGGTTCAAATCGAAGACATTGTTCAGCTTGAGCAAGAAGTCAAAGAAGGCGGCTTTGCGGGGCTTAATGCAGACAAATTACGCAAGCTAAAACGCAAAGGCTTTGCCGATGCACGTCTAGCGAAAATCTTAGGCGTAGCAGAAGGTGAGATTCGCCGCATGCGTGAGCAGCACGATATTCACCCTGTCTACAAGCGTGTAGATACTTGCGCCGCTGAGTTCTCATCAGATACTGCTTATATGTATTCTTCTTATGATGAAGAGTGCGAAGCAAATCCAAGTGACAAAGAAAAAATCATGGTTATCGGCGGTGGTCCAAACCGTATCGGTCAAGGTATCGAGTTTGACTATTGCTGTGTACACGCATCTCTTGCTCTGCGTGAAGACGGTTATGAAACCATCATGGTGAACTGTAACCCTGAAACTGTTTCAACCGATTATGACACATCAGATCGCCTATACTTTGAACCAATTACACTTGAAGATGTACTTTCAATTGTTCGTGTTGAAAAACCAAAAGGTGTGATTGTGCAATACGGTGGTCAAACCCCACTTAAACTAGCTCGTGCTCTGGAAGCGGCTGGCGTGCCAATTATTGGTACGAGCCCTGACGCTATCGACCGCGCAGAAGACCGTGAGCGTTTCCAAACTGCTGTTGAGCGTTTAGGTTTACTTCAACCTGAAAACGCAACAGTTACAGCTATGGAACAAGCGATTGATAAGTCAAAAGAAATTGGCTTCCCATTAGTCGTTCGCCCATCATATGTATTGGGCGGTCGCGCAATGGAAATAGTGTATGATGAGCAAGATTTACGCCGTTACTTCAATGAAGCTGTAAGCGTATCAAACGAATCACCAGTACTACTTGACCGCTTCCTAGATGACGCAGTGGAAGTTGACATTGACGCAATTTGCGATGGTGAGCGTGTCGTGATTGGCGGCATTATGGAGCATATTGAGCAAGCAGGGGTTCACTCTGGTGACTCAGCATGTTCATTACCTGCTTATACATTAAGCCAAGAAATTCAGGATGAGATGCGCCGTCAAGTTGAGAAACTTGCATTTGAGCTTGGTGTTCGCGGTTTGATGAATACTCAGTTTGCGGTGAAAGATGGCAAGGTTTACCTGATTGAAGTGAACCCTCGCGCAGCACGTACGGTTCCATTTGTTTCAAAAGCAACCGGCGCACCACTTGCGAAAATTGCAGCCCGCGTGATGGCAGGTCAAAGTCTTGAGCAGCAAGGTTTCACAAAAGAAATCATTCCACCTTATTACTCAGTGAAAGAAGTTGTGCTACCTTTCAACAAGTTCCCAGGTGTGGATCCACTGCTTGGCCCTGAAATGCGCTCAACGGGTGAGGTTATGGGTATTGGTGAAACATTCGCTGAAGCTTTCTCTAAAGCTGAGCTTGGTTGCGGTAACATTTATCCAGAAGGTGGCCGTGCATTACTTTCAGTACGTAGCGGCGATAAGAAACGTGTGGTAGAACTAGCAAAAGAGTTGATTAACTTAGGTTATCAATTAGATGCAACACACGGCACTGCTGTGATTCTTGGTGAAGCAGGCATTAACCCGCGTCTTGTGAATAAGGTTCACGAAGGTCGCCCACATATTCTTGACCGTATTAAGAACAATGAGTATACCTATATCGTCAACACAGCTGCGGGTCGTCAAGCGATTGAAGATTCAAAAGTGTTACGTCGTGGCGCATTGGCTGAGAAGGTAAACTACACTACAACGCTTAATGCTGCGTTTGCGACTTGTAAAGCGCACACAGCAGATAGCCGTGAGAGCGTGAATTCAATTCAAGAGCTACATGCTAAAATCAAGTAATTGAATAAGCTATAAAAACAAAAAAACCTTGCCATGAGAAATCAGGCAAGGTTTTTTATTGTTTAGCATATTTAAAATATGGAGACTTTCCCCAAAAGACTTGTACTTTCAGGGAAATGAGATTAATTCATCGCTGATGAATATAACTTACGCTCAAAATCAGCTAATGCAGTCGTGCCACCTGATGTTGGATGATAGTCAGTAACAAACTCAACAAAAGTGTTTTTAGGACGACCGTTGGCATCTAAGGTAAAGCCTGCCATATTGTAAGTGCCAAAAATTGAACCACTTTTCGCTGCAATATTACCTTTAATCGGCGCTTTTTGCATGCTACGACGATAAGTCAAGGTGCCGCTTGTACCCGAAACTGGCAGTAGTTTCACTATCTGCAAGCTTGCATCATTCTTACGCACAAAATTGAGCACATCCATCATTTGTTTTGGCGTAATGCGGTTACTGCGTGACAAGCCTGAACCATCGACTAATACTGCACTATCAAGATTGACTCCACGAGATTTAAAGATAGCTTTAATTGCTTTTTCACCATTTGTGAAACTGCCTGGCTGCTTATAATACGAAGCGCCAACAGCTTTGGCGATATTATTCGCATAAAGGTTATCTGAGCGTTTTAGCATATGATCAAGCAGCACAGTCAAAGAGTTTGAGTTATGCGTCATCACAACTTTGCCTTTTGGCACAGCCCCAGTTCGAACTTTACCTGTGATCTTAAAGCCTTGCTGACGAGCCAATTGAGACACGACATTTACCGCATACAAGCTTGGATTTTGCACCGCAAACTTAAGTGGTAGGGGATCTTTTCTTGGGGTTAAGCAACCAGAAAGTTGGTAGCTATTATCTAAGTTAGAGATAAGCTCTAAATCACAACTCAGCTTACTACGCGTTTCAGCGCTAACGGTTTGTGCTGTGGTGCTGACGCGGATAGGCTGGTAATCAGGCACGTGCGCGCGAGTTGTGCCATTGCTGCTGTTGGTATATATCGAGCCTTGGACACAGTTACCATCAATTACGACAGGGCTTGAAGGCGTACTATAACAACTACCAAGGATATCCCATGGCCAGCCGACAGCGCGCTCATAACCAGTAAAGGCACTGGTATCTAAGATTAAATCACGAGTACTTGAAATACCTTTTTTCTTAGCTAAAGCAAATAGGTTACTAATGTTTGCACGGGTTAGGCTAGGATCACCGGTAAAACGCAGGACTAAATTATTTCCAGATTGCTCAAGAGTGGTGCTAAAACGGTAGTTGCTGCCGAGCTGAATTTTGGCAGCAGTCGCTGTGAGTACTTTTAAGGTACTCGCTGGCGGAAAAAGTTTGTCGGCATTTTCACTTTGGGTAATTTGGTTATTTTTTTGAACTAAAATACCAGCACGAGCACCTGCTGGGAGCATATCACTATTGGCAGCGAAACTTGCCCATGAAGTGACGGCTAAGCCTGCACAAATACTTGTAGAAAGCAGTGATGAGAGAATTTTTTTATATCGCATAATAAACATCCTTGAAAGTCTAGATTTAGTATACCTAACTCAAGAATAGATGCGAAATGAAACAGGTGACAAAGTGATATTTTTACTTAGCTTTTACCACTATTGTATTTTGAATGCTGCACAAAACAAAACGCCCACTATAAATAGCGGGCGTTTTTTTAACTTTATCAGTTAGCCTAAGGCTAAGCTTGATTAGAAGTCGTAACGGATACCTAGAGCCGCTTCATCTTCTTTGCTTGGTTTACCAACGTCTTGTAGATCGCCTTTACCAAACTTATTAACATCCGAGTTGCTTAGTAGGTTAAAGTTGTAAGAAGCATATACACGGAAGTTAGGCTTGAAGTAGTAAGTCGCATCGATCGCATAGTTGTTTACGAATGCTTCATCTTCAACTTCTTGGTAGTTCCAAGTTGTTGTGAATACTGTTTTACCCCAAGTGTAAGCACCAGCCCACTCGTAACCATCGATGTCATGTACTTTATCAAATACAACATCTGAATCATCAGTTTCAGACATTAGAGCATTATATTCAGCAGCTTCACCTGTTACATAGTTAAATGCAGTGTAGAAGTTGTTGTATTCCCAAGATGCTGTTGCCATGAATTCATTTTGGTCATCATCTTTTGTTGCAGTACATACTGTTTCTGTACCATTTGCAACGATTTCGCCAGCATTATTAATTTCAAACGTTGGGCGATCTTCTGATTGTGAACAAGCATTAACGTCTTGTTGTGCATAACCTAGACCGATACGTAGGCCTGTGTCATATACATTCCAGATACCTGATAGAGAGAAACCGTCACGGTTGTTGTCGCTATCTTCAAAACGGTAAGATGCTTTAAGATCAAAATCAGCAAAGCTGCCAGCATAAGTCAGCATGTTTGATGCACGGTCAGCAACGTTTAGTTTGTATGCTGCGCTGTTACCATGGTATGCCATGATATCAGTAAAATCTGTTAGTACGCCAAGTGCACCGTCGTTTTTACCGTAAGTGATTTCACCAAAGTTACCACCAAGACCAGCATATAGATAACGGTTTGTTAGATCGTCTGCGTCGTTATCTGTTGGAAGACCACGGTCGTTGCCTTTAAACTCACCTTCATAAAAACCAACACCGTATAGGTTGTCATTGATTTGAGTTTTACCAAGGAAGTTTAAACGCACGCGTGATACGTCTTCAGTGTCACTGTCTTTGATAGACATACGCGCTTCAGCACGGCCGCCCATAGATAGAGTAGTGTCATCCGACTTAAAGATGTCAGCAGCGCTTGCTGTCCCTGCGGTAGCGATACCTGCTACTGCTAGTGCGATCAATTTTTTATTCATCGTAATAATCCTAACTTATGTGCTTTTTTCATCAAAAATTTAAATAGGAGCGCTCAAGCACCCTCTATGATTTTTATTATTAAACTGCTTGGCAAAACATGTACGACATGCCAGCGACAAGCATCTTAGCGAAAAGATTTTGCTTTGCCTATAGGTGCTTTATCAAGGTTTTGATAAAAAGTTCCATATTTTGGTTTATTTTTTTTAAACCTATTTCATTTTGCTGTAGTTTGATCACAGATTTGAAACATTTAGCCATTCTCGTAAGTCCTCTTTTTTACAAGGGAAGAAGCTTTATATTTTTCATTTTGTTAAAGTTATGTTGCATTTATGCGGGGCGAAAAATAAACAAAAGCGGACTTTATGATTGAAAAATTGAAATTTGATGGATGTTTTTTTATGTGATCTATTTCAAATTTTTTTGCTGAACTTTATCAAAAACTTAATTACAATTAGGTTACAAAATGATGAATAACACCAATTATGCTACCTAGTTGAGAGTTCACTCAATAGGTCGGCAGGTTGGCTTTTTGCTGTTTAAAATAATAGATTTAACAAGAAACAGATAAATTGGTGAGTAAACCAAGATAAATCCTGATAAACTTGCCAGTACATAACAGATATATCCCCCTGAACTTTAAATCCTGTGATGGCTTTGTAGGCCAGACGCAGCTTTGTTTGCTTTAAACAAAAGTAAGCAATGTCTCTATATAGAGGGGATAAATAACATTTTAGGATGAGGTAATAATGGAAAAGGTTCCAATGACTGTACGTGGTGAGCAAATCCTACGTGAAGAATTAGAAGTTTTAATGAAGCGTCGCCCGCTGATTTCTGAAGCAATCGCAGAAGCGCGTGAGCTTGGTGATTTAAAAGAGAATGCTGAATACCATGCAGCGCGTGAAGAACAAGGCATTTGTGAAGCTCAAATTCGTGATATCGAATATAAGCTTTCTGTTGCACAAGTGATTGACGTCAGCAAAATGGAAAACACAGGCAAAATCATTTTTGGTACGACTGTAACTTTAATCGATATCGATACAGATAAAGAAGTGAAGTACCAAATCGTGGGTGATGATGAAGCAGATATTAAACAAGGCAAGATTTCTGTAAGCTCACCGATTGCCCGCGGTCTTATCGGTAAGTTTGAAGGGGATGATGTGACCATCTCTACACCTGGTGGTGACAAAGACTTTGAGATTGATAAAGTAGAATACATCTAAAGCATTCTAGATCATTGGTCTGAGCCGCATCATAGCTCTTCTAGCTAGATGGTCATAAGGTCAATGATTTACGTCAATTCTCAGGAAATAAAAAAGCTACAGCTTGAATTTGGGCTGTAGCTTTTTTTGAAACTTAGTATTTCGCGCGTCTAAGCTTATTTATAATCTAAGCTTACTTACGAGGAAGTTCGATTTTCTTCTCTTCAGTTTGACGATAAAGCACTAAAACTTTACCAATGCTTTGTACTTTTTCAGCATTCGATTCACGAACAATCGCATCAATGATCAAGTTTTTCGTGTCGCGATCTTCCGATGCTACGCGGATCTTGATAAGTTCATGATGATCAAGTGCTTGATCGATTTCAGCCAAGACTGCTTCAGTCAATCCATTGGCACCGAGAAGTACAACAGGTTTTAAATTATGTGCAAGTCCTTTTAAATACTGCTTTTGTTTGGTGCTAAGGTTCATTATGCCGCCATTTTTGTTAATATAAGGGTTGAAAACAGCTATTTTAACGCCATCTATACTAGAAGACTATATATTCTCGACCTTATTCATAAATTTTCGCATTTTGATACAAGTCAAATTCTCACCTCGTTGATTTTTTTGATACTATTTGTGTAAGGTAAAGTTGGTATAGCATAAACTTTGGAATATCCATGAGCAAAAAGAAACATTCGGCGAGTTCAGGCCGTTGGTTACAAGAACATTTTGATGATAAATACGTTGCCGAAGCGCAAAAACGTGGCTATCGCTCAAGAGCTATTTTTAAAATTGAAGAGATTCAAGAAAAAGATAAGCTCTTAAAAGAAGGCATGACGGTTGTCGATTTAGGCGCAGCGCCAGGTGGCTGGTCACAATATGCTGCTGGAATCGTTGGCGATGATGGACAAGTGATCGCTTGTGATATTTTGCCAATGGACTCCATTGCTGGCGTGAGTTTCCTACAGGGGGATTTTCGTGAAGATGCAGTCTTAGAAGCTTTGCTTGAGCGTATTCAGCCAGATATGGTTGATGTCGTAATGTCTGATATGGCGCCAAATATGAGCGGCAACTTAGCGGTTGATCAGCCGCGTGGTATGTACCTGGTTGAGCTCGCTTTAGACATGTGTCGACAAGTTCTAGCCCAAAATGGTAGCTTTGTTGTCAAAGTTTTCCAAGGTGAGGGCTTTGATCAGTACGTAAAAGATGTACGTGACTGCTTTAAAGTGGTAAAAATAAGAAAACCCGACTCATCACGAGCGCGTTCTCGTGAGGTTTACATAGTGGCGACCGGCTATAAAGGCTAACCCGCTTTATTTATTAATTAGTTATCGAGAGGCTGCACCTTGAGTGACATGGCAAAAAATTTAATTTTATGGTTAGTAATCGCCGTTGTTTTGATGTCTGTGTTCCAGAGCTTTGGCCCTGGGGATGCAAACGGCAAAACAATTGATTACACATCATTTGTACAGGACGTAGGTCAAGGTCAAGTGCGAGAAGCGAAATTTAACGACCGCGAAATCTCTTTCGTGCGTAGTGATAATTCTCGTTATGTAACATATATGCCAGTATATGACAGTAAGTTACTAGACGATTTGATCAATCAAAAGGTGAAAGTTTCAGGTACGCCACCAGAGCAACCTAGCCTATTAAGCACTATCTTCATTTCTTGGTTCCCAATGATTCTTCTCATTGGTGTCTGGATCTTCTTCATGCGCCAAATGCAAGGCGGTGGCGGCGGTAAAGGCGCGATGAGCTTTGGTAAGAGTAAAGCTCGCATGATGAGCGAAGACCAAATCAAAACAACTTTTGCGGATGTCGCAGGTTGTGATGAAGCCAAAGAAGATGTGAAAGAGCTGGTTGATTATCTTCGCGATCCAAGCCGCTTCCAAAAGTTAGGTGGTAAAATCCCAACGGGCGTCTTGATGGTTGGTCCTCCTGGTACAGGTAAAACCTTGCTTGCAAAAGCGATTGCAGGCGAAGCCAAAGTTCCATTTTTCACTATTTCAGGTTCTGACTTCGTTGAAATGTTCGTGGGTGTCGGTGCATCACGTGTGCGTGACATGTTTGAGCAAGCGAAAAAATCATCACCTTGTATCATCTTTATCGATGAAATCGATGCTGTAGGTCGTCAACGTGGCGCTGGTGTTGGTGGTGGTCACGATGAGCGTGAACAAACCCTGAACCAAATGTTGGTTGAAATGGATGGTTTTGAAGGTAATGAAGGTATTATCGTTATCGCAGCAACCAACCGTCCAGATGTATTGGATCCAGCATTACTTCGTCCGGGTCGTTTTGACCGTCAAGTTGTGGTTGGTTTGCCAGATGTTCGTGGTCGTGAACAAATTCTTAAAGTACACATGCGTAAAGTGCCGCTTGCGGACAACATTGAGCCATCAGTGATTGCGCGTGGTACACCAGGTTTCTCGGGTGCAGACCTTGCAAACCTAGTGAACGAAGCAGCACTATTTGCAGCACGTGGCAACAAGCGTAATGTCTCTATGGTTGAGTTTGAATTGGCCAAAGATAAAATCATGATGGGCGCAGAGCGTAAATCTATGGTGATGACAGATGCGCAAAAAGAATCAACCGCTTACCATGAAGCAGGACACGCAATTGTTGGTCGTTTAGTACCAGAGCATGATCCAATTCATAAAGTGACCATTATTCCACGTGGCCGCGCTTTAGGTGTAACTATGTTCTTGCCAGAAGGCGATGAAATTAGTATTAACCTGCAAAAGCTTGAGAGTAAAATCTCGGTTGCTTATGGTGGTCGTTTAGCTGAAGAAATCATTTATGGCCCGCAACGTGTGTCAACGGGTGCATCTGGTGATATCCAATATGCAACGGACATTGCGCGTAAGATGGTGACTCAGTGGGGCTTCTCAGACAAGCTTGGTCCGCTTCTTTATGCTGAAGATGAAGGTGAGGTTTTCCTTGGTCGCAGCGTGACGCAAAGCAAGCACATGTCTGATGACACGGCGAAGCTTATTGATAATGAAGTACGTGATATCATCGATCGTAACTATAAGCGTGCACGTAAGATCCTTGAAGAAAACATGGATATCTTACATGCAATGAAAGATGCCTTGATGAAATACGAAACCATTGATTCACCACAAATTGATGATTTAATGGCTCGTATTGAACCAATTCGTCCGCCACAAGGTTGGAGCGCAACGGATGCAGAGCATGCAACGCGTCAGGAAACAGCGCCACAAGCGAAAGCTGAAACGCAACCAGAAGCTAAACCTGAATCAGATTCTGAGTCAGAAGTAAAAGCGGAAGATGCATCAAGTTCAGCATCAACTGACAATGAGCAAAATAAAGAAGATAAATAATCTGATTATTTGCCCTATGTTTTAATATTAAGCCCTGATTTTTCGGGGCTTTTTTGTTGTTATTGGTATATACAATGAAATTTCAAACCTCACATCCAGTTTTCGAAAGTCCGCTTTCAATTAAAGCTAACTCAAAACAATTACTTCTAGATAAACCACAAATCATGGGGATCTTAAATGCGACTCCTGATTCATTTTCAGATGGCGGCAAGTTTAATACCTTAGATAAAGCGTTAAGGCACGCTGAAGCTATGATCCAAGCGGGGGCCAGTATGATAGATGTCGGTGGTGAGTCGACTCGCCCCGGTGCTAGCCTTGTGAGTGATGATGAAGAGTTATCACGGGTTGTGCCTGTGGTGGAAGCGATTGCTAAAAACTTCGATGTTTGGATTTCAGTGGATACAAGCAAAGCGATAGTGATGCAAGAGGCTGCCAAGGTAGGTATGGATTTAATTAATGATATCCGCGCCTTAAGTGAACCAAAGGCTTTAGACACCGCTGCTCAGTTAGGCTTACCTGTGTGCATTATGCATATGCAAGGTCAGCCAAAAACCATGCAAGATGCGCCAAGTTATAGCGATGTTTTACAAACCGTAGATAAGTTTTTAAGTCAGCGTATCGAAGACTGTATTCAAGCAGGCATCAAGCGAGAAAACATTATCTTAGATCCAGGCTTTGGATTTGGAAAAACCTTGGCGCATAATTATGAACTGCTCGCCAATATCGGCCACTTTCATCATTATGGCCTGCCTGTGTTGTCTGGCTTGTCACGTAAGACAATGATCCATAAGCTATTAGATATCACGCCCCAAGAAGCCACCACAGGTAGCGTCACTGGCGCTCTCATTTCAGCTATGCAAGGCGCGCAAATTCTGCGTGTACATGATGTACTTGAAACGAAGCAAGCGCTGCAAGTCTGGCAGGCGTGCAATACTACTCTTGCGTCAAACTAGATTTAAACCAATGCTTGGCTTAAATCAATCTTAGACATATTTAGCCCAGCTTTGGCTGATTAGTTTTTGTATTTTAAACGCCTAGCCTTTATCATCTGTTTTAGATTGTATTTGCACACTTGCAGGCTCTGGCTTTTAAATGCCTTACTGTGGGCATAACAGATAAATAAAAGCGTAAATAAGGAATTTTTATGTCTGAACAAAGACGTTATTTTGGTACCGATGGTATCCGTGGTCGTGTTGGCCAATATCCAATTACCCCTGATTTTGTATTAAAATTAGGTTGGGCTGCAGGTCGCGTGCTCGCAAAACAAGGGTCTCGCCAAGTCATTATTGGCAAAGATACACGTATTTCTGGTTATATGCTTGAATCTGCGCTTGAAGCAGGGCTTGCAGCCGCAGGTTTAAAAGCTATTTTCACCGGCCCTATGCCAACCCCTGCAATTGCTTATTTAACTCAAGCGTTTCGCGCGGAAGCTGGCATTGTAATTTCAGCGTCACACAATCCTTATTATGATAACGGGATCAAGTTCTTTTCATCACAAGGCACTAAGTTGCCCGATGCGGTAGAGCTTGCGATTGAAGCTGAAATTGATAAGGACATTGAATGTGTTGATTCTGCGCTTTTAGGTAAAGCTCGCCGTATGACGGATGCAGCAGGGCGCTATATTGAATTTTGCAAAAGCACTTTCCCACACAACTTAAGCCTTGAAGGGTTAAAGATTGTTTTAGATTGTGCCCATGGCGCAACTTATCATATCGCACCAAATGTTTTCACTGAGCTTGGCGCAGATATTATTACTATGGGCGTGACGCCAGATGGCCTCAACATCAATGAAGAAGTTGGCGCAACGGATATTAAAGCCTTGCAAAAACGCGTGCTTGAAGAAGGCGCCGATCTTGGTTTAGCGTTTGATGGCGATGGCGATCGCATCATTATGGTCGATCATTTAGGCCATAAAATTGATGGCGACCAAATCGCTTACATCATCGCTCGTGATGCACTGCGTCGTGGTAAGTTAAACGGTGGCGTTGTTGGCACGCTGATGACTAACCTTGGCATGGAAAAAGGCTTAAAGCAGCTTGGTATTCCATTTGTACGTGCCAAAGTTGGTGATCGATATGTGATGGAACAGCTTGTCGAAAAAGGTTGGAGCATTGGCGCTGAAAACTCAGGCCATGTGATTTTACTAGATAAAGTTACGACGGGTGATGCGATTGTTGCTGGCTTGCAAGTGTTACGCTCTGTTGTAGATAGTGGCCTATCTTTACATGAGTTATCACAAGGCATGACCTTATACCCACAAGTTTTAGAAAATGTACGCTTCTCTGGCGAAACGGATCCACTTGAGTCGGACGCGGTAAAATCTGCAGTCAAAGATGTGGAAGCACAGCTTGCGGATAAAGGTCGTGTACTGCTTCGCAAATCAGGCACAGAGCCTTTGATCCGAGTGATGGTGGAAGGCGAAGATGCTGAGCTAGTGAAGGCGTCAGCACTAGCGATTGCGAAAGTTGTTAAAGAAACTTGTTAGGCTTAATATCGATAGTTGCCACTAAGTTTTTATTATAACAATGGCAACTATTTACTTGATATCGTCATTAGCATGTTGAAGTTTGTTGTATTTTTGAACATTTAGGTTGAAAATATTAGCGAAATAACACTTTTTTTTAATTTATACTTGTCAGCTGTGATTTCTTTGGGTAGTATCTTCGCACCTTCTAAAGAGCTTCTTTAGAATAAGGGAAGATAATCCCAATTAAATTACAGTGTAGGTGATATTATGTTTACGATTCTACTTGTGATTTATCTGTTAGCTGCAATTGGTGTGATTGGACTTGTATTAGTTCAACAAGGTAAAGGCGCAGACATGGGCGCTTCGTTTGGAGCTGGCGCTTCAAATACAGTATTCGGCGCAGGTGGTTCTGGTAACTTCCTAACTCGTTCAACTGCTGTACTAGCAACTGTGTTTTTTGTCTTAAGTTTGGCGCTAGGTAACTTATCTACGCATAAAGACGCATCACAATGGGCCGCTCCTGTTTCTGTTTCAGAAGAAGCTGCTCAGCAAAAAACTGATAAATCAGATGCGGATGCCGCACCAGCAGAAAAAACAGTTGGTGATGAAATCCCACAATAAGATTTAAAGATTGACTTATATCTATTTGAAAGATAAGATACTTTAACGATAAAGATTTTATTTCAATTGATGTAAGTGAATTGAAATGCCGAGATGGTGAAATTGGTAGACACGCTAGCATGAGGTGCTAGTGCTCTAGGGCGTGAGGGTTCAAGTCCCTCTCTCGGCACCATGATTTGATTATTTATAATCCTACAGTACGGACGCGGGGTGGAGCAGCTTGGTAGCTCGTCGGGCTCATAACCCGAAGGTCGTCGGTTCAAATCCGGCCCCCGCAACCAATTTTGGCTAAGCGTAAGCGAGAAGAAAGGTAGTTAGTTATAAACTAAGCCTTTCAGCCAATAGTGAAAATGTTGTATTTGAACCCAAATATGGCATTTTGATTATAAATAAAGGTGATAAGTTTTCATTTAACTTATTGCTGCTAAACTTAAACTAAGTTTAGTGCTATCAGGGTCCAGCAACAAAAAACCCCGACTTTCGGGGTTTTTTGTTATTTGTCGCTTGTAAATCAACTGCTTGATTTGTAAGGACAATACTAAGGCAAGATCTTGCAACTTGGTATATTTCAATGGGCGCTTATGCCCTTTTTTTGTTTCTGGTACCTTGTAATTTATACTAATTGGTAATCATCACCTTCGAAGATGAAGGCAATACCATTTAACGGAGAAGACAATGACAGGTTTAGAGCGACAACTCACAGAGTTACTCGAAGCACCGGTTGCAGCAGCAGGCTACGAATTGGTGGGTTTAGAGTTCATTCGTGCTGGTGAGCATTCCACACTACGCGTATTTATTGACCATGAAAATGGTATCAATGTAGATGATTGCGCAGAAGTGAGCCACCAAGTGAGCGCAGTAATGGACGTTGAAGATCCTATTACTGTAGCCTATAACCTTGAAGTATCATCACCAGGCCTTGAGCGCCCACTTTTTAAAGCTGCACATTATGAGCAATTTATAGGGCAGGAAGTAAAACTAGTACTGAAAATGGCATTGGCGAACCGTCGTAAATGGCAAGGTATTATTTCTAAGGTTGAAGGTGAAACGATTACTTTAACTGTAGATAACAATGAAGAAGAATTTGCTTTAAGTAATGTTGCTAAAGCGAACCTAGTCCCTAAATTTTAAGTCTTAAAGAGGCGAATAATGAATAAAGAGATTTTAGCGGTAGTTGAGGCGGTTTCGAATGAGAAAGCCGTTCCACGTGAACGTATTTTCGAAGCGTTAGAAATCGCTTTAGCGACAGCAACAAAGAAAAAAAGTGAACAAGAAATCGAAGTTCGAGTTGAGATTGACCGTAAAACAGGTGATTTCGAAACTTTCCGTCGCTGGAAAGCGGTTGAAGAAGTTGAATTTCCAACCAAAGAAATTTCAATTGAAGCGGCAAAGTTTGAAGATGAAACACTTGAAATCGGCGACTATGTTGAAGACGATATCCCATCTGTAACCTTTGACCGTATTACGACTCAAACAGCAAAACAAGTTATCGTGCAAAAAGTTCGCGAAGCTGAGCGTGCACAAATCGTTGAGCAATTCGTTGATAACGAAGGTGACTTAGTTACTGGTGTAGTGAAAAAAGCAAACCGTGATCAAGTTATCGTTGATTTGGGTAATAATGCTGAATCTGTTATCCTACGTGAAGATCAATTACCACGTGAGAATCTACGCCCAGGCGATCGCATCCGTGGTCTTCTATATAAAGTTGCACCTGAAGCGCGTGGTTTCCAACTATTTTTAACGCGTTCTAAGCCGCAAATGCTTGAAGAGCTTTTCCGCATTGAAGTGCCAGAAATTGGTGATGAGCTGATTGAGCTTAAAGGCGCAGCGCGTGATCCTGGTTCTCGTGCTAAAATTGCAGTAAGAACAAACGATAAGCGTATCGATCCGGTTGGTGCTTGTGTCGGTATGCGTGGCGCACGTGTACAAGCAGTTTCAAGTGAATTAGGCGGCGAGCGTATTGATATTGTGCTTTGGGACGAAAATCCTGTACAATTTGTAATCAATGCAATGGCGCCTGCTGATGTTGCACGTGTTATCGTTGACGAAGATAACCATTCAATGGATATCGCTGTTGAATCAGACAACCTAGCACAAGCAATTGGTCGTAGCGGTCAAAACGTACGTCTAGCATCTCAACTAACGGGTTGGGAACTGAACGTGATGACAGTTGCAGACCTAGACAAGAAACACCAAGAAGAATCAAGCGCAGCAATCGAAGCATTCGTTGAGCACCTTGATATTGAAGAAGACTTCGCTCAAATGCTTGTGGAAGAAGGTTTCACAACACTTGAAGAAGTGGCTTACGTGCCAACAAGTGAACTACTTGAAATCGACGGCTTAGATGAAGATCTAATCGACGAGTTACGTGGCCGTGCAAAAAATGCTTTAACAACGATTGCATTAGCAAAAGAAGAAACATTCGATGGCGCAGCGCCAGCGGAAGATCTTTTAGCATTAGAAGGTCTTGAGCGTGAGCTTGCATTTAAACTTGCTGCTAAAGGTATTGTGACACTAGAAGATCTTGCAGATCAAGGCGTAGATGACCTAGATGGTATCGAAGACCTAACCGACGAACGCGCAGGTGAGCTAATCATGGCTGCACGTAATATTTGTTGGTTCGGTGATGACGCAAACGCATAGTATATCAGCAGGAGAAGTGCCATATGACAGATTTGACAGTAACGAAACTTAGTAAAGATATTGGTACACCGGTTGAGCGTCTAATTGAGCAATTTGCAGATGCTGGAATGAAAAAATCCCAAGCGGACACAGTGACAGATTCAGAAAAGCAGCAACTACTTGCTCATTTGAAGAAAGCACACGGTGATACTTCAGGCGATGCAGAGCCAACACGTTTGACTTTGCAACGTAAAAAACGTTCGACCCTTAGCGTTCCGACAACGGGCGGTAAAAGCAAAGACGTTCAAGTTGAAGTCCGTAAAAAACGTACTTATGTGAAACGTGAAACGGTTGAAGAAATCGAAAAACGTGAAGCCGAAGAAAAAGCACGTTTAGAAGCAGAAGCAATTGCAAAACGTGAAGCTGAAGAAAAAGCGGCACAAGAAGCAATCGAAAAAGCGAAGCGCGAAGAGGCTGAAAAAGCTAAGCGTGAAGCGCAAGAACAAGCGGAACGCGAGGCGAAAGCAAAAGCCGAGCAAGAAGCCAAAGCCAAGGTGGAGCGCCCAGTAGATACTGAACGCGAAGCTCAAGAGAAAGCAGAGCGCGAAGCTGCACGTATCGAAGCACAAGCTTTATTACGTCGTAAAGAAGAAGAAGCGCAGCGCAAAGCTGAAGAAGAGAGTCAACGCCAACTTGAAGAAGCGAAGAAACTAGCTGAAAAGAATCAAGAGCGTTGGTCTGCTGAAGAAGAGAAAAAGGGCCAAATGGAAAATACAGATTATCATGTAACTACATCTGCGCATGCTCGAGAAGCCGAAGATGAGGCAGACCGCCGCCAGGAAGCCGGCCGTCGTAAGAAGAAAAAAGCTGCTGCGGCTAAGAAGGAAGAATCACGTTCAGGTGGCCGTAATGGTCGCGGTCGCGGTGGTCGTAACAACCAACAAAGAGGCAAGCTAGCAAAACCAACGTCAATGCAACACGGCTTTGATAAGTCAGCAACTGTTGCCAAAGCAGACGTTGTGATTGGCGAAACTATCGTTCTTTCAGAGCTAGCAAGCAAAATGTCAGTAAAAGGCACCGAAGTCATCAAAGTGATGATGAAAATGGGTGCTATGGCAACAATCAACCAAGTGATTGACCAAGAAACAGCGCAACTTGTTGCTGAAGAAATGGGTCACAAAGTTATTTTACGTAAAGAAAATGAGCTTGAAGAAGCTGTACTTTCTGATCGTGATAACACGGCGCCACGTACACCACGTGCACCTGTTGTAACGATTATGGGTCACGTTGACCACGGTAAAACATCAACACTTGATTACATTCGTCGTACTCGCGTTGCTTCTGGTGAAGCGGGCGGTATCACACAGCATATCGGTGCTTACCACGTTGAAACGGGTAACGGCATGATCACCTTCCTGGATACTCCAGGACACGCAGCGTTTACATCAATGCGTGCACGTGGTGCACAAGCGACAGATATCGTTGTACTTGTTGTTGCAGCAGATGATGGCGTTATGCCACAAACAATCGAAGCGATTCAACACGCAAAAGCGGCTGAAGTTCCTTTGATTGTTGCAGTAAACAAAATCGATAAAGAAGGCGCAAACCCTGATAACGTGAAAAATGAGCTTGCTCAATATGACGTTATTCCAGAGGAATGGGGCGGTGAAAACATCTTCGTTCATATCTCTGCAAAACAAGGGACTAACATTGACGGTCTTCTAGAAGCTATTCTACTTCAAGCGGAAGTTCTTGAACTTGAAGCGGTAAGCGAAGGCATGGCATCTGGTGTAGTTATCGAATCTCGCCTTGATAAAGGTCGTGGTCCGGTTGCAACTGTACTGGTTCAAGAAGGTACGCTGCGCAAAGGCGATATCGTTCTTTGTGGTCAAGAATATGGCCGTGTTCGTGCTATGCGCGATGAAAATGGTCGTGAGATTGAATCTGCAGGTCCATCTATTCCAGCTGAGATCTTAGGTCTATCAGGCGTACCATCATCAGGTGATGAAGCGACAGTTGTTCGTGATGAGCGTAAAGCACGTGAAGTTGCAAACTATCGTCAAGGTAAATTCCGTGATGTGAAACTTGCACGTCAACAAAAAGCGAAACTAGAAAACATGTTCTCTAACATGGAAGCTGGTGAAGTTGCTGAGCTAAACGTTGTGCTTAAAGCTGACGTTCAAGGTTCTGTTGAAGCAATCGCTGACTCACTACGTAAACTTTCAACTGATGAAGTGAAAGTTGGCATCGTAGGTTCGGGTGTTGGTGGTATCACTGAAACTGACGCAGTTCTTGCAGCAGCATCAAACGCTATTATCCTTGGCTTTAACGTTCGTGCAGATGCTTCAGCGCGTCGCGTGATTGAAGCTGAAAACCTAGATCTTCGTTACTACTCAATCATCTATCAATTGATTGATGAAGTGAAACTAGCGATGGGCGGTATGCTTGCTCCTGAATTCAAACAAGAAATCATGGGTCTTGCAGAAGTTCGTGACGTGTTTAAATCACCTAAGATTGGCGCAATTGCAGGTTGTATGGTTACCGAAGGTAACATCAAGCGTAGCAACCCAATCCGCGTTCTACGTGATAACATCGTTATCTACGAAGGTGAGCTTGAATCACTACGTCGCTTTAAAGATGACGTTCAAGAAGTACGTAGCGGCTACGAATGTGGTATCGGCGTGAAGAACTACAATGATGTTCGCGTTGGTGATCAGATCGAAGTATTCGAAACAATCGAAATCAAACGTACACTTGACTAATTTTCTATATTTTTGAAAATTAAATAATTAATACGAAGGGGGGCTTGTTGCTCCCTTTTTTGCCAATAATTACATTGGTTTAAATAGATAATAAGAAATCACTATGTCTAAAGAATTTAGCCGCACACAACGTGTGTCAGGGCAATTACAAAAAGAACTTGCCCTTATTCTGCAACGCGAAGTTCGTGATTCACGCATCGGAATGGTAACCATTTCTGATGTTGAAGTTTCACGCGACCTTGCATATGCAAAAGTATTTGTAACCTTCCTATGTGTTGGTGATCAAACTCCAGAATCAAGCCTTGCTGCACTTAAAGAGCATGAAGTTGCGATTCGTATGACCCTAGGTAAACGTATTCGCTTACGCCTAACGCCTGAAGTTCGTTTCGTATATGACGACACTTTGGTTGAAGGTATGCGCCTATCAAACCTAGTTTCAGAAGTTGTGAGCCAAGATAAAGCGCGCTCTAAGAACGACGAAGAGGGTGATGCGTAATGGCTCGCAGACGTCGTGGCCGTTTAATTGACGGCATAGTTTTGCTAGATAAGCCGACAGGCATGAGCTCAAACGATGTGCTGCAAAAAGTTAAACGTATTTACTTTGCACAAAAAGCGGGTCACACCGGCGCGCTCGATCCTCTTGCTACCGGTATGCTGCCAATTTGCTTAGGTGAAGCAACCAAGTTTTCACAGTTCTTGCTCGATTCAGATAAAACCTACCGTGTGATCGCTAAACTTGGCGAGCGCACGGACACGTCTGACTCTGATGGTGAAGTAGTGCAAACGCGCGAAGTCAATGTTGAGCTTACGCAACTTGAAGCTGAAATTGAAAAGTTTCGTGGCACCACTGAGCAAATCCCGTCAATGTACTCAGCATTAAAATATCAAGGCAAGCCTTTATATGAATATGCGCGAAAGGGCATTGAAGTGCCGCGCGAGTCACGCCCAATCACTGTTTATTCAATAGAGTTATTGCGCTTTGAAGGTGATGAAGTTGAAATGCAAATTTATTGTTCAAAAGGCACTTATATTCGCACTATTGTTGACGACCTCGGTGAAATGCTAGGTTGTGGCGCACATGTGACTTATTTACGTCGCATCGGTGTTGCGAAATACCCAGCAGATAAAATGGTGACCCTTGAAGAGCTAAATGAGCTACTTGAGGATGCGCGTGCGCAAGAGATAGAGCCAAGTAAGTTCTTAGATCCTTTGCTTTTGCCTATGGACACCGCAGTTCAAGACTTAGCAAGCGTTGAGCTTTTACCTGAACTCGCGCACTTTGTAAAACATGGTAATCCAGTTCAAGTGGGCGGCTTGCCAATCGAGGGTATGGTGCGCATGATGTCGCAAGGTGTTTTCCTTGGTGTCGGCGAGATGAATGATGATGGGATGCTGGCACCGAAACGTGTCGTTGTTTTCCCTGAAGATACGCAGGAATAACTGATAAAAGGGTTGAATAATAGCAAAACTTGCGTATAATTCGCCCTTCGCGTGTTGGCTGAATCAGAGATTGGCTAACACATTTTATTAAACTACTCTTATTAGGAGAGAATTATGTCTCTGAATGCAGAAACTAAAGCAGCAATCGTTGCAGAATACGCGCAAGCTGAAGGCGATACAGGTTCACCAGAAGTTCAAGTTGCACTACTTACAGCTTCAATCAACCACCTTCAAGGTCACTTTGCAAACCACAAACACGATCACCACAGCCGTCGTGGTCTGTTACGTATGGTTTCTCGTCGTCGTAAACTTCTAGATTACCTAAAAGGTAAAAACCTAGATCGTTACCACGCACTAATCAAGCGTCTTGGCCTACGTCGCTAATTCCGTTTGTAAGCTGTTGACTTTTTAATAAGTTTCTAGCTTTAAAAACTGATTAAAAGAAAGAGATCTTCGGGTCTCTTTTTTTATGTCTGGCGTTTTATTTTTCGCTTTAAACGATATTTTGCCCTGTCATTAAACTGCCATAAATAAGTGCTAGTTAAGCCCTAACGCATTTAATTCTCACCGAAAACTTCACTTTTTATCCCCGATCAGTCAAAGACAATTCATTCAAAATAGGTTATACTCTGCGAGGTTTATCAAATTCATTCGTAGTCGCTATGACTTGGTTTTGAGCTGATAAATCAAACACGCTTTACAGTCACCGATGTCGACCATAAAGGTCGCGACTAATATAAGATGCATTTGACATTGATGCTTTTTATATTAGTCGCGATTGGTAAAGCAAAATTAAATTTAACTTTAAATGAAGGTATTTACGTGAATCCAATCGTAAAAAAATTCCAATACGGTAACCACACAGTTACTCTTGAAACTGGTGTGATTGCTCGTCAAGCTACTGCTGCTGTTATGGCAAGCATGGATGATACATCTGTATTTGTTTCTGTTGTTGCAAAAAAAGAAGCTGTTGAAGGTCAAGATTTCTTCCCGCTAACAGTTAACTATCAAGAGCGTACATACGCTGCTGGTAAAATTCCTGGTGGTTTCTTCAAGCGTGAAGGTCGTCCTTCTGAAGGCGAAACACTAACAGCGCGTCTAATCGACCGTCCAATTCGTCCACTTTTCCCAGAAGGTTTCAAAAACGAAGTGCAAGTGATTGCAACCGTTGTTTCTGCAAACCCTGATATCTCTCCAGACATCATCACTATGATCGGTACTTCAGCTGCGCTTTCTATCGCAGGTGTTCCGTTCAATGGTCCAATTGGTGCAGCGCGTGTTGGTCACATCAATGGTGAGCTAGTACTTAACCCAAGTGAAAAAGAGCTAGAAAACTCTCGTCTTGACCTTGTTGTTTCGGGTACTGAAGGCGCTGTACTTATGGTAGAATCAGAAGCTGACAACCTAACAGAAGAAGAAATGCTAGCAGCAGTTGTATATGGTCACGATCAACAACAAGTTGTGATCAATGCAATCAACGAATTTAAAGCTGAAGTAGCAACGCCTGCATGGGATTGGGCTGCGCCTGCTGAAAATACTCAGCTTAAAAACAAAATCGCTGAACTTGCGCAAGCGAAATTGGTTGAAGCATACCAAATCACTGAAAAAATGGCGCGTTATGATCGCATCCACGCAATCAGTGATGAAGTAAAAGAAACACTTTTGGCTGAAAACGAAGAGTTAAATCCAAAAGAAATTCACACTATCTTCCACGATCTTGAAAAAACAGTTGTACGTAGCCGCATCATCTCTGGTGAGCCACGTATCGATGGTCGTGAAAAAGATATGGTTCGTGCGCTTGACGTACGCACTGGTATTCTTCCACGTACTCACGGTAGTGCACTATTTACGCGTGGTGAAACGCAGGCAATGGTTACCGCAACACTTGGTACACAACGTGATGCGCAAATCATTGATAGCCTATTAGGTGAGAAGAAAGATAACTTCCTACTTCACTACAACTTCCCTCCATACTGTGTTGGTGAAACTGGTTTTGTTGGTTCACCTAAGCGTCGTGAAATCGGTCACGGTAAACTTGCAAAACGTGGTATTGCTGCGGTAATGCCTTCTGCTGATGAATTCCCATACACAGTACGTGTTGTGTCTGAAATCACAGAATCAAACGGTTCATCTTCAATGGCTTCTGTATGTGGTACTTCTCTAGCACTTATGGACGCTGGTGTACCAATCAAGTCATCTGTAGCGGGTATCGCTATGGGTCTTGTGAAAGAAGGCGATGATTTCGTTGTTCTTTCTGACATCTTAGGCGATGAAGATCACCTAGGTGACATGGACTTTAAAGTTGCGGGTACTTCTGAAGGTATCACTGCGCTACAAATGGATATCAAAATCGAAGGTATCACTAAAGAAATCATGCAAATTGCTCTAAACCAAGCGCAAGGTGCACGTCATCATATCCTTAAAGTGATGGACGAAGCGATTTCTGGTGCGCGTGATGATATTTCTGAGTTTGCTCCGCGCATCCACACAATGAAGATCTCTTCAGAGAAAATCAAAGACGTGATCGGTAAAGGCGGTGCGGTAATTCGTGCGCTAACTGAAGAAACTGGCACAACGATTGAAATCGATGATGACGGCACAATCAAGATTGCAGCAACTGAAGGCGCTGCAGCTAAAGAAGCGATTCGTCGTATTGAAGAAATCACTGCTGAAGTTGAAGTTGGCCGCATCTACACAGGTGTTGTTGCACGTCTAGCTGATTTCGGTGCGTTCGTGACTATCCTGCCTGGTAAAGATGGTCTAGTACATATCTCTCAAATCGCTAACGAGCGTGTAGAGAAAGTATCTGACTACCTAAAAGAAGGTCAAGAAGTTCAAGTGAAAGTACTTGAAATCGACCGTCAAGGCCGTGTACGTCTAAGCATGAAAGAAGCGCAACCTCAAACTGAAGAAGCGCCAGCTGCTGAATAATTTTTTAGCAATTCATGACATAAAGAGGCGCTTAAGCTGCTAAAGTTTAAGTGTTCTCCATATAAAAGGAGGCCTAAGTGCTTCCTTTTTAATGCCTTGCATATTTTGAAATCTCTGCTTAATGCTAAGCATTTCCGCTAAATCACATGTTTTTGTCTATCCGTATAGGCACATCATTTTATGACTTTGCAGTATCTTCAACTATTTAAGGTGTTACATTTAATCATTAGAAACTTGAAGAGAAAATCAATACATTTCAAGTAAACTAAGTTAATATGCTTTTAATCTTATACGTTTGAAATCTATTACTCACCTAGGAAGTTAGACCAAAGGGAGCTATATACGTGAAATATTTTCGATATCTAGGTTTAGCATGCATCTTGATGCTAGCTGGTTGCGCCTCAAGTCAGCAAAACTATTGGGGCTATCCACCTATGGCTGTGCCATTACAACCAGGTGTAGATCAAGAAGTCAGCTTAGCTAAAATTAATGCTCTATTGGCTCGCAGTG
The DNA here is from genome assembly GCF_058545285.1 of Vibrio sp. KMM 9700. NCBI lineage: Bacteria > Pseudomonadati > Pseudomonadota > Gammaproteobacteria > Vibrionales > Vibrionaceae > Vibrio > Vibrio sp. KMM 9700. The sequence continues at coordinate 908,215 of NZ_CM178589.1, read as the reverse complement.
ACACTTCTCAAGCAGACAAAGCGCAACTGTTTAAATTACGTGGTTTCTATCATGATAGTGTCGGCTTGCGTGATTTAGCTCGTTTAGACTATGAATACTCTTTAAAACTTAATCCAAAACAAGCGGATGTCTTAAACATGCTTGGCGTGTTTTATACTCAAGTTGCAGCTTATGATAATGCGATTGATGCATTTGATATTAGTTTAAAGCTAGAGCCTGAAAGTAATTATGCGTTAAGAAATCGTGCTATTGCCTTGTATTACGGTAACCGTTTAGGTCCTGCATTTGATGATATGACCAAGGCCTATGAAGCGGATAAAGCGGATCCATATACGGCATTATGGCTGTTCTATATTGAGCGTGGCTTGGATCCTGAAAATGCGAAGCAAAACTTAGAAGCACGTTATCAAGCTCAAGGTCAATCGGAAGAGAGTCAGTGGGGTTGGCTGCTTGTTGCGATGACATTAGGTGACGTTTCTCAACAAGAAATTTTTGAGAATATTGCTGAACATGCAGAAAACAATGAACAAATGGCGCAGCAGTTAACCGAAACTTATTTCTATCTTGCAAAAGAGTTTCATTATGAAAAAGACTATCCGAATGCGATAGCTTTATTCAAGCTTGCGATTGCGCAAAATGTTTATGACTTTGCCGAGCATCATTATTCTTTTGTGGAGTTAGGACAAATCTTTGATACGTTACGATCTGAAGTCGATCAAGATTTTGAAGATGATCCGATTGCCATTGATTTTATGGAAGCTGAAAGAGCTGAAGCAGAATCGACAACGAACTAACCAATACTTCTCCATGAGTTGATACAATTTAAGGGCTTGATCTGGGTTATCTAGATCAAGCCTTTTTCGATCTTACCTTAGCAACTTTTCCCTTTTCGTGCTTTTCTTTTATATAAAAAGCATGATATATTATTAGTTAGACTAACTAACTATATGGGCAATTAGATTTATCATGCCAAACAAAGAACTCGCAAAACATCTCGAAACCATTGAAAGAGTCACTGCAAAAGAGTGGCGTAAGCAAGCACAAGATCCATTGGGGCATTTGAGCTTTAATGAATATGACTATTTAAAAGTTGTAGAGATGGTTCCAAAAGGGATCCGCTTAACCGACCTTGCCGAGCAAATGCAAGTAACTAAGGCTTCGGCGTCGAGCATGGTTAAACGATTGGAAGCAAAAGGTTTACTTGTGAGTTTGCCTGCGCCACAAGATGCACGCTCAAAGTTGATTTTCTTAACCGATTTTACTAAGGCTGGGTTTAATCAAGATCATCAAGTGTATCAAGTGATCGCTCAAAAGATGTTAGCGCGACTAGATGACGATCAAGCGAGTTACTTAACTCAGCTGCTTAATCAAGCATTAAAGGACACATGATTAATGTTATTGCGTAACCCTGAATTGATGAGGTAGATATGAATCGAAATATAAATCGAGAATTTCGCCGTTATGCGATTCCAACTGTTGCGGCAATGTTGGTCAACGGCTTATATCAAATAGTTGATGGGATCTTTATTGGGCGCTACTTAGGAAGTGAAGGCTTAGCTGCAATTAATCTTGCTTGGCCTGTGATTGCGACAATTTTAGGTATTGGCATGATGATCGGGGTGGGCAGTGGCGCTTTATCTTCGATTAAGCAAGGGCAAAAAAAGCCGCTTGAAGCCAAAGAGGTTTTGGCAACAGGTTTGTTACTGTTAGTTATTTTATTACCTTTTATCGCTGCTATTTTATATTTTTTCTCGGAGTTTTTTCTCTCGATTCAAGGTGGTGAAGGGGATGCTTTAAAGTATGGGCAAGAGTATTTAGATGTCTTGATCTATAGCTGCGCCTTTACCCTAGGCTCGGTTGCTTTGCCATTTTTACTGCGTAATGATCACAGCCCTAAACTCGCGACGCTTTTGATGATCATTGGCGCTTTGCTCAATATTATTTTTGATTATTTGTTTATTGTGGTGCTTAAGTGGGAGTTTACAGGCGCAGCATTAGCAACGGCGGGTGCGCAGTTTGTTGTGACCCTTGCTGGGGTGATTTATTTCTTCTCCGCCAAAGCCAATATGCGCTTAACCTTAGCTGATTTACGAGTACACCCTGAATATATCGGGCGAATTTTTATTATCGGCACTTCTAGCTTTTTTATGTATGTGTATGCTGCCTTGATGGTTGCTATTCATAATGTGTACTTTAGTCTTTATGGCGGCTTAGTTTATGTCGGCGCCTTTGCTGTCGTTGGGTATCTAGTCACAGTTTATTACTTGATTGCAGAAGGGGTAGCCAATGGCATGCAGCCGCTTGTGAGTTATTATTATGGCGCGCGCCATCCAAGAAATATCTTACAGCTTTTAAAAGTTGCAATGGGCAGTGCAATCATCATAGGTCTTGTCTCAACGCTTGGGATTAATTTGTTTGCCACATCTATCATGCAAAGCTTTAATTCACACAACCAGGCTTTAATTACAGCTGGCGTGGAAGGGATACGTTTGCATACCTTTGCTTTGTTTTTAGATGGCTTTTTAGTGGTGGGTGCAGCGTTTTATCAGGCGATTAATAAAGGTAAAAAAGCAACTTTAATTATGGTGAGCAATCTATTGATTCAGCTTCCATTTTTATGGATTTTACCTAGGTTTTGGGATGTTCAAGGGGTGTGGCTCGCGTACCCGTTATCAAACTTTGTGTTGGCTGGGATTGTGATTGTGATGCTTAGAAAGGATTTGCAGCCGATTGTCGCAAAGGCGAGAGCTGCTTAGAACCCCACCTAACCTCCCCTTGGAAAGGGGAGGGACTAGATCTAGCGATAGATTTGGGCAACTAGAACTAACCCTATCTAATCTCCCATTGAAAGGTGAGAGACTAGCTCTAGTGCTAGATTTGGGTCACTAGAGTTAACCCCACCCCACCTAACCTCCCCTTGAAAAGGGGAGGAACTAGATCCAGAGCCAGAGCTAAACTTAGCTAACTAGAATAAATTAACGTACTGCAATTGCTTCGATTTCAATGCCAACATCTTTTGGTAGACGCGCAACTTCCACACATGAACGTGCTGGGTAGTTTGCGACGTTATGCTCATCAAAAAATGCACCGTAGACTTCGTTTACAGAAGCAAAGTCATTGAGATCTTTAACAAACACAGTCATTTTTACAATGTTGGTGACGCTTAAACCTGAAGACTCAACCACAGCTTTAACGTTTTCTAGAGACTGACGAGCTTGATCTTTAATATCTGCTGGCACTTCACCTGTTGCTGGGTTTACAGGGATCTGACCTGATGTCATTACCATGCTCCCAAGATCAACACCTTGTACATATGGGCCAATTGCTGCTGGTGCAGATTCTGTGTGTAGAACTTTAGTCATGAATTTTCCTTATTTTTCATTTAACCTTCAGTAACAATATCACGATCAAAGGTTTTTTCACAATATGTACATTTGAGGCGAATTTCTTCATCTTGACTTGTTTTTGATACCTTTGTGCTCACAGCAAAGCGGCTCGGAACAGGTTCATTATGTGTAATGCAGTTTGCATTTGGACAAGAGAATACGCCTAGCACTTGTTTTGGTAGACTTAAGTTTAGCTTTTTGACTACTTCATAGTTTTCAATTTGGTTAACTGTCGCTTTTGGTGCATAAAGTGCTAATTTTTGCGCTTGTTCTTCGCTGATAAATGTATTTTCAGCTTTTAAAATATCTTTGCAGCCCATTGCAGAAGATGGCAAGTTTAGACCCATGGTCACGCGCTCACCAGTCTTATCAAAGTTAAATAATTTTAATACCTGTAACCCGACTTGAGCTGGGATATGATCAATCACAGTACCTTGCGCAATCGCTTCGACTTGGAGTTGTTTTTCTTTAGACATCATCATGCTCCGGGTTATTGGTTAAAAGTAAGTTCAGGGCTAAGGACTAAGGCTAATAAAGCCATGCGTGCGTAAACGCCATTTTGTGCTTGTTGGAAATAATAGGCATGCGGCGTAGCATCCACATCTGTAGTGATTTCATCCACGCGTGGTAGAGGGTGCAAGACTTTTAGGTTTGGCTTAGCATGCTCTAATGATTTTGCGGTTAATACAAATGCAGATTTAATATGCGCATATTCAGAAGCATCAAAACGCTCTTTTTGTACGCGCGTCATATATAAAATATCAAGCTTAGGCATGACGGATTCAATATCTTGGTGCAGACTATATTTTATGCCTGCATCATCCAACTCTTCGCAGATATAATCTGGCATAGCGAGCGCTTTTGGCGCAATGAAGTAGAAATTCACGTCATCAAATTTAGCCAATGCTTGAGTTAAAGAATGCACCGTACGGCCATATTTTAAATCCCCAACAAAGGCGATATGAATGCCATCTAGCTTTTCTTGCGTTTCATAAATGCTATATAAATCAAGCAAGGTTTGGCTTGGGTGTTGGTTGGAGCCATCACCTGCGTTAAGCACTGGGACACCGTTTGAGAACTCAGAAGCTAAACGCGCAGCGCCTTCTTGTGGGTGACGCATGACAAAGGCATCCACATAGCTTGAGATCACTTGGACTGAATCAGAAAGGGTTTCACCTTTATTTGCCAGCGATGTATTGCCGCCGCTATCAAAGCCAATTACGCGTCCACCAATGCGTTGAATCGCAGTTTCAAAAGATAAACGTGTGCGCGTTGAAGGCTCAAAAAAGCAGCTTGCAACAACTTTGTTTTCAATCAGTTTTGGTTGCGGCTTGGCTTTGATTTTAGCCGCTGTATCGACAATCAGCTCAAGTTCATCACGTGAAAGCTCAGGAATAGAGATGATATGCTTTTGGTAAAGGCTGTTGTTCATGAGTGATCCTTTAAATTTGTCATTTAAACGGCAAAAAAAAGCCCCCTAGGTAACAGGAGGCTTAGTCTGAAAATCTTAAATTATGGAAAACGTTGTGTCGAACAGCAAATGCTGCCTTGAGGCTTAATAAGATAGAAGCAAAGATGTACCCAAGCAAGACGACAAACCTCATACGTTTAATAAAATCTTGCAGATTATAGCTAAGTTTTATCATGACGCAAGCGTTTGCTTGGATCGAATTTGCAATTTGATATTTCTTAAGCGCCCAAAGTCGCCACCATCACAGCTTTGATCGTATGCATGCGGTTTTCTGCTTGATCAAACACAATTGAATGCTCAGATTCAAAAACTTCTTCTGTGACTTCAAGGCCTTGCATTTGATATTTTTCAGCTACAGCTTTACCTACGCCTGTTTCATCATTATGAAAAGCCGGTAAGCAGTGCATAAATTTCACCTTTGGATTACCCGTTGCATCGAGCATGGCTTGGTTCACTTGATAAGGCTTCATCTGCTCAATGCGCTCAGCCCATGCTTCTTCAGGCTCACCCATAGACACCCACACATCTGTGTATAAGAAGTCACACCCTTTAACCCCGGCTTGAACATCTTCAGTGAGTAAAATTTTTGCGCCTGTAGTTTTCGCAATTTCCTGACAAGTTTCAACCAGTTCGCTTTCAGGCCAATAATCTTTCGGTGCAACGAGGCGAATATCCATCCCCATTTTTGCAGCGCCAACCATTAATGAGTTCGCCATGTTATTACGCGCATCACCAAGGTAAGCAAAGCTCAACTGATTCAGCGAGCGGTTTGGGCTAAACTCTTGCATAGTCAAAAAGTCAGCAAGGATTTGAGTGGGATGAAACTCATCGGTTAAGCCATTCCATACCGGTACGCCAGCAAACTCAGCGAGCTCTTCAACACGGGCTTGACCAAAGCCGCGATATTCGATGCCGTCATACATACGTCCAAGAACACGCGCAGTATCTTTCATTGATTCTTTATGGCCGATTTGGCTGCCAGATGGACCAAGATAGGTGACTTGGGCGCCTTGGTCAAAAGCTGCTACTTCAAATGCGCAGCGAGTACGAGTAGAGCTTTTTTCAAAGATTAGCGCAATATTTTTGCCAGTTAGGCGAGGCTGCTCAATGCCTGCATATTTAGCAGTTTTGAGATCTTTCGCCAGTTGCAGCAAAAATTCAATTTCTTGAGTTGAAAAGTCTAACAATTTCAAAAAGTGACGATTGCGTAAATTAAAAGCCATACTCGATTCCTTGTATGTGTAGCGACTAAAAATGCTAATTAATTGAATAAAGATGTACTATAATCCATCTCGCTCAATTGGGCAACTCATACAGCGTGCGCCACCTCGACCACGTCCAAGTTCATTGCCATCTATGGTTAAAACCTTGATCCCAGCCTTATCATATTTTTCATTAGTATAAATATTGCGTGCATAACTCACCACCTCACCAGGGCGCAAGGTCAAAACATTATTCGCATCATTCCATTGTTCACGCTCAGCCTCTGAGAAGTTTCCGCCTGTGGTGATAGTTTTAATTTGGCTTACATCTAAGGCTTGTTCGAGCGCGTTTAAATAACTTGGCATCAAGGTGACCTGAACATTCGAGGCATCGGCATTTGGTTCAAGCTTCCAAGTGGCGAGACGTTTGTGAATCACTTCAGGGTAAATCGAAAATGTATCTCTATCCATATGCGTCATGACGGTATCAAGATGCATACAAGCGCGGTGCTTGGGCAGTTCAACTGCTAAGACTTGCTTTGCTTGACCTGAGATAAATAGATTTTTTGCAAAGTTTTCAATTCCTTGTGGGGTGGTACGTTCGGACATGCCAATGAGTACAGCGCCATTACCAAGAACTAATACGTCGCCACCTTCGATATTAGCGTTATCATAATCACCGGCTTGGTTACCAAAATAATAATGAAAATCTTGGCTTGCAAATAGAGGGTGCCAGCGATAAATCGCACGTAAGTGGTTGGTCTCACGCTGACGTGCTGGCTTCATCATAGGGTTAAGGCTGACGCCATTGTAAACCCAACAAGAGGTGTCACGCGTAAAGAGATGATTTGGCAGCGGTTCAATCACAAAATCTTGTGGGCCTTGCATTGCAGGAAGCAGACCATGTGGCGTGAATGGGATTTCATCGTAAGTCAGGCCACCGAGTAAAATACTGGCGAGCAGATCATTGTCAGTTTGCGCGGCATAATCACGCAGTTGCTTGGCAAATAGGGAGCCAAAGCGATAATCTGAAATTTGAGTATCGAGCAGCCATTGTTTGGCTTCGTCAATTTCAAGGGTTTGGGCAAGCAAATCGTGCAGTAGTAAAACTTCAACCCCCTGATTAGTCAATAGGTTAGCAAATTCGTCATGTTCTTTGCCGGCATCTTCGACCGAGAGGACATCATCAAACAATAAGTCTTGAAAGTTTGAAGGAGTAAGGTGGGTTAAAGCGCGCTCGGGGCGGTGTAAGATCACTCGTTTTAATTGGCCAATCTCTGAACCAACGTATAACTTAGACATAAAATTCCTTTTTTGCCATGCGGCATTTATCTATTCCCTTTCATTATGGGCAGTTGAAGCTTAGATAGTCAAATTCTTTTTCCTTATGCTTCTTGCTAATTTATTGATATAAAAGCACTTATTCTTGTTCTGGGTTTGTTAATAGAAAATTAATTTTTCCACACAAATTTACTTACTAATCAAGTCAAATCATGGCAAAATACTGCTAACTAAAAGCCGAATATTGGAAATAAATATGTCTGATCAAAATTTACAAGATGATTATCTAAGTGTTGAAGAACTTATTGAATATCAAAAAGAAGAAACTCGCGATATTATTGCAGCTTTAATTGAAGATGGCAGTGATCCTGAAGCTCTTTATGATATTGAGCACCACTTATTTGCTGAAAATTTTGAAACCCTTGAAAAGGCTGTTATTGAAGCTTTCCAAATGGGCTTTGAGGTTTTAGAAGCTGAAGAAGTTGAAGATGAAGATGGTCAAAAAGTTTTATGCTGCGATGCAATTATGCAATCAGCGCTTGATCCGAAACTGATTGACGAGCAAGTTGAGAAGCTGGTGCATTTAGCTGAAAAATTTGACATTATTTATGATGGTTGGGGCACCTTCTATGAAGGCGAAGATGCGATCTATCATGATGAAGAAGATGGCGAAGAAGATTAATTGTAGCTATTTTTATTAATTTTTTGGAGCTGGCTTAGATTTTATGAATAATTTTTAATTATCTTACAGGAAACTTATCTATATAGGGTAATGTCTTAGGATAGGTGTGATGAAAATTAAAGGATGAATAATGAATAAAATCATGATTGCAGCGTTAATTGGTTTAGTCCTTTCCGGATGTGATAACCAATCTTCGCAATCTGCAGAGGATAAGTCAGCGCCAGAATCACAAACTCAGACAGAGCCTCAAACACAAATCGAGCAGGTGCAAGATCAATCACAAATGCAAGTTGAGCATCCTGATCCAGATGAAATGTCTGAAGAGATCATGGACTCGATGCAAGTGAGCCTGTTTGATACGCCTTGGCAAGGCACGAAAGTGACCGATGCAAATGGCAATGATCTGACAAAAGAAAACTCAAATTATATTGGTCTCGCACGTTACGGAGAGCTTGGCGATTATGAGTTTTTTGATAAAGATACTGGCGAATCTCGTGATGATTATGGTTATTATTTTGTAACCAATGATGGTGAAAAACGCATTCTGATCTCTGAGTCTAAAAATTATGCGGCCATCGTAGATATGGTGAAGTTAGATCAAAATGTCTTTACCTATAAGCGAGCGGGTCAAAATGCCAATGGTGAGCCAGTCAATGTTTTGGTTGAGCACAAGCCATACCTTGGCAAGTTTGATTTAGAATTTACAAAAGATCATTCATTTAAGCATCAGACGGGGCAAATCATTACCACTGAAGATGGCGCAGATATTCTTGCTGGAGCTTTATGGCAAGGTACGCGTGTTGTGAATGATGAAGATGAAGATGTGACTCAATATAACCAAAACTTTATTGGTTTAGCGCGTTATGATTCATCGACAAACCGTTACGAATTCTTTGATAAAGCAACGGGTGAATCACGCGGTGACTATGGTTACTATAGCGTGCTACATAATAACAAATTGCGCGTAATCTTATCTCAAGGGAAAAAGTATCAATCTGCTGTTGAGTTGACTGAGCTAAATCCTGATAAATTTACTTACCGAGTAATGGGCAAAGGTGCAGATAACAAACCAGCTTGGGTAACAGTTGAGCATGTTCCTTATAAAGGGGATTTTAAGCTTGAGTTTACTCATGATGAATAATACTCCCTTATATTTATCTTTATTTTCAGCTTTAAAAAAGTAACTTAAACATCAACTAACGTGACGCCTATTCATTTCATTTGGAGTGAGTAGGCGTTTTTATTTGGCTTGTATATGAATTTACATGGCTTTTTGTTGGTTTTTTGAACTCTGTCTGAAAACAGAATTCGTTTTTTGATGTTTCTTTTTTTATGACGCAAATTTAGTTGGTCACGGACTCTATTTGCACGTCATATAAAAGGATTTACAAATGAAAAAAATCAAAACTCTCAAGCTTTCTACGCTCGCGCTGTCTTGCGCCATGCTTTCTTTTAGCCAAATATCAATGGCTCAGTCACCCCCACAAAATCCTGTTGTCGCAGGGTATTTTGCAGACTGGCAATATGAAAACCAAGATCATCCCTATACGGTTAAAGATATTCCTGCAGATAAACTGACACATATTATTTATGCCTTTTTAAGTATGTGTGGACCACATACGGGCGCAAATCAAAATGTTCAAACCAACATCGCCAAAGCTTGTGAGGGCAAGGATCCTTTTACGGCTGTGATTGTTGATCAAAAATCTGCATTAGAAGTGGACTTTGGTCAGGTGGATCTGGACTTAGATTATAAGGGGCATTTTGCGCAACTTGCTCAACTTAAAAAAGATCATCCAAATCTAAAAATACTCCCTTCTTTTGGCGGTTGGACTATGTCTGAGCCTTTTCATGCGATGGCAAAAGATAAACAGGCGATGCAGCAATTTGCTAAAACAGCAGTGGAATTAATCGCGAAATATGACTTTTTCGATGGCATAGATCTCGACTGGGAATACCCTGGTGGTGGCGGTTTAACGACTTCTCCTTGGGATGAAAAAACTAAGCTAAGTGATGAGCAAAAAGCACTTGAACGCGACGCCTTTACTTATTTAGTTAAAACTATACGCACAGATCTTGATGCGCTAAGCGAGAAAACAAAACGTGAGTATGAACTCTCAACGGCTGTCGGTGTAGGCGCTAAATCTGAGCAAATTGACTGGAAAGCTGCATCACCTTATTTAACCAATATGTTTGCCATGACTTATGATTTTCTTGGCGGTTGGGGGCAACAAACAGGGCATTTAACTAACCTTCATGCGACCGAGCGTAGTTGGTGGGGAATGGGCGCTGATGCCTTTTTAAATCAAATGATGACGCAAGGGATCCCTGCAAATAAATTGGTAATAGGCGCAGCATTTTATGGTCGAGGATGGGAAGGAACAAAAGACTTTGATGGGAAGCTTCCTACTGCAGATTTAACTTCAGAAAAAGGTGCAAGTTTCGGTACTACAGAGCTAGGCTACTTCATGTATTGGGATATTGTAAAAAACTATACCCAAGAGCAGGGATATAACTATGGTTATGATGAAGCATCTCAAGCGCCATTTATCTGGAACCAAGATAAGAAGGTATTTATTTCGTTTGATGATGTCCGCTCGATCCAAGCTAAAACTGCTTGGGCGAAAGAGAACGGTTTAGCTGGGATTTTTGCTTGGGAGCTAACGGGTGATACGGATGATTATGAATTAACGAATGCGATGTATTCTGGGATTTTTTCTCAAAAATAATAATTTGTTCGTAAGTGTTTTTAAAATAAAACATTTGCCCATATATCAGATAGTTAATTATCGTATATACTCAAAATCATTGGAGTTGCAGCAAGGCAACAAGGTGATGAGAGCCTAGGAGCATATAAGAATATGTGACTAGGGCGAATCAGCGTCGTTAACGCAGTTGCAACTTCAAGGGTGAAGAGTATATGGGCATTGTTAGATTTAATCTATCACTTTTAACAGGCAAATTTCACAATCATTATGCCCAGTATCACCTAAACGTTGATGCGCCTTAAAGCCTAGTTTTTGATACAAGGCTAGGGCTTCTTCTAGGCAAGCTGTGGTTTCTAAATAGCAGCTTTTAAACCCATATTCTTTGGCTTTTTCAAAGCACAACTGGGTGAGCTTCGTTGCAATGCCTTGCTTACGCGCACTCTCTAAAATATACATTTTTTGTAGTTCGCAAATCTTATCTTCGCCAGAAATTGGCGCAATTCCAGCCCCACCTAGCACTTGTCCTTTGTCATCTATCACAACCCAATATGCATGTTTATCTGCTTGATAGGTCTTAGATAAAATATCTAGATGTGGATCAGCAACGCTAAAGCCTTTGTCTGCGGTTAAGCCATACTCTTGCGAAACGCAACGGATCACTGTAGCAATTTGAGTATCGTATTGAGCGGTTAATGGGATAAATTTTATAGTCATTATAAAGTTAGTTTTATCATCAGGTTAAAATCATTATCTATCATAGCATTTTAGACATAAAAAAAGGCCCCCTAAATTTAGGTGACCTGATTAGTTTTACAAGATTGATGCTCTGTGTATCGCTTGAAAGTCTATTCCCTCAAGCTACTAAGTTGTGTTCTGTTGGCGTGACTTGCATATCAACGTTAGATAGCTCTTTTGTATGAGTGTTCAAGTCATCATGGTGGCAGTGCAAGCTGATTTTCGCATCTTCTTTACGTAACCAAAAACGTTCGTGGAAGTAGAAAACAACTGTATTGACACTTGGCTCTAGTGTTGCCATTAAACCACCGATAAATGCATCACCGGTTAATAGGTAGCTGACCAAGAAAGCAACGCTAAAGTGAAGCACTGCAAAGCTCATTGTTTTTTTGCTTGGCGCATCATGAGCAACTTGCTTTAATTTGCCTTTTTGCCACACCTTGTCGTGGAAATAGAAAGCAACTGTATTCACCATAGGCTCTGTCATTGCAATCAAGCTACCTAAGATGATGTCACCAGTTAGGATATAAGCTAATGTAAATGCAACGCTAAAGTGTAGAACTGCGAATGTTAGTGTCTTTTTCATAATTCCCCCTCAAGGGTGATCTTTTAAATTAATGTGGATGTTTGCATCCGATGAATTCATATTAATCTAAGTGAGAATTATTTGCAATTGATTGCTTTTATATAATTAATAGGTTTAAGCTATCATTTTTATTAGGTTAATTTGCAATCTCGTTAAATTCACTTAACTATTTGTTTTATTTGGTTATTATATGATTCATTAAAAAGTGAATAACCTTTTTCTCTGGCATTTCACAAGGTTTTAGCAAACTTTGTTTACTTAACTGATAAAAATTTAAGCTGATAAAATCCTTTCCTGCCAGTTCTTTGGCAAAAATTTTTATTGATTTTCCTTGATTGAAACTGCGTTTGGTGAGGCTATACTTTTTGCCTTGATACAAGGTTTCGCTATAGCCTTCGGGGATGGCGTTTAAGTAAGGGATTAGGTTTGGCTGCATATAACAAGCTCCCAACTAGATTGGCATTTATATAAAGAGGCCAATCTAATCTGAGATCTTTCAGTTAACAAGCTGATAGGCTATGACATAAAGCTCTTGCTCATTTGGGTAGATGTCTTGGATCACAGCTTTGAGCTCATCTAGGCTCATGTTCTCTTGCTCGGCATGAAATGAATTGAGCGCATCAAACTCTATTGGGGTCACGCTTTGGATTTGAATGCGGCAAAACTGGCGTTCATCTTCAAAGGTTGCCACATCAACTATGCTGCCAATTTGGTAGTTCTTCTCATGTTTATCACGAATCGTAATCGTCTTTTTGGCGCTTAAAATATCTTTTTCAAAACGCTCAAAGAAAGTGATTTTATTGCTGTATAACATTTTATTTTCCTCAATAAAAAAACCGCCAACCTAAAAGAAGATTGACGGTTAAATTAGCTGATTAAACTATAAAAGATTAAAGGTTAGCAATTGTCTCTTGCTGCGCTTTGATCTTCTCAAGTTTCTCTTCATAACCTGCTAGTTTTTCACGCTCTGCTGCAACAACAGCTTCAGGTGCTTTAGCAACAAAACCTTGGTTACCTAGTTTGCCAGCGATGCGCTTGATTTCACCTTGAGTTTTCTCAAGCTCTTTTTCAAGACGCGCAAGCTCTGCTTCTTTATCAATCAGGCCAGCCATCGGGATCATCAGTGTTGATTTACCGACAAGTGCTGTTGCACATGCTGGGGTTTCTTCACCGTCTTCAAGAATGCGGATGCCTTCAAGTTTCGCCAGCGACACCAATACAGCTTGGTTTGCTTGAACGCGCGCTTTATCTTCATCGCTTGCCGCTTGAAGCATCACATCTAATGCTTTGCTTGGCGCGATATCATATTGCGCACGTAGGTTACGGATGCTAGTGATAAATGCTTTCACCCACTCGATGTCTGTGATCACATCTTGATCAAACTTGTCTGCTTCAAATTGAGGCAGGGCTTGCGTCATGATGGTATCGCCTTCAACGCCATCAACAAGTGGCTTCACGCTTTGCCAGATAGACTCAGTGATATAAGGGATCACTGGGTGTGCGAGGCGAAGTGTTTTCTCAAGTACAGTTACCAGCATATAGCGAGTTGCTTTTTGCTGCTCTGGTGTACCTTTCCATAATACAGGTTTAGTTAGTTCTAAATACCAGTCACAGAATTGGTTCCAGATGAATTCATACAGAACACCAGCAGCCATATCTAAACGATAGTTATCTAGGTGTTGGTTGAAATCTTGCGCTGCTTTTTGGAAGGCAGATTCGATCCATTTGTCCGCTAATGAGAACTCAAGCTCAGCTGGGTTTTGCATGCCACAGTCCTCGCCTTCAGTGTTCATCAGTACGTAACGGCTTGCGTTCCATAGCTTGTTACAGAAGTTACGATAACCTTCGAGACGTTTCATATCCCAGTTGATATCACGACCTGTTGAAGCTAATGCCGCAAGAGTGAAACGTAGTGCATCTGTACCATAAGCTTCGATACCGTTTTCAAACTCTTTACGCGTTGCTTTTTCGATTTTCGCTGCAAGCTTAGGCTGCATCATGTTGCCACAACGTTTTTCAACTAAAGCTTCAAGGTCGATACCGTCGATCATATCGATAGGATCAAGCACGTTACCTTTAGATTTAGACATTTTCTGACCATTTTCATCACGGATAAGGCCCGTCATATAAACAGTTTTAAATGGTACTTGTGGTTTGCCGTCTTCGTCTTTAACAAAGTGCATGGTCATCATGATCATACGCGCAACCCAGAAGAAGATAATATCAAAGCCAGAGACTAAAACATCTGTTGGGTGGAAAGTGCTTAGATCTTGAGTTTTCTCAGGCCAGCCCATAGTGCCGAATGTCCAAAGCGCAGAGGAGAACCAAGTATCCAGTACGTCGTCATCTTGAGTCAGGACAACAACAGGTGCTAGGTTGTGTTTTTGACGGATTTCGTCTTCATCACGACCCACATAAACATTGCCTTCGTTATCATACCAAGCTGGGATGCGGTGACCCCACCAAAGCTGACGTGAAATACACCAATCTTGCACATCACGCATCCATGCAAAATACATGTTTTCGTATTGTTTTGGCACAAATTGAATGTCGCCATTTTCAACGGCTTCAACTGCTGGTTTGGCAAGTACGTCAGTGCGCACATACCATTGGTCGGTGAGCATTGGTTCAATCACTACGCCGCCGCGATCGCCGTAAGGCACGGTTAGGTCGTGATCTTTAATTTCTTCTAAAAGGCCAAGGGCATCTAAATCTGCAACGATAGCTTTACGCGCAGCAAAACGCTCCATGCCTTGATATTTTTCAGGAATATCAGTTGCATAAGCATCGCTTGGCTCGCCTTTGGTGGTAAAGACTTCAGCAGCGTCACGAATATCAGCATTTAGCGTTAAGATGTTGATCATCGGCAGGCTATGACGTTTACCTACCTCATAGTCATTAAAGTCGTGCGCAGGGGTGATTTTCACACAACCTGTGCCTTTTTCCATATCCGCATGCTCATCACCAACGATAGGGATCAAGCGATTGACGATAGGAAGTAAAATGTTTTTACCGATTAGATCTTTATAACGAGGATCTTCTGGGTTAACCGCAACGCCAGTATCACCAAGCATAGTTTCAGGGCGCGTGGTTGCAACAACGATATAGTCTTTACCGTCTGCTGTTTTTGCTCCATCTGCTAGTGGGTAGCGAAAATGCCACATGTGGCCTTTTTTGTCTTTGTTTTCAACTTCTAGATCTGAGATTGCCGTGTGTAGTTTTGGATCCCAGTTGACTAGACGTTTGCCGCGATAGATAAGATCTTCTTCATACAGGCGTACAAAGACTTCTTTGGTTGCGTTGGATAGGCCATCATCCATAGTAAAGCGTTCACGATCCCAATCAACTGATGCGCCTAGGCGACGTAATTGACGCGTGATGTTACCGCCTGATTCTGCTTTCCATTCCCAGATTTTGTCAATGAAAGCTTCACGGCCGTAATCGTGTTTAGTTTTGTCTTCTTCAGCAGCAATTTTGCGCTCAACAACCATTTGGGTTGCGATGCCTGCGTGGTCAGTACCAACCTGCCAAAGGGTGTTTTTGCCTTTCATGCGCTCTGCACGAATCAAAGTATCCATAATGGTATCTTGGAAAGCATGACCCATGTGCAAGCTACCCGTGACGTTTGGCGGCGGGATGACGATGCTATATGCTGGTTTTGAAGTGTCACCGTGTGGCTTGAAGTAGCCTTTTTCTTCCCAGTCTTGATAGAGCGACTGTTCGATAGATGTTGGGTTATATGTCTTTTCCATAATACCTAGATTCTTTAATTTAATGTAATTGTTTGCATTTGAAAGCCATTATTGCGGTAGATTTTATATCTTTCTCGCGCATCTTGCTTGGCTTTTTTTTCAGATGGCACAAAGTCTACCACTTGTGCAAAGGATTCGGCAAAATTTGTGGTGCTATTGGCTAAATTTATCACCAAATTTCGGGTGTAATGGGGGCGAATTGGGGATTTTTCGTTTAAATAGCCGATTTCGAGCGGGCAACCAAACCTTGGGCCTTCGCCAACTAGGTTGTGCGGAATAAATTCGTCGAGGGATTGAGCGAAGCAAATTTCATCAAGTTGTTCGGCTTGTTGTTTGTTTTGCGCATGCAAATACACTTTGGCGTCTTGCTTGGCAAAGTGGCGGGCAAGAAAGAGGGCATACTCAAGTAAGCCTTGTTCTGTATCTTGAGCTGAGTTTTCTTCGATGATGTAAAAGGTTGCATTTTTCATGTGAGCTTCAAACTGTGGTTTATGCTTAGCTGAGGTTATATCGACTTCGCAAAGTCGCTCTAAGCCATCCATGGCCGCTTACTCGGCACATCCATGTGCCTCGAAAACTTTGCTGCGCTGATACAACAACAGCTAATCATTTCAGCTTATGTTGAGCTTCAATTCAAACTGTGGTTTATGCTTAGCTAAGGTTATATCGACTTTGCAAAGCCGCTTTAAGCCATCCATAGTCGCTTACTCAGCATATCCATGTGCCTTGAAAACTTTGCTGCGCTGATACAACAGCTAATCATTTCAGCTTATGTGAAACTTAAAAACCGTTGCTTGCTTCAATAGATTGAGACGAACAACGGTTTGATGTATCAATATAGCTTGCTATTGATTGTAGTTTCGAGATTACTCTTCAGTAATTTGCTCATTACTACGGTTAAGCAAGAACTGAACCAGCAAAGACACTGGACGACCAGTTGCGCCTTTCTTCGCGCCAGACTTCCAAGCTGTCCCTGCAATATCAAGGTGAGCCCAGTTGTACTTCTTGGTAAAGCGCGACAAGAAACAACCTGCTGTAATCGTGCCCGCAGGACGACCACCAATGTTAGCCATATCCGCAAATGGACTTGCTAGCTGCTCTTGGTATTCAGTTGTCATCGGCAAACGCCATGCTCTGTCACCAGCTTGCTCAGAAGCATTTACAAGCTCATGTGCAAGTGGGTTATGGTTTGCGAGAAGACCAGAGATGTGGTGACCTAAAGCCATCACACAAGCGCCAGTTAGTGTTGCCACATCAACTACACATTCAGGCTCAAAACGCTCAACATAAGTTAACGCATCACAAAGGACTAAACGGCCTTCAGCATCTGTGTTTAACACTTCAACCGTTTGACCAGACATAGTCGTTAAAATATCACCTGGGCGATACGCATTACTGCCCGGCATGTTTTCACATCCTGCTAGCACGCCAACCACGTTAATCGGAAGGTTTAGTTTTGCAAGTGCTTTCATTGTGCCAAAAACAGAGGCTGCGCCACACATGTCATATTTCATCTCATCCATGCCAGCGCCTGGTTTTAGCGAGATGCCGCCTGAATCAAAAGTTAAACCTTTACCTACAAGCACGATTGGCTTTGCAGTTGAGTCAGGGTTACCTGTATAAGTCATCACAGACATCATAGATTCATTGTGCGAACCACGGCCAACGGCTAGGTATGAGTGCATGCCTAGTTTTTCCATTTCTTCTTCGCCAATAATCTTGGTTGAAATGGTTTCAAAGTCATCGGCAAGGCGACGCGCTTGAGATGCAAGGTAAGCTGGGTTGGCAACGTTTGGTGGCATGTTGCCAAGATCTTTAGCAGAGCGGATACCTGATGCAATCGCAAGACCGTGGGCAATTGCTTTTTCGCCAAGATTTAGTTCACGACGAGTTGGCACATTGAAAACAAGCTTGCGCAGTGGGCGACGAGTTTCTGGCTTGTTGCTCTTGAATTGATCAAACGTATACAAACCATCTTTGGTTGCTTCAACCGCTTGACGTACTTTCCAGTAAGTATCACGGCCTTTTACGTGTAGCTCTGTTAAAAAGCAAACCGCTTCCATTGAGCCAGTTTCGTTTAGCGTGCTAATGGTTTTTTGGATGATTTCTTTATATTGACGCTCATCTAGCTCACGCTCTTTGCCACAGCCAACAAGTAGAACGCGCTCAGAAAGCACACCAGGTACTTGATGAAGTAAAAGCATTTGGCCTGCTTTGCCTTCAAGATCGCCACGGCGTAGTAGTGAGCTAATATAACCATCACTAATTTTATCAAGTTGCTCCGCAACAGGAGAAAGACGACGTGGTTCAAATACACCAACGACGATACAGGCACTGCGCTGCTTTTCAGGGCTGCCACTTTTTACACTAAATTCCATGTAGACTCCTACATCTATTATTAGATTAATATTTCTATGAAATAGTTTTAAAACAATGACGCACATGGCTAATGGGCATCACTTTGTAAATTTTGAACACTGTTTTTCAAATCTGCTTGGATCGATTGATGAAAATCTAGTAATCTAAGCGAGCAAGTTGAAAGAAAGTGATATCATAACTAAATAGAAGTTAGTAACATTACATAACTTCTATAAGTTCAACAGCTATTTTATTGAACCAATAGCTCTAATATAGTTAAAACTTGTGTAAATTAATATACTCAGCGGGAAATTTAACTAATTCCGTTAAAAAAATAAGTTTTGTATAGGTAATGATGCGTGATTATTGTTAGATATTTGATCCGCGAGACCCTAAAAAGCCAGTTTGCCGTATTCTTTGTGCTTTTTCTCGTGTTTTTAAGCCAAAAATTTATTAGTGTGCTTGCGGATGCGTCAGATGGTGATATTCCAGCCAGTCTGATTATCTCAATTGTAGGCCTGAACATGCCTTCAATGGGAACCCTGATGCTTCCATTGAGCCTATTTATCGGTATTTTGTTAACTTTCGGTAAGCTTTATGCTGAAAGTGAAATTACCGTAATGAATGCCACGGGTATCGGCAATAAATTTTTAATCCAAGCTGCATTGTCGCTCGCTATTATTACGGGGGGCTTAGCTGCGTTTAACTCATTGTGGTTGTCTCCAACATCACAAGATTTAGTCACAGAGAAAATCGATCAGGTTTCACAAAACAACACTATAGATCTTCTGCAAGAAGGGCAGTTCCATCGCTTTAAAGAAAGTGGCACAGTTGTGTTTGTTGATAATATTAACAAAAAACAATTAACCAACGTTTTTGTAGCGCAGCCGTTTCAAAATAAAGATGCACGTCCAAGTGTGATGTTTGCTGATCGCGGTTTTGTTTCTGAGCAAGAAAATGGCAACCAAGTACTGACTTTAGAAGATGGCACTCGCTATGAAGGCCAAGTCAATTCACTTGATTTTCAGAAGACCCAATATGAAAGTTATGATGCAGTGATTGCGCAAAGCGAGGCAAAGTCAAGCGATCGCGATTGGGATGCGTATCCAACCAAAGCTCTGCTTAAAGAGACAGATCTTGAAGCCAAAGCTGAGCTACAGTGGCGAATTGCTTTAATCGTATGTATCCCGCTTTTGACTTTAGTTGTCGTGCCATTGTCGGCGGTCAATCCGCGTCAGGGACGCTTCGCTAAATTAGGCCCAGCTATTTTAATCTATTTAGCATACTTCTTAGCCTTAAGTGCGAGTAAATCTATGATTGAAGATGCGCATGCACCGGTATGGATTATGTGGGTAATTAACTTGGTGATGTTAGTGGTTGGTATTTTACTAAATATTTGGGATAGTTTACCTATGCGCCGTTTGAAAGATAAATATAAGAAAAGGGCATAAGAGTGTTTAAGATTTTAGATTGGTACATTGGTCGCACCATTATCGCAACCTCTTCATTATGTTTAGTCACACTTGTCGGTCTTTCGGGCATTATTAAATACGTCGACCAGATCCGTAAAGTAGGCAAAGGCACTTATGATCTTTTATCCGCAGGCCAATTTGTGCTCCTGAGTATGCCGCGTGATATCGAGATGTTTTTCCCTATGGCAGCTTTGCTTGGTGCCTTGATTGGCCTTGGGATGTTAGCATCAAGCTCTGAGCTTGTAGTGATGCAAGCCTCTGGCTTTTCGAAATTAAACATCAGCGTCTCAGTGCTAAAAACGGCTGTACCCTTGATGCTTATGATCACCTTGCTTGGCCAGTGGGGCGCGCCTCAAGCACAAAAGCTTGCGCGTGACTCGCGCGCTGAAGCTATTTACGGTGGTAATATTTTAGCGGTGCAAAATGGTGTTTGGGCAAAAGATTCGGATGACTTTATATATATAGGCCGAGTGGGTGAAGATAAGGTTTTATCCAACATTAATATCTGGAAGTTTGACCAAGATAAAAAATTGGTCAGTCTATTACGCGCAGGCAGCGCTGTATTTGATAAGGATAACATTTGGACCTTACGTAATGTGCTCCAAGTCGACGTCAAAGATGAGGTCCAGCTCAGCCGTAAACACTTAAAAAGCTTAGATTGGGAAACCACATTGACACCAGACAAGCTAGGCGTGGTAACAGTTAAGCCAGAAGAGCTATCAATTTCTGGACTGTATGGTTATATGACTTACTTAAAAGCTTCTGAGCAGGACTCTGCGCGTTACGAGTTAGCATTTTGGCGTAAGGTTTTTCAGCCAATTTCAATTGCTGTAATGATGTTGATGGCACTATCGTTTATTTTTGGTCCACTGCGTAGTGTGAGTATGGGGGCAAGAATTTTAACAGGTGTTGTCGCCGGCTTTACCTTCTATATTAGTAGTGAATTCTTTGGCCCGCTAAGCCTAGTGTACAACACGCCTCCAGTTGTTGGAGCTTTAGCCCCAAGTGTGATTTTCTTTATTATTGCAGTGCTCCTGTTAAGGCGTAAAGCTTAGCCTTTAAAGCTTATAATTGATGCTAATATATTTAAATATCAATACCCTAGTTAGAAATAGCTGGGGTATTTTTTTACCTATCTCATACAACTTAAATGAACCTGCGAATGATCCAATTTTCTTCTAGGCACAAAAAAACGCAATAGCCTAAGCCACTGCGTTTATCTGAAACTTTATTTATTCAGCCTAAAGACTGGGATAAATTATAGAGACTCAGTGAAAGTACGTGCGATAACGTCTTGTTGCTGCTCTGTTGTTAGCGAGTTGAAACGAACTGCATAACCAGAAACACGGATAGTAAGCTGAGGATAGTTCTCAGGATGTTTTACTGCGTCTTCTAGTGTTTCACGTTTTAGAACGTTAACGTTTAGGTGTTGACCACCTTCGATGCTAGGTGCTTTTTCAATCGCAACTTCGCGGCTTTCATATTCACCTAGATCAGCAGCAGGAACTACTTGATCAGCTTCAAAAGCACCGCTTGAAACAACACAGCGTGCTTCATTTTTCTCGCTGTCTAATAGCCAGATAGAGTTAAGAAGTGCATCGTTTGCTGCTTTTGTGATTTGAATACCTTGGATCATTTTAATCTCCTTGCCCTTGAGAGGGATTATTGAATGTGTAATCTAGTTAATAAACCACATTGTATAGCTAAAACCCTTACTTTGTACATTGATTTAAATCAAAAAAAGTTGAAAATTATTTTGCATATTTGATCCATTTTATTGACCTAGCACAATAAAATGTACGATTTTAAATCTCAAAGACAAGTAAATCTTATTTTCCAAAAATGAATAAAAACTTAATTCAAATGAAAATGTAGTAAATTTACGAATACTTTTGTGCATATTTAACAAAGTCTTATTGTAACTTTTTTTGATATTTTCAAAAATTACGATACCACTTTTTAGTATAGGTGAGTATGAATTATGGGTTAATTTTTTATCTCTATTTAACATGTGCGAGTTAAAAATCGAGCGCGATATCTTTTAGCGGTAGGTTAGCAGGTCAAATTTAGGTACACTCGATGAAGCGCTAACCCTAATTTGAAATCAGGAGGTTAAATGAGGACTTGGGAAGCTTTTATTCAATCACAACAACAATTGGATTATTTTCAGGAGCTGGATGCTTTTGTGACACAAGAGCGAGCAAAAAAAGAAGTTTATCCGCCACAAGAATTGGTTTATCAAGCGTTCGAAAAAACTGCATTCGAAAATGTGAAAGTGGTTATTTTAGGCCAAGATCCATACCATGGTCCCAATCAAGCTCACGGTTTAAGCTTTTCTGTGCCTTTTGGTGTGAAAACACCACCTTCATTGGTAAATATTTATAAAGAGCTTGCGCAAGATATCGAAGGCTTTGACATCCCTGATCACGGCAATCTTGAAACTTGGGCTGAGCAAGGGGTACTTCTTTTAAATACAGTGCTTACGGTTGAGCGTGGCAAAGCTCATTCTCATGCCAAAGCGGGTTGGGAGCGCTTTACTGATGCTGTGATAGAAAAGATTAATCAAGAAGCGAAAGGGGTTGTATTTCTTTTATGGGGAGCGCATGCAATTAAAAAGGGCGCATCAATTCGCACAGATAAGCACTGTGTGTTAACTTGCGCGCATCCATCGCCTTTGTCTGCTTATCGTGGTTTTTTTGGTTGCCAGCATTTCTCACAAACCAATGCTTACTTAAAAACACAAGGAAAAGCCGAGATCGATTGGCGTCTAGCGCCACAAATGAAAGGTTTGTTCTAAGAAAACAAGAAAGCTCGAGGGGAAGACTCGAGCTTAGCTCCCGTTAAGTTGGGAGGGATAAAGAGTAAGGGGTTAAACCTGAAGGTTAAATATCATAATCATCAAGTTTAAAGTTGCCAGTTGGGTCAAGTTCTCGTAATTCCTTTTCAAGTTCTCGACGTTCTTTTAATGCTTCAATTTCACGCCACTTGCGTTTTGCAGGTTTTTGACGTGAACCACGACTATACACAGGTTCAACTTCCATCAGATCATCTAGTTGAAAAGCTTCCATGTCATTTCCTCATGTTGTTTGCCAAGGGATCAAAGCGTGTATAAACAAGACTTTGATCTTGAATTGTTACGACTTAATACAGGTTTCAATCTTGGTAAAGCAGGCATTGCTTTTGCGCATTACTAGGCATTTTATTTTCTAATCTGCCATACAGCAATTCATACCATATTTTAGCAAAATATAACTTTGAACTGTTTCGCACTTATGGCGTTTTTATGATGTTTTTGTGTCATTTTTCATCGAACTTTAGTTTTTTGATAGCGAAGAAGGCGAGCTAAAAAAAGATGAAAAATGCATAAAAACTAAAAAAACAGACATAAAACACAAAAAAAATTGAAAAAATCATCAGGTTAAATTCTGTCATATGCATGGTTTTTTGTTGTGAATTTGTTACCTTGTTCTATATTTAATACTTAGTTAAGTACAAAAAACGAACACTTTGCATCTGTTTGTCAATAACTTTTAAATCAGTATCTTATATCGATTTTTGTTTGTTTTTATAGCTTTTTATTCTAAGTAAATTAAAAGCAAACGTTTGCTTTTTGTTTTGCAAAAATGTAACCAAAAAGCATTCTTAACTATGAGATTTTAAGATATATTCATTTTTATATGCAACATGTTTTATATTGATTTTTTTTGTTTGAGGCTGCATTATCCTGCGGTCAGGATTCTGACTCTATACTATGAGGATAGATATAGACGCTCACTTCTAATCAATTAAAGATCTACTATTACATAACCAATATCTTTAAATGAAGTCGAGCAACATGAGGGAGCCTATCTTGATTATATCAATGCATACATAATTAAAAGTAAGTCATCACTTAGGTGTTAACTGCTTTATTCTTGAGTTTGCTTTGATATCAGACCTAGATAGGAAATTTATCGTCATACTCTATGTGAGGTTCACGTGACAAGTTTTATTAGTTTATTAAATGATCTTCTGTGGGGATCTGTGCTAGTTTATTTACTAGTAGGGGTTGGGATTTACTTTACGCTGCGTTTAGGCTTTATCCAGCTTCGCCACTTTGGGCACATGTTCTCTGTGCTAAAAAATAGCCGCACTTCAGACGAGTCAGGCATCTCTTCTTTCCAAGCATTTTGTACAAGTCTAGCGGCGCGTGTCGGTACTGGTAACATGACAGGTGTTGCGGTTGCGCTAACCGTTGGTGGTCCTGGTGCTATTTTCTGGATGTGGTTAATTGCTATGCTAGGCATGGCGACTGCGTTTGGTGAAAGTACATTGGCTCAGCTTTATAAAACTAAAGATGATGATGGCAACTACATTGGTGGTCCAGCATACTATATGGAAAAAGGCCTAGGTATGCGTTCGATGGGGATCTTGTTCTCTATCTTCCTAATCATCGCTTTTGGTTTTGCATTTAACTCAGCGCAATCAAACTCTATTGCAGAAGCAATGGAAACAGCATTTGGTTTTAACCGTGTTGCGGTTGGTGTGGTTTTAGTTATTCTATCTGGCTTTGTTATCTTTGGTGGTATCCGCAAAATCGCACGTACTGCTGAGATCTTAGTTCCTATCATGGCTATCCTATATATTGCACTTGCAATTGTGGTTGTGATTATGAATATCGGTGATGTTCCTGCTGCGCTTTCTTATATCGTTAAAAGTGCATTTGGTCTGCAAGAAGCTGCTGCTGGTGGCGCAGGTTATGCCATCATGAAAGCTGTTCAAACTGGTGTCGCTCGTGGTCTTTTCTCGAACGAAGCTGGTATGGGTTCTGCGCCAAACGCTGCTGCATCAGCAACGCCTTATCCGCCGCACCCAGCGTCACAAGGTTATGTACAAATGCTAGGTGTATTTGTGGATACCATCATCATCTGTACAGCAACAGTAGCTATCGTTTTACTTTCTGGTGAATATGTTCCACATGGTGAGGGCGGCATTAGCTTGATCCAACGTGCGCTTTCTTCACAAGTAGGTAGCATGGGTAGCGTGTTTGTTGCGATTGCAATTTTCTTCTTCTCATTTACGTCGATTATTGCAAACTACTCTTATGCTGAAACCAACGTTGTGTTTATCTTTAAGCACAACAAATATGCGAAGAACATCTTCCGTGTAATGGTTCTAGCAATGGTTCTATTCGGTTCATTTGCAAGCCTACAAACGGTTTGGAACTTAGCTGATGCTTCTATGGGTCTGATGGCTATCGTCAACTTAATCGCAATGATCTTACTTTCTAGCATTGTGTTTAAGCTTGCAAAAGACTACAACAAGCAATTGGATGCAGGTAAAGTGCCAACATTTGACCAAAAAGATTTCCCTGAGCTAGTTTCTCAACTAGAAGACGGCATCTGGGTTGGTGAAGATCCAAGTGCAATTAAACCAGTTGATGGCGTTAAACTAACTAAATAATTTAGTCATAGTTTTAACGAACTGGAACAATAGCTAAAACAATTAAAAGTCATGCTCACAAGGCGTGGCTTTTTTTGTTATATTAAGGTTAACTAAATAACAATGGATACGGATTTTTATGCTGATTGTTGTCTCGCCTGCAAAAACTTTAGATTATGAATCAAGCCTTCCAACACAAGCACATAGCTTGCCTGAGTTTATTGACCAAAGCGCTAAGCTGATTGACGTGTGCCGTAAACTTACACCTGCGCAAATTGCCAGTTTAATGAAAGTGAGTGATAAGATTGCTGGCTTAAATGCAGCGCGTTTTGAGCAGTGGTCAAAAGACTTTAATTTTGAAAATGCACGCCAAGCTGTGTTCGCATTTAAAGGTGACGTTTACACTGGCTTAGATGCTTATACGCTTTCAGACAAAGCCTTGGACTATGCTCAAGGGCATTTTCGCATGCTATCTGGCCTGTATGGTTTATTGCGTCCACTTGATCTGATGCAGCCATATCGCCTTGAAATGGGGACTAAGCTTGAAAACCCACAAGGTGCGAACCTGTATGCATTTTGGGATGAAAGTTTAACGGCTAAGCTCAATCAAGAACTCGCTGCATCCAAGAGTGATTACTTGGTCAATCTTGCTTCCAACGAATACTTTAAAGCAGTCAAGCCTAAGCTATTAGATAAGCCTGTGGTGACGCCTGTGTTTAAAGATTGTAAGAATGGTCAGTACAAGGTGATTAGCTTTTATGCGAAGAAGGCGCGCGGCATGATGGCGCGTTATATCATTGAAAATGAAATCAAAGATATCCAAGGTCTGAAAGGCTTTGATACGGCGGGGTATTATTTTGTCGAAGCAGAATCAAATGACAAAGAGCTCGTCTTTAAGCGTGAAGAGCAAAACTAATCGAATCTTTTAGTTTTAATCTCTAAAAAGAAAGCAGCACTTCAGTTATTTATGTGCTGCTTTTTATATGACTTATCTGTTATCTTTTATTGAGTTAACCTGCATCTAAGGCGACTAAGCCATAGGTACCAAGCTTAGGTAAACCAGAGGCAACGCCTTGGAGTGATAAGCTGCCTTTTTCGCCTATATCAAAGACATAGACCTTACCTTGGTTACCAATAAGTTGGTAAAGTTCTTTGCCGTCACTAGAAATAGTCAGATCACCAAAGAAAAGTTGTTCGCTGCTATTCTTATATGCCGTTGCATCAAGTAGTTTGAGTTTGCCTTTCTCGCCGACTTCATAAAGGCTAATCGAGCTTGATAAAGCATTGGCTGCCCACAGATATTTACCATCTTTGGATAAGACTACCCAGCAGTTTGCTATCTCATCGCCTTCTGTTTTCTCGCCTGTGAGTACATCAGGATCAACAAGTTTTAAGCTGCCATCCTCCATGAGTTCATAGCTTGATACTGAGCTTGTTTGCCAAGAGTATTGAGGAAATTGTGCAGAGCCTTTAAAGTCATCACTGGTGCTTCTGAGCTTAAAGTCAGGAGTTAAAAAGCGTGCTTCAGACATTAAAACATAATCGGCATTCTTGCCTTTTTTCACATCAAAGCCAACCGGAATGGCTTGGAATCTATCATCGGCGCGTGGTGAGTCGATGACAGATGTTGGCTCAGAAGATAAGTTGTCGCTAAAGGTGAAAGTTTTAATTTTCCCGGTAACCAATTCGCTTAAAATAATATGCTGACCATCACTTGAAAATTTAACCGTAGAAGGACGAGCACCTAAGTCACGGCGTGAGTTTTGAATGCTCTTGAGACGACCATCTTCAATGACATAAGCACTGACACTACCTTTGCCATTATCTTCTCCAACACTCACAACAGCGACTTTATTTCCTGAAACCGCAATACTGAGTGGAAACTTATCACTAGCTGGCTGAGTGTTGATAGCGGTTAAGCTATTATCGGCATTACGCTTTAATAAGCTGACAGTTGCATCACCGGCATTAACCGCAAGCATATATTGCCCATCTTGAGTGGCAACAATACCATACGCAGAAATTAAAGGATCATCACCATTTGCCAGTGGGTGGTTTGGATCTTTTTGTAGTGATGGAACTTCTAGGTCTCCTGTCCCTTTGCCGCCAGTTTGGTAACTGCCAATTTGTACATATTCACCTTTTTCTTCTTGGAAAGCTGCAATGCTATTATTCTCAGCGTCATTGGTTGCGACATAGAAAACATCTGCTGCCATGCTGTGCTGGCTAATAGCGAAAAGAGAAAGGGCTAAGAGTGTCTTTTTCATATTTTATCCTTAAAATATTGAGGGTTTACCTCTTAAACTAGTGCTTGATTTAAGGTTTGTATAATGAAAACTATAATTTTGTTATTGAAATGTTTGCTAGGTAGGAGGTAAGTGCGAGAAGGTCAGAATGATTACATAAAAAATACGCCAAAGCTCTAATATCTCAAGCTTTGGCGCATCTATTGTCATGATTTAAGAATTACTTTTTTGACTTCTTTTTCTTCGGCGATTTTTTAGCCGCAGATTTCTTACCTGCTGCATCTGGCTTTTTCTTCTTTTTATTGAAGCTTGGCTTTTTGCTCTTAGGACGAAGATCTTTGATATAACGTTCTTTGATATCTTCTTTAGTGTAACGCATCACACGTTCAATCATAGGTTGATCATGCGCTTCAACAATAGATAGGGCATTACCTTTCTTGCCTGCACGTGCAGTACGGCCAATACGGTGAAGGTATACGTCAGCGGTACGTGGCATATCATAGTTGATAACATGGCTCACGTCAGGAATATCAATCCCGCGCGCTGCAACATCAGTTGCCAATAAAACTGCAACTTCATTATCACGGAAGCGGCGGATGGCATTGTTACGACGATCTTGTGGCATTTCACCTTGGATCCATGCACATTCAATTTGCGCAGATTCAAGTTGCGAGCGCAATTCTGCAAGGCGAT
Organism: Vibrio sp. KMM 9700; assembly: GCF_058545285.1. Taxonomy (NCBI): domain Bacteria; kingdom Pseudomonadati; phylum Pseudomonadota; class Gammaproteobacteria; order Vibrionales; family Vibrionaceae; genus Vibrio; species Vibrio sp. KMM 9700. Next base: position 880,222 of record NZ_CM178589.1, on the reverse strand, counting down.
CACGGGTTTTCACAAAGATGATGCTACGCTCAGCGCGGGCAAGGCTTGCTTTTAAAAGCGCAAGTTTGTGCTCGGCATTGTCGGCGCGGTGATACCACTGAGTGATTTTCTTGCGCTCACGACGAGAAGGATCCGCTTCGACCTGAACTGGGTTTTTAAGTAGATCTTCGGTAAAGCCTTCAACACCTTTGCCCTCAAGCGTTGCTGAGAATAAAAGGGTTTGCTTACGCCAGCGACATTCTGCTGAGAGTCTATCAACCACAGGGCCAAAGCCCATATCTAGCATGCGGTCGGCTTCATCTAGGATAAGCCATTCAATTGCACGGCAATCAAAACGTTCATGTTCAATGTATTCCATTAAACGGCCAGGGGTTGCCACAACGATATCTTGAGTTTGCGCTAAGATATCAGCATGCTCTTGATACATCACGCCGCCGGTAATCGTCACAACGTTTAGTTGGGTGTGTTTGGCTAAAAAGCGTGCTTGCTCGGCTACTTGCATTGCAAGCTCACGAGTTGGCGTAAGAATTAAGATACGCGCAGGGCCTGCTTTTTTACGTGGAAAATCAAGTAAGTATTGTAATGCAGGAAGGGCAAACGCTGCGGTTTTACCTGTGCCTGTTGGCGCACTTGCAAGAACATCTTTACCATCTAAAGCAAGCGGAATCGCCTCTGCCTGAACATCAGTTGGGCGCTCAAAACCAATTTCTTCGATAGCCTCAAGTAGGTTAAAATCTAAATCAAGTTCAGCAAAAGTTCGGATCACTGTTTCTCTCCAATCAAGAAGGGTCACGCTAAGTCTAGGTGAGGCTAGCTTGCGTTGGGTAAAAATAAAGTATAGCGGTGGATTATAGCTTTTTTAGGGCAAATTTTATATCTAAATATGCATTACATTTTTAAATAAAAGTCTTTAGTTAAACTAATAAACTCCGACGTATATACAGAGCCCTCTGAGATCACTAGATTTTTGCTTTCAAGTGGCGCAGCTAATTTAGATATTTGAATTAACAGTCGTTGGCAAGGTTTGCGCTCAGTCGTATGCACATGTGTGCTGCGAGTTAAGTGAAAGCCTTGCTGCTTGGCAAGTTCAATAAAAGTTTTCCCTTCATCAAAGGGCAAGATAAAGCTAGCGCGGCCCTCATTGGTTAGTAAGTCATAACATACCTTTAATAAACTGGCATGGGTGAGGCTTTGAGTATGCCGTGCATCGGCGCGGGCTTTATTCTGAGCCGTTTCCCCTGAGACAAAATAGGGTGGGTTACAAATAATAGAGTCAAATGAACTTGGGCTGTCAAAACTTAATATATCTTGGTGAATAAGCTTAATTCTGTCTTTCCAAGGGCTGTTTACAATATTTTTCTGGGCTGTTGTGTAAGCACCTACTTCTAATTCTATTCCTGTTATTGCTATGTTTGGGTCACGCTGCGCAGCCATTAAAGATAATAATCCTGTCCCCGCGCCTATATCTAACACCTTGCCTTTTAAATTCGCCCAAGCCCCAAGTAAGACGCCATCTGTGCTTACTGGCATGCCGCAATTGTCTTGATGAATCGTAAATTGTTTAAATTGAAACGGTTTTGATTGGCGCATGCGATAAGCTCTAAAACTAGATAAATTACTATAAGTTTAACATTCAATTTAAAAAACAAAAACTTAAGTAGTAGATTGTTTATCCACCAATTATCGCCTTGTTTTTAGTCATATCATCTTTTATGGGTAAGTTTTAGTTAATTAAATGTTAAGTTTTAATAACTGCTAATTTTTATATTTACTAGTATTTATAACTGGTTTTGTGTTAATTGAGCGTTATTTTGTAGTGTTCTGTCTTGAGGGCTTGCGATATGTCAGTTATTTCGTCATTATCTACGCATATAATTAAAGTTAGATTTTTATGCTTTTCATTAAATATTGTAGATAATTTTATGATTTTTAGTGCATTTTTCTAACTTGATTGAATAAAAAAATAAACACGACAAAGAATTAAAGGCTCTATTTTGAAACAGACTTTGAAATTTACAGATATATGCGGCTTAGGCTTTATGCTTTTTGCCTTCTTTTTAGGCGCCGGGAATATTATCTTTCCGCCACTTGCTGGTCAACTAGCAGGTGAAAACTTTGGCATTGCCATGTTTGGCTTTTTAGTTACAGCCGTCGGCTTACCCCTTTTAGCGATTGTCGCAACAGCTTTTGCCGGTGGTAGTTGGAGTAAACTTACGCGTGACTTGCCAACTGCAGTCGCAACACTCTTTGCTGTGCTGATTTATATCATTATCGGTCCTGCATTTGCTGCGCCACGTGCTGGCTTGGTGGCGTATGAAATGGGTGTACAACCTTTCATCACTGAACCAACAAGCATGCACTTAATTGGCTTTTCTGTTGTTTTCTTTGGGATTGCAATTTTCTTCGCGCTTTATCAAGGCAAGCTATTGGATCTAATCGGTAAAGTATTAACCCCAATTCTATTTATCAGCCTTGTGCTTTTATCTGTGATGGTGGTTTTAAATCCACAAGGTGGGATTGAAGCGGCGCAAGCTGAATATGTTGACGGTGCTTTAGTCAAAGGCTTCCTTGAAGGCTATAACACTATGGATAGCTTAGCGGCGTTGATGTTCGGTATTTTAATTATCGATGCTATCCGTGGCAAAGGCGTGAGTGATAAAGCTCTGCAAACTCGCTATCTATTAATGGCTGCTGTGATTGCTGCGGCGGGTCTTGCATTTGTTTATGTATCACTTTTCTACCTTGGCGCAACCAGTGGCGCAATTGCTGCAAATGCTGCAAACGGTGGCGCAATTCTTACCACTTATGTCCATGCTTTGTTTGGTGATGCGGGTCAGTACGTACTTTCAACTATTATGCTGCTTGCATGTCTAACGACTGTGATTGGTTTGATTTCTGCATGTAGCGAATATTTCAGCTCGCTAACATCAATCAGTTATAAAGCTTGGGTTGTTATTTTAGGCTTTATCTGTGGCTTGGTGGCAAACGTTGGTCTAAACCAATTAATCAGCCTGTCTATCCCAGTGCTAATGACAATTTACCCTGTTGCGATTGCAACTATCGTTCTCGCGTTCTTGCGTCCAATGTTCTCAAACCCACAATTGGCTTATCGTTTAGTGCTATGTATTGCGCTGCTATTTGGTCTCATTGATGGCGGTAAAGCTATGGGGCTTGATATGTCTGCATTTGATGTGTTGCCACTTGCAGCCGTTGGCATGGCATGGCTTCCACCAACATTAGCAATGATCGTCTTAATGTTTTTTGTAAAAAAGCCTAGCGCTGAGTTACAACAAGCATAAAAAACTTTTAAGTTAAATACAGTTAAGCGTCAGTAGGTGAATACTTACTGGCGCTTTTTTACATTTAAAAAAAATTAATTTAGATATCCTTTTTATTTTAAGTTGAGAGTAGTCTAGGTGTATATAAAAAACTATTATTGGTTAAATATGAGGCTATTTACACTATTTGTTACGTTTTAACTAGTCTTATATATTGACCTTGTGGCTTGGGTTCCCTATCTTGTAGCGTCAAAATTTCATTAAATGAAATGATTTTTAAGCCAAAATAAGAAACCCCAGCACACAAGGAGGTTCGTTGTGCAACACAATCAAACGATAGATACATCAAAAAAGTCATTATTCACTAGGTTTTTAAACTCAGTTGAATACCTAGGAAATTTACTCCCACACCCAATCACTTTATTTGCAATTTTTTGTGTCGGGATTTTAATCCTTTCAGGTATCGCTGGTTACTTTGGTGTTGAGGTGGTTGATCCTCGTCCTGAAGGCGCAGCAGGACGTGCAGCAGATGGCATGATCCATGTTGTGAGCTTATTAAATGCAGAAGGCTTGCAATTAATTCTTACTCACCTTGTTTCAAACTTTACGGGCTTTGCACCGCTTGGCACAGTATTAGTAGCCATGTTAGGTGTAGCGATTGCAGAGCATTCAGGCATGCTTTCAGCTGCAATGCGTGGCCTTGTGATGGGCGCATCAAAGCGCATGGTAACAGTGACAGTTGTGTTTGCGGGTATTATCTCAAACACTGCGGCTGAGCTTGGCTATGTGGTCTTGATCCCACTTGCAGCTATGTTATTCCACTCTTTAGGTCGTCATCCATTAGCCGGCCTTGCGGCTGCGTTTGCTGGTGTTTCCGGTGGTTATTCTGCAAACCTACTTATCGGTACGGTTGATCCACTGCTTTCAGGTATCACTGAAACCGCAGCGCAAATGATTGATCCGACTTATAGTGTTGGCCCAGAAGCAAACTGGTACTTCATGTTTATTTCAACTTTCTTTATTGCCTTCACTGGTGCATTTGTGACAGAGAAGATTGTTGAGCCAAAACTTGGTAAATATAACCCTGATGATGCTTCGGTTGATTTATCTAATGATAAAATGGGCGCACTAAGCGATCTTGAAAAGCGAGGTCTTAAATTTGCCGGCATAAGTGCATTAATCGTTGCGCTGGTTTTAGCTTGGACGATTGTTCCAGAAGACGGCATTTTGCGTCACCCAGAGACAGGTGAGATTGCAGGGTCGCCTTTCCTTAAAAGTATTGTTGCTTTCATTTTTGTTTGCTTTGCGATTCCTGGTTTTGTCTTTGGCCGCGTGACAGGTTCAATGAAAAATGACCGTGACGTGATTGATGCGATGAGTAAGTCAATGTCAACCATGGGCATGTATATTGTCTTGGTTTTCTTTGCTGCGCAGTTCGTGGCTTTCTTTAAGTGGACTAACTTTGGTCAAGTCTTTGCGGTAAGTGGCGCAGAGTTCTTACAACATATTGGCTTAACTGGCCCTATGTTGTTCTTCGCCTTCATTTTAATGTGCGCTTTCATTAACTTAATGATTGGTTCAGCGTCAGCGCAGTGGGCGGTTACCGCGCCTATCTTTGTGCCTATGTTAATGCTGGTTGGTTATGCGCCTGAAACGATTCAAGCGGCGTACCGTATTGGTGATTCGGTGACGAACATTATCACGCCGATGATGAGCTACTTTGGCCTTATTTTAGCTGTTGCGACTCGTTATGTGAAAAACTTAGGTATAGGCACCTTGATTTCAACCATGTTGCCATATTCACTATGTTTCTTAGTTGGTTGGAGTCTACTCTTCTACATTTGGGTATTCTTGCTTGGTATGCCAGTTGGGCCAGGTAGTGCAACTCACTACGTGCCATAAATTTAATGCTAAAAATATTCTTCAACTCGCTTGAGTAAAATTTAAAGTATAAAAAAAGCGTCAGTCGGAACTTTCCACTGACGCTTTTTTGTTGGATATAAATGCTAAGTTTGGCTTTCGTATAAGTTACAAACTTTCTTGATATTCCACTAAAATTTGTTCACACCAAGTGGCAATACGTTCATCAGATAACTCATATTGTGAGTCTTCATCTAAGGCAAGGCCAACAAAATGTGATTTATCTTCAGTCAGTGCTTTAGAGGCTTCAAAGTCATAGCCTTGGTTTTCCCAATAGCCCACAAACTTTGCGCCGGTTTGCGCGAGCTCATCATGCAGCAGACCCATAGCATCTAAAAACCACTCGCCGTAACCTTCTTGATCGCCAAGGCCAAATAGGGCGATTGTTTTATCTTTGAGGCTTAATCCTTCAAGTTCATCCCAGACAGCTTGCCAATCTTCTTGGATCTCACCGAAATCCCAAGTTGAGATCCCAAGAATCAACAAATCATATTCTTGCATTTGCGCAGGTGAGGTATCCTTAATATTAAAAATATCGACAAGATCTTCACCAATAATATTGCGGATCTTCTCTGCTGCCATTTCTGTATAACAGGTGCTTGAGCCGTAAAATAATCCAAACTTCATAGAGACTTCTTTTTTGTTAAAATTAATTTAAGATATGATTTTGAAGATTCTACGCGGAAAATTAACATTTTGCGATATTTGGCATACTATGATTTGTGTATGTTATCGAAAACACACTAGGAATAAATGTGACTCAAACTAATTCAATGAATGAAATCGATCAACAAAGGATGGAACAATTTTTAGATGCCAGCTGGATGGAGCGTGGTTTATCTGATAATACGCTCAACTCTTATCGCCTTGATTTGGTTAAGCTTGGGCATTGGCTACAGCAAAAAGAGCTGACGCTATTAGATGTTTCGACCCAAGATCTTCAAGCATACCAAGCATTTTTACTCGACAAAGGTTTTAAGCAAACCTCGCGCGCACGTATGCTTTCCGCTATTCGCCGTCTATTTCAATATTTATATCGAGAAAAGCTGCGTACTGATGATCCAAGCGCCTTACTGATTGCGCCAAAGCTGCCAAAACGTTTACCCAAAGATCTCAGCGAAGCGCAAATTGAAGCCTTATTAGAAGCGCCAGAGGTCAATGATCCGCTTGAGCTCAGAGACAAAGCCATGCTTGAGCTTTTATATGCCACAGGATTGCGCGTCACTGAGCTGGTGAGCCTGACTATGGAAAACATTAGCTTACGCCAAGGCGTGGTACGGGTGACAGGTAAAGGCGACAAAGAACGCTTAGTGCCCCTTGGTGAAAATGCGATGGACTGGGTGGAAGCTTTTTTAGAACAAGGCCGGCCACAGCTGTTAGGTGAAAAGAGCTCAGATGTTGTCTTTCCAAGCAAACGCGCAAGACAAATGACGCGTCAAACCTTTTGGCATCGAATTAAACATTATGCACAAATTGCAGGCATAGATGTGGACACTCTTTCTCCGCACGTGTTGCGTCATGCTTTTGCTACGCACCTTTTAAATCACGGCGCAGATCTACGTGTGGTACAAATGCTGCTCGGACATAGTGATCTTTCAACCACACAAATATATACTCATGTAGCTACTGAGCGTTTAAAAAGCTTACATCAAACACATCACCCAAGGGCATAAGGATTTTTCATGCGTTTATTTTCCGCAGTTTTAGTTATGTTTAGCATCATGCTAACCAGTTTTCAAGCGAATGCTTTAGAAGCGAATCGTGCACAAATAGATAAAAAGTTTGGATTTCTAGGCTTAACCGTTAGCGATGTTCAGCCTTCTGATATGACAGGTTTATTTGAAGTTTCAACCGATCAAGGTTTATTTTTTGCCAATGCTGATGGCAGTTATTTTATCCAAGGTAAGCTGTATTCTATTTCTGATGATGGCAAATTTAGTGATGTGTTGACTCAGCGTTATGCTAAAGACGTTGAAAAATTTGCTAAGGAAATGATTGTTTACCCTGCAAAAAATGAGAAATATGTGGTCAACGTGTTTACCGATATTACTTGCGGCTATTGCGCCAAACTACATAGTGAAATGAAAGATTATAACGATCTTGGGATTACCGTGCGCTACCTTGCTTATCCGCGCCAAGGCCCAGTCAGTCCTGTAGCCGAAGAAATGGCAAAAATTTGGTGTGCAGCGGATAAAAATTCAGCCATGGATTTTGCCAAAGCAGGTAAAAACTCAAGTTTTGATTACGATAAAGATAACTTTAGAATGTGCCAAAAAGCAGTCTATGACCAATATCAATATGGTCGCCAAGTTGGGATCAATGGCACGCCTGCAATCTTAACTTCATCTGGCCAACTTGTTGCGGGTTATGTTCCAGCAAAACAGTTACTTAGCATGCTAGAAGAAGGTTAATCTGTGAGTGTAGTTAAAATCAAACGTCGCCCCGAATACGATATTAGCCTTTTACCTGACACTATGTCAGCGTTAATGCGCAAGATTTATATCGCTCGTGGGGTGACTTCGAGCGCCCAACTTGATCGCAGCTTACAAGGTTTGCTCACTTATAAGCAAATGGGCGGAGTGGATGAAGCGGTAAAGCTTTTACAAGACGCTATCGATAAGAATCAACGCATTATTGTGGTTGGTGATTTCGACGCCGATGGCGCCACCAGTTGCGCCGTATCGGTTTTAGCCCTGCGTATGCTTGGTTCAACCAATGTGGATTATCTCGTTCCCAATCGCTTTGAAGATGGTTATGGCTTAAGCCCTGAAGTAGTAGATCAAGCGATTAATATGGGCGCTGAATTTATCATGACGGTGGATAATGGCGTCTCTTCGATTTCTGGCGTGGCACATGCTAAAGAAAAGGGCTTAACTGTCGTGGTCACAGATCACCATTTACCCGGTGATGTGCTGCCGATTGCTGATGCTATGGTCAACCCAAACTTAGAGTCTTGCCAGTTCCCATCCAAAGCATTAGCTGGGGTCGGTGTTGCCTTTTATTTAATGTCAGCACTGCGCGCAAAAATGCGCAGCGATGGTTATTTTACGAACTCACCAACACCTAAACCTGATGCTAAGCCGATGCCAAACCTTGGCGAACTGCTGGACTTAGTTGCCCTTGGCACAGTTGCCGATGTGGTGCCTTTAGATGAAAACAACCGCCGCTTAGTGCAAACTGGGCTCAGCCGTATTCGTCAAGGCAAAGGACGTCCAGGGATCAAAGCTTTAATAGAAGTTGCCAAACGTAATGAATATCGCCTCGTTGCGTCTGATTTTGGTTTTGCTTTAGGCCCAAGACTTAACGCTGCAGGGCGCTTAGATGATATGTCCTTTGGGGTTGAGCTTTTGATTTGCCAAGATATTCACGCTGCGAGACGCATGGCATCTGAGCTTGATAGCTTAAACCTGTCACGTCGTGAAATTGAAGCTGACATGAAGCGTGAAGCGATGGCATTTTGTGAGCGTTTGCAATTAAGCGCCTCGAGTGAATTGCCATTTGGGATATGCCTGCATCAAGCTGACTGGCACCAAGGCGTGATTGGGATCTTAGCTTCACGGATTAAAGATGAGTTTCATCGCCCAGTGATAGCTTTTGCTGATGACGCAACGGCTGGGATCATCAAAGGTTCCGCGCGTTCAATTAAAGGCTTTCATATGCGTGATGCCTTAGATCGCATAGATACCCAAAACCCTGGACTTATCCTTAAGTTTGGTGGCCATGCGATGGCAGCAGGTTTAAGCATAGAGACAAGTCGATTCAAAGAGTTCTGCCAAAAATTTGATGCGTTAGTACGCAGCCAGTTAACAGAGTCCGAGCTAGAAGGGGAGATCCTCTCCGATGGCGTGTTAACCTCTCATGATTTTAACCTTGAAACTGCGCAAATGATCCGTGACGGTGGCCCGTGGGGACAAGCCTTCCCTGAGCCGATTTTTGATGGTGAATTTATCATTAAAGATCAGCGCCTTGTTGGTGAAAAGCATTTGAAATTAATGCTTGAAGTGATGCATAACGGACATGGCACAGGCACTTTAGTTGATGCAATCGCCTTTAATGTTGATTTGCGTCGCTGGCCAGATGCTGCGGCGAAAACCGTTCATCTTGCGTATCGCTTAGATATTAATGAGTTTCGTGGCAACCAATCCTTGCAATTGATGGTTGAAAGCATGGATGCCAAACTAGTCGAGGCATAATCGAATGGGAATGCTGATCTTACCTTTGTTGCTGCTACATGGACTGTTTTTTGTTGCAGCGCTTGCGGTGCTCGTGCTATTTGCGCGCAAACAAGGTTACTCAGCATGGTTTTATCTTTGGGTATTTATTGGCGCTGCGCTTCTTAGCATAGTGATGATTGAGCAGCGCCTGAGCGCCGAGTTTATCAATCAAAACGTCTATAAATTTGGCTTGATGTTTGATTTTATGATCGGCCCGCCGACTCGCCTTTTGGGGATGCTAGGGATTGGTTTTGTGATAGCTAACCTACTTCTTCCTTGGTTTAAGAAACTCACTCTGATTGGCGCTTTTAGCTCCTTTTTAGCTGTTGGATTCATGGTTTTTCAACTCATTGCTTTTCTACCTTGGCTTGCAAAAATCTTCAATATGACGCTGACGTATTAAAATACTTGCAACGCATAAAGCTTCATTGCAAGTATTTTAAGCATATTCCATTAAAAACCCTGTATCTTGCTCACATTTTTGGGTAAAATTCGCCAGTTATAATTTGTGCTATATTTTGCACGAATAAGCCAATATTTCTAATTAAACCCCAAGTTTTACTTATATTCATTTGGGGTTTAATGAATAAATTAACCCAAAATGAAGAGTCGTTATGTTTGAAATCAATCCGATAAAAAACCGTCTTCAAGATATCGCCGAGCGCACCAATGTTCTTCGGGGGTATCTTTGACTATGACGCCAGAAAAGAGCGTCTAGAAGAAGTTAACGCTGAGCTAGAACAACCAGATGTATGGAATGAACCTGAGCGCGCACAAGCCTTAGGTAAAGAGCGTTCAAGCCTTGAAGCTATTGTGGAAACCATCGATCTGATGGATCAGGGAAGTGAAGATATCGAAGGTCTACTTGAGCTTGCTATCGAAGAAGAAGATCAAGAAACTTTTGATGAAATCGAACCTGAACTCCAAGAGCTTGAAGCTAAACTTGCAAAGCTTGAATTCCGTCGTATGTTCTCAGGTGATCATGACGAATCGGATTGTTATATCGACTTGCAATCAGGCTCAGGTGGTACAGAGGCGCAAGATTGGACCTCTATGCTACTACGTATGTATTTACGTTGGGCTGAAAGCAAAGGCTTTAAAACTGAAGTGATCGAAGTTTCAGAAGGTGATGTGGCTGGTTTGAAATCAGCAACTGTGCGCATCAGCGGTGAATATGCTTACGGTTGGCTGCGCACTGAAACCGGTGTGCACCGTTTGGTACGTAAGTCTCCATTTGATTCAGGCGGTCGTCGTCATACATCATTTGCTTCAGCATTTATTTATCCTGAAATTGATGACAACATTGCGATTGATATTAACCCTGCTGATTTGCGTATCGATGTATACCGTGCATCAGGCGCGGGTGGTCAGCACGTTAACACCACTGAATCTGCGGTACGTATTACTCACTTACCGACCAATACTGTGGTGCAGTGTCAAAACGATCGTTCTCAACATAAGAACAAAGATCAGGCGATGAAGCAGTTGAAAGCGAAGCTTTTTGAGCTTGAATTGCAAAAGCAAAATGCTGAGAAACAAGCGAATGAAGATGCGAAATCTGATATCGGTTGGGGCAGCCAGATCCGCTCTTATGTATTAGATGATTCACGCATTAAAGACTTGCGTACGGGTGTTGAAAACCGTAATACGCAAGCTGTGTTAGATGGTGATCTTGATAAGTTTATTGAGGCGAGCTTGAAGTCTGGATTATAAATTTAGATAAGAGCTTGGTTCTTCGCCAATATTAAAAATTAAATTTAGTGCAAGAGAAGCCCTAGTATTCATTCCACAAAGACGCTGTCCCATCCATGGGCGCTTTGAAAAGTACATCCATGTACTTTTAAACTTTGTTCCATGAAACACTAGGACTTCTTTTCAAGACAGAACATACAAAATTTTAGCCAAGACAAGGGCAACAACAATGACAGATAATACGCAAAACCCACAACAAGATGTTAATCAGCAAGAAGAAAACAAACTCATTGCTGAGCGTCGTGCCAAACTTGATCATATCCGCCAAAACTGCAAATCAAATGGTCACCCAAATGATTTCCGCCGTGAGCACCTAGCGGGTGACTTACAAGCCGAGTTTGGTGAGAAGAGCAAAGAAGAGCTAGAAGCTCTAGATACTAAAGTTGCTGTGGCTGGCCGTATTATGGCAAAACGTGGTCCTTTCCTTGTATTGCAAGAGCTATCTGGCCGCATCCAAGCATACGCTGCAAAAGATGTGCAAAAAGATCTGAAAGCAACATACCAAGGTCTAGACATCGGTGACATCATTGGCGTAAAAGGTGCACTGCATAAATCAGGTAAAGGCGATCTTTACGTGAACATGGAAAGCTATGAGCTATTAACCAAAGCACTTCGCCCATTACCAGAAAAATTCCACGGCCTAACTGACCAAGAAATGCGTTACCGTCAGCGTTATGTGGATCTGATTGTAAACGAAGAATCACGTAACACTTTCATCATTCGCTCAAAACTGATCGCGTCAATCCGCAAATTCATGACTGAGAAAAGCTTCCTTGAAGTTGAAACCCCAATGATGCACGTGATCCCTGGTGGTGCGACTGCGCGTCCATTTATCACTCACCACAATGCACTTGATATCGACATGTACCTACGTGTTGCACCTGAGCTATACCTAAAACGTTTAGTTGTTGGCGGCTTTGAGCGTGTATTCGAAATCAACCGTAACTTCCGTAACGAAGGTCTATCACCGCGTCATAACCCAGAATTCACTATGATGGAATTCTATATGGCGTACGCAGATTATAAAGATCTGATGGACTTAACAGAAGAAATGCTACGCACAGCAGCAGTTGAAGTGCTTGGTCAAACTTCTATGCCTTACGGTGAAGACACAGTTGAGTTCGGCGGCACTTATGCACGCATGAGCATGATTGATGCGATCAAACACTACAACCCAGACCATAGCGACATTGCTAACCTAAACGAAGAAACAGTCAAAGATCGTGACTTCATGGTGAAAATCGCTAAATCTGTTCACATTGATGTGGAAGATTTCTGGACATGTGGTCAATTGCTTGAAGAGATCTTTGGTGAAACTGCAGAGCCACAACTTCTGCAACCAACTTTCATCACAGGTTACCCAGCAGACATATCGCCACTTGCGCGTCGCTCTGATGACAACCCATTCTTTACTGATCGCTTCGAGTTCTTCATCGGTGGTCGTGAAGTGGGTAATGGTTTCTCTGAGCTTAACGATGCAGAAGATCAAGATGCACGCTTTAAAGCGCAAGTTGATGCGAAAGATGCTGGTGATGATGAAGCTATGTACTATGACGCAGACTACATCACAGCGCTTGAGCACGGCCTACCGCCAACAGCAGGTCAAGGCATTGGTATCGACCGCCTTGCAATGCTATTTGCCAATGCGCATACAATCCGTGATGTGATTTTATTCCCAGCGATGCGTCCACAAGCATAATCTAAGCAAAATAGATTAGAATACTAAACCACCAGTTTGAGTTATTTCGCTGGTGGTTTTTTTATGCTTTTGAATTTTTATTTCGCACTCATCAGCAAAGCTTAATAAAGTATCTATGATCAACTCTGTTTGCGTCAGATGGATCAAATGTCCTTCACCTTCTAACTTGATCACCTCAAGATCAGACTTGTTAAATAACTCCTTGGCATAATCGGCGCTTTGCGGACGGACTAAGTCATCATCCATCCCTTGGATCACTTTGATCGGGATTTTCAAATCCGCATATTTGGCATTTAAATTTTTTAAGCTTGTAGATAATGCCTGAACTTCTTGGTTTGAGTAATAAAGTTTATTCGACATTATGGCTTTTGGAAGCATGCCTCCGATTTGATTAAACCAACGTCCACGGGCAAGCTCGGATTCTAAATCACCTGCAAGGATAAGCATTCCTTCAACAATATCTGAATTATCATACGCAAGTTTAGGCACGAGTGAGCCGCCATAAGAGTGACCAATTAAAATGATCGGTTGCTTGGTTTGTTTCGCAAGCTCACGCAGTGCGGGATCAATTAGCTTGGATTGGGCTTCCAAACTTGCAGGGAACTCATCTAACGCATCAGGGTAGCCAGATTTTCCCCATCCTGGTCTATCTAGCGCATAAATAGCATATTCTTGGGCAAGTTTATAAGAGAGAAAGTAGGGCGCAAAAGCTTGCCAAGAGCCAGGCGTACCATGCACAAATACAAGATTTACCTTGCCAGGGTTTGGCCTTGCTGCAAAGTGAATTTGATAGTCTTCAAAGTCAATATCTTGTTGCTGCAAAATAGGGTCTTGCAAGAGCTCGTCAGCCAAGGCTTGATTCTCTTTCACTTCTTTAGGCATTGAGCATGCAGATAAACCACATAAAAAAAATAAATGTGAAAGGCGTTTCATCCGTGTACCTTATTTATAAATAGGTATTAATTTTAAGAGTTTGCCTAAAGATTAAGCCTAGGCAAAATTTAAAATTTAAACTTGTGATAAGCGTAAGTTTTTTGATGTAACCTCTGAGTTTTTCTAAATTATTTCATCGAATAGATACGACAAAAGCCATTTTGTTAGAAAACAAAGGTGATTTTAGGAGCTTGCAGGTATAATAGGCGTATATTCTTAAAGAAGACTTAAACTATGACACAAACCAACAACCCTTTGCATGGGGTCAAACTTGAGAAAATCGTTACTGATCTTGAAGGGCATTATGGCTGGAAGCAGCTTGGAGAGATGATTAATATTCGTTGCTTTACCCATGATCCAAGCGTTAAATCGAGCCTGAAGTTTTTACGTCGCACGCCTTGGGCAAGAGACAAAGTGGAAGCTTTATATATAGATACTTTTGTCAATCAAGATTAATCGCTGCCACAAAGTAATTAAAATAAAAAAGGCTCCGCGCTGCAAAGCATACGGAGCCTTTTTTGTATTGGTTAGCTTTTAACTAAGCTTAAGCTCAGGGCATTAACCTAGGTTAGCAAATGCACGCAATGCTTCTGCTTTGTCCGTGTTTTCCCAAGGGAATTCTTCACGGCCAAAGTGACCATAAGCTGCTGTTTTCTTATAGATAGGTTGCAGCAAGTTAAGCATTTCTTGTAGGCCATATGGACGTAAGTCAAAGTGTTGGCGAACCGCTTCAATGATGATGTCTGATGGTACTTTTTCAGTGCCAAACGTTTCAACCATGATAGATGTTGGATCTGCTACACCGATGGCATAAGAAAGTTGAATTTCACAACGATCCGCAAGGCCAGCCGCAACAATGTTTTTCGCAACATAACGCGCTGCATAAGCTGCACTACGGTCAACTTTTGATGGATCTTTACCAGAGAAAGCACCACCACCGTGACGCGCTGCGCCGCCGTAGGTATCAACGATGATCTTACGACCCGTCAGACCACAGTCACCCATAGGGCCACCAATAACAAAACGACCGGTTGGGTTGATAAAGAATTTAGTTTCTTTGTTGATCCACTCGCTTGGCAATACAGGTTTGATGATTTCTTCCATCACGCCTTCACGTAGTTTTTCAGTCGTGACTGAATCACAGTGTTGCGTCGATAGAACGACTGCATCGATACCAACGATTTTACCTTGGTCATACTGGAAAGTGACTTGAGATTTTGCATCTGGGCGCAAGAAGTCAAGTTTACCGTTTTTACGTACTTCAGCTTGTTTTTGAACAAGTAGGTGAGAGTAAGTAATAGGTGCAGGCATAAGCACTTCAGTTTCGTTACATGCATAACCAAACATGATGCCTTGGTCGCCAGCGCCTTGATCTTTCGGATCAGCTTTATCAACACCTTGGTTGATGTCAGGTGATTGTTTACCGATAGTGTTTAACACTGCGCAAGAGTCAGCATCAAAGCCCATATCAGAATGCACATAACCGATTTCACGAACCGTTTCACGCGTTAGCTCTTCAATATCAACCCAAGCAGAAGTAGTGATTTCACCGCCAACCATAACCATGCCAGTTTTAACATAGGTTTCACACGCAACGCGTGCTTTTGGGTCTTGCTCTAAAATTGCATCAAGAACGGCATCAGAGATCTGATCCGCGATTTTATCTGGGTGACCTTCTGATACTGATTCAGAGGTAAAAAGATGCTTAGACATAAAAATAGGCTCCACTCATTTAGCTTGATGCGCAAAGCTTACGAGCACATCAATTAGAGGTAAAAAAAGGTGCACACAAACCAATGCGCACCTTGATATAAAATTTGTGTCACACCAAGCGTTCAACGCTCACCTTATCAAGCTCTATTTCTTGAAAGCTATATCCATATCTAGAACAAGGTGTGTGGGTGTTTTGACTTCTAGACGTCTATTTTAAGGATGAAATCCAAAATCGCAAGCTTATTTAACAAAAAAAGCAAAAAAATGATGTTTTATTGTTCAGTTTAAAAAGATTAGAGCTTTGTATCGTGCAATGATGAGTGACTCTCTCTGATTTAATTAGCGGTATTTGGGTGAAAAGGGGGTTAATCAAGGCGTTAATGAATCGAATGATTGTACACATAATAAGAAGAAGCTCACAATGAAATACGCCTGATAAGCCTCTTACACACTGAATTATGCAAAAAAGCGACGAAAATTAGATTTAAACTTGACGAATTGAATTGATTTTATTGCGATTTAGTTATTGCTTTGCGACAATAGCGAACAATTAAAGATTGAGCTGTTTAGGCGAGTTCGTTTTTTTAAAAGCTTGGCTAAACGTTTGCTTGATCTCTTTTCTACCAATCGCTCACTTTGAGGAATAGACATGGCGTCTCGTAAAGATTTAGCAAATGCAATCCGCGCTTTAAGCATGGACGGAGTTCAACAAGCAAATTCAGGTCACCCTGGTGCACCTATGGGAATGGCTGATATTGCAGAAGTGCTGTGGCGTTCGCACCTAAAGCATAATCCGCAAAATCCGAATTGGACAGATCGCGATCGTTTTGTACTGTCAAACGGCCACGGATCAATGCTGATTTACTCTCTTCTTCACCTTTCTGGTTATGATCTTCCTCTTTCAGAGCTTAAAAACTTCCGCCAACTTCACTCTAAAACTCCAGGTCACCCTGAATACGGTTATGCACCGGGCGTTGAAACGACGACTGGGCCACTAGGTCAAGGTATCACGAACGCTGTTGGTATGGCGCTTGCTGAGAAATCATTGGCAGCGCAATTTAACCGTGACGGTCATGACATTGTTGATCACTTCACTTATGTTTTCCTAGGCGATGGCTGCATGATGGAAGGTATTTCACATGAAGCATGTTCACTTGCTGGCACTTTAGGTTTAGGCAAGCTAGTTGCATTTTGGGATGACAACGGCATTTCTATCGATGGTGAAGTTGAAGGTTGGTTCTCTGATGACACACCAAAACGTTTCGAAGCGTACGGCTGGCATGTGATCCCAGCTGTTGATGGCCACGACAGTGATGCAATCAATGCGGCGATTGAAGCGGCAAAAGCTGATCCACGTCCAACCCTAATCTGTACTAAAACTGTAATTGGTTTTGGTTCACCAAACAAAGCGGGCACGCACGATTGTCACGGCGCACCACTTGGCGCTGATGAAATCGCAGCAACCAAAGAAGCACTTGGTTGGAAATACGGCGCGTTTGAAATCCCTGAAGATATTTATAGCGAATGGGATGCAAAACAAGCAGGCGCAGCAAACGAAAGTGCATGGGAAGAAAAATTTGCAGCTTATGCAAAAGCTTACCCAGAGCTAGCAGCAGAATACAAACGCCGCATGGCGGGTGACTTGCCACAAGAGTGGGAAGAAAAAGCAACTGCTATCATCAATGATCTGCAAGCAAACCCTGCAAACATTGCATCACGTAAAGCGTCTCAAAACGCACTTGAAGCTTTCGGTCAAATGCTTCCTGAGTTTATGGGCGGCTCGGCTGACCTTGCTCCATCAAACCTAACCATGTGGTCTGGTTCTAAATCACTGACTGCTGACGATGCTTCAGGCAACTACATCCACTACGGTGTGCGTGAGTTTGCGATGACAGCTATCATCAATGGTATCGCACTACACGGTGGCTTTGTTCCTTACGGCGCAACCTTCTTGATGTTTATGGAATATGCACGTAACGCTATGCGTATGGCTGCATTGATGAAAATCCAAAACATCCAAGTGTATACCCATGACTCTATCGGTCTGGGCGAAGATGGTCCAACTCACCAACCTGTTGAGCAAATGGCAAGCTTACGTCTAACACCAAACATGAGCACATGGCGTCCTTGTGATCAGGTTGAATCTGCGGTTGCTTGGAAACTTGCAATTGAGCGTAAAGATGCACCAAGCTCACTTATTTTCTCGCGTCAAAACTTAGCGCAACAAGAGCGTAGCGCAGAGCAAGTTGCAAACATTGCTAAAGGTGCTTACATCCTTAAAGATTGTGACGGCAAACCTGAGCTTATCTTGATTGCAACAGGCTCTGAAGTTGAGCTAGCAGTTAATGCAGCGGCTGAGCTTAGCGCACAAGGCACAAAAGTTCGCGTTGTGTCTATGCCATCAACAGATGCATTTGATAAGCAAGATGCAGCATACCGCGAGTCTGTCCTACCATCTGATGTGACTGCACGTATCGCAATTGAAGCAGGTATTGCTGATTTCTGGTACAAGTATGTGGGTCTAAACGGTCGCGTGATCGGTATGACAACATTTGGTGAATCTGCGCCAGCAGGTGAGCTATTCAAGATGTTCGGCTTTACAACTGAAAATGTTGTGAGCACTGCAAAAGAGCTTCTTGCGTAAGTAGAAAAGGCCATATCCATGAATAATTAATGGGTATGACTACTTAAATAAGCATTAAAATTTAAGCCATCTCAACCACGAGGTGGCTTTTTTGTATTTTTATTCTCCAAAAAATCTTCATGTTTTCTTCATTATGTCAACTTAACGCGCTTATTTTAGCAACAATTAAACCTATCAATTGTTAAAATATCGATCCAAATCGCAATCTAAATGTTAATGCTTATCATATATATTTAATATACTTGCAAATTCGGTATCAATCTGAATAATAATGCAAACGAAATTAATTATCATTTAGATTAAAAGGAATTTATACATGTTCACTCAAAAGCCGAGACTTGCTGCATTAAGCTCTGCAATCTTAGTTTCTCTTTCTTCTCAATCTTTTGCTGCTGATGAAACTATGGTCGTAACGGCCTCAGGTTTTGAACAATCACAAGCAGATGCTGCGGCAAGTATCAGTGTGATCACGCGTGAAGATCTTGAAAAGAAATATTATCGTGATGTGACTGATGCCTTGCGTGATGTACCTGGGGTCACCATTACCGATGGGGGTGATGGTACAGATATCAGCATGCGTGGTATGGGCTCTGCATATACTTTGATTTTGGTTGATGGCAAACGCCAAAACTCTCGTCAAACACGTCCAAATAGCGATGGCCCTGGTATCGAACATGGTTGGTTGCCACCACTTGAGGCGATTGAACGTATTGAAGTTGTGCGTGGTCCTATGTCAACCTTATATGGCTCAGAAGCTATGGGGGGTGTGATCAACGTGATCACGCGTAAAGTTTCTAAAGAGTGGTCTGGTAATGTCAGTGTTGATGCGATCATTCAAGAAAGCAATGAATCTGGGAATCAGTACGGCAGTAATTTTTATCTTAATGGCCCATTAATCGACGACAAGCTAGGACTTCAGCTTTATGGTCAATATGTGCAACGTGATGAAGATGAAATCATTGATGGTTATGAAGATAAAAGCATTCAGAGTCTAACTTCTAAGTTTAATTACCGTTTAAATGACTCAAATGATCTGATTTTTGAAGCGGGTATTAATGAGCAAAATCGCTCTGGTACCGTTGGCAAAACAATTGAACATGAATTTAATGATGCCGGAGTCGATGAAGCAGAAGATAGTGAAAACAACTATCGTCGTAGCCATTACTCTTTGACTCACCAAGGGCAATATGGCTTTGGTATGTCTGATTCTTATGTTCAATATGAGCGTACAGACAATGACTCACGCGATATGACAATTGAGAACACTGTGGCTAAATCAACTTGGACATTGCCACTTAATGCTCATTTCTTAACAGTCGGTGGTGAGTATAAGTATGAAAAACTGACCGATGAAGGCAACCAAAATTCAAACTCTGATCTAAGCAAAATTGATAGCAGTGCAGGTGCGCTCTTTATTGAGGATGAATGGGCGATTACCGATACCTTTGCGGTAACTTCAGGGGTTCGTTTTGATTATGACGAGGATTACGAAGAGCACTTTAGTCCACGTATTTACGGTGTTTGGCATACAACCGAAGAGTTAACGATTAAAGGTGGTGTGTCTACCGGCTTTAAAGCGCCAGACTTACGCGCGAAAACGCCAAACTGGGTGCAAGTCAGCCGTGGTGGTAATATCTATGGTAATGAAGACCTTGAGCCAGAAAAATCAATTAACTATGAAATTGGCGCACTCTTTAATAATGATTATGGCATCAATACCGGTGTAACTGTCTTTTATAATGAGTTTGATGACAAGATCACACGTGTTGCCTGCCCAACAGATGTTTGTACGGATGGGGTGAATGATTATGGTAGCGATCCAACTTACCGAGTGAATGTGGACGAAGCAATCACTAAAGGTGTGGAAGTCACTTTTGAAGCGCCAATTACTGAAACCATCAGCATGAATTCTAGCTATAGCTATACCTACTCAGAGCAAAAATCTGGTGAGTATAAAGGTGAGCCGCTAAACCAAATTCCTGAGCATTTAGCTAACTTAGGGCTAGATTGGCAAGTCAATGAAAAGACTTCTACATGGGGTAAGGTGACTTACCGTGGTGAAGAAAGTCAACCAACAACAGGGCCATCTAGCGATAGCTTGATTGCACCGGATTACACATTTGTGGATATGGGTATCAACTATAAAGTGAATCAAAATACAAAACTCAAAGCCGCTGTGTATAACCTATTTGATGATGAAATTACAGCCGATGAATATGGTTATGTTGAAGATGGTCGTCGCTATTGGGTTGGATTAGATGTTAACTTCTAATTAAATTTTTACATTTTCCATATAAATGCCTCAATTGCCGAGTGAGTGAATCGCTCGGCTTTTTTGCATTTTGAATTAAATATAAATAGTCAATGACACAAGTAGGGAGAACTTAAAATAACACAGAAAAAATGTATCAATTCATGTCTAAACCATTTCATAACTATGGTTTCAAGTCAAATTTAAGTGTTTCTTTTATATGCACTTAATTGTTTGGATTGCTTTATCCTCGATCTAGATCTCAATATAAATACAAATGAGATATATTTCTATTTACAAGGTTGAACTTTTTTAAGACCTTATGAATAATAATGAAAATAACATTTATTCTCATTTAATCTAAAGGATTTGATATGTACTCCCAGAAGCCGAGTTTAGCTGTACTCGCCTCAGCTGTTATCTTCTCTCTCTCGAGTCAAGCCGCGCTTGCAAATGTTGATGAAACTATGGTTGTGACAGCATCAGGTTTTGAACAAGCACAAATTGACGCTGCTGCAAGTATTAGTGTTGTGACCCGTGAAGACCTAGAAAAAAGATATTATCGTGATATTACAGATGCGCTACGTGATGTACCGGGCGTGACAGTGAGTGATGGCGGCGATAATACAGATATCAGTATCCGCGGTATGGGCTCTGCATACACACTTATCTTGGTTGATGGTAAGCGTCAAAACTCACGTGAAACCCGTCCAAATAGTGATGGCCCTGGGATTGAACATGGTTTTTTACCACCACTTGAAGCGATTGAGCGCATTGAGGTGATCAAAGGGCCAATGTCAACGCTTTATGGCTCTGATGCGATTGGTGGTGTGATCAATGTGATCACGCGTAAAGTTAGCAACGAATGGTCTGGTAATGTTCAAGTTGATGCTTTGATTCAAGAAGATAGCGATTCGGGCAATCAATATGGAGCGAACTTCTACTTAAATGGCCCACTGATTAAAGATCAAATCGGCATGCAAGTTTACGGTCAATACGTGAGCCGTGAAGAAGATTCAATTCTTAATGGTTTTGAAGATAAAGATCTGCAAAGCTTAACCGGTAAGTGGACCTATCAAGTTGATGATGTTAACACTTGGATTTTAGAATCAGGTGTCAATGAGCAGGAGCGTTCCAGTTCACTCGGTAAAACAGTGGATGATATTGATGATGTGGATGTCAATAACTATCGCCGCGTACATGTAGGTTTAACTCACCAAGGCACATATGACTTTGGTGCATCGGATTCTTATGTTCAGTTTGAGCGAACTGATAACGATAGTCGCGATATTCGTATCGAAAACACTGTCTTGAAAAGTACTTGGACCATGCCTTTTGATTCTCATTTCTTAACCTTTGGTGGTGAGTATGAATATGAGCAGTTAAATGATGATGGCACTAATGGGAATCCAAACTCAGATCTTACTAAGATTGACAACAGCTCTGGCGCACTCTTTATTGAAGATGAATGGATGATCACGGATAGCTTCTTCTTAACTGCTGGTTTGCGGTTTGATTACGATGAAGAATATGACGAGCACTTTAGCCCTCGTGCTTACGGTGTGTGGCATATGACAGATGAATGGACAATGAAAGGTGGGGTCTCAACCGGCTTTAAAGCGCCAACATTACGCCAAAAAACAGCGGGCTGGGCACAGACAAGTAATGGTGGTGACATTTATGGTAACCCAGATCTTGATCCAGAAGAATCAGTTAACTATGAGCTTGGGGTGCTGTATAACAATGACTTTGGGATCAGCTCAGGCGTTACACTCTTCTTTAGTGATTTTGATGACAAGATCATTACCACTGAAAACTGCCCAGACTCAATCTGTGTGAATGATACTGATAGATATAGAACTAATGTTGATGAAGCCGAAACCAAAGGTGTAGAAGTGAACTTTTCATCACCTATCACGGAAACGGTTTCGATGAAATCTAGCTATAGCTACACTGATTCTGAGCATAAAACAGGAGAGCTAAAAGGTAAGGCGCTAACCGAGTTGCCAAAACACCTTGCAAACTTGAGCTTAGATTGGCAGAACACAGATGCATTAAATTCTTGGACACGTGTGACGTATCGCGGTAAAGAGTCAAGTAGCCCATCGACTAAATCAAGCGTAGTCAAAGCACCGGATTATACTTTCGTTGATGTGGGTTTAAATTATCAACTGAACAAAGATACTAAATTAAAAGCAGCGGTTTATAATATTTTTGACGAAGATGTTGATTATGATGAATACGGTTATGTTGAAGATGGTCGCCGTTATTGGATTGGTATGGATGTGAGTTTTTAAGCTCGCGTGCAAAGCTTATCTAACCCGGATCGGTTAATATAATCCTATCGCTTCAAAGCCAAGTGTTGTTTAATGCTTGGCTTTTTGCTATTTATGAATAAAATCATGTTAAAAATGAAAAATTATTAGACAGGGAAAGCGAATGTTAAAAATAGCCATTAATGGTTTTGGCAGAATCGGCCGCAGTGTGCTGCGCGCACTCTATGAAAGCGGCAAAAGTGACAGTATTCAAGTGGTCGCGATTAACGAGCTTGCGAAACCAGAGGCAATGGCGCATCTTTTGCAATATGATTCGACGCATGGCCGTTTTATGCATCAAGTTAGCCATGATCAAGAAAATATATTTATCGAGCACAACTCAAATGCGATCAAAAGCTTAGACTCAATCCGCTTGCTTCACCTTGAGCAGCTTGAGCTTTTGCCATGGAAGAACTTAGAAGTGGATATAGTGCTAGATTGCACTGGCAAATTTGGCTCGCGTGAAGATGGCTTAGCGCACCTCAAAGCGGGCGCAAAGAAGGTTTTATTTTCTCATCCCGGTAGCCCAGATCTCGATAAAACCGTGATTTATGGCGTTAACCATGATGCCTTGGAAGCCAGTGATAAAATAGTTTCCAATGGTTCTTGCACCACCAATTGTATTGTTCCGATTATCAAAATATTAGATGAAAACTTCGGCATAGATTCTGGCACGATAACCACGATTCACTCCTCGATGAATGATCAGCAAGTCATTGATGCATACCATGATGATTTACGCCGTACGCGCGCTGCAAGCCAATCCATTATTCCTGTGGATACCAAATTGCACAAAGGTATCGAGCGCATCTTCCCTAAGTTTGAAAATAAATTTGAAGCGATTTCAGTACGCGTGCCAACGGTGAACGTCACGGCAATGGATTTAAGTGTCACACTTCACAAAAACGTAACACTTGATGATATAAATCAAAAAATGCAACAGGCATCTAAGTGTACATTAGAGGGCATTGTGGACTTCACCCAAGCGCCGCTCGTTTCTAGTGACTTTAACCATGATCCGCATAGCGCAATTGTTGATGGCACCCAAACGCGCGTGAGTAACGGGCATTTAGTAAAAATGCTAGTTTGGTGCGATAATGAATGGGGATTTGCTAATCGCATGCTCGATACAGCGTTAACTATGTATCGTTTATAAACCGTAAATCGATTGCTGCGGCGAATTAATTTCAAGGTGATGATTTTTAAATTATTTTCAAAGCGTAGAATATAAATTGCATAAAAAAGTGCGATTTATTTATTTTTACACTTGAAATAAATATGAATCATCTCCATATTACAACTAGTTAAGTTGTTATTTTTCACAACACATAGATTTTTAATAATCCATTAGAGGACAAAACATGTCTTACATCAAGCTAACTGACCTAGACCTAGCAGGTAAACGTATCTTCATCCGCGCTGACCTTAACGTGCCAGTAAAAGACGGTAAAGTAACTTCAGATGCGCGTATCCTTGCATCTATCCCGACTATCAAGCACTGCCTTGAAGCTGGCGCAAAAGTAATGGTTACTTCTCACCTTGGTCGTCCAACAGAAGGTGAGTACGATGAAGCATTCTCACTACAACCTGTTGTGAACTACCTAAACGACGCGCTTGATTGTGACGTTAAACTTGCGAAAGATTACCTAAACGGTCTTGAGCTAAACGCTGGTGAGCTTGTTGTTCTTGAAAACGTTCGCTTTAACAAAGGCGAGAAGAAAAACGACGAAGAATTATCTAAGAAATATGCAGCGCTTTGCGACATCTTCGTGATGGACGCATTCGGTACCGCGCACCGTGCACAAGCATCAACTCACGGTGTTGGCATGAATGCACCAGTTGCATGTGCAGGTCCTCTACTTGCAAACGAGCTTGAAGCACTAGCAAAAGCTATGGACAAACCAGCACGCCCAATGGTTGCTATCGTTGGTGGTTCTAAAGTTTCAACGAAACTAACAGTACTTGAGTCACTATCTAAAGTTGCTGACCAACTTGTTGTTGGTGGCGGCATTGCAAACACATTCATCGCAGCAGCTGGCCACAATGTAGGTAAGTCGCTTTATGAAGCAGACCTAGTTGGCACTGCGAAAAAACTAATGGACGAGTGTGCAATTCCAGTTGCAACTGACGTTGCATGTGCAAAAGCATTTGATGAAAACGCAGAAGCTGAAATCAAACACGTTTCTGAAGTTCAAGATGACGACATGATCTTCGACTTAGGTCCTGATTCAACTGCAGAACTTGCGAAAATCCTTAAAGATGCAAAAACTATTCTTTGGAATGGTCCTGTTGGCGTATTCGAATTCAAAAACTTCGAAGCTGGTACAGCTGGCATCTCTAAAGCAATCGCTGACTCTGAAGGCTTCTCTGTTGCAGGCGGCGGTGACACACTAGCAGCTATCGACAAGTTTGGCATCAAAGCAGACGTTTCTTACATCTCAACAGGTGGTGGCGCTTTCCTTGAATTCGTTGAAGGTAAAGTACTTCCAGCAGTTGCTATGCTAGAAGAACGCGCAAAAGCATAATAAATAAATTCACGGGCATAAATTTATGCCCGTTTTTAATTTCATCGGTTGGTTCAGGTAAGCTTTATTGATATAATCCAGCCGATCATTCATAGCAAACGGTTTCCTCATCCTTGTCTATACTTGTATGAAAGCCTCATTTGCAAGAAAAACCATGAAAAATAGGACTAAATCCATGTCTAAGATCTTCGATTTTGTAAAACCTGGTGTTATCTCTGGTGATGACGTACAAAAAGTATTTGAAGTTGCTAAAGAGAACAAATTTGCACTTCCAGCGGTAAACGTTGTAAACACTGACTCAGTGAACGCAGTACTTGAAGCAGCAGCTAAAGTTAAAGCGCCTGTAATCGTTCAGTTCTCTAACGGCGGTGCTGGTTTCTTCGCTGGTAAAGGTCTAAAACTTGAAGGTCAAGATGCTCAAATTCTTGGCGCTGTTGCTGGTGCAAAATATGTTCACGCGATTGCTGAAACATATGGTATCCCAGTGATTCTACACACTGACCACGCTGCGAAAAAACTTCTTCCTTGGATCGACGGTCTACTTGACGCTGGTGAAGAGTTCTTCGCTCAAACTGGTAAGCCTCTATTCTCTTCTCACATGCTTGACCTTTCTGAAGAGTCACTAGAAGAGAACGTTGAAACTTGTGCGAAATATCTAGAGCGCATGGCTAAAATGAACATGACAATCGAGATCGAACTTGGTTGTACTGGTGGTGAAGAAGACGGCGTAGATAACTCTCACATGGACGCATCTGAGCTTTACACTTCTCCAGAAGACGTTGCATACGCATATGAGAAACTAAACGCAGTTAGCCACCGTTTCACTATCGCAGCATCTTTCGGTAACGTACACGGTGTTTATAAGCCAGGTAACGTTGTACTTACTCCAACTATCCTACGTGATTCTCAAGCATACGTTTCAGAGAAATTTGGCCTACCAGCTAACTCTCTAAACTTCGTATTCCACGGTGGTAGTGGTTCAACTGAAGCTGAAATCCAAGAGTCTATCGGTTACGGTGTTATCAAAATGAACATCGATACAGATACACAATGGGCTAACTGGGATGGCGTTCGTGCATACGAAGCTGAAAACCACGATTACCTACAAGGTCAAATCGGTAACCCAACTGGTACTGATGCACCAAACAAAAAATACTATGATCCACGCGTATGGTTACGTGCAGGTCAAGCGTCAATGGTTGCACGTCTAGAAAAAGCATTTGCTGATCTAAACGCAATCGACGTACTTTAATTTATCGCTCTTTATTAGAGCTTTAAGTTAGATATCAAACCTCGCTATTTATGGCGGGGTTTTTTTATGCTTGTAAGAACCAAGTCGTTAAATAAGCTCATAAAACCAAACTGAATCTTGTTATTAAAAAGTTAAAAAAACAAATTTAAATATTTATTAATCCCTTAAAAAACTATATATTAGTGAGATAGGTCACACTTGCTCTTAAAGGGAAGCGAATCGTTCATTAATGCAGCAATGGGTGGGCCAATAAACTTTTATACAAGCCTCAAAATTTAATTAAGAAGGGAAAGCGCATGACTAAAGAAGTTGAATCCGTCGTAAGCGATACGATTTCAGATGCCGCATCTATTGTTCCACATATTGGGCAGTGGCTGACGGATAACAGTGGCATGATTATTCAATATAGTGTCAATATCATTTCAGCACTGATTATCCTATTTATTGGTAATATCATTGTCAAAACCATCAGCCGTAGTGTTGAAAAAATAATGAATAAAAAGCAAATGGACCCGGCCGTGGTGCATTTCATTGGTAGCCTTGTTCGTTACCTATTATTCGTTATCGTACTAATCGCAGCACTTGGTCGTGTTGGCGTTGAAACCGCGTCAGTGGTTGCGGTACTCGGTGCGGCAGGTTTAGCCGTTGGTCTTGCGCTACAAGGTTCACTTTCAAACTTTGCTGCTGGCGTATTGATCGTTGCTTTCCGTCCATTTAAATCTGGTGATTTTGTGGAACTTGCAGGCGTGAGCGGTACAGTTGAGTCAATTCAAGTTTTCCAAACCATTCTTAAAACAGCAGACAACAAAATGGTTGTCGTACCAAACGGTACAGTTATTGGTTCGCCAATGACTAACTATTCTAAGCATCCAACTCGTCGTATCGACCATGTGATTGGCGTGTCTTACAATGCTGACCTTAAAAAGACAAAAGAAGTTATCGCACGCGTATTAGCTGCGGATGAGCGTATTCTTAAAACGCCAGAGCCAACAATTGGTGTGGTTGCGCTTGCTGATTCCTCAGTAAACTTTGTTGTTCGCCCTTGGGTGAAAACTGCTGACTACTGGCCGGTATACTTTGATTCGCTACAAGCAATTAAAGAAGAGCTAGATAAAGAAGGTATTGAAATTCCATTCCCGCAAATGGATATTCACATGAATCAAGTATCAAACTAATATAATCTAAAGTTAATTAGTTGAGAAAAGATACAAAGATCTAATATTTAAAAGGTGCCTAGTGCGCCTTTTTTTTATTTTGTTAAACTGCGTCCAGTTTGCATTTTTATGCATATTTATTTTTATAAAATACAAGGGGATATGCACAATGAATAAAAAGCTATTAGGCCTTATTTTAACCGCAATGCTAATCAGCTCGCCATTGCAAGCTCAAGAGGGGCAATCGGTACTGCGTACTTCTGGTTTTGGTATGGTCACTGCAAAACCGGATATGGCGACATTTTCTGTGGCAGTTGATGCGACTAAAAATAGTGCTAAAGATGCGAAGCAAGAAGTCGATCAGGTTGTCACTAGTTTTTTAGCTGAACTTGAAAAAGCTGGGATAGATAGGGCTGCGGTAACGAGTGGTAATATCAATATTATGCCACGTTACAACAACACAGATGGTAAGCGTGAGTTAGTGGGTTATCAAGGTGTTCGTCAAGTTATAGTTAATGTTTATGATATTGAAAACCTAAATAAATATTTAGATGTCGCATTGGATGCGGGAATTAATCGGATCGATCAAATTGAGCTAAAAATTAAAGACTCAACCTTATACCAACAAAAAGCCCGTCGCCTTGCGATTGAAGATGCACAGCAAAAAGCAAAAGCAGTCGCAAATGGTTTTGACAGCCAGATTTCAGGCATTGTGAGCATTGATTATCAAAGTAACTCATATCGCCCAATTATGCCAAAAGCTGTCATGGCGATGGAAGCGCGAGCAAGCGCGGATGCAAGCTACCAAGATACCATGTTAGATATCTCGGATACGGTGAATGTGGAATATAAGATTGAACCAGAAAAACTAAGCAAGTAAAGCGTACAGGTTGGAGAGAGGTTCGGTCAGTCTTGAGGTATTTGTTGCTTAAGAAATAAATTAGCCCCTTGTTTTGATGATTAAAAACAAGGGGCTAATGATTTATATGACATGTATTAACTAAGTGAAAGTCAACTTAGCCAAATTCGTTCACTTATTAGTGCAACAAGCGCGCACGAATGGTACCTGAAATAGCTTTCATTTTTTCAAGTGCTTCTTGCGCACGATCTGCTTCAACATCAATCACAACATAACCAATTTCAGCACTTGTTTGCAGATACTGACCAGAAATGTTGATCCCTGCATCAGCAAAGATGGTGTTGATTTGAGTTAGAATACCTGGACGGTTTTCGTGAATATGTAATAAGCGTGAGCTCTTATTATGAATCGGCAGTGATACTTCAGGGAAGTTCACACTTGAAAGGGTTGAGCCATTATCTGAGTACTTCACTAACTTACCCGCAACTTCGACGCCGATATTCTCTTGCGCTTCTTGGGTTGAACCACCGATATGCGGCGTTAAGATTACATTATCAAATTCAATCAACTTCGACTCAAATGGGTCTTGGTTCGTTTTTGGCTCAGTTGGGAACACGTCCACAGCAGCGCCAGCGATATGACCAGATTTTAGTGCGTCACAAAGCGCATCGATATCCACCACTGTGCCACGCGCAGCATTGATAAAGATAGAACCTGGCTTCATCATCTCAAACTCAGCTTTGCCCATCATATCTTTTGTTTCTGGCGTTTCAGGAACATGTAAGCTTATCACGTCACACATGTTTAGTAGCTCACTCATGCTTGAGACTTGGGTGGCGTTACCCAGTGATAGTTTGCTTTCGATATCATAGTAATAAACATGCATGCCTAGGTGCTCAGCCATAATGCTTAACTGAGTACCGATGTGGCCATAACCGATAATACCAAAGCGTTTACCACGAGCTTCAAAAGAATGATCGGCTGACTTTTTCCAAATACCACGGTGCGCAAGGGCGTTTTTCTCAGGAATTCCGCGCAGGAGTAATAAGGTTTGTCCAAGAACAAGTTCAGCCACACTACGCGTATTTGAGAAAGGCGCGTTAAATACAGGAATACCACGTTTTGCCGCAGCATCTAGGTTGACTTGGTTAGTCCCAATACAAAAACACCCAACACCAACCAATTTTTTCGCACAATCAAAAACTTCTTGAGTTAAGTTAGTGCGTGAGCGCAGACCAACAAAGTGCGCATCTGCAATCGCTGCTTTAAGCTCTTCTTCTGGAAGCGAGCCTTTATGGTATTCAATATTGGTGTAGCCTGCAGCTTCAAACACTTCTACTGCTGAAGGGTGGAGCCCCTCAAGAAGTAGAATTTTGATTTTATCTTTGTCTAATGAGTTGCGGGGTTCATCTAAAACGGCTGTGCTCATGCTGGATAATCCTTTATTTTTAGTTTTAAACTGATCAAATGTATTTATTTCAAACTATCAAAAAAAATTGAATTTGTGTAATAAAAATACAAGTTTTTTATATAATAAATCGTATTAAAGCGTGGAGAATAGGTATATACCTAAGATTTTTAAGGTATAAATGAAAACGAGCAAGATTATTGGTAGCCATTACGCTATTTAATCTTACTCGTCTATCCATTTATTTAATCACTTCGAGGCTCTATCGTTTCGATCTAGAACTTCTTGGTGATAGCGCCTTGCGCTGTACCTGTAATGCTGACATCTGCGCCGCGGTGAGCAAATAGACCCACAGTAACCACGCCTGCAAGCGCATTGATTTGATCTTCTAGTTTTTTCGGATCAACAATTGAAAGGTTGTGCACATCTAAAATAATATTGCCGTTATCCGTTACCACACCTTGACGATATTCTGGCGTGCCGCCTAGTTTAACCAACTCACGTGCGACGTAAGAGCGCGCCATTGGAATTACTTCTACAGGCAGTGGGAACTTACCTAATACGTCCACAGCTTTAGTATCATCAATGATACAGATAAATTGCTTTGACAGAGCCGCAACGATTTTTTCACGGGTTAGGGCTGCGCCGCCACCTTTAATCATCGCACCTTGCGCATTGATTTCATCTGCGCCATCAACATACACATCTAAGCCATCGACTTCGTTCGCATCAAAAACTTGAATCCCTAAGCCTTTCAGCTTTTCTGTTGACGCAATTGAGCTTGAAACCGCACCCTCAATTTGTCCTTTCATTGTGCCAAGCGCATCAATAAAATGATTTACAGTTGAACCTGTGCCGACACCGACAATGCTTCCAGGTTTTACATAATCAAGTGCCGCCCAACCAGCTGCTTTTTTCATTTCATCTTGCGTCATTTTCGTATCCTTTAAGGGGTTAAAGATAAGGTAATCGATTGCGTGGAATTATATACCCAAGTGGATGAAAGATGCTAGCATCCGGCGAAATTAAAGCGATTCTCTTTTAGCTTTACAATTTTGCAGGGATGATCACTTGGCTTGGCGTAAGGATAAAGTCTAAATCTTGATCCCAAGGAGAAGGGCTTATCTGAGTGACTTGCTGGCAGTCATGGGCAAGCCCAAGCTTTTTACCCTTAAAGTGAGCAAAAGTTCGATCATAATAGCCGCCTCCCATACCAATGCGGTGACCTTGAGCATCAAAGGCAACGAGAGGCGTGCAAATCATATCGAGCCTATCCAGTGGGCAGATGTTCGAACAGCGCAGGGCCGGCTCAAGAATATTATATTTATTCGCGATTAGTTTAGTTTCAGGTGCGTAGTGCAAAAAGAGTAACTGACCTTTAGAGAATGGATGGATCACTGGTAAATAAACGGACTTTCCTTGTTTCCATAACCAATCTATTACAAGGTTTGGAGAAAGCTCCCCATCTTGCGCTAGGTATAAGGCAATATGTGTTATTTGGTCAATATTAGGCAGGCTTTTAAACTTTAATAAAAGATCTTTTGTCGCCAGAGACTGAGCGCTAGGTGTTAGGGATTGACGACGAGTACGCACTTGATGACGAATTTGTGCATTACTGAGAGTAACAGAGGATGACGTCGACATAGGTTTCCTTAGTTGAAGGAAAGTATTACGAGAGAAAGGAATACCCCAAGGTGCCGTTGAGAATGGTGTGCCTATGAACCAGCTCGTTCAAGGCGGATTGGTTATTCTGACTTTAGGCTTCCCGATACGAGTCGGGCTTGCGCGTCCATCAAAAAAACGAACCCTTAGTTTTTACTTATCGGCTCAGGGACTAAAATCCTCTGACGCACACCCCAGGGTAAATTTTGTATCCTGATAACTTCTTATTTGTTATCAGTTTTATCATCAGATAGATCTTTTTTATTTAAAGCTGTATCTAATAATTTTTGTAATTCTTGCGCTCTTTCTTTAATTGCATGACTCTGAGAGGCTTTTTCTGCTTTTACATTTCGAAGTTCGTAATAAGCATTTAAAGCTGAGATAGCGAGTAATTGCTGCGCATCTTTCACTTTAGTACGCTCTGACATTTGCTTCAAGCGATCATTAAGCTCTTGAGCGACTTCTTCCAGAGCTTCTTCTTGTCCAGGTGGACAATTGACGCGAATGATTTTACCTAAAATTTTAACTTCCACAGTCAAATACCCTAATTTGTGACAATAGGCGTATTCTGCCTGCTTCGCCCTCTCATTTCAATTAAATCCTAACTTTGATCGCTTATATATTCAAGTGTTTAGAAAAAATATTGAGCGCAACTGCCCAATATTAAATCAAACTTGCCGCGCAAGGGAACTTGCTGAATGTTTTCTATACAAAAAACGGCTTTTTTAGCTAGATTCTCTTGTATGAAAGGATATCTTGCGCTGAATATTTTCACTTAACTTGTCATCTTGGTATACTCTCAAATGTTGATTTTTTTCTACACAGGAAACCCTATGAGCCAAGCTAAACTACCAAGCTATACCCAAACGACCCAAAGCCTGCAAAGTGCGAGTCTTTCTTTAACCGCTGCAGACTTACACGGCCTGATCACCGGGATGTTGTCAACTGGCATGGATTTTAGCCAAGAGCAGTGGAAGGTTCTCCTGCATGATTATACCAATGATGGGATGAGTTGGCCGATTGATATCCAAGCAATGGCAACTGAGCTTGCAGAGTTTACTTCAAACCAACTCAATGAAAATGATTTTGAGCTTTCTTTGTTACTCGATGAAGAAGGCGATATCTTTGAGCTTGCTGAGAGTGTGAGCCAGTGGGTGAATCACTTTATTTCAGGTATTGGTCTTGGCCATCACTTGGGTTTAAAGCTTTCTAATCCGCAGATCAAAGAAGCGATGGAAGATTTAGAAGAAATTGCTCGCCTTGGCATAGATGAAGATGATGATTTAAATGAGCAAGCGCTACTTCTTGAGCAAGTGATTGAACACGTTAAAGTTTGTGTCTTAAGCTTAGCCATGGAATTTGAACAAGCAGCGAAAAAGCAAACCAAGAAAACTCTTCACTAAATTTAAACAAAGGAAACCGCATGCAATCTTATGATGTTGTGATTGTCGGTGCAGGAATGACAGGAGCGAGCTTAGCTTTGGCGTTAAATCAAGCGCTCAAGCAAAGTCATAGTCGCCTGAAAATTGCTGTTGTTGAAGCGAAAGCGCATGATGATGCAGCGCATCCAGGTTTTGATGCCAGAGCTATCGCCTTGTCTTACGGGACGGTTAACTTACTTAAGCAAATTCAAATCTGGGAGAAGCTGAAACCTTTTGCTTCGCCGATTCATAACATTCATATCTCAGAGACGGGGCATGCGAGTTCCTGTGAGCTTAAAGCGCAAGATTATCATGTTGATGCGCTTGGCTATGTCGTGGCTTTAGAGGATGTCGGGGCGATTTATCATCAAAAGTTAAACGCGCTTGCAAACTCAGAACCAGATCTTGATCTTTACTGTCCAGTTTCAATTGAGGCGATTGATCGCTGCCAAGACGAGGTGCGTTTAAGTTTAAGCACAGGTGAATGCGTGCGCGCTAACTTGCTTGTGGCTGCCGATGGTACTTTCTCCAAAACTTGCCAAGCTTTAAATATCCCACTGCTTGAAAAAGACTTTGGTCAAAGTGCAATCATTGCCAATGTGGCGACTCAAGAGCCAGTAAACGCTTGGGCTTATGAAAGATTCACGCAGCAAGGGCCGATTGCTTTTTTGCCAATGAATGCCGCCCAGCAGGTTTCAAAGTCCGAATATCAGCGCACTGCGATTAATACCAAGCATAGATATTCAGTTGTTTACTGCCTGAAAAATACGACGCGTATTGAGCAGCAAAATATAACCAGCCTGATTGAGTCAGATGATGCTGTTTTCTTAGATAAACTCCAGCAAGATTTTGGTTGGCGCTTAGGTAAACTGACAGCAACAGGTAAACGCAATGCTTATCCACTTAAGTTGTATTACCGTGAGCGAGTGATAAGCCATCGCTGCGTGATGATAGGCAATGCCGCGCAAACCTTACATCCGATTGCCGGACAAGGTTTTAATTTAGGCATTAGAGATGTGATTAGCCTCGCAGAAACCCTGATTGATTCGATGCACACTTCTAAACAAGAGCCAGAAAAGGCTTTAGATCTAGGAAGTTACGCCGTATTAAATACTTACAGCAAAAGACGTCAAGCAGATAGAGATAAAACGATCGCGCTTACATCAAACTTGGTACATCTTTTTTCTAATGGCTACCCAAGTATGATTTTAGGACGTAATTTAGGTTTAATGGCATTAGATGCCTTAGACAGAGTTAAGCAACCGATAGTAACCCGCACGATGGGACTTGTGGAGCGATAAATGCAGATTCATAATTTTGATATTGCCATCATTGGCGGCGGTATGGTTGGGCTTTCATTAGCTGCTTCGTTTGAAAATACAAACCTACGTGTTGCTGTGATCGAAGGACAAGCACCAGATGAAACCTTAAATGATCTGCCAGATAATCGTGTCTCTGCGCTCAGTCGTGCAAGTGAAACCTTTTTATCTCATTTAGGTGCTTGGCCTTATATTGAGTCAAAGCGCTTGGCCGCTTATGTTGGAATGCAAGTGTGGGAGAAAGACAGCTTTGCAGAGCTAAACTTTAATGCCCAAGAAATTGCTCAACCAAACCTTGGATATATCATTGAAAACCGTGTGATTCATTTGGCACTGCTTGAAAAAGTACGCAGTTTATCAAATGTCACTGTTTTTATGCCTGAAAGATGCCAAAGCCTTGCGGTTGGCGAGCAAGAAGCATGGTTAACATTAAGCTCTGGTGATGCTTTAACCACAAAACTTGTGGTCGGCGCCGATGGTGCGAACTCTTGGTTGCGTCAGCAGCAGGATATTCCACTGACGCATTGGGATTATGGACACAGTGCCATTGTGGCGAACATTTTAACCAAAGAGCCACATCAGGGGATTGCTCGTCAAGTCTTTACCCCACAGGGGCCTGTTGCTATGTTGCCTTTGACTGAGCCTAACTTGTGTTCATTGGTTTGGTCTACCGATCCTGAGCGCGCACAGAACTTAACTAACGCTTCAGCCGAAGAATTTAATCAAGCTTTAACTGTTGAGCTTGATAACTGTCTTGGGCTTTGCCAAGTCTTAGGTAAGCGCCAATCTCACCCTTTAAAAATGCGTTATGCCCGTGATTTTGTACGCCCTAGAGTCGCTTTAGTTGGCGATGCGGCGCACACGATTCACCCGTTAGCTGGTCAAGGGGTTAACTTAGGTTTTCTCGATGCAGCGAGTCTTGCCGAGGAGGTCAAAGCAATTTGGCAACAAGGCAAAGATATTGGCGCGGTTGAAAATTTGCGAGCATATGAACGTTGGCGTAAAGCTGAAGCGGCGAAGATGATTGCAGCAATGCAGGGCTTTCGCGACCTATTTGAAGGGGATAATCCGGCCAAGAAACTTGTGCGCAGTTTTGGCATGAGTTTATTTGATAAGTTGCCAGGTGCAAAAGATGAGATGATGAAGCGCGCTCTTGGGCTGAAAGGGCATTTACCCCAAGCCTGCCGGAGTCAACAAGTCAGCACTGCTAAATCAAACTAGAGTTAACCAATATAATCTAAGCACAAAAAATTAACGCCAGAAACCCAAAAGGTAACTGGCGCTAATTTTTAGTCGTTTTCTTTTTTATAAATTAAGCAGCAAAAGCGCAGCGTAGGCGTGAAATTTCCTGATTAACCTCTTTCACGGTTTTGAAATGACGTTGTTCTGCCTGTTCAGGCATAAGCAATTTGCCATTATCAAATTCGAATTTACCTACGCCGTGAATATAAATGCGTCCTTTAAACAGACGACTGACATGTTTTGCGATCATGCTCGGCATATAATTTTTAAAAAGTCTCATACCATTATCCTTATTAGTATTCAAAAGCAGCTTAGTCGATGACATAAGGACGACACCTGCTTTATGGCGCATAGTGTACACCATAAAATATTGCTTTTGAGTTATGTTTTGGTTAAACGTGATGAGTAAAGGGTATTTAGTCTTAAATTGCTCTAAAAATAAGCATCATGGCATCATTTATATTCTATATTTTAATTTTATATCCTTCACAGCGAATGTGCGAGGTTTCAAAGATGGTTTTGTGAATGCTGCCGCAGACTAAAGGTTTTAGTGATCTTGGTGGGAATTTTTTGCTAAATAGGGGCTCTAAACGAGAATAACCCTATCAATACGTGCAGCATTCATAGGGTTAAGTTATTTATTGAATCAAAATCGGGCTTATTCTTCTAAGCTATAGGGAAGTGCCTTGAAGCTTAGTTTAATATCTGGGTAAGCAGCTAAACGAAAACTTGTATCTGGCTCTAAGTCATTATTTAAAATAACAAGTCCAATTAATTTTGGATCAAAATATTGATACTGAGCAATGAAATGACCAGCCGATCGCCAATTCTCGCCTACTTGTCTTTCTACTTCTAACATGCCTTGTAATTCAAGTGCTGCTGGATATTCCTGGCTTTCTAAAATAAACAAGGCGCGTTTGTTAATACCGCGATACTTAGCGCGAGCAACGGTTTCTTGACCTGTATAGCAACCTTTAGTAAATGAAATACCGCCAAGTGCTTGCAAGTTAAAGGCTTGTGGAATATGGCTAGCTTGATCGGCTAGGTTTACTCTTGGGTGCGCATCGAGCACGTCATAACAATCCCACATATCTTGAGCGACTTTATGTCCTTCCTCAAAAAGCTTAACCAATTGCTCTGCATTTTCTTGTGGGATGCAGATTAAATATCGAAGCGGTGACACCTCAACGCAACTGCCACCTAAAAGATCATAAACGTTTGTTTGTGAGTCATCTACTTTTGCAAGTTGGTTTTCAGGATCGCGTGGCGTCGCGTGATGAGCGATAAATTCTTTTGCTTGGCTGCCTATCAGTCCAAAACAAAGATCATCACTTTGCTTGATCTCAATTTGTGAAAATACAGCATATTTTTTTAATTGTGTAACGGCTTCATCGATAGCTGATTTGGTTTGAAATAACGCATAACCTTGTTGATGATGAAACAGACGGAAAACACTCCAGACTTTGCCTTTTGCATCACAATGTGCACCAAAGCTTGCTTTATCTTTGGCAAGGGTGACGACATCACAAGTCAACTGGCCATTAAGATATGTCTTGCTGTCCTTACCTGTGACCGAAATTGTGCACCAATCTTTTAAATAAGTAAGTAAAAGCTCAGGTGTTGCATCTTGGCTTGCATGTGTCACTTTGGTAAAAATTTGCTCTAAATTCATCTGCCAAACCTTTGGTTGATTCTGTAAAATTTGTCCTATCTTATCCTTGATAGATAAGCAACATCAAGATGACTTTTGATTTTGTTTTTGAAACAGATCTTGATTTTATGCGATCCATCAAGATATTTTTTTCTACTTTGCTTATGATTGTAGTAGATGCATACTGATAACAAAAATACCTTGTAAAAATAAAGTTTTAGTCAATTAAATGGTGGGGATTTATATGTATACAGCAGAAGAAAAAGCGCGCATTAAGTGGGGGTGTCGTCGTGGCATGCTCGAGTTAGATGTGGTGATCATGCCATTTTTTGAAGAATGCTTTGAGGATCTCACAGAAAAAGAGCAACAAGATTTCGTCGCCTTGCTTGAGTGTGATGATCCCGATCTTTTTACTTGGATCATGGGGCATCAACGTAGCGAAAACTTATGTCATGCCAACATGGTGGATAAAATTATTGCGCATAACCGTAGTAAGCTTAGATAAAGCAAGTTCAGTTAATATATCGAGAGTATATGCACAAAGAAGAGCAGCACTATTTACTCCTAAAACTTAAGCGTTCAAAGCTAGTTTTTAAACTAAATTTGTTGATTTTCTTTGTGTTAGCCATCTTTTTAGCCATTTCAGAGTTTCCTCTAAGTGCCAGTTTATATGGCTACTTCTTCCTCTTTCGGCTCTATCAGGCGCGGCCGCATATTGATACGCTTTACCTTCGGCTAAGCGATAGCAATCAATTATTCTTGTGGCAACACAGATCGCAAATAGAAAGTCTTTACTTTAAAGAGTTGCGTTTGTTATTCGCACCGATCGCTGTACAAGTCAGGTTTTCTTACTCACACCAATTGCAAGCTAATCATTTGTGGATCTTTTTTGATATGCTCTCGGAAAAAGATTTTAAAGCCTTGATTAGACATCTTAAATCCCGAGAGCATCATTGGATGGATTAGAATAAAGGGTTACGTGTCTTATATTCTTCCGGCTCTAAAATCGTCGGTCCGCTGTGCTCTAGTTTATCTGGGTAATCAAGCGTGTAATGAAGGCCACGACTTTCTTTACGTTGCATGGCACAATGCACCATAAGTTCTGCTACCTGAAGTAAGTTACGCAGCTCAAGTAAGTTATTCGAAACTCTAAAGTTTGAATAGTATTCATGAGTTTCTTGTTGCAAGAGTTGAATACGGCGCAGGGCACGTTCCAAGCGTTTGTCGGTACGCACAATCCCCATATAATCCCACATGAAAAGGCGTAGCTCGTGCCAGTTATGTTGCAAGATAACTTCTTCATCTGAGTTGGTCACTTGGCTTTCATCCCAAGCAGGTAAACTTTCAGGGATCTGCACGGTATCGAGTTTAGCCAGCATATCTTGCGCACTTGCCCATGCATACACCACACATTCAAGTAATGAGTTAGATGCTAAACGATTGGCGCCATGTAACCCAGTGTAAGACACTTCACCAATTGCATACAGGTTTTCAATATCGGTTTGACCCTTAGTATTTACCATCACGCCGCCGCAGGTGTAATGGGCTGCAGGGACAATTGGAATCGG
This sequence comes from Vibrio sp. KMM 9700, assembly GCF_058545285.1. Lineage (NCBI taxonomy): Bacteria > Pseudomonadati > Pseudomonadota > Gammaproteobacteria > Vibrionales > Vibrionaceae > Vibrio > Vibrio sp. KMM 9700. The sequence goes on along the minus strand of NZ_CM178589.1, from coordinate 841,442 downwards.
CTCTTTACGCATATCGATGCCAAGTTCAAGCAAACGTTTGAAGATGGTCGGAAAGTGTTTCTCGATAAATTCATCATCTTTATGACTAATATCTAGATACATACAATCCACACCTAAGCGCTTCATTTCATAGTCAATTGCACGTGCGACAATATCACGTGGTGCGAGCTCTTCGCGTTTATCAAACTCAGGCATAAAGCGCGTACCATCGGGGCGTTTTAGATAAGCGCCTTCACCGCGCAATGCTTCGGTAAGTAAAAAGTTTCTTGCCTCTGGGTGGAACAGACAAGTCGGGTGGAATTGGTTAAATTCAAGGTTAGCGACGCGACAACCTGCGCGCCATGCCATCGCAATGCCATCACCTGATGCAATATCAGGGTTTGAAGTATATTGATAAACTTTTGATGCGCCGCCAGTGGCTAACACAACAAATTTAGCGCGGACAGTTTCAACATGCTCGGCTTCACGGTTCCAAATATAAGCGCCAACAATTTTACGCGCACTGCCGCCAATTTTAGCTTCAGAAATTAAATCAATCGCATTATAGCGCTCGAGAATTTGAATGTTTGGGTGAGCAATGGCGTTGTCTTGTAAGGAGTTTTGCATCGCCATGCCCGTTGCATCGGCTGCATGTAGAATGCGGCGATGGCTGTGGCCGCCTTCACGGGTTAAGTGATGCTTTGGATTTTTACTTTTATCTGCTTCATCTAAATCAAAAGGCACGCCGCCATCAATCAGCCATTGGACGCAATCTTTGGCGTTTTTAGCTATAAATTCGACGGTTGGCTTTTCACAGATCCCAGCGCCAGCTATTAAGGTGTCTTCTACATGCGAATCGACGGTATCTTCTTTATCAAACACAGCAGCAATCCCGCCTTGTGCATAATAAGTCGAACCTTCACTCAGTGGGCCTTTACTTAAGACCAATACTTTTGCATGATTTGCCAGACGCAGTGCAAGGGATAAACCAGCCGCACCACTGCCAATAACCAAAATGTCACATTGATGTTCTTCTTGAGTATTCATAGCTTGTCCAAATTAAGATGCGACAGGTACATTTGCGCCTGTGTCTATGCCAAAATGACTTCAATTCAAGTTAGATCTTGATTTAAATCTAGCGTTATTTTTTCTATATTGATAGAAATTTTAAAAAGTCACTTAGGGATAAGTTCGCATTATGAAAGAGAATATGCAAAGATTATACCCAGACGAAGAAGATGGAAAGTGCTATAAGCATATTATTTATTATTGGAACAAAATAATTTGAACCTTTTGATTTCACATGAGTCCTATTTTCATAAGAGATAGGAGCCAAGACGTGATTTGAGTGTTCAAGTCAAAAGGTCACCAAGATAAATTTCCACACTACAAATAATAACAATAGGAGTAGGTGCTCGAAATGAGCGACCAGTTGACAGATCAAGTCTTAATTGAGCGAGTTCAAAACGGAGATAAACAAGCATTCAACCTTTTGGTCGTTAAGTATCAAAACAAAGTTTGTAACTTAATTTCTCGTTATATTAAAAATTCGGGCGACGTGCCTGATGTCGCTCAAGAAGCTTTTATTAAGGCATATCGTGCGCTGCCCAACTTTAGAGGGGAGAGCGCCTTTTATACTTGGCTTTATCGGATCGCGGTGAATACGGCAAAAAACCATATTGTATCGCAGTCACGCAGACCGCCATCGAGCGATGTGGACGCCGAAGAAGCTGAATTCTATGAAAATAACAATGGATTAAAAGAAATATCGAACCCTGAGAACTTAACGTTGTCAGAAGAATTAAAGCAGGTTGTGTTTCATGCAATTGAAGCCTTGCCTGATGATTTAAAAACGGCCATGACATTACGCGAGCTTGATGGATTAAGCTATGAAGAAATCGCAGTCGTAATGGATTGTCCAGTCGGCACTGTGCGATCGCGAATCTTTCGTGCGCGTGAGGCAGTGGAGCGTAAAATTCAACCACTTATCCAAAGGTAGCTTGCTTCATATAGCTTATCTAAGATGAGTAACTAAATGAAATAGGCGTGAACATTTTGGGAAGTGACAAGGTGAATAAAATGTCAAATAAAGAACAGCTTTCAGCACTAATGGACGGCGAAGCTATTGATCTATCTTTGATTAAAGCAATTGAGCAAGATTCAGAAAGCTTTCAATCCTGGAAAAATTTCCATTTGATTTCTGATACTCTCAAGGGTGAGGCGCCAGCTGAGTCAAATTGGGATATCAGTTTGAATGTTGCTGCAGCACTTGAAGCTGAGCCTAGCTATAGCAAGTTAGATGACTCAATTGTGCCTGATAATGTTCAAGACTTGAAAGAGTCGCAACCAACACCTCAAAAAGCACGCAAACATTTACCTGCTTGGTTGACGCAATTGTCACAAGTCGGGGTGGCGGCATGTGTTTCCTTGATGGTTATTTTTGGCGTTCAACAGTATTCAGGTCAAGATGGAGCAGATGCTGATGCTGATGCAGTACCGGTTCTTCAGACGATCCCTTTTTCAGGTGCAGCAGAGCCTGTTAGTTTAACGCGTGAATCTGTGCGTGCTCAGTCTGAAGAAGCAAAACAGCTTGATGAAAGTCGTCAAATTAATGCCTTGATGCAAGACTATCAAATGCAATTGCGTTTAAATCATAGTCAAAGCAATCTTGATAATGAAAATCACATTCAAGAATCTATAAAATAAGATGAAAAAAATTCTGATAAGTACTTTGTTGCTTTTCAGCGCAATCACTCAAGCAGCCTCTTCTGATGACATCTCAGCAGAGGCTTTATTGCGCGAGATGAGCCAAGCGAGTAGAAGCTTAAACTATGAGCTTTCTTACATTTTGGTCGAAAAGAACAATATCGAACCGCTCGTTTATCGCCATGCTAATGTGAATCAACAACAAATTGCTCACCTTGCTTACCTTAGCGGTCCTTTACGTGAAGTGATCCGTCGTAATAACGAAATCAGTTATATCGAGCCTAATACCGATCCTTTCACTGTCAACAGTGATCGTATGGTCGCGCCTGTCTTACCTTTTATTAATATTGATATCTCCCAACTTGAATCTCAGTATGACTTTTTACTTATTGGCCGTTCACGCGAAGCGGGTGCAGTGTGCCAAGTGGTTCGTATTGTGCCTAAAGACGGTCAACGTTATTCATATCTTGTTTGGGTGGATGAGCGTAGCAAACTACCTATTCGCGCGGACCTAAAAGATCGCAATGGGGAGACAATTGAGCAATACAGAACGATTTCATTTTCAATTAATGATCAAATTGGGACTTTGCTCGAGCGCTTAAACCAAGCCAAGTTACCAAAAGTCTTAAGTTTTCCTGAGAAAACACCAGAAAAATCTGATTGGAAAGTGACTTGGTTGCCGGATGGTTTCCAAGGCAGTGAAATGAATAGCTATCGTATTTCTTTGACTCAAAGAATGGTCGAAAGCCAAATTTTCACAGATGGGTTATTCTATTTTTCAATCTATGTTTCGGATGTCGATACAAAAGATAACCATGCAAAAATTTATCGCCAAGGGCGTCGCACCTTGCACACCTTCACAAAAGGCGATAAAGAGATTTCTGTGATTGGTGATCTTCCTCCAGCCACAGCGAAACGTATTGCCGAATCGGTTCAATTTACATCAAGCTAAGCCTAGATGTATACTTATCATCTAGGCTATATTTAGTCTGAGGTATGATGAATTGAACCCAAAAGGACACTATTATGATCACAGCACTAGCACAAGTTGTTGACCTAAAAGCTAAAAAAGATGGTCAGCTGGTATATTTAAGCTGTGATCAGCAAACCACATGTAAAAGCTGCTCGTCGCAAGATTCTTGTGGCTCAGGCTTGGTAAGTAAAGCTTTAGTCAAAAAATCTCATAGTTGGCAAGTCTTTAGCGATAAAGATATTAAAGTTGGCGATCAAGTTGAAATTGGCCTGAGTGAAAAAAGCCTGCTTGAGTCGGCCTTACTTGTATATTTATTCCCGCTCTTGTGTATGATTATTGCCACTGCATTTGCTGTCATGTTTGAGCTAAGTGAAGGCTTGCAAATTCTTAGCTTTATTGCAGGCGGACTGTTCGGGTTTATTTTTGCTAAAAAAGCGGCAAGACATCCATATTTTTCTAGTCAATACAAGGTCGTTCTACTTCGTCACCTTGGCACATCGGTCTCAAATTTCAAGAGTATATAAATAGCTCTAGCAGCACGGCGTGAAATTCGGTAGAATCCCTGCATTATTTGCAAGCTAGTTTTAGAGCTTGCGCATCCTAATATTTTTTAAGAGTTCCCTACTAACCTATGAAGCACATTCGTAATTTTTCGATTATTGCCCACATCGACCATGGTAAATCAACCTTATCTGATCGTCTTATCCAAGTTTGTGGTGGCCTTTCTGAGCGTGAAATGGACGTCCAAGTTCTTGATTCAATGGATCTTGAGCGTGAGCGTGGGATCACAATCAAAGCGCAAAGCGTCACCTTGAACTATAAAGCAAATGATGGTGAAACTTACCAACTTAACTTTATCGACACCCCTGGACACGTTGACTTTTCTTATGAAGTGTCACGCTCACTTGCGGCTTGTGAAGGTGCTTTATTAGTTGTTGATGCTGGCCAAGGTGTAGAAGCGCAAACTCTTGCAAACTGTTACACAGCGATTGAGATGGATTTGGAAGTTGTGCCAATCCTAAATAAAATCGACTTACCAGCAGCCGATCCTGAGCGCGTGGCAGAAGAAATTGAAGAAATCGTTGGTATTGATGCGATGGAAGCGACTCGCTGCTCGGCAAAAACAGGTGTTGGCGTGGATGACGTATTAGAAAATATCGTCACAGCGATTCCTGCACCAGAAGGCGATCCGGATGCACCACTGCAAGCTCTAATCATCGACTCATGGTTTGATAACTATTTAGGCGTAGTTTCTTTAGTGCGTATTAAAAACGGCAAACTAAAGAAAAACGACAAAATCAAAGTGATGAGCACAGGCCAAGTGTGGGGTGTGGATCGCATTGGTATCTTTACACCTAAGCAAGTTGATACTGACGGTTTAAGCACTGGTGAAGTAGGCTGGGTAGTTTGTGGGATTAAAGACATCCTTGGCGCGCCAGTTGGGGATACCTTAACCCATGCTAAAGGCGGCAGTGACAAAGCACTCCCAGGTTTTCAAAAAGTAAAACCTCAGGTCTATGCTGGTCTGTTCCCTGTTTCATCGGATGATTATGAAAACTTCCGTGACGCGTTAGGTAAATTAAGTCTTAACGATGCATCACTTTTCTATGAGCCAGAAAGCTCAGCAGCACTTGGCTTTGGTTTCCGTTGTGGTTTCCTTGGCATGCTGCATATGGAAATTATTCAAGAGCGTCTTGAGCGTGAATATGATCTTGATTTGATCACGACAGCGCCAACCGTAGTGTATGAAGTTGAAAAAACTGATAAAAGTGTTCTTTATGTTGATAGCCCAGCCAAACTGCCAGCTATTAATGACATTGAAGAAATTCGTGAGCCAATCGCGCGCTGTAATATCTTAGTGCCATCGGATTACCTCGGTAATGTGATCACATTATGCGTTGAAAAACGTGGTATTCAGGTTGATATGGTTTATCACGGCAACCAAGTTGCATTAACATATGACTTGCCAATGGCAGAAGTGGTTCTTGATTTCTTCGATCGCTTAAAATCAACTTCACGCGGTTATGCATCACTTGATTATAACTTCCACCGTTATGAGCACTCCAATATGGTGCGTGTGGACGTTCTGCTTAACGGTGATACAGTTGATGCACTAGCGATTATCACGCATAAAGATCAAGCGCAAACCCGTGGTCGTCAATTGGTTGAGAAGATGAAAGAATTCATCCCTCGCCAAATGTTTGATATCGCAATTCAAGCGGCTATCGGTAACCATATCATTGCACGTTCAACCGTGAAGCAGTTACGTAAGAACGTCATCGCAAAATGTTATGGCGGTGATGTCAGCCGTAAGAAAAAGCTATTGAAGAAACAAAAAGAAGGTAAGAAACGCATGAAGCAAATTGGTAATGTTGAATTGCCACAAGAAGCTTTCCTTGCAATCTTACACGTTGGTAAAGACTAATAAATAACTCTCGGTCAAGCCTTTGCCTGAGAGTTAATTAACTAATTTAAATTATTAGGGAAAATAATGGCAAACCTATTTTCGTTGTTCTTGGTTGTTATCACCTTGATTACAGGTGTGATCTGGTGCTGTGATCGTTTTTCATGGCGTAAAAAGCGTCAGCAAAAACTAGAAGTTGCACAGACGCATACCCAATCAGCTTTAGATGAAGAAACCAAACAGAAAATCCTAGCGCAACCTGCTTGGGTTGAAAATACGGCTTCGATTTTCCCTGTAATTGCGATTGTTTTAGTCTTACGCAGCTTTATTTTTGAACCTTTCCAGATCCCATCAGGTTCTATGATGCCAACTCTGCTCGTCGGTGATTTTATTGCAGTTGAAAAATATGCATATGGAATTAAAGACCCTGTTTTTCAAAGCACTTTGATTGAAACGGGTAAGCCTGAGCGTGGTGACATTGTGGTATTTAAATACCCAGTGAACCCAAGTATTGATTACATCAAGCGTACAGTCGGTCTTCCTGGGGACACGGTACGTTATAACCCTGAAACCAAGCAAATTGCGATTAAAAAAGCGGGCAGCACTGAGTTTGAAGTGGTCGCGCAGATGGATCAAAAAGAAAGTGAGTTCTTGCAAGATAATGTTAATCAGCAGGAATTTTCAGAGCAGCTTGGCAGCGTTAAACACAAAATTCTAAAGTCACCAACACGTTATGATGCGGTGACCCAATACCAACCACGTCCAGGTCAAAATGAATGGGTGGTTCCTGAAGAGCATTACTTTATGATGGGCGACAACCGTGATAATAGCGCAGATAGCCGTTATTGGGGTTTTGTTCCTGAAAAATACTTAGTCGGTAAAGCCGTTGCTATCTGGATCAGCTTTGAGTTTGATCGTGATGATTCGAGCATTTTACCTTCATGGATCCCCACTGGTATACGCTTTAGCCGTATCGGTGGCTTAACATAATTGAGAGCATATGAATTCTCAGATAAAACGTCTTGAAACAAAAATTGGCTATACTTTTACTAATAGCGAACACCTAGAGCTGGCACTGACACACCGTAGTGCCAGCAGTAAGCACAATGAACGTCTTGAATTTTTGGGCGATTCAATTTTAAGTTTTGTCATTGCAGATGAACTCTATCATAGATTCCCTAAGGTTAACGAAGGGGACATGAGCCGTATGCGTGCAACTTTAGTACGTGGGCATACGCTGGCTGAAATTGGCCGAGAGTTTGAACTTGGAGATTACTTAAAATTAGGTCCAGGTGAGTTAAAAAGTGGTGGTTTTCGCCGAGATTCTATCTTAGCGGATGCAGTCGAAGCCATTATTGGTGCCATCTACCTTGATAGCGAAACTGAAAATGTTCGCAACATTATCTTAGCTTGGTATCAAGAAAGATTAGATTCGATTAAGCCGGGCGTGTCGCAAAAAGATCCGAAAACCCGTCTTCAAGAGCACTTACAAGGCAAACGTCAGCCTTTACCTGTGTACACTGTTGCACGCATTAAAGGTGAAGCGCACAACCAAGAGTTTACCGTCAATTGTGAAATCAAAGGCACGGATAAACTGGTTGTAGGCAAAGGGACGAGCCGTCGTAAAGCAGAGCAAGCAGCGGCTGAAATTGCACTGGATATGCTCAGCAATACTAAAGTGAAAAATAACGGCGAAGGTGCAGAATAATGCCAAAGCATGATGATGAAAAAGCAAAATCAATCGATCTTGCAAATGAGCAAGAGCTAGAAGATTTAAGTCAAGCTCCTGAAATTGACTTAGACGCATATTTTGCAGGTGAGTCAGAGCAAGAAGCCATTGTTTATGATGAAAGCGAGCAACACTGCGGTTTTGTCGCGATTGTTGGTCGTCCAAACGTGGGCAAATCAACACTTTTGAATAAGCTTCTTGGCCAAAAGATTTCGATTACATCACGTAAGCCTCAAACCACACGCCACCGTATTATGGGTGTGGATACCAAAGGCCCATATCAAGCCATCTTTGTGGATACCCCAGGGCTTCACATCGAAGAAAAACGTGCGATTAACCGTTTGATGAACCGCGCGGCAAATAGCTCACTTTCCGATGTGAACTTAGTACTTTTCGTTGTCGATGGTACCCATTGGACAGCTGATGATGAAATGGTGCTGAATAAGCTAAAAACAGCTAACTTCCCAACTGTTTTACTCGTCAATAAAGTTGATAATGTAAAAGATAAAAATGATGTCATGCTGCATATGCTTGATATGTCTGAAAAAATGGATTTTGTAGATATTATCCCAATTTCAGCTAAGCATGGTCGCAATACGGATGCAATTGAAAAGCATGTTCGTGCGCACTTGCCACAAGCTGTGCATCACTTCCCTGAGGAGTATGTAACAGATAGATCGCAACGCTTTATGGCATCTGAAATCATCCGTGAAAAACTAATGCGTTTTACAGGTGAAGAACTGCCTTATTCAGTAACCGTTGAAATCGAGCGTTTTGATTACAATCCTGATACTGATGGTTTTCGTATCAATGGTTTGATCTTAGTTGAGCGTACCGGTCAGAAGAAAATGGTGATTGGTAAAGGCGGAGAGAAGATCAAAACAATTGGTCGTGAAGCACGTCTGGATATGGAAGATTTATTTGGCCGCAAAGTTTATCTTGAACTTTGGGTTAAAGTTAAATCCGGTTGGGCTGATGATGAACGCGCATTGCGCTCACTTGGTTATATTGACGATTTATAATATAAGCCAATAGACATATTTAAATGAAAGGGGCCTTGTGCCTCTTTTTTTATGTGTAAGATTTCTCAATTTCTTAACTTGATTTGGCCAAGATTAACAGTTTTTATCAGAGAAAAATACCTCACTTGCTTTTTCCTTTATGCTTGATTTGTAAGCTTAACCAGGGAGGTCAGCGAATGATGTTTAAATACTTAGTTGTTGCCAGCATGCTTGGGATGAGTGTTGCCAGTCATGCGATTTCAAAAACGGATTCTTGGGATAAAATTCGAGCTGAGCTTAAAACTAGCGAGGTGATGCGCATGCAGACAGATGATGCTATTTTTAACCGTCATCAACTCTCTGCTTACGATGTTTGCGATCGAAAATATCAACTTACTTATACCAGACAACTGCAAACAAATGGTACACATAGCCCTGAGCTAAAAGAGACTAAAGTGCCAACTTTAACTCGCTCTTACCAAGTTCCTTTGTGTCAAAATCGGCAAGAGTAAGGCGCTTTATTTCGTCTATGCTACCGCTTAAGCTGACTTGGGTATATAATCAAACTTCTTTCATATTCAAATAAGATTTCATGTCAAACGCCCAGTCTAAACTTCAAGTGCAGCGTAGCTTCATTTTACATCGCCGTGATTATACCGAAAGCAGTTTACTACTGGATGTTTTCACCGAAGATCACGGCCGTATCAGCTTACTTGCTAAAGGTGCAAGACGCCCGCGTTCAGCGCTGAAAGGCATCTTGCAGGCCTTTACGCCCTTGTCTCTGACTTGGAGTGGTAAAAGTGGCCTTGCTACGTTACGTCAAGCTGAGGCGCTAAGTTTAGGCATTCCTCTATATGGCGTAAATCTTTATTCTGCTATGTATGTCAATGAGTTAATTGGACGTGTGATCCAACCTAATTCCCCATACCCTGAATTATTCCATGATTATCTCACCGTTTTAACTGAGCTTGCGCAGGCGTCAAACCCTGAGCCTGCACTGCGCCGTTTTGAGCTTGGACTATTACAAGCTTTAGGCTATGGCGTCGATTTTTTACATTGTGCGGGCACAGGTGAAGGGATAGATCCTAAAATGACCTATCGCTATCGCGAGCAAAAAGGTTTTATTGCCAGCGTAAGAATCGATCAACTGACATTTAAAGGCAATGAGCTCATAGCAATCAGTGAAAGACGTTTTTCAACCAAAGAAGAGTTACAAGCGGCAAAACGCTTTACTCGGATTGCCCTAAAGCCGTATATTGGCGGACAACCATTAAAAAGTAGGGAACTATTTATTCCCAGAACAAGGAGTTTACAGCAATGAAACCTATCTATTTAGGCGTGAATATCGATCATATCGCAACCCTAAGAAATGCCCGCGGCACAAGTTATCCTGATCCAGTGCATGCTGCTGAGATCGCAGAGCGTGCTGGTGCAGATGGGATCACGATTCACCTACGTGAAGATCGCCGTCATATTTTAGATAGAGATGTGAAAATCTTGCGTCAAACATTGCAAACGCGCATGAACCTTGAGATGGCGGTGACTGATGAAATGGTGCAAATTGCACTGGAAACCTTGCCTGAATATGTCTGCCTTGTACCTGAAAAACGTGAAGAGCTAACGACAGAAGGTGGCCTTGATGTTGCAGGTCAACTAGACAAAATCAAAGCTGCAACCGAAGCGCTATCACGCGCAGGGATCAAAGTTTCTTTATTTATCGATCCATCAAAAGAGCAAATTGATGCGGCAAAATATTGTGGCGCACCTTTTATTGAGTTGCACACTGGTCATTACGCTGAAGCAAAAACAGATCAAGAGATCGAAACTGAATTAGATAAAATTGCTCGCGCTGCAACCTATGCGGCAAGTCAAGGGATCACAGTTAATGCTGGGCACGGTCTGACGTATCATAATGTTGGACCAATTGCAGCCTTACCTGAGATTTATGAGCTAAATATCGGTCACTCAATTATTGGCCGCGCTGTGTTTGATGGGCTTGAAAAAGCGGTTCGAGATATGCGCGTTGAGATGCAAAATGCTCGTCAAAATAGCTGATTTTTTATAGCGAGCAGTTAGTTGAGCAAAACTCCTTTCCCCAAAGCAATACGGGGATGGAGTTTTAGCATAGGTTCTATTTAAAGCTATTCTTAGCTAAAAGAGTTATTCACCACAAGCGTTCGAAAAATTAAACCCAAAACTAGGATAAAATAATGCCTATACTTGGACTTGGAACAGATATATGCGATATTCGTCGCCTTGCTCAAAGCCTAGATAAATTAGGTGAAAAATTTGCGCAACGTATTTTAACTGAGCTTGAATTTTCTCAATATCAAGCTAGACAAGAAACATCTACTCAAGCCGCAACCGCATTTCTCGCCAAACGTTGGGCGACCAAAGAAGCCGCTTCAAAAGCCCTTGGCACAGGGATAGCCAAAGGGGTGAGTTTTCAAAATTTTGAAATCACTCATGACCAAAATGGAAAACCTATTTTACATTTAAACGCTAAAGCACTAGAAATTGCCACAGCTTTAGGGGTGACGTCTATTCATCTGTCGATTTCAGATGAGGTGGACTACGCCATGGCAACCGTGATTTTTGAAAACTAAATAAATTTGGAAAATAATATGACTAAGCAGTTTGAGCTTTTGGCACCCGGTGGTGATATAGATTCAATTAAGGCCGCCATCCTTGCCGGAGCCGATGCTATTTATTGTGGCTTGGATAAATTCAATGCCCGTAATCGCGCCGTAAACATTTCACTTGAAAACCTTCATGGTTTGGTTCGCCTAGCCCATGAGTATGATTGTAAGATTTTCATTACTTTAAATATCATCATTCTTGAAAATGAAGTGCCAGAAGTGGTGCGCTTGCTCAATAAGTTAGTCAATATAGATATTGATGGCGTGATCTTACAAGATCTCGGCTTATTTCATATTATTAAACAGCATTTCCCAAGTTTAGATGTGCATGCATCAACTCAGCTGAATACTCACAACCCAGGTCAGATAGATTTCTTAGCTCAGCTTCGCGCCAGTCGTGTAAATTTATCCCGTGAGCTCAATATCCATGAGATCAAACGTTTGGCTGATTATGGGCATGAGCGTAATGTCTTGATGGAAGTTTTCGTGCATGGCTCATATTGCATTGGCTTTTCGGGTTTGTGTTATATCAGCTCGGCTAAAAATGGTAACTCGGGCAACCGTGGTCGTTGTAGTCAGCCGTGCCGTGATCAATATCAGCCAACCAAAGCGGGGAAAAATTTTCCGCTTAATATGAAAGATAACTCAGCCTTTGATGATATGGCGCTTTTAGCGGATGCTGGGGTATATTCACTCAAAGTCGAAGGGCGAATTAAAAAGCCGCATTATGTATTTACTGTAGTGGACCAATGGCGCCACCAAATAGATAACTATTGTCAAAGCGGCGAAGTCAGCACAGATAAAGAAGCTCTATATAAAGTCTTTAACCGTGATTTTTCAAATGGCTACTTAAAAGGGACAATCAATAACAGCATGTTTATTGATAATCCGAGAGCAAACTCGGTGAAGCACTTTACTCAAGTTTATGAGTGTAAAACAGAGGATAGTGTGCAAGGTCTCAAGCGCAAACTCTATGATGAAAACACTCAAGTGATCCAAACCTTAGAAGCGCGCAGTGCCAAGTTAAATATCGACAAATTAAAGATTGCGCTACAAGTGTCAGGTCAGCAAGGTGAACCTTTATGCGTGAAAATTATCACCCAAAAGGCTACCCATACACTGAAATCTGAGACTTATTTGAATGCGAGTTCGCAATATGAACTTAGCCAAGCTGATTTAGAAGATAAATTTAAGCCGCTAACCAATGACAAGCAGGTGCTAACTTCGGTTGATGTGAGTGGGTTGGCAAAAGGTTTGATCTTGCCATTTAAAGAATTGACTCAACTGCGTGACAAGGCGATTGTTGCTTTAAATGGTGGCAAGCCATTGATTGCGCCAGTGGAGCCATTAAAACTTAGCCGTCATGCGCCGTTAACCAATGCGCCAAAGCTGAACGTTTTGCTTTCAAATGAGAAAGATATTCCAGTTTGCGTAGATAAAGGCGCGCAATTGTATTTTCATCTGCCAAGTGCAATGAAAGTAAACTTGAACAAACTGCTCAGCTTATTTGAAAAAAATCCAAGCCTTACGCCTTATTTTCCTGCGATCTTAATCGATGAGGATTTTGATGCTGCGGTTGAGTTTTTACGCCAAGTGCAGCCAACAAATCTTATCACCAACAATACTGGGATAGCGTTTGAAGCGGCAAAACTTGGACTTGGCTGGATTGCAGGGCCACAGCTTAACTTAACCAACTCCTATGCATTGGCTTGTATTGAAGAAGAGTTTGACGCAACGGGCGCTTTTATTTCAAATGAAATTAACAAAAAGCAAATGCGTCATATCGTTAGACCCAAGACAAAAAATGGCCCTGAGTTTAAAGTCTTTCATAGCATTTATCATCCGATTACTTTGCTGACTAGCCGTCAGTGTTTGTTCCATCAAACTGTCGGTTGTAAGATCAAAGCTTTTGATGAGAAGTGCTTGAAAAACTGCAAAAAACAAGCCTCGATTATTAACTTAAATACCGCGCATTATGTAATAGACAAGCAAAAAGGTGAGCACAACCATATGTTTAGTGATCATAACTTTTTGAACTTAGAAGTCTTAAATGATATTCCTGATTTATTTACAGATATCTTCATTGATTTACGTGATATTCAAACCCAAACGCAAGTTGCACTAGAGAAACCTGAGCTCATTGAGCTTTTTGCAAGCGCTATCGCGGGACAAGTGGAGAAAGTGCCAGCTGCTCAGGAAGAAAGCTTTACTGCGCTAAAACAAGCACTTCATCCAACGACCATGGCGCAATATAAAAAGGGCTTATAGTTAGTTTTTAGGACGTTTGATGTTAAGACGCCTGAGTGATTAATCCAAATACTCATGAGCTGCTTTGATGACTTTCTCCATTTCATCTTGCAGCTCAAAGAGCTCAGGCTCAATATCAAACACTTCTTTCCCCATACGCAAATTACTTTCAATCGTCGCGCATAAGCTTTGCATTTTCGGCACGCCAGAGTAGGCGCAACTGCCATGCAGTTTATGGATAATTGCGCTTAGCGCATCCTTGTGCTCATCAGGATCAGCAATCGCATCATCGATGAGTTGATCCACTTCTGGAATAAAGGCGACTAACATTTCGAGCATTTCGACGGCTAGATCTTCTTTACCCGCGGCTTGAATTAATGCTTTTTGCCAATCTATGCTTTGATTCTTACCTTCTTGATGCTCTAACCCTAGCACTTGCTCTGAAAGAAGAGCCTCGTTTATATCCGTTATAGCTTCTGGAACTTCAGATAAATCTGCACCTTTATGCCAGTAAATCAGGCATTGATATAAACGCTTTTCATCCAATGGTTTAGAAATATAATCATCCATTCCAAGGCCGATTAAACGCTCTTTTTCACCTTCAATTGCATGCGCCGTAACGGCAATACAAGGGGTGAATTGATTTAAATTGGTTTGACGTATGTATTTGGAGGCGGTGACACCATCCATTTCTGGCATTTGAATATCCATTAAGATCACATCAAAGTGATGTAACTTAGCTTGCTCTAATGCTTCTTGACCACTTTGGGCTAAGGTGACCCCTATAACCTGATCTTCAAGCAAGGCTTTTAACAGTTTTAAGTTGGCAAAGTTATCATCAACCGCTAGTACATGCATATTCAGCTTTACCTGCTTAGATGGCTCAATGACTTGGATTAACTCTTCTTCGTCACTTAAAAACTGAATCAGTTTGCGTCTTGCAATCGGCTTAGCGATACACTCAATAGGGTATTGATAGGTTAAGCTTTCTGACAGGGCAAGCTCTGTACTTGGCAGACCGACCATGACTTTTGTATGAGCATCAATAGCTTGGTCTAACATCGGGGTCAGCTGTTTGAGGTTAACTTCTTGATCTGTTGGCAGGTTAATCAAGCACAAGTCATAGTCTGCAAAGTTTGTAACATCATCAGGGTGAGCAAGATGGGTGATCTGTACTTTTAAGTCAGTCAGCTGTTGGAATAAGTGTTGCGCCGACTCTTCTCGAGGATCAACGAGTAGCAAACGGCGGTGAGCAAAGCTTGGCAGTTCAGTTTGTTTCGACTCTTGAAGCTCATTTTGCTCAAGGGTCAGATTAAAGTAAAAACTTGATCCTTGACCAACTTGGCTTTCAACATAGATTTCGCCACCCATTTGGCTGACAAGTTTCTGAGTGATCACAAGCCCAAGGCCTGTTCCGCCATAACGACGTGAAATACTTGCATCCGCTTGGCTAAAGGCTTGGAATAGTTGCGCTTGTTGTTTTTCCGAGATCCCTATTCCGGTATCTGATATTTTAAACTCAAGAGTGAAGCGGTTTTTTTCGCGCTCGATTAAGGCAACAAAAATTGAAATTGAGCCTTGTTCAGTAAACTTAATCGCATTGCCGACAAGGTTAGTGATCACTTGCCCAAGGCGTAGCGGATCACCAATTAATTGTGTCGGGACTTTTTGCTCAAACAATAAGCTAAGCTCTAAGCCTTTTTCATGGGCACTTGGTGCCTGCAAACTCAGCACATCATCAAGCGTATCTTGAAGATCGAATGGAATTTGCTCAAGGGTGAGCTTACCGGCTTCAAGTTTGGAGAAGTCTAAAATATCATTAATAATAGATAATAAATTTTGCGCTGATTTTTCAATGGTTTGCAAGTAATCTATTTGATTTGAATTCAGGCTCGTTTTGAGCATTTGGCGGGTAAAGCCAAGCACACCATTTAACGGCGTTCGTAATTCATGGGACATATTGGCTAAGAATTCAGATTTGACACGTGCCGCTTCTTGGGCGCGTTTTTTCGCAATATCTAGCTCAACGTTTTGGATCTCAAGCTGCTCTAAGGTTTCACGCAGATCCGATGTTGCCTGATCGATACTATTTTGCATCTCAACATGATAATCCGACAACGACACTGCCATCGAGTTGATACCCGTTTTTAAGGTATCGAGTTCACCATAAAGCTTGCCTTCAATTCGCACATCTAAATAGCCGCGGCGGATTTTATCCACCACACGCACCATGTTGGTGATTGGATAGGTAATGTCTTGCATCAAGCGATAGGCAAAGATACCAGCAAGCAAAACGCCGAGAAATAACACAGCAAGGGCAGAGAGGATTTCATGGTATTGCTGCAAGCGTAGCGAGGAGCGATCAAGCTCCATTGCCACATAACCTAGGGCTTGGTCTGATTTTACTTGATTCCCCGAGCTATCTAAAAATTGGCCTTCAGCTAAAATAGGCGCGCGTAAGATCAAGACATCATTTTGATTATCAATACTACTTAGTAGCGGAATCGGCTGAGTAGCATCAAATTTTAAGGCTTCAAAGTTGGGGTGGAAGTTTGAGGTCACAAAGAGATGATGGTTAGAATCAAACACAGCAATGCTGCGCACTATATCTGAATGCTTGCGATGTGCATAACTGATTAAACGGCGCACCGCTTCGCGGTTTTGCTCTGTCATGCCAAACTCACTCGCAATCGCCAGTGGCTCGACAATATTGGTACCCGATGTGATGAGCTGTTTTTCTAAATCATGATAACGATTGAATGTAAAAAAGGCACTTAATAATAAGCCGATAATAATCGTCGGAGCTAAGGTCAGAGTGATCACGCGTGCGCGTAAGCTATAGCGATTCGTCATGGAGAAGTCTGCAACCTATTTTATGAAGCTAAGAGTTTTGATAAAGCCATGGGTTTGAGTCTTGCCATGGGTCGAAATTGAATTAGTCAGCTTGTGCCTAACTTGCTATTATACATTAATTATACTCAAAATAACCGTGTAGCCTGAGAAGTTTTGCTAGGCTAAGGTTGATGAGTACTCACTTGCTTTACAGGTTTATATCATGGCGAAAGTTTCTCGCAAATCCCAAACTGCAAAAAAATCGACAACAGCTAAAAAATCACAGTTTTCAAATAATTCTAGCTTTTATCAGGCGAAAACTAGCCCTAAATTGAGCCAAAAACATCAAGTAATGAAAATCGAGGCGCTCGATGATCGCGGCGCAGGAATCGCCTATATCAAGCAAGGCAGTAAAAACTTAGCTGTGTTTATTGAGGGCGCTTTAGTCGGTGAAACGGTTCGCGTGCAACTGATTGAGCAAAAAGCTAAATATGCACGCGCCAAATTGATTGCAGTTGAAAAAACAAGTGAGCTTGATCAAGCGACGGCAAAGAGAATTGATGCGACTTGCCCGCATTACCAAGAGTGTGGCGGTTGCCAGTTGCAGCATATGTCGCATCAAGCGCAAGTTGAGTACAAATCAGAGACGCTAAAAAGCCTGTTCCAAAAAATGGCCGGGCACGCCAAGCAATCCTTAAGCTCTGTGATTGAATCACAAAGTTTTGGTTATCGTCGCCGCGTGCGCATCAGTTTGCTGTGGGATGCTAAATCCCAGTCCCTTGAGTTTGGCTTTCGTAAGGCAAATACCAATCAAATTAGCATGATAGAAACTTGCCCTGTGCTAGTGCCAGAGCTTGAAGCTTTAATCTTACCTTTTAAACAGCTACTTAGCAGCTTTGAAAGCCCGCAATCACTTGGCCATTTAGAGCTTGTGTTTGATGGCGCTAAGGTCACGGCTTTACTTCGCCATGTGCGTAAATTAGCGCCTCAAGATCATGATGTTTTGCTCGAGTTTGCGAAAAATCAATCAATAAATTTATACTTGCAAGCTGATAAAGATAAGCTTGAGCAAGTTTATGGCGAGCCTTCTATCTATCAAGAAGCTGGGGTTGAGATTGCCTTCTTACCGACCGACTTTATTCAAGTCAACCAAGACATTAACCAAAAGATGATTAATCAAGCGATTGAGTACTTAGATCTTAATCCAAGCGATCGCGTACTCGATCTTTTCTGCGGCTTAGGGAATTTCAGTTTGCCGATTGCAAAACAAGTCGCGCATGTCGTCGGGGTGGAAGGCGTTGATGCTATGGTGGCGCGCGCAAAGCAAAATGCAGAGCGAAATGGCATTGCAAATATTGATTTTTATCAAGCAAACTTAGAACTAAGTCAAAAAGATACTCAATGGGCGATGCAAAAGTTTGATAAAATCATTCTCGATCCTGCGCGCGCAGGGGCAAGTGGTGCGCTTGAGTTTATCGCGCAGATGGCGCCTGAAAGAATTGTTTATATTTCATGCAATCCAGCAACGCTTGCGCGTGATAGTCAAGAATTGTCACAATTTGGTTATCAAGTTGAGAAACTTTCAATGCTCGATATGTTCCCACAAACGAAGCATTTAGAATCTATGGCATTATTTGTAAAAACAAACAAGCCACGTAAACCCGTTTCACGTAAAGCACCGCCGAAAAAGCTGGTGATTTAATTCCCTAAAGTCGGTGATTTTAGGTATATCAAAGTTTAAAAATTTAGGAAGAATTCATGGTCGCAGTTCGCAGCGCACATTTAAACGAGAACACAGAGTTTGAACTTAATCAATGGATCACGAGTTTAAAGCAAAGCCAAAAAATAGCGGATGCCTTGACTAAGGTATATCAAGAGTGCGAAGCCCGTCTAGAACATCACGGCGACAAAACGATCTTGTTGTGGCGTGGACGTGAGATGATTGAAATCTTGATTACCTTGTCGATGGATAAGGCGACTTTAGTTGCTGCATTATTATTCCCACTTGTTTCAAGCAAGGTCATTGATCGCGACGAGTTAACCGAAGAGTACGGTAAAGAAATCCTCAAACTGATTGATGGCGTTGAAGAAATGGCGGCAATTGGTCAGTTAAATATCAGCATGGATGGCAGTGAAGCGTCCGAGCAAGTGGATAATGTACGCCGCATGCTGCTTGCGATGGTGGATGATTTTCGCTGCGTGGTGATTAAACTTGCCGAGCGTATTTGTAATTTACGTGAAGTTAAAAAAGAACCTGATGAAGTGCGTTTGGCTGCTGCGAAAGAATGTGCCAACATCTATGCACCTCTTGCCAACCGTTTAGGCATTGGTCAGCTTAAATGGGAAATCGAAGACTACGCATTTCGCTACCAACATTCAGAAACCTACAAAAAGATAGCCAAGCAACTTGCCGAAAGACGTATTGTACGCGAGCAATATATCCATGATTTTGTCAGTGATTTAGCCAAAGACATGAAGCAAGCGAATATCAATGCAGAAGTCAGCGGGCGTCCAAAGCATATCTATAGTATCTGGCGCAAGATGCAAAAGAAAAATCTCGCCTTTGATGAGCTATTTGATGTGCGTGCGGTGCGAATTATCGCGGATAAACTGCAAGACTGTTACGCCGCTTTAGGTATGGTGCATACCAAATACAAACACTTACCAAGTGAGTTTGATGATTATGTTGCCAACCCTAAGCCAAATGGTTATCAATCTATTCACACTGTTGTGCTTGGCCCAGAAGGCAAAACCATCGAAATCCAGATCCGTACCAAGCAAATGCACGAAGAGTCTGAGCTTGGAGTTGCAGCGCACTGGAAATATAAAGAAGGTGGCACGGGGACGCGCAATGGCTATGATGAGAAAATTACATGGCTGCGTAAACTTATTGATTGGCAAGAAGAAATGTCAGATTCTGGCGAAATGCTGGATGAGCTTCGTAGCCAAGTCTTCGATGATCGCGTGTATGCCTTTACCCCGCGCGGGGATGTAGTCGACTTACCTATGGGCGCAACACCGCTGGATTTTGCTTATCATATCCATTCAGAAGTTGGTCATCGCTGCATTGGTGCCAAAGTTGGCGGCCGAATCGTGCCTTTTACCCATCAACTCTCTATGGGCGATCAAGTTGAAATCATTACCCAAAAAGAGCCCAACCCATCACGTGATTGGTTAAATCCAAGTCTAGGCTTTGTGACCTCAAGCCGCGCGCGCGCAAAAATAAATGCTTGGTTTAGAAAGCAAAGTCGTGAGAAGAACGTTGAAGCAGGACGTGAGATTTTAGAAACTGAGCTAGGCAAAATTGGCGCTAGTCTAAAAGATGCGCAAGCTTATGCATTAAAACGCTTTAATGTGAATTCGGCAGATGAGCTTTATGCTGGGGTAGGCAGTGGCGATCTCAAAATTAACCAAGTTGTGAATCATATCAATGCCTTGGTAAATAAACCTTCGATGGAAGAAGAAGATCGCCAAGCATTTGAGAAATTCAATGAAGCTGCTGTCGATAGCGCGACGCAAAAACCGCGTAAAGATGCGGTTGTGGTGGAAGGGGTGGATAACCTGATGACCCATCTAGCGCGTTGCTGCCAACCGATTCCAGGCGATGAGATTCGCGGTTATATCACCCAAGGACGAGGCATTTCTGTGCACCGCGCCGATTGTGAGCAACTTGCCGAGCTTGAGCACCATGTGCCAGAGCGTGTGATTGAAACGGTTTGGGGCGCAGGTTTTGTTGGCAGTTATACGATTCGACTACGTGTTGAGGCGATGGAGCGTGCAGGGTTACTTAAAGATATTTCAGCGCTATGTGCGAATGAAAAATTTAAAGTCAGCAGCATGAACAGCCGCTCTGACTATAAGCGTCAAATGATAGTCATGGATTTTCATTTGCAAGTGACGGATGTGGAAGCCCTTGGCCGCTTAGTTAAGCGAATTGAGCAAATCAAAGATGTGATGTCTGTGAAACGAATGCACTAACTATTCTCGCTGTATTTGGTCGTGTTGCTTGGCTTCATCATCAAATAGTGAGGGATAGAAATAGGAATAAAATGAAAAGTATTTTAGATGAGGTGTCACAGCAGGCACCTGCGCTGGAAGTTGCCACTAAATTGCAACAAAGCTGTGCTAAATATGGTTTTGATTGGGATGAAATGACGCCTGTTATCGGTAAAGTGCGCGAAGAGATCACCGAAGTGGAAGAAGAAATTTTTGCCCCGCAGCAAGACAAAGCAAAAATTTTTGAAGAGTTTGGCGATTTACTCTTTGCGATTGTGAATCTGGCGCGTCATCTCGATATCAACCCAGAAGAAGCACTGCGCTACGCCAATGCTAAATTTACACGTCGTTTTCAAGGGGTAGAGCAACTCGCCAGTGCAACAAGTGTGGGCGCTAAACTGACAGATTACTCTCTTGAAGAACTTGATCGCTTTTGGGAACAAGTCAAAGCGATAGAAAAGAAACAGTCTATTTAGAACAAATGGTTAAGTGATACTTTTAGAAAGACAGGCAAAACATAAAGCAAGATTGTTTTACTTAACAGTTAGATTCAGATTGTCGAGGGCAATGGATTCTGGTATATTCGCTTCCCGTCCAGATGTAATCCATTTCCCTCATATAAACCAATTTCAGGCTAAGCATGACAACAAACTATATTTTTGTGACTGGCGGGGTAGTTTCCTCACTAGGTAAAGGTATTGCAGCAGCATCACTTGCAGCGATTCTTGAAGCTCGCGGTCTTAAAGTGACCATGATGAAACTTGATCCATACATTAACGTGGATCCAGGCACAATGAGCCCAATTCAACACGGTGAAGTTTTCGTTACTGAAGATGGCGCAGAAACCGATCTTGACTTAGGTCACTATGAGCGTTTCATTCGCACCAAAATGAGTAAGCGTAACAACTTTACAGCGGGTCGTGTTTACGCAGACGTTTTACGTAAAGAACGTCGTGGCGACTACTTAGGCGCAACTATTCAGGTTATTCCTCATATCACCAACGAAATCAAAGATCGTGTGATTGCAGGCGCGCAAGGCCATGACATCGCTATCGTCGAAGTGGGCGGTACGGTTGGTGATATCGAATCTTTACCATTTATGGAAGCGATTCGCCAACTTGCAGTTGATGTTGGTCGTCAAAATGCACTTTTCATGCACCTAACTCTAGTTCCTTATCTTGCAGCTGCTGGTGAAGTGAAAACTAAACCAACACAGCACTCAGTGAAAGAGCTTCTTTCTATTGGTATTCAGCCAGATATCCTTGTTTGCCGTAGCGATCGCACGATTCCTGCAAACGAGCGTAAGAAAATTGCACTTTTCTGTAACGTTGCAGAAAAAGCAGTTATCTCGATGAAAGATGTTGATTCTATCTACAAGATCCCACAACTTATCAAGTCACAAGGCTTAGATGATTTAGTTTGTGAGCGCTTTAATATTTCTGCAAAAGATGCAGACTTATCTGAGTGGGAACAAGTAATTTATGAAGAAGCAAATCCAACGGGTGAAGTAACTATCGGTATGGTCGGTAAATATATCGAACTGCCAGATGCGTATAAATCTGTGAACGAAGCGCTAAAACATGCGGGTCTTAAAAACCGTCTAAGCGTGAATATCCGTTATGTTGATTCGCAAGATCTTGAGTCAAAAGGCACAGATATTCTTGAAGGCCTTGACGCTATTCTTGTTCCTGGTGGTTTTGGTGATCGCGGCGTTGAAGGTAAGATTTTAGCTGCGCAATATGCACGTGAAAACAAAGTCCCATATCTTGGTATCTGTTTAGGGATGCAAGTGGCACTAATTGAATATGCACGTAATGTTGCAGGCATGCCAGGCGCACACTCTTCTGAGTTCTCAAAAGAGACCAAATACCCAGTTGTTGGCCTTATCACTGAATGGGTTGATGAAGAAGGTAACGTTGAAGAGCGTGATGAGAAGTCAGATCTTGGCGGCACAATGCGCCTAGGTTCACAGCTTTGCCACCTTGAAAAGGGCACGAAAGCTCATACACTTTACGGCAGCGATACAATTTATGAGCGTCACCGTCACCGTTATGAGGTGAACAACAACTTGCGCCCGCAAATTGAAAAAGCTGGCCTTAAGGTTTCAGGTTTATCAGCAGATAAGAAACTAGTTGAAGTGATTGAGAACCCTAACCATCCTTGGTTTGTGGCTGCTCAATTCCACCCAGAATTCACCTCTACGCCACGTGATGGCCACCCACTATTCAGTGGTTTTGTGAAAGCTGCGGGTCAGTTTCAACGCGATGAGCTTGAAGGCTAATTAATTATGAATGCAGTCTTATGTATGGTTAAGTTTCATGCATAAGGCTCGCGTATCGTATTAAAGTTAGACGCTGAAAAGTAAAATTGCAGATATTTTTCATTATTTGATTGATATTTGCTGCATTTTTAGCGTTAATAGCTAGATATTTTGCAAGTCTTGCATAATTTTCGTTTAAGTTTGACCTAAAGCAAAGTTTGATTATTATTGAAAGGTTAAGTTAGATATAATTTAAAGCTTAAAATAAATCGAACACAGGCGAGTGTGAGACTTAAGTAAAAAATTCCGTTTAGCTAAAATCTCGTCACAAGACGTTTTTGGCTGGACATATAAATTGACATTTATACAACGAGAGGAAACATTAATGTCTAAGATCGTTAAAGTTCTAGGTCGCGAAATCATCGACTCACGCGGTAACCCAACTGTAGAAGCAGAAGTTCACCTAGAAGGTGGTTTTGTAGGTATGGCTGCTGCGCCATCTGGTGCATCAACTGGTTCTCGTGAAGCACTTGAATTACGTGACGGCGACAAATCACGTTTCCTAGGTAAAGGTGTTCTTAAAGCTGTTGAAGCTGTAAACGGCGAAATCGCAACTGCACTAGTTGGTAAAGATGCGAAAGACCAAGCTGCAATCGACCAAATCATGATCGATTTAGACGGCACTGAAAACAAAAACAAATTTGGTGCGAACGCAATCCTTGCTGTTTCTCTAGCAAACGCAAAAGCTGCAGCTGCATCAAAAGGCATGCCTTTGTTCGAGCACATCGCTGAACTAAACGGCACTCCAGGTGTATTCTCTATGCCTCTACCTATGATGAACATCATCAACGGTGGTGAGCACGCTGATAACAACGTTGATATCCAAGAATTCATGATTCAACCAGTTGGCGCGAAAACTATCAAAGAAGCACTACGTATCGGTGCTGAAGTATTCCACAACCTAGCTAAAGTTCTTAAAGCTAAAGGCCTAAGCACTGCAGTTGGTGATGAAGGTGGTTTCGCTCCTAACCTAGAATCAAACGCTGCTGCACTAGCAGCAATCAAAGAAGCTGTTGAGCTTGCAGGTTACGAGCTAGGTAAAGACGTTACACTAGCTATGGACTGTGCTGCATCTGAGTTCTATGACAAAGAAGCTGGTAACTACAACATGAAAGGTGAAGGCAAAATCTTCACTTCTGAAGAGTTCAACTTCTACCTACAAGACCTTGCTAACCAATACCCAATCGTTTCGATTGAAGATGGTCTAGACGAGTCTGATTGGGATGGTTTCAAACACCAAACAGAACTTCTTGGCGACAAGCTTCAACTTGTAGGTGATGACCTATTCGTAACAAACACTAAGATCCTTAAAGAAGGTATCGAGAAAGGTGTTGCGAACTCTATCCTTATCAAGTTCAACCAAATCGGTTCTCTAACTGAAACTCTAAACGCTATCAAAATGGCGAAAGATGCTGGCTACACAGCTGTTATCTCACACCGCTCTGGCGAAACTGAAGATGCAACAATTGCTGATCTAGCAGTTGGTACAGCTGCAGGTCAAATCAAAACTGGTTCTATGAGCCGCTCTGACCGTGTTGCTAAGTACAACCAACTTATCCGCATCGAAGAAGCTCTAGGCGCGAAAGCACCTTTCAACGGCCTTAAAGAAGTTAAAGGTCAAGCTTAATTCTTTATTGAATTAACTGCTTCATAATATAATTTATCCCTGCAAGCCTAGGTTTGTGGGGATTTTTTTTACTTCAAAAGATAAGCCTTTTAATTCCCATTCATGTATCATAGCAAAGACATTTTTGAGGTAGATAAGTATGCGACTTTTTGGATTCGGGTTAATCTTATTATTAGCACTGTTAGTGTACGATTTTTATTATGGCAAAAACGGTTATTTAGACTATCAAACCGTGACTGCTGATATTGATATTCAAACCCAAGTAAACAGCAGTTTGAAAAAACGTAATGATCAAATGCAAGCTGAGATAGATGATCTTAAGCAAGGCTTAGATGCGATTGAAGAAAGAGCGCGTCATGAATTAGGTTTAGTTAAAGAAGGGGAGACCTTCTATCGTCTGATCGAAGATAAAAACGAAGCCAAGCCGCTAGATGGCCAGTAATTTCTTCTGATAAATTTTAAGCATATGAATAATTCAAATAAAACTTCAGAGTCTATTTCGCACTTAATTAATGTAATTGTGCCTGCGGCAGGTGTTGGTGCCCGTATGCAAGCGAATTGCCCTAAGCAATACTTAAAAATTGGCCCTAAAACCATTTTAGAACATACGCTAGATAAGCTGTTAGCCCATCCTCGGGTTGGTAAGATTATTCTCGCTTTAAGTGAAGATGATGGCTATTTTGATGCCTTAGCGATCGCAAATGATCCACGGGTGATTCGCGTTAAAGGTGGTAAAGAACGCGCTGATTCCGTACTTGCTGGCCTACATTACTTAGCTCAAGAGCAAGCTATGAACCAATGCAATTTAAACCCTTGGGTTCTCGTGCATGATGCGGCAAGACCTTGCGTCAAACTGCAAGATATTAACTGTTTAATTGAGCATTGTGAGCAGCAACAAGTTGGCGGCATTTTAGCGATACGAGTCAAGGATACGATGAAGCGTAGCAATGATAAAAATCAAGTGCTCAAAACGGTTCCAAGAGACGATCTTTGGCATGCGTTGACGCCACAAATGTTTCCAGTCCAGACATTAATCCAAGCTATTGAATCTGGAATGAATCAGTATAAAACGATTACAGATGAAGCTTCTGCGATGGAAATGTCAGGTTTTAAGGTGGCGCTTATCGCTGGAAATGCGAGTAATATTAAAATTACCCATCCAGAAGATCTCGCGTTAGCCGAGTTTTACCTACAATGTGAATCGTGAATAGTAGGTAAGTTTTGAACTAAGGGGCTGTTTATCGCGCACTGCCAGATTAAAACACCCGTCACTTTATTTAAAATTCAAGAATATAAAATAGGATATTATTATGCGAATTGGACATGGCTTTGATGTACATAAATTTGGTGGTGAAGGCCCTGTGATGATTTGTGGTGTTCCGGTTCCTTATGAACAAGGTTTGATTGCCCACTCTGATGGGGATGTTGCGCTGCATGCACTGTGTGACGCACTTTTAGGCGCGATTGCCAGTGGTGATATTGGCACCCATTTCCCAGATACAGATGATAAATGGAAAGGCGCAGATAGCCGTGAATTGTTAAAAGCCGTTTATCAAGATGTTCAAGCCCAAGGTTTTACACTTGGCAACGCAGATGTGACCATCATAGCGCAAGCACCTAAGATGCTGCCTTTTATTACTAAGATGCGTCAAACTATCGCCCAAGATTTGGCGATTGAACTTAACCAAATTAATGTGAAAGCAACGACGACTGAAAAGCTAGGCTTTACCGGGCGTAAAGAAGGGATTGCTTGCGAAGCTGTGGTTCTATTGCTAGCAAAAGACATTAAGTAATTTTGAGTATAAAAATGACCGATATATTAGCGCCCTTTGCTTATCTTCATGAAGCACCAAAAGCAAAGGCAACTTTAAAACAAGACCCGAAAGACTTTTGTGTCGTCGAAGATCTTGGCTTTGAGTTTTCTGGTGCAGGCGAGCATTTAATGCTGCAAATCGAGAAAACAGGCGAAAACACCAGTTTTATAGCCAATGAATTGGCAAAAGTATGCGGTGTACCATCCAAGGCAATTGGATGGGCGGGATTAAAAGATCGCCATGCAGTCACAACCCAATGGTTTAGCGTACAGCTGCCAAGTACGCAAGCACCTGATTTATCAAAGCTAGAAGCGCAATATAAAGTTAGAGTACTAAAGGCTGCGCGTCATCATCAGAAATTACGCCCAGGCATGCTTGTTGGTAATGGTTTTGAAATCACGCTAAGAGATATCACTGATATGAGTGATTTGTTAGCACGTCTTGAGAAACTCGAGCAAGCCGGGATCCCAAACTATTTTGGTGAACAACGTTTTGGCAATGAAGGCAATAACCTCAATGAAGCCAGACGTTGGGGACGAGATAATGTGCGCACCCGTAACCAAAATAAACGTAGCTTATATTTATCGACCGCTCGTTCATGGATCTTCAACCATATCCTATCCAAGCGTATTCAAGCAGGGGTTTTTAACACCTTGATTGAAGGGGATATCGTACTTGATGAAACATCGACTCAAATTCTTGTTGATGCCAGCAATATCCAAGACTTGCAGCAAAAATTAGACGATAAAGAAATCAAACTCACTGCAGCGCTAGCTGGTGACAATGCCTTGCCAACCAAAGATAAAGCGCTAGAGTTAGAGCAGCCTTGCCTTGATGCTGAAGAAGATCTCATGAAGCTGATTCGTGGCAATCGCATGGCGCACGATCGTCGCCCAGTGTCCCTTGAGGTCTCTGAGCTGACTTGGGAGCAACTTGATGAATCTTCGGTTTGCATGCGTTTTTCTCTACCTGCGGGTAGTTTTGCAACTATGTTGTTACGTGAAATTGCAGTGTGCACTGAGCCTGAACGCATCTACCCACAAAAGCCGGAATATAAATTAGACACTTGGTTAAAGCAGCATAAAACTAAACTGAGCAAGGATAGAAATGAAGATTCTAATTAGTAATGATGACGGGGTAAATGCAAAAGGAATTACTACCTTAGCTAAAGCTTTAGCTGACATCGCAGAGGTTGTAATTGTTGCCCCAGATCGCAACCGCTCAGGCGCATCAAACTCTTTAACCTTAGAAATGCCTTTAATTGTCAATGAATTGCGCCCAAACGTTTATTCAGTACAAGGCACACCAACAGATTGCGTTCACTTTGCATTAAACGAGTTGATGAAAGATGATTTGCCTGATTTAGTGGTTTCAGGCATGAACCATGGCGCAAACTTAGGTGATGATGTTTTATATTCAGGCACAGTTGCGGCTGCGATGGAAGGGCACTTTCTTGGGGTTCAAGCTTTTGCCTTTTCATTAGTTGGCAAACAAAACTTTGATGCTGCAGCGCAAGTCGCGCTAAAGATTATTAAGCAGCATATGGCTTCGCCATTACCTGTTAAGCGTCTGATTAATGTGAATATTCCTGATCTTCCAGTTGAAGCGATTAAAGATTATAAAATCACTCGTCTTGGCGCGCGCCACCATGCTGAGGATATGATCAAGCAACTTGATCCTCGTGGTCAGCAAATATACTGGCTCGGGCCTCCTGGTAAAGAGCAAGACGCAGGCGCAGGGACAGACTTTTATGCCATTGAGCATAAGCAAGTATCAATCACACCACTGTTAGTGGATTTAACTGCGCATGAAGCGATGCCAGTACTTGATCAATGGCTGCAACAGTCATAGCTTGGCTATCAAAGGTAGAATAAGGTTTATTTCGTTTTATGGCTTATTTAAAATCACATCAACTTGTTGCATATTTAACCACGCAAGGCATAGACGATAGACAACTATTGGATGTGATAGCAAAAGTGCCAAGAGAGCTGTTCATTCCTGAAGTGATGCGTCATCAGGCGTATGATAATCATGCTTTGCCGATAGGTAATGGGCAGACGATCTCTAAACCTTATACGGTTGCAAAAATGACCCAGCTTCTTGATTTAAAGCCACAAGATCGTGTGCTTGAAATTGGTACAGGATCTGGCTATCAAACGGCTATTTTAGCGCATTTGGTCAATGATATTTACTCAGTTGAACGTATTCGATCGCTGCAAGATGATGCTAAATTAAATCTTGCTAAACTGGGGATCCATCATGTCAATATGCGCCATGCAGATGGTTGGCAAGGTTGGCAAGAAGCCGCGCCATTTGATGCGATTATCGTCACGGCTGCAGCACATGAAGTCCCACAAGCACTCCTTGCTCAACTTGCACAGGGCGGCCGCTTAGTCCTACCTGTTGGTAAATCAGAGCAACATTTATATAAAATCGTCAAACAACAAGGTCAATACCATTCGCACATTATTGAAACGGTACGTTTTGTACCGCTTGTTGCGGGTGAGTTAGATAGTTAATTTAAGGTTTCCCAGTGCAGCAGTATTTAAAGCTTCTTCGTTATTCCATTATTTCCTTATTTATCCTCAGTATGACAGCTTGTGTTTATGAACCAAGTTTTAAGCGCGATCAACGTGGTAGCTATCGTGGTAGTTTTTATCAAGTAAATAAGGGAGATACCTTATACTTTGTGTCATATATTACGGATCGAGATGTAAATGAAATAATTGCTTACAATCGTTTAGCTCCGCCATATACCATTCATCCGGGTCAAAAACTAAAACTTTGGAATACCGCCTATAGCGCGCCTGCGTATGGTAAAGCTACTGCATCTTCTTCAAATAATTCGGCAACTTATCAATCTTCTTCTACAAATAGCACACAAAATGTGCAAAATAATTCACCGGCTTCAGAGCAAGTTGTAGCTAGCTCAAATCCTAATGATAAGACTAAAGTCTATGATCAATCTGTGAATTCAAGTATTGATCAAAGTCAATCCTCAGAGTATGTTAGCCAAACAAGTAAACAAAATGTTAACGAAGTAGCGGCGACATCATCTTCACCAACACCTGTCCCTGCGCAACCAGTCAGCAAGGCAAGTTATGATCAAAAGATCGACAAATGGGTGTGGCCAACCAAAGGTTCGGTGGTGAGAAACTTCTCTTTATCTGAGCAAGGAAATAAAGGCATAGATATTGTGGGAAGTTCTGGGCAAGATGTCGTGTCTACTGCTAATGGAACGGTTGTTTACGCGGGAAATGCGTTAGCTGGATATGGCAACTTAGTCATTATTAAGCATAACGAAGAATATTTAAGCGCGTATGCTCACAACCAAAAGTTGTATGTGAAAGAAGGTGAAGCAGTGACCGCTGGGCAAAAAGTCGCTGCAATGGGAAATACAGGTGCGGATCGTACAAAGCTTCACTTTGAGATCCGATATAAAGGTAAACCAGTCAATCCGACAAATTATTTACCTAAGACCTAAGCTAAAGACATATTAAGTAGTTATGTCTTGCTCGCATAAATGCCAAGGGGAGGCGCTTATGGCTACAAGCAATACAGTTACTAAAAATATGGATCTAGACAAGTCTACATTGGATGAAAGTCTATTAGATATTGAGTCAGATGCCGCGATTAACGCAGAACTCAAGGAAGATTTCGACGCATCCACAAAAAGTCTAGATGCCACGCAAATGTATCTGAGTGAGATTGGTTTTTCACCTTTATTAAGCGCAGAAGAAGAAGTTCTTTATGCAAGACGCGCATTAAAAGGTGATTTAGCCGCTCGCCAACGTATGATTGAAAGTAACTTACGTTTGGTGGTTAAAATCTCACGCCGCTATAATAGCCGTGGCCTTGCTTTACTTGATTTAATTGAGGAAGGCAACTTAGGTTTAATCCGCGCCGTTGAAAAGTTTGATCCAGAACGCGGCTTTCGCTTCTCTACTTATGCAACCTGGTGGATTCGTCAAACCATTGAGCGTGCCTTGATGAATCAAACTCGCACCATTCGTCTTCCGATTCATGTGGTGAAAGAGCTTAATATTTATTTGCGCACGGCGCGTGAACTGGCGCAAAAGCTTGATCATGAACCAACCGCTGAAGAGATCGCCCAAAAGCTTGATAAACCAGTGGAAGATGTCAATAAAATGCTTCGCTTAAATGAGCGCATTAGCTCTGTCGATACGCCAATTGGCGGTGGCGCTGACGGTGAAAAAGCTTTATTGGATATTATTCCAGATGCAAACCAAGGCGCAGATCCTGAAGTTTCCACCCAAAATGATGATATTAACTCTTCGCTTCTATTATGGCTGGATGAGTTAAATCCAAAACAAAAAGAAGTGCTAGCGCGTCGCTTTGGCCTTTTAGGTTATGAAGCCTCTACGTTAGAAGAAGTCGGGCGTGAAATTAACCTCACTCGTGAGCGTGTGCGTCAAATTCAAGTGGAAGGTTTGAAGCGTCTGCGTGATATTTTAATGAAGCAAGGTTTGACTATGGAGTCTTTGTTCTCTGTAGAAAATGACAGTTAAAGCTTGATATATAAGTTATTTTAAAAGGAAACTCAAAGTTTTGGGTTTCCTTTTTTTGTTATCACATCAGAGCCTTTAATCGATACAAGGCTTCTAAGGCTTGCCTTGGCGTCAGCTCATCAGGGTCTATCTGCGCCATCACTTCCTCAAGTTCACTCACCGCAGGCAAGAGACTTAATTGCTCCTCTTGATACAAAGCCTTATCTGAGGTTTGTTTTGACGCTTGTTTTGCCACGACTTGTGTTTCAGTTGATTGGGCTAATAACTCAGCTTTTCCTGATTCAAGCTCAGCCAATTTTGCCTTTGCTTGATTAATCACAGCTTTGGGCACACCAGCAAGTCCTGCCACAGCAAGCCCATAAGACTTATTGGCTGCGCCATCTTGCACCGCATGCATAAAGGCAATACTGTCACCATGTTCTACCGCATCCAAATGCACATTGGCAAGTTTTGGCAGTTGATTCGGTAGTTCGGTTAATTCAAAATAATGAGTCGCAAATAACGTCAGTGCACCGATTTTTTCAGCCAGCCATTTAGCACTTGCCCACGCCAGCGATAGACCATCATAAGTACTTGTGCCGCGACCAATTTCATCCATAAGCACTAGGCTATGCTTGGTCGCATTGTGCAAGATATTTGCTGTTTCTGTCATTTCCACCATAAAGGTTGAACGCCCTGATGCGAGATCATCTTGCGCGCCGATACGGGTAAAGATGCGATCTAGCATACCAATGCTTGCGTGCTGCGCAGGGACATAGCTACCAATATGCGCAAGCAGGGCAATCAAAGCGGTTTGACGCATATAAGTGGATTTACCACCCATGTTCGGCCCTGTGATGATCAGCATTTGACGATCTGGGTTTAATTGGGTTGGGTTGGCGATAAAGGGCGCATCCAAGACTTGTTCTACCACAGGGTGACGACCCGCTTGGATATTAATTTGTGCATCTTGGGTGAGCTCAGGGCGCGTATAGTTTAGCGTATCTGCGCGCTCAGCAAGGTTGTGCAGGACATCTAACTCAGACAGTGCACTAGCGAGATTTTGTAGATCTTCAAGATCAGGCAAGATCAAATCAAACAACTCTTCCCACAAGCGCTTTTCAAGCGCTAAGGCTGCGGATTTTGAGTTCAGCACCTTATCTTCATGGGCTTTAAGCTCAGGAATAATATAACGCTCAGCATTTTTTAAAGTTTGGCGACGAATATAATGCGGCGGCACAAGGTGACTTTGACCTTTGCTGACTTGAATATAAAAACCGTGCACATTGTTATAGCCAACTTTTAAGCTATCAATGCCGTGACGATCACGCTCATCGGCTTCCATCTTCTCAAGATAATCTGTTGCGCCATCGGCTAAGTCTCTGAGCTCATCCAGTTCGCTATGATAGCCTTTTGCCAACACGCCGCCGTCACGAATAATGACAGGCGGGTTCTCACAAATCGCGCGACTAAGCAATTCAAAGAGCTCAGGCATCGGCTGAGTTTGCTTGGCTAAATCTTGTAAAAGCTGAGCATTAAAATCTTCAGAAAGGTTTGCCAGTTCAGGCAGTTGCGCCAAAGCATGGCGCAAACGAGTTAAATCACGTGGTCGCGCTGTACGTAAGGCTACTCGCGCAATAATACGTTCAATATCGCCAATCTGCTTTAAAATTGGATTTAAATCAGCAAAGTAAGCATTATCTTTGAGCTCACCAATCGCATCTAATCTGGCTTGGCGCAAAGGCAAATCGCGCATCGGTTGATTCAGCCAACGTGAGAGCAAACGCCCGCCCATAGGGGTTGCGGTGCGATCAAGCACGCTTGCAAGGGTATTTTCCAAACCACCGGCAAGATTTTGGCTGATTTCTAAATTACGTCGCGTTGCTGCATCAAGTACAACAGAAGAATCTTGGCGATCATAGGTCAGTGAGCGAATATGGGGCAGCGCCATTTTTTGGGTATCTTTGACATATTGGATCAAACAGCCGGCAGCGCGCAAGCCGAGCTCTGCATTTTCAACGCCAAAACCTATCAGATCACGGGTGCCAAATTGCAGATTAAGCTGCTGCTTTGCTGTATCTAAATCAAATTCCCAAATTGGGCGACGACGCTGACCTTTATATGGCGTGAGTAGGGCTGTATCAGCAAAATCTTCAGGATAAAGCAGCTCTTTAGGCTTAGTGCGCTCAAGTTCAGCTTGCATCGCTTCGAGCGAGTTTGGCTCAGAGAGTAAAAAGCGCCCAGATGTCATATCAAGACTGGCATAGCCAAAACGTTCACCAGATTGAACAATTGCGCACACAAGGTTATCGACACGTTCAGTCAAAAGGGCTTCATCAGTGACAGTGCCTGGCGTCACAATACGCACGACTTTACGCGCAACTGGGCCTTTACTGGTCGCAGGATCGCCAACTTGCTCGCAAATTGCAACCGACTCGCCGAGTTGCACAAGTTTGGCTAAGTAGCCTTCCACCGCGTGATAGGGCACGCCAGCCATAGGAATAGGTTCGCCGGCAGAAGCGCCGCGTTTGGTGAGAGATATATCTAAGAGTTGTGACGCGCGTTTGGCATCATCATAGAAAAGCTCATAAAAATCCCCCATGCGATAAAACAAAAGAATATCTGGATTCTCTGCTTTGAGCTTTAGATATTGTTGCATCATTGGGGTATGGGGAGATTTCTTAGTCACTCAGGCACCACTAGTCGATAGAGAAGGAAAATTAGCGCCTATGATAGTTTATCGAGGCGCTAAAAATCAACATACTATGCCTGCTGAGCTCTCTAAATTTATAGAGACAAACGCAGTGCTAATGCTGAGAGGGTCAAGAACAGAATTGGCAGGGTTAAGACAATCCCAACTCTGAAGTAATAACCCCAAGTGATCTTAATATCTTTTTGCGCT
This sequence comes from Vibrio sp. KMM 9700, assembly GCF_058545285.1. Taxonomy (NCBI): domain Bacteria; kingdom Pseudomonadati; phylum Pseudomonadota; class Gammaproteobacteria; order Vibrionales; family Vibrionaceae; genus Vibrio; species Vibrio sp. KMM 9700. Next base: position 807,765 of record NZ_CM178589.1, on the reverse strand, counting down.
AAAACGTGCAGCCATAGCAAGGTTGCAAGGCTACCGATTGGCGTAATTTTAGGACCAAGATCAGAGCCAATCACATTGGCATAAACCATAGCTTCGCGGATCACATCAGATGTAGTGCTCGCATCAATCGACAGTGCGCCAATTAATACGGTTGGCATGTTATTCATAATTGATGACAAAAATGCAATTAAGAAGCCAGTACCCAGAGTTGCAATGTATAGGCCTTGCTCTGCTAAGCTATTTAAAATCGATGCGATAAGATCAGTTAAGCCTGCGTTACGTAAGCCGTAAACTACTAAATACATACCTAAAGAGAAAATAACGATCTGCCAAGGGGCGCCGCGGATAACTTTTTTGGTATCAATGATTTTTTCATGACGCGCAACTAAAATTAAGATAAGCGCAGCAATACTTGCAATCAAACTAATCGGCACGCCCATAGGTTCAATCACAAAGAAGCCGATCAATAGGCCAACCAATACAGCCCAACCCGCTTTAAAGCTAGTCATATCTTTAATTGCAGTGCTTGGATCTTCAATTTTGTCTAGCGCATAAACATTTGGAATATCTTTCTTAAAGAAGAGGTACGTCATGCCAAGGGTTGCAAGCACAGCAACAATATCAACCGGCACCATGACAGCAGCGTAATCAATAAAGTTGATGTCAAAGAAGTCCGCTGAAACTATGTTTACAAGGTTTGAAACCACAAGCGGTAGGCTTGCAGTGTCGGCGATAAAGCCTGCTGCCATCACGAACGCAAGTGTGGTTGAGGCAGAAAAGCCTAGTGCGATAAGCATAGCGATAACGATAGGGGTTAAGATAAGCGCTGCGCCATCATTGGCAAACAAGGCTGATACTGCTGCGCCAAGTAAAATGATAAAGCTAAACAGGCGAGGACCACTGCCTTTACCCCAACGCGCCACATGCAGTGCAGCCCATTTGAAAAAGCCTGATTCATCAAGCAATAAACTAATAATAATGATAGCTACAAAGCTAATTGTCGCATTCCAGACGATATCCCAAACCACAGGGATATCGTGCCAGTGAATGACGCCAGTTGCTAACGCTAAGATTGCACCTGCGATGGCACTGTAACCAATGCCTAAACCTTTCGGCTGCCAGATCACAAAGACCAAGGTCAGTAGAAATATACTAATTGCCAATAACATAAGGACTCCAAAATAACATATATGATTTTTCGTATATATTAACCTTTTTGAGCAAAAATGAAATGACAATTTTGTATTTTGACTAAAAAATAGGCCTCAGATCCGAGTTTATGCCAGTTTTGTCCGCTTTGCTTGTTTTGCATTAAGAAGACAAAGCAGCGCAATAGCGCCTAAGCTGATAAAACGATAGCTATCGGTAAAGAATAAACAGCTTAGCGCAAGCAGCAAAAATAACGCTCGCATCCAAAGCGCAAGCTTGTCAAAGAGTAGCCCTTCAATCGCACCTGCAAAGGCAACAATTAAGCCTATGCAAGTAATAATCCCTATCGCAAAATGCATGCCTTCACCTTGAACCCAAATTAAGCCTGAAAATGCCATCATGGCAGGGATCAAGAAGAAGCCTTGCGCAAGCTTAAAGGCTTGAATTGCTGATTGCATTGGGGACGCATTGGCTATCCCTGCGCCAGCAAAGGCAGCTAAAGCAATTGGTGGGGTAACATTGGATGTTTGCGAGAGCCAAAAGACGATCATATGCGCAGCAAGTATGCTGATCCCAAGCTCATTTAATGCGGGTACCGCCATGATGGAAAGCACGATATAGGCTGCAGTGACAGGTAAGCCCATTCCCAAAATGACAGCAGCAATCGCAATAAGGCCAAGCGCAGACCATAAATGCCCGCCAGACAGGGTGATTAAAAACTGAGTAAACTGTAAACCAATCCCTGTTTGACCGACGACGCCGACGACTATCCCCGCGGTGGCGCAAGCAATGGAAATTGGCATCGCTAAGATTGCGCCTTGTTTCATCCCTTCCAATACATGCTCGAGACGAATACGGCTATGCTTGCGCAGCATGGCTGCAACTAATACTCCAGCGCAGCCTGCAATGCCGACTAAAACAGGCGAATAGCTCATCAAAAGTAAGGTGGTGATCAGGACTAAAGGCACTAAAAAATGCCAACCTTGTTTCATCACATAGCCAATTTTTTGAGTTTGACTCATGCCATCAAGTCCAAGTTTGACTGCCATTAAGTGCACATATAAAAGGGTACATGCAAAATATAAAATTGCTGGTGCGATGGAGACGAGTAAAATTTCGCTATACGCAATGCCAGTAAATTGCGCCATGACAAAAGCGCCAGCGCCCATAACTGGCGGCATAATTTGCCCACCGGTTGAGGCCGCGGCTTCAATGCCTGCTGCTTGCTCTGGCTTATAACCCAGTTTTTTCATCATAGGAATGGTTAATGAGCCTGTGGTGACCGTATTGGCAATGGCAGATCCAGATATGGAGCCAAGCGCCGCCGATGCGATGACGCTTGCTTTGGCAGGCCCACCACGATACTTTCCCGCTAGTGCAAACGAGGCATCAATGAAGAATTGACCAGCGCCTGTGACTTGTAAGAAAGCCCCAAAAAGCACAAACATAAATACCACACCAGCTGCAATCGCAAGTGCTGCACCATAAACGCCATTGGTTGAGTAAATATGAAAGCGGATGATTTCTTCGAGGCTAAAGCCTTTACTTGCAAAACCTGCTGGCAGGGCGTCACCGAATATTGCATAAGTTAAAAATAAAACGGCTATTCCAACCATCACCCAACCGACGGTACGACGCGTTGCTTCAAGTAGCGCAAGGATCATGATGATCCCCGCCCATAAATCCAATTGATTGAGGCCATCTAATAAAAAGCTAATATCGTCATAGTCAAAGTTAATCAATCGATAAGATGCAAAAACAACCCCAATAATAAAAGTCAGATCAATAAGCTTGCCGATCATCTGAAACTTGGTATTTTTACCTAAAGGGTGAATTAAAAAAGCTAAGCATAATATCCAACTTAGATGAATAGGACGAAATACTGGCGCGGCTAAACTTGGAGATAGGCCTTGCCAAATTTGAAAGATAGATAAGGTGATAGCCAGAGTGCTAATGATATAGAAAAAGAGGTTTTTCTTTTGCTGTGGGGCGAGATCCGACATGTTTGATACTCCTTATCAAGTCGTCCGTATTGCCAGTCCATTTAAAAATCTTGAAAGCGCAGCTCTTGGGTGATTGGCTGCACTTTCAAGAATAAGCTTATGTTTATGACAGGGTTATGTATCCAAGTTACTTGGTTTGCTCATCAAAATATTGTTGCGCACCTGGGTGTAGCGCAATCCCAGATAATTTATTCATATTTTCAACCGTGGTAAACTTAGTCACGCCGATGCTTTGACGGATTTTATCCATGTTTTCAAACGCAACTTTGGTCATTTGATAAGCCATGTCTTTGGATAGATTTTTATTTACGACTAACACATTCCATACCGCAGGAGCAGTGAAGGCAGGCACATTTTTATAGCTTTCAGCAGGTACATCAAGTGCTTGATAAGATGGGTTGGCTGCAATGATTTTAGCCATTTCGTCTTCAGTGAAAGAAAGGATACGGATATTGCGGGTTAATGCGAGCTCAGTAATTGCGCCAACACCTAAGCTGCCAACAATTGCGCCGGCATCAATTTGACCATTTGCCAAAGCATTCGTCGTCGCTGTATAGTTTAAAGATTGCGCTTTAATATCAGACTCAGAAATCCCTAAGGTGTTTAATATATTCACGCTACTGACGCGTGTGCCTGAGCCTGGCGCGCCAAGTGATACCTTTTTACCTTTTAATTGGCTAATGCTGGTGATATCTGAATCCGCAGGCACCATAAACTGGACTACATTTGGATAAAGGGCAAATAAAACAGAAATATCCATTTGTCTTGGGAAAGGTTTTTCACCATCTGCGGCTTGTAACACCACATTCCCCATGGCAATCCCTGCAAGTTGCTGCTCGCTGGAAACTTTAATCACATTTTCAACCGAGGCTGCGGTTACTTCAGCGCGCATATCAAAATTATCAATATTTTCGCTCCAAACCTTAGCCAAGATGCCGCCAAGAGGGTAATATGTTCCACTTTGGCTCCCTGTACCTATAGTGTAGTTTTGTGCTAAAACAGGAAGCGAAAAAGCACACAGAAATAAAGCTAATTTTTTCACGTATCGATTCATCAGAGATTTCCTTCTCATTAGGAGTTTCCGTTGTTGGTGTAGGGTTAAATCCTTATATAATTTTAATAAAAACAAAAACCTGTTTGAAATTGTATGAATGATTGTAAGTTTTAGCCAATTTTTCACGTAAAATTAGCATCGAGAACACAATTATTGACACAATTTGTAATGGGTGAAATAGGAGTTGTAATGGCTTTCACTTATGCAGAACTAAGAGTTTTAAGTAAACGTATTGGCTTGAAATTAAAGCAAGAAAACAAAAAAATAACTACTGCTGAATCTTGCACCGGTGGTGGTATTGCGACTGCGATCACAGATGTTGCGGGTAGCTCACAATGGTTTGAGCAAGGTTTTATAACTTATAGCAATCAAGCAAAAGTGGAAATGCTAGGCGTTTCACAAGACACATTAGATGCACATGGCGCCGTTAGCGAAGAGGTTGTCAGTCAAATGGCTACTGGGGCTCAAGATAAAGCAAAAGCTGATTATGCTATCGCAGTGAGCGGCATCGCAGGGCCAAGCGGTGGCACCGAAGAAAAACCGGTGGGGACGGTTTGTTTTGCTTGGGCGACGCCAAATGAAGTCATCACTGAAACCACACATTTTAGTGGTGATCGTGAAGAAGTACGCATCCAAGCTTGCTTTTATGCATTAACTAAACTTGAGAAGAAAATAGACTAATCAAGTGATTAACAAAAAATCAAAATAATCTTTGCACTGTTTAAAAATACAGTATACACTTTACTGTATAAACACACAGTGAAGAATTTTTAATAGCTATTTATTGGAGCATTAAATGGACGATAACAAACAAAAAGCACTCGCCGCAGCGCTCGGTCAAATCGAAAAGCAATTTGGTAAAGGCTCTATCATGCGCTTGGGTGATAACAGAACCATGGATGTTGAAACCATTTCAACAGGTTCGCTTGCGTTAGATATCGCTCTTGGTGCTGGCGGTTTACCTATGGGACGTATTGTTGAAGTTTACGGCCCTGAAAGCTCAGGTAAAACAACCCTAACGCTAGAGTTAATCGCAGCCGCGCAACGTGAAGGCAAAACGTGTGCCTTCGTTGATGCAGAGCATGCGCTTGATCCTATCTATGCTCAAAAGCTAGGTGTAAATATTGATGAGTTGCTTGTTTCTCAGCCGGATACAGGTGAGCAAGCGCTTGAAATCTGTGATGCGTTAGCACGCTCTGGTGCAATTGACGTATTGGTTGTCGACTCAGTCGCAGCGTTAACACCAAAAGCTGAAATTGAAGGCGAAATGGGTGATAGCCACATGGGTCTGCAAGCACGTATGCTTTCTCAAGCTATGCGTAAGCTAACAGGTAACCTGAAGCAATCAAACTGTATGTGTATCTTCATCAACCAAATCCGTATGAAGATAGGCGTAATGTTCGGCAATCCCGAGACGACAACAGGTGGTAACGCATTAAAATTCTATGCTTCAGTACGTTTAGATATCCGTCGTACTGGCGCTGTGAAAGATGGCGATGAGGTTGTAGGTAACGAAACCCGCATCAAGGTTGTCAAAAACAAAATTGCAGCGCCATTTAAGCAAGCTGAAACTCAAATTCTTTATGGCCAAGGCTTTAACCGTGAAGGTGAGCTAATTGATTTAGGCGTGAAGAACAAACTTGTTGAAAAAGCAGGTGCTTGGTATAGCTACAATGGCGAGAAGATTGGTCAAGGTAAAGCAAATGCATGTAAATATATGCGTGAGCACCCAGAAGCTGCAAAAGCGCTTGATACGAAATTACGTGAGCTTTTACTAACGCCTCAAGTGATTGAAGAATCAGCTGAAGAGCCGCTAGCAGACGATAAAGCAGCAGAAGAGTAATGCATTGTATTGGTTTAGCTTGTCTCTTAAGTTTTTAGCTAAACCTCTAAATAAGCAGTGAAGCTAAATGATTAGTTAGCCTAAATTAGCAATTAAGCCTTAGAAATAAACCAATATATTTGGATTATAAATTTCTAGGGCTTTTTTTATCCCAAATTAAACCCTTGCAAAGCATTAAAATAAAGGTGATACATGTTTAAGCCAACACCTAAAATTTCCGCTAAAGAAGCAGCCGTGAATATGCTTAGCCGTCGTGATCATGCCAAGTTTGAGCTTGCCCAAAAGCTACAAACAAAAGGTTATGAAGCAAATGAGATCACAGAAGCCTTATATGCTTGCCAAGAATATGGCTATCTTGATGATTTACGCTATGCAAAATCACAAGTCAGGCAGCATATATATAAAGGTCATGGACGTAATCGAATTGTTCAGGTGCTTAAACAAAATCAAGTCAAAGCACACTGGATTGAAGAAGCACTAGAGACAGAAGGCACAGATTGGTTTGAGCTTGCAAGACAAACTGCACGTAAAAAATTCAAACAAATATATCTTCCAACAGAGCCAAAACTATATGCCAAGCAAGTGCGCTTTTTGCAATATCGCGGCTTTGATTTTGAACAAATTCAATATGCCCTGCAAACCTTAGCAACGGAAGTAGCTTAACTTTTTGAAGCAAGTTAGTTAACTTTATCTGCTCAATTGCCTAAAATTACGTCATTTATCTCAAAGTATTTCGCCTTAGCCTAGCAAACATTAGTGACTTGGGTATACAATAGCGCAAAAATCCATCTTGAACACTCGGGAAGAATTCATGTATATGTCGACTGACGAGGTGCGTAACGCATTCCTCAAGTTCTTTGAAAGCAAAGGACACCAAATTGTAGATAGCTCATCACTTGTGCCACACAATGATCCAACTCTTTTATTTACCAATGCTGGGATGAACCAATTTAAAGATTGTTTCCTTGGCCTTGAAAAACGTGCTTATACCCGAGCCACCACAGCGCAGCGTTGTGTTCGCGCTGGTGGTAAGCATAACGACCTTGAAAATGTAGGTTTCACTGCGCGTCACCACACCTTTTTTGAAATGCTTGGTAACTTTAGCTTTGGTGATTACTTCAAACGTGAAGCGATTGGTTTTGCGTGGGAGTTTTTAACTCAGGTTCTACAATTGCCACAAGAGCGTCTTGTTGTGACTGTTTACCAAACAGATGATGAAGCGTTTGAGATTTGGAATAAAGAAATCGGCGTTCCAGCGGATCGCATTATTCGTATCGGTGACAAAGAAGGCGGTAAAGCTTACGAGTCAGATAACTTCTGGCAAATGGGTGATACAGGCCCTTGTGGTCCTTGCTCTGAAATCTTCTATGATCATGGTGAACACATTTGGGGCGGACGCCCTGGTACGCCAGAAGAAGATGGCGATCGCTTTATCGAAATCTGGAATAACGTTTTCATGCAGTTCAACCGTCACGCTGATGGCACGATGGAACCTCTACCAAAACCATCTGTAGATACAGGGATGGGGATTGAGCGTATTTCTGCAATTATGCAGGGCATGCACTCAAACTATGAAATCGATGTGTTCCAAACGCTAATCAAAGAAACCGCGCAAGTGATTGGTTATGAAGATCTAACAAACCAATCTTTACGCGTTGTGGCGGATCACATTCGTTCTTGTGCTTACCTTATTGTTGATGGCGTGATCCCATCAAATGAAGGTCGTGGCTATGTCTTGCGCCGTATTATTCGCCGCGCAGTGCGTCACGGTAACAAACTAGGCGCACAAGGCAGTTTCTTCTACAAACTTGTTGGCCCACTTGCAAAAGTTATGGGTAGCGCTGGTGAAGAACTGGCTAAGCAACAAGCTATGGTTGAAAAAGTGCTACGCATCGAAGAAGAAAACTTTGCCCGTACGCTAGATCGTGGCATGCAAATTCTTAACGAAGCAATTGATAACCTAAACGGTGAAAAAGTGCTAGACGGTGAAACTGTCTTTAAACTTTATGATACCTATGGCTTCCCAGCAGACTTAACCAATGACGTTGCGCGTGAGCGTGAAGTGAGCATTGATGAAGACGGCTTTGAAAAAGCAATGGAAGCACAGCGTCAACGTGCACGTGAAGCTGGTCAATTTGGTACGGATTACAACGCAGCAATCAAAACTGACGCAGCATCTGAGTTCTTTGGTTATGATGCAACAAGCTATGATGCAGCATTAGTTGAAATCTTTGTTGAAGGTGAAAGCCGTGATTCAATCAGCGCAGGTGATAAGGGTATCTTGATCTTAGATCAAACGCCTTTCTACGCAGAGTCAGGTGGTCAGTGTGGTGATACAGGTTTAATCAAAACTCAAACTGCAACGTTTAAAGTTGTGGATACCCAAAAACTAGGCAATGCAATTGCACATCATGGTGAAGTCCTTGAAGGTGGTCTTTCAACTAGCGATCAAGTGAAAGCGCTAGTTGACGAAGATGCACGTACTGCTACCTCGCTGAACCACTCAGCAACGCACTTATTGCACGCAGCACTGCGTCAAGTTCTGGGTGAGCACGTGACGCAAAAAGGCTCATTGGTTCGCGCTGAAAACCTACGTTTTGACTTCTCGCATCTCGAAGCGATGACAAAAGCGGAAATCCGCCAAGTTGAGCGTTTAGTTAACCAAGAAATTCGTCACAACCATGTGATTGAAACTAACATCATGGATATTGAATCAGCGAAAGAAAAAGGTGCAATGGCACTCTTTGGCGAAAAATATGATGATGAAGTTCGCGTTCTATCTATGGGTGAGTTCTCAACTGAGCTTTGTGGTGGTATTCATGCGAAAAATACAGGTGACATCGGTCTATTTAAGATTGTTTCTGAATCTGGTATTGCTGCAGGTATTCGCCGTATTGAAGCGGTAACAGGTGAAGCGGCGCTTGATGCACTTGAGTCAGAGCAAGCAAGTTATGAGCAAAAGATTCAAGAAAGCGCGCAAAAAGCGAAGCAACTTGAAAAAGAAATCATGGCGCTTAAAGACAAACTTGCTTCACAAGCTGGTGCAAGTCTTATCAGCCAAGTTGAAGAAGTTAATGGTATTAAAGTCTTGGTTGCAAAACTTGAAGGCGCAGATAACAAAGCACTTCGTGGTATGGTTGACGAGCTTAAAAACCAAATTGGCAGCGGCATTATCTTACTTGGTAATGATGCGGGTGATAAGGTTGGCTTAATTGCTGGTGTGACCAAAGATCTGACTAAGCAAGTCAAAGCAGGGGACTTAGTGAACCAAGCTGCGCAACTTGTTGGCGGTAAAGGTGGCGGTCGTCCTGATATGGCTCAAGCAGGTGGTTCTGATACCCAAGCATTGCCACAGGCGTTAGAAACAGCCAAAGCTTGGTTAATCGAACAGCTATAACAGTTAGCAACCCCAAATGCGGTATCAATAAAAAGTACAGGTAGTGATATCTGTACTTTTTTGTTTGTTAGTTTTTAGCTCGGAATCAAGGTTTAGCATTTTAAATTTGAAACCTTTTTGTTAATCTAATGTAGGTATGAAGTGTTTTTGTCTTTGTTTAAAAACACAAATCATCAGTTAGAAAATGTTTCAAGCTAGAAACAGGGACGTTAAAATTGTTTTGTGATAAGGGTGGAATTTATTTGCATTTCAATGTAAATTCGCCATCAGAATAAATAAGCAGTTTTATTGTTGTTAATTCATTTTATGATCCAATCCCATACTACTCTTGGCTTCAAATTGAGTAGTATTAATATAGAGAAAACTCAAGGAGCTGGAAATGCTAATCTTAACTCGCCGCGTTGGCGAAACTTTAATGATCGGTGATGAAGTCACTGTGACTGTTCTAGGCGTCAAAGGAAATCAAGTACGTATTGGTGTGAATGCACCAAAAGAGGTTTCTGTACACCGTGAAGAGATTTATATGCGCATACAAGCAGAGAAAGAAGGTAATACTGACTCTGTTGGCAACTATTAATTAATAGATTTAATTAATCCGTTACACTAAGTTGTAAGCGAAAGAAGAAGGTTTGCGTCAAGCAAGCCTTTTTTTATAGCTATTTTCTATATTTATGTTGCTTAAGTTGAGCATAGAACACAAAAAAATACTTTTCTAAATCAAGTATAAACTTATCCAGATCTTGCATTTTTTAGGCGTTTCTGTATGATTTTTATCTGAATTGGTGAGATATTACGCGCTTGATATGAAAAAGGCATTTTTTTTAAATAAAATGTTTGACATATTTTTGTGATTCCGTAATATGTGCCTCCACAAGACGAGGTGAGGTGGCCGAGAGGCTGAAGGCGCTCCCCTGCTAAGGGAGTATACGGTTTGTAGCCGTATCGAGGGTTCGAATCCCTCCTTCACCGCCATCTTGTGAATGTTTAGATATTGCGCGCTCGTAGCTCAGCTGGATAGAGTACCTGGCTACGAACCAGGCGGTCGAAGGTTCGAATCCTTCCGAGCGCGCCATCTGATTTTAATTAGATGAACTAAACAAAAAGTTTAAATAATTCGGTGAGGTGGCCGAGAGGCTGAAGGCGCTCCCCTGCTAAGGGAGTATACGGTTTGTAGCCGTATCGAGGGTTCGAATCCCTCCTTCACCGCCATTATTTAATGCTTTAAATAGATACACCATTGCGCGCTCGTAGCTCAGCTGGATAGAGTACCTGGCTACGAACCAGGCGGTCGAAGGTTCGAATCCTTCCGAGCGCGCCATTATTTACTTTAGCTGTTTTATTTAAAACAATTGAAGATAATCTAAACTCGGTACTCAATGGTTTAGGTTTACAATTTATATATCGAAAGATATACACATATTGCGCGCTCGTAGCTCAGCTGGATAGAGTACCTGGCTACGAACCAGGCGGTCGAAGGTTCGAATCCTTCCGAGCGCGCCATTATTTACTTTAGTTGCTTTATTTTAAAATGACTGAAGCTAATCTAAACTCGGTACTCAATGGTTTAGGTTTACAATTTATATATCGAAAGATATACACATATTGCGCGCTCGTAGCTCAGCTGGATAGAGTACCTGGCTACGAACCAGGCGGTCGAAGGTTCGAATCCTTCCGAGCGCGCCATTATTAAGTTTTGAAGTGATTCTAAACCAGAATGATTTCAAAATAGTTAAAGCTCTCAGCAAGGCAATGAGTTTTGAGAACCTTGAGCATATAAGAATATGCGACTAGGTCGAGAAATGAAATTAACGCAGTTGAAGCTTTAAATATGAAGAAATAAAAAAATTTGCGCGCTCGTAGCTCAGCTGGATAGAGTACCTGGCTACGAACCAGGCGGTCGAAGGTTCGAATCCTTCCGAGCGCGCCATTATTTCTCTTTAGAGAGACGAAAGCCCTAGCATCTGATGTTAGGGCTTTTTTGTTTTATTTTTCTCTCGTTAATGCGCATGCTGTGCTATCAGAATCATCGCTCCTTCTTTTTTTATTCTCTTTGCCATATCAGCTTATATTTGAAACCCACGCCATTTTCGTTATATTCTTGAAAGACAGTCTTTTTCTATTATTCATGACAAATAAGTAGGCCTATGAACAGTACTATTGAAACTATGCTCGCGCACCGCTCGATCCGTAAATTTACGGCGCAGCCTATTCAACCAGAAGTTTTACATACACTCATTCAAGCCGGCCTTGCTGCCTCTAGCTCAAGTTTCTTACAAACTACATCCATTATTAGGGTGACGGATAAAAGCAAGCGAGAGAAGCTTGCAGAGCTTGCTGGCGGGCAAGCATATGTTGCTAGTTGCGCTGAGTTCTTAGTTTTTTGTATTGATTATCATCGTCATACAGAATTATCAGACAATGTTCAGGTTGATTTTACTGAGCTGGCGTTAATTGGCGCTGTCGATACTGGGATCATGGCGCAAAACATTTTGTTAGCGGCTGAATCTATGGGGATGGGCGGCGTTTATATTGGCGGGCTGAGAAACAACCCAAATGAAGTCGATGAGCTGTTAGGTTTACCGCAACACACAGCGATACTGTTTGGCATGTGTTTGGGCTATCCAGATGCAGATCCGCAAGTGAAGCCGCGTTTGCCGCAATCTATCGTTGTGCATCAAAATACATACCAAAGCCCGCAGAGCGACGATATGGCGCATTATGATGAGGTTTCAGCGAGTTACTATCAAACCCGTGGTTCAAACACAAAATCTACTCCATGGTCTGAGCAAGTGATAGGACGTTTAAGCCAAGAATCACGACCTTTTATGAAAGATTATTTCCATAAGAAGGGGCTTGCGAAAAAATAAGCAAAACTTATTCGTAAAGCCTAGCTATACAAAATCGCAGCTATAAAAAAACGCTTCCATTTAAGCCTTAGCAAATAAGACATGGAAGCGTTTTTTATAATCAAGCATTTGAGATCTTAGACGATGGGTTAAGCCATGCCTTGAATAATCACAAATTTTTCCAACAATTCGTCCGTGGTTTCGATATGCTCTGGATCAGTAATGATACAGTTGGTGATCGGGCAAACAGACTGACAAGTAGGCTTATCATAATGACCTTGGCACTCAGTACAGAGCGCCGGATCAATTTCATAAATGCTATTTCCCATTGAGATAGCACCATTTGGACACTCAGGATCGCACATATCACAGTTAATACATTTATTTGTGATAAGTAGCGCCATTAGTTTGCCGCCTCAGTCTGCGCTGCCTTTGCATTTGGATTACGTGTATCTTGACCTTGGTTTAGGTTACGCATGAGTAGTGCATATTCTAAATTCATATCTTCAGGCACTGGAATAAATACAAAGTGGCCATTACCTTTTGCATCATCAACTTCTTCAGACTTACGGTTTTCCATATGCTCTAGAGTGAAGACAACATTGCCTTTTGGCGTCATCATCTCAAGGCTATCACCTTTAAGGAATTTGTTTTTGACTTCGACTTCAGCCAAGTTACCACGACGTTTACCAGTGAACTCACCGACAAATTGTTGGCTATCAGAAACAGAATAACCATAGTCATAGTTTTGATACGCATCATGAGTGTGACGACGTAAGAAACCTTCGGTATAACCACGGTGTGCAAGGCTTTCTAACGTGCCCATTAAGCTAGTATCAAATGGCTTGCCAGCAACGGCATCATCAATCGCTTTACGATATACTTGCGCGGTACGTGCACAATAATAGAAAGACTTAGTACGACCTTCGATTTTAAGTGAATGCACACCCATTTTAGTCAAACGCTCAACATGCTGAATTGCACGTAGATCTTTTGAGTTCATGATATAGGTGCCGTGCTCATCTTCATATGCCGCCATTTTTTCATCAGGGCGGTGACTTTCAGAAAGCAATACCACATCATCAATTGGCTTACCACGGCCAATCGTTGTTTCTGGGCGATCTTCTTGAATATCAATGTGCAGTTTTGGAGCGAATTTTTCAACAATTTGACCAGACTCGTCTTCTTTTGCCTGCTCAACTTTGTATTCCCAGCGGCATGCGTTAGTACAAGTGCCTTGGTTTGGATCGCGCTTGTTGATATAACCAGAAAGCAGGCAGCGACCAGAATAAGCCATACATAGTGCGCCGTGGACGAAGATTTCGAGTTCAGTCTCAGGGCAGTGCTCACGAATTTCTTCGATTTCTTCCAAAGAAAGTTCACGTGACAAGATCACGCGCTCAACGCCTTGGGTTGACCAAAACTTCACGGTTGCCCAGTTCACTGCGTTGGCTTGCACAGATAGGTGAATTGGCATTTCAGGGAAAGCTTCACGCACCATCATGATAAGGCCAGGATCAGACATAATTAATGCATCTGGGCCCATTTCAACAACAGGTTTTAGGTCGCGAATGAAGGTTTTTAGCTTAGAGTTGTGTGGCTGAATGTTGCACACAACATAGAGTTTTTTGCCCTGAGCATGGGCTTCATCAATCCCGATCTTTAGGTTTTCATGGTTAAACTCGTTGTTACGTACACGTAAGCTATAACGAGGTTGACCAGCATAGACAGCGTCAGCGCCATATGCAAAAGCATAACGCATGTTTTTAAGGCTGCCCGCAGGGGATAGAAGTTCTGGTGTAAACATAATGATTCTCTTTATCTGATATCAAGTCAGGCGGCTCCCACCAAATGGAAACCGAAGGGGGCGAAATTTTACTCTAATTTTAGTCAATACAAAAGCAAAGACTCAGCTTTTATATAAATAAAAACGCTAAATAAAATAAATCGCCAATAAAAATGCACTCACAAAGCGATTCATGAGTGCATAGATTAAATCGAAGCGGATGTTAAAGCTTATAGCCTTTAAAAGCTAGTATTGTCTTTCAACTTAATCGCTTGATTGGAAATAAATTACTCAGCTTCAAAGCCGCCTAAAGCGTCAAATAGGCTTGGCAAGAAAAGCGCAAACTCACCACACATCAGGCTTAAATCTGCATCAAAGCGTTGCGCCTTATCAGATTTGTCGATGTCATCGTTTTGCTCTTTTAACTCATCGCTAAATTTTAAGCGTTTTAAGCTGGCATCTTGACCAAGCATAAACTCGATGCGATCTTGCCAATTTAGGCTGAGCTGAGTAACAAATTTATTCGCTTGAATATGTTGCTGCACTTCATCTGCGCTTAAATCTTGTTTTTTACATTTAACGACAGCGCCATCTTCTTCAAATGCTTCCAATGTTGCTTCATAACCAATCGCAAAATCTTTTGCTGCTTCACCCGTTTGCACCCAAGTGGTTAAGGTGTTTTCAATTGGCGTATGCGGCAGGCAAGGGATCACAGGCAGGCTACCAATTGATTTACGTAATAATGCCAGAGCATCTTCTGCTTTTTTACTGCTTGCTGCGTCAACAATTACAAGCTCAAGTCTTGGCATGATCAAAATATAAGTGGAATGCAAACGGCTAAACGCACGTGGCAATAAATCAATTAAGACTTCATCTTTTAAGCTATCTTTTTCAGTTTTTTTGAGTTTACGCTGCTCAATTTCTTCAAGCTTTTCAATTTTTTGATTGAGCTTGTCTTTGATCACTTGGGCCGGCAGCATTTTTTCTTCTTTACGTGCACAAAGTAAGATATTGCCATCACTGACATGAGTGAAAAGATCATCACTTAATACGCCTGCCCAACCAAATTTTTGCTGCTCTTGGCTTGAACAAGGGGTGAATTTAAACTCTGCAAGTCTTTGTTCTAATACGTTTACTTCTAGGTCTATAGCTTTATTGAAGCGATAAACTAGGGCATTTTTAAACCACATAAAAATCTCGTTCTGTCTTGAATATTGGCAACATGATAGAAGATTTTAAATGATTTGTCTTACTCGAGTTGAAAGAATTGATATTTGCAGCGTCAGTCATCGAAAACGCATTTCTGCCGCTAAATAAAACATAAAGAAAGGGATAAATGTGAAGCTTGGCTTGCATCTGATTGACATTTAAATGAAGATTCCTTTTCAATGGTCACAAAAGTGTCATAATAAATCATCATAATACGTCCCAATAACGTAAAATAATTTTATTTGAATCTCAATGATTAGGGAAATAAACACGCCATGTCGAGAAGAATTTTAGTTGTTGAAGATGAAGCTCCAATTCGCGAGATGCTTTGTTTTGTGCTTGAGCAAAAGGGATATCAAGCCATTGAAGCTGAAGATTATGACACAGGGATCAGCAAGTTATGCGAACCTTTTCCTGATCTTGTTCTTTTAGACTGGATGCTGCCTGGTGGTTCTGGGATTAACTTTATCAAGCACTTAAAGCGCGATGATTTAACCCGTAATATTCCTGTCGTGATGCTTACCGCGCGTGGCGAAGAAGAAGATAAAGTTCGCGGCCTTGAAGTTGGCGCGGATGACTATATGACCAAACCTTTCTCACCTAAAGAGTTGGTCGCACGCTTAAAAGCTGTGATCCGCCGTGTGAGCCCAACCGCGCTTGAAGATATCATTGATGTTCAAGGCTTAAAACTTGATCCTGTTTCGCACCGCGTCACTGCTAATGATGTGCCTGTGGATATGGGGCCAACTGAATTTAAAATGCTGCACTTTTTTATGACCCACCAAGAGCGCGTATATAGCCGTGAGCAGTTATTAAATAATGTGTGGGGCACCAATGTTTATGTAGAAGATCGAACGGTTGATGTGCATATTCGTCGTTTACGTAAAGCGCTTGAGTTGCATGGACACGACAAGCTAGTACAAACTGTTCGTGGCGCAGGATATCGTTTCTCGACTCGCAGCTAAGCCGCTCAATAGAATCAAACCGAGATATTAAATGGTTGAACGAATAACTTGGAAAAAGCTGGCTTGGTCGCTGGCTTTTTTTTACCTACCTTGGATAGCCATCGGCTACTTTTTTGGTCACATGGCGTGGCTTCTTTTTGCTGCAACATTTTTACAACTGTGCTGGCATCTTTATAATCAAATGCGCCTCTCACAATGGTTGTGGGATGAGAAAAGACTCTCAACCCCAACTGGTAGTGGGCAATGGGAATCTCTTTTTAATGGCATCTATCGCTTGCAGCAGCGCCAGCGTCGTCGACGTAAAGAACTGGCAAGCCTCATTCGACGCTTTCGCATAGGCGCTGAAGCTTTGCCCGATGCAGTCGTTTTATTTCGCAGTGAAGGCAATATCGTCTGGTGTAACCAGCTTGCACAATCTTTGTTAGGTTTTCGCTGGCCGGATGATTCGATGCAGCCGATTGCAAACTTGATCCGTAATCCTGATTTTATCCATTATTTGACCAAAAAAGACTTTAGTCAGCCGCTTGAAATGCGCTCACCTTTATCCCATGAGCGGGTGTTAGAGTTGCGTATTGTACCTTATACCCAAGGTGAGTTTTTGATGGTTGCGCGTGATGTTTCGCAGGTGAAAAAACTTGAAGGCATGCGCCGAAACTTCTTTGCCAATGTTTCTCATGAGTTGCGCACGCCAATGACAGTACTGCAAGGCTATTTGGAAATGACAGAAGATCCAGACATGCTAGTGGGCCCAATGTGGGAGAAAGCACATGGGGTGATGACAGATCAGCTTGAGCGCATGAATGCCTTAGTCGAGCAGCTTTTAACTTTATCTAAAATTGAAGCCGCGCCCAATCATGTTTTAGATACTGTGGTCGATGTGCCGAATATGCTGCTGCGCTTAGAAAAACAGGCGAATGCTTTAAGTGGCGATAAAAAGCATCAAATTCAAATGCACATTGATAAAGATCTAAAAGTTTATGCCGATGAAGATCAACTGCAAAGTGCGATTTCAAACCTTGTCTATAACGCTGTTAAATATACGCCACCGGGCGCGAATATTGATGTCACATGGAGAGCCAGTGAGCAAGGCGCACACCTTGAAGTCTCTGACACAGGGGAAGGGATAGACGCGCAGCATATTCATCGCTTAACCGAGCGTTTTTATCGCGTGGATAAAGCGAGATCACGTGAAACTGGCGGCAGTGGGCTTGGGCTTGCCATTGTTAAACATGCGCTCAGCCATCACGATAGTGAGCTTTTGATTGAGAGTGAAGTAGGCAAAGGCAGTTGCTTTAGCTTTATTTTACCGCGCAAGTTAATTGCCAAATAAAACGCATCGATTATCATATGAGGATGCGATTAATTTTAGCGTTAAAACATCTATCTTTATTACTGATTGGGGGGCTACTTTTAGCCGCTCAAGCTTTCGCTCAAACTATTTTTGATGATAGTGACTCCCTCGTTTATCAACCTAAACCTCAAGTGATAGGGCGCGTCTTTTCCGTTGGCTCAGATACGCTTTCTCCTTTGATGTCGGTTTGGGGACAAGCTTTTTCTGAAATCTATCCAAATGTTTATGTGCAGCAACAAGCTGCGGGGTCATCCTCTGCGCCCACCGCCTTGATTGAAGGCACAGCCTCCATCGGGCCAATGAGTCGACAAATGACAGCCAAAGAGCAACAAGACTTTGAAACGCAATATGGTTATTTGCCACTTGAGTTAAAAGTTGCCGTCGATGCAGTGGGAATTTTTGTGCATCAAGATAACCCGATCAAAGGCTTAAATCTGCAGCAATTGGATAGCATCTTCTCGGCAAGTATGCGCTGTGGCGCGGATCATAAAATCCGTTATTGGCAAGAGCTTGGAATTGAGCAAGAGTGGGGAAAGTTGCGTATCGAAGTCTTTGGGCGAAATTCTGCTTCTGGCACTTATGGCTTTTTTAAGCGCCAAGTCTTATGTCATGGAGATTATGATCCCAGTGTAAATGAGCTAGCAGGCGCCGCCTCTGTGGTGCAAGCTGTCGCTTCGCAAAGGCATACCTTAGGTTATTCAGGGGTTGGTAATCGCGTCTCAGATGCGCGCTTATTGGCTGTTGCGAAGGAAGGGGATGATTATATAGAGCCTACTCGTGAAAATATTTTATCGGGTAAGTATCCCTTGTCACGCTACTTATATATTTACGTCAACCAAGCGCCAGATAAGCCATTAACTCGTGTTGATTATGAATTTTTAAGCTTTATTTTGAGTCAAGAAGGGCAATATATTGCTCAGAAAGCAGGGTATTTACCGCTTTCTAAAGAATTACAGTTAGAACAAAAGCGCAGTTTAAATCGCTAAACTTAAACCGCGCTATTAAGTGTGCCGGCGTATTAGCAACAATGTTTGTTAATCAAAGCTTAAGTTCCAACCAATCGCTTGCCAATAGCCTTGCTCAACATGTAAATCGGCGCACAATAAGCTATTTTCTTCGAGATAACCTTCCTCGAAACTTAGATGCCAAATCGGCTCATCATCTTCTTGTTTGATAATTGATAAACGCACGTCCGGCAGCGGCGTTGGTGAGCGCTGTACATTGAGCACAATCGCAAGGCGTAAAATCGCAATCAATGGCAAGATATGTTTCTTTTTAAATAGCACAAGTTGTGGCATTTCTTTTAGCTTTAATGATTTACGCTGAAATCTTGCCAAAATAGACACGACTCTTTGCTGCTCTTGGTTAAAGCCTGGCATGTTCGTGTTATATAGAATATAGGCAGAATGACGGTGATAAGCTGAATAATTCATGCTCAGACCCACTTCATGCAAGAGGGCGCTCCAGCCAAGTAAGGTTGAAAGCTCACCTTGCTTATCGATACCAAAGTCATCTGCAACTTGGTGCAAAAAATTCTTCGCTTGCAGGCGCACTTGATTGGCATAGTTTAAGTCAACCGCATGCTTACGTGCGAGGTTTTCTGTGGTGCGCATGCGAATATCGGTGCGTTGGAATCTATCTTCCATTTCATACAAAAGACCTTCACGTAAAGCGCCATCAGAAAAACACATACTCTTGATTTTTAAGCTATTAAATATCCCTGTTAAAATAGCTACGCCGGCAGCAAAAACAGGTTTACGGTCAATGCTTAGGCCAACCAAGTCTAAATCTTCTAAACGTTTTGCATCAGTGATTTTGGCTATGATTTCGTGTAAGCGCTCAAGGGTAATACGTCCATCACCATGGCCTAGGCCAATAATGACTTCACGAATCGCTTTAATTGTGCCAGATGAACCAAGCGCTGCATCCCAACCATAATTACGATAGGTTTGGCTAAGTGCTTCAAGTTTTTGCTCGGCAGCTAATATAGCTTGATTAAAGCGTTTTTGTGAAAGTTTGCCTTGTGGGAAGAAGCGATCGGTATAGCTCACGCAACCCATTTGCTTACTGTTTAAGTGCTCGGCTTCAAATTCATGCCCAACAATAAGCTCAGTACTACCGCCGCCGATGTCGACCACAAGTTTGCGTTTCCATTCAGGTTGGGTGTGCGCCACGCCAAGATAAATCAGACGCGCTTCTTCTTGTCCGGCAATCACCTCAATTGGAAATGGGATCACTTGCTTGGCTTTTTCGATAAATAAATGCGCATTTGCAGCCCGACGTAAGGTATGTGTTGCCGCGATACGTACATCTTCAAGATCAAAACCTTGCAAGCGCTCAGCGAACATTTCTAAACAATCTAAGCCGCGCTCCATCGCTGCATCGTCAATGTTTTTGTCTTCATCCATATCTTGCGCAAGACGTACGCGCTGCTTATGGCTGCTGATGATTTGCAACTCTTGACGGATCACTTTCGCAACGACCATATGAAAGCTATTTGAACCAAGGTCGATCGCTGCAATATGGCGATGTTTTTCCGCATGAACTAATGTCGGCATAAGGTAATTCCTAAGTCTATGTATAAGGAAAAGATAATCGAAATTTATCAAGGGTGCAATACAGTCTTAGCCTTTCTAAGTAGTTGACGATACTTTTCCTTTGCATAGTTTTGGCTAGGGTTTTAATGGCTATTTGTCTTCGCTTGCTTCTTTATTTTCAAGCGCCTGCCTAGCTAGGATCTCTTTTTGACGTTTTTTATGCTCTTTTTTCTCAAGCTGTTTAATAAAATCATAGGTCGCAAGTTGAGATCTTAGCTTACGGCGATTGCCACGTGGTACATAGTTATTCGACATTTCTTTATCGATCACGCGGGCTTTCATGGTGTCAGTAAAGTGGATATTTACTATGTCGATAATGCGCTTTTTCAGCTCAGGATTAAAAATTGGCACCCCAACTTCGATGCGGTGATCAATATTACGCGTCATCCAGTCAGCAGATGAAATAAAGACTTTAGGATCGCCATCGTTTTCAGTGATCAGCACGCGTGGGTGCTCTAAAAATCTGTCAATAACGCTGATGATTTCAATATTATCACTCACGCCTTCAACCCCAGGCACAAGAGAGCACATGCCGCGGATCACCATTTTAATTTTGACTCCCGCAGAGCTTGCGCCATAAAGCTTATTAATCAAGCCTTTATCTACTAAGTTATTTACTTTTAAAGTAATACCGGATTTTTTACCCGCCTTCGCATTGGCAATTTCAGCATCGATTAAGCGATATAAGCGAATGCGCGAGTTACGCGGCGAGACAATCAGGTGATCAAACTTGACGGGTTTATATGGGTTTTCGATATATTCAAACACCTTGTGCACATCATCACTGATAGCAGGATCGGCGGTAAGAAGGGAAAAGTCAGTATAAATACGCGCTGTTTTTTCGTGGAAGTTACCGGTTCCGATGTGCGCATAGCGGCGAATATCACCATCTTCACGACGAGTGATTAATAGCAGCTTAGAGTGAATTTTAAGCCCTGGGGCACCAAAGATGACATGCACGCCAGCATCGGTCAGCACTTTTGACCATTCAATGTTTGCTTCTTCATCAAAACGAGCTTGAAGTTCAACAATTACCGTAACGGATTTGCTATTTTTCACCGCATCCATTAATGAATTCATCAGCTTAGCATTTTTTGCAACACGATAAATATTGATCTTAATGCTGAGCACTTTTGGGTCGAACGAAGCTTGACGCACCAGTTCTGTGATGTGTTCAAAGCTATGGTACGGGTAGTGAAGCAAAATATCTTGCGCAGCAATCGCATCAAAGCTGTTGGCATAACCTTCAAAGCTTGCGCTCAATAATGGTGGCAGTGGCGGGTTTTCAAGATAGCTGCGGCCGACATTTGGAAAACCAATAAAGTCTTTAAAGTTATGGTAACGTCCGCCTGGAATTAAACTATCATAATGGCTCATCTGCAGTTTTTCAGACATATAACCGACCAGCTCATTTGGCATATCGTGTTGATATACAAAGCGTACTGGCATCGCAGTTAAGCGCTGGCTGACCCCTTCGGTCATTTGCTCAAGTAAGCTGTGCTCGACTTCATAACGTAAGTCATATTCCGCATCACGGGTGACGGTTAAGGTGTAGCATTCAAGATTATCGTAATCGAAAAAGCCGCGGAAAATATCATCTAAGCAAAAACGTAGAATATTATCGAGCAAAATAATGGTCTTACGACGCTTGCCTTTTGGCTCTGGAACGAGAATAAAGCGTGGCAGATGATCGGTTGGGATATCTATCAAAGCATAATGTTTTTCATCGCCTTTTTCCAGTTGCACAGCTAGATACGAATGCTCATCTTTAATGAATTTCAACAGATCCATTTCTTTGGTGATAAGCAAAGGCGTAATGTGGGGTAAAACTTTGCGCTTAAAATATTCTTTGACCCAAACTTCTTGGCTTGGATGGAGTTGGGTTTCATTGACGAGGAATATCCCACGTCGCGCCATTTCTAAAATCAGTTCATTATATAAGGCATCGAATTCTTGGTTTGACGCCATGACTTTATTTTGAATTTCTTTGAGCAATTCCTTGTGCTCATCACTTGGGAAGTTATTTTCTTGGCTGATCAAAATACGACGTTTTACCGCAGCAAAGCGAACACGATAAAATTCATCAAGGTTACTTGAGTAAATACCTAGAAAGCGGACACGCTCAATTAAAGGGACAGTTTTATCTGCCGCTTCTTGCAACACACGCTCATTAAAAGAGAGCCAGCTGATTTCTTTTGGAATATAAAGTTTTTCAGGGCGAGGTGGGTTGGCATTATCTTCTGCAGCAATCGTAGCAGCTTGCTTAGATAAGGCGTTTTTTTTCTTTTTATCGGTGGTATTTTTGCTTGTACTTGGTGTTTTTTTTTGTGTACTCATCAGAAGATCCATTTTATTCAAAGTCAGCAAATTTTTAACCATATTACTGGCTTTTGTGTGGCATAACTAGTAAAGATGCACCAGAGTGATAGTAAAAGCTCATAAGAATTCAAATAATTACATTCTTTTGTGGTGAAACTATATTTTCTAAATATTTGCTTATAATTCGCTTCATCTTGAGTCTAGGTATCTTATATGACAAAAATATTTCAAGACGCAAGAAATTAGCCAGTTGATGTACTTTTTAACATGTCATTGACTGCGATTCAGATAAAGTAACTATATGATGTATAAAATGAATTTTATTAATAGAAGGAAGGTTTAATACCTTCATATTTTTGTCACGTAAATGACATAAACTTGTATGCGCTAGCAAGTTGATCAAAAATACCAGTCTTAATCTAATTACCTATGTCGAAACCGAAGGCTTTTCATGCAATTTAATGCCCAATCATCCCATATGCGCGATCGCCGTCGTGATTTCTATGACAAGTTGCAGCGCTATCTTGTCAATATCGGCGGGTTAAGTGTATTGGTTGCATTGGCCGGTTTAATTTTATATTTCATGCTGGCTGTCCTGCCTTTGTTTAAACCTGCGCAATTGAAAATGCTGGCGCAAGATGATATTCGAACCTCACAAAGTTTATATGACCTTCACTTGTCGGCGCAGGCTAAATTTATTT
This sequence comes from Vibrio sp. KMM 9700, assembly GCF_058545285.1. Lineage (NCBI taxonomy): Bacteria > Pseudomonadati > Pseudomonadota > Gammaproteobacteria > Vibrionales > Vibrionaceae > Vibrio > Vibrio sp. KMM 9700. The sequence goes on along the minus strand of NZ_CM178589.1, from coordinate 784,545 downwards.
ATCTATTCGATAAAGAAGGCAATATTTATCGTGAAGATTTAACCTTAGACGCGGCAAAAAGTGCATTTGATGCGAGTAAAATGGTGAGCATGCAAAGCGAGCCGGTAAGCTTTAGTCAAGGATCAGACCTTAACTCTTGGTATGCCTATGCCAATGCAAGCGGTGAGATTGCACCATTTCAAATTTCTTCGGTTGGTTTACAAGACATTCATAAATTTAGCTATGGGTCGGTTCATCTAGGGCTAAATCAGCTAAAAGATTTTCGCTTTTATATTTCAAATAGCGAGAGTGTGTTTATCGGCCGCTCAGAGCAAAATCAGTGGCGCGCCAAATTACTTCAAAAAGAGCAGCAATTTAATCAAGACGAAGCCAGTTATCAAATGCTTGATATTGCTTTACCTAAATTAGATCAAGCGACTTGGTATCAACTTGGCAATGAAGGTAAAACATTATACCTGTTACATGATGCGAATCTTTTTATATATCATTTGCAGCTCACGAAGAATCAAGCAAGCTTTAAGTTAAGTGAGCAACTAGATGTTTCTTGGCAAGGGAAACTTGCGCCTATGAATGCCGATTTACTCACAGGTGGTCAGTCGTTACTTTTTAGTTATGCCAATGGACAAGTTAGCCAATGGTTTGAAGTGCGAGAAAAAGACAAGCGGCATTTCAAGAAGATCCGCAGCTTTAGTGTGACGAAGGAAGAAGCTCAGCTTGATAATGATTTTAAAATTATCCCAAGCCCAGAGGATAAAAGTTTCTATCGTTTGCATGATAAAGGACTGCTTGATCTTTTTTATTCCACAACCGGTGAAGCCTTGTTTGTGGACCAAAAAATAGCCCAAAGTGTTCGCTTTGCTAAGTTCTCGATTCAAGGTAAGTACTTATTTACATTGGGACAATCAAAATGGCGCTTATATCAAGTCAATAAGGTGCACTCCAATGTATCTTGGCGCAGTTTATGGTCCAAAGTTTGGTATGAAGGATATGATGAACCAGACTTTATTTGGCAATCCGTCACCACCAATGAAAAGGTGGAGTCAAAATACAGCCTTTTTCCTTTGGTTTTTGGCACTTTAAAAGCTGCATTTTTAGCCTTGATATTTGCCTTGCCAATTGCTCTGTGCGGTGCAATTTATACCGCTTATTTTATGTCGGCGAAGATTCGCCAAATAGTTAAACCTAGCATTGAGTTAATGGAAGCACTGCCGAGTGTTATCTTAGGTTTTATTGCTGGGGTTTGGTTAGCACCATTTGTTGAAAATAACTTACTTGCAACTTTGTTGCTCTTTTTAGTCGTGCCGTTTTGCTTTTTAGGCTGCGCGTTACTTTGGCGCGCCAGTTCGACGCCGATTTTAAATTGCTTGAGCCGTTATTCACATATTGAAGAGCGTCATCTTGAATCTTGGTTGTCGATTTTATTGATGCCGATTCTAGCCTTGACTATTTATTTATTATTTAGTTATTCACACTGGCTTGAATTATGGTGGTTTAATGGTGATTTGAAGCTATTTATGGCTGAACATGAAATTAACTATGTGCAGCGCAATACCTTAATTGTTGGTTTTGCCATGGGGTTTGCGGTGATCCCAAGTATTTTTACCCTTGCAGAAGACGCAATTTTCTCTGTGCCTAAACACCTTTCTGATGGCGCTCGTGCACTCGGCGCAACGCCTTGGCAAGCCCTGAAAACTGTTGTTCTGCCCACAGCAAGTGCTGGGATATTTTCAGCTGCAATGATAGGGTTTGGACGCGCGATTGGTGAAACCATGATAGTGCTGATGGCAACAGGAAACACGCCATTGGTGGAAATGAATATCTTTGAGGGGCTACGCAGTCTGGCTGCCAATATCGCAATCGAAATGCCTGAGTCGGATGTTGGCAGTAGCCATTTTCGAATTTTAATTTTAGCCGCGCTGCTTTTATTTGGCTTTACCTTTATTCTTAACTCGCTTGCTGAAGTGATACGAATCAGGTTAAGAGAAAAATATAAGGCATTATAATAAACGAATGATATTGATAAATGACTAAACTTATCACCAAAAATAAAAAAGATCGCAGCGCGGGTTGGTTTTTCCAAGGTCGCCCTTGGGTCTGGATCACCGCCGGCAGTGTAAGCCTAAGTTTGCTTTCCGTACTCGCACTCTTGCTGATGATAGGCTGGAAAGGGCTTGCTTACTTTTGGCCGGCAGAGCTCACCCAATGGCAAGATAAAGATGGCAAAATTTTTATTGGCCAAATCTATCAAAGATCGCAAGTGCCTTTGTCATATTTAAGCTATCAAGAGCGTGAGTGGCCAGAAGAGGCGATAAAAGATGAGTCTGTGGAGCGGCTAAGCGTCAAAGTCGCTAACCGTGATTTATACCCACACGATGTGGTGTCAGTGCTTGCGCTTGATTTATTTAATCCGCAAACGCCAGAGGATCTTGTGGTACTAGATAGAATTCATGATGGGGATTTTTTTGGCCGTGTTGTTGGCTTAAAAGGGATGACGCATAGCCAAGATTTAGCCTTTGACCAGCAAATTGAGCAAGCGTTAATCTTTGCTACTGAGATCAGAAAGCAGATCCAAGAGCTACAAAAAAACGATCTCCAACAAGTGTCGTATCAACTTGAATCAGTGCTTAACAAAAAAAATAATTTGAATCGAAAATCTCAAACTGATCTCAGTATTCAGAGTGCTCAAGAGTTGCAGTCTTTGGCTCGGCAAGAAGCGAGATTAACTGAGCAGTTGACGCACTTACAAGCTCAAGTTTCAGAGTTACAAAAGCGCCTCAGTTCCCGCTTTTTAATCGTGAAGGATATGAGTGAGCAAGTTATTGATGTGCCTTTATCTGAGGTTGCAGATGCTTGGTACCCAAACCAAATGAGCTTTAGCCAAAAACTCATCCATTGGTTCAAAAAATTGGGGAGCTTTGTTTCCGATGATCCACGTGGCCTAACCGGTGAAGGCGGGGTTTTTCCTGCTATTTTTGGCACGATTTTCTTAGTTTTGCTGATGTCTATTTTAGTTATGCCATTTGGGGTCATTTGCGCGGTATATTTACATGAATATGCAAAGCCAAACCGCTTCACTCAACTTATCCGGGTAGCTATCGTCAACCTTGCTGGAGTGCCTTCGATTGTCTATGGCGTTTTTGGTTTAGGCTTTTTTGTGTATACCTTAGGCAGTAGTATCGATACGTTTTTATATCAAGATGCCTTGCCACGTCCAACGTGGGGGACGCCGGGGCTTTTATGGTCGGCATTAACCTTAGCTATTTTGACTTTGCCAGTTGTGGTCGTGACCACAGAAGAGGGCTTATCCCGGATCCCAAGTTCGATGCGTAATGCTTCCTATGCTTTGGGTGCCACTCAGTTTGAAACTTTATGGAAAGTTGTGTTGCCTATGGCTACCCCTGCGATTTTAACCGCGTTGATTTTAGCCGTTGCGAGAGCCGCAGGTGAAGTGGCGCCTTTAATGTTGGTTGGTGTGGTGAAACTTGCGCCCAGCTTACCTGTGGATGGGCACTTCCCTTATTTGCATTTAGAGCGTAAATTTATGCACTTAGGTTTTCATATCTATAATTTAGGTTTTCAAAACTCGAATATAGAATCAGTCCGTCCTTTGGTTTATGCGACGTCAGCTTTGCTGATTAGTGTCGTAGTCATGCTTAACATTAGCGCAATTATGATCCGTAATAATTTACGTGAAAAATATCGACTTCTGAGTCAAGATTAAGGCTTAATATGTTTGATTTAAATATAGATTTACTAAACCATGATGTGCTCGATGTGCATCAACTTAAGCCCGAGCAGGTGGCCTTAGATATTCAACATCTAAATCTTTTCTATGGTCAAAAACAAGCGCTTTTTGATATCAGTATGCAGATCCCTAAAAATCAAGTCACGGCATTGATTGGACCCTCTGGATGCGGCAAGTCGACTCTACTGCGTTGCCTGAATCGAATGAATGCCTTAATTGATGGCTGCCGCGTAGAAGGTGAAATTTATTTGGCTGGTGAGAATATCTATCAGCCTAATACGGATATAGCTAAACTAAGGCGTCGTATTGGGATGGTGTTTCAGCGTCCTAACCCGTTTCCTAAATCTATTTATGAAAATGTTGTGTATGGACTGCGTTTGCAAGGGATCAAAGACTCGCGCGTATTAGATGATGCCGTTGAGAGCTCACTTCGCGCTGCAGCCTTGTGGGGCGAGGTAAAAGATAGATTAAATGAAAATGCTTTTCACCTTTCTGGTGGGCAGCAGCAACGCCTTGTGATTGCCCGCGCGATTGCGATTGAGCCACAAGTGTTACTTTTAGATGAGCCAACCTCTGCGCTAGATCCGATTTCGACTCTAACCATAGAAGAGCTGATTAATGATTTGAAAGCGCAATATACTGTGGTGATCGTGACCCATAATATGCAGCAAGCGGCAAGGGTGAGTGATCATACGGCATTTGTGCATTTGGGCGAACTAATTGAATATTCAGATACGGATTCTATTTTTACTTCACCAAGAATGAAAAAAACAGAAGACTATATTACCGGACGTTATGGATAAGAAAATATGCAAGTAAGTCGTCACATTTCAGGGCAGTTTCAAATTGAGCTCGAAGCTGTGCGCACCCAAGTTTTAGCTATGGGCGGCTTGGTTGAGCAGCAACTAACCTGCGCTATGGCTGCAATTTTAAAGCTAGATATCGACTTGGCAAAACAAGTGGGCATAGATGAAAAGCAAGTCAATCAGATGGAGCTTTTGATCGACGAAAACTGCACTCGAATTATTGCTAAGCGTCAGCCGACAGCGCGTGACTTGCGTATGGTGATGGCGACGATTAAGCTCTCACCTGAGCTTGAGCGCATTGGAGACATGGCAAACCAGATTGCCAAAATTGCCCAGTTTGAGCTAACGAAGGATTCTTTAGGCCACATCAGCGCGTTAGCACCTTTAGGCAAAATAGCTGTAGATATGCTGCATTTAGTCTTGGATGCTTTTGCGCGTATGGATATTGAATCGGCAGCGCAAATCTATCAAATGGATACTCAGTTAGATGACGCCTATAGCCATTATCAAAAGAATATCGTCCTTGCGATGCAAACTCATCCCACAAAGATCCCACAATTATTGCAGTTGTTAAAGGTCGCTCAATCGATCGAACGAGTCGGTGATCGCTGCCAAAATATCTGTGAATATATTGTTTATTCGGTCAAAGGCAAAGACATTCGTCACCAAAAAGGTGATTTAGATGCGCATATTTGAGTTTTTTATATTTATAGGTTTTTACTAACCTTCACGTTTGCTTCACATCTCTTCTATTAATATCTCGGTATTCGCTGCTTAAGCCTTCTTGCAGGTAAGGGTAAAGCCGCTTTAACCGAAGTTTAATAATTTAAGAGATAAGAATATGCAAAAAAATCTAATTTTAGTTGGTTTCATGACTCTGGGTTTAGCAGCTTGTGGCGGTGGTGGCGGCGGCTCTAGTAGTTCAAGCAGCAATAATGATGACACAAAAACCGTTCACTATATTGGTCAAGCAGACAGTATAGATACAGAAAATAACCAACTTAGTATTGATGGTGTCACTTATTCACTCGCATCAAATGTTGAAATCGAACTGGATGGCGCGCCAGATCGTTATGAAAATTTAAGCTTATCTGATCTTAGCACTGATATGGAACTTGATATTGAGCTAAAACGTGGCACGACGAATACTATTTCAGAAATTGAAGTGGAAGCAGACGTCATCGGCATCGCTGAAAATGTCACAGCAAGCTCACTAACTGTTAATGGTCAAACTTTTAACCACGACTTATCTAGCGCCATTAATGAAGGTGATTCCGTTATCTTAACTGGCTTTATCGATACAGATTCAAGCTTCGTCGTAAACTCATTAAGCCGTTTTGAAACAACAGGTAACTTTGTGCTTCATTATGGAAAAATTGAAAACCTTGACACTAGCATGCGTCACTTTGAGTTTGTAAATGGTGCAAGTGTGAATTTTTCAAATGCGAGCGATATAGACTCTGATGATATTCGTGAGTTACAAAATGGCGGCCTTGTTGAAGTGGAAGGTTCAAGCTATGCCAATGGTGAGATTTTAGCGAATGACTTGGATATGGAAGATGACTACAACCTCAGTTCTAATACTCAATTAATTGAAGTTGAAGGTAAAATCACAGAAGTAGGGGTTGATAAAAGCTGGTTTATTGTCAATAACCGTTGGACAGTGAATGTCACAGAGACAACTATTTTTGAAAAAGACGATGGTATCACCTTTAGTGCGGATGATTTGGTTGTTGGCAAACGCATTGAAGTTGAAATGACTGCTAATGGTAATGAATTTGACGCTGTTGAAATTGATTTTGACTAAGTCAGGCTTTTATAGCCAACCTTGATTTACAGTTCAATCCTGATTTACAGTTCAATCCTGATTTAGAGCCAATTAAAAGCCAAGCCCTTGATTCTTGCAACTGATGCAATGAGTCGGCGCTTGGCTTTTTGTTTTGTGTATGCAGCTAAATCACGACTGAAAAGCTTGGATGGCATCTTTGATTGCTTGGATAGACTCTTGCGCCGTCACTGGGATTTGGTAATCATCACAATCACTTGCACCCATTGTGGCGCCTTGTGCGATATATTCCATGACGGATGGACGAGTGGATTTTCCTGATAAATGCAGCTCATGAATCTGAGTCTGACGTAAAATTTCCTGCGCATTTTCAGCGTTTACGCCAGCGCCTGCCATAATCGAAATTCTGCCACTTGCCGCTTGGTGTAGCGTTTTTAAAACATCCACGCCTTGCAAAGCTATTGACGCAAGGCCTGAAGTCAGCACTCGCTCGCAACCCAGTTCTATCACATCCTCAAGCGCTTGGAGTGGATCTTGGCATTGGTCAAATGCGCGATGAAAAGTGATCCCAAGCGTATGCTCTCCGGCGCAAATATCTTCTGCGGTTGGATTTTTTGAAGGTTTAGACGCTTCAATTAACCTTTGACAGACTTCTTTATTTACTTTGCCTTGTGGCGTGAGCGCGCCAATCACTATGCCATCTAGCTTGGCATATTTAGCGGCTTTAATGTCTTCAATCATGATTTGAATATCATCTTCATCAAACACAAAATCCCCTTGGCGTGGGCGTATCATGGCATAAATCGGCGCTTGAGTGCGCTCCCGAGCACGCTTCATCATGCCATATGTTGGTGACAGTCCACCTAAAGCGAGTGCAGAGCAAAGCTCGATCCTATCTGCGCCACCACCTATGGCAAGAGGCAAAGATTCAAGGTTATCGATACAAACTTCAAGGGTTATCTTTTTCATAGTGAGTCGTTTTTATAAGTCATTGAGCCAGTATAGGGCGAGCTTTGCGTGCGCACCATTCTAATTTAGAGATAGGTTTAATTTATCTAGCAGGCGGATTAAATCTTGCGCTTCTTGATCAGAAAACCCAGCTGCTTGGCAGCGAACTTTTTCTGGAATCGTCAAGGCTTGCTGTTTTAATGTATTTCCTGCAGCGCTTAAACGAATGAACTTACGGCGACGATCATCAGGATCAGGGGCGATCGTTATAAAGCCTTTGGTTTGCAGTTTTTTTAATATCAATGTCATCGCGCCGGCATCTATGTAGGTAACTTGGAGTAGATCGTGCAAGCTAATATTTTTGCCTTGCCATAAGTCTTGATCCCAAAGCGCGAGCATCACAACGTATTGCGGGTAAGTTAAATTCAGTGCTTCTAATGGCTCTCTGTATAAGCGAGTGATCCCATTGGAGGCGATATAAAGGCGATGGCAAATTTGGTTTTTGAGTTTTAGTTGCGGCGCGTCGGACATAACAAACCTATAAGTAATAAAGTCGGGAGCATTATATAGGAAAAAAATAAAACTAAAAATACTTTGCATACAAATAATAATCTGGTATCTTGTATTTAGTTAGTTTGCATACAAAATAAATTAGAGGTTTTTATGAAACAGGTTCAACAAGTTCTTTATACAGCAAAAACACAAGTAACAGGTGGCCGTGAAGGGCATGCCGCTTCAGATGACGGACGTCTGGATCTTAAGCTATCGACGCCAAAAGGTTTAGGTGGTGATGATGGTCAAGGCACTAACCCAGAGCAATTATTTGCAGCAGGTTACGCCGCTTGTTTTATCGGCGCATTAAAAGTTGTTGCGGGTCAGCAAAAATATATTCTGCCAGCGCAAACCACAGTTGATTCAGAAGTTGGCATTGGCCCAGTAGAAGGCGGTTTTGGAATTGAAGTTAAACTTGCCATTACAATTCCTGAGTTAGATAAAGAAAGCGCACGTGAGCTAGTTGAAAAGGCGCATCAAGTTTGCCCATATTCAAATGCGACCCGTGGCAATATTAAAGTTGAGCTTGTTGTGCTTTAACTTTTTACTTTAAGCTGCTTGAGTGATGCCTAAGCGCTAATCTCAAGTAAGCTCACAAACTAAAAAAGCCTCGCTGCAATTTTTGCAAGCGAGGCTTTTTGGTATTTGGAATCACAAATTAAAAGTGATTATTTTTTATCTAGGTCAGCTGTGTGCTCAGATAGGAAAGCTGCAACGCCTTTTGGAGATGCGTCCATACCTGCTTTACCTTCTTCCCATTGCGCTGGGCAAACTTCACCGTGTTTTTGGTGGAAGTTTAGTGCATCAACCATACGTAGCATTTCATCAATGTTACGGCCTAGTGGTAGGTCGTTGATCACTTGGTGACGAACTAAACCATCTTCGTCGATTAGGAAAGAACCACGGAAAGCAACGCCAGCTTCTGGATGCTCAACATCATAAGCTTTAACGATTTCGTGCTTCACATCAGCAACAAGTGGGTATTTCACTTGACCGATACCGCCGTCTGCAACAGCAGTGTTACGCCATGCATTGTGCGAGAATTGAGAATCGATAGAAACACCGATCACTTCAACGCCTTTTGCTTGGAAATCTTCAAAACGCTTGTCAAAAGCAATCAGCTCAGATGGGCAAACGAATGTAAAATCAAGTGGGTAGAAGAAAACAACCGCTTTCTTACCTTTTGTGAATTCTGCAAAGTTGAAGTTCTCAACGATTTCACCGTTACCTAGTACTGCTGCAGCTGTGAAATCTGGGGCTTGACGACCGACTAATACCATTGTATTGCTCCTAATATTGGTTTTAATTCAAACATCTGTGTTTGATTTCTCGAATACGAGGCTTACTATAATACAGCTTTTCTGAGAAAAAAAGCGAATAAAATAGATTAAGCTAATCGAAAAAAGCGATTAATATAATAGGCACTTTCTTCGTTTAATGTATCCTTATCGAGTGTAAACGAAACCTCAGCCCTAAGTATAGAGTCTTTAGATGTACTTTTAGAGACATAACTATCAATTCGCTGTAATGAAAACAACTAATAGAGAAAAAACCGTGAATAAATGGCCTAGTCTTAAACAATTGCATTACTTAGTTAGCCTTTACGAAACGAGGCACTTTGGTGAGGCAGCCAAAGCCTGTTTTGTGAGTCAATCCACTTTAAGTAAAGGGCTGCAAAATTTAGAGGCTTTAATTGGTTGTCCTTTATATGAGAAAAAAGATAACAAGAGTCGTTTAATTTTTACTGATGTTGGCGAGAAGGTGGTGGAGCAGGGGCGCGAGTTGCTTGCCAAAAGCCAAGATCTAGTCGATTTAGGCAAGGCGTGTAGCCAAACCATGACAGGCCAAGTACGTTTGGGCTGCATTCCCACCATTGCGCCTTTTTTGCTTGGCGATTTGGTGCAAAAGCTCAATTACACCTATCCAAATTTAGATTTACTTTTAAAAGAAGACACCACAACCAATTTGCTTCAATCATTGCGCCATGGTGAGTTGGATTTACTTATCTTAGCGATGCCGGTAGAAATAGAAGGGATGAGCTGCAAAATAGTGGGGCAAGATCCCTTTCGTATGATTATGAGCCAAAGCAAGCGCAATGAGTTCCCAAATCCGCTGCATTATGATGACTTGCCGAATGAATTTGTATTTTTACTCGAGAATGAGCACTGCTTAACCGAGCATGCGGTGTCAGCTTGCAAGTTAACCCAAAAAGAAAAAATCAATCCTTTTTCTGCCACAAGTTTGCATACCTTAGTGCAAATGGTTGCCAATGGCCTCGGCACGACTTTTATTCCACAAATGGCGATTAAGCATGGCCTGATAGATAATCAAAACTTGATTGTAGTCGATCCACCCGGCGGGCAAGCGCACCGAGAAATAGGCTTGGTTTGGCGTCCAAGTTCAAACAAGGTCGATAGCTTTCTACAAATCGCGAAATTAGTGCAGCAAATTCTTTAATCTAGATGTGTGAATGCTAGCTATGAATAAGAGATATAACTCAGATCAAGCGGCTTATTTGTTATATGAGGATAATCTTTTCGGTGAATCCTTGCGCTTTTATCATACTGCTACTTTTAGCTTGCTTGATATTGCCCTATACTAGCCGCTGTTTTGAAATAGCCTAAATAAAGAATACACCATGCAATTATCTGATTTTCATTTTGACTTGCCAAATGAGCTGATTGCTCGTTACCCGCAAGCTGAGCGTACCGCAAGTCGCCTGCTCCAACTTGAGGGCAATACTGGCGCACTTACTGATAAACATTTTACCGATGTGCTTGATCTGGTTGAAGAAGGGGATTTACTCGTCTTCAATAATACTCGCGTTATTCCTGCGCGCGTGTTTGGCCGTAAAGCTACCGGCGGTAAAATTGAAGTTTTAGTTGAGCGTGTGCTCGATGACAAACGCATTTTAGCCCATGTGCGTAGCTCTAAATCACCAAAAGAAGGCGCTGAGCTTTTGCTTGGTGAGAATGACGAATTTGCGGCAACTATGCTGGCGCGTCACGACGCTTTGTTTGAAATCGGTTTTGAGTCTGAACTCAATGTGTTTGAGATCTTAAATCAAATCGGTCACATGCCTTTACCGCCTTATATCGATAGACCAGATGAAGACGCAGATAAAGAGCGTTATCAAACGGTTTATAATGAAAAGCCGGGCGCAGTCGCAGCGCCAACGGCTGGGCTGCACTTTGATAATGAACTTTTAGACAAAATCAAAGCCAAAGGAGTGAACTTTGCCTACGTGACATTGCATGTTGGCGCAGGGACTTTCCAGCCGGTTCGTGTCGATAAGATTGAAGAGCACCACATGCATGCGGAATACGTTGAAGTGCCGCAAGAGGTTGTGGATGCAATTTTAGCCACCAAAGCCAATGGCAAACGCGTGATTGCAGTCGGTACAACGTCTGTTCGCTCATTAGAAAGTGCGGCGCAAGATGCCAAGCAAAAGGGCACAGACTTGGTTCCTTTTTATGGGGACACGGAAATTTTCATCTACCCAGGTTATGAGTATCAATTAATTGATGCTTTGATCACAAATTTCCATTTACCTGAATCAACTTTGATCATGCTCGTGAGCGCATTTGCTGGATATGATAATGTCATGGCTGCTTATGATCACGCTGTGGCGCAAAAATATCGCTTCTTTAGTTATGGCGATGCGATGTTTGTGACTAAAAAAACGAACTAAGTTAATAAAGAATCTAGCTTTAAAATTGTGCAAATAAAGCGCAATCGATCACACTTAAGTCAGACTGTTTCTCTGACAAACTGGAGGTTTCGTGGAATACGAACTAATCAAAAAAAATGGTAACGCACGTCGTGGCCGCTTAAATTTCAAACGTGGTAGTGTGGAAACACCTGCATTTATGCCTGTTGGTACTTACGGTACGGTAAAAGGCATGACGCCAGAAGAAGTCAAAGACACTGGCGCAGAAATTCTACTTGGTAACACTTTCCACCTATGGCTACGCCCAGGTCAAGAAATCATGAAAATGCATGGTGATCTTCATGACTTTATGAACTGGCAGGGCCCTATTTTGACTGATTCAGGCGGCTTCCAAGTATTTAGCTTAGGCGATATCCGCAAAATCACCGAAGAAGGTGTGCACTTTAGAAACCCAGTAAATGGCGATAAAATTTTCATGGACGCAGAAAAGTCGATGGAAATCCAATACGATCTTGGTTCTGATGTTGTGATGATCTTCGATGAATGTACGCCATACCCAGCAACATTTGAAGAAGCTCGCAAATCGATGGAAATGTCACTACGTTGGGCAAAACGTAGCCGTGATCATTTTGATAAACTAGAGAACCCAAATGCACTCTTTGGTATTGTTCAAGGGAGTGTTTATGGTGAATTGCGTGACGTATCTGTAAAAGGTTTAACTGAAATCGGTTTTGATGGTTATGCTGTCGGTGGCCTTGCTGTCGGTGAGCCAAAAGAAGACATGCACCACATGCTTGAGCACACCTGTCCGCAACTTCCAGAAGACAAACCACGCTACCTTATGGGCGTTGGTAAGCCTGAAGATTTAGTTGAAGGTGTGCGTCGCGGCATCGATATGTTTGACTGCGTAATGCCAACACGTAATGCGCGTAATGGTCACTTATTTGTCACCGGTGGCGTCGTTAAAATCCGTAATGCATCAAACAAAACGGATACAGGTCCACTCGACCCACATTGTGATTGCTACACCTGTAAGAACTATTCAAAATCTTATTTACACCATCTTGACCGTTGTAATGAGATTTTAGGTGCGCGTTTAAATACAATCCACAACTTGCGTTACTATCAACGTCTGATGGCATCTATTCGTCAAGCGATTGATGAAGATAGATTTGATGCATTTGTGGAAGAGTTTTATGCTCGTCGCGACCGAGAAGTGCCACCACTTCAAAAAGAAATCCGCGAGCAAGGCGAATAGGTTAAATAATTATTCACCTTATTGGGGTGCTTATGCTTGAAATTTCAAGCAAGTATCCCAATAAACAAGTATATGTATTATTTATAATTGAAAAACAATAGAGGAAATATTAATGAGCTTTTTTATCTCAAGTGCACATGCAAGTGCAGCAGGTGGCGCACCAGCTGGTAGCGGTTATGAAATGTTTATCATGCTTGGCATGTTCGCGCTTATTTTTTACTTTATGATCTATCGTCCGCAATCTAAGCGCATGAAAGAGCACAAAGCATTAATGGCCTCTATGGGCAAAGGTGATGAAGTCCTAACCAACGGTGGTTTAGTTGGTAAGATTGCACAAATCTCTGAAGAGAATGATTACATCGTGATCAGCCTAAACGAGAACAACAACATCACAATCAAAAAAGATCACGTGACAGCTGTACTGCCAAAAGGCACGATTCAATCTCTTTAATCATTAAGGATACATCCTGTGTTAAACCGTTATCCGTTATGGAAGTATTTGATGGTTGTGTTTGCAATCGTCATCTGTGCTTTATACGCACTTCCTAACATTTACGGTGAAGATCCAGCAGTACAAGTAACGGGGGCGCGTGGTGCCTCCGTTGACGTATCTGCTCGAGAAGATCTTCTCGGAATGTTAAAAAAAGAAAATATTGAAGTTAAATCAGATTCTTGGGCTGATGGTTCGGCGCTAATTCGTTTTAGCAATACCGAAGATCAAATTGAAGCACGTGATCTGATTAGCGAAAAATACAAAGATAACTACATTGTTGCATTAAACCTCGCCCCTGCAACCCCTGCATGGCTTAATGCAATCAGCGCAACGCCTATGAAATTAGGTTTAGATTTGCGTGGTGGTGTGCACTTTTTAATGGAAGTGGACATGGACGCAGCAATGGAGAAGCTGGTCACTCAACAAGAAGAATCTTTCCGCAGCGAACTACGCGAAGAGCGTTTACGTTATCGCACGATTCGTCCTTCAAGCTCTGATGCAATTGAAATCGTCATGCGTAGCGAAGAAGACATGAACGCTGCCGAGGCACTGCTCAAATCTAAGCACCCTGATATGACTTTTTCTGAGTCAAAATCTGGCAACGGCATTATTGCTCGCTTTACTGAAGCACGTCTAACCGAAATTCGTAACTATGCGGTTGAGCAAAATATCACTATCTTGCGTAACCGTGTAAATGAGCTTGGTGTGGCTGAGCCATTGGTGCAACGTCAAGGCGCAAGCCGTATCGTGGTTGAATTACCGGGCGTACAAGACACAGCTCGCGCGAAAGAAATCTTAGGTGCAACCGCAACCCTTGAGTTTCGTGAAGTTGATAGCAACGCTGACCCAATCGCAGCTGCATCAGGCCGTACGCCTGCTGGCACTGAAGTGAAATATGATCGCGACAAGCGTCCAGTTGTGCTGAAAAAGCGTGTGATTTTAGGCGGCTCTAGCATTACCGATGCAAGCTCTTCTACCGATGAATACGGTCGTCCACAAGTTAACATCTCACTTGATAGTGAAGGTGGTAACAAAATGGCGGCATTCTCGAAGAAGAATATCGGCAAGCTTATGGCAACTGTTTTTGCTGAATACAAAGACAGCGGCAAGCGCACGGCTGAAGGCAAAATCATCCTAGCGAAAAATGAAGAAGTGATTAACCAAGCAACGATTCAATCAGCGCTTGGCCGTAGCTTCCGTATTACTGGGATTGACTCGGTTTCAGAAGCGCACAACTTAGCATTGCTACTTCGTGCGGGAGCCTTGATTGCGCCAATTTCAATTGTTGAAGAGCGTACAATTGGTCCATCTATGGGTCAACAAAACATTGAAAAAGGTGTTCAAGCTTGTATCTGGGGTCTGGTTGCAGTGATGATCTTCACTTTAGTTTACTATCGTGGTTTTGGTCTTATTGCAAGCGCAGCTCTTCTTGCTAACCTTGTCTTGATTATCGGTATTATGTCGATGATCCCAGGGGCAACCATGACCTTGCCTGGCATAGCCGGTATCGTCTTGACGGTTGGTATGGCGGTGGATGCGAACGTGCTTATCTTTGAGCGGATCCGTGAAGAGCTGCGTGATGGACGTAGTCCACAGCAAGCGATTCACCAAGGTTACGCGAATGCATTTAGTACGATTGCCGATGCTAACATCACGACACTTATTACTGCGATTATTCTTTTTGCAGTCGGTACTGGCGCGGTGAAAGGCTTTGCGGTAACGCTATCTATCGGTATCTTGACCTCAATGTTTACCGCAATTATCGGAACACGCTGTATTGTAAACCTAGTTTATGGTAAGAAGCGCGATCTGAAAAAACTGTCGATCTAAGGAGTTTATGATGTTTCAGTTAATGAAAGGTGATAAAACGATCGACTTTATGCGTTGGTCAAAGTTTGCCTTTGTTTTTTCTTTATTAATGATTGCAGCTTCAATTGCGACGATTTCAACCAAGTGGTTTAACTGGGGATTGGATTTTACTGGCGGTACTTTAATCGAAGTTAGCTTCCAAGATCCTGCGCCACTTGATGACATTCGTAGCGCTTTAGTTGAAAGTGGTTTTGATGATGCAACCGTGCAAAACTTCGGCTCTGCACGTGAGGTAATGGTTCGCCTGCGCCCACGTGATGATGTCAAAGGTGAAACACTAGGCAATCAAATCCTAGAGTCAATCAAAGAAGGCACGGGCAAAGAAGTTGAAATGCGCCGCATTGAGTTTGTTGGTCCAAATGTTGGTGATGAGCTAACCGAGGCTGGTGGCCTTGCGATTCTTATCTCACTGATTTGTATCTTGCTTTATGTTTCAGTTCGTTTTGAATGGCGTCTTGCAAGTGGTGCGGTACTCGCGCTTGCGCACGATGTTATCATTACGCTTGGTATCTTCTCATTGCTTCAAGTTGAAATTGACTTGACCATTATTGCGGCCTTGCTGACGGTTGTCGGTTACTCACTCAACGATACTATCGTTGTATTTGACCGTATCCGTGAGAACTTCCGTAAGATGCGTAAAGGTGAGCCATCAGAAGTAATGAACAGCTCGATTACCCAAACTCTAAGCCGTACTTTGATTACATCAGGTACAACATTGCTTGTGGTTATCGCTTTGTTTGTGAAAGGTGGTGCTAATATCCACGGCTTTGCTTTAGCATTGCTGATTGGTATTACTGTTGGTACTTATTCTTCTATCTATGTTGCATCAGCGCTTGCTCTGAAATTAGGTATCTCGCGAGATCACCTCATGCCGCAACAGGTCGATAAAGAAGGCATCAATGAAATCGAAGAGTACGACAAGAACTTGTAAGTTTCTTTGTTTATAAATCTCTTTGATAGTCATCGCTATCTTTGCTGGAGATAATAGATAAAAACCTTGGCGTATATTCATGCCAAGGTTTTTTTCGTCTGTTATATAGTTAAGCAAGGCGTATAGTTGAGCAAGTGTGCAGAGCCAAGCCAATGGGAAAGATAGAAGGGATACAGAGGTAAGTTCAAGACAAAAAAAGACCCTGATAATTGCTTATCAAGGCCTCTATTATTTGTTTTTAGCTGCTAGTGTGTGAGGTACGAATTACTTCGCCATTGCTTCGTTAGCATGCTCACGAATGTGCTTAAGTAGCGCTTTTACGCCACGTGCACTTGAACCAACAACATTACCTGATTCTAGGTAGTTTGTACCGCCAGCAAAGTCAGTTAAGATAGCGCCAGATTCACGTGCGATAAGTTCACCCGCTGCGATATCCCAAGGTTTTAAGCCAAGCTCGAAGAAGCCATCAACACGGCCAGCTGCAAGGTAGCATAAATCTAATGCTGCAGAACCAGTACGACGGAAATCACTACACTCAGTAAATAAGCTTGTCATGATTTTCATGTAAGATTCAGAGTGTTGCTTTTGCTTATATGGGAAGCCAGTAGCCAATAGGCTGCCGTGAAGATCTTTGATTGGGTTAACGCGTAGGCGTTGGCTGTTTAGCTGTGCACCTGCACCACGTTGCGCTGTGAATAGCTCATTGCGGATAGGATCATAAACACAAGCCACTTCAGTTTTACCGCGCATACGTACAGCGATAGACACGCTGAAGTGTGGCAGGCCACGCATGAAGTTTGTTGTGCCATCTAGTGGGTCGATGATCCATTGTACGTCAGTGTCTTTACCATTTGTCACACCAGACTCTTCTGCAACGATGCAGTGATCAGGGTATGATTTTTTGATTGTTTCGATAATCAAGTATTCTGCTTCTTTATCAATGTTAGTGACAAAGTCATTTTGACCTTTTTGCATTGATTCAATTTTATCAGCAGTTTCAAGAGATTTGACAATATGATTACCAGCAAGACGTGCAGCACGAATTGCAATATTTAGCATAGGATGCATATAAATTACCCACAAAGATGTTAAAGAACGAAAATCGAGCCGAAGTATAACAGAGTTTTTATAAATGAAAAGTGATTATTTTTTGTGCGTTCAATGTTGAGGTGAAAAACATATACTTTCTAGCGATCCAATTTATATATGGATATGGTATGATTTGCTCAATATTAAATGGAATAAATGAAAAATATCATGTTAAACAATGTCTCGGTCGTGCTCGTTGGCACGTCTCATTCTGGAAATATCGGTTCCGCTGCACGCGCAATGAAAGTTATGGGTTTGACCCAGTTAGTGTTAGTCGACCCACAATGTGAAGTGGATGAGCAAACACTTGCACTGGCATCTGGCGCAAGCGATGTGGCAACCAATGCGAGAATTGTTTCTAGTTTAGAAGAGGCAGTGGCAGATTGTGAGCTTGTAGTTGGCTCAAGTGCGCGTTCACGCACCTTAAACTGGCCGATGCTTGAACCAAGAGAGTGCGGCTTAAAATCGATTGCACATGCGAGCCAAGGTCAAAAAGTTGCGTTAGTCTTTGGCCGTGAACGTACAGGGCTCACCAATGATGAATTGCAGCAATGTCATTATCATGTGTGTATTCCTGCTAATCCAGAATATAGTTCACTTAATTTAGCGATGGCGGTGCAAACTGTTAGTTATGAAGTGCGGATGGCGTTTTTAGCTAAAGAGCAAGAAGCATTCCAATCGTCAGAGCAAATACAAGCTGAGTACCCAAGACATAAAGAATTAGATTTATTCTATCATCACCTTGAAAAAGTCTTGATCAGTACCCAATTTATAAAAAAAGACCAACCAAATATGGTCATGAGCAAATTGCGTCGAATGTTTACCCGTACTCGTCCTGAGACTTCTGAGTTGAATATTTTACGTGGTGTGCTAACAGCAGTTGAAAAAACTATCAATAACAAAGATAAAGAATAATTTTCTAAAATAAAAATAACCTAGTAAAAAGCTGGGTTTAATACTTGACTAAATTAGTCAGGTATGTAAATATTTCCCTTAGATTATAACACCATTAAATACATGGACTGGGGAAAGCACTATGAGACTTACATCAAAAGGGCGTTATGCTGTGACTGCAATGTTAGACGTTGCACTTCATTCATCAGAAGGCCCTGTGCCTTTGGCTGATATCTCTGAGCGTCAGGGCATTTCTTTATCTTATCTTGAGCAACTATTTTCACGTCTACGCAAGGCTGGTTTAGTATCAAGCGTACGTGGTCCTGGCGGTGGTTACCGTTTAGGTTTAAATGCTGATGAAATTGCAGTCGCAACTGTGATCAGCGCAGTTGACGAGTCTGTTGATGCACGTAAGTGTAAAGGCAAAGGTGATTGCCAAAATGGTGCGCGTTGTCTCACTCACTCACTATGGCATGATTTAAGTCTACGTATCACGGACTTTCTTCACAATATCACGCTTGGTGAGTTGATGCGTAACCGCGATGTGTTAGAAACTTCAGATACACAAACTGACACAGCAAATGAAAAAGAATTAACTAATTACAATACAGACGACAATCACGTCAGTGCACGTCAAGCATAAGTTGTCTGCTAGACTGGAGTAAAGAATGAAACTGCCGATATATTTCGATTATTCAGCGACATGCCCTGTAGATCCTCGCGTTGCTGAGAAAATGGTTCAGTATATGACAATGGATGGGGTATTTGGTAATCCTGCGTCACGTTCACACCGTTTTGGCTGGCAGGCAGAAGAAGCAGTCGATCTTGCTCGTGAGCAAATTGCTAGCCTTTTAAATGCAGATTCTCGTGAAATCGTGTTCACTTCAGGTGCAACCGAGTCCGATAACCTTGCGATTAAAGGCGCTGCTAACTTTTATGGTAAAAAAGGTAAGCACATCATTACATGTAAAACCGAGCACAAAGCTGTGCTTGACCCGTGTCGCCAACTTGAGCGTGATGGTTTTGAAGTAACTTATCTTGAGCCTGAAGCAGATGGTCTGATTGATCTTGCTAAACTTGAAGCTGCGATGCGTGAGGATACTGTCCTTGTTTCTATCATGCACGTGAATAACGAAATTGGCGTCATTCAAGATATTGCGCAAATCGGTGAAATGTGTCGTGCGCGCAAAATCATCTTCCACGTCGATGCTGCGCAATCAGCAGGTAAACTGCCAATTGATGTGCAAGAGCTAAAAGTAGATTTAATCTCTCTTTCAGCGCACAAAATTTATGGCCCGAAAGGCATTGGCGCACTATATGTTCGTCGTAAGCCTCGTATTCGCCTTGAAGCGCAGATGCATGGCGGCGGTCATGAGCGTGGTTTCCGCTCTGGCACACTTGCTACCCACCAAATCGTTGGTATGGGTGAAGCATTTGCAATTGCTAAAGAAGAGATGCAAAAAGACTATGATCACGCACTGAACTTGCGTAATCGTATGCTTGAAGGCTTAAAAGATATGGAAGCTGTTACTGTGAATGGTTCACTTGAGCAGCGTTTGCCAAACAATTTAAATGTAAGCTTTGCCTTTGTTGAAGGTGAATCTTTATTAATGTCGCTTAAAGATCTAGCCGTATCATCTGGTTCTGCCTGTACTTCCGCAAGCCTTGAGCCGTCTTATGTGCTACGTGCATTAGGTCTAAATGATGAACTTGCACACAGTTCTGTACGTTTTTCATTTGGCCGCTTTACGACAGAAGAAGAAGTGGATTATGCGGTCGCGCAAATTCACCAAGCAGTAGATAAACTTCGTGATATGTCACCACTTTGGGATATGTATAAGGAAGGAGTGGATCTAAACACAGTTGAATGGGCTCACCATTAATCCAAAGAATTTGAGGTAAATATCATGGCTTATAGCGAAAAAGTATTGGATCACTACGAAAACCCACGTAACGTTGGTTCTTTTGATAAAGAAGACCCAAGTATTGGTAGCGGCATGGTTGGCGCACCAGCTTGTGGTGACGTAATGAAACTCCAAATCAAGGTATCTCAAGAAGGTATCATTGAAGATGCAAAATTTAAAACTTATGGTTGTGGTAGCGCAATCGCTTCAAGCTCACTTGTTACAGAGTGGGTCAAAGGTAAAACTTTAGACGAAGCGGCTTCAATCAAAAATGCAGAAATTGCAGAAGAACTCGCGCTTCCACCAGTAAAAGTGCACTGCTCTATTTTGGCTGAAGATGCCATAAAAGCAGCAGTTTCTGACTATAAGAAAAAGCATCAAGAATAACATTTAAAAAAGGGGAAAGTAGGAGCGATCTTACTTTCTCTTGTTTCGTTTAAATCAATATAAGAATTCAAATAAGGTTGAAGTATGGCCATCAGTATGACAGATGCGGCAGCAGATCGCGTAAGAGCATTTTTAGAAAATCGCGGCAAAGGCATAGGTTTGCGCCTAGGCGTTCGCACGACTGGATGTTCTGGGATGGCATATGTACTTGAATTTGTTGATGATCTAAATGATGATGACGAAGTGTTTGAGCATCAAGGGGTGAAAGTTATCATTGATGCAAAAAGCTTAGTCTATTTAGACGGAACCGAGCTGGATTTTGCCAAAGAAGGCTTGAACGAAGGCTTTAAGTTTAATAACCCGAATGCGAAAGGCGAGTGTGGTTGCGGCGAAAGCTTTAATGTTTGATGAAAATCGCGCATCCTTATGCTCTTGATTGCTTGAGTATATATTCTAAAGGCTTCGAATTTTCGAGGCTTTTTGTTTTTAAAGGATGCTCTCTCTTTGTTTTATAGGGTTTAATATGGATCATTTCGAACTTTTTGGACTGCCTGTCGCATATCAAATTGACAAAACTCAGCTGCTTGAAACATTTCGTAAGCTTCAATCTCAGTTTCATCCAGATAAAGTTGCCTCGGGAACGGAGCAAGATAAGCGCATGGCGATGCAAAAGTCTGCGCAAATCAATGATGCTTACCATGTGCTAAAATCTGACATTGCGCGCGCAGAGTACTTGCTTACATTGCAAGGTGTGGATATTGGCTCAGAGTCTCAAACCATGAGCGATCCCGAATTTTTGATGCAGCAAATGGAGCTTAGAGAAGAGCTTTCTGAGATAGCCTTTGATGATGATGTCGAATCAAGTATTTTAGATTTTTCAGCTAAAGCCGATAAGTTATATAAAGTTCAGCACCAAGCTTTGATCGATAGCATTACTGCGCAAAACTGGGAAGCTGCTGCGGGTGATATCCGCAAATTAAAATTTATCCAAAAATTAAATCAAGAAATCGAGCAGTTAGAAGATAGACTACTCGGATAAGGACAATTAGATGTTACTTCAGATTTCAGAACCAGGACAAAGCGCTGCGCCGCATCAACATAAACGCGCAGTCGGGATTGATCTTGGTACGACAAACTCTTTGGTTGCTGCTGTGCGCAGCGGTTCTTGTGTGCCATTGGTTGATCAAAATAACCAAGCTATTTTGCCTTCTGTTGTGCATTATGCGCAAAATGGTGACATCCTTGTTGGCCATCAAGCCAAAGCCTTGGCGCAGAGCTCACCTGAATATACCATTAGCTCAGCGAAACGTTTAATTGGACGCTCGCTTACTGATGTGCAAACTCGCTATCCAGACTTACCTTATCAATTTTCTGCAAGTGAACATAACTTGCCGCTTATCAGCACGCCAAACAAAAAAGTTAATCCAATCCAAGTTTCAGCGGAGATTTTAAAATCTTTGAGCGCACGCGCGCAAGACTCGTTAGGTGGTGAGCTTGATGGTGTGGTGATCACAGTCCCTGCTTATTTTGATGATGCGCAGCGTGCCGGCACTAAAGATGCAGCCGCACTTGCTGGATTACATGTTCTACGCCTTTTAAATGAACCAACTGCGGCAGCCATTGCTTACGGTTTGGATTCTGGTCAAGAGGGCGTGATTGCTGTTTATGATCTTGGCGGCGGCACTTTTGATATCTCTTTATTACGCTTATCTAAAGGTGTTTTTGAAGTGCTCGCAACTGGTGGCGACTCGGCCTTAGGTGGCGATGACTTTGATGATCTGATTGCCAATCATATTAAATCTGAGCTTGGTCTTGAAAAGCTTTCAATCAATATGCAGCGTGAATTATTAGATGTGGCAACAGCAGCTAAAGTTGCGCTATCTGATGCAGAGCAAACGCAAATTGAAATCTTTGATCAAAGCTTGACCTTCACCCGTGACACCTTAAATGAGCTTTTAACCCCGCTGGTGAAAAAGACGCTATTATCTTGTCGCCGTGCGTTAAAAGATGCACAAGTGACGACAGAAGAAATACAAGCAGTGGTCATGGTTGGCGGCTCAACCCGTACCCCACTTGTACGTGATTTAGTTGGTGAATTCTTTAATCAAGAGCCATTAACCAGTATCGACCCTGATCAAGTAGTTGCCATTGGCGCAGGTATCCAGGCGGATATTTTAGTTGGCAACAAGCCTGACTCTGAAATGCTGCTATTGGATGTTTTACCTTTGTCACTTGGGATTGAAACCATGGGCGGCTTGGTGGAAAAAATTATTCCACGCAACACCACTATTCCTGTGGCGCGCGCGCAAGAGTTTACCACCTTTAAAGATGGTCAAACCGCAATGCTGGTGCATGTGATGCAAGGTGAGCGTGAATTGGTTGATGATTGCCGCTCTCTGGCGAAGTTTACCTTAAAAGGTTTGCCGCCAATGAAAGCTGGTGCCGCACATATTCGCGTGACTTATCAAGTGGATGCGGATGGCTTATTGTCGGTTACGGCGATGGAGAAAAGCTCTGGTGTGCAAGCAGATATCCAAGTCAAACCATCTTACGGTTTAAGTGATACTGAAATCACACAAATGCTCCAAGACTCTATTTCTCATGCAAGCGATGACATGAAAGCGCGCGCATTAGCAGAAGAGCGTGTGGAAGCCGATCGCGTCCTTGAGGGCTTAATTGCTGCCTTAGCTGAAAATGGCGATGAGCTGTTATCAAAAGAAGAAAGAGCATTGATTGAAGAAGAAATGCAAGTTTTATATGCCGTACGTAATGGCGATGACGCTGCAAAAATCAAAGCTCAAATTGAAGTGGTCGATAAAGCTAGCCAAGAATTTGCGTCACGCCGTATGGACGTGTCAATTCGCGCTGCATTATCTGGTCAATCAGTGGATGATATTTAATTTCAAAGAATAAGAGAGAAAAAACATGCCAAAAATCGTCGTATTACCTCATGAAGATCTTTGTCCTGAAGGCGCAGTCCTTGAGGCAGAGGCAGGCGAAACTGTATTGGATGTCGCGCTTAAAAATGGCATTGGCATCGAGCACGCATGTGAGAAGTCTTGTGCTTGTACCACGTGTCATGTTGTGATCCGTGAAGGTTTTGATTCACTTGATGAAAGTGATGAGCTTGAAGATGATATGCTAGATAAAGCTTGGGGTCTTGAGCCTGAGTCGCGTCTGGGTTGTCAGGCAAAAGTAACAGATCAAGATCTTGTGGTTGAAATTCCACGCTATACTATTAACTTAGCTTCTGAGAATCATTAATTTGAGCTAAAGATACGCACATGGATGTGCGAATTGAGCGAACCAAGGACGCCTGAGAGTGACTTTACGCAGTTGATATAAGCCTCCCAAATCCAATATGCTAAATGAATAAGGATATAAAACATGACTCTAAAATGGACAGACTCACAAGACATAGCCATTGAACTTTATGATCAAAATCCAGAGCTTGACCCAAAAACCGTACGTTTTACTGACTTGCACCAATGGATTTGTGATTTAGAAGATTTTGATGATGATCCACAAGCTTCAAATGAAAAAATTCTCGAAGCCATTTTGCTCCATTGGCTCGATGAGTATGACGACTGATTGAACGAATTTCATTCAAGATAGTCTACAAAATAGATTAAATTTTAAGCTCCTGCCTCAAACAGGGGCTTTTTTACATTTTTTGCTAAAAATCTTTATAAAAACAAGACTTTTAATACATATTTGTCATCAAAAAATGTTAATTTAACAAAGTTAAATATAGCAAAGAAGCTAGACGGGGACTTGTTTTAACAAAAATAACCCCAAGAATATAAAAGAATAGATAGAATTAAAGAAGCCATTAAGGCAAGGAGAAACCATGTCCAAATCTGAAACTACACCTCTTGCAGAGACAGCGCCAAAAGCAATGTCTGTTTCATTAACCAGCAAAGCAGCCGACTCACAATGGAGCGCAAATGCTGAGCTTTCATTTAGCGCAAAAGGTGCAACCATTCACCGCACGACAGCAGGCGACCTTGATCTTATTCAACGCGCTGCGCGTAAGCTTGATGCAAACGGGATCAAAGAAGTTTCTTTAGTTGGCGATGCTTGGGATCTTGAATCAATTTGGGCATTTATCCAAGGCCATAGCAATGGTAAACAAACTAGCAAGGTACAATGGAAAGGCTTAAACAAAGCAGATAAAGCCGAACTTGAAGCGCGTATTGTGAGCGCCGCTTGGGTTCGTGAAATCATTAACAAAAGCGCTGAAGAAGTTGCGCCACGCCAACTTGCAACTATGGCGGGTGAATTTATTAAATCCGTCGCACCAGAAGGCAGCGTATCTTATAAAATCGTTAAAGATAAAGATTTGCTAACTGAAGGTTGGGCTGGTATTTACGCTGTGGGCCGCGGCTCTGAGCGCACCTCAGCAATGCTACAGCTGGATTATAATCCAACCGGTGATGACAACGCGCCTGTGTATGCTTGTCTTGTTGGTAAAGGCATTACTTTTGATTCAGGTGGTTACTCACTAAAACCTTCAGCATTTATGACCTCAATGAAAGCTGATATGGGCGGCTCAGCAACCGTGACAGGTGGTTTAGCTTTATCTATTCTACGTGGCCTTGATAAGCGCGTGAAACTTATCCTATGCTGCGCTGAAAACATGGTTTCGGGTCGTGCGTTAAAACTAGGTGATGTGATCACTTATAAAAATGGCAAAACAGTTGAAATCATGAACACTGATGCCGAAGGCCGTTTAGTTTTAGCTGATGGCTTAATGTATGCAAGTGAGCAAAGCCCTGAACTAATCATTGATTGCGCAACCTTAACGGGCGCGGCGAAAAATGCTCTGGGGAATGATTACCACGCTTTATTTAGCTTTGATCAAAAACTAGCGCAAAAAGCATTAAAAGCAGCCGATCAAGAGCATGAAGGCTTATGGCAACTGCCGTTAGCTGAATTTCATCGTAAAATGCTGCCATCAAACTTTGCTGATTTGTCAAACATCAGTAGTGGTGACTATAGCCCTGGCGCAAGCACTGCGGCGGCATTTTTGTCTTACTTTGTTGAAGATTATCAAAAAGGTTGGCTACACTTTGATTGTGCGGCAACTTATCGTAAATCATCAACCGAAAAATGGTCAGCAGGGGCAACTGGCCTTGGGATCCGCACGCTTGCTCGCATTTTAAGTGAAAAATAAGGGTAATTTATGACAGTAGAACGTACTTTTTCAATCGTAAAACCCGATGCTGTTGAGCGTAACCTTGTCGGTGAAGTCTATGCTCGTATCGAAAAAGCAGGTTTTAAAATCATTGCGGCAAAAATGCTGCATTTAACTCGTGAGCAAGCGGCAGGCTTTTATGCAGAGCATGAAGGCAAAGCTTTCTTCGATGACTTGCTTGATTTCATGACCTCTGGGCCTATCATGGTGCAAGTGCTTGAAGGTGAGAATGCGATTACGGGCTACCGTGAGTTGATGGGTAAAACCAACCCAGAAGACGCTGCGGTTGGCACACTACGTCATGACTTTGCATTAAGCATGCGCCAAAATACAGTACATGGCTCTGATAGCCCAGAGTCGGCGGCACGTGAAATTGAATATTTCTTTCCGAAATCTGAGATTTGCCCACGCTAATATTGATGCTGCATTATAAGTTTAAGCTGAACGAGGACTCATTTAAAATTGGGTCCTTTTTTTGTTTAAGCTTTTTATTTTATTAGCCTTAAATATGAGTTTTGACTTATACTTGAGCTAATTCCTAGGGTATTTGTCGTCTTCTTTACTTGTTGTTAGTGATTAAAGCCTGTACAATTTGCGCCCTCCGATTTACCTGTTTTCCATTTTGAGAGATACCATGAGCACACAAGCTGATCAAACCAATATCACCAAAGTAAACCTACTCGATTTCGATCACCAAGGTCTACGACAATATTTTGCGCAAGAACTTAACGAAAAAGCTTTTCGCGCTGATCAGATCATGAAATGGATCTATCACTTTGGTTGTGATGATTTTTCACAAATGACTAATATCAACAAAAAGCTGCGTGAAAAGCTTGAGAGACATTGTGAGATTAAAGCTCCCCATGTATCAGAAGCTATGCATTCAAGTGATGGGACCATCAAATGGGCTATGCGTGTCGGCGATCAAGACGTTGAAACTGTATATATCCCTGAGGATGACCGCGCTACCTTATGTGTCTCATCACAAGTTGGTTGCGCCCTTGACTGTAAATTCTGCTCAACAGGTAAACAAGGTTTTAACCGTAACTTACGCGTATCTGAAATTATCGGTCAGGTTTGGCGCGCTGCGCGTGAAATCGGTCTTGAAAAAGAAACCGGACGTCGTCCAATCACTAACGTAGTGATGATGGGGATGGGCGAGCCTCTTCTAAACATGAAGAACTTACTGCCAGCACTACGCATTATGCTTGATGACTTAGGCTTTGGTTTATCCAAGCGCCGCGTGACAGTGTCAACCTCTGGTGTCGTTTCAGGCCTTGATCAAATGACGGGTGAAATCGATGTCGCATTAGCGATTTCTTTACACGCGCCAAATGATAAGCTGCGCAGTGAAATCATGCCAATCAATGACCGTTGGGATATTCAAGATTTCTTAGCATCGGTGCGCCGTTATATTGCAACTTCGAATGCAAACCGCGGCCGCGTTACCGTTGAATATATTCTACTTGATCATGTCAATGATGATATGGAGCACGCACGTGAACTTGCTGAACTCTTAAAAGACACACCAGCAAAAATAAACCTTATTCCATTTAATCCATATCCAGGTTCACCTTATAACAAACCGAGCAACTCTCGTATTGATCGTTTTATGAAGGTATTAACGGCAGAAGGATATATAGTAACGACGCGTAAAACCCGTGGTGATGACATTGACGCCGCCTGCGGACAGCTCGTTGGGGACGTAATTGACAAAACAAAGCGCACTAAATTGCAAAGAGGGGAACCTATTGCCGTTCAATCACTCTAAAACTGCGTTTGTGTTAATTTTATATAAGAATATGTATTGCGAGTCTCAGACTTTTGATTCAATATGTTAAGATAGATTTACATTCTCAACTTAGGTCAATTAAGCTGAGGATAAACTTAGTTTTTTATATAAAAAAAATGTATATTATGCCAAACACAAGTCTTAAGTGTTGCCTTGAGGCATAAATACACTTTCGCGCGCAACCAGTTTAAGCGTTTGTATCGCTTAACTTTGCGGATTGAATGAATCATTAAAAATAGCTCATTGATTTTATGTTAATGAGCTGTTTTTCAAATAAAGTAAAGTGCGGGTACAATGAGTACAATAGAGCAAACATCACAGCCACAAGACACAACATCCCTACCAGGAGATATTTTACGCGCCAAGCGTGAAGAGAAAGGGTTATCTCTTGAAGAAATTGCAACACGTCTACGTCTAAAAGTTTCGACAGTTGAAAAGCTTGAAGCCAATGATATTGCCGATGAACAAGTGGCTACTTTTGTTCGTGGTTATTATAAAAGCTATGCCAAACTTGTCGGGATCTCAGAAACAGACATTGCGGCTGCAACCAAAAATTTACTAGGTAGCCAAGTTAAACAGCAACCTATGACAAGTTTTTCTAAAGGCGCCCACAAAGCACGTCACAACAAACGCATGAGCAGCCTATCTTGGGCAATATTTATTGCTATTGCAGGTATTTCAGCGGTTTGGTATTGGCAAAGTCTGCAGCACTCAAGCGAAACAACTGAGACTGAAATCAGTCAAGAAGTGGCAACAGATGCTAACAATGGCATCTCAACCACAGAAATTGAACCGGCTGATAACGCATCTGATGTTGAGCAAAAAGCGCCAATTTTAGTCGAAAAAGAAGCAATTTCTGAAATGGCAGATGTGAATGCAGCTGAAGCTATCGAAGCCCAAGCGCGTGGTGCAAACCAAGAGCAAGCGGCTGATCAAGCGCAAACTGAAGCCACGACAACCGCGGATGCGATTGCTCAAGCGAATGCAACAGATACGCCAGAAACCGATCAGGAAACAACTCAAGTTGCTGAAAATGGTATGAAAAAACTTGTTCTTAAATTCACCGGTGATTGCTGGATGCAAGTGAAAGATAAAGATGGCAAAGTATTGGTTAGCGGCACTAAAAAATCTGGTGATGTGGTCGAACTTAGCGATAGCGAGTCTTACCACTTAACCCTTGGCGCGCCACATGCTGTCAATGGTACGCTAGATGGTGAAGCGATTGATCTTTCAAGTTATTCCGGTGGCCGTGTAGCAAGATTGACTGTCCCACAAGAATAAACCTTAACTTTTGCTTAGCTTTGACGTACCATTTAGTCTATATAGCTCAGTAAAGCTAAGTGTTTACCTAAGTCGTGAATACTTAGTAAAAAAACAGCATAGTCCAAGTGTGTATTTTGCCACTTGGACTGTTTTTATCATATTCAATTGAAACGAAACCATCATGCACCAAGAATCACCAATTAAACGCCGCAAATCCACTCGTTTATATGTTGGCAATGTGCCGATTGGCGATGGCGCGCCGATCGCTGTGCAGTCGATGACAAACACTCGCACGACAGATGTTGCTGCAACCGTGGCACAAATTCAGGCGCTCGAAAAAGTAGGCGCCGATATCGTTCGTGTTTCGGTTCCAACCATGGACGCTGCAGAAGCTTTCAAGCAAATCAAATCCCAAGTTAATATTCCTCTTGTCGCTGATATCCACTTTGATTACCGCATCGCATTAAAAGTTGCTGAATATGGCGTGGACTGCTTACGCATCAACCCAGGCAATATAGGTAATGAAGATCGCATCCGTAGCGTGGTTGATTGCGCGCGTGATAAAAATATACCTATCCGCATCGGGGTCAATGGCGGCTCACTTGAAAAAGATATCCAATTAAAATATGGCGAGCCAACGCCAGCTG
Organism: Vibrio sp. KMM 9700; assembly: GCF_058545285.1. Taxonomy (NCBI): domain Bacteria; kingdom Pseudomonadati; phylum Pseudomonadota; class Gammaproteobacteria; order Vibrionales; family Vibrionaceae; genus Vibrio; species Vibrio sp. KMM 9700. Next base: position 755,314 of record NZ_CM178589.1, on the reverse strand, counting down.
CATTAGTTGAATCAGCGATGCGTCATGTTGATATTCTCGATAGACTTAACTTTGATCAATTTAAAGTCAGTGTGAAAGCATCTGATGTATTTTTAGCTGTGGATGCGTATCGTCTGCTGGCTAAGCAAATTGATCAACCGCTTCACCTTGGCATCACCGAAGCAGGTGGCGCTCGTGCCGGCTCTGTGAAATCAGCTGTGGGCCTTGGGATGCTCCTTGCAGAAGGTATTGGTGATACATTACGTGTCTCACTGGCGGCAAACCCAGTTGAAGAAATTAAAGTTGGTTTTGATATTTTAAAATCTCTGCGTATTCGCTCACGTGGGATTAACTTTATCGCTTGCCCAACTTGTTCACGCCAAGAGTTTGATGTGATTGCAACAGTCAATGCGCTTGAAGAGCGTTTAGAAGATATTATTACCCCAATGGATGTGTCGATTATCGGTTGTGTGGTGAATGGCCCAGGTGAAGCAGAAGTCTCACATCTTGGCCTTGCCGGTGGCAGCAAAAAAAGTGCCTTTTATGAAGATGGCAAACGCCAAAAAGAGCGTTTTGATAACGAAGATGTTATTAATCAACTTGAGCGTAAAATTCGCGCCAAAGCTGCCATGTTAAATCAAGACAATCGCATCGAGATTGGTAAAGTCGAATCATAATTTAAATTTAATACGAGATTACTGTGAGTAAAACAATTCAAGCAATTCGTGGCATGAATGATTGCCTGCCAAGCCAGACTCCTTTATGGCAACAAGTGGAAGATGCGGTTAAAAAAGTCGTATCTTCTTACGGTTACAACGAAATCAGAATGCCAATCGTTGAAGTCACACATCTTTTTAAACGTGCTATCGGTGAAGTCACTGATGTGGTTGAAAAAGAAATGTATACTTTTGATGATCGCAATGGTGATAGCCTAACCTTACGCCCTGAAGGCACAGCAAGCTGTGTTCGCGCTGGGATTGAAAATGGTCTTTTATATAACCAAGAGCAACGCCTTTGGTATATGGGTCCTATGTTTCGTCATGAGCGTCCGCAAAAAGGTCGCTATCGTCAATTCCATCAAGTGGGTATTGAAGTCTTTGGCTTAAATGGTCCAGATATTGACGCAGAAGTTATTATGATGACGGCGCAACTTTGGCGTGAACTTGGCATCGATAAGCATGTCACACTAGAGCTAAACTCTATCGGTAGTATCGAAGAGCGTGCGAAATATCGTGAAGTGTTAATTGCTTTTCTTGAGCAGCATATCGATATTTTGGATGAAGACTGCAAGCGCCGTATGTATACCAACCCATTGCGCGTACTCGATACCAAAAATCCAGAGATTCAAAAAGTACTTGAAGGCGCACCTAAGCTTTTTGATTATCTTGAAGAAGATTCAAAAGCACACTTTGACGGTTTGCGCGCTATTTTAGATGCTGCTGGTATCGCTTATGTTGTAAATCAAAAACTTGTTCGTGGTTTAGATTATTATAATAAAACCGTTTTTGAATGGGTGACACAAAGCCTAGGCGCACAAGGCACAGTTTGTGCGGGTGGTCGTTATGATGGTTTGGTTGAGCAACTTGGCGGGAAAGCAACGCCTGCTGTTGGTTTTGCGATGGGGCTTGAGCGTTTAGTGCTGATGATGGAAACCCTTGAGCTTGCCAATACGCGTCGCGCTGTGGATGTTTACGTGGTCACAGCTGGTGAAGGCACTAGCATCGCCGGTATGCTCCTTGCGCAAGATTTACGTCAGTCAAACCCTGAGCTACGTGTGATGAATCACTGTGGTGGTGGTAATTTTAAAAAGCAATTTAAACGTGCAGATAAAGTCGGTGCACAAGTTGCACTCGTGTTAGGTGAAGATGAAATAGCAGCCAAAACAGTGGTAGTGAAAAACCTAGCCGGTGGTGAGCAAGAGACGATTGCACAATCAGAGCTTAGCGCGTATTTAAAAGAGCTAGTTAAATAAAATTCTAGTCACATAAATTATTTCAAAGTATTTCTTTTCAATCACAATTGATTGGCAATGATAAGAAAACAAGAGGATCAGACGTGGAAGTCTACGATAACGAAGAACAACAAATTGAAGCGATTAAACATTGGTGGTCGGAAAATGGCACCACTGTCGCTGTCGGACTTGTCCTTGGCCTAGGTGGCATCTTTGGATGGCGTTACTATCAAGATAGCCAACTTGAAGCAAAAGCGGATGCATCTGATGCTTACATTGAAGTCACAGAAGCATTACAAGCCAAAGGCTTAGATGCTGCAGATGATATCCAAAAGTTTATTGATGAAAACAAATCATCAAACTACGCAAGCTTAGCAGCAATGCAACTGGCGCGTACGCAAGTTTCTGAAAACAAATTAGATGATGCAATGAGTCAACTTGAGCTTGCTAAAGCCAATACCAAAGACGAAGCATTACTTGTGATCATTGACTATCGTCAAGCACGCATTTTAGCGGCGCAAAAGAAATACGATGAAGCCATTGCAAAACTTGATAGCATTAAAGATGAAGCTTGGAAAGGTCGTGTGCTTGAGCTTAAAGGTGACGTAGCCTTGCAAAAAGGTGACTTAGATGCAGCGCGTAGTGCTTATACCAGCGCACAGCAGGCGGCACCGCAAAATCAAAACTTAGGCTTTAAGCTTGATGATCTTGCCAAGGAAGAAGATGCTACAAAATAAGGATAGCAAATGAAAAAGTTATTAAGCCGCGGACTGGCTGTTAGCGCGATGGCTCTTGCTATGCTTGGCTGTGCGGGTGAAGAAGATACTATTGTGATGTCGCCATTACCTGAAGTAGAAAGTCAGTTTACACCGACGACACTTTGGAGTAATTCCATCGGTAGTGGTGTTGGACAGTTTTTCTCTAAATTATCACCCGCTTATGATGGCCTAGACAAAATTTTTGTTGCCAGCCGTGATGGTGATATTAAGGCAATTGATTCCGAAACAGGTGAAACCCTTTGGTCAACAGAAGTTGACGTTAAAGGTTCAGCGCGTTTATCTGGTGGCATTACAGCTGCAATCGATAAGTTTGTGATCGGCTCTGAAAATGGCGTTGTGTATGCGTTTTCAAATGACGACGGCTCACTTTTATGGCAACAAGAAGTCGATGGTGAAGTGGTTTCTAAACCTTTAATTGAAAACGGCCTAGTGGTTGTGAATACAAGTAAAGGCACCTTGGTCGGTCTAAATGAGCTCGACGGCACGCAAGCTTGGGAAATCAACAATGATGTACCAAACTTAACCTTACGTGGTGAAAGTGCACCGATTGGTATCGCAGGTGGTGTTTTCTGGGGCATGGCAAACGGTCGTTTAGGCGCTGCAATGCTTGAACGTGGTCAGCTTTTATGGCAAGTCCCAATTGGTAGTCCAACTGGCGCGACTGAGATTGATCGCATTGTTGATGTGGATTCAACGCCACTGATTATCGATTCGAGCTTATTTACGGTTGGTATCAATGGTCAATTGGTTGCGGTTGACTTACGTAGCGGACAGCCAATGTGGAAACGTCCATATTCTTCAGCGCTTGATTTAGCCTCTGACGGCAGCGATATTTTCGTTGTCACAGATAAAGATCGTGTTGCAGCAGTAGATATTCGTAGTGGTACTGAGCTTTGGAGTAATAAGAAGCTTGAGTATCGCCAATTAACTTCACCAGCAGTCATCGACTCGTATGTGGTGGTTGGGGACAATCAAGGTTATTTACACTGGATGGATCCTTACTCAGGTGATTTTGTCGCACAGCAGCTTATCGACAAAGACGGTATTGCCGTGCCTCCATTAGTGCTTGATGACGGTTTTATTGTCATGACGCGTGATGGCAGCGTGAAAAAAATGGCAATCGAGTAAACAAATAGAGTAAAGATCAATTATCAGTTATAATGATCGATTGAGCCTCTGGTTGATTTCAGCTAGGGGCTTTTGTTATTTAGTAATTTTGAGGTATATATGACTCCTGTCGTGGCGCTTGTTGGTCGACCAAATGTAGGTAAATCAACATTATTTAACCGTTTAACTCGCACTCGTGATGCTTTGGTTGCAGACTTTCCAGGCCTGACTCGTGATCGTAAATACGGTCAAGCAAAACTTGGCGAACATGAATTTATTGTAATTGACACCGGTGGTATTGACGGTACTGAAGAGGGCGTTGAAACCAAAATGGCAGAGCAATCTCTTGCCGCTATTGAAGAAGCAGACGTTGTTCTGTTTATGGTTGATGGCCGCGCAGGTCTTACCGTTGCCGATGAAGCCATTGCAAAACACTTACGCATGCGTGATAAACCAAGCATGCTTGTGGTCAACAAAGTTGATGGCATTGATGCGGACGCTGCATCAGCTGAGTTCTGGCAGCTTGGCGTTGAAAAAATGTATCAAATCGCCGCTGCGCACGGGCGTGGTGTAACTGCTTTGATTGATCGCGCTTTAAGTCCATTTGCAGAAGATCTTGAACAATCACAAGATATCGAAGATCTTACTGGACTTGTTGATTCGGATGAAGACGAGAAGCTCGATTACACCGAAGAAGAAGCAGAAGAAGAATTTAAGCGTCTGCAAGATCAGCCAATTAAACTGGCAATTATCGGTCGTCCAAATGTTGGTAAATCAACCCTCACCAACCGTATTTTAGGTGAAGAGCGTGTGGTCGTTTACGATATGCCAGGCACGACTCGTGATTCAATTTATATTCCAATGGAGCGTGATGGACGTGAATATGTTCTGATCGATACCGCTGGGGTACGTCGTCGTAAGCGCGTCAACGAAACAGTTGAAAAATTCTCAGTAATCAAAACCTTAAAAGCAATTGAAGATGCAAACGTTGTATTAGTGGTGATTGATGCGCGTGAGAATATTTCTGATCAAGATTTAAGCTTACTTGGCTTTGCGCTAAACGCGGGTCGCTCAGTTGTGCTTGCAATCAACAAGTGGGATGGTTTGGATACTGATGTTAAAGAATCAGTGAAAAAAGAACTCGATCGCCGCTTAGGTTTCGTTGACTTTGCACGTATCCACTTTATCTCTGCATTGCACGGCACTGGCGTTGGTCACTTATTTGAATCGGTTCAAGAAGCATATAAGTCAGCGACAACACGCGTTGGCACATCTATTTTGACGCGCATCATGAAAATGGCGCAAGATGATCACCAGCCACCACTTATCCGTGGTCGCCGCGTGAAGATGAAATATGCCCACGCAGGTGGTTACAACCCGCCAATTATTGTTGTGCATGGTAACCAAGTAAAAGAGCTTCCAGATTCATATAAGCGCTATTTGATGAACTACTTCAGACGCTCGCTTGAGATTATGGGCACGCCTATTCGTATCCAATTCCAGAATAGTGAAAACCCATTTGAAGGTAAAACTAACAAATTAACTATGTCTCAAGAACGTAAGAAAAAACGCTTGATGGGTATGGTTAAGAAGAAACGATAAGTACGCTCAATCGTTTCTATTTCTTCAAAACACTTCCTTACAATCTGTAAGGCTAAAGTTTGATGATTTAAAGTTATATTCATAATGCTAGTTCGATATATTGGACTAGCATTTTTTGTATTTGTTGGTTTTTTCAAATACAACGGATAGATGATCCTTTTATTAAATATCGAAAAATTGCTTCCATTAATTAAGATGTAGTTTATTATCCTGTTTTAATTTGATATGCAGTAGATGTAACTTATGCTTTCGGGTGGTGGTGATATAAATCTTCTTAATCACTCAGATCGCTGATCAAACTGGATAAAGCCGATGATCCGGTAGGGATCTTTTTTCTCGATAAAAATTAACTTCAAAGATAGGTATTCAGTTTTAACAATACTGGTTATAATTGTATGTATATTGTTTTATGTTTTTTACATGAGTCTTATGAACCCTTCAAATTGTATCGCTTGCTCACAACCTTTAAGCATTAATAACACCACAGGACGTCTCGATTTAACCTGTAACAAATGTGGACATGAACATCAAATGCTAGCTTTGTGTCATACTTGTAACCATCCTCTTGAACGTTTACAAGCTTGTGGTAGTGTGAGTTACTTTTGCCATCAATGTAATGAGCTTAAGTCAAAGTCAACGGCAATCTATCAACTTCAATCTTTAACTCAATAGTTCTTAATTTCTATAATAGTGAATATGATTAATTTATCTCAAACAATCAAAGAGAAATGGCAAGTATTATTTAATGATATGGCGCAAACCTATCAATCTCATTCTTTTGTCTTTTCTCAGGATGCTAATGGTGAGTGGAAAATCTTATTCACGACAGCTCACTTTACAGCAGAGCATCTTATCCCGCATATTGCTATGCAAGACAATAACTCTGAACGTTTAATTGATGGTGCGACTTACTTTTTTCAAACCTTTTGCATCGATCAGTTCAATTTTGCCTTAGTCGTTGAAGGTAAAGCTCAAGATCAAGGTCTGCGTTTTACATTGCCTTTGATTCGCCAAAGCATGCGTCATGATCTTGAGCCATTAGTGATGAATACTGATGAGCTTATCTATAAAAAATATATCTCTAAGCAGGTGGCTGATTGTTCCCCTTGTTTGATTTGGGTAAAGGACTTAAACGGGCGTTATACTTTTTGTAATCAACTTGCTCTGGATAAGTGGCACAAAACTAAATCTGAAGTCATTGGCAAAACGGACATTGAGATCTTTGGTGAAAAGATTGGACGCGCTCACCACACAACAGATGAGATTGTCTTAAGCCAACAAAAGTCATATGTGGCGAATGATGATGCGGCAGGTGTTGTCCATGGTTTTAATGCTGCGCATGAACAGTTTCAAACTACAAAACATCCACTTTATGATGAAGATAAGCAATTAACGGGTCTGTGTGGTATTAGTTATAATGTCACCAATGAAGCTGAAGCCAAAAATAAACTTGCTTTGATTTCGAGTATCTTTGATAAGTCCCATGAGGGCATGATCATTACAGATAGTCATTCAAACATTATCGCCGTTAATCAGGCATTTTCTGATATTACAGGTTATGCAAAAGAAGAAGTTATTGGTCAAAAGCCAAGTATCTTACGCTCGGGTTATCATGATAATGATTTCTATAAAGAATTGTGGGCCACGTTAAGTAAAGACGGCCAATGGCAGGGGGAGTTTGCTAACCGCCGTAAAGATGGTGCTTTGTATCCACAACAAGCATCAATTAATGCCGTTTACGACGCAAATCATCAAGTCACACATTACTTTGCGGTGTTCTCTGATGTGAGCGAGCGTAAAGCGCATGAAGATAAACTCTATCGTTTAGCCTTTTATGACAAGCTGACTCAACTGCCAAATCGTACTTACTTATTAAAGACACTCAATGATTATATTCATCAATATGAAATGAAATCAGAAGAGGTGTCATTTGCTGTGCTGACCTTAGATATTGATCAGTTTAAGCAACTAAATGACAGTCTTGGCTACCATTATTCTGATACTGTCCTACAGCGTGTGGCAAAACGCCTCAAAGAATATATGCGTCATCATGATTTTATTTCTCATGTCTCAGGAGATGAGTTCTGTTTGATTGTTGGAGATATCCAAAGCGAGCAAGATATTGTGAAAGTGATCGATCGTATCATGGGTGCCTTTGAAGTCCCATTTACGGTCACTGATGTGATTAATCCTGTGCATTTATCTGTCTGCTTAGGAATTTCAATTTACAATCAAGATGGCCATGACGCTGTCACCTTGATTCGCAATGCAAATACTGCGCTTTATGAAGCTAAATCTCATGGTTTTGGTAAGTTTGCCTTTTATAAAGCGGAGCTTACGACACGAGCACAAAGTCGCTTGCAGATCCATACTGCGCTGCGTCTTGCGATTGAAAATAATGAGTTATCTTTGGCATATCAGCCACAATTTGATCTTGATAGTAATAAGTTGTCAGGTTTTGAAGCTTTATTACGTTGGACCAACGCTGAGCTAGGTTTTGTCTCCCCAGCAGATTTTATCCCTGTGGCAGAGCAAACTGGCTTAATGCGTATGATTGGCTCTTGGGTATTAAGAACAGCTTGTGCGCAAGGTCGAGCTTGGCTCGATGCTGGCTATGAGTTTGGACGCATTGCGGTCAACGTCTCAGCGCTTCAATTTCAAGATGAGAACTTTGTTGAGCATCTGGTCGATATTTTAGAAGAGACGAAGCTGCCTGCGACATCACTTGCGATTGAAATTACCGAAGGCGTCTTACTCGATGATACGGAAAAAGTTATTGAAATGCTGGGTCGTGTGCGAGCGCTTGATATTGAAATTGCATTGGATGACTTTGGTACTGGTTATTCATCTCTGTCATACCTAAAAGGTTTGCCAATTCATAAGTTAAAGATAGATCGCTCATTTATTATTGACGTTCCGCAAAATGCCGAAAGTAATAATATAGTCAAAGCGATTGCTGCAATGGCATCGAGTATGCAAATTGACGTCGTCGTTGAAGGTATTGAAGAAGCGGTACAAATTGGCTACTTACAAGAGTATGGTTGTCAATTTGGACAAGGTTTCTATTTAGGACGCCCTTTGACTTTAGATAAAGCGACTGAGTTGCTTGTCAATTAACTTCTCTAAATAATCTGTTAATTTTGATTTGAAAGCTTTTGGTCTCTATTTGGTCAAAAGCTTTGCTTTTTTTAGGGTTTTATCGCAAAATAGCGTCCGCTTATTTGTACTCCTTTTTTATTAGATTTTAGGGAAAGCATAGCTATAAAATCGACACCTTCCAAATAAGTCACATCCTCTAAGCCGGACACATAGGCACGCCAGTGCAAAGACAAGGGATAGCTCAATCTAGTTTTAGATAAACAGCTTTCGTCTTGGGATAAGTATGAGATTTTTGTCAATCGCGACCAAAGATTGATTTAGAACAGTTTTTACTAAAAAAAATACTGTACGCTTACGCCAAATTGCTTTGATATATTTAGTTACATTTTAAACGGCATTTTTTTATCAAATATATCAGTGCATTATTTCTTTTAATGTGTTTGTTTTGGATAAAATATGAAACCTAAATTTACAACTACTCTGTTAGCTGTATCCGTTTCTATAGTTTTGACTGCTTGTCAGCCTAAAGAAGCCGCAGCGCCACAAGCTCAACTTCCTCTAGTTGAAACTGCCACTCTCGTCACAGCGCCTATTACTCCTTATGTTCAATTTATTGGGCGCACCATTGCAGCCAACCATATTGAGATTATTCCGCATGTGGGTGGTGAGTTAACTGCGATTCATTTTAAAGATGGTGAGTTTGTACAAAAAGATCAGCTTTTATATGAGATTGATGCACGTCCATATGAAGCCAAGCTAAAATCTGCAAAAGCGGCGCTGGCAAAAGCCAAAGCGAATCTAAACATGGCATCGCGTAACGCAACTCGTGCGCGTAAGCTTATCCGCAATAACAGCATTAGTGAATCTCAATTTGATGCCACCATTGCTGAGTTTGAAACCGCTAAAGCGAGTGTTTCAGTTGAAGAAGCAAACGTCACTGAAGCTGCATTAAACCTAGATTACACTAAGATCCGCGCGCCATTTGCTGGCCGTGTTGGTTTCTCGCAATACAAAGTTGGCGATCGCATTACCACTGTGGTGAAAAACCGTTTAGTGTCTTTGTCACAAATTGACCCAATGCGTTTTAACTTTGATGTCGATGAGAAACTATATCGTCAAATTCGTGATGTGATTGATGCGGTGAAAGCAAAGAATAAAACAGATGATATCAATGTTGATATTTCGCTTACCTTATCAAATGGTAAAGTTCACCCAGTAAAAGGTGAGATTTACGCAGTCGACAACCAAATCGACCCAACGACTGGCTCTATCCATGTCCAAGCATCGTTTGATAACCAAGATTATGCGCTAGTTCCTGGTGAATACGGCAAGATAGATATCAAACTTAACCAAGATATGATCAATGGTATTTTGGTGCCTCAATCTGCTATCTCGCAAGATCAAGCGGGCAGCTATGTCATGGTTGTTGATAAAGATCAGGTCGTAAAACCTAAGTATGTTGAACTCGGCCAAACCTATGGCGCTGATCAATCTATTATGTCTGGCGTGGACGCTGGGGAAACAATCGTAGTAAAAGGATTACAAAAAATTCGTGCTGGGGTGAAGGTGCAAACTAAACCTACGCAAGCTGATAAAACAGCTGCTGCCAAGCCTGCGCCAACAACTAAAGGTGAATAAGAATGTTAAGTAAGTTTTTTATTTACCGTCCTAAGTTCGCCTTAGTGATTTCACTCGCGCTGACTTTACTTGGTTTAATTGCGCTAAAAGTTTTGCCGGTTGCAGAGTATCCTGATATTTCACCAACGGTTATCATCGTTAGCACGAGTTACCCTGGTGCGAGCGCAGACATTGTTAAAAAAACAGTTGCCCAGCCGATAGAGTCAAAAATTAACGGTGTTGAAGATATGATTTATATGTCTTCCAATATAGGTAATGACGGCTCTTATAGCTTGCGTGTTTATTTTAAAATAGGCGCAGACGGTGATATGGCGCAAGTGCGCGTCAATAACCTCGTGTCACAAGTTTCATCTACCTTGCCACAAGAGGTGAAGCAGCTTGGCGTGACCGTACGTAAAAAGTCATCCGATATTTTAGGTGTCGTGACCTTAACCTCGCCAAATCAAAGCTATGACAGCGTATTTTTATCTAACTATGCTGAGCTTAACTTGACCGATCGCTTAAAGCGTTTGGATGGCATGAGTGATATCACTATCTTAGGTGCGAAAACCTACTCGATGCGTGTTTGGTTTGATCCAAACAAGATGGCGACGATGAAGATCACCACAAGTGATGCGATTGCGGCGATTCAGTCACAAAACATCCAAGTTGCCGCAGGTAAAGTCGGAAGTATGCCAGCGCCAAGTGCGCAGCAGCACCAATATGTCTTGCAAGCGAAAGGGCGTCTTGAAAGTCCAAAAGAGTTTGAAGATATCATTGTTCGCGCCAATCCCAATGGATCTTTGGTGCGCTTAAAAGATATTGCACGGGTTGAGCTTGGCGCGCAAGGTTATGAAGCCGACGGTAAGATGAATAATCAGCCGGCAGCGGTTATGGCCTTGTACCAATTGCCAACGGCGAACTCTTTAGATGTGATGCAAAATGTGCAAGCTGCAATGAAAGAGTACAGCAAGTCTTTCCCTGATGATCTTGAATACTCGATTGCCTATGACTCGACTGAATATGTCGAAGTATCTATTCACGAAGTATTTGAAACGCTGTTTATCGCAGGGCTTCTGGTGTGCTTTGTTGTGTATATCTTTTTGCAAAACTGGCGCGCAACTTTCATTCCAACCATAGCCATTCCTGTCTCTATCATCGCAACTTTTGCGATCATGAACATGATGGGAATGACGATTAACACCGTCTCACTCTTTGGGATGATCTTAGCCATTGGTATTGTGGTTGATGATGCGATTATTGTGGTGGAAAACGTTGAGCGTATTATTCATGAACATGATATGGATCCTGTGCCGGCAACCATTCAAGCGATGAAAGAGGTGACAGGCCCAGTCTTGGCAACGACGTTGATTTTGCTTGCGGTATTTGTCCCAGTAGCATTACTTCCTGGGATCTCAGGACGCATGTTTAACCAGTTTGCGGTGACTATTTGTGTTTCGGTACTGATTTCGGCTGTTAACGCATTAACCTTGTCACCAGCGCTTTGCTCAATGATGCTGCGTAAAGCACACGGTGAGCCGATTGCGCCGCTGCGTGCCTTTAACCGCTGGTTCACAGCGCTAACGAGTAAATATACCAAACTGGTTGGCTTTTTAAGTCGCCGCTTGCTTGTGACCGGCCTATCTTATGTTGGCCTTCTTGCTGTGCTAGCTTGGACCTTTACTCACATTCCAACCTCGTTTGTACCCAATGAAGATAAAGGGGCATTGATGGTTGAGATGCGTTTGCCTGATGCTTCTGCGCTGCAAAAAACTATGCCTTTGCTTGAAGAGTACACGGATGATCTTAAAGCAATGGATGGGGTTGAAAACGTAGTTTCAGTCAGTGGTTTTTCTTTGATTAATATGTCTGCGATTCCAAATGCAGGGATGTTGATTGTGAAGCTAAAACACTGGGATGAACGTAAAGATCCGAGCTTAACTCAAGCGGCAATCATGAAGAAGGTGCAGCAAAAGCTTAACTCGATTCCAGATGCGACAGCGCTTGTGTTTGCAGCACCTGCGATTCGCGGCATGGGTTCGGTGGATGGGTTTAACTTTGTGCTTGAAGATAACTTAGGCCGTAGCCCGTCTGAGCTTGCTGCTACGACGCAAGACTTCGTGCAAAAAATTAATCAGTTGCCTGAAGTTGCAGGATCTTTTTCGATTTTCCGCGCCAATGTGCCGCAACGTTATATCGATATTGACCGTGAGAAAGCGATTTCTTTAGGCGTACCATTAACCCAAATCTTCCAGACCCTGCAAGCGCAACTTGGTGGTGCGTATATTTCAGACTTCAACTTATTTGGTAAGTCTTATCAAGTAAAAGTGCAAGCTGAGCAGCAATATCGTGATAATGAAGATGATATTTCAAACCTTTATGTTCGTAGCGACAAAGGTGAGATGATCCCATTAAGTACGCTGGTGACGATTGAACCTATTTTTGGTCCAGACTCACTGATGAACTACAACATGTATGGCGCTGCGACGATTAACGGCCAGCCAGCTGCAGGTTATAGCTCTGGTGAAGTGGTGAAAGCGATTGAAAAACTTGCCGCTGCTGAATTGCCTGATGGTTACTCTTATGAGTGGTCAGGAATGACCTATCAAGAGATCCAAGCGGGGAATGCTGCGTCGATTGCCTTTGCATTGTCACTGCTCTTCACTTACTTGTTCTTGGTTGCGCAGTATGAAAGTTGGACGATTCCAACTGCAGTAATGATGGCCGTGCCGGTAGCGATTCTAGGTGGTCTTTTAAGTCTCTTTGCAATGGGCTTGTCGTTTGACTTGTACGTGCAAATTGGGGTGGTGATCTTGATTGGCATGTCGGCGAAAGTGGCGATACTTATCGTTGAATTTGCCAAGGTGCTGCGTGAAGAGAAGGGCTTGTCGATTATTGATGCTGCGATGGAAGCGGCGCGTATACGTTTTCGCGCTGTACAGATGACCGCCTTTGCCTTTATTTGGGGTGTTTTCCCGCTGATTATTGCAACAGGCGCAGGCGCGGCATCACGTCACTCATTAGGCTTTACGGTATTTGGTGGGATGATCCTCTCAACCTTTATCGGCACGCTGTTAACGCCAGTGTTCTTTGTTGCAATGCAAAGCTTGCGAGAGAAGTTTAAGAAAAAGCCGGCCTTAGAAAAGGTGCAAGAGGTTGAAGCTGAGTAATTCACTTTAATATACTTGGTGCTATGATTTGGCTATAAAGCTACAAGGCGCCGAATATAACTAATTCTCAAAATAACCGGGCCTCAAAATAAAACTCCAACTGGATTTAACTCTAAATGTTAGACGTTAAGTTCGTTGGAGTTTTTTATTGGATTAAATTTGCTTGGTTTTTGAAATATCGACAACGCGCGCTTCAATCACACCATCGGCGACTTGGGTCTGGATGAGCTCGCCAATATTCACATCTTTCACGCTTTGAACTAGCGTCTTGTCTTGGGTATAACTCATACTATAGCCACGTTTTAAGGTTGAGAGTGGGCTGACTGCATCAAGTTTATCTGCCATACGCGCAAACTGGTGATCTTTTAATAGCATCTGATGCTTCACGCCTTGCTCTAAACGAGTTTTTAGCTCATCGAGTTTATATTGATGTTGTTTAAGTTTTTGCGCAGGATTTTGATACGCCAAGCTTTGGTTTAAACGCTCAAGCTTATGCTGATTGGCATTTAGCTTTTTCTCCATCGCCCATTTTAAGCGTGCATTAAAATCATCTAGCTTTTGCGCCTGACGGTTAAGGTTATGCTCAGGGTGCTGGCGATCGATTCTGTGTTTTAAGTGCGTGAGTTTCGTATCTAAACGAGAGAAAACTAAGCTCATTGCTTTCGTTAATGCCGTTAACTGGCTTTGCAGGGCAACTTTTTTATGACTTTGATCTTGGCTGACTAACTCTGCCGCCGCCGATGGGGTTGGCGCACGCATATCTGCCACAAAATCACTAATGGTCACATCCACTTCATGGCCGACAGCGCTAATAATTGGGATTTGGCTTGAGGCAATAGTGCGCGCAACCACTTCATGGTTAAAGCACCACAAGTCTTCTAGTGAGCCGCCACCACGTCCGACAATTAATACATCGACTTCATTACGCATATTGGCGCGTCCAATGGCTTGGGCAATACTAAAGGCTGCCGCTTCACCTTGGACTTGGGTTGGGTAGATAATCACGCGCAAACCTGGGTCTCGACGTTTTAAAACATTTAAAATATCATGCAAGGCGGCGCCAGTTTTAGAGGTGATCACGCCAATCGTTTTTGGGTGCAGTGGCAGGGGACGCTTTTGTGATTGAGCAAATAAGCCTTCTGCTGCCAGCTTCATTTTTAAGGCTTCAAATTCTTGCTGGAGTTTACCATCGCCTTCGGGCTGCATGGATTCAATAATAAGTTGGTAATCCCCACGCGGCTCATATAAAGATAAACGCGCTTTGACTAACACTTGCTGGCCATTTTTAGGCGCAAATGTGACGCGGCGGTTTGAGCCTTTAAACATAGCGCATTTCACTTGCGCACGTGAATCTTTCAAAGTCAGATACCAGTGGCCTGAAACCGGCGCCGAAAAGTTTGAGATCTCGCCAACGAGCCACACAATCCCCATTTCATTTTCAAGTAATAAGCGCACTTGAGCATTGAGACTTGAAACGGTAAATATATTGCTTTTGGTTGTCGCCGCTTGGCTATGGTTTTGATACACGTACAGACCTTTAAGTTTTCAAGAAAGGAAATTAAATCTTAACATAAGTTTAAGCAAAACAGGCAATAATCAAGGTGAATGGACTGGCGCTGAGGGATTAATTTTAGGTTTAAAAAAATCTCAAAAAACGCTAGTCAAACGTTTGCGTCGGGCGTATAATCCGTTCGCAATATAAATCCTAAATCACTTTATTATGCGAAACGATAAAGTGATGCTTAAATCATTAAGCGGATTTTGTCCTCAACCTGATGTGAGATATATTGCAATGCTACGAATCGCTAAAGAAGCTTTAACCTTTGATGACGTTCTCCTTGTTCCTGCCCACTCGAACGTCCTTCCGAACAATGTTGATCTTCGCACTCAACTAACCAAAAATATCACTTTAAATATTCCTATGATTTCTGCGGCTATGGATACAGTCACAGAGGCGCGTTTAGCTATCGCTTTGGCGCAAGAAGGTGGTATCGGCTTCATTCATAAAAATATGTCGATTGAACAGCAAGCACAGCAAGTTCACCTTGTGAAAATCTATGAAGCTGGTGTGGTGAGTCATCCTATTACAGTTCAACCTGAGCAAACGATTGCTGATGTCAAAGCACTGACAGCAGAGCACGGTTTTGCTGGCTTCCCAGTTGTGACTGAAAACAAAGAATTGGTTGGTATTATCACAGGTCGTGATATTCGTTTTGTTACGGATCTAACCAAAAAAGTGTCAGATGTAATGACGCCAAAAGACAAGCTCGCAGCAGTCAAAGAAGGCGCAACCCAACAAGAAGTTCAACAATGCATGCAAGAGCACCGCGTTGAAAAAGTTCTTGTGGTTAATGATGCGTTCCAACTTTCAGGCATGATCACAGCAAAAGACTTCCAAAAAGCAGAGCGTAAACCAAATGCATGTAAAGATGCACAAGGTCGCCTACGTGTTGGCGCAGCAGTTGGCGCAGGCGCTGGCAACGAAGAGCGCGTGAAAGCTCTCGTTGAAGCTGGCGTTGATGTTTTGCTTATCGACTCTTCACATGGTCACTCTCAAGGCGTTCTTGATCGCATCAAAGAGACTCGCGCGCAATACCCTGATCTAGAAATTATTGGCGGTAACGTGGCAACAGCAGCTGGTGCACGCGCACTGATTGATGCTGGCGTTTCAGCGGTTAAAGTTGGTATTGGCCCAGGTTCAATCTGTACGACTCGTATCGTTACAGGTGTTGGCGTTCCACAAATTACTGCAATTTCTGACGCAGCAGGCGCAGCCGCTGAGTTTGGCATTCCTGTTATCGCTGATGGCGGCATCCGTTTCTCTGGTGATATCTGTAAAGCTATCGTTGCTGGCGCATCATGTGTGATGGTTGGCTCTATGTTTGCAGGAACAGAAGAAGCACCGGGTGAAGTTGAACTTTATCAAGGCCGTGCATACAAATCTTACCGTGGCATGGGCTCACTTGGCGCAATGTCACAAGGTTCATCTGACCGTTATTTCCAAAGTGATAATGCGGCAGATAAACTTGTCCCTGAAGGCATCGAAGGGCGCATTGCATATAAAGGCCACTTGAAAGAAATCATCCATCAACAAATGGGTGGCTTACGTTCAAGCATGGGTCTAACGGGTAGCCCAACAATTGAAGACATGCGCACCAAAGCTGAATTTGTACGCATCTCTGGCGCAGGTATGCAAGAGTCTCACGTGCATGATGTGCAAATCACGAAAGAAGCTCCGAACTATCGTTTAGGGTAAAATTTCATTCTCATCGGGTTTGAGCCCAATGACTGCATCGAAGGTGCTCTTGACGTTTGTCAACTCCGCACCTTCTCTTTGCTTTTTAACTCAATACCTGCGTGATAATTTAAATTTTTTTAAGCATATTACTTAATTAATAGAGAAAACGAATGACAACCAATATTCATGCTGAACGCATCTTAATTTTAGACTTTGGCTCTCAATATACTCAGTTAATTGCCCGCCGCATTCGTGAAATCGGTGTTTACTGTGAGCTTTGGAGCTGGGATGTCTCTGAAGAAGATATTCGTGAATTTAATCCAAACGGTATTATCCTTTCGGGTGGCCCTGAAAGCGTGACAGCTGAAAACTCACCACGCGCACCACAATATGTATTTGAAGCCGGCGTACCTGTCTTTGGTATTTGCTACGGCATGCAAACTATGTCTGAGCAGCTTGGTGGTAAAGTTGCTGGTTCAAATGAGCGTGAATTTGGTTATGCACAAGTTGCGCTTGTCAATGAGTGTGGTTTGTTTGAAAAAATCGAAGACGCAATCAGCGAAGATGGCAAACCACTGCTTGATGTTTGGATGAGTCACGGCGACAAAGTTGTTGAAATTCCAGAAGGTTTTAACAAGGTTGCGCAAACGGATACTTGTCCTTATGCAGCGATGTCAAACCCTGAAAAACGTTTTTATGGCGTGCAATTTCACCCAGAAGTGACGCACACACGCCAAGGTTTACGCATGCTTGAAAACTTTGTGTTAAACATTTGCGGCTGCTCTAAACTTTGGACACCTAGCTCAATTATTGATGATGCGATTGCACGTATCAAAGAGCAAGTAGGTGATGATGAGGTCATTCTTGGTCTTTCTGGCGGTGTAGATTCTTCTGTGGTTGCAATGCTTATCCACCGCGCAATTGGTGACAAGCTAACTTGTGTATTCGTTGATAACGGTTTATTGCGTTTGAACGAAGCGACGCAAGTGATGGAAATGTTTGGCGATCACTTTGGATTAAACATCATCCATGTTGACGCAGAAGATCGCTTCCTTGACGCACTTGGCGGTGAAGCGGATCCTGAAGCGAAACGTAAAATCATCGGCCATGTGTTTGTGGATATTTTTGATGAAGAGTCGAAAAAACTTAAAAACGCTAAATGGTTGGCACAAGGCACAATTTACCCAGATGTTATTGAATCAGCAGCATCGAAAACAGGTAAAGCGCATGTAATCAAATCTCACCATAACGTTGGCGGCCTGCCAGATGATATGGAAATGGGATTGGTTGAGCCACTACGTGAGCTATTTAAAGATGAAGTGCGTAAGATTGGTCTTGAGTTAGGTCTGCCTTACAATATGCTTTACCGTCACCCATTCCCAGGACCTGGTCTTGGCGTGCGCGTACTTGGCGAAGTGAAAAAAGAATACTGTGATTTACTACGCCGCGCAGATGCTATCTTTATTGAAGAACTGCACAACGCTGAGCTTTATCATAAAGTATCTCAAGCCTTTACGGTTTTCCTACCTGTACGCTCGGTTGGCGTGATGGGTGATGGGCGTAAATATGATTGGGTGGTGTCACTGCGCGCCGTTGAAACAATTGACTTTATGACTGCGCACTGGGCACACCTGCCTTATGATTTCCTAGGGAAAGTATCAAATCGCATTATTAATGAAATCGATGGTATTTCACGTGTGGTATATGATATTTCAGGTAAGCCACCAGCGACAATTGAGTGGGAATAAGACGAGCTCTCAATAGCTAATCAAGTCTTTATAAAGTAAATAAAATGCCAGTCATTACTTCTTATTTGAAGTGACTGGCATTTTTTATTTCGCCTGGTAGGTTTCTTCTATCGCGGACGCACTTGCCTATATCTTCACTGTATTGTACTACCTGACCACCTTTGTTTTGAACGATGAATGCTATGAACTATGTTTAAGAATTTTAACGGGAAAACTGATGCAGACTAGACAAGCTAGGATCAGCATAATACCGACCCATCCGATTGCCGGAAGTCGTTCCCCGACGATTACTACCGCCAAGCATGCTGCTATCACAGGTTCTGATAAAGTGATTGTTGTGGCGGTGCTGGCAGGAATTCGTGCTAGTCCGTATCCAAAGCAGAGGTAACCTAAGAACATTGGTACCAAGGCCATGTAGAGTCCTACAAATGCATTTCCCCATGAGGCAAGCAGCGGTGCTCCAGTAAGCACAAGCACTGGCATCAACATTAGACCACCTAGCCCGAAAGTGGCGCCCATTGCTGCTCGGGGGGCAATCCTTTGCAGCATAAGACGACGCGCCGTCCATGAGTACAGGGCATAGGTGAGACCAGCCAACAGCCCCAAAAGCACGCCGGGTATGACACTCGGTGCTGTTCCGGTTGGTGCATGGCTGCTCCCTTCAGCCAGAGACAGAAACACCATTCCAGCTAATCCGAGACCTGCACCGATAACCCAGCGGCGGGTGAGACGAAGTCCATCTTGGTAATATTCAATCAATGCTGATAGTAGAGGCGCTGAGCCTATGGAAACCACCGTACCTATAGTTACTCCGGCCAGACGCATTGAGGCATAGAAGGCTAGCGGATAAATGGCTACCGCGACAGCACCCACTAGCAAGTATCTCCACTTAGCTCTCAAGAGACCAGCATGCTGTTGGATACTCTTAGCTGAAAGAGCGGCCTGTAGTAGTCCCCCACAGCCCATCGCCACTGCGCCTATTGCTACGGCACTCACGCCAGGGGCAAAAGTTGCGGCTGTTCCTGTGGTTCCCCATAATATAGCAGCAATAAGAACTGCGACTATGCCCATCGGGTGTTCGTGGGAGGCCTGGTTCATAACCCCTCCAGCATGGCGGCCGCCATGTCACGCGCTTGGTATAAACAGTCGCTTCGTCCCTCTAAGCCTGCTCGCACCATAGCTCCTTCAAGCAAGAAGGCGAGATGATGTGCCAATTGGCTGGCTCGCTGAGGCTCATCGCCGAGCATGTCGCCTACATGTTGAACTAGCAATGCCTCCACCTGCTCCTTGTGGCCTCTGACTACTATCCTGCCAGTATCCCCGGCAGGTAGCTCAGCCGCTGCATTTAGCAAACCACAGCCACGAAATCCGCGCACGTAAGCATCCTCGGCATGATCCTCATAGGCCAAGAATACTGCCATCACTCTGTCATGTGGACCCGTAGCATCGCGTAGACGTGCTTCATAAAGTGTGAGCCATTCTCTATGGCGAGCTTCCAGATAGGACGCCACTAGATCAGCTTTTGAGGAAAAGTTGTTATAGAGGCTTTTTTTGGCAACCCCAGCTTGCTTTACGATGGAATCGATCCCTGTTGCTGTAATGCCATTGTTGTAAAATAGCGTAGCAGCTGCATCGAGTAGACGGTCATTAGCGCTTTTTGGCTCTTGGTTGGAGGATTTGGTCATGTTGCTCCCTTAACAGACTCACACAAGTAGGTAGACTAGTCTACCTACTTGTGTGAGTCTGTCAATTATGGTGTTTTTCTGCCGATTAATGGCAGCAGAAAATAAAAAACTGCTCATTGGTATAAATAATGATATTAAAGAATAAATATTTTTTATGCTTTCCTGGGGGGATTTATGGCTATTCTAGCCGTTTGATCGGAGCTAGAGTGCTAGCAAATAGTATTTAAATAGGAATAGTTCTTACCTATGTTTTGAGAAAGCTGCTAATAAAACACTATTCAGTTTAAGTAGATATATAACTAAATAATATATAAACCAGTCGTTTATGGCTGGTTTTCTTTATTTCTCAAAGAAAATTTGTAAAGATATATCTTTATTGTTGAATTTTTGTGACGATTGATTAAAGTGGTCAATAAATAACACTAAATGATAATTTCCATATATATATTATGGTTTTAGGGATATTCATGGATGTCAGAAAAGGCTTATCTAAGCATAAATATTGTACAATGATTTTCTTTGCAAACTTGCTTGTCTTGCTATTTGCCGTCAGCGTAATCATTGTTCAAGAAATCAATGCTAGTAAGCACTATTTATCTTCAAGTTTTAATAATTTTAACCGAGCCGTACAAAATGTCGGGCGAATTAATGTTGAAGATGCAAGACAAGTTCAAGCAGTTATCGATAAAAGTTTGACTTTTAATCACCCGATAAGCTTGATTGAAAATACAAAAATTTTTGAAAACAATGATAAAGGCATTTTTGGCTTTAATTATGATGAAAACACCTTGAGCTCAGCTCACGGTACTTTATATGGTATTGCGCCCATTCCGGAGAGACTTAAAACGGGTCAAGAACGATTCTTAATTCTAGATAAAATCTGGAGTTATTATAAAGATGAGACGTTTTTCGATCAGCATTTTTATGTTAGCTATAAATATAATTATATATATACATCAAAGATTTATTCCGATCTTGAGAATGAGTTTAGTATTAATTCGACGACATTCGATCCTAAAGCAAAGCGTCGTGGTATCGAAAGTATCTACCAAGATGAACTTCAAGAACATGGTTACTTTTTTACTTTGCCAGTACTGGCAAATGAGAATACCAGCACGATTGAAGTGATCAGTCCTATATATAAAGATGCTGGGCTAGTGGGGGATTTAGGCGTTCGTTTTGACACCAAAGCCTTAGCTAATATTTTATCGATTTACCCAGATATAAAAGAAACAATTCGAATTTCGTTAGTGATGCGCAACTCAGGGCAAGTGGTCTCAATTAATGAAGCGCCTAATTTTTGGTGGTCTGCTTTTAAATATAAATATGAAATAGAAAATTTAGGAACAATTGTTGCAGATTACGATGTAATGTTTTTTGTGCACAAAGTATTTTCTGGCGTTGTGATTCTATTTATGGTGATCTTGCTACTCAACGCCTTAATTTATATTCGCAGGCAAAGTCGTCTTGAAAAAAGAGAACTTAGAGCCGAACTTGTTACCGAACCGATGACAGGTCTTTATAATCGCCGCATTATTGACAGTATTGCGATGAAGGTCGTGCGTCGCGCGCAACATGATGGTGAACCTGTGTCGATGATTTCTTTTGATGCGGTGAAGTTTAAGCATATTAATGATACCTATGGGCATCAAGTTGGTGATGAAGCCATTTTACATATCGCAAATAAGCTTAAGAAAAATGTTCGTGCCAATGATTTTTGTATCCGTATGGGCGGGGATGAGTTTTTGATTATCATGCCAGGGGTCTCAATGAGCAAAGCGCAAGAAATCACACAGAAAATTAAAACGGATATCTCAACCAATCCGATTCCAGGGCATGATGTCTACGTTAATGTAACCTGCGCGGTGAGTACATTTGAAAAAGGCGAAAGTTTTGATGATGTGTTTAAACGTGCGGATGATATTTTGTATCGAAACAAAAAAGCTTGATGTGGATTAGGAAAGTGGCGTCCCCGGCGCGACTCGAACGCGCAGTACAGACTTAGGAGGTCTGGGGTTTATCCGGTTAACCGACGGGGACAGCTAACTGCGCGAGATTATAACCTAAATTTTATTGAGATAAAACAACAGCTTTAAGTTTCAGTCCAAGGATAGAAAGTAAAGACTAAACTTAAAGCTGTATTGTTGATATGAAAGTGAAGCTTCTTTTTGATAGCTTGTTAAGAGGCTTTGGATTGTAGATTATCATGACAATTTCTTAATAAAATACGTTTATCCAAAGTCACAAGTAAGCAAATGGTATCTTCCAAAAATTCTGGGTGGTGGTGAGTCTTATCATCCAAGAATGCAAAATCTCCCGCTGTATGCTCCCCAAATTCATCTTTATATTTACCAGAAAGCATGACACATAGCTCATAGCCATCGTGCGTATGTTTTTCAACCGGAGCGCCAGCTTTGACATGCAATAGCGCAATATCTGGCGCGCCATCTGTCACATCCACTTGAAGCATAGAAAACAGTTCCAATTCTTCTTGAGTTTTAAATGGCAAGACACTTAAGCTATATGGCAACTCATATTCTTCATCATCAATTTCAACCACTTGTTTCGTATTATTTAAGTTTGGTTGAAAGGATCTATCTTTAATTTGAGACAGATTTTTATGCAAAGTTTCTTGGATACAATCCAAGCTTGTTTGAGCGTCGTGAGTTTTTGACTTGCTAAAGAGTTGCGTACGTTTTTGTTTGTGAAAACAGCTAGTGCACATTTCAAGGTGTGCAGCTACAGCAACACACAAGGCATCAGATAAAGACTGATTATTGAAGGCATTTAACATATCGGTTGACGGGTGATTCATATTTATCCTTCCTATGTAAAAAGTGACAACTTCCTTTAGTTTTTACATATATACCTGTGGTAATTGAAACTGCAGCTCTATCCACTCTTTGATATTCCATTGCAAAGCCATCTACATACTAACTGGCTTTATTTTCTTGCAACTTCAATGCGTTGGTATAAACGTTGCGTATAAGTATTTAAGAAATACTATTTCATCCTATATAAGTGTAGCGGTTCTTTTGTATTTGACATCAAATTAACATGAGTTCGTTGCATTTGGCAGAGAAAATAAATGTGAATGAAGTATTATTATTTTGAAATCTGAACTAGATCATGAAATGAAAATAAACAATGTAAATGTTATGGTCTTCGTCTTTTGTTGAGAATAATTCTCAATATTTAAAAGTATTGGTTTTTGAGTGGTTTTTTGGAGCAAACGAGTGTTTTTTATCTTTTAGATGTGAGTGAAGTTGTGCCTCTGATTTATGCTTGTGTTAACATAGCGATATTTATAGCTAAATAGAATATAGCCATGTTGCAAGTATCAGATTTAAGCGCCATACGTGGTGAAAAAGAACTCTTCCAAAACTTATCCTTTGCAGTCAAAGCAGGTGATCTTATTCAAATTGAAGGTCGCAATGGCTCAGGAAAAACTACCTTGTTGCGTCTTTTAACTGGGTTAAGTAGCCGTATCGATGGTGAGATTTTATGGAAAGGAGTCGACATCAAAGATGATCGCGATGCGTTTCACCAAGATTTACTCTTTCTTGGTCACCAAACTGGAGTCAAAAAAGACTTAACTGCATTTGAGAACCTTAATTTTTACTTGCAGATTCACGGCAAGGCAAAACCTGACACTGATGCCATTTGGGCGGCGCTTGCTAAAGTTGGGCTCGCAGGGCGTGAAGATATACCTGCAGGGAAGTTATCCGCAGGTCAGCAGCGCCGCGTAGCACTGGCAAGACTTTGGCTCAGTCAGCAAGTTTTGTGGATTTTAGATGAGCCCTTAACTGCAATCGACAAGCAAGGGATCAAGGTCATCGAAGATTTATTTTTATCTCATATTCAAAAAGGTGGGATGATTTTATTTACCACCCATCAAGATATGTTTGTTGGCCTTGATGCGCTGCAAAAGATCCGCTTAGGTGACTCATAATGTTAAAAACCATGTATCAAATTACCCGTCGTGAACTCTTGATTGCTTATCGTCGTCAAGCCGATATTTTAAACCCTTTGTGGTTTTTCATTATCGTGATCACCTTATTTCCGCTCAGTATTGGCCCTGATCCTGCGCTGCTTGCACGTATTTCTGGCGGGATCATTTGGGTGGCAGCGCTTCTCTCTGCATTACTTTCGCTTGAGCGTCTGTTTGCGGATGACTTTCAAGATGGCGCACTAGAGCAATTAATGCTGATGCCTGTGCCACTGCCTTTAGTTGTGATAGCTAAAGTTATTGCTCATTGGCTCTTAACTGGCTTGCCTTTGTTGCTCATTAGTCCACTCTTAGCCGTTTTATTGTCATTAGATATGCAAACTTGGCTGGCTGTTGTGCTGACGCTTTTAATTGGTACGCCAACCTTAAGTTTTATCGGCGCAATTGGCGTAGCTTTAACTGTTGGCTTGCAAAAAGGTGGCGTGCTTTTAAGTTTGCTTATTTTGCCTTTGTATATTCCTGTGCTGATATTCTCAACGTCTGCCATCGATACCGCAGCAAGTGGCATGGCATATCAAGGCCAATTAGCAATTTTAGGCGCTATGCTAATGGGAAGCATAACACTCGCACCATTTGCAATAAGTGCAGCTTTACGAGTAAGTATTGATTAAAATCTAAAAACTTGTTTTTCATTTATGGTATAGATCACTCTAATCTGTATCTAGAATACATCTTATAAAATAATAATTAACTTTAGACTGGAAAGTGAGAAGAATTATGTGGAAGTGGCTACATCCATATGCAAAACCAGAAAAGACCTATGCGCTCTGCGGCAAACTGCTGCCATGGTTTGCATTACCTGCTTTGATCTTACTCATCATTGGCACTGTATGGGGGCTTGCTTTTGCGCCTGCAGATTATCAACAAGGGGATAGCTTTCGGATCATCTATATTCATGTGCCAAGTGCGATGTGGTCAATGGGGATTTATGTCTCCATGGCTGTCGCAGGCTTTATTGGTCTTGTTTGGCAGATTCGTCTGGCGAATATGAGCATCGCCGCGATGGCGCCAATTGGTGCGCTCTTCACCTTTGTGGCATTAGTCACTGGCGCAGTTTGGGGCAAACCTATGTGGGGTACTTGGTGGGTTTGGGATGCACGCTTAACCTCTGAGTTGGTTTTACTTTTCCTCTACTTAGGCGTTATTGCACTCTATCATGCATTTGATGATGAACGCACAGGCGCCAAAGCTGCGGCGATTTTATCTATTGTGGGCGTGGTAAATATTCCAATTATCCATTACTCAGTTGAGTGGTGGAATACGCTGCATCAAGGTGCGACTATTACTAAAATGGGCAAACCATCTATGTCGACAGATATGTTATGGCCTTTACTTATCAATATTTTAGGCTTTGCATTCTTCTTTGCTTATTTAAGTTGTGTGCGTTATCGCAATGAAATTTTAGAAAAAGAAGGTCATCGCCCTTGGGTACGTGAACTTGTGATGAAGAAGGGGGCATAAGATGCATTTTGAATCATTTGCAGAGTTTATCGCAATGGGAAAATACGGCGCTTATGTCTGGAGCGCATATGGGATCACTTTTGCTGGTATGTTGATTTTATTAGTGAAAAGCTTATCTAAGTCCAAAGCGTTAAAAAAAGAAATTAAACAAAAAATAGAGCGTGAAGCACGTATGAACGCCGCCAAAGATATGGAAAATACACTATGAATCCGAGACGCAAAAAGAGAATGACATTGCTGCTTGCCGTTGTCCTAGGGGTAGGCATCACGGTAGGGCTTGTGATGTATGCATTAAATCAAAATATTGATTTATTCTATACGCCAACCGAACTTGTGGAAGGCAAACCCGATGGCACTAAACCTGAAGTTGGTCAACGCTTGCGTATTGGCGGCATGGTTGTGGAAGGCTCCGTTAAGCGCGATTCTAACTCGCTTAAAGTGAGTTTTGATTTAGCCGATGTTGGCCCTTCTGTAACGGTTGAATATGAAGGTATTTTGCCTGATTTATTCCGCGAAGGGCAAGGTATTGTGGCGCAAGGTGAATTGGTTGATGCGCGCACGATTAAAGCGGCAGAAGTGCTCGCCAAGCACGATGAAAACTACACCCCACCTGAAGTAGAAGAAGCAATGAAAAAAGGCCATTCAGCTGAAGGTCAAGCGCAGGCACAAGAGTACAAAGCCTCGCATCAAAGCGCTCAAACTCAATCAACAGCTCAAACTGGGAGTCACTAAATGACTGCTGAACTCGGCCATTTTGCTCTGATTTTATCGGTCGCAATGGCATTACTTTTAAGTATTTTACCTTTATATGGCGCTAGCAAAAACAATGCCGTCTTGATGGGGACAGCGCGCCCACTGTCTTGGGCAATGTTTTTAAGTTTAGGCATTTCGTTTGCAGCTTTGCTGTGGGCGTTTTATAGCAATGACTTTAGCTTGCAATATGTGGCGTCAAACTCAAATAGTGCACTGCCTTGGTACTATCGCTTAACTGCGGTATGGGGCGCACATGAAGGTTCGCTTCTGCTTTGGGTATTTATCCAAGCGATTTGGACGGTTTGCGTCGCAAGCTTTAGCCGTGGCATGCCGCAAGAGTCGGTTGCGCGCGTGTTAGCGATTATGGGGATGATTTCTGTTGGCTTCTTGCTTTTCATTATTTTAACCTCAAACCCATTTTTACGCGTTTTGCCATACTTCCCAATTGATGGCCGTGACTTAAATCCATTGCTTCAAGATCCGGGGTTAATTATTCACCCGCCAATGCTGTATATGGGTTATGTGGGCTTCTCGGTCGCTTTCTCGTTTGCGATTGCATCGCTGATGACTGGGAAACTTGATACGGCGTGGGCGCGTTGGTCACGTCCTTGGACAATTGCTGCGTGGATCTTCCTAACGCTAGGCATCGCACTTGGTTCTTGGTGGGCTTATTATGAGCTTGGCTGGGGCGGCTGGTGGTTCTGGGATCCAGTTGAAAACGCATCTTTCATGCCTTGGCTTGCTGGCACGGCGTTAATGCACTCATTAATCGTAACCGAAAAACGTGGCACCTTTAAAGCTTGGACTGTGTTGCTTGCTATTAGCGCATTCTCGTTAAGCTTGCTTGGCACCTTCTTGGTTCGCTCTGGTATTTTGGTTTCGGTTCACTCTTTTGCCTCTGATCCGGCGCGCGGGATGTTTATTCTCGCTTTCTTGATTGTGGTGATTGGCGGCTCTTTATTGCTGTTTGCAGTCAAAGGTGGCGCAGTACGAGTACGTGGTAATTTCTCGCTTATTTCACGAGAAAATGGCTTATTAATCAATAATGTTCTTTTGATTGCAGCCTTGGTTGTGGTCTTGATTGGTACTTTATTGCCACTGGTTCACAAGCAAATTGGTTTAGGCTCAGTGTCTATCGGCGCACCTTTCTTTAATATGCTCTTTACTTGGTTGATTATTCCGTTTTGTATCGCGCTTGGGGTGGGTCCTTTAGTGCGTTGGAAGCGTGATAACCTAAGTGAAGCGAAAAAGCCTATGCTCGTTGCATTGCCACTTTCATTG
Source organism: Vibrio sp. KMM 9700 (assembly GCF_058545285.1). Taxonomy (NCBI): domain Bacteria; kingdom Pseudomonadati; phylum Pseudomonadota; class Gammaproteobacteria; order Vibrionales; family Vibrionaceae; genus Vibrio; species Vibrio sp. KMM 9700. The sequence goes on along the minus strand of NZ_CM178589.1, from coordinate 727,835 downwards.
ATTGGCGCATATGCCATGGTGATCTTAGCTGGCGGCTTTAAGTGGTTGGCATTTATCGGTTGGGCATTGGCGCTGTGGGTGATTATCCTGCATTGCTTTGAAGTCTATCAACGTGCCACGCACCGTCATTCATTTGCTAAAGGCATTACTAAATTACAACGTAGCCATTGGTCTATGGTGCTCGGGCACTTAGGTCTTGCCGTGACTGTGATTGGGATTGCGATGACGCAAAACTATAGCATTGAGCGTGACGTACGTTTAATGCCGGGTGAAACTTTCCAACTTAATGAATATACCTTTGATTTTAAAGCCTTAAGAGATAACGATGGGCCAAACTATGAAGGCGTTGTTGGGGATTTTGAAATCACTCAAAATGGCGAATATGTCACCACCTTACATGCCGAAAAACGCTTTTATGATACGGCTGGCTCAATGATGACAGAAGCTGCGATTGACGCATCACTGTGGCGCGATTTATACATTGCGATGGGTGAAGAGCTCCAAGGTGAAAATAATCAGCCTTCGAATGCTTGGGCGGTACGTATTTACTACAAACCATATATTCGTTGGATCTGGCTTGGTTCTATCTTTATGGCGATTGGCGGGGTGATTGCACTGACTGATAAACGCTATCGTTTCCGTAAAAAAGAAGCGCAAAACTCAAACAAATCAAATCCTAAAGAGGCTCATAATGAATCGTAAATTACTCTTCATTCCGCTGATTTTATTTTTAGCATTAGCGGCAGTGTTTGCAACTCAGCTGACGCGCAATGCCAATGGCGATGATCCAACTAAGCTTGAATCTGTCTTGGTGGGCAAAGAAGTGCCAAGCTTTAAGCTGGAAGATTTGTTTGAAGCGGGCAAAACCTATGATCAGAGCCTACTGAAAGGTCAGCCGATGCTGTTAAATGTATGGGCGACTTGGTGTCCAACTTGTTATGCAGAGCATCAGTATTTAAACCAACTCGCCAAACAAGGCGTGAAGATTATTGGTTTGAACTATAAAGATGAGCGTGATAAAGCCGTCAAATGGCTCAATGAGCTAGGCAATCCTTATCAAACGAGCTTGTTTGATGGCGATGGCATGTTGGGGCTTGATTTAGGTGTGTATGGCGCGCCAGAAACCTTTTTGATTAACGCACAAGGTCGAATTATTTATCGTCATGTGGGGGATGTAAACGATCAAAACTGGCAGCAAACGCTTAAACCTATGTATGACAAAATGCTACAAGAGGCAGGAGCAAACTCATGATCAAAAAGCTATTTTTTGTATTATTACTTGGCTTTAGCATTTCAAGCTTAGCGGCAATTGAAGTGTTTGACTTTGATACGCCTGAACAAGAAGCGCAATTTCAAGAGCTTAGTCATACGCTACGTTGCCCTAAGTGCCAAAATAACTCAATTTCAGATTCAAATGCTGAGCTTGCCAAAGACTTACGCCTGAAGGTTTATCAAATGACTAAAGAAGGCAAGAGCAAACAAGAAATCGTTGATTATATGGTGGCGCGTTACGGCAACTTTGTGACCTATAAACCACCATTTAACGCATCCACTGCTGTGCTTTGGGGCGCGCCTATTTTTGTGGTGCTATTTGGGTTATTTGTGATCGTGCGCCGCTCTGCCAAGGCAAAAACGGATGTGATCACTGATTGGGATGAAGAGCAAGAAGCGCGTCTCAAAGCTTTGTTTGACGAAGAAGAAAAAAATAATAAAGAGGATCAGAAATGACAATGTTTTGGATAGCTAGCCTAGTTTTAACACTAGGTATGAGCTTGTTTGTGATCATTCCTTTATTAAAGCCAAGATTAGAAGATCAAAAAACGCAGCGTGATGAGCTTAACAAAGCTTTTTATAAAGATAGATTGGCTGAGCTTGATGCGGAAGATGATGCAGGGATCATTGAAAATAAAGATGAGCTGATTTTAGATTTAAAAACCTCACTTTTAGATGATATTCCACAAGAGCAAAATCAAGCCAAAGCAGAAGCGATTGCGGCGGCGAAATTTGTGATCCCATCAGTGATAGTCATTTTTGCACTGTCTTACGCTTTATATATGAAGTTTGGCGCGATGGATGAAATGAAAAATTGGCAAGCATCGGTGGATCGCCTGCCAACACTTGCCAATAAATATCTGACTTCTACGACAGAGCCTTTGACTCAAAATGAGATGGAAGATCTGATTTTAGGGTTAAGAACCAAGCTTTATGAAACGCCCGATCAAATTGAAGGCTGGTTATTTTTAGGCCAAATTGGTTTGAACGTACAAAGCCCTGAGCTTGCAGTGGGCGCGATGAAGCATGCAATCAAACTAGCACCAACCGATAAAAATGTGATGCTTAGTTATGCGCGCGCATTAAGCATGTCAGATAGCCCAAATGATCATAATAAATCATTAGAAGTTTTACATAAGCTTTTAGAATATAAAGACGTTGACCCTAGTGTTTATTCTTTGGTTGCTTTCAATGCTTTTGAGCAAGGTGATTATCAACAAGCTGCCGATTACTGGACACAAATGCTTGATGTCGTGCCAAAAGATGACTCACGTTATAACATGATAGAAAAAAGCATTGCGATGGCGAAAGCGCGTTTAAATGGCAGCGAGATGACAATGCCAGCGCATCATGGTCAAGCTCAAGCAGCGCAAGAGCCAGCAACGCAAGCAAAACCTGACTCATCAGCAGAAGCTGTTACGCAAGTTGAAACAGTTACACAAGCTGAAACTGTGCAAACCAAGCCAGCAGAGAAAATTGCTGAAGGCACGATTCAAGCAACGATTACATTGGATCCTAAATTAAAATTGCCAGAACAAGGCTTTTTGATTGTGTCTGTGCATCCTGCTTCTGGCGCGCCAATGCCACTTGCCGCGGCGCGTTATCCGCTAACAGATTTTCCTGTGACGGTTACATTGGATGACTCGAATGGTATGATGCAAGGACAAAAAGTATCGGATCTTGAAGAGTATGTTGTCAAAGCAAGAATAGATCAAGATGGTGATGTCGGTACAAAAAATGGGGATTTATTTGGAGTGAGTAGCATAATTAAAAAAGGAGATGCTACTTCATTAACAATTAACCAAGAATACCCTTAAATGAATAAGCCGTTAGTGGTATAAATAATATTAACGGCTTAACTCCGAACAGGAAGTTCCATATGAAATCTCAGCAATCTTCGATTGGACAAATCGCAAGAAAGAAAACAAACAAATGGTGCATAGGTTTAATCCTCACGAGTGCACTGATACTGTCAGGCTGCTCAAGTGCGCCAGATGATGCGCCGGCAAGTTCAACCAATGCAGTACAAGAAAGCGCAGATCCGCATTTTTTTGAAGGCTTTAACCGAGCAATGTGGACGGTGAACTATGATTATTTAGATCCTTACTTTCTGCGCCCAGTGTCATATGCTTATGGTGAATATACGCCATCTCCAATCCGCGCGGGCATTGCTAACTTTCTTGGCAACTTAGACGAACCTGCGACATTTATGAGTAACCTTTTTATGGGGAACTTTGAAGAGGCAGGCAATAGTTTTAACCGTTTCTGGATTAATACTATCTTTGGTTTAGGTGGTATTATTGATGTTGCGGGTGCTGGCGGCATTGAAAAACCAAGAGACAGAGAATTTGGTGATGTGCTTGGTCATTATGGCGTCGGGGAAGGTGCTTATATTATGGCGCCTGGTTATGGTCCATTTGTGGTACGTGATACGGCAGATGTCGTCAATCCTATGTACTTTGTGCTGAATTTCTGGCAATCAGCGGGTAAATGGGCGCTACAAGGCTTAGATTCTCGTTATGAATATATTGGTCAAGAAGCCTTATTGACAGACTCTCCTGATCCTTACGCACTTGTACGCAGCGCTTATCTGCAAAGTTTAGATTTTGATGCGGATATAAAGCAAGAAGATGAAGTGATAGATGATGATTTATTAGAAGATTATTTAGATCGCTAAAGATTAAATCTTTCTTTCACAGATACGAAAAGACCTTGAAGTGGTGATATGCTTCAAGGTCTTTTTTATTATCAGGAATGGGGGAGTTCGGGGGTATCGTTTAATATACTTTGTAGCTTAAGAATCGAGTTTTAAGATTCTTTTATAAAAGTCATATTTTTGCTCTAAATTCTTGTTGGCTATTTCATAACGAACATGCAATGGGATGCGTTCATTCATTTGTCTAACTTGATATTTCACTTGGCTCTTTTGATATTGATACCATTGTACAAGGTGTTGTTCGCGTAATTCGGCTGAAGTCGTTTGATTAATCACTTGCGCAGACAAGGTTTCAATCGGTGCTTGCGCCGCTGCAGTAAAAGAAATAGCAGTTAAGCTTAAGGCTAAAATTGAAGTTAGTTTAAAATAAGTCATCGGCATCTCTCCTGGTCATGGTATCCCGCTTTGGTCAGGATATGCTTAGAAGATGCGTAAATCATGCCTGTTGTATTCAAGAATTTTTAGCTTATATAGCGCTTTGTGAAAGGGCGCAGTGAATCTAACTATTTTTTGAAGATGATTTGAGTCAAGTGCACAGTTTTGATATCCAGATGAAAGATTTTAAGGCAAAAAAATACCCCTTGATACGCATTCAAGTTGCAAGAGGTATCAAGAGGCATTGCAGTCAATCTAAAGGCTATATAAATTAATAAGCCGCTTCAATCGTACCTTTAAAGCTCTCGTCGATATAATCACGAATCGCTTCGGATTGATAAATCTCGACAAACTTTTTATATCTTGGGTCGTCTTGATTTTCTTCACGCGCCGCGATCACCATTACCGCAAGTGGCTCATCTTTGGCTTCAAGATAAATCCCTTGTTTTTTAGGATCAAGCCCTGCAGACATGACATAGTTCATTGTGATCGCCGCAGCATCAACATCATCAAGGGTACGTGGCAGTTGCGCTGCATCGACTTCTAAAATCTCAATATTTTTTGGATTATCGATAACATTACTTAACGTGGCTTTTGAACCGATATTAGGCGTTAGCTTGATAAGACCTGCAGCTTCAAGTAATAACAATCCACGTCCGCCGTTTGTTGGATCATTGGGGATGGCAACACGCGCCTTTTCTGGCAACTCTGCGAGTGATTTATATTTATTCGAATACACCCCCATACGCATTAAGATTGATTGCCCAATCGAGACTAAGTTTGCATTGTTATTGGCATTATAATTATCAAGAAATGGCTGATGTTGATAGCTATTTAAGTCCAAATCACCGTTTTCCAGAGCTGCATCTGGCGTGATGTAATCTGAAAATTCAACGACTTCGACATTTAGCCCTTGTTTGGCTGCTTCTTTGGCTACCGCTTCAACCACTTGGGCATGTGGTCCAACTGTTGCGCCTACTTTTATGCTTGCTGAGTTCTCTTCTTGACCACAAGCACTTAATACACCAATTAGAGCTAAGGTGGTTAGATTTTTAATTGAAAAAAATGAGCGTGTCATCATACGTCCTTTGTTGATGTCAAATTATGCTTTTAAGTTACCATAATATATGCAAATGAAAATAAAAAAGGCCAGCATAAAGTACGCTGACCTTAGATAAAAATTGAATAACTTAGATTTAATTGAACTGATAGGTATAAGATAAAATCAAAATTATTCGCATAAGATACGCCAACTTTTGTGATCACTTTAGTCGGGTCATTAGCATTTTTAGAGTCTTGGTCGTTTAGCTTTTCGTTTACATCATCGGCGAGTGCATTGGATGTAAAAAGCGCTAAACAAACATAGAGATACGGGGAAAATTTCATATAAGGTCTCATAAAAGGGGGTATAAAAAGTGAGGTCAATGTCACATATTAGTAGTCTTTTTGTATGAGATCCAGTTAAAAAATTGTTATTTATTTGGTGCGAGCGCTTTTGGTGAAGCTTAGAGATAAAAGAAGTTTAAGGGCATTTATAAAACTGAGCGCACACCCTTAACAAGATGTGCGCAACGAACTTATTGCGCTTGGTATTTTTCAAGCTTGTTGTATAAGGTTTTGACGCTAATACCTAGCTTGTGGGCTGTTTCCGTTTTATTGCCTTGATTCTCTTGCAATGTATTTAAAATTGCGGCTTTTTCGATTTCTTCAAGAGAGACTCCCGTAGGCACCGCTTCTTCAATTGAAGTGCCTGTTTCCAGCGGTGGTGTATCGAAAATAAGATGCTCATCTTTGATGATATCATCTGCAAGAATAAAGGCTCTTTCTATTGTGTGCTTGAGTTCACGAACATTTCCCGGCCATTCATAAGTCGCAATTTTTTGGATGGCTGAATCTAAAATCGTTTTCGATTGCGACTCATGCGCATTTCGGTGAGCGATGAAATGTTTGGCAAGGCCGACAACATCGCCGCCTCGTTCGCGTAGCGGTGGGATTAATATCGGAAAATGTGCCAATCTAAAGTATAAATCTTCACGTAAAAAATTCTCTTCAATCGCCACTTTTGGATCCCGGTTAGTGGCTGCGATAATCCTAGCATTTGCATGATGAGCTTGATTGCTCCCGACAGGGCGGTATTCCCCAGTTTCTAACACGCGCAGCAATTTAACTTGGTGTTCAATTGGCATTTCGGTGATTTCATCTAAAAATAGAGTGCCACCTTCTGCTTGTTTAAAAACCCCTTGATGCGCTTTATTCGCACCTGTAAATGCGCCTTTTTCATGCCCAAAGAGTTCACTGTCAACCAACTCAGGGCTGATAGCACCACAGTTAATTGCAATAAAAGGTTGTTGATTGCGTGTGCTGGCAAGATGAATGGTTTGCGCTGCGAGTTCTTTACCACAGCCGCTTTCACCCACGATTAAAACATTGGCATCGGTACGCGCAACGCGGCGTATCATTCGATACAGTTGGTGCATGGGCTTAGATGAGCCGACAAGCAAACCAAATTGGTCTAAATTGCTGGTCGAGACTTGTTGACCTTGTACTTTTTTATCTTGGTAATACTGACTAATTTCTTGCAAGGTATCAGCTAGCACGGAGACATCGACAGGTTTGCGATAGTGGAATATTGCACCCAAGCTCATTAATTTATCGAGGTTTTTATTTGGCGTGCCAGAGCTGATGATAACCAGATCCATATCATAGATCTCATCGATGCTGGCAAGACTTTGAAAATCCTGATCGGTGAAATGGCTAACTTCTAAAATAGCGACATCAGGGATTTGCTGTTGAAATTGAAAAATCCAATCGCTTTGAGGATCGACATCGAGCAACTTGAATTTATGACGCTCCTCGCATGAAGCAAGAACCTCCTGTAGCGCAACATCCTGTATACGTAGAAACAAAGTTGGTAGTGACATCGAAGTATCCTCTTTCCTATGACAACTCAATGTACGTCTAATATTTCCAATTTACAAGATAAATCCACCCTGAGAGTATCTATATTTTATTTCATGTGTTTTATTAATAAATTCAATGATGTAGTTGTTATTTTTGTATGGTTATTGCTACGTCATTTGGGCCTTTTTACAATCTTAAAAAAGCTGAAATTAGGTATAAAGAAAGGATTCTTTTTTGCCGATTAGTTTTTATTCAAGCATTTTCTTTTTTACATATCGAAGCTGATAAAAATTACATTTGGGTATGTAATTTATTCATTCAAAAGATTGTTTCGCTCGCCGTAATCCTACATTTAATTTTAAATTTATTAAAAATCAATAGCTTAAAAAGTTGGCACGCAGGTTGCTTTATTGAGTATGTACAGAGACAACAATCAAGGAGAACGAACATGAAAAACTTTCGAGTAAATATTTTATTAGCTTCAATCCTTGCGACCTCGTCTTTCGGCGCGCTTGCTGCTAATCAATGGGAAAACGAATCAAAAGATGCATGGATTGATGGTAAAGCCGAAACCACTTTACTGCTAAGCACTAACTTGAACTCGTTTGATATTGATACCGAAGTACAAAATCAAGTTGTGACTTTAACGGGTCAAGTTGATAACAGCACAGAGAAAAAACTCGCAGAAGAGTTAGTGGCTGATCTTGACGACGTAAAAGAAGTTAAAAATGAACTGACAATTAACCAAGAGCAAGAAGGAGATTCTGAGACTATGGCTACATTAACGGATTCAAAAATCACAACAATCGTAAAAACTCGCCTACTAATGGACACAGATGTTAGTGGTACCGACATTGAGGTGACCACCAATAATCAAGTCGTCACCCTTGAAGGGCATGTTGATAGCCAAACTGAGCACGATCTTGCAATGTCGATTGCCAATAAAACCGACGATGTGAAAAATGTGGTCGATAAATTAGAAATCGTGAAATAAACATCTAAGAGAAATACGACTTAGTTTCACATTTCTAATTATCCATCACGGAGGATAACACTATGTTACGTTGGATCTTAATCTTTTTAGCACTTGCTTTGGTTGCCGCTTTATTTGGCTTTACAGGTATCGCGGGCGCCGCAACTTCGGTTGCACAAATTATCTTTTTTGTCTTTTTGGCCTCTTTGGTTGTATCCATTATTCTCGGATTAGTTGGCCGAGGACGAATGAATCGATAACGCATCACTCGCAATAAATTGATAGTTAAAAGCGGGGCATCCAACCTCGCTTTTTCATGCAAAATTTAGAGGATTTATAGATGAAAAACATATTTGAAGTATTAAAAGATAGCCATGAAAAGCAACGTTTACTCCTCGATACTTTACTTCGAACATCAGGGGATACACCTGCACGTCGTGAGTTTTACCAAGATCTCAAGCAGGAGCTTCAAAACCATGCGATTGCCGAAGAGCGTTACTTTTATTCGCCATTAATTGACAGTGACCAAACCGTCGGGTTAAGCCGTCATGGTATTGCAGAGCACCACGAAATTGATGAAATTATTGAAAAAATCGATAACACAGATTGGGATTCACCAGCTTGGTTGACCTTGTTGAAGTCACTGCGCGAAAAGGTGCAACACCATTTAGATGAAGAAGAGCAAGAATTCTTTCCACTAGCAGGTAAAGTCATGTCTGGTCAGCAAAAACAATCGTTAGCCCAGGATTATGAAGACCAAAGAGAAACTTTATAAGTAGAAAAGCTTATCTGTGCATTTTGGGATGAGTCGTAAATTTACTTAAATAGAAAAAGGAAAGAGATATGTTCATTATTAAGTATTATGTCGTTGGGGCGCTTGCGAGTTTAACGTTAGCTATATTATCGCCGTATGTCATAGTGAGTTTAGTCTTTTTATGGATATCTCTTTCCTTAGCTTTGGTCAGCATCGCCTACATTTATGATATTCCTTCACTATTTCGTAAGAATGAGGATGGCAAAATTGTATGGTGGATTCGCTGGGGATTTATTCCCTTTCTATTAGGTATCAAAGGCTACAATGCTTGGGTACGCCGCAATGATAGCGTCCCTCCGATTCAAAAAATCAATGAACACATCTATTTATCACGCCGATTATTTCAATCTGATTTAGATTTTCTCCAATCTAACCAAATTAGCTGCATTGTTGATGTGACTGCTGAGTTCGCAGGGCTGGAAAGTGCAATGACAGATAAGCACTTTAGCTATCTGAATATTCCTGTGCTCGACCATAAGGTGCCGAATTTAAAGCAGTTGCAACATGCATTAAATTGGATACATACACAGATTAGCTGTGATCGCAAAGTCGTGATTCACTGTGCGCTTGGTCGAGGCCGTTCGGTCTTTGTCGTTGCAGCTTATCTGCTCAGCCAAGATCCAGATCTGACCCCGCAGCAAGTCATGCAAAGGATAAACGGTGTGCGCAGTACTGCTCGTTTAAATCCGTATCAAGATCGCATGCTAAACGCCTTACGCAAAAAGAAATCGATACAAATTGGCAAACCGACTTGGCTGATTGTGAACCCTGTTGCGGGCAAAAAGCTATGGGATCAATATGAGTCGAGCGTGATTCGAACCTTAACTCGTAAATATGCGCTGCGTTTGTTGTATACAGATGAATCTACCCCCGCCAGTGTGTTAACCGAGAAAGCGATTGCACAAGGAGCTGATAAAATTATTGCTTGTGGTGGTGATGGCACAGTGACTGAGGTGGCAAGTCAGCTAGTGAATCAAAATATACAACTTGGGATTTTACCTTTTGGCACAGCAAATGTACTGGCGCATGTCTTGTATGGGATTGAATCTAAGTTTTCCCCAGTCGAAAAAGCGTGTGAGGTCATTTTACGTGGTGAGCATCAGAAAATTGATACTGCGCGCTGTAATGATCACTTAATGTTGTTAGTGCTCGGCATAGGGTTAGAGGAAAAAATGCTCTCAAGTGCTAAGCGTGAAGATAAGAATAAGCTCGGACAAATGGCTTATTTAACTGGCTTTTTTAATGCCGCAGTGGCGGAAGATGTGCAAACGCTAGAGGTTAGTTATGATCACCAAGCAGCTGAAACCTTAGCTGTGCATAGTTATGTGGTGGCCAATACTGCGCCTTTTAGTACTATTCTCGCCCAAGGGAATGGCTTTCCTGAGCCGGATGATGGTTTATTGCATGTCACGTATTTAGATCAACAAGAATCGCTGGGGAACCGTTTGTTTGCACTTTCGGATCTCACCTTAACCAGCTTAGGCGCACAGCAAAAATCCAAGATATTTCAATCGACTCAGGCAAAACATATTCGGATTCAAACGCAAGGGGAGTTGGAATATTCAGTGGATGGCGAGGTATATAAAACGGCGGATGCTTTAGAGGTAAGTATTCACCCACAATCACTGAATGTTTTTATTTGCTCTCAAGCATAACTGACAACAACTAAATTAGGTTCAGGTTCCTGCCAACCATGGTCTGCAAAGTCCCCCCTTTGCGCCATGGTTTTTTTTTACAACTGATTAAAGATTTCGTCATTTTCTATTTGCAGCGCTGCGACCCAATACGCAAGTAGGTTTTTTAAACTTGGGTCAATCGTCTCGCGGATAAAAAGTTTTAATGTCATCAGCAGTGCAGAGTTTTCTTGGTGGAGCATGCGATAGTTATCAATATGCACCGCATTCAAGTGTGCGCGTTTGTGTTGTAGCACTGTCTCTATGGATTGCGGGAAATAAAGCGCAATCATTTTGTCTATCATAGCTTTTTCGATCATTAAAAAGCGATTTGCTGCGCGTGTGATGGATTGATTCGTGTTGTATTGAGTGAGCGGTAGACTTTTATCATAATGTAAAATGAGTTGGTCCATTAGTTTATCTACGCGATCATCTTGACATCTCATATATCACCCCTTTGTCGATGATTGTATTTATTTAACAAGTTGTCGCTGTAATCGACATTTTATTCTGCTTGTTATTTGTCTCTTAGGTTGACGCTATTTTATGGCGCCGTAATTCTATATAAGCAGTTTATATGCCAAGCTGTTTTATTTATTTAAATCAGATATTTAGCTTTTTTACTGAATTTGATTATTTCATTTTAAGTAAAAATTACAGCATCAAAGGGTAACAAGCGGAAATATTTACATTTCAGTCTTACGCATGTAAAGGTGATTAATTTTAATTTCCTTAAATATCAATAAGTTAAAAAGTTGGCACGCTTCTCGCATTATGTATTACTGAGAATGACAACTAAACAACAGCAATTTTGCTGAACTGTTTTATCCATAATGCACAAGGAGATTTAATATGGCTAACACCAATGCAAATACTCAAAATTCGAAGACCAACGAAAACGAAAAAAGTGCAATGAAAACGCAGCAACAAAAACTTGAAGATGCCTATCACTTAGCGGAGCAAGCAACCACTGAGGCGGTCGGTGAAATTAAAAAACAAACTCAAGCTAAGCTCGATGCAGGCTCTGAAACTGTGCAAGATGCGACTAAGCAAGCAGAGAATATCATCCGTGAGCGCCCACTTCTGAGTATTGGTTGCGCCTTCCTTGCAGGTTGGGCAGTTTCTAAACTGGTTAAATAATCGGATCGTCTATGAAAGATTCACACAGTTCTACTGATGAATCTCAGCGCTCGGCCCCAAACTTGGGTGACCGAGCCCTTTTTGATGAGGCGTATCAAGCCAAGATTCAACAAGAGATTCAAGATGTTTCGCAAACCATGTCACGTATTTCTAATCATGTTGAAGATGCTGCATCTTCAGTCGCAGATTGGGGGCAACAAACATTTAGCTTGTTGATGCTGGAAGCTAAGGTCAATCTCAAAGCATCGAGACAATTATTTGTTTTGGGCTTGTTTTTGTTTTGTATCACAGTTTTGTTTGTATTTAGCTTGTGCGTGAGTATAGGTTTAAGTATTTATTTTTGGCTAGGAAATCCTTACTTTGGACTGTTTAGCTTTTTGCTTAGCTTAGGCATATGTATTGGGCTGATGCTTTGGCGTCAACAGACACTCATCAGTTATTTAGGATTTTCACAAACAAAGCAACAACTAGAGGAGGCTTGGGATGTCATCGTTCAAAACACTGCATCATCAAATCAGGCACAAACGACTCGAAAGCAAAATGACGTTAGATAATGCACAATTATCAGTCGCGAGTGTTATCGTTACAGGTTCGTGCTTTATCAAGACACACCCTTGGGTTTCATTGGCTATTGGCGCAGCGTCTGTAGCTGTGGTGACGCGTAGTCGCCGTCTCACTCGCATCATGCCATCTTTATCTTTGGTGAGTATTGCTGCGCGTCAAATCGATGAGTTGACCCGTCATGATTAAAATTCCAATTCGAGCTCGCCCATTAGGGATAGGTTTGGCAAGTTTGGTGCTGCTAGTACCTGCTTTATATTTTGCCAAACCTGTTCTCCTACCAATTATTCTAAGTACTTTTATCACTTTACTTTTCAGTCCGTTGGTGAACTTTTTAGAATTAAAGCGCATTCCACGCCAAGTGTCTGTTATTTCGCTGCTGCTTGTACTCGTTATGGGGATAGGTTTGGGGGTGTCAGCATTATCTGAGCCTGTGCAAGAATGGTGGGCAGAGTTGCCAAAAGTAGTGAAAGATGTTTCGCAAGAGGTGAGCGAGGCAACCAAATCATCTACCCAAGAGTTGCAAAAAGAGCTAGATATCGCCAAAAATATTGATGGCTTAGGGCACACCACGGTATTTTCATTTGTGAAATCTTTCGCCAGTACCACTCCTAGCATCCTCACTCAGCTGATGATTATCTTGTTCATGGTTTATTTTATGTTGAACTATGGACGTGATTTATTTCGCCAGACGATTACTCATTTGGGCAATTTTGGCAATAAACGCCGCGCGGTGGAACTCGTCAAAACGGTGCAACAAGATTTATCTCGTTATATTGGCACCATCACACTCGTCAATGCCGGGCTAGGCTTAACTGTCGGGGTAGTGTTCTTTTTCTTAGGCTTTGAAGATCCCTTTGTGTGGGGCGCGTTTGCCGGCCTCATGAACTTTGCACCTTATTTAGGTCCATTTATTTCAATGTGCTGCTTTGCGCTGGTTTCATACTTGCAGCTTGATTCGATTAGTTTTACCGCAATCGTCGTGTCGAGCTATCTATTTATGAACTTAATTGAAAGCCAGTTTGTCACGCCAACTATGCTCGGCAAGAGATTTAATTTAAACCCGCTGATTATTTTTATTTGGCTAGTGATCTGGGGATTTTTATGGGGTGGCATGGGGCTCTTGATTGGTGTTCCATTATTGGTGTGTTTGAATATTTTGTTTGACCGCTTTGAGTTGGTGTAGCAGCAAATCAGTAAGTAGAGCTGTTTTCTATAATAGGTACACTAAATTTATGTTATATCTAAAGTGTACCTAAGAATGAACCCAAAGCTCAAAGAAGTCATAGGAAGGTAAAAGAATCAATAAGCTGCTAAGTTATTGATTTCAGGTTTGTTTAGATACAAAAAAAGACGCCCGAGGACGTCTTCTTTCTTTGGATTGGTGGAGCTGGCGGGATTTGAACCCGCGTCCGAAAACCATCCATCATTGGCGCTACATGCTTAGTCGATCTTTAATTTCACTACCGGCCTGCGAACCGACACGCCAGCTGATAGCTATCCTGAATTATTTTTAGTGCTTTGTCTCTCAGGCGGGAGACGCTGCACGAGTTTGTTTGGGTTTGACTCTTCGTTATTCCCCGTCTTACAAACGGAAGCTAGGGCGAAGAGGCTCTCAGCAGGTTATTAAGCTGCTAGTGCGTAGTTTTCGTCGTTTGCGACTATTTTTTTGCGGCTTTTTACGTGGCCAACCGCCCCACGACATGCTCCTCAGACTTACAGATTCCCGTCGAATCCTGAATCAGCCCCGAGTAATAGGCATCTTAACATAAAAGTTTAGGCTGTCTAGTCATAAACTTAAAATCAATGCCTTAAAACAACTGTTTGCTTAAATATAAGACAAACTTTGTGATGCTTAGTTTCATTTAAAGGGTAAATATTCCCTTAAATAATTGAATTAACGTAAGTTGCTCTTCATGACGCGCGCTTTGTCACGCTGCCAATCTTGAGTTTTTAGATCCGCACGCTTATCGTGTAATTTCTTACCTTTTGCTATCCCGATCTTAATTTTCGCCCACGAACGTGACCAATACAAAGAAAGCGCAATTAAGGTCATACCATCTTTGTTGACACTGCCAAATAGGTTGTCAATTTCACGACGTTTTAGAAGTAAACGACGCACACGAGTGGGATCTGCCACAATATGAGTGGAGGCTTGTTGCAGTGGTGTGATGCTCATTCCACTGATATAAGCTTGCCCATCGCGTAAAAAGACATAGCTTTCTGCAATGTTTGCTTTTCCTTGGCGAAGTGCTTTTACTTCCCAGCCTTGGAGTTCCATTCCCGCCTCAATATCATTCTCGATGAAGTATTCGTGACGTGCTTTTTTGTTTAATGCGATAGTGTTGCTACCGGCTTTTGGTTTTGATTTTTTCTTTGCCATAATAGCGCCATTATAAGAGATAGATTCCTTTTAGAGAATCCTTTTATTAGGTATCATAGTAATATATCAGTAATTTATATCTAAGTAACGGCAAAATCTAACTTTAAGCCCCATTTTGAATAGATAAACGCCAAAATAGAATATGCGTAAACTAGGAATACCTATGCCCCAAGTTCAGCGATCTGCTTTAGTCTCATTTAGCGCAGAACAAATGTTTAATCTGGTGAATGATGTCTTATCTTACCCTCAGTTCTTGCCTGGTTGCTCAGGTTCAGAGCTTCATGAAGCAAGTGATAATCATATGCTTGCATCGGTTGACGTGGCGAAAGCTGGGATTAAAAAAACCTTCACGACACAAAATACTTTAGTTGAGAATCAACGTATTGAAATGGCTTTAGTTGATGGCCCATTTAAGCATTTGCAAGGTGTATGGCGATTTACTCCGCTGGATGAGAAAGCATGTAAGGTTGAGTTGTCACTTGAATTTGAATTTAGCAGTAAGATGATTGAGATGGCATTTGGCCGTGTGTTTAATGAACTGACTTCAAATATGGTGAACTCATTCACTAAACGCGCAAAAGAGGTTTATACATAATGGATACAGAAAACCAAGATATAAAAATGCTTCAAGTGGAAGTTGTCTATGCTTTGCCGCAAGAGCAAAAAATCTTTTCGCTTGCGGTGCGTGAAAATACCAATGTTGAAGATATTATCAAGCAATCTGGCGTGCTAGAGGCTTATCCTGAAATTGACTTGAAAGAAAATAAAGTTGGGATTTATAGCCGTAATGTGAAGCTAGATAGTTTGGTTCAAGATAAAGATAGAATTGAAATTTATCGCCCGTTACTTGCTGATCCAAAAGAGATTCGTCGTAAAAGGGCAGAGCAGGCAAAAGCTGAGCAAGCGAAGAAAAAATAGTTGGGCTTGCGAAGGGTTAAAAACTCAGTAAGTTAGAGTCTCTCAGGTTTTAATTACTTGTATTTATGCCACTCAAAATAAGGCTTGGAGTTTAGCTTATTGCTGATATTCGATGCCATGGAACAAAGTTTAAAAGTGCAGGGACGCACTTTTCAAAGCGCACATGGATGTCCTGAGCGTCTTTGTGTAATGGCATGAATATCAACAATATTTAAAGCAAAGATCTTTACATCAACGGTGTCATAAAGTCAGGGCTTGGCTCAAAGTCACCTTCGATTTTACCTAAACGACCATTGTTTGGATCAAAATAGGCGATTAGTTTTTTCTGCACTGTATCTTTATGACCTTTAGTACTGTTGTAAATGTAGTACCAAGTATCAGGGAAGCCATTTTCAACCAGCATAGGTGAGCCCATCACATAACGTACTTGTTCTTTGGTCATGCCATAACGTAGTTGATTTACTTGCCCTTGTTCAACATAGTTACCTTGGTCGACATCAATACGATAAACCATTTTTTCAGCTATTGAGCAGCCTGTTAACATGCTTAAAGCGAAAGGGATGGCTAAGATCCACTTTTTCAAATCCATAATCATCAATCTTAGTGTTGGTCAAACATAGTTGGGTTAACTAGCTTGCAAAAATTTGGAATATTTAGAAACCCGCATTTGCAAGATATTTCTAAATCATAGAGTTGTGCAAGACTATCATAACTTGATTTATTGCGCCAATAAGTTTCATATTGGCGCTTTGCCTGAAATTTGATGACAAAGTCTAAAAAAAGTTCAGTTTATCTCTATTAAGCAGCAATCGCTTGACCTGTCGCACCGGTTAAGAGTTCTTTTGCATTGGCTAAGGTAAAATCTGTGATCTCACTACCGCCAAGCAGGCGTGCTAATTCTTGAACGCGTGCATTGTCATCAAGCTTATACATCTGAGTTTGGGTTTGGCCTTTTGATGTTTGCTTGGCAACAAAAAGCTGCTGGTGACCACAAGCGGCAACTTGCGGCAAGTGGGTCACACATAAGACTTGGGTTGATGCGCCTAGACTGCGCAGCATTTTACCCACAACACTTGCTGTTGGGCCACTGATCCCCACATCGACTTCATCGAAAATCAAACTTGGTGTCTGAACTTTTTGCGCCGTGATCACCTGAATGGCTAATGAAATACGTGATAACTCACCACCTGATGCCACTTTGGCTAAAGGTTGCATCGGTTGACCTGGGTTGGTTGAAACCAAAAAGCAAATTTGATCCACGCCAAGCGGGGTTGCAAATTTCGCATCACTGCTCACTTCAATGCAAAACAGTGCTTTCTCCATGCTTAATTCATGCATGCTTTGGCTGATGAGTTTATTCAGCTCCTTGGCATAGCGAATACGGCTTTGGGTCAGCTTTTCTGCTTTACTAATAAAGTCTTGATATTTGACTTCAACTTCTTGTTCAAATTGTTCGATACGCTCATCCGAGCAATCTAATAAATCAATTTGCTCACGTAAATCTTGGTGGTGCTGATAAAGGTTTTCCGCCATCACATGGTGTTTACGCGCTGTATTCATAATTTGACTATAACGCATTTCAACTTGAGCTATCATCTCAGGATCAATTTCAAGATCGCTCATATAGCCAGAAAGCTCACTATTGATCTCTTCAATTTGGATCATAGCTTCACTAAGCATATTCGGCAGCTCTTTTAACTTAGGATCAAGCTCTGCAAGTTCGGTTAAGGCGTGGCTTGCCGATTGCAACAAACTAAGCGCATTCACATCTATGCCTTCATATAAGGTTTCGCTGGCTTGCTGACATGCTGCCATGATCTCACCGCTACTTGAAAGGCGTTTATGTTCTTGCTCAAGCTCGCTAAATTCATCTTCACGTAAGGCTAACTCGTCTAGCTCCTTGATTTGATACTCAAGCAACTGCTTTTGGGCTAGGTTTTCTTGGCTGTTGTCTTTGAGTTTTTTGAGCTCATTTTTCGCTTGGCGCCAAGTGGAATAACGGGCTTTGGTTTGTGAGACAAGATTTTGGTGCCCAGCGTATTGATCAAGCATTGCCAGTTGGGATTCACTACGCATCAATTGATGGTGCGCATGCTGACCGTGGATATTAATCAAGTGTTGACCCAAAGATTTTAATTGGCTCAGTGGAACAGGGCTAGCGTTGATATATGCACGTGAGCGACCTTCTTTAGTGATCACGCGTCGCACGATACATTCTTTAAACGCACCTTCAGCGCTTGCATCAATCAAGTCATTATCTTCAAGCCAACGGCGCGCACCTTGGTTGTTTTCAAGTGAGAAAGAAGCGCAAATATCAGCCTTTTCTTCATTTGGACGCACCATGCTTGCTTCAGCGCGCGCACCGAGGCAAAGGCCAAGTGCATCAATAGCAATCGACTTACCGGCACCTGTTTCACCAGTAATACTTGTCATGCCACTAGAAAGGTCAAGTTGTAGAGATTTAACGATAGCGAAGTTATTGATACTTAAATGAGAAAGCATAGTGATACCTGTATATAAAACCACTGTTGTTATACTCAGTATATACTGATTTTTTATACAGTAAAGGGCGGCAATAAAAATTTTTATATTTTTTGGATTTAAAATATTTATCGTCGATTAAAAATTATCTTGTTGGACTTGAAAGGTTTTTTATCAGTTAATGCAACCTATTCAAGGCGCACTCTGGCGCTGATTATCCGCTGATTACTATGAGGAAAGAGAGTGGAAAATACCTTAGATCTTGCTGTTGTGAATGCGACTTATAATGTCAAACACTGGAGCCAAGGGTTTTACGGCATTAATGAACAAGGTGAGATGTATGTTGCGCCTTGTGCTAAGCAGCAAAATATCCAATTGCCGCTAACAAAAATTGCTAAAGCGATAGAAGAAAAGGGCATGAGTTTGCCTGTTTTAGTACGTTTTCCACAAATTTTACAAACCCGTGTGCATCACGTTTGTGCGGCGTTTAATCAGGCGATAGAAGAAGCCGATTATCAAAATAAATATTTGTTGGTCTATCCAATTAAGGTGAACCAGCAAAAAGAAGTGGTCGATGCGATTTTAGAGAGCCAAAAAGATCTCGAAGTGAAGCAACTTGGCCTTGAAGCCGGCAGTAAAGCTGAACTGTTAGCTGTGCTTGCAATGGCGCAGCATGCAAGTTCTGTGATTGTGTGTAATGGGTATAAAGATAGCGAATACATTCGCTTAGCTTTGATTGGTGAAAAGCTTGGACACCAAGTTTATATCGTTTTAGAAAAGCTTTCTGAGCTAGATTTAGTATTAAAAGAAGCCAAAGATTTAAATGTCACGCCGCGTATTGGTTTGCGTGCACGCCTAGCATCACAAGGTGTTGGTAAATGGCAATCAAGCGGTGGTGAAAAGTCTAAATTTGGCTTATCAGCTGCGCAAGTGCTGCAAGTGGTTGAAAAGCTTAAAGCTCAAGACAAACTTGATTACTTACAATTGGTGCATTTCCACTTAGGTTCACAAATGGCAAATATTCGCGATGTGCGCCAGGGCGTGAGTGAGTCAGCGCGTTTTTATTGTGAGCTTCGCGCATTAGGCGCACCACTGAAAATTATGGATGTGGGCGGCGGCTTAGCCGTGGATTATGACGGCACACGTAGCCAATCAGACAGTTCAATGAACTATAGCTTGGCAGAGTATGCGCGTAATATCGTGGTTAGCATTGCTGCAATTTGCGATCGCTACCAACAGCCGCATCCGCTGGTGATTTCTGAGTCTGGACGTGCATTAACTGCGCACCATGCTGTTTTGATCACGAATGTGATTGGCACTGAATCTTACCAAGTGGAAGAAGTTGCAGAGCTTCCTGCGCAAGGTGATATTGTGCTTGAGCAAATGTGGCAGAACTGGCAAAGATTGCAAAATGGCTATGATGATCGCGCACTGATTGAGATTTATAACGACACCCAAAGTGACTTAGCTGAAGTGCATTCACTCTTTGCGGCAGGCGTTTTGAACCTGCATCAAAGAGCATGGGCTGAGCAAATTAGCTTGCGTATTCAATATGAGTTATGCAAGCAATTGGATGCGAAAAATAAATTCCATCGCCCAATTATTGATGCATTAAACAGTAAGTTAGCGCAAAAGCTATTTGTGAACTTTTCTTTGTTCCAATCATTGCCAGATGCGTGGGGGATCAACCAAGTCTTTCCTGTGATGCCTTTGTCTCAGCTAAATAAAGCCGATCAAGGCCGCGCAGTGATTTTAGATATTACGTGTGATTCAGATGGCGCGATTGAGCAATATGTTGACGGTCAAGGCATTGAATCAAGTTTGCCTGTGCCTAAATGGGATGCGCAAGATCCGTATTTAGTCGGCTTTTTCCTAGTCGGTGCATACCAAGAGATTTTGGGTGATATGCATAACTTGTTTGGTGATACAGATTGCGCGAGCGTGGTGCTTGATGCGCAAGGTGAGCACCAAATTATTGCGACCAATGTGGGCGACAGTGTTGAGCAAATGCTGGAATATGTGCACCTTGATGTAGAAGAAATTCGCCAAACTTATCAAAGCCTTGTGCTAGATAAAGTAGAGCCAAGCTTACAAGACCAAGTGTTGAATGAATTATTGCAAGGTCTTGTGGGTTACACCTATATGGAAGCTTAATCTTAGGTTATTGTGAATAAAATAATGACAATTGATAACTCTTTATATTCAAATGCGCGTAACTTTTTGCGCGCACCGTTTTGCGAAAACCCAGCGCAAAGTGATGCAGACTTAGTGATTTTAGGTGTGCCGTTTGACTTGGCTACCACAGGTCGCCCTGGTGCGCGTTTAGGCCCTGATGCGATCCGCAGTGCTTCTGTGCATTTAGCATGGGAAGGGGCGAAATACCCGTGGCGCTTTGATTTAACGCAAAAGATGAAGTTAGTCGATGCTGGGGATTTGATCTTTGCTACGGGTGATGCGCAAGATATGGCGAGCAAACTTGAAGCGCAGGCGAGTGAGATTCTCGATGCAGGCAAGACGCTGTTGAGCTTAGGTGGGGATCACTTTATTAGTTTGCCATTGCTGCGCGCACATGCGAAAAAGTTTGGCAAAATGGCATTGATTCACTTTGATGCGCATACAGATACTTATCCGCATGGCAGCAAGTTTGATCACGGCACTATGTTTTATCATGCGCCAAAAGAAGGTTTGATTGATCCTAAGCATTCATTGCAAATTGGGATCCGCACTGATTTTAATCGTGATAAGCATAGCTTTGAGGTGATTGACGGCAGCCAAGCAAACCAATTGTCGGCAGATGAGATAGCGCAGCAAATCAAAGCCGTTGCAGGGGATTTACCTGTGTATTTGACCTTTGATATTGATTGCCTTGATCCAGCATTTGCGCCGGGAACAGGTACACCTGTGTGTGGCGGGATCACCAGTGATAAAGCGCTGAATATTATCCGCAGCCTAAAAGATATTAACCTTGTTGGCATGGATGTGGTAGAAGTCTCGCCGGCTTATGATCACGCGCAAATTACCGCCCTTGCAGGTGCAAGCATCGGACTTGAGCTGATGTATCTGTGGGCAAGTTTGCAACAAAAGTAAATTCTGACTCTTTGAGACAGTAAACGCTGTTGCAACGTCAAGGATGACGAATATAAACTAAGCCACTGCATTGATTGTATAGCCATCCAATCGTGCAGTGGCTTTTTTATTGCCTAATAGCTAGGCTGTTAATCGATCATGCGATATGGCGGAATATAAAACTGCTTGGCAAAGCCACCTTGCATCAAGAGCCTGCCTTGATAGTAATCCTCACCCGTGACAGAAAATTCAAACATATACATCGCATGTAAGGCAAATTTTCCATCTGGGCGACGCAGTCCATATTTATGCAAAGAGGTTGAGAGTAGCTGTAGCCCTAATGCTTTGCACTTGTGCTCAATCGCCACTTTTGCCATTTCAGATTGTTTGCGATGTTGCCAAAAAATAAGGCAAATGCACACCACAACTAAAATCAGTAATAAATCGTATATCACATTGCTACCTTTAGTTTGTTTGCTGCTTGGCTTTGGTTTGTTGCATTAAGCTGACCAAAGCGGCTTCAAGTTCGGGCGTGGCTGGCGAGTTTAAAAGTGGCAAAAACACCATTCTAAGTTTTGGGATCATCACTAAGTCGGCAAACACTTGGTTAAATAAATCTTGCTCACCGCTTTGGGCTAATCGGGTTAAAAATAGGTTTGCAAGGTTTTGATCTTCTAAGCAATCCCAACTTCTGCCAGCAATCGCAATTAAAACTTCACGGTGCGCTAAAAGCTCAGATGAAAGTACCTTTCTGACGACTTGGGTTAAGCATTCTTGATGACTGGCGAGCGCACGCACATAGGCTGCGAGTAAGAAAATATCACAGGTATCTTGCTCGATTTCGCTATTTGCCAACTGGCTAAGTTTTTGCGCGATAGTCTCTGGCAATTCGCAATGCTCCAGTGCGCCAAGCAGAGCATACAGCGCAGGTTGAAGGCTTGCATCTTGAGACAGCCAAGTTAGAGACTTATAGATATGCGCCTTGTTATTATCTTGCGCTAAACGCGTGCACACATCCGTGATCCCTTGCAGGCCAAGTGATTGCCAGTTCTGAGCTAGGGTAGCCTGGGCAAAATATTGCTGGGCTGCATGATAATAGCTAGAGGGCATTTGCTTTAACATCACTGAGACTTGGCTATGAAAGCTTGCCAGTTTATCTTCAGTTGGCTTAAAGGTATAAGGGTTATCCGCTAGTTGCTGCTCTTCTTCTTCCGAGATATTCGCGCCAAGTTGCACGCCTAAAGCTGCCGTCACATAACGCAGGAAGTTTCCAATATCGGATTGATTAAAAAGGCCGCGCTCATCTAGTGGGAATTTTAAAAACCAGATCCAAGGTTGAATGCTTGCTGCGCTATGTGTTTGCGAATCATCTTGCTGCCAATAAACAATCGCAAGGCTAGCGTGGCGCTGCATTGGGAAAGGGTAGGGCAAGGCAGCTTTTTCGACTTCAAGAAAAGTCTTTTTATCTAGCTTTTGTACGCGACGGCTTAAATCAAAGACTTCAAAGTGACAGCCACTTTTGGCAAAAAGTTGACTAAGGTTATAAATGGCATCCATATCTTGGTATCTCAAATTAGCTAAAAATTTTAATTTTAAAAATGAACTTGGTGTATTCTATACCAATTTAGCGATGAAATTCTTGAAATATGCCAAATACAAATCAAAATCAAGCAATTGACAGTCAAATAGCTGCACTTGAAGCTAAGTTGCGCGCATTAAACTTATGGGAAGAGCGTGCGCCAAGTGAGTCTGCGCTTTTGAGCACTCAGCCTTTTGCGCTTGATACCTTAACCCCAACCCAATGGCTGCAATGGATTTTTATTCCCAAAATGACGCAAATGTTAGCTTCTGGAAATCCTCTTCCAAGCCTTGAAATAAGCCCTTATTTTGAAGAAGCCTTGAAGGTTGAAGCCTACAAAGATGCCTTATTGGCTGAGATTTATGCGTTAGAAAAAACACTTAAATAGAAGAACGAAGCGCTGTGGTGTAAGAAAATAAATGCAAAACAGCATATGCCTGATTTAAAAAGAAGCGAAACATGTCAGAAGAAGATTTAATCAACGAAGCAACACCTAGCATTGAACTTGAAATTATTTATCAAGATGAGTACCTGATAGCGGTGAACAAACCTGCCGGCATGCTGGTGCATAGATCTTGGCTTGATCGCCACGAAACTCAATTTGTGATGCAAACCTTGCGCGATCAAATCGGTCAACACGTCTTTCCGCTGCATCGCTTAGATAGGCCAACCTCTGGTGTGTTGTTGTTTGCTTTGTCATCCGAGGTCGCCAAAACCTGTGCGCCACTTTTTTCTGAGCATAATATTGAAAAAACCTACTACGCGATTGTGCGCGGCTGGCTTGAAGAGGGCGGGCGTTTGGATTATCCGCTGAAAAAAGAGCGTGATAAGGTAGCCGATAAACATGCTAGCCTTGAAGAGAATATCCAAGAAGCGATCACAGACTATCAGCCACTTGCCAAAGTTGAATTGCCGTATTCGACCGGCCGTTTCCCAACCACACGCTTTAGTTTGGTGGAAATGAAGCCGCTAACAGGGCGCAAGCACCAATTGCGTCGTCATATGGCGCACTTAAGACATCCAATTATTGGCGATACTTCGCATGGTGATGGCAAGCAAAATAAGATTTTCCGTGATCACCTTGATGCAAGACGTTTAATGTTGCATGCAGCGTCTTTATCTTTTGTTCATCCGATAACCGAAGAAAAGATAGAAATCAAAGCCGGTTTTGATGAGATTTGGCAGCGCTTGATGACAGAATTTGGTTGGGATCTGGCATCATTAGATTTGTTGAAATAACAGCTGAGACTTATTGCAATCAAAACTTAAGCTTGTTGGAGCAAAGTCTTGTTGGAGTAAAGCAATACGCATGAAAAAGCCAGTGGCAAAGGATTAAACATGATCTTTGGCACTGACTTAGTTTATTGTCCGCTGACGCTGACGCTAACGCTTACATTTCTAATTCTTCATCTATCTCAGCTTTAAGTTTCGCCGTGATGGCTGCTTCTTCTTCCTCAGATAAACGCCCACCTTCAGGGGAGGTTAGAATAAAGAAATCCTCTGCTTTTTCACCAATAGTCGTGATTTTTGCGCCATGCAAACTTAAATCTAATTGACCAAAACAATCGCTTATTTTTGCCAGTAAACCCGGAGAGTCCAAGGCAACTAACTCCATCACGCTGCGTTTAGCTGTGCGCTGAGGTAAGAACTCAATTTTAGTTTTCACCTTAAAGTGCTGCAATTGACGTGGCGGACGACGGGTACGCTCGCTTGGTTGACTCTCACCGTCTAAAATTGCTTCCAACTGTTTTTTTAGTTGTGCATGGCGAAACTCATCGATTTGCTCACCAGATTGATCAAGCACGATAAAGGTATCAATCGCGTAATCATCCTTGCTGGTCATGATTTGTGCATCGTGAATCGACAGACTACGGCGATCGAGCTCTGCAGCAATAATCGCAAATAAACGCGGCTTATCTTTGGTATAGACAAAAATTTCAGTGCCGCCTCGGGTCACATCTTTATTTAAAATCACCAAGGACTTATCTTGATTTGCCTTCTCTTTGAGATGATTGAGTAAATGGCTACTGTGCCAAGCAATTTGCTGGTGAGTATGGCGCAAGAAGTAATCCGCCTTAAAGCGCTTCCATAATAATTCGATTTCACGCGGGCTAAAGTTTTCTTTACGTAGATCCGCGCTTGCCATTTGTTGGTTATGACGAATTTTAGCGCGTACATCCACTGGGTGCTCAAGGCCGCGGCGCAAAGCTCTTTGGGTGGAGTAATAAAGCTCGGCAAGAAGAGTACGTTTCCAGCTGTTCCAAAGCTCAGGGTTGGTTGCGCAAATATCTGCCACAGTTAAGCACACCAAGTGATCCAGATACTCTTCATCTTTGACGAGACTTGCAAACTCAGTGATGACTTCCGGATCATAAATATCACGGCGCTGGGCGGTCACAGACATTAATAAATGGTGACGCACCAGCCAACTGACTAGTTTTGCTTCAGGGGTTGGCAGGCCATGTTCAATACAAAAATCATAAGCTTCGGTACAGCCAAGCAAGGAGTGATCGCCACCACGACCTTTGGCGATATCATGGAAAATCGCGGCAATGGTCAAAAGGTGCGGTTTGGCTAAGCGCGGGTAAACATCGCAGCAAATCGGGTGCTTGTCGATATTGGCTTCGTCGGCAAAGGTGTTGATGTGCTTGAGCATGCGCATGGTGTGTTCATCCACTGTGTAAACATGGAAGAGGTCAAACTGCATTTGCCCCACAATCTGACTCCACTGCGGCAAATAAGTCGAAAACACGCCCAAACGGTGCATTAATGGGAAAGCCTTACTTAATGCATTCGGGTGGCAACACAGCGCCATAAATTTTTCGCGGGCTTGTGGAATATCATGCAAGAAGCGGTTAATGCGGCGACGCGCTGTACGCAGCTGACGAATAGTTGGCGGTGAAATGCCTTCAATCTCAGGAATTTGTGCTATGTGCAAAAAGACATCCAAAATGGTTTCAGGACGGGCTTGGAATAAAGCTGGTTTACGCGCCTCAATCAAACTGCCAACACGTTGAAAATCATCATTAATAATTTGCGCTTGAGGCAGTGAACCTTGGGAAAAGATTTCACGATCAAATAATTTAAGCAGCATGGTATTTAGCTCAATCACGCGACCTAAGGTGCGGTAAAATGCCTTCATCATGCGCTCTATCGGTTGGTTGTATTCACCGGTAAAACCAAGCGCTTGTGCCACTTGTAGCTGATGCCCAAAAGTCAGACGGTTATCGTAGCGCTTTAATTGCAAGTGCAGAGCAAAGCGGATTTGCCATAAAAAGTTTTGGCACTCGAGGAGCTCGCGGTATTCAGCATCAGTTAAAAAGCCAGCGTAACTCATCTCTTTTAAGGTGGAGGCATCAAAATGACGACGCGCGACCCAGTTTAACGTATGAATATCACGCAAACCGCCAGGGCTAGACTTGATATCCGGCTCAAGGTTATACGCAGTATTATTAAAGCGTGCATGGCGAGCCTTTTGCTCTTCGACTTTGGCTTTAAAAAAGACTTGGCTTGGCCAGAAGTCATCTTGATGAATCGCTTGGATTAATAAGTCATAGCCTTTTTCACAGCCACAAATTAGACGTGCTTCTTGCAGGTTGGTCGCAACGGTTAAATCATCTTTGCCCACTTCCACGCATTCAGCAATGGTGCGCACGCTATGCCCAACTTCAAGGCGCAAGTCCCACATTAAAGTGATCAGTTGGCTAATCGCTTCTTTATGTGGCGCATCAAGTTCCACTTTGGATAAGATTAAAATGTCGATATCGGAGAGAGGGTGCAATTCTGCACGACCATAACCACCGACCGCAATTAAAGATAAGTTGTCGACTTTATCAAAGCCATAATGCTTCCACAGATCGGTTAAAAGGTTATCGATGAAATAGGCACGTTCAAGGACGAGTTTGGTGATATCTTCTTGGTCGAAAAAAGCTTGCTTTTGCGTTTGATAAAAATCGTCGAGTTGTTGCTTTAAGGCTTGAATGTCAGGGGAGGCGACTTGAGTCATGCTTGCTTCCTTGCAAAAAATAGATTTAGCTCATCTTACTTTTTTTGACAAGAAAAACCAAATACTTGTTATAAGGGTATTTAGTTAAAGTGGCGGCAAAAAAATAGGTTTATACTCTTCATACTTGAAGTTGCAACTGCGTTAACTGCACTGCTTCGCCCTAGTC
The DNA here is from genome assembly GCF_058545285.1 of Vibrio sp. KMM 9700. Classification (NCBI taxonomy): domain Bacteria; kingdom Pseudomonadati; phylum Pseudomonadota; class Gammaproteobacteria; order Vibrionales; family Vibrionaceae; genus Vibrio; species Vibrio sp. KMM 9700. Next base: position 700,811 of record NZ_CM178589.1, on the reverse strand, counting down.
ACATATTTTTATATGCTCCTAGGGTCTCATCGTTTGTTGCCTTGCTGCAACTCCAATTATTTTGAGTATATATCAATCAGGGATGATGGAATAACCCAGCCCAAAGATATAAACCTATTTGCAGTACGCTTAGTGATTTTCGATTAAGCGTTGACTAAAAATCTTGGCAGTGTTTCTTCTTCACGTAGCGTCAAGATTTCACAACCATTTTTGGTCACAACAATTGTATGCTCCCACTGCGCAGAGTTTTTACCGTCCGCTGTGTACACAGTCCAGTTGTCTTCTGCATCATTGATACAACCAAATTTACCTGCGTTAATCATTGGCTCAACCGTAAAAATCATCCCTTCTTTTAGAACAGTGCGATCATTATTACGGTAGTGAACGATTTGCGGTTCAGCATGGAACTCAGTGCCAATGCCGTGACCACAATAATCTTTCACGATAGAGAATTTAGCGCGTGGGTTATTTTTGTTGTTGGTCTTGATGTATTTTTCAATCGCCGTGCCAATCTCACCAAGTTGCGCACCTGGTTTAACTTTTTTCAGGCCAACATAAAGGCTTTCTTGCGCTACCATACACAAACGACGATCCGCAGGCGCTACATCACCAATCAGGAACATCTTTGAAGTATCACCGTGATAACCATCTTTTGTGATCACAGTAATATCAATATTTAGAATATCACCATCTTTTAGCACTGCAGGTTTTAACATGCCGTTTGCACCTTGCTCATCTTGGCTCGCAGGGATGCCGTGACAGATGATGTGGTTGATAGAGGTGCAGATAGATTTAGGATAACCATGATAGTTTAGTGGTGCAGGCGTTGTGCCTTGCTCGTTTTGCATATAGTCATAGCAAATACGATCTAATTCTTCAGTGGTTACGCCAGCTTTGACATGCGGCTGGATCATTTCTAAAACTTCAGCGGCCAGCTTACCAGCGAGGCGCATTTTTTCGATTTCTTCAGGGGTATTGATTTTGATAGACATAAAACTTGGCTTCATTTGATGATGAATGAACTTGGTATTTTAAGCCTAGGCTTTGTTATTAGCAATGAAAATTACTCTCAACCGATAAAACTTACAATTTCTACTAGCTATTTACCCGTAAAGTATGGTATAAAACGCCCCGATTTGATGCAAGTTCTCTTCATTTCTTGAAATGGCGAAGCTTGTTGTTAAATCACTCATATTATTTTTTAAATCACACACATTTCGAGACCTGTTCCGGGGTGCTCCTTTTCTTCTTTTATAAGCACTTATAAAGATAGAGAAATGCGAGTCGGTAACATGGGAAATGTGGAGGCCTAACCCCAAGAGGATTATATAATGGCAACTGTATCAATGCGCGATATGCTTAAAGCTGGTGTTCACTTTGGTCACCAAACTCGTTACTGGAACCCAAAAATGAAGCCATTCATCTTTGGCGCTCGTAACAAAGTTCATATCATCAACCTAGAAAAAACAGTTCCTATGTTCAACGATGCGCTAGCTGAGCTAAGCAAAATCGGTGAGCGTAAAGGTAAAGTACTTTTCGTTGGTACTAAACGTGCTGCTTCTGAAGCAGTAAAAGACGCTGCTATCCAATGCGACCAGTTCTACGTGAACAACCGTTGGTTAGGTGGTATGTTGACTAACTTCAAAACAGTTCGTCAATCTATCAAACGTCTAAAAGACCTTGAAGCGCAATCTCAAGACGGCACTTTCGAAAAACTAACTAAGAAAGAAGCCCTAATGCGTACTCGTGAAATGGAAAAACTAGAGAAATCTCTAGGCGGTATCAAAAACATGAATGGCCTACCTGACGCGCTATTCGTAATCGATGCTGACCACGAGCACATCGCAGTTAAAGAAGCGAACAACCTAGGTATCCCTGTATTTGCTGTAGTTGATACTAACTCTGACCCAGATGGCGTTGATTTCGTTATCCCTGGTAACGACGATGCAATCCGCGCAGTACAACTTTACCTAAACGCTGCGGCACAAACTGTGTCTGAAGGCCGTAACAAAGACGTTGCAGCTGCAGCTGGCAAAGACGCTTTCGTTGAAGAAGCTGAATAATAGCTATACTTTATAATTAAGAAATTGTCTTCATCAAGGCTTCATGTATATGAGCTAATCTAGATGAAGAAAAGACTTGATGAGAATATAAAGGCATTCTTAATCTAAAGATAGCAATGGGGGCCTTAAATTGGCCCCTGTTTTTTACCTTTTTAAAATCAACTGAGGAATGAACCATGGCAACCGTAACTGCTGCCCTAGTTAAAGAACTGCGTGAGCGTACTGGCGCAGGCATGATGGAATGTAAAAAAGCACTTGTTGAAGCAAATGCTGACATCGAGCTAGCAATCGAAAACATGCGTAAAAGCGGCGCTGCTAAAGCTGCTAAAAAAGCGGGCAACGTTGCCGCTGAAGGTACTATCATCATCAAAGATGCAAGCGGTGTTGCTGCGCTAGTTGAAATCAACTGCCAAACTGACTTCGTTGCTAAAGATGCTGGTTTCCTTGCATTCGCAAACAAAGTAGCTGACGCTGCTCTTGCTGAGAAACTAGAAACTGAAGCACTTCAAGCTAAATTTGAAGAAGAGCGTATCGCTCTAGTTGCTAAGATCGGTGAGAACATCAACATCCGTCGCGTTCAATTCATCGAAGGTGCTGACATTGCTTCTTACCGTCACGGTGAGAAAATCGGTGTTGTTGTAGCAGGTTCTGGCGATGCTGAGACTCTAAAACACGTTGCTATGCACGTTGCTGCATCTCGTCCTGAGTATGTTAACCCAGAAGATGTTCCAGCTGAAGTTGTTGAAAAAGAAAAACAAGTTCAAGTTGAGATCGCGATGAACGAAGGCAAGCCTGCTGAAATCGCTGAGAAAATGGTTATCGGCCGCATGAAGAAATTCACGGGCGAAATCTCTCTAACTGGTCAAGCGTTCGTAATGGAACCTAAGAAAACTGTTGGCGAAATTCTTAAAGAGAAAGGCGCAACTGTTTCTAACTTCATCCGTCTAGAAGTTGGTGAAGGTATCGAGAAAGCTGCAGAAATGAGCTTTGCTGAAGAAGTAGCAGCAGTACAAAAAGGTTAATTCTTTTTTGTTTTGCTTCTAGATAAAAGGCCGTGGCAATGCTGCGGTCTTTTTGTGAGAGATGCTTTAGTATATTATATAAGCCAAAGTATCTAAATTAGAGAAATCTATCCTTTGTTTTATATCTGGTAATTAAACGGATATTACTAGGGATTGTATCAGCGGAGTAAAGGGCTGAGGTACATGGATGTACCGAATGAAGCGCCCAAGGATGGCTAGAGCGCCTTTACGCAGTCGATATAACCCTAGTAGTATCTTGCACATATATAATAAAGGATAAATTTCTTAACTCAGTGATAAAAAAGGTAACCACATGGCAACGAACCCTAAACCTGTATATCAACGTATCTTATTGAAACTTAGTGGTGAAGCACTCCAAGGCCCAGAAGGTTTTGGTATTGATCCAGCGGTTTTAGATCGCATGGCACAAGAAGTGAAAGAACTCATTGAGCTTGGTGTTCAAGTTGGTGTTGTGATCGGCGGTGGTAACCTTTTCCGTGGCGCAGGTCTTGCAGAAGCGGGCATGAACCGCGTTGTTGGCGATCATATGGGCATGCTTGCAACCGTGATGAACGGCCTTGCAATGCGTGATGCGCTACACCGTGCCTATGTAAATGCACGCGTGATGTCAGCGATCCCACTAAATGGCGTGTGTGATGACTACAATTGGGCAAATGCAATCAGCCAACTTCGTCAAGGTCGCGTTGTTATCTTCTCTGCTGGCACTGGTAACCCATTCTTCACAACCGACTCAGCAGCATGTTTACGTGGTATTGAAATCGAAGCAGATGTTGTTTTAAAAGCAACTAAAGTTGACGGTGTTTATGACGCTGATCCAGTCGCAAACCCAGAAGCAAAATTATATGATACACTTGACTACAATGATGTATTAGAGCAAGAGCTAAAAGTGATGGATCTAGCAGCCTTCACACTCGCGCGTGATCATAAAATGCCAATTCGTGTATTTAACATGAACAAACCAGGCGCACTACGTCGCGTAGTCATGGGCGAAGCTGAAGGCACATTGATCAGTAACTTTAAATAATCCCATTATTTTCGTTACCGATAGCTAAATTAGCTCACAACAACTTTAAATAATTAGCCACTTGGAATAGAATCTAAGTGTCTAATTTGGAATAAAAAGATAAGGGTAATCAAAGTGATTAACGAAATCAAAGCTGACGCTCAGTCGCGTATGGAAAAAAGTGTTGAAGCACTAAAAAACAACCTGTCTAAAATCCGTACAGGTCGTGCACACCCAAGCATTCTACAAAACATCAGCGTAGAGTATTATGGCGCGCCAACACCGCTAAACCAGCTTGCAAACATCGTTGCAGAAGACGCACGTACGCTTGCGATCACTGTCTTTGACAAAGAGCTAACGCCACTTGTCGAAAAAGCAATCATGAAGTCAGATCTTGGTCTAAACCCTATGTCTGCAGGTACTGTTATTCGCGTGCCACTTCCACCGCTAACAGAAGAGCGTCGTAAAGACCTTGTTAAAATCGTTCGCGCAGAAGCAGAAGGCGGCCGTGTAGCCGTTCGTAACATCCGTCGTGACGCAAATGGCGATCTAAAAGCTTTATTGAAAGATAAAGAAATCTCAGAAGATGAAGATCGTAAAGCACAAGACGAAGTACAAAAAATCACTGACGCTGCGATTAAAAACATTGATGAAGTGTTAGCAGTGAAAGAAAAAGAGTTAATGGAAGTTTAATCTTCAACCACCCAAGTCATTCCTTAGCTCGCTAATATATCACTTGGGTTGGTTCTCTTGGATAAACCAGAAGCGCTGCCAGACTGTTCAGCGCTTTTTTTATTGCTAAAGTTTAGGCTTTTCTTTATGGTTATAGCCATTATTCATTATGTTGAGAAGTTTTGCTTACACGCTTTGAGCTTATTCGCATGCTTTAAAGATATGCCAAACTAACACTTGCAAAGAAATATTTATATGTCTCATCCTGAAATTTCATCTCAAGATTTACCTAAGCACATTGCCGTGATTATGGATGGTAATGGTCGTTGGGCAAAAAAACGTCTAAAACCTCGCTTGTTTGGGCATCGCGCTGGTGTCAAAGCCGTACGCGAAACTTTAACCTGTGCAGCAAAACTTAAAATTCCAGCGATTACTTTATTTGCGTTTAGTAGTGAAAATTGGAAGCGCCCACAAGAAGAAGTTTCGGTTTTGATGGATTTATTTTTATCTGCATTGTCAAAAGAAGTGACTCGATTACATAAGAATAATTTAAAGCTTCAGATCATCGGTGATAAAACTAAGTTTAATCAAAAACTTCAAGATAAAATTTTAGAAGCTGAAAAGCTAACTGCGAACAATACGGGCACAGTGATCAATATTGCAGCCAATTACGGTGGCCAGTGGGATATCACACAAGCGGCGCAAAAGCTTGCGCAAGAAGTTGAGTCTGGAAAGTTGACGGCCAGTGATATCACAGAGGATGCGCTTAGCCAGCACTTATGCATGGCAGACTTACCGCCAGTTGATTTAATGATCCGCACCAGTGGAGAGCAGCGTATTAGTAACTTTATGCTGTGGCAAATGGCGTATGCTGAGCTGTATTTTACCGAAACCTTATGGCCTGATTTTAATGAAGAACAAATGCTAGAGGCGATAGGTTGGTTTGTTACACGTGAGCGCCGTTTTGGCTGTACAAGCGAGCAGTTGACTTCTTTAATGCAGCAAAACCAGCAGAATTTAGAGCAAGGAGCTTAACGTGAAGCAAAGAATTATCACAGCACTCATTTTGGCTCCAATAGTCGTCTTAGGTGTTTTTCTTCTTCCTTTGCAAATTTTTGCGATTGCAATAGCAGGGGTTAGCTGTTTAGGTTTTTGGGAGTGGACACAGTTCATTTCGCCAAATCGACGCAAAACCAATATGATCATGCCTTTGATTGCTTTATTAGCAACTTTTGTCTTTATACCTTTTGATACCCAAAGCTTGATTCAGATTCTGCCTGCACATATTGCTTTATGTGTGCTTGGTGTCATTTGGTGGCTTGCGGCGAGCTTGTTGGCACTTACTTATCCAAAATCTCAATATTTATGGGAAAATACAGAGCTCACGCGTAAAATCTTCGGCTTATTCGCCTTAATTCCATTTGTGTGGAGTGTGGTATTGCTACGCGGGGAAAATTACCTTACTGATGAATTTCATGGCGCGCGTTTAGTCTTATTTGTTTGCTTGTTGGTTTGGGCGGCTGACACAGGTGCATACTTTGTCGGTAAGTCTATTGGTAAGCGTAAAATGGCGCCAAATGTGAGTCCAAACAAAACCATTGAAGGTTTACTGGGTGGCGTGGTTTTATCTGTGATTATTGGTTTTGCCTGCTCAGCTTTGCTTGATATTCATTTTGAAAGCACATTAATGATGTTTGTGACCATAATCTTAACGGTTGTGATTTCAGTACTTGGCGATCTCGTTGAAAGTATGTTTAAGCGTGCAAGTGGCATTAAAGATAGTAGCCAGATGATCCCAGGTCATGGCGGGGTGCTTGATCGCATTGATAGTCTCATGGCGGCTTTCCCTGTCTTTGCCGTGCTTTACTTCTTCTGCCAATAGACAGTTTTTGATGACTAGTCTATTTTGTGGGTAAGAATAGTTTGTTTGAGAAACAATGTTTTTCAAGGGAACTATTTTTACCTTTTATGTTCGAATCTAGGTGCTGTGAGATAAGTATTTCGAGCAAATATCTAGATTGTTTCACGCACATCACCTTTTAGTTTAAATGTTGGAATCCATGCAAACAATTACCATTCTGGGCGCAACCGGCTCCATTGGCACAAGTACGCTAGCTGTTATTGCGCAAAATCCGCATGCTTATCAAGTCACAGCTTTAACTGCCGATTCAAATGTCGATAAGATGTTTGCATTGTGCCAGACATGGCAGCCTAAATATGCCGTCATGACAAATGAAAATGCTGCCGCTCAGTTGATGAATCGTCTTGCTAGTGTGGGAAGCCAAACTAAGGTTTACGCTGGCATTGAAGGTCAATGTCATGTTGCTAGCCTAGCAGAAGTCAAAATTGTGATGGCTGCAATTGTTGGCGCAGCGGGTTTGTTGCCAACTATGGCTGCAGTGAAAGCAGGCAAACGCATTTTACTTGCCAATAAAGAAGCTCTCGTGATGTCTGGTGAGCTTTTTATCAATGCGACCAAAGAGTATGGCGCGCAACTTTTACCTGTTGATAGTGAGCACAATGCAATTTTTCAATGCCTTGCGCCAGAACTTCAGCAAGACATTGGGCGTTGTGACTTAAGCGCACATGGTGTGTCACATATTTTACTGACAGGCTCTGGCGGCCCATTTCGCTACACAGATGTCAATGCACTAGAAGATGTCACGCCAGAAATGGCGATTGCGCATCCTAACTGGTCTATGGGACCTAAAATTTCAGTTGATTCTGCAACCATGATGAATAAAGGCTTAGAATTTATTGAAGCGAGATGGTTATTTAACGCCAAGCAAGATCAACTTAAAGTTTTAATCCATCCACAATCTGTGATCCATTCTATGGTCCAGTATCAAGATGGTTCGGTCATCGCGCAAATGGGCGAGCCGGATATGTGTACCCCAATCGCACATGCACTGGCATATCCTCAGCGTATTAATGCAGGTGTTTCGGCGCTCGATTTCACTAAGCTTTCAGAGCTAACCTTCCTTGAAGCAGACTTTAACCGTTATCCTTGCTTAAAATTAGCTATGGATGCTTGTTATATGAGCCAAGTGGCGACCACAAGTTTAAATGCAGCGAATGAAGTCGCTGTCGAAGCGTTTTTAAATCAAAAAATTAGCTTTAATCAGATAGCAAAAGTAAATGAAAGCGTGATGAATAAAGTAGCATCTAGCTCAATCCACCTTACCTCAGATTTAGTCGATTCAAATCAAATTGTCGGGATTAATCAAACGAATGACTTGGCATCTTTGCTTGAGATAGATAATATATCGAGAATTTATGCAAGTGAGGCACTAAAAGCGAACTTATGACAGGTATCTTGTGGAATTTAGCCTCCTTTGTGGTGGCACTAGGGATTTTAGTCGCTGTCCATGAGTTTGGTCACTTTTGGGTAGCGCGTCGCTGTGGCGTGAAAGTCGAAGAGTTTTCAATCGGTTTTGGTAAATCTTTGTATCAACGCCGTGGCAAAGATGGCACTTTATATAAGTTAGCACTGATCCCTCTTGGCGGTTATGTTAAAATGCTCGATTCGCGCCAAGGCGAAGTACTCGAAGCTGAAAAACATCTAGCATTTGATCATCAAAGCCTGACAAAACGCAGTGCAATCGTTGCAGCGGGGCCAATCTTTAATTTCCTATTTGCTATTTTTGCATATTGGGCAATCTTTGTGATGGGCCAACCGTCACTAAAACCTGTTATTGGTGAAGTGACGCCGAGTTCGATTGTCGCGCAGGCTGATATCAAAACGGGAATGGAAATTCGCTCGATTGCAGGCAATAAAACGCCTGATTGGGAAAGTGTCAATATGGCGCTAATCAGTCATATTGGTGATAAAACCCTTGCGCTTGAAGTTGCCTCTGCTGCTGAGATAGGTCAAACCGAACACAAAGTTTTAGATATTAGTCGTTGGCAGTTTGATCCTGAAAAAGACTCGGCAATGAAGACATTAGGCTTTGAACCATATCGCCCGCAAGTCTTCAATAAAGTAGCGATGGTTTCAGAAGATAGTGCTGCGAGTCGTGCTGGTTTTATCAAAGATGATGAAATTATAAGCATTAATGGCGAAAGCGTGGCAACATGGGAAGCTTTTGTTGAAATCGTTAAAGCGAGCCCGAACCAAGTTTTAGAGGTTGGGATTGAGCGTCAAGGCCAAGTATTGAGCTTAAACTTAACACCAGAAGCGAAAACACTCGATAACGGCGAAGTAATAGGGTATATCGGCTTAGCTCCAAGTGTTGGAGAGTGGCCTGAGTCATACATTTTTGAGCAAAAATTTGGCGTACTAGATGCTATTCCACAAGCGATAGACAAAACCGGGCAAGTGATCAGCGTGACCTTTAGTATGGTCAAAAAATTACTTACAGGTGATGTCGGAGTGCAAAACCTCAGTGGCCCAATTTCGATTGCTAAAGGCGCTGGCGCAACGGCAGATTACGGATTGATATCTTTCTTAGGTTTCTTGGCTTTAATTAGCGTAAACCTTGGGATCATGAACTTATTCCCTCTGCCTGTGTTAGATGGTGGGCATTTGCTATTTTTCGCTATTGAAGCGATTATTCGCCGCCCTGTGCCAGAGAAGATACAAGAATTCAGTTACCGCTTAGGGATGGCCGCTGTGTTATCTTTGATGTTTGTAGCCTTATTTAATGATTTTGCGCGTCTTTAACTCTCGCAAGATCACAGCTTAAATTTGCAAGTAGGGTGTGAAATTTTAAGTCATGTTACACTTTTAACACTAACTTGAACTTGCAAATACAACAATAATTATTGGAATTGGTATTAACCTAAGCCCAAAAAATATAAAGGATTAACAATATATTTATGGCGATGAATCGTTTTTTACTCTCGGCCCTAGTGTTGGCGAGCTCAAGTGTTCATGCGGCAAGTTTCGTTGTCGATGATATAAAAATTGAAGGTCTGCAACGCGTTGCGCTAGGTGCTGCTTTGCTGCAAATGCCTGTTCGTGTTGGCGATAGTGTGTCTGATCAAGACATCTCAGAAGTGATTGAGTCTTTATATGCATCGGGCAACTATGACGACGTTCAAGTCTTCCAAGATGGCAATACCCTATATGTGAAAGTTCAAGAGCGTGCGAGTATTGCAAGCATTTCTTTCTCGGGTAATAAAGCGATTAAAGAAGAGCAGCTTCAAGAGAACCTAGAGGCGTCAGGCGTTCGTATCGGTGAATCTTTAGATAGAACGCAACTTAGCCAAATTGAAAAAGGCTTGGAAGACTTCTACTACAGCGTAGGTAAATACAACGCGACAGTGAAAGCTGTGGTCACGCCATTGCCACGTAACCGTGCGGACTTAAAATTTGTCTTTACCGAAGGTGTCTCGGCAAAAATTCAGCAAATTAACATTATCGGCAACGAAGACTTTAGCGATAGCGAATTGCTAGATAACTTTGATTTGAATGCCGATGTCTCATGGTGGAACTTCCTTTCTGATGATAAGTATCAAAAACAAGTTCTCGCTGGCGATATTGAGAAGTTAAAAAGCTTTTATCTTGACCGCGGTTATTTGAAATTCAATGTTGAATCAACCAATGTGGCGATTTCACCAGATAAGAAAGGTGTGTATATCACCTTGAATGTCAACGAAGGTGAACAATACACGGTTAAAGATGTCAAATTCCGTGGTAACTTGATTGATAAACAAGATGAAATCAAGGCGCTTATCCCATTTGAGCTTGGCGCGACGTATAACGGTTCACAAGTCACACAGCTTGAAGAAGATGTGAAAAAAGTGCTTGGTGAGTCTGGTTATGCTTATCCAAAAGTTCAAAGCATCCCAGAGTTTGATGATATCAATAACGAAGTCACCCTCAACATGCAAGTTGATCCGGGTAAGCGTATTTATGTGCGCGATATTCGTTTTACCGGTAACAACATCACTAAAGATGAAGTGCTTCGCCGCGAAATGCGTCAAATGGAAAGTACTTGGCTTAACTCTAAGTCAATCGAAGCAGGTAAAACGCGTCTGAACCGTACGGGTTTCTTTGAAACTGTGGATGTTCAAACTGTACGTGTGCCAGGCTCTGATGACCAAGTGGACCTAGTCTATAACGTTAAAGAAGCAAACTCAGGCAGTGTTAACTTCGGTGTTGGTTATGGTACTGAGTCAGGGGTAAGCTTCCAAGTTGGTTTGCAACAAGATAACTTTTTGGGCACAGGTAACCGTATTGGTATCAATGCTTCGACCAATGATTATCAACAAAATATCAGCCTTGAGTACCGTGACCCTTACTTCACCATTGATGGCGTGAGTTTAGGTGGTAAAGTTTTCTATAACAAATTTGAAGCAGAAGATGCAGGTATCGTTGACTATACCAACGAAAGTTATGGCGGCAGCATGAGCTTTGGCTTCCCTGTTGATGAGCTAAACTATCTGTCATTAAGTGCAGGCTATACCCATAACAAGATCTCAAACCTTGATAGCTATTTACAAATTGAAAAATTCCTAGCTGCGCAAGAAGCTGCGGGAAATGTCGATGATGAAGGAACGCTTGAAGTTGATGACTTTGATTTAACTTTATCATGGACACGTAATAACCTAGATAAAGGCTATTTCCCAACCGCAGGTAACCACCAACGCGCTTATATTAAAGCAACGTTGCCAGGATCTGACACACCATACTACAAAATGCAGTATGATGGCCGTCAGTACTTCCCATTAAATAATGCTCACTCGTTGACCTTATTATTTAGAGGGCGCTTAGGTTACGGTAACGGCTATGGCAGTGAAGATGGCAACGATAATATCTTCCCGTTCTATGAAAACTTCTATGCCGGCGGCTTCTCAACTATTCGTGGTTATGACTCAAATACTGTGGGTCCAAAAGCTGTTTATACAGAAAATAACACCACGAATAACGGGACGACAACGGCAACCGATGAAGCGATTGGTGGTAACGCCACTATGCTAGGTAGTGTGGAACTATTCTTCCCAATGCCATTTATGTCGGATGATTTTAGAAACTCGCTGCGCACAAGTGTGTTCTTTGATGCTGCGAGTGTGTGGGATACTGAGTTCGACTATACAAATAGCGATATAGATAGTGGTGGTAAATACTACTACGACTACTCAGACCCATGGAACTTTAGATATTCTGCTGGTGTCGCCGTACAATGGGTGTCACCACTAGGACCATTGGTGTTCTCACTTGCAACACCAATTAATAGTTACGATGGTGATGAAGAAGAAGTCTTCACATTTACTATCGGACAAACTTTCTAATTAAAGGAAAATATTGTGAATAAATTTATCAAAACAGCAGGTATCAGCCTTGCAATTCTTTCTTCAGCTATGTTTGCGACAGCAGCGCAAGCTGAACAAAAAGTTGGCTATGTAAGCTTTGCGCAAGTGGTCCAGTCAATGCCAGAAAGTAAAGCAGCGGGTAAAAAAATTGAATCACAAGTGAAGAGCCAAAAAGCTCAGCTTGATAAACTAGGTAAGCAAATCCAGACTAAAATCGAAGCACTACGCCGCGATGCAAAAGTAATGGATAAAGCCAAACTAGAAAAAGCACAGCAAGAAATTGCTAACCTTGATAAGAGCTACAAAGAGCGTGCGCAGCAGTACCAACAACAAACTGCTAAGCTACAATCTACTGAGCAAGAGAAAATTGCTAAGAAAGTTCAATCAGCAATCCAAAGCGTAGCAAGCTCTCAAGGCTATGACATCATTGTTGATACGCAAGCAGTACCTTACGGTAACTCTAAATATGACATCACTAGCGCTGTGATGAACAAAGTTAAATAATTAGAGAGTTAGATAATTATTATGCCTCAATTAACGCTTGCAGAAATTGCAGCTTTAACCAAAGGCACGCTACACGGTGACGGTCAAGAGATTGTCACCAGTGTATCGGCTATGGATAAAGCAAGTAAAGGCCAGGTCAGCTTCTTAACTAATACTAAATATCGTAAGCATCTTGCAGATTGCAAGGCGAGCGCTGTATTAATTAAAGAAGCTGAACTTGAGCTATGTACCACCAATGCAATTGTGGTCGAAGACCCATACGTTGCATTCGCTTATGTTGCACAAGCATTAGATACAACCCCTGAGCCTGCTGATAGCATTGCTCAAACCGCTGTGATTGGTGAAAACGTCAACTTAGGTGAAAATGTCACGATTGGTCACAACGCTGTGATCGAGTCGGGCGTGACTCTTGGGGATAATGTTTCCATCGGTGCCGGCTGCTTTATTGGTAAAAACGCAAGTCTAGGTAAAAACACTAAGATTTGGGCCAATACAAGCATTTATCATGAAGTGAAAATTGGCGCTGATTGCTTAATCCAAGCCAACACTGTGATTGGCGCAGATGGTTTTGGTTATGCCAATGAAAAAGGCGAGTGGATTAAAATCCCTCAACTTGGCTCAGTGCAAATTGGTAACCGTGTTGAAATCGGCTCATGTACCACGATTGACCGTGGCGCAATTGAAGATACAGTGATTGAAGATAATGTCATTATCGATAACCACTTACAAATAGCGCACAATGTGCACATTGGCTATGGCAGTGCACTCGCTGGTTGTACCACTGTTGCAGGTAGTGTCACAATTGGTAAATACTGTATCATTGGTGGTGCATCCGTCTTAAATGGCCACATTACGATTGCAGATGGCGTCACCATTACCGGTATGGGGATGGTTATGCGTAGTATTCCTGAGAAAGGCATCTATTCATCTGGTATTCCACTGCAAACCAATAAAGAATGGCGCAAAACAGCGACACGCGTCATGAAGATCGATGAAATGAATAAGCGACTCAAAGCACTCGAAAAAGAAATTCATCAATCTTAATTTTGGTTAGAATAACAATAATAGCGAAGATCGGCCCGTGTCGATCTTTTGCACGTTTTTAATCCCTCCAATGGCTTTCAGAAAAAGTGTGTATTGTGAGGGTAGATAAATAGGACAAGACATTGACTACTGAAACTAAAACTTTAAATATCACTGAAATTCGTGAATTATTGCCGCACCGTTATCCTTTTTTGCTAGTTGACCGTGTGACGGACTACCAAGAAGGTGAATACTTGGTTGCATTGAAAAATGTTTCAGTCAATGAGCCTCAATTTACAGGTCACTTCCCACAATTGCCAATCTTCCCTGGTGTATTGATTTTAGAAGCTATGGCGCAAGCGACTGGTTTATTAGCATTTAAAACTTTTGGCGCGCCAAAAGAGAATGAGCTTTACTACTTTGCAAGCATTGATGATGCGAAATTCCGTAAGCCTGTCATGCCGGGTGATCAGCTAATCATTAAAGTTGATTTTCTAAAAGAGCGTCGCGGCATTGCTATGTTTAATGGTAGTGCAACTGTGGATGGTGAAGTGGTTTGCTCTGCGGTATTAAAATGTGCCCGTCGCGAATTCTCATAAGAAATTGATCACTCCAAAGATTATAAGATAAGAGTAAAGCATTATGATCCATGAAACAGCTCAAATTCACCCATCTGCGGTGATCGAAGACGGCGCAAAAATTGGTGCAAACGTAAAAGTTGGCCCATTTACTTATATCACCTCAGATGTAGAAATTGGTGAAGGCACTGAAATCATGTCGCATGTGGTGATCAAAGGTCACACGACAATCGGCAAAGACAACCGTATTTTCCCACAAGCTGTCATTGGTGAAGAAAACCAAGATAAGAAATATGGTGGCGAAGTCACTTTCGTTAAAATTGGTGATCGCAATGTGATCCGTGAAAGTGCCCAAGTGCATCGTGGTACGGCGCAAGATCGTGGTGAAACTGTGATTGGTAACGACAACCTTTTATGTGTGAATGCACATATTGCACATGATGTGATTATCGGTAACCACACCCATATTGGTAACAACTCTATCTTGGGCGGCCATGTGACGGTTGAAGATTACGCTGGCGTAATGGCGCTTTCGGCTATTCACCCATTTTGTTTTGTTGGTGCTTACTCTTATATCGGCGGCTGCTCTGCTGTGGTTCAAGATGTTCCAGCTTATGTGTTGGCGCAAGGCAATCATGCATCACCATTTGGTTTAAACCTAGTTGGTTTGAAACGTAATGGCTTTGAGCGTGCTGAAATCCGCGCATTACAAAAAGCTTATAAAGAAATTTACCGCGCAGGCAAGACGTTAGATGAGGCGAAAGCGTCACTACGTGAAATGGCGACTGAATGGCCATCGATTATGCGTTTGGTTGATTTACTCGAAACCACAGATCGCGGCATTATTCGCTAATTTTTAGGTTTCTAAGGTTAAAATATATAAGGTCTAATTGCTTTGATTAGGCCTTTTTTTAGTTTTATGATTGGGCGCAGATTAAAATTGATTGTGTCCAATGCCATGGAACAAAGATTCCTTGCACAAGGATGTGCAAGGCATAGCGACCATGGATGGCTCGAGCGTCTTTGTGTAATGGTATGGATACAAGCAATTTATAGTTCGGATGGAAAGCATGAATAAACCACTAACAATAGGCATAGTCGCAGGTGAACTCTCAGGGGATACCTTAGGCGAAGGGCTTATCAAAGCCATCTTAAAGCAGCACCCAGATGCAAAATTTGTTGGCATCGGTGGACCGAAAATGATCGCCGCAGGTTGCGAATCACTCTTTGAGATGGAAACCCTCTCTGTGATGGGTCTTGTTGAAGTCCTAGGCCGCTTGCCAAGTATCCTTAAAGTCAAAAAAGGTCTTGTTGCGCACTATAGCCAAAACCCAC
Organism: Vibrio sp. KMM 9700; assembly: GCF_058545285.1. NCBI lineage: Bacteria > Pseudomonadati > Pseudomonadota > Gammaproteobacteria > Vibrionales > Vibrionaceae > Vibrio > Vibrio sp. KMM 9700. The sequence goes on along the minus strand of NZ_CM178589.1, from coordinate 685,333 downwards.
CCGATGTGTTTATTGGCATCGACGCACCTGATTTTAACTTGCGCCTTGAAAAAGATCTTAAACAAGCGGGCATCAAGACTGTCCATTACGTCAGTCCATCCGTCTGGGCATGGCGCCAAAACCGTATTCACGGGATCAAAGCCGCCACCAATTTGGTCTTGGCATTTTTGCCATTTGAAAAAGCCTTTTATGATAAATTTGACGCCCCATGTGAATTTATTGGGCATACGTTAGCCGATCAAATTCCACTGGAATCAGACAAAACAAGCGCACGCCAAAAGCTAGGCTTAGCCCAAGATAAAACTTGGTTAGCTGTCTTGCCCGGCAGTCGTGGTGGCGAGCTAAAAATGCATTGTGAGCCGTTTATCAAAGCTTGCCAGATTTTGCATAAGGCGCACCCTGAGCTTGGCTTTGTCGTCGCACTTGTTAATCCAAAGCGTCGCGCTCAATTTGAAGAGGCGTGGCAAAACATTGCGCCAGAGCTAGATTTTGAACTTATCGATGGCACGGCAAGAAATGTCTTGGAAGCCAGTGATGTTGTCATGCTTGCTTCTGGCACAGTGGCGCTTGAAGCCATGTTGGTGAATCGTCCTATGGTGGTTGGCTATAAAGTCAATGCGTTAACCGCAGCGATAGCGAGGCGTATGCTTAAAACCAAATATGTCTCCTTGCCAAATATTCTGGCCGACAAAGCTTTGGTGACAGAATTGCTCCAAGAAGCCTGCACGCCTGAAAACCTTGCACTGGAAGTCTCACTGCTGCTCGATGATCCAAGTGAGCAACAACAAGCTTTCCATGATTTGCATTTATTAATTAAAAAAGATGCAGATACTCAAGCGGCTAATGCTGTGCTTAACTTGATTGGTGTTTGAGTATTGCCGGTGATTGATTGAATTAGCGTATAGCTGTATCAGCGCAGCAAAGTTTTCGAGGCACAAGGATGTGCCGAGTAAAGCGCCCAAGGATGGTTGCAAGCGACTTTGCGGAGTCGATATAGGTATATGCTAATCTGCGAATATATAAAATAACGAAAATAATTATGAAACCAGAACTCGAAATATTTACCTATCCAGAAGGGTATCAGCTTTTCGCCGGCGTCGATGAAGTTGGCCGTGGCCCACTCGTCGGTGATGTCGTCACCGCAGCTGTGATTTTAGATCCCAACCACCCAATTGAAGGGCTAACGGATTCTAAAAAACTCACAGAGAAAAAACGCCTTGCGCTTGTACCTGAAATCAAACAAAAAGCACTCGCTTGGGCAATTGGCCGCTGTAGCGTTGCTGAAATCGATGAGCTCAATATCCTTCAAGCAAGTTTGCTTGCTATGAGTCGCGCAGTAGACGGGCTAGAAATCACACCTGACTTTGTGTTGGTTGACGGCAATAAACTGCCAAAACTCAACCAAGCTGCGCTTGCTGTGGTCAAAGGAGACTTACGTGTGGCAGAAATCAGCGCCGCTTCGATTTTAGCCAAAGTTTGCCGCGATGAAGAAATGCAAGCACTGGATAAAATCTACCCAGAATTTGGTTTTGCTAAGCATAATGGCTATCCAACCAAGGCGCATCTTGCTGCATTGGATGCATCTGATCTTGCAAATCGAGCGGATTTACTCGCCCATTATCGAAAAAGCTATAAACCAGTCAAAAAGCTGCTAGGTTTAATGTAAGATACCCCCTATACACTTGAAATAAATACAACAAGCGATAACTATGCCAGATCCTAAGTTCATCCACCTGCGTGTCCACAGTGACTACTCCATGATAGATGGGTTGTCAAAAGTGCCACCTCTTGTCAAAAAAGTTGCCGAGCTAGGTATGCCTGCGATGGCGTTAACTGATTTTACCAACCTGTGCGGCTTGGTGAAGTTTTATAGTCAGGCGCATAATCATGGGATCAAACCTATTATTGGCGCTGACTTTAAAATGCAATCAAGTGAGCTTGGGGATGAACTGTCGCAACTCACTATTCTTGCCAAGAATAACCAAGGTTATAAAAACCTGACTTTGCTTATTTCCAAAGCTTATTTGCGTGGGCATGTCCAGCATCAGCCTGTGATTGATAAAGAGTGGTTAGTTGAGCATAAAGAAGGGCTAATTATCCTTTCTGGCGGCGCATGTGGCGAGCTTGGAATAGCACTTTTAAAAGGCAACCAAGCCATGGCTGCGCAAATGGCCGAGTTTTATCAGACCCATTTTCAAGACCATTTCTATTTAGAGCTTTTGCGCACAGGTCGCCCAGATGAAGAAACTTATCTGCATTATGCGCTTGAACTTGCTAGCGAAACCCAACTTCCAGTGGTGGCAACCAACCAAGTGGTGTTTTTAAACGCAGAGCAGTTTGACGCACATGAAATTCGCGTTGCGATTCATGATGGTTACACCCTTGAAGATCCACGTCGGCCGAAAAAATACAGCCCGCAGCAATACTTACGCACAGAAGAAGAAATGTGTGAGCTGTTTAGCGATATTCCATCTGCGCTTGAAAACTCAGTTGAAATTGCCAAGCGCTGTAATGTAACGGTGCGTTTAGGCGAATACTTCTTGCCAAACTTCCCAACCGAAGGGATGAAAATTGAAGACTATTTGGTTAAAAAATCCCAAGAAGGCTTGGAAGACCGTTTAGAATTCTTATTCCCAGATGAAAAAGTGCGCCTTGAGCGTCGCCCTGAATATGACGAACGTTTGCAAATTGAGCTTGATGTGATCAACCAAATGGGCTTCCCTGGCTACTTTTTGATTGTTATGGAGTTCATTCAGTGGTCAAAAGACAATGATATTCCTGTAGGTCCTGGGCGCGGCTCAGGTGCAGGTTCTCTGGTGGCTTATGCACTGAAAATCACCGACCTTGATCCGCTTGAATATGACTTACTTTTCGAACGTTTCTTAAACCCAGAACGTGTCTCCATGCCCGATTTTGATATCGACTTTTGCATGGATAAGCGCGATCAGGTGATCGATCACGTGGCGCAAATGTATGGCCGTGATGCGGTATCGCAAATTATCACCTTTGGTACTATGGCTGCCAAAGCGGTTATCCGTGATGTGGGGCGCGTCTTGGGGCACCCTTATGGTTTTGTAGACAGGATCTCAAAACTTGTGCCGCCCGATCCAGGGATGACGCTGGCGAAAGCTTTTGACGCCGAGCCAAAGCTGCCTGAGTTATATAACGCCGATGAAGATGTAAAAGCCTTAATCGACATGTGCCGCGTTTTAGAAGGCTGTACCCGAAACGCAGGTAAACACGCCGGTGGGGTGGTGATTTCACCAACGACGATAACTGACTTTGCGCCGCTTTATTGTGACGCAGAAGGGAACTTCCCCGTTACTCAGTTTGATAAAAATGATGTTGAAACCGCAGGTCTGGTTAAGTTTGACTTCTTGGGCCTGCGTACGCTCACCATTATTGACTGGGCTCTTGGGCTAATTAACCCAAAACTTGCGAAACAAGGCAAAGAGCCGGTGCGTATTGAAGCGATTCCTTTGGATGATCCCGCTTCATTTCGTGTGCTGCAAAACTCTGAAACAACTGCAGTGTTCCAGCTTGAATCACGCGGCATGAAAGATTTGATCAAACGTCTGCAACCAGACTGTTTTGAAGATATTATCGCATTGGTGGCCTTGTTCCGCCCAGGTCCATTGCAATCTGGCATGGTAGATAACTTTATCGACCGTAAACATGGCCGAGAAGATATCTCTTATCCTGATGTGAAATGGCAGCATGAGAGCCTAAAAGAGACCTTAGATCCAACCTATGGGATCATCTTATATCAAGAACAGGTCATGCAAATTGCCCAGATCTTAGCGGGTTACACCCTTGGCGGGGCGGATATGCTACGTCGTGCGATGGGTAAGAAAAAGCCAGAAGAGATGGAGAAGCAGCGCTCTATCTTTAAAGAAGGCGCAGAGAAAAATGGCGTTGATGGCGAACTGGCGATGAAAATTTTCGACTTGGTTGAAAAGTTCGCAGGTTACGGCTTTAACAAATCTCACTCTGCTGCTTATGCTTTGGTTTCTTATCAAACCTTATGGCTTAAAACCCATTATCCGGCTGAATTTATGGCAGCGGTCATGACTGCGGATATGGATAATACGGAAAAAATCGTCGGCCTTGTTGATGAGTGTATCCGTATGAAGCTGAAAGTCTTGCCGCCAGATGTGAACTCAGGTTTATATCGCTTTAACGTCAATGAAAAAGGCGAAATTGTTTACGGCATTGGCGCGATCAAAGGTGTTGGTGAAGCGCCAATTGAAAGCATTATCGAGTGTCGTGAAAAAGATGGTCACTTTAAAGACTTATTTGATTTTTGTGCCCGTGTCGATCTCAAAAAATGCAATAAACGCGTGATTGAAAAGCTGATCCAAGCAGGGGCGATGGATAGACTTGGACCACACCGCGCTGCGATGATGGCATCGGTTGATGAAGCCGTCAAAGCTGCGGGACAATTTCACCAAGCGCAAGCCTTTGGTCAAGAAGACATGTTCGGGGTATTAACCGAAGCCCCTGAAGTGGTCGAGCAAAAATATACCAAGGTAGCAAAATGGCCTGAAAAAGTTTGGCTTGAAGGCGAGCGTGAAACCTTAGGCTTATACTTAACCGGCCACCCGATTAATGCTTATATAAAAGAGCTGAGTCGTTACACCCATTATCGCTTAAAAGATGCGCAGCCGACACGCCGTGATCAATCTGTGACTGTTGCAGGGCTTGTGCTCAATGCACGCACCATGACGACCAAGCGTGGTTCAAATATAGGCTTGATGACGATAGATGATAGATCGTCACGTCTGGATGTGATGCTCTTTTCTGATGCACTAGAGCGCTATGCAGATTTACTCGAAAAAGACAAAATAGTGATTGTTTCGGGACAGGTCAGCTTTGATGATTTCAATGGTGGCTTTAAAATGTCAGCCCGCGAAGTCATGAGCCTTGCCGATGCGCGTGAAAAATATGCGAAAGGTGTCAGTCTTTCGCTTGACAGCTCGCAAGTTAATGACAAGTTTTTTGATAAATTCTTGCAAGTGATTGCACCATATCGTGGTGGCAGTTTACCTGTGAGTTTGTATTATCAAAATAAAGCAGCAAGAGCAAAACTCGAATTTGGCGTCGAATGGAGCGTATCCCCAAGCGATGAGTTGCTTGATTCACTCAAGCTATTACTAGGGGATAAGCAAGTAGAGTTAGATTTTAACCAATAAACTTGCATCAAAGCGTCTAGATGAGCGCAGCAGGCTCATTTAGGTTTTGGCCGATAATCAACACCTTGCTTTTTTTTCAGGTTTAATCTTGATATAGTCGGGTGTTGACAAATTTCTTAACTTGGTTGATAAACTCAATCAGCCAATACGAACTTACAATGAGACATAAGCTTACCAATAAAGGGGTTATCTCATTGAAGTAAATAGAATTAAATTTAATAAAGGATCCTTAGATGAGCCTGAACTCTCTAGAATTTGAAAAGAAAATTGCAGACTTGGAAGCAAAAATTGAAGCACTGCGTAGTGTTTCTCACCATGACGATAAAGATGCAATTGATTTGGATAAAGAAATTGAGCAACTCGAAGCAAAAAGCACAGAGCTGAAAAAGAAAATTTTTAGCGATCTTGATGCTTGGCAAGTGGCACAATTAGCGCGTCATCCTTTGCGTCCTTATACGCTTGATTATATTGAGCATATTTTTACAGACTTTGATGAGCTAGCAGGCGATCGCGCTTACGCCGATGACAAAGCCATTGTTGGCGGCATTGCACGCCTAGATGGTCGCCCTGTCATGGTGATTGGCCATCAAAAAGGCCGTGAAACCAAAGAAAAAGTAAAACGTAACTTTGGTATGCCACGTCCTGAAGGTTATCGTAAAGCATTGCGCTTAATGCAGATGGCTGAGCGTTTTAAAATGCCGATCATCACTTTTATTGACACAGCAGGTGCATACCCTGGCGTTGGCGCTGAAGAGCGTGGTCAATCTGAAGCGATTGCGCGTAACCTAAAAGTGATGTCAGGCTTAACTGTGCCAGTTATCTGTAATGTGGTGGGTGAAGGCGGCTCAGGCGGCGCACTGGCGATTGGCGTAGGTGACTATGTCAACATGCTTCAATACTCGACTTACTCTGTGATTTCACCAGAAGGCTGCGCATCTATCTTATGGCGTGACTCTGACAAAGCGCCACAAGCAGCAGAAGCTATGGGTTTGATTGCGCCACGTCTAAAAGAGCTTGAGTTGATTGATGAAGTGATCGAAGAGCCATTAGGCGGTGCTCATCGTGAGCCAGAAGAAGCGGCGAAAAACATTAAAGCTATGCTACTGACGCAGCTTTCAGCATTAGATAGCCTATCTGATGATGAGCGTTTAGATCGTCGTTATAACCGCTTAATGAGTTATGGCTACAGCGCATAAAAGTGATAATAAATAAAAAAGAGCGAGCAGCAATGTTCGCTTTTTTTGTTTGTGCGTGATGCATCGATACTTTGCTCTAATACGCTCAGCTTGATTAACCTCCATTCTAAGTGACAAATTTATGCCTCAAGATACTCCGACTTCATCATTACTCATGCAAAGCTGTTTTAGCCTGCTGGATCAAGTGCGCGCGAAGCAAAATCATTGGCTGCTGGCTTTAAGTGGTGGGGTAGACTCTATGGTGTTATTAGATCTTCTGGCGCGTTATAAAGCTCAGCACCCAGAAGATAGCTTTGCAGCGATTCATGTTCATCATGGCTTAAGCTGCAATGCTGATTATTGGGCGTCTGAGTGTCAGACACTTTGTGATGGTTATGAGATTCCATTGATTGTCGAGAGAGTTCATCTTGAGTTAGGTGCTCGTATAAGTATAGAAAAAGCGGCGCGTGATGCGCGTTACGCCGCGATTGAAAAGCATACCCAGGCGAATACTTTGGTGCTTACCGCACAACATGCTAGCGATCAAGTTGAAACCTTTTTACTTGCACTTAAACGAGGCTCTGGTCCACAAGGGCTAGGGGCAATGGCGCAAGTGCGCAAGATTGGCCTTGGGAAGCTCGTCCGTCCTTTGCTGGATGTTTCACGCAGCGCAATTGAAGCCTATGCACAGGCTGAAAATTTAACTTGGATTGAAGATGAATCCAACCAAGATCATGCCTTTGATCGTAACTATTTGCGTCATCAAGTGATCCCTCATTTTACGCAGCGTTGGCCTAGTTTTGAAAAGACCCTTGCACGCAGCGCTAAGCTTTGCGCCGAGACAGATAGTCTTTTAAAAGAATTATTAACAGATAAGCTCAGCGCGCTGATGGATAAAGACTCAAGCCTTGCCATTGAACCGCTAGATCTGGTTTCTGGAGCCCAGCGTGATGCAATTTTGCGTTTGTGGCTTGAAGCCTTAGGATTTTGCATGCCAAGCGCGGCGCAGCTTAAACACATCTGGCAGGATGTAGCCAAAGCGAAACAAGATGCCAATCCTGTTTTTTATTATCAAAATATTGAGCTTAGACGTTGGCAAGGCCGGCTGTATGCTTTTGAAAAGCTAACCGATATAGGGTATGAAAAGCTTGTGCTTGATTTAAATCGCTTGGACTCATGGGTGGAGTTGGCGCATAATTTAGGCCACTTGAAGCTCTCCTTGGAAGCGGGTGCTGGGCAAAAAGTTTATCTTGATCCAAATAAAAGCTATCAAATCCAGTTTAACCTTGGTGGGAGCACCAAACTAAAACCACAAGGGCGCCAGCATAGCCGGAGCTTAAAAAAACTGTGGCAAGAATACCAAGTGCCGACTTGGCAGCGCTCGCGTGTGCCTTTTTTAGTCGAGCTAGATGGACAAAATGTGGTCGCTGCGCTTGGTCTTTTTGTTAATCAAGTATTTAGCGATAAGCCCGGGGATAGCTATATAGCCTATTCACTTGAATATCAAATTTGTCGCGAAAGCTCATGATTTATTTATAAATAAACAGTAATATCTAAAGGTTGCTGATTTAAACATTTCAAACATAAGGATATAAAAATGAAGAAGATAGAAGCCATTATTAAACCTTTCAAACTAGACGATGTCCGAGAAGCACTCGCAGAGGTTGGCATTACTGGCATGACAGTCACTGAAGTGAAAGGCTTTGGTCGTCAAAAAGGTCACACTGAGCTATACCGTGGCGCAGAATACATGGTCGACTTCCTGCCAAAAGTAAAACTGGAAATCATTGTTTCTGATGAAAGCTTGGATGAATGCGTTGAATGTATTATTCAAACTGCGCAGACTGGTAAAATTGGCGATGGTAAGATTTTTGTCTCAAATGTTGAGCGTGTGATCCGTATTCGTACGGGAGAAGAAGATGACGAAGCTGTGTAATAACGGCTTTTAACTAGAGGTAAAGCAATGCGTTTTTTGATCGCTTTAGTTGTACTAATGGGACTTTCCAGTTTAGCTATTTGGTATGCGTTTACCGTACCAGAAACGCCGCAACTGGTTTCAATTGATACCCAAAATAAGCAACAAGCAAGTAATTATGACAAGGTTTGTTATGATGCAGAAAAAGCCAACGAAGAGACACAAGCTATTGATGTGGATGGACGTTTAGGCTTACTGGTATGGAATATTTATAAACAAAATGAAGCCAACTGGCAAACCGCGTTAGATGCTTATGCTAAAGATGCACAACTAATGATGCTTCAAGAAGCCAGCCTTAGTGATGAGTTTAAAGCTTGGATTGGCAAGCAAAGCTGGGGCGCTAGTTATGTCAGCGCATTTGAAGTCTTTGATGTGGGCGCAGGGGTATTAAACCTTGCTACATCTTTACCAGTTGAAGCTTGTGCTTATACGGCGCTCGAGCCTTGGATTTTGCTGCCTAAATCTGGTTTATATGCAAGATATAAGCTTTCAAATGGGCAAAGCCTTGCTGTGATTAATATTCATGCGATTAATTTTACAATTGGTACCAATGAATATAAAAAGCAAATTCAAGAGCTTGAAGAGGCAATTAGCATGCATCAAGGCCCTGTGATCATGGCGGGAGACTTTAATACTTGGAGTGATAAACGCACGCAAGAGCTGTTAGGTTTAACCCAGCGTTTAGGGCTCAATGAAGCAAACTTTACACCGGATGACCGTCGCTTGTTTGTGAATGGCTTGCCGCTCGATCATGTGTTTTACCGAGGTTTAAAACTAGTCGAAGCCAAGTCGATTGCAACCGATGCATCGGATCATAACCCAATGCAAGTGAGCTTTGAGTTAGAAGCGAATGAATCCTGATTCCTCTCTAAGCTCAGATGATTGTATAGCTTAGCTATTGAGAAGAAATAACAGATATAAAAAAATCAGCATCGGGCAAGCCTGAGCTGATTTTTTTATTTTACTAATCATATATTTGAACTAACAGTTGCAACGAAAGACTTATATGCGCGAGTGCGTGGGCATATCAAGTTGCATACCTCTCATTTTAGCTCTTCCAGATGACAATTTCTTGACCTACTTGTAGATTTTCTTCACTTTCTATCTGATTCCATGCGATCAGGCTCGCAACTTTTACATTATGTTTCTGCGCGATAACAGATAAGTTATCCCCAGATCTCACTGTGTAAGTTACCTTGTTCGCTTTATCTGATGGATTCGCCTTTGCAATTGCCGTTGGCTGTGCACTGGTTTTATTTTGCATTGCCAACTCAAAACGATCGCCACGTCCAGCAGGTAAGTGAATCACCTTAGGTCCTTGCGCTGGTGTATATGTGCTCAAAAACTCAGGGTTATACTTTTTAATCGTCGCAACTGAAACGCCCGCATAGCGCGCAGCATTCGCTAGGCTCACTTGACCATTAAGCTCCACGCGATCACGTGCAGGCTGATTATCAATTGGTGGTAAGCTGACACCATATTTTTGCGGATTTTTCAAAATCTCAGCCAGTGCGAGTAACTTTGGTACATAACTGCGTGTTTCTTTTGGCAAGTTCAACGCAAAAAAGTCAGTCGATTTACCAGCATTGCGGTTAGCACGGATTGCACTTGAAACGCGGCCACCACCACTGTTATAGGCAGCGATAGCATGTTCCCAGTTGCCACCAAAACGATCGTTTAAGCGGGTTAAATAGGTTAACGCTGCGCGTGTTGATGCATTGACATCTCGTGTGCCATCATACCAACGATTTTTCTTTAATCCTAAGCTGCGACCGGTTGCTGGCATAAATTGCCATAAACCTGTTGCACCACCCCAAGATTTTGCAAATGGGTCAAAGGTGCTTTCTACAGCTGGCAAAAGCGCAAGTTCAAGAGGTAAATTACGTTTTTCAATCTCTTGAGTGATCTCATATAAATATGGCTTTGCACGCTCTGAAAGCACTTCTAGGTGTTCAGGGTGTTTCTTATACCAGTTCAAGTAGTAATTTACTTGATTATTTTTTGGGACCTCAAGTGTTAGCTGCATCGCAATGCGTTGCCAGAGATCCATTTGGCTTTGTGGGGTGCCTTGCTTGGCGATTTGATTGCTTGGCGCTGCTTCTTTAGCACTCGTAGCACTCTTTGCTGCAACCTTAGTCTCGGTTGTTTGAGTGTTCGCTACTTTCTTTGGAGCGCTAGTTGAATCTTGTTTCTTTTGCTCTATCACTTTACCTGTGCGGCGTTGATAAGCTAGCTTGGCTGCTTGTTCACGCTCTTCTTGGGTGACCTGGGTTGAAGGTTTCACCGCAAGACCTGCATTGGTTTCTGGCGAGTCTAGTGTTTGACACCCTGCAATTAAGAGTGGCAAAACCCAAATTAACTTAGATTTCATTCATGCTGCCTTGTTGTAAATTGGTCGCAAATCATACTTGCTTTTAGTAGGGTTTGGCAAGTTAAATTGGCGATTTTTTGTTCGTTTTTTAAAATTTACATGTAACAAAATAACAAAATTAATGAGAATTTAGGTTTGTTTTGACCTCTAGTTAACACTTTATAATTAGAAATTGTTCTTCCATTCACGAAGTGCTGTGAAGACGTTAAGCTCAGTGAGGCTCTCGCATTTATCACTCACAGCCTTCATTACACTTGGTTCTTGGCAACGTAAGAATGGGTTTATTTGCTGCTCAAGTCTAAGCATTGTTGGCACTGTTGGGATATCTTTAGCACGCAGGCGGTTCACTTCACCGCGATAATCTTGCAATGCTTGGTTATCAGGGTCAATCACAAGCGCAAAAGAAAGGTTACTTGATGTATATTCATGTGCGCAATAAACCATAGTTTCACTTGGAAGGGCTTGAATTTTATTCAAAGATTCGAGCATTTCTTCCATTGTGCCTTCAAATACACGACCACAACCTGCGGAGAATAGCACATCGCCACAAAATAGTTTGCTGTCGCCGACATAGCCAATATGCCCTTGAGTGTGTCCCGGTAGGTTAAGCACTAAAAAGGTTTCATCAAAAATTTGGATTTGCTCACCACCTTCAACCGCATGGGTAAGCATAGGAATAGGGTCATTTTTTGGACCAATAACCAAGGCTTGCGGAAAAGCACGCACAAGCTGTGATACCCCACCGGTATGATCTTTGTGATGATGGGTTAATAAAATCGCATTTAGTTCCAGGTTGTGCTCTTCTAAGAAAGCAAGTGAAACCTCTGAGTCACCCGGATCAACTAAAATACACTGGTTGTTTTGAATGATCGCCCAAATATAATTATCTGTGAACGCGGGGATACTTTTTACGATTAACATATTGGATCTCCTGCCTATGATAAGGCATTATAATTTTAATAATATCCGCAAGGTGAGGCTTGCGCTTCAACCGTTTGGATATATACCTAAAACATCAGGTATAAACTTAGGCCACCCATTTTTGATAAGAGATAACTATGATTCAGTCCGCCCGTACAAGTCAGTCTCTGATCCAGCCGTATTCTTGGCAGCAAATTAAGCATGGTGAATTTTATCAACAGGCTTTGCAAACGCATTTAAATGAATCCTGCCCGACGTTTTTTGGTTATCATTTACTCAAAGTTGGTGGTTTAAGCTGTGAGTTTTTAACTGACACTTGTCAAATCAAACATCAAATTCACCTCGATGTAAAGTCACAATTACGAGATATTGAAGCTGATGCATTCGACTTGCCGTTTTGTGAAAAGAGTGTTGATGCAATTTTGCTCATGCATCAGTTTGATTATTGCGCAGATCCGCACCGTTTATTAAGGGAAGCGGATCGCGTGATGGTTGATGACGGTTATCTGATTTTATCTGGTTTTGAGCCTTTAAGTTTTCTTGGCGTCAAACAAGCGCTGCCTTGGTGTAAAAAGCGTCGTGAGAAAAAAGGCCTGCCATGGACTGGGCGTATGTATACGCAAGGCCGGATCAAAGATTGGTTGAGCCTTTTAAATTATGAAGTCACCGAATGTCATTCGGGTGGCTTTTTCCCTTTTATCAACCCAAGTATCATTCGCTGCGCAGATTCGATGTTAAGTCACTGTGGGCAATTTTTTGGCAGCTATTATTTTATCGTGGCGCGTAAGCGTACCTGTCCATTAAAACCGATTCGTCCACATTGGAAGGTCAAGCCAAGGTTTGCACCAGCAGGGGCGCGCTGTAAGACTAAATATGAGCCTTAGTTTTAACATTTAAAGTTATGCTAAAGCTGGCTATGCAAACTCAACTTTGGATCGGATTATTCTGGTTTATAACCCACATCTTCTTGTTTCGGATCGCGCGCAGCCGTGTTGGCAAGTTCATCACAGATTTCATTTTCTCTGTGCCCAGCATGGCCTTTTACCCAATGCCAGTTCACTGTATGTCGCTGACACTCTTGGTCTAAGGCTTTCCAAAGATCGACATTTTTTACCGGTTTCTTTGCACTTGTTTGCCAGTTTCGTTTTTTCCAGTTATGGATCCACTGGGTGATCCCTTGGCGCACATATTGGCTATCTGTCGTTAGATCGACAATACAGGGTTGATTGAGGCTTTGCAGCGCTACGATTGTTGCCATCATTTCCATGCGGTTATTGGTTGTTAAGTGATAGCCTTCAGACAAATATTTTTCTTTATCTTTATAACGTAATACGATCCCATAACCGCCAGGACCTGGGTTGCCCAAGCAGGAGCCGTCGGTAAAAATTTCAACCTGTTTTGTCATCTTTGATTCACTATGTATTTTGAATATGATCGATAGTATAATTACAATTGTAATTACGCGATATACTTGCTTTCATGCTAAGAGTTTGACACAAATATGATAAATAATCCTAATGACATTTTACCATCTGATCTTTCGAGTTTACCAGAGGTAGGCCGAGTTGTGGTACTCGATACCGAAACCACAGGTATGAACCGTGAAGGTGGGCCGGTTTATTTAAATCATAGAATCATTGAAATTGGCGCAGTAGAAATTGTCAATCGCAAACTCACTGGCAAGCACTTTCATGTGTATTTAAAGCCAGATCGCGCCAGCCAACCGGATGCGATTGAAGTTCACGGGATTACCGATGAATTTTTGCAAGACAAGCCAAGCTATCAAGAAGTGCATCAAGAGTTTGTTGATTTTATTCAAGGGGCAGAGCTTGTTGCGCACAATGCGCCCTTTGATACCAGCTTTATGGATTATGAGTTTGAGCGCGCAGGCTTTAACTTAAAAACCGCTGATTTATGCAAGGTGACAGATACCTTAGCCATGGCGAAGAAAATCTTCCCGGGTAAGCGTAATAACCTTGATATTCTGTGTGATCGCTACGGTATAGATAATTCACACCGTACGCTCCACGGCGCTTTGCTCGATGCTGAAATCTTAGCCGATGTGTATTTGCTGATGACAGGTGGGCAAACTGCGCTTGCCTTTAACAGTGAAAGCAGCTCAGATGATACCGGTGAGAATATTATGCAGGCCTCAAGTGGCTTAAATTTACGCGTGATCAAAGCCACTCAAGATGAGTTGGCAGCTCATGAAGAGCGTTTGGATTTGTTTGCCAAGAAGGGCGCTTGTTTATGGCGCAGCGAAGAAGTTGAATCCCATTAGTTTTAAAGACAACTAAATTTTTAAATACAAATAGACAAAAGGCGGTTTGGATTGCTCCAGACCGCCTTTATTCTACATATCAATTTTATGCTACTTGGCTAATGCTTGCTTCTTCTGCGCAAGGTTTTTCTTTTGCCGCTAATGCATCCGGCTCAAAATCATCCACATTGATACTTTCTAAGCGGTGCATCTCTGCATCTCTTAGTAATTGCGCACCTGCTTCATCAATCACACCTTTCGCGAGTGCTTCATCGGCAAACTTATCCAGCATGGTAAATGGACGACGAATGCCGAGCGCTTTACAGGCTTCTATATAAATAGGCTCAGCTTGTAGGATCACGCTTAATGCTAGCTCTAAGCGACCCGCAGGGTTGTGTGCACTTGGCTCAAGGTATTGATTACGCGCCAGACGCGAGCGAGTGGCACTTGGGGTTTGCAAAATTTGCGCCACCTGATGATCTAGCTTATCACTTGGACGACGACGCGTGCGTCCGCGGGGCAAGATAATCCAACGCAGTGGCGTAGAAAGCGCAGGAATTGGGAAGTTGCACAAAAAGTCTGAAATCGCTTCTTCAGTTTGGTACAAGGCATCCCTCACGCTCCAATGCACAAGTGGTAAATCTTCTTCATTTGCACCCTCAAACTCAAAGCGTTTAAGCGCAGCAGTGGCTAAATAAAGCTGACTTAAAATATCCCCAAGTCGTCCAGAGAGGCGCTCTTTACGTTTTAGCTCGCCACCAAGCGCTGCCATCGACATATCAGACAAGAATGCCAAGTTTGCACTGTAGCGGTTAATTTTTTGATAATAAGGTTTAAGCTCAGGGTGCACATTCGGCACATTAGAACCTTTACCATCGACTAAACCAAGCCAGAAACTGCGCACCTTGTTACTCATCACAAAGCCGATATGACCCATTAATGCTTTATCAAACTTAGCTAATGCGTCACTTTTATTTGAATGTGCGGCTTGCATTTCAGTCAGGATATACGGATGGCAACGAATGGCGCCTTGCCCATAAATAATCAGTGAACGAGTGAGAATATTTGCCCCTTCGACTGTCACGGCAATCGGCGCGCCTTGATAGCCTCTAGCTAAGAAATTAGCAGGGCCCATCATGATCCCTTTACCGCCAACAATATCCATCGCATCGATAATGTTGCGCTGACCTCGATGAGTACAATGGTATTTGACAATCGCTGAAATGACAGACGGTTTTTCGCCTAAATCTATCCCGGTTACGGTTAGTTCACTGGCAGCGTCCATCGCATAGGTATTGCCGCCAATGCGCGCTAAGGCTTCTTCAATGCCTTCCATATGACCAATTGGCTGCTTAAATTGGCGGCGAATACGTGCATAAGCACCGGTTGCAAGGGCAGCGGTTTTACTGCCGCCTGTGGAGTTAGAAGGTAAGGTGATGCCGCGCCCGACAGATAAACATTCAACCAGCATGCGCCAACCTTGGCCAGCCATTTCTACGCCACCAATAATAAAATCAAGGGGCACAAAAATATCTTTGCCGCGAGTTGGACCATTTTGGAATGGAATATTTAAAGGGAAGTGACGACGACCAATTTCAACGCCTTCTAAATTTGTTGGGATCAAGGCGCAGGTAATGCCGATGTCTTTTTTATCACCGATTAAGCCATCGGGATCTTGAAGTTTAAACGCAAGCCCAAGCACGGTTGCAACGGGCGCAAGGGTAATATAGCGTTTGTTCCACGTCAGGCGCATGCCAAGAACTTCTTTGCCTTCCCAAATGCCCTTGGTCACAATTCCAACATCAGGAATTGCGCCGGCATCAGAGCCAGCTTCTGGGCTTGTTAGTGCAAAGCATGGAATTTCATCACCATTGGCAAGGCGAGGCAGGTAATGATCTTGTTGATCTTTGGTGCCATATCGTTGCAATAGCTCGCCCGGACCTAGTGAGTTTGGCACGCCAACAGTGGATGACAGCACTGCAGACACGCCGGTTAATTTTTGCAGCACAATAGATTGGGCATAGGCGGAGAATTCTAAGCCACCATATTTTTTCTTGATGATCATGGCAAAGAATTTATGCTCTTTTAAGAAATCCCAAATCGGTTGAGGGAGATCCGCAAGCTCATGGGTGATTTCAAAGTCATTGGTCATTTTGCATAGCTCTTCAACCGGACCATTGATAAAGTCTTGTTCCTCTTGAGAGAGTTTCGCAACTTGAATTTTCTCAAATTCTTTCCAGTTTGGACGGCCTTTAAAAAGTTCTGCTTCCCACCAAACTGTGCCGGCTTCAATCGCTTCTTTTTCTGTTTGCGACATTTCAGGTAAGACCTTGGCAAAGGCTTTAAATGCAGATTTAGTAAAGAGGGCTTGGCGAATGGGTGCATAGCCAATAATCAGCGCAAGCACTAAATAACCAATAAATACGCCAAATGGGAAAGTTCCAGCGCCAATTTGAATTAAAAGGGCAAAGCCAACCAAGCTTAAGCTGATGCTTAAAGAAAATTTGTGGTATGCGCAAATACTGATAAGTATGAGTAGCGCAATCAGACTAAGAAATATAGCCATAGGTTGTTCCTTCTTGTATGGACATTTTGTCCTTGTTGTAGGGAGGAGGAATTGAGTGTTGTGCGATGAGCCAGTACAGCAGTTTTTATATTTACTTATAAATCTGGTCATACCACTTGTTCTATTAGCCTAGAACTAATTTCACCAGTATGTAATAAAGAAAATAAATAAACGTGATCTTGGCTGCATAAAAAAAATACACGGATAGTTTTGTTTTTAAACAGTTAGCTAGCTTTCTATTCAGCGTATAAATGCGAAAGTCGTTGCATAGATTTGTTATCTTGAAGTACGCCGGTGAACTGGGTACACTCAAAGATATTTATTTAATAAAGAGAATCTCTCATGTATCAAGATTTGATCCGCGGTGAACTCACTGAAGCCGCAACTGTGCTCGACAAATTCTTACAAGATGACGCTAACCTAGAAGCGATTGAAGCGGCAGCAAAAATGATCTCAGATTCATTCAAAGCCTCAGGTAAAGTGCTTTCTTGTGGTAATGGCGGTTCTCATTGTGATGCAATGCATTTTGCTGAAGAGTTGACTGGGCGTTACCGTGAAGATAGACCAGGTTTCCCAGGTATTGCGATTTCGGATCCAAGCCACTTGTCTTGCGTCAGTAATGATTTTGGTTATGACTATGTATTTTCACGTTATGTTGAAGCTGTAGGCCAACGTGGTGATGTATTATTTGGTTTATCGACGTCTGGTAACTCAGGTAATATTTTAAAAGCGATTGAAGCGGCAAAAGCTAAAGGCATGAAAACAATCGCTTTAACAGGTAAAGATGGTGGTAAAATGGCGGGTGTAGCGGATATCGAAATTCGTGTACCACATTTTGGATATGCTGATCGCATCCAAGAAATCCACATTAAAGTCATTCACATCATCATTCAATTAATTGAAAAATACATGCAAGAATAAGTTTTATGGAGGAGCCCCATGTGTGAATTACTTGGCATGAGTGCCAATGTGCCAACAGATATTTGTTTTAGTTTTACTGGGCTGATTCAACGTGGCGGCAAAACTGGACCACATCGTGATGGTTGGGGGATCACCTTCTATGAAGGAAAGGGCTGCCGAATGTTTAAAGATCCGGCGCCGAGCTATCAATCTAAAATTGCCCAGCTAGTGCAAAGCTATCCGATTAAAAGCTGCGCTGTGATCAGTCATATTCGTCAAGCCAATCGCGGTGGCGTGAGTCTTGAAAATACCCATCCGTTTACCCGTGAGCTTTGGGGTCACAATATTACTTTTGCTCACAATGGGCAATTGCGTGATTATGAAAACTTACCTGTCGGGCGTCATCGACCAATTGGTGATACAGACAGCGAACGCACATTTTGTTGGCTCTTAAATAAGCTTGATCAAGAATATCCTGAGCGTCCGGCTTGTGAGCAGCAATTGTTTGAGTTTATTGCCAAATGTTGCGATGAGCTAAAAGAGCTAGGGGTTTTTAATATGCTGCTTAGCGATGGTGAGTTTGTGATGGCTTATTGCACCAATCATTTAAACTGGATCACGCGTCGCGCACCTTTTGGTGAAGCTTCATTAATTGATGAAGAAATGACGATTAACTTTCAGCATGAAACTACGCCAGATGATGTGGTTTCTGTGATTGCCACTTCGCCGTTAACCAATAATGAAGCTTGGCATAAAATGAAGCCAGGGGAGTATTGTGTCTTTCGCTTAGGTGAACTAATTTTTGAAAACTCAGCTTCCTTGGTTGCGGTGGATTATGCGCCGCCGCGACAAGCGAATGCGGATGATCACGATGGTTATGTGCCAAACGCATCCTAAAGCATAGCTTTAATTTTTAGCGAAATTTATTAGCCATATAAAAAAAGTACCCAAGTCATAACAACAAGGGTACTTTTTTATTTATAACCGCTTTCTATTTGAGTTAGCTCTTACTCATCAAACGCATGGCCGTGGGCTGGAAGCTTCTCGCCATCAAGCCAAGCTGCGCCATCTTTCATCGCTAAACGATCTGAGACAAACCATTGCGCGACAAGTGGGTAGATACTGTGCTCTTGAGTTAAGACGCGTGATGCCAAGGTTTGCGCATCATCATCTTCAAACACTGGTACTTTCGCTTGTAAAATAACAGGCCCGCCATCAAGCTCTT
The DNA here is from genome assembly GCF_058545285.1 of Vibrio sp. KMM 9700. Classification (NCBI taxonomy): domain Bacteria; kingdom Pseudomonadati; phylum Pseudomonadota; class Gammaproteobacteria; order Vibrionales; family Vibrionaceae; genus Vibrio; species Vibrio sp. KMM 9700. The sequence continues at coordinate 666,748 of NZ_CM178589.1, read as the reverse complement.
CGGTCACAAAGTGAACACTAGTGCCATGTTCACTATCACCTGCGTCAATCGCGCGCTGGTGCGTATTTAGACCTGTGTATTTTGGCAGTAATGAAGGGTGAATATTCAATAGCTTACCTTGATAACGCTGCACAAAGCTTGGCGTTAAAATACGCATAAAGCCTGCCAGAATAATTAAATCTGCTTGATAGGTATCAATCACTTCAATCAGCGCTGCATCAAAATCTTCACGGCTATAAGCCTTTGAGTCGACAAAGCTTGTTGGAATCTTGTGCTTTTTCGCACGTTCAAGTCCATAGGCATCGGCTTTGTTAGAAATCACGCCGCAGATCTTTGCATCCAGCTTGCCTTGCTCGCTTGCATCAATCAAGCTTTGCAGGTTAGAGCCGCTACCAGAGATCAGTACTAAGATTTTTTTTGTCATTGATTATTACTCAAATTTTAAGGCTTAAGCTAAGATCTCAACTTGCTCATCAGCATCACCAGCCGCTTGGATTTCACCTAATACCCATGCGTTTTCACCCGCTTGGTTTAGGAAATCAACCGCAGCTTGCGCTTGATCTTTTGGCAATGCAACCACAAGACCCACACCACAGTTAAAGGTGCGATACATTTCGTGAGTTTCGACATTACCAGCTTGTTGTAGCCAGTTGAATACTTCAGGCCACTGCCAGCTGTTGCCATCAACGACAGCTTTTGTATTTGCAGGTAACACGCGTGGGATATTTTCCCAGAAGCCGCCACCAGTAATATGGCTGATAGCGTGGATATCGAACTTCTCGATGCAAGGTAGCATAGATTTGATGTAGATTTTTGTTGGTTCAAGCAAGTGCTCGCCAAGTGTTTTCTCACCTAGAGGCTGGCTTAAATCAGCGTTTGATACTTCTAGAATTTTACGGATCAATGAATAACCGTTTGAGTGTGGACCACTTGAACCTACTGCTATCAGTGCATCGCCTGGCGCAACTTTTGAACCGTCAATCACTTCTTCTTTTTCAACAACGCCAACACAAAAGCCCGCTACGTCGTAATCTTCACCTTCATACATGCCTGGCATTTCAGCGGTTTCACCACCGATAAGGGCGCAACCTGCTTGCACGCAACCTTCACCAATGCCAGCCACAACATCTGCTGCGGTATCGACATCAAGCTTGCCGGTTGCATAGTAATCAAGGAAGAAAAGTGGCTCAGCGCCTTGAACGATTAAATCATTCACACACATTGCAACCAAGTCAATCCCGATGGTGTCGTGTTTTTTCATATCCAGTGCAAGGCGAAGTTTTGTGCCAACACCATCTGTCCCTGAAACAAGCAAAGGCTGCTTGTATTTGGTTGGTAATTCACATAGTGCGCCAAATCCACCAAGACCACCCATAACTTCAGGGCGATGCGTGCGTTTGACCACACCTTTAATACGATCAACTAAAGCGTTACCTGCATCAATGTCGACACCTGCATCTTTATAGCTAAGGGATGTGTTATTACCACTCACGAGAAGATCCTTATTAATTATCAAAAAAGAGAAGATTGAATCACGCGCTGATTGATAGGCTAAATCGCCTGAATTCTAATCAATTTCAGCTGCTGTAATATTTTCTGCGGCTATTCTAACAGGCAAAAAACAAAAAAGGAAAACGTTTGCGTAAGTTTTTTATCTGTTTGATTAAGTTTTTTACAGCCAAAGCTTGGATTTTTGTTTTATTTTGCGGCGGATTTTGATTTCAATGGGATTTATATGTGTTTTATTGGAAACGTTTGCGTATAATTAAGCGGATTTAATATTTAATAGCATGGAGTTAGAAATGAAAGTTGTCGAAGTTAAACACCCATTAGTCAAACATAAATTAGGCTTAATGCGCGAAGGCGATATCAGTACAAAACGTTTTCGTGAACTTGCAACTGAAGTAGGCAGTCTCTTAACTTATGAAGCAACAGCTGATTTCGAAACTGAAAAAGTAGAAATTGACGGTTGGAACGGTAAAGTTGAAATCGACCAACTAAAAGGTAAGAAAATGACAGTTGTGCCGATTCTGCGTGCTGGTCTTGGCATGATGGATGGTGTACTCGAGCATATGCCAAGTGCGCGTATTTCTGTGGTTGGTATTTACCGAGATGAAGAAACCCTTGAACCTGTCCCTTATTTCAACAAGCTTGCTGGTCAAATGGAAGATCGCATTGCAATGGTGGTTGATCCAATGCTTGCCACAGGCGGCTCGATGATAGCAACGATTGACCTTTTAAAAGAAAAAGGTTGTCAGCAAATTAAAGTATTAGTACTTGTGGCTGCGCCAGAAGGGATTGAAGCATTAGAAAAAGCTCACCCTGATGTGGAACTTTATACAGCTGCGATTGACGAAAAGTTAAATGATAAAGGTTATATCGTACCGGGTCTTGGTGATGCGGGTGATAAGATCTTTGGTACAGTGTAAGTTTTATCGCTTTAAGATTTAACTTTCAGGTCTATCACAAATAACTAGGAAAAATAGCTTATGCGAGGTTCTTCCCTTCTTTTGTCTGTGCTTGCGTTAAGTGTTTCACTGGCAACAAGTTCAACTGTTTTCGCTAAAACTAAAGTTGATATTTATGAAGCGAGTGTTCCGATTGCCGCTGATGCAGGGCAAGATGAGCAAAATCAAGCGCTTGAGCAAGGCTTTATTGAAGTTTTACAAAAAGCAACAGGGCAACAAGATTTGCCTAAATCGAGTGCGATAGAATCTGCAAAGAAAGATATTGAAAGCGTTTTGCAACGTTATCGCGTTGAAGGCGAAGGGGAAGATGCCGTCATGCAAGCCAGCTTTTTGCCTGAGCGTATTGACTCCATTATTCAATCATCCAATCTAAGTCTTTGGCCGGCTGAACGTAAAAGCATTCTTGTGTGGCTAGTGGATGAGAATGAATCCGATCCGGATGCGCAAATTGCTTGGGAACAATCTGGACTTGAAGTCTTGACTCAACTGACAGATGCAGCGCAAAAAGTCGGTGTGCCTGTTTTCTTCCCTGTGGGTGATATTGAAGATGTGACCAATATAAGCAGCTCTGATGTAGAAGGAAACTTTACCTCACGTCTAGCTAGTGCAAGTAGCCGCTACCCTGCGGATGCTATTTTAGCAGTGATCAAAAAATCAACTGACTCTGGCCAAGAAGTGCAGTGGCGCTTTTATGATCAAAGCCCTGAAAGCTTATCACGTAAAGCAGGCACTCCTGAGCAAGGAAGTCTGACAGAGCAAGACGCTGACGTTGCATTTGAAAAAATGATGCGTCAATTAAGCAGTCATTTTGTCGCCAATTCTGCGGACAAGAAAAAAGATGCGCCAGTTGTGGATGAGTTTGTTGCAAACTTCAACGGTATCACTAAAGCACGTGATTTAATTGATATGCAAAACCGTTTGAAGAACTTTGCAAGCGTAGGTAATGTGCAAATTTCAGGGATCAAAGGGCGTAGTGCAAGTTTGAATATTCAATTGATTGCACCAAAATCTCAATTTGATCAAGAAATTATTCAAAGCCGTTACTTTATGCCAAGCTCAGAGCCTGTTGCTGCTGATTCGACTGCTACAAGCGGTGGAGAGGATCAAGTTCTTGGCGCGGATTTAGCGAATAATGAAGCACAAGTGATGCAAGCTCAACAAGCGGCAAGTACGCCAAGTGTAGATACCAATTGGTATCAGTATCAGCCTTGATACTTAGCCCGTTCTGCTTTTTCGATTTGAGATAACTTAGCTAAGCCAGATCCTTGTGATTTGGCTTTTTTTCTGCCATAAAAACAGCAAAAGATGAAACTTAAGCTTGTAAGAATGAACTCGATAAGAGCATAAATGTTAAGTTGGATTGTTTTCACCAAAAGTAAGTCACTAAAGATTAAAGTAACGCTGTGAAGAAAATAGATAAGTAAGATAAAGCAGGCCCAGACATGAGTGTAGGCTTTGGCTTGGATGATGCCTTTTAATGGTAAAAGCAGTGGCATCACCCAAGCAAAGAGGAGCCAAGCTTGAGTTGACGGGATGGCGCCATCTTGGATTTCAAAAAAGCCATGCCAAATCACCACCCATAAGATTAAACACAAATAGCTAATCAGTGCAGCCCATCTGAGTTTTTTCAGAGTCTTATCTGGTTTATTTAGGGGATCTGGCATCGGCTTTTTGGATGGCATATCAACTCACTTTTATAAAATCTCTAAGACTTGCTCCGGTGGACGGCCAATACGCGCTTTACCATTGGCAACCACAACAGGGCGCTCCATTAACTTCGGATGCGAGACCATAGCTTCAAAACGTGCTTCGTCTGTGGCGTCTTGTGCATTTAAACCGAGTTCTTTATATTCCGCTTCTTTGGTGCGCATCATATCAGAAACTTGACTCAATCCGAGTTGCGCATATAAGTCTTTTAAGCCTTGTAAATCCAGTGGCGTTTCAAGATATTTCACCACTTGTGGCGTGATGCCTTGAGATTCAAGAAGCTCCAAAGTTTGACGGCTCTTCGAACATCTTGGATTGTGGTAAATTGTGACAGTCATAGTGGATTCCTTTTTACCCTGTGTTGGTTTTTATCGATTATCTAACGGTAGCGATTGGATCTAGTTTAACCCATCTAATGCGGCAAACATTTCACGTTGATACTGAAGCTGATCAATTCGTGCGTCATAACGCGCTTGCTCTAAACTACCATATTTAGCCATACTACTTGCCTGTGAGTAAGAATCAATTGCTTTGTTCCAGTTCGCATTGAGGGCAAACACTTCTGCACGTGCCGCCAGCTCTTCCATACGGTTACCAGATTTACCATTAGCTTTAGATAAAAGCTGCCAGCCTGTTGGATCGCCTGGGTTTCTATGTGTGTAGCGCTGTAAAATGCGAATGGCTGATTTAGGTTGGTTGGCTTCAATATATACATTCGCAAGGTTGATGTTGAGCGCTGCATTATTTGCATCAGCTTTTAGACCATTTTGTAGCGCACTGATTGCTTGATCATATTTTTTCTGACCAATATAGAGATCAGCTAACGCATCCAAGTAAAATGCATTATTCGGGCTTGCTGCAACTAACGGCTGCAATAGCTTTTGTGCTTCGCTAAATTTACGATCATCAATCGCTATCAGAGCATTACCATAATTTGCGGCTTGCTTTTTGACTGGGTTTGAATCTTTTGCGATGCGATTTAAAACGCCTTCAGCTGAGGCGCTTTGATAGCCAGAATAGCGAGCGATAACGCGGGCTTTGGCCAGCCAAAAATCTAATGAAATTGGGCGCGTTACATTTGGGTAGCGCCTTGCTCGTTCACGTGAATCTGTCACCCTCGATTGTGGCAAGGGGTGAGTTAAGAGCATTGGTGGTGGCGTGCTGGCATAGCGATACTGATCAGATAAATGAGTGAAAAAGTCAGGCATAGCACGAGGATTAAAGCCTGCATTAGCTAAAGTTTCAATGCCAAAGCGATCCGCTTCTTCTTCGTTTGAACGTGTATAGTTGATACCTGCTTGAAGGTTACCAGCAGTTGAAGCATTCAGCGCTGCAATCCCTGCTTCAGGGGATGCAATCGCAAGTAATAAGGAGCCAACCATCGCTGCAATTGCATAAGGGGAGCGACGCGCATCACTTTCCATACGGCGCGCTAAATGGCGTTGGGTCACGTGGGCAATTTCGTGAGCAAGCACTGAAGCAAGTTCACTTTCGCTTTCGGCATGTAAAAATAGACCCGTATTGGCTACCACATGACCACCAAAAAAGGCAAAGGCGTTAATCTGTGGGTTGCGCACTAAGAAGAAATAGAAAGGTGTGCGCACATCCCGTGCATTGGAAACAAGTAGGTGCCCAAGATCGCTAATATAAGTATTCATCACAGGATCGCCCAAAATAGGCATCTTAGTGCGTAAAATACGCATATAGGCATCACCGTATTGCTTTTCTTGAGCAATTGAGAGTGTTGCGGCTGCGGCTGTTCCTATGTCAGGGAGATTCAAATCATCAGCGCGCGCGACACTTGATCCTAATAAAGCAAGGCTTAAAGCCAAGTGTGCTGCTATCCTTGTTAACTTATGGTTTTGCTTCATAAAAATACGTGTATCCAATAAAGAGTCAAAAAAATGTGATTCTCTTAATGCCTTGTCAATTCAATGTATCTTGTGGCGGCATTTAGGTATATCATAATTCCGTTCATTTGAGGTTAAATCAAAAGAGAGTCGGATGAAAGTGCTTGATCTAACAAATGAGAGATGCCCAATGGCGCTACTCTTAGCGAAACGCCAAGCGGCCTCAATGAAATTGGGCGACGCGCTTCGAATTGATTCAAATGATCAAGCATCGTGTATTGATATACAGAATTATCTGATTCGACAAGATTTCTGCGTAAAGATTTCACAACGCGATAAAAATTATCAAATATTTGTTTTAAAAGAGGAATAAAGTTTAAATGTTCGACATGATAAAGAATTGGTATTTCCGCCGATTCTCCGATCCCCATGCAGTTAGTCTTGTTGCGATTTTGCTTGCAGGATTTATGGTTATTTTCTTCTTCGGGCATTTAATCGCACCGCTTTTAGTCGCTATTGTTTTAGCTTATCTACTGGAATGGCCAGTGGTCAAGCTGATGAATTTAGGTATGCCTAGATTTTGGAGTGTATGCATTGTTGTCGGCGCATTTATTGGCTTGTTAATGATTGGCTTTTTCTTCATTGTGCCAAATTTATGGACGCAAATAGTCGGTTTTATTGCTGATGTGCCGAAAATGTATAGCGCCAGTTTAAAATATTTAAATACGCTGCCTGCGCGTTACCCTGAAATTGCCGATATGCAGCTTTTTGAAGCAATCGTTAATAATACGCGTGACAAAGTGTTGGGGATAGGCGAGAACTTAGTCAAAGGTTCAATGGCCTCTTTGCTGAGTTTGGCTACGCTTGCCGTGTATTTGATTTTAGTGCCGCTACTGGTGTTTTTCTTACTCAAAGATAAATCCCAAATGCTCGGGATGCTTGGGCGTATCATGCCAAGAAACCGCCGTTTAGCAGACCGAGTTTGGCTTGAAATGCATGATCAAATCTCGAACTATATTCGCGGTAAGGTACTTGAAATTATCATTGTTGGCGTCTCAAGTTACATCGTCTTTGCGCTACTTGATTTACGTTACTCGATTCTGCTCGCTATTGGCGTCGGTTTTTCTGTCTTGATCCCATATATTGGAGCGGCAGCGATTACTGTACCTGTGTTGTTAGTTGGTTTATTCCAATGGGGACTCGAGCCACATTTTTATTGGCTCGCTTTGGCTTATTTTATTATTCAAGCAATTGATGGCAATGTGTTGGTGCCAATCTTGTTCTCAGAAGCAGTGAACTTACACCCTGTGGCTATCATAGTGGCAGTGCTAGTATTTGGCGGCTTGTGGGGATTTTGGGGTGTCTTTTTTGCGATTCCGTTAGCGACATTGGTCAAAGCTGTATTTAATGCCTTCAATAGCCAAGAGATAGGAATTGAGTCGAGTTCATCTTAATTTTTATACTCACTAATGAAGCAACAATAGATTAAAGCCCACTTCAAGCTAAGGTTAGACCGAGTATTGAAGTGGGCTTTGTTATTTATGCTTTATCGATAAATATCTGCTTAATCTCTTGTGGCGTGGTGCCGCAACAACCACCGACGATTTTCACGCCTGCATTTACCCATTGGCGGACATAATCTTGATAGCTAATATTTGCAGAGCTTGATGCTTGCGTATCATGGCTACACCAAGTTTTGGTATCGGGATCATAGGTATTCCCCAAGTTGGCATAAACCACAATAGGCTTTTGTGTTTTTGATTGTATCGCTTGAACCAAGCCTTGGATATATTTCGGCGCCGTGCAGTTCACACCAATCGCGGCCACACAGGCAAAAGCTTCTAAAGCTTCAACACACTCAGCAATGGCTTGACCGTTACTAATCTGAGATTCATTTCTAGCGCTGAAACTTATCCAGCATTGAGCGCCTAACTCTTGCACTATTTGCGCTATGACCAAGGCTTCTTCTAATAATGGAATGGTTTCCACGGCAATCAAATCCAATCCTTGCGCCCATAAAATTTCAATTCTTGGTTTATGAAACTCATATAATGCTTGTTTGGAAAGCGTATAATCCCCTCGATACTCAGAGCCATCGGCTAAAAAGGCGCCATAAGGACCAATCGATGCTGCTGCAATCGGATATAAGCGCTGTGCTGCTTTCCCTTCGGTTTGCCACCACTCCTCTCTAGCATCAAGTAAAAGTTGGGCAGAGGTTTTGATTAAATCTATGGCTTGAGCTTGGCTATAGCCTTGTTTCATATAGCCTTCAATGGTCGCTTGATAACTCACTGTTACGCCAAAATCAGCTCCGGCTTGAAAGTAATCTTTGTGCAGCTGCTTGATGTATTCAGGGTTATCTTTTAATACTTTAGCTGTCCATAAAGCATCGTTTAAATCACAGCCCATAGACTCTAGGTGAGTACCAGCTGCGCCATCTGTGATGAGTAATTTATTTTGCTTAAAAATGCTGACAACATCTTGTCTCATGATCTTTCCTTGAATTTATTTACAAAATCTTTGAATGATTTGCTGATAGCTATGCATAACTTGGTAAACTTGATTTAAATCCACATATTCATCTTGCGTATGTGCCAGCTTAGTATCGCCCGGGCCAAAATAAATTGTTGGCGTATCATAGCGACTAATATAAGCGCCTTCGCCCCAAGCCGTCCAAAAAACAATCTCACTTTGCTGTTGCATTGCTTTGTCTACTGTCTCAACTAATTCCTTGAAATAAGGCGTTTTTTGATCGGTTAGTAGGGCACTCCAATCCCCTTCAAGGTTTATCGTCGCGCGAAAGTTAGGATCATTTTGCTCACAGGTTTTAATCGCTGTTTTGATTTCTTCAAGGCCAGTCGTCACATCTTGGTGCGGTAGATACCGCTTATCGATACGTACTTTTGCATAATCAGGCACCACATTAGGATCTGTGCCGCCTTCAATACATCCGACACTAATTGTTTCTTTGCCAAATTTAGGATCTTCTAAGTATAAGTTTGTGTTACGACGTAGCACTTGTATAAAATCTGCCGCCATATAAATCGCATTTTGACCTAAGTGTGGCAAGCTAGAGTGCGCCGAGAGTCCATGAAACTCAACATTAATCCATGACTGGCCTTTATGAGCATTACAAATCTGTCCATTGGTTGGTTCTGGGATCAGGGCAAAGTCATGTTTTTCTAGAATATTGTTCTCAAGCAAGTGTTTTATGCTAGCGCCTGTGGTTTCCTCATCTGTGGTAAATACTAAGGTTAAGTCGGCTTGCCTGTCAGAATCTTGGGCTGCATCAAGAAAAGCCGTTAGGATACATGCGCAGCCGCTTTTCATATCAACACTTCCCCGTCCATATATAAGTGAGCCGGTTTGCTTTGGAGTAAATTGACTCTCATCCGCGTCCACAACGTCAAGGTGGCCTTCAAGCAGTAACTTAAATGGCTTATGTTTGCCTTGCGTTGCTTTTAATTTAGCAATTAGGCAAGGCTCGATATCCGTATTCACGATTATCTCAGCATCGGTTTTTTCACGTAAGATAGTTTCGACATACTGAATGATTTTACGCTTACCTTCGGGTAGATAAGAGTTAATCGCCATCATGGCTAAAGTATATTGGGTTACGTCCATTTGCTTCGGCGTGAGCGCTTGATGTTTAAACGTCATTGCTTAACTCCCACTTATGCTGCTTGCTTTTATCGATAGATTTGAGAAGCTCGCCGCTATCAATGTCCGCGTTTAAGGCTTTGAAAAATGATGTAAACAAAACGCCAAGGGCTAAAAGCACAGGCAGCGCTGAAATGGTTATCATAGATTGAATGGTGGCGAGAACATTCAAACCTTCTACGGCGTTTTCAAGCAGCAAAATACCAAGTGGGATCACTAAGAATAAAAGTGACCAAAAAACTTTATATTTTGCATTCGGCTCTTCATTCCCCTTTAGACCAATTGAAGTATAAATACTTAAAGATGTGCCGTTCGCAGTTGCTGTGGTCGCAAGGTTAAAGAAGATTAAGATCACAAATACGGCAATACAAATCGGAGCAAGTGGCAGCGTGTTTAATACTTCTAAAGTCACGCCACTGCTACCAAGGTTTGAAATTTCAGAAGAAAGCGGAATGTCGTGTAAAAGCTCTTGAGACATGCCATAACTTCCTAAAATGCCAAAGCTAATCCAACATGCAGCAGTGCCCCAAACACAGTTAGCGATGGCTATTTCCTTAAAGGTTCGGCCATAAGATGTACGCGCAATCCAAATCCCACAAATAAAGGTTAGCGCAACATACCAAGCCCAATAAAAGATAGTCCAGCCTTGAATAAAGCCTGTTTGTCTGACGGAGTCTGAGTTAAAGCTCATGCGTACAAACTCGTTGATTGTGGTGCCAATCGACATTGTGAGGTTGTTTAAGATAAACCCTGTATCGCCAGCAAAAAGGACAAAAGCAAAAAATGCAATCGACAGGCGTACATTAAATGTGCTGATGATCCCCATGCCTTTGGCGATCGTTTTTGAGGTTGAAAGCATGAAAAATGCGCCAAAAACGCAAATCACGCCAATTTTAAAACCAAATGTATCTTCAATGCCTAAAAGGTGGCTAGAAAGTTTGGCGATAACAGGCACACCAATCCCAACCGTGGTCATGATCGCCATAAAGTAACCAAAAACTATGATGGCATCAATAATCAGACGCAAGCTGCGATAAAACAGGCTATCGCCACCGATCACATTGCTACATAAGGCTGATACTCTTAAATCTGTGTTTTTCTTATTCCAATACAAATAGCCGAGCGCCATACCTGGTAGAAGATAGAAACCCCAAGCAGAAAACCCCCAATGGAACATGCCATAAGAAATAGCGTGCTCATAAGCTTCACTTGAACCCGCTTCAATGCCAAAAGGTGTCGTATTGATGTAATACATCCACTCACAAAGGCCAAAAATCAAAATGCCGGCAGCAAGTGCTGAACATAGGTTCATCGAAATCCAAGTAAAAGTCGTGTAATGAGGTTTTGCCTGTTGGCCACCTAAGCGAATATCACCGTATTTACTAAAAATAGTCACCAAAGCACCTAAGGTTGAAAGTATGCCTAGGAGCAAGAAAAACCAAGCTAAATCAGTCGTAATAAAGTCATACACAGATGAAATGAGAGCAATAATGGTGTCGGGGATAAATATAATTGGCAGGATCACTGCGCTTAGGATAATAAAAGCACTTAATATTAGGGCTTTATTGGCATTTTGAAACATAGTTCCCTCTAGATATACGTTTATATGTTTTTACGTTTAGACGTCTAGATGTATCAAATGGCAATGAGTTTTGCAAGCTAAGTTTTCAATCTAGTTAAATCAAGCTAGGATGTGACTATATCAAGATAAAAGTACCGTTGGATTGCTGACAAGGAGCTCGCAATGACCCAAAAAATAAATATCTTTAATCTTAAAGATCTCGCTCAAACGGCCGACTATTCATTGCTCGAGGCTTTAAATGCTGATCCCGATGCAACCTCTGATGGCAACGACTTTTCAGCGCGCCAAGTGTTTTCTGGGCACTACGTGCCAGTGCGTCCGACACCGATTTCAGATCCGTTTTATGTTAGTCATAGCCAAACTTTTTTTAACCAATTAGGTCTGGATGACACCATTGCACACACTGAGGATTTTAAGGCTTTCTTCTCTGGTGATCTCAGCAAGGCCCCAGAGCCGCTTAAAAAATATGGTTGGGCAACTGGGTACGCTTTATCTATTTTTGGCACTGAATATATCGCGCAATGCCCATTTCAAACTGGTAATGGTTATGGCGATGGAAGGGCGATGTCTGTGTTTGAAGGTGTACTCCAAAATAAGCGTTGGGAAATGCAATTAAAAGGGGGCGGCCCAACACCTTATTGCCGTGGAGCAGATGGTCGAGCGGTGTTGCGCTCAAGTGTGCGTGAGTTTTTAGCTCAAGAATACATGCATGCACTTGGCGTTAAAACCAGCCGATCACTATGTTTATTTGTCTCGCAATCTGAAACTGTAGACCGACCTTGGTATAGCGAACACGCATTTGGACAAAATCCAGATCGCATGGTTTCTAATCCTGTTGCAATCACCACCCGAGTTGCGTCATCCTTTTTGCGAGTCGGTCAGTTGGAGCTTTTTGCGCGCAGAGCAAGGGTGCAAGCTGATTCTCCAGCGCAGCAAAATAGCCCTGAAATGCGAGAGCTGAAAATGCTGGTGAAGCACATTATTGAAAGAGAATATAAAGATGAGATAGACCCAAGCTTAGCCTTTTCAAAGCAGCTTATCAGTTTGGCAAAAAGCTTTAGAGAGCGGCTGACCGATTTAATCACCAATTGGATGCGTGTGGGGTATTGCCAAGGCAATTTTAATAGTGATAATTGCGCAATTGGCGGCTTTACTTTAGATTATGGGCCATTTGGTTTTTGTGAGTATTTCGACCCGTATTTTCAGCCATGGACGGGTGGTGGGCAACATTTTGCCTTTTTCAATCAAAGCATTGCAGCGCAAAAAAACTTTGAGAGCTTTTGCTCGGGGTTAAAGCCATTGCTATCACAAGGCTCAGAAGATTGCGATCCAAGTGGTTTGGATGCGCTGAATGAGCTCATCGATGGTTTTGATGTCTTGATCAAAGATAAGCTGAGCCAAATGTGGGCAGATAAACTTGGACTTGAAACTCTTGATAAGCCTTTATTTGATAGTTTGCTTGCGCTGATGATGCGCACTCATCTTGATTACACGATTTTCTTTCGAGAGTTATCACATATCCCGCAAGATGTTAGTGAACTGAGTCAATGCTTTTATGCTGAGCCTAATCAAGAGCTTGCACAATCCTGGGATGAATGGCTGAAAGCATGGCGTAATAAACTTAGCCCTGAGTTGGATAAAGTTGCAACACAAATGAAATTGGTTAATCCCAAATATACTTGGCGTGAGTGGTTAATTGTGCCCGCATATCAAAATGCTGAGCAAGGGGATTTTAGTCTAATTGAAGAGCTGAAACAGGTTCTGGCTAACCCTTATGCTGAGCAATCAAAAGAAGTGGAAGCTAAATATTATCAATTAAGACCGATTGAATATTTCGACAAAGGTGGAGTTTCGCACTATTCCTGCTCGTCATAATTTTTCTTTATAAGCTAGATGCTGCTGCGGGTTGGCTGCATCTAGCTTTACTGGATAAAACTTATTTGTTGTTTAAGTAGTCCAACACCACTTGATGGTGATCTTTGGTTTTAAACTTATTAAATACATGCTCAATCATGCCATTTCCATCAATTAAAAAGCTAATTCGATGCAAGCCGTCATAAACTTTACCCATAAATTTCTTTTCGCCCCAAACGCCAAACTTTTCAGCAGCTTGATGATCTTCATCAGAGAGAAGCGTAAAGTTTAGTTGATCGCGTTCAATAAACTTTGGTAAGCGTTTAACTGGATCAATACTCACGCCTAAAACGACAACATTATGTGCATCGAGCTCAGCTTTGATGTCGCGAAGACCTTGCGCTTGAGTCGTACATCCTGGGGTCATGGCTTTTGGATAAAAGTAGAATAAAACTTTTTGACCTTTAAATTGGCTTAAAGTAACAGGGGTGCCGTCTTGATCCAATAAGGTGACATCAGGTGCTTGTGTGCCTGCGCTAAGCGTATTCATAAAAACTCCTTTTGAGTGAATTTATCGATAAAAAGCTAGTTTAAGCTTAAAAAGCTAGCTTATTTGTAAAAAGATAGTTTATTGACAAAAATCAGTATAAAATTGACTTTCTCATTGGCTTTGGTCTTGCATTCGCTTACTAATCTCGCCAAGATAACACAATTAAGTTGCGCGCCCCAAAATAATTAAAGGAGAGCATTGATGTTTTCAGGAAGTATTGTTGCGTTAATTACGCCGTTAAACTCAGATGGTAATGTTGACTACCCAAGTTTAGAAAAATTAGTGAATTATCATGTTGAGTCGAAGACGGATGCGATTGTTGCGATGGGAACAACCGGCGAGTCTGCAACCTTAACTGTTGCTGAGCACGTCGAAGTGGTGCGTAAAACTGTTGAATTTGCGGCTGGGCGTATTCCTGTGATTGCAGGAACAGGTGCGAACGCGACACATGAAGCGATTGAATTTAGCCGTGCATTAAATGATTCTGGCGTTGTTGCTTTCTTAAGTGTTACCCCTTACTACAACAAACCAACTCAGTTTGGTATGTATCGCCATTTCGAAGAAGTTGCGAAAGCCAGCGAAGTGCCAGTTATTTTATATAATGTGCCTGGACGTACCGGTGTTGATTTACTTCCAGAAACTGTTGCTAAGCTCGCAAAACTCGACAATATCATTGGCATCAAAGAAGCGACAGGTGATTTATCTCGCGTGACACAATTAACTGAACTTTGTGGCAAAGATTTTATCTTACTAAGCGGTGATGATATGACTGGCCTTGAGTTTGTGAAATTAGGTGGTCACGGTGTTATCTCTGTTACAAACAATGTTGCAGCAGCGCAAATGTCAGAAATCTTTAGACTTGCAAGCGCTTGTGAGTATGACCAAGCTAGCCAAATCAATCAGACCTTAATGGGTTTGCATAAAGATTTATTTATTGAAGCCAGCCCAATCCCAGTAAAATGGGTCGCAAAAGAAATCGGTTTAATTGATGATGCAACCGTCCGTTTGCCATTAACGCCACTTAGCGAAGAAGCGATCCCCGCTGTGACCAAAGCGATGCAAGATGCAGGGCTGCAAGCTTAATCCTTTTCGTATTGAAAGGTAGATAAGCTTTATTATTATGTTTTAGGAGCTAATTTTTACATGAAATTTTCTCGTCAGTTGGCGATCGGATCTTTAACTATACTCGCATTAAGTGCGTGTAGCTCAGATCCTACATCTCGTCGCCAAGCGAAAGATGAATTTGGATATACCAATGCAACCTTGACCCAAGGTTGGGAAGTGCTTCCGACAGCGCGTCGTCAGTATTATCGTCAGTTCCAAATCCCAGAAGGGGAGTTTGGTGGTGCAATTGGTGAGGCGGTTGATATTCGCCCACCTCAGCAAATTCTTGAGCTGATCCCTGGTGCGCGTTATACCATTGTTGATACTGGTGTGGTGCTATGGC
Organism: Vibrio sp. KMM 9700; assembly: GCF_058545285.1. Lineage (NCBI taxonomy): Bacteria > Pseudomonadati > Pseudomonadota > Gammaproteobacteria > Vibrionales > Vibrionaceae > Vibrio > Vibrio sp. KMM 9700. The sequence continues at coordinate 651,630 of NZ_CM178589.1, read as the reverse complement.
CAAGTTCTGCGCAGGAAACGGCAAACATCTGGCAAAGCATCCAAACCATGATCGACAAGCGTGGCATTAGCTTGCGCGCTCAAGATGACGTGCATTATGAAACCGATTGGGTTGATTTAACGGCAGAAGATGAGCCGCATCCAATTGCGAGCCGTTATTCTATCGAAAAAGTTCGCCAAGGCAGCCGTTTAGGTATCTTAGTAAGCTTAATTGAATTTAGAGATGATGGTGAAGTGCAAGAGCTAACACCTGAGCTCGTTGACCGTTATTCACGTAATATGGTCAACTATGTGACTTCTCAATATGATAATCAATTGCGTGAAGCGCAGCGTCAGCAAGCTGAGCAGTCGATTTCAAATGTTCAGGTAGCGATGGCAACAGACAGAAGCGGTCTACCTATTTTGGTTGCTCGTGCGCCATATAGCATTATGTGGACGAAACTTGAGCGTGCATTGCCGCAACTTGGTTTCAAAATTGGCGACCGTAATGAATCTCAAGGTCAGATTTCTACCACTTATCGCCGTCAAAGCGATGAGTTCTATGAAGACTTGTTTGTTGAACCTGTGACGTTGTCTAATCAAGCTTACACAGTCTTACTTGGTGATTTGAATAACCGTACTTCAATTAACTTGACTGATAGCGATGGCAAGCCTGTTGAGCAATCAGAGCTTGAGTCACTGATGCCAGCGCTAGAAGCTGTATTATCTAATTCAGATACATCACTTTAAGTCGTTAATGAAAATCTAAGCCTTTAATTTAAAGGCAATAAAAAACCTGTCAGTTAAGCTAAAATGGCTTTAACCGGCAGGTTTTTTTATGTTTATTTGCTCACAACGTTAATATTAGCTGTCAGTTTTTTGAATCAACTACTTGTCTTTTGACTCAGTTTCTTTTGCATGCGTCGTTTGGTTTTCTGAATTCTTTGGGTCTTCTTTTTCACGATAGATTTCTAAAAGCTTATCTAAATCACTTTTATCTTTTTTGCGTTGTCCTGGCAATAAGTTGGACTTGCCTAGGTACTTTAAGGTTGCCAAGTTACCGAGCACAAATATCACAATGATCAGGCTAATTGCCCACGGTTCTAATAACCAATCCATTTTATTCCCTTTATCGCTTCATCAAATGCTTGTGGGTGGGGTGATATTTATAATAAATCTTTGATAAATATCTTCTATATAGTTTAGCGCAATATCAGATCCTGAAAATGGATGCTGCTTCCAAGTTTGAGCGAGTAATCCTGGGGTGACAATGCGTTGCAACCTACTTGCGGTTTGCACGTGGCTAATATGCCAAGGCTCGACAGCTACGCCACCGCGATCACTCGCATAAGGCAAGAAAAAGCCAAACTTTGGCATAGCTTGATGCAGCCAAGCGGCAAATTCTTTTTGATGCCCAGTTTGATATTCCCACGGCTCAAGCTGCAAGTTAACACCTTCAGGCAAGCAATTAGCTGCATATACATCTAAGTCAGTGCCAAAATGATGGCGACTGGCACCGGGCAGGGCTGACCAGCGCAAAATCGCATATAACTTTTCTTTATCTGATAAAGTACTTGGATCAAGCACCTGGCTATCGGAGTCTAAAATAGCGCGTTTGCCTTCAAATTTGGCTGCAAAAATACCGGCTTGACGGTGATAATCACGAAAGCTACTTGCAATACTCAAATCAAACCCTGCATCTTTTGCTGCGCTTACGAGCTGTCCAAAGTCTTGCGCAATGGCTTGATTTAAAAGAAAGCTTTTTGCCCGTACTTGGACTGAGCACAAGTGTTGCTCGGTCAACCCAAGCCCTATATCTGTCAAGTTTTCTGATTTTTGCATGCCAAATCCTTTGCTTAACCTTGATTGGTTAGCGCATAGTTTAACGTCTTTTGATACATATCGGTCAGCTTTTCAAGATCGCTAATCTTGACGCACTCATTCACTTTGTGGATGGTGGCATTGACAGGACCCAACTCTGCAACTTGAGCGCCCATTTGCGCAATAAAACGACCATCAGATGTCCCGCCAGTGGTTAATAGCTCTGGTTTCGTATGATTAACATCTTCAACCGCTTTACACATAGATTCAATCAAGGTGCCTTTGTCGGTTAAAAATGGATGGCCACTTAAAGTCCATTTTAAGTCGTAATCTAAACCGTGCGCATCTAAAACAGAGTGCACGCGGCGCTTGATTTCTACATCGGTGAGTTCAGTGCTAAATCTAAAGTTAAATTGCACATGAAACTCACCAGGGATCACATTCGATGCACCTGTGCCTGATTGCAAGTTAGGAATTTGAAAACTTGTTGGCGGGAAGTATTCATTGCCATTATCCCAAGTGGTTGCAGCCAGTTCAGCTAATGCAGGTAAAGCTTGGTGAACAGGGTTATTGGCAAGATGTGGGTAAGCAACATGACCTTGAGTGCCTTTCACGGTGAGATCACCCGTGATTGAGCCGCGGCGACCATTTTTAATTACATCCCCAACTTGGTTGGTGCTTGATGGCTCACCAACGATACACATATCAATTTTTTCACCACGTGCCATGAGCGTATCAACGACGCGGGTTGTACCATTAATAAACGGGCCTTCTTCATCGGATGTAATTAAAAAGGCGATGCTGCCTAAGTGATCCGGATGCTCAGCAATAAAGCGCTCAACCGCGACCACCATAGCAGCCAATGATCCTTTCATATCGGCTGCGCCACGAGCATGTAGATAACCGTCGATAATTGTTGGTTCAAATGGCGGTGTATGCCAATTCTCTAAATTACCAGCTGGCACCACATCAGTATGGCCGGCAAACGCAAAGAGCGGAGCGTTTTTGCCACGGCGAGCCCAAAAGTTAGTCGTGTCATCAAAGACCATGATTTCGATTTCAAAACCAAGCGCTTTTAAACGCTCCAGCATGACTTCTTGGCATCCTGCATCGCGAGGGGTGACAGATGCGCGACTTAATAAATCCTGCGCGAGAGCTAAAACTGGGCTAGTTGATGCGTGTGAAGTGCTTGACATCCTTGTTCCTTAATAGTGTGTTTGCTTTATTAAATGGCGCTATGTTCTTGATATGTTCGAAACCGCAGCCATTTTTGATTGTTTTAACTTAAATAACTTTATTTAATCGCAAAGTGCTTGATATTGCGCTTCATTAAATCCAACCAAAGAAATTGGATCTGAGATTAAAATTGGGCGTTTAATCATTGAATTGTGTTGAAGAAGAAGGTTTTTAGCGACCTCAAGGCTTGCGTCGTCAGCTAAGGCTTGCTTATCTTCATCACTTAGTTGTCTGTAAGTTGTGCTGCGTTTATTTAAAACTTCAGCACCAAAAGTGTCGAAAAAGCTTTGCACAAGCTCAGCTGATGGTGGCTGCTTTTTATAATCAATAAATTCATAAGCAATTGAATGTGAATCTAAAAACTTCTTTGCTTTTTTCACTGTGTCACAGTTGTTGATACCGTATAGCTGAATACTCATAAAGGTTCCTTTTTTACTCTTATGCGATTAATCCTAACAAAGCGTGTTAAAATTCAAAGTATTTTTTGGTAAATAGAGCAAAATATCTTATGTCGATTTGGTATAATTGGTTTTATTATTAAAAGATTAAGATGGCTCGCCTGATGAATAAAGTAAAAACTTCACCCGAGACACAAGCTGCTGCGATGAAAGTAGCGCGTGCGACGCAAAAGCCCGGCCAAACCAAGGAGCAAACGAAGCTGATTGCCCAAGGCATTGAGCATGGTATTGAGTTGTATAAAAAACAGCAAAAAGCCAAGGCACGCGAAGCCGATAAGCAAAAAAAGCGTGAGCAAAGAGCGCAGCAGCAAGCGCAACAAAACGCTGCAACAAATAATGCTGCGCAGCCAGACCTCGCGCAAGCTAAAACAAACCGTTCAGCGCCACTGGCGTGGGGGCTATTAGTGCTCAGCTGGGTTGGTTTTGGCGCTTACATCTTTTTAAGCAAATAGATTTTAAATAAGGCGTATATTAAGAAGCGCTTGATGAATGTGTTTTTCAAGTCAATATAACTTTGATTTAAAGAGATCTGAATGAAGTACGATTTTGAAGATTACGATAAAAGTGGTTATCTTAAACCGCCTATTTGGCTTATTTTAGGTTGGGTTTTATTAGCACGAGCTTGGCTTGTGTTTGTGGCTTCTTGTGCCTCAAGAGATGCAGGCGTGAAAATTTTAGAAACCCTTTATCCTGCAACGCGTGAGTTGTATCTTGGTATGGCCTTAGGTTTACCGAGTATTATCTTTTTATGGCTTGTTTTTATGCGCTCACCAGAGCGGCCTTGGATTGATAAAATCATAGTTTGGGCAAAAGGAGTGAGCCTTGCGATGGCAGTCGTGCAATTGGGGTTATTAATTGTGCATTTAAAGCAAAGCTTTTGGGGCTTTTCTTGGTTGAATGCAATAACTTTAGTATGCTTATCTTGGTTAATTTTATACTTGGTAAGATCAAAGCGGGTAAGCGATAGTATCAAGCACAATGCTCAACTTGTTTGAGAAATTAAAAGAATAGTTAAACTCATTGTGGCGATATTTTATATATGGTGTATCAGTGGGTCAAAGTTTATATAAATCAATGAGTAAAAGGGAAGTAAATATGACTCAACCTCAAATTGCAATTGTTCCTGAGGCAAATAACTTTGCTAAGTTTGCTGTGTTTAAGGTTCATCAAAATCATGCGCAAGTTCTGGAAAAACTTCAAGCTTTGCCAGCTATGATCGATGAACTAAACCAAGAGCAACAAGGTGCCCAGTTAACATTAGCAATTAGTTTCAGCCATGATTTTTGGTCTCGTTTAAACCAAAACATGCCACCAGAATTAGAAACTTTCACACCGCTTGGAAAAGGCAATGTGACAGCGCCTGCAACAGATGCAGATGTGATGCTACACATGCATTCAGCACGCCCTGATCTACACTTTTATATTCTACGTAGCTTTATGAATCAGGTTCGTGAAGATGTCACTATGCTTGATGAGTCGGATGCATTCCGCTATTTAGATTCGCGTGATATGACTGGTTTTGAAGATGGTACAGAAAACCCTAAAGGTGATGAAAGAGCGCAAGTTGCTTTGATTCAAGAAGGTGAGTTTGCTGGCGGTAGCTATATGATGTGGCAACGTTACGTGCATAAACTCGCTGCTTGGGAGCGTCTATCCATTGCCCAGCAAGAAAAAGTAATTGGGCGTACAAAACCTGATTCAGTAGAGCTAGACAATGTGCCACCTAAATCGCATGTTGGCCGTGTCGATCTAAAAGAAGATGGCAAAGGGCTGAAGATTGTTCGTCATAGCTTGCCATATGGCCAAGTCAGCGGTGAGCATGGTTTGGTATTTATTGCTTATTGTAATCGCTTGTATAACTTCAAAACAATGCTTGAAAGCATGTATGGGCATAGGGACCAACATCAAGATATCATGCTAAACTTTACCGATGCGGTAACAGGTGCTTATTTCTTTACGCCTTCGCAAGAGATGCTAGCAAGTTTGAAAGTAAGTTAATCATTGCATAATGTGATAATAGGGCGATGGGATCGAATGATTGCATTGCCTTTTTTATTCGCTGTTATTTTAGAGAATAAAAACAGCAGGCAATAAAAAAGCAAGGAACATTAGATGCCCTTGCTTTTTTTGTATCTGAATGATTGTTTTACTTTAGATTAAAGTAATTCAATTATTTAGTGATACGTAAAACCGGAGTTTCACCAACAGTTACATTACCAGAAAGCTTGCTCAGCTCTTTGATTTCGTCCATGTTAGAGATAACAACAGGAGTAAGAGTCGATTTTGCTTTCTCTTGTAGGAATTCTAGATCAAACTCGATGATAGTGTCACCAGCTTGAACAGTTTGACCTTCTTCAGCGATACGCGTAAAGCCTTCACCTTTAAGTTCAACAGTGTCGATACCAAAGTGAACAAATAGCTCGATGCCATCGTCAGACTCAATAGAGAATGCATGGTTAGTTTCAAAGATTTTGCCGATTGTACCGTTTACAGGTGCAACCATTTTATTACCGTTTGGTTTGATAGCAACGCCATCACCAACGATTTTCTCAGCAAAAACCACATCTGGCACATCTTCAATGTTTACGATTTCACCAGACAGTGGAGCGATAATTTCAATTGCACTTGTATCAGCGCTATCATCAGAAACTAGTTTTTTAATTTTGTCAAAAAGACCCATGTTGTGCTCCTAAGCATTCATTTTCGTTTTTGGATTAAGCGATTATATTCTTAATTAGCATTTTGTGCGATAAATTTATCTACACAAGCTTCAATTTCTGCGGCAGTCGGCAGAGAAAGTGCTTCTTCAGCCATCTCTTTTACTGCTGCAAAACTTGCGCTGCGGATAATTTTCTTCACGCGAGGGATAGAAATACCACTCATACTAAACTCATCAAGACCCATACCTAGTAGAAGTAGCGTTGCACGTTCATCACCTGCAAGTTCGCCACACATACCAGTCCATTTGCCTTCTTTGTGCGAAGCATCAATAACTTGCTTAATCACAGTTAGAACAGCTGGAGAAAGTGGGTTGTATAGATGAGAGATTAACTCATTACCACGGTCTACTGCAAGTGTGTATTGAGTTAAGTCGTTGGTACCAATACTAAAGAATGACACTTCTTTTGCAAGGTGATGAGCAATTGCAGCAGCAGCTGGCGTTTCAACCATCACACCGATTTCGATGCTTTCGTCAAACGCAAGACCTTCTGTGCGTAGCTCTTCTTTATACTGCTCAATCGCAGCTTTAAGCTCACGGATCTCTTCAACAGAGATAATCATAGGGAACATGATGCGAAGCTTACCATGTGCAGATGCACGTAGGATACCACGTAGCTGATCACGTAAAATTTCACGACGATCAAGGCTAATACGAACTGCACGCCAGCCAAGGAATGGGTTCATTTCTTCTGGTAAATCCATGTATGGTAGGTCTTTGTCACCGCCGATATCCATAGTACGGATAATCACAGCTTGACCATTCATTGCTTCTGCTACTTCTTTATAAGCTTGGTATTGCTCTTCTTCAGTAGGTAGGGCATCACGATCCATAAATAGGAATTCAGTACGGTATAGACCAACACCTTCACCGCCATTGCGGATGATGCCGTCACAGTCTTTCACTGTACCAATGTTACCAACCACTTCAACGTGATGGTCATCAGTTGTCACTGCAGGTAGGTCTTTTAATTTTGCAAGCTCTTCTTTTTCTGCGATGAAGTTATCACGGATAGCTTTTGCTTCATCAAGCTCGGCTTGGCTTGGGTTTACAATGATCTTGTTGTTAATTGCATCAAGAATCAATGTATCACCAGATTTAACTTGTTTGGTGATGTCGTTTGTACCCACGATAGCAGGCAGCTCTAATGAACGCGCCATGATAGAAGTGTGTGACGTACGACCACCTATATCACATGCAAAACCTAGCACATAATCAAGGTTGATTTGCGCTGTTTCTGAAGGCGTTAAGTCGTTTGCAACTAAAATAACTTCTTCATTGATAGTGCTGAGTGAAATGATGTTTAGACCTAAAGCATTTTTCACAAAACGGCTACCGATATCACGGATATCAGTAGCACGCTCTTTAAGGTATTCATCATCTAATGACTCAAGTGCTGTTGCTTGTTCTTCAATCACAGTGTGGATTGCAAGATCAGCAGACATTTTGTCATTTTTAATTAGGGCTAAAATTTCTTCTTCTAGCTCTTCGTCTTCAAGCAACATGATGTGGCCTTCAAAGATAGCTTCTTTTTCTTCGCCAAATGTTTCAAGTGCTTTTTGTTTGATGCTTTCAAGCTGAGCAGAAGCTTTATCGCGTGATTCAAAGAAGCGTTTTACTTCGTTTTCAACTTGGTCGTCTGCAACAGGTGTGGTGTTGAGGACAATTTCATCTTCTTGAAGTAGTAGTGCTTTACCAAAAGCAATACCAGGAGATGCTAGAATTCCAGAAATCATAGCCTTACCTTAATTTGTTTCAATTTAAAAAATGTAGGTTACACAATCTTTTTAGATTAATAATCGTTGTTATGATCAAAAAATCTGGATTAGTGTAGTTCGTCCATTAGTGCAACTAGGTGATCAACCGCTTCTTGCGCTTGAGCGCCTTCAGCAGAAATTGTTACAACAGTGCCTTTTACAAGACCTAGAGTTTGCAGTTTGAAAAGGCTTTTCGCGCTAGCGCTTTTGCCGTTAGAAGTTACAGTGATGTCTGCATCAAATGCTTTTGCTTCTTTAACAAATTGTGCTGCTGGACGAGTGTGTAGGCCGTTTTCTGCAGTGATTTCTACTTGTTTTTCGTACATGTTGGATTACCCCAATTTTTTTAAATTTAATCCCTGCCTCCTTATACTTTCGAGGAAAGTAAGGTGACACAGTTCTCATTATAAGTAATGCTTATTTTTTAAGCAAAATAAGACAGTTGTTTTATTTTTGACCGGTTTATTATTTTATAGACGAAAATAAAACACATGAATATTACCAAAGGCTGAGCGCGAATCAACAAAAAAGCCCCAATTAGGAGCTTTTTTCTTATAAAAATTGATTTAAACCAGTTTATTGCTGGTTTTCTTTCTCTGTGAAAATGCCAGAAAAGAGCGCTGTGCTGAGGTAACGTTCACCCGAACTTGGTAGGATAGCTACGATTTTTTTATCTTTAAATTCAGGTAGTTCCGAGATTTTGTTAGCAGCTACGATTGCAGCGCCAGAAGAGATACCAGCTAAGATTCCTTCCTCTTCCATTAGGCGACGTGCCATTTCAATTGCTTCATCTGAAGTGACGCTTACAACCTTATCCAAAAGAGTTAAATCTAGGTTTCCAGGGATAAAACCTGCACCAATACCTTGGATTTTGTGTGGCGCAGGTTGAATTTCTTCGCCTGCAAGGGCTTGTGCGATCACTGGTGATTCAGCCGGTTCAACGGCAACACTGGTGATTGCTTTGCCTTTCGTATTCTTCAGATAACGTGAGACACCTGTGATGGTTCCACCTGTGCCGACACCGGCAACAAATACGTCGATATCACCATCAGTTGCTTCCCAAATTTCAGGGCCAGTGGTTTGTTCGTGAATTTCAGGGTTAGCTGGGTTATCAAATTGCTGTAGCAGTAGGTATTTTTCAGGATTGCTAGCAACGATTTCTTCGGCTTTAGCAATCGCGCCTTTCATTCCTTTTGCTGCTTCTGTTAGCTCAAGGTTTGCACCGAGTGCTTTAAGTAGTTTACGACGCTCAAGACTCATTGACTCTGGCATAGTGAGCGTAAGTTTGTAACCACGAGCCGCAGCAACATAAGCAAGTGCGATACCTGTATTACCACTTGTAGGCTCTACTAATTCAACGCCAGGTTTTAATTTGCCTGATTTCTCTGCATCCCAAATCATATTTGCGCCAATACGACATTTAACGCTAAAGCTTGGGTTACGGGCTTCAATTTTTGCTAAAACATTACCGTTTGAGACACGGTTTAAGCGAACAAGTGGTGTATTGCCAATTGTTTGTGAGTTGTCTTCATAAATTTTGCTCATGGGAATTCCTTTTAAGTTATCGTATGCCTTGCATATGAGTCGTCTAGCAGATTTAAATTATTACCTAGGATACGAATAAGGCAAAGCATAAGAAAGAAACTATTTGTTATAAGTTATATGTTTGTGATGTGTGATACTTAGAGGGACTAAAAAGGGGAGGAGTTTCTCCCCAAGGATATGAATTTTAAGTGTTTCAGCTTATTACGAGTCAGACGTATGCTCTTCGATTCGAGCGTGTTGTGGGTGTTTGATTTTATATTTTTCGACCCACATCGCAGTCGCGCCACATACCGCCACTGGCATCACAATTAAGTTAAGCAGTGGGATCATAGTGCATATTGCAACTAAGCTGCCAAAACTATAGGCAGTAAACTTATCTTGACGAAGATCGCTCTTCATGTCCTCAAAGCTTATTTTATGGTTATCAAAAGGATAGTCGCAGTATTGAATCGCCATCATCCAAGCGCTAAACAAAAACCACAGAATCGGGCCAAGGGTTTGACCAATTAAAGGGATGAAGAGCAGAATGAAAAGCCCAATCGCCTTTGGAATATAATATTTTAATTTGGTCCATTCGCGCGCCAATATACGCGGCACATCTTTTAGCATTGAAAAGAGTGAATCATCATTTGGACTATGCCCTGTAAGGCGGATCTCTAACTTTTCAGCCAATAAGCCATTAAATGGCGCCGCTAAAATATTAGAGATAGTACTAAAAAAGTAACTAAATAACGCCACTAAGGTCAGCACCAGTAAAGGTTCGATCACGACGCCAATCCAGCTTAAATAATCTGGCAAAGAAAGGATCCATTTATTTATCCAATCTTCAAAGTTTATGTATAGGTAATATAAGCCACCACCAAATAACAGAATGTTAAGGAGCATAGGGATAAATACGAAACGTCGGATCCCAGGCGAAAAACACAGCTTTAAACCATAGAAAAAATAAGCAAAGCCGCTTCGGTTGATAGCTTGGGTTGAAGTTTGAGGATTAAAATTAGAGGAGGACATTCATATTCCTTTTTCTTAAATACTTTTTGGTGTCATCAATAGCGGTTTATCTTACATTATTTTTAATCCGATACAGTAGTAAGTTGTAACAATTTTGCTGCTTAGCTTAGCGCAAAAAGATACTTTTTCACCACTTGGAGTACGGATTCGCTAGTAATTTGTCAAAGTTTCAGTTATTACTTGAAAATAAGGCTTTAATCTTATATCTAAGTGACTTGGGTATATACTTTATTTTTGGTAAAGTAGACGTATGGTTAGGTATGCTTTACATAGATGTCAAAGACTACCTTTGAATAATGGAACATAATGCGTGAGCGTTATAGCTAAACACACAGATTGAGAGTGATCATGCAGGATTTGCAAAATGTACTTGTGTTAGTCGGCGGTTTGGTAGTTTTTTTTATTATCATTCATGGCTTGTGGCAAAGTAAAAAAGAAAAAAATTCAAAATTTGCTCAAGTAAGAGAGAAAGAAAAGACAGCCGCAATCAATAAAAAGCGTCCATCCCAGACTGAGTTTGGAAATGGCGAAGCAGTTAGCGCAGCAAAAACAGTGAAGCCGAATACGCCAAAAGTGCGTAAAGAGCCTGGTTTTTCTGCGATTAGTATTGATGATGATGTCATGGATGATGACGATCCTCTATTCCAAGCACCGTCAGCGGCGACTCATCGTAAGCCATCTACACCTGTTTCTGCGCCTGCAGCATCGCCTGAGCCACAAGCTGAAGTCGCCACTGTTCCAGAAGTTGATGCAGACGTTCAGGTTCAAAAAGTGCAACCAGAGCAGACTCAAGAAGCTTTATTACAAGAAGCGGTTGAAGCTGAACTTGCAGCGAAAGCGAGCGAAGAACCGGCTGTTGATGCTAGCGAGCAATTCGTTGAGCCTGTAATCGAGGCGATGCCAGAACCAGAGCCCGTCGCACCAGTTATTGAAAAGCCTGTTCTGCAAGAAGTCGAAAAACCTCAACCAGAGAATATCGTGCTTAATGTTGTGCATTGCCAAGATGATTTCTTTGGTGGCGCAGAGCTATTTGATTGCTTAGAGCGTCATGGTCTGCATTATAACCGTGGTTATTACCTGCGTCATATGGATAGCTCTGGCAGTGGTGATGTGATCTTTGTTGTCGGCAATACCTTACAGCCAGGTATTTTTGATCGCGACAATCCAAGCGATTTCGCAACCAAAGGTATTTATCTATTGATGCAACTACCAAGTGTTGGTGATGCGAGACAAAACTTTAAGATTATGCTCAGCACTGCGCAGCAAATTGCGGATGACTTAGGCGCACTATTGCAAGACGAAAAACGTAATATGATGACGCCAAACCGTTTAGATGCTTACTTTGAGCAAATTAAAGTCTTCACGAAACGACAAAAAGCCTATCAAGAATATTTAGTTGAGCTTGAGAAGCAAGAGCAAGATCAAGCATAAAAGATGATTGGATTATCCCAATAACCTTATATATCAAGGAAAGGGCTCCTATGTTTAGATGTAGGAGCCTTTTTATATTCAAGAGAAGAAACCATGAGCAAAGATATTGAAAATAAAATCAATCAGTTAAGTGAAACCTTACACCATTATGGGGTGCGTTATTATGTCTATGATGACCCAGTTGTGCCCGATGCTGAATATGATCGCTTAATGCGAGAATTGATTGAGCTTGAAACTCAATATCCTGAGTATGTGTTAGATAACTCGCCAAGTAAGCGTGTCGGTGGCATGCCGCTCGACAGCTTTACCCAAGTGCAACATGAAATTCCTATGTTATCTCTTGATAACGCTTTTGATGATGCAGAGTTAGATGGCTTTGCGCAGCGTTTAAATTCACGTGCTAATCAAGACATTGGTGATTTTTGCTGTGAGCCTAAACTCGATGGTTTAGCGGTGAGTTTACTCTATGAAAATGGGGTTCTTGTCCAAGCTGCGACGCGCGGCGATGGCGCAACGGGTGAAAACATCACTGAAAATGTGCGCACCATTAAATCGATTCCATTAAAGCTTCAAGGCAGTGACTTTCCTACACGTTTAGAAGTGCGTGGGGAAGTCTTTATGCTTCTTGACGGTTTTGAAAAATATAACCAAGCGGCGCTTAAAAATGGCACTAAGCCGTTTGCGAATCCAAGAAATGCAGCGGCTGGTAGTTTACGCCAACTGGACTCAAAAGTGACGGCGACGCGCCCATTAAGTTTTTATGCGTATAGCGTTGGCGTGGTGGAAGGCGGTGAACTGCCAAGCAGTCATTATGAGCGTTTTCTTAAATTAAAATCTTTCGGTTTACCGATGTGCCCAGAAACTAAGCGCGTGGCAAATATCAAAGAAGTGAAAGCTTATTATCAAGATATTTTAGAGCGTCGTGATAGCCTTGCTTATGAGATTGATGGGGTCGTCATCAAAGTCGATAGCATTGCGTTGCAAGAGTCACTTGGTTTTGTCTCACGTGCACCGCGTTGGGCTATTGCGTATAAATTCCCCGCCCAAGAGCAAATGACAGTGCTCAAAGATGTGGAGTTTCAGGTTGGACGAACAGGGGCGATCACCCCAGTGGCCAAGCTTGATCCTGTATATGTTGGCGGCGTAACCGTCAGTAATGCAACCTTGCATAATGCAGATGAGATTGAACGTTTAGATATTCGTATTGGCGATACTGTGATTATCCGCCGCGCAGGGGATGTGATCCCTAAAGTTGTGGCAGTCGTCGCAGAGAAACGCCCACAAGATGCCAAAGCCGTTGAGTATCCAACCCAGTGCCCTGTGTGTCACTCTGATGTCGAGCGTATCGAAGGCGAAGCGGCAACACGCTGCTCTGGTGGGTTAGTCTGTAGCGCGCAGCGCACTGAAGCTTTAAAACACTTTGTTTCGCGTAAAGCGATGGATGTCGATGGCATGGGTGAGAAGGTGATTGAACAGCTTGTCAGCCGTGAGTTAGTCCAGACCCCTGCGGATCTGTATAAACTCAGTGCCGGCGTGTTAACTATGCTGGAGCGTATGGGGCCTAAATCTGCGCAAAAGCTAATTAACGCTTTGCAAGCCTCTAAACAAACAACACTAGCACGCTTCATTTATGCATTAGGAATAAGAGAAGTAGGCGAAGCAACAGCCAATAACTTAGTGCTGCACTTTAAATCACTTGAAGCGATTCAAGCAGCAAATATTGAACAATTGATCGAAGTGCCTGATATTGGCAATGTCGTGGCTGAGCATATAACTGCTTTCTTTGCGCAAGCGCAAAACGTTGAGGTGATTAAAAGCTTAATTGAACAAGGGATCACTTGGGATGAGGTGAGTGAGCCTCAAGTGGCTGAAGATTCAGAAGTTGCAGGTTTAACTGTGGTGATCACAGGATCTTTTAGTCAGCTCAATCGTAATGAAGCCAAAGCACAGTTGCAAGCCCTTGGTGCAAAAGTGACAGGCAGTGTCTCGAAAAAGACGGATATCTTGTTTGCAGGTAGCGCAGCTGGCTCTAAACTCACTAAAGCCCAAGAGCTGGGGATTGAAATTAAAGATGAAGCTGCGCTGATTGAGATCTTAAACGTTTAATTAGTAAAGCATTGCATATAACTTACGGCGATATTGTTTAGCTACAGGGTGATTTTGCCCAAGCGCTGACAATATCGTCATCATCTCCGCTTTGACTTTCCCATCACCAGCATTCATATCTTTCAATAAAACCGCCATTAATAATGCCAACGCATCGTCATCACGGTTAGCTTGATGATAAGCGGTCGCTAATTCACAAATCGCTTCGAAGTCAGTTGGATTCCCTTGAACTTTATCTTCTAAATTTTGAATTTCAGGGCTATTTGCCGCTTGCTCATGCAGCTCAATTTTTGCCATCAAGCTTTGATAGTCAGAGTCTTTATATTGGGTCGGCAAGGCTTCGAGCATGGTTTTAGCTTGTTCAAATTGCGCGGTTTCAACCAAGCATTGTGCATGTAAAAGTTGAACTTCAGGCACTTGTAGGTATTGCTCTGGCAGCGCGCTAATAATAGCTAAGGCTTGAGTGAACTCTTGCGCTTGGATATGCGCTTGCGCCTGCTTTAATTGCATTTCTTCTTGGCTTGGCAGATGTTTCGCTAGCATTTGAGCAATATCTGTCATGGCTTGATTTGGATCGCTTAACTGTGGCCCCGCTAAGCCATCTAGGGCTTGTCCTTGGCTAAGCAATACAACAGTCGGTAAACTTTGAACGCCAAACTGCGAGGCAATTGTTTGCTCAATTTCACAGTTTAATAAGGCAAGTTGGAAGGCGCCCTGATATTGATTCGCAAGCTGCTTTAAAGGCTCAACAAGCGCGCTACTTTCTGGAATTTGCGGCGCCCATAAATGAACAAGAACAGGAGTTTGCTGTGAACTTTCAATGGTTTGACGAAAGTTTTGTTCGGATAATTCGTAGATAAATTCAGCTTGCATCTGAAATCCTTTTGATAATAAAAGTCATGTCTCTATTAGATGCGGCCTTCAGTATCAAAATTCAAGAAAAACTAATAAAAAGTAACAAGGTAATGGCAATACAGAGCCAATTCAATTGATTAAAAGTCATAACCACTCATTTAATGACAAAATAAAAACAAATTAATTATCCTTAATCTGAATGACGTTTTTATGACATTTGTGCAAGTAATCGTCAATAATTAACCTTATTTAACGAAATCATGATGATAACGCAATACTTGGCGCAAAGCAGGGGCAAGGTGTGGAAAGGTAAAATCAAAACCTGTTGCAGTTAAATGCGCGGGTTTGGCGTTAATGCTATCAAGTATTAAGCAACTTGATTCCCCCATAACAATTCTTAACATTGGACTAGGAACCGGCAAGATAGCGGGTTTATTGAGCGCTTTGGCAAATGTTTGGCTAAATTCTTGGTTGGTAACAGGGTGAGGCGAGCAAAAGTTAAAAATCCCTTGCACTTGCTCCATTTTAATCAGATGGCAAATCCCAAGTATCATGTCTTGAATATGAATCCACGGCATATATTGCTGACCATGACCAATTTTTCCGCCTAATCCCAATTTAAATGGCAGCCAAATCTTTTGCAGCATTCCACCGCCAGCACCTAAGACGATCCCTGTGCGTAAAATGCACACGCGGGTTTTACTCGCCGCGGCTAAAGCATGCTCTTCCCATTGCTTGCAGACTTGATGTGGAAAGCCTTGTGGCGAGTCTATCGCAAACGATTCATCGACAATAGTTTCCCCTTGGTCACCATAAAAACCAATCGCCGAGCCACTTATAAAAGTATGTGGAGGAGTGTCACTGTCTAGGATTAATTGGCTGATTTTTTGGGTGGTTTGCCAGCGGCTTTGGCAAATGCTTTGCTTACGCGCTTTGGTCCATGCTTTATCTGCAATCGGTTCTCCTGCAAGATTTATCACAACATCTATATGATTTAAATCATCTAATTCATCTAAAGATTGGATATAATTCATATTTAAAAAGCGAGCATGTTGGAGCGTCTGTTTAGCTTTTTTGATATCTCGGGTGAGCAGGGTTAATTGGTGTTCGGTAAGATGCTTGATCAAGTTTTTGCCGATAAAACCCGTGCCGCCAGTAATGAGAATATGCATGACCCCTCCAAATGTGAAAAATATCTTTTAAATATAGTACTTGGAGAAATAAAAAAACCAAGTGAGGAATACAAATGAGCAAACTTTTTTTTGCATCTGATTTACATGGTTGCCTTGATGCGACCACAAAAGTACTTGAACTATTTGCCCAAAGTGGTGCGGATCAGCTCATCTTGCTCGGTGATTTACTTAATCATGGCCCAAGAAATCCTGTCCCTAAAGGCTACGCGCCAGCTGATGTTGCAACAGCATTGAATCAATTTAAACATCAAATTATTGCAATACGAGGTAACTGTGATAGTGAAGTGGATCAAATGCTCTGCGAATTTCCAATGATGGCTGATTACGTTTGGCTCATGCTTGAACATAAAGGTGGATTAAAGCGTTTCTTTTTAACTCATGGGCATAAATATCAAGCCAATAAAGATAAACTTTCAGCTGGGGCGAGTCTTGCGCCGATTTTCACTGGGGATGTTTTATGTCATGGCCATACGCATATCCCACAAGCGAGTTGGGTGAATGGGATATTCGTATTCAACCCAGGTTCGACAACTATTGCCCGAGAAGATTATGCACCAAGCTATGGTGTTTATAAGGATGGGGTATTTGAAATCTGCGATCTCAATACCAAAGAGAGAATGTTTCGAGCAGAACTTGGTTAAGATGCAGGATCATTTGGAATCGAGTACAAGACAGTCGAAGATTGCCCTAAGCTTGTGATAATAATTGTATTTTTATTTACCACATCGACTCTTCGACTTTGCTGTGAGGTGCTGCGATAAATATCTTTAACCAATTGAATGACCTCTGGTGAGGCTGATTTATCTAAGTTTACCGTCACATCTTTAAACTCATTAGGCGTTAAAAGTAGATATGAATCACTGAGCTTCCAAGTCCCATTTTCTAAAATATGCAGCTGCACAGGTTGGTGGCCATGCTTATAAAAAAGCGTAAGATTCGAGCCTTTTAAGTAAGTATTTGTATTTAAAAACTTCCACGTTGAACGGATTTCAACACGTAGCAAGTGCTTCAAGCCTTCATTCCAAGCATCTACATCCGAAACCACATTGGATTGCCATTCACGCGATTTAAGCATGTGGTTAATCTTTGTGTCACTGGTTTGATATAAGAAACTTAGGCTGATGCTTAACACTAACGCAATAATAGGAAGTATTTTTTTCATTTAAATCTCTATGTGCAGCTTGGGTTGATTTTTGAATGCGGATCTTTGGTATAGATCACTTGAGTATGATTTAAATCAGCCTCTTTGGATTGAAAAATATAGTTGATTGCTACGGATTCATTTTGCCCGCCGCTGACTACAACATAACTTGGTTTTTGTTCAGGATGCTCCTCAACATATCGACCGACACAATTGTTAACTAAGGCAAGCCATGGCTCAAGCTCAATAGTACTTGCTGGGGTCGCAAACATAGGGATTTTTTGAGTCACACCTATTTTTGTAAAATGATTCGTTTTTGGCGCCGAGATATTAAAAATTAAAAAGGGCATCAAGAAAGCTAAAATCCACACCAATTTTGCCCACCAAGGTGTTGGTTTTGAAACTTGAACCAAATGAGCCGTTGGGAGGCCATTTTCTGTCACTATCGAGTGTGATTGACTTATTTCCTCAGCACTCACATGAGGATTTTGAGTCATATTTTCTGCCGCCAGAGGCGTAGAATAGGGGACGTTAGTCTCAAAAGGCGCTATAAATTGATAGCCACGTTTTGGCACTGTTTTGATGTAAACCGGTGAGCGTGTTGAGTCTTTGAGCTGTTTTCTCAATGTAGAAATGGATTGTGTCAGGCTAGAGTCATCCACTTGCACACCTTGATCTCGCCAGACAAGCTGATGCAAATCCTCGCGCGTCACGATGTCTGGAGATGATTCAATTAAAATCCGCAAAATTTGACTCTCGTTACTACCTAAGCGGGTTAAATTATGATTATCCGCCTGATCTAACAATGAGTGATTATGCGGATCAAAGATTATATTATTTGCAAGAATATATTTATTGCCTACACTTGCCATTAACATTCTCATCCTGCTGAATTTAGTCCACATTTTAAGATATTATGGACTTTAATTTGTTGAATAATTATTCTTATACGTGAGAAATTGGAAGTTTCACTAATTTTTTATTAGACCTTATGCAAGGTTTTAATGCAAAACATCTAAAAATGCTACATATGTCACGTTTTGATATGGGTTAGCATAATATGAATTTAGGAAAAAATCACTAAATTGATCCACTTCACCCTTGAATTTGGTTCACGCCTCCCCCATTGATTTAGAAAGTGTTTAGTCCAATCTAATTTAAGGGAGTTGCTATGAGCGATACTTCTCACGATACAATCAATCCAGAAACATCAAACAAAGAAACCCGTGGTTTTCAATCTGAAGTCAAACAATTGCTTCACTTGATGATCCACTCTTTATATTCAAATAAAGAAATCTTTTTACGTGAGTTGATCTCCAATGCATCTGATGCAGCTGATAAATTACGCTTCCAAGCATTATCAAACCCTGATATGTATCAAGGCGATGCTGATTTAGGTGTAAAACTTTCATTTAACCAAGATACCAACACGTTAACCATTAGCGATAATGGTATTGGTATGAGCCGTGATGAAGTGATCGAACATTTAGGTACGATTGCAAAATCAGGTACAGCTGACTTCTTCAAACAACTATCTGAAGATCAAAGCAAAGACTCGCAGCTTATCGGTCAATTTGGTGTTGGCTTCTATTCAGCATTTATCGTTGCAGATAGCGTTACCGTGCGTACGCGCCGCGCAGGCCTTGCCGCAGATGAAGCGGTGCAATGGACTTCTGCCGGTGAAGGTGATTACACCATCGAGACGATCAATAAAGAATCTCGCGGCACAGAAATCATCCTACACATGCGTGAAGAGGGCAAAGAGTTCTTATCTGAATACCGTCTGCGTGATGTGATTTCAAAATACTCAGATCATATCGGTATTCCTGTATCGATCTGGACTGAAAAAGATGTCGAAACCGGTGAAGAAAACGAAGATGGCACTAAGGTCACTAAAAAAGAAGCGCAGTGGGAGCAGATTAACAAAGCCCAAGCCTTGTGGACGCGTGCCAAATCTGAGATCACAGATGAAGAATATAACGAGTTCTATAAGCATGTTTCGCATGACTTTACGGACCCGCTGACTTGGAGTCACAACAAGGTCGAAGGTAAAAACGATTACACTAGCCTTTTATATATCCCAGCCAAAGCGCCTTGGGATATGATGAATCGTGACCATAAGTCAGGGCTTAAACTTTATGTTCAACGCGTCTTTATTATGGATGATGCAGAGCAGTTTATGCCATCTTACATGCGTTTCGTTCGCGGTTTAATTGATTCAAATGATTTACCGCTAAACGTTTCACGTGAAATTTTACAAGATAACAAGATCACGCAATCTTTACGTAATGCTTGTACCAAGCGTGTGTTAACTATGCTTGAAAAATTGGCTAAACGTGATGAAGAGAAATATCTAAGCTTCTGGAAAGAGTTTGGTTTGGTGCTAAAAGAAGGCCCAGCCGAAGATTTCTCAAACAAAGAGAAAATTGCTGGCTTAATGCGTTTTGCATCGACTCACGAAGACAAAGCAGAGCAAAGCATCTCGCTAGCATCTTATGTTGAGCGCATGAAAGAAGGCCAAGATAAGATTTATTATCTAACAGCGGATAGCTATCTTGCGGCGAAAAACAGCCCTCACCTTGAGCAGTTTAAAGCCAAAGGCATCGAAGTTATCTTAATGTATGATCGCATTGATGAATGGCTAATGAACTACTTGACTGAGTTTGATGGCAAGCAATTCCAGTCAATCACCAAAGCAGGTCTTGATTTATCTAAATTTGAAGATGAAGCTGAAAAAGAGCAGCAAAAAGAGAAAGAAGAAGAATTCAAGACTGTGGTTGAGCGCGTGAAAGGCTATTTAGGCGAGCGTGTTAAAGATGTACGCACAACATTCAAACTGGCAACAACCCCTGCAGTTGTGGTCACAGATGAATATGAAATGGGCACTCAAATGGCGAAACTGCTTGCTGCAGCAGGCCAAGAAGTTCCTGAAGTGAAATACATCTTTGAAATTAACCCAGAGCATGACCTAGTGAAACGTATGGCTGATGAAGCCGACGAAGAAGCTTTTGGTCGTTGGGTTGAAGTTTTGCTAGGCCAAGCAATGCTTGCAGAGCGCGGCAGCATGGAAGATCCAACACAATTTGTTGGTGCTATCAACCAATTGCTAACAAAATAAGCAGATCTTTGCTTTAAACTAACCTAAGCCCAGAGTTTGTGATAGACTTCTGGGCTTGTTTTATTAAGATTTCTATACTTTCATACTAAAAATTATGATTGTGAGTATAGGTTTTAAACAATATATATCCCAATTTATACCTAAGCTTTTCAAATTTTTAAATTGATGAGTTTAGATATAATTTAACTATTTTAAGAGGAAGCAACATGCGCATCATTCTTTTAGGTGCTCCGGGCGCTGGTAAAGGCACTCAAGCTCAATTCATCATGGACAAGTTCGGCATCCCACAAATCTCAACTGGTGATATGCTACGCGCTGCAATCAAAGCAGGCACAGAGCTTGGCAAACAAGCAAAAGCTGTGATTGATGCAGGTCAACTTGTATCAGATGATATTATCCTTGGCCTAATCAAAGAGCGTATTGCACAAGATGATTGTGAAAAAGGCTTTTTACTAGACGGTTTCCCACGCACAATTCCTCAAGCTGAAGGCTTAAAAGAAATGGGCGTTGCAGTTGATTATGTAATCGAATTTGACGTAGCTGACGAAGTGATCGTTGAGCGTATGGCTGGTCGTCGTGCGCACCTTGCATCAGGTCGTACTTACCATGTCACTTACAACCCACCTAAGGTTGAAGGCAAAGATGACGTCACAGGTGAAGACCTAGTGGTTCGTGATGATGACAAACCAGAAACAGTGCGTGCACGTCTTGGTGTTTACCATGAGCAAACAGCGCCACTTATCAGCTTCTACAACAAAGAAGCGCAAGCAGGCAAAACAACTTACCTAAAATTTGACGGCACCAAAGCTGTTGAAGAAGTAAGTGCAGACATCGAAAAAGCATTGTCATAATCAAAGATACTTAATAAATTGAATAAATAGGTAAAACCTAAGTTTTATAACGTTTTTCTTTTACCTCAATTTGTTATATTAGAGCTCAGCTTGGTTTATCTAAGTTGGGCTTTTTTTATACCCTGCATATTTGAAGCTGTAGCTGCGTTAACTTCGATGCTTCGCCCTAGTCACATAAGGAAGCGGGGATGGGGTTAAACAAATTTATAATCGAAAGGAAACTGAATGACACAAACCAAAAAACACGGCATCCTGCTCGTAAACTTAGGTACCGCCGATGCGCCGCAGCCACAAGCAATTAAACGTTTTTTAAGTGAATTCTTATCCGATAAACGTGTCGTTGATGCACCAAGTTGGTGGTGGCAACCTTTACTTAAAGGCATCATTTTGCCAATTCGTGCGCCCAAAGTTGCAAAAATTTATCAGTCGGTTTGGTTTGATGAAGGTTCACCGTTACTTGTCTATTCAAAAGCCCAAGTTAAGGCGCTGAGCGAACGCGTCAATATGCCTGTAGCCTTAGGCATGACATATGGTAACCCTAGCACGCTTAGCAGCGTTAACGAGCTTTTAGCCCAAGGTTGCACGGATTTAATTGTCTTGCCATTATTCCCACAAAATTCAGGGACTACCACAGGCGCTGCCAGTGATGCACTCAGCCGAGCTTTGATGCAAACGCGCGCTGTGCCAAGTTATCAGTTTATCCACCAATATTATGATCATCCATTGTACATCAAAGCGCTTGCGCAAAAAGTGCGTGACCATTGGCAAGCAAATGGGAAAGGGGATTATCTCGTCTGCTCATATCACGGGATCCCGCAACGTTATGCTGACTTAGGGGATGTCTATCCGCAGCAATGCGAAGCCACCACCGCGGCGTTGGCAAAAGCTTTAGATCTGGACGAATCACAAATTGGCATGGCATATCAATCACGCTTTGGCCGTGAAGAGTGGCTCAAACCTTATACCTCAACAAGGCTTAAAGAGCTTGCCCAATCAGGCGTAGCAAGTTTGGATGTTATCTCACCAGCTTTTTCTGTGGATTGTATTGAAACGCTTGAAGAAATTGCACAAGAATGTCGTGATGAGTTTTTAGAGGCGGGTGGCAAAGCATTTCAATATATCGAATGTTTAAATGCAGAGCCTTCGCATATAGATTTACTCGAAGATCTGATCCGCACTGCAATGAAATAGATCTGCAAAAAAGCGAGCGTGAACCCATAAAAAAACCGCACTCATCATCTAAAGGTGAGTGCGGTTAAATTTATGTAAGTCTTAAAGTGAAGCGATTAAGCGTTTGCTTCTTTTAACTTCAGCTCTTCATCGATCGCGTGATTACTATGTGCAGCATCTAGCTTACGCATCAAAGGAAGCACTGCTAGGGCAATCAAGGTACAAATTACAGCTGCAATACCTAGTTTGGTAAATAAGCTAGTGTAGACTTCAAGCGTTTGATGCGGATCAGTCATGCCTTCTGGGATACTTGCAAAGTTTGCCACTACACCACCAAGGTATTGAGAGATACCTGATGCAACATAGTATGCACCCATCATAAAGCCGCCCATGTGCGCAGGCACATAACGCGCAATCATCGCAAGACCAAGGCCACTTACTAATAGCTCACCAAGAGAATAAGCACCGTAACCTGCAATCATTACCCAAGAGGTTGTTAGGCCACGCTCATCAGCAAAGTTACCGGCAAAACCATAGATGAAGAAACCGATAGCAACCACTGCAAAACCAAGTGCAAATTTAGCTGCGATTGGTAAATCTTTACCATTTGCGCCAGCTTTTGTATACCAAGCTGCCAAGATAGGGCTAAGTAGCATGATCCAAATTGGGTTTAATGCTTGGAACTGAGCGGGTGACCAAGTCAGAATGTGCGCACCCATAATGGTGAAGTCTAAATCAACGTTACGTAGCGCAAAGAGAGCCAGAGATGTTGACATTTGTTGATAGAAGATGAAGAAGAAAACAGTTTGAACGATAAGGATCAATGCCGCAATCAGACCTGAACGCTCATGCTTTTCACTCTTACGAATCAAGTGATAGAAGATGCCAAGAACAACGATACCCGCAGCATAAACAAAGATACGCGCTAACCATTGATATTCAAGAATAAGTGCTGAAACACCAATCGCAACGACAGATCCTGCAAGTACCATCATTAGTTTTGATTTGTTAACAGGAAGTAGATCGGGTTCTGAGCCATATTTAGTCAGCGTTTTGCGCATTAGGTAGAAGTTAAATAGACCTAAAATAAGACCTAGGCAGCAAACTGCGAACGCTGCGTGCCAACCAAAACCATTTTGTGAGTGTGCATTCACATAGTCTTTGATCCAAGGCGTTAGTAGCATAGAGAAAGTAGAACCAACGTTTACTGCCATGTAATAGATGGTAAATGCGCTGTCTAGTTTAGAATCGTCACCTTCGTAGATTTTACGAACTAGGTTACCAGCATTTGGCTTAAACATACCGTTACCGACAACGATAACGCCAAGCGCAGCAAATAAGAACCAAGTGTTTTCAGTCGGAACTGTCATCAAGGCGTAGCCAAGTGAAAGGATACCCGCACCGATGAGCATGGTACGTTTAGTGCCGAGAACCTTGTCCCCGATCCAACCACCAATAGCAGGTGAAACATAAATTAACGCTGCACATGCACCCCAAACAAGGTTTGCACGTGAATCTTCAAATCCAAGACGCTGGATCATGAAGTAGATAATCAGCGCTTGCATGCCGTAATAGCCGAAACGCTCCCAAAGCTCAATCAAAGACACAGTCGCGAATGACTTAGTCTTTGAGACAGATTGTACTTGTGTTGTCATGTTTACATATCCAAGGTTTTTGCATAGGTACGTTTCTCTATGATTTTCCTTTCTCTTCCTTTAATGCATCATGCAACAGGTGAATCTATCTAAAAAAATGAATATTTACACTAAATATTGATTAATTGAGGTTCATTTCAACGAGAAGATCAGAGATGAAAAATACTAATGCTATTTATTATAGAATCTAATGCCTAGCTATTTATACATATTATTGGAATAAACTGCAATAGTTGATTTTTGTAGTTGTAAATTCTACTTTTTGGTAGGTGTTAATGCTTGGTTACATTTAGAAATAAATGCTTGTATTTAAAGGGATGCGAAGTATATCACAGTATGACAATTTTGAAACAATTTAACTTTTGAACATTATAAGCTGATTAAAACATCTTCAATCAAACCAATTAAACTTGATAAAAGTTTGCATTTAAGTATCGTGAGCAGCTAATGAGTTGAGAGGGAAAAGAAATGAAACACTGGTATTTGCTCTATTGTAAACGTGGCGGGCAAGCGAAAGCGAAAATGCACCTTGAAAACCAAGGTGTTGAATGTTTTTATCCACAAATTCAGGTTGAAAAAATTGTCCGTAATACTAAAAAGCTTGTCGATGAGCCTTTGTTTCCTTCGTATATTTTTGTAAGTTTTGACCCGCAAGAAGTGAGCTTTGTCAGCGTGCGTTCAACCCGTGGTATTTCCAACTTTATTGCTTTTGGGGCGCAACCTGCTGTGGTGCCTGAAACTGTAATCACTCATTTAAAAACTATTGATGCTGAGCAAGCGGAGCGCGTGCATTCTAGTGTGCCGCAAAAAGGTGATAAGGTGATGATTACACAAGGTCAGTTTAAAGATTTCGAAGCGATTTACCAAGAATCAGATGGTGAAAAACGCTCGATCTTATTAATTAATCTGATAAATAAGCCAGTTGAAGTGAGTTTAGAGAATAAAGAAATCAACTTTAAAGACTAAGTTGCACCTCTCTATCTAATATAGCGCAGCGCAGTTGTCAATTGCATTGCGCTATGACTAATCTTTCTTCTTCATCTTTAATATAATATTCAACATCTTATCAATTCTAGTGGTGTAAGGAGGCGCGAGCCACTTCATTGCAGAAAAACGCGATTGATGAAAGACAGGGCGTAGTTTTGAGAAGGTTAAGAAACCTTCATACCCATGATAATGTCCCATCCCACTAGCGCCTACGCCACCAAAAGGTAAATCATGTTGCGCCACATGAAAGAGTGCATCATTTATTGAAACCCCACCAGACATGACATGTTCTAAGTAATAATCGAGTAAATCCTGATCATAGCTAAATGGATAAAAAGCTAAAGGTCTGGGCTTGTCAGCAATATAATGTGTGACATCTTCAGGGTTTTGATATGTTTTCACCATCAGCAATGGGCCAAAGGTTTCGCGAGATTCAATCAGCATTTCTGTGGTGCTATCGCATATTAAATATAAAGGAAACTTACGTGTCTTCGGATCGGCTTCTTGCTTATTAAGCGCAACAATATGCGCCCCCTTAGATTGGGCATCCTCAAGGGTATATTGCAAACGTGCAAAAGATTTATCATCAATAATTGAGGTGTAATCTGGGCTATGGATATCTGGAACGTGTTTGTCTACCCATTCTTTGGCTAAATCAACAAAACTAGAAAGTTGTGATTGATGAACAAATACATAATCAACGCAAGTACAAATTTGCCCCGCATTAAACTGCTTAACAAATAATAAACGCTCAACAGCTTTTTTCATTGGATAGTCAGGTGCGATCACGGCAGGAGATTTGCCGCCTAACTCTAGAGTGACAGGGGTGAGGTTTTGCGCCGCCGCTGCCATGACTTTACGTCCAGTATCGCTTGATCCTGTGAACATTAAATGATCGAAAGGCAGCTTGGAGAATTCTATCCCTGTTTTACCGGTTTCTTTGAAAAAGGAGAGCTTTTCTTTCACAAAGTAATTCGGGCTAATTTTTATTAATAAATCAGCAAAATGTTGCGAGTTCTCAGAAAGTTTAACCATAGCGCGGTTGCCTGCAGCAAAAGCCGCAATAAGCCCTGAGAAGGTTAAATTAAGCGGGAAATTCCAAGGGATAATTAAACCTATCACACCTAAAGGTTGAGGAATGACCATATTCTTTGCACCTGGGTACATACTAAAATCAACATGACGCTTTTGAGTTTTTAGCCATCGTTTAAGCTGTTTACGTGTGCGTGAAATATCACTAATCACAGTTAAGACTTCTGCAATTAAAGTCTCATGGTATGAGCGATGACCATAATCTTTACTTATTGCTTCAATCAAGGCTTCCTGGTTTTCAATTAACATTCGTTTTAAATTATCTAAATGAAATTGACGAACCTTAAGTGGTTCAATGCCTTCACTTTTTGAGAATTTTTTTTGTCTTAATAACACAGCCTGTAAATCACAAGCAATCGCCGTGTTATCTTCGGACAAGTGATTGCTTTCTTGAACTTTAGGCGTGGTTATTTGTGCCTTTGTATTCATATTTTGAGTGCTGTGCATCATGCTAATTACTCACTATAAAAGAAGCCTAATGGTTAACTTAGAGCATAGCACAAGTTACTAAGTGGGTGACATTGCTAATAAAATTATCTTAATTTGAAACTGTCATAAAGCGGCTTATATGAACTTTGCGAACAAGACTTGCTTGAATGCTTGTCTTCGAATTGTCATTTTTATTCCTTATACTGCATCAGGAAAACTATGGAGCAGAAGATATAATGACATCAGCTATTTATGTATTTGATTTAGACGAGACCTTAGTAGCAGGCGATTGTGGAATGATATGGAATCGTTTCTTGGTTGAAAAGGGCATCGCTAAAGATGAGGATTTTATCGAGAAAGATAAAGCCCTAATGAAAATTTATGCCACCGGTGAGCTCGACATGCAGTCTTATCTAGATTTTGCAATGGCACCACTGGCGGATCTGCCTCTTGATACTATTGAGCAACTCGTAGATGAGTGTGTGGAACTGTATATTCAAGAAAAGATTTATCCAGAAGCTAAACAACTGATTGAAAGCCTTCAAGCAAATCAGATTCCTTGCGTGATCATTTCAGCTTCAGTGAGCTTTATCGTTAAAGCTGTAGCTAAGAAGCTGGGGATCAAAAATGCAATAGGCATTGATTTGGTGATTAAGGATAATAAATATACAAGCCAGATATATGGCACGCCAAGCTTTCAAGAAGGGAAGGTAAAACGCATTAAATCTTGGCTAAAAGCAAAAGACTTGCAATCAAGTAAACTTTATTTCTATACAGACTCAATTAATGATTTGCCATTATGCGAGTTTGCCGATCACGCACACTTAGTCAATCCATGCCCTAAGTTGCGAGAGTTTGGTAAAAAAAATAAGTGGCCAATATTTCAATGGAAATTAAGAAATAAGCATCAAGAGACGGCTTAATTATATTTGTGAATAAAAAAGGGCGCCTATATAATGAAGGCGCCTTATTGATGTAATGAATAAATTAATAACGGTATTTACTGCGCTCGATTAACATAATAGACGCAGCAAGATACATCACATCTTTTACCATAAAAAATTCTGTGATAGGAATGCCATCGGTGACTTTAAAAAGACCTGGTGTTGTGAATAAGAAGCTTAATGTGGTAACAAAAATAGCTACCCCAGCAAGACCCGCATAAAACCCAATTTTTGGATTAAATAATGCGACAATAAAGCCTAACCCGACAACTATCTCAGCGCTACCTATGAGGTTAGATACCATTTGTAGGCTCATTACATCATACATCCAGCCCATTAATGGGTGATTTTTTACAAGCCCTTCAATGACAGCGGCCTCTGTTGGGGTAAACTTAAACACACCAAGCCAAAGCAAGATTAATGCGGTGCCAAGGATTGCGAGTGTGTAGCCAATACGGCCTGTGTATGTTTTGTCCATATAAGTTGTTGCTTCCATCATCGCCTCCATTTCAGCGGGTTACTGATTTTTAAATAATGCTATTCATCTGCGCTAAAATAATTATTGTATGAAATGAGCATTTAAATAAAATTAATCTTGGTTAATTTATTCAAAATCGTGATGAAGTTAGCGAGATATAATAAAAATGAGATCTTATACAAAATCTATGCTCTTGATTTATGTCTCAAAAATTAATAATAATGAGATCTATGCTAGAAATAACAAATAAATCAATCAATTGTGAAATAAAATATACCTATCAAAAAGAGT
Source organism: Vibrio sp. KMM 9700 (assembly GCF_058545285.1). Lineage (NCBI taxonomy): Bacteria > Pseudomonadati > Pseudomonadota > Gammaproteobacteria > Vibrionales > Vibrionaceae > Vibrio > Vibrio sp. KMM 9700. The sequence continues at coordinate 623,364 of NZ_CM178589.1, read as the reverse complement.
TATATTAGCTTGCTTTAAATCTACAACCCTACTTTTCGAAAATTCACTACATTTTATTCCTATATTCCTATATTCCTATATTCCTTTTTCATTAGTTTTATATCTAAAAATTAGATTTTAATTTTCAATGAGTTATATTTTTATTTAATTTCATATGAAATGATGAAAATTAGCGTAAAACAATGAATTTAATCGCAAAAAAAATGATTATGTAATGTTTTTACGAGATTTTGCTCACGTTTTTGCCTTGAAGATTTGTGTTTTGTGTGATTGACATCACAAAAATCATTGTCTATTATTTAGGCATGGGCTGAGATGACAACTCATCGTCTGTTCGGTTTTAAGGCTTTAGAATTATTCTGTTCATGTTTTATATCAGCAACGAATAAAAAGATAAATAAAGTCTAGGGTTTTAATCTATGGAGAGAAAGATGAAAATTTTTAAAACTAGTGCTTTAGTATTTACTTTTTTATTCGCAGCGCAATCATATGCGCAAATTTCAATGTCAAATAAAGTCGCTTTAAATGGCTTAGTTTGGAGTGCAGATTTAACGACTCCTTATAAAAATACGCAAACCACAGTTCGTTCAAGCACAGGTTTTGGGTATACGCTAACGGATGTTTCTTCTGCTGAATCTTATTCGGCAAAAGGCATTGTCCTGACCCAAGATTCAGTCTCAACTGATAATTTTATTGTGCCAAATTCAACATGGACGCTAGTGTCGTCGAATGATGCAAACTCCAAAGTCGCATTTAACAATAAGCAAGTCAGTTTAGACCCAGATGCATTATCAGACTCTAATACGGCAGACAGTATCAATATTTCAATTGATATGAGTAAACCTCAGTCAGAATCAGAACCGTCACATCTTGTTTTGTCTGTCTTAAACCGCCAAGATGTGTAATGTGATACATATCTTCTGTTAAATATGAAAAGCAACATTCCTCTTAAATTTAAAGCCTAGCTAATCAACTTAGTTAGGCTTTTTTGTGATTTAAATACGTAAAATAGTGTAAAATACGCCTTAATAAATGCACTTACTTTTAATCTTATCGTCTAAAGGATAAAGGTTGCAGTCAGTGTGTACGTATCTCTGATACCTTAATTGATTCGTCATAAGGCAAATAAAAGGATACCTATGAAGATATATCTTTCATTGATTAGTTTGTTGTTGCTTAGTGCGTGTAGTTCGATTCCTAAAAATTTGGAGTCGGATTCGGCGACGCTTGTAACAGACTATCAACTTTGGAAAGCATCTGATCCTGCGCAAAAACTTGAGGTTCGTATGGCGGGAGTGGTCGCAAAAGTTGAGAATAAGCAAGATAAAACCAGAATAGAAGTGGCAAATATCCCAGTTGATTCAGCAGGTAAGCCTAATTTATCGGTTAAACCGCAGGGGCGCTTTATTGCCTATGTCGATGGTTTTGTTGATCCCTTAAATATAAAACCAAACACATATGTCACTTTTTTAGGTGTGACTGAGGCGAGTGAGCAAGCAAAAATTGGTGAATTTGATTATTCTTATCCTGTGATGCGAGTTGAAAGCATGCGCGTTTGGCAAAAATCACAAGTCAATGTAGTCAATCCTCAGTTTAGCTTATGTTATGGCGGGTATCACCATAGACGCCATCGCGGTTTTAACTCACGTTTCTGTTCAGGTTTTTATGGGCCGCAACGTATTGATTCTTATGAAGTGCTTCGTTAAATGTGGGCAGAAGAAGTTCAATTTGATTTACCCCACATCCGCCTGCATGGGAAATGCCTAGGTCAACCAGCAACTGATAAGACTTGTGTCTTGTTTTTACATGGCTGGTTAGACAACGCAGCAAGCTTTGATTCGCTGATTGCACAGATTGGCAATAATTTAACAGCAAACCAAGCAAAGAGTTGTTATTTGCTTAGCCTTGATTTAGCCGGACATGGCTTGTCAGCACATAAATCAGTTGATAATTTCTATGCTTTTCATGAAAACTTGATCGATTTAGATCAATTGATTAAAAAGCTTGAGTTTGAGCGTTTGGTTCTGGTTGGACATTCATTGGGGAGTTTAATCAGTGCTGCTTATGCCAGTGCATATCCTGAAAAAGTAGCACAGTTGGTTTTAATCGAAGGGTGTTTACCTTTACATGAAACCGCAGATAAAAGCGCTCAACGCTTGCGTATGGGCTTAGCCTCAATAGATAGGGCGCTACATAAAAAAACACCAAAAGGCTATACCAGTTTTGAACAGGGGTTATCACATCGTAGTATGCATAACTTACTGTCTGTTGAACTCATTGAGCCAATCGTTAGACGTGGTTTGGTTTTTAATCAAGCCACTAATCTGTGGCAATGGCGCTACGATCCAAAATTAAAATCTGACTCTTTGTATCGGATGACACAAGACCAAGCAATCAGCATGGTGTCGCAGATCACTTGCCCATGCTTGATTATTTTAGGTGAAACGGGCTTTTTTGCACAAGACAAGGCACAAAGCTTTTTGATGGCTTATCATCAACTGCAAGACGCACACTATACTTATGTGAAAGGTGGGCACCATTGTCATTTAGAGAGTCCCGTACAAGTTGCAGAGCTTTTCGTTGAGTTTATTTTTGAAAAATCTGCGCTTTAGGCTATGCTATGCAAGTTTCAAGTTGTGTATCTGTAATTATCTTAACTATATCGCGACAAATTCAAGCATGATCGGCTAATTTTCTCTCATGCGCGCGCGTCAACAAACACAGATCTGCATAATAAAAAGAATATAAAGGATAAAATTTTGCAAAAAAACTGGCTGAATGCTTACCCAAGCGATGTCCCACATACTATCAACCCAGATGAATACTCATCTCTTGTCGATCTCTTTGAACAAGCTGTATTGAAATATGCTGATCAGCCTGCATTTTTGAATATGGGCTCAGTGATGACATTTCGTAAATTAGAAGAGCGCAGTCGCGCCTTTGCCGCGTATTTACAAAATGATCTTAAACTGCAAAAAGGCGATCGTGTCGCATTGATGATGCCAAATGTTCTGCAGTATCCAATTGCTTTATTTGGTATTTTGCGAGCAGGTATGGTTGCTGTAAATGTCAATCCTCTTTATACCCCGCGTGAGCTTGAACATCAGCTAAATGATGCCGATGTTCGTGCGATTGTGATCGTCTCAAACTTTGCGCATACGCTTGAAAAAGTGGTAGCGAAAACGAATGTGGAACATGTTGTTCTTACCAGTCTTGGTCAAATGTTGCCCAAAGTTAAGGGGAAGATGATTGACTTTGTGGTGAAATATTTAAAACGTATGGTGCCTAAATATAACTTGCCTGGTGCAGTTTCGTTTCGCAAGGCGTTGCGTAAAGGCCGACGTTTGCAATATGTCAAACTCCCGGTTGAGCCAAATGACGTCGCATTTTTGCAATATACAGGTGGCACAACAGGTGTCGCGAAAGGCGCTGTGCTGACACATAGAAATATGGTTGCCAATGTATTGCAAGCTAAAGCTGCTTACGGGCCTGTACTCTCCCCTGGGCGAGAGGTCATGGTTACTGCGCTGCCGTTATATCATGTGTTTGCATTAACCGTGAACTGCTTGTTAATTCTTGAGATTGGCGGTTGTAACTTAATGATCACCAACCCTAGAGATATTGATGGTTTTGTCAAAGAGCTCCAAAAATATCCTTTCACTGCGATTACAGGCGTGAATACCTTATTCAATGCGCTGGTTAATAACGAAGACTTTAAAGAAATAGACTTTAGTCAATTGCGTCTTTCAGTGGGCGGCGGGATGGCGATTCAACGCGCAGTGGCTGAAAAATGGCAAAAAATCACTGGCAAATACCTGTTGGAAGGCTATGGTCTTACAGAGTGCTCACCGTTAGTTGCCGCTTATCCGCATAATTTAACGGCTTATAATGGCTCGATTGGGGTGCCGGTTCCATCGACCGATATTCGCTTAGTTGATGATGAAGGCAATGAAGTGACAGAAGAAGGTGGCACTGGTGAGTTGCAAGTGCGCGGTCCGCAAGTGATGGCTGGTTACTGGCAACGACCAGAAGCAACCAAAGAAATCTTAACGGAAGATGGCTGGCTTTCAACGGGTGATATTGTTAAATTTGATGATGAAGGTTATTTGCATATCGTTGATCGCAAAAAGGATATGATTTTAGTTTCAGGCTTTAATGTTTATCCAAATGAGATTGAAGATGTGGTCGCAATGCATCCTAGCGTGTTAGAAGTTGCGGCGATTGGTCAACCCCATCCTGTTTCTGGTGAGATAGTTAAAGTGTGTGTGGTCAAGCAAGATGAGAGCTTAACGAAAGAAGAGCTTATCAAGCATTGCCGTGAACATTTGACCGGCTATAAGATCCCACGTGTTGTTGAGTTTTATGATGAACTGCCTAAATCTAATGTTGGCAAAATCTTGCGTCGTGAACTAAGAGAAAAAACAAGCTAACAAGCAAATGATGCTTAATTAAAAAGGATTCTTGTGAATTTCCAAATTATTACTACCACAGCTGCATTAAACCAAGTTTGCGAGCAAGCACAGCAATCAGATATTGTGATGTTAGATACTGAATTTGTTCGCACTCGGACTTTTTATCCAAATTTAGGTTTGATTCAGCTTTATGATGGGCAAACCTTGTCTTTGATTGATCCACTTGAAATACAAGATATGTCAGCATTTCAAGCCTTATTGATAAATCAAAGCGTGATGAAAGTCTTGCATGCTTGCGGCGAAGATTTAGAGGTCTTTCAAAATAGCTTTGGCTGCTTGCCAACACCTATGCGAGATACTCAGTTGATGGCCGCATTTTTAGGCCATGGTTTATCGACAGGATTTGCTGCATTAGTGAATGAATATCTTGAAGTCGAACTTGATAAGAGCGAGTCACGTACCGATTGGTGCGCGCGTCCATTAAGTCCTAAGCAACTTGATTACGCTGCGGCAGATGTTTACTACTTATGGCCTTTGTATCAAAAACTCGAGATATTAGTGACGGATGCGAACTGGCTCGAAGCGGTTGATCAAGAATCTAAGCTATTGCAAACAAAGCGAATTAAAGATATCAACATAGATAAACTTTATCGTCAAATGAAAGGCGTCTCTCAGTTAGATAATGTGGGATTATGTGTCGCAAAAGATGTTGTTGCATGGCGTTATCAGGAAGCGGTGAAACGTAATCTGGCATTAAATTTTGTGTTAAAAGAAGCAGAAATGCTCGAAGTTTGCATTCACTTGCCACAAAATCTACAACAGCTTAAATCACTAGAGGTCAACCCACACGTTGTTCGTCGACATGGTGACACCTTGATCCGCTTGGTCAAGCAGGGCGTTGACACCGCCAGTCGTGAGACCCTTGATCCTGTGACGCGCTTGGTGGATATGCCTGAATATAAGCAAGTGTTTAAAAAACTGAAAGATAAAGTCACGAGTGTGAGCAAAGAAACTGGACTTGCGCCAGAGTTTCTAGCCTCAAAAAAGCAAATTAATCAGCTGATTTCTTGGGTTTGGAAACGTCATAAAGAAGGCTCATTACCGGATGTAATGCAAGATTGGCGCTATGGATTATTTGGCGCGGAGTTACTTGCAAAACTAGAAGCATAAATTTATTTGCTAACGCAGAAGACAAAAAAGACAGCGAGGAAACATATAGTTATGCTTTCTCGCTGTCTTTTTTATTTGTGAAAAGTTTAGCTATTAAAGCTTAACTCTCTTCATCAGGTAGTTGGACATTTAATTCAAGAACAGAAAGATCTTCTTCTGTTTGATCCAACGTAATATTCACCATAGCCGGGTCAATCGCAACATATTTACGTATTACCTGTAGAATCTCCTCTTGTAGTTGAGGAAGATAAGAAGGTGTACTGGAACCATGATTGCGACGTTGTGCCACAATAATTTGCAATCGCTCTTTGGCTAAGTTAGCTGTGCCATTATTCTTTTTAGGGCGAAAGAACTCAATAATCGACATGCATTAACCCCCAAAGATTCGTTTGAATAAGCCTTTTTTCTCTTCCGTCAAGAAGCGAAATTCTTTTTCTTCTCCTAACAGTCTATCGACTGTGTCTTGATAAGCCAAGCCTGCATCTGATTCTTTTTCAAAGATAACGGGTACACCTTTGTTTGATGCATTGAGAACTGACTGGCTTTCAGGGATCACACCAAGAAGTGGGATATGTAGGATTTCTTCAACGTCTTCAACACTTAGCATATCCCCAGTATTTACGCGGGAAGGGTTGTAACGTGTTAATAATAAGTGTTGTTTAACCGGTGGCTTGCCTTCTTCAGCGCGTTGAGACTTTGAATCTAAAATACCTAAAATGCGATCTGAATCACGAACAGACGATACTTCTGGGTTGGTTGTGATAATTGCTTCATCTGCAAAATAAAGCGCCATGAGTGCGCCATGTTCAATACCAGCAGGCGAATCACAGATAACAAAGTCAAATCCCATCTCATCAAGATCAGATAAAACTTTCTTAACGCCTTCATGGGTCAGCGCATCTTTATCGCGCGTTTGCGAAGCTGGCATAACGAATAGGTTATCCGTTCGCTTATCTTTAATTAATGCTTGATTGAGAGTCGCTTCACCATTAATCACATTGACAAAATCATAAACAACGCGACGCTCACAACCCATCACTAAGTCAAGGTTACGTAAACCTATATCAAAATCGATGACGGCAGTTTTTTTACCACTTAAAGCAAGCCCAGAGGCAATTGCTGCACTCGATGTTGTTTTGCCAACGCCACCTTTTCCTGAAGTGACGACAATTATACGTGCCATTATGTATATTCCTTATGTATTTTAAATGGTGAGCGTTTCAAAAGTTAATTTATTATCTATTAAAGTTAGTATAACTTTTTTCTGCTTAAATTCATTATCTATCTGATCACTTAGCAAATATTGGCCAGCGATAGAAACTAATTCTGAGCGTTGATCATGAAAAATAACGCTAGCATCGGTTTGACCTTTCGCACCAGCAATGACACGTCCACGGCAACAACCATGAATTTGAATGCTTCCATCGGCCATCACTTCAGCGCCTTCACTCACATGGTTAAGCACGATTAAATCACAACCTTTAGCATACACTTGTTGACCAGAGCGAACAGGGTGCTTGATAATTCGAGCCGGTTTATTATTAAATGCTTCAACATCTTGGGAAGTGATTTCAGATTCTGCTTCTAGCGTAGCAGATGTGTCTTGAGGCGCAGCGTCGCTAGGTACAGCTTTAGGTTTTGCTTTGAGCTTACTTTGATACATGATGGCTAAGCCAGACTCGCGAATTTTTTGATATAAATTTTCATCGCGCTCGCAACCACTTACGCCCACAGGAAACATCCCAGCTTCACGTATACCCTGATTTAACATTTCAAAATCAATCAACGCTGGATCTGACTTTTCAATATTAATGACAACAGGCGCTGAGCGAAATAGGTTAGGGGAAGCGTCGACTTTTCCCTTTAAAAAGGATACGCACTCTTCTACGCTGGAGCTGCCAAGATGGAGAACAGAAAGAGAAAAATTGCTCCCTTTGAGATCAACTTTGCTTGAAGCGCTAGGTTGTACATGTGATTGAGTCATGAATGCAATCTCTTAAATCCATTAAATTATTCAATATTAAAGCAAGTTTATTCCAAAATATCAAAGCTGTTAGGTATAATCGTTTCAGATTCGGTATAATATATACCAAAGCTTGAGGTTTCAGTTTTTATTTGTCAAATTTTCGTTGTTTTTACACACTTAGCTTGAAAAACCTTGCCATCTAACCTCATTCTACCTGTTTTATTTGAATTGATAAATATAGCCGATAAGCTTATTTCAAAGGGATACTTATGCTTTGCTCGATTTATAAAAGCCGTAAAAAAGAAGGCGCTTACCTTTATCTTCCACGTAAGGATGATTTTTCAGAAGTTCCAGACCAATTAAGAGAGATTTTTGGTGCTCCTGAACTGGTGATGGTAATCAAATTAGATAAACATAATTTGGCGCTTGCGGATAAACAAAAGGTGATCGATTCAATTAAACAAGAAGGCTATTTTTTACAGCTGCCACCACCACCTGTAAACTTACTCGAAGAATACAAACAATCTAAATTAAAGGACTGAATATGAAGTTAGGAATCAAGTTGCTTTCTTTGACTTTAGCGTTAGGCATGTCAGCAAGTGCATTAGCAGAAACAAAAGTGCCATTTAATGACTATGTCAAAGAGTTAAAACAAGAAGCGGCTCAAAAGGGAATTTCACAACCTATTATCGATAAGGCATTTGCAAATGTGACCTTTAAGCCACGCGCAGTCACGGCAGATAAAAATCAGCCAGAAAAGCGTCAAACCTTAGATGAATATTTACCAAAAGCTGTGCCGGATTGGAAAGTGGCGATTGCAAAACGTAAATATCAAGAAAACTACCCGACTTTGAAACGTATTAGTGATGAGTATGGGGTTGCGCCACAATACATAGTTGCGCTGTGGGGCGTTGAAAGCAGCTTTGGTAAAATCCAAGGCAATTATTCGGTTATCGATGCATTGACGACGCTTGCCTATGATGGCCGTCGTGAAGAATTTTTTCGCAACGAAGTCATGGAAGCGCTACAAATTTTAGATGAAGGCCATATCAGTATTGAGCGTATGAAAGGCTCTTGGGCCGGAGCGATGGGGCAATGCCAGTTTATGCCAAGCTCATTCTTAAAGTTTGCTCAAGATGGTAATGGCGATGGCAAAAAAGATATTTGGTTGAATACGGCGGATGTCTTTGCATCAACAGCGAATTATTTGAAAGAATCCGGTTGGCAAGATGGCTATACTTGGGGCCGTCAAGTGAAAGCACCAAAAGGATTGGGCGAAGCTGTGGTTGGTCGTGAGCAAGAAAAAGCCAAAAAACTAAGTGAGTGGGCAGCGCTTGGCGTGACCAACTTAAACGGTACTGCGCTGCCAACGAATGTTGATATCGATGCATGGCTGATTGAACCAGACGATGAAAATGGTCGCGCGTATTTAATCTATAACAACTATCAAGTCTTAATGAAGTGGAACCGTTCGCATTATTTTGCGCTCTCAGTAAGTATTCTTGCTGATCGTATTATGCAATAAGCTTTCTTTAGTAAGCGCGCTAAAAACAATGCCCCAGTCAAGAATATACTCATGACTGGGGCATTTTAGTCTCTAGCTTACATACAAGTGACTAACTCTGAAGCAAGTCACTCGTTATGGTAAATTAACTATGGAACATCTCACAAGCTATTAAGGTATTCTCGATAAGGCTTGCAACTGTCATTGGACCAACCCCACCAGGCACTGGCGTGATATGGCTGGCTTTTTCTTTGGCAATATCATATTCCACATCACCAACTAAACGGCCATCGTCTAAACGGTTAATCCCAACATCGATCACAACCGCGCCTTCTTTTATCCACGCGCCGGGAATAAAGTTTGGACGACCGACAGCGACAACAAGAATGTCTGCTTGTTTAACAAAGTGTTCTAAATCATGTGTGAATCTGTGGCAGACTGTGGTTGTACAACCAGCGAGCAATAACTCAAGCGACATTGGACGGCCGACGATATTGGATGCGCCGACAACAACCGCATGTTTGCCATGAGTGGTAATTTGAGTGCGTTCCAGCAGTGTCATAATACCTTTTGGTGTACATGAACGAAGTTGCGGAATACGCTGACATAGGCGGCCTACGTTATAAGGGTGGAAGCCATCTACGTCTTTATCTGGTGAGATGCGCTCTAAAACTTTTGTACTGTCAACGCCTTCAGGTAAAGGCAACTGAACCAAAATGCCATCAATGGTCGGATCTTGGTTAAGCGAATCAATTAGCTCTAGAATCTCTGTTTCAGTTGAAGTATCTGCAAGATCAAAAGATTTAGACACAAAACCGACTTCTTCACATGCACGGCGCTTGCTTCCTACATACACCTGAGACGCAGGATCTTGACCGACTAAAACGACTGCCAAACCTGGCGCTCTAAGCCCTGCGGCTACACGGTCTTGGACTTTTTGTTTTACTTCTTGGCGAACAGTTTGAGCAATCAATTTGCCGTCTATATTTTGCGCTGTCATGATTTTCCTTGAATAATAGCAGAGTCAAAAAACGCGCTTATTGTCGCAAAAAAAATCTTAAATAGCTAGAAGCAAACGTTTGCAGTCGACTTGTATTTTTATCAAGCTGAAAATGTTGGATTTTTTTTAAGCAGTTAACAGGCTTTATATAGAAAATAATTGACCTTAGAGATCAAACTCGTATAATCACCCCCACAAAGCGCCCTTAGCTCAGTTGGATAGAGCACGTGCCTTCTAAGCATGTGGCCGCAGGTTCGAATCCTGCAGGGCGTGCCATATTAAGACCCCAACATCAAGTTTATTCTGGTGTTGGGGTTTTTGCTTTTATTCAAACGATAGTCTTGCTTTCAAGCGCTAGAGTCGGTGGATTTTAATCATCCTTACTCATCAAAAGCTTATCTTTTTCTCTTTTATATAAATATATTATATACTTTATAACTTGTTGTTAATCTTTAACAAATCGCATTTTTTTATTGATAATTTTTTCCATACATTAAATATGGTCACTTGATCTAATTCACAAATGCTTAATTTGTGAGATAATGCGCGGCTAATATTTGCGAGCAGTGTGGCACCTAAGTTATTGACTATATAACTTAATGAAAAGACTTATGATTGCCGGCTCAATGGATGAATTCAATTAATTTTAAGTAAGGCAGATGGCCTTGCTGATAGGAATAGTGACAATCATGAAAAAGCTATTAAGTGTTTCAACTCTTATGCCTGTGCTATTAGCAAGCTGGGGGGTGAGTGCTGAAGAGACCAATACAAGCCCATCATCAATACAAGAGCCTAGTGCTAGTTTAAGCCAGCCATTACATGATCCAGAAAATGACCGCATGTTCCCAATCTGGGGGCCAGAAGCACGTGCTCGTGGCTATGAATTACCTAAAGCATACGGCTTTTCATTAAGTTATATGAATATGGATCAACCGCTTCATATTAAAAGCATTGATTTAAGTGGCCAAGCACTAGGCGGAGCCTTAGGTGAGGATCTCGATGACTTATCAGATATCAGTGGCCCTTTGTTTGATGATTTTTTAGATATCTCTGATGCTGATCAAACTGCTGATAACGTTACATTACGCGCCGATATGTGGGTGCTGCCATTCTTGAACTTTTATGGTCTTATTGGTTATACCGAAGGGGATAGCGAAGCGCCGATTACCTGCCGCTCTGATCGCCCTGGCTTCTCATTACGTCCTGATTCACCAGCGGATAATATTTTAGCTGGTATCTTAAATGATAAAGATTTATGTGGCGCTGCTGGTAACGGTGAATCACGTCGCGTTGGCACATTTAAGCTTGATTACGAAGGCTTTACCTATGGTGTTGGGATGACGCTTGCGGGCGGGGTGGGCAATTGGTTTACCATCATGGATCTTAACTTCTCACGCACAGAGCTGGATATCTTAAGTGGTCAAATTGACTCGCTCGTGTTCTCGCCACGTGTCGGTTATCGCTTTAATCCTGGTGGCCATGAGCTACGTGTTTGGGTTGGCGGCATGTATCAAGGTGTGCAGCAAGAAATGGCAGGTAATCTCTCAGATATCTTGAGTGGTCCCATTGGTAATGCCGTTCATGAAATATCACCTGATGGACGCTTTAAAGTCAAGCAAGAGCTAGATTCAGAGTGGAACACAACCCTTGGTGCAAACTATGTGATCAATCGTAGCTGGGGGATTATTACTGAATTCGGATTTGGTGATCGTGACAGTTATTTCGCGGCCCTTGAGTATCGTTATTAATGAAAAAAGCTCTACTTTTAAGTCTATTCTCAATTTTATCTGTGATCAGCGTGAATTCGTTTGCGGTCACGCCTTTATTTGAAGATACGGTCAAAGATCCAAATGCGCCGCAAGGATTTGTCGAAAAGTTTTTAGCCGACATGGGCGCATCAGATACCTATGACAGCAGTAAAGACATAGATTTTTCTGTCCTGCCAGGGCCTTTTTATACCCCAGAGATGGAAGTAGGGCTTGGTTTATCTGCTGTCGGCCTATATCAAATTGGTGATGAGAAAGGCACAGATCACCAACCTTCAAATATTACGATTAATGCTTTCTTATCTTCAAACCTTTCTGCAGGAATAACCGTCAATAGTACGACTTTACTGCATGGTGGTTTACATAGATTTGAATTTACAGGTGAGTTGTCCAACAGCCCAGACATTTATTATGGTGTGGGCTATGATGCCGGTCAGCGCAATCAAAATGAAGTGGACTACACCCGTAAAGTTTTACAGGTCACGCCTAAATATTATTTTAGAATTCGTCCAAATCTTTATTTTGCAACAGGTTTTGATTATAAAAATACCCGTGTGCACAATCCAGAGCCGGAAGAAGATGGTAACCCTGCAGCGGATGATTTAACTGGCAACCAAGAAGCAGGTTTTTTGCTTAACTTGACCTATGACTCACGTGACTTTTTGCTTAATGCATCCGAAGGTTGGTTGATGCAGCTTGATTACGCGCGCTACATTGAAGCCATTGCCGATCATGACTTTTCGACGTATAAATTCAATCTTGCAAATTACGTTGATTTAAGCCCAATGCCAGGTTTGATAGCATGGCAAGTTAAAGGCAGTTTTACCGGTGGGGATGTGCCTTGGACCTATATGCCACTGGTCGGTGGCGGCTCAAATTTACGTGGTTATTTAGAAGGTCGTTATCGTGATCGCCAAGTGGGTTACTCGCAAATCGAATATCGCTTACCGATTAAAGATCGTCATGGAATGGTCACTTGGGTGGGCACTTCTACACTTGGTAATAAATTGCATGATTTAGGCGATGACTTTTTAATGAGTTATGGGGTTGGCTATCGTTTTCGGATTAAAGATAGGGTAAACCTTCGTCTTGATTATGCGATAGGCGAGCATGATTCAACGGTTTATTTTAATGTAAATGAGGCATTTTGATGAAAAAGATATTTCTGGCTTTGATGGCGCTTATTATTAGCGGCTGCTCTTCAACCACAAATCTTTATGCTGAGCGACTCGAATATAAAGCCCAAGCAGATGGTTTTGTTGAGCGCAAAATAGCCTTTACCGACGGCTCAAGCGTGATTCATTTTTGGGATAACCAAAAGCAAGATAAACCTATCGTGCTATTGCTTCATGGAGTAGGAGGGGATGCGATTTCTAACTGGCAAAATGCCATGCATGTCCTTGCTCAAAACTATCATGTATTGGTGCCTGATATTCTTTGGTATGGTCAATCGACAAGTAATTTGCCGGCTAATTTAGATAGTCAAATTCTTGCTATGACGCAATTTTTAGAATTGGCAGCGCCGAACCAAAAAGTGAATGTTGTGGGCCACTCTTATGGCGGCTTTATCACTTATGGCCTCATGGCAAAAACAGATAAAGTGAAATCTGCAACTATCATCTCAAGCCCAGGTGGCAGTTTTGATGCGCAAGACTTAAATACTATGCTTGCCGGCTTTGGGGTTGAAAAACCAAGTGAGCTCTTTGTACCAAGAAATGATAAAGAGTTTAAACGTTTAATTAACGCAAGTAGCTTTTTAAATGTAGATCTTGTTCCAGCAATTAGCTTTGATGGCGTTTATGAACATTATTTCACCGGTAATGCCGAGCAAAAATCGATTATGCTTGATCACTTGATTGAATCACGTGATGAACTGGTGAGTAAGATCGCTGTTAAAAAAGCCCAGCAACAACTGCCGCCAATTCAACTTATTTGGGGTGAAGATGATAGAATTTTCCCGCTTGATAGTGGTATGCGCTTAAGTAAAGAGTTGTCTGCACCTTTATATATTGTCACGGACAGTGCACATAATATATTGCTTGAGAAGCCGGGCACAGTCAGCCGCTTATTGACTGAATTTTTAGTTATGAATCAATGAATATAAATATGACGACGATGAAAAAATTAAATTTGCTTGCCAAAGCTAGTGTCTTCATTGGCTTTAGCGCTTTGCTTGGCGCTTGTTCGAGTTCTCAATGGGATACGCTGCAAACACCGGACGACACCAGTGTTTATCAGATGCTGCAAACCCCTGGTTTGTCTGAGAAGGCAAATTTATTTTTGATGAAAGAGGGCAATATTGATTTGCCTAAAAGTGTTCGTCCATGTTGTGCCTTTGGCAATGAACAATCGGTTGAAGTTGTGAACGTAAAACTGCCTTTGTTTCAATTGCCCAATACTGTCGACCTAGAAAGTATTGGCCCACATATTTATGGCGCCGGTCAATTTGATGCACGTAAACCTGCGGGTAAAGCATTCCCGAAAATTGAAAATAATGGCGTCATGTATACGGTGCGTGGTGGCTTTATTGATTTGGCCCACGTGCGTGATACAGCGGATAACACTATAGGGCTTTTTTATGCTATTTATCCGCAGCTTGGACAAGACTTTCATATTGATCTAAGTTCTGAGCTTGGCGCGCGGAAAATTGAATTTAAAGCCTTTGATACGGCCGATCTCAATGTCAAAGAACGCAAACAACTTTCGATAGAACTTGCTGCTTTTTACGCATTTAAAATGGCGCAAGGGCATGAGATTTCACAGTGGCATGGTTTTGAAAGCTTTCCATTGTTCTCTGAGCTTGTTTCAGCATATTCCATCGAAGATTTGTATTCGAATATGCTTGGGGCAAAACTAGCGGCGAAACTCTTAACCGATGATTTAGCCACTTCGTTTGATGACTATAACCAAAACATGACGATTTGGATTCATAGCGCGCTAAAAGTATTAGGGCCGTACGAGAAAAAACAAACGGCAACTTTATTTAAAGCCGTTGATGGCTCTTGGTGGGATTCAAGTACGCCTATCCCTAATAAATACATGGTGCTTAAGCGTAATTATAATTTAACGACGACTCAAACGCCGGCCTTGATTAAACTTGATGAACTCGATAGTGAGCATAAAGAGTTGGCGGCACCTTTGTTGCGCCCAAACACTAAGCCACAAGTTTTGTCTTTAAGTGAGCAAAGCGCAGGGATTAAGTTCTCGGATATTTCAAAAATGACGATGCATATTAATAACAAATATCTCAAGTCATTTGCTCATGTTCCTGAAAGCCTATATCCAAATCAAGAGCTTAATGCGAAAGATTATGATGCGGTTGCGCAATATGATAAAGCTTTTGATAAGACAGAATATCAAGAATGGCTGAGTGATAAATAAATATCAACAGTTATGAAAGCAGATCTCTTTGTAGATATGCACCACAAGCACTTTAGCTATGAGTAAAATTCCTTTTATTCATCTAAGTGCTTTTTGCATAATAGGGCTATCCCAATTGTCTTGGGGCCGATTGCAATATAACACTAAGGCTAGACATGAAAAATTATCAACAAGAATTCGTATTTGAAAATGGCCAAAAGCTAAAAAATAAAATCGTTATGGCGCCGATGACCACTTGGTCTGGTGATGACGAAGGTTACCTTAGCCAAGATGAAATCGCTTATTATCGCGCACGTAGCACAGGTGTGGGTATGGTGATCACGGCAACGACTTATACAGTTCCAAGTGGTAAAGGCTTTGCAGGGCAATTTTATGCAGGTAGTCCAAGCCATCATGCGCAGCTTAAAACATTAGCAGATGCAATTAAACATAATGGCGCCAAAGCTGTGCTACAAATTTTCCATGCTGGCCGTGCAAGCTCAAGTGCATTACTTGCCGATGCTGACGTGGTGAGTGCATCTGATGTTGCTGCGCTACGCCCAGATAGCGAAAAGCCGCGTCCGTTGACCAATGCAGAAATTGATGAAATCATACAATCTTTTGCGAGCACGACGAAGGCTGCGATTGAGGCTGGTTTTGATGGCGTTGAAATTCACGGTGCCAATACCTACCTGATCCAGCAATTCTTCTCCCCACACTCAAATCGTCGTGATGATTTTTGGGGTGGTGATGTGAAAGCGCGTATGCGTTTCCCGCTCGCAATTATTGATGCTGTGCAGCAAACTGTGCAACAAGCCATTGATGAAGGCAAAACCACACCAAGTTTTCTTGTTGGGTATCGCTTCTCACCTGAAGAGCTTGAAAACCCAGGTATCACTTTAGATGATACGCTCACACTGTTAGATGTATTAGCCGATAAACCACTGGATTATCTGCATATTTCTTTACGTCATTATGCGCAAGAAGTACAACGTGATGAGTCAGATAAACGCATTACGCTTAAAGCTGTAGCAGATAAAATTGCCGGACGTATGCCACTTATCGGTGTAGGCACTGTTGTAACTGAATCAGACGTTATTAAGGCGCAAGAACTGGGCGCAGATTTAGTCGCTGTTGGTAAGCCGCTTATCTATGATCACAAATGGTATGAAAAAACCGTTGCGGGTGAAGTTGTGATTGAAGGTTTAACGACACAATATCAAGCTGATGCTTTGATCCCAGAGCCATTGCATCAAACGCTACATGCAATTAAAGACTTTATGGGCGTGAAAGTTATTGACTAACTAAGTTAGTGCGATAAAAGCACAGCATAAAGACTAATCAACCTACAAGGACTCATACTCTTTGTAGGTTTTTTTTTGTCGAAAAAATAAGCGTGAATGCGTATAATAAATGAGAATTTATTGCATGAAGGTCATTATGAGATTGAAATTATCGACAAGTATCGCGCTTTTATCTTTTAGTTTATTAACTGCCTGTTCAACGACAAGCATGGTGCCAACCTCGTCAACCGTGTTTATTGGCCACACCTGGTATGATGATTATTGGGATTACTGGGGCTATGATTCGCACCCATGTTGCCATCATCATGATGACTTTGAGGATTCGGTTGAGCGCTGGTGGGATAGCCTAAACCAAGATGAAAGAGATCATGTTCGTGATGAACTCAATGACTGGCTTGATGAAGATAAGCCTGATTTTTCGGGTATTGAAAATGCCTTGCAGCGTCAATGGGAGAGCCTTCCAAAAGATAAGCAGCAAGAAATTATCGAAAAAGGCCAAAAGCTTCATGATGCAGGTAAGATAATGCCGGTAGCAGGGGCTGCGCCTTTAGCTGGCAAGGTGAGTGGTGTTGAATTAAGTGATGCACAAAAAGCTAATCTTTCAAATGCTGCACAAGCTAAATATGATTCGCTCACACCAGAGCAACAAGCCGCGGCAAAACAGAAAATTCAATCAATTGATGCAAGTAAAATCAATAAAAGTGCGGTGCAACATAAAGTTCAAAACATGCCTGCTGCGCAAAAAACACAATTGCGAAATCGCGCGCAGCAAATGAAGCAGCAGCGTCCAAATATTAACCGACGTCCCGTACATATTCAAAAACCTGCGGCGATTCGCAGTCGTTTGGGGCGATAAATCGGTAAAGACCTTAGCGTCACTTGGTTGTATTTAGGACGCTAAGGTGCTTATATCGCCTGCCTGGCGGTTTCATGTTTAATCCTTATTTAGCTAAGGTCGGGTAAGCTTCAGTATAAATCCAATCATTATTTTTCGCTGGGATGTGACAGCCTAAGCAATCATTTCTATAGTTTGTGGAAAGGTTGGTTTTATCATCACCGGGTTTAAATAAAGCCCAGCCCCAACCTTCCCCCCAGTTGTCATTCTTGCCTTCAAAGCGCTTGGTTGAATCTTTTACCATAACAAAGGTTTGCTTTACCTTATCATTTGCAAACGAGACATTTGCGCCAGTGGTGTAACTCCCTGAGCTTGCATGGCGCAATTCTTTTATCATCACTGCGCCATCTGGAAATTTTCCGGTTTCACGATAAGCATCCACAGCTTCTTTATTTAAATAAACATCATGAAAGCCACTCGCATCCCCAGTCGGGACAAACCAAGACCCTAAGTGCGTCATATTTTTACGAAAGTCTTCAGGCAGTGTAATCTTACCATCGGCATCAACAACAGCTGAGAAGCTTTCCTCTGCGGCCACTGTGCTTGCCATACAGGCAAAACCAGATAGCAAAACGATGTTGATTAATTTATTCATGTGAGCTCCTTGCAATGTAGTCAAGCTACATTTTATTCCAGTGATTGTTGCTTTATTTTTAGCGGAGCGTGTTTGCTTGATGCTGGTTTATCAACCCCGCTAATACGCATCAAATTAACATATAAGGTATAGAAAAATAGAGCCTGCACATGAGCCTTGTTGAGGATATTGAAAGTAATCACACTTTCGTCGGGGGGATAGTCCATTTTGTGACTTTGTTTGTTTTTTGAACGTTATTTGCTCGGGTGTTACATTTAAATTGAGGGATAGGGGCGGATTGATGCGGATGTATTTGTTTTTAAAAAGCATAAATATATGCAAAACTTTTGCTTTATGCCTTGAAATAAGAAAATGCGTCCCCATTTGTTAGAAATAGAGATTAATCATAGCTATTTACGGTGTTGATAATTTCAACTAATGAGTGTGTTTTGCGCGTTTTTAACACGATTTTTCGTTTAAGCAATCTATTTGCCTTATTTTTGTGTTTAATTGCTGCAAAAATGCACCAGAATTTCTGACTTGGCTCGACAGACTTGTATCATCTCGCTAAAATGTCGCGTCTATATATAATGCTCAGATCCGCTGAGCAAGTTTTGAGGTTTATTTATAATGCAAGCTACTGTTGAAACACTTGAAGGCCTACAGCGCCGTCTAACTATTACTGTTCCTGCAAACAACATCGAAGATGCTGTGACTAAAGAACTACGTAACATCGCAAAAAACCGTCGTTTTGATGGCTTCCGTAAAGGGAAAGTGCCACTAAAAATGGTTGAGAGCATGTATGGTCAAGGTGTTCGTCAAGAAGTGATGGGCGAAGTGATGCACCGTCACTATGTTGAAACTATCATCGAGCAAAAAATCAACCCAGCAAGCGCACCAACGTTTGAACCTGTTGAAATCGAAAAAGGTAAAGACCTAGTTTTCAACGCAACATTCGAAGTTTACCCTGAAATCGAAATCAAAGGCCTTGAAAACATCGAAGTTGAAAAACCACAAGTTGAAGTGCAAGACAAAGACGTTGAAGAGATGATTGAAACGCTACGTAAGCAACAATCAACTTGGAGCGAAGCAGAAGGCGAAGTTGCAAGCGATTCACGCGCAACTATCGATTTCGTTGGTTCTATCGACGGTGAAGAATTTGAAGGCGGCAAAGCTGACAACTTCCCTCTAGAAATGGGCCAAGGTCGCATGATCCCTGGTTTCGAAGACGGTATCCTAGGTAAAAAAGCAGGTGACGAATTCACTATTGAAGTGAACTTCCCTGAAGATTACCACGCTGAAAACCTAAAAGGTAAGACTGCGTCGTTTGCAATTAAACTAAACAAAGTTGAAACACGTGAACTACCAGAAATGAACGACGAGTTCGTTGCTAAATTTGGTATCCAAGAAGGCGGTATCGACGCTCTGAAAGCTGAAGTTCGCAAAAATATGCAACGTGAGCTTAAGCAAGCAGTTAAAACTCGCATCAAAGACCAAGCAATCGACGGTCTAGTAAAAGAAAACGAGTTTGACGTTCCAACTGGTCTTATCGATCAAGAAATCGGTGTACTACGTCAACAAGCTGCACAACGTTTCGGTGGCAACCCTGAAATGGCTGAGCAACTTCCACGCGAAATGTTCGAAGAGCAAGCAGTTCGTCGCGTAAAAGTTGGTCTACTTCTAGGTGAAGTAATCAAGTCTGAAGAGCTAAAAGTTGACGAAGAGCGCGTAAAAGCACTTATCGAAGAAATGGCTACAGCGTACGAAGATCCTTCTGAGTTCATCGCATACCACGAAGAAAACGAAGAGATGAAAAACAACGTACGTAACCTAGCACTAGAAGAGCAAGCAATTGACGCGATTCTAGCAAAAGCAAAAGTTTCTGAAAAAGCAGTTGAATTCAACGCTCTTATGAACCAACAACAAATGCCACAAGCTTAATTTTTAGCTTGCATTTGGTTCAAATAGATTAGCTTATGGCCCGTATGTCGCAGACCTCGGGCCATATTTTTAGTTAAAAAAATGCTTTTGACACAAATTTAGTAAATAGTCACAGGTTTCAGCTAATTAACTATTGAAACTGACCAAAAACAAACGTATAACAAATCAGGTTGTTTTCATTTCTTGAAGATTCAGCCGCAGTCGATATAACTCAAAGGTTTCATAAACGTCTTAAGTTCGAAAGACTTTTGAGTCATTTTGATTGAATTTCAACTCGTTACATAGCCTTTAGGTGCAATCCTTCTGCTTATGTGACATGTAATAGGGAAAGCAAATTATGAGCTATCAGCCAAACAATTCAATGTCTAGTATGCCAGGGATCACCGATGCACTTGTACCTATGGTGGTTGAGCAAACATCGCGTGGCGAGCGTTCATTTGACATCTACTCGCGTCTTTTAAAAGAGCGTGTTATTTTCCTAACCGGTCAAGTTGAAGATAACATGGCAAACTTGATTGTTGCTCAGCTTCTGTTTTTAGAATCAGAGAGCCCAGAGAAAGACATCTATTTATATATCAACTCACCAGGCGGCAGCGTGACAGCAGGGATGTCAATTTATGACACGATGCAGTTTATCAAGCCAAATGTGAGCACTGTATGTATGGGTCAAGCTTGTTCTATGGGGGCATTCTTACTTGCTGGTGGCGCTGAAGGTAAACGCTATTGCTTACCGAACTCTCGCGTGATGATCCACCAACCGCTAGGCGGCTTCCAAGGTCAAGCGTCAGATATTCAAATTCATGCGCAAGAAATTTTAACCATTAAGCAGCGTCTCAATGGTTTACTTGCAGAGCACACAGGTCAGCCGCTTGAAGTCATTGAGCGTGACACTGATCGTGATAACTTTATGTCAGCACAACAAGCAAAAGAATATGGCCTTGTTGACGATATTCTAGAAAAACGCCCAGCTTAATTAATTCTAACGTGCTCATCACTGAATGAGCAGTAGATTGCTATCAAGCAAATAGGCGAATGATAAACAAATCAGCCAAACGAAGCATTTTAGGTTGATTTGTTGTAGACTGATATAAAAGTACAAAGCTAGAGGTTAGCGAATGACAGATAAAAGCAAAGAGGGCGGTAGCTCAAAATTACTCTACTGTTCTTTCTGCGGGAAAAGCCAGCACGAGGTTCGTAAACTCATTGCAGGTCCTTCCGTATACGTATGTGACGAATGTGTTGATTTATGTAATGACATTATTCGTGAAGAAGTAAAAGAGGCTATTCCTCAAAAAGACGCACAAGAAGCACTGCCAACACCAATGCAAATTCGTGAGCACTTAGATGACTATGTTATCGGCCAAGACTTTGCTAAAAAAGTGCTTTCTGTAGCGGTATATAACCACTATAAACGTCTGCGTAATGGCGATAAAACCAAAGATGGCGTCGAGCTTGGTAAGAGTAATATCTTGCTGATTGGTCCAACTGGTAGTGGTAAAACACTGCTTGCAGAAACCCTTGCTCGCTTCTTGGATGTACCGTTTACGATGGCGGATGCAACGACATTAACCGAAGCAGGTTATGTGGGTGAAGATGTTGAAAACATCATCCAAAAATTGCTGCAAAAATGTGATTATGATGTGGCGAAAGCGGAGCGCGGAATTGTCTATATCGATGAAATCGATAAGATCTCACGTAAAGCTGAAAACCCATCAATTACCCGTGATGTGTCAGGTGAAGGTGTGCAGCAAGCACTCTTGAAACTGGTTGAAGGGACTGTTGCTTCTGTGCCGCCGCAAGGTGGTCGTAAGCATCCTCAACAAGAGTTTTTACAGGTTGATACCTCTAAGATCTTGTTCATCTGTGGTGGTGCATTTGCAGGGCTTGATAAAGTCATTGAGCAGCGCACAGCAACCGGCGCAGGCATTGGCTTTGGCGCAGAAGTTCGCGGCAAAGATGATACTGAGTCGATTAGTGAACTGTTCCAAAAAGTTGAGCCAGAAGATTTGGTTAAATATGGCCTGATCCCTGAGTTTATTGGTCGTTTACCTGTGACCACAACACTAACCGAGCTTGATGAAGATGCACTGATGCAAATTCTACGCGAGCCAAAAAATGCGTTAACTAAGCAATATGGCGCATTGTTTGATATCGAAGGTGTGGAACTTGAGTTCCGTGAAGATGCACTGCGTGCGATTGCGAAAAAAGCAATGGAACGCAAAACTGGTGCACGTGGCCTACGCTCAATTTTGGAATCAGTGCTACTTGATACCATGTATGAGTTGCCGTCAAAAGATGATGTTGCAAAAGTTGTGATCGATGAAACTGTGATCCAAGGCGAGTCAGAGCCGCTGTTGATTTATCAAAACAACGACGACACGCCAGCACTTTCAAACGAACAATAACTTACTAATTTTCTTTGGAAAAGATAAACCTAACTTCAAATTTTGGAGTTAGGTTTTTTTATGTCTAACATTTTAGTGTTAGCGATCTCTCAGTTTACATATTATGTATCGGGTTTATATCAAATTTTTAACAACCCCAAATCTCGTTTTTTAATAAATATGCTATATCTATTCACCTATTTTCTATGTGGTTAGGTTGCAATGGATATGTCTTACTTTCATTATAATCCGAAGTATTTGGCTGGGATGCTATTTTCGTCACTTCTTTTGACTGCCTGTGGCGGTGGGGGCGGTAGTAGCAGTTCATCACCTGCTCCTGATACAGGTTCAAGTAAACAAATAAGCATTACGGCAAATGATATTTTAGATAATCAAATTCTAAATCAGCAGCTCACAATTGATCTTAGTGATTCCGTGAATACAAGTGATGGCTCTGCATTTGAGTTACAAAGCATTAAGCCACTCTCTTCAAGTTCTCCGGCATGCCAATTGCTCTCGCAAAATAAGACGCAAATTCGGCTTTCAAGTTCAAGCCCTGCAACCTGTGACTATGAATATCAAGTCAAGGCGCAGCAAGGGACACAAACTGCAACCTCAGTTATTCGCGCAAGTTTTAATTCAACCTATGCCCAAAAAACATTTACAACATTATATGAATCAGCCACGAAAGGCGAAGAACTCGCTATCGATCTCTCAAGTCTAATACCAGAAGGTGCTTACCTCAACTATGAGGTCACTATTTTAGGATCAGGTGCCGCTGATGTGGATACCAATGCGCAAACTATCACTTACATAGCTTCAGATACAGATCAAAACCTAGGCTCACATCGTATTTTATACAGTGTGACTTTAGAAAATGGCGATGTTCAATCAGGGGTGATTGTGGTGACAGTTTCTGGTGGTGAGGGAAATACGCCACCAAGTGCACAAGATATTATTTTTGAAAGATTAGTCGGCTCAGGTGAGGTGCTGACCATTGATGTGGCCGACTACGTGTCCGATCCCGATCAAGTGTTAGATGACAACGGCGACTATGTTTCAGGGGATAAATTACAACTGACGGCTGTAGAAGATTTCAATGCCAGTGTTGCCCCTGTAGATAGTGAAAGCTTTGAAAATATGAGCTTTACGTTTGAATCAGATATCCCCGGTGAGCATTTAGTGAGTTATACCGTCTCTGATCACCAAGGCGGCTATGCTACGGGATTGGCAAAGTTTCAAGTCACATCTGATTTTAGTCTGTTGCAAGATTGGCAAGATATAGTGACGACGGATGTCGTCCAAGGCTTAGATATTCGTTTCCTTGCACCTATGTCTCAAGAATTTGCAGATTACTATAATATAGATTACACCCAAGTGGCACATGAAGATGGCATACAAGGTCCATCTGGCGCCACCATAGTGACACAAACATTCCTTCAAGCTGAAAAATATTGCCGTTTGCGTGATGCTCGTTTGCCAACAGTACGAGAGC
This sequence comes from Vibrio sp. KMM 9700, assembly GCF_058545285.1. Taxonomy (NCBI): domain Bacteria; kingdom Pseudomonadati; phylum Pseudomonadota; class Gammaproteobacteria; order Vibrionales; family Vibrionaceae; genus Vibrio; species Vibrio sp. KMM 9700. The sequence continues at coordinate 599,593 of NZ_CM178589.1, read as the reverse complement.
TAGGCTTATTAGCAGACATTGATAGCGGTGTTTACGCACAAGAAAATTGGCCAGCATCGGTCAGTTTTTGGTCGGCAGAACATGCTTCAGTTACAAGTGCTTATGCGTTACACCTCTTAACCTCAAACCAAGAAGAAGTTGATGCGAGTGAGGATGCTGGTGAGACTGATGCACGCTATACCACATGTGTGGCACTAGAAGATGGGGTGTCAGATTTTACGTTTAATATTGATGATGCCTTGCTTGAAGTGACACCTATGAGCATAACGCCATATCAATTTAATATTAAAACCCGCGTGTATAATCCAGATGGGGAATTAGCGCCATATGAAACTGTGCGTTTTTCTGGTGTGTTAGGCGCAGGCTTTAATAATGACACTCAATTTAACTTTAGCGCGTCAGCGGTAGCAGATAATTTAGATGAAAATGCTGAGATAACGAAAGAATTTCGTTTAGTGAAGGATACTCATGACGCTGTGAACCTTGAATTACCACATAAAAATATCTTTGAAACAAAAATTATTCAAGTTCAAGACTTTGATTCAACCGATATTAGTAATCAAGATCTGTGGCAGCAATCTTTGCTAAAAGGTCAATCTGGTGTGAATGAGTTAGCTGATCTTGGCACGTTACTTGATGGCAATGGCCCGTATATTACAGCGCCAGCAGGTGTAGAAGTAAATGCAGGAACCGAAGATGATCCCATCAGAGATTTAAGCGCAGTGCGCAAGTTTACTGAGGAGCAAAATAATCAAGTTTATTATTTTGATATAGATGGTGAAGCATTCTCTACTTTAGTTATTGATAATGCTCTGGTTATCTCTGTTGGTGAAGGCAGTAGACCGACAGGGTATGCGACAGAAAGAAGGCATTTGACTGGAGCAGAAGAAGGCATTTTGCCCGCATCTGTTGTTGCCAAATTTACTGGCGCAGATTTGCTCCATCTTGAGCATCGAAATTTATTAGATGGTAGTTCAATGGTGGATGTCAATTCAACCAATGAGAACTTACTTACTCGAGCAATTAATTATCAGTCGCTGCATAGAGGGAAAGGTAATAATAATATTTATAATGATTCATGGACGGGAACAGGTTCTGAACGATTAACTGTGGATGCGATTTGTTCATCTGGTGTCGACGATAACCTTGCTGCGAATGTCATTCATGTATGTGGTGCAATGGAGTCATTTAACTGGACGCCTAATATTAATGCAAATGATAATCCAGGCTATGGCTATGCAAGGTATAAGTTCGACGAGGGTGAGATAGGTGAGAATGAAGTATTAAGGCTTGCTCTTCGCCCAAGTGAAGATACTCAAACAATGGCTTCAGATAACATTAATGTCCTCAGTACCTTATATCAACCAGCGTTAATTGGCCATCAAGAAGTGGTGTTTACTATCAATCGAAGCGATACGTTGAATGGAATCGTTAACATAGTATTGCAACAAAAAACACCAGTGCTTCCAAGCATTGAGAATGGCACCTTAGATGATTGTGACCCAACTTACTATGGCGGTACTTGCCAATGGTTTACTGATAATACAGAGCTTACCCATCAAGGCGCAGAAACCGCAGGACTGCCTGATGGGGAAGGTTTATACATTCAAGTGAATAGCCTAGATCAAACCCTAACCTTGCATTCATCGACAGATGAGTTAGTTGAGACTGAAAATGATAGCGTTAGATTAAGTGAGGTGACGTATAAAGTCACCATAGATGATGGTTCTTTGACGCTTGAAACCAGTAATGATGGCGGAGTCAGTTATGATACGCCATATGTTATTGAGCAAACGGATATAGATATAGAAAACATGTACTGGATAAGCTTTGCCGGCGCACAATTTTATACATCAGGCAGTCAGCAAATTACTAATTTTCGCGTGAATTAAAGGGATCTAAGATGACGTATAGTAAAGTTTCCTATGCTTTATGCATGGCATTTGTTGGCGCTTTAACCGCTTGTGGCGGCGGTGGAGGTGGCGGCAGCTCAAGTTCATCTTCCGGCAATATTGACTCAATCAATGCCAGTATTCAGTCACATGATCTTTTGATCCGTACTAAGGTCAACCAAGCCTTGACGGTTTCTTTAGAACCGAGCGTTAAGCTTGAAGATAGTGATAGTTTTAGCCTGCAGAATGTAACTCTTTTATCTAATAATTCAGCAAGTTGCCAACTAATTAAGCAAGATGCGCAAAGCTTTGATGTGCTGGCGAGCGATGTCACAGCATGTGAATTTGAGTATCAAGTTAAAACCACACAAGGCGATGCATCGAGCAAAGCGCTTGCCCGTGTATCTGCTGCGCAAACTTATAGTGAAACCCAACTTGAGCCATTGTCGGCTGTGACCGATATTCAAACGCCTGTCACGATAGACTTAAGTGCGCATATCAGCGCAGGTTTTAGCCTTGTCGATGCGCCTATTTTCTTAGGATCTGGAGGCAGTCTGAGTCATGACGCAACAAGTATTACATACTCGCCCACTGGCAGTGATACTGATGTCGGTGTACAACGGGTGATTTTTTCTGTGACCGACGGCGAAAATATTGAGCTTGGCACCATAGATATTGCGGTAGCGAAGACCATAGGCAATTCGCAGCCTATTGCTAATAATTATGAATATCCTGATCTTGTTGAAAAAGGCCAAACGATTGTCATTTCTCTTGATTCTGAGACGGTCAGCGACCCAGATGGTGACAACTTAAGTTTGGTTAGCGTGAGTGATTACAATGGTGAAGCGAAGCCTGCAGATGAAGTTGACTTATCCAAACTGCAGATTAGTTTTACCCCACAGATCGCAGGTGTGCATTATATTCGTTATGTGGTGCAAGATGATAATGGGATGATGAACATCGGCTTTATTAAGGTCAATGTCAGCACCGATTTTTCGCTTATTCAAAACTGGCAAGATATAGATCAAAACGTGACTTTCACAGCGCCAGTGTCGCTTAGTCTTGCCAACTATGCGAATTTAAATTTTACCGACTATATAGACGAAGATGGTAGCCTAGGGCCTCATCTTGCTCAAGTAGTGACCTTTGATTATCAGCAAGCGATTGATTATTGTAATAGCCGAGATGCACGTTTGCCAAGTGAGGCTGAATTACAAGCTTTAGCTGGATCTTTTTCTGGTGAAACTGTCTTTGCAGCCGAGAACTGGCCGACAAGTGCAGGGTTTTGGACTTACACTAAAACTGACAATCATATTGCAACGCAAGTATCGCTCGCAACGATTAATGGTACATCAAGTAGCGCAGATATTGACTCTGAAGTTGGGTATACCACTTGTGTCTTAAATTCTGATTCAGCAGGTACGTTTAGTTTAAGCAATATTTCTAAGGTGCTTGAAGTTGGCTCGCAAATTGGTTATCGCTTAACCTTGAATGATCCCGATGGCAACCCTGCGCCTTATCAAAAAATAGAACTTTCAACTTTGAATCATAATGGCATTGTTCGAGACGAAGATACGGGTGATTTACAAGAAGATGCCGTGGTGTATACCGATGCAGATGGCGGGACATATATCGAATATGTTGATAATGCATTAGCAGATGATGTGTTAACCGCGACTTTTAATGACACTTTGCGCGCACAGACAGTGTATGCCTCTCGCGTCTTTCAAAACATTGCAATTGATGTCACCTCAGAAGAAAAATGGCATTCAATAACGACTCTTGTGTTAACTTCATCTAACGGCGATTATGGCCCAGATAGCAATACTTTGAAGCCTTTTAGTGCACAAGGCTTACCTTTATTTCATGGGAATCGAAATCGACAAACAACAAATGTTTATCAAGAGTCTTTCCAAGGTGAAGATTGGCTTTATTTTATGAAATATACAGCGGATGCACCACTAGAAAAAGGGCGTTATGATTTCTTTATCCAACAAGAAAATGCCGAGCCGCAAAAGGACTGGGATCAAGTCAATCTACCAGGCGTGCCACAAAGTGATAAAGCGATCGCTATTGTAGTTGATTTTTTAGCCGAAAATACCAAAGTTTATTATGGTACAGCGGATGCGTCGAATAACGCGGCAGAAGCCTCTACACCAGAAGTGCGCACCACTCAGATCTACCAATGGATCGAAAAACGTGCGGATAAAATGTATTACTACTTTTCGGTAACAGAGCCGATTCGTCCAAGTGAGCCAAGTTATGTGGTTGACTTTGATTGGGCAGGGATAGATCCAACTCAACCTTTCTGGGTAGGGATTGCGGCGCAAGTCAACCCAGGTCAAGAGCCGAAAGGCTATGTCGATGATGGTTATATCACTGAGTTTGGTTTTATCGCTTACGATCCTATGGATTTCTCTTTAAAATAAATCCCCACAGCTAAAAAGCGCTCAATTGATCCTAAAGAGCGCTTTTTGCTTCTTTTTTGCTCAATAAAATATTATTTTTACTCAAAGACTTTGATTCTGCACTATTCATCCCAATATAATCTAAATAATTACATGGAATCAAAAGAATAAGAGAGTGTGCTTATGAACTTGGAACGATCCGAGCGTATTGAAATTCCCGTTCTCCCTTTGCGTGATGTAGTGGTTTATCCGCATATGGTGATCCCTTTGTTTGTCGGACGTGAAAAGTCAATTCGTTGCCTTCAGTCGGCAATGGATCAAGACAAGCAAATCTTACTTGTAGCGCAAAAGCAAGCAGATAAAGACGAACCTGAAATCGAAGATTTATTCGAAACAGGCACAGTGGCAACGATTCTACAAATGCTAAAACTGCCAGATGGGACAGTTAAAGTCTTAGTTGAAGGTCAGCAACGTGCAAGTATTGAGTCGATTCGTCTTGATGATTTTATGATTGCCGATGCGCAATACATAAGTACGCCTGAAATGGATGAAACCGAGCAAGATGTCTTGGTGCGTACCGCTATCAATGAGTTTGAAAGCTTTGTCAAACTCAATAAGAAAGTTCCGCCAGAGGTTTTAACCTCACTTAACGGGATTGATGATGCGCCGCGCCTTGCTGATACCATAGCTGCGCACATGCCATTAAAGCTTAATGACAAGCAAAAAGTCTTAGAGCTTGCAGATGTTACATCACGCCTTGAGTTTTTGATGGGAATGATGGAATCTGAAATGGATATTCTGCAAGTTGAGCAGCGTATTCGTGGCCGCGTCAAAAAGCAGATGGAAAAATCTCAGCGTGATTACTATCTCAACGAGCAAATGAAAGCGATTCAAAAAGAGCTCGGTGAGACAGAAGATGGCGTGGATGAGTTTGAGCAATTAAAACAAAAGATTGAAAGCTCAAAAATGCCAAAAGAAGCCAAAGAGAAAACCGAGCAAGAGCTGCAAAAGCTGAAAATGATGTCTCCGATGTCTGCTGAAGCAACAGTTGTGCGCGGTTATATCGATTGGATGCTTGGTGTGCCTTGGTATAAACGCTCGAAAGTGAAGAAAGATTTGGCGAAAGCTGAAGAAATTCTCAATGAAGATCATTACGGTCTTGAGCGCGTCAAAGAACGTATCTTAGAGTATTTAGCCGTGCAAAGCCGCATGACTAAGCTAAAAGGTCCAATTCTTTGCTTGGTCGGTCCTCCTGGCGTTGGTAAAACTTCACTTGGCCGCTCAATTGCGCAAGCAACAGGGCGTAAATATACCCGTATGGCACTTGGTGGCGTACGTGATGAAGCTGAGATTCGTGGCCACCGTCGTACTTATATCGGTTCGATGCCGGGTAAACTGATTCAAAAAATGAGCAAAGTCGGAGTGAAAAACCCACTTTTCTTACTTGATGAAATCGACAAAATGGCTTCCGATATGCGTGGCGACCCGTCTTCTGCCTTATTAGAAGTTCTTGATCCTGAGCAAAACAATGCGTTTAACGATCATTACCTTGAAGTTGATTATGACTTGTCAGATGTGATGTTTGTAGCAACGTCAAACTCAATGAATATTCCAGGGCCTTTGCTTGACCGTATGGAAGTGATTCGTCTGTCTGGTTATACCGAAGATGAAAAACTAAATATTGCGAAAAACCACCTTGTTGAAAAACAAATGGAGCGCAATGGGGTGAAAAAGGGCGAGTTAATTATTGAAGACTCGGCAATCATCGGCATTATTCGTTATTACACACGTGAAGCTGGTGTGCGTAACCTTGAGCGTGAAATCAGCAAGATTTGCCGTAAAGCGGTGAAAAATATCTTGCTTGATAAAGAGCTTAAACAAGTCACAGTGAGTCAAGATAACTTAAGTGATTATCTAGGCGTGCAACGTTTTGATTATGGAAAAGCGGATGATCAAAACCGCATTGGTCAAGTCACAGGTTTGGCTTGGACGGAAGTGGGTGGTGATTTACTTACGATTGAAACTCAGTCAATGCTTGGCAAGGGCAAACTCACTTACACAGGTTCACTGGGTGATGTGATGCAAGAGTCGATTCAAGCAGCGATGACTGTGGTTCGTTCACGCGCAGAAAAATTAGGCATTAATCCTGATTTTTACGAAAAACGTGATATCCATGTGCATGTTCCTGAAGGCGCAACGCCAAAAGATGGCCCAAGTGCAGGGACAGCAATGTGCACCGCATTGGTATCAAGCTTAACCGGTAACCCTGTGCGCGCTGATGTCGCCATGACAGGTGAAATTACCCTACGTGGTGAAGTTCTGCCAATTGGCGGCTTGAAAGAAAAACTCCTTGCAGCGCATCGTGGCGGCATTAAAACTGTGCTGATCCCAAAAGATAATGAGCGTAATTTGGAAGATATTCCAGCGAACGTGATTGGCGATCTTGAGGTTATTCCTGTGCAATGGATCGACGAAGTATTGAAAGTTGCACTAGAAAATGACCCAAGTGGCGTGTCAATTGGTTAATTTTACGCAGTTTTCACCTGATTTTGGATGTTTTTAGCTTGCATTGAATTCAATGTGAACTCACAATACATCTTCAACGATTAAGCCTTAAGTAAAATAAGCTTAAGGCTTAATAAGCAAAATTATTTTTATTTGAAAATGGATAATAACCGCAACGAGCGGTAGTTAAGGGGTATTAAAGTGAATAAAACTCAACTCGTAGAAAAAATTGCAGCAGATGCTGATTTATCAAAAGCATCAGCTGGTCGTGCATTGGATGCACTGATTGACACGGTAACTGAAACCCTTCAAGCTGACGATCAAGTTGCGCTAGTTGGCTTTGGTACATTCAGCGTTCGCACTCGCGCAGCACGCACAGGCCGTAATCCTAAAACTGGTGAAGAAATCCAAATTGCAGAAGCGAAAGTACCTGCATTTAAACCAGGTAAAGCTCTAAAAGAAGCTTGTAACTAAGAATTATCTGGTTGGGTTAGGCGCTTGACGCTTCATCCGATCTTAGGTTACACATTGCGCTAAGTGACTTATTTTAAGCCTGCTTGAGCCTTTATTTTAGCGCATCATCTTGGTGCGCTTTTTTATTTCTGGTATTATCTTTTCCCAACATATTCAAACAAGTTTGGGTAATGCTAGACCGCCCGTCATCAGGGCATCCAACCTCATTTAAAAGAGAGCAAATAGATTATGATGGATCGACTGCGCGAGAGCGTGAATGGCATCGCGATAAAAATCATTTTAGGCCTCATCATTCTTTCATTCGTGTTAGCGGGTGTGAGTAGCTACCTTGTCGGTGGCGGTAACAGCGCTGTTGCGACAGTTGGTGGTGAAGACATTAGCCGCACAGACTTTGAACGAGCGTATCAAAACGAACGTAACCGCATGCAGCAGCAATTAGGCAGCGCTTTTGGTGAGCTAATGGGTAACCCTGATTATGTGCAGCAATTGCGCGCGCAGACCCTTGAGCAGCTTGTACAAGGCGAGCTTATCGAGCAATATGCCAAAGAATTGGGTTTACATGTTTCTGATGACGCTGTGCATCAAGCACTTGTGACTATGGCTGCTTTCCAAACCAATGGTCAATTTGATCAAGATAAATATGCCGCAACCTTACGTAATGCCGGTTATTCACCAGATGGCTTTGCTGAAACTTTGCGTCAAGATTTACTACGTAACCAAGTTCTAATGGCGACACAAGGCAGTGATTTTGTGCTGGATAACGAGGTTGATTTTGCAGCTAAACTGATTGGCCAAGAGCGTACGATTCGCACGATTACACTTGATACGGCTGAATTTGCAACAAAAGTTGAAGTTAAAGATGCAGACGTCAAAGCATATTATGACGCCCATCCACAAGAATTTACGCGTCCTGAGCAATATAAAGTTTCTTACCTTGAATTTTCAGCTGATAAGCTAAAAGCTCAAGTGGAAGTAACAGAGCAAGATGCAAAAGATTATTACGATCAAAATGCAAGCAAATATGCTGCTGGTGGCGATCGCAAAATTGCACATATCTTTGTTAAAGATGACGAAGCAAAAGCACAAGCAATTTTAGCTAAGTTAAAAGCGGGTGAAGACTTTGCGGCGCTTGCAGCAAGTGATTCAGAAGATGCAGGCAGCGCTAAAAATGGCGGTGATCTGGGCTGGATTGAACGCGGCGTAATGGATGAATCTTTTGAAAAAGCAGCCTTTGCAATGCACACCAAAGGTGATATTTCAGATGTGGTTAAAAGCGATTCTGGTTATCACATCTTAAAGCTTGAAGATATTAAAGCAGAAACTGTGACGCCATTTGCGGATGTAAAAGATGATATCTTAACTGAACTGAAGCACAACAAAGCACTGGATGAGTTTTATGATCTTCAAGAGCAACTAGAAAAAGCTGCGTTTGAATCACCAGACTCACTGGATGAAGCGGCAAAAGTTGTTGACGGCAAAGTGGTTCACACTGACTTTATCTCAGAGCAAGATGCGCCGGCTGTGTTGCAAAACCCTGATGTGATTGCAGCGTTGCAAACCGGTGAAGTGAAAGAGGACGGTTTGAACTCAGAAGCGATTGACCTTGGCGATGAGCATTTAATCGTTGTTCGTTTAGATGATATGCGTGAGCAAACGGTTCTGCCATATGAAGAAGTGAAAGCGCAAGCGACCGAGGCGTGGAAGCGTCAAAAAGGTGAACAGAATGCTCTTGAGCTTGCTGCAAGCGTTGTTAAAGCACTGCAATCAGGTGATGACTCAGTGCTTGAGAAAAACCAACTAAGCTTTACTGAGGCGCAAACCATTGATCGCAGTTCACCACTTGCACGTAATGTGTATGCGATGCCAAAACCACAAGCAGATAAATCTGTTTACGGCAATGCAGTGGATGAGCAAGGCAATACAATTATTATTGCGCTTGATAAAGTAGGTCTTTCTGATCAAGCAGAGCAAATGAAGCCACAACTTGAGCAAATGATTCAAGGTGAAAATGCTCAGCAAGATCAACAAGCTTGGATTAACCAACTACGTGAAATCATTGATGTAAAATATTACGCAATTGATGATACACAAAGCTAAGCACAGCTTTAATAAGCACAATATTTAGCAAAAAAATCAAAGCCGCAGCGAGAGTTGCGGTTTTTTTATATCTGATTATCATGTTTAAGACACAGCTTCTGTTTAATTTTATCTAGTATCTAAGTTGAGTTTGGCATCTAGGCAAGATTATAAGCGCCAAGCCAATCAATATGGACTGATCATGTTTAAGATAAATTTTGGAGGGATGCTGATGTTTGAGCAAATTAAAAAACATACAGTCGCAATAGTTTTGAGCGCAGGTTTCACTTTATTAAGTCTGCAAGTTTATGCAAATGAGCAGCAAGTGGCGATGAACAGCCAAACCGCAGATGCGCCGAAAACCTTGCTTGAAACCACGCCAGTTGGGCAAGATACGGATGTACGCGCAGATGTATACGAAGGCATTGAAGTGATCGTCAATGTGAATCAGGCATCGGCAGATGAACTAGCAACCTTGCTTGTTGGGATAGGCCAAAATAAAGCGCAAGCGATAGTCGATTATCGTGAAGCCAATGGCGCATTCCAATCGGCGCAAGATTTGGTCGCAGTCAAAGGAATTGGACAAGCCACGGTTGAGAAAAATAAATCCCGACTCTTGTTTGAATAAAAGCGATTCAATGACAAATATATGATTCAAGGCTTATCTTTAGCACTTAAAGGTAAGCCTTTATTGATCGGATCAAATAAACATATAAGGCGCCAGTGATTGCGCCGGCAAGGTGTGCGTTGGTTGCAACCTGCGCTTCAATCAGCCCTTCGGTTAATGCATTTGCCCCATAGATTTGTTCATAGCCAATTTTAAGCCACAGGCCAATAAATAGCAGCCAACTTGATTTTCGGCCTTGTACTATTTCTTGTAAGCTGTAAAAAGCAAACAAGCCATGTAAGACCCCAGACAGGCCAACATATTGATTAAAATCACTCCAAAATAAGACGCAACTTATCACAAAGCAGACATCAAAAAAGACAATCACAAAGGCTTTGAGCTGAAATGACTGACGGAAGATAAAGCAAATCAACCATAATGCGGCAAGGTTCATCGCCATGTGCCAAAAATTGGTATGCACTAAGTGCCCCGTTAGCATGCGCCAAAGTTGCCAATCAAAAATTTCCTCTCTTGACCAAGCGAATATTGAAACGAGATCAAAGGCCTGCGCTAGAAAACTGACAGCAGAAATAGTAATCAGGGTATAAATAAGCTTTGCATCTGTGGCTTTCATTTGTATCCTATGACACTTGGTTTGCTAAAAAAGAGAATATCGTGTCCCGCTATTGCCCAAAGTGTTTAAAAGCTAAGCAGATTTGTATTTGTGAGCATATTCAATCTATTGATATACAATCAGAAATTATTTTATTGCAGCACATTAAAGAAGCCAAGCATCCAAAGGGCAGCGCCTATATTCTACCCCTTAGTTTTAATCATCAGGCGGTTAAGGTACATCACTTTATCGGTGAAGTGTTTGAACAAGAACCTGCCTTTCAAGATCTGCTTCAAGATACTAACTATCAGCATATTCTTCTCTATCCCAATCAAGAAAGCCAAACGCTCGAAGCTTTTATTGCGCGCGAGCAAACAAGAAAAGCGCAAACTCGCTTGATTTTAATTGATGGAACATGGAAAAAAGCTTATAAAATCTTTCAATTAAACCCAAGTTTGCATCAATTTCCTAGTGTACATTTAGCCGATGGCATTACAGGGGAATATCAAATCCGTAAAGCGCCAAGCGAGCAGCATTTATCTACCTTGGAAGCGGCATATTACGCATTAACTTGTCTTGAGCCTGAAACTAAGTTTGAACCTTTACTTGAAAGTTTTCAGCATATGATTGCTAAACAAGCGAGCTTTCGCCCAAAAACTTAAAACTTAAAACTTAAAACTTTAGCTTGAAGCTAAGGGTACATTTGATGGTACAAGCGTTTGGCATCTGCATCTGTCATTGCTGAGCTATAATCTGCAATAATCCGCATTTGCAAACCCGGATTTGCTTCAGCCGCCTGCCATTTGGTTTTGATTTGCGGTGGCAATAAGCGCAGAGGATCAGATTGAAAAGCTTCAAACAAACGAATAATCATTTGCTGACCTTGATGCTCATGCAATTGCACATCATGACGTTTGATCACATGCTCAAATACAAAATCCTTAAACACAGCTAAGACTTTTTCCATCGCTGGGGATAAATAAGCATTAAATGCAAGCAAGGGATGATGAAAGCTATGTTGTGGCTGAGCTAAATCAGTTGGCGCAATATGAATACTGGTTAAAAATGCATTTACTATGCCGCCAATGGCATCTTTCCGTTGATAATGTTCCTCAGAAAAAAGCATTTCACTCAAAAGCTTCGCATTCTCTTCAAACCATTTGTCGCCACACTTGGCAAGATTCGGCAGTGCTTGGGTAAACCACTTCTTCTCATTGATAAGCCCCATCACAATCGCATCTTCAAGATCATGCACCGCATAGGCGATATCATCGGCAAGTTCCATAATCGAGCAATCTAAAGACTTAAAGCGAGTTTTTTGGGTTTCTGGATTCACACTGATAAACAAGGCTTTATCATGCTCATCAAAGGGGGCTAGGACCCAATCAAAGCAGCTTTTATCAATATCATAAATACCCTTTAAAGGCAGCCAATCTGACGCTTTAAGCAGTACCTTGTCTTGCTTTAGATGGCGCAAATTAGGTGTTAATGAAGACATTTGGCTGATAAGGCTTGGATACTTGATTAAACCAAGCAGACTGCGACGGGTTAAGTTCATCCCGTGCTCCAGCGTATAAGGCTCAAGGTGGGTTAAAATGCGAAAACTTTGGGCATTGCCTTCAAACCCGCCATGATCGCGTAACAGATAATTGAGCGCAGTTTCACCGCCATGGCCAAAAGGTGGATGGCCAATATCATGCGCCAGACACAAGGTTTCCATTAAGGCATCAGAAGGCAGCAAGGCTTGATATTCGGGTTGCTTGCGCAAGATTTGCGCGGTGATCCCAGTGCCCAGTTGCGACACTTCAAGCGAATGAGTCAAGCGGGTACGATAGAAGTCACTTTCACCTATGCTATGAATCTGAGTTTTAGCTTGCAAACGACGAAAGGCTGCGCTGTGCAGGACGCGCGCACGGTCGCGGCCATAGCCGTCTCGATGATCATCTTTACGTAGTTTTTGCTCTTGGCTAAATCTTTGCTGCCAGATCAAGGGATCAACAGCAGATGTAAACTCGGCTTGCTTGCCATCTTGGCTCATAACTTCCCTTACTTTTATTCTATTCACTCAATGTGATTAGCTGATTTCATCTAAGCTTAATTCAAAGCTTGGCACGAAGACATCTAAAAAGTAGCGCATTTCTGGGGTTTCACGCTTCGCTAAGTTTTGCTCTAAACGATCTTTTGCTTTTTTAAATTCATGGTTGCCGGCACTAAGCTCTTCCAAGCATTTTACATAGGCACACAGCATATCTGCTTGTTTTATCATTGCTTTATCTTCAGGCAGGATGCGCTCAGCTTCAATTAAGGGCGCAAAGTCTTCTTGAAACTCTTCGGGCAGCATGGCGACGAGTTGTTTTTCTGCCGCCAATTCAATTTTTTTATATTCGCTGGCGATGGTTTCATTGTGATACTTAATTGGCGTGGGTAGATCACCTGTGATCACTTCACTGCAATCATGGAAAAGAGCTAATAGTGCCAATTGCGCTGGATCGCAGTCACCGTTGAATTTTTTATTTTTAATCAGGGCAAGGGCATGCACGACAAAGGCAACTTGTAAGCTATGCTCTGAAACGTTTTCTTTGGAAATGGAACGCATTAAAGGCCAGCGCTGAATAAGTTTCATGCGTGCGAGGTAAGCAAAGAAGTGGCTGATTTCCATATCTGAGATTATTTTCCTTTTATTATCTGAGCGGCGCTGAAGCGTTAAATTTATATCAACGCGATCAAGTTGCTTGGCTGCGCTGATATAAAAATAACTTTTGCTTCAGTCAATAAGCTTATTTCTGCTTGTAAGTGGTTAAGAACTTCTCAAAACGGCCAATCGCAGTTTCTAAGTCCTCAACGTGTGGCAAGGTCACAATGCGGAAGTGATCTGGCTTGTGCCAGTTAAAGCCAGTGCCTTGTACAAGCAGCACTTTTTCTTGAATCAAAAAGTCTAAAACTAACTTTTGATCATCCTTAATACCGTACATTTTAGTATCAATTTTCGGGAATAAATACATCGCGCCTTTTGGCTTGACGCAAGTGATCCCCGGAATTTGAGTGATTAAATCATAAGCCTTGTCACGTTGCTCAAGCAAACGTCCACCCGGTAAAATGAGTTCATTAATACTTTGATAGCCACCCAGCGCGGTTTGAATCGCATGCTGCATTGGTACGTTGGCACACAGGCGCATTGAGGCGAGCATATCCAGACCATCCACATAGCCTTTGGCTTGATGTTTAGGACCTGTTAAGAACATCCAACCGCCACGAAAACCACATACGCGGTATGCTTTGGATAAACCGTTAAACGTCACCATTAAAACATCGTCAGCAAGGGTTGCAATCGAGGTGTGGGTTGCACCGTCGTACAAGACTTTATCGTAGATTTCATCGGCAAAGATAATCAGATTATGCTTACGCGCCAGTTCAACCACTTGAAGTAAAAAGTCACGGCTATACACAGCGCCTGTTGGGTTGTTTGGGTTAATTAAGACCAAGCCACGGGTTTTGGGCGTGATTTTAGATTCCATATCTTGAAGATCAGGATACCAATCTGAGGACTCATCACAGATATAATGCACAGGTGTGCCGCCAGCAAGCGAGGCTGCCGCCGTCCACAGCGGATAATCAGGCGCTGGAATTAAAATTTCATCTTGGTTATTTAAAAGGGCTTGCATTGCCATCACGATAAGCTCAGACACACCGTTACCAATGTAGACATCTTCCACATCCAGATCACGCAAGCCATGTTTTTGATAGTGCTGAACCACAGCTTTGCGCGCAGAATAAATGCCTTTTGAGTCGCAATAACCTTGCGAAGTAGGAAGGTTACGGATCACATCGACTAAGATTTCATCTGGGGCATCAAAACCAAATGGGGCAGGGTTACCAATATTCAATTTAATGATTTTATGGCCTTCTTCTTCCATGCGTTTCGCATGTTTCAAAATAGGGCCACGAATGTCGTAACAGACGTTATTGAGTTTTGATGACATTTCGATGTGTTTCATAGCAAGCTGCCTTTTTATACAAGTATTTTATATAATAATTTTATCCTGCCAGAATATCTTGCTTAGACCTGAATTTAAAGATAATTTTTTAAAATAAAATCATAAAAAGGCAGCGAAATTTAGGTAAAAAATATCATTTTTTGATATGCTTATATTTTGTAAATCAATTGCTAAAATGCGAGAGGCTCCGTTGGTTTCATTTCAACAAGCAATTAACCAATTTATTGCTCAGCTCACAGATATTTGCAACGTGGATACAGGTTTTGATCCCCTGCAAAGCTTACGTTTGACTCAAGTTGTCTCACTTGAAGATTTTTCACCTATAGATTGGTTTGATGCGCAAGCCATATACCCTAAGTTTTATTGGCAAAGCCGCGATGCACATGAAGAAGTGCTCGCACTGGGCGCGGCATTAAGTTATCACGATCCTCTCAACGTTTATGCTGATTTATCTGAGGATCAAAGAGTCTGGGGCGGAAAACCATTTGATGAGCAAGCGTCAAGCACTGCTCACACCTACCTTTTCTTACCGCAAATCGAGCTGGCTAGAGTCGATGAAACCTGGCGTTTACATATCAATCTTAATGGTGACATTAATCTCTTAATCGCGCGTCTTAAAGCCCTGGTATTAGATTATCCAGCATTGGAAAAATTGACGCCGCAAAAAGCAAGTCTTGTACACGCGCCAAACTTTGAACACTGGGCACAGATTTTAGACACGGCGCTTGCTAAAATGGCGCACAATGAGTTTGAAAAAGTCGTGCCAGCTCGGCAAACTAAAGTCCATTTGGAAACATCCATTCGCGCCGCAAGCTTACTCAAAGCGAGCCGTGAAAAAAACTTACGTAGTTACCACTTTATGTTTTGTTTTAATCCAGACAAAGCTTTTGTTGGCTCAACCCCTGAGCGCCTGTATCGACGTAGTCTTGAACATGTTGAAACCGAGGCACTGGCTGGGACTATCGGCCGTAGTGATGATCCAAAGGAAGATGCCAAGTTGTCTAATTGGCTGCTTAATGATGAGAAAAACATCCGCGAAAACCAATTTGTTGTGAATGATATCATGCAACGTTTGAACCCGATTTGTGATCAAGTCGTGGTTCAATCGCATGTTGAGTTGGTGCGCCTGCGTAAAGTCCAACATTTACGCAAAAAAGTATCTGCGGTTTTAAAACAAGAAGTTTTCGGCTCACAATTATTAGAAGCCCTTCAACCTACAGCCGCTATCGCAGGTTTGCCAAGGGATACTGCACTTGAATTTTTACGTCAATATGAGCCATTTGAGCGCAATTGGTATAGCGGTAGTCTGGGTTTTATTAGTCATCAAAATGCTGAATTTTGCGTCTCTATTCGTAGTGCCATGATTGAATCAGAACAAGTTTCGTTATACGCCGGCGCCGGCATAGTGCCGGGCTCGCAGGCACAATTTGAATGGCAAGAGCTTGATCGTAAAATTTCAACCTTATTGAGTTTATTTGTTAGTGAAACAGAAATTTCAGAGTAAGTGCATGCAATCAAATATCATTCTGCCATCAAAAGGAGAAGGGCACTCATGAGTCAAGCTGGCTTAAATCGGACGTGGGCAAGAGGCTTACTTGCTTGTATTTACCACGCTGGGGCACGCGATATCTGTATCGCACCTGGATCGCGCTCAACTCCGCTTGCGTTAGAAGCATTATTATTGGCCGATAAATCTAGTGCAAAACCTGACCCTGACAAAGTGACCATTCATACCCACTTTGATGAAAGAGGCTTGGGCTTTTTAGGTTTAGGTCTGAGCAAAGCGTCAAAAAAACCTGTTGTGCTGATTGTTACCTCAGGCACAGCGGTCGCAAACCTGCTGCCCGCAATTGTCGAATCGGGTTTAACCCGTGAACAATTGATCGTCTTGACTGCGGACAGACCCGCAGAGCTGATTGGGGTGGGAGCGAATCAAGCGATAGTGCAAAAAGGAATTTACTCCTCTCATGTGACGCAAGAAATCTTACTTGAGTCACCTTCTGAGCAAGAGAGTTTAAGCGAAGTGTTTAAAGACATTTTGTCTGGTCTTGCGAAGCAGGCGCAATATCGCGGCAGTTTGCATATTAATTGTCCATATCCTGAACCTTTATATATCCAATCAGAAGATGAATTGACTCAATACCAAGGCTTACTCGAGTTTATGACATCAGAGTGGCTGACGCAGCAGTTTAATTTGGCAAGTCGCAGCTGGCGTCACGCATATGATGCCTTGTATAGCAATTTTGGTGATTCCACCGCAGAGCTGATTTCTTTGTTTCCTAAAAAGGGCGTGATTATTATTGGCGCAGTGTCTTTGGATGAAGCGATTAAAATCAAAGCATTTGGTGAAAACTTAGGCTGGCCTGTGTTTGCTGATCCGCAATCAGGGGTATCGACTAAGTTTCAGCACTATGATCTTTGGCTGCAAGCTGAGCAATATAAAGCAAGGTTTGAGGAAGCTGAAGTTATCCTTCAATTTGGCGGACGCTTGGTGTCTAAGCGTTTGCTTGCATGGATCAAAACCCAAGTTGAGTCGCATCAAGCCGGCTATTGGCTGATTGACCCAAGTCTTCCTAAGCTCAATCCAGATAATTTACCTCAACATCGCATGCGTGTTGCTGTAGGTGAGTGCTTAGCTTATTTAACCAGCCTTTATCAAAATCAACATACCTTTGAGCATACCAAATCATTTTGGCTGAGTAAGCGTGATGACTTTGTCAGTCTCATGCATCAAACTTTTCCGAAGTGGACAGATCACGATCATATATGTGAGTGCTTATTTGCGTATAAGCTGCCCCAAGTGCTTGCTGGCATGCAGCATCCTGATCTATTTATTGGCAATAGTCTCATGGTGCGCCTGATTGATATGTTTAGCGCTTTGCCTAATTGTGAAGTCTTTACTAACCGCGGCGCATCTGGCATTGACGGCTTGCTTGCAACTGCTATTGGCGTGCAACGTGCGCGTAATCAAGCTCAGTTATGTCTCTTAGGCGACACGTCTTTGCTCTATGATCTCAATTCACTTTCACTGGCGACTCAAGTTTGCCAACCTTTTGTGATTTTGGTTTCCAATAATGATGGTGGTGCGATTTTTGATATGTTGCCTGTGCCTGATGCGCAAAAGCAAACGCTCTATCAAATGCCTCATGGATATCAATTTGAAGATGCAGCAAAACAGTTTAAACTGGCATACACTAAAGCAAAAAGCATCCAATCTATTATCGAAGATATTTCTCGTTATATTGATGACTTTCAAGCACAAAGGTGCCGGTCTGGTTTACTCATTGAGATCGATGCGATTTCAGGGCAGGCTGCGCAAAACATTCAAATGATAGTCAAAACGGTACAAGATTATGCTCGCTAGTTATTATGTTTCACACAGCCAAGGGCAAAAAGATGCACTTGTGGTATTTTTGCATGGTTTCTTAGGTTCATCGAAAGATTGGTATACGTGTTTATCCTATCTTAAAAGTCAGCATGTTTTATGCATTGACTTGCCTTGCCATGGTGCGAGTCGTTATTGCAGTTTGGAGGCCTTAGGCAGTAGCGCCCAAACATCTGGTTTTGAACAAAGCTGCGCGCAGATCCAAGCGACAATTTTACAACAATTAGCGAAACAAGATTTACCCCAAGATATGCCAGTAATTCTGGTTGGTTATTCTCTGGGTGGGCGCTTATTGATGTATGGACTTGCTGAAGAGGGCTTCCCTTTACTGAATATCCAGGCGTGCGTGGTTGAAGGCGGCAACTTTGGTTTGCAAGATGAAACCGCAAAAATTGCTCGTCGTGAAAACGATAATGCATGGGCCTGCGATTTTGCCACTGAAGCGATTGAAGAAGTGCTTGAGGATTGGTATAGCCAAGCGGTTTTTGCCTCTTTAACAGAAGATCAAAAAGAAAATTATATTCGTTTGCGAAGCGAAAATTTAGGCACTCAAGTGGCGCGTATGCTTCGCGCGACCTCGCTTGCTAAACAGCCATATTTACTCGATAAAATCAAAGCGCTTGAGACGCCATTCTTATACCTTTGTGGGGAACATGACGAAAAGTTTGTCACTCTGGCCAAAGAAAGTGGCCTGCATTATCAAGCGATTAAAGATGCAGGGCATAATGCCCATAGTGAGCAGCCGCTTGCATTTACTCAAGCGATTAACCGTTTTATTGCCGCTTGTTTAGGTTAATTTTTCTCTTTTTCGGATGTTTTTATTTTTATGCGCAATGCAAAACTTTACCGCTATCAATTAGCAATGGATTCTGGCGTGATCTTACGTGAGCAAAAGCTCAACTATAGAGAGGGCTTTATTGTTGAATTAAACCAAGACGGTAAACAAGGTAGAGGGGAAGTTGCGCCGCTGATTGGTTTTAGTCAAGAAAGCCTTGCAGACGTCGAACCTATCCTTATTCAAGCCTTAAGCGCTTGGCTTGAAACTGGTAGCTTTGATGTATTTGATACTTATCCGCCAAGTGTCAGTTTTGGCTTGTCGATGGCGCAAATGCTGCTTGATAAAGAATTGCCAAAGACAGATAAGGTGCAAGTTGCGCCCTTATGTAGTGGCGATCCCGATGAACTGCTAGCAGTTTTTGAAACCATGCAAGGGGAGAAAGTTGCCAAGTTTAAAGTCGGTTTATATGAGCCGATCCGCGATGGCATGCTAGTGAATTTATTTCTAGAATCAATACCAGATCTCAAAGTGCGTTTGGATGCCAATGGCGCTTGGAGCCTAGACAAAGCCCTAAAGTTTGCATCCTATATAAACCCTACCTTTATCCAGCGAATTGCCTTTATTGAAGAGCCGTGTCAAACCCCAACTCAAAGCCTAAGTTTTGCTGAGCAAACAGGGGTGAAGATTGCTTGGGATGAAACCTTGCAAGCGGCAGTCCAAAATAATCAATTAACTGAGTTTATACAAGATCCAAGCACAGGTGCGCATCCAAAGGTTTCGGCTTGGGTTATAAAACCTACGCTTATCGGCTCGGTTGGGCGTTGCCAAATGATTACGAAGCAAGCACATCGCCAGGATAAAGCCGTTGTCATAAGCTCTGCGATTGAATCAAGCTTAGGGCTCAATCATTTGCGCCGACTCAATCACTTTTTACAAACAGATCAGGTCCCTGGTCTTGATACCTTACAATTGTTCCAAACGCAATTGGAAGATGCTTGGCCGGGATCAAAACTTGAGCGCTTGCCTCTAAGCACTCAAACGCTTGTTTGGGAAGAAAGCGTCTCATGACAAAATCTGCCTTATCTACAAAGCCAATGCCTGAATGTTTGGTAACGCACTGGCAACAGCAGCGTCCTTGGGCAATAGCTTATCAATATGACAATCAATCCTTTACTTGGCAGGACTTACATCAAGAAGTAAGCCGGATTTGTCATGCATTCACCGATAAAGGTGTGCAGCCGCGACAAGTCATGGCGTTGATTGGCAAAAACTCTGCTGAGTTGGTGCTGATGTATCTTGCTTGTTTACGTTTAAAAGTCACGCCAGCCATGGTCGCACCTGCGCCAGATCCTGTGATTGAACAAAAACTTATTCAGGTTGGTGCAAACTGGGTTTGGCGACAAACTGAAAGCGGCAGCACTTTTGAGCATTATGCGACAAGTTGTCAACATCAAGCTAGTTTCGCAAGTTTGATCTTTACCTCAGGCTCAGCCGGAGCGCCGAAAGCTGTTGCTCATACGTCTCAAGCGCATATGGCAAGTGCACAAGGATTAATCGAAAGGTTTGAATTTAATTCGACAGATTCATGGCTGTTAAGTTTGCCTATGTATCATGTCTCTGGCATGGGGATCATCTGGCGCTGGTTGTCGCAAGGAGCATGTTTGCACTTGGCAACGGGGGATCTCAATGCCGATCTTGAAAAGGTCACACATGCTTCATTAGTTGGCGTGCAGTTAGGCCGATTTCTTGAGCATTTAAAATCGCTGCGAAACCCTGAGCACAAAGCAAATATTAAATTACAACGTGTACTGCTTGGTGGCAGTCATATCCCGCAAAGCTTGATTTTAACCTCCACGCAAATGGGAATTGAAACTTGGCTTGGCTACGGGATGACAGAAATGGCATCGACGGTGACGGCAAAGTCGTGTAACGCACTGGAAACCTCAGGCCGAGTTTTACCATATCGCGAATTAAAAATAGAGCAGTCACGTATTTTTGTGCGCGGCCAAACGCTCGCCGAAGGTTATTACAAGCAAGGCGTACTTTCGTCATTAGTTGAAAATAATCAATGGTTTGACACCAAAGATCTCGGGAAGTGGTGTGAAAATAACGCAGGTGAACTAGAAATCGTCATCATAGGTCGCGCCGATAATCAATTTATTTCAGGTGGTGAGA
Organism: Vibrio sp. KMM 9700; assembly: GCF_058545285.1. Lineage (NCBI taxonomy): Bacteria > Pseudomonadati > Pseudomonadota > Gammaproteobacteria > Vibrionales > Vibrionaceae > Vibrio > Vibrio sp. KMM 9700. The sequence goes on along the minus strand of NZ_CM178589.1, from coordinate 578,685 downwards.
ATATCCACTGTGAGGAAATTGAACGTTATCTGAGTCAATACCCAGGAGTGCGCCAAGCGATTGTGATCCCCTTTGCCAATAAAGTCTACGGGCAGCGACCAATAGCGTTTGTGCAAGCAAATCAAGTTGCAGCGATAACAGATTATCACGCTTTTTTAAGCACTAAACTTGAAAAATACAAATGGCCAGATGCGGTATATTTGATCCCAGAGGATTTACTTGCCACAGGGATCAAGATTTCACGTGCTGCGCTTAAACAGTATTATCAGAACGTTATCACCGAAATATAAATGCGCTTCACTTATTGTGTGACAGAGTTGGTTGCGCCTTGATTATTTTGCGAATCGTTTTTTGATAAATCAAATAGGCGCAAGTTCCAGCGCAGATATTGCCAAGTAAAGCGCCGATAAATAGACCTTGAAGGCCGCCAATATACGCACCCAGCCAGATACAAGGTAAGAAAAAGGCAAATAAGCGCAAGCCTGAAATCATTAATGCGATATAAGATTTGCCCAGGGCATTGGCGCAAGAAACCATTAGCATGCACACACCGAGCGCGCCAAGGCTAATTGGGACGATTTGCAGGTGCATCGTTAAGGTTTGACGTACTTCTGCCTCAATTGTCATCAGGTTCGCCAATGGCGCTGCGAGCAAATAAGTGATCACTGCGAGGGCCGCTTGCAAGGCTAAAATAAATAATACCGCCATTTTGACCAATTGTTTAATTTGCTTAAACTCGTTTTTACCCAGTAACTTGCCTATCATTGGCGGCATTGACATAGTTAGCGCAAGCACTGTCACTATGGCAAAAAATTCATAACGAGAGCCTAGCGCCCATGCAGCAATAGTGGCTGAGCCAAAACCTGCCACAAGCTTGGTTGCGAGCATCGAAGATAAAGGCGGCAACAGCTGGCTTACCATCGCAGGGCCCATAATATGCGAGATTTTTTGTAGGTTTTGTTTGATATTTAGATCAGAAAAATCAAAGCTTAGCCAATCTTGCTTAATGATTTGATAAATTAAGATGCTAAAGCCAACACTAAAGGCTAGCGTACTAGCAATCGCAGCTCCTTGGATCCCCATATTAAGCTGAAAGATAAAAATCGGATCTAAAATAAAGTTCAGCACACTGGTAAAAACCATCATGCTGCCAGGGATCAAGGTGTTCCCATTGGCGCGACAAATACTATTGGCAAAGTAAAGCATGGCACTGGCAAAAATACTTACCAACCAATACGGCCAATACACATCCACCACAGCAATGACTTGATCGGTTGCGCCAAGCATGCCTAAAACAGGCCCACGCACAGCGTAGACTAATATCGCAAGCCCAATCACAGCGCAAATTCCTATGCTAATAATTAAACCTGCAAGTTGTTTTGCATACAGGGTTTTATTTTCACCTAAAGCGCGTGATATGACGGCTGTGGTCGCGATCCCAAGGCCGACTTGGACACCGACAAAGACCATTTGCATCGGGCTAGTAAAACCTTGCGCAGCCAGAGGTAAAATTCCAAGTTGCCCAATAAAAGCACTGTCAACCAGTTGAAAGCTCATCAAAGATAAAACCCCAAATAGCATCGGCCAAGTACTCTCAAAGAGCTGCTTAGCAAGGGATGGACTTGAGTGGTTTTGCTTTGAAGCTGTTGACATGGTTAGTTTCTCATTTTTTGGGGATACGGCCAGGGTGGGTATTCTAGCAAGACAAAGCCAGAAGTATATTGAATGCTTTTAAACTTGGCTATGCGTCTGGCGCATATCTTAGTAAAAGAAAGGATATTGAGGGGTTTTTAGTTATTAATTAGAAGTAAAATGAATTTTTAAAACCGTCAAAGCCTGACCATAATTGATTGTGCATTAGTCAGTATTCGCTTTGGGGAAATAAACATGAGCAATAAAAACGTAAAGGGTCAAACGGATAACAATTTAGCACAAAGCTCCACGCTGCAAGCCTTATTTAAATATAAGAGTGGTCAAGAGCAGGAAAAAGCAATTGATCTAATTTTGCTGTGTCTAAGCATTTTTTTCATCATCATAGGAAGTGTCACGCAAGAACTGACAGCGGCTTGCGCACATTTTGCGGCTTTCATTGGGATTGGCTTGATTGCTTGGCGTCGCCAAAAATCCACTCAATCCCATAAAATAGGCTAATTAAAAGCTGTTATTTGATAGCGTATAAAATATAACTCAGTGAAGCAGTCGAGATGAGTACCCATAGCAAAACGGCATAAGTTAATGGTTTGCTACCGGCAGCTTTAAGTTTTTCAACTGAAATCGAGCAGCCAATCAAAAACAAGGCCAAAACTAAGGTTTGTTTTGAAACCTGATAGATGATTTGATAAATATCACCAAACTGTGGCATTTGATCACTAAAAATAATCGCCAAAATATAAAAAACGATAAAGTACGGAATGGTAATTTTTGAGTTTTTGGTTCGAAAAGCCAACGCACTGATAAAGGCTACAGGAACAATCCATAAAGCACGCGCCAGTTTTAGCGTGGTCGCAATTTGCAATGCCTTCTCGCCATACGCGCCAGCAGCGCCCACCACAGATGATGTATCATGAATCGCAATCGCCGCCCATGTCCCAAATTGGGTTTGAGTCATCCCAATGGCATGCCCGATCATTGGAAAAACAAATAAAGCCACTGAATTTAAAACAAATACGCAGGCAAGCGCTAAGCCGACAGATTGATCTTTTGCGCCGATTGCAGGCGCGACAGCGGCAATTGCACTGCCACCACAAATCGCTGTGCCTGAAGCGATTAAGTGGCCGGTCTTTCTTTCAATTTGCATAAAACGTGCAATCAAAAAGCCAAATATCAAGGTACAAAAAATACTCGTGACAATAATTCCAAAGCCTTGTGAGGTCGCTGCAATCGCTTCATCTAAGTGGATCCCAAAGCCTAAGCCGATGATCGAATAAGATAAGAGCTTTTTCGTCATTGACGTTAACTGGACATTCGCTGGCAAAAGGTGAAAGGTTGAAAGTAAAAAGCCTAATGTCAATGCAATCGGAGAGCTTATCCAAGGCGTTAAGCTAAGCAGCCCAAAACCAATAAAAATAGACCAACGCCCAGTATTCTTATTCATTAAAAACCTTAATTATAACAAAAAAACATAAGCCGCTATTCTAGACTAAAAATAGGGTCAAGTAAGTTTTTATATTCTTAATCCTAGGTTTAATTTTATTTAACTAAACGTGAGGATTGGTACGGATTGTTGTCGCAGACGTAAGCGAGCAGATTTAGGATCTCAAATGCGCTTTCAGATGTGGGATTGGTTTAATTAAAAGAGCGAGTAGCAAACAGACATTGAGACTTGATAACAACAAAAATAGATCTTCAATCTGCAACGAGAAAAGGCTAATTGTGACGATACCAAGTAGGGCGCTGACTACCATAAACAAAGAATTAAAGATATTGTTGGCGGCAATGACTTGTGCGCGAACCGTATCTTGGGCTTGTTTTTGCAGATAAATATATAAGGGAACAATAAATAAAGCGCCGCTAACGCCAAGGAGGAAGATGCAGCCAAAAATTGGCCAAAAGTGTAAATGGAGTAAAAATGCGACAACGCCATAATTATTCTGCGCAGCCTCTGGGGTAAAATAATGCAGCGCAAAGCCAGCCACACTTAACCCAAGTACGCCAAGTAATAAACTCGATACTTTGGGATGATTTCGGATAAGCCAGCCCGAAGTGAGAGAGCCGATGGCGATGCCAAAGGAGAAGAGGGCGAGTAAAATCGACACAGAGCTTGCACTTTCTGACAGATAAATCTTGGTGTAATTAGGTATTTGAGTAAGATAGGTTGCGCCAAGTAACCAAAACCAGCTAATAGCTAAAATTGCATAGCCAAGACCTTTATCTTGTTTACAAATCGCAAGGGTTTGTTTGGTGTGGGCTTTGGGTTTAAATTCAAAATCTTTGAGCGATAAACTTGCAGGCGCTTTGGGGATAAATAAGCTAAACATAAACCCAAGTACTGCCATCAAACACACGCCAATCGCAGCAAGGCTTTGTGCATCTTGGCTATCGACAATCACACCAGCGACAAGTGTACCGAATAAAATCGCTAAAAATGTGCCAAGCTCCACCCAGGCATTACCAGAAATTAGCGCTTTGCCTTTTAGGTGGACAGGCAATATTGCATATTTAGACGGGCCAAAAATAGCTGATTGGGTGCCCATTAAAAAGAGCAAGAAAAGCAAAAAGAAATAACTTTGCGTATAAAAACCTACCGCCCCTAGAATCATAATCACAATTTCAAAGGCCTTGGTGTACTGGATAAGACGTGACTTATCCATATGATCGGCAAGAACGCCTGCACTGGCTGAGAAAATGAAAAAAGGGAGAATGAAAAGCCCAGCCGCTAAGTTGATAAAAATATTTGTCGACAATACCATTTGCTCGCTTGCTGCAAAGGTAACAAATAGGATGAGCGCATTCTTGAATAGGTTATCGTTGAAAGCACCGCAAAACTGGGTCAAGAAGAATGGCAGAAATTGTCGATGTTTTAATACTGAACCTTGAGTTTCAAGCGGTGCGCTGGGTTTCATCTTAGACCTCGTTTAATCTTGCCATTTGGCAAAATAATTGCGTAAAAAATTCGCAATCAAACTTTTACCATCAATGCTTTCGTTGGCAAAAAACTTATCTTCTAAACTTAGCATAGTTAAACCATGTACAGAGCCCCATAAAACACGACTCGTTTCAATTATTTGCTCTTCACTCATGCCTGCAGGTGCAATATTTTGCACTTGTGACTCCAGTAACCCCATAATTCGGTCGATACGTGCTTTAGCATGCTCAGGTAGATTTTGACCATACATTTGATGCTCAAACACAAGGTGCCAGCGATGTGGGTTATTAATTGCAAAATCATGATAGCAATAGGCAAGCTGGGTGACGGTTTCAACAGTCGAAAGATTTTGTTGAAGAACTTGTTGGCATTCTTGAGTAAGCTCTTCCAGTGCTCGGCCAACTGTTTCTAATAGTAATAAATTGTAATTACCAAAGAGTTTGACGAGTGTACTTGGCGCATAGCCTATCATTGAGGCAATCTTACGTAAGCTGAGATCTTGGTAGGGTCTATCTTTTAAAAATTCATCTACGCTATCTAAGGTCAGGGTGACTAATTCTTCTTTGGTATGATCGTTGCGGCGCGCCATAAGTTTGTCTCGTTAATGTGTTGTGTGAAATTATATTTTTTAGTTTTTGTATGCTGTTTTTATACTTAGAGTGTCACAGCCCAACTTACCATAAGATGGGATTTTCTCGATAAGATCAAGTCATAAAGCCCAAGTGTGCGAATTTGATTCAAAAATTACTTATCTTTCTAAGTGTAACTATATTTTACAATGATAAATCAAGATATTGTATCAATTTTAATACCCATATTAGCGTTTAAATATAACACATAGCAATATTTAGAAACGATTGAATTCATGAGAAGACTACTTTTTTGCAGATCGAATCGCTATGATACCTAGGTTGTTCATTATCTATAATAAAAAGGAAATACAATGAAGCACTTTATCGTCAGTATCATTGCCTTGCTGATGTTTAGTATTGCCACAGTACCAGTCGCGGAAGCAAAACGATTCGGTGGCGGGAAATCATTTGGTAAGAGTTTTAAAACAGCGCCAGCGCCGAAGCAAAATACTTCAAGCTTAAATCAATCCAATGCACAAAAAAATAATGCCAATAAGGCTGCAACAAATAATAGCCGTAAAGGCCTATTTGGCGGTATCTTAGGTGGCTTACTTGCTGGTGGCCTATTAGCTGCTTTCTTTGGTGGTGCGTTTGAAGGTATTCAATTTATGGATATCTTAATTTTCGGCTTATTAGGCTACCTGATTTTCCGCTTGATAAAAAATGCACGCGGTGTCAAGCCACAACCAAGGGCGAATCAAAATGCTTATCAAGGCGCAGGGCAAAACCAAAGCTTTGATGCAAATATGCAAAACTTTGAACGTCAAAGCTCAGAAAATCAAGGAACATTTGGCGCAAACACTGGCGCACAAACAGGTGGTTTTGGTGCGACAGGTCAATCAGACGTACCTTATAACTTCCCTCCAGGTTTTGACGCGCATGCGTTTGTAGAAGGCTCACGCGAGCACTATCGCACCATTCAAGGCGCATGGAACTACAATCAACTGGATACAATTCAAGAATATGTCGATGCATCGCTATTTGAAAGCCTCAAAGCAGAACGTGCGAGTCTTGAAGGTGAGCAGCACACAGAAGTAATGTACGTGGATGCAGAAATCGTACGTGGTGACTACAACCAATCCAAAGCAGAGCTAAGTCTGCAATTTAGTGGTCGTTATCGTGATTCAGCAGAAGGCGTCGAAGAAGATATCGATGAAATCTGGCACTTAGAGCGTGATTTGACGCGTGCTGATCAGCCTTGGTTGATTGTTGGTATTCAAACGAACTAATTTATTCGTCATATTTGAACCAATAACTGCGTTAACGGCGCTCATGAGCCCTAGTCTCATATTGATAACGGATAGGGCAGATACAAAAAGACCAGAGGGGATAATCCACTCTGGTCTTTTTTATGCTTAAAGCTTAGGGCTTACAATTAAGCTTTTGCTTTATCCGCTTGGTCTGCTTGGATAGCAGTTAGTGCGATAGTGTAAACAATATCGTCAACCAATGCACCGCGAGACAAGTCATTTACCGGCTTACGCATGCCTTGAAGCATTGGACCGATAGAAACAAGGTCAGCAGAACGCTGTACAGCTTTGTAAGTTGTGTTACCAGTGTTTAGGTCTGGGAATACAAATACAGTTGCTTTACCTGCTACAGGCGAGTTAGGCGCTTTAGAAGCAGCAACGTTTTCCATGATAGCGGCATCATATTGAAGCGGGCCATCGATCACAAGATCAGGGCGTTTTTGCTTCGCAATTTCAGTTGCTTCACGCACTTTATCAACGTCCGCACCTTTACCAGATGTACCTGTCGAGTAAGAGATCATCGCAACGCGTGGGTCAATACCAAATGCTTTTGCAGAATCTGCAGATTGGATAGCAATCTCAGCAAGTTGTTCTGCGTTTGGATCTGGGTTGATTGCACAGTCACCGTAAACCAATACTTGATCAGGCAGTAGCATGAAGAAGATTGACGATACGATAGATGCATCAGGTGCAGTTTTGATGATTTGGAACGGTGGAACGATAGTGTTTGCTGTGGTGTGAACCGCGCCAGAAACTAGACCATCTACTTCATCACGCTCAAGCATCATAGTGCCAAGGAAAACAGAGTCTTCTAGTTTTTCTTGTGCCACAACTTCAGTCATGCCTTTTGCTTTACGTAGTTCAACGAGGCGATCAACATAGTTGTTACGAACTGCGTCAGAATCAATGATTTCAACGCCAGCGCCTAAAGTTACGCCTTGTTGGGCTGCAACACGTTTGATTTCTTCAGGGTTACCTAAAAGCACACAAGTCGCGATACCACGCTCCGCACAGATAGCCGCAGCTTTTACTGTACGTGGCTCTTCACCTTCAGGAAGAACGATACGTTTTGCTGCGCGACGTGCAAATTCTGTTAATTGATAACGGAATGCTGGTGGGCTTAGACGACGGATGCCTTCAGTACCTTCAGATAGTGAGTCAATCCAAGGACCATCAATGTGGCTTGCAACGTGATCGTTAATAAACTCGATACGCTCTTTATCGTCAGCCGGTACTTCAAGGCTAAAGCTTTGTAGGTTTAGCGACGTCTGCCAAGTGTTACCTTGTGCTTTGAAGATAGGAAGACCAGAATCAAATGCAGGCTTACATAGCTCATAAATTGATTCAGGAATGTCATAACCACCTGTTAACAATAGACCACTTACGTCTACACCATTCATTGAAGCAAGCGCTGCAGCAACGATAACGTCTGGACGGTCCGCTGAAGTCACAAGAAGTGAACCTGGGCGGAAGTGCTCAATCATGTTTGGTAGTGAACGTGCACAGAAAGTAATGCTCTTCACGCGGCGCGTGTGGATTTCACCTTCGTTGATGATTTCAGCATTTAAGTGCTTCGCCATATCGCTAGTGCGAGTTGCAATCAGCTCAATGTTCCAAGGCACACAACCTAGCACGCGAATTGGGCTAGAGTTGAAGATTTCCATGGTTTCAATGTTGCCAGCTTTGTTGTTTTCAAAAACTTCTGACAAATCAGGACGTGTACGACCTGCATCATCAACTGGTGCATTAAGCTTGTTGATGATAACGCCAGAGATGTTTTTGTTTTTCATGCCGCCAAAGTTAGAACATGCAACTTCGATACGCTCTTTAAGTTGCGCTGCGTTTAGGCTACCTGGGGTTGCCACGAACACAATTTCTGCGCCAAGTGTGCTTGCGATTTCCGCATTCACTTGGTTTGCAAATGGGTGCTTACGCGTTGGTACTAGACCTTCAATTAGCGTAACTTCAGCAGTGTTCACTTGGTTGAAACGCTCAACGATTTGCTCAAGTAGCACGTCCATTTTCTCAGAGCTGATTAAGTGCTCAGCTTCTGACATAGGTGTTGGCTCAGCAACAAGTAGATCGCTGCTAGCTTTGATGATGCTAGAAGTTAGATCTGGTTGATCACCACCGTGACGCGGCTGTGCGATAGGTTTGAAAAATGAAACATTAACACCTTTACGCTCCATAGCGCGTAGCACACCTAAGCTCACGCTAGTTAAACCAACGCCAGAGCTAATAGGGATAAGCATAATTGTACGAGACATGAATTAATTCCCTTGAAATATTGAAAGGAAGCCAAAGAAAGCTATCCACAAATGCATGGTTCAAATGTGAAGGATATGGCTTAGAAAAAACTCAGGCTAACACTTGTGCTAGCCTGAGGTAGAAATTAAAGACCAGCTAGACGCGCTGTATCTTCAGCAATCACTAACTCTTCGTTAGTTGAGATAACCATTGCTGGAACACGGCTGCTGTCAGTTGTGATCACACCTTCGCCGCCGAAACGAGCGTCAAGGTTTTTCGCGCTATCAACTTCAACACCTAAAATCGCAAGACGTTTTAGAACTTCTTCACGGATTGGCGCAGAGTTTTCACCGATACCACCTGTGAACACGATGCCGTCAAGACGACCGTCAAGGTTTGCAGTGTAGCTTGCAACATATTTAGCAAGACGGTGACAGAAAACGTCCATTGCACGTTTTGCTTCAGGCTTGTCTTGGTAGTTGTCTTCAACATAACGGCAATCAGAAGTGACTTGAGTAAGACCTTGTAGGCCAGACTCTTTAGTTAGCATAGTGTTGATTTGATCAACAGAATAACCAAGCACGTCGTGTAGGTGGAAGATGATCGCAGGATCGATATCACCACAACGCGTACCCATTACAAGACCTTCAAGCGGCGTTAGACCCATTGACGTATCAACAGATTTACCATCTTTAATCGCACAAACAGATGCACCGTTACCTAAGTGACAGTTGATGATGTTTAGCTCAGATGCAGGTTTACCTAGACGCTCAGCCGCAACACGTGCGATGAATAGGTGAGATGTACCGTGCATGCCGTAACGACGGATCGCGTGATCTTTGTATAGGTTGTATGGAAGAGCATATAGGTATGCTTCTTCAGGCATAGTTTGGTGATATGCCGTATCGAATACAGCAACGTTTTTCAGACCTGGGAAAGCTAGTTTCGCAGCTTCGATCCCTGCAATAGCTGCTGGGTTGTGAAGTGGTGCAAGCGTGATGCAATCTTTGATGCCTTGTTCTACTGCTTCAGTGATAAGTGCTGATTCAGTGAAGTGCTCGCCACCATGAACAACACGGTGACCGATAGCGCCAAGACCTTCTGCAAGTTCTGGCTTAGAAGCAAGGATAGTCTCAACGATAAATTTTAAAGCTTCAGCGTGGGCAGCGCCTTCACCTAATTGTGCTTCGTGCTTACCGTCAAGTTTCCATTTAATACGTGCTTCAGGAAGACCTAAACACTCTGAAAGACCTGTTAGAAGCTCATCGCCAGACTGTGCGTCAACGATGGCAAATTTAAGAGAAGAACTACCGCAGTTTAAAACTAAAACTAGCTTTGACATGTGTGAATACCTGTATTCGCTAAAAATATTGTAATGAAATAAAACAGTTTAAAAGATAGTCTAAATCAGTAGCATATGTTGGTTGACAAGGCTAACTGCTATCAATTTTGTGTTTTTGACTCTATTCTTTATATAACAAAGCATGTTAATTTAGACATAGCTTGTTATAGCAGAGCTTATTGTTTGACCTCATGCGCATCATCTGATGCAATAGACCCTGAGTGATTTGGGGTTTACACAAGCTCAATCATGCTAAGAATAACGAGATTTGCATAATATAACAAAAAAAATTGACAACAACCTTATATCTAATCAATTTTTTACCTGTTTTTTTTATAGTTTCTACTTTTTGTTGAATTTTTAGCTTTCTGAATGTTTTAGAAAGGAGGCCAATATGAGCCAAGTTAGTTTTGTTTCACGTTTTCGCTCTGGGCAAACCTATATGAAAGAGTGGCCAATGCGTAAAGAACTTGCGCCTATGTTTCCTGAAGTTCGAGTGATTAAGGCCACAGGGTTTGGTATTAAATACATGCCTGCTGTTGCCGTGGTCAGTCTTGCACTTCAAATTTCATTTTACGGCCAAGCTGCTTTTCAAGAAATTACTGCACTTGCACCTGCGATTATGGTGGCACTTTTTGCATTGAGTATGCCTTTGCAAGGCTTGTGGTGGCTCGGCACTCGTGCGAGCACAGAATTAACGCCAGGTTTAGTGGCTTGGTATCATGAGTTATATGAAAAAATTGCTCAAACAGGCCAAGCGCAGGAGCCTGCGCCAAGTAAACTTACCTACCTTGATCTAGCATATTTGTTAAAACGCGCATTCAAGCAGTTAGATCGCCATGACTTTGAGCGTTGGTTCTAAATATTTAATGTTAAACTTTCAATTATTTAACATATAAGTAAAAGGGTTTTGTTATTTTGAATCCAATAAATTATGATAAGATAGACATCATTAGTTGTCTTTATTTAATTACCTAATGGATTGATAGTGCGCTGAAAAGCGGCAGAACCCTTAACCAATGGAGCGAACCAATTTCATGCAAATGTTGCGTAAATTATCCACGAAACTAATTATTTTCGTTCCATTATTATTCTCGTTAATCTTTATCTTTATTTCTTTTTTTCAGTATTATCAACAACTGGAAAGAGATACCATGCAAGAATACGATCGTATTGAATCTGCGCTTGATCGTACCGCAAAGATTTTAGCCGCAGTGACCTATACTATTTCAACTGACTACCTTGCCCCAGAGTCAATAGAAGCCAACTCACAAGTTGAACATCAAATTAGCCAATCAAATGGAATGTGTTGGTTCACGCCTGTACTCAATACACAAAAGCCGCAAGATATGCCTGATGGATTACTTGTATCCACTGTGGATGAACAAGATATAGATTATCAAGTCGTTGCTATGAAAAATGACTGTCAACCTGGTAGCCATGTTTATCAAAAAATTCTCGATAAGATTATCCTTGCTCCTATATTTCCAAAATTGAATGAGGTCGACCCTTTTCCTACAGGCTTATTTTTTGTCTCTAAATTTGATTATGCGCTCATATCGCCTAAGAATTTAGGTGTGCAATTAAGAGCCAAAGATTTTGACGTTATCAAGACGCGTGATTTTTGGAAACGAGCGGAAGAAGGGGAGCGTAAAATTTTATTCTATGGCCCTTATACCGACACGGTTACAGGAAATCCTGTGGTCACTTTTTCCGTGGGGCTATTTAACAATAATCAGTTTTTAGGCGTCAGCTTTGTTGATATTCAATTAAATGAAATGCTTAAAGGCAAAACGGACGCTTGGCCGTATATTGATTTGGTTAACCTGACTCGAGAGCCGCTTGATCAAGACGCTCGTTTTGTGAAAAAAATAATGATCCCTGGAATGGATATCGATCAGGTATTGGTGAGCCGCTTAAATGTTAAAAATGCAGCTTACGCTTACGCTAAAAACTATCAAGACATCTTAATTTTTGGTCTGGGCTTATGGATAATCGGTAGTATCCTACTTTTCTTGGTCAAAGCCTGGCTAGATAAACGCCACTTTGTCGAATTATCCATGCGCGATCCTATGACTGGGCTTTTAAATCGTCGAGGCTTAAGTGCCCATTATGAAGAGCGCCAAGCATTGAAATATGAAGGTGTGGCGATTTTTGATATTGACGATTTTAAACAAATCAATGATACCTATGGGCATGACATTGGCGATGAAGCGATTTGTTATGTGGCAATGAAACTAGATAAGAACACGCGTCAGACTGATATAGTGGCACGTTTTGGCGGTGAGGAGTTTGTGGTTTATATTACAGCCAAAACCTCGGAGCAAATCTTACAAGCAGTGAAGCGCATGCAAGAGCGAATTGGTGAGCATTCAACTCAAGTACGGGACTTAAACTTTACTATTTCTTGTGGCTTATCTATCCATTTATCCTCGGATCGAACCAATTTGGATCAAATGGTTAAAGAAGCAGACCTAAAGCTTTATGAAGCAAAAAATAATGGCAAGAATCAAGTCGCTGTTTGACCTATAACTAAGGATAGTTGCAGCCGGTAGGCCGTGGAGTACAATAAAAAATGCAAGAACATCAAACCAAGACAATTACTTATCGGCTGCTTTGGCTTCCGACATTGATCGCGCTAAGTGTCCTTGGCATGATTATCTATCAATATTCTGTCGATTTTAATGACAGGCTGGAACAAGAGTATCAAAAGGCTGAAAGTGCGATTTTACGTACAGCCAAGGTGCTAGACGTTTTAAACTTCACGATAGCGACCAATTTTCAAAAAGATAATCAAAATAACTCTTTATACAATAATCATAAAATTAATATTGGCGATGATATGTGCCAAATCGTGCCGATCAATGAAGCCAGAAACAATGCACTATTTGATGTCAGTACGAATTTGCGCGCAGACTACATCGCTGTGGCCAAACCAGATTTTTGTAGCGAAAGAAACCAAGCCTATCAAAAATTATTAGAAAAGCTGACACTTGCGCCTATGTTGTCGTTTTTAAATAGTTTAGATCCTTTTTCTACTGGGATGTATTTTGTCTCAACCGATAGCTTTGCCTTAGTTTCACCTAAGGTGCTTGGGCAGAAATTAACAATAGATAAACTCGATGAGATCAAAGAGCGTCACTATTGGAAAGTTGCTGAGCAGGGTGCGCGTGAAATGCGAATTGAAGGCCCAAATGTCGATGTAGTAACAGGTTTACAAATTCTAACTGTCTCTGTTCCTGTTTATAATAAAGATAAAATGATCGGCCTGAACTTGATTGATATTGTATTAGATGAACTCATTGATCCGCTAGAAGGGTATAAAACACGTAATATATATATTGGCGATCCTGATAAAGGTTTAGATTTTCCAAATCCATATCAAGTTCGTAAGTTAAACCTTGGAAACATTGTTTCTAACCAAGTGATTTATATTAATTGGTCATTTAAAGATCAGTTTATCCGCTTTATAAAGTCGGAAAGTACGCTTCTGATTGCTTTAATCGTCTTGTATCTGATTTCTTCGATGAGTCTTATATATTGGCAGTTTTATAATCAAAGGGACCAATATAGCCGCCTTTCTGCGCAAGATGTAATGACAGGACTACTTAACCGCCGCGGCTTTGAAACCGCCTATGATCAGCAAGCGAAACTTAGTTATCAGGCACTTGGAAGTTTTGATATCGATGACTTTAAGTCAATCAATGATACTTTTGGGCATGATGTTGGGGATGAAGTGATTGTGTTCGTTGCTGATGTGATGGCTAAACTCTCGCACTCACGCGATCTTGTCGCGCGCTTTGGTGGTGAAGAGTTTGTTATCTATGCCACTTCAGATGACAAGCAAGAGTTGATTGAGTTGTTTGAGAAGGTGCGTCAAGTGATAGAAACCGATGCCAACCTTGTGCTTGAAAGAGGTTTTACCGTTTCTTGTGGTCTGTGCATCAGTAAGCCAGCAGAACATGTCACACTGGCTGAGCAAATTAAAGCCTCAGATGTGAAGCTTTATGATGCGAAGCAACAAGGGAAAAACCAAGTTCAAATTAATGATTTAACCCTTTAAAGGTTCTGATTATTTTTTAGGCCTTGAATATATTCGACAATTGGCTCTGCTTGTTGAAACTTGCGAATGTTACGAAATAGATCATCCGCTTGTGCATAAGCTTTACGTAGATAAGCGAGCCATTGTTTAATTCGGTTTGGATAATACAAGCCCTTATCACCTTGAATTTCAAAGCTAGAATAAGCAAGCATAAGATCTAGTACCTCATCCCAAGGCATAGCTTGATGGTTGTATTTCACGATATTACCTAAGTTTGGCACATTAAATGCGCCGCGGCAGACCATGAGTGCATCAGCCTTGGTTTGGGCCAAACAGTCTTGCCCATCTTGATAGTTCCAAATCTCACCATTTGCAATCACAGGAATTGACGATTTCTGTTTGATTTGTTCTATATATTCCCATTTTATTTCTTCAGCTTTATAGCCGCCTGCTTTGGTGCGTCCATGAACCGTGATTTCATCTGCGCCACCTTGGCAAACGGCATCTAAAATCTCAAAGCAATCATTTGGGTCTTCCCAGCCTAAGCGAATTTTAGCGCTTAGAGGTACATCTTTAGGTAAAGCTTTGCGGCAGGATGAGATGATTTTTTCAATTTGCTCTGGGTGTTGAAGCAGGGCTGCCCCGCCACGACTACGGTTGACCAACTTGGCAGGGCAACCAAAGTTTAGATCTAAGCCTTTGCTACCCATTTCAACTGCGCGCACAGCATTTTCTGCCATCCAATTTGGATCTTGTCCGAGTAATTGCAAGCGCACAGGTACGCCTGATTTGGTTTGGCTATTGGTTTCAAGCTCAGGGCACAAACGGGTAAAAACGTGTTCAGGCAAGAGGCGATCAGTCACGCGAACAAATTCAGTGACACACATATCATAATCATTGATATCGGTGAGTAGCTCACGCATTAGGTGATCAAGCACACCTTCCATCGGGCCTAAAATGACACGCATGATGTTTCTCCAAAAGCAAGGTAAGGGGTAAGAGGGCAATTAGGGGCGAGATTGTACCGAACTTACACCAGATCCACAAAATTTTTCTGGTATAACTTAAAAGCTCTTGTTTATAATAAAAATACTATTCGAAAAGAGTGTTTGTTATGTATAAATTGATTGATGATTCCGCTTTTTCTTCGCTAAATTTAGCGCAAGGACATATATTGCATGGGCACAGTCTCAATGCTGCGTTTATAGAAGGTGCGATTCTGGCAGTGAATTTGAGTCCAAGGCCGATTGATCTCGATATTTGTTTGCAAGCACTCATTGGTAAAGATATTCAAAGTATGGGCTTAAGCCTTGAGGATCTGGCAGCGCGCAAAGCGAGTTTGATCACTCAGTTCGAGTCTCAGTATCAAGTATTGATGCGTAATGAATATCAAGTACTGGATTATTTTTCCAATGACGGCGAGCTAAAAGACTGGGCTTATGGTTTTTTAAATTTATGGCAAATCGTTGAAGAGAAATGGCAATCGATCCAAGAAATCAATGATGGCACCTTGCGTATGTTACAAGCATTGGTAACGACTTTAATGCTTGCGATTGATGAAAACTCAACGCAGCAGCAAATGCGCGAAGCAGGTATTGACCACCCACCGGCTTTTCAACACATGAAGCCTCAATTACCGATTATGATTAATGAAGTTGCAATGGCTGCAGATACCTTAATGCTTGGGCATCGTAGCCAAAGTATTAACCCATATAAATCTGTCGGTAGAAATGACCCTTGCCCGTGTGGTAGCGGCAAGAAGTTTAAGCAGTGCTGTGGCTAACCCCAACTTAAACTTCATAGGTTTATTTCTTCTTGGGTAAAAGAGCGCTTAGTTTTGCGCTTTTTTGCCTAAAAGTTGACTTAAAACGACACATCCGCACACCACCAGACTGACTGCAAAAATGACAATCAGCCATTGCGGCATAGACAAGCCTAAAAACTGCCATACAACTTTTGAGCATTCACCAGTTGGATGGAACATCCACGGAAACCATTGATCAAGCGGTGCCCAGCTTGGAAAATTAGGGAAAATCGCACACTGCTTAAATGGTGAAGGGTTAAATTGGTAATCTGCATGCTCAATTGCAAGCATCATGCCTTGATAACTAGCCAATCCCCACACCCCAAGTCCTGCCACACGAGTGACTATATTTTTTGGAGAGAGCATTCCAATAAGCCCAGCAACAATTAATCCAAACATGGCGACGCGCTCATAAACGCACATCACGCAAGGGTCAAGTTTCATCACGTGTTGAAAAAAGAGGGCACATAATTCAAAGCTAAGCCCTGCTAGAGCCAATAAGCCCCATGCTAAACGATTGATTGAAGCACGATAAAGTTGCTGAATTAGTTTCACAATTATTTCCATCAAAATAAATAAGTTATAAAAATGCCACACCTGAGTCAACAAATGTGGCAATAAATCATAGATTAAAAAATCTTAATTTAGTGACTGGCGGGAGCCATCAGGTTCATAATGTTGCTTGCACTCTCGGTGTCAGGCGCAGTGATCCAGTGTAAATGAACAAAATACTCAGTGACAGGTTCAACTAAATAGCTAATGCAGAATAGACCAACCAGAGCCAACACAATCGTATATGGCAGGGCCATCCATACCATACGGCCATAAGACAGGCGAATTAGCGGCGCGAGTGCTGAGGTTAATAAGAATAAGAATGCGGCTTGACCGTTTGGCGTTGCAACCGATGGTAAGTTTGTTCCTGTGTTGATAGCGACAGCGAGCAGGTCAAATTGCTCACGTGAAATAGCCCCTTCAAGTAGCGCCGCTTTGACTTCGTTAATATATACAGTGCCGACAAACACATTATCAGAAACCATAGATAATAAACCATTGGCGATATAGAACATGCTCATCTGTTGTGAGCCTTCAAGCTCAAGCACAGACTCGATCACAGGCTTAAATAAGCCTAAATCAATAATTACTGCCACAATCGAGAAGAATACAGATAACAGTGCTGTAAAAGGCAGTGCTTCTTCAAAAGCTTTACCCAGAGCATGTTCTTCTGTGATCCCGCACAACGAGGTCGCAAAGATAATCACTGAAAGACCGATAAGACCAACTGCTGCAAGGTGCAGTGCAAGACCAAGAATCAACCAAACCCCAATCACAGCCTGAACGATTAATTTAGCTACGTCTTGCTTCGTACGCTCTTCTTCTTCCTCTTTAGCATAATTATCTAAAATCTGGCGTACAGAATTTGGCAGCTTTGCGCCATAGCCAAACCAGTTAAATTTCTCGACTAAAATACAAGTGATAATCCCACAGATAAAAGTTGGTAGCGTTACAGGAAGCATACGTAAAATAAATTCACCAAACTCCCAGCCCGCTTGATCAGCAATAATCAAGTTTTGCGGCTCACCAACCATAGTCATTACGCCGCCAAGCGCCGTACCTACGCCAGCATGCATTAATAGCGAGCGTAAAAATGCGCGATAGTCTTCTAGGTCACTACGCGTTAACTCAGGAATATCATCATCAGTGGTATGATCATGTGCATTACCGCCACCTTCAGATGCGACGCGGTGATAAATGGCATAAAAACCAACTGCAACACTGATGATCACGGCAATCACAGTTAAGGCATCTAAAAATGCAGACAGGAATGCAGCGGCGCAGCAAAAGGCGAGTGAAAGAAGGATTTTAGAGCGAATGCCGAGAAGAATTTTGGTAAAGATAAAGAGTAACAACTGCTTCATGAAATAAATGCCAGCGACCATAAAGATCAAAAGTAGCAGTACTTCAATATTGGCGACAAGTTCATGCTTGACTTGATCTGGGCTAGTCATACCAATTGCAATCGCTTCAATCGCAAGTAGACCACCGGGTTGTAAAGGGTAACACTTTAAAGCCATTGCAAGCGTAAATATGAACTCAGCAACTAGCAACCAACCTGCGGTAAATTCATCAATCGCAAAAAAGACGATTGGGTTGATGATCAAGAAAGAAATAATAGCGACTTTATACCAGTCTGGCGCCTTGCCAAGAAAGTTTTTTATAAATGCACTTCCTAGTGTTGTTGTCATGTTTGAACCCTTTAAAAAATATAAAAAACCATAACAGCTTGTCGTTATGATCGCTTAAGGCGGTTTCATCCAATGGATGATTTTATTTTATAATATGTAAATAATTGCCTTAAATTGTAAGAAAATGACTTTTTTGTAACTAAATTATCTCACTCTGGGTGTATATATTCTTGCATAAAATCAAAGAACTACTCAAATACTTTGAAAAATCAATTTGCATTTTTGATACTCTATAAGCTAGCAGCATCCGTCAAGTCTAATCCTTGAAAAACGAAAGTCTTGTGAATCTTTTGTGAGTGATGTTGGATAATTAATTTCCACTTCAAATTAAGCGAAGTGCATTTCTAAGAAGAGGCATTTGTCGATCAAAACTTGGGTGATTTCTCATCTAGTGGTATGATGAGTTGATTAATATCTCAACACCCAGCACACAAAAACCAATATGGCACAGTTTTTACGCACATCTTGATGCACTGATGTCGATAAATTATGGGTTTAAAATAAGGTCACACATGGTTATTAAGGCAAAAAGCCCTGCAAGTTTTGCAGAAAAATATATTATCGAAAGTATCTGGAAAGGGCGTTTCCCTCCTGGCTCGATTCTTCCTGCTGAGCGCGAATTATCTGAATTAATTGGTGTTACTCGAACAACGTTGCGTGAAGTTCTGCAGCGTCTAGCACGTGATGGTTGGCTGACGATTCAACATGGTAAGCCAACGAAAGTAAACAAGTTTATGGAAACTTCAAGCTTACATATACTCGATACTTTAATGACACTTGATACCGAAAATGCGACCAGTATCGTCGAAGACTTGCTGGCGGCGCGTACGAGCATCAGTCCTATCTTTATGCGTTATGCGCTAAAAGGTAACCCTGAGGCAAGTATTAAGACGATTAAAAACGTGATTGATTCGTGTGAGTTGCTGTTGGCCCAAGAAAGCTATGATCAATTCCTTACGGTTTCACCTTATGCGGATAAAATTAAACAGTCGATCAAAGATGAAACATCAAGTGATACGGCGACCCGTCAAGCGGTGATGATTGCACGTACGTTTAACTTTTATGACTATATGTTGTTCCAACGTTTAGCCTTCCATTCTGGCAATCAGGTTTACGGGTTAATTTTTAACGGCATTAAGAAACTTTATGACAGAGTTGGAAGTTTTTATTTCTCAAATCCTCACTCGCGCGCATTGGCATTAAATTTCTATCGCCAATTGCTTGAAACTTGTGAGTCGGGTGATGTGGAAGATTTACCAAAAATTATCCGTCAATATGGCTTTGAATCTGGTCAGATTTGGAATGAAATGAAGCTGAATTTGCCGAGTGATTTTACCGAAGATGACAGCTAATATTTGAATTAACCTATTCGTATAAAAATAAAAAAGAGTTTGTAGGAAATTTCCCACAAACTCTTTTTTATTGTATTTTTTGGATTTTTCGTAGTTCGAAATATTATGCAAAAAAACAAAATATTTGGCATGACAGCTTAAGCGCAGTTAACACTGCTGCCGTGCCAAATATGACGCTTACATGACGCGCATGCCTGGTTGTGCACCTTCGTGAGGCTCTAATATCCAAAGATCTTTACCACCAGGGCCTGCTGCTAAAATCATGCCTTCAGACATACCAAACTTCATCTTACGCGGTTTAAGGTTTGCCACGACAACGGTTAGCTTGCCAACAAGATCTTCAGCATTGTACGCCGCTTTGATCCCAGAGAAGACTTGGCGCATTTCACCATTGCCAATATCAAGTTGGAATTTAAGCAGTTTATTTGCTTTTGGCACTTCTTCACACGACACAATCTTAGCTATGCGCATGTCAACTTTGGCAAAGTCATCGAACTCAATTTCATCTGCGATAGGCTCAAAATCAGCTTCGCTTGCTGCAGGTGCTTGGTTAGATTTAGCTTCCGCCTCGGCTTCTTGTTTTGATGATTCGATCATCGCTTCCACATGCTTGCCATCGATACGGCTAAACAAGGCTTTAAACTTAGTGATTTCATGCGCCACAAGTGGTGCTTTGATGCCTTCCCAAGTAAGCGTTTCATTTAAGAAAGCTTCTGTACGCGCAGCAAGCTCAGGCATCACAGGTTTTAGATACGTCATCAAGACGCGGAAGAGGTTGATACCCATAGAGCAAATTTCTTGAAGTTCTTGCTCTTTGCCTTCTTCTTTGGCTAAAACCCAAGGTGCTTTTTCATCAACATATTGGTTTGCTTTGTCTGCAAGCGCTGTCACTTCACGGATTGCGCGGCTAAATTCACGCGCTTCAAAGAGCTCAGCAATACGTTCACCAGCATCCACAAATTCTTGATAAAGCTCAGCTTCAACGCAATTGTCCGCTAATTTGCCTTCAAAACGTTTGCTGATAAAGCCTGCGTTACGCGAAGCAAGGTTGACAATCTTATTGACCACATCGGCATTGACGCGTTGAGTGAAATCTTCAAGGTTTAAATCTAAATCATCAATACGGCTGTTTAGTTTAGCAGCGTAGTAATAACGTAGGCACTCAGGATCTAAGTGTTTGAGGTAAGTGCTTGCTTTGATAAATGTCCCTTTTGATTTAGACATTTTTGCGCCGTTTACCGTCACATAACCGTGAACGAAGACATTGTTTGGCTTACGGAAACCCGCGCCATCTAGCATGGCCGGCCAAAATAGGCTGTGGAAATAAACAATGTCTTTACCGATAAAGTGATACAACTCAGCGTCACTGTCTTGCTTCCAATAGTCATCAAAGTTTAGATCGTCACGCTTGTCACATAGGTTTTTAAATGAGCCCATGTAACCTATTGGCGCATCGAGCCACACATAGAAGAACTTGTCTTTCTCGCCTGGGATCTCAAAGCCAAAATATGGCGCATCACGTGAAATATCCCATTGCTGTAGGCCTGATTCAAACCATTCTTGCATCTTGTTAGCTGTTTCAGCTTGGAGTGAACCAGAACGCGTCCATTCTTTAAGCATGCTTTGAAATTGTGGCAAATCAAAGAAGAAATGTTGTGAATCTTTCATCACAGGGGTTGCGCCAGATACAGCAGATTTAGGGTTAATTAAATCTGTTGGGCTATAAGTTTCACCACAGTTATCGCAGTTATCACCATATTGGTCTTCTGCTTTACATTTTGGGCAAGTCCCTTTTACAAAGCGATCCGGTAGGAACATTTGCTTTTCTGGATCAAAGAGTTGCGAAATAGTGCGGCTAGTAATAAAGCCATTTTCTTTTAGGCGATTATAAATCAGCGCTGAAAGCTCACGATTTTCGTCACTATGGGTGCTGTGATAGTTATCAAAGCTAATATTAAAGCCTGCAAAATCAGTTTGGTGCTCTTTTTGAACGGCAGCGATCATTTCTTCTGGCTTGATACCAAGTTGCTGTGCTTTAAGCATAATTGGCGTGCCGTGTGCATCATCTGCACAGATAAAGTTAACAGTATTGCCTCGTAGGCGCTGATAACGAACCCAAATATCTGCTTGGATATGCTCTAGCATGTGGCCTAAGTGGATTGAGCCGTTTGCATAGGGAAGGGCACAAGTCACTAATAATTTTCTGTCTGCGGTTGCCGTCATCTTGTCTTCGCTTCTTGTTAGATTTAAAAGTTAATAGATAAATTAATATACTCAAAACCATTGGAGTTGTAGCAAGGCAACAAGATGATGAGAGCCTAGGAGCATATAAGAATATGTGACTAGGGCGAATCAGCGTCGTTAACGCAGTTGCAACTTCAAGAGTGAAGAGTATAGAAAGTTATGATATTTGGGAATAGATTCTACATCATGCTTAGCCAGTCTCCAAGATGCAAGGCGTAATTGCTTGCAGATAGACGGGCAAATGCCAATTTTTTAATGGTTATTTAAACCGATTGAACTTGCTATACTCGAACTTGTTCATTTTTAATAAATTTATAGGGGCTTTTATGTCTGAATCTGTATTGATGACGCTCGATGAGTTGCTTGAGGCGTTAAATCAATTTTCGCACCCACATTGTGTCGAAGGTTGGGCAAGCACGGACTTTATTTGGCAAAAGCAAGATCAAACTTATGTCCTTGCTTGGCCCTTTGCGAGCCAAAGTATGCTGTATGCGTTTCAAACTTGGCTCAAAGATAAGGCGTTGCCTGTTTCACTTGAAGTCAGTTTAAAAGTGAAGCCTTTAAAAACAGTGCATGGCAACCAAGTCCCCGGCGTCAAAAATATTATCGCGGTGACATCTGCGAAAGGTGGCGTCGGAAAATCAAGCACGGCGGTTAACTTAGCTTTAGCCTTATCCAAAAGCGGCGCTAAGGTTGGGATTTTAGATGCAGATATTTATGGCCCATCTGTGCCGATTATGCTGGGCACCAAAGGTCAAAGCCCACAAATTATGGATCAAAAGTGGATGCAACCTGTACCAGCACATGGCATCTATAGCCAATCAATCGGCTATTTAGTTAGCCCTGAAGATGCAACCATTTGGCGTGGTCCTATGGCGTCAAAAGCGTTAATGCAACTTGTCAATGAAACCAAATGGCCAGATTTAGACTATTTAGTCTTAGATATGCCGCCGGGCACAGGGGATATTCAATTAACCCTTGCGCAGCAAATTCCTGTCACCGGCGCTGTGGTCGTGACCACGCCACAAGACTTAGCCCTTGCCGATGCAATAAAAGGCGTAGCCATGTTTGATAAAGTCGAAGTCCCTGTGGTCGGTTTAATTGAAAACATGAGCTATCACGTATGTGAAAACTGTGGGCATCATTCACATATCTTTGGTCAAAATGGCAGTTTAGCTATGGCGCGTGAGCACGACTTAGCTGTGCTTGGTCAAGTGCCTTTAAACATGAGTGTGCGTCAAAGTATTGATGCGGGCATGCCGACCATGGCCAAAAATGCCGAGCAACTGGATGATTTAGCTGAGCAAGAAATTGCCAAATTGTATCAAGAAATGGCGGATCAAATTGCTGCGCGCATTTATTGGCAAGGTGAGGTATCCGCCGAGACCATTCTATTTACTCAAGCTTAAGCCAATTTAAGCGGCTAATTATTTAGCGTAAAGAAATAAAACATGGGTTTTGCTTAAACAATGCGCGACTAAGCAAAATTCATGTTAAGGAAATGCTAGAATCTATGTGAATAAATCTCTATAATTAAAAGGTTTAACCGCCTTCGGGTATTTTTTCCTATTTTAAGCTTGGGTGCTATACATGTCTGAATCTCAAAAGTCGTCTGCTGAATCGGTAACAAATCAACCGCATCAATGTGTCATTGTCGGTATCGCAGGTGCATCAGCCTCAGGGAAGAGCTTAATTGCAAGCACGATCTATAAAGAAATTCGTGCCAAGGTTGGAGATAGCCAAATTGGCGTGATCACAGAAGATAGATATTATCGTGATCAAAGTCACTTAAGCATGGAAGAGCGCGTCAAGACCAATTATGACCATCCGAATGCGCTTGATCATGATTTATTATGTGAGCACTTACAAATGCTTATCAATGGTCAAGCTGTTGAAATTCCAGAATATAGCTACACTGAGCATACACGAACAAGTAACACGAGCACAATGACGCCACGTAAAGTCATTATCCTTGAAGGGATCTTGCTATTAACTGAGCCGCGTCTGCGCGAGCTGATGAGCGCAAGCATCTTTATGGATACGCCGCTTGATATTTGCTTGATGCGTCGTATTCGCCGTGATGTTGAAGAACGTGGTCGCAGCCTTGAATCTGTGATGACGCAATATCAAAAAACAGTGCGTCCTATGTTCCTACAGTTTATTGAACCTTCTAAACAACATGCGGACATTATCGTCCCTCGTGGTGGTAAAAACCGTATCGCCATCGATGTACTTAAAGCGCACATCGCGCGGCTATTAAAAGCTTAAGAGCACAAACTTCACGCCTGACTTAATTGTTGGGCGTTTTTTTATCTAAAACTTAACGTATCTCGCTTTTAAATATAGATGAGCTTCTATAATATCAAGCCAAGCAAATCTTTTTAAAAACAATCAATTTAAACGACAATATGGAGATAAATATCGTGCGATTATGTGATAGCGATATTAAAAAATACTTAGCCGAAGACAAAATTAAAATCAACCCAATGCCAAGTGAAGATAGCATTAGCGGTTTGACGGTTGATGTGCGTCTTGGACATAAGTTTCGTGTCTTTACCGATCACAGCGCACCTTATATCGACCTTTCTGGTAAAAAAGAAGATGTCGCGGCGCAACTTGAAAAAGTCATGAGTGATGAAATCTACATTGCTGAAGATGAAGCTTTCTACTTACACCCAGGACAACTTGCGCTTGCGGTGACGTATGAATCTGTTGATTTGCCAGCAAATATTGTTGGCTGGCTCGATGGCCGCTCATCACTCGCGCGTTTAGGCTTAATGGTACATGTCACCGCACACCGCATTGATCCGGGTTGGTCGGGATGCATTGTATTAGAGTTTTATAACTCAGGTCGCTTGCCACTTGCATTGAAGCCTTTGATGCCGATTGGCGCATTAAGCTTTGAAGTGCTTTCAGGCGATGCACAAAAGCCGTACAACAAGCGTGATAATGCCAAATATAAAAACCAACAGGGCGCCGTAGCAAGTCGTATTAATCAAGACTAATTGCAACCCACCGTGTGGATTTAAACTTAGGGATTTTATATATGAAGAAGTTTCTAATTGCTTTGCTTGCAGTCCCCATTTTGATATTCGGGATTGGAGCTGTGGCATTAAAATTTTGGGTTAACCCAAATCAATTTAAACCTTTAATTATTGAACAGGCTAAAGCGCAAGCAGGGCTAGATTTGGTGATTGAAGGGGATTTAAATTGGCAGTTTTTGCCTAAACTTGGCATAGAAGTCGGTTCAGCTAAGCTATTAAATCCACAAGGCTTTGATCAAGAAAACATGCTTTCCATCGAGCATGCAGCGCTTAGCCTTGACATCATGCCTTTACTCTCAAAAAAATTAAATATTTCAAACCTTGCGCTTGATGATGCAAATATTTATTGGCAAGTCAAAGCCGATGGCAGCTCAAATATTGATCCAGCGCTTGAAACTTTGGGCTTAAAACAGAAAAGCACTGACACGAGCGTGAGTTCAAATGACTCAACTTCTAGCGCCGAACAAGCATCAACGCAAGTTATGGCGCAAAGTGGTGTCGAAGAAGTGCCTGAAGAGATGAAAGCTTGGCAGGTGAGTCTGGCTGGGGTGAATATTCAAAATGCAAATCTAACTGCAATTGATGAACCAATGGGCTTAAATTTAGGCTTTGAGGGCGTAAACCTTACGCTCGCTGATTTTGCATTTAATCAATGGTCAACGCTTAATCTAAGTGGAAAAGGTTATTATAACCAAGAAGCTTTTGAGCTTAACCTGACATCAGATCTCAATATAGATAAGGCATCTAAAAATTACTCATTTAAAGCGCTCAGCTTAAATGGCAACTTTAGCGATAAAGCGCAAGACTTGTTTGTGGATGCACTCAAGCTTGATCTTGAAAGCCTTGCGATTGCTCACGGCCAATATAGTGCGCAAAACGCTAAGCTGGTCACCACGCTACGCTCACCACAGGCGAATTTAAATGAGTTTGCACTGTCATTTGCTAAAGCTGATTTAAACAGTGTTACCGATCTTGCTGTGCGTGATTTACGCCTGACAGGTCAAGTTCATTCGCCGCAAGGTGACTTAGATCTTGAAGAAGCAAAATTCAACAGCTTAAGTTGGCAGTCACAAGATTTGGCGATAAATGAAGTTAAGGTTTCTGCAAGCGGTAAAACTTCTGATTTAAGCTTCCCACAATTGAGCTTAAGTTTGAAAGATCTTAGTGCGAATACGCAAAAACTACTCGCAAGCAGCCTATCTTTACAAGCGCAAATGCAAGCAGCAGACAAGCCTGTGTCTGATTTATCGCTTAGTCTGAGTGAACTGAGTTCGGATTATAAATCCTATACTGCGCAGAATATTCAAGGTAGTACCAACTTTGATGCGTTTGGCGTTAAGCTTGATAATGCCACGCTAGCGACACAAAAGTTCGTTGCATTCGTGAATGATATGAATCATTTAACCAAGATTGATTTAGCGAAGCTAAGCTTGAATGCTAAAGCAGCTTATCAAATACCTGAGAGTGATGCGCAAGCTGTGCAAACATACAATGTGCAAAGCTTAAAGGTTGCCATTGAGACACTTGCTGCGGGCCTTGATTTAGCAAAAGAAAAACCATTGACCTCACTCATGCTGCGGGCTGCAGATTTGGATGCAACCGGGGTAGAATCCAACCAATTTAGTGGTGATGCGAGTCTACAGCTTGAGAAAATGCTGCCAAATGAAGAAGGTCAATTAAAGCTTGTACTAAAAGGAAAGAGCGCTGCCAACGCGCATACACAAATCGACTTGACCCAAACTGGCGTGATTAGCGTGAATGAGAACTTAAATAATATTAAACTCAGTAAACTTGCGCTTAATGCAACGGCCAGTGGTCAATCTATTCCATTGTCACCGCTGACGCTTAAAGCCGCGGGTAGTCTGAATTATCAAATTCCAAAACAGCAGCTTAACCTACAGCTCAATCAACTTGCTGCCAATGAGTATGCATTTAGCGGCAATATAGGTGTGAATACGAGTAAAACTATCCCCGCCGTAAGTCTGAACTTAACGACTGCGCGTTTAAATCTTGATCAGCTGCTGAGCGAGCTGACTAAAAAAACGGCTCAGTTTGAAAGTCCAAAACAAGACTTCAGCGGTGATGCCAGCTTTAGCTTCGTCAGCTCAGCGTATGCTGCGAACACACCGGCAAATCAAGAGCCAGATTTAAGTGCGCTGAAAACCTTAGATATCAGTGGTCAATTAAAAGCTAAGCAATTGACCTATCAAAAAGTGAATTTTGCCAACCTAAATACAAGCTTTGCTGTAAACCGCGGTGTGGTGAATTTAAATAGCTTCACTGCTGGGGTCTTTAATGGCAGTTTAAGTGCATCAGGACGCTTGGATGCGCGTCAATCAACGCCGAGTTATAATATCAAAGCGGATGTGAAAAGCATTCAAATTCAACCTCTTTTGAAAACAGTAGCGGATTTTAATGATTTATCTGGGGTTGGTAATTTAAATCTTGATGCCAAAGGCTCATCTTTGATCCCTGCGCGCTTAAAAGCAAATCTGGCAGGTCATACGACCTTTAGCTTAAATAATGGTGTATTGCATGGGGTGAATATCCCATATCAGATCCGTAAGAGTTATGCTCTGCTTAAAGGTCAAACTGCGCCACAAGAGAAAAATGAAACTAAGTTTGATGCGTTGAAAGGGCGCTTTGATTTTAAATCAGGCATCGCCACAACCCAGAACTTAACCTTAACTTCTGATGGCTTAAGTGCAAAAGCACAAGGGCAAGCGAATTATGCCAAAGAAAGTTTGGATATGAATATTCAAGCGGATTTAAGCAAGTTTAAAGATTTGAAAGGCAACACGATAAAGGATCTGGACGGTGTTGCAGTGCCCATTCGTATTCATGGTCCTTGGAAATCGCCAAGCTATCAATTAGATTTAAAAGGCCTGTTGAAAACTCAGGCAGTGAAGAAGGTGACGGACAAAGCTAAGTCTAAAATTGATAAAGAAATCGAGCGTTTTACTGGTGGCGATGATGATAAATCAAAGCAGCTCAAAAATGCTGCAGATTCTTTGTTAAAAGGCTTATTTAATTAGGCTTCCAATATATCTATTAACTAAGCTAATGTGACCTAACCTCCCCTTAGCTAGGGGAGGAAGAGAGGCAAGCGTAAATTAAAAATCTATCCCTTCTCTGGCTTGCACACCATTATCAAACGCGTGTTTCACTGGGCGTATTTCAGAGACGGTATCTGCAAGTTCTGTTAATCGACGGTGCGCTGCGCGGCCTGTAATAATCACAGATTGCTCCGCAGGGCGGTTTTCTATTGCACTAATAACCTCATCAAGATCTAGATAATTAAAGGTTAACATATAAGTGATTTCATCAAGCATCACGACATCAAGGCTTGGATCACTGAGCATACGCTTGCAATCTTGCCAAACTTCTTCAGCTGCCGCTTTATCTGTTTCTTTGTTTTGAGTCTCCCATGTAAAACCAGTTTTCATTACATAAAAAGGCACATCAAAACGACTGAGTATTTTTTGCTCAGGGTTTTCCCACTGTCCTTTGATAAATTGCGCCACACCACAACGTTTGCCGTAGCCAATAGCTCGTAACAGTGTCCCAAAACCAGCTGTCGTTTTTCCTTTACCATTACCTGTGAGAACAAGGACTAAGCTTTTTTCAATTTGCGCGGTCGCAATTTGTGCATCCACATGAGATTTTAGACGTTGTTGCCTTTCTTTATGCTTATCTTGGCTCACTTCATTATTTTGCATATTTGATTCATCCATTTCATACATCCTTAAACATGGGTTAATGTTGTCTAGTTTAACTTAAAATTGAGCATAATTCTTCGCTTAGCCTAGCCTAAATTAATGTAAATAAAATGTGAAATGGATCCTTTTGGCATGTAATATTCATGTAAATAAGGAGCTATTGTTTGACATCTATCTTATTGAAAATAATATAAATTCACGTGATCTGTGTCTGATTTATTGGCACACTGTGGCTTGCTTCATGTTAAAGACATGTAATTGATGGTGATATTTGATCTCTTTATTAAACAGCACTTAGACTAAGTGTATTGCCTGATCATAAGGTTGTGGTTTGCGCAATAAAATAAATATAAAGAGGAGTGCAAGTATGCAAAAACAAGTGAAAGGCCATCTAGGCACATTATTAGCTTTGGTATTAGCTGGCGCCGGGCTTGGCTTATCAGCGAATGCCGTGGCAGATGATTTATCGGTTCCTGAGGCTTATACATTTAATGATCAAGGCGAGCTGATGCTACCTGAGGCGAAAGAATACCGTAAATGGGTGTATGTCGGCACTCCGTTAACGCCAAATGAATTGAATAATGGCAAAGCACCTTTCCCTGAGTTTCATAACGTTTATATTGAGCCGAAAGCATTTGAAGTTTATGAAAAAACAGGTAAGTTCCCAGATAATACTATTTTAATCAAAGAGTTGATTAGTGTTGGTAGCAAAGCAGCAGTAAGTGGTAAAGGCTATTTTATGGGTGAATTCATCGG
Source organism: Vibrio sp. KMM 9700 (assembly GCF_058545285.1). Taxonomy (NCBI): domain Bacteria; kingdom Pseudomonadati; phylum Pseudomonadota; class Gammaproteobacteria; order Vibrionales; family Vibrionaceae; genus Vibrio; species Vibrio sp. KMM 9700. Next base: position 549,425 of record NZ_CM178589.1, on the reverse strand, counting down.
CCTTGAAGCGACGATTAAAGACAAAGATAGATTTGCGAGTGAGCCTGGCAATTGGGCATATTTTAGCTTCTCTAGCCCAGATCACGACTTTAAAAAGCTAACTAAAACAGCGAAAGCTTTTGCCGCAGCGTCATGTAATGCGTGTCACGCGGCAGCGGCTCAAGATGACTTTGTCTTCACTCAATACTACCCTGTGTTGCGTGCAGCGAAAGCTAGTGAAAAATAAACTTGGTTCGGTGACGAGTTTAACAACGATACTGAAACTAATATAGTTATAAAAAAGTCCCCAAGTAAATTTTTTCTCACTTGGGGACTTTTATTTATATAAGATTTAGACAGGGATTAAGACAGAAGGTCATCCATTACTTTATAGGTTGGATCTTCTTTTAAATTAATCTCAATTAAGCTGCCTGCTTTGGTTAAAAGCTTACGGCAATCTTGGCTTAAATGACGAAGGTGCAGCGTCTTACCTTGCTTCGTATAACGATCGGCGATGGTTTCAATCGCTTCAATCGCAGAGTGATCAACCACGCGAGAACCAGCAAAGTCAACAATCACTTCTTTTGGATCATTATAAGCATCAAACAGATCGCTAAAGTTTGCTGCAGAGCCAAAGAATAGCGGACCATTGATTTGATACACTTTTGCGCCATCTTCATCGATATGCGTTACAGCGTGAATGTGTTTTGCGTGCTCCCAAGCGAAAGTCAGCGCAGAAACAACAACACCCACACCCACTGCAATCGCAAGGTCAGTTAAGACTGTCACAACTGTCACTAAGATAATCACGAAGAAGTCTTTCTTCGGTACGCGGCGTGCAAGTTTAAAGGTTGCCCATTCAAACGTACCAATCACTACCATGAACATAACGCCAACAAGCGCCGCTAGTGGGATCATTTCAATTAAGCTTGAGGTAAATAGAATAAAGCAAAGTAGACCAATACCGGCTGTGATACCAGATAAACGGCCACGACCACCAGAGTTAATGTTGATCATAGATTGACCAATCATCGCACAACCGCCCATAGCGCCAAACACTGAACAAGTCATATTAGCAAGGCCTTGACCGATACATTCACGGTTACCTTTACCGCGTGTATTTGTCATTTCATCCACAACAGTAAGTGTCAGTAGTGATTCAATCAAACCAATGGATGCAATGATAAGTGCATATGGGAAGATGATTTTTAATGTATCTAAGTTAAATGGCACATCTGGCATTGCAAAGCTTGGCAATGAACCTGCAAGCGTTGCGTTCATGTCACCAGACATAGTGCGCAGATAATCAACCACAGTGCGGGTATCAAGATCTAAACCTTGCACAAGTAGCGTTACCGCCACAATGGCCACAAGTGAAGATGGCACAGCAGTGGTCAGCTTTGGCAAGAAGTGGATAATCGCCATAGTGAGTATAACTAGGCCAAGCATAATCGTCATCTGAGACGATGGCAGCCAATCCATCACACCATTTGCATCAGGTGCTTGAAACTGACCAAGCTGAGCTAAGAAAATCACAATCGCAAGGCCATTGACAAAACCAACCATCACGCTATGTGGCACGATGCGGATAAATTTACCTAGGCGGAACACACCAGCAAGGATTTGGAGCACACCCACGAGTAAAACGGCGGCAAAAAGGTATTGGACACCGTGAGTGGCGACTAGGCTAACCATTACGACAGCTGTCGCGCCAGTTGCACCAGAAATCATTCCAGGACGACCACCAAAAATAGAGGTGATTAGGCCCATGATACATGCAGCGTACAGACCAACCATAGGGTCAACACCAGCAACAAAGGCAAAGGCAACAGCTTCAGGCACAAGTGCAAGCGCAACTGTTAAGCCCGATAAAACATCATTTTTTATAGATTGAGTGGGAGTTGGGGATTCAAACATGCAGTCTCAGTTTTGTTAAGTTATATACCAATAGATTTGGCATGGTTTAAATGACATCATTAGCAAGAGATTTGAAGAGTGAGGGGCTCGGTCAATCTCAAGTTAAATAAAGTGTAAAAAAGAGTAAAAAACGGACGAGAGTTTAACCAATTACTCACAGTATTTCAATTTTTGCGAGCAAAGATACAAAAAAAACCGCCGCTACATATATGCAGTGACGGTTTATTTGCGTTATTTAACAGTTTAAGTTTTCACTAACTATTAAGCGTCGCTGGTTTTAGCCATTTGCGCTGTGGCGCTTGAGCGAGCAGCTTGGCTACCTGCAACTTTGCCTTCAAACACAGTTTCTTTGAACGCTGCAGCTGTGATCTCAATATCCTTGAGCTCACCACTACCAGGTGCTTTGGTCATGCCTGAAGTGGCTTGAACTTTAGCACTGCTTGCGCCTGCGGCTTGCAGAGGCGTTTTTGCTTTTGGCTCAGCTTGAACGACAGGTTGAGCAACTGGCTCAGGTTTTACAGCTTGTTGTGGCTCAGCTTTTACTTCAGGTGCTTTAGCAACAGGCTGATTGACAGCTGGCGCAGTCTGAGCTTTTGGCTCGACCTGAGGTTTAGCTTGCGGCGCAATTTGCTGCTCAGCTTTTGGCGTAGTGTTTTGGATCGCTTGATCTTGCTTCACTGGTGCTTCATTTGCTGGTGCGGGCTTGGTTGCATTTTTTGCTTGCTTAGCCGGTTTTTTAGGCGCTTGAGGCTTATTCATGCTTGCTGAAAGTTTTTGACTTAAAACAATCACTTTACCCATAGCCATTTCAACTTGTGAGCCACCAAAGTTTGCATTGCCAACAAATGTTGGAACAGCTTTTACTTTGTTGTGCTGACGTGGTTTACGCTTGTCTTGACGTTGTTGACGCGGCTTACGTTGCTGCGCTTTCACACGTTTTGGCTTTTCAGTCGTCCAAACTTTGCCCATCGCCATTTCTGGTGATACAAATCCGCCCGCGATAGGGGTTGCAGATTCGAATACCGGCGCTTGTGGCGCTTTTGGCTTGGCAACATCATATTTAGGCCAAACTTTACCCATCGCCATTTCTGGTGATGCCATACCTGTATAAATACGATATGGATTCACGCGGCGATCACGGCTACGACGACGGCGTTGACCGCTGGTGCGTAGGTGACGCGGAGTACGACGGTTACGACGTTGTTTGTTTTCGCCTTGCTTGTTATCCGCTTGCTTATTCTCAACTTGGCCAGATTGCTTTTGCGGTGCATCTTGCGCAGCTTCCACTTTGGCATCATTTGCAGGCGTTTGAACAGCATTGTTTTGCTCAGCGTTTTGATCAGCAATGCGAACCTTTTTCTTCAGCTGACGACGTTGACGACGTTGCTTCACTTGGGTTGCTTTTGGATCTTTCGCTGCCTTTTGCTCAGGCGCAGCTTTTTGCTCTGGCGCTTTGTTTGCTTGTTCAACAAGTTTTTGGCCTTGCTCCATGACTTTTGGATTCGGCTTTCTTTCTTGTTGTTTAGGCTTGCGTTTTTTATCGTTGTTACGCGCATCATTCGCATTCGTGTTTTTCGCGTTGTCATTCTTACGGCGCGCTCGATTGCGATCTTGATTGTTATTGCGTTGATTACGCTGATTACCTTGGTTTTGACCTTGGCGTTGCGGCGTTGTCGTTTGTTTTTGCGCTTCAGAAGCCGTTGTTGGTGCTTCTTTTTTACCACAACCAAATAGCGAAGCAATCGCACCAAAGATGCTTGCGAAGAAGCCTTTTGGTTTTTCAGCTGGCGCAGCAGGTGCTTGAGCTGGTGCTTGTGGCGCTGGCGCTGCAACAGGAGCTGGCGTTGCAGCTTGGGCAAAGCCTTGGAGCGCAGGCTCTTCAATACGGCGAGGTTTTAGCTCAGCCAATGAAGGCTCTTTCACTTCTGTTTCTTTTAATGCTTCAACATGTTTTGGCATTAAATAAGACAGGATTTGATGTTCTTCACCGTCACGTAGACGCACAACTTCAAAGTGTGGCGTTTCCATCTCGGCGTTTGGCACGACGATAATGCGAACATCTTGATGTTTTTCAATGTGTGCAACTGAGCGGCGTTTTTCGTTTAATAGATACGATGCAATCGGCACAGGTACAACCGCAAGCACTTGCGAGCTGTTATCTTTCATTGCCTCTTCTTCGATAAGACGAAGCACAGATAGGGCAAGCGATTCGTTATCACGCACAACACCCGTACCAGTACAACGTGGGCAGATGTGATGACTTGCTTCAGCAAGAGATGGGCTTAGACGCTGACGCGACATTTCCAATAGACCAAAGCGTGAGATACGACCGATTTGCACACGTGCACGGTCCATACGCACAGCTTCACGCATTTTGTTTTCAACTTCACGTTGATGGCGAACTGGTGACATATCGATAAAATCGATAACCACAAGACCACCTAAATCACGTAAACGTAATTGACGGGCGATTTCTTCTGCCGCTTCAAGGTTGGTATTGAGCGCCGTTTCTTCGATGTCACTACCTTTGGTTGCGCGCGCTGAGTTGATATCAATAGAAGTCAAAGCTTCCGTTGGATCAATCACAATCGAGCCACCAGATGGTAGGCGAACTTCACGTTGGAACGCAGATTCGATCTGGCTTTCAACTTGGTAATGACTAAATAGCGGTACTTCGCCATCGTATTTTTTAATACGTGAGACGAAATCAGGGCGAACCAATTCAATGTGCGCTTTAGCACGTTCATAAATGGTGCTGCTATCAATTAATATTTCACCAATATCGCGACGTAAATAGTCACGAATCGCACGGACAATGACGTTACTTTCTTGGTGGATAAGGAAAGGGGCTTGCTGCTGATTGGACACATCAACGATTGCTGACCAACGCTTGATCAACATGTTTAAGTCCCATTCTAGCTCTTCTGCGCTTTTACCTACACCTGCCGTACGCACGATAAGACCCATGCCTTGCGGCAATTCAAGCGTGCTGAGCGCCGCTTTAAGTTGGGTACGCTCATCGCCTTCGATGCGACGTGAAATACCGCCAGCGCGAGGGTTGTTTGGCATTAAAACAAGATAGCTACCTGCAAGCGAAATGAAGGTCGTTAAGGCTGCGCCTTTTTGACCACGTTCTTCTTTTTCAACTTGAACAATAACTTCTTGGCCTTCTTTAAGCACTTCTTTAATGCTTGGGCGACCTTGGTAGCTGTAGTTTGCAGGGAAATATTCGCGTGCAATTTCTTTAAGAGGAAGGAAGCCATGACGCTCAGCGCCATAATCGACAAATGCAGCTTCTAGACTTGGTTCGACACGTGTAATACGGCCTTTATAAATATTCGCTTTTTTTGATTCATGGCCCGGGCTTTCGATATCTAAATCAAACAGCTTTTGACCATCAACCAAGGCAACACGTAACTCTTCTTTTTGAGTTGCGTTGATTAACATTCTTTTCATTGTGGTTAATTCTCGTTATTTTTTATCTTAATCTTCTGATGTCTTGTCAAGATGCGCAAAAATGGTGCCGATCCCATGGCTTTTGGTGCAACCTCACGGCTGGAAAAGGGATGCGCTTAGGCACGCGATCTAAGTCATCAAAATAGAGATTGAAAACTTAGCTCGAACTGTGTCGAGATCTCGTCTATATATTTGCGGAGTAGATGACAAGTTTGCTTTTCGACAATCAAGTCTTACGCCAATGCTGCTCTTTTTCAAAAAGCATCTACTCAGACCATAGTTGCTCAACTGTATAGTGAAGGTTGAATTCATATGGTTGTTGTTGCTAAGGTGAGTCCGAAATGTTTATAAGGGGTATAAAAATGTTATAAAAAGTTCATTCTATCCCTAGCAGATGTGAACTATAGCAGTGCAAGCAAATTCGAGCAATCAGCTTTCGCCTCTGAAATGAAAATAAATGGCAAAAGCTGTGCATAAGTTCTCAATAAGTCTAAAAAATGACTTTTTGCGGGTGTTTTTTGCGCACTTGTGCTGACGATGAAAAAGCAAGCTCTTTTTATTCCTATCAATGCTTAAGTTTGCCTCTCAAAACAGGTTTGACGGTGACATTTTTGTTTTTTAGGTTACACTAAGCCCAGCTTAATTAAGATGAATGATTATGAATCCAGAACAAGAAACAAACCAAGGCGATCAGCTTCAAGAAAGTAAACCAGAAGCTAAAGAAATTAAAACTGAAGTTAAATTTGTCGAGATTGACGCCGATATGGCAGGTCAACGCATTGATAATTTCTTAAAAAATCAGCTTAAGCAAATCCCGAAAAGCATGATTTATCGCATTATTCGCAAAGGCGAAGTGCGGGTGAATAAAAAGCGAGTCAAAGCCGAATATAAGCTCAAAGATGGTGATTTAGTTCGTGTGCCACCGGTTAAAATTGCGGCGCAAACCGATGATGCACCAGTGATTAGCACTAAGCTCAACCAAGTCGCAAAACTTGAGTCATGCATTATCTTTGAAGATGACAGCTTGCTGATTTTAAATAAGCCATCAGGCCTTGCGGTTCACGGTGGCAGTGGGCTGCATTTTGGCGCCATTGAAGCGCTGCGCGCATTAAGACCGCAAGCACGTTTTCTTGAGTTGGTGCATCGCATTGACCGCGATACTTCAGGGATCTTATTGATTGCCAAAAAGCGTTCGGCGCTGCGTCATTTGCAGGCGCAATTTCGTGAGAAAACGATTCAAAAATCTTATTTTGCTTTGGTCATGGGGCAATGGCGCGCACAATGTAAATCTGTCAATGCGCCTTTATTAAAAAACGAGCAAAACAGCATTGTTCGAGTCAATCCAAATGGCAAAGCATCGTTAACTCGGTTTAAGATTATTGAGCGTTTTGAAGAGGCGACGTTAGTGCAAGCCAGTCCAGTCACAGGGCGTACCCACCAAATTCGTGTGCATTGCCAATATATGGGCAGCCCGATTGCATGGGATGACAGATATGGCGACCCACGTTTTGATGCCTACACCCGTGAGTTTGGGTTGGATCGTTTATTCTTGCATGCAGCAGAAATACGTTTTACCCATCCAAAAGATGAGACGGTGATGGAAATTAGCGCGCCAATGGAAGCCAAGCTTGAGCAAGTCTTAGCTGGTCTTGCCAAAAAAGCCAAACGTAATTAAGAGCTAAGCGCACTTAAATATTCAAACATATTTAAGCAAGCGTATGTAAATACAAATATTTACAGCACCTCAACGCCAAATTTATTTAAAAGCTTAATTAAATCGATTAACGGCAAACCAATTAAGGCATTGGGATCATCGCCTTCGAGTTTCTCGAAGAGGGCGATCCCAAGCCCTTCACTTTTAAAACTCCCCGCACAATCAAGTGGCATTTCTTTGGCGACATAGCTTTCAATTTGCGCATGCGTCAGTTTTTTAAAGTGCACTTTAAATTCATTACATAGCACTTTGGCTTGCTCGCTTTGGCTATGATAAACACACAATCCAGTATAGAAACTGATCACTTTGCCGCTCGCTTGAGTCAGCTGCTTGATTGCATTTTCTTGCGTATGCGGCTTGCCGATGATTTGCCCATCGAGTACGCAGACTTGGTCTGAGCCAATAATCAAACTTGGCGCCATAGCTTTCGGCGCGCAGGCCATGGCTTTGGCTGTGGCAAGACGCATAACCAAATCTTGCGCCGACTCTCCAACATGTGGGGATTCATCGCAATCTGGCGTTAAACAAGAAAACTCAAGCCCAAGTTTTGCTAAAATTTGACTGCGATATTTAGAGCTTGAGGCGAGGATAATATTCACTAATTTTCCTTATAGCGGCTTATAAAATAACGGTTTTATTGCCGTAAACGAAGACTTTATCTTGGACTAAATGGCCTAATGCACAAGACAAGACGTTTTTCTCGACATCTTTGCCCGCGCGCGCCATATCTTGTGCGCTAAAGTTATGATCCACAGGGATCACGTTTTGCGCAATGATCGGCCCTTCATCTAGGTTGTCGGTAGCAAAGTGCGCAGTTGCGCCAATGATTTTCACGCCGCGATCATAAGCTTGCTGATAGGGACGTGCGCCGATAAAGGCAGGCAAGAAGCTATGGTGAATATTGACAATCTTATGCGGAAAATGATTGATAAATTCAGGCGTTAGAATGCGCATATATTTCGCTAAAACAATAAAGTCTGGCGTATAGCTTTGGATCACCTCAAGCATCTGCATATCATGCTCTTTACGGGTAAGCCCTTCATGGCTGACATGGTGGAAAGGGATCTCAAACTTATCGACAAGTGGTTTTAAGTAATCGTAATTACCAATCACCGCAGCGATCTCAACATCTAAGCTAAAATCAAATGCTTTGATTAAAATATCCCCTAAGCAGTGTGCTTCTTTGGTAACTAAAATAACGATCTTCTTACGTTTTGAGCCCACTAAGCGGCGCTTGCTATTTGCCGGTAAAAGGGCATCAAGATCAGCAAGCAGCTTGTCGTCGTCAAATTTGCCTTCCAGCTCAGTGCGCATAAAGAAATGGCCACTGATATTGTCCACGTATTCGTTGTTTTGGATGATGTTGAGTTGATGTTCAAAACAAATCGTGGTGATTTTTGCAATCAGACCTTGCTCATCTGGACAATGGGTGAGTAAGACTTTACGCTCGATTTGTGTTTCTTCGGTTGTGCTTTTCATTTGCATTCCTTGCAAGGTATTTGTAATGATCTTTTATTGATCTTGTTATTTGCCAAGGTACAATAGCCTCGGGCTTAGTAAGTTTGCCAAGGTCATGAAACTAAATCAAACTTATCTAAGGTACAAGTCAAGAAAATATACAACTCGGTCAAAAATGCCTGTTTTTTGTAATTTTCCTTTGACTAAATCTCTTTTCAAGGATAATATTCGCGCCCTATGCAAAAGGTAAAAATACCGCGTACGGTTGATCCAGCCAAGTCCGCTCAAAAACGTCTTGATTATCAAGGTATCATTCAAGAAAGTTTATTGAAACGATTAGCTGAGTCGGTCGAAGGCGTAAAACGTGAAGCAGAAGTCTCTTTGTCCTTTGGGCATGATGAACAAGGTTTAGTCGTTATCTCTGGTAAAGCTAACGTCGAAGTCGATTTAGAGTGTCAACGCTGTAATGAAGTCTTTTCACATTTATGTGAAATCGAAATTCTGAGCTCGCCGGTTTCCCGGAAAGTAAATGAAGACGAAATCCCGGAAGATTATGATTTGGTAGATCTTAATGAGTACGGTGAATTGGACCTGATTGCACTCGTTGAAGATGAGTTCATCATAAATTTACCCCAAGTGGCGATGCACGATTTTTCGCAATGTCGCGTTCAATCAGATAACTTGGTATTTGGCGAACTTCCAGAAGAAACGGAAGAGAAACCGAATCCATTTGATGTTTTAAAAAATTTAAAGCGTTAAGCTAGATGTAAACGAATTGCTCGTTTAGATTTAGTAAACGAATTTTACATAGGAGTAGGGTCATGGCCGTACAAAAGAGCAAAAAATCACGTTCAATGCGTGGCATGCGTCGTTCACATGATGCACTAACAACAAGTGCACTATCTGTAGATGCAACTTCAGGTGAAACTCACCTACGTCACAACGTGACTGCTGACGGTTTCTACCGTGGCAAAAAGGTTATCAATAAGTAAGGTTAACCTTTGCAAATGATGACCGTTGCACTTGATGCAATGGGCGGGGATTTCGGTCCTCGTATCACAGTGCCTGCCGCCGTGCAGGCATTGTCGTATTTCCCATCGCTAAAAGTTATTCTTGTGGGTGAGCGCTCGCTTATCCAGTCTGAATTGGATGCCCTCGGACACAAGCCAAATCCTCGTCTACATATCTATCATACAAATTTATGGATAGATAATGATGACAAACCCTCACATGCCTTACGCCATAGCAAAGGTACGTCGATGCGTATCTGCATTGATATGGTTGCCGATGGATTCGCCGATGCCGCTGTCAGTGGTGGTAATACCGGTGCACTCATGGCGATTGGAAAATCCCGTCTTAATCTTATCGATCATATCGAACGCCCAGCTTTAATTAGCCAACTTCCAACCATGCAAAATAACAAAACTTGGATGTTAGATCTTGGCGCGAATGTGTCGTGTAGCAGTGAGATTTTATTCCAATTTGCTGTGATGGGGCATACACTCGCACAAGCACAACTTCCTCATCCACCGCGAATTGCTTTACTAAATATTGGTGAAGAGTCAAATAAAGGCTATGATGAGCTAAAAGAGTGCGATGAAAAATTAAGACAAACCAGTGAGTTAAATTATATTGGCTATATCGAAGGGGATAAAATCTTCTCTGGTATTGCGGATGTTATTGTCTGTGATGGCTTTGTCGGAAATGTGTGTTTAAAATCAAGCGAAGGGGTTGCACGTTTAGTTAAACAGCAATTTAAGCAGCATCTTCAAAGCAGTTTACGTGGCCTGATAGCCAAATTTTTGTTTTCTGACCTTTTTTCAGGCTTAAAACAGCTGAACCCCGACCAGTATAATGGCGCAAGTTTGTTAGGATTGCGCGGCACAGTCGTGAAAAGTCATGGACATGCAGATAGCGCAGCAATGCTTCACGCAATTGCGCAGGCTGTCGATGAAATAGAACAAAAAGTGCCACAGCGCATACGTTCGCATATAGAAGCGACATTACTCAAGAGGCATGATAAGTCTTCATGAATAGTAAAATTTTAGGAACAGGTAGCTACTTACCGTCACAAATCCGTACCAATGCGGATCTCGAGAAAATGGTAGACACAAGTGATGAGTGGATCGTCACCCGTACTGGTATTCATGAGCGCCGCATTAGTGCGCCAGATGAAACCGTTGCGGACATGGCATCAAAAGCTGCTTTCAATGCAATTGAAATGGCGGGAATTGATAAAGAAGAAATTGATTTGATTATTGTTGCCACCACAAGTGGTAGTCATAAATTCCCATCTTCTGCATGCCAAGTCCAAGCTGCGCTTGATATTAAAGGTTGCCCAGCATTTGATGTGGCAGCCGCGTGTTCTGGTTTTGTGTATGCGTTAAGCATTGCCGATCAGCACATTAAAACGGGTATGGCAAAAAAAGCGTTGGTTATTGGCGCTGATGCCTTATCAAAAATGACAGATCCAAGCGATCGCTCAACCATTATCTTATTTGGTGATGGTGCGGGCGCGGTTGTGATTGGCGCAAGTGAAGAGCAGGGCATTATCTCAACGCATATGCATGCTGATGGCCGTTTTGGTGAATTATTAAGCCTTGAAGAGCAGCGTCGCGGTGAAAACATCGATGCATGGATTCACATGGCAGGTAACGAAGTCTTTAAAGTTGCGGTGACTCAGCTTTCTCGTCTTGTCAAAGATACGCTTGATGCCAATGGCATGAATAAAACTGAGCTTGATTGGCTGGTGCCTCACCAAGCAAACTTGCGCATTATTTCGGCGACAGCGAAGAAATTAGCTATGTCTTTGGATCAAGTGGTTGTAACCCTTGATCGTCATGGTAATACGTCGGCTGCAACCGTGCCAACAGCGTTAGATGAAGCGGTACGTGACGGGCGCATTAAGCGTGGTCAACTCTTGCTGCTTGAAGCTTTTGGTGGCGGTTTCACTTGGGGTTCTGCGTTAGTTCGTTTCTAGCCTTTCTGGTTTAAGAGCTTTTATTTTCAGTAATGTTTATCGATATTTAATAGGATTGTGTATCAGCGCAGCAAAGATGATGAGGCACAAGGATGTGCCGAAAAAGCGCCCATGGATGGCTTTGAGCGTTTTTGCGCAGTCGATATACAACCGATTAAAACAACCTCTCATTAATGAAAGTTACAAAATTAATTATATTCAATGAATAAGGAAAACTCATGAGTTCATTTGCAGTTGTTTTTCCCGGTCAAGGTTCACAAGCATTAGGTATGCTGAGCGATCTTGCAACCGAGCATCCACAAGTTCAAGATACATTCAAAGAGGCAAGTGACGTCTTAGGTTATGATCTTTGGGAACTTGTTCAAAACGGCCCTGTAGAAGATCTAAATGAAACCTTCCGCACCCAGCCTGCGCTACTTGCAGCATCTGTTGCAATTTGGCGTGTATGGCAAGCACAAGGCTTTGCACTGCCAAGCGTGATTGCAGGCCATAGCTTAGGTGAATACTCAGCGCTCGTTTGTGCAGGCGTCATTGATTTTAAACAAGCAATAGCTTTAGTTGCGCTACGTGGCGAGCTAATGCAACAAGCTGTGCCTGCGGGCGTTGGCGCTATGTCTGCAATCATCGGCCTTGATGATGATGCAATCGCAAAAGCATGTAGCGAAGCGGCGCAAGGTGAAGTCGTTTCACCAGTAAACTTCAACTCACCGGGTCAAGTGGTGATTGCAGGGCATAAAGCTGCTGTGGAGCGCGCGGGAGCACTATGTAAAGAAGCGGGCGCAAAACGTGCATTGCCACTTCCTGTTTCTGTGCCATCTCACTGCGCACTAATGCAAGGCGCGGCTGAAGAACTAGCGAAAGCGCTTGAAAGTATTGAGTTTAATACGCCGCAAATTTCAGTTATCAACAATGTTGATGTGGCGAAAGAAACTGATGGCGCAGCTATCAAAGATGCACTCGTACGCCAGTTATATAGCCCAGTGCAATGGACGCAAACCGTTCAAGCGATGCACAAAGAAGGCGTGACTGAGCTACTTGAGTTTGGCCCAGGTAAAGTTTTAACTGGCCTAACTAAACGCATTGAAAAAGGCATGAGCGCAGCAGCAGTCAATGATATTGCTTCACTTACTGCGAACCAAAAATAATTCAAATCAAGCTGAACAAGCGAGGGTTTATGTTAGATCTAACAGGTAAAATTGCACTAGTTACCGGTGCAAGCCGTGGTATTGGTCGTGAAATTGCGCAAACATTAGCAGCAAGTGGCGCAACAGTGATTGGCACTGCAACGAGCGAAAGCGGCGCAGAAAAAATCACAGAATATTTAGCTGGTAAAGGCAAAGGCCTTGCGCTAAATGTGACGGATACAGATTCAATCACCAATACATTAAAAGCAATTAACGATGAGTTCGGCGCAATTGATATCTTGGTCAATAACGCAGGTATCACTCGTGATAACCTATTGATGCGTATGAAAGATGACGAATGGCAAGATATCATTGATACCAACCTAACGTCGATTTTCCGTCTGTCTAAAGCAGTGCTTCGCGGCATGATGAAAAAACGTCAAGGCCGCATCATTAATGTTGGCTCAGTCGTTGGCACTATGGGTAACGCAGGGCAAGCGAACTACGCAGCAGCTAAAGCTGGCGTGATTGGCTTTACTAAGTCAATGGCGCGTGAAGTCGCATCACGTGGCGTCACAGTCAACACAGTTGCACCTGGCTTTATCGAAACTGACATGACCAAGGCACTTACTGACGATCAACGCGCAGCAACACTTGCTCAAGTACCTGCTGGTCGTTTAGGCGATCCAAAAGAGATTGCACACGCTGTTTTATTCCTAGCATCAAATAATGCGGGATATATTACAGGTGAAACCTTGCATGTTAACGGCGGTATGTATATGGTGTAACTATATTCTTTATTCTTGTAATCAATGACATAATTTTCATTGCATGAGATTTTGGAAAATATGTTTGCGAAATAAAAGAAAGCGAATATAGAAATAAACTTTATTATCAGATATTGAACAAAACTTGGTATCTGCTAATAAAGTCAGTAAAAAACAAGTGAGTGAAAATTCGACGATTTGCTCGTTTTGGTTAAAAAGGTCGCAGATTTCATTGAAAAATATAAAATTTGTGGTTTGACCACCCACTCACTACTTGCAACTTTTTATAGTTAGAATAAACTACGTGCATCATCGCACTTAAGCGAACTCTCTGTAATAGGAAAAGAAAAAATGAGCAACATCGAAGAACGCGTAAAAAAAATCATCGTTGAACAACTAGGTGTAGACGAAGCTGAAGTTAAAAACGAAGCATCTTTCGTTGACGACCTAGGTGCAGATTCTCTAGATACAGTAGAGCTAGTAATGGCTTTAGAAGAGGAATTCGACACTGAAATCCCTGATGAAGAAGCTGAAAAAATTACTACAGTTCAAGCTGCTATCGACTACGTGAACAGCGCTCAGTAATTTTTAAAGTTACTCTTTTTATTTCTCAGGCGGCTATTTTAGTCGCCTGAATTTTTTTATGGCGACAAGATTTGTGATGGAGAAATATAGTGTCTAAACGTCGTGTTGTGGTAACTGGTCTAGGAATGATCACACCCGTTGGTAATAATGTTGAAACTTCATGGAAAGCATTGCTGGCTGGGCAAAGCGGTATTTCTGCGATTGAACATTTTGATACTGAACCCTTTTCAACAAAAATTGCTGGCCTAGTAAAAGACTTTAACGTCGAAGACTATATGTCGAAAAAAGATGCACGCAAAATGGATCCTTTCATCCAATATGGCGTTGCAGCAGGCTTACAAGCATTTGATGATGCAGGCATCGAGATCACCGCGCAAAATGCACACCGTATTGGCGTGGCAATGGGCGCAGGTATCGGCGGTATCGGCACGATTGAAGATTCATCTGTGATGCTTGAAAAACGTGGTCCGCGAAAAATCAGCCCATTCTTTGTTCCTGCGAGTATCGTTAATATGATTGCAGGCCACTTATCTATCATGAAAGGCCTACGTGGTCCAAATATCTGCATCTCAACAGCTTGTACCACAGGCTTACATAATATCGGCCATGCGGCGCGTATGATTGCTTATGGCGACGCTGAAGCTATGCTTGCGGGCGGCGCAGAAAAAGCATCGACACCACTAGGCATGGGCGGTTTTGCAGCGGCGAAAGCGCTTTCAACACGTAACGATGATCCAACCAAGGCATCACGCCCTTGGGATAAAGATCGTGACGGCTTCGTCTTAGGTGATGGCGCAGGCGCTATCATGCTAGAAGAATATGAACATGCAAAAGCACGTGGCGCAAAAATCTATTGCGAACTGGTTGGCTTTGGCATGAGCGGTGATGCGTATCATATGACATCACCAAGCTCAGACGGCTCAGGCGGTGCATTGGCAATGAGCGCAGCACTTAATGATGCGGGTCTTGAAGGCAAAGACATTGGCTATGTGAACGCACACGGCACATCAACACCAGCAGGGGATGTTGCAGAGACGCTTGGCATCAAACTTGCGCTTGGTGAAGAAGCCGCGAAGAATACACTAGTTTCGTCAACTAAGTCTATGATTGGCCACCTTTTAGGCGCAGCTGGCTCAGTTGAGTCGATCATCACGATTATGGCGCTGGTTGATCAAATGGTTCCACCAACGATTAACTTAGACAACCCAGATGAAGGCTGCGATCTAGATTATGTGCCACATACTGCACGTAAAGCTGAGCTTGAATATGCATTGTGTAATTCATTTGGCTTTGGCGGCACCAATGGCTCGCTGATCTTCAAGAAGATTTAAAGCAAACTGACTCAAAATAAGGTAACATAATAGTTATCTTCTTCGAGTTTGCAATAAACGGCTTAGTTAAACTCTAGGCCGTTTTTTTATTTAAAATAAAGTATATGGACAGACTTCCAACCTATTGGCTCAATGGTGAGCGCGCAACCAACATTGCTATCCAAGATCGCAGTTATCACTATGGCGATGGATGTTTTACGACAGCTAAAGTTTGCTATGGTGAGGTTTGCCTTTGGCAAGCACATTGGCAGCGCATTTCGCATACCTGTCAGGCTTTAATGCTTAATGTACCGGAAAAGGCGCAGCTCGAACGCATGATTGTGCAAAGTTTAGCTGAGTTTAAAGGCTTGCCTGAGCTTGGGCTTAAAATTTTACTCAGCCGCAGTCCTGGCGGTCGAGGCTATGCGCCCGATCCTGCGGCTCCCACAGAGGTAATGATCCAAGTCTTTGACTATCCGAAAGCTTACCCACAAATGCAAGCTGAAGGCATTCGTATGGCGCTTAGCCATATCAAGCTTGCCGATAACCCCATGCTTGCCGGGCTAAAGCATAACAACCGCTTAGAACAAATCTTGGTTAAAACCGATCTCGCCAAGCAAAATCAGTCTATCCTTTCCCAAGATAAGCATTTTGATGATGCTGTGGTGTTAGATATTCACGAACATGTGATTGAAGCTTCTAGCGCGAATTTATTTTGGGTGACAGATGGCGCGGTTTATACGCCAAGCCTCGAACGTGCTGGTGTCTCTGGGATTGCTCGTGAGCAAATTATTCAAACTTGCTTCGCGCATAACATCTTGCTTAAAATTGGGGACTTTTCTTTCGATACACTCAAATCAAGTGATGAAATCTTTATTAGTAATGCATTGCATGCCATCGTACCTGTGATTGCTTTACAAGAAAAAACCTTTCCAATCGGGAAGTTAACACGTCAGTTACAGGAGTTTTTACCTAGTGTTTAAGAAGTTTATTATTTTTTGTCTTTTGCTAGCCATCGCTGCTGCAGGGGCTTTTTATTATGTGAAGCAAGAGACAGCGGCCTATTTAGCGCAGCCCTTGCAGATCCAAGAAACTGAATTTGTCGATGTTCAATCAGGAATGAACCTACCCAAATTGCTCACTATGCTTGAAGCTGAAGGTAAAATAACCCCGAGTCCGTTTAAACCTGTGATGCGTTTTTTAGCGCCAGAGTATACCAATATCAAGGTCGGAACTTTCCAAGCAACGAATGAAATGAGCCTTGCGGACTTACTTGCGATTATCGTTAAAGGAGTGGGCCATCAGTTTAGTATACGATTTGTCGAAGGTTCAACTTTCAAGCAGTGGCGTGAAATTTTAAAGCAAGATACCACCTTAATTGATAAAACCAGCCAAATGAGTGAAACTCAAATCGCTAAAGCGCTTGGGGTTGAATATGACAATCTGGAAGGTATGCTTTTGCCTGAGACTTATCATTACACCAAAGGCATGAGTGATTTAGATGTGCTGCAACGCGCCGCAGATAGCTTAAAAGCCGAACTTGAGCTTCAATGGCAAGATAAAGCTGCCAATTTACCGCTTAATAGCCCATATGAAGTGCTGATTTTAGCCTCAATTATTGAAAAAGAAACCGCAGTTGATGCGGAGCGCACCCAAGTTGCCTCTGTGTTTGTGAACCGCTTAAATAAGAAAATGAAGCTGCAAACTGACCCTACTGTGATTTACGGCATGGGTGATAAATATCAAGGCAATATTCGCCGCAGTGATCTGCGTGAAGCAACGCCTTATAACACTTATATCATCGATGGCTTGCCGCCTACGCCGATTGCCATGGTGAGTAAAAAATCTATCTATGCTGCGACCCATCCAGATAAAACAGATTTTATCTATTTTGTTGCCAGCGGTACAGGCGGGCATGTGTTTAGCAAAACCTTAGCTGAGCATAACCGCGCAGTGCAAAATTATTTAAAAGTCTTGCGTTCACAAAAATAAAGCGAAAAATAAGGAATGAAAGTGAATTCTAATATGAATCTAGGCAAATTTATTGTGATTGAAGGCCTTGAAGGGGCGGGCAAGAGCACGGCAATTAAGTGTGTGACGCAAGTATTAGCCCAAGCCGGTATTCAAGATCCTGTTCTGACTCGTGAGCCGGGTGGCACAGTGCTGGCTGAAAAAATGCGCGCCTTAGTCAAAGAGGATACCCAAGGCGAGATCTTGCATGATAGAAGTGAGTTAATGCTACTTTATGCTGCGCGTATTCAATTGGTTGAAAACGTAATTAAACCAGCGCTTGCAGCAGGTAAGTTTGTGATTGGCGATCGCCATGATTTATCTTCACAAGCCTATCAAGGGGCAGGGCGTCAAATTGACCCGCAAATTATGCAAAGCATGAAGCAACTTGCACTTGGGGATTTTAAGCCAGATTTAACACTCTATTTGGATATCGACCCGAAACTTGGGCTTGAACGAGCCCGTGGGCGTGGCGAGCTGGATCGAATCGAAAAGATGGACATCAGCTTTTTTGAACGTGCCCACCAAAGATATAAAGAACTGGCGGCAGCCGATGACTCTATCGTGACGATTAATGCTGCGCAAGAGCTTGAACAGGTTCAAGCAGACATCATCCATGCACTCAATGCTTGGCTTGCAGTGCAAGGCTTAAATTAAGCGCCTGATGTTTGTCTACCCATTGACTAGCTATCCATATATCAAGATAAAGAGATCAAGATGAATGAATACCCTTGGTTAGCGCCACTTATGCAGCAGTGGCAAGATGCGATTGCAAATAATAATATCAATGCTGCGAACTTGATTTTAAGCCCGCAAGGCGCAGGGATTGAGTATTTTGTGGCAGATTTAGCCCGTCGTTTGGTTTGTATCAATACCCAAATCAGCGCCGATCGCAGCAGTGCGTGTGGTTTGTGTCATCATTGTGAGCTGAGCGCTGCCAATGAAGAAAGTTTAAACGGTAATCATCCTGATATTCATTGGCTGCGTTCGCCTGAGGGCAAAGCTATTACGGTCGATATGATCCGCGAGGCCAATCAATGGGCGCTTTCTTCCTCTCAGCTTGGTGGCAGACGGATCATTATTATCGAACCTGCGGATAAAATGAATGAATCTGCAGCGAATGCGCTGTTAAAAACCTTAGAAACGCCGCCGCAAGATTGTATTTTTATTTTGATCACCCAAGATAAATATCAAGTTTTGCCGACGATTCGTAGCCGCTGTATTCAAACCAAGTTGCCAGCGATTGAATTAAGCGTTATCCAAGATTGGTTAAAGAGTAAGACCAAAAAGCCGCTTGATTTGCTCGCGCTGCATATGTATCAAGATGCACCATTGCGTGCGTTAGATTTTATTGAGCAAGGCAAAGATAAAGCGTGGCAACAACAGCTTGATCTTGTAGTATCCGCGAAGCGTGCGCAACTTAATCCAAATGCGAGTTTGCCATTAAACCAAGTGAGTGCTTTGTTTAAAGAAGATAGCCTTGAGAAAGTGACTTGGCTTTTGTATCTTTTCCACGAAGTAAAAAAAGCGCATATGGGCGTCTCTGTTTGGCAAAATCATCCAAGCCTTGCTCAAGTTCAGCAAGTTTTTGATTACCAAGACGCTGACCTTGCTTACAAGGCTTTGATTGATTTGAAAAAGCAAATGAGCCAATTTAGCGGCTTAAATACTGAGCTTTTAATGACTAATTTTTTACTTCAGTTATAACCCAGTACAACAAAATCAAGAAGCACGACCAAGAAATAAGGAAACAGACATGTTTGTCGACTCCCACTGTCATTTAGATAAATTAAATTATACCGAACTGCATCAAGATGTGGCGGATGTGTTAGCCAAAGCGAGTGCAGCTGGCGTTGATAAACTGCTTACCGTCGGTGTGACTTTAAAAGCATTCCCAGCCATGATGGAAATGATCAAAGATTATCCTCAGATTGTTGCTTCTTGTGGGGTGCATCCATTGGACGCTGAATCTGAGTTTGCCAAAGAAACCTTACTTGAATATGCCCAAGCGCCGCGCGTGGTGGCTATTGGTGAAACAGGGCTTGACTATCACTATCAGCCAGAAACCAAGGCGTTGCAGCAAAAGCTGTTTGAAGAGCATGTCGCAGCAGCGGTTGAGCTTGATAAGCCTTTGATTATTCATACGCGCCAAGCACGTGAAGATACACTAGCGATTTTACGAAATGGCAATGCGCAGCGTTGTGGTGGGGTGATCCATTGCTTTACCGAAGATATGGTATTTGCGCAAGCAGCGATGGAGCTTGGATTTTATATTTCAATTTCAGGAATTGTAACGTTCAGGCAAGCTACTGAGCTTCAAGCTGTGGTGAAAGATTTACCTCTTGAGCGTTTACTGATTGAAACTGACTCACCATTTCTAGCGCCAGTGCCACATCGCGGCAAAGAGAACCAACCTGCCTATGTGAAAGAGGTGGCGCAGTTTGTAGCCGATCTGAAGCATACTTCTGTGGAAAATATTGGTCAGGTGACGAGTCAAAACTTTGCGGATTTGTTTTTATCTAAAGCCTAGTAAAAGCAATAAACCCCAACCCCGCTTCCCCTTGAATACCTAAAGCTCTAACCCTTAGCACTCTGCGCAAGGGGAAGAGCTTTTTTACTGTATTATGAGC
This sequence comes from Vibrio sp. KMM 9700, assembly GCF_058545285.1. Lineage (NCBI taxonomy): Bacteria > Pseudomonadati > Pseudomonadota > Gammaproteobacteria > Vibrionales > Vibrionaceae > Vibrio > Vibrio sp. KMM 9700. Next base: position 529,495 of record NZ_CM178589.1, on the reverse strand, counting down.
TGAAGATTTATCACAAAATGCCACTATCCTAAAATGTTGAATTCAAAGTTATAGCTAGAGGAAATCTCAGATGCATATTTTCACTCAGTCCAATCACAAGTAAAAAAGCGAATAAGTCCTTCCCCTTGTTCGTTGAAGCTTAAGATTTAGCCAGATTCAAACCAAGGGGAAGCGGAGATGGGGTTAGATTGCGTTAAAAAATAAAAAAGCCAACATAAATGAATACGTTGGCTTTTAATTCTTTAGTTTCTATTCACTAAATTTAATCTTTTGCGTGACTCACTTGCATCGCTTTGCGGATACATAACGCAGCGCCGCCCCAAGTGATACCTAAGCCAAAGATCATCATAATAATTGCACCAGTAGTCATATTAAATCTCCTTTGGCGTTTTGTTAGTCGAGTTCACAATCACAGCCACAATTAGCATTAGCGCAATCATACCCCAACCTAAAGTCAGTAGATCAGATTGTGCATAGCCACCGTAACCATCCGTAATGGTTGTGATGAACTTGTTTGCAAGGATCACAGCAATCATGATTGGGCTAACAAAGCGGATGCAAAGGTTAAACCAGTTGCCGACTGTGAATTCAGATATTTTATTTGCATGGCTGCGGATATCTGCCAGTTTAAATAACCAACCGACCAAGATAAGCTCAATTAAGCAACTCGCCAATAGGGCAATGTTATTCACAAAGAAGTCAACTAAATCAAGTAGTAATAGACCACCATTAGTTGCAAACGCCATTGAAACTATCGTACCAATACCACAGACAACGGTTGCAGCTTTCTTACGTGACCAATGTAGTTTATCGATAATTGCAGACGTCACGGCTTCAAGAATCGAGATGTGAGAGCTTAAACCGGCAACAACCAAGGCAACGAAGAATAGTGGACCTAAGATATATGGCGCAGGCAGTAGGTTAATTGCTGCTGGAATGGTAACAAATGCCAAGCCAACACCTGAGCTGACAACATCGGTTAAAGCTTTGCCCTGTTGATCGGCCATGTAGCCCAGTACAGAAAAGATCAAAATACCCGCAACGATAGAGAAGCCGCAGTTGATAAGTACCGTCATTAACGCATTGTTGTTAATGTCTGATTTTTCAGGCAAGTAGCTTGAGTACGCCAGCATGATTGCAAAACCAACCGAAAGCGTAAAGAAGATTTGACCGTAAGCTGCAGCCCATACGTTAGGGTCGGTTAGCTTGCTAAAATCTGGTTCAAATAGATAGTTAAGACCATCAAATGCACCTGGTAGGAAAAGCATACGTGCAATCAAAGCAAGTACCATAAATAGCAGCACTGGCATCATGATTTTATTCGCTTTTTCAATCCCGCCTTTTACGCCGCGGAAGATTGCAGTGAAGGTAAAGGCCCATGCCGCAAGCATAGGGATAGCAATATGCCATTGAATCGAGCCAAGTTTACTTGGGCTATTGTCATCGCCTAGCTGTAGGTATTCACCAAAGAAGTAGGCGTTACTGTCCGCGCCCCAGCTTTGATCCACAGAAAGACCAACATAAGAAATCGCCCAACCGATAATCGCAACATAATATGTACCGATAATGGCAGCGATCATGACTTGGAACCAACCTAGCCATTCAAATTTAGAGTGGATTTTACTTAGGGTTGCTGGCGCAGCGCCACGGAATTTATGACCCATAGTAAACTCTAGAATCATAAATGGAATACCAGCGGTAAGCATAGCGAAAAGGTAAGGGATAAAGAAGGCGCCGCCACCGTTTTCATAAGCCATATATGGAAAACGCCAGATATTACCTAGGCCGATTGCCGAGCCAACAGCAGCAAGGATAAACCCTGTGCGCGAGCCCCATTGTTCTCGTTTCATATTCAACATCCTTGTGATACGTCTTATATTCTAGTGATTTAATGTTAGAAGGAAGAAGACGCAAAAAGTGATAAACCATGCTAAATTTTTAGAAAGCCCGATGAGTCATGTCAAAAAGGAAGTTTTGAACTTCAAGCTTTTTCCAATCAAAAGACGATCCTTATCCTTAAATTTAGCTTTAACTTGATAGACGATTATTCGTCTGTTGTGGACAGATTAACTATAGATGCAACGTTATGCAACCAAATCAATGGTTAACCTTTAAGTAGTTTTGAAGTGGATTATTCTGTATGGCAGGGGCAAATTTAGCTGATTAGTAGTTTTTTAAGCTATTTTTCTGTTAGCAGCGCTAAAATTCATATAAATGTTAGTGGATTATTTGAATAAAATTAGTTTGAAAAAAAATGAATTTGTCTGATTTATAAACATAAGTATCTGTTTAGACCACTAAATGAATCTGAAAGGTAACTTTTTTGCTAAAAAATTGTATATAGATCATCGAGCAAGCGCATCGCTAATGGTATACTACAAGCCAAGTTAAAAATCCCTCACTCTCAATAAGGATCAATATAATGGATACAGACAAGAAAATGACCACAGTCATCGTAGCTGTGATTATGTGTGTGCTGATTAGTTATATGTTTATCGTTGCATTACACTAAAATTATCACTAACTTAAAGTGATATGCATGTGGTCAAGGAGGACAACATGAGCAATACTGGCCATATCACAGAGCTAAGTACAAAGTTTGAATTAGAAGATCTAAATAAGTATTGGGGAGTGAAGCACGCACTTGTGGCGCAAGGCGGTGGGCAAAAAGGAATTTTTACCGCAGGAGTACTCGATGCCATTTTACTTTCCAAGCTTGATCCTTTCGACGCCTTTTATGGTACGTCTGCCGGCGCAATCATGATCACTGCCTTTTTGTGTCAACAACCTAAGTTTGCCAAACGCTTTTTAATGCAAGTGACGACGCAAAAAGAATTCTTTAGTTTATTTCGTCATGACGACAAGCCACCTCTTGATCTTGATTGGGCATTTGAGCATTTAAAAGCCCCTCCTTTTGAGTTTGATATTGCCCATGCGCGTCAAGTGCTTGGAGAGCGTCAAGCCTTTGCTACAGTGACAAATCGTGAAACTTTACAAGACGAATACCTCAGCATTTTTTGTGATGACTGGCTGACGCGCTTAAAAGCATCGAGTGCATTACCTAGTTTGTATCAACATAATGTGCCGATTTTAGATAAGTTTTATGTGGATGGTGGCGTTTCAGCTGCGATACCCGCCCAACAAGCTTGGCGCGATGGGGCGCGGTTTTTAACTGTGATCCGCACAGAGCCTTTTGATAGCCAAGAAGAAATTGAAACTTATGTGCCAGAGAAAAATGCCCAATTAACTTCGCATATAGAAGCGACGCGCTTAGGTGAAGCAGAATTTAATTTAAAAGCATTATTAGCACGGGTCTCAAAACGTTGGCGGCGCGAGTTTGAACGCTTTATGCATCAAAGACGCGATAATATGGACCAATCCCATGAGCAAAAATTACAAGGCGGTCGCTGGCTTTTTGGTGGTAAAGATTTATATCGCTTACGTCATCTACTAGGAAGGGGATTGGGCAGCAGCTTTGAAGCAAATTTAATGGACATGTTTATGGTTCATTACCAAACCTATCATTTAACCCGTCATTTTTTATTTAACCCACCTGAAGATTGCTATATTTTGCAAATCGCCCCTGAGCAGTCATTAAAATCAAAACCATTACGTTCTAGTATCGAAGATTTAGAGCATGATTATCAATTAGGTCTGCATGCTGGCATGCGTTATGTTCACCTTATTGATTCCTTAAAAAGCTATTCAAATCAAACAAAAATGTAAGAATAATTAATATTAATTTATTAATGTGATGAATGGAAAATTATTCTTTAATCAAAAATATAGCCAAGTGATACATATCACATTAAATATTAATAGAATGTAAGATATCAGTTGACATAGGCTCTATCGATAGCCGAAACAATGTAATACAGCTTAATCAAACACAGTTCACAATTTTTTATACGATCACGATCTCATTAATAAAGTAAGTCAATGCAACGACAAATATCAAAGATGATCTAACTTTTATTCCCATACTTATAATGTGACTATGTCTATGTTTTTATCTTATTTACATAGACGAAATGAAAGAAAAATTATTTAATTAACTTGCAAGTTAAGGAAGTAACACTAACTGGAAGTTAAATATAGGCTCATTAAGGATAATGAATCATTATTTGACTTGTGATTGATACATAAAAGAGGAATGTATTATGTTGAATAAAAAAGTATTAGCAGCAGCGGTTGTTGCAGGTTTAGGTTTCTCATCATTGGTGAATGCGGCTGCAGAAGATGGCACAGCTGAAGCGAATGTAAGATTTATTGGTTTAACCTCAAATACAGTGGCCAGTGAAACACTAATGTTGACTGGTCTTGATGGGGCACCGGTGATTGAAGATGGTACGCTAGTGATTGCAGCGGATGGTACATTCCAGACAGCTAACCCAGTGGATGTAGAAGCTCGCAATAATGATGGTACCGCTGATGTACCAGATGCTGGGGATCTTGTGGATGTAAACTGGCGTATCAACAGCATCACAACATTATTTGATGCTGCGGCAAGTGAAGACGTAGCAGTGGAACTTACCGATGCAAATGGTGTTGATGTCAGCACGCTGGGTACCTTCACTGGTCCTGCAAATGCATTAAAACTATCGGTTGCAAACAATGCACCAATTACAGATTTAGAAGGTTATAGCCAAGTGCAAGTTCAAGTTAATTTAACTGCACAAATGCCAGGCTAATTAAAACGATCTTTTGAATTAAAGCAGCAAAATATTAAAGCCTTATTCTGTGATCGGATAAGGCTTTTTTTTTTAGAATATGTTATTTAGTTAAATTTTTTTGATAATAATACAATATATAATATTTACTCAATTCAATATCTTAAACTAATAATAACTTAGTTCATTACTTGGTTATTTTATAAAATATAGAGAGTCAAAATGAGAAGTTTTACATATATATGTGGTTTGATTTTGACCTTAACCAGTCTTCATTCAATCGCAGACAATAGTATTATTAAGCCTGTTACTGTTATTTCAAATATTAATAAAAATAAATTTTTTGATGTTGAAATTACTAAGTTTGAATTCGATCGCCCTGAGTTATTATTAATGTTTGATCAATCCAAACAAACTTTCAGAGACGAAAATTTACGATTAATTGTTGAAACAACTGTCCCAGAAGATAATACCGATATTCATCTTGCGATACGTATGAGTCAGAATTGGTCAAACTGTTATAACGAACCTTTTGGTAGTGAAAACGCTGTGCCTATTGCTGGGTATGATCAAATAGCAAGTCTCACGTTTATTGATTCGGCCATGGATGGTTCAACTGAAATTAATCTCGATGAGTCATTACCTTTTGACTTTAACGACAACATAGATGGGTTTAAGGCTGCGCAATACGATACACGTGTTTCATTTCAGACCCCAATCTCATCTGAAGTTCAATTTTGCCAAGGTGGCATCACTATGACGTTGGAATTCGCCTTATGATAAATCTTAAGATAAATTTAAACCCTGTTCGGTTGTTAATGCCTGTGCGCTTGTGCAGTTTTGCTTTTATCTTATTGACGCCAACATTAAGCGTTCAAGCTGAACAAACAAGCATGCAAGTGCCAGAAGGATTTGATGACGTTTTACAAACCAAGGAAAAACAAGTTCAATTTGAAGATGCTAACGGTGAGTTTCACCCTGTCACTTTAAACGTTAACTACCAAGGCGTAAGCTTAAGCGACCCATCACAAGCGCAAAAGGTAAAGGATTTTTTAATCCAAAGCCAAGTGAGTGAAGATATGGCTTCGCAAATTGTGTCAGATCTCAAGACAGGTAAGCTCAATACCGATGCGTGCGTCGGGGATATTGATAAATGCCTCGTCACCCCAGATACTTATGCCATTTTATATGACTACTATTCAGATAAAGTACATTTTTGGATTAACCCTAATTATCTCACTCGTAGTTATGCTGCTTCAGACACTCAATATGCCCCAGCGTTTCGTCCCAAGTCTGCTTTCATTAACCACTTTGATGCTTATTTGAGCATGGATGAAGACACAGATGATAACCTTATTTTATATGATGAGAGTATCTTTGGCCTGCCTTATGGTTATCTCTCAACGGATATGACGTATGAGACAGAAGGGGGGGATTATGATTTAGATGAAGCCCTCTATAACCTAGATATAGAAAAATGGCGCATGGAGCTTGGGTATACCAATAATACTCAAAGCTTTAATAGTACGGATTTTTTAGTTAATACCAACCAAAATGGCCAGTGGGCAGTGGATTTTGCAAGTTCAGATCGCTTGCTCCTTAATGGTACCCAACAACTGCAAAAAATCTTCTTCTTTGCACCACAAAGTGGTGTGCTTTACGTTTATCGCGATGATCGCATTATCTATCAAACCAATGTCACTCAAGGGCAAGGTTTCTTTACCAATGCTGACTTACCTAGTGGTCGTTATGATGTAGATATTGTGCTGGTTTCTGGCGGCCAAGAAGTTAGTCGAGAAACGCGTCCAATTTATAATACTTCAAATGATACTTTAGCCGTCAACGATTTCGATTTTCGTTTTACCGCTGGTGCGTATGGACGCAGTGGTGGCGATGCGATTGATGCGCTAGATAAAGACGAAGAGCCTGAGTTTAATAATCCAAACCTTGATCCTGATGATCTTAACGATCTTGATGGTGTTTCACCTGGGACTCTTGCGGATAATATAGATAATAATGATCGCGATGTGATCAGCGATGGTTTTGCGCGCGCATTAACAAGTTATCGGGCAACCGATAGTTTATTACTAGGCGCAGGTCTAACCGGCTCAAGTGATGACTCTTATGCAAGTTTGGGCGCAGCTTGGTATCTTCCTTACTCAGCTTTAATGACGTTAACCTCAGATATCTTTTTCGATGAGACCTATCAAACTGAGCTTAACTTTGGGATAAGTAATTTTAACTTAACCTATGAGCGTCTTGATGATTCGAAAAACTCAAACCTTGCACGTTATTTATATAATGACTCAGACTTTGAGCGTGTCACAGCATCAACTAATTATCGTTTTACACCAAGTGCGTATGGTTATGTCACTTACACATATCTGGAACAAGATGGGTTTAATGACAATGATTTTGATGGCTTTAGATCATCCTACATTAACCTTGGCTTAAACTTTTTTACCGTGTTTGATTCAACGCTTGATCTCAATGCAAGCTATGACTTCTTACAATCTAATAACCGTGAGCAGTTATATGCAAGTGTCGTTTGGTCGATCCCACTATCTACTAATGTGACCTCGCGTCTAACCATCCAAGGTAATGAAAATGATGTCAATTTATATCGCGCAGCTGTTGAAGCAAGAGATTTAATAGATAATCCGGATTACTATTCTTCTATTGAAGTGGCGCAAACCCATGACTCAGATTTATCGCAGCAAAACTATGCCTCATTAACCGCATCTTTGCAGGCCAATAAACCTAAGTTTCAGGCTAACGCGTACACTTACCTTGATACCAAAGGGGACAAGAGTTTAAATGCGGGCTTTAGTAGCTCTCAAATCATTACCGCCAATGACATTTATTTAACCTCTGATCGCTCGGATGCTTATGCTGCGGTTGATAACCAAAGTGAGCTGGATTTGGCCGATCAAAGCCAAGGGCTATTGGTGGTAGAAGCAAATGGTTCATATGCCAGTCGTCGTAGCTTGACGCCGGATGAAAACATTCAACCGCTTAAAGCTTACAACCAATACAATGTTAGCCTAGATACCTCAAGTGAAGATTTACTCAACACAGGCGAAACGTCTGATTCTGCCTACGCACATCCAGGCACAGTGCTTGAAATTAGACCAAACATTACGCGTATTTTAGGTTTTGTTTCAGGTTTCAGAGATATTTTTGACCGCCCGCTAAACGATGTTAGCTGTGAAGGTGAGGCATGTTTAGCTGCTTCTGAAATGGCAAATGGCGTCTATAAAGTCTCAGTACGAGAAGCGCAAGAATTTGAACTTGCGTCGAAAAATGCTAAGTGCGTGATCCCTGATGTCAACGATATGAATATGTTTAACCTTGGTCAGAACTATTGTTTACCAGACCTTAAAGTGAATACATCAATCTCGGAAAATGTGCCTACTGAGCAAGGCGTGAAAGCGAAACAAGCGATTTTTGTTGGTGGCTTTAATGCGCAGCAAACCTCTGCGGTTGCCAAACAACTTGGACAGTTTAAGCAAGGGCAATTTGAGGTCAAACGTGTCTCATTTAAAACGCTTGATTATTACTATTTGATTTTTGGTAAAGATCAAAAACTATCGCGTTCACAACAAAATATTATTGCAAGTGTGGCACAAAAAGCGCAAGCAACTAGTGTTGAAATACCTGCTTATCAAGTTCAAAGATAAATCAATTATAGAGAGTTTAATATGAAGAAGTTTATACCCCTTATTGCATTAGCTTTGGCATCTCAATCAGCGCATGCGCTACGCATTGATAAAATGCTGACCACGAGTGATGAAAAAGGTAACGGATATTTCACCCTAGTCAACGAACTTGCGCAAACGAGTTTTATTACCGCGCAGATAGATAAAGTCAATGTTGTTAATGGTGAACTAGTCAAAGAGCCTTATACAGAGAATAACCTTAAAGATTGGGATATTACCGTCACAGCGCCGAAGCTTATTCTCGAGTCAGGGCGTGTTCGACAAGTTGGTGTGCGCTCGTTATGTGCAAGTAATTGCCAATTTGAACAAGATAGGGTTTATCAAATTACCTTTTCACCCGTTCCTTATGTTGCAGAAGGTGAGGAACCGGCAGAGGGTGGCGCTTTAAACATTAACTTTGGTTATTCGCCTTATTTCATCATCCCTGCAAAGGAGAGTGATGTCGGATATAAAATGACTTATGACGGGAAGAGTATTCATGCAACCAATACGGGTAATACTTATGTACGTTTTATGGTGAGTCAGTGTACATCGAATACTCAAACGGAATGTAGTGCTACGTATACCTTACTCTCTGGTCGAACGTTAACGATAGATTTACCTGAAAAGCTGCGACAAGATACGCTCAATCTTATGGTCGTCAACCACGATGAGTCTTATCGTCAACGTCAATCCTTGAGTCGCACTAAACCGATTCAAGAATAGTGAGGCAAGATATGAATAAGAATATAGATAGGTTATATAAAGCGAGTCTTCTTGTCGGCCTTTTAGCTGCGGGCTCTGCGCATGCTTTTACAGCAAATGTGTCCATAGCAGGCGAAGAAGTCCGTTGGCGAAATGCGACTGGATCTGAGTCCAGACGTGTCTTAACCGATTGGACGCCAATAAGTGGCTTGCCTACTACCACAAGCTGGGCGCCAGGGATGTTTTTGGCAACCACGCCAACGACTATTAATCTAGCAGGACCTGGCGGATCAGTAGAAGTACCGATTAAGTTTATTGGTATGGAATATAATTTGGGACGAAGTGGTGGCTCAGAAGATAGCACCTTGAATGTCCCAGGGCCTTGCGCAGGAGGCAATTTTAGCGGCAGTATCGCCTCGGTTGAAGATAGTTCACAATCAATTTGTGGGGCCAACTACTCGGTCTCAACAACCTCATCTGTGGCGCCATTTTATTTCTATCGCCCTATATTTGAAATGAATGATACTGAGTTAAGTGAAGCGTTAAATGATATCGCAGGAAGCGGTGGAACCTTTAGTGGCACAGTGCCTTTAAGTTTGGTGTATTACTACACCTCAAATGGCGGTGCGCTGACTTACTATCAAATCTCTGAAACTTTTACTTTATCGGCGAATGTCGCGGCAAGTGAAATTACTTCCGTGCACATTCAAGCTAAAAGTGCGGGTGGTGAAGGTGGCGGTTCGACAGGGATTATTCGACCTGAATACGATACTTCTACGCGAACGGTTTCAGGCGAAGTCACGTTTGTAATCGATGCTAAGGGTAGTTTTCATCAAGGCTTGAATATGACTTTGCAGGACACAGGCACTTATGAGTTAAAAGGTGAACACACAGGTTTGACTATCCCTTATTCCATTTTATGTGATATCTGTGAAGATCCTCTGCTAGTGGATAAAGGAAGTGTGAAAGCACAAACCACAAAAATCGGCGATTCAAGCTATCAAACGCAGTATTTGTTTGACTTGAGGGTACGTTATGATGACATCTCTGCTGTTGATGTCGAAACCGATACTTATTCCGATACCTTCTTTTTAATATTTGAAGCTGGATTATAAGGCTTGCTGTTTAGTCACATCAAAGAAAAAGCCTCCCTCTAGATTAGGGGGAGGCTTTGATTATATATCTCAATAAGATTATTGAACTTCAATAATACGCATTAAGTTGGTTGAACCTTCCAGATCCATCACATCACCTTGAGTGATAATAATCTTATCACCTAAATCAAGTAAGTTAGCTTCTTTTAGCGTTTCAATCGCAGCTTTTGCTGAAGCAAGGCCTGCATCGGCATCACACTTGAAATATAGCGGCGTTACGCCACGGTAAAGCGCAGCGCGATTTAACGTATCATGGTTACGAGATAGCGCAAAAATAGGTAAGCCTGAGCTTAGGCGAGACATCATTAGTGGGGTACGGCCTGATTCAGTTAACGCCACAACCGCTTTGACGCCGTGCATGTGGTTGGCAGCATACATAGTTGACATTGCAACCGTTTCTTCTGAGCTTTCAAATTTACGTTCTAGACGATAGTTTGAAACATTGATAGATGGCATTTTTTCAGCGCCAATACACACTTCTGCCATAGATTTAACGGTTTCAACAGGGAAATCACCAGCAGCTGTTTCACCTGAAAGCATCACCGCATCAGTACCATCAAGAACGGCATTCGCCACATCCATGACTTCTGCGCGGGTTGGCATAGGGCTTGAAATCATCGATTCCATCATTTGCGTTGCGGTGATAACGACACGGTTTAAACTGCGAGCGCGACGGATTAGTTTCTTTTGCACGCCAACAAGCTCAGGATCGCCAATTTCAACACCTAAGTCACCACGTGCAACCATAACCACATCGGATGCTAGAATAATATCGTCGATATTCTCATCATTGGCAACTGTTTCAGCGCGCTCAACTTTGGCAACTAATTTTGCTTTTAAACCAGCTTTCTCAGCTAATTTACGCGCATAATGCATGTCTTCACCATTACGCGGGAAAGAAATAGCAAGATAATCCACGCCAATTTCAGCAGCCGTGAGCATATCTTTTTTATCTTTTTCAGTTAATGCTGGCGCAGATAAGCCACCACCTTTTTTGTTGATGCCTTTGTTGTTTGATAAAACGCCAGCTACCGTCACTTCGGTGTGAATTTTATTGCCTTCAACACTCACTACTTTCAGCTGTACGCGGCCATCATCGAGAAGTAAAATATCGCCAGAAATCACATCTTTTGGAAGATCTTTATAATCAAGTCCAACCGCTGTTTGGTGACCTTCACCTTTTGCCATATCACTATCTAAAGTGAACTTATCGCCGATATTAAGCGTGATTTTACCGTCTTTAAACGTGGATACGCGAATTTTAGGACCTTGTAAGTCACCTAGAATCGCGACATGAATGCCTAATTTTTTTGCAATTTCACGCACATCTTGTGCACGCTTAATATGATCTTGAGGCTCGCCGTGAGAAAAGTTCATGCGCACCATGTTTGCGCCAGCGAGGATGATTTTCTCAAGATTATTATCTCGATCAGTTGCTGGACCTAAGGTAGTTACAATTTTAGTGCGGCGAAGTTTAGTCGACATATGGTTTCCTTTTATATGTAGGGTGCCAAATTTTGCATCGCTTTTTGTCTCTTTGCGTAGCATTGGCGGTTGGCTAAGTAATAGATCGTTTGTGAAATTTTATGGATTAACTCAAATACTAAAGCCCATATTAGCAAAGTTAGTCTTCATAATTTTGACATGAGTCTGAAAATTTAGCGACATTAATGTAACAAAAATCCAATCTTGACCAAATTTTGGAAGAAAATTTCTTTAGATCAAAAATATAATCACAACTTAATGATATGCTAGGCTATATGAAAAATTTCGCTATCTAAAAAATAGGCGAAAACAAATACTTAATGGGAGCTAGAAATGTTTAGCGCACAACCTGGTCACATTGACCAAATTAGACAAGCAAACACAGGACGTGTTTATCAGCTGATCGAACAATTCGGTCCAATTTCGCGTATTGACTTATCTAAGCTCAGTGGGCTTGCACCGGCAAGTATCACTAAAATGACGCGTGAGTTGATGAATGCCAATCTCATCCATGAAGCCATTGTCCAAGAAGTGAATAGCCGTGGTCGCCCAGCAGTTGGCTTGCAAACGCAAAATCAAGGTTGGCAATTTATCTCGATGCGTCTTGGGGAAAACCAGCTGACCATCGCTTTGCATGAGCTTGGTGGCAGTGTTGTGATTGATGCAAAAGTCAAAATTGACCCAAATAATACTGAGCACCTACTTGAAACCATTATTGCTGAATTGAAGCACTTTATCGATAACTATCATATGATTATCGAGACATTAACCAGTGTTGCAATCACTTTACCAGCAAGCGTAGAAATGAAAACAGGCCTTGTTTATGACATGCCTTGCTATGATTTCAACCAAGTGAAATTAGGTGAAGCTTTATATGAGGCGTTTAATTTACCAATTTTTGTCGGCAACGATGTGTGCGCTTGGGCATTAGCTGAGAAGCTTTTTGGTAACAGCCAAGAGGTTGATTATAGCTTCTTAATTACCAACCAGCCGGATGTGCGTGCTGGGGTGGTGTTTAATGGTAAATTGCTCGCAGGGCGTTTAGGTCACATTGGTGAGCTTGGGCATATTCAAGTTGATCCGGATGGCAAGCTTTGTCAGTGTGGCAATCGCGGCTGCTTAAATACCATTGCAAGTGTCCAAGCAGTATGTGAAAAAGTGAATGCACGTCTTCTGGCTGGTGAGGCATCGATTTTAGAATCTGAGCACATCACAATGGAAACGATTTGTGTTGCGGCAAATGCAGGCGATGCACTGGCAAGCGAAGTGATTAGTGAGTTAGGGCGTGATATGGCAAAAGGCATTGCGATTTTAACTAACTTTTTCCAGCCTGAAAAAATCCTAATTGGTGGTTCGCTCAATAATGCGAAAGGTATTCTTTATCCAGAGATTGCGCATGGCCTTAAGCAGCATCAATTGCCACAAAATGCGAATGGTCTACCATTGGTGCAAAGTCGCTTCTTTACCCAAACGACTATGCCAGGTGCAGCCTTGATTAAACAAGCCATGTTTGATGGTGAGTTATTAGTTAAAATTTTAGATAAACAGTCCCAAACCAAAGCATAATCATTGCGTTATTAAATTAATACTTGATAAATATAAATAAACCCCAGACGTTGAGTCTTCACGCTGGGGTTTTTAGTCTCTAGCTTTTCTGTTCTATAAAGGCATTATTTGGGCTGTGCATCAATGCATACGCCATGCTCAGCAATGCCTTCTGGCGCCATTAAATAAAGATATAAAGGAATAATATCTTTTGGCGTTTTCAAAAGGTTGGCATCTTCTGCTGGATAAGCACTGGCGCGCATGCTGGTGCGGGTTGCGCCAGGGTTAATTGCTGTCACGCGGATTTTTGTATCCGTGAGTTCATCGGCAAGGGTCTGCATCATGCCTTCAGTGGCAAATTTAGAAATCGCATAAGCGCCCCAATACGCACGGCCAATATGTCCCACAGTGGAGCTAGTAAACACAACTCGTCCATCGTCTGATTTGCGCAGAGCAGGCAGGAGGGCTTGGGTCATCAAGAGTTGTGCTTTAACGTTCACCATCATCACATCATCAAAAGTTTGCTCATCGATTTGCTCAAATGGACTTAAAGTGCCTAATAAACCAGCGCTATGCAGCAAACCATCTAAGCGGCCAAATTGCTCAAGGATGGTGTCAGCCATATCTAAATAGTGTTGTTTAGTCGCGCCAAGCATATCGAGTGGAATAATCGCTGGCTCAGGGTGACCTTGCTGGATAATTTCATCATAAACTGCTTCAAGTTTTGCCACTGTACGGCCTAATAAAATCACTTGTGCGCCATGCGCAGCATAATCTAGCGCAGCTTGACGACCAATGCCTGCGCCAGCGCCTGTAATTAAAATGACCTTGCCTGCGAGTGCATTCGGGGAAACCTTATATTTTTGCTGCAATTCTGGAGTCATGAGGGATATATCCTTGTCTTTATATTTGAAGCGTTAAGCTCAACTATTATTGGGAATAAGTATTTATTTTATGGTAAGTTAAGTGTAACTTTTTTTATTTCAAGATACACATAAGAATCATCAACGAGGGACATCCATTGGAATTTTTAGCTGAATATGCATTATTTTTTGCCAAAATCGCGACATTTTTAATCGCTATCGTCGCACTTTTAATTGTTGTAAAAATGCTTAACAAAGGCTCAGATCAAGAGCAAGGTCAGTTGGAAGTCACAGACCTAACTGAAACCTATAAGAATCGTCGTCAATCGCTTGAAGCGCAGTTGCATGATGAGACCTTTTTAAAAGCACGTGACAAACAAGAGAAAAAAGAAAACAAAGCCAAGAAGAAAGAAGCTAAAAAAGAGCTTAAAGAGGGCGTAGATTTAACTGCCTCGCATCAGCCGCATTTATTTGTACTTGATTTTAAAGGCAGTATTGATGCGAAAGAAGTGGCAAGCCTGCGTGAAGAAATTAGCGCAATCCTAGCGGTTGCCAATGAGCAAGATGAAGTGCTAGTACGCCTTGAAACTGGTGGTGGCATGGTCCACGGTTATGGCTTGGCATCTTCGCAACTTGATCGCCTTAAACAAGCTAATATTCCCTTGACTGTCGCGGTCGATAAAGTGGCAGCCAGTGGCGGTTATATGATGGCGTGTGTGGCGGATAAAATCATTAGCGCACCGTTTGCAATTATCGGCTCAATTGGCGTCATTGCACAAATTCCAAACTTCAATAAACTTTTGAAAAAACATGATGTTGAATATGAGCAAATGACAGCAGGTGAGTACAAACGTACCTTGACTATGTTTGGTGAGAATACTGACAAAGCGCGTGAGAAGTTTAAGCAAGAACTTGAGCTCACTCATGAACTATTTAAGGACTTTATTCGTGAGCACAGACCAGAGCTTGAACTTGAAAAAGTTGCCACTGGTGAGCATTGGTTTGGCAAAACAGCACTTGAGCTTGGCCTTGTAGATGAAATCAATACCTCCGATGATCTTATCCAAGCAGCGTGCAAAGACAAGAAAGTTTTAAAACTGCACTTTGCGAAAAAGAAAAAACTGACCGAAAAGTTTGCCGGCGGCGCAGCCCAAGCTGTCGATTCAACACTTTTAAAGTTAGTTGAACGTGGTCAAAAGCCTATTTTGTAAGAAGAAATAGACGCTTAAAATAAATTTTATATCTTCAAATTCTGATATAAATCAAAAGAAGTATCAAAAGCTCGCCATTGGTGGGCTTTTTTTAATTCTAGAGCTTGATCCCATATTTAAATCGCGTCACTATCTAATTTTTAATGATACAAAATGTAACGGGTGCATGATGGACAGTAATCAATTTGAACCATTGCCGCCTCTTGAAACAGCAAAAGCTGCTGCGGAAATTGGTGCTTATAAAGTCAATAAACCTTTTTATAAAACTTTTTTACTCGCCATGACTGCAGGCATGCATATTGGTATTGCGTTTATTTTTTATACCACAGTCACATCCGGTACAGGTGACGTTGCGCCAGGTTTAGCCCACTTTGTTGGCGGTTTAGCATTTAGCTTAGGCCTGATTTTAGTTGTGATCACAGGGAGTGAGTTATTTACCAGCTCAACCTTGGTTGTGGTTGCACGCGCAACGGGCAAAGTAACATGGGGACAGCTTGGTAAAAACTGGGTTCAGGTCTATTTTGGTAACCTAGCAGGTTGTTTGCTTTTAGTTGGGATCATGCTCGTTGCTCAGCAATACATGAGTGATGATGGCCAAATTGGTATCAATGCAATGAAGATTGCGCAGCATAAAATGCACCATAGCTTTATCTCAGCGGTAGCGCTTGGGATCATGGCTAACTTAATGGTTTGTATTGCTGTTTGGATGTCTTATGCAGGCCGCACACTGACAGATAAAATGCTGATCCTTATCTTGCCTGTGGCAATGTTTGTTGCATCAGGTTTTGAGCATAGCATCGCAAACATGTTCCAAATTCCAATGGCAATTGGTATCAAAACCTTTGCTTCGCCTGAGTTTTGGCAAATGACCGGCATGAGCGCAGCAGACTTTGCGGATCTAAACCTTGCCGATTTTGTCATGCACAATCTTATTCCTGTGACTATTGGGAATATCATCGGTGGTGGTGTGTTTGTCGGACTTTGGTTCTGGACTATTTTCTTACGTGATGATAACAAACACTAAGTTATTCTTGATTATAAATAGCTCGCAATTGAGCTTATGAACCGCACGATTCAAACGCCTTTGTGACTTATTTTACAAAGGCGTTTTTGTGCGCTCACAGTCAAGGTTTATGCCTTGAGCGTGAACTCTTTTGATAAATGGTGCGCAAGGTATTTAAACATATTAAATGCAGCCGTGGTTTGAAGTGTTGGCATGCCTTTTTCATCGAGGAAGTATTCACCTTTGAAAATCAACACGTCATCTTGCTCAGTTACAGATGTTGCACGCATGCCTTCAATATAATCTTGGTGATCCTGAATCACTTGATTGGCAATAAGTAAAAGCTCGAATTCCGAGATTTGTTTCTTGGCACTTGAATTTTTCGTCATACAAATATACCTTGTTGATTTTGCTTCATCATGAAGTGAGTAAATAAGAAATTTGTAAAAGTCCATTTTGTGCAAGGATATATTTCAACGGCTTATGAATCAAGATCACAAACTGAATTTAAATTTGTTTAAATAGTCAGCGTTTAAGTCGAGAAAAGCAGAAATATTTAAAAACAGGTTGACCTTGTTCGCATCTCGCTTAATAGTAAAAAGTAATTAAATATATAGATATTAAAAATACAGGTCACTGGTTGCATATAAAATAAGCAATCTTGTCAATTCACCTGAGAGGAATTTTGATTCGATATGGGTAAATCTCTTGTTATTGTGGAGTCACCTGCCAAAGCGAAAACGATAAATAAATACCTAGGTAAAGATTTTATCGTTAAATCAAGTGTTGGCCATGTTCGTGACTTACCTACTGCTGGACAAAGCAGTGGCAAAAAAGCAGCCGCTATCTCAACCAAAGGTATGAGCGCAGAAGAAAAAGAGCGCATCAAAAAAGAGAAAGCGCAAACTGCTTTGATCAAAAAAATGGGAATCGACCCTTATAATCATTGGCAAGCGAATTATCAAATCCTGCCGGGTAAAGAGAAAGTCGTTAACGAACTACAAAAACTGGCGCAAGATGCAGACGCCATTTATCTCGCAACCGATTTGGACCGCGAAGGGGAAGCTATCGCATGGCACCTTCGTGAGATCATCGGCGGTGATGATGCGAGATACAAACGTGTTGTGTTTAACGAAATTACCAAAAACGCGATTCAACAAGCCTTTGAAGTTCCTGGCGAGTTAAATATGGATGGGGTCAACGCGCAACAGGCTCGCCGTTTCATGGACCGTGTAGTTGGCTTTATGGTTTCCCCTCTATTATGGAAAAAAGTCGCACGTGGGCTTTCTGCGGGCCGTGTGCAGTCGGTTGCAGTCAAGCTTCTGGTTGAACGTGAGCGCGAAATCAACGCTTTCATTCCTGAAGAGTTTTGGGATATCCACGCAGACACCAAAACAGCAGACAAAACAGATTTTCGTTTATTGGTTGCGCAAAAAGATGGCAAAGCATTCAAACCTGTCAATGAAGCGCAAACTAAAACCGCGATTGCAGCGCTAGAACACGCAACTTATGAAGTCTGTAAGCGTGAAGATAGACCTACGTCAAGCAAGCCATCAGCGCCGTTTATCACTTCAACCTTACAACAAGCGGCGAGTACGCGCTTGGGTTATGGAGTGAAGAAAACCATGATGCTGGCGCAGCGTTTGTATGAAGCCGGTTACATAACTTATATGCGTACCGACTCAACCAACCTAAGCCAAGAAGCGGTTGCTGCGTGTCGTGAATACATCGAAACTAACTTTGGTCAGCCATATCTGCCTGCGAGCGCAAATGTGTATGGCAGCAAGCAAGGCGCGCAAGAGGCGCACGAAGCGATTCGTCCTTCTGATGTCAGCGTTGTAGCGGATGATCTAAAAGGTATGGAAGCAGACGCGCACAAATTATACCAACTGATTTGGAATCAATTTGTGTCATGCCAAATGACGCCAGCAAAATATGATTCAACCACGGTGAGCGTGAAAGCCGATGACTATACGCTTAAAGCCAAAGGTCGCATTCTAAAATTTGATGGTTGGACTCGCGTGCAGCGTCCACTGGGTAAAAATGACGATCAAATTCTGCCAGCAGTGGAAGTGGGTGACGTGTTAAGCCTTGAAACGCTTGATCCAAAACAGCACTTTACGAAGCCGCCAGCACGTTATACTGAAGCGGCCTTAGTTAAAGAGCTTGAAAAGCGTGGCATTGGTCGTCCGTCAACTTATGCTTCCATCATTTCAACGATTCAAGATCGCGGTTATGTGAAAGTGGATCAACGTCGTTTCTACGCAGAAAAAATGGGTGAAATTGTCACCGATCGTCTCGATATGAGTTTTAACGATCTGATGAACTATGATTTTACCGCGCGTATGGAAGCAAAACTTGACCAAATCGCAGCCGGTCAAACGACTTGGACCAATGTGTTAGATGAGTTCTTCGATGATTTCAGCCAAGATCTTGAAAAAGCAGAATTGGATGAGTCTGAAGGTGGGATGACGCCAAACAAGATTGTCGAAACTGACATTGAGTGCCCAACCTGTGGTCGTCCAATGGGGATCCGCACCGCATCAACCGGTGTCTTCTTAGGTTGTTCTGGTTATGCGCTGCCGCCAAAAGAGCGTTGTAAAACGACGATTAACCTTGGTGATGAAGACGGCATTGTCAATGTCTTAGAAGAAGATGTTGAAACCGCTGCGCTACGCGCGAAAAAACGTTGCCCAATTTGTGAAACCGCAATGGATGCTTATCTCATTGATGATAAGCGTAAAATGCACATTTGTGGTAACAATCCAAATTGTGACGGCTATGTGATTGAACACGGTGAATTCAAACCGAAAGGCTATGACGGCCCAACGGTTGAGTGCGACAAGTGTGGCAATGACATGGTGCTTAAAAACGGTCGTTTTGGTAAGTACATGGGCTGCACCAATGAGGAATGTAAGAATACACGTAAGATCTTACGTAACGGCGATGTTGCGCCGCCAAAAGAAGATCCAGTGCATTTCCCTGAGCTGCCTTGTACCCAATCGGATGCTTATTTTGTGTTGCGTGATGGGGCATCTGGCCTCTTTATGGCAGCAAGTAACTTCCCTAAGTCACGTGAAACCCGTGCGCCACTTGTGGCAGAACTTGCGCAATATAAAGAACGTATTTCTCCTAAGTTCCATTTCCTAGCGGATGCGCCAAGCGCGGATCCAGATGGTCTGCCAACAGTGGTACGTTTTGCGCGTAAGACCAAAGAGCATTATGTGCGCTCAGAGATTGACGGTAAACCTAGCGGTTGGTCAGCACTCTTTGAAGATGGCAAATGGGTTGAAGTGGATAAGCGTAAAAAGCCGAAAAAAGAGAAGTAAGCTTAGCTTAATGACGATTTAGTTTTTGCAACACAAATCAAAACATCCAGTGGCTCATTTGAAGACTCACTGGATGTTTTTTTATGCCTGCAAGCTAATTATCGGTAAAGGCGTGAGAGGTTATTAGCTAATTGCCGTGCTGAGCGCCGGCGCGCCACTGTGGAAACGAAACTCGCTATCATCAGAGCGGATAAGCTCGGCTTCAATCTCTCGAAACTCATCAATACGAGCTTGAATATCTTTGCCTGCAACTTGCTCGGCAAGACTCAGGTAGTCTTGATAATGGCGCGCTTCAGAGCGTAATAAAGAGATATAAAATTTCTCTATATCCGCTTCTAAAAAGGGCGCTAGTTTGGCGAAACGTTCACATGAACGGGCTTCAATTAACGCGCCAATAATGAGTTTATCGACCAAAGCGTCCGGTTCATAAGTTTTCACATGTCGCATCAGGCCTTTAGCATAACGACTGGCCGTCACGTTTTGATACGGCACACCTTTTTGCTCCATGATTTCAAGTACTTGGTAGTAATGGTGGAGCTCTTCTTTGATTAAAAGCACCATTTTATCAATCAAGTCTTGGCCATAGGGTGTATTTGGTTTTGGGGTTAAAGCTTTTGAAAACTGGCTTTTACCTTTGAGATCTTCCATCGTGCCAATATAGCGATAGGCAAAATCTTCATAAGGTTTGATCCATTGGTTGAGAACTTGCGCACTGTCTTTGTCGACAGCATATTTGCGGATCAAAAATAACGCGCTTTGCGCCGCTTTAAGTTCACAGAGCATATGATCAGATAAAATAATCGGTAGATTTTCAGGCTTTTTAGCTTCATCTACCCATGAATCAGGCGTGGTCGTTTTTAAAAACGAATAGATAGGTGCGAGGAGATCTTGATATTTAGCAAGCATAATTTGTATCTTTGGATTAAAACCTCATATTTTACCTGTGTTGATGAGGGATAGCAAAACTCAAAGATACAAACTATTTTTTATAAGGATATGGCTGTGGTTATGGATATTCAAGTGTATACAACATACCAA
This sequence comes from Vibrio sp. KMM 9700, assembly GCF_058545285.1. Taxonomy (NCBI): domain Bacteria; kingdom Pseudomonadati; phylum Pseudomonadota; class Gammaproteobacteria; order Vibrionales; family Vibrionaceae; genus Vibrio; species Vibrio sp. KMM 9700. Next base: position 508,794 of record NZ_CM178589.1, on the reverse strand, counting down.
TGGTTTGCTGCGCACGTTTAGATTGAATTTTCTCATAGGTGACTTTTGTGCGTGGCCAGACATGGCCGATTTTGTCTTGCTCAAACCCCATTTTAGCGCAGTATTTACTCTCACGAATTGCTTTGGTTAATTTGTCACTTTGATTTAATGACACAAGGGTTGGCGTTGTTTTTGCGCAATCAGCCTCTGTAATTCGGCCTTTAAAGTTAATATGCCCAGTTTGTGCATGAGCACTGGGTAAAAAACTAAGCATTGTAAAGAGGATCAATGATAAAATCTGGTACTTCATAATATTCTTACTAAGTGCGAGTGATCACCTTCAATGCAAGGTAAAAGGGATCGACTACGAGTCAAAAGAGAGCGCATACTAGTTAAAAATGCGATGCGAGTCAAAAAACAAACAAAAATATTGCAAAAAAGTTGCAAGTATATCTATTTGAAAAATAAAGGTTTATTTTAATTTTAGAAATAGATATAGCTAATTACCTGTTTTTAAAGATTAAAAAACAAGCAGAAAATATCTAAATTTTTTTAAATGTTACTTAGCTGTTAACCAATTAAAGAGAGCAAATAGTGAATCAGGATCTTGCATCTATTTTTCGTCAACTCACAGATGAATTAATCAACACACAAGCATTATGGCGGCCTGATCCATTTCTTATGACGCTGTTTGGTTGCCCATGGAAGCCTCAATTTCCAGATCTCTATGAAGCCATAGAGCAAATGCTTGAAGAAGGGGCGAGTCCTCTTCATTTACCTATTCAAGATCACTTGAACTTAAGTCACTTGTTTGATGCGATGGCTAAATTTAACCTTAGTATATGTAATGTTAATGGGTGGCAGTCAATTTCGAAAGAGGAAACTGGAAGCGAGATCACTAAGCTAATGCAAGGCGTTCCTGGGCGAAAATTGGCGCAAATTCACTCCTTTAGTCAGTACACATACGCAAAAAATAATGCCAGTAAATGGCTTGAATGGTGCAGTGGGAAAGGCTATTTGGGGCGTTTTTTAACTCATACTAGCCAGCGACCAGTTGAAAGCTTTGAGTGGCAAGAAAGCCTATGCCAAGCTGGGCAAAGTTATGCTGATAAGCATGGTTTAGCGATGCGTTTTATCCAAGGGGATGCATTTGCAGACGAAAGTCAGCACATTTTTTGTGAGGATCAGCATGTTGTGGCTTTGCACGCTTGTGGTGATTTGCATATTTATGCGCTAAAGCATGCAATCAGCGCAGGCAGTAAACAGATTAGTTTTTCACCATGTTGTTATCATTTGATTCAAGGTGATGCGTATCACGCTTTATCAAGGGCAGGGCAGTCTGCAAGGTTAAGCTTATCTAAGCAAGACTTACGTATTCCTTTGCAGCAAACAGTGACCGGTGGAGCACGTGTACAGCGGCACAGACAAACGGAGATGGGCTACCGCTTAGGCTTTGCAGCCATGCTCAAGCAAGAGTTTGCTTTTAAAGACTATGAACCTATTCCTAGCATAAAAAAATCCCAATTAAGCGAAGGTTTCGCAAGCTTTTGTCAATGGGCGATTAAAGCCAAACAATTGTCGATTCGACTACCGCAAGATTTAGAGTATTGGGAGCAAGTTGGGCAAGCTTTATTTTATAAAATGGAAGCTTTAGGCGCAGTCCAAGAAATATTTAAGCGACCGCTTGAAGTTTGGTTAGCGCTAGATAAGATGCTGTATTTAGAGGAAAATGGTTATAGAGCTGAGATTATAGAATTTTGCAAGCGTGAACAAAGCCCAAGAAATTTTCTGATCCATGGGGCTAGGCTTTAATTCACGCTTGAAGCTCGGTGGTTTAACTGAGCAAAGTCTCGGCAGGGGTGTAATCCAACCCAAAGGCTTGAGCCACTGGCGCATATGTGAGCTTGCCTTGGAAGACGTTTAGACCATTGAGCAAGCCTTGATTATCGAGTAGCGCTTGGCGATAACCTTTATTCGCGATTTCTAAAATATAGGGCAAAGTGGCATTATTAAGGGCAAAGGTCGAGGTGCGGGCGACGGCACCAGGCATATTGGCTACGCAATAGTGCACAATGTCATCAACAACAAAGGTTGGCTCAGCATGAGTGGTAGGATGAGATGTTTCAAAGCAACCGCCTTGATCAATCGCCACATCGACGAGCGCTGCACCTTGCTTCATCATTTTTAGATGTTCACGGCGAATTAATTTTGGCGCAGCAGCGCCTGGAATAAGCACAGCGCCAATGATTAAATCTGCTTCTTTTATCGCAGCTTCTAGCGCATCTTGGGTCGAATAAATAACCTTAGCCTTGCCTTGGAACTCTTGATCAAGTTGACGCAACGTGTCGATATTTTTATCGAATATGCTGACATCTGCACGTAAACCTACCGCCATTCGCGCAGCATTGGAGCCGACAACCCCGCCACCTAAAACGACAACCTTTGCTGGCGCGACACCTGGCACACCGCTTAAAAGTAACCCCATTCCACCGTGGGATTTTTCTAAGGTTTGAGCGCCAGCTTGGATCGCCATACGGCCTGCAACCTCAGACATAGGCGCAAGGAGTGGCAATCGACCCTGTTTATCTGTTACAGTCTCATATGCAATACAAATGGCTTTTGATGCAATTAAGTCTTTTGTTTGGGCCAAATCTGGGGCAAGATGTAGATAAGTAAAGAGAATTTGATCAGGTTTGAGCATTGCACGTTCATTTTCCTGCGGCTCTTTAACCTTGACAATCATCTCAGATTTCTCAAATATTTGAGGTGCACTCGAAAGGATAGAGGCACCAGCAGCCATATAAGCGTCATCATCAAACCCTATGCCTAAACCTGCATTGGTTTCTACATAGACTTGATGACCATGTTGAATTGCTTCTTTCACACTTGCAGGGGTCATGCCCACGCGATATTCATGATTTTTAATCTCTTTTGGGATACCAATAATCATGCTAATTCCTTTTACTTAAGTAGTGTTAGTGACTAGACATTTCAATATTATTGAAATATTATTCAAGTGTAGTCGTAACTTATTAGAATTTCTTTCTGTATTTTCACAAAAAGAACAAAAATTAAGCATAAATGTTCACAAGGAAGTCATAAGGTAGGAAAAAATGCCGGAACAGAGTAAAAAACCGTCTAAGGATTTGGACAGAATCGACCGTAATATTTTAAGTGAATTACAACGCGATGGACGTATCTCAAATGTTGAGCTTTCAAAGCGTGTAGGTTTATCGCCAACCCCTTGTCTTGAGCGTGTTCGTCGCCTTGAACGCCAAGGGTATATTTTAGGTTATAGCGCACAGCTTAATCCTCAATATCTCGATGCATCATTATTAGTTTTTGTTGAAATTACACTAAATCGTGGTGCACCTGACGTGTTTGAACAATTTAACACCGCTGTGCAAAATCTTGATGATATTCAAGAATGTCACCTTGTTTCGGGTGATTTTGATTATTTGCTTAAAACCCGCGTAGCGGATATGGGTGCGTACCGTAAATTATTGGGCGATACCTTGCTGCGTCTACCTGGGGTCAATGATACCCGCACTTATGTTGTCATGGAAGAAGTCAAACAATCCAATCAACTCGTTATCCAGTCACGTTAATTCTTGTCAGATCTCTGTGCTAGGTGTTTTAAGCAATTTCAGTTATTGTTATACTCATTTGGCGCAGATTTTATCTTTATTCACAAACGAATAGGGTATTTCGCGCTGAGCATCACTTTTATGGCGCCATTTCTATATTAAGATTTTTCGCTTTTGCATTCCGTATTTAGCTAATTAAAACTATGACAAAATCATCTACATCTAAATCTGTAACACATATAAAATCCAAGCTTACAAAAAATGCTGATAAAGCACATTTAAACGGCTCACAACGCTTACGAGAATTTTTCTTTATTGTATGCGCTTGTTTTGCGGTTTTGATCTCGATTGCTTTATATTCTTTTGAGGCCAGTGATCCAACTTGGTTGCAAACAGGGTGGAGCCATGAAGTACAAAATGCCGGTGGTGCTTTTGGTGCTTGGGTCGCAAGTTTATTATTGTTTTGTTTTGGTGTATTTAGCTATGCAATCCCTGTTTTACTTGTCTTTTTAGGCTGGCGTATCTTACGCCCAAGTCCGTCAAGCAATGTGTCGTTTGATTTCTTAGTTTGGGGAACCCGTTTTCTCGGCGCAGTCTTGCTTGTTGTGAGTAGCTGTGCCTTAGCGGGTATTCATTTCGATGATATTTGGAGCTTCCCATCCGGTGGTGTGATTGGCGACTTGGTTGATCGCATGCTGGTGCCTATGTTGAGCTCATTCGGCGCAACCCTTATCTTTTTATTTACTTGGCTTGCGAGCATCCCACTTGTGAGTGGTTTATCTTGGCTCGCGATTGTTGAAAAGCTAGGTTTAACTTCAATTAAAAGTGTCGAAAAAACAGCCCATACTCTGCGCGGTGACCGTAGTCAAAGTTTTAATCCTGATCTTAGTGCGAACCATGATTTTCGTAACCATTTTCAAGATGAAGATCTGCAACTTTCACCAGATGAGCATCCGCAGTTTGACGTCAGTGATCTTGAAGTGCCAAATGTTGCGATTTCAACGCAGCAACTTGATGCGCTAGAGGAAGAAGAAGCAAACGCGATCCGTGCGACGGATGCACCCAAAGCGGTTAAAAAAGCTGGGGCAAAAAAAGCGAAGTTTTCTTTGCAAGCGCCGAAAAAAGCAAAGGCCGCGGCCCAAGCACCAGCTGCTGAGCAAGCGTTAGCAAGCAAACCTGTTGCGAAAAAAATTAGCTTAGCGGGACCGGCAGCGGCGGCTGCAGCGCAAACCATTGCTGCGAAAGCGCAAGCATCTGAAGATGATGAATTTGAGGGGCCTAAACTCGGCGATTTATCACAACTTGATATTGATGATGACGCTATGCAAATGCCAAGTACACCGCCTGCGCCTCGCGCACAACCTAGCCAGTCCGTGGCGCCAGTATCTGCTGAGCCGCAAGCGGCAGTGGTATCTGAAGCCCTAGCTCCCCAAAGTACAGCTCCAGAGAGCAAGGTTGCAGCGCAAACTGTTGAAGAAGTAACGCCTGTTACTGAGCCAGCACCTGCGCCTCAAGTCCAAGTTGCTGAGGTTGAAGCGGTTGCAGCAAAAGCTGAGGCGATACAAGCCGAATCAGAACCAGAACCAGAAGAAAAGCCTGAAGCGCCGCGTCGTTTAAGCATGGCTGAAAAAATCATGGCAATTGAAAAGCGTGAAGCGCAGCGATTGGCAGAACAAGAAAAGGCCGCAGCACAAGCCGCAGCGCAAGGGCCGACGCCTGAAGAAATTGCCGCCGAGCAAGCACGCCAAGAGCAAGCTGCGCGTCAACTTGAGGCGCTGCGTCAGCAACAAGAAGCAGAGCGTTTGGAAGCTGAGCGTCAAGCGCAGCAACAAGCACTGTTTGCCCAAGCACAGCAGCAACAGCAGCAAGAAGAAGCAAGACAACAAGAAGCGATGCGCCAAGCCCAAGAGGCCGAGCGTTTAGCAGCAGAACGTCAAGCCGCTGAGCGCCAAGCTGAAATTGCGCGCCAAGAAGCTGAGCGCCGTGAGCAAGAAGAAGCACAGCAGCTTGAAGAAGCGCGTCAATTGGAAGCGATGCAACAAGCACAAGCCGCAGAATCACAAGCTTATAGCATGCAAAATAAGCTGCAATCCGTTGCAGCAAACAACATTCATCAGTTATATAGCGCATCCAATGCACCCGATTACCAAGATGATGTGTATGAAGATGAGAGTCTTGAGACTGCAAGCTTTGATGAAAATAATTTTGAGCAGACACTTAGCACGCAAGATGTTGCACAAACCTCTACGCCTAGCTTTGAGCAGCCACAAGCACACATGCCAACGCCTGCTTATGTCGAGCCGACACCTGAACCGCAGCACGTTCCTACGCAAGCTGTGACGCCAACCCAGGCGCCAGTTCAAGCGAGTAGTCAAGCGCAGACGGATAATCAAGCTGAAGCCAAAGCCTTGTATGACATGGTGCAACAAGCGCAGGCCAAAGAAAAATTAATGCAAAACCCATTCTTAATGGATGAGCCAAACTTACCAGAACCCACTACGCCAATGCCAACTTTAGATTTACTTGAGCAGCCGCAAAAGGGTGAGAAGTATATTGATCATGAAGCGCTTGAAGATATGGCGCGTTTGGTTGAAGAAAAACTGGCTGACTTTAAGATTGAAGCGCAGGTCGTGGATATCTTCCCAGGCCCTGTGATCACACGCTTTGAGCTAGATCTTGCGCCAGGTGTAAAAGCAAGCCGTATTACGGGTCTTTCAACAGACTTAGCGCGTTCTTTGTCTGTGTCTTCGGTACGCGTGGTCGAAGTTTTACCGGGTAAACCTTACATTGGTTTAGAGTTGCCAAACATTATCCGCGAAACCGTTTATTTCTCTGAAGTTGTCGGCAGTGAAGTGTTCCAAGAACAAAAATCAGCAACCGCTGTCGTACTTGGACAAGACATTGCAGGTGAACCTGTGGTGGCTGACCTTGCCAAAATGCCGCACGTTTTGGTTGCTGGTACAACAGGCTCGGGTAAGTCGGTTGGGGTTAACGTGATGATCTTGAGCATGCTGTATAAAGCCAAGCCTGAAGATGTACGCTTTATCATGATCGACCCGAAAATGCTTGAATTGTCGATTTATGAAGGGATCCCGCACTTACTTTCAGAAGTTGTGACGGATATGAAAGATGCAGCCAATGCACTCCGTTGGTGTGTCGGTGAGATGGAGCGTCGCTATAAGCTACTATCTAAGTTAAAAGTTCGTAATATCAAAGGCTTTAACGAAAAAATTGAAATGGCGCGCGAGGCTGGTTATCCAATCCCTGATCCGCTATGGCAACCGGGCGATACTATGGATGAAACGGCGCCGCTGCTTGAAAAACTACCAAGTATCGTGGTGATTGTGGATGAATTTGCTGATCTCATCATGGTGGTGGGTAAGAAAGTTGAAGAGCTTATCGCACGTCTTGCGCAAAAAGCACGTGCCGCGGGGATCCACCTTGTATTGGCAACTCAGCGCCCATCGGTAGATGTGATTACCGGCTTAATTAAAGCTAATATTCCAAGTCGTGTGGCGTTTACGGTTTCAACTAAAACAGATTCACGTACCATTTTAGACCAAGGCGGCGCCGAATCTCTTCTTGGTATGGGGGATATGCTCTATCAACCGTCTGGCACCAACCATCCTATGCGTGTGCATGGTGCATTTGCATCGGATGATGATGTGAACGCGGTCGTCAATGACTGGAAAGCGCGTGGTCGCCCGCAATATATTGAATCTATCACCAGTGGCGAGAAAACGGCGGATAACTTACTGCCGGGTGAGTCTCTAGATACTGGTGAAGCGAGCAAAGATGAGCTATATGACCAAGTGGTTGAGTTCTGCGCAGAAACGCGCAAAGGCTCGATTTCAGCAGTCCAGCGTCACTTTAGTATTGGGTATAACCGCTCTGCGAAGATCATTGACCAACTGCAAGCTGAAGGTATCTTAAGCGAGCCAAGTAAAAACGGGATGCGAGAAGTCTTGATCCCGCCACCGATTAAACAGTTTGATTAACGAGTCTATGCCCTAGAGAGGTTACACTTTGGGGCAAAGCCTAAAGTATTATTTAAAGTCGCGCCTTGCGCACTTGGGTAAAAGGATAAAATATGAAAAATCTTTTCATGGCGTTAGGTTTAGCAACAAGTGTCTTGGTTTCAAGTATTGCGCTTGCTGCGCCAAAAGATGTTTTAAGTGAGCGCTTAAACTTAAATACTGGGTTTAGTGCTAATTTCAGCCAAACCGTTGTGGATGCAGATGGCACAGTGGTGATGCAAGGTCAGGGCAAAGCGCAAATCTTGCGTCCAAATCAATTTCGCTGGGAAACCACGACGCCAAATGAGACGTTACTGGTTTCTGATGGCAAGTCGGTCTGGTATTACGACCCATTTGTTGAGCAAGTGAGCATCCTAGATCAAGCCGAGGCGACAGCGCAAACACCTTTCGTGCTACTGACTCGCAACCAAGCTTCAGACTGGGAAAAATACACCATTGTGCAGCGTGATGACTTGTTTGTTCTTGCGCCAAAAGATCGCTCAACCAATGTCAATCAATTCCAAATCGAAATTAATGCCAAAGGCGTGGTGAAGCGTTTTTATGTGATAGAGCAAGATGGTCAGCAAAGCCGTTTTGGCTTCCAAAACTTTAAATCTGCCAAGCCTTCAGCGTCACAATTTAGCTTTGTGGTGCCAAAAGGTGTCACGGTTGATGATCAGCGCCAATAATTTGTTATGAAAAACTTAGATTTATCTTTTTCCAATGAGGATGACTTTCGCCCACTTGCGGCAAGAATGCGTCCTCAAAAGATAGAAGAATACTGCGGGCAGGCGCATTTGCTTGCCCCAGGAAAACCGCTACGCCGCGCGCTAGCATCTGGCCATTTACACTCTATGATTTTGTGGGGGCCACCGGGCACAGGCAAGACCACATTGGCTGAAATTGCCGCCCATTATGCCAAGGCGCAAGTGCTGCGTTTATCGGCAGTGACCTCTGGAGTCAAAGATATTCGTCTAGCGATGGATGAAGCGAAGCAAAATAAACAAGCTGGCATTCAAACCATTTTGTTTGTCGATGAGGTGCATCGATTTAATAAATCGCAGCAAGATGCGTTTTTACCCCATATCGAAGATGGCACAGTGACCTTTATTGGCGCCACCACAGAAAACCCTTCTTTTGAGCTGAATCACGCACTGCTCTCACGTGCGCGTGTCTATAAGCTTCAAGCTCTAACTCAAGCTGATATTTTAGATGTGCTCAATCAAGCGATTAACGATGAGACGCGTGGGCTTGGGAAAACCCCAGCAAGCTTTGAAGGCAAAGTTTTAGAAAGCCTAAGTGAGTTGGTCACTGGCGATGCGCGTATGGGGCTGAATTATCTTGAGCTTTTATATGACATGGCAGAAGAAGATGCGCAAGGGATTAAACAAATTGATGTGGCACTGCTTGCGCAAGTTGCGGGTGAAAAGGTCGCGCGTTTCGATAACCAAGGCGAGATGTGGTATGACTTAATCTCAGCGGTGCATAAATCTATTCGCGGCTCAAACCCAGATGCTGCTTTGTATTGGTCAGCGCGAATCATCACCGCCGGTGGCGATCCTTTATATGTGGCCAGACGTTTACTTGCGATTGCCTCTGAAGATATAGGCAATGCCGATCCCAAAGCGATGCAAGTAGCATTAAGTGCTTGGGATTGCTATCACAGAGTAGGCGCAGCAGAAGGCACGCGCGCGATTGCCCAAGCTGTGGTTTATCTTGCTTGTGCGCCCAAAAGTGACGCTGTGTATACTGCATGGAAGCAAGCTTTGTCTGATGCGCGTGAGCATCCAGAACTTGAAGTGCCACTGCATTTGCGCAATGCGCCAACTAAATTAATGTCCGATATGGGTTATGGCGAAGAGTATCGTTATGCACATAATGAACCGGGCGCTTACGCCGCAGGCGAAGTCTATTTACCACCTGAACTTTCTTCACGGCGCTATTACCAACCGCATGATCGCGGCCTTGAGATAAAAATTCGCCAAAAGTTAGAGTATTTGGCTGATTTAGACGCAAAAAGCCCGCAAAAGCGCTATCAAAAATAAGTGATTTTAGGTATCTTATTAGCAATTGGCTCGTCGATGACGGGCTGTGTTTTCAACTTCAAATATATCACAGGATAAGCAATGCTTGATTCTAAATTATTTCGCAGTGAGCTAGACCAAACGGCTGCTCAACTTGCTCGTCGCGGTTTCCAACTTGATGTGGAAACAATTAACCAACTTGAAGCTCAGCGTAAAGCGATTCAGGTGACAACAGAAGAACTGCAAGCAAAACGTAATGCAAGTTCCAAAGCGATTGGTCAAGCGAAAGCATCCGGTGATGAGGCAAAAGCGCAACAGCTTATGGCTGAAGTTGGCACTTTAGGCTCTGACTTAGAAGCTGCAAAAATTGAGCTAGCTGAAGTGCAAGCAAAACTTGATGCAATTATTCATTCTGTGCCAAACATTCCAGCAGCAGATGTGCCGGATGGAAAAGACGAGAATGATAACGTTGAAGTTTCACGTTGGGGCACGCCAAAAGAGTACAACTTTGAAGTGAAAGATCATGTTGATCTTGGTGAAATGGGCGACGGTCTTGACTTCGCATCAGCAGTTAAAATCACAGGCTCTCGTTTTATCGTGATGAAAGGTCAATTTGCGCGCCTGCACCGTGCGATTGCTCAATTTATGCTTGATTTGCATACAGATAAACATGGCTATACTGAGCTATATGTACCATATTTGGTCAACCATGAAAGCTTGTTTGGTACAGGTCAAATGCCTAAATTTGGCGAAGACTTGTTCCATACACGTCCATTGACTGAGCAAGTAAGCGATCAACCGCTGAAAAATCTATCACTGATCCCAACAGCAGAAGTGCCAGTGACAAACCTTGTGCGTGACAGCATCACAGATGAAGCAGATCTTCCGCTTAAAATGACAGCTCATACACCATGTTTCCGCTCTGAAGCTGGTTCTTATGGCCGTGATACACGTGGTCTTATTCGTATGCACCAATTTGACAAAGTTGAGCTAGTACAAGTCACGCGCCCTGAAGATTCAGAAGCTGCGCTTGAAGAGCTAACCGGTCACGCTGAGCGAGTACTACAGCTTTTAGAACTGCCATACCGTAAAGTTGTGCTATGTACAGGTGACATGGGCTTTAGCGCATATAAAACCTATGATCTAGAAGTTTGGGTACCTGCGCAAGAAACATACCGTGAGATTTCATCTTGTTCAAACATGGGTGACTTCCAAGCACGTCGTATGCAAGCACGTTTTCGTCGTAAAGGTGAGAAAAAACCTGAGCTTGTACACACACTAAACGGTTCTGGTCTTGCTGTAGGTCGTACTATGGTAGCGATTCTTGAAAACAACCAACTTGAAGATGGTCGTATCGAGATCCCACAAGTGTTACGTCAATATATGAATGGCGCCACTCATATCGGCTAAACTTGTCTTTAGTGAAGATATAAAAAAAACCGAACGAGATAATTTATCCGTTCGGTTTTTTATGTTTTGGACGTTCTTAAAAAGAAATTAACTAGATTTAAGCCTTTTCTTTCTCAGAATCAGACTTGTCATCTTTTTTCTCTGAATCTTTGTCTGCATCTTTTGCATCATCAGACTTTTCATCGTCAGCTTTAGCGGTTTTCTCTTCGGAATCTTTTTTAGCATCAGCTTCTTTGTCTTCTTTATCAGCTTTTGCTTGTTCAGCCTTTTCTTTCGCCGCTTCGTCTTCTTTCGCTTTAGCTAGCTTTTCTTCTTCAGTAGGGGCAACTTTATGTTTCTTTTGAATATATTTATGAGAAACATCAACAATTGCGCGCTCATCGATAAAGCTGCGGCCAATCAGAACTGGGTAGCTGAGGTGCATACGGTCAGTCAGCGTAAATTCTGTGGTCAGTTTTTTCTCACCAATTTGAATTGGCAAGTCAACTACAGGGCGTTTATCTAGCTCTTCCGTACTTGATTGACGAACTTCAACCCAACGTTGGACAGGCAAAGTTACTTCAGGGCCTTCCCAGTCTTCGTGTTTTAATTTAAAGGTAACTTGGCTACGTTTGCCTTTTTCACGCTTAATATCAATCACATCTGCGCTGATAGAAGAAGTGGTTGCACCGGTATCAATACGTGCTTTTAGGTTACGGTCGAGTTCTTTAACATACACCCATTCCTTTTCACCTAAGATCAGCTTGTCGCCTTGCTCTGTCACAGGGCTAACTTCGATTGCTTCAGGTTTAACTTGGCTAACGGTTTTTTCTTTATCCGTTGCCGCTTGTGCTAAGGTACAAGTACCTGTAAATAATAGAAAAAGAAGCCACTTATACATAGATTACCTATTTAAAACTTAAGAATAGTTATTTGAATGCGAATATAGTTCACAGAAGAATAGGGGTATGTTGCATCATCTGTCAGTTGGTTTCAAGTATTCTAGCGAGCGTGGCTTAATAATTTATTACAAATTGTAAATCTACCGCCTTAATCTTGGCTCGATTGGGCAATATTAAAAGCTTCTACAAAATCTTGATCTTCTCGTTGGCCTTCCACTCCTAAGTGTTTGCGCGCCTCATCTTGGCTCAAGCCCAAGTGACAACGAAGAACGTCAATCGCCATTTGATTTGCTGCGTGATCTTTACAAGCTTGGAATGATTTTGGACGTGATTGCATTGAAAATTTCCTTATTTTAGTAACAGAGGTAATAAATCATGTATGTGTAGGGCGTCTTATAGTAGCAAAATTGTTCACATTCTCTATTCGACCAAAGTCGTAGACTACTAAAGGGTTAGTAACCATTAGGTTAAATATAAGTGTTGGTCTTACTCTGTTGGTGATAGATACTAAATGTTGCAATTTAATGCTTAACCTTACAGGCAAAATGATACATGATTACAACTAGATAACTGGCATGTGGTCATGCCTTCGCAAAACTCTTTCTATATAGGTAAAGAAAAAATGAAACGAATATTCTTATTCTTGTTAACAAACTTAGCGGTAATGCTTGTTTTAAGTATTGTGTTGAGTCTGGTCTATAGCTTTACAGGGATAAGCCCAGGTAGCATGTCTGGTCTCTTAATCTTGGCAGCCGTGTTTGGTTTTGGTGGTGCGTTTATTTCACTACTGATGTCAAAGAAAATGGCGCTTGCTTCTGTCGGCGGACAAGTGATTGAAAGCCCACGCAATGAAATGGAACATTGGTTACTTTCAACAGTTGAGGCACAAGCCAAACAATTAGGCATCGGCATGCCAAGTGTTGCACTTTATGATGCGCCAGAGATGAACGCTTTTGCTACAGGCGCTAAGCGTGACGATTCTTTGGTTGCAGTCTCAACTGGTTTGATGCACAGCATGAGCCGTGATGAAGCCGAAGCCGTATTAGCACATGAAATGAGTCATATTGCGAACGGTGACATGGTGACGATGACCTTGATGCAAGGCGTAGTGAATACCTTTGTGATTTTCCTTGCGCGTGTTGTTGCCGGTATTGTAAGCGGCTCGCGTGATGAAGAAAGCGGTGAAGTACAAGGCGGCATGGCATATTACCTAACTTCTTTTGTACTTGAATTGCTATTTGGTTTCTTAGCTAGCTTTATCACTATGTGGTATAGCCGTCGCCGTGAATTCTATGCGGATGCAGGCGCAGCGCAGCTTGTAGGCAAAGAGAAGATGATTGCTGCGCTTGAGCGCCTATCACACGGTATGGAGCCACAGCTTGAAGGTTCGATGAAAGCGTTCGGGATTAATGGTGGTGGTGCGTCATTGTCTGATTTACTTCGTACTCACCCACAAATTTCAGACCGCATTCAAGCACTAAAAGATGATGCCTATGCAGGTCAAAGCGGTATTACTGTTGCAGCTTAATCTAACATCTTGATATAAATAAAGGCTAACTCATTTTGAAGTTAGCCTTTTTTATTTCTGTCTGGCTTTATTTTTTCAATAAATCGTTTTTGACCATTTCAAGCGCAGATAATGCGACATCTTTTGGGATTTCGTTGGTTTCTAAAAGATAAATTAAATCCACTGCGAGTTTTACATCTTGCGGCGCATGAGCAAGTGGGTGCGCAGTTTCTTGTTCAGTATTTGTTTGGCCATCATCAGATGCTGGAGTTAAGTTTGTCATTCTAAAGTTTTCCATAATGCACGCTTTCGCGACGCGTGATTCGATTTTCTATTTTATTCTTAGCGATTTGGCAGCGCTTGAGTCTTTCTTCGGCTTTTAATAGTGCTTGTTGGGCTTTGCCTTGGGCTGGGCCAAAAGTTTGTGCCACTTTCTCTTTTTGCTCTTCGACAAGGGTCTTTAAACGCCTTTCCCACTCAATATGTTGCGACAAGTCTTGATATAGTTGGTGCATACTAACTTGATTATGTTGCCAGTGTTTAGGTTCTTTTTTGCGAATCTGAGTGGTTGCAAGCTCACGTGTAATGGCGCTAATTTGCGCGAGCAAACGCTCTGTTAGATATTGCGCTCGCGCAGCACTTAAGCGCTTTGCCTCATACTCTTGGACTAAATGGGCAAAGCTTTTTTGGACTTCCTTGACATAAGGTTGCAGCGTGTAAGATTGAGTTTGAAACAATTGGTGATCAAATAGAAACTGGTGATGCTCCCCATTGGCACGATCATAAACTTTAGAGCGTTCACTGATATCTGTCAGTAATGGGGTAATCGAATCAAAATTCATAGCGGTGAACCTTATTGCAATGACTTGATTTAAAACCAAGCATCATAAGCAAGTTTTGCAGCCATCACAGTGACTACACAAATAAACACTGGGCGAATAAATTTCGCGCCAAACTTTATCGCGGAATGTGCGCCTAAATATGCGCCGGCCATTAAGCAAACCCCCATGGTGAGGCCTAATTCCCAGTTAATCGTACCAAAAATAGCGAAGGTCACTAAAGAGGTTGCATTACTGGTAAAGTTCATCGCTTTGGCCACGCCAGAGGCGAGGAGCATATTAATTTTATATAGCGCCATATTGGATACCACCCAAAATGCGCCGGTTCCAGGGCCTATTGCGCCATCATAAAAGCCAAGACTTAAACCTTGCAAGCGTTGTTTTTTGGCTAATTTTGGATCATGCGCTGGCAGGACATTTTCTTCGCCAAGTTTTGGGCGGTGCAAGATGGAATAAATTGCCGTTGATAGAATGATCAAAGGTAAGATTTTATTTAGCCATTCGGTACTGATAAAGCTCACGACACAGGTGCCGATGATAGAACCAATAAGGGTTGCCCAAAAGGCATCTTTCCAAAATAGTGGCGAGAAGAGTTTTTTGCGGTAATAGGTGATAGCAGCAGTTGATGAGGCGAAGGTTGCTGACAATTTGTTTGTGCCAAGAGCTAAGTGTGGCGGCAGGCCTGCTGCAAGAAGCGCTGGTATGGTCAGCATACCGCCACCTCCGGCAACCGCATCAATAAAGCCTGCAGCGAATGCAACGAGTGCCAATAAAGCAATTACACTTGGCTCTAACATTTCCATGTTTGTTTTTCCTTAATAATTAATAGTCAATTTTTCGTGCAAAAGGGGGCAATGAATCAAGTAGTGCTTTACCATAACGTTTAGTGATAACTCGGCGATCAAGAAGCACAATTTTACCTGTATCTTGTTCTTTTCGCAGCAATCGACCGACGGATTGAATCAGTTTTTTACTCGCTTCAGGCACAGCAATTTGCATAAATGGATTGCCACCACTAGATTCGATGTATTCCGCATGTGCACGCTCAATCGGGGAGGTTGGCACCGCAAATGGAATTTTTGTGATGATAAGGTTGGTTAATAAGCTGCCAGGAAGGTCAAGCCCTTCTGAAAAACTACCTGTGCCAAAGAGTATACTGGTTTTTTGCATTTGGCAGTATGCTTTGTGCTGTTTTAGTATTTCAGAGCGGGATTTTTTTCCTTGGATCTGCAAGTGCCATTTCTTTTTTTGAAAATCTTTTGCTAACGCATCTGCGACTTGGTTCATCTGCCAATAAGACGAGAACAATACCAAATTTGCCTGATTTTCAGCAATATATTTTGGCAATATTTTAATTAAATAGTCACTAAATTTAGGATGTGAGGGTTCAAACTCTAAATTTGGAATTTCAATCACTGCCTGGTTTTTATAATCAAAAGGTGAAGATAAAGAATAAAACTGTGCGCCCATTTCAGGCTTCATCGATATACCCGCTGCGCGTGCAAAGTAATCGAACTTATTTAATGCACGCATGGTTGCGGATACTAAAATAGCGCCTGCGCAGCGGCTCCAAAGTTTGCTATCTAGCTGCCAACCAATCTCAAGCGGTGAGACATTAATAATAAAATCTTCTTTTTTTGCTTCAAGGGTTTTATCCACCCAGCGTGCAAGCGGGGCGCCTTTATCATTATTTTTTTGTGCCATCAGCGCCCAAACTTTAGCTAAATTTTCAAGGCGCTGCATAAAAAAGCCCGCTTCGGCTAAAATAGGTTCAACAATCCGAGAGGCCACTTGACCTTCTTTTATTCGCTCTGAAATAAGGTCGATAATTTTACCTAAACCTTGTTCTGCTTTTTTGGTTGTTTCTTTTAACTCTTTGGCTTGTTCAAATAACCACTCAGGCAGTTCACCATGTTCAAATCTGTAGTTATCATCTTCAAATCCAAGGCTAGAGCAATAATTCGTGACTTCTTTTAAGCTTGGAATAATTTCTTGAATATTTGAGATGAGTTGATCTAAAAAGCGATTGGTTTTCTTTATATCACCCGCGGTTGCAATTTTAGTCGCGGATTTATTTAAGGTTTCAAGCCAAGCGATTGCGCCTTTTAAGCTTGCCGCTGCCGCGTTGTGATCACGCGCGATATGTGGCAAGTGGTGCGCTTCATCAAAAATATAAATGCATTGCTCTGGCTCAGGCAAAATGACCCCACCGCCAAGTTCAATATCAGCCATGACTAAACTATGGTTGGCAATAATTACATTTGCTTTATCTAAGTCTTGACGCGCTTTTTGGAACGGGCAGTCACGATGCACTGCAACCCCGTTATGGCAAGAATGTTTATCGCTTACAATAGTTTGCCAAATCTCTTGGGGGATAGGCGTTGGCCATGCATCTCTATCACCATCCCATTTTTGCGCTTGATAGGCCTCATAAAGGCGCTTGAGAAGATCTTTATCTTTTGCTGTAGGTTTATGGCTAAACATCGCCATTTGTGGATCATCTGAAGACTGAGTGTCAGCCGCGATAGCAAGCTTTTCTGCGCAGCAATAACGTTGTCGCCCTTTGACTAAGCGGAACTCAAAAGGAACTTCGTTTAAGCGGCGATATAACGGCAGATCTTTGTCCATCAATTGTTCTTGAAGCGCGACAGTGGCTGTCGAGATGACAATTTTTTGCTGACTAAATTGTGCAAAGGGCACCGCACCCATTAAGTACGCTAAAGATTTCCCTATCCCAGTGCCAGCTTCGGCGACCAAAACGCGGTTTTTTTTGTGGTAGCGACCGGCCAAAGTTTTTGCAATTTCAGAGACCAAAAAATTTTGTCCACGTCTTGGGATAAATCCATCTAATTGCGCATGCAGGTTTTGATAACTTTTCTTTATGGCTGCTTGGATTTCTTTTTTAGGCATAAATATTCACTTTGGCTATGGCTTGATTTGTATGTAATTTAAGCACAATATGGTTCAAGTGATTGATATTATGCAAAATTATATCTCATTTTTAATCTGATTGAAGCTTAGATTATACATGAAATTCACTTGTGGCGCGGAAATAATGTATTGCAAGCTGCACACAATATTTTCTATTTTTATTAGATCTAGTTCACACTTTTTATCTATTTCCAATAAAACAGAGTTTCTTAAATAGAAATCAGTGTTTTATTTTGAATGATTTAATTTAATCAGCATAAGATATTAAAACACTGTATTTTTAACAAATTTTACAGTTTGTATTGCTGCTTATTTACAATTGTACATAATTTTCACAATCGTTTTGCTTGGTTACTAAATCCTTGTTTAAATTACGTGAATTATATAAATAATTGAAATATATAGAATTTTTAAAAGTTCAATAAAATTTTGGAAAAATTTGACATTCTCATTCAGCTGCTGCATCTTAAATCTGTCTTCGCAAGGAAACAAAAATTTCACATGATCGCCATTTATTTTCTAAATGTGTGATCTTTATGTGAATGAAGTGTAATGCGAGGTGAGTGATTGAGCATCTGGATACAATTTTGTTTACATCGAATGTAATTTTCTTACGCATTAGTTGTAAATGTATCCAAGTTGTGAAAACTCAACTGAATATAAAAACAATACTTTCGAATGGACTCCCACAGGGATGATTTAAAAAGGCAGTGGATTAATATGAAAAAAACATTATTAGCTCTTCTAGTTGCAGGGGCAGCAACAAGTGCAAACGCAGCAGTAACAGTTTATGACAATGGCGGTGTTTCTATTGACGTAACAGGTGCTGCAGAAGTACAAGTTTATAAAGATTATGGTGATTCACCAGATACAGATATTCGTATTGATGACGGTGATCTTGGCACCGTTGCGAAACTAAGCATCAATGAAGATTTATATGCAATTGGTGGATTCGGCCTGTATTTCGAGGATGATGATGTAGGTAGTGACGAAGCATATGTTGGTTTCGGTTCAGAAACTTACGGTGAGTTTACTATTGGTCGTCAATTGTTAATTTCTGATGATGCTGGTATCGGTAAAGATTATGAGTTTGGTACTGGTGGTGTTGACTTTGTTCAAACCGAAGGTGATGAAACATATAAATATGTATATGACAATGGTACTTTCTACTTCGGTACTTCAGGTCTAGTTAGTTCTGATAACGGTACATACCTAAATGATTCAAACCAAGAAATTGATGTAACAGGCAGCACTGAAATTTATGATGCTCGTGTTGGCTACCGTGTAGCAGGCTTAGATGCACGTTTCTACTACTACACAGGTAAGAACATTGCAACTAGCTTATTCGATGTAGAGAGCGGTGATCCAGGTGTTGATACAGATGTTTACTCTTTAGAACTTGAATATCAATTAACAGATGCAATTGGTCTTGCTGGTTCTTGGTCTAACATTAATTATGAATCTTCGGTTGATTCATCTCAAGAAGTTGAAGCTGATGTTTATCAAATTGCAGCAGATTATCAATGGAACAACACCAACTTCGCAGCAGGTTGGAACTTCTGGGATGAGACCAAAAGTTCACAAGAAATTGGTGAGATTGATGCACGTACATACTATGTAACAGTGACACAGCGTGTTCACCAGTTCGCTAAAGTTTATGCGGAAGTTGGTTACGACGATGATGATAGCCTAGATGAGAACGTAGCATACCTAGTTGGTATGGAAGTTGCTTTCTAATCTGACTTAACTTTTATTCAAAAATTTAATTCCTAATTTTCTTTTTTGCACTGATCGAAAGGTCAGTGCTTTTTTTTATTGTTCATATTTCAAGAACAAGTTAAAATTGTGACAAATCTCTCATAAAGTCACTAACTATACAGATAACGCATATGAAATTTCCCGGTCAACGTAAATCCAAACACTATTTTCCTGTTGATGCGCGCGATCCGCTCGTGGTGCAGGCACAAGAAAAGCAAGGAATCGCTAAAACTCATATCATAGGAATTGATCAGACCTTAGTTGATATTGAAGCGCATGTTGACCAAGATTTTATTGAAAAATATCAGTTGAGTAAGGGCCACTCATTAGTTATTGACGAAGAAAAAGCTGAAACCTTATATCAAGAACTTAAGCAAAAAGAGTTGATCACAGGTGAATTTGCAGGTGGTACAATCGGTAATACTTTACACAATTACTCTGTGCTTGCTGATGATACTTCTATTTTGCTTGGCGTGATGAGTAAAAATATCCAAATTGGTAGCTATGGCTATCAATATCTCTGCAATACTTCAAGCCGCATGGATCTTAACCATTTACAAGGTGTAGATGGCGCAATTGGTCGCTGCTTTACGTTAATTAGTGAAGATGGCGAGCGTACCTTTGCAATCAGCGAAGGGTTAATGAACCAGCTTTCACCCGAAGCGATCCCTGAAGAAATCTTTGAAGATGCCTCAGCATTAGTTTTAACCGCTTATTTAGTGCGTTGTAAAGAAGGCGACCCGATGCCAGATGCAACTATGCGCGCGATTGAATATGCCAAAAAATATGATGTGCCAGTTGTCTTAACGCTTGGCACAAAATATGTGATTCAAGATGATCCTGAATACTGGAAAGACTTCTTAAAAGAACATGTCACGGTTCTTGCGATGAATGAAGAAGAAGCAGAAGCTTTAACTGGTGAAGTTGATCCACTCCTTGCCTCTGATAAAGCATTGGATTGGGTTGACTTAGTCCTTTGTACCGCTGGCCCAATTGGTCTTTATATGTCGGGCTACACAGAAGACAGCGCAAAACGTCAAACGAGTCTGCCATTACTACCAGGTGCGATTGGTGAATTTAATCAATATGAATTTAGTCGCCCGTGTTTAGGCCGTACGTGTAAAACGCCAACAAAAATTTATTCACATATTGCGCCATATATGGGCGGCCCCGAAAAAATTAAAAATACCAACGGTGCTGGTGATGGTGCTTTATCTGCATTACTTCACGATATGGCGGCCAATAAATACCATAAATGGAATGTGCCTAACTCAAGTAAACATAAGCATTCATTTTTAACTTATTCGTCATTATCACAAGTGTGTAAATATTCAAACCGAGTGAGTTATCAGCTTTTATCGCAATACTCGCCTCGTTTATCACGCGGATTACCTGAGCGCGAAGATAGTTTAGAAGAAGCATATTGGGAAAGATAAGTAAGCAATAAGGAGAGGGCGCCCAGTGCGCTTTTTCTTTGGACTTATAATTTTTAAATGCAGATTTACTAAATAAGAGACAAAAAAAAGGTTGCAGGCTAAATTAGCTGCAACCTTTTTTTGGCTTTCTTGGATTAGATTAGGAAATCATTTAGAGATTGACCTTTATCTAATGCTTCTTGGATAACAGAAGGTGTACGACCTTGACCAGTCCAAGTTTTACGCTCACCATTTAGCATATATGCATATTTAGCTGGACGTGGTTGACGTTTCTTACGTGTTTTAGTTTTAGTTTCAGTACCGCTAAGCGCTGCAACTAAATCTTCAAGATCGATTCCATCTTCAGCAATTTTCTTTGCATATTCAGCAAGTTTTGCTTCACGCTCGGCTGCTTCTGCTGCTTCTTTTTCAGCTTCTGCACGACGCTCTTCAATCACTGTGCTTAATTTGCCTTGAAGTTCTTCAAGCTCTTCAAAAGTAAACTCTTCGCGTGCCAATACACGTAGGCTACGGATGTTTAGTAGTGTTGCTTTTTTAATCTCAGACATTTTAATTCCTCGGAATATTATATTTGTGTCATGCTCTGTTGGGTTAATAATAGCTTTAATGAAAATAATAATGCAAGCTTAATATTCTATAAATTGATTATTTTAACAATTAATACCCAATTTTGTTAAAATATGACTTAAGTTTAAATAACCATAACAAATATATAAGTAATTATAGGTATAGCAATAAAAGATTAATTGTTACGCAAGCTAGGTAATCAATTTAAGCAGACAGCACTTAGCTTTAAAAGTTTAAAAATTATCAGAGTGTAAACGTTTAGATAACAATTTAGCTTTGTTAGCAATTGTTTTCATTCGCATCTTTATATCATACATAAGCACGCGGAGGAGTATAAATACTTAGGTTTTTGGTATATATAGCTTTCAAGCAAAAGTATTAGTCGTTTTATTTATATATTAAATGCCATATGTATTATTTTAAGCCCAGTTTAATCATTAGTCATCGGATCGCAGGGGCGAAAGGGGGCGATTTGACGTTTTTTTGCACGCTCTGATGGGTTTTTATTTACAAGCGCATAAAAAACGAGCAAAAGGTCCACGTGAGGCTTGTTATTTTGAATTTCATCACTACAATGTGCCCAACTTTGCTCAAACGCTATATGTGTTTGGATGAAGTGTAGAGGTGCGGAGTTTAAGAGTCGTTTATGTGAGGGTGATGCCGATGACCATAAATAAAAGGAAACTTCGCCGAAGCATACCACAGTATCAAATGTGCTTGCTGGGGTTACATTGAATAAGTGTAACACTGCCATAGTCGATAACCTGTCTATCTGTTATTTCGGATATATACTAAGTTATCTAGTTTTTTACTATGGAGCGCTACTGTAAGCATAAATAAGCGGTAATGTTTTATTTATGCATGAAACCTTCTTTTCGGCATTTGCCAACTTGCTTTTCATACAGTAGATCTCTTACCAAATTTGGTTTTGACGATCATGAATTTAGTCGATTTTTCTACATCTTATTACTCTTTGTTTCCAGCTGCACTCGCACTGACCCTCGCTATTGTAACGCGTCGCGTCTTATTATCGCTTGGCTTAGGGGTTGTCCTTGGTGGTTTACTTTTAGCTGATTTTTCGTTATCGAATACTGTTTCTTATGTATCAAGTAAAGTATTTGCGGTATTTGTTGAAGATGGCGCGATTAATGCTTGGAATATGAGCATTGTTGGTTTCTTAATTTTACTGGGCATGATGACGGCTTTGCTCACGCTTTCTGGTGGCACTTTTGCATTTGCTAACTGGGCGCAAAAACGCATCAAAACGAAACGTGGCGCAAAATTACTCGCAGCCTTCTTAGGTGTGTTTATTTTTATTGATGATTACTTCAATAGTTTAGCTGTGGGTTCGATCGCGCGTCCGGTCACAGATAGATATTATGTATCACGCGCAAAACTTGCTTATATTCTTGATTCAACAGCAGCGCCGATGTGTGTATTAATGCCAGCATCAAGTTGGGGCGCATATATCATGACGGTTATCAGCGGTATTTTAGTTTCTCATGGTTTAACCGAATATTCACCGCTTGGTGCATACATTGCGTTAATTCCGATGAACTTTTATGCCATCTTTGCTTTATTAATGGTGTTTGCGATGGTGATTTTCCAAATGGATATCGGCCCAATGCGTAAACATGAAATCGAAGCAAGCCAAGGCATGGGCTTTGAAGATGACGATTTAGGTGATTTACATGAAGAGTCTGATATTGAGCAAAGCCAAAAGGGTAAAGTTTCGGATCTGATTTTACCTATCGTTGGTTTGATTATTGCAACCGTTGCTGCGCTGCTTATTTCTGGCGCAGAAGCGGCAAAAGCTGCCGATGTGGAAGTGACAATCTTCTCCGCATTTGAAAACACAGATGTAGGTTCTTCACTTTGCTATGGTGGCCTTGTAGGTCTTGCATTAGCACTCTTTACTGTATTTAAGCAAAAACTTCCGCTATCAGACATTGGTAAAACATTATGGATTGGCGCAAAATCAATGTTTGGCGCAATTCTAATCTTAGTCTTTGCTTGGACCATTGGTTCTGTGATCAGCGATATGCAAACCGGAGCTTACCTTTCTTCTTTAGTTGAAGGAAACATTAACTACCATTGGCTACCTGCATTGCTATTTATCTTATCTGGCATTATGGCGTTCTCAACGGGTACGTCTTGGGGTACCTTTGGCATCATGCTCCCTATTGCAGGAGATATGGCGGGCGCAACAGATCTTGCATTGATTATGCCTATGCTTGGCGCTGTGTTGGCAGGCTCTGTATTTGGCGATCACTGTTCACCAATTTCAGATACAACTATTTTGTCATCAACCGGTGCGAAGTGTCACCATATTGACCACGTCTCGACGCAGCTGCCGTATGCACTTGCTGTGGCGCTTGTCTCTATTTGTGGTTACATCGCACTTGGTATGAGCGGCTCGCTTGCAATCGGCATGGGTGTTGCAGTGGTAAGCTTTGTTGTGGTTTGTTTTGTGATGAACATGATGTCGAAGTCAAAAATGCAAAAAGCTGCATAGTAATTTAAGCGTTAAAATCGTTTAGCTGAAAGGGGAGGCCAGTGTGCTTCCCTTTTTTTGGCTTAGATTTAGTTAGCAAGCTAAAAATAATTCTTGAAATAGCACTTTTCTTGAAAATTTAGCTTGAAATTTGATGTTAGCTTGGTTAATGTGAAGTTAAGCCAGAGCAAGCCTGAAAGGATATTTTGGCAGTTTCAAAATTAGAAAGTGCATATGGCACACCATTTAAAGTAAATGACAACAGAGACTAAGTTTTATATGCGTACATTGATTAACATCCATCACCATCATCATCCGATAATATCTTGCGGGTGAGTGGCTGTGCGCATCCGGAAGAGAGTTAAGCTTCCGGCATAAAAAGTTTTTTAGACCCCCGGAAGCATATACTTTCGGGGGTTTTTCTATATATAGCGTTTAAAAAACAAGCATTCTGTTGAGATTTATAGCAATAAGATTTAAAACAACATTTAATTAATAAAAAGACTTGGGAAAGGAATCAAGATGACTACACAAAGACTACGCATTGCCATTCAGAAAAAAGGCCGTTTAAGCAAAGAATGCCAAGCGATTTTAAAACAATGCGGCATGAAGTTTAACCTAACCGGTGAGCGTCTTGTGGTGCACAGTGAAAACATGCCAGTTGATTTATTACTCGTGCGCGATGACGACATCCCTGGCCTCATTATGGACGGTGTGGTAGACCTTGGTTTTATTGGTGAAAATGAACTTGAAGAAGTGCGCCTTGATCGTAAATCACAAGGTTTAGCTTATGGCTTTAAACCGCTACGTCGTTTAGATTTTGGTGGTTGCCGTCTCTCCATTGCAATCGACAAAGATTTGGAATACAAAGGCGTAGAAGACTTACGCGGCAAGCGTATCGCATCGACTTATCCGCACCTATTAAAAGCTTATATGGATGAGCAAGGCGTTGAGTTTTCAACTTGTGTGCTAACGGGTAGTGTTGAAGTCGCGCCACGTGCAGGGCTTGCCGATGCAATTGCTGACTTAGTTTCAACCGGTGCAACCCTTGAAGCCAATGGCCTGAAAGAAGTAGAAGTTATTTTCCAATCTAAAGCAACCCTTATCCAACGTGAAGGCATGCTAACAGATGAGCAAAATAAACTGATTGATAAGCTGCTCACTCGTATGCAAGGCGTGCAACAAGCCAAAGAATCCAAATACATCATGCTGCACGCGCCAACAGATAAACTTGAAGCGATTAAAGACTTGCTACCAGGCGCAGAAGATCCAACTGTATTGCCGCTATCTAGCGAGAAAAACCGCGTTGCTGTTCACTTAGTAAGTAGCGAAACATTATTCTGGGAAACCATGGAAGCGCTAAAAGCTCTTGGCGCAAGTTCTATTCTTGTTCTACCAATTGAAAAAATGATGGAGTAAGGCGATGCGTAGTGTTGTATGGGAATCTTTAAGCGAGGCGCAACAGCGAAGCGTTTTGGCGCGTCCTGCAGTGAATGCGGGCGACTCTATCCGTGAGATCGTTTCAAAAATCATTACCAATGTGAAAGCGCAAGGCGATGAAGCATTAATCAGCTATGCGGCAGAGTTAGATAAAAAGCAAATCGACTCTGTGGTGATTGACCAAGCGCAAATTGATGCCGCATGTTCACGCCTTGGCAGTGAGATTAAAGCTGCGCTGACGGTGGCGCACCAAAATATTACTAAATTCCACCAAGCGCAAAAAATGCAGCCTTTATCTGTGCAAACTCAAGAAGGCGTCACCTGTGAGCTTGTCACGCGCCCAATCAATAAAGTTGGTTTGTATATTCCTGGTGGCAGCGCGCCATTGCCATCAACGGTTTTAATGCTTGCGATCCCCGCGCAAATTGCCGGTTGCCGTAAAGTTGTGCTTTGCTCACCTCCGCCAATTGCTGATGAAATTTTATATGCTGCGCAATTATGTGGCGTTGATGAAGTGTATCAAGTTGGCGGCGCACAAGCCGTTGCGGCGATGGCTTACGGCACACAAAGCGTCACCAAAGTTGATAAAATTTTTGGCCCTGGCAATGCTTTTGTCACCGAAGCAAAACAACAAGTGAGTCAAAATCACGGCGGCGCAGCAATTGACATGCCAGCAGGGCCTTCTGAAGTGCTTGTGATTGCTGATGAAACGGCGGAGCCATCATTTATTGCTGCGGATTTACTTAGCCAAGCTGAGCACGGTCCTGATTCACAAGTTGTGCTGCTAACGCCATCGCCTATGATTGCGGATCGCGTTGCGCATGAAGTGCAAGTGCAGTTAAAGCAACTTTCGCGTGAAGATATAGCGCAAAAGGCGTTGGGCTCAAGCTTGATTGTGTTGACTAAATCTATGACTGAGTGTATTCAAATCTCCAATGACTATGGTCCTGAGCACTTGATTGTGCAAACCCAAAACCCACGTGAATTGCTGCCAATTTTAGATAATGCTGGCTCGATTTTCCTTGGTAAATGGTCTCCTGAATCTGTCGGTGATTATGCATCGGGCACTAACCACGTCTTGCCAACTTATGGTTATACCAAAACTTATTCAAGCTTAGGTCTGGCTGATTTTTGTAAGCGCATGACAGTGCAAGAGTTAACGCCGCAAGGTTTGCTTGATCTTGGTCCAAGTGTTATGACGATTGCTGACGCTGAAGGTTTGGATGCACATAAGCGCGCGGTGAGTATTCGTTTGGATGAGTTAAAAAAGACTCAATAATTTATTGGAATTGATGTGCTTATTAGCATGGAATGTTTTGTATCACCGCCTTTACATCGACGATATAAAGCATTTCATGCTATATGAAAGGATGAAGCATGAAAAAATTAGCTAGACAAACAGTCCAAGATTTAACCCCTTACCAGTCAGCACGACGTCTTGGCGGCAGCGGTGATGTATGGCTTAACGCCAATGAATCTCCATTCGATAATCAATATGAAATTGCAGCCAATAAGCTTAATCGTTATAGCACTTGCCAACCAGACGCTATGATTGAAGCTTATGCCAAGTATGCTGGCGTGCGTCCAGAGCAAGTCTTAACCTCACGCGGCGCCGATGAAGTGATTGAGCTTTTAATTCGCGCATTCTGTGAGCCCAACCAAGATAGTATTTTATATTGCCCGCCAACGTATGGTATGTATGCAATTAGCGCACAAACTTTTGATATTGCGCAAAAAGTTATCCCACTAACTTCTGATTGGCAACTTGATTTAGATGCGATTTATCAAAATCTGGATGGGGTTAAAATCTGTTTTGTATGTAGCCCAAATAACCCAACGGGTAACTTAATTAACCAAGATGACATCGTTGCGCTGCTTGAAAAAACGCAAGAGCAAGCCTTAGTTGTGGTTGATGAAGCTTATATTGATTTTTGCCCAGAAGCCTCAACGGTTGCGCTGCTTGATAAATATTCAAACCTAGTGATTTTACGCACCTTGTCAAAAGCCTTTGCGCTTGCTGGCCTGCGCTGCGGGTTTGGTCTTGCCAACCCTGAAGTGATTGAAACTTTACTTAAGGTGATTGCGCCATATCCTGTGCCTGTGCCGGTGGAAGATATTGCGCTGCAAGCGTTAAGTGAAGCGGGCGTTGCGCGCATGAAGTATCAAGTGTTAGAGCTTGCGGCAAATCGTGCTTATTTAGCTGCGGGTTTGTCTATGCTGGATGGTGTGAAGGTATTTGAATCTTGGGGTAACTATTTACTGATTAAGTTTGCTGATGCGGATCTTGTTTTTTCTAAAACTTGGGATAATGGCATGATTTTACGCCGTAGTCCGATTGATAATTGTATTCGTATCTCGATTGGCTCTCGCGATGAGTGTGAAAAAACCCTGAGCTTTATTAGAGAGTTACTGAGTTAATTTGTGAATTGATATTGATAAGCTTGGGGGTGTTTGTATCTGCGCAGCAAAAATGTCGGCGCACATGGATGTGCGACGTATAGCGCCCATGGATGGCTTGCAGCGGTTTTGCGTAGTCGATATAAATACCCCTAAGCTAAAAAGAAATTAAAAATTAAACATGCAAAAGGATAGCATTGTGAGCCAGAAAATTTTATTTATAGACAGAGACGGAACCTTAATTGTTGAGCCGCCAGAAGACTTCCAAGTAGACCGCCTAGACAAACTAAAACTCGAACCACAAGTGATCCCATCACTTTTAAAACTGCAAGATGCAGGGTATCGTTTGGTCATGGTCACCAACCAAGATGGCCTTGGCACAGATAGCTATCCGACCCAAGATTTTGAAGCGCCGCATCAAATGATGATGGAGATCTTTGAATCACAAGGCGTGAAATTTGATGATGTCTTGATTTGCCCACACTTTGAAGAAGATAACTGCAGCTGCCGTAAACCAAAACTTGGCATGGTTAAAGATTATCTACAACAAGGCAAGGTTGATTTCAAACAATCTGTTGTCATTGGAGACCGTCCAACGGACTTACAACTTGCTGAAAACATGGCGATTCGCGGTATTTTATATAACCCAGATGCAGCCCAAGAAGATGCCTTAAACTGGCCGCAAATTGTGGCTGATCTCACCACTTCCCCGCGCATTGCAAGTGTCACCCGCACCACCAAAGAAACCGACATCAATATCAAAGTTAATCTTGATCAAACTGGTGGCAACCAAATCCACACTGGGATGGGCTTTTTTGATCACATGCTTGATCAGATCGCAACTCACGGCGGTTTTCAAATGCAAGTTAAGGTCGATGGCGACTTGCACATTGATGATCACCACAGCATTGAAGATACCGCATTGGCGCTCGGTCAAGCACTAAAAGAAGCACTCGGCGATAAACGCGGCATTGGTCGTTTTGGCTTTAGCTTGCCAATGGATGAGTGCTTAGCTCAATGTGCGCTGGATTTATCTGGTCGTCCTTTCCTTAAATTTGACGCAGAATTTAAGCGCGAGCAAGTCGGTGAACTGTCGACAGAAATGGTTGAGCACTTCTTCCGTTCACTCACAGATACATTAGCTTGCACGCTACACTTATCAAGTGCTGGTGAGAATGATCACCACATCATTGAAAGCCTATTTAAAGCCTTTGGTCGCACGCTGCGTCAAGCAATCAGTGTGCAAGGGGATGAGCTACCAAGTAGTAAAGGGGTGTTGTAAATGGATGCCAAACAAACCAAAGTTGTCATTATCGATACAGGTTGCGCCAATGTGTCATCTGTACGTTTTGCGATTGAAAGACTCGGTTACGCTGTTCAAGTCACAGATGACAGAGCGGATATCCTAAGCGCAGATAAGCTTTTCTTACCCGGTGTTGGCACTGCAAGTGAAGCAATGAAAAACCTTGATGATCGCAACCTGATTGCATTGATCAAAGAAGTCAAACAACCGATCCTTGGGATCTGCCTTGGGATGCAACTTCTTGCTGAGCTTTCAGAAGAAAACATTCAAGGCAAAACGAGTAATGTGCCATGTTTAGGCATTTGTGATGCACATGTTTTAAAACTTGATACCAAAGGCTTGCCACTGCCTCACATGGGTTGGAATACGGTAAAAGTTATCGACAATCACCCGCTATTTAACGGCATTGCAGAAGACAGTTATTTCTATTTTGTGCATAGCTATGGCATTCCAGCAGGGGATTACACTATTGGTCAAACCACCTACGGACAAGGCTTTAGCGCTGCGATCCAAGTGGGTAATTTCTATGGCGTGCAATTTCACCCTGAGCGTTCAAGTAAAGTGGGTGCGAAATTAATTGAAAACTTTTTGAATTTATAAGTTTTTTTTGAAATTTATAGCGAATAAAGAACTTCAACATAGGGATCTGGCAATAGGTGGAAAAAAAGTTAAAACGACAGGGACGTCGTTTTCAAGCGCATGGATAGCGCGGCGCCTTTTTTGGAACCTATGCCAGATGGCTATGCGGCTCAAGATTTTGATATAAACATAGTTAATTGTTTACTCAAAACTTAAGTCAGATACAAAATTATTAAGGACAAATAATGATCATCCCAGCATTAGATCTCATTGAAGGCCAAGTCGTGCG
The DNA here is from genome assembly GCF_058545285.1 of Vibrio sp. KMM 9700. Lineage (NCBI taxonomy): Bacteria > Pseudomonadati > Pseudomonadota > Gammaproteobacteria > Vibrionales > Vibrionaceae > Vibrio > Vibrio sp. KMM 9700. The sequence goes on along the minus strand of NZ_CM178589.1, from coordinate 479,357 downwards.
CCTATATCAAGGGGATTACGGACAAAAAACCGAATACAAAATCAACCCAGCAGAGCAATTTCAAGCTTATCAAGAAGCCGGCGCGACTTGGCTTCACCTTGTTGATTTAACCGGCGCCAAAGACACCAGCAAACGCCAACTTGATTTAATCTCAGAGCTACTACACAGCACCAGCGCAAATATCCAAATTGGTGGCGGTGTACGCACCGAAGAAGACGTCGCTTCACTGTTGCAAGCCGGTGCGCAACGTGTGGTGATTGGCTCAACCGCGGTGAAATCACCAGAGATGGTCAAAACTTGGTTTGAACGCTATGGCGCAGAAAAATTCGTTCTTGCACTAGACATTAACATTGATGAAAACGGCGTGCGCAAGGTTGCGATTTCAGGCTGGCAAGAAGACTCAGGCGTGACCATTGAAGCCCTTATCGACGACTACCTCACCGTTGGTCTAAAACATGTGCTATGCACAGATATTTCCCGTGATGGCACGCTACAAGGCTCAAATGTTGAGCTTTATCGCGACCTGTGCACGCTATATCCACAAGTGGATTTCCAATCTTCAGGCGGCATTGGCTCATTAGATGACATCGCAGCATTAAAAGACACTGGCGTTGCTGGCGTGATTGTTGGACGCGCATTATTAGATGGCAAATTTAGCGCCAAGGAGGCATTCGCATGTTGGCAAAACGCATAATCCCTTGTTTAGATGTTCGTGATGGGCAAGTGGTTAAAGGGGTGCAATTTCGCAACCACGAAATCATTGGCGACATTGTTCCACTGGCTAAACGTTACGCAGAAGAAGGCGCAGATGAGCTAGTTTTTTATGATATCACTGCCTCAAGTGATGGCCGTGTGGTCGATAAAAGCTGGGTTGCGCGCGTGGCAGAAGTGATTGATATTCCATTTTGCGTAGCAGGCGGGATCAAAACAGCGAATGACGCAGCAAAAATATTGCAATATGGCGCAGATAAAGTCTCGATTAACTCGCCAGCATTGGCGCATCCTGAGCTGATCAACGAACTGGCAGATAAGTTTGGCGTGCAATGTATTGTGGTCGGGATTGACTCTTATTTTGATAAAGACACAGGTAAATACCAAGTTTATCAATACACAGGTGATGAAACGCGCACCCAAGCAACTAAATGGCAAACCATTGATTGGATTAAAGAAGTTCAATCACGCGGCGCAGGTGAAATCGTACTCAACATGATGAACCAAGATGGCGTGCGTCAAGGCTATGACCTAAAACAACTTGAAACCATGCGCGCAGCTTGTCAGGTGCCTTTGATTGCATCAGGCGGCGCAGGTGAAATGGTGCACTTTTATGATGCCTTTGCAAAAACCAATGTCGATGGCGCACTCGCAGCTTCAGTTTTCCATAAGCAAGTGATCAACATCGGCGAGCTAAAAGCTTATCTCAAACAAGAAAAGATTGAGGTGCGTGTATGAGCCACGAAACAGAGAAAAAAGGCTTAACCAAGCAAAAAGAGCGCGCCAATATTGAACCGCGCGCAATTGCGCCGCAAACCTATGAAAAAGCAGCGATTGATGAGTTAATCGGGCAGCTTGATTGGGAGAAAGTCGATGGCATGATGCCGGCAGTGGTGCAAGATATCCGCTCAAGCCAAGTGCTGATGCTAGGTTATATGAATCAAGATGCACTGGTGAAAACCATGCAAGCAGGCTTAGTCACTTTTTATTCACGCACGAAAGATAGACTTTGGACCAAAGGTGAAGAGTCGGGCAATTCACTAAACCTTGCACGCATTAGCTATGACTGTGACAAAGACACGCTGTTAGTGCTCGTTAATCCAATTGGGCCAACTTGCCACACTGGCACCACCACTTGTTTTGATGCAGGTGCGGTGAGCGAGATAGAGAGCCAGACGAGGGCAGATGTCCCGGATCTGGTTTGGCTTCATCAATTGGAACAGCTATTGGCTGAACGTAAAGGCGCGGATGCAAACACCTCTTACACCGCCAGCCTCTTTGCCCGTGGCACCAAGCGTATTTCGCAAAAAGTTGGCGAAGAAGGGCTTGAAGTCGCGCTTGCGGCGACGTCGGGCGACAAGGAAGAGTTAGTCTGTGAGTCGGCGGATTTAGTTTATCACTTGCTAGTGTTGCTCCAAGAGCAAGATCTTTCCCTTGGGCATGTGATTGATAAATTAAAACAAAGACATTCTAAATAAGTGTTTATCGATTGAATAATATAAGGGAGCTTCGGCTTCCTTTTTTATTGTCTATACTCTTCATATTTGAAACTGCAGCGGCGTTAACTGCTCTACGTCACCCTAGTCACATATTCTTATATGTTCCTAGGGATTCCTCGCTTGTTGCCTTGCTGCAATTCCAACTATTTTGAGTATAGCTTTTGCTGTTTAGCTATTTTGGATAATAAAATAAATAGATTTACATCTTCTTACAATTGGCTTAAAATTTGTTGCACACTTGGATAGTAAAAATAGTATTTTTTATCCAAACTGACTTTCTTTATCCTTCCTGCTTAAATACTGAGAAAGAAAATGAGCCAAGATCCTAAAACCAATTCTAAACGCCGCTTCTTTTTATATGTGGTGCCACTTTTAGTTATTCTCCTTAGTTTAGGGGTTTATCTGGCAACAGGACGTTATGTGAGCACAGAAAATGCTTATGTGAAGGCTGATAAAACGCCAATTCGCGCAGAAGTTTCAGGGAAGATAGTCAAAACATTTGTGGATGATAACCAAAGCGTTAAAGCAGGTGATCCACTTTTTCAAATTGATCCTGCCAGTTATGAAATTGCCCTTGAGCAAGCCAAAGCCAATCTTTTAGATGTGAAAGCCAACTTATTTGCGCAACAATCAGCCTATCAAAGCAAATTAAAAGAACTGAAATTACTTGAAAGTGAATATGCGTATCATCAAAAAGAAGAAGCGCGTCAAAAACAAATGCGTAGCAAAAATTATTTGTCTGCCGCTGAGTTTGATAAAGCCCATCAAAGCAGCCAAATTGACCGCATTAGTATTGAAATGATCCAAGCGGACTTAAATAAAATCGAAGCGACTTTAAATGGTGATGTCAAAGCAGATGTGAGCGAGCATCCAAAATATAAAGCAGCACTTGCAGCAATTAAACAAGCTGAGCTTAATTTAAAACATACCCTTATTAAAGCGCCAACCGATGGCGTGGTGACTGAAACAGCCAAACTCGGGCAACTGGTTTCACCTACAAATATTACCACCGTCTTGGTCGGTGACACTCACTTATGGATTGAAGCTAACTACACTGAAAAAGAGCTCACTTATGTGCGTGTAGGGCAAGAGGTTGAGATCAATATCGACAATGCCCCCGATTATACATGGACAGGCAAAGTGGAAAGCATGAGCCCTGCAACCGGCGCTGAATTTTCGGTGATCCCTGCAGAAAACGCAACCGGTAACTGGGTGAAAGTCACCCAACGTTTACCAATCAGAATTGCGATTGATCCGCAGCCAGAGGCGCCAAAATTACGCGCCGGTTTAAGCGCAGATATAACAGTCGATACTAAGCATCACCGCAGTTTATTTGGTTTGAGTTTATAGTCCTTGAGAAGAGAGTTTAGATATGAGTGAGATAACTCAAAACGAACAGGCTCTAAAGGACGCGAAGCAGGTTTCACATCAACGGATTTTTATTACTTTATCCGTGATGTTAGCAACGATAATCCAAGCCTTGGATACCACAATCGCCAATGTTGCCTTGCCGCATATGCAAGGGGCAATGGGTGCGACGCAAGATCAGATCTCTTGGGTCTTGACCTCTTACATTGTTGCCGCAGCAATTTGTATGCCATTGACGGGTTTCTTGGCTGCCAAAATAGGGCGCAAACGCTTATTTGTGATTTCAGTGATTGGCTTTACGCTCGCATCTATGATGTGTGGCGCGGCGCAATCGCTTGATCAAATTATCTTGTTCCGCTTGCTGCAAGGGGTTTTTGGGGCAAGTTTGGTGCCTTTATCTCAATCAGTGCTGCTCGATACTTATCCAAAAGAAAAGCATGCGCAAGCGATGGCGATGTGGGGCATCGGCGTTATGGTTGGGCCTATCCTTGGGCCATCACTGGGTGGTTGGCTGACAGAGTATTATAACTGGCGCTGGGTGTTTTATATTAATATCCCATTTGGCCTTATGGCATGGCTTGGGATCACGACTTTTGTCAAAGAAACCAAGCTGGATAAAGACCGTCAGTTTGACTTATTTGGTTTTGGATTATTAGCGATTGCAATCGGCAGTTTGCAAATGATGCTGGATCGCGGCGAGTCGCAAAACTGGTTCACCAGCTATGAAATCATCATTGAAAGCATGTTAGCTGCGCTTGGCTTTTATATGTTTGTGGTCCACAGTTTAACCGCGAAAAAGCCATTTCTTGAGCCAAGTATGTTTCGTGATAAAAACTTTGTTGTGGGGATCACCCTTGGCTTTATCCTCGGAGTCATTTTGCTCACCACTATGTCACTTTTGCCGCCATTTATGCAAACCTTGATGGGCTATCCTGTCATAGATGTTGGGCTTTTACTCACGCCACGCGGTTTTGGCACCATGACAGGCATGATGTTAGTCGGGCGTTTGGCAACACGTGTGGATTTACGTGCATTAATTTGCACAGGGCTTGTGCTGCTGGTGTTCTCTCTCAACGTGATGACCCAATTTACCTTAGACACGAGTCAGTTTGAGATTATCTGGTCTGGGATTGTGCAAGGACTTGGCTTAGGTCTGATCTTTGTACCGCTTTCAACTATTACCTTTTCAACAATTAATCCTGCGTTTCGCAATGATGCGACCTCGCTGTATAGTTTGATTCGTAATATAGGGAGTAGTATCGGAATATCGGTAGTGACCACTTACTTGGCGCACCGCATTCAAATTAACCATGCGGTGTTTTCTGAATACATTACGCCGCACAGTGTTGCCTTGCAGCGTGCGGTGGATTTAGGCCAAATGAACCTTGACTCCACCAAGGGGCTTGCAGCAATTGACGCTTTAGTGAATCAACAAGCTGCAACCTTGGGCTATCTGCAAGACTTTCGGTTAATGATGTGGGTGTCTTTGATTGCGTTTCCGCTGGTGTTTTTATTACGCCCAGTAAAAGCCAAAAAAGCTTAATTTAAACAAGTGTGCGCTTAACCGTGACTCAGGTTTAAGCGCAGCACTTTTTAAACTTTTTGCCGCTGCCACACGGGCAAGGATCATTGCGGCCAACTTTTATTTGCTGTACGGGCATTTGCATCAATGATTCTTGCTCAGCTTCTACTTCTGGCGCATCTGGCGCTTGCATCTCGCCATCAATATAAAACCATTGTCCATCTTCAAACACAAAGCGTGACTTTTCGTGCATGCAATATTGCGCGCCATCCTCGCTAAAATAGGCCTTGAATTCAACAAAGCCTTGATTATCTTTTATGTCTGAAGTTTGAACAATTTCAAGCCCTTGCCATTGGCTTTGGGTAGACTCAGCAATTTGCGCACGCTCTTCACTCGCATGGCAACTAGGATGATAGGTATTCACAATAAAATCCACCAAACCTAAAACATGGGCGCTGTATCGAGCCTGCATCAACGCGACAGGTTTAATCGCGGATTGTGGATTTTGGTGAACGGGTTGGCAGCAAGTTGCATAAGAAGCGCCTTGTTGACAAGGACATGGCTGAGATGAAGAATGAGTCATAAGAGATTACCAGTGATTACTTATTGGTGAGTGCTGAGGGTTTATTTAAAGTAAAAAGCCTAATTTTAAAAACTAGGCATTTAGGTTTGAGTCGTGTTTAAACGCTAATAACTTAGCGCCAACTCAAAATGGTTCAGAGGATAAGCAGTCTTCAATTTTTACTGTATCTTTGAGCCAGACTTGGGTTTGGTTGTATAAATTGGCAATATTGGATTTATCCAATGTTAATTTTTCACATAATTGCTCAAATAAAGCATATTGCTGAGTTTCATAGGCGACAACCAGATGCAGTAGTGCACCGTACTGGCCTTTATAGTTTTCGAGCGCTGCATGTGCTCCTGCAGATAGACAGATATTATCACGCGCACTCGCATCTAACATCGGCTCTAAAAACGAATATACGCCAATGAAAAAAGAATCCGATGCATTTAATTTGGGAAAATGATTTTGGGTAATTAATTCTAAAAACTTAGCCCGAGAAATCGCTTGATTATAAAGAGTGCGAATTTGTAAGCTGGTTTTATCAGAAATAGTCGAAAAAATCGTCAGTATTAAGAATAAACGCAGCATTTCACTGCCAATTTTTTCAATCGCTTCTTGAAAGTCAGTGATCGGCTCATCGTTACCGAGCATATATTGAGCAAAGTGGATAAAACGATAAGATAAAACGATATCGTGACGGATAATATACTCAAAAAACTTACGACTAATTTTAGCATCTGCAACACAGTGACCAGCACGCAATAAAGCTAGGAAAGATAGGTTTTCAAATTTATTTTGATAGATGACTGGGCGGCTAAAATAATAGCCTTGAAACCAAGTAAAACCTGCGGCAAAGCACTTGTCAAACTCTTCTTTGGTTTCAATCTTTTCGGCTAAGAAAGTCAGCTGATGGGCTGCAAGTTTGTGCATTTGACGCTGAGCTTCTTCAATTGAAACAAGATGGATATCAAATTTAATAATTGAAATATAAGGATAAAACTCTTCCCAGTCAGAATGTGGGATATAATCATCTAAAGCAAAAACATAGCCTTTGGCATGAAGTTTTTTGACCGCGTTGAGAAGTTTTTGATCCGGAATGCAGGTTTCTAAAATCTCAATCACAATATTTTGCGGAGGGAGCAAAAGTGGGATTTCATTGACGATGCTTTCATAAGGGAAATTAATGAAATTTAAATAGTCATCGTTATTGTACTCTTTATTTTTGAACTGGCTTGGCGCAGTAAAAAAACTATTTGTCAGCAGGCGGCTGGTCGCAACATCCGCTTCAATGTCAGGAAAAGAATTGGTCGGCCCATCTCTAAATAATAACTCATACGCAATTGTTTGTTGGTCTTTATCAACAATTGGCTGGCGGGCATGATATCTGTACACAATTTTCCCTTAACATTCATAAAATTTTGATTCTATAACAAAATAAGCCAAGCAGTGTCAATATTCAAGCATTAGAGTGCAAGCTTTTGCACAGAGAAGCCTGTTGGTTCACAAAATAGCAGATAAGCGTGTGAGCCCCAGTCACCTAGAACATATCGGGTTAAAGTTTGACCTTTTACTTGATATGTATGAGTGTTGGGTCTATGCGTATGACCGTGAACAAGCTGGGTGACTTGGTGCTTGTGCATCACGTTAAGCACAGCCGCTTGGTTCACATCCATAATAGAGAGAGATTTATCTTGCTTGGTTTGTTTCGCTTTGCTTTGGACATTTGTAATAATTTTTTGGCGAATAAAGCGTGGGATAGCTAAAAATAAAACTTGTAGCCATTTTTGTTGCACTTTTTCGCGAAAAGCAAGGTACTGATGATCATCCGTGCATAAGGTATCCCCATGCATAATAAGAGTCGGGATGCCGTAAAGATCGATCACTGTTTCTTCATCAAGTAGGGCAACGCCTGTCTGTTTACTGAATTTCTGGCCAACTAAAAAGTCACGATTACCAAAGATAAAATAACAAGGCACACCTGAATCGGTTAAAGTTTTAAGTTTTGCACGAATGCTGTTGGCAAATTCTGAGTTATCATCATCACCGCCCCAAAATTCAAATAAATCACCCAATATATACACAGCGTCGGCTGTGGTGGCAGCTTGGCTTTGGAGTAAATCAAAAAAGCCTTGATTAAGCAAAGGCGTACTCGGTGAAAGGTGAAGATCAGCAATAAATAATGTATGCATAAGTTTGATAACAAAGAATGGATAGCGAAAGACTTGCTAAAACCTTACTTATAAAAGCAAAAACGGTTTTAGCAAGTAAAAAGATTTAAAATATTTAAATCAGCATGTGATGTGATTAAGCGATAGTTACGCCTGTGATCACAACTTCTTCTAGTGGCACGTCTTGGTGCATGCCCATAGAACCAGTATCCACACCTTTGATTTTGTTTACTACGTCCATGCCCTCTGCAACTTCAGCAAACACGCAATAACCCCAACCATCTAAAGATTCAGAGCGAAAATCTAGGAAAGTGTTGTCATTCACATTGATGAAAAACTGAGAACTTGCTGAATGTGGTTCCATCGTACGTGCCATAGCTAGGGTGCCAACTTTGTTGCTTAGGCCGTTATTTGCTTCATTTTTGATTGGCGCACGTGTGTTCTTTTCTTTCAATCCTGAAGTCATACCACCACCTTGGATCATGAAACCATCGATCACACGGTGAAAAAGAGTGTTGTCATAAAAACCATCTTTGCAATATTGAAGAAAGTTTGCACAAGTTTCCGGTGCTTTGTCTTCAAGTAGGTTTACAGAAATGTCACCGAAGTTTGTATGTAAAGTAATCATTGTTGATCCTTTGTGTTATCACGAAAAAATAAGAATGCTCATTCTATAATAAGTTGCCTCAGATTCAAAACCTGACGAGATCGGTTTGAAGCCAAGTCGAACTCTTGCTTAATCTTTCACCTAGAATGTTTTTTCAGGTGTTTAAAAGTAAGATTTTATCGACTTCGGTTTGGGTTTGCGTATAATTAAGCAAAGTTAAATATCTGAAAAGAATCGATAGCCATGCTTAAAATATATAACTCTCTGACTCGACAAAAAGAAGAATTCAAGCCCATTCATGCTGGCAAAGTAAGCATGTATGTATGTGGAGTAACCATTTACGATCTCTGCCATATTGGTCATGGTCGTACTTTTGTTGCCTTTGATGTGATCTCGCGCTACTTGCGCTATGTTGGGTTAGATCTAACTTTTGTTCGTAATATTACGGACATTGACGATAAAATTATCAAACGTGCTGCTGAAAATGGCGAATCATGTGAAAGCTTAACTGAGCGTTTAATTGGTGAGATGCATCAAGATTTTGATGCGCTTAATATTAAACGTCCGGATGTAGAGCCAAGAGCGACTCATCATATCGCAGACATCATCACTTTAGTTGAACGCTTGATTGAGCGTGATTTTGCTTATGTTGCTGACAACGGCGATGTGATGTTTGAAGTGAAGAAGTTTGCAGAATACGGCAAGCTATCTGGTCAAGATCTAGATATGTTGCAAGCAGGCGCGCGCGTTGATATTGAAACCGCAAAACGCAGTCCAATGGATTTTGTGTTGTGGAAAATGTCAAAAGAAGGTGAACCTGCATGGCCATCGCCATGGGGGGAAGGTCGCCCAGGTTGGCACATCGAATGTTCTGCAATGAACAAAGCTATTTTAGGTGATCACTTTGATATTCACGGTGGCGGCTCTGATCTTCAGTTCCCACACCATGAAAATGAAATTGCACAATCTTGCTGCGCCCATGACACGCCATATGTGAATACTTGGATGCACTCAGGTATGGTGATGGTTGATCGTGAGAAAATGGCTAAATCTTTGGGCAATTTCTTTACTATTCGTGATGTTCTAGCCAATTATGACGCTGAATCTGTGCGTTATTTCTTGATGTCTGGGCATTATCGCAGTCAGCTAAACTATAGCGAAGAGAACCTAAATCAAGCACGCGCGTCACTGGAGCGTTTATATACGTCATTGCGTGGCCTTGATTTAAACAAAGCGCCAGCTGGTGGCAGCGAGTTTATCGAAAAATTCAGCCAAGCTATGAATGATGATTTCAACACGCCAGAAGCTTACTCTGTACTCTTTGATATGGCGCGTGAAATTAACCGCCTGAAAACATCTGATTTGGATAAAGCATCAGCACTTGGCGCATTAATGCGCGAGTTGGGTGATGTGTTGGGTATCTTGCATCAAGATCCTGAATCCTTCCTCAAAGGTGACAGCGCAGATGACAGCGAAGTGGCTGAAATTGAAGGCTTAATTAAGCTGCGTAATGACTCGCGTGAAAATAAAGATTGGGCTAATGCTGATCTTGCGCGTGATAAGCTAAATGAGCTTGGCATTATTTTAGAAGATGGGCCAGAGGGCACAACTTGGCGCCGTAAATAAAATACGCTGCGTATAATAATGAATAAAATATAAAAAGCTGAGTCTTATACTTGGCTTTTTTTATGAGTTAACATATTTATAAATAAAAGATTTAAAGGAAAGCCCCGTGGCACAAATGTACTTTTACTACTCGTCAATGAATGCGGGTAAATCAACAACTTTGCTCCAATCTTCATTTAACTATCAAGAACGTGGCATGAATCCTGTGATTTTCACGGCAGAAATCGATAACCGAGATGAAGTTGGGAAGGTGAGTTCAAGGATTGGCTTAAAAGCCGATGCCTATTTATATAATCTTGAAACTGATCTGTTTGACGAAGTTGAAAAATTGCTGAGCCAAGGGCCGATTCATTGCGTGATGATAGATGAATGCCAATTTTTAAATAAAGATCAAGTTTTTCAGTTGACTCAAGTTGTTGATAAATTGCATATTCCTGTGCTGTGTTATGGTCTTCGTACCGACTTTTTAGGTGAGTTATTTGAAGGTAGCCAATATCTTCTAGCTTGGGCGGATAAGCTAGTCGAACTTAAAACCATCTGTCACTGTGGACGTAAAGCCAACATGGTATTGCGTTTAGATGAGAACCACAAAGCAGTGTCTCATGGCGATCAAGTAGCGATTGGTGGCAATGATAGATATGAATCCGTGTGTCGCGAGCATTATAAAGAAGCGTTAGGCTTATTATAAAATTAACTTTATTGATGCAAAGTATCATGCTTAGATAATAAAAAAGACTTCCAAGAGTATTCAAGGAAGTCTTTTATTATTTGGGGCATTAAAAACTATTTTTATATACTCTTCATATTTGAAACTGCAGCGGCGTTAACTGCTCTGCGTCACCCTAGTCACATATTCTTATATGCTCCTAGGGGTTCCTTGCTTGTTGCCTTGCTGCAATTCCAACTATTTTGAGTATAGTAGAGGATTACTCTTCAAAAAATAGCGGCTTGGCGCCGAATTGCTGCGCAGAATATGCCACACGCTCAGCAGGTTTTGGATATTCTGCTGGGACGCCCATATTTTCGATATGTTGTAGGCGAGGCAATAAACCTGCGCCATTGGCAATTTGAATCGCAAGACCTGGGCGCGCGTTTAGCTCAAGCACCATAGGGCCTTCGTGCTTATCCAGCACCATATCTGTACCCATATAGCCAAGACCTGTCATTTCCCAAGCACTTGAGGCTAAAGTTAGCAGGCGCTCCCAATCTGGCACCTGAAGCTCAGAAAGTGCGCGACCTGTATCAGGGTGATGGGTAATAGGGCGGTCAAATTGCACCGCGCGCACAGCTTTACCTGTCGCAATATCAATCCCTACGCCTACTGCGCCTTGGTGAAGGTTGGCTTTGCCATCTGATGCAGCCGTTGAGCAGCGCATCATTGCCATCACAGGGTAGCCTTTAAACACAATCACGCGAATATCTGGCACGCCTTCATAGCTAAAGCCTTCAAAAGCTTCATCATCAAACTGGATTAAGTTTTCGACTACCGCCACATCATTTTTACCCCCAAGCGAGAACAGCCCCGCAAGTGAGTTAGAGATATGACGTTCGACGTCTTCTTTGCCAATTTCTTGACCTGAAGGTTTCACATACACACCGTCTTTGTGTTTGACGATAACTAAAATACCTTTACCGCCACTGCCTTGCGCAGGTTTAATCACAAAGCCTGGCCAGTCTTTGACCATCTCATGAATGCGGCGTACTTCTGCTTGTTGACCAATCACGCCGATGAGCTTAGGCACTGTTGCGCCATGTTGCTGAGCGATGATTTTAGTCTTGAGCTTATCATCCACCAAAGGGTATTTTGAGCGATCATTGTAACGGCCAATATAGTGACCATTACGCTTGTTCATGCCCATAATGCCTTTGGCTTTTAACTTACTCGGTGAGGTAAAGTTCTCAAACATACTTTAGTCCTCCGCAAGTGGTTTAAAGCGGCGCAGCTCGGTTAAACGATAACCAGTGTAGTTACCTAGGGCTAAGATACAAGCTAAGATAATGAACTGAGTACCAATAAAGTTAAAGGTAATGTGTTGAACATAATCATTGGTCATTGCAAGGTAAACAAATACCGCAGTCAGTAGCGAGCCACCGCCTTGCATAAAGACTTCTTTCGCGCCTTCTTCTTCCCACAGAATCGACATACGTTCAATGGTCCAAGAAAGGATGATCATAGGGAAGAAAGTAATGGTTAAACCTTCTTGCAGACCCATGTTAAAGGCAACGATCGTGAACACTGAGATAATCAAGATAACCGTGATGATCACCGCAGATATCCTTGCCACCAAGAGCAGGTTGAGCTTGGAGAGGTAACCGCGAATCACCAAACCAGTACCGACAATCAATAAGAAACCAACAATACCTGTGACTAATTGAGTTTGTACGAAAGCTACGGCGATCAGTACTGGCATGAAAGTACCAGATGTTTTCAGACCAATCAGTACGCGTAGGAACACAACAATTAGTGCGCCGATAGGGATCAGCATAATAGTTTTAAACATAGATTGCTCTTCAAGTGGCAAGCTATGAATAGAGAAGTTAAGCAGGTTGTCTGCAATCACTTTTTGATCCGTAGCCACGCTCGGGGTAACGTTTTGCTTGATCATAGAGAACAGAACTTTAGAATTTTTACCGCCAATCACATCAAGCAGTGAAACATTTGATTCATCCCAAACCAATAGGTTTTTCGGATCAATAGTTTCCGCGCTTTCTAAATCAGGGTTAAACAGTTGCCAGACATTGCCATCCCAAACTTCAACCATAGGCATCACTGATTGACGACGACGACCATCTTCAAGCACCACAACACCAACCGTTTTGCTGTGAATTTCAGACAGTGACAATAAGTTAACCATAGCTTGTGATTTAGACATGTCATCTAACAGCAGCGATGCATTTTGGTTATCTTCATCATTTAATTGCTTGATCACTTCACGTGCAAAGGTGACGTTATCCGCTGAGCGCTGAGTTGCTTGCTCTAAAATAGCTACAACAGCTGACTCTTGTGGGCCAGTAAATGCCACTTCAGGGAATTCATCTTCAACTGGTGGGATAATTTGTGATTTTGCGTTGGGATCAACTAAGAATTGAGTTTTGTAATAGATGTTTTGCGTGCCGCTAGCTTTGTTAATCGACCATTCAGCGCGACGGCCACTGTCTGTATCGACATAAGATAAGCCGTAACCTGGAGACGATGCGCTTTCTTCAACAAGTGTGAAGCCTTTTTGTGTTGCCGGCGCAGCAAGTGAAACTTTTACTGCATCGCCTTTGGCTTCAAATTCAATCAGAGCTTCAACATCCCAAACTTGTCGAGATTCGCCCGGAGTCCAAGGCACCCCATAATCTTGGTGGCGCATAATGCTCAAAGTCACACCTGTGATTACAAGTATGGCAATGAGAAAATAAAATGGCACGCGTGACGTCATAATTTTTCCTTAAGCTATTTTTATTTAGTTATAAACCCAGTTGCTGCGCGTTGAATAAGATGGTGCTTATATCAGTGCAATCAACTGGGTATTCAATCCAATGATATTTATAAGAGTTTACACCTTTACGCCTTGATTGTAGAAGCATATTTATATCTTTTAACTCGAAATTCACCAAAAAAAGGTTTTTAAAAGCGCAATTGTTTCATTTTTAATCAAGTGCAAATCAATCAAGGTTAAATATATGTTAAAGGCATAGCTAACTCAATGGTTTGCTTGATGTCATTTGTTAAATGTTAGTTTTTAATTCGGTTTGTTGGCAATTAAAATAGCGCGACGTGGTGCTGGATAGCCTTCAATGGTTTTACTTGGATCATTTGGATCAACATAATCAGGCAATGAGTTGTGGGTCATCCACGAAGTGGTGCGCTGCTCATCAAGGCTGGTGACGTTTTCATCTACAATGCGAACATTCACAAAGCCAACTTTTTCTAACCAAACTTTTAACGCTTTAGCTGATGGGAAGAAGTACACATTGCGCATTTGTGCGTAGCGATCAAAAGGCACCAGAACTGCGTTTTCATCCCCTTCAATCACTAAGGTTTCAAGGATCAGCTCGCCGCCTGCAACTAACTGGTTTTTAAGCTGTTCTAAATGCTCAATCGGTGATTTTCTATGATACAACACACCCATACTAAAGACAGTATCAAAGGCTTCAAGTGTTGGTAGTTGTTCAATCCCTAGAGGCAAGTGATGAATACGCTGATCATTGCCCATGAGTTTGCGAATGGCTTCAAACTGAATTAAGAAAAGGTGTGATGGGTCGATGCCGACACAAAAGCGCGCGCCAGCGCCAAGCATGCGCCACATATGATAACCATTGCCACAACCGACATCGAGCACATGACGATTGGTGAGATCAGAAATATGCGGCAGCAGGCGATCCCATTTCCAATCTGAGCGCCATTCCGTTTCAATTTCAATCCCATGCATGTCAAATGGGCCTTTGCGCCAAGGGTGGAAGGTGCGCAATAGGTTTTCGAGTTTTTTCAATTCACCTTGGGCCAGCGGTGCATGATTGGCAACTTTTACTTGCTCTTTGAGCTCGATGATATCTGGCGTATCACTTGGGATTTTATCTAATGCTTTGAGCCAACGTGCAAAGTCACCGTGTTCGGCATTTTGCCAGTCGGTAAGCTGCTGTGGCAGGGTGTTGAGCCAGTGTTGCAGGCGAGTGTCTTGCGCAATGATTTGGTAAAAGTTAGCAAAGTTAAACATATGTGTGTCTTAATATAAGGGTGAAAGTGGTGAATGTTATTTTTTATTTTGAAGCGAAAGCTTGATTTAAGATGAGGAGTGAGGAATAGACTGGAGAAAAGCATAAAAATACATGGATGTATTTTTATGAGCGCCCATGGATGGTTTAAGCGCCTTTTCAAAAGTCTATCCTTACTACTCATTTGAGCTAAATTTTTAGCGATCATTACTTTGAGTTAAGACTACGTCATTGCAAACATCGACCCAAAAAATATATGACTCGGTCGAATTAGCGCAGTTAACGCAGTTGCAGCTTCAAATATAAAAGGTATAGATTATTTAATTGCAAACATAGAGCCAAAGTTAAAGCACTGAAACCAAACCTCAGACGAACTAAAGCCAATTTTAGCAAAACGCTCTTTATGAGTTTGAATACTATCAGGGCGCATCACATGCTCAATCGCACTACGTTTTTGACTGATTTCAAGCTCGCTATACCCATTGGCACGCTTAAAATCATGGTGCAAATCAATCAATAATTCATGCGAAGCCTCATCTTCAAAGATATACTTTTCAGACAAGACCAAAATGCCGCCTTTATTTAAGCCTTGATAGACCTTCTCAAGCAGCGCATATCTATCTTCAGGGGCTAAAAACTGCAAAGTGAAATTCAGCACCACCATTGATGCATTTTTAATCTCGATTTCGCGAATATCCGCTTCAATCACCTCAACCGGCGTGTCTGCGCGATAAGCTTCAATGTGTAACTTACAACGCTCAACCATAGCGCTCGAATTATCCACAGCGATGATTTGGCAGTTTTCTTGATCAATATGACGACGCATAGATAAAGTTGCCGCGCCCAGCGAGCAGCCGAGATCATAAATATTCGTGCCCGTTTTGACATAACGCTGCGCCAACATGCCAATAGCCGAAATAATATTGCTATAGCCCGGCACCGAGCGTTGGATCATGTCTGGAAAGACTTCTACAACTTTTTCATCAAATTGGAAATCGCCCATTTTTTCAATCGGCGCAGAAAATATTTGGTCACGTTGGCTCATGTTTGGCTCGTTTGGTTCGTCTTATAAAACGCATATTTTAAGCCAATCAGTTTTATTGTCCAATAAGATATAAAGCAGAATCAAAGAAGAGAGAAGAAAATGCGCGAATTTGATTAAAAAATAACTAAAAAAAACCTGTATCAGAAAATATATACTTAAAAACCGCTTTTTCTTATGACAAAGGTCGATTTTTTTGCCTGTTCCAAGTATAAATAGGGGATTGAAAATTTTTGATCTAGAGCGCAAAGCATTGACGCTTTAGATTTGGTATAACTTCTAATTAGAAATTGGGAAATTCATTATGCGTACCCAGTATTGTGGTCAATTAAACAAGTCTTTAGCAGGACAGAGCGTTGAGCTTTGTGGTTGGGTGAACCGTCGTCGTGACCTAGGTGGTCTGATTTTTATCGACATGCGAGATCGTGAAGGGATCGTACAGGTCGTTGTTGACCCGGATATGACGGAAATCTTCGCAACTGCGAACCAACTGCGTAATGAATTTTGTATCAAACTTGTGGGTGAAGTGCGCGCACGCCCAGAAAGCCAAATCAACAAAGACATGGCAACGGGTGAAGTTGAAGTCCTTGCCACTGGCCTTGAAATCATCAACCGCTCAGAAGCTTTGCCACTTGATTTTAACCAAGTGAACTCAGAAGAGCAGCGTCTAAAATACCGCTACCTTGATTTGCGTCGCCCTGAAATGAGCGATCGCATTAAACTGCGTGCACGCGCATCAAGCTTTGTTCGTCGTTATTTAGATGAGCATGGTTTCCTTGATATCGAAACCCCAGTGCTGACTAAAGCAACGCCAGAAGGCGCACGTGACTACTTGGTGCCAAGCCGTGTTCACAAAGGCAGCTTCTATGCTTTGCCACAATCACCACAGCTATTTAAACAATTGCTGATGATGTCTGGTTTTGACCGTTATTATCAAATCGTAAAATGCTTCCGTGATGAAGACTTACGCGCTGACCGTCAACCTGAATTTACTCAAATCGATATCGAAACTTCTTTCTTGAGCGCAGATCAAGTGCGTGAAATCACTGAAGGCATGGTTCACGATATGTGGAAAGAGCTTTTAGACGTTGAACTTGGTCAGTTCCCAACCATGACGTTTGCAGAAGCGATGCGTCGTTTTGGTTCTGATAAACCAGACTTACGTAACCCACTTGAACTGATTGATGTGGCTGATCTTGTGAAAGATGTTGAATTTAAAGTATTCAGCAGCCCAGCAAATGATGAAAAAGGCCGCGTAGCTGTGCTTTGTGTACCGGGTGGCGCATCACTTTCACGTAAGCAAATTGATGAATATGGCAAGTTTGTTGAAATCTATGGCGCGAAAGGTTTGGCATGGATGAAGGTTAACGACATCGATGCAGGCGCAGAAGGCGTTCAATCGCCAGTGGCTAAGTTCCTATCTGCTGATGTGATCAACGGCATTTTAGCGCGTACCAATGCTAAAACTGGCGACATCATCCTATTTGGCGCAGACAAAGCAAATGTTGTGGCGGAAGCGCTTGGCGCATTGCGTCTGAAGATTGGTCTAGATCTTGAAATTACGGATCTGAATGCATGGAAACCGCTTTGGGTTGTTGACTTCCCAATGTTTGAAGAAGATGACGAAGGCAACTTACATGCCATGCACCACCCATTCACCTCACCACTAGGCGTGACCCCAGAAGAGCTAAAAGCGAACCCTGCGGGCGTGAATTCAAATGCATACGACATGGTTTTAAACGGCTATGAAGTCGGTGGTGGTTCAGTGCGTATCCACAGCGGTGAAATGCAAGCAACTGTGTTTGATATCCTTGGCATTGATGAAAGCGAGCAGCAACTTAAATTTGGCTTCTTGCTTGACGCTTTAAAATACGGCACACCACCACACGCTGGCCTTGCATTTGGTCTGGATCGATTAGTGATGCTACTTTGCGGCACTGAAAACATCCGTGACGTGATTGCCTTCCCGAAAACAACCGCAGCAGCATGTCTGATGACCAATGCGCCAAGCGCAGCAAACCCTGCGGCGTTGGAAGAGCTTGCGATTAGTGTACGTGAAGCAAAAAAAGACGCTGACGCATAATCTAAGCGTGTTTTAGCTTTAAAAATATAAGCCCATGCCATGAATTTGGTGTGGGTTTTTTATCAGGGAAGAATTAAATGTTAAGTACCTATGTTTCGGGCTTTACGCTCGGACTTTCTTTGATCTTAGCCATCGGCTCACAAAATGCTTTTGTGATTAAGCAGGGCTTAAAACATCAACATGTGTTTTTAATTTGTCTTGTGTGCGCGTTATCGGATGCGATTTTAATCTCCCTTGGGGTCGCAGGGTTTGGTAAAATCATCCAAGCACACCCACAAATTGAATCTTTTGCACGCTACGCTGGCGCTATCTTTTTGTTTGTATATGGCTTTTTAAGTTTTAAAAGTGCCTTTACGCAAAGCCATCAACTCGATTTGAATCAAGAATCGACGCAAAGCGCGCTAAAATCGATTTTGATTTGTTTAGCGTTCACTTGGTTAAATCCGCATGTGTATTTAGATACAGTCGTATTGCTAGGCTCTATCTCAACCCAATATCAGCCGCATCAAATGCAATTTGCGATTGGCGCAGTGTCAGCCTCTTTTATATTTTTCTTTAGCTTAGGCTATGGCGCACGCTTATTAGCGCCAGTTTTTCAAAAACCGAAAGCATGGAAGATACTTGAGTTTATTGTTGGCTGTATGATGTGGGCGATTGGCTTTTCTTTAGTTTTTAGCGCAAGATAATTTTATGACTATTATTTTAGGGATCGATCCCGGCTCGCGGATCACAGGCTACGGCGTGATTGCGCAAAATGGCCGCCACTTGCAATATTTAGGTAGTGGCTGCATCCGCATGAGTGAAAAAGAGCTTCCCGGCCGGTTGAGACAAATTTACGCTGGGGTAAGTGAGATCATCACCCAATTTCAGCCCGATGTGTTTGCCATCGAAGAAGTCTTTATGGCAAAAAATGCCAGCTCGGCATTAAAGCTTGGGCAAGCGCGGGGCAGCGCTATTGTTGCAGCGGTGAATGCGGATTTACCTGTCTATGAATATGCAGCAAGGCTAATTAAACAGTCGGTGACAGGCACGGGCGGTGCGGATAAAACCCAAGTTCAGCATATGGTGATGTCTATGCTTAAACTCCCTGCACGACCGCAAGCCGATGCAGCGGATGCCTTAGGTGTGGCGATTTGTCATGCGAATACGAACAAAACTTTGGTGGCAATGGCGGGTAAGGCGACAGGGGCAAGGCGCGGGCGTTATCGCTGATTTTTTACTGGATATTTACACAGTTAACAAGTATTCTAGCTAGTATATAAGATTAAATATATTTCATTTGAGTAGGGGAGTGAACCCTGCTCATTGGTTTGCAAGAAGCAGCAAACATTGCTCAATTAAGGAATAAAATCGTGATAGGTCGTTTACGAGGCGTAATAATTGAAAAACAGCCACCAGAAGTCTTAATCGAAGTCGCTGGGGTAGGGTATGAAGTTCAAATGCCAATGAGCTGTTTTTATGAATTACCCAATGTGGGTGAAGAAGCCATTGTTTACACTCACTTTGTGGTCCGTGAAGATGCGCAGCTTTTATATGGCTTTAATACAGTAAAAGAGCGCGCACTTTTCCGTGAAGTGATTAAAGCCAATGGTGTCGGGCCAAAACTCGGTCTGGGCATTCTTTCTGGCATGACAGCAAATCAATTTGTGACTTGTGTTGAACATGAAGACATTAGCTCGCTAATTAAACTGCCAGGCGTTGGGAAGAAAACAGCAGAGCGCTTAGTGATTGAAATGCGCGATCGCCTCAAAGGCTGGGTCACGCAAGACTTATTTAATCAACCACTTGTGGATACGCACGCCGTCCTTGGTGAACAAAATGCGCAAGAAGAAGCGTTGAGCGCACTGGAATCACTTGGCTATAAACCAGCTACTGCTGCCAAAGTGATTAAACAAATTGCTAAAGCGGATATGAGCGCGGAAGATTTGATTAAAGAAGCTTTGAAATCTATGCTCTAGGTTTGCGAGCATTTTGACAAAAGAGGTTGTGCGTTAAGTGGAACAAAGATTTACTTGCACAAGGATGTGCAAGTCATAGCGCGCATGGATGCCTTGAGCGTCTTTGTGGAACTTATGCACATCCTCTTTGGTGTTCACTTTGCTCAACGGTTTGTAGACACCTTTTGTTTATCTTAGGAAATAATTTTTAGGAAACCCCAATGATAGAAGCGGATCGCCTTATCGCACCCGATAACCCAAATTTTCGTGAAGAAGAAGTGATTGATCGCGCGATCCGTCCGAAAAAACTCCAAGACTACCGTGGTCAAGATCAAGTCAAAGCGCAAATGGAAATCTTTATCCAAGCTGCGCAAATGCGAGATGAACCGCTTGATCACCTGCTTGTTTTTGGTCCTCCTGGTTTAGGTAAAACCACACTAGCCGGCATTGTCGCCAATGAAATGGAAGTCAATATCCGCACCACTTCAGGCCCAGTATTAGAAAAAGCAGGGGACTTAGCCGCGCTTTTAACCAATCTTGAAGAAAACGACATCCTCTTTATTGATGAAATTCACCGTTTAAGCCCAGTTGTCGAAGAGATTTTATATCCGGCAATGGAAGACTATCAGCTCGATATTATGATAGGCGAAGGGCCTGCCGCGCGTTCCATCAAAATTGATCTGCCACCTTTTACCTTAATTGGGGCAACCACGCGTGCGGGATCGCTCACCTCACCACTGCGTGATCGTTTTGGCATCGTCCAACGCCTTGAATACTATAAAGTGGAAGATTTGCAGTTTATCGTCAAGCGCAGCGCAGATTGTTTAGGGCTTGATATGTCGGATGAAGGTGCGTTAGAAGTCGCCCGCCGTGCTCGCGGTACGCCACGTATCGCCAACCGTTTGTTACGCCGTGTACGAGACTTTGCCCAAGTGAAGTCAGATGGACATATCAGCCAAGATATTGCTGATGCAGCGCTCAACATGCTTGATGTCGATACCCAAGGCTTTGATTACATGGATAGAAAGCTTTTAAGCGCGATTATTGAAAAATTCTCTGGCGGGCCAGTGGGTTTAGATAACCTTGCCGCAGCAATAGGCGAAGAAAAAGATACCATTGAAGATGTGATTGAGCCGTATTTAATCCAGCAAGGATATCTGCAGCGTACCCCAAGAGGCCGGATTGCAACCGAGCGTGCATATCTTCATTTTGGCTTTGATATAGAAAGCTAAAAATTTATTTACTCTTATTTATTAAAAGGAGCCGTTGTGCTCTTTTTTTATGCCTAAAAGCTTTTGCTAACTATCAGCATAGGGATGAATTGCGATAGACTTCATACTTAAGTAATCTCTGACTTCTTTGAGTTTCCTCGCTCATGACTTTTATTTCATTAAGTAACAATGGTTTGCTTGATCTATAAATATATAGACTATATTTTGCGATCCATATCATCTTGAATAGACAGTTCAGTATATTATTATAATACAAATTAAGTATTCCCTCAGCCAATAAGTCATCTTAAATCTAAATATAAAAAGAAATATAATTTGCTTCTTTGAAAAGGAAAATAATATGTTCAAGAAATGTATATACAGAAAGCTCATTCAATTTACTACTTTGATAGCGATTTTTATTTTCTTAATTCTGCATAAATCTTTTCAGAGTATTCAATCTATTAGTTATTACTCATTTCAAGATCAAAAATAGCTTAAAACTAATGATTTAAAAGGGCTAAGTTGCTCCTTTTGCTTTTAAATTCGAATACTTAGGTTTCAAATATAATAAATAAAATCTGATTATTTATAAATAATTTTGAAGTTTTCAATATTAGATATATTTTTTCAACTTAAAATTATTAAGTACTATTATAATATTGAGATGTGCGTCATATTTAAGTCTTTCTATTTAGCAATGTCATTTCTGTGTAAAATTATATAATCCTATTTATATCAGTATGTTATGATTATTGTGTGTGTTTAATGAAGCATTTTTGCGATCTATATCACCTTGATTAATCGGTCCTGTATCATATTATATTACAAAACAAAACGTGATCACTTAAGGATAATGATAATGAAAAAATTACCTCTTACACTTTTAATTGCTGCTTCTGTAGCTGGATTTTCTAGCCTTTCTATTGCTGCGGATGCAAACAATCTCATCCAAGATCCACAGTTTTCAGAGTTTCGTGCAAACCAAAGTAAAAGCGATGTTTGGGTAAAAGACGCAGACAAAAATGCAGGCAAGGGTGATGTAGGCAGTTCAAAAGATACAGCTTTTGGCGATGAAGGTTCAGCGCGTTTTCGTTTTATTGACAAAGGCGATGACTTCAGTGCAACACCTGGAATTCACCAACAAGTGACGCTAGAAGCAAATTCTAATTATGAATATTCATTTTATATGCAAGATAGCAAAGGTGAAAATTCAATTTCTCAAGTCGAATTTGGTGTACTTGATGCATCAGGTAAACCAATTAAATCACAAATGGTACATATTAAAGACTTAGCTTCTGCGCCAAAAGGTGAAGTGAAGAAAAGTTTCCGCCAAGTAAAAATGGACTTTAATTCGGGTTCAAATACAAGCGCGACAGTCTATGCCAAATTACATTTGAATGATGGCACTAAAATTTCCTCTGGTGATATTGGCAAGCAAACGGAAGTGCGTGTCGATGAATTTAAGCTAATTAAAAAGTAAGTTAAATTTTAATTAATAAATATAAAGCTGCAGTTTATTTCTCTCCATAAGCTGTGGCTTTATTTTTAAATTTAATTATTTTCTAGGATGGATTATGAAGAAAACAAAAATCGCTTTACTTATGACAGCAATATTAGCTATCCCGCTCACGGGATGTGGCAGTGATAGTGATGGACCTGACTATAATGTGATAACACCGACAGACCCAACAGAGCCAGGCACAGACCCAACTAATCCTGGAACGGATCCAACAGACCCAACAGAGCCAGGCACAGACCCAACAGACCCGGTCGAAACGAATTCTGCGGCGCTACCATTACCAGAATCGGCTGATATTATCGTGGGCGGAGCAACGCGCTCGGCATTATCTTTCGCAGACTTACAAGAAGCCATTGATAATGCGGCGGCAGGGGATGTCATCGGTCTAACAGCAGGCGCTGATTTCTCTAATCTTGGGGTGGTTAAATTAACCAAACCTGTGACCATAGTGTCAGTTGATGCAAGTGGCGCCGTGAGTGCATCTGGGAAAGATCAAGCTGAAATTACAGGCGCGTCATGTTTTTATGTTCCAACCACAATTGAAGAATCAGAAGAACATGTACGTATTGCGAATGTGACTTTCTCTGATGTGAGCGTTATTGATTGTCCAACAGGCGTAGCAGAAGACAGCAGCGATGACGCAGATGATCCTGATTTAGCCATTATCAACATTGGCAAAGTCAGTAATGGTGTT
The DNA here is from genome assembly GCF_058545285.1 of Vibrio sp. KMM 9700. Taxonomy (NCBI): domain Bacteria; kingdom Pseudomonadati; phylum Pseudomonadota; class Gammaproteobacteria; order Vibrionales; family Vibrionaceae; genus Vibrio; species Vibrio sp. KMM 9700. Next base: position 456,101 of record NZ_CM178589.1, on the reverse strand, counting down.
TACCTTGACCGTTTGACTTTCAATGGAGCAGGTTTTACTGAGCAGCAAGGTTCAAACTGGATCCATACGCGCGGCTTGATTTATGTGGATAACAACAAGTTCATTACTAAAGATTATGCAACTTATGCAAGTAAAGACGACATCATCACCAAGACTTCCATTATAGAAACAAATTGTAGTAGTGATGCATCACGTGACGCTGAAGGCGTTGGCTCTCAAATTCGTCAAAACTACTTTGGCGCACAAGCTCTCCCTTCTAAAACATATGAAGAAGGTTTTAACTTATCAGATGTTAAAGTTAATGGCATTATGCTAGGTGATTACGACAGCAATCAATGTAATGCGACGGTTTCTGAAAACTTATTTGCTTACTTGCAATCTAGTACCAGCTCAAGCGATGGCGGGGCATTAGTTGTTGCAAGTAATGGTAATACAGTAACAGGCAATACCTTCTACAAAAACTTTGGTGGCTTACGTATTGGACGTTTAGATAGCAACACTGAAGTGGGTGAGGTCGCGAATAACACGGTTAGCGATAATGTATTCTTCGGTAGTGAATTAGAGGGCGATAATCAAAAACATGATGGCGGGATTGCTGTTCATAGTTTAGGTGGAAATGTTATCACTAATAACTATCTAGACAGTATCATTCTGACGAAAGGTACATCCAATACAGCTTCTATCCGTATCGCAACGTATGATACTCAAAAGGGCGAAAGTGTAGAAATTAGCCACAATACAATAGTAGATACGCGCCAAGGTCTTTATTTCCAATCCGCAGAGCAAGATGCTGAGGAATTACCAGAATTATTGGGAGCAACTTGTTATCTAAATGATGGTGCATTAAGCAAAAACTTAATCGTGTCGTCTAGCACCTTTAGTGGCACAAGTGACGTGGCAGTTGTTAATGAAAATGATTGCATTGCTGATCCTACAGCTGTCGGATATTGGAATGATGATTTCTATGCTACAGCAAACATTCTAGGAGAGGATAAAGAGTCTAGAACCCCATTGCAAGGCGTCACATCTGTTGGTCAAGATGACGATGATGTTTATCTAACAGAAGCGCTTACAGGCACTATCTTAGGTAATTCAGTCTCTATTCGCTTAGGAACGGGTGAAGCAGCCGCATATGGTGCTTCTATTGATACGCTTGAAATTGTTTCTGATAACTTAGTTGGCCCATTCGCTGCTGGCGATAGCACTGATAGCGGCACTGATGGTGGCACTGACGGAGGCACAGATGGTGGTACAGACGGGGGCACCGATGGTGGTACTGACGGTGGTAATCCAACAGATCCTGTGGATCCGACGGACCCTACAGACCCAACCGATCCTGTGGACCCAACAGCACCAACGGATGTTACATCACAAGCTCAACCTATGCCAACAACAGTCAATGACACAGTTACAAATGGTGCAGATCTGCAAGCTGCAATTGATGCATTAGGCACAGCGAGCGCAGCGCGTGGATTAGCGGCTGCAGATGATGTTGCTGAAGTGACGCCTTATGTGATTGGATTAAGCAAGGATGGCGATTATAGTGATTTAGGTGTTATCACATTAAGCCAACCTGTGACTTTAGTTTCTGTAGATGATAAAGGTAATGTGAGTGCGCCAGGTGAAAACCAAGCTGTTGTAAGTGGTGCATCATGTTTCTATGTGCCTTCAGCAAGTGATGACATTATTAAAGATGGCACAGGTAACGTACGTTTATCAAATATCAAATTTGAAAATATTAAAGTTACTGAAACATGCTCAAGTGATAATGCTGATGCTGAAAAAGCAATCATCAATATTGGTAAAGTCGGTAGTGGTGATAAACCTGTTTACCTTGACCGTCTATCATTTGATGGTAGTGGCTTCACTGAAGTTGAAAAAGAAGGTAATAGTTGGATTTATTCTCGTGGTTTAGTTCATCTTGATAATAATGAATTTTTGAACAAATCCATTACAGCTGAAAAAACCAATATTTTCTCCCTAAACTGTGGCAGTGTTAGAGTTAAGGGAAGTGGGGATGAGAAAGTTCAAATCCGTAATAACTACTTTGCTTCAGATGCCATTCCAAGAGGCGCTACTGATAACCTTGGCAAGGTGAAAGCCTTAGCGATTGGTGATCAGTTTAAAGGTAAAGATTGTGGTGCAAATGTAGAGCATAACCTATTTGCTTATTTCCCTGCTCTTTCTAACACAAATGATGGCGCTGTGATAAACATTGGTAGTATGAATAATACTGTCCAAAGCAACACCTTCTTTAAAACCTTTGGTGGGGTGCGCCTCGGTAAGCGTGATATGTCAGCAACCTTAGATACAGGTAATACTATCGATAGTAACTTATTCTTTGGTAGTGAGCTAGATAGCAGTTCTGACGGTGATAATGATGAAGTCGCAAAATATGATACAGGTATCTTTATTCATAATGCGGGTAATACTGTTACGAATAACTATATTAGTAAAGTAATGTTGACATCAAAAACATCAAATTCAGCATCGATTCGCATCTCTTATAAAGGAACAGAAGAAACCAATATCAGCAATAATACTATTGTGGATACGCGTCAAGGTTTCTACTTCTTCACTGAGGATGAAGGCGATGAAACTGCATATTGCGATTCAGTGTTAGGTGCACTTCCAACAACAAGCATTACTAAAAACTTAGTTGTGACTTCAAGTGAATTTACAAGCACGAATGATAGCGCAATTGTTGATGAGTGTGGTGTGACAACTGGCGGTGCAACCCCTTGGTTAGATGAGTTGTATGCAACAACAGCAACAGTACAAAGCGAAGAAGCAGTTACTGAAATTGCTAATGTGCAGCAACTTCGTAAAGATGAAAATGACCTCTACCTACAAACTGCAGCTGAAGCAACATTGGCAGGTACTATCTTAGGCCAAAATGTCACCGTTCGCTTAGGTAAAGGTGATGCAGCAGAGTATGGCGCAGCAGCGGATAAACTAGTTCTTATTAATGAAGACCTAGTTGGCCCAGCGGCTACAGTGGAAGCTGCAACAGCAGAATAATTCCTCAAACGCTATACCAAGCTTACATAGTTAACAAAACGACAAGCTTCTCACTTGAAAGGGTGGGAAGCTTTTTTTTGTAAGTAAAATGTCATATTTTTGAGGCCTTGGTTCCCACCTTGCTCGCGATAACCAGCCAATCTAAGGTATGCAACCAAGAAACAATCATACATTTAGATATATTTCGTAACTTTACTACAAAAAATGAAAGTTAAACTAAAATATAGGGTATTGATCTATTTCAATTTAAAGAGAATAAAAATTAGCGAGGAATGAATTTACTTGAAACTTTTGTGATCTAGTTCAATGAAATTAATACTTTTGTGTTAATACCATACAAAAAATAGACAAAAAGATCGGAATATTGGAAAAAGAGCCGAGATTTCCCAGAAACCTTTTGAAACACGTGTGAAATAACAGTAATATTGAGCCAGCTATCATAGCTGCTGATTAATGAATAATCAACTTTAAATCAACAACTTGTTAACATTTGTAGTGAGTGTTGATTTAAATGCGATAAATGTATTGAACTCATCCTATTCGCTGCCTTGCCTGACCTTGCAAGCTGCGACACAAAAGGAGTTAACATGATTGATGTGGTTGATTTATCCCGTCTGCAATTTGCAATGACGGCGATGTATCACTTCTTATTTGTACCTTTAACGCTAGGTATGGCGTTTTTGCTTGCGATTATGGAGTCTGTTTATGTGATGACAGGCAAGCAAATCTATAAGGACATGACGAAGTTTTGGGGTAAGCTTTTTGGTATTAACTTTGCTCTAGGTGTGGCGACAGGCCTTACCATGGAGTTCCAGTTTGGTACTAACTGGTCTTACTATTCTCACTATGTAGGTGACATCTTTGGTGCACCGCTTGCGATTGAAGCCTTAGTTGCATTCTTCTTAGAATCAACCATGGTTGGTCTTTTCTTCTTTGGTTGGGACCGACTCTCAAAACGTCAGCACTTAGTCGTGACTTGGCTGGTTGCGATTGGTTCAAACTTCTCTGCACTTTGGATCTTGATCGCTAATGGCTGGATGCAAAACCCAGTGGGCGCAGATTTCAACTTTGAAACCATGCGTATGGAAATGGTGAGCTTCTCAGAAGTGATCCTAAACCCAGTTGCGCAGGTGAAATTTGTTCACACCGTTGCTGCGGGTTACACCACAGGTGCGATGTTCATTTTGGGCGTGAGTTCTTACTATCTATTGAAAGGTCGTGACGTTGCGTTTGCGCGTCGTTCATTCGCGATTGCCGCATCTTTTGGTATGGCCGCGATTCTATCTGTATTACTACTTGGTGATGAATCAGGTTATGAGCTTGGTGATGTGCAAAAAGTAAAACTTGCTGCCATTGAAGCTGAGTGGAACACAGAAGAAGCACCAGCAGCTTTCACTGCCTTTGGTTTCCCAAGTCAAGACGACATGGAAACAAAATACGCAGTTAAAATCCCTTATTTAATGGGTATCATTGCAACACGTTCTATCGACACGCCAGTAACAGGTCTAAAAGATCTTAAGATTGAGCACGAAGAGCGTATCCGTAACGGTATGGTTGCGTATGATTTACTTGAAAAACTTCGCGCAGGTGAGCGTACGGATTCAAACCTTGCTGCATTTGATAACGTGAAGAAAGATCTAGGTTATGGCCTACTTCTAAAACGTTACACAGATAAAGTTTCTGATGCGACAGATGAGCAAGTGATGCAAGCTGTGGATGATTCCATCCCAACAGTATGGCCGCTATTCTGGTCATTCCGTATCATGGTTGCATGTGGCGTAATTATGCTACTTATCTTCGGTACAGCATTTGTGATGACGTGTCGTCAGAAAATTGGTAAGCACCCACTGCTTCTTAAAGCGGCGATGTTTGGTATTCCACTTCCTTGGATTGCAGTTGAAACCGGTTGGTTTGTTGCAGAATATGGTCGTCAGCCATGGGCTGTAGGTGAAATTCTACCTGTAAATGTTGCAGCTTCTGCGCTTTCACGTGGTGAAATTATTACCTCTATCATTGCAATTTTAGCGCTGTATACTTGTTTCTTGATTGCAGAAGTATACCTAATGGTTAAATTTGCACGTAAAGGACCAAGCAGCCTAAAAACAGGCCGCTACCACTTTGAGCTAAACGATACCTCAGCTGAGAGTAAAGTTGCGCGTCAAGTTGAAAGCTAGGCCAAGGAGATAATTCATGTTTGAATATGAAATTTTACGATTTATCTGGTGGGTACTAATCGGTGTGCTATTCATCGGTTTTGCCGTGACAGATGGATTTGATATGGGTGTTGGCGCGATGCTGCCAATCCTAGGTAAGACAGACACAGAGCGTCGCGTGATGATCAACACCATTGCGCCGCACTGGGATGGTAACCAAGTTTGGTTAATTACCGCTGGTGGTGCGCTATTTGCAGCATGGCCACTTGTGTATGCAACCTCATTCTCTGGTTTCTATTTTGCGATGATCATTACCTTGGCGGCGTTATGGTTACGTCCAATTGGTTTGGATTACCGCTCAAAAATTGAATCACCAAAATGGCGCAGCAACTGGGATATTTGTATCTCAATCAGTGGTTTCGTACCACCGCTAATCTTTGGTGTGGCATTTGGTAACTTGCTTCAAGGTGTACCATTTGAGCTTAACGATCTGCTTATGTCACAGTACAAAGGTTCATTCTTTGGCTTATTGAACCCATTTGCCTTGCTATGTGGTTTAGTCAGTGTGGCGATGATTACCCTACAAGGTAGTGCATGGCTACAAATGAAAACCAAAGGTGACTTATTAATGCGTGCACGCAAAACATCTGTGATCACAGGTCTTGCAACCGCAGCATTATTCGTGATTGCCGGTTTTTGGATTCAACACATTGATGGCTATGTTGTTAAATCAGTGATTGATGGCAACGCGGCATCAAACCCACTTGGCAAAGAAGTTGCACGTGAAGCGGGCGCTTGGATGCTAAACTTTGAAAAATATCCACTGATGTGGGCAGCGCCTATCTTAGGTGTAGTGATGCCACTGCTTGCAGTTGTGTTTGCCAAAGCAGGCAAAGGCGCACTGGCTTTCATTGCCTCAAGCTTAACTAACGCAGGCGTGATTTTAACAGCTGGCTTTACTATGTTCCCATTTGTAATGCCTTCAAGCTTAAATCCAAACCACAGCTTAACCATGTGGGATGCGACTTCAAGTGAGCTAACACTGAACCTAATGACTGCGGTAGCAATCGTCATGGTTCCTGTGATTTTAGGTTATACGATCTGGACTTATTACAAAATGTTTGGTCGTTTGGATAATAAATTCATTGAAGATAACAAGTCTTCACTTTATTAAGGAGCTAAAATCATGTGGTATTTTGCTTGGATTTTAGGTGTATTGCTTGCTTGTGCATTCGGTATTATCAATGCACTTTGGCTTGAACACAGTGAAATGATGGACGAGGATCGTGACTAAAAAGCATATCAATCAGCAATTGAGCGATATGCACGATCCAATCAATGGGGCTCTTGTTAGGGCCCTATTTTTTATTTTGACTATCATGCATATTGGTTTGTTTATGTGGCAGCCAGAAGATTATGCAGCGCATATAGGTGGTTTTAATATCGCCATTGGCCTGAGTTTTATTTGGTGCTTATGCAGCGCAATAATTTTCAGTGTCGGCTTTCGGCCAATCTTTTGGCTCTGGCAAATTTTGTTTAGCCCGTATATAAGTGGGTTACTCTTAATTTACTTTAGCTTTCGCTATTTTGTGTAAGTGATAAAGAAATCTATTTCAAACGCTAATGACGCAAGTTGTTGGCGTTTTTTATTACTTGCAATGCAGAAAATGTAATCAGTTCGTCATCTTTTGGTCAAAAACGCCTAGAAAAAGCACGCTAATCGCTTAACTTTAAATGAATTTATCCTGATGATAAAAAAAACTTGTTATGATACTGAGATATATGATGTTATATACTCATGCAAATATTAAAAGGTGACAACAAATGAGTTTAGACTCAGTTTTTGACCCAGAAAAGGGCTTCCAATGGCCAATACGTGTGTATTATGAAGATACAGACGCAGAGGGCGTGGTATATCATGCCAATTATTTAAACTTTTTTGAGCGTGGGCGAACAGAGTTTTTACGTGCGATTGGTGTTGATCAGCGTAAACTGCTTGAAATGCACACAGGTTTTGTAGTGAAGAACATGGATATAGATTTTATCCGCGCAGCGAAACTTGATGATGCACTTGTTGTCCATACCAAGGTTGCACAGCTAAAACGTGCTTCGCTTGATTTTTTACAAGAATTAGTCAATCTTGAGGGCGATGTTTTATGCCGCGCAAACGTTAAAGTCGCTTGTGTGAATATGCAAAAAATGAAACCTCAGGCTATCCCAACAACTATTGCTTCGGAGTTACAAAGTGTCAGGTGAAATCTCGATTATTGGTCTAATTATGGACGCAAGCTTATTAGTGAAGCTTGTGATGCTTATTTTATTAGGAATGTCAGTGCTTTCTTGGGCAGTGATCATTAAGCGCAGTAAAATTTTAAAAACCGCTGCGCAAGAATCTGCCGTTTTTGAAGATAAATTTTGGTCCGGCACTGATTTAGCAAAGCTCTATCAAGAAGTGAAACAACGCAAAGATGAGCTATGTGGGACAGAAGAGATTTTCTATGCTGGTTTTACTGAGTTTGGCCGTTTGCGTCGCACGCCAGGCGCGAAAGCTGCATATATTATGGATGGCGCAGGCCGCTCAATGCGTGTCAGTGTGTCACGAGAAGTGGAAGAGCTAGAAAACCAATTACCATTTTTAGCAACAGTTGGCTCAATCAGCCCATATATCGGCCTATTTGGTACCGTTTGGGGGATCATGACAGCATTTATTGCTCTAGGTCAGGTGAAACAAGCCACGCTTGCAATGGTTGCACCGGGTATCGCAGAAGCCTTGATTGCAACAGCAATGGGTCTGTTTGCAGCAATTCCAGCTGTCATGGCGTATAACCGTTTAAGCAATCAGGTTGCAAAACTTGAGCATACTTATGCTACGTTTTCTGAGGAGTTTCACAGCATTTTACACCGCCAAGTAATGAGCGAGTATAAGGATTAATACATGGCTGGATATGTAAAACGTAAACGCAATCTAAAGGCTGAGATAAATGTCGTGCCTTATATTGACGTCATGCTCGTGCTTTTAATTATCTTTATGGTGACATCACCTTTCGTAACCCAAGGGGTTGAGGTGGAATTACCAAAAACGCAAACGGCGCAACCTGCTTCTGAAATTGCAGGTGATACAGATGCGAGCTTTATTATTGTTGAGATTGATAGAGATGGTAATTTAGGCTTGAGCATTAATGATGAAGATATGGTACGTGGCCTTTCGCTAGATGATGTGATCACTCGCGTCAAAGCTGAGCGCCAAATCTCGCCTCAGTCACCGGTTGCTGTCGGAGGCGATGCGAATACTCCGTATGCAGATGTTGTTTTAGTTCTGGATAGTTTAAACCAATCAGGCATTGAAAAAGTTGGTTTGCTAACAGACATTAAAGAAGATGATCCGAGCTAATTAAATGTTCTTAAAAGAGTATAAGTCGGCAATAATTATTTCTGTCATCATTCATATATTGGTGATAGTGCTGGGGATTTGGATAAGCTTAATCAAAAGTCCGGAAAAAAAGACTGTTGGACGTATGGTTGAGGCGGTTGTGATTGACCCTAAACTTATCGAGCAGCAGGCGAAATCTATCCGTGAAAATAGAGAAACGGCGCAAAAAAACCAGCAACTTAATGTAGATAAACAGCGCGAGCAATCTAAGCTTGAGGAGCAAAAGCGCCAGCAAGAACTCGAAAAGCAGCGTCAGCAAAAAGAGCAAGAAGTTGCCCAAAAGCAGCAGCAACTTGAAGACAAACGTCAGCAAGAAATAGCGCAAAAAGAAGCAGCTGCAAAAGCCGAAGCCGAGAAAAAAGCCGAAGCTGAGCGCTTAGCGAAAGAAAAAGCAGCCAAAGAAGAGGCTGCGAAAGAAAAGGCCGCTAGAGAAGCCGCAGCGAAAGAAGAAGCTGCGAAAAAAGCTGAGTCTGAGCGTGTAGCCAAAGAAAAAGCTGCAGCTGAGGCCGCTGCGAAAGCCGAAGCCGCCAAAAAAGCTGACGCTGAACGCGTAGCAAAAGAAAAAGCAGCGCAAGCCGAAGCAGCTAAAAAAGCGGAAGCCGAGCGTGTAGCGAAAGAAAAAGCGGCAAAAGAAGCGGCTGCGAAAAAAGCTCAGCAACAAGCACAAAAGGCCAAAGAGTCTGAAGTCTTGGATGATATTTTTGCTGGTGCAGCGTCAGATACCAACCAAGTGTCTGTGGCTAAGCAAAAAGTGAATGCAACTGAGCTCGATAGATATGCCGCGATTTACAAACAAATGATTCAAGAAAAGCTGCTAATCGATGATTCATTTAGAGGTAAATCGTGTCGGGTTAATATTCGTTTGGTGCAATCTGGTTCTAGTGCAATTGTGAGTAAATTAACTATCCAAGGTGGTGATGCACAAGTCTGTAGTGCAACAAAAACCGCGGTTGGCTTAATTGATAACTTCCCAATGCCTAAAGATCAGGCGGTTGCGAATGAGCTTAAGAACATTAATTTGACGGTTGAGCCTAAATAATTAGTGTGGATAAATCTTTATCCAAGTGATTGAAATTTTAGTTATACTTACTATCTAGTTACTAGATTTAGATGTATATTAATACTTAGGTATTTAAAATGCGCGGATCTTCTTGCGCATTTTGGACAAGCATAATAAGGAATATTTTGTGGTTAAAATGATACGACTTGGGCTTTGTTTAGTCCTTCTCAATATCTCAGCGATGGCGCATGCAGCGCTTGAACTTGTGATCACCGACGGAATCGACTCCGCGCGTCCAATTGGTGTCGTGCCGTTTCAATGGGATGGTAATCCACTGTCACAAGATATTGCAAAAATTGTGGCAGCAGACTTACGCACTAGCGGAAAGTTTAATCCGTTAAACGACAGTCAATTGCCGCAAAAACCATACAATGCAACAGAAATAACGCCAAGCTTATGGCGTGCGAAAGGTGTTGATGCAGTTGTCACAGGTTCAATTGTGCAAACTGGCTCAGGCTTTGAAGTGCGCTATCAATTAACCGATGTCAGCACTTCTGGTCAAGTTGCATCTGGCGTTGATGTAACCGGCGAAGGTTTGAATCAGCAAGCGGCGCAAGTTGTTGACAAAGTTTCAGCAAATAGCGTGCTTTTAAATAAGAGTGCGCAAATTACTGAAAGCCAACTTCGTGCTTATGCACACCGTATTTCTGATGCAATTTATGAAAAATTAACCGGCAATCGCGGCGCATTTTCAACCCGTATTGCCTACATAGTGCAATCATCAGGTGACTATCCGTATTCACTACGCGTAGCTGATTATGATGGCTATAACGAGCGTACACTTATTCGCTCAAAGCAGCCGCTAATGTCGCCAGCATGGTCACAAGATGCATCTAAAATTGCATATGTAAGTTTTGAAAATAAACGCGCTGAGATCTTTATGGTGACAGTGGCAAGTGGTCAAACCCAGCGTTTAACCTCATACCCACGTCATAACGGTGCACCAGAATTCTCACCAGATGGCCGTAAACTGGCTTTGGTTTTATCTAAATCTGGTAGTTTGCAAGTGTATGTCTTAGATCTTGCAAGTAAACAGTTAACGCAAGTGACCCATGGCAGTGCGAATAACACTGAACCTTATTGGTATCCAGACGGTCGTGCATTGGTATTTACTTCCGATAGAGGTGGCGCGCCACAAATCTATCGAGTAAATCTGTCAGATCAGTCAACATCAAGATTGACTTGGCAGGGAAGCCAGAACTTAGGCGGACAAGTAACCCCAGATGGCAACGGATTGATCATGGTCAACCGTAATAGCAATGGGTTTAATCTTGCACGTCAAGATCTGGAAACAGGAGCAGTCCAAGTTCTAACAACAACCCAATTGGATGAATCTCCAAGCCTAGCACCCAACGGTGATATGGTGATTTATAGTTCTATTTATCAAGGCCGAAATGTGTTGTCTATGGTATCGGTTGATGGCCGCTTTAAGGCTCGACTACCAACAACATCCGGGCGAGTTCGTGCGCCTGCTTGGTCGCCATTTTTGAATTAATCATTGATATAGAAGGAAATACACTATGAAATTGAACCAAGTTTTTAAAGGACTTATGATTGCAGTCCCTGTGCTTGTTATGTCAGCATGTAGCTCAACTGACGAAGCAGCAAACTCAGATTCAATGACAAATGACAACGCTATCACAACACCAGTTGATCCAAACGCAGGCCTAAGCGAGCAAGAACTTGCAATGCAAAAGCTACGTGAAAACTCAACTATTTTCTTTAAATTTGATAACTCTGAGATTTCACCAAACTATGAAAATATTTTGGCAGCTCACGCAGCATACCTAAGTGCAAACCCAAGCACACAAGTAACTATTGAAGGTCATGCAGATGAGCGCGGTACACCTGAGTACAACATCGCACTTGGCGAGCGTCGTGCACAAGCAGTATCAAACTACATTCAAGCGCTTGGCGTACAAGCAAACCAAATCTCTATCGTGAGCTATGGTGAAGAGAAACCTCTTGAATTTGGTCAAAGCGAAGCGGCTTACTCACAAAACCGTCGCGCTGTTTTAGTATACTAATGAAGGAGACTTCATGTTAAGTAACAAACGTATTTCCACGTTGTTGTTACTGGCGAGTGCAGTAAGCCCTGTGTTTACTGCACAAGCTGCAACAGATCCGGAAACCTTGGCTAAAATTGAACGCCTAGTTGATAATGCAACTAAGGTTCAAATTCGCATGCAAAAACAAATTGATGCACAAGCCGCCGAGATCTCAAGCCTACGTGGTCAAGTTGAGCAGTCGAACTATCAGATCAAGCAATTGACCGATAGACAAAGACAGCTCCTAATTGATTTAGATAACCTACGCTCAAGCAGCGTATCTTCAAGCAGTGCTGATGTCAGCACACCTTCGACAACATCTAGTTCTGCTGCAAGTGCGCCAGCAAGTAGCGGCTCAGAAAAAGATGATTATGACGCAGCTGTCAGTCTCATTTTAAAAGATAAAGATTACCCAAGCGCGACTGCTGCATTTGAAGGCTTTGTCACCACATACCCTAACTCAGACTATCTTCCAAATGCTTACTATTGGTTAGGCCAGCTGTATTATCAGCAAAACCAAGATAGATCTGCGGCGAAAAACTTTGCCAAAGTAATCACTTATGCAAACTCAAGCAAACGCGCCGATGCGTATGTTAAGTTAGGTGATATCGCTAAACGCAACAATAGCGTCGATGGGGCAAAGAAATACTATCAAAAAGCGATTGATGAGTACCCAAACTCTTCTTCTGCCAAGCAAGCACAAGCGGCACTTGCAAGTTTATAATTTAGTTTTGCTTATAGAGAAACCCCCAATAGGATATTGCGCCTATCGGGGGTTTTTTATTGCTTAAGCAAGTTGATGGCTTAGTACTTAACTGGTTCAGCTTATTTCTTTGCGAAGAATTTATGTGTTGGCACAACTAAGAAAGTTGCGAGCACAGCTTTGATGATGCCACCTAAAATGAAAGGATACAGACCGTATTCCAACACAGTGCCTGCTGGCACAAAGAAATATAATTGTGCAAGGCCAAAGACAAAAATTGCAGCGCTCGCGAGTAGGGCTACTAGCGCTGTTTTAAAATAGTTATTCAATACGCCTTTATCGCTGAAATAGCCCAATATTGCCACCGCTGCAACAAAACCATATAAATAACCACCGCTCGGCCCCATAAAGGTTGCTAATCCTGATGCGCCTCCTGCAAAAACAGGTAAACCTATCGCACCTTCAAACAAATATAACAACATAGCGCTTACGCCAGCTTTACGCCCCAATGCAAGCCCAACGACTGTTATCGCAAGGGTTTGACCTGTGATTGGCACAGGGTACATAGGTACAGAAATCTGTGCAAAGAGCGCGATCATAAGTGAGCCAAAAATAACTTTGCTGATAAAGCTCGCGTGGCTTTGTGAAATGAACCACTGCTTAGCGCTGGTTAATAATGAGGTGTTATTTGCGAGTGTTGACATGAATTTTCCTTATTTCTATCAAATTAAAGAGCCTAAGCTTATGGCGAGAATAAAATCTTGTCAACTAAAGTTGTCTTTATAGGTTTACTAAATTAAGCTATGCAAATGAAAGATTTGATACAAGGTTTGTAGGAAAATGGTAAAGCCAAGAAAATTTATTTATATCTATAGTGATATTGGTGCAAGTGAGTTAAGTGTGGATTCAGTGATAAAGTGCTTTGCGAATAAATTAAGCACTAAATTTGAATATCATATAAAGCGTATTTCCAGCGCGCAAATTTTAGCAGGCGAGCTTCAAGGACAAGGTTTGTTTGTGATGCCAGGTGGCGCTGATCTACCTTATTGTCAGCAATTAAATGGGCGTGGTAACAAGCTCATCCGTGAATTTATAGAGGCTGGAAATATCTATATTGGTATTTGCGCGGGCGCTTATTATGCAGCGCAAGCAATTGATTTTGTTGGAGAGGGTTATACAGTCAAAGGGCAGCGTGAGCTTGGTTTTTTTAGCGGCACTGCGTTTGGTTCACTGGCTTATTTGACGGCGAGTGAGAAGTGCCCGAAAGGTCTGCACTATAATGGCCTGGCAAGTTCAAAAGCGATTGCGTCAATAGGGTACAAGAGTGGGGTACAAGAGGGTATTTATTATCATGGTGGGCCACATTTTGTGCCACAACCTAAGGCGCAGTTTGATGCAATTGCTGTCTATCCTGAAGGTGAATATGCAGCGGTGATAGGAGAGGTTGGCAAAGGTGCTTATTTACTTTCAGGTGTCCATTTTGAACTCTGCGGCGAAAGTTATCAGCGCCATGCTTTAATGCTTGCAAAGACGCAAGATAGTACCCAAGAAGCGAACCTCTTGCGTACTATCTGCGCGCCCAATTATGCTGCTGAAATCTACCAAAGGATTAACCAGCTTCTTGAGCGCTGCTTTGTTTATTCTTAATCACTAGTTCTTTGGAATCATCTGCAAGGTGCAAGTGAACATCTTGTTGTGGGAATGGAATATTGATCCCTTCGGCGTCAAAACGCATCTTGACCTCACGCGTCATTTCCCGCATCACGTCCATATAATCATCGGTGCGCACCCAAGGGCGGACGATAAAGTTCACCGATGAATCACCAAGTGTGTCAAGCGCAATGATATACTCGGGGCTACGCAAGACGCGCTCATCCGCTTCGACGACTTCTTTTAAGATACGCTCAACTTTCTCGATTGGATCAGAGTAAGCGACGCCAAATAAAAGATCGACGCGGCGAACGCGTTCATAGGTTCGGTTGATGATCACATCGCCCCAAATTTTGGAGTTAGGGATAATCAATACTTCGTTAGAGAAGGTACGAATCGTTGTATTCACAAGACTGACCTTGCTGACCTTACCCTCAACACCGCCGGCAAATACCCAGTCGCCTACATCAAATGGGCGATAAATCAGCAGCATCATGCCAGATGCAAAGTTGGAGAGAGTATCTTGCAGCGCAAAACCGATCACGATACCGGCAACACCCATACCGGCAAGGACAGGGGTTAAGTCTAAGCCAATTTGTGCCAGTGCAAATAAAAGTCCGACACAATAAATAATCTTTGACGACATTGATGTGACAAAATTTTGCATTAATTGACTCATTTTTAGGTGTGAGTTGGTCACCATGTTGCCAATGCCTTTTTGAATTGTGCGGGCAAGAAAACGCACCACCAACATCAAGCTACAAAATATTAAAATATTAAATAAAACAGTAGGTAAGTTATTAATTACCCAGCGCTTAACCTTAAGTAAATATTCGGCCGCAGAGAGCTTAAAGACTTGCCAGTTTAATAATTCATGCGTCAATTGACCGGTTGCGGCAAAGAGTTGGTTTTTAAGATCAACCGTATCAATGCCCATAGGATCAGAAATATCTATGATGCGTTTTAAGCGTTTGGACGCTGAGTCCATATTGCGCTGACGATAAATTAAATCCAATTGAAATTGGGCGATTTGATCGGCTGGCAAGGAGTCAATCTGAGTTTGCAACGTTTGCTGGCGCAGGCGTGAAAAGTGCAGCGCAGCAGCAGTAAACTTACCTAAATTGGTTAAATCAGAAACAAGTTTTTTCTTCTGGACAGTTAAATCTGCACCTAAAATTTCTTGCCACTGATAGTTTTGGTATTGCTGTTGATACATAATGACTTCGAAATCTTTCGCTTCATTTAAGCCAATTTGCAATAACAGACGCTGCTCTTTGCTTGCTTCTTCGACTTGCTGCGTCATTTTCTCGATTTCATTTTTCGATTTCTTCAAAGCCAAATCGATATATTCAACCTGTTTATCCAGCAAAGGCTTAATTTTTTCAGCTAAAGATGGAGAAATTTTGGCGTTGATCTTTGAATCAAGATATTCGCGCAACTTGCCATTTTTATCATACCAAGCAACTTGGACTATGGTTAGATTATCCCCAGTCAGGCGCTTCGCATCTTCAAATAGCATCTGAACTTCTTGTGCTAAAGCTTGGATCTGCGCTGGCAAAGGTTCATCTTTAACTTCATTTAAGGCGGTTTCGAGGTTTTGATTGGCAGCTTCTACCTTAGCTGCTGCATCTTGCACGCTAGACTCAGCAGTAGATGCCCAAAGCGGGGGGGTAAATAAGCTAAAACATAAGACAACAAAGGGTAGTAAGCGCATATAAGATCTCCATTTCACGAACTTATATTATTCACTTATCTACCCATGAGCACAAGCTTTGTCGTAGCACAACGAAAGAGAATTGATACTTCTAACCAAAACTTTTCATTGTTTAACTTGGTTAAGATTTATTTCTCTAAGCGACGCAGTGCCGGTAAGGCTTGATACTTAGATGCCTTTTGACTTTGGGTATCTTGAATACCTTGCCATGTTTCTTTTAAGGCTTGCTTGGTTGGCTTTTGGCTCTGCACTGTGTCTGAGTTTTGCTGCCAAGCATCGTCATCACTATATTTCCCAAGGCTGAGTAAACCCGTTTTACGGCGCAACTTTTGATAAATCAAAGCGCGCGTACGATTATATTTGTGTCCAACTAAGCTCTTATAAAACAGATACCAATCCGGTTTCGGGTGGGTTTTAAAGTACAGGACAGTCATACGCCAAAGCACAATGAGCCCAATGACACCACTAGCGGCAAGCGCAAGCCAAGGCCAATAATCGCGCATCCAAGATTTAAAGGTATGTTTTAAAACAAAGCTTTTGCCTTCAAGGGTTTTAGTCTCAAGGCTTTGGGTGGTTGGATCCCAGACCAAGATCTCAAGCGCAGGCAATTGAAGTGTGCCGCCATCTTGTACCAAATAGGTTTCTGACTCGACCCGCGAGGCAAAATATTCGCCACGGTTATAAGTGTCTTGTAGCTGGCTTGGGTCAGGATAGACGCGGATCTGATCGGTATTTGACGTTTTGAGTATGTCCGGTAGTAAAATTGCCATGCTATCGGCTGCTTTAATCGTCACTTTACGGGTGATCACATCACCAACTTTAATAGAGTCGGCAGATTGTGACCAAGTTTGATCCACTTGAACATCAGCGCTTGTCACCCAAGGTGTCTCTTTGGTCAGCGCCGCATCGGGAAGGGCTGCGCTAAATTTGACAGCATCTGACATTAAGGTTTTTTTGATCACGCGGCCATCTTCAGTCGTCACTTGTACATCTACGGCGACCGGCGGAATTTCATAATTGCCAGAGGCTTGCGGGTAAACCGGAATATCCCAACGCTGGTGCGCCCAAACTTTGCTGCCTTCGGTTTGCGAATAGTTTGCTGCTTGCAGGTTGGTTTGTTTGATCACAAGGTTCGGCACTGAAATTGGCGCAAGCTTAGTGCCTGAGCTAAACCAACGTGTGGTTTGCAAATCAAGCACAAGGAGGGCTTGCTGACCAATCGCAAGCGGTGCATTTTTATCTGCCGTCTCACTTTCATGTGGCACCACAAGCTCGGTTTTAAGTTTAAACTCAATTGGCTCTGCAGCGTGAACACTGGCAAGGCTAAATAACCCTAGGATAAATATTAAAATTGATCGCATTATTTAGCCTCCTGAGATTGGTGATATTGAATGCTAAATTTCGAGCGCATAAAGAGTTTAGGATCCGCTTCCACACGCTCCAGCCATTTATCTGCAAGACTCGGATCGCCAATGATATCATCCGCGGTAAGCTTTTCTTCTTCCATTTTTTCTTGCGAGACCTCTTCATCTGCGCCATCTGAGGTTTGCGGCTGGTCATCTGGCAATTCAAATGAGGTACTTTCACCATCGGTTTGGCTGGCACTAAAGTCATTCGCTTCTTGGATGATACGCTCGATTTCGGCTAAGTTTTTAGCTATCGCTTGATCATCTGGGTAGTCTTTGGCAAGTTTACGTAACAAGCCGCGCGCTGCGACATATTCACGTTGACGGGCAAGCGCCATGGACGCATTAAATAGCATGACCTTGTCTTGCTTTAGCATAAACACTGTCTGGGCATTTTTGTAATCCGAGGCGTAATATAACGCGACGCCGCGCCAGAGCGGATCAACAAAGTGCTGCGCAGCTTTGGCGTATTCTTCATTGTTAAAGTAATACTGGCCTTGCTGATCGGGCGTGAGCCATAAATCCATCCAAGCTTGCTTGGTTTTATCCCATAGCGTGAGCTCAACGTTTTGCGCCGCTGCCTCTTCAGCTAATGCCGCGTCAGATTTAGACGTAGTGATAGGGTTGGCATAAACTGGCGTGGGTAAATAGCTCCACTGCGCCAAGACTAAAACCAAAGACCATTTCACTAGCCAGCCGCGACGGAACCATAATAGATAAATCAAGACCACAGGGTAGAGCAGGTAATAACCCATATCTTTCCACGGCTGCTGATTTTTCGGATTAACTTGCTCATGAAAGGCAATTTTGGACAATAGCCACTGCAAATCGCTTTGATCGACACTGATTTGGGTCAAACTTGCATTTGCATCACTGGCAAGATCTTTGAGTGATTCCAGATCAAAAGGGATCTCACTGGTGCGATTAAGATCGCCTGCGCCAAGAATGAGCAGTTGATCGTCACGCTCAGCAAAAAAATCACTAATCGCTTGGTTATCCGCAGGCGTCATGCTGTCTGTGATCCACAAAATAGATGCTGGCATTTCTTGATCAGTGAGTTGCTTTTCAATCAAAGGCAAGGCGGCTTGCGCTGATTTTCCTTGCACTGGAAAGACCTCAGGGCTAATTGCTGCCAGCATAGGTTTAAAGACTTCAATATCTTGCGTCAGTGGCATCGCAAGGTGGGCACTGCCTGCATAGGTGATCAAGGCGTTTTTACCGCCATCACGCATTGAGAGCAAGTCAGAAATTTTTTGTTTGCTGCGCTCCAAGCGACTTGGCGGCAAATCTTTTTGCAGCATGGTTTCACTGCTATCTAACACGATAATCAGTGGCGTTTTGTCTTCACCAAAAGGTGAGGCTTCCTTTTTCCATGTTGGGCCTGAACAAATGATGATCACAAGCAGTGTCATGGTTGCGAGCAGAATCAGCGGCAATTGTTTTTTCAAACCACTTTCACCAACAGTTAAGGCGCGGCGCAAATGCTCAGGCAAGCGTTTTTGCCATTTCAGACCATTATCATCAAACTTCCAGCGACGATAAAAAAGTAGTGCAAACGGCAGCAGCATTAACAACCACCACGGGCGGATAAAGTGAAACTGTCCTAAGGTTGCCAAAAAAGTAGAAAAATCAGTCATTTTGGTTTCCTTCTCGAGCTTTGTTTTTAAACATATTACGGCTTGCAAAGCTGTACACCAATAAATGCACGAAGACCAGCAGAGCCATCAAATAGTAATGCAGCGAAATCTTAGGGCGGTAGGTCGTGCTTTGATACAGGCTAGGCTCAAGCTCATTGATGGTTTGATACGCGGCTTCTAGGGCATCTCTATCCAGTGCTTGGAATGCCTTACCGCCAGTTTGCTTGGCAATATCATTAATGATGTTCATATCCATAGCTTCTTCGCCTTGGGTCGCAGGATCGCCCATTGCAATAATATGAATTTTGACGCCTTTAGCTTGTGCGACTTTGGCGGCATCCACTGGCGCAACATAACTGTCAGTATCATTACCATCGGTGAGTACAATCGCAAGTTTTTGCTTATCTGGTGTGTCGATGCTGTTGTCTTCGAGGGTTTTCACCCCAAGGCCAATCGCATCACCAAGGTGAGTACTTTGACCTGCCATGCCAGTTTGAGCTTCATCTAATAGCTCAAGCCATGCTTTATGATCAGCCGTAAAGGGCGCTTGCACAAAGGCAGAATCACCAAATAGAATCAGTCCAAATCTATCGCCTTCACGTTGCGCGATAAACTCACTTAATACCTGTTTAACAGCAGTTAAGCGATCGATTTTTTTGCCATCTTGGGTGGTAAAATCTTGCGCATTCATTGAGCCAGATAAATCCACCATGATCATTAAATCACGCCCAGAGGCTTCGCGGGTTTGCGGCGCGCCTAAAAGGGTTGGCTGAGTGAGGGCAAAGACAATGCACAGCCAAGAGAAGCTGATCATCAAGTGTTGCCACCAAGTTGGGCGTAAAATACTTGCGCCTTCGGTTGGGGTTTCGCCTAAAGCTTCTAAAAGTGGTTGGAAAAATGGTACTTTTAAAGCGGTTTGACGAGTTTGATACGCAGGAATAAACCAGTAAATAATAAATGGCAGCGGAAGAATAATCAGCCACCAAGGATGAGCAAGCTCGATATTTAAATTAAACATGCAAGGTCTCGCTGTGCTGTTGGGTTGAAAACGCTTGAAGCGGCTTGTGGCTGCTGAGCTGATCAAATTCAATATGTAAATTTATCCAAGCCTCAACCATGTGCTCAAGCTTTTGAATATCTTGCGCGGTTAATTTGGTTTGATCTTCCGGCAGATACAAATCATCTTGCCAGGTTTGACCAAGCGCTGAATCAAAGTTTATCTCAGAGCGTGCTGATTTTGGCAAAAGAGCGTCCAGACAAGCAAGCATTGTCGAGCCTGTCATTTTGGCGCTTTGCGGGTAGATAAAGGCCGCCACTTGATTGGTGATAAAAGATAAATCACGTGATTTTTGCGCATCGGGTAAATCTTTAATCGCTTCAAGAGCGAGCAAGGCTTCGCGGCGATAGCGATTGGCAAGGTAGCGTTTGACTTTTTTATACCCAGTCCAAGCGGCAAAAGCTAAGATCAGCAGCGCAATAATTTTCCAGCCTATGGTTTGCGGCCACCATGAAATTGAATCAGGGATCGCCACATCAATCATATCTTTGAGGATATATGAATTGGGAGAGCTTGGAAGTGAATGGGTCATTTTCTGCCTCCTAATGCGCGTTCAAGGGCTTGAATATGCTGACCATCGGTTGACACCTCAATCAAAGGCAAATGGTTGGCGTGCATCAGTGAAATCAGCTTATCTTGCTTGGCTAAAAAGCGCGCACTCAGCTCTTGGTTGACTTCTGTCATGTTCGAGCTGCTATCGACATTAAATTGATACATGCCATCGCTTATCACCCATTGCTCGCCGGCTTCCATATCAAATGATTTTTCAAGTGGGTCGCTAATCATTACCGAAAGCACATTATTGTGTTGCTGTAGGTATTTGATTTTTTCAATCCCGTCATCAT
Organism: Vibrio sp. KMM 9700; assembly: GCF_058545285.1. Taxonomy (NCBI): domain Bacteria; kingdom Pseudomonadati; phylum Pseudomonadota; class Gammaproteobacteria; order Vibrionales; family Vibrionaceae; genus Vibrio; species Vibrio sp. KMM 9700. The sequence goes on along the minus strand of NZ_CM178589.1, from coordinate 435,377 downwards.
CTAATAAAAAGAAATCACTAATTAAGATAATCATGGCATTTTTAGGTCGTGTCGCCATGATTTTATCAAGCAAATTATCCAGATCTTGAGTCGTGTTGGGCGATATATCGCTAGATAAGGCTTGGTTTAGATGCGCCAGCTTTTGTAAATTCACCAAAAGATCGCCCTGTGAGCGTTTGGCTTTGGTGTGGATAAACTCAGTATTATTGAAAAGGGCAAAACCAACGCGATCTCCTTGTTTGAGCACTGTCCACCCGATTAACGCTGCAAGCTCAGCGGCAACCACAGATTTCATCGTGTCTTGTGAGGCGAAAAACATATTGCAGCGTTGATCGACGCACAAAAGCACATTGTGATCTTTTTCTTCGGTGTAAGCGCGCACATGCGGCTTGCCAGTACGCATAGTCACTTTCCAGTCAAGGTTGCGAATATCATCGCCTTGTTGGTAGTGGCGCAGCTCCTCAAAGTTTAAGCCGCGACCACGAAAACGCGATGCATGGCGACCGGATAGCAAACTTTGTGCTTTGAGGCTAGGTAAGCCTTGTTTGTTGGCTTTAGTTTTTAAGCTAACAAGTTGCTCATACTGACAATGCACGCGTGTGTCTTGATTTGATTTTGATTGAGCCATATCTGCCTCACTTAACAGGGTGAACCAAGAAGGGCTTAGCCGATCACAACGTGATCAAGTAATTGATTCACCACATCTTGGTGGGTTACACCATTGGCAAGGGCGTTATAGCTTAAGTTTAAACGGTGACCGAGCACAGACATTGCAATTTCACGCACATCATCAGGTTTCACATGATCACGGCCAGAAAGCCAAGCATTGGCGCGGGCACATTTATCAATCGCAATTGACGCACGTGGGCTTGAGCCAACTTCAATCCAATTAGCAAGATCTGAATCAGGGTAACGCTCAGGGTGACGGGTTGCCATCACGAGTGCAACGATATATTGCTCAACTACTTCAGAGACATGAATCTGGGTGATTTCACGACGCGCTTGCAGCACCACACTTGGATCGATTTTCTCGATGCTGTCTTGTTTCGCTTTCATCTCTTCCGTGTTTTCTTCTGAGCGCACTAAGCGGATGATATCGAGCTCAGCCTCATCGGTTGGGTAATCCACAATTACTTTGAGCATGAAGCGGTCAACTTGCGCTTCTGGCAGCGGGTAAGTCCCTTCTTGCTCAATCGGGTTTTGAGTCGCAAGGACCATAAATGGAACAGGCAGTTCACGGCTAGAGTCGCCGACTGTGACTGTGCCTTCAGCCATAGCTTCAAGCAGGGCTGCCTGCACTTTAGCTGGTGCACGGTTGATTTCATCAGCTAGTAGAATATTGTTGAAAATTGGGCCACCTTGGAAAGTAAGCAGCGGCTTGCCATCGACTTCTTGGTAAACTTCGGTGCCGGTAATATCAGATGGAAGCAAATCAGGAGTGAACTGAACACGTCCAAAGCTGGTTTGCATTGCATTGGCAAGGGCTTTGACTGAACGGGTTTTTGCAGTGCCAGGTAAGCCTTCAAGGAGAACGTGACCATTGGTGAGAAGGCCAATCACAATCGATTTAGCCACATGAGATTGGCCCACAACAGATTGATCAATGATAGTAAGCAGTTGGTTGATGGTTTCTTGCGTCTGGTTCAATGTGATTTCCTCTCATGGGAGCAATAAGTATTTTAATATTAAGAGATTAGCTCTTTAATTCAAGGGATTTCTGGGTTATTTCAACCATAATCATTAAGCGCTAATTTAATCTGCTGCTATTTTATGTTTGATTGATAACTATGAAAGTTTTATTTCAGAAATATTACAATGCAAAAATGAATCAAAAAAAAGCAAAGGCGCAGGGCTCTTTGCTTTATTTAAGTCTATCCTTGCTTAATTACCTTGGCGTTTAAGCAAGGTCGCAAGGCCGACTAAAATTGGCGAGGCATAGGTATAAAACTTATGCAGGCCAACACATAAATAGTTGAGGCCAACTTCACCATCTGGGGTGCGGATCAAACGGTTTTTCGGACACTCGCCCCAGCAAAGTTTTAAGTGATCACATTTTAGGCAATGCTCTGGCAAGCTGTCACGTTTTGACATCCCAAAGGCTTCTTGACGGGTCGAGAAAACTAAGTGATTGAGCTTGTCTTTGTTGATGTTGCCCAGTTTATATTCAGGGTAAACATAGTGATCGCACGAGTAAATTTCGCCATCATGTTCCATCGCAAGGCCCTTGCCACAAAACTCAGCGGTCACGCAAAGCTGTGATGGGTAACCCATAGTTTGGGCAACAGCTGTTTCAAATAAGTTGACCAAGACGCGGCCTAAGTCGTTGTTAATCCACTCTTCAAACACAGCAATTAGGAAGTCACCCCATTCATCAGGGTCAACCGACCAATCGGTTACCACAGACATAGGGTGGCCAGGTTTAGCTAAGTCCTCGCCACGTTTTGGCAACATGCTGTCATTCCAAAATTGTGGCGCTGTGGTTTTAAACTCAGAAGGCTCCACACATGGGGTGAACTGGATATACGTTGCGCCTAACTCTTGGGTTAAAAAGCGATAAACTTCAAGTGGATATTTCGCGTTATAGCGGTTAATTACAGCGAGAGCGTTAAAGCTGACGCCGTATTTTTTAAGACGCTCAGCTGCAGCCATTACAAGGTGGTGGGTTGGTTTGCCACTACGGGTGACGCGATATTTATCATGCAGATGCGCCGGACCGTCGATCGATAGACCAACTAAGAAATTGTTTTCTTTTAAGAACTCGCACCATTCGTCATTTAAAAGGATGCCGTTGGTTTGCAAGTCATTATTGATTTTTACATTTGCAGGTTGGTGTTTTTTCTCAAGCTCGACAATCTTTTTGAAATAGTCAAGGCCAAGTAACGTCGGTTCGCCGCCTTGCCATGAGAAGGTGATTTCTTCACCGTCTTGATTCTCAATATAGCTCTTAATGAAGTTTTCCAGCGTTTCATCATCCATTTTCGGCTGCTTTGGCTGGTGTAAGAGGTTTTCTTTGTGCAGGTAAAAACAATATTGACAATCAATGTTACATTTTGAGCCGCCAGGCTTTGCCATCACATGAAAACGGCGCGTATATGCAGGGTTATCGCTAAGATCTTTTTCAGCAGTTGCAAGCGGCACAATATCAAGAAGGGTCGTTTCGTTTGCGTGGACTTTTTTCATGAGGCACTCATATATTTGTAGAGAATTAATAATTTAAAAAAATGGTGCATAGGCAACCTAAAAAGATTGTACTACACACCACTTATTAAGGCTTATATTAACCTAATCTTATTTTACTTCAACAGTAAAGCTTGCTGGTTCCATTCGAGGTGGGAAATCCTTGAATGTTTGAATCATCTTCATCGCTTCTGGCGCAGCAATACCTGAAAGTAGGAATTGACGCTCATACTGCCATGGACCATAGAAGTCAGACGTGTCGCCACGCTCGAATGGGTCCATTTTCAGGTCAAATAGTTTAGGCACACGTAGTTTAGTGAACGGACGTTCCCAAACATCCCAACCTGTTTCGTGCTCTTGGATCGCGAAGTGGAATTTCCAACGACCTTTACGCATTGCAAGTAGGTCACCATCATCAGACCAGTAGAAGAATTCGTCACGAGGACCTTTATCTGTCTCACCAGTTAGAAGAGGAAGCATGTTATAACCGTCTAGGTGAACTTTATATTCTTTACCTTGAGCAGTTGTGCCTTTAAGTAGGTCTTCTTTAACAGTTGTGTTACCAGCTGCTGCTAGAAGTGTAGGGAACCAGTCTTCACCCGCAACGATGTCGTTGATAACTGTTCCTGGTTTGATGTGTCCAGGCCAGCGGATCATAGCTGGAACGCGGAAACCGCCTTCCCAACCAGTGTTCTTCTCAGAGCGGAATGGTGTCATACCCGCATCCGGCCAAGACATGATCATAGGACCGTTATCTGTGGTGTAAAGAACGATTGTGTTGTCAGCAATTTTTAGTTCGTCTAGTTTATCAAGAATACGTTTAACTTGATCATCATGCTCGATCATGCCGTCAGCGTAATCACCTAGACCAGTTTTGCCTTTCCACTTGTCAGCGATATGCGTTTTGTTATGCATACGTGTTGTGTTGATCCAAGTGAAGAAAGGTTTGTCAGCTTTCACTTCACGATCGATGAAGTCAAATGCTGCGCCAAGGAATTCGTTATCAACAGTTTCCATACGCTTACGAGTTAGAGGACCTGTATCCTCAACTTTGCCGTCTGCTGTTGATTTGATAACACCACGAGGGCCGAATTTCTTAGTAAATTCAGGATCTTTTGGCCAGTCAACGTTTTCTGGTTGCTCTTCAGCATTTAGGTGATAAAGGTTACCAAAGAATTCATCAAAACCGTGGTTAGTCGGTAGATATTCGTCACGGTCACCTAAGTGGTTTTTACCAAATTGACCTGTTGCATAACCAAGATCTTTAAGCATTACAGCCATTGTTGGATCTTTTTCACTGATACCAAATGGTGCGCCAGGTACACCTACTTTAGATAGACCTGTACGTTTTGGCATTTGACCTGTGATGAATGCAGAACGACCAGCGGTTGAGCTTTGTTGTGCATAATAGTCAGTGAATTTAGCACCTTCGTTTGCGATACGATCGATGTTAGGTGTTTTATAACCCATCATGCCTTCGCTGTATGTGCTAAGGTTCCAGTAACCAATATCATCACCAAAGATAACAACGATGTTTGGTTTATCTGCAGCGTGCGCTGCAACAGATGCTGCGCCTAAAGCTAGTGTACACGCATTTAGCGTTAGCTTTTTCATTGCGCTTTTATTCTTGAGCTTCATAGATTCTCCGAAATAGATTCCACTTTATTATAGGTAATGCACAAAACATATAAATACTAGATTTGAAAGCTAGGTAATAATTAATATGCCATATTATTATAGGGGGTTTGGATTGAATCACAATATCAAATCAAATGATTTTGACAAAAACTAACTTACACAAGCCGTTTAACTGATATTGATCAATAAGTAGGAAAGTCTTTTTTCAACAAAGATTTAGCACTTAAGTGGATTTGTTAACATTTGGTTGTAAAATATTAAAAATCCACTCAGTGCTTGATTGTAGACTTAAATAATTAAGTTTTATTTAAGTTATTTTGAAGATGGAAATATCTGTGAAGTATAATGATTATTATTATTTATTTAGCTGCGGATAAATAACCTTCCAGTCTTGTTTCATATCCACAACTGTCCAACCATTCTTCTTCGCTTCAACTAGGCCTTCTTCTAATGCGCCAACATCAGAGTCTTTATCATACGCCCATTCACGCTCAGCGTCGGTGTGATGCACATATAATCCAAAGCGCGCGCCATCACCTTGAGTGGTGTATTGGAGCATTTGCAAGTCACCATCTGAATTACCAAACGCGGCAACAGGGCGGCGACCAATATGTTGGTGGATGCCTGTTACTTTTTCAATTTTGTCGTCGATAAAACTAAGCTTAGGATCGCGATTCACCACGAGCTTACCATCTTTTTCTATGATACTCGTTTGAATGCGACTGCCGACAACTTGTTCAGGTGGGATGCCATATACTTCTTCAGTAAAGGCGCGCATAAAGTCGATCCCGCCACCTGACACGATGAAGGTTTTGTAGTCGTTATCACGCAAATAATCTAATAGCTCTAACATAGGTTGATAGATCATTTGAGAATAGAGACGACCTGTGGTTGGATGCTTGGCCGTTTTAATCCAATCTTTCACATTTTGTTGGAAGTCTTCTTGGCTGATGTTTGAATGTGTCGCATAGACAATTTTAAACAGTGCTTCTTCACCACCAGCAAGTGCGCCTTTTAGGTCATCTTTTAAGATTGACGCAAAAGGTTCAGTGGTTTTCCATTCTGGATGCTGATCAGCCGTTTTTTTGATTTGGTCAATCGCAAACAGAAGTTGGAAGTAAGCAGGTTTTTCTGACCAAAGGGTGCCATCGTTATCAAAGGTTGCGATACGGCTTGGAATAGGAATAAAGTCAGAAGAGTCTTTGTCAGTGGTTTTTTCAACAAATTCGATGATAGAGGTTTTAGCTGCGCCATCATTCCACGATGGCAGGGGATCGGCGGCAAAGCTTGAGAAGCTTGCGGCAACAAGAGATGCACAAAGTAGTGGCTTTAAACTTTTGTGTAGATATGTGTTCATCATATATCCTTATTTTAATGAAAATAATAAGTTAGCGAAGCTTTTTACTCTTTGAGGATATACTTAAACAGGGTTATATGCGAGAAAAAATAAATGCCACTTAGGTTATAAGCGGCATTCATAGTGGTTTTATTAAGAGATAAGCTTAAAGCTAGCGTGACAAGTTAGGCTGTCTGCGTCCATTTGGCTTTTTGTTTTGAGCAGGCTTATTTGGCTGGCCGTTTTGGCTCGCTTTTTGGCCACGGCTTGCACCGCTTGGCTTTTTGCCATTTTGCGGCTTTTCTTTGCGCACATCTGGCTGGCCTGAACCATTTTTAGCTGTAAACTCAGTATGCTTGGTAGCAAACTTTTGCTTTTGGCCGGATTGCTTTTGGTTTGAGCCTCTTGGCGAGGATTGACGCTTGCCTTGTCCTGTACCATTTTTTTGTTGCCCAAAGCGGTTTGCGCCATGACGACCTGACTTGCGGCGTTGCGCTGGGGTCAGTGCATCAATGTCTTCTTCAGGCACTAAACAATGTGGCTTATCGCCAATTAAATGCTTTTTACCCATGCTAATTAAAGCTTCACGGATGATCGGCCAGTTGGCTGGATCATGATAACGCAACAGGGATTTATGTAAGCGGCGCGCACGTTCACCTTTGGCTACCGGCACATCTTCACGCTGTTTGTATTTCACGCGTTTGAGTGGGTTGGTTTCTGAGTGATACATTGCCGTGGCGTTACACATAGGCGATGGGTAGAAGTTTTGCACCTGATCGCACTCAAAATCATTGGCTTTAAGCCAAAGCGCGAGGTTAAGCATATCTTCATCTTCAGTGCCTGGGTGGGCTGAAATGAAATATGGGATCAAATACTGCTTTTTACCTGCATCTTTTGAGTATTTCTCAAACATTTCTTTGAATTTGTCATAAGTGCCCATGCCCGGCTTCATCATTTTATCAAGCGGGGCTTTTTCAGTGTGCTCAGGGGCAATTTTTAGATAGCCGCCGACATGGTGAGTCACGAGCTCTTTCACATATTCTGGGGATTCAATTGCCAAATCATAACGCACGCCCGATGCAATCATGACCTTTTTAACGCCTTTGACTTGACGCGCTGCGCGGTATAAGTCGATGGTATGCTGGTGATCTGTATTAAGCTTGTTACAAATGCCGGGGAAGACGCAAGATGGACGACGGCAGTTTGCTTCAGCTTTTGGATCTGAGCAGCCAAGGCGATACATATTCGCGGTTGGGCCGCCAAGATCTGAGATTGTGCCAGTAAAACCTGGGACTTTGTCACGAATTTGTTCAAGCTCGTTTAAGATAGACGCTTGCGAACGGTTTTGAATAATACGGCCTTCGTGCTCAGTAATAGAGCAAAAAGAGCAGCCGCCAAAGCAGCCGCGCATAATGTTGACCGAGGTTTTGATCATCTCATACGCTGGTATCTTTGCTTTGCCATAGCTAGGGTGCGGCACACGTGCATACGGTAAATCAAACACATAGTCCATTTCTTCTGTGGTCAATGGAATCGGCGCTTGGTTCACCCAAAGCTCACGGTCGCCATGTTTTTGCACCAAAGCACGCCCAGAATATGGGTTAGTTTCAAGATGCATCACGCGACTAGCATGCGCATATAAAATTCTATCGTTGCGTAGTTTTTCAAAAGAAGGCAAACGCACAGCAGTATTGGCTGCGTCATGGCGAGATGGACGCACATGAATTGGCTGCGCCACTTGTACGCTAGCTTTTTCTGCAGCTTCGTTTTCTTGGCAGTTTTCTTCGGTTTGATACGGGTTTTGCGCCACAAAAGGCTTGCCTGGCTTTTCGATCCGTGACGAGTCCACAACTGTATAGCCGTCAGGCACTTGCGCTAGGTTAACCGCGGTGCCGCGAATACGTGTCATGTTTTCAAGAGGCTCTTGGTTGGCAATGCGGTGCGCCACTTCAACCAGTGCACGCTCAGCGTTACCGAAAAGTAAAATATCTGCTTTGGCATCAAATAAAACCGAACGACGAATTTTATCTGACCAATAATCATAATGTGCAATACGGCGCAAACTTGACTCAATGCCACCTAATACAATCGGCACTTCTTTAAAGGCTTCACGGCAGCGCTGCGAATAAACTAAAACAGCACGATCTGGGCGTTTACCACCTTCATTATTTGGTGTATAAGCATCATCGTGACGCAATTTGCGATCCGACGTATAGCGGTTGATCATCGAGTCCATGTTGCCCGCGGTGATCCCAAAAAATAAATTGGGCTTGCCGAGCTTCATAAAGTCATTTTTATTGTCCCATTTTGGCTGGGCAATGATCCCGACGCGAAAGCCTTGCGCTTCTAAAAGACGGCCAATGATCGCCATGCCAAAGCTTGGATGATCCACATAAGCGTCACCTGTCACCAATACAACATCGCAAGAATCCCACCCTAGAGCGTCCATTTCTTTACGCGAGGTCGGCAAAAATGGTGCAACACCATAACATTGCGCCCAATAGGGTTGGTAATCAAAGATTTTGGTTACTTGATCTTGGAGTTTTTGGGTAAAAGACATAAGGCTCACTTGAAGGAATAAATATAGATGAAGCAGAAAACAAGGCACTTGCTTGATTTGGGCGAAAGTTTACACTGTATTTTAGCAGATAGCTAATAATAGTGTGCAAGATTTTAAAAACCGAAATAAGCTAAATCCCTTGCGTTGAAAGGGGTTTGAACCTTTTTAAATAATAAAATTGGATTTTCTTAGGCTCAATAAAGGATGAATAGAATGCAAGATACAGATTTTACTAGAAGAATGGCAAAAGTTGAGCGAATCGCCAAATGGATGGATGGCAAATTTAAGATCCCAGGAACCAATTTTAAGTTTGGTTTGGATGCATTAATTGGTTTATTGCCTGTCGCAGGGGATACGGTCAGTTTAATGCCGCAACTGTATTTGGTTTATCAAGCCGCGCGTTTAAAAGCGCCCACTGGCTTAATTATAAAAATGCTGTTTACGGTTGTCTTTGACTGGCTTGCCGGCAGTATTCCTGTGGTCGGTGATATCTATGACTTTTTCTTTAAAAGTAGCCAAAGAAACGCCGATCGCTTAAAAAAACATTTTGAGAATCTCTAACTGTATTTGGAGCTTAGGCTAAGTTTTTGCTAGACTCTGCTCCTTTACTTGACCGACACCTTACAAGGCAATCCATGTTTAGCATTTTATCTTTGAGTTTACTTCCCGCTATTTTGGGCGCATTACTTACCTTAGTGATTATCCTTAAAAAAGGCGATATTTGCCCAGGACAAAGAGGGCGCATTTATAAGCAGCTGTTAAACCTTGGGATTTTAGGACTAGTCGCAGGCTTGACCTTTTGGCCAATCGCGCTCACTGGCGTGTGTTTACTGGCTTTTTACAGCCAAGTGCGTTTAGGCAAAAAAGGCAAAACGACAGATACAGGCCCAGAATGGCTACTTTATCTCGCACTTTTGATTGCTGTAGGTTGCTGCATTTACTTAAGTTTGAATATGGGCGCTTTGTTTAGTTTCTTTATGCTTGGGGTCTTTTGCTTGCTTGGCGCAGGTCTTGCGCATGTGCTCTTAATTGCGGGTCGTACGCGCTTGCAAGCATTTCATACTTTATTGCCTGTGATTGGCGTATTGGCAACAATGGCGATTGCTGTGGTGGTGTTAGTGAAAGGTATGCAACTTGAGCCGAAAATGCTTGAGATGCTAGTGCCAGGCATTTTGGTCAATTTAGGCGCTTTATTGGTGTCGATTGTGCTCTGGGTATGGCATTTGTTTACGCGTCAAAAACCTGTCGTTTGGCCAGTGCTGGCGAGCCTTTTAATTAGCTATACGGCGCTAACAAATCTTGCGATCCTTATCGGAGTCTAACTCTAAATTCACATACATAGCTTGATTTTTGCGCTATCCTTTTAGATGTATATGTGGAAAGTTGCTGCTGCTTATACCAATACACAAAGACGCTCGAGCCATCCTTGGTCGCTATACACTTGCACATCCCTGTGCAAGTAATCTTTGTTCCATGGTATTAAGCAACATCAACTATAGGCATCGCAACAATACAAAAGGATAGTCACTATGGATTTAAGTCATGTCCAACATATGGATCCTGCCATTCTATTTGGCATCGTCAATGAAAAGCTGCGCCTAGAGTGTGGCAGCCTAGATGAATTGTCCAAAGTCTACGAAATGCAGACAGATACCTTGCAAGATAAAATGAATCAACTTGGCTTTGCTTATGATCCATTAACCAACCAATTTAAGCCCAAATAAACATCAAGCCAAAGCCATTTATATTTAAACCGCTAATACTCAATCACGCCAATGTGCTCATCAATTCACTTCCCGTTTTGCATGAGCACATGGTTTCGTGCACTTGCCGTTATCCACGCGGAGAAATTGCCTTGATCCCCTGAAGGCTAGTCTCACAATAGTGCTTCGCTTGCTTGAAAAAATCCTGAATATAAGGTTTGTCTTTATCTTCCACACGCACCGCCGCATAGAGCCTGCGCCACAAACCATCCCCTAAGCTTAAGTTTGCTAATAAATCTTGGCGATTAAATTCATACACCGCCCAACTTGGAATCGTCGCCACACCAAAACCTGCGCCCGTCATTTGCACGAGTAGCAAAGTGTTATCCACTTGACGCCATTTTTTAGGCTGTACATTGGCTGGGGCTAAAAAGTAATTCACTATGTCTAAACGCGCTTTGGGAACGGGGTAGGTGAGCAAGGTTTGATCGGCTAAATCCTTTGCGTCAATGCTTTGCTTACTTGCAAGGGGATGATCATTGGCTGTGATCAGGCGCATTTCAAAATCAAACAAAGGCGTGTAATAAACCTCATTTCTAGGCTCGATGTCAGAGGTGATGACCAAATCAAGCTGACCATTTAATAGCGCAGGCAAAGGCTCAAAATCAAAGCCTGAAATAAAGTCCAAATCCACATCTGGCCATGATCTTTGATAACTTTTTAGAGCCGGCATAATCCATTGCAAGCAGGCGTGACAATCCATGCTTAAATTCAAACGCCCGCCATGCTCACCTTTGACCAAGTTAAGTAATTGGCTCTCGGCTTGTTCAAGCTCAGGAAGGACTTTTTGCGCTAAGGCTAATAACAATTCACCTTGCGGCGTAAAGTGCACGGGTCGAGTTTTTCGGTAAAACAAGGGCTGCCCAATGCGCTGCTCAAGCTCCTTAATTTGATGAGATAAAGCCGATTGCGTCATATGCCTTGCGGTAGCGGTTGCCGCTAATGAATTGGTTTGCGCCAAACAAGAGAGAGTCTGTAAATGCTTTATTTCGATCATTATGCTTCCTTTGCAATCTAGCCGTTTAGATGTCTAAATATCCAAGTTAACAAAAAATGCGAATAAAAGCCAAGGATTACGTCTTGAATTTTTTTCATTCTCACCTCTAAAGAAGTTTGATTGTTTTTTCACCGCTTTCACTTGAATATAAAAATACAAGATAAACATCTAGATGGCTAAATGAGTAAAGCTATCAGTTTAACCAGCTAATCAATCAACTTGAGATCAGGAAGAAGGAATTAACCATGACGAAAGCACACATTTTAGGCTACCCAAGAATCGGTCAAGCACGTGAACTTAAATTTGCATTGGAAGCTTACTGGCAAGATAAAAATCAAGCGCAGTTGAAGGGCGATTGCGCTTATCCCAATTGAGCGTTTATGGGTGAATCCTGATTGTGGGTTAAAGACGCGCGGTTGGGAAGAAACCAAAGCAGCCTTGGTGAACATGGTGAAAGCGGCGGACAATGTGCGTCACCGTTATGCTTAATTTTTACTAATTCTTCCTTTCACACAAAATAATCGGGCAAGTTGCAGTGACAATTGCGGTTTGCCTTTTTATACTTTGGCTTCTTATGTTTCGCTAGGGAATATTTCGCGCAATCATCAAGACCTCATCCGCTGAATATAGATTGGCGATCACAGCTTCAACTTCAGCCCCAAGGGTGGATTTGTATAAGGCTTGGGCATGGTTATCTGCTCTTGTGGTCACCATAATATGTTTTAATACTGAGCCTTGTTTGGCGAGTTGTTGTTTGATTAATGGCAAGCTTTGGGAGATAAGGGCGCGGCCAATGCCTTGGCCTTGATGCGCAGACATCACTGCGAGTTGCTCAAGCTCCATCACGGTTTCATCACGAAAACCACTTTTTTGCGCCCAACTGATATATCCAACCACTTGCTCATCTATTTTCGCTACAAATAATAGATAGCGCGGAAAGGCATGAAAGCTTGACGCTAACCATTGCAGCGAATTTTTTTGGCGCGCAAACACGCTCTGATGAATCGCGGCAGCTTGGCTTAGCTCAGTTTCTTTTATTAAATCGATCTTCAATATGGGCTCCAAGACTTCGTCCTTAATCAACTAATTCAATTCCTAAGCTTTCAAGCAAGCTTAACGCTTCATATCTTGAGAACTTGGCCTGTTTAATATTATTTTCTAAAACGTCAATGCTATAAGCTGTTGAATCTCTAAAATCAACACCTTGCAAATTAGTGCGCATAAATAAACTATGCGTAAAGTCACACTCAGTCATGCTTGAGTGCGCAAAGTTTCCTTTACGAAAATCAACATCGTGCAATTTACATTCTTCAAAAACTAACTCATTGAGGGTGAGCCCAAAAAAAGAAGCATCATTTAAAATGCAGCGCAAAAAGCTCAGCTCAAAATCTGAGTGATAGACAGGCCAATCGGCTTTGGTCCAATCAATGCCGACTAATTTGCTGTCTTGAAAGCTTATTTCAAAGAGCCTAGTATTTGAAAAGTCAGTCAAGCTTAAGTTACAGCTTTTAAACTCGCAGTTGATAAATTTACATTGATGAAATTTAACCCCGGAGAAATCACAATCAATGAATTGGCATTCTTCAAATTCGATATCTTGATATGCCTTCGCCAAACCAGACAGCTTTTCAAAAGAGAGGTCAAAGTAGGTGTGATGAGCTTTAAAATTCGTCATGCTATTTTCCTAGACGTTGATTTTGCCTTTTAAATACAGAACGCCTTGGCCTGAAATAACAATCTTCTCGCCTAAAACACAACACTTGATGACGCCACCTCGTTTAGAAGCTTGATAAGCAAGTAAATCAGCCTTGCCTAATTTATCAGCCCAATAGGGCGCTAAACCAGCATGAATCGAACCTGTTACGGGATCTTCATCGCCGCCGTTTGCGGGCCAAAAATAACGTGAGACAAAATCATAGTGATTCGATTGCGCTGTGACGACAAGATCTAGCGGAGAAAGTTGTTTTAATTGCGCTGAGTCATACGTAACCTTTAACACTTCTTCTTCGCACGCAAAGACAGCAAAGTAGGCTTGCCTGTTTTTGAGAACCTCAACTGGCGTGTGGGAGAGTCCATCTAAAATTTGTGTCGGGATATCGCTCACAGGCGTTGGTTTTTGGTTGGGAAAGGTCATTTCAATTTCATTTTGCGTATTGTGTATGACTTTTAAATTGCCAACTTCTTGAGTGATGAACTCAATTTGTTCTTCAACAGCAAAATGATGAAACAATACATAAGCTGAGGCTAACGTTGCATGACCACAAAAATCAATTTCAGTGAGAGGGGAGAACCAGCGAATTTCATACTGGTTAGCACTGATATGTTTTATATAGGCTGTTTCTGATAAGTTATTTTCAGCGGCTATATTTTGCATTAGCGCATCGGGCAACCATTCTTGCAAGGGAATCACTGCTGCTGAGTTGCCTTTAAATTGTTGATCGGTAAACGCATCAACGACGAATATGTCTAATTCCACTCTATACACTCCATTTGAAAGCTTATACATTGTAATTGTAAGTTAACCCTTGATGATATCCTTTTCTATCGTCTAGTCAGGTATGAGTTTATAGTCTCCTCGAGCTAAAACTGATTCTGCTTTTTCTGCTACTAAGAACACATTTAAATCTTCAGCACCTAACCGGCGAATTAAGATGCGAATAAACTTACCTAATTAAAAACACAGTAAGCAGCTAACTTACTGTAAATTACTGTAGCTATGGGCGTTCAGGGTTAAATGCTGGTTATATTTTTGCTGAATATACCGTTTTGAAGTGCTCTAATACGAGTAGCATATCTTCTGATGGGCTTATATTGAGTGTTTCACACTCTTTTGAAAAGAAATCCCAATGCGCTTTTTTCCACCAACTCAGTGTCTTATCGCCTTCACCCTCTGATGCGGCAAATTCTGCTGTAACTTCGTTGTATTTGCACTTACTAACCGATGTTATTTCGACAATACAAACAGGTTCACCGTTCCAATTCGTTACGACCATTAGATGTCCTACTTTTGGCATTGTTTCACCTTGCTCGCTATACCAGATATCAAGACTACATGTAGCGGTCTTTTCACCTTTCAATATTAGATCTGCACAAGTATTTACATTGTATTCGTCAGCACAAAAGTAATCTGCGCTGAATGAGGTGTACTTTACTGCCACGTCATCGGGCAAGGAACTAAGGTATTGTTCTAAATATGACTTACTTCGTTCATCCATGATTCTAACCCTGAAATCGATTAAAAATATAACGCTTGCTTAAACGGTGAACAACAAACCTATTCACCGCTTAACACTATAATCACTGAATTTAATGTAAACCGCAGATGCCAGACTTGCGAATCCCCTTGAGCAGTTGGTTAGCACTCTGGCGCTTGAGAGGTTTGTAGATAATCATCGCTAACTTCTAATTGATAAACTGTTCTCGATTGTACTAGGCAATTTCGCATTTCTTCGCGAGCTTTGTCGTACAGTTCACCAGTTAAATTATGATCTTTTTCCCATTGCTCTCGACTCGGCCACTGTGCGTAACCCACTAAAACATTTGGCTTATCTGATGTGTGAAGTCTTGAGCCAAAACTACCGCACTTTTGATAAATTATCTTTGTGACTTCGAGCCATGCTTCTCGAAATGGCGCTTCCATCCCATCCTTTATTTCAAACTCATAGACTGCTATAAACACTTACTTTCCTCCTTGAGTGCTAACGCCTTGTTAGGAGATTTTTCTCGGCATGCTGTGAAGTCTATCATCAGAACTAACGCACCAATCCCAATCAACAGAATAATGCTCCTAGTATGAGCGCGTATTTACGTAAGAAATCTTAGCCGAAGCTGATAAATCTTCTGTTTGTTGCTCAACTTTAAATCTAGTGCTAACATTTGTACACACGCCGAATATGGAGCATATCATGGACACTAGAATTCAATTTAGAATCGATGAAGAAACTAAACGCCTTGCTCAACAAATGGCTGAAAGCCAAGGTAGAACCCTAAGTGACGCATGCCGTGAATTAACTGAACAACTCGCTGACATGCAAAGAAAAACTTTATCTCATGACTCATGGTTAACAGAACAAGTAAACATTGCTTTTGATAAATTTGACTCGGGTCAATCTGTTTTTACTAACCATGACTCAGCTAAATCTCGAATGGCAGAGCGTAAAGCTAAAATACGCAATCGAGGCAAGCTATGATTCAGTGGGAAGAAGAGTCCCTTAACGATCGTGAAAAAATCTTCGAATTTCTTTATGACTTCAATCCTGACGCTGCTGAAAAAGCAGATGACCTCATTGAAACGAGAGTCGAATCTTTATTAGAGCAACCTCTTATGGGAGTAAAGCGTGATGGCATTCGAGGACGATTACTCATTATTCCTGAGGTTTCAATGATCGTTTCCTACTCGGTACAAGGCGATATCATTCGAATAATGCGAGTTTTACATCAGAAACAAAAATTCCCTGCAAACTGATAGTATTGCCGAGCAACTAACGCTCTATACAGCATTTTGCTGCTTAACTTGCAGGCTATCGTAATATCTAATTATAGGCAATAACATAACCAACAATGCTGATTCTAAACTAGCGTCAAATTTATAATTTAATTTGAGAGCTATACCTCGACACTATCAGAATTTCGAACATTAGGTCGCAATGCTTGTTAGCGAGGTTAAATCTCAAACGAGTATTCTGCATCACCCAATTATCTTGTTATAACCGTTTTTCCATACGTAAAAGATCCCAAACCTCACCGTCGAAAGAGCGAGAGCCATTTTCACGCGATGTCACGGTAAAACCAAGAGACTCATAGCAATTTCTCGCAACTATGTTCCGTTCAAATACAGCCAATGATAGTAAGCTAGCGCTATATTTTTCTTTTGCTAATTCAACTAACTGACCAAGCATGCGTTTTGAAATACTCTTTCCGCGAAAGTTTTCTGAAACAAATACGCGGCAAATTCTAAAATGTGACGCTGAAACTTTGAATAGTTCAACATAGCCAGCGCTCTGACCTGAAACAACGAAGATAAAGGGAAACACTTGCGCTTGAGAACAGTGTTTAGAAATTTGCACTGAATCCAATGGAAACTCATAATTTGGACCACCCCATTGATAATTCAATTTATCCGAGTCGATCCAACCGATAAGCAAGTCATGATCTTCCTTTTCAAATGCTCTAAGTTCCATTGTTCCCTCTTAGGTGATAACGAAGCTGTAGGATTTCTCCATTCTTGAGAAAATACTGCAATTATTAAAAACAAATAACTATATAAAACAATTATTAAAAACAAATAACTATATAAAACAATTGGTTAAACTGGTAGTTCCTTATAAAATTACTAGGGTAGTGAAAATGCCACGCGTTGCGAAACTTTCTTGAACAGCTTGTTAGCTATTTGGTGAAGTGTACCCCGCAGTTGTCGCTACGACTTCAAAACCACGCTTTGATACGATTGGTTTACTCATATCTGAGGCATCGATTATAAGATATTTAACTCCTTTCGATTTTGCTTCAGCAATACGCTTATTGAGTAGCAAACTATAATAACCATTACCCCGAAATTCTTCGATTGTGCTTCCGCCCCAAATACCAGCAAATGGACTGCTTCCATTAAATGTTAACCAAGCAGAAGTGACGGGTTGATCGTTGACATACACTACATAAATGGACACTGAATCTGGAGAATGTTCTTTGAGACTCATTAGGTAGTTGTATTGCCAATCGAAGTTTCCACCCCAAACTTGTTCTTGAACCCTTATTGCGTCACGAATGCCTGTGCTGTCAGAAACCTCTGTGATCTGAGATTCATCAAAGGACTCAGCTATGGCCTTTGAAAGATCCAAAACCATAAATGATTCGGAGGCTTCTTTTTCAAAACCATTAGCAAGTAATACTTCGCCGATATTACTTGGTTTATCCGTACTGTACGTTTTCCACTCAAAGCACAAATTGCGCTTGTTAAAGTATACAAGTTGCTCTTTAACTATTGATTCAGTGAGGCTTTCGTCGAAGCTGAAGAATGAAATATAGCTACCATGACGGTCATTTGATACGAACTTAGTCAGATTACTATCTGTTTTCTTTACACCATTAAACGAGTTAATGCGCTTTCGTTCAAACTCATTGTACTCTCGCATTACATCCACTGTATTCATATTATCCTCGTATATAGCTAACACTCTTTAAGCAGCACTTTGCCAGCTAAAGATAAATTAGTGACAGATAGACTTAATTCATCCACTCACTTAATTTATATGTTAGCGTATGCTCATCACCTTTAAACTCAAACTCATCCTTGCTAAGCGTTACTTTTGACCAAGTCGAAAGGGTACTTGCGACCGCACGCTCAGTTGCCATCGCATTGCTGTCTGCGCACATTTTCATCGTCATGGCCATTTTATCGACTTTAAACTCGCCACTTTCTTGATCGACCATAGCTTGACCTTGGAAAGTATTGCAACCAGCAAGACCGCCTGCATACATGTTCTCGCCAATCTCTAAGTATGATATTGCTGCTTTGTTGGCAGGCTCTGGCACTTTCTCGCCATCAATTTCAGCCAGTACCCAGCGATGATGTTGCAGATCTTGCGGCGTTAAAATGGTTGGGCCCATCGCTTCGTCGACACTGCTACATGCATTTAAAATAAAAGGTAGGCTTGCAGCGAGTATTAGTTTTTTCATAAAAGAAGTCCTTTTTAATATAAAGTTAGATCTTGAAAGGTGCGCTTGAGCACTTTTACAGTAACTTAGGTGTAATTCTTAATTTAGTTAGACTATTATCTTAACCAATAGTCTCAGATTTTACAGGCATTTACAAAAGCAAGTCACGTAAAAGTAGCCAAGAATAAGGAGGAGATCGATAAATGGAGCAACTCGACTTTTTTGACGTACCCAGTCCTTGTATTGGCGTTTGCCAAATGAATGAGAAAGGATATTGCAAGGGGTGCATGCGTAATCGAGAAGAGCGATTTGAATGGATGCAATTCTCGAATACGCGCAAAAAAAATGTAATTCGTTTGTGCCAGCAGCGATATTATCGTGAGAAACTAGCGCAGCGTAAGGCCGCTGAGTCTAGCGCGCAAGTGCCGCCAGAAAACCCTCAGTTTAACTTGTTTGATGAGGACTAAAAAACCGCACTTCAAAGCAATTTCCGATTTCGGATTGATTTGGTAATAACCGCAAACTTGCCTGATGCAGTTGGGCAATATCGGCAGCAATGCTCATGCCAAGCCCCGCACCATCACCACGCTCAGAATGCCCACGATAAAACTTTTCAAAAATACGCTCGCGCACTTCAACACTAATTGCTGCGCCTGTGTCTTTGACCTGTACGACATAGTCATCATTTTCAATAAAGCTCAGGACTTCAATTTTTGCCTGCGCGCCCGCATAGCGAATCGCATTATCAATCAAGTTACTAAATAAGCTTTCAAGCAAAATAGGATCAACCAAACGGGTGGCAAGGGGATCTTGTTTGGCGCTTTCATCTAAGCTAATTTCTTGATTGTTTTTAATTGCCAGTGGCGCAAGGTAGGCAATACATTGGCCTAAAATATCTGGGATATACATAGGCTGGGCATCAATTTGTAGCTTAGATTCAACCTTGGATAAGGTGAGCATTTGAAATATTAAACGGTCGGTTCGATCAATACTAATTAATATATTGCTTAAATCTTGCTGACGCTCTGCTTCACTGTCGGCTTTCAATGCATTTTCCGCATTGAGGCGCAGCACCGCAAGTGGGGTTTTAAGCTCATGCGCAGCCGTTCGCGTAAAGCGTTTTTCACGTTGCCAAGCGGCTTCTAATTGCGCCAATAAACGGTTGAGCTCATCGACTAAAGGCGTTAATTCTTGAGTGGGTTCAGGCACCTTGATGCGATCAAGTTTGTGAATGTCGCGCTTGCTGACAGCTTTTTCCAAATCAGATAAAGGGCGCAAGAATCGGTTGATTAAAAAAATCAGCAGCGCTGTGACGATGGGAATAAAAACGAGCAATGGCACTGCTGTCGACAATGCAATCTCATTGATGAGTTCATGGCGGATTTTGGTCTTTTCGGCAGTCAGTACAGTGTAGTCTGCATCACTATCAATATTAATTTGATAATAACGCCAATATTCGCCATTTACTTCAGTTTGTCCATAGCCTTGAAAGCCTTGCTTGCCTAAAAATTCACTTGGGGCAGGGGTGGAGTGCAGAATAACTTTTCCATCTTGAACAATCTGAAAAATAATGTTTCGCTCATAAGGATGACCATACGGGCGGATTTCTTTGCTGTAGCCGTGATTATGCGATACCTGCAACTTCTCAAGGAAAGCTTCCCAGTTTTGGGTGCTAGGATCATCAAGAAGCTCTGGGGTAAACAGCGCAAAGAATTTCGCAAAACTGCTTAGCCTTGCATCATAGACTTCTTCGATCTCATGATTGGTACTATCATAAATAAAACCGGTTGTGATCAGCTCCAAAATGACAATTGCAAAGAGGCTGACTAAAATTAGTCGACGCTTAATTGAAAACACTTCATATCCTTATTTTTCAACAATGTAACCAACACCGCGAATATTTTTAATTAAGTCTTTAGGTAGTTTTTTCCTAAGATTATGAATATGAACTTCAATCGTGTTTTCTGTAACATCAAGCTCCCAACCATGCAGGGCTTGTTGCAATTGACTCTTACTCATGACTTTGCCGCAATGGGTCGCAAGAGTGGCAAAAATTTTAAATTCGCTACGGGTAAGTTTAAGCTCTTCATCTTGAATATAAACCCGATGATCAGAAAGAGAGAGTCGCACCTCACCGATATGAATATCTTCGCTGGCAAAACCGCCAACGCGACGCAATAAGACGCGCAGTCTTGCCATCAGCTCATCCAAAGAGAAGGGCTTGGTAAGATAATCATCCGCGCCAAGATCTAAACCTTTGACTAAATCACGTTTATCATCACGCGCAGTTAAAATCATGATCGGCAGCGTATGTCCATGTTGGCGAATGCGTTTGAGTACAGTAAGACCATCGATATCCGGCAAAGTAAGATCAAGAATTGCAATTGAGAAACTTTCAGTATTGACGCTAGTGATCGCTTGTTCACCAAAGGTAACCCAATCAACGGTAAAACCGCCACGGGTTAAAGAGGTGACCATAGACTGGCCAAGCATTTCGTCATCTTCAATTAATAATAGGCGCATAGTTGTGTTTTTCTTTGAATGTAAGTTTGATTATACAAAGAATAAAAAACAAAACTGAAGAAAAACTTAAGAATTTAAGAGTTGTGCAACTAATTGATGAAAAAAGAAATACACTTTAAGAATAAACAAGAGAAGATAGATAAATAGCTAAAAGAGAATCGTTGGATGATATCGTAGATAGAGGAGAGGTTTGTGGGAGCCTAAAACGGCAACAGGCCAGCGTTGGTAGCACTGGCCTGTCTAATTTTTGATGAATATCGATTGGTAAGGTCGATTTCAATCTATATGCAAAAGGGGATCATACGATCTGTTCGCTTGGTAGGCGATTAGATGCGGATGAAATCCATGTGCTCAACTTTTGGCTTAAACGCGTGACGTTGAACGTCTTGTGGTTTAACCTGAACTTCAGCACCATCAATAACAAGAGTGATTGCTTCGTAGAAAGCAGGCTTGTCCATTTGGTTGAAAACTTCGTCGTGGTTTAGTGCGATAGCAACTGGCGCTGCTTCACCACCGTAAACGATAGCTGGGAATTGACCTGCGTGACGTAGGCGGCGGCTCGCACCTTTACCTAGTTCTTTATCAGTACGTACGACTGCATTGAATTTCATAGTATTACTCTCAAATTCGAAAATTAATTATTTACATTGACTTGCGACCAGCCAATGCCTGCACTGGGTAAGTTTGTCTGATTTTAGATCAAAGCTTACGCAGCGAGCGCGGATTCTATCATTAACTGATGTGTGGGACAAGTCTAATTGTCAAAGTGGGAGAGATTTTCTAACTTGGTGCTAGCATCTCATCTACATGTGTATGTATCGACTACGCAAAGACGTTCAAGCCATCCATGGGCACTCTATTCGACACATCCATGTGTCTCAAATCTTTGCTGCGCTGATACACACACATGCAGATACTTGAACATTGCACTCAGGTATAATTTAAGCGCCATAATCTAATGGTTAAAACTCCAAACTTAACGGGCTTTGTAACTCATCCTCAAAGATTAAATCACGCAGCTTCCAAAAGCGCCCAGACTTTCTGGCAATCACAAACAAAGGTAAACGAAATCTATGTTGCTCCGCCACAACCTTAGTCGGTGAAGTCGCATCAAACGGACGATGCTTATCTGCCAAGTGCGAATTGACAAATTTTTGTAGGAAAACTTGCTTTTGCTTGGGCGTGGATAAAGACCAAAACTGATGCACCTTGGCATCGTTATCGCCCACATAAGTCACTTTTAAGTTTAATTTGCCCTTGTCATTTTTAAAAGTATCGAGCAGTAAATCACGGCACTCAAAGACCAGCGCATCTTTTAAATTCAGCGCTTCTTTGAGCTTTTTATCGGCATCGACCAAGGTAGTGTCACACTCATGGCAAACGCGCGCTGCAATGTCATTATCCGCGCCACACTCTGGGCAATATTTGGCGCGAAAGCGATAATTGCAATGTTCGCGCACGCCTTCTTCATCTTCAAAATAACCTTGGCATTTGCGCCCATAATGCTCAATCAAGAAGCCATTTGTATCTAATTTACCCCAAAAGTTATTATTAAAGCCGCAAGCAGGGCAAGGAATGGTCACTTGCTCACTGTTTGAATCTGGCGCGCTTTCGCCAATTTCAGGTTGAAATAGATCATAGCTGTTGCCAGCATAATCTAGCACTAAACACTCTGTTTTGCCCTCAGATAGACGCAAACCCCGCCCTACAATTTGTTGATATAAACTCACGGATTCGGTCGGGCGCAAAATCGCAATCAGATCCACATGCGGCGCATCAAAACCTGTCGTTAATACGGATACATTGACTAAAAATTTAATCTTTTGCGCTTTAAAATCTTCAATAATTTGCGCCCGCTCAGAGACTTTGGTTTCACCAATCACAAGGGCGGCGCTATGCCCATCAAGCAGTTGCATAATTTCTTGAGCATGGCGAACCGTGGCCGCAAAGATCATCACGCCTTTTTTATCTTTTGATTTCTCAATGATTTGGCTAACAATTTGCGGTGTGGCGCGCTTGGCGGATTCAATCACGCTATCAAGCTCAGAAGTTTTAAATTTCCCTGCAAGGCTTGGCTTTAAATGTGAGAAATCATAGCTAAGCACAGGCGCATCAATGATTTTGGCTGGGGTTAAAAAGCCTTCATCTAAAAGGTATGAAATTGGCAACTCGAAAATACAATCACGGAAAAATCTTGGCTCTTCAGATTTGACTTGCCCCTTGGTGTGATACTGATATATCCAGCCCAGACCTAAGCGGTAGGGGGTTGCGGTTAAGCCTAAAATTTTGATATTTGGGTTGGTTTGTTTTAAATGCGAGATGACTTTTTGATAGCTAGAGTCTTCATCCATCGGCACGCGGTGGCATTCATCGATGACCAAGAGTGAAAACTCATGCTCAAATACATCTAAGCTTTTGACCATAGATTGCACCGAAGCAAACACCACTTGATCACTGACTTCTTTGCGTCCAAGTCCAGCGGAGAAGATGCTCGCCTTAGGGCCATAGCTTTCATATTTAGCATGGTTTTGTTCTACCAACTCTTTTACATGAGTGAGCACCAAAACTTTGCCACGAGCAATGCGCGCAAGTTCTGCCACGACCAAGCTTTTACCCGCGCCGGTAGGCAAGACAAGTACGGCAGGATCGCTGCGTTTACGAAAATAATCAATGGTGGCGCGAACACTGTCGCTTTGATACGGGCGGAGTTTGAACATGGGGCAAATTCTAAAGATATGTATATTTAGACAGTATATGGAAGTCGGTGCTCGCTTGCAAGTCGCTTTAAATGGGCGTAGCTTAAAATAACTTGGCTAAAAATAAACCAAGTTAGCTAAATGTGCTTGGGTCGATAAGGAGAATAAATGAGCGTGCAAATTAAACATATCATCTTTGATATAGGTAATGTGATGGTGCGTTGGTCACCAGCAGAAATTTCTCGTTTAACGTTTGGTCATTCGGTTGGGGATGAGATGCTAGCACATCTGACCCATAGCCCAATTTGGAAAGCGCTAAACCTTGGTCAGTTGACAGAAAGTGAAGCCAAGCTTGCGTTTCAAAATCAACAAAATTTTTCAATGCAAGAGCTTGATGCGCTTTTCTATTATATAAAGCACACGCAAATCTTATTATTTGGCAGCCTAGAGTTATTAAAACAAGCCAAAGCGGCAGGCTATCAAGTCTATGCCTTAAGCGATAATATTCATGAAATCGTCACTTACTTAAAACAAAATTATGATTTTTGGGATTTATTTGATGGTGAAATCATCTCAGCTGATGTCGGCTATCTCAAACCATCCCCAAAAATTTATCAATGCTTATTAGAGACTTATAACTTGAATGCTGATGAATGTGTTTTTCTCGATGATGTGCAAGCCAATATAGAAGGCGCCAAAGCGCAGGGGATGCACGGGATTGTGTTTGAAAATGCGCAGCAATCAAGGCAAGCACTGAAAGCGCTCGGCGTTAATCTTGATTAATCATGCAAATCTATAAGTAAAAGAAAAGCCTGCTTATCAACGACAGCAGGCTTTATTATATTATTTAACAGCTAACAGCTAACAGCTAACAGCTATGCTTTACTCTGCAAAAGAGCGAGGCTTAGAAGTTTGCGCTACGTGGCGTACGTGGGAATGGGATCACGTCACGAACGTTCGCCATACCTGTTACATAGGTCACAAGACGCTCAAAACCAAGACCAAAGCCTGCGTGAGGCACTGTGCCATAGCGGCGAAGATCACGATACCAAGACATGTGCTCAGGATCGATGTTCATTTCACGCATACGCGCATCAAGCACATCTAAACGCTCTTCACGTTGGCTACCACCGATGATTTCACCGATGCCAGGTGCAAGTACATCCATCGCCGCTACAGTTTTGCCGTCATCGTTTAGACGCATGTAGAACGCTTTGATATCTTTTGGATAGTTCTTCACGATAACAGGCGCTTTAAAGTGCTCTTCAGCAAGATAACGCTCGTGCTCAGAAGACATATCAATGCCCCATTCCACATCAAACTCAAACTTACGGCCAGAGTCTTTAAGGATTTGGATTGCATCTGTGTAGTCCACTTGTGCAAAGTCAGAATCAACAAATTGCTCAAGGCGAGAAATTGCTTCTTTGTTGATGCGCTGCGCAAAGAACTCTAGGTCGTCACGACGCTCTTCAAGCACAGCTTTAAATACATATTTAAGCATGTCTTCAGAAAGTTTTGCCACATCATCAAGATCAGCAAATGCAACTTCAGGTTCAACCATCCAGAACTCAGCCAAGTGACGGCTAGTGTTTGAGTTTTCAGCGCGGAAGGTTGGACCAAACGTATAAACTTTGCTTAGCGCACATGCATAAGCTTCAGCATTAAGTTGGCCTGATACAGTCAGGAAAGTTTCTTTACCGAAGAAGTCTTCGTTGTAATCCACATCGCCGGCTTCAGTGCGAGGAAGGTTTGCCATATCTAGGGTTGAAACGCGGAACATTTCACCCGCACCTTCTGCATCCGATGCAGTGATAAGCGGCGCAGACATCCAGAAATAACCATTTTCATGGTAGAAACGGTGGATTGCTTGCGATAGGCAGTTACGTACACGCGCCACAGCGCCGATCACGTTTGTGCGTGGACGCAGGTGTGCCACTTCACGTAAATACTCAATTGAGTGACGCGTTTTCGCCATTGGATAAGTGTCAGCATCTTCAACCCAGCCAACAACTTTAACCTTGGTTGCTGCAAGTTCAAAATCTTGACCTTTCGCAGGAGATTCAACAATCTTACCCGTTACTTCAACAGAGCAGCCTGTTGTTAGTTTTAAAACTTCGTCTTGGTAATTATTCAACTCATTAGGAACCACGGCCTGAATCGGGTCAAAACAAGAGCCGTCGTAAATGGCAAGAAAAGAGATCCCAGCTTTGGAATCACGACGAGAGCGGATCCAGCCGCGTACAGTTACTTCACTGTCAACAGCTAGTTTACCGCCAAGAACGTCTGTTACAGGCGCGTAAGTTGTCATGGTTAAATCATTCTCCGTGAATAGATATAAAAATAAGTCTCCCATATTACCTGTCAAATACAAGGCTTCAAGTATTTATCAGCATTTGCTTTAAAATTTATGCCAAATTGTTCAAAAATTAACGTTTTCATCTTAAAACAAGCACCAAGAGATAACTTTTACTTAAAGCCTTGGTGACAGTAAGTGGCGAGTAGGCTGAGATATCAGGCAGTTTTATTGACTGATCACCTTGCCTTCACGTCGTGGATCGGCTGCGCCATATAAGCCATCTTCTTTGATCGCAATCGCTTGAATACCAGAGTTGAGATCTTTAACTTGCACCTCATAGCCTAATTGCTCAAGTTTTGGTTGCCATAAGCTTGCATCTGTATCTTTTTCAAGCTCAAAGGCGCCAAAACGATTATTCATATTTGGCAAGTTGATGGCTTCTTGTAAGCTCAAATTCCAATCTAAATAACCGACCAAAGTTTTTGCAACATAACCTATGATTTGGCTACCACCGGGTGAGCCTACGGCTAATACGGGCTGCTGATCTTTTAACACTATGGTTGGCGCCATGGATGAGCGAGGGCGTTTACCCGGCTCAACACGGTTGGCAATCGGCACGCCATTATCTTGGGTAGCAAAGGAGAAATCGGTCAGCTCATTGTTGAGTAAAAAGCCGTCAACCATTAAGCGCGAGCCAAAGCCGTTCTCAATCGTGGTGGTAATTGACACCACATTTCTGTCTTTATCGACAATCGAGAAATGACTGGTGGATGGAAATTCAATCGCATTGTCTTGACCAAATTGATCAGCGCTTGCCGTATTATTTTTGGCAAATTCCCAAGGAGGCTCGCCTGCGCTGACTTCTGTGAGCGCGCGGTTGCCTGAAAGCAATTCTGCGCGTTTGGCTAAATAGTCTGGATCTAATAAACCTGAGGTTGGCTGGGGCACATAATCAGGATCAGCCATATAGCGGCCACGATCAGCAAAGGCAAGACGTGAGGCATCACCAATTAAGCGCCAGCTTTGCACATCATCTTTGCCCATTTTAGCTAGTGGGTAGTGAGACAACATGCCAAAGATTTGCCCAAGGGTGAGGGCGCCAGAGCTTGGTGGCCCCATGCCGCAAATTTCATAGCTTTGATAGGAAGCGCAAGTCGCAGGGCGTTCTTTGACATTATAAAGTTGAAAATCTTTGAGGCTTAACACGCCTGGGTTATCTTCAGCGCCTTGCACGGTTTCGACGATATGCTCAGCAATATCCCCTTGATAAAACGCCTTGGCACCATCTTTGGCAATTTTCTCTAAGGTTTTAGCATACTCAGGGTTTTTGAGTAAATCACCTTCTTGGATGGCTTTTCCATTCGGAAAGAAGTAACTTTTTGTGACAGGGTAACGTTGCAGGTATTCGCTATCAGCAGCCACTTGACCAGCAAGACGCTTGCTTACAGGGAAGCCATTTTTCGCCAAGGTGATCGCAGGCTCAAGCACATCTTCCCATTTTAGCTTGCCTAGCTCTTGGTGGGTTTGCCACATCAGCTGCACTGTTCCCGGCGTGCCAACTGAGCGACCGCCAACCACGGCATCAAAAAAGGCGAGTGGCTGACCTTTTAAGTCTTGAAAGAGTTGTGGGGTCGCATTTTGCGGCGCAGTTTCGCGTCCATCAAAGGTTCGTAAGCCTTTGACCTGACTATCCCAATAGACTAAAAAAGCGCCACCTCCAATGCCCGAAGACTGCGGCTCAACCAGCCCAAGCACCATTTGGGTGGCAACCATGGCATCAATTGCGCTGCCGCCTTTTTGCAGCATCAATGCGCCAGCCTCACTTGCCAGAGGGTTAGCCGTAGCAATCATCCAATCTTTGCCTTGAACTAATGTGTGATCGCCACGCGCGATGGTGGATTCAGGTGAGACTAAATCTGCCGTCTGCACGCTTACCTTCATTTTTGATGTTTGATCTGCGCTAGGGGTGGTATCTGCCAAAGCGCCTTGGCTAAAGCTGAGCGGGATAAGTAGGGCAAGTGTGTTAAGGGTGAGTGGCTTGTATTTTAATGACATCATATATCCTTATACTATCAATGAGTTATTTTTAGGTTGTATAAATACTAACCTAAGTATAGTGTAAGGATTTAAATGAAAATGTAAGCACTTATTTTGAATATTTGTGTATATTATGTCTATTCTTTACCAATAGATGATTAACTTGGGCTCTTTATGACTAAAAATTGGCGTACGCCACAAAACTTTTTATTTCTCGTTTCCATCATTATGCCAATTGCCTTTTCAACTTGGGGCGCTTTGCTGAATAATTTTGCAATTGAAAAAGCTAACTTTAATGGCTCTGATATTGGCCTGTTGCAAAGTATTCGTGAAATTCCGGGTTTTCTTGCTTTTACTGCTGTGTATATCTTGCTCTTTATTCGTGAGCAAAAGTTTATGATTATTGCTTTAACCTTATTTGGTTTAGGCGTCTCCTTAACTGGTTTCTTCCCAAGTTTGACAGGTCTTTTATTGACAACCTTTTTGATGTCAACTGGCTTTCACTATTTTGAAACCTTAAAACAGTCTTTATCTTTGCAATGGCTGTCAAAAGAAGAAGCGCCGGAATTTTTAGGTAAATTAATCGCAGTCGGCGCCATGGCATCATTGTTAACGTATGCGGGCAACTGGGTACTGCTTGAAGTGTTCAAGTTGGAATATAAATATGTGTATTTAATTTCAGGTGGAATAGCCTTAGCACTGGTTGCTTTTATTGCGTTTGCTTTTCCAAGCTTTGAAGCGAAAACCGTGCAAAATAAATCACTTGTGTTACGCAAGCGCTATTGGCTGTATTACGCCTTAACTTTTATGAGCGGGGCGCGTCGCCAGATATTTACCGTGTTTGCCGGTTTTTTGATGGTCGAAAAATTTGGTTATTCGGCCGCCGATATCAGCCTATTATTTTTAATTAACTATGCCTTTAACTTTTTGTTTGCCAAGAAAATTGGCGCATGGATTGGACGCGTGGGTGAGCGCCGCAGTTTAAGCATTGAATATATTGGCTTGTTTGTGGTGTTTGTTGGCTATGCGCTGGTTGATAATGCGCATTTTGCCGCGGCGTTATACGTGATTGATCACTTGTTCTTTGCGATGGCGTTGGCAATCAAAACCTATTTCCAAAAAATTGCCGATCCTGCTGACATGGCCTCGACCGCTGGGGTGTCGTTTACGATTAACCATATTGCTGCAGTTGTGATCCCCGTGACCTTTGGCGTGCTTTGGCTCACCTCACCAGCATTAGTCTTTTATCTTGGCGCAGGCATGGCGTTGGTTTCACTTGCCTTAGCTTTGATGATCCCGCGCGATCCAACGGCAGGCGCTGAGACGCGTTTTAACCTGCAAAGCCAAGTGAGCTAGGTTAGGTTTTAATCACTTGCTAAGTTTTAACTATGAAAAAACCTTGTTTTCTCTCATTTTTAGTCTGTGCATATAGGCATAATCTAGTTTAATAAAGGAGTGAGCGATGGAAAAAGTATTTGAAACTTGGCAAGAAGTGATTGAGTTTTGGTTTGAAACTATCTCCCCAAAGCAGTGGTGGTATGGCGGGCAAGAATTTGACCGTGCGATTGAAAAACGTTTTAAATCGATTCATCTACGCGCTGCCAAAGGGGAGCTGTATACATGGCGTGAATCGGCTCAAGGGGCATTGGCCGAAGTGTTATTACTAGATCAAATTCCGCGGCATATTTATCGCGGTCGTTCCCAAGCATATGCGTATGATGGGCAAGCTTTAATGCTCTCTCAAGTGGCGATCGCAAAAGGCCAAGATCAAGAATTAAGTGCGCCGCAACAACAATTTTTATACATGCCATGGCAGCATAGCGAGTCACTTTTCATTCAAGAGCAAGCGGTAGCATTATTTAAGCAATCTCAAATTAAAGGTTTGCAGTCGGCGCTTAAACATTGGCAGGTCATTCAAACCTTTGGTCGGTTTCCACATCGAAATGAGGTTCTGGGGCGAGAGAGTACCGAATGTGAGCGCATTTACCTTGAAAAAAATCCAAATCCATTTTAGTTCTGTGCTATTTTAAGAAAACTTTTAGCCTTTAACCTTCTAAAAACAATGACAATCGAACTGACTTCAAAGCGTTGTAAAATCTGGGTCCCAAGCTCAGTTGATGCGCCTGCACTGCTTAATTATGTGACGCGAAACCGCGAACACCTTGAGCCTTGGGAGCCGAAAAAAAATATCAATTATTTCACCACTGAATATTGGTCAGCAGATTTAAACCTTGCTGCGCAAGCCGCGCAAATGAATATTGGTTTTAAGTTTGTGGCAAAATTAATCGATACGCCAGATAAAGATCCAGAAAAAGTTATTGCCGCCTGTAATTTTACCGGCCTAGTGCGCGGAGCGATGCAAGCCTGTTATCTGGGCTATTCGATGGATAAAGATCATCAAGGCCAAGGGCTGATGAGTGAAATCATTGACACTGGGATTGAGTACATGTTTAGCCAGCAAAAGATGCACCGAATCATGGCAAGCCATCTGCCTGAAAACCGTGCAAGTGAAGCGATTTTAAAAAAACTCGGTTTTGAAAAAGAAGGCTATGCCAAAGACTATCTACATATTAATGGTCAATGGCGCGATCATGTATTGAATTCTAAACTTAACCCTAAGCATCCATTTGCATAAGGAAAGATAAAGAATGAGGCAATACCTGAATCGGTATAAATTCTGCGCTCTTTTCCTTGGCGTGATATTTTTGAGCTGCGCTTGTCACTCTCGTCCGCCAATTAGCCCAGAGCAACAAGCAGGGTTAAAATTGCTTCGCGTGACCAATGACATGCGTCAAGGATCGCTTGCTAATACAGAAACGAGTAAAGCTTTGATCCAGCGCTTATATCCTATCTTTGAGTCCAAAGGCTGTGACAAAGCATCGGGACATAAATCATATATCTTCCTCAATTCTATCCAAGATACTGACGTGCAAAGGCAATGGGTTGAACGTTGGATGGTCTATGGCTGTGGCGCAGTTTACCCTGTCGATGTTCACTTTGAACAAAAAAAATCCCAAGACAGTATCGAGAAGAACAATACTGAAACTTGGGAAGTCAAAGCGCCTGATCCAAGTTTGAATCAGACGTGATCTGGTTTTTCTTAGTTGATAAGAGCCGTTATTCTTAGCTTCGAGTTAGTATCATGTTATCAGCGCCAGATTTTATTATTGGCTTCGCTAACAAATCACCTTAATCGCAAGACCGCCTTGTGACGTTTCACGATATTTCGCATTCATATCCTTACCTGTCTCAAGCATGGTTTCAATCACTTTATCTAGCGATACGCGAGGCTTGGATGCGCGGCGCAGTGCCATACGTGTTGAATTGATTGCTTTGACTGCTGCAATCCCATTGCGCTCAATGCATGGCACTTGCACTTGACCCGCAACGGGATCACAGGTTAAACCAAGGTTATGCTCCATCGCGATTTCAGCCGCCATGCACACTTGTTGCGCGCTGCCGCCCATTAGCTCAGCAAGACCCGCTGCAGCCATTGAACAGGCCACACCGACTTCACCCTGACAGCCTACTTCTGCGCCAGAAATCGAAGCATTTTGCTTATATAAACCGCCAATTGCGCCAGAGGTTGCGAAGTATTTTAAGTATTCACGCTCAGTTACAGGTTGAATAAATTTATCATAATACGCCAGCACTGCCGGGATGATCCCACAGGCACCATTGGTTGGCGCCGTCACGACTCGTCCACCCGCTGCATTTTCTTCATTAATCGCAAAGGCGTACATATTCACCCAATCTATCACCGCCATAGGATCGCTTGAGGTTTGATTGGTGGTTAATAGCTGCTGATAAAGGGCAGCGGCGCGGCGTGGCACGCGTAAAGGTCCGGGTAATAAACCTTCCGTATTCATTCCGCGAGTTAAGCCTTGCTGCATGGTGCGCCAGATTTTTGCAAAATATTCAGGCACGCGTGCATCGCCATGAATAGCTTTTTCATTTTCTAGCACAAGAGCGCTAATCGACAGACCTGTTTCTTCACATTGCTCAATCAGCTGCGTCGCGGTATCAAAGTGATAGGGCGCGTTGAGTTTGCTCGTGGTTTGCTTGCCAAAATTTTCATCATCAACAATGAAGCCGCCGCCAATCGAATAGTAAGTCTTGCTATAAATCACCTCACCTTGCGAAAGGGCATGAATTTGCATCCCATTTTCGTGTTTTTCAAGGTTTGTGGTATGAAAACACATGTCCGTATCATAATCAAAACTTGCCAATACAGGCGCATGCGCGATAGCCGTATCTTTTAAATTTTCGCTAAGTTTTAAGTCACAGCCAAGAGGTAATTCTTGCGTCGCTTTCACTGTCTGAATGAAGCTTGGAATCTTATCTATATCCACATTTTCTGGGTTATTCCCAGCCAGACCCATAATGATTGCAATATCTGTATGGTGGCCTTTGCCGGTTAATGACAATGAGCCATAGACATCAATTTTTATTTGATTGGTCTTGGTGAATAAATCCTTTTCAATTAAATCATTTACAAAGCAAAAGCCAGCTTGCATAGGGCCATTAGTGTGCGAGCTTGAAGGGCCAACGCCAACTTTATAAATATCAAAAACACTGATCATAACTTACCTATAAGGAAAGAAAGCCAAGCACAAAAGATGTTCTTCCACGCTTGGCTTTAAATTAACAAAAAGGCTTAAAGAGCGCCGTAAATGACTGATGAAATTGCTGCCAAGCCACAAATGAGAGTGAAGATCTGCGCCATTGGCGTGGTTTTAAATTTAGCCATTGCAGGGACTTTATTCATCGCAAAAATTGGCATTAAGAATAAAATCGCAGCAATCATAGGCGCGCCCATGGTTTCAATCATGCCAAGGATACTTGGGTTCACAACAGACACAATCCAAGTGGTCAGTACAATGAAGAGAAGTGACGCTTTGTTGACTTGAGAGCTAGACATATTTGAGCGCGATTTAACTAAGCCAACAAGACCTTCGTGCGCGCCAAGAAAATGTCCAAAGTAGCTTGAAGTAATGGCTGCAAAAGCAACAATCGGGCCAAGGTATGAAATCCAAGGCGATGCATGCACATTTGCAAGATAAGACAGCACACTAATGTTTTGTGCTTGCGCTTGATGTAATTGCTCAGGGCTCAGCGAAAGCACGACAGAGAACACAAAAAACATCACAAAACCCATCAGCATCATAGCTGCGCCACCTGTGATCATGTCAGTTTTATTGACGGCATCATCGCCATATTTTAGGCGCTGCGCTTTGGTAAACTGGCTGATAATCGGGCTGTGATTAAATGAGAAAACGATAATTGGGATCGCAAGCCAAACTGTGCTTGGCATATTTGTCCAGTCAGGTGAGACAGATGCAATCGATAGATCCCATTCAGGGATAAGGTATAAAGAAAGTGCCAGCAGGATAAAGACAAGTGGATAAACCATCATTGAAGTGGCTTTGAGCATGAGATCTTTACCAAAAACTACGCCGCAAGTCATGGCTGCAATTAAACCGCCAGAAAGTAGCCAACGCGGTGGGGCGCTAATCATTAACTGATTGACAAGGAAAGACTCAACCGTGTTGGTGATCCCCACGCCATAAATTAAAACAATTGGGTAAATCGCAAAAAAGTAAGCAAAAGTGATGATGTTTGCGCCGGTTTTACCAAAGTGTTCTTCAACTGTGTCGGTAATGTCTGAATTTGGATTTTTTGATGAAAGGACAAATCGTGCAAGGCCTTTATGTGCCAGCCATGTCATTGGCGCGGCAATTAAAGCGAGGATCACGAGCGGCCAAAAACCACCAGCGCCAGCTTTAATTGGTAAAAATAATACGCCAGCGCCCACAGCGGTGCCAAAAAGGGATAATACCCAAGTAAAATCTTGATAATTCCATTTTTTGTTTGTGGTTTCTGTGTATGTTTGAGTTACATTTTTTACGGCTTGTGTACTCATGTTTAGGCTCACTTGTTATTGAATAATAAATATTACTTATCCATCCTTGGCCTCTATCTAGCAGTCACTTGCTGATTACGCCACATCTAACGTGTGTTCGTGCGAGTTGTGAGCCGTGATTATCCATGAATCAATAAATAAAAACAGGATCAATATCAAGAAAAAGCAAACTCAAACATTAGAAATTCTAATCTGAAAGTTAAGAAATCACTAAAAATGAGTCGAATTATAAAATTTCATACTCAAAGTATAAAAAATCTAATTTTAACCCATTTAAAACTAAGGTTTATTTTAAGTTTTATATAATTATTTGAAAATGCCAACAGGGTGAAATTGCTGCTGCATACGCCAAATAATTTGCGCAGTCATGCCCCAAATAAAATGTTGACGATAGGGAATGGAGTGCACTTGGTGCAACTTATGGCCACGTTTAATCGATTGAGTATGCATATTCTTTGGGTTTAATAAAAAGCTGAGTGGGACATCAAAGACGTCCTGCACCTCGTTACTATCAATAATAAGCTCAAATGGAGACTCTAAAAACCCTAAGATGGGCGTGACATGAAAAGCGCTGACGGTCGAAAGCGGTGGCAATTGGCCAATAGGTGTGAGTAAGGCTGGATCTATGCCAACTTCTTCATTAACTTCACGGCAAGCTGTGTGCCAAAGGCTGGTATCTTCAGGCTCAACTTTACCGCCGGGGAAGCTAATTTGACTTGGATGATGGCGCAAATGCGCCGCGCGTTTGGTAAATAGCAGGTGAAGCTGACCTTGCTTTTCAAACAAAGCCAATAAGACTGCAGCTTGGCGCAAATGCGAAGACGCACCTTGATGAAATTGAGGTGGCATATATAAATGAAAATGGCGCAAAAATTCATCTTTGTTCATCAAGGCTCCTTGTCGTCATCAAAAGTTAATTATACATCTAAAATAGGCAAAATTTTGCTCAGTTTATCAAAGGTTTCTTGATATTCTGCGGCGCATTCACTGTCTGCCACTAGGCCGCCACCGGCCCAAACATGAAGCGTTTGATCGCGTGCAATGAGTGTTCGAATACAAATATTGGTATCCATTTTCCCACAAGCGCTAATATAGCCAATGCTGCCACAATATAAATCGCGGCGATCCGGCTCCAGCTCTTCAATGATTTGCATCGCTCGCACCTTGGGCGCGCCAGTGATCGACCCACCAGGAAAAGAAGCCTTAAGTAAATCACACGGGCTATATTCTGGCGCAAGTTTGGCGCGAATCGTGCTGACCAAGTGATGCACAGCAGGAAAGCTTTCAATTTCAAAAAGATGTGGCACATGCACGCTGCCGATTTGGGCGACTTTACCTATATCATTGCGCAATAAATCCACAATCATCAGGTTTTCAGCTTGATCTTTAGGTGAGGCTTGCAGTGCTTGCTTGGATGCCTCGTCTTGCTTGGGATCGTCAAAGCGCGGACGCGTGCCTTTAATCGGCTTGGTTTCGATGTTTCTATCTGCTTCTAATAAAATGAAACGCTCAGGTGAGAGGCTTAAAATACTCGCTTTTTCTGTGCGCACAAAAGCTGAAAAAGGTGCATGATTGTGTGCTTCAAGCTTCGTATATGCTTGCCATTCACTGCCTTGATAACTGGCTTGAAATTTTTGCGTCAGGTTAATTTGATAGCAATCGCCACTTTGAATATAGCGCTGCACTTGGGCAAATTTTTGAGCATAGTCTTCAGCGCTCATGTTGGATTGCCAGTTTGACGTCAGTTGAAAGTCTTGGTCAGCCTCTATCTGTTCATATTTCATTTGCTCTTGATTTAGCCAAGCAAAATGCTCAGGCGCATTGACGCCAACTAAATACGCCTTTTGGCTGTGATGATCGCAAATGAGCGCCCAATCATAAATCCCCATTGCAAGTTCCTGAGCTTTAGGGTCGGCTTTAGCAAGACTTGGCAGTTTTTCAATCTGACGACCTAAGTCATAGCT
This sequence comes from Vibrio sp. KMM 9700, assembly GCF_058545285.1. Classification (NCBI taxonomy): domain Bacteria; kingdom Pseudomonadati; phylum Pseudomonadota; class Gammaproteobacteria; order Vibrionales; family Vibrionaceae; genus Vibrio; species Vibrio sp. KMM 9700. The sequence goes on along the minus strand of NZ_CM178589.1, from coordinate 399,813 downwards.
TAAATACCCCAAAGCGCCGCCTAGAAAAGGCAGTTCAGCATGATGGGCGACGTCACCGAGTTGGTTTTTAATCTGCGCTTGAAGTAAAGCAAAAGGGTCATCTTGGCTTACTGTTTCACTAGGGCTGCTATCATGGTGATAAGTTTTGATAATAGTTTGATCCCCTTGGGTTTCTAAGGTTGACAAGGGGCGTGCAACTAAGATATCAAATCTATTGTTGGGGTGGTTAGGCGCAGCCGAGCGCAGCAACATCGCCCACGGCAAGTCTGCAATCGGCGCAAATAAATCAAGGCTTAAGCTTGGCTGGTAGGGGATTTCTTGTATTGGCGTTGAAAGGTTAGAAAGCTTTGGCATAAAAGATCAAATATTAAAAACAAATAAAGTTTAGCTTACCATACAAATTGTGATCTTGAATGAAAATTCTAGCTTAGATCAAGGTATTAGCTTTAAGGCGTGCTACCATCGAGAAAGCCCAGTTTTAATAAATTATATAAAAATAAACCCATTGAGGTTATGGAAAAACACTAAGGTGAGGCAAGTATGACTATAATTCGCAAGCAAGATTTAATTGATAGCATTGCAGATGCATTGCAATATATCTCTTATTATCATCCACTTGATTTTATTAAATCCCTCGAAGAGGCCTACCACAAGGAAGAGAGCAAGGCAGCCAAAGATGCGATCGCACAAATCTTGATTAACTCGCGTATGTCGGCGCAAGGTAAGCGACCACTGTGCCAAGATACAGGCATAGTCACTTGTTTCGTCAATATTGGTATGGATGTGCACTGGGATGACACCAGCATGACGGTGCAAGAAATGGTCGATGAAGGCACGCGACGCGCGTATACCAATCCAGATAACCCGCTACGCGCCTCAATTTTACACGATCCTGCTGGCAAGCGTATTAATAGCAAAGACAATACGCCAGCTGTGGTGCACATCAATATGGTGCCTGGTGACAAAGTCGACGTACAAATTGCAGCCAAAGGCGGCGGCTCTGAGAACAAGACTAAAATGGCGATGTTAAACCCATCGGATGATATTGCGGATTGGGTTGAAAAAACGCTTCCAGCAATGGGCGCAGGTTGGTGTCCACCGGGCATGCTCGGCATCGGGATTGGTGGCACTGCAGAAAAGGCGGCCGTATTAGCTAAAGAATCCTTAATGGATCACATTGATATTAATGAGCTTATCGCGCGAGGCCCTGAAACCACAGAAGAAAAATTGCGTGTTGAAATCTATAAGCGTGTGAACAAACTTGGCATTGGCGCGCAAGGCTTAGGAGGAATGACAACCGTTGTGGATGTGAAGATCAAATCAGCGCCAACTCACGCTGCGTCAAAACCTGTGTGCTTAATTCCAAACTGCGCAGCCACTCGCCATGTGCACTTTACCTTAGATGGCACAGGGCCGGCAGAGCTGACGCCGCCAAACCTTGACGATTGGCCAGATATTAGCTGGGAGCCGGGTGATGATACGCGTCGGGTTAACCTTGATACCGTCACTAAAGAAGAAGTTGAAACTTGGCGCACAGGTGAAACTGTCTTACTTTCAGGTAAAATTCTAACCGGTCGTGATGCGGCGCATAAACGTTTGCAAGGCATGATAGAGTCTGGCGAAGGTCTGCCAGAAGGCGTTGATCTCAAAGGCAAGTTTATTTATTACGTCGGGCCTGTAGATAAAGTGCGCGATGAAGTTGTGGGACCTGCGGGGCCAACGACCTCAACCCGTATGGATAAATTCACCGATATGATGCTCAGCAAAACTGGCATTTTAGGCATGATAGGTAAAGCTGAACGCGGCCCTGAAACGGTTGAGCTCATCAAGCAGCATAAAGCGGTTTATCTGATGGCGGTCGGCGGGGCGGCTTATTTAGTTGCCAAAGCGATTAAGAAATCTCGCGTGGTCGCATTTGAAGATCTTGGTATGGAAGCGATTTACGAGTTTGAAGTCAAAGATATGCCGGTGACGGTAGCAGTAGATTCAACCGGTAGCAACGCGCATCAAATTGGCCCAGATACCTGGAAAGTTAAATTAGCGCAAATGGATTAAATTCGAATAAGTTTTTAACCAGATTGATATTTTTGTCTAAGTTAAGGCCTTGAGTATTTGTATTCAAGGCTTTTTTTCGGCATGATTAGAAAATACTTAGAAATAGATGACCCAAGGAGAGGTTATGCCTAAATTTGTTAAATTTTTACAGCTTTTAGTTTTGGTGTTGGTTGCAGGGTTTATTGGTTACACTTTTTTCTTACAAGGTGTCGTGATTTTCCAAAACCCATATGTCATGATCACTATCGCCCTGACTGTGCTGCTTGAGTTGGCATTGTTTGTGATTTTCAAACTAATCGAACACGATTAAGCATTTAAAGTGATTTATTTTGCTTGAAGCGCTGGCATCTGCTGGCGTTTTTTATTTAAAATCAATAATGTCTAAAACTGATAGACATGGTATTGATAAAAGAGGTGGGTATGCTGCTGGAAAAACAAGTTAAAGATTTGCTTAATCAAGGCATTGAAATGGGGCACCGTACGCTCGATCGCCATTTGCGCCTTGCGGTCACAGGTCTTTCACGCGCAGGCAAAACGGCCTTTATTACCTCTTTGGTCAATCAGCTGTTGCATAGTGCAACACATGACAATTTACCTTTATTTAAAGCAGCGCAAGAGCGTGCTTTGTTAGGCGCTAAGCGTGTGCGTCAAAACGATGAAACAGTGCCAAGCTTTGAATATGACTTAGCGATAGAGCAGCTTTCAAGCCAGCCCCCTGCATGGCCCATGCCAACGCGTGATGTGAGTGAAATTCGCCTTGCCTTGCGTTTTAAACCTCGCTCTGGGGCGCTTAAGTACTTCTCTAAAACGGCCACTTTGTATCTTGATATTGTGGATTATCCTGGGGAGTGGCTACTTGACTTACCTATGCTCAACTTAAGCTTTGAGCAGTGGAGCGCTCAGCAATATAAAGCCATCGTTGAAGGGCGCAAAGAATATGCCGAGCCTTGGCTTGATCTTGTAAACGGTTTTGACCCTTATGCGCAAGAAGATGAGAAAGAAATTAAGCACATAGCGACAGCCTTTCGTGATTATTTGCATTTATGTAAAAAACAAGGTTTGCACTGGATTCAGCCGGGACGTTTTGTCTTGCCGGGTGAGTTTGAAGGCGCGCCAGTGCTGGACTTTTTCCCTTATATTTTAAAGCAAGATGACTCAAAAAAAATGGCGAAGGATTCAAGCTATGCATTGCTTGTCTCGCGCTATAAAAACTATCAACAAAAAATCGTCAAAGCCTTTTATAAAGAGCACTTTGCAACCTTTGATCGCCAGATTATTTTGGTCGATTGCCTACAGCCATTAAACACAGGTTTTCATGCTTTTCAAGATATGAGTTATGCACTTGATGAGCTGATGGAAAGCTTTAAATATGGGCGTAACTCGTTTTTAAGTCGTATTTTTTCTCCGAGCATAGATAAAGTTTTATTTGCGGCGACAAAATCGGACCATATCACCCCAGATCAACACGCCAATCAAGTGGCATTACTCCAACAGTTGGTGGAGAAAGCATGGCAGCATATTGCTTTTGAAGGCATAGAGATGGAATGTCAGAGTTTGGCCTCGATTCAAGCCACAGAAGTGGGTTATGTGGGCAAAGGGGATGGACAAATTCAAGCTCTGAAAGGCACCACGCTTGATGGCGAAAGCTACACTTTGTTTCCGGGGGAAGTGCCGAAAAAACTGCCACAAAAAAGCTATTGGCAGCAGAATCAATTTGAATTTTATAGTTATCGACCTCAGCCTTATGATCCAAGCGTGCCACTGCCGCACCAAAAAATGGATAAAGTCTTAGAGTTCCTATTAGGAGATAAACTGGCATGAGTGAGCAACAAAAAACCTATCAAGGTAAGCAGATATTTAGCCATGAGCCACAACTTGATGAGCCTGAATCTATAAAGCAAAGCGCTGAAATGTTTGAACAAACTCAAGCCGATCCGCAAGAGCGAGATAACTTTGAGCACAAGCAGATTTTTGAGCAAGATTTAGAATTTGTACCTATTTCTAGCGCAGATGACACTTTGCTGATGAGCCAAGAGCAGGTGCTTGAAGAGCAATTGAGTAAAAAATCCAAATCATCTTGGCTGCTTGGTTTTGGTTTGACAAGTTTTACACTGCTTTTGGGCGCGCAAGCGGCTGATAGTATTTATACTGCGTATCAAGCCCAAGATTGGCTCAATCTTGCTTGGTCAGGCTTGCTTGGAATAGGCGCAGGCACCGGACTGATATATTTAACCAAAGAATGGATCACCTTAAGACGGCTTAAAAATCAGTTAGATACCCAAACCAAAGCTGGGGATTTGATCCGCGCCCAAGGCATAGGCCAAGCGCAAAAATTTTGCCGTGAGTTGGCAAAAGACTCAGGCATCACCCTTGAGCATGCTGGTTATGATCGCTGGCATCAAAGTGTGCGTAGCGATCACAATGACGCTGAAGTGCTTGCGCTTTATGATGCTATGGTGCTTAAAGCGCAAGATGACAAAGCCAAGCAGTTGATCGCAAATTACTCTGGTGAGGCGGCGGTATTAGTTGCCCTGAGCCCATTGGCTGTGGCGGATTTATTGCTGGTTGGTTGGCGTAACTTAAAGCTGGTACAAAAAATTGCCCAAGTGTATGGGGTTGAACTTGGTTATTGGTCACGACTTAAAATGCTTAAACTTGTGTTTGTGAACATGGCTCTTGCTGGTGCCAGTGAGCTTGTCGCTGATGCGGGCATGCATGCCTTGTCGATGGATATGGCGGGCAAGTTGTCAACGCGTGCAGCGCAAGGCATCGGGGTTGGCATTTTAACCGCGCGCCTTGGCTTAAAAGCAGTTGATATTTTGCGTCCATTGCCTTGGCAAGAAGAAAAGGGCTTACGTCTTGCCGATATGCGCCGTCAAATTAGCAGTAAAGTGCTAGGTTTATTTAAAAAGAAGGCTTGATCTAAACCTATCCTTGCGCCAAACTGGTGTCAAGTTTTATGAACACCTAAAAGGTTATTCAGCGTGCGTTTAGAAGTACTTTGTGAAGATAGGATCGGTATTGCCCAAGAAATACTTGATCTACTGGTAAAAAATAAGATAGATCTAAGAGGGATCGAACTTGAAGCACGTGGTGTGATTTATTTACACTGCCCAGAAATTGAGTTCGATTCTTTTCGTGATCTGCTTGCGCAAATTCGTCGGATTAAAGGCGTAAAAGATGTGCGCAAAATTGATTTTATGCCAAGTGAGCAAGAGAGTAGCCAATTAAGAGCGATGCTCACCTATCTCCCCGATGCGCTGTTATCGATTGATTTAAATGGTCAAATTAGCCAAGTCAACCAAGCATTTTTGGCTTTATTCGATATGCCGATGCACAAGGTTGAACATAAAAACCTGTCCCAACTTATCCCAGACTTTGATTTAGACGCTTGGAAAACAAAAGAATATCAACGTTTTAGCCAGAGCATCATGCTGCATGGGCTTGATTATCAACTTGATGTGATCCCAGTATGGCTGCAAATTGAGCATAAAAATCAAATCACAAGTGCGGTGGTAAGCCTCAAGCCTTTAGCTGCAAGGCAGTTGAAAGGGGATTTTTATCAAGCAGATAAGCATGATTTTGATCACCTTGTGGGGCAATCTAAAGCCCATCAAGATTTAATCGCGCAAGCGCAAAAACTTTCCCAACTGGATAAACCTTTATTGATTGAAGGTGAAACGGGCACAGGTAAAGAGGTACTTGCGCGCGCCTGTCATCAAGCCTCACCACGTAAAAACAAGCCTTTCTTGGTGCTAAGTTGCGCCTCAATGCCGGATGATGTGGCTGAAACTGAGCTGTTTGGGCATGCGCCGGGGATGTTTAACCAAGATGCTGGGCACAAAGGGATCTTTGAGCAAGCCGATCAAGGCACAGTATTCTTAGATGAAATCGGTGAAATGAGCCCGCATTTACAAATTAAACTGCTGCGTTTCTTACAAGATGGGTCGTTTCGCCGCGTTGGTGAAGAGGAAGAAATGCATGTTGATGTGCGCATTATTGCCTCTACCAAGCAAACCTTAACTGAGCTAACCGATCAAGGTCAGTTTCGCACTGACTTGTATTATCGCTTAAACGTACTCAACTTAGTGATCCCACCATTGCGTGAGCGTCCGCTTGATATTGCACCTTTTGTCGAGCGCTTTGTGCGTCAATATGCGCATCAATTAAATATGCAAGTGCCGTCTTTTCAGCCAAGTTTAATTGAAGCCTTGTGCCGCTATCCTTGGCCGGGAAATATTCGTCAACTTGAGAACATGGTGCTGCGCGCAATGACGCAAGTGACGGATAATCATCTGCGCTTTGAGCATTTCCAATTGCCACAAGAAGAGCAAGCAGAGAACTTACAAGTCAGCCATGCGATTGATCCTGATGCCAGCTTAGATGAGGTGATGAAGCACTATGAGGCGAATATCTTGCGCCAGCTATATCAATCTTTCCCATCAAGTCGCAAGCTTGCGAAACGTTTGAATGTGTCACACACATCGATTGCGAACAAACTAAGAGATTACAATATACGTTAAATTTGACTCACGCTTAAATTTAACCATATTTTTGATTTAAAGAAGAGAACCAATAATTTATGTCCTATTTGCCATTAGATGAATACCCAAGAAAGTGGATTTTTACCCATCAATCCATGCCTGTTCCAGAAGAAGATTTAGAGCAAATTAAGCCTTTATCTATGGCGCGCGCGGCGCAAATTTGGCGTGATAATATTAGTGCGCAAAGCCCTGATAGTGAGCGTTTTGCCAAGGATGATTGGCCGTCGAAAACTCAAAATTGGCAGCAAAGCTTAGACTGGATGAAAACTTGGGATTCAGAAAACGCAGACTTACCGGCTGAAGTGCTAGAGTTTATTGAGTGGCAAGATGATGTGACGGTTTATTTTTGCTATGAAAAGTACAATGTGATTGAAACCAAGTGGTCTATCTTTAAAAAGCATTGGAAGAATTTTTTATTCTTTGATGATGGCCCGATTTTGATTGCGCGTCGTCGTAATGAGGCTTTGTGGTTTCATTCAAAAGGGCATGTGGATTTGGGTGTTCGCAGTTAATTAGTCAAGTTAATTAGCCATATTGAGTGAGTAAAGTCCGTGCTCGATGGCTTATGCTTATGTCATGCCACAAAGACGCTGTCGCTCCATGCGCGCTATGATTTGTACATCCATGTACAAATAAATCTTTGTTCTATGACATGAAGCATAAGCCATTTTAAGTTCAGTGCTTACATTGACTCAAAGCCCAAGGATGGCTTGAGCGTCTTTACGATGTGGTATAAGCATGAGCAGTGTGCCACGAATAAATCTTTATTTTATGACATTAAGCACAAGCGATTTTAAGTTCAGAGCTTACATTGATTAAAAGCCCAAGGATGGCTTGAGCGTCTTTACGATGTGGTATAAGCATGAGCAGTGTGCCACAAATAAATCAATATTCATGGCAACAAGCCTAAGCTAAACTTAATCCCGCCGGCAAACTATCACCAAACAAACGTTTCGACTCTTTCTCATCCAACTGGGCAACAGTTTCAACCAAATTCACCCAAGATTGCGGGCTACGAGATTGCTTCAACTTCTCAATCACCTGAGTACGCATGTTTTCATCAATATCCAAACTGCGATCGCCAGTTTTACGGCTCATCATCATGGCAGCAAAACCTATCATAGGCTCAGCTTTCCAATCGAGATCTAAAATTTTAGCTAGCCAAGTTTGCACTTGATTCTTATCAATCACATTGTGCGCACTAGCATACATTTGCGTGCGTGCAGCCAGACGCGCCACCGCCCACCAATGGGCTTGGACAAAGTCAGTTTGCTTTTGCGCGCGAGTTAAAAACCAATTAACTAACAATGCTTTATCTTCCACTTCAAGGTGCTCAAGGGAAGCAGCAAGGCGCACCATAGCTTCATAGCCATGATCATTAGCATCTTTTGCGCTTGATTTTTGACGCATTGCGCCCGGGTGCAAATATTTTGCAATGTCAGCCAAAATGCTTTCTTGCTGCTCCGTTGTTAGGCCACCTGAAATGCGACGCCAAAAAGTCCACCAATCCGACCAAGATTGATGTGACGGGAACTGTAAGTTTTGTGGGTAAATCGACCAAATTTGCTCAATACGCCAGCTATCTGCCGCATCACCAAACCCTGGACGCAGAGCAAAGCCCGCTAAACGCAGCCACTGCTGCTCATGGCTATTTGAGCGGCGACGACGTTTACGACCGAGTGCAAAGCTATCAAACAATTGACGCGAAAGGGCAAAGTCCCACGTATCACGTTTGCCAAGCATTTTCTCTAGATCTTTGGTTAAGGTCTTAATTTGATCTTTTTGATCTGTCTTGCGGTTCGCTGAGAAGGTCGTCGCAATCAAAGCTTTAGCACGTTCAAGATTTGGATGCAGATCCTCATCTTGCTGCATTTCTTGTGCATTACGCGCATCAAATTCAAGCTGCCAACGCTTGCTGTCATCTTCAAGACTAATGCATTCAAGCGCAAGAGTGCCTACTTCGGTGAGTTGACAGGCCAGCATGACGCGTTGACGCTCTTTTTGGTTCGCTGCTAACTCATCACGGTTTTTCTCACCTTCTAGGGTTGCGATATATGGCGGCAGCGGTTGAAACTGAGCTTGTTCAAGGTTTTGCGAAACATCCAATAACAGGCTATTTTGCGCTGACACTTTCGCATGCTGGGCATTGATAAAGGACTCTTGGGTCGAGGTCAAAATATCAATCTTAACCGGCTCGCCAAGGGTTAATAAAAACTCGCGACCAGTTAAGCGAATTTCTTGGTTTTCTTCGGTGCCTTTGGCAAGTAGGCACAAGGCTTGGCTCTTATTTTTTTGCTTTAAATGCAAGAAATAAGAACGGGCACTACCACCACCGATTTTTAGCGCTGCGCCGCGACGGGCTTTGGCATAAGCAACTGCGCCAAAGGCAACCGCAAGATCTGGGTTTGGATTTTCCAATAGGGTGACTGGTGCGCCGCGCCATTGGCTTAAAATTTCAATGAGACGCGCTTTAATCAAATCACTGTTAAAGATCCCACCATTAAATAAAACGGCTTCAGGGACTTGCTTATCTGGTGAGTGCTGGGCTAAAAACTGAGCGATATGTTTACTAATTGCAGCGTCGTGCGCATAGGGCAGGCCAAATTCAACCACAGCTTGGGCGCGTTGATCTGGCATTTGACTTTGATCAGTTAATGGGAAGAAGCCATCTAACACCATTTTATGCAACGCTGTTTTTTCAATTAAGGCGCTTTGCGTGCCACCGATTAAGCGTGAGCCACTACCAAGAATCGAGATTTTGGCTTGCTCAGGCGCATCAGGGCGCAGCAGGCTTTCTTTGACTTGGCGAGTTTGGTTAATCAGCTTCATTAACGCTTGCGCATTCATCGGCTTAGATTTATTTAAGCTTTGCTCGGCATAATGGGCAAGGGCAAGGTCAATATTATCCCCGCCAAGCATTAAGTGATCGCCAACGCCAACACGGTTGAGTGCAAGGCCATTTTCTTTATCTTGGCTTGCTGCGATAAGGCTTAAATCCGTTGTCCCGCCGCCCACATCACAAATTAAAATTTGCGCAATATTTTGCAGTTTTTCAGCTGCACTGTCTTGATGGCGCTGATACCAGTCATAACACACAGCTTGTGGCTCTTCGAGCAGGACAATATTGTCAAGACCAGCTAGTTTTGCCGCTTCTAAGGTAAAGCTACGCGCACTTTCATCAAAGGATGCAGGAATGGTGATCACCACATCTTGTTCATTTAATGGTGCGTCACTATGGTGATAGTTCCAAGCTTGATGCATATGATGCAAATAGCTGGCGCTCGCTAAAATAGGGGAGACTTTTAAGACATCGTTATGTGCGCCCCAAGGCAAAATGTCTTGTGAGCGATCGACGCCATGATGTGAGAGCCAACTCTTCGCACTCGAGACTTGGCGGCCTTCAATTTGCGCGCCTAAATCACGCGCCCATTGACCGACAATAACTTGGTTATCATCTTGGGGAAGATGGCTGTCTTGCCAAGGCAATTGCACATCTTGAGTTTGGAATTGATTGGCGCTATGAAACCGAAAAGATGGCAGCATCGGCTTACGGGCAACTTCCCCTGGGCCGACAAGCTGGTCAATTTCAAATAGTTTCACTTCTGCTTGGCTTAAATCCTCACAAATTTCACTATAAGCCATCACACTGTTGGTGGTACCTAAATCAATACCAACCAAATAACGGGCATTCTTTTTCGGTTTCATAGTCAATCTATACTTATGTTAGTGCAACATGTTGATTACACGAATGAGTTTGGATGATTAATCTCGGACACTAAACTCAACTTGCCAAGTTTGGAAGTTGTCGACTGCAATCGCTTCCAATGCCAAGGTGCCAATTTCCGTGATTTTTGTTGACAGCTCAACCATCACGACTTCACCAGCGCTGCGGCCTTCTTGCGCTTCAAGTGTCACTTCAATTGGCGGCAACTCTTCGAGTTCATCTGGCATCCAAAAATCAAGGTGAGTTCCTGTTTCATCTTCATGACGCACAGTTGAGCCATAGAATTGGAAGGTTACAGGCTGACCAATGATAAGACCAAATTCGCGGTTTGAAAGGTTTGATTCTGTGCCTTCTTCCATGCCAAATGGTGCGATACACACGGCTTCCATTTGCGGCGGAATGCCCGGAATCGCTGGCATAGAGCTTTCAACGCCAACATAATAACTGCTTGCCAGACCGCCACGGATACGCACGCCGCCTTTGTTATGCGCCAGTGCATGACGCACATGACCAAAGTAGCTTGCGCCACGGGCAACGGCTAAATCAAGATCAACACCGGTTAAGCGAGAAATGCTGCCGTGTTCAAACCAAGACTCAAGCACGCCCATTAAGCGAGTGGATAAGAGATCAGATTTTAGAACGCCACCGTTAAATAGAATTTTACTTGGACGAACAAAATCTTGCGCCTCTTGAATGCCTGCTTGCTTGGTTAAGAAACTTGCAATATGGCGGGTAATGCCTGCATCTTGTGCATATGGCAGACCAAGTTGGGTCAAGGCGCTACGCTGAGTTTGCACTGGGTGCTCATGCACGCCAATATGTGGGAAGAAACCATCGAGTAAGGTTTGCTCTATATCGGCTTGGGTTAAGTTAGTTTTTAAGCTGCCACCAATCAATTTTGAGCCACGGCTTGGGATCACGATTGGCACAGTTTCAACATCTGGGTTTTGCAGTAATGTTTCTTTTGCATCACGGCAAAGGTGGGCGAGGGCATTGACTTGCCAAGGTTGCAATTGCTGACCTTGGGTCGCAAGGTTCATCTTGATGCGATACGCCAATGCCAAATCCATGTTGTCACCGCCAAGCAAGATATGCTCACCGACAGCCACACGCTCAAGGGATAAATTGCCTTCTTCTTCGCTCACTTTCACAAGTGATAAATCCGTGGTACCACCACCGATATCGACCACAAGCACAAGATCGCCAACCGTGACTTGATCGCGCCAGTTATCTTGGCTGTTATCAATCCAGCTATAAAGCGCAGCTTGCGGCTCTTCAAGTAAGGTTAAGTTTTCAAAACCAACCGCTTTGGCAGCTTCTGCGGTTAGCTCTTTTGCCGCAGGATCAAAAGATGCAGGAATTGTAATCGTGACTTGCTGCTTGGCAAGTGGCGCGTCAGGGTGCGCATGATCCCAAGCACTCATTAAGTGATCAAGATACAGCTCAGTTGCATCAACAGGTGAAAGGCGCGTAATATCATCGCCTTGGCCTTGTGGCAAGAATGCTTCACGACGATTGACGCCGCCATGGCAAAGCCAGCTTTTCGCGCTACCAATGAGGCGCATAGGTGTTTTATGACCTAAATGACGTGCGATGCTGCCCACAAGTGCTGGCGGCTCGTCAGTCCAAGGCAGGCTTAAAAGCGATTGATCCACTTCACTTTGATGCGCTTGATAAACAAAAGATGGCAGCTGATTTAAAGACTCGACTTGTCCAGGGCCAATCAATTGCGGCACGCCAAAAACTTCAACTTGCGCTTGGTCAAGGTCAAGCTGGGTATAAGATAGCACGCTGTTGGTGGTGCCAAGGTCAATCCCGACACTAAACTTCGGGCTTGATTGTGATTCAAATTCTTGCATAGTTTGGCTCAATTTTTACTAAATTAGGTATATAAAGTGAATGCCCACATCGATGCGGGCACTCCTTAGACTGAGAGGGATTAAAGCTCAACCTCAGCTGGTGCAATGATGCTTGGATCATAGTTTTCAGTCAGTTTTGGCAGGCTAATCTCTTGAGCTTTCCAACCAGAGTGGATAAGCGTACCTTGGAATGGTGCATTACCAGTGACATTGCCAGTTAAACGAATTTCTTGCGCATTAAAGCCTTCAGGCACTTGGATGCGTGACTCTTCTGCTTCACTGCGAACTGGCGCCAGTTTAAAGTGATCTTTTAAGACTTTTTGACCGCCAGAGTGAATCACGCGCGCAGCAGCGCCAACTTCTTCATCATTAAAATGGGTTAGATCTTCGTGTAAGAAATCAACTAAGCGTGCTTCTTGTTGGAAAATCGCAAGTAATTGCAACGCTGAGTCAGTCGGCGCAGATTTAAGCTTAGACTCGACTTCCACACGTTTTTCCACGACTTTTTCGACTTCAACCACTTTCTCAACTTCGACAATCTTCTCGACAGGTTTTTCAACCTCAACAATTTTTTCAACTGGTTTTTCGACGATTTTCTCAACGGTTTTACGTGGCTTAAATAAAGCTACCAACAAAAAAAGCACAGCCACTGCTGCTAAAATTGCATGCAGCTGGTCGAATGTTGTTGGAAACAGGTTTAAATCATAAGTCATGGTATTCATTTGAACGTCTCTTTGTCATTTCAGTTTGAAGTGAGATCAAAACTGAAAATTTAGGAATTTATGAATGTATACATCATCTTTTGGCAAGTGGCTTATACCTTCATGCCAAATATACAGGATTAATACTCAGATCATGGGCGTTACCGCTGATGGGATAAGAGTATAGATGTCAGCATTTTATCATAATCAATAATAAGTCTTTAACTAAAACTTGGTGCAGATGTTTAAAATATCAAGTCTTTTGTTTGATTTTTCAGCAAAAAAAATTAAAGCGTGTGAATTTTAGGCAAGTATTGCCGCTTTCGCTGCTTCTTTTTGCCTTATGCTTTGGCTCAGGTAGAATAGGAGCGATAGCAAAAGCCTAATATGATTGAGTAAGAAAAGTATGAATCACAACCGAATTGTTTGTTTTGACCTAGAAATGTGCTGCTGGAATGAAAACGGTGTCGGGCAAACAGGTGAAATTATTGAAATTGGTTTAGCTGAGATTGATTTAACCGAGAAAAAAATCGTCAAACGGGCGCAGTTTTATGTGCGTCCAGAGTCAGATAAAGTCTCTGAGTTTTGTACTGAGTTAACTGGCATTACGCCAAAAACCGTGCAAAAACAAGGACGTCCGTTAGCCGATGTCTTAAAATCTTTGATTAAAAACTTCGGCGGGCCAAAAAAGATATATGCGGCGTGGGGGCGGGATGATTTAATTCTTGCCAAAGAATGTGCACAAAAAGGGCTCGATGTGCCATTTAAAGAGTTTATTAATTTGGCGACTTTATATCGCATTCGCGAGCGCTCCAAAGATAAACGCATTGGGCATAAAGCCGCCCAAGAAGCGCTGGGCATTGAATGGGAAGGGCGTCAACATTCTGGTTATGTCGATGCCTACAATTTAGCGAAACTTGCGCTAGAAATTTTATAAGCTTGTTTATATTAAGCTTTTTATATCTAGTGCTGTTAACCTTCGTCTCATTACAAGACTAAGCTTAAACAAAAAAAGTCACTTCACTATCCGTTTTAGGATGCTGAAGTGACTTTATGTTTATCTAAAAACTAAGCTGATGATTAAGCTTTATTTTCAATAAAATCTTGCTGCTTTAACTCTTCATCAAAGGCTTGATTCAATTCTTTTTTATCCCCAAGCAGACGTGAAGTGATAGTGCCCGCTGTCATTGCGCCACTTACATTTAACGCCGTACGCGCCATATCAATTAAAGGCTCAATCGAGATAAGAAGCGCTGCGATAGTCACAGGTAGCCCCATTGCAGGTAGAACAATTAACGCTGCAAAGGTTGCGCCGCCGCCCACACCGGCAATACCGAATGAGCTGACGGTAATAATTGCTACCAGTGACAAGATAAAGCTAAAGTCCATTGGGTTGATGCCCACAGTTGGTGCGACCATCACAGCAAGCATAGCTGGGTAGATCCCCGCACAACCATTTTGGCCAATTGTCGCGCCAAAGGTTGCAGAAAGGTTTGCAATCGCTGGTGGCACTTTCAATTTCGTGGTTTGCGCTTCAACATTTAGCGGAATCGTTGCTGCAGAGCTGCGTGAGCTAAAGGCAAAGGTAAGCACAGGCCAAATTTGCTTAAAGAAGTTCTTTGGATTGACGCCAACCAGTGACACAAGGAAGCCATGCACAAGGAACATCAAGAAGATAGCTACATAAGAGGCAACGATAAAGCTAAGCAAGCTTAGAATATCCGCAAGGCTAGACGTGGCGACAACTTTGGTCATCAAGGCCGCGATGCCAAACGGCGTCAGTGCAATGATCATCTTCACAAGGCGCATCACAATCGCTTGAGTCGATTCTACAAAACCTTTGATTGGCGCTTCAAGCTCTTGTTTTTCAGCCATCACTTTGCGCGCTGCAATCCCAACTAAAATCCCGAAGATGACCACGGCAATAATAGAGGTTGAACGAGCACCAGTTAAATCAGCAAATGGATTGGTTGGGATAAAGCTCACCAACATTTGCGGAATCGTTAGATCGGCAACACTGCCAAGTCTATCTTCAAGAATCGCGATACGCGCGGTTTCACGTGCACCTTCAGAAAGACCTGCTGCAGATAAACCAAATACATGGGCAATCGCGATCCCAACCAGCGCAGAAATCGCAGTGGTAAAGAGCAGCACACCAATGGTGAGGCCACTGATTTTACCTAAGGATCCAGATTGCTCAAGGCGAACCACAGCAGCAATCATTGAGACGAGCACCAATGGCATGATCACCATTTTAAGTAGGCCAACATAGCCACTGCCGACCACATTGATCCACTCAAGGGTCGACTTAATGATATCGCCGCTGCCTGCATAGATTAACTGGAGTAAAAAACCAAATAAGCTACCTAAGATCAAACCAGATAAAACTTGGCGTGAAAGGGTATGTTTTTGACGTTGGAGCTTAAAGAGTACAAATAAAATGCCAACAAATATCGCAATGTTTGCGATCACAGCAATAGACATCATGGTGTTATTCCTTCATAGATTTCCCTTTGATTCAGCCATATAGGCATTGGCTGAAGGGTATTTGCAAATATATCGCTTAGGGAGAAGGCCTTTGCGAATTCAGTCTGTCATTTAAGACATTATCTAAATCCTTGTCGATGTATTCAATAAGTTGATCGTATCAAGGATTTAGATGATAAGTAGACAATTTACAAGGATATAAAAAGGAAGAAAAGGTTAGCTTTGTTATGCAATATAACTAAAAGATATATATACTTAAAATTGAACAAATATCAATCAGATCTACGGGGGATTCGTCAATAGCTAGCTTTCTATTTGTTCATTTACACATTTTAAGAATAAAAATATTTTTAAGTGGCTACTTATTAACCAAGTGCTAACCAGATACCAACACCGACCATTAATGTGCCAGCGATTCGGTTTAATAAACGTACATTGCCAGATTGATTTAAAAGATGACGTAAACTTTTGCCACCGGTTGCATAGGCAAGCATAGAAATAAACTCAGTACATAAGATAATCCCAACCAATAAAGATAATTGCGCTGGCATCGGCAAGCTTGGATTAATAAAAGGTGGTAAAAGGGCGATCATAAAAGCCCAGCCTTTAGGGTTGGCAATTGCCGTGACAAAACCTTGGGAGATTAACTTAGTTGGTTTTGGCGCTAAGATTTCAGCGTCAAAATCAAAAGATAAACCGCCTTTGGCGCGCCACATTTTTATCCCCACCCAGATGAGGTAAGCACCACCTAAATATTTTAGCGCAAGGAAGACTTGCGGGTGCTCAAGCATCACACTGGCGACACCAAGAACGGCGCAGGTTGCGACTAATGCAACTCCGACTAACTCACCTAACATCATCCATAAGGTTTTTTTGAGGCCAATAGTCATCCCTAAAGTTAAGGCTAACGTCATGCAAAGACCTGGCGTGATGGAGACAAAGAAAAAAGTTGGAATAAAAGCACTAAGTAGTAAAAAATCCATGTTTATTTGATAACTCGTCTGAAAATATCGCAATATGTTAACTTGGTTTGATTATTTTACCAATATCAATCTCTTGTGTGTGGCATTTTATAGTAAAATATTGAGTGTTAATGAGAAATATATTCAACTTAAACGCATTTTATAAATATCTATTTAGTTAATGAATACACACGCTTATTTCAAAGTTCGCTAATTAAAATTAAAGAAGATTATTGTGATAAAAATTCGAGCGGCAAATATCCAAGACAGTGCTGCGCTAGACGATCTCATGTGGGCGTTACATCAAGAGCATCACGAAAAAGCGCCAGATCTTTGTAAACCGGCAGCACAAGTGATGCAAGAAAAATCGATTCAAACCTATTTAACGCATCCTGAATGTTTGGTCTATTTAGCAGAAGATGTGACGCAATCAGAAGAAGATACATCCCCACAAGTGGTAGGATTTATTTGTGGGAGTTTCGCAAGTTTTGATTCGCCAATCCATCCAAAGGTATTACTTGGAAATATTGATGAGTTTTATTTATTGCCAACAATGCGTCAGCAGGGCATAGGCAGGCAACTTTTAACTCAAATTGAATCTGTTTTTGAAAGTTATGGTGTAGAAAAAATCGCCATTGAAGTGTTTGACTTTAATCATGTCGCACGTAGTTTTTATCAAGAACATAAATTTGAGCCCTATATTCATTGCTTAATGAAAAAGATTAATTAATGCGCTGCGCAATGACGCTGTGTGGGAGCATAAAAAAGAAAGGGAAGTATCATGAGTAAAGCGGTCGTAGTGTTTAGTGGCGGTCAAGATTCGACAACTTGTCTTATTCAGGCCTTAAGAAACTATGATGAAGTCCATGCGATCACTTTTGACTATGGACAACGCCATTCACTAGAAATTGAAATCGCCAAAGGCTTGGCAAAAAAACTTGGCGTGAGCGCACATAAAATTATGGATGTACGAACGATGAGTGAATTGGCTGAAAGCTCCTTAACTCGTGAAGATATTCCGGTTGATCACGCTGATCATAAATCTGAGATGCCAAACGCTTATGTGCCAGGGCGCAATATATTATTTTTTACCTTAGCGGGTATTTATGCTTATCAAGTCGGTGCACACGCTATTATTACAGGAGTGTGTGAAACAGACTTTGCCGGTTATCCTGATTGCCGCCATACTTTTGTGCGTTCAATGCAAGAAACGCTTTCACGCGGAATGGGGTACGAGATGCAAGTGCAAGCGCCGTTAATGTGGCTAAATAAAGCCCAAACTTGGGCATTGGCAGATAACCTTGGAGCATTGGATATGATCCGAGATGAAACATTGACTTGTTATAATAACATCATTGGCAGTGGGTGTGGCGATTGCCCAGCTTGTGCGCTGCGTCGCGCTGGCCTGAGTGTTTATCAAAATAATAAAACAGCGGTGATGATTGAGCTGCATACGATTTTAAAAAGCTTGCCAGCAGTCGGTGAGGTGGGCTAACTAACCTCAAGCATAAAAAAACCTCAAGCTAAGAATCTGGCTTGAGGTTTTTTAATTAGGTGTATTCAAAAATGAATAATTAAAAGGTCTTAATTAACGTGCACGGAAAACGATGCGACCTTTTGTTAAGTCATAAGGTGTCATTTCAACAGTCACCTTATCACCCGTAAGAATACGGATATAGTTCTTACGCATTTTACCAGAAATGTGCGCTGTTAAAACGTGACCATTTTCTAGTTCAACACGAAACATAGTATTTGGAAGTGTGTCAAGGACAGTGCCTTGCATTTCAATTACATCTTCTTTTGCCATTGAATCCTCGTTGCGATATTTAGGCTAGGGTATAAAAGTTTTGCCGTATTCTACCCTTGCCAAGCATGATTTACTAGCTTTTGATGCCTGTTATATAAAACTTTATACTTCATTGCATCACATTCGTCGATTTGAAAACCTAAATAAAGGTAACTTTTATTCGTTTTTTGCGCCACTTCAACTTGGGTTAAGATCGCAAGTGCGCCAAGAGATAATGGGTGCTCAGGTTCAAAAAATGTATAAAAAGCACTTAAGCTATGGGTTAAATTATCCGTTACCGCCACAGCTATTAATTTTTGTTCTTGGTAAAGGTGTAAAAAGCTCGGATTTAACCAAGAACTTTGAATAAAATCTAAAAATGTTTGTTTATTAGGCGGATACATACTGCCATTTTGATGGCGAAGTTCAATATATTTAGCATATAAATCATACCAATCATCATCTAATTGGGATTTTAATTGATAGCTAATTTGCGCCTTTTTAGCTTTATTTAATAAACGTTTTTGACTTTTACTGGGTTCAAATTCATCGACCAAAATGCGAATGGGTTGGCAGGCATTGCACTGCTGACAGTGCGGGCGATAAATCATATTGCCGCTGCGGCGAAAACCAAGGCTTAGAAAAGCTTCAAAAAAGCTCTCTGTTTGCAAAGCCTCACTCATCACCACTGCAATTTGTTCTTCTTGATCGGCAAGATAGCTACAAGGATGAGGGGGACACAGGCCAAGTTGAATTGAATCTGGAAGCATAATCATAGGCATTATCCTTTTTCCTTGTTACAGCCATCGCTTAAAATCTGTGATCTCATGCGCGAACAAGAAATCCTCATTAATCATAGCGGATTGATGTTGTTTTAGGTAGTTTAAATATCTCTCTCGTGGGATTAAATAAGCACCTAAGGATTCAAGGTGAGGGTTATGTAATTGACAATCTATTAATTTTCCGCCCATTTCACCAAAGTGATGGCACAAGCCCCAAAAGGCAAATTTCGAAGCATTGGATGCCAATGAAAACATGGATTCCCCACAAAATGTTTGGCCTATGGTTAAGCCATACAAGCCGCCAATTAACTTATCTTGATGATCCCACACTTCAACAGACTGACATTTACTTTTGCGTGCAAGTTGAATATAGGCGGCTTGCATTTCGCTGGTGATCCAACGTTCTGATTCTGGGCGCGTGCTAGCGCATAAGCGAATAACCTCTTCAGTCGCTTGATTAGCACTCAACCGCCAATTGGTTTTACGAATAAATTTACGCATGCTTTTGCTTGGCTGCATTTCATCAGTGCCAAGTACCATACGCTCACTTGGACTCCACCATAAAATCGGTTCATCTTGGCTAAACCAAGGGAAAATACCATGTTGATAGGCATAAATCAGGCGCTCACTTGATAAATCACCGCCCATAGCAAGTAAACCGTCAGGCTCAAGCAGGGCTTCACTTGGGTTAGGGAAGGACAAGTGAGTGTCAAGCTCTGGTAAATAGATCAAACTAAAACTCCAAAAAATACTCCATATCCCGCTGATTTTAAGCTTTTTTAGCAGTATATAAATGTTGAGGTGCGTTAAGGCTAGATTCTAAACATATTTTTGGGTAAGGTGCTAGAAGATAAAAATTTTGATAAGGAAAATAATCATTATGCAACAACTGACATTAGACCCAATTTCACGCGTTCAAGGAGAAGTGAATCTACCTGGTTCTAAAAGTGTATCCAATCGCGCCTTATTACTTGCGGCGTTAGCCAGTGGCACGACAGAGCTGACCAACTTGCTTGATAGCGACGACATCTCACATATGCTTAATGCCTTAAAATCGCTAGGCGTCAGTTATTCTTTATCAGAAGATAAAACATCTTGCACGGTTGAAGGCCTTGGTCGTACTTTCACATCAGCTCAGCCACTAGAGCTCTTTTTAGGCAATGCAGGAACCGCGATGCGCCCACTTGCCGCTGCGCTTTGTTTAGGTGAGGGCGAGTATGTGCTTACCGGTGAACCGCGCATGAAAGAGCGTCCAATTTTGCACCTTGTGGATGCGCTGCAAACACTAGGTTGTGAGATTGAATACCTTGAAAATAAAGGCTACCCGCCACTGAAAATTCAAGGCACAGGCTTAAATGGAGGTAAAGTGCAAATTGATGGTTCGATTTCAAGTCAGTTTTTAACCGCTTTATTAATGGCCGCGCCATTTGCCAAAGATGATTTAGAAATTGAAATTATTGGTGAGCTAGTGTCTAAGCCGTATATCGATATTACACTAGATATCATGGGAAAATTTGGCGTGACGGTTGAAAACAATAACTATCAAACCTTTGTTGTGCGCAGCGGTCAGTCTTATCAGTCGCCTGGTAAATACTTAGTTGAAGGCGATGCATCGTCTGCTTCTTACTTTTTAGCGGCAGCCGCAATTAAAGGTGGTGAAATCAAAGTCACTGGAATTGGCAAAAACAGTATCCAAGGGGATATTCAATTTGCTGATGCGCTTGAAAAAATGGGCGCAGAGATTGAATGGGGTGAGGATTACATATTATGCCGCAAAGGCAAGCTCAATGCCATTGATATGGATTTTAACCATATACCTGATGCGGCAATGACGATTGCAACCACAGCTTTATTTGCCCAAGGCACGACACGCATTACCAATGTGTATAACTGGCGCGTGAAAGAAACCGATCGCCTTGCTGCGATGGCATGTGAGTTACGTAAAGTAGGCGCTGAGGTTGTGGAAGGGGAAGACTTTATCCAAATTACGCCGCCAGAAAAACTCATCCACGCTGAAATTGAAACCTATGATGATCACCGCATCGCAATGTGCTTCTCATTAGTGGCATTAAGCGATACGCCGGTGACGATTTTAGATCCGAAATGCACCTCGAAGACATTTCCTACTTATTTTGATGAATTGCATAGACTCGCGCAATAATTCTCCAGTTAAGGATGTAAAGCAGGTCCATTCATAGGTTTAGCCTTTGCATCTGAAGTTGACTTGGGTATAATCGCGGCCAAATTCAAGTAACAATGAATCAGATTAACCCCAGAATCGGAGAGAAATTATGAATACTCAACATCCTATTATTACAGTGGATGGTCCAAGTGGTGCAGGAAAGGGGACTTTATGCATGCAATTGGCAAAACGTTTGGGTTTTCATCTTCTTGACTCTGGGGCAATTTACCGCGTCCTTGCACTGGCAGCGATTCACCACGGCGTTGATGTGGAATCAGAAGAAGCGCTCGTGCCACTTGCCATGCATCTTGATGTTGAATTTATCGCTGAAGGTGACTTAGTCAAAGTTTTACTTGAAGGCGAAGATGTCTCAAAAGAACTGCGCAAAGAAGAAACTGGCACAGCAGCCTCGAAAGTTGCCGCATTCCCGCGTGTACGTGAAGCGCTATTGCGCCGTCAACGTGCATTTGCAACGGCGCCAGGCCTTGTTGCAGACGGTCGAGACATGGGCACAGTGGTCTTTCCTAATGCCGATGCGAAGATATTTTTAGACGCATCTGCCCATGAAAGAGCAAATCGCCGCTTGAATCAGTTGCAACAAAAAGGATTAGATGGTAAATTTGACCAACTTTTACGCGACATCGAAGAGCGTGATGATAGAGACCGTAACCGTTCGGTAGCGCCTCTACGTCCTGCCGATGACGCTTTTGTGCTTGATTCTACTTCTCTAAATATTGATGAAGTGATTGAAAGTGCAATGAAATTTATCCAATCTAAGGTTAAATAAGTTTAACTTCTTATCCAACAGGTGAGCTGTTAAAAACTACTTAATCTTAAACCGTTGGTTGCAAGGATGATAACCAACTATATTTTCAACCCCATGCGGTAGGATACCCGTGGACGTTTATTAATTTGAAGATCATATAATGACTGAATCTTTTGCTCAACTCTTTGAAGAGTCGCTAAACGAACTAGAACTACGCCCTGGTACACTTGTTAAAGGTACTGTTGTTGCTATCGAGAACGGTTTTGTTCTTGTTGACGCTGGCCTAAAATCTGAATCAGCTATCCCTGCTGAGCAATTCAAGAACGCTGCTGGCGAACTTGAAGTTGAAGTAGGTGCAGAAGTAGACGTAGCACTTGACGCTGTTGAAGATGGCTTCGGTGAAACTCAACTTTCTCGTGAAAAAGCGAAACGTCACGAAGCTTGGATCGTTCTTGAAAAAGCATGTGAAGAAGCTGAAACTGTTGTTGGTATCATCAACGGTAAAGTTAAAGGTGGTTTCACTGTTGAACTAAACGGCATCCGTGCATTCCTACCTGGTTCTCTAGTTGACGTACGTCCTATTCGTGACACTGCGCACTTAGAAAACAAAGAGCTAGAGTTCAAAGTAATCAAGCTTGACCAAAAACGCAACAACGTTGTTGTTTCTCGTCGTGCTGTTATCGAATCTGAAAACAGCGTTGAGCGTGATGAACTACTTGAAACACTACAAGAAGGTACAGAAATCAAAGGTATCGTTAAGAACCTTACTGATTACGGTGCATTCGTTGATCTTGGTGGTGTTGACGGTCTTCTACACATCACAGACATGGCTTGGAAACGCGTTAAGCACCCATCTGAGATCGTAAACGTTGGTGACGAAATCAATGTTAAAGTTCTTAAGTTCGATCGTGAGCGCACTCGCGTTTCACTAGGTCTTAAGCAACTTGGTGAAGATCCATGGGTAGCAATTGCTAACCGTTACCCAGAAGGTCACAAACTAACTGGTCGCGTTACTAACCTAACTGACTACGGCTGCTTCGTTGAAATCGAAGAAGGCGTTGAAGGTCTAGTACACGTTTCTGAAATGGATTGGACTAACAAGAACATCCACCCTTCTAAAGTTGTTAATGTTGGCGACGAAGTTGAGGTTATGGTTCTTGATATCGACGAAGAACGTCGTCGTATCTCTCTAGGTCTGAAACAATGTAAAGCGAACCCATGGCAGTCATTCGCTGAAGCGCAAGCTAAAGGCGATAAAGTAACTGGTAAGATCAAGTCTATCACTGACTTCGGTATCTTCATCGGTCTTGAAGGCGGCATCGATGGTCTTGTTCACCTATCTGACATTTCTTGGAATGTTCAAGGTGAAGAAGCAGTTCGTGACTACAAAAAAGGTGACGAAATCTCTGCAGTTGTTCTTGCAGTTGACGCTGAGCGTGAGCGTATTTCTCTTGGCATTAAGCAAATGGAAAACGACCCGTTCAACAGCTATGTTGCTGACAACAAGAAAGGCACTCTAGTAACTGGTACAGTTACTGCAGTTGACGCGAAAGGCGCAACTGTTGAGCTAATCGAAGGCGTTGAAGGTTATATCCGTGCTTCTGAAGCATCACGTGACCGTATCGAAGATGCATCTCTAGTATTCTCTGCTGGCGACAGCGTTGAAGCTAAATTCATGGGTGTTGATCGTAAGAACCGCGTAATCAATCTTTCTATCAAAGCGAAAGATGAAGCTGAAGAGCAAGAAGCAATGGCTTCACTAAACAACCAAGAAGATGGTGCGTTTGGTAATGCTATGGCTGACGCGTTCAAAGCGGCAAAAGGTGAGTAATTCACTTTTTGGCTAAAGCTTGATTAAGTGTAAACTTAATTAAAATTAGCTAAGCTATAAAAAAGGGAGTCCTACGGGGCTCCTTTTTGTTTTTTGCGTTTGGAGAATTTGGGATTTGAAGAGTGTTGCTTAACTTGATGTTCGAGAGGTGTCAGAGAAATAACACTCGATTTTGCTTGAAAATGCCTATGTATGCGCTCACAATAAAGTTAAATAGTTGTGATCTATAGATAAATCTGTGGTCAATAACTAGCAATTTATAAAAGAATGAACTATATTCTGAAAATAAAGCTTATTACTAAAAATAACAAGGGCTTAGAAATATCATAAAAAGAAAGAGATATGATAGATTCTCGGTCAACTTATGGGAGGCATAAGTAGGGTACTGTTTATCTTAAAATTTGTATAACAACCTAGCTTATCCTAAATAAATTATTTACCTTAAAATTGAGAGTATGCAATGAGGCAACCTATGACAAAATCTGAGTTAATCGAGCGCTTAGCCGCAGAGCAATCGCATTTATCAGCAAAAGAAGTTGAAGATGCCGTAAAAGACATTCTTGAACATATGGCAGGTACATTAGAGTCTGGTGATCGTATCGAGATCCGTGGCTTTGGTAGCTTCTCACTTCATTATCGTGAACCACGTGTCGGTCGTAATCCTAAATCAGGTGAAAAAGTTGAATTAGATGGCAAATATGTGCCACACTTTAAGCCAGGTAAAGAGCTACGTGAGCGTGTGAATAATAGCTTATAAGCCTTAAGTTTATCTGCTTGAACAAATTTAAAGAGCAGCCTTATTGATTGGGCTGCTTTTTTGTATCTGCTTTTTAGTCCATCAATTTGGTGTAAACTCTGACCAATTAAGTCATTTATATAAAAAATATTATTCAGGATCAAACAAATACAATGGAGACTTTGTTGGTTTTACTGCATAATCTATAGATTCAAATACAAAAGAGGATCTAAGCGTGAAAATTATCAAAACTATCTTGGCCTTGGCCTTATTCGTTGTTGCTATCGCTCTCGGTAGTGAAAACCAAGAAGTGGTTAATTTTAATTATCTTATTGCCCAAGGCGAGTTTAAGCTTTCAATCTTACTTGGTATTATTTTTGTGATTGGTTTTCTGGTGGCAGGTTTATTCTTTGCCTCTTGGTATTTCAAAGCACAAATTGAAATCAGTCGCCAGCGTCGTCAACTAAAAAAACTAGGTTATATCGATCCAAGAATTGATGAAGCTAAAAAAGCGAAGCTTGAAGCAAAAGCCGCTGTAAAAAAACAAAAAGAAGCAAAAGCTGTGAAAAAACTTGAAGCAAAACAAGAAAAACAAGCGCCTGCAAAAGTAGAAGATAAATCTACGGATGTGAAAGCACAGACAGCTGAAGAAAAAACACCTAAAGTAGAAGAGAAATCCCCTGAAGACAAAGCAAAAGCCTAGGTTATCTGAATGCTAGAGCTACTCTTTTTACTATTACCCATTGCCGCCGCCTACGGTTGGTATATGGGTAATCGTAGCGCCAAGCAAGATAAACAAGAAAAATCTCATCAAATCTCGCGCGAATATGTGCGAGGTTTAAACCTTCTTTTGTCTGAACAATCAGATAAAGCGGTTGATCACTTCATCGAATTACTCCAAGTCGATAATGAAACCATCGATACTCACTTGGCGCTTGGTAACTTATTCCGTTCACGCGGAGAGGTCGACAGAGCGATTCGTTTGCACCAAAACTTAATTACGCGTGATGGTTTAACCATAGATCAAAAGCATATTGCGCTGCAGCAATTAGCCAAAGATTATATGGTATCGGGTATTTTTGATCGCGCAGAAAAAATTCTTGAGCAGCTTATTGATGAGCCCGAACATCGTCAGCAATCCCTTGAGCAGTTAATGCAAATCTACCAACAAACTAGTGAATGGGATAAAGCGATCCGTTGCGGTGAGTCTTTGCTAGCGCTGGGGAAAAAGCGTGTGCATCGAGATATCGCCCATTTTCGCTGTGAACTTGCAATGCAAGCTTTGGCTTCCAATGAAACTAAACAAGCAATTAAACTCTTTAAGAAAGCACTGCAAGATGATTCAAAGTGCGTTCGCGCGAGTATCGGTTTAGGTAATTTGTATCTTGAACAAAAAGCCTATCAGAAAACTATCGATCAACTTGAAATGGTGATACGACAAGACTTAGATTTTGTTTCCGAAGTTCTGCCAACGATTGCTGACTGTTATTATGCACTTGATGATGAGCAAGGTTTGTTGAACTTTCTGCAAACCTGTATAAATCGTAAAACTGGCGCCTCAGCAGAATTGATGTTGGCTCAAATCTTAGCCAAACATGAAGGTATTGCCAAGGCACAAACTATGATGACGGCGCAGCTTGAAAAGAATCCAACCATGAAAGGTTTCTATCGCTTGATTGATTATCATATTGCAGAGGCTGAAGAAGGGCGCGCGCGTGATAGTTTGACCACGATTCAATCTATGGTTGGTGAACAAATGAAGCTAAAACCTCATTATCAGTGTCGCCAATGTGGGTTTGCTAGCCAATCTGTGTATTGGCATTGCCCATCGTGTAAGAAATGGGGCTCAATTAAGCCGATCCGAGGCTTGGACGGTGAATAATAATGACTATAGATAAACCAGAGTGCGTCACATGCTCTGGTTTATTTATATTTTTTGTTTGAATAAAAGAGGAAGAGAGAATGTTAGACCCAAGAGTCATTGTTGCCTTAGATTATCAAAACGAAGACGATGCATTTGCTTTTGTGGACAAAATTGATCCAAAGCAATGCCGTTTGAAAGTTGGCAAAGAAATGTTCACTTATTTTGGGCCAAACTTTGTACGCAGCTTACAAAGCCGCGGCTTTGACGTCTTCCTTGATCTTAAATTTCACGATATTCCAAATACTTGCTCAAAGGCAGTGCAAGCTGCAGCTGAGCTTGGCGTATGGATGACGAATGTTCACGCCAGCGGCGGTGAGCGTATGATGACAGCTTCTCGTGAAATCTTAGAGCCTTATGGTAAAGACCGACCAATCTTAATTGCAGTGACTGTGCTCACCAGCATGGCGCAAGAAGATCTTAACGGGATTGGGATTGAAGTACCAGCCAATGAGCATGTGTTACGTTTAGCCCGTTTAACCAAAGATTCTGGTTTAGATGGGATTGTGTGCTCAGCGCAAGAGGCGAGCACTTTAAAACCAGCGCTAGGTAAAGCATTTCAGTTAATCACCCCAGGGATCCGCCCAGCGGGAAGTGACGCAGGGGATCAACGCCGTATCATGACACCAGTGGATGCAATTTCTTCTGGCTCTGATTATTTAGTGATTGGCCGTCCGATCACCCAAGCGAACAATCCTCAACTTGTACTTGAGGAAATTAACGCATCGCTTGCGAGCATTTAATCTCGTATACAAGTAATACAACTTTAGGGCTAACAAGATCGCTAGGTTTTGTTAGTTCTGTCTTTTTTTCGGGTTTTTCGGTATGCTAGGACTCCAGTCGTCTTTTAAATTAGGTTTCAATGACTCAAGATCTATTATTTCATAAGGTTTATGCGCACCCGACAAGCCAAGAATGGGTTGTCCTTGTACATGGTGCTGGCGGAAGCTCTGCCATTTGGTTTCGTCAAATCAAAGCGTATAAAGAGAAGTTTAATTTACTCTTAGTCGACTTACGTGGGCATGGCAAATCAAAACCTAAAGAGGATCCACAAACGACGAAAAAGTTTGGTTTCTTCCAATCTCAAAAACGTATTTATACCTTTGATGAAGTCAGCCTTGATGTTTTAAATGTGTTAGATCACCTCAAGATTGAGAAATGCCACATGGTTGGCCTCTCATTGGGCAGTATTATTGTGCGCAAACTTGCCGAGCATCACCCTGACAGGATCCAAAGCATGGTACTAGCGGGCGCGGTGACGCAACTAAACTTGCGTAGTCGATTCTTAGTTAAGCTAGGTAACTTAAGTAAACACATCATCCCATATATGTGGACCTATAAACTATTCGCCTATGTTGTGATGCCTAAATCGAATCAGAAATTGTCGCGTCACTTGTTTATTCGTGAAGCAAGAAAGCTCTGCCAGCAAGAGTTTAAGCGCTGGTTTAAGTTGTCGAGTGAAATGAATCCGATGATGCGTTATTTTAATGAGAAAGAAACCAATATCCCAACGCTTTATTTGATGGGCGCGCAGGACTATATGTTTATCCAGCCAATCAAAGAAATGCTGAAAAAACACCGCAGAAGTAGTCTTTATGAGATCCCAGATTGCGGCCATGTGTGCAATGTAGAAAAACCCGATCACTTTAATCAGGTCTCGATTTCATTTATTGAGTCACAAGCCATGCAGCCGAGTATGAGCTAATTCAATCGACGGTGCTTAAGCTTTGCAGGGGTTAATCTTCGCAAGGCTTTGGCGCGCCACACTGCCAACAAATCTCAAATTCCCCTTCAACTTCTTCTTCGCATTGATGACATTGCCAACTAATTTTTGGCGCATTGGCTTTCGCTTCATACGCATCTAAGATATGTTTTGCTTGCTGCGCTTGGCTTGGATCATTGAGCCAAAGGTAAGGGTCGGTTTCTGTGGTCATCGGCACTTCACCTTTTAAGCTAAATAAGCCATCGCCTTGCACTTGGACATCTATCCCATGACTTTCTAATAGGCCGGCGAGGATATGTGCTTGAGTTGGGTTCTTGGCACTATAAATTTTCATAACTGACCTCTTCTTAAGATATGGATGATTCTTGATTAGTGGGGGCTTGCTCAGCTTGTTTAAGGGTTTGATAACCTGAATAAATACGATTAGCAGTGGTGAGATAGCAAATTGCTGCAAAGATATAGGCAAGCAGCGCAAAAGCAGATGGGAACAGGCAAATACAGATTAAAAAGGCGATTGTTTCTGTGCCTTCAGCCAGTCCTGCCATGTAATATAAAGATTTATGCTGATAATCAGGATTATCGAGTCGATATTTGTGTGCGACGGACGCAAAGGCGAGAAAGCTTGTCCCTGTGCCGACAAAAGAGAGGATTAAGACAGCGCCTGCAACTGCATTGGCCTGCGGATTGGCGAGCACAAAGCCAAGTGGGACGAGTGAGTAGAATAAAAAATCTAAAGCGATATCGAGAAAGCCACCGGCATCCGTGCGTCCTTGAATACGTGCGAGTGCGCCATCAAGTCCATCTGCGAAGCGGTTGATAAGAATGCAGATTAATGCCAAGCTATAAAACTCAAAGGCTAAAAGTGGCAAGGCGGATAAGCCAACCACAAAGCCATAAAAAGTTACCTGATCGGCGCGGATCCCTAATTTATCTGCGCGATCAGCAAGATCCGCTAAGGGCTTTTTTACCCATTGCACACTGTATTTATCTAACATAATACATCCTCGTTGAATATGAGTGCCACTCTTTAGACATGCGTTGGGTTTAATCAATCACATTAAGCTGTGTGATATGTTGCTGCCAAGGCCAAGCAATACAAAGTTTTGGATCGGGCACATCAGCCATATCATGCGTAACCATAATACATGGGATATGGCGCGCCTTAATTTGCTCAAACACCCAAGTGCGAAAATTATCACGTAAACTCTCATCTAACTTGCTAAATGGCTCATCGAGCAGAATGGCTTGCGGCTCACTGGCAAGTAAGCGACCTAAACTGACCCGTGCGCGTTGACCACCTGAGATTTGATCTGGCATATGATTTGCCAAATGCACTAACTCAATCGCTGCTAAATATTCCATTGCTTTGGCTTGGCGCGCAGCTTTACCTTTTATGCTTTCTGGTAGGGCAAGGGCGATGTTTTGCCAAATATTAAGATGCGGAAATAACAAATCATCTTGAAATAATAAACCGATGCGACGTTGGTGCGCAGGTAAGCATAAAATATCTCGCCCATTTAACATGACTTCGCCAGATAAACTAAAACTCGACTCTAAATGCCCACTCAAGGCACTCAATAGCGTTGACTTACCGCAGCCGCTTGGCCCCATTAATGAAACAATATTTGCAGCTTGCACTGTGAAGGTTAATGGTTCGAAAACAGGATGTTTGTCCGGATAGAGGATCTGCAAATTACTTAACTTTAGGCTCATACGGTTTCGCTTTATTGATTTGTGTTTGCTTAGTATTTATTTTGAAAGACCAAGGTTTAAATGGATAACTTTGGCTAAGTAAATGTGCCAAAATAAAGAAAATCAAAGGCAACAAGGCTTGCCATAGTGCATATAAGGCCATTAGGCGGCGATCATACCCACTGGCAAGTGCGACAGCTTCTGTTGTCAGCGTGGCAATTCGGCCGCCACCTAACATTAAAGTTGATAAATACTGTGCAAGGCTCACGCTCATGCCAATGGCCCAAGCGGTTAAAATGCTTGGCAATAACAATGGCAATTTAACTTTAAACCAAAACTTTAATGGCGATAGACCAAGGCTTGCGCCAATCGCTTGATATCGGCTAGGGAAGCTTTTCCAAGGACCATCTAACGAGAGGTAAACATAAGGGAAGACGAAAAACACATGTGCCCATAATACCCAAGGCAGGTATACATTTTGGCCTAAATATAAGGTAAAGACTTGCAGGCCAAATAAAATCGAGAGTTGCGGCAGCAGCATTGGCAGCGCAATTAAAAGCATCGGCAAACGCTTTGGAAATTTTAAACGATACTCTTGAGCAAAAATCGCCAGCAATGTGGCAAGAATACTGGTGATGAGGCCAATAATTATACTATTTTGCAAACTATCTTGTAAGTATGGCCATTCTTGCGCCCAAAAGCTTAGGCTCCATTGGCTTGGGAGTAGATCAGGGAAGCGCCAGCGCTGGGCAAAACTCCAGATCACAAGTAGCAAGCTTGCGGCTAAGCTAGTGAAAAGAATTAGCTTATATATCCAAGCTTTTGGGTTGATAAACCAAGGCTGGTTGCAGTACATCCAATGACGAGCTTTGGATACAAAGAATCCTTCTAACATTCGATAGCCAACTAAAAGGCTTAAGCAGAGTATAAATAAAACAAATGCACCGGCCGCTGCGCGAGGGAAAAGGCTGAGATCGCCATCACTAAACCACTGAAAGACGAGTACGGCAAAGGGCGCAGGCGTGCTCGGAGCAAGGATAAGGCTCATGTCGACGACAGAGCAAGCAAAGGCGAGCACAGCAAAAATAGAGAAGCGCATTTTGGGTAGCCATTGCGGCAAAATCACTTGCCAATAGGCTTGGTTTAAAGATAAGCCGACGCTTTGCGCTATTTGCAACTGCTTTTGGACGGGAAATTGATTGAGTACACTTGCTGACATTAAAAGCAAGAATGGGACTTCTTTTATCGTCAAACTTACAATTAAGCCTAAGCCCCAAGGATCGCGCACGAGCCAAGGAATATCCACCTCAACAAAGACTTGGATGAAGCGGGCAAGCAAGCCTGTTGGAGATAGCAAGAGTAAAAAACCGACCGCAAAGGCGACGTGAGGCAGAGCCAGTAGAGGAGCAAGGCTGGTTTGAAGCTTGTTCCATTTAGGCGTCAGCCAGACTTGCTTTAAGATTAAAAAGCAAATCAGGATGGATAAGAAAGTGCTCATTACGGCGCTAAAAAAAGACAGGGCTAAGGATTGTCCCACGCCGCTCCAAGCAAAGACTTGCGCAAAGCCATCAAGGTTCACTTCGGTTAAGTTAAGCGCTGGCACATAATGTAAACTGGCACTTAATACGCCGATAAAACCTGGCACAATAGGAAATAAGCAAATTAAGCAGATGCATGCAAAGCCCAATTGGACTAAAAATTGTCCGCGTCTTGGCTGCGAAGCTTTATTTGGCCTGATGGCATCAATCGGCTTATGCATAAATAAATCCTTTAGCTGCCATAACGCTTCAGCCATTCTTCTTCAAGTGCATTCTGCCAACTTGGATGCGGCTCAGCAATCGCTTTAAACATTTCATTTTGCTTTGCGCTACCTGTTAAATACTCTGGTTTTAAAATCGAAGGATCGCCCCAAACTTCTGTAT
Organism: Vibrio sp. KMM 9700; assembly: GCF_058545285.1. Taxonomy (NCBI): domain Bacteria; kingdom Pseudomonadati; phylum Pseudomonadota; class Gammaproteobacteria; order Vibrionales; family Vibrionaceae; genus Vibrio; species Vibrio sp. KMM 9700. The sequence goes on along the minus strand of NZ_CM178589.1, from coordinate 368,140 downwards.
CCCCTTTATGCGATTGAGCCTCTGGGCTTAATAAAAAGTTAATCGCAACCTGAGCCGCTTCTTTGTGGCTCGCATTCCAAGGAATCGCTAAAAAATGCACATTAGATAGTGCGCCTTGCTCCCATGCATAGGCTTTTGTGCTCGATGACAGTTTGCCCTGATTTTGCGCAGCAAGCACTTCATTCGGGTTAAAGGTAATGGCTAAATCGACTTGATCATCATCGAGTAATTGCACAAGCTGTGGCTGATTGGTTGGAAAACGTTTACCAGACTCCCATGCGACTTGATGCAGGGCATCTAAATAGTCCCAAAGCGGCGCTGTTATTGCTGCAAAGTCTTCAGATTCAACTGAATTTTTAAGCGCCTGTGGCGAATCAGTGAGTTCGAGTAATAAGGCTTTTAAAAAGCTACTACCATGAAACTCTGGTGGTTGCGGGTAAGTAATACGTCCTGGATGAGCTTTGGCATAAGCGAGCAGCTGCGCAGCAGATTGTGGCGGCTTGGTCAGTTTTTTAGTGTCATAGATAAACACAAGTTGTGCGAGTCCCCAAGGGGCTTCAAGGTCGTCTGTTGGCTCGGTAAAATCTTGCGTTACAGGCAAATTTTGATCAACATTTTGCCAGTTAGGTAGATGGCTAACAAAAGGGCCGAATAAGAGGTTATTTTGTTTTAAAGACTTAAAGTTCTCGCCGTTAATCCACATCAAGTCAACACTGCCTTGCGTATTTTTATTCGCACTTTTTTCAGCCAGTAAACGGGCACTTGTTTCTGAAATATCACTGACTTTGACATGCACTAAATTAATTTGATAACGATTTTTAAGCTCACGCGCAGTCCAACGTAAGTATTGGTTGATGGATTGACTGCCACCCCATGCATGAAAATACACAGTTTGACCTTTTGCTTTGGATTCAATCGCTTGCCATTTGGTTTCTTGCGCCAATGTAGGGCTGATAACACTTAGGCAAAGCAGTAGTGCGCCAATCAGGGATTGAAATAAACGTCGTAGTATAAAAGGTTTCACTGTTACATTCCTTGTCACAAATGGCTATCCTCTAACGGATAAGATATCTAATTTTGAAAGCTATTTCTTGATTAACGGAGCATATTTGAAAAATAAGCTTAAGGAATACAAAAATTTGTAAGCCTCATCAAGCTTTAAAAGGAATTTGTCCGTCACTATTATCTCGACATGGGAAGGCTTGGAAAAATTTCACTTGAAGGCAAAATAATTGAAATTAAATACAAAATGCCTCTTTTGCTATGCATTTACTGATTGAGTAAGTGCTAGCGCAGAGGCATATAGTTTGTCAGATTAGTGCTTAAATATTAGCAGGCGCGTCTATTTAAAACATGACCAGATCGGTGCGTGATCCGATGGTTTTTCGATGCCACGTAATTCATAGTCAATATCTGATTCATAGCATTTTTTCGCAAGCTCTGGCGTTGCTAAGATCACGTCAATGCGAAGGCCGCGGTTATCGTTAAAGCCTTTTGAGCGATAATCAAACCACGAGTATTTCTCGCCAAGATCTGGGTGTACTTCACGGAAAGTATCGATAAAGCCCCAATCTAGCAGACGCGCAAGCCATTCACGTTCTTCAGGTTGGAAAGAACATTTACCCGTTTTGAGCCAACGTTTTGCATTTGCATCCCCAATCCCAATATCGAGATCCGTTGGGCTGATGTTGATATCACCCATCACGATGATTTGGTCATCAGGTGTATGGTTGGTTTCAAGGTGCGTCATCAGGTCTTTATAAAACTGGCGCTTGTATGGGAACTTGGTTTCATGTGCAATGTTCTCACCTTGCGGGAAGTAGCCATTCATCACAGTTACTTCTTTGCCATCTTCATCTAAGACAGTCGTCATGATCATGCGTTTTTGGTGTTCTTCAGTATCGGTTGCAAAGCCTTTTTGCACGCGAACCGGTGCTTGTTTCGTCAGCATTGCCACACCATAGTGGGCTTTTTGGCCATGAAAATTCACGTGATAGCCCATAGCTTCAACCGCTTCAAGCGGGAAGGCATCATCATGAACTTTAATTTCTTGTAGGCCAATCACATCAGGTTGGTGCTTGTCAATGATGGCTTGTAGTTGGTGCAAACGTGCACGTAGTCCATTGATGTTAAAAGAAATATATTTCATTTAGGTATGTCATCCTTTTTGCAGTAAATACTTGTTCTATTCGTTTTCTTGAATAAACCAATAGCCTTTATTCAGCAATTGGCAAATGAGCTCAAGTGCTTCAGGTTTGTCTGTGAGTTGATTTAATATATCAGAGCTTAAACATTCACGATCAGCAAGCAGTGGTGCCATGGCGCTTAAATCATCTTCTAAGTGAAAGATTTCGCCATTGATATATAAAGTTAACGGTGCGTCTTGGTGGTAAAAACAGCGCAGACCCGCTACTTTTTCAATGGCTAAGCCAGCTTGAATATGGGTTTGCAAATCATCTTGTGACCACTCTTCTTCTGCTTGAATAATATTTAAATGATGGCGTGATTGGCTCAGCATACAAGCCAAAAACTTATCAATAAAGGCATCGTCGCTTAGATCTTGTTTTAACATCTCAACGAGCTTATCCATATCATTGCGCGCCAGCATGCCTGATTGAGCTTGAAGTTGTTGCATTGGGTGGTGCATATGTACATCACCTCTATCATGGGCAAGCACAAAATCAGCGAAGTTACTTAAAAGCTCTTGGGATTTTGGTGAGCGATAACCCATTGAATAACTAAGAGAAGGCTCAAGCGCGTAGCCATGATGCGGGAAACCTGCAGGGATATATAAAATATCACCGGGCTCAAGTACATCATCTAAAATGGCATCAAAACCTTCAATTTGACGTAGCGCTGGGGTGCGTAAGTTCTCGCTATATTGACCCACATCTTTTGCGCCAACTTGCCAATGGCGTTTTCCCATACCTTGGCAGATAAATACATCGTATTGATCAATATGTGGGCCAACGCCGCCATTTGGCATGGCAAAACTTATCATCACATCATCAAACAGCCAGTTTGGGATCGCTTTAAATGCTTGATACATATTCGCAACTTCTGGGTGCCAGTGATTGGCCGCTTGCACAATCAAAGACCAATCCGAGTCACCAAGATTGGCAAATTTTTCTTCATCAAATGGGCCATGCTCCGCACACCAGTTGTCATTTAGATTACTGACAAAGCGTGAATCGACTTCTTCTTCTAAAGATAAGCCCGCTAGTTCATCTGGCGAAAGAGGATCGGTGAAATTTTGAAAACCAGCTTTAATGATAGTTGGCTTTTTTTGCCAAAATTCTTGCATAAAGGCTTCAAGCGAAAAAGAGAGTTGATACATGGAAAGCTCACATTGGAAAATAAAGCGCTCATTGTAACAGACTCTCTTTTTGAGTGTTAGTGGGGTTTTAAGGAAGATGAGTTTAGTTGCTCCAGTTTTGTTTTAAGCCAATCAGCAAATTTTAATCCGATAAAAATACCCGAGATCATAAAGAAGATACTTGCAAAGCCTGCTGGAGATAATGAGGGCAGGGCAATTAATAGTTGTGCATCGTTGCCACCGCCGGCCAGGACTGCGCCAATGCCCATTAAAGTGCCTGCAGCGAGATGCCCAAGATAACGGAACAAGCTATATCTACGTGGTTTGAGATCGCCTTGGCGCACTGCTGCGATTAACATGCCAAGCATCAAAAAGAGGATTAAAATAAAACGCGTGATTTGTGGCCAAGTCGTATCGTCCATCTTCCAAATGCTTAAACTGACATCTTTAAGCAGACCACTAGGCGTCCATTTGGGCTCGTATAAGAAAATCAAACTGGCCATAAACCCAATAATGAAGAGATCCAACCAAAGCTGACGATTTGACTTATCAAATTTTAAAATCAAACCCTGTAATATAATGGAGAAGCCCATTAATAAAAATGTTTGATGGGTTAAATCAAAAGATAGTTTTTGATGTGGGATACTTTGCGCGTAATCGCTTAATAAAATCCAACCGATAAACCAACCTAGCACAGTGGCAATCATACTCGAGTGACCTTTGACAAGACGGGAAATAGTGGAAACACCACAACCTTGATTAAACGCTGCCCCAAGGCCAAATAGAAAACCGCCTAATATTGAATAAATCGAGGCTTGATAGGTGCCAAAGTGCACACTGGTTTGATTAAATTGCAAAATTAACATCGCAATCCAAGCAAAGGCGCCACTAAATAAAATCGCAAGAATAAAGCTAAAATTACCACGAGTCGCTTGTTCGACGCCGCGTACCATGCACAGCCCGATACGTTGGGCCTTATAGCCAAGCGAGAAGATCAGAATTAAAGACAATATAAAGAAAGTCAAAGTATGCGTCATAGGCCTGCTTATAAAATGATATTAGGTCTATCAATTATAAGGAGATTATATTTAGAACTTGGTGGGGAAGTTTAGAAATGTGATCAAATTGTAAACTTTTGCGAGAAAAAGTGAGTTTATCCTCAAATTACATATAAAAAAGAGCCCCAATAATAGGACTCCTTTTATAAGATTATCTTAGTGTATGAGTTTACAGTAAGATTAAAGCGCGTCAGTTAAACGAATGGCATCACCAATATAGTTCGCTGGTGTCATTTGTTTTAGACGCGTTTTTTCATCTTCAGGGATCTCAAGGCTATCGATGAAATCACGCATGCCTTGTGCATCAACACGTTTACCGCGCGTTAGCTCTTTTAGTTTTTCATATGGCTTTTCAATGTTGTAGCGACGCATTACAGTTTGCACCGGCTCTGCCAATACTTCCCAGTTATGATCGAGCTCATTTAGCAGTGCGTCCGCGTTGACTTCAAGTTTGCTGATACCTTTTAGAGTAGAGGTATAAGCAATGATTGAATACGCACAAGCGACGCCAAGGTTACGCAATACAGTTGAGTCAGTCAGGTCACGCTGCCAGCGCGAAACAGGTAGTTTTTGCGCAAGGTGACTAAAGATAGCGTTAGCAAGACCAAGGTTACCTTCTGAGTTTTCAAAATCAATCGGGTTAACTTTATGCGGCATGGTTGAAGAACCAATTTCGCCCGCAATGGTTTTTTGTTTGAAGTGACCCAGTGCGATATAGCCCCAAACATCACGATCAAAGTCGAGGATGATAGTGTTGAAACGCGCATACGCATCAAAGATCTCTGCAATGTAGTCATGCGGTTCGATTTGCGTGGTGTATGGGTTCCAATCGATACCTAGGCTTTCAACAAATGATTGGCTATATGCATGCCAGTCGATTTCAGGGTAAGCACTGATGTGCGCATTATAGTTGCCCACTGCACCATTGATTTTGCCTAAAATTTCAGCGTTTTCAATTTGCTTTAATTGACGCTCAAGACGATACGCAACGTTTGCCATTTCTTTACCCATAGTCGATGGCGATGCCGGTTGACCGTGGGTACGAGAAAGAAGTGGAATATCTCGATATTCAACAGATAATGCGCGAATGGCATCTGTTAATGAACGCATGGTTGGCAACATGACTTGATCACGCGCTTCTTTTAGCATTAACGCATGCGAAAGGTTGTTAATATCTTCAGAAGTACAAGCAAAGTGAATAAATTCACTGATTGCAGCAAGCTCAGGCAGGGCTGCAACTTTTTCTTTTAGGAAATACTCAACCGCTTTCACATCATGGTTAGTTGTCATTTCAATGCTTTTGATGCGGTTTGCATCGGCTTCATCAAAATTATCAGCAAGATCATTTAGCAGCTTGTTTGCTGCATCACTTAGCGCTGGGACTTCAGTAATTTCTGCTGTCGCAGCCAATTTTTGTAACCAACGAATTTCAACGATAGTACGGTATTTTAGTAGACCAAACTCACTAAAAATCGGACGTAACGCTGCCGCTTTGCTGCCATAACGGCCATCGACTGGGGAAACAGCAGTTAATGCTGATAATTCCATGGGGATCTCCTGAAGTGATATATAAATTAAGGTATAAAAAATGTGTTCAATCTATTGCGGCGTATGATAACAAATACGCAAACGTTTGCTAAGAGTAAATTTGCTCTAAAATACGTAAATTTGTTTGAAAAATATGCATTCGGAACAAATTACTCACTTAGTCTTAATCTTGATTAAAAACGAGCTTGTAGAATTTTAGCTTGATTTAGCATTTTGTTGCGTCCAAACAAGAGTTGGATACGACTGCCACCCACTTGACGCCAAAGTACTGCGCTGCGGATCCCAGATAATAAAAGCGCGCGGACTTTATGTTGGACCTGTGGCTGACTTAAAATGCTTTGCTCACCAGCAATTTGAATGCGCGCACCTAATGGGCTTATCACGTCCAGATAAATACTGGCAAAGTTTTCAACCATTTGATCGCTAGTTAAATCAAAGTGATTGGTTTGATTATTCGCAATGCTAATGCGGTCGCCCAATTGAGACATGGCATCAGGGCGTTTGTTAAGTTGGCGCTCTAGATTAATCAAGCTTACCAGATAACGTGTAAGCTCACGCCCTTTATCTGAGCTATCAATACGTTGGACAAAAGTCTCTAAACCTAGACGTAATTTTGATTCGTCGCCATAAACATTCAAGGTGGAGCTAGGATTCATATTGATGATGCTTTCAAGACTGGCTGCAAAAGCCGCCTCATCACATTGACCTTGGCGTGCAACTTGTTGAACTAGCATCACAGCTTGGCACATGCCAGCGAAAGCAATTGTTCTATCATAAAGCGTATAAGCCACTTTTTATCTCCTTGAAAAATGGGTATCAAAGGGAGTGGGGTGCTCCCTTTATTTATAATTGCGCTTTAAACGAGAGGGGTTCTACGCTCGATAATACCACCACCTAGGCAGACATCACCTTGGTAGAAAACAGCAGATTGGCCTGGGGTGACAGCTACTTGCGGCTCATCGAAAATGACCTCAATCGTATCATCATCTAATGGTTTGACGGTGCATGCAATATCTTGTTGACGATAGCGAGTTTTGACAGTGCATTTAAATGCTTCACGTACAGGCTCACGTGACACCCAATGTAGTTGCCCTGCAACCAAACCTGTTGATTTAAGTAGGGGATGATCGGCGCCTTGTACGGCGATTAACACATTACGTTTAAGATCTTTCTCTGCCACATACCAAGGGGCTTCGTTACCACCGCCACCTTTTTGGCCGCCAATATGCAGACCTTTACGCTGACCTAAAGTGTGATACATCAAGCCTTGATGCTCACCAATCACTTGACCCTCTGGGGTTTCAATATTACCCGGTTGTGCGGGTAGGTAGCGAGATAGAAAGTCGGTAAATTTACGTTCACCAATAAAGCAAATACCAGTTGAGTCTTTTTTCTTCGCAGTGATAAGACCTTGTTCTTCGGCAATGCGGCGAACTTCTGGTTTTTCAATTTCTCCCACAGGGAAAAGGCTACGCGCCACTTGCTCATGACTCAATGTATATAAAAAGTAGCTCTGATCTTTGTTTTGATCGTGACCGCGTAACATTTTTACTTTTTCACTTGGCGTACCATCTTCATTTAATGCAGGGAAAGAGCGGTGCACATAGTGACCCATTGCAATGTAATCTGCATCGAGTACTTCATCGGCGTATTCTAAAAATGCTTTAAATTTGATTTCTTTATTACATAAGATATCAGGGTTTGGGGTGCGGCCAGCTTTATACTCTTCTAAAAAATATTCGAACACATTGTCCCAATATTCAGCAGCAAAGTTGATTTTGTGTAGGTGGATCCCTAGTTTGTCACAAACCGCTTGCGCATCGGCAAGATCTTCTGCTGCTGTGCAATATTCTTCACCATCATCTTCTTCCCAGTTTTTCATAAACAGGCCTTCAACTTGATAGCCTTGCTCTTTGAGAAGATATGCAGAAACAGAGGAGTCAACGCCACCGGACATGCCGACGATAACTTTTTTGTTTTGATTCGCTTGTTTTGCGTGATGATCTTGATTTAAGTCTTTCATATATAAAAATATTCTCTTTAATTAAAAAAATCCTAAAATGGTGAAAGGCCATCTAGGATAGGCGGGCTTAGTTTATCATAAAAACCAAGCTTGGTTTAAGCATTGAGTAAAAAAGAAATATCCGTGTCATCGAGGCGATATTGGCCCGATTGCAAGTCATTTAAATGCCAAGGACCAATGCTTGCGCGAATTAAACGTAAGGTTGGAAAACCTATGTGCGCCGTCATGCGTCTGACTTGACGATTACGACCTTCAGTGATGGTTAACTCAATCCAAGTGGTTGGAATATTAGCGCGAAAACGCACTGGTGGTTGGCGTGGCCAAACATCTGGCTGGGGCATTAAGCTTGCTTTTGCAGGCAGGGTTAGACCATCTTTGAGCTCAACGCCTTGGCGCAATTTATCGAGATCAGTTTCGCTCGGTGCACCTTCAACTTGAACCCAATAGGTTTTCGGCTGCTTAAATGTTGGCTGAGTGATTTTAGATTGCAGATAACCGTCATTGGTCAGCACTAATAAGCCTTCACTATCACGATCTAAGCGGCCAGCAGCATAAACATCTTTAACCGGAATAAAGTCAGCCAAGGTTTGTCTGTTTTGATCATCAGTAAACTGGCAAAGCGTGTCAAAAGGCTTATTGAATATAAGCACTTTTCGTTCTTCGCTTGAGAGAGGGCGAGATGGACGACGCGATTTTACAGTTTGTTTTTTTTGCTTAGTTGATCGCATTTTTGCCATCGCATGTGCATTTTTTGCTTGCGTTGGTCGACGCGTTTTCTTGCTTGGATTGAATTTTGGGCTCGTCATGTTAAGCGCCTTGCATATTTGTTGTAGAATTGTTAGCTAACGTTTTAATTTTCATCAAATTTGATAGTATGGATGCTCTAATTTGAGAAATATAGCATGCTTATGCGTTTTCTTTGTATATGTCTACCATGAGATATGCTACAAAAAATAATCAAAAGAGAGTAAAGTTTGGGGCTAAGATAGCGAAGTGTCCACTTTTCATCAAGCTAACTACCTGTATCCATTAAATTTGTAAGGGTAGTATCTGGTTTGATTTATTTAAAATAGGGAAATTACATGTCAACACAAAAACCAACCATTATTTATACAATCACAGATGAAGCACCAGCACTGGCAACGCATTCTTTTTTGCCAATTGTACGTCGATTTACCGCTTCATCTGATATTGAGGTTGAAACCCGCGATATCTCACTTGCAGGGCGTATCCTTGCAAACTTCCCCGATTATCTAACGCCAGAACAAAAAATTGGGGATGCGTTAACTGAACTTGGTGACCTTGCGAAAACCCCACAAGCAAACATTATCAAACTGCCAAATATTTCAGCATCGATTCCACAGCTTTGCGCAGCAATTAAGGAACTGCAAGCCAAAGGCTACGCCATTCCTGATTATGTTGAAACGCCAAAAACAGATGAAGAGAAAGCGATTAAAGCGGCTTATGACAAAGTGAAGGGCAGTGCGGTTAACCCTGTACTACGAGAAGGTAACTCAGATCGCCGCGCGCCACTATCTGTGAAAAATTATGCACGTAAAAATCCACACTCAATGGGCGCATGGACAAAAGATTCACGCTCACATGTGGCAAGCATGCAGCAAGATGATTTCTATGGCTCTGAAAAGTCAATCACAATTGATGGTGAAACGAGTGTTCGCATTGAATTTGTTGATGAAAAAGGCCAAACAAGCGTGTTGAAGCCAGAGTTTGCATTGCAAGATAAAGAAATTATTGATGCAACTGTGATGCGTAAAGCAAGCTTAGTGCGTTTCTTTGAAGAGCAAATTCAAGATGCAAAAGACAAAGGTATTCTGCTTTCACTTCATCTAAAAGCAACCATGATGAAAGTGTCCGATCCTGTGATCTTTGGTCATGCGGTGAAAGTTTACTATAAAGAAGTGTTTGAAAAGTATCAGGCTGAATTTGCAGAACTTGGCGTGGATGCGAACAATGGTATTGGTGATGTGTATGCCAAAATTGGCGCACTGGCAGAAGACAAACAAGCGCAAATCAAAGCGGATATCGATGCGCTTTATCAAGAGCGCCCAGCATTAGCTATGGTTGATTCAGATCGCGGGATCACCAACCTACATGTTCCAAGTGATGTGATTGTTGATGCATCAATGCCAGCAATGCTTCGCTCGTCAGGGCAAATGTGGAATCCAGCAGGTAAACTTGAAGATACTAAGGCTATGATCCCAGATCGTAGTTATGCTGGCATCTATCAAGCTGTGATTGATTTTTGTAAAGAGCATGGCGCATTTGATCCAACTACAATGGGTAGCGTGCCAAACGTTGGCTTGATGGCGCAAAAAGCAGAAGAGTATGGCTCGCACGATAAGACATTTATTGCGCAAGGCAAAGGTCAAATTCAAGTGGTTGATACAAATGGCAATGTTTTGCTTTCACAAGATGTCGAAGCCGAAGATATTTTCCGTATGTGCCAAGTGAAAGATGCACCAATCCAAGATTGGATCAAGCTTGCGGTCAATCGCGCGCGCGCAACAGGCGTACCAGCTGTGTTCTGGTTAGATAGCGCGCGAGCACATGATGCGCAGCTGATCAAGAAAGTAGAACAATATTTGCCTGAGCATGATACAAGTGGTCTTGAAATTAAAACCCTTGATCCTGTCAGCGCAACTAAGTACTCACTTGAGCGTATGAAACAAGGACAAGATACTATTTCAGTGACAGGTAACGTATTGCGTGATTACCTCACAGATTTATTCCCAATCCTAGAGCTTGGTACATCAGCGAAAATGCTATCTATTGTGCCGCTCATGAGCGGTGGTGGTTTGTTTGAAACCGGCGCTGGTGGTAGTGCGCCAAAGCACGTGCAACAGGTTGAAAAAGAAAACCACTTACGTTGGGATTCATTAGGTGAGTTCCTTGCATTAGCTGCGTCATTGGAACATGTAAGCGAAACGGCAGACAATCCCAAAGCAAAAGTCTTAGCTGATACCTTAGATCAAGCAACCGGTCGTTTCTTGGATGAGAATAAGTCACCATCACGTAAAGTGGGTGAGCTTGATAACCGCGGCAGCCACTTCTATCTTGCTTTATATTGGGCACAGGCACTTGCAAACCAAACGCAAGATGCAGAGCTTGCAGGGCAGTTTAAAGTGCTAGCACAAGAGCTTGAGACGAATGAGAAACAAATTATTGATGAGCTAAACCAAGCGCAAGGGAAGCCTGCGGATCTTGGCGGATATTACTCATTGGATGAAGCGAAGGCTGCAAGCGTGATGCGTCCAAGCCAAACGCTAAATAAAATTATTGATGCAATCGCTTAAGTGTTTTAACTAAAAACTTGAACAAAAACAAAAGCAGCCTGTGAAAATGGGCTGCTTTTTTTATACTCATAACTAGGTAAAAGATTTTCAGGAGAAAAAATAAGTACGCAAAACCCTGCATTTAGTGCTTTAATTGTTGTTGTAAGTCAAGTATATTTTTCCATAGTTTCATTATTTTTCATGGAAGTGTGACATATTTTATATTTTTCTGTATATTGTTGGCCAGTCTCTAAGCTTACGAAAAGATTAGAGCTGAAATTTTTAGCTACAAATAAGAGTCATCTTTGAGGTGTCACTTAGGCTCGCTTCTATATGCTTGAGCGAACAAGCGAAGGATTGTAGCGAGATACAGGGAAAGGCATTTTACCTAAATGCAAGTATATGATGTGAAGGTAACTGAGATATGATGCAACAAGTATGGCATGACCAATCTAAAGATTATACGACACATAGTTCGTTAACTAATGCGCAAGTTTATGCTCAAATTTTGGGAAATAGACTAAGGCAAGACCTTCCTGAAATAACAAATACTTTCATGCAAGGCTTACTATTAGGTGCGCTTTGGTATGATGTTGGAAAACAATTTATTCCGCGCTCATTGCTCAGCAGTAAGAACGCCTTAACAGAAGATGAATTTGATCTTATTCAAACCCATACGATTTCAGGCTATGAGTATTTAACTGAGCTTGAATTAGGTTGGCAGGGATCAATTAAAAAACACATATTAGACTGTGTATTATACCATCATGAGCGCTATAACGGGCAGGGCTACCCATATCAGCTTGCGACACATCAAATACCGCTTGTTGCACGAATTATTGCATTAGTTGATGTTTTTGACGCCTTAACGTCAGAGCGTAGTTATAAACCTGCTTTTAGTTTTGAAAAAGCCTATGACATCATTGTGGCGCAAAGAGGCCAACAATTTGATCCGATTGTCGTAGATGCTTTTATTGATACGCGCCAAGCGTTTTATCGCAACTTAATTTTGAATAAGGGTGTGGCTTAAATCTTCAGAAGCTGCGCTTAAATAGATTTTAGATACAACAAAAAACCACAGTCCGTTGATACTGTGGTTTTTTGTATATAAAGAAATGAAAATAAATATAAGACAGTAAAGTCGTTATCATTTCTCGATTATTTTTGCGAACCTTCAACAGGGACAACTTGGCTTGCATGAGAGCCTTTTGGTCCTTCCTCCACTTCATATGATACAACTTGGCCCGCTTTCAATGTACGGTAGCCTTCCATTTGTATGGTTGAATAGTGTGCAAAGATATCGCCATCCTCTCCTTCTGGGCAAATAAACCCAAAACCTTTGGCATTGTTAAACCACTTTACAGTACCTGTCGCCATGCTATACGTCCCTCATGCAGTTATTTAGAAATCAAAAGTGATAAATTTGACATACTATCCGTTGTGATTTGCGTGATGTCTCAACGCATACTCAAAAAAAGGATAGTCATAAAGCAAAAAACTTAAGCTTAATGAATATATATATCTAAATGATTCATCTCACTTATTTGCTCGTCATATTTTAATCTAGCTAATAGTAACAAGCTGTCAACATTTTTTGAACATTTATGCCTTGTCGATACAAAAAAATCATATTCGTTGAATGAGTTTAGGTTTATGCCAAATTTAGATGAGAGCTTATTCATGCTTTGTGGGTGTCTGAGTGATAGCTCATGTATTCAGGTAAAAAAAATGCTAGACTAACAATGTTTTTCACTGTGATGCGATGTCGCCCCTTGAGATCTTGCTTAATAAACCAAATATGTTTGCTTAGAGGCTAAGAAAGAAATGCCGTTAAGCCATGGTCTTATTTATAGATGGGTCACTTGCTATCCAGATTACGCTTCTGGTATGAACATCTAGCATCTAATTTATGGATGATGTTACAGTGAAAATGAAAGGATATTTAGGGTAATAAGCTAAGCTTAGATAAAGTCATAATAGTCAAAGATGTTAAGTTTTTCACTATAAAAGTCTTTTATTTTATCAGTACTTATTGCTAGATTGGTCTGTAACATAAGATGATCATTTATTATAGAATATTTACTTTTTATATTTTCAAAATGTTCTAAGATAAGTATCGTGAAGTAAAGAATTTGCTATGAGTAACAAGTTTCAATGGAACTCTCCAGATATTGAGCTGCTGGACGAGGAAGATGTAAAGATTCAACCCCCATCAATGTATAACGTTGTTTTGAATAACGATGATTACACGCCGATGGACTTTGTGATTGAAGTATTGGCTCGATTTTTCTCTATGGATTTGGAGAGCGCGACCGAGGTGATGCTGAAAGTTCATTATGAAGGTAAAGGCATTTGTGGCACGTTTACAGCGGAAGTCGCTGAAACAAAAGTCATGCAAGTGAGTTTATTTGCACGTGAACATGAGCACCCTCTGTTGTGTACAATGGAGCAGGTATAACTCATTCATTTTATAGAATGTGTTCTTTGGGGAGGTAGCTATGCTAAATAAAGAACTCGAATTAAGCTTGAACGAAGCATTCGCTAAAGCAAGAGACAAGCGTCATGAATTTATGACAGTTGAGCATTTGCTACTTGCTTTGTTGGAAAATCCATCAGCGAAAGAAGCTCTGATGGCCTGTGGTGTGGACTTGGAAGGTCTACGCACTGAGCTTGAGACATTTATTAATCAAACCACACCGCTAATCCCTAAAACGGATGAAACACGCGAAACACAACCCACTCTCAGCTTTCAACGTGTCTTGCAGCGCGCTGTTTTTCATGTTCAGTCATCGGGCCGAAATGAAGTCAATGGTGCGAATGTGTTGGTCGCTATTTTCAGTGAACAAGAATCACATGCGACTTATGTGCTGAAAAAGGTAGTCAGCCGTTTGGATATTGTGAATTTCATTTCTCACGGCATTTCAAAAGCCGATGCAAGTGATAATGAAAGTAATCCAAATGTGCAACCAGATGAAGCGCCGCAACAAGCAAGCAATGAAGAAAGCCTTGAAAATTTTGCGACCAACTTAAATGAAGTTGCCAAGTTAGGCCAAATTGATCCTTTAATCGGACGCGATCAAGAACTTGAGCGTACGATTCAAGTGCTTTGTCGTCGCCGTAAGAATAACCCATTGCTTGTCGGTGAAGCGGGCGTAGGTAAAACTGCGATTGCAGAAGGGCTTGCATGGCGTATTGTTGAAGGTCAAGTGCCTGATATTATTCAAAATAGCGTCATTTATTCACTTGATATCGGTTCGCTTTTAGCCGGAACCAAATATCGTGGTGACTTTGAAAAACGCTTGAAGAATATTTTAAAGCAGCTTGAAAAAGAAGATGACACTATCCTCTTTATTGATGAAATACATACCATTATTGGCGCTGGCGCAGCATCTGGCGGTCAAGTTGATGCAGCTAACCTTATCAAGCCTTTATTGAGTAATGGTAAACTGCGCTGTATTGGTTCGACAACTTATCAAGAATATAACAACATCTTTGAGAAAGAACGTGCCTTGGCGCGCCGCTTCCAAAAAATCGATATTCTTGAGCCATCGATTGATGATGCAACTAAGATTTTGATTGGTCTGAAATCTAAGTATGAAGATCACCATGAAGTGCGCTTTACTAATAAAGCACTGCGCGCTGCAGTGGAGCTTTCTGCGAAATACATCAATGAACGTCATTTGCCAGATAAAGCGATTGATGTCATGGATGAAGCGGGTGCGCGTAGCCGTTTAGTGCCTGCAAGTAAGCGCCGTAAAACTGTCGGCGTGGCGGATATTGAAGCTATGGTTGCTAAAATTGCGCGTATTCCTGAAAAATCAGTGTCATCGTCAGACAAAGAAGTGCTTGCCAAGCTTGAAAAACGCATGAAAATGCTTGTTTTTGGACAAGATCCTGCGATTGAAGTGCTAAGTGAAGCGATTAAATTAACTCGCGCAGGCCTTGGTCATGAGCATAAACCTGTTGGTTCTTTCTTGTTCGCAGGGCCAACTGGTGTGGGTAAAACTGAAGTCACGGTACAGCTTTCTAAGCTTCTGGGTGTTGAGCTGCTACGCTTTGATATGTCTGAGTATGGTGAGCGTCACTCAGTGAGCCGTTTAATCGGTGCGCCTCCGGGTTATGTTGGTTATGATCAAGGCGGTCTATTGACAGATGCTGTGATCAAACACCCACATGCAGTGGTACTGCTTGATGAAATTGAGAAAGCCCACCCAGATATCTTTAACTTGCTCTTGCAGGTGATGGATAACGGCACATTAACGGATAATAATGGACGTAAAGCGGATTTTCGTAATGTGATTTTGGTCATGACAACCAATGCTGGGGTACAAGAAACCGAGCGTAAATCTATTGGTTTGATTGAGCAAGATAACAGCCATGATGCAATGGCGGAGATCAAGAAAGTCTTTACCCCTGAGTTTAGAAACCGATTGGATAATATCATTTGGTTTAATCAGTTAAGCGAAGATGTGATCCATCAAGTGGTGGATAAATTTATCGTTGAACTGCAAGCTCAGCTTGATGTACGTGGCGTGTCGATGGAAGTCACTGAGCCGGCGCGTCGCTGGCTGGCAACCAAAGGCTATGATAAGAACATGGGTGCGCGTCCGATGGGCCGTGTGATCCAAGAGCATTTGAAAAAGCCACTTGCTAACGAATTACTATTTGGCTCACTCGTCAATGGCGGGACAGTCAAAGTTGGCTTGAAAGGGGATAAGCTAAATTTCACTTTCTTAAATGAAGCGGAAGAGGCTGTTCACTAAAGGCTATATTCATTTGAAAATAAGCGATTAGATAAAATAAAACCCAACTTCTTAAATTTGAAGTTGGGTTTTTGTATCTATATTTAGATAAGATCATTTAGACTTAGATAAGATCCAAAACAGCTAAATGATTCAATATAAGGTTTTTAGTCGATATAAAGCTTAGCAAGTTCAGATGGCTCCATCTCAACGCCATCGAGTTGATCATTCCAGTTTGCGCCGACTAAAACACCATCTTCAGCGAGCGTTAAAAGCCAGTCTTCAACAAAAATATCTAAAGGGATTTCAAGAACTTCAAAGTCAGCCCACTCTTCAACATTATGTGTTTTGGCATCTGCTTCATCAGACCAAAATGGCATCACTTCGCTTTCTTCAAATTCAGTTGAATCACAAGCTAGCCAACCATCTTCATTTTTTAAGCCCCAAACCAATTGCGTGGCTTTGGTTTGCTCAATAAAAAGCGCTAAGTTTGCTTGTAAATCTGAGGTTAATTTAGACATATTTCTTTCTCACTTCTGTTGCGCCGCCCAGTAGAGCGTTCGCAAGGCGATTAATCTTGCGCTTAGCTTAACATTAAGCGCAAAAATAGGATATTTATTTTGTATTGCAATTAAAAGACGCGGCAAGCAAAGCCTTTAAGGTAAAAACCTTCAGGGTAGGCGCTGTCAACTGGGTGATCGGCCGCTTGAGCAAAACGTTCAGTAAATTGCACGCGTTTACCTGCATCCAGCGCTGCATCAGCAAGAATTTTCTGGAACAAGTTTTGCTCCATCAGGCCAGAGCAAGAATAAGTGAGTAAGGTGCCGCCAGGTTTTAGAATTTGCATTGCAAGCATGTTGATATCTTTATAGCCACGGCATGCGCCATTAAGTTGTGCTTTTAAATCAGCAAACTTTGGTGGGTCCATGATCACCACATCAAATTGTTTGCCTTCTTCTCTATATTGACGCAGCAATTTAAATACATCAGCATTTAAGAAGGTTGCTCGAGAAAGATCAAAGCCATTTAATTCGGCATTTTGCTTGGCATTATCTAGCGCAGGTTGTGATACGTCTGCATTGATCACATGTTTTGCGCCACCTTTGAGGGCATACAAGCCAAAGCCGCCTGTATAGCTAAAACAGTTTAATACTTCTTTTTCAACCACGTATTTCATTGCGCCATAACGGCTATCACGCTGATCTAAATAGAAACCTGTTTTATGCCCAGATTCAATATCCACTTGGATTTTAACGCCATTTTCTGTGATAACTAAGTGCTTAGGTGGCGCATCACCATGTAAGACGCCTTGAGTCGGCTTTAGGCCTTCTTTTTTACGTACAGATACATCTGAGCGCTCATAAATATTGCAATCAGGAAAACGGGTTTTAAGCGCAGCAACGAGTAAGTCACGTGTTTTCTCTGCGCCAGCGCTTAGAAGTTGGCAAACAAAGTAATTTTGGTATACATCAATGGTGATCCCAGGCAGGCCATCAGACTCACCGGCAATTAGGCGATAACCCGTTAAGCCGTGACGCTTGATAATATCTTCACGCATGGCTTGGGCTTGATGGAGGCGTGTAACGAAAAAGGCTTTATCGATATTTTCGTTTTCAAAACTCCAAACACGCGCACGAATTTGTGATTGCGGAGAAAACGCAGCTTTTGCAAGCCAACGGCCATCGTGTGCGAACACATCAACTGTCTCACCAAGTTCAGGTTTGCCTTCAACTTTGGCAATACCGCGTGAAAAGATCCAAGGGTGGCGGCGTAGGAGTGATTTCTCTCGGCCTTTAACTAAATGTAGTGCAGCAGTCATAACTCTTCTCGTATATAATCGTTAATATTTTCGTGGTACTTGAATCTTTATCTCTTATTTTTTAAAGGGACGGATTCAAGCATTCTTGTTGTGCAAGATCACTAAACTTTTGTTTATCTGCGTTAAATCTAAGTGGTAACCTTGTTAAAATTGCGGGATATTTTAGTTAGCTAGAAAGAATATAGCAAATATTATGTGATCAAGCGCACTTTTTTAACGTTAAAGCTAAATTTAATTAAAAAGTGGCATAGGGAGGCGGTATGTCAACGAAATTTCTTGTAAAAGGGCGCGTACAAGGCGTGGGATTTCGCTATTTTACGAGCCATGAAGCACAAAAACTTGGCCTGACGGGCTATGCGCGTAATCTGGAAAATGGTGATGTAGAAGTGTTAGCTTGCGGGAAACAAGAAAGTATCGACGCGCTACATAAATGGTTGTATCAAGGCTCACCACACGCGAATGTGACATCGGTGCAGGCAAGCCAGAGTGATGAGGAAGTGCTGCGCGGGTTTAAGTGCGGTTAATTTGTCTTAGAAGATGGCTTTTATAGCCTTTTCATCTTTCAGCAAGACCTAGGTTTATATCAAGTTAGTGTTACAAGCATTTCGCAGGCTTAGGTAGACCCGCGAGTTTAGTGGCTTGTTTCGCAGGGCCTTCTCGGAAAAGTTGAAACAGGTATTTACTATTGCCTTTCTCTTCGCCGTACTCTTTTGCCATAGCTTTAACTAGCATGCGTACGGCTGGGGAAGTATTAAATTCCAAGTAAAAATTACGTACAAAGTGAATCACTTCTAGGTGATCTGGCGTGAGCTGAATACCTTCTTGCTCGGCAAGGACAGGGATCATCGCTTCTTGCCATTTTGTATGGTCCAATAAATAACCTTCAACGTCGGTTTCGATTGGCTCACCGTTAAATTCAAACATCTTTTTTCCTAACACAAATATGAAATTATATTGAATTTTAACGTATGACTTTAAATTTTAAAAGATTCAGTTAAAATGAGCGCTTACATTAATTTTGAATTGGACAAAATTCGTTCTATTAGGCTTTTTGTATGGTCTAATTTTCAAAACTAATTCTCAATTTCATACACTTCAAGTGCTACTTGGTAGGTGGCACCACTGACAAATAGGATAACTCATGCCTGTAATTACTCTTCCTGACGGCAGTCAACGTGCGTTTGATAACCCAGTTTCAACTATGGATGTTGCAGCGTCTATCGGCCCTGGCCTTGCAAAAGCTTGTATCGCTGGTCGCGTTAATGGTGAGCGAGTAGATGCTTGTGATCTGATTGAAAACGATGCATCGCTAGAAATCATCACAGCAAAAGATGAAGATGGTTTAGAAATCATTCGTCACTCTTGTGCGCACCTTTTAGGTCACGCGATCAAACAACTTTACCCAAATGTAAAGATGGCAATTGGTCCAACGATTGATAAAGGTTTCTATTATGATATCGATTTAGAAGAGTCTTTAACTCAAGAAGACTTAGAAAAAATCGAAAAACGCATGAAAGAGCTTGCGAAGACCAAATATCAAGTCATCAAGAAAAAAGTCTCTTGGCAAGAAGCGCGCGATACATTCGAAGCGCGTGGCGAAACCTATAAGATTGAAATCTTAGATGAAAATGTTTCTCGTGATGACAAGCCAGGTCTTTATCATCATGAAGAGTACATCGACATGTGTCGTGGTCCACACGTACCAAACATGAGTTTTTGTCAGCACTTTACATTATTAAATGTTGCTGGCGCATATTGGCGTGGTAACTCTGATAATAAAATGCTGCAGCGTATTTACGGCACAGCATTTGCAGATAAAAAGCAACTTAAAGAGCACCTAGTGCGTCTTGAAGAAGCAGCAAAACGTGACCACCGTAAAATCGGTAAGCACTTAGATCTTTTCCATATGCAACAAGAAGCGCCGGGTATGGTGTTCTGGCATCACAATGGTTGGTCTATTTTCCGTGAGCTTGAAGTATTCGTTCGTCAAAAACTAACTGAATATAACTATCAAGAAGTAAAAGGTCCGTTAATGATGGATCGCGTCTTGTGGGAGCGCTCTGGTCACTGGGACAAATATGCAGATGCGATGTTCACAACAAGTTCTGAGAACCGTGAATACGCCATCAAGCCAATGAACTGCCCAGGTCACGTGCAAATCTTTAACCAAGGCTTAAAATCATACCGTGATTTACCACTGCGTATGGCTGAGTTTGGGTCTTGTCACCGTAATGAGCCGTCGGGCGCACTACACGGCATTATGCGTGTGCGTGGCTTTACTCAAGATGATGCTCACATTTTCTGTACTGAAGATCAAATTCAAGCAGAGGTGACAGAGTGCATTAAAATGGTGTATGATACGTACCAGACGTTCGGCTTTGATAACATAGTCGTGAAACTTTCTACTCGCCCAGAACAACGTGTGGGTAGTGATGAAATCTGGGATCGCAGTGAACAAGCACTGATCGAATCACTCAATTCAATGGAGATTCCATTTGAGATCCAAGAGGGCGAAGGTGCTTTCTACGGACCGAAAATTGAATTTACTTTGTATGATTGTCTTGACCGTGCGTGGCAATGTGGTACAGTGCAGCTCGACTTTAACTTGCCAGGTCGCTTAGGCGCATCTTATGTAGGTGAAAATAACGAGCGTTTAGTGCCAGTTATGATCCACAGAGCGATTCTAGGTTCACTTGAGCGCTTTATCGGTATTTTGATTGAAGAATACGCAGGTTTCTTCCCAACATGGCTCGCACCTGAACAAGCTGTGATCATGAATATTACTGATAAACAGTCAGACTATGCGCAAGAAGTCGCACAAAAATTACAAAAATTTGGATTTAAAGCCAAAGCGGACTTGAGAAATGAGAAGATTGGCTTTAAAATCCGCGAACATACTTTAAAACGTGTTCCATACATGCTCGTTTGTGGTGACCAAGAAATGGCCGCCGGCGAAATTGCAGTGCGTACACGCAAGGGCAAAGACCTCGGAAAATTCAAAGTTGAAGATTTCATCTCTTATCTTCAAGACGAAGTGTCTAGCCGTAAGCTCAATCTGGAGGAATAAGCTATTAAAGGTGGAAGAAGAGGCCAACAACCGGCCAAGCAAAACCAACATCGTTTAAACGGAGAAATTCGTGGTGTTCGTGAAGTGCGTTTAACAGGTGTCGATGGCGAAGCTATCGGTGTTGTTTCAATTGCTGAAGCACTAGAAACAGCAGACCAAGCAGGTCTAGACCTTGTTGAAATCAGCCCGAACGCAGAGCCACCAGTTTGTCGCGTGATGGACTACGGTAAATTCCTCTTTGAGAAGAGCAAAGCTGCGAAAGAGCAGAAGAAAAAGCAAAAGCAGGTTCAGATTAAGGAAGTTAAATTCCGTCCTGGAACTGATATCGGAGACTATCAGGTAAAACTACGCAACCTGACGCGTTTCCTTGAAGACGGCAACAAAGTGAAGGTAACAATTCGCTTCCGTGGCCGCGAAATGGCTCACCAAGACATTGGTGTCGACGTTCTGAAACGTTTGAAAGAAGATACAGCTGAATTTGCAGTGGTTGAATCTTTCCCAACGCGTATCGAAGGTCGCCAAATGATCATGGTATTGGCCCCTAAGAAGAAGTAATTAACGGCTTTACAAGTAATAGAACCTCACATGGAATCGAGGCGTAAGTCTTGAAACTGAGTGGGGTTTTGTTCGCCCTAATTACATAATATTAACCCGATGTATTACATTTGTGATTAATACATACAATGCGGAGTTTCTTCATCATGCCTAAGATGAAAACTAACCGAGGTGCTGCGAAGCGCTTCAAAAAAACTGGTGCTGGTTTTAAATTTAAGCACGCGACAAAACGTCATATCCTGACTAAACGTACAACTAAAAACAAGCGTCAGCTTCGTCCAAATGCCATCCTTCCAAAATGTGAAGTTGCTGGCGTAGTTCGTATGCTGCCATACGCTTAATTTTTTATTTGTTTAATTTAATAGTTTAGGAGAGACATAATGCCTCGCGTAAAACGTGGTGTACAAGCTCGTGCACGTCATAAGAAAGTTCTAAAACAAGCTAAAGGTTACTACGGAGCACGTTCACGTGTTTATCGTGTAGCTTTCCAGGCAGTTACTAAAGCAGGTCAATACGCATATCGTGACCGTCGCAACAAAAAACGTACATTCCGTCAACTTTGGATTGCACGTATCAATGCGGCAGCTCGTCAAAATGGTCTATCTTACAGCCGTTTCATCAACGGTCTTAAGAAAGCATCTATCGAGATCGATCGTAAGATCCTTGCTGACATCGCTGTATTCGACAAAGTTGCATTCGCTGCACTAGTTGAAAAAGCAAAAGCTGCACTTTAATTTAGACTGTCTTTTGACAAATTAAATAAAGCAAAGCATTAAGAAAAGAGGAGGGCAATTGCTCTCCTTTTTTTATACCTTAAATTTAGAGTCGAGATAATGGACTCAAAACACCATTTGCACCACGCTCCAATACATGCGTATATATCTGAGTCGTTTTCACATCCGTATGCCCCAGTTGTTCTTGAACGGTTCGAATATCAGCCCCGGATTCTAATAAATGCGTCGCAAATGAATGGCGTAAGGTATGACAGGTCACTCGCTTATTGAGATTAGCCTTTTCGGCTGCGAGTCGCACTGCACGCTGCAAAGAAGTCTCATGAATATGATGACGGGAAATACGATCAGTATTTTCGACTGTAAATACTTTGTGTGATGCAAACAAATAATGCCAATTAAGTTCATAGGGTGCTTTGGGATATTTAAGATGAAGCGCTGTTGGCAAGTAAACACCATTATAATTTTTCTGCTTCATATCCATCGTATAATATTTACGAGCTATTTCTTTTTGGATTTTTATTAATGGGTAAAGCTCCTTTGCTAATGTCACCACTCTATTTTTATTCCCCTTACCTCGCCATACTTTAATCACGCCATAGTGCATATCAATATCTTGCAATCGAAGCTGAACACATTCCATTAACCTCAGTCCAGATCCATACATTAATTTAATCGGTAATTCATAGCAGGGCTTAATATGCGTAAATAGCTGCAAGATTTCTTCTTGTGTGAGCACAACCGGCAGAGCACGTTCACGATCAGACTTTTTAAACTTCATCGTTAATGACAAAGGCTTATTCAAAATCTCTCGATATAAGAAACTTAATGCGTTCAGCGCTAAGATCTGAGTTTTGACTGCCACTTTCTTCTCTAAAGCTAAGTACGTTAAATAAGCTTCAACTTCCGCCTCAGCCATATCCTTTGGATGACGTTTGTTATGATAAATGATAAAAGACGTGATCCAGTGGATATAAGCATTGATTGTTCGTGGTGAATAATATCGACTAGTCATCAACTGATGAATTGAGTGTAAGAAAGCTGACTTCATCCTGGCCCCCAT
Organism: Vibrio sp. KMM 9700; assembly: GCF_058545285.1. NCBI lineage: Bacteria > Pseudomonadati > Pseudomonadota > Gammaproteobacteria > Vibrionales > Vibrionaceae > Vibrio > Vibrio sp. KMM 9700. Next base: position 344,925 of record NZ_CM178589.1, on the reverse strand, counting down.
TTGGTAGTTAACTTGCAATAAGTGTGACTAACAGCTTTCATTTATTCGAGCTTTGCGCTGCTTATTTCGCATTAGATCTTAAAAGTGAGAATTTTGAGGTGGTTAGTCGAAACATATACAGGAAAATAGAGTACAAATTTTGTGCATATTGGGTGAATGGGGTGCAGATTATGTGGTATATTGCGGTATAAAGAGCGTTATAGCGCAGGAGGCTTCTATGACTAAACAAGAGTTTGAACCCTTATTCAAATCGGATAGTGATTGGCATAATAATGCTTGCCTGAACTTTCATCCAGACATGTCACATGGTTATATTAACGGATATAAATTAGCTGCAGATTCGTTGGTGCTACAGGTAAATAATACAGGTAGAGACCAAGATTATTTGGTTTATCCGATAGTGTTTTTATATAGGCAGCATATTGAGTTACTCCTTAAAAAAATTGTTAGTAACGGTAGGCAACTTTTAGGTCAAGAAAGCAGTTACCCAAAGCATCACAAAATCGATGAGCTTTGGAAAATTGTTAAAGGGATTTTGCGTAAAGTCTATGAACCTAACATTGATAAGAAGTTTGCCCGAGTAGAACATGTTGTTAATGAATTGGCTCAAGCTGACCCTGATTCAATGAGCTTTAGGTATTCAACTGATAGAAGTGGCAAGGTGACAATTGACGGGATCTATTACATAAACCTTCGTCATCTTGGGCAAATGATCAATGATATTAGCAGAGACTTAGATTTAGCTGATTCCGTTATAATGCACGATCTCGAAGCTAGAAGTAATATGTAATCGCAGTGAACAGCGCTATAACAAACTGCTCAAGGGGATTCGCAAGTTTGGCATTTGCGGTTTGCATTAAATTCAGTGATTATGGTGTTATGCGGTGAGTGGGTTTATTGCTCACCCCTTAGCAGGGCGTTATGCAATAAGGAAGAATAAATGTTTGAATGTTATTTAACAGGAAAAAAGATAAGAGAGACTAAACATAGTGAAGGTGAAAAAGGTTCTTTAGAGCATATTATACCTAATTCACTTGGTGGGCAGATCAAATCCGAAAAAATTTTAACAGATGAAGCAAATCGATTCTTAAATGAAGATATAGATAAAAGTTTTAATAAAATTTTCAAAACTTGGGTATCTAGATTAGATGTAAAAAGAGACAGGAGAAAAACTCAATCTTTTTCTGCATTTAATAGTGAAAAGGGCATTGAATTTATTTATAGAAATGGTAGGTTTTTTCCAAAAAAACCATATTTTGATAATGAAGAAAAAGTGATATATGCTGATTCACTCAAAACAGGTAATAACTATAAAAAACACTTAATAAAACAAGGGTGTATTGATAAAGATGATAATGTTAAAATTTATGATGATTTAGGGGGGGGTTTAATGCTCCGTTTGAACTAAATAACAAGATTTTCAAAAGAGGGTTAGCTAAAATAGCAGCTGGATATGCGGCAAAGCTTGGTGTTAGTAGAGAAAATATGAAGTGTATTATTGATGCAAGAAATAATAAAATACATGATAATATAGCTATATGTAATTTCTTGCCAACAGTTAAAATAGAAGGCTTCTTTGAAGAAAATAAATATAGAAGTCCACATTATCCAATCCATAGTCTAGTACTTTGTGCAAATAAAGAATTGAAGTTTATTTATTGCTATATTGAGTTGTTTAGTGCCTTTCAGTTTTATGTTCTAATTGATTATGAATATGAGGGAGAGAATATATATGAATCATATATATATGATATTATGGCGGGGAAAGAAATAGAATATCATGAATACGCAAACTCTATTCCTGAAGCAGAGGATATTTTTTATAAACTTCCTCCGTACAGATTAATAAGTGATGATACTTTTCTCAGTTTATCTAATGCCTCAAAAGAAGACATTAAATTTTATTGTCATAGAAATTTTTACACTTTACAATCATATACAAATATGTATTTTTTAAAGAAAAAAACTGAAGATTTAGGCTTAAATATTGCATAACAAAGCATTTAAGATGGACTCACAACGCTCGGCATTTTTGGTTCAATTTGAGTTTAGTGATTACGGTGTTATTTTAAGTTAAGTGGTGTTGTTCGCCACTTAATGCGGCGTTAGGCATTATACGTAGTAAGTGAATAGTAATAATGAAAAATAAAGTGATAGAAAGGTTAACAATTAGCCGGGCAACATTGCTAGAAGTTGTAGTGGCTGCATTTTTATTAGGAATTTGCGCTAGCTTATCAGCTTCGATAATTTACGACTCTTTGAAAAGTAAACCTTACTTTTTACTGCTATTGATAATTGCTCTATCAGTTGTTTGTATGTTGTTTTTGTTTAAAAAACTTTGGTCTGCTCGAAAAGCAAGTATAGATATAGATGGCTTTCTAATTTACTCAGACAAGAGTAATAGCATAGTAAGTGTACCCAGATACGACTTGTCTGAAGAGGTATGTGATTATTTAAGTAGTGCATTCAGTGAAAATGAAGCTCTCAAGCGTCAATGGGACAGTCAACCTATCGCTAATTTATATAAGCGAGACGTAGATAGACCGTATAAAGCATCAATGTCTCTAATACAGGAAGCCATCGAATACTACGTACTTGAATCCTTATCTACTCACCTTACTGATTATTTCAATAAAGAGAAGTACGATGATTCTGAGCTAAAATATTTCCAAAGAAATGATGTTCCCTCAGTTTTATTCACAAATCGGTTCATGGAGCTTTTTTCTTCGCCCATGGAGAATCGTCTGTCCTTCATGGATGGGGAAGGTGTAAGTGAAGGGACTGTTGTTATGTCTGTGGGGAAAAACGGCGAGCGTTATTCAAGATTTGATCTTGTTTTACCTAAAGATGCAAAAATTTTTAGGGATAACGACAGTGTTGTTATTGAAACGTCTAAGTTCAAACTAAAGTTAAGTGCTAGTTTTGACGGTTATGGGTATGTAACTCCCGTTGCTTTTGAAAAACATTACCTAGGAATGGAGTCATTTAGAGATAGTCTTGCATTTAAGGTTGGCTTCCGTGCCGAGGTGGATTTCAAGTGGTTATCAACAGTGAGTCCAACTAAGTGGGATTACCATGAATGGTTGGACGGCTTTTTCGAATCAATTGAAAAAGAAATGTCAGCAGATAAGTTTTTCGAAAAGATAAGCTGGGAGACCGCATCAACAATGATTCAGTGCAAGCAAATTATGCCTAACAAACAATTTAAGAGTGATTCGTAACGCTTGGCATTTTTGCTATGTGTTAATTCGTGTGTTTAAGGTGTGTTACTGTAACATTGGTGTTGCGTTACTCACACCTTAATTGGGCGTTAGTTTGCAAGGGAAAATTTCAGCTACCCGAAACTTGCCCTTATATCAGCAATGGTAATGAATAGTTTATTTTCAGCATCTTGAAAGGATTGAAATCCATATCGTTCATAAAAGTACTTTGCACCATCTTTCGCGTCAACAATAACGATAGGAAATCCAACGCTATCACTAGCGGTCAGCAGTTTTTTGAGTGCATCAATTAGTAACCACTCGCCAAATCCTTGACCCTTGTAGCGTTCATCAATTGCTAAGCGTGCAATCAAGCCTCCAGAAGTAGAGGAGTGATGTTTTCGCTGTAATTTATTGGGCAATGCTCTTATATCAATTGGCGTCATTGTTAAAGTATAGAAACCAATGATTTGCGAGTTATTGTTTTTATCCTCTAAAACAAACGTTCTGGTGTTATCTTTTTTAGCTTGCTGGCTAGCCATAACTTTCAGATAATTGTTTAGTGGTTCGATGCCGCAATTAAATTGGTTTCTGTTGTGCTTAGCTTTATCTAGAAGTACAGTATTCATTCTTGTGTTTTGCTCTCATATTTTTTGAAAGCATCGCTCAATTTTGAGTTCGGCGCAGCAGGGCGGTCAAGTGCTTCCATGAGCAACATTGCATCTTTTTGACTAAGCTTAAGTGCTTGCTCTCGCTCAATCACTTGTTGTGCTTTTTCAATAGCTGCACTTAAAACAAATGAATTAATGCTCGACATGCCAGCAAGTGCAGCGGCTTTTGTTAGCAGGTCTTGCGTATCAATATCTACTCTAGCAGTGATGCGCGGTAAAGTAGTCGCCATAATAATCTCCTAAGGTGTCAAAGTGTCACATTGGTATTATGGACTCAAAATGTGGAATAATCAAATGTTGTGTCATTTTGGCACGCAAACTAACAAACGCTTCAAAACGGATTCGCCCCGTGGCATTTGTGGTTTCAGTAAGTTAGGTGATTAAGATATTAGCTTCAGCTTAGGTGTCGGGGCTCACCGTTTAAGCGGGCGTTATGTAATTTAATAAATTAAAGGAAACTATATGACTTTAAAGCCTAAGGAGCAATTTGATGCCAATATCATAAAAAAATATTATGAAGGGTTTATCACAGAAGGAGAAGATCCACCAGATATTTATCTGGATACGGGATTAAAATCTATAGCAATAGAAATTACAGAGTTGAATATAAATGTTCAGGATAATCGTAAGTCTATAAATATGGGGTATGAAGCTTTAGTTAGGCGATTACTTGTACCTAATTACAAGCTTTATAAAATTACGATTTATCATGCAAATATTAGACTTAATAAAACATTGCGAAAAAATATCTTATATTTTATAAATTCTCTAAAAATGAATGGTAGCACTTGTGTTTCTGGAGTTTTTGTAAAGGTTATTATCGAAGATCAGAATGATAAAGAAGGAAGGTCAGTATGTTTTTGCCAGCCTCTTGACCGTTGCAGTAGAGATGTTGAAACAATTACTAATAATATTGAATTGTTTAAAGTTGATGATGTGTTTAAAAGTATTTTATTCAAATCGATTAATAACAAGATAAACAAGTGTAAAAATATACAAGGTGAAGTTTGGCTCTCTCTCCATGACAGTTATACCTGTAAAATTGGTTTAAGTGATTCTGAATTAAATAATTTATATTGTGAATCCATGAAAGATGTTGAATTTGGTATATTTAGCAAAATATTAATTATTTATAATAATGACAAGTTGCTAGAATTTAAAAAATAATTACATAACAAACGCTTCAAATCGGATTCGCCCCGTTGCAGTTGTGGTTTCAAAAAGTTAAGTGATTAGGGCACAAGCGGACGCTTAGGTGTCGGGGCTCACCGTTTAAGCGGGCGTTATGTGCGTTTGTACGGTGTTCAAAGGTAGCATTTTCCAACTTCTGCATTACTCAGATCTTCCGCCTGAAACATTTCCTCTGGCTTCACAATTAAAGCAGAAAGCGCAATTAGGTTTCGTGTTTGCGTTTCTTACAAGTCCACCGCTTCTGCTTTAATATTCATCATGTTATACGCATGCTGATGCCTTATTTGCTGTTAAAATAACGGCTGTCACGAACTTTCGAGTCGCTGAGACTTCCACCTACAAATTTCCAGATTTCTTGGCTTATGTGCGCTTTACCGCAGAAACCGTTAAAAGTGGCACTTTTGGTCTTTTTGTGGTGATCGCTTTGAGAAAAAAGCGGGCTTTTTGCCGTATAATTCGTTGTAAATACAGCATGAAGCATTTTAATTCTTGGAGCATTAATCAATTTCAGAAACTTGCGAATGATTTATTTGTTCCGCATGAGGCGGCTGGCTGAGTGCCATTGTGCCAGTCCCATTTGGCTAGGGCGGCTAAAGTAGTTTTGCTGATCCAACGTAAACTTTAAATTCGGTGGTTGGGTTTATATGTTGTCAAACGAAAGCGAAGCGTCTTATTATGGTGGCGTGATCGTTTTGCACATAACAAGCGCTTCAAAACGGATTCGCCCCGTTGCAGCAGAGATTTCAGTAAGTTAGGTGATTTAAGTGATAGCCTCGGCTTCGGTGTTGGGGCTCACCGTTTAAGCGGGCGTTAAGTATTTTTATAAGGATTCAGTGAAAGTGGATGTATTTAAAGCATTGGCTAGCTGTAGTTCAACTGGAATGAACAATTACAGCGATCAATATATGGACTCAGTTAGGGAAATAGCATTTTTATCAACTAACCCACGATTACTGACCTCACATATTAAAGCGAAAGAGTATGCAGACGCAGAGTCAATGCTGCGCTTCTCGTTGATATTCAACGATCTCTCCCAGTTTACTTGGGCTGGCGGACGAGAGATAGCGATAGTAATGTTGCAACCCGAATGGTTCGAGAGGCAGTTTGGTGCTAAAGGAGCACTTGTTAATGTCAGTGCTGAAAGGCTTGCTCAACTTGGACTTGATGAACATAACTCTCAAATAATGCCTGGTTTTGTTTTCCCCCATGGAAAACAAGCCGATAAGATTCTTGCTGACTTAAGACCATTTATCGAAAAAGGGAAGTTATTAATACAGCCAGATCGAGCTCTTTTTCATACTAAAGAAGGCTCTAATACTTGGGAATCAATTAATGTTTCTCAGTACTCGACTTTAGATACTTGGCGAATTGAGGAAGAGGCTGTAAGCAGGCCAATACCTATTTGCTTTGAAAGCAATGATCATATTGATCAAGCATCTATGTTTGACATAACTATTCCATATCTTGAAGGTGTCAATTTTCTGGATCTAGCGAAAATACTTGATGATGAAGGAGACCTTATATCTGGCCTCAGAGTGTCAATCAAAGAAGCATTAAGTGAATGTGGTGACGGCGTAGATCCCAGAGTGGTCGCAAAGGATGTCATTGACCCAAAAGTAGATGCATTAAATCGTAAATTCAGGTCGATAAATAATACACATTCATTTCGGGTTGCTGGCGCAGGGGTAGGTACTGTTGCGTTAGCGTACACAGCAGTTTCTACAGGGGGGTTATCTTCAGCTTTGGCAACTGTATGTGGTAGCGGAGGACTTGGCTTACTTGGTAAAGAATACTCAGCGTATAGAGAAAAAGTTAACGAGCTAAAGAATGACCCTTATTATTTTCTGTGGCGCTGTAAAAAGGTCAAAAAAAATACTTAACAAACTGCTCAAGGGGATTCGCAAGTTTGCCATTTGTGGTTTGCATTAAATTCAGTGATTATAGTGTTATGCGATGAGTGGGTTTGCTGCTCACCCCTTAGCAGGGCGTTAGGTTTTTAGAGGTAAAAGGTAAATTGAGCAAAAATAACAAGTTTTGTATCTTTTGTGGTCAAAAACCATCAAATAAGAACAAAGAACACATTTTACCTAAGTGGCTACTTTCAATGACCGGAGATCCAAATTGTGAGGTATCTCTTGGGCGTAATTGGAATTCAAAAGAGCTCGAAGTTCGTAAGTACAACTTCTCTTCTTACACGTTTCCTGCGTGTAAATCGTGTAACGACCAATATGGAGTTATGGAGCGTGAAGTTAAACCTATTATTCAAAGAATAGAAGCTGGTTTTCCTATTAACTTATCAGAAACGGACTTACTTTTAGACTGGTTCGATAAAGTTCGGACGGGGCTATGGCTGGCATCATTTTACCTGAATAAAAACTGGAGGGGCATAGAGCCGTCTTTCTACATAAATCAAAGAGTAGGACAAAAAGACCGTTGCCTTTTCCTCTATAAAAGTGCTGATCCCATTCCGGGTTTAACCATTCTTGGTGTTGATACTCCGTTATTTGATTCTATGCCATCGGTGTTTGGTCTTCGTATAGAGGGGATGTTCTTTATTAGCATATCTACAGATATGTTACTTCATAAGGCGTTCGGCTTACCTGTAATTAAGAATAAGACTGCTGTTGTGGGTAAAGACGGTCACTTCATAAATTTTGAACGCGGGTCAGAACGAATTATAGAGCCTGACCTAATGACGAAGTATTTTCCTCCAACTTCGACAGGTGTATACCAACCAATAATGCGTGTAGAGGTTCGTGCGCCTGAGAGTAGTGATAACGAGTTTTCTAGTGAATATTGCAGGAAGTTGTTTAGCCATGAACAGTATAAAGGTCCTGCCTTTCTTTCTTCACAATTCGAGTCATTTTCTGAATTTAGCCCTAACTATCAACGGTTTTTCTCTCCAAATAGAGTGCTTAGTAATAATTACCTATCCGCTGAATTATCATGTTGTATTGCTGATCTCCAAAGGGATCTTTACAACGAACATGTAACTTTTGATGGTATTGAGGGGGATGACCTAAAATTTTATGAACAACAAAAACGCAGCATGTTGGCTCTTCATAATGTGATCATTGATACATTTAAGCAGCAAGCAATGGAATATTTGTAGAACAAACCTAACAAACAATTTAAGAGTGATTCAGCACGCTTGGCATTTTTGGTCTGGGTTAAGTTCAGTGTTTACAGTGTTCAAATTGAGTGTCGTTGTAGCGTGCTTCACACCTTAATTGGGCGTTATGAGTAAATTGGTATTGGGAGCCAAGTTTAATGTCAGAAAAAGAAAAAATGTTAGCAGGCAAGCTTTATGACCCAAGTGATGAAGAGTTATCAAAGCTAAGATTAAATGCCAGATTATTAACTGAAGAGTTGAATACAACCTCTATTGAGTTTCAACAAAAGCGTGTTGAAATAATTAAGCGCTTGTTCGGCACAGTAGGTGACAATATTCACATTGAATCTTCTTTTAATTGTGACTATGGCTCTAATATTCATGTTGGTGATAATTTCTATGCCAATTTCGGCTGCGTGATTTTGGATGTTTCGGAAGTAAAGTTCGGTAAGAACTGCTTACTAGCACCTCAAGTTGGAATTTATACAGCGACACATCCTTTAGACCCAATCGAAAGGAACAGTGGTTTAGAGTTAGCAAAGGCAATAACCATTGGTGACAATTGCTGGATAGGTGGTCATGCGGTTATCAACCCTGGTGTGACCCTTGGGAACAATGTGGTGGTAGCCTCTGGTGCAGTGGTAACGAAGAGTTTTGGAGACAATGTCGTAATTGGTGGTAATCCAGCGAAAGTGTTAAAAGAAATCAGCATTAAGCCATAGTTTACTCATAACAAACTGCTCAAGGGGATTCGCAAGTTTAGCATTTGCGGTTTGCATTAAATTTAGTGATTATGGTGCTATGCGGTGAGTTGGTTTGCTGCTCACCCCTTAGCAGGGCGTTAGCTTACAAGTGAAAATATCAACCGAGTAGTAATAATACTATGATGCTTTATAAATATATGTCTTTTAACTCCGCAGTCCTCATGCTTAAGAATCTTTCACTCGGTTTCACTAACTTAGAAGACCTTAATGATCCATTTGAGGGCACAAATTTTGGTTTTTCTGATACAGGTAGTATCTCACCACGTAATGCTGTTCGAGCTTTCAAAGGGCATTTTTCACGAAAATATGCTGTTTCATCCTTGACTAGAAATCCTCTCAATTCTCTAATGTGGTCACACTACGGTGATAGTCATAGAGGGGTTGTCATTGGTATTGATGCAGAAAAATGTGGGCTTACTTCAAATGAAGAATTTGTAATCCCAGCTCAATTTGGTGAGATTATCTATGTCAGTACCAAAAATAAAGACTTAAATGGCGTGCCATCTCAAAAGCACTTAGATGAACTAAGAGAATCAACCGCATTCAGCCCGGAGATTAAGAACTTTTTAAAACAAGCATTTCTATATAAATCAATCGAGTGGGGCTATGAAGAAGAAGTTCGTGTCATAAAAAGTCTTAACGACTTCAAATTCGGTTACCATTCTATGGAAGAGCAACGTCTGACGAATGATGGCAGATGGAATAAAGCTAGAAATAGTTATTTAGGTCAACCATTGTTCTGTTACAAAATTCCAGAATCAGGTATTAAAGAAATTTACCTTGGAGCTAACGTATACCGCAATGTTGCTCGCATTGAAGAAGGCGTAAATAAACAACGTACCGAGGATAATCTCGATTTCTTGAAGTCATTTGGTTGTAAGATATTCAGGTGTGAGCCAGACGTACAAAGTTGGGAACTCATGTCTGTAGAATTGTAAGCTAACAAACGCTTGAAAACGGATTCGCCCCGTTGCGGTTGTGGTTTTAATAAGTTAAGTGAATAAGGTGCAGGCTTAGGCTTGGTGATCGGGGCTCACCGTTTAAGCGGGCGTTATAAGCAACGGGAAAAATCGAGTTAGAATGAATAAAGTTGAAATAGCATACAACTACGCAAAAGCTAGTCTCGATAATGAATTCAAAACATTTGACTCATTAGATAACAAAGCGAACAAGTTTTTAGGGTTAATTACATTAGGGATAGGCATTGTTGTCAGCTTATCTGGATGGGGTTTAGATATTTTCCTGCCGCCATCTGATGTAGTCTCATGTTTGTCTGTTTTTATACTATTTCTTGTAGTTTTTTTCCTATCGAATGCTTGGTTTTGTTTGTTCAAATCGATAAAAATATCAAAAGTTCCTACTATTAATCTCAACGAAGAAATTATTGAGACTTTGTTGAACCCAGATACAGACGTCGCAAAAGAGGTTCTCAGTACTTTTGTTAAACTGAATGAAGCTCACCGAACCGTGATGGCAAAAAAGGTTAAACTTGTGGAGTCCGGATATACATATATTATGCTTTCTGCGGTCAGCACATTGTTACTTATATTTGTAATTGTCATAGCCAAATCTGAGGGGCTAATAAGATGAACCAAAAAACTCAAAATGATCAAAAGCAGCCTAAAAGAGTAATTGTTCCCAATAGGGATCTTGGTATTGATTGGCATAAAAAAGGAATCAAGGATACGCCAAAAGACAATAAAAGGTAGTTGCTTATAACAAACTGCTCAAGGGGATTCGCAAGTTTGCCATTTGTGGTTTGCATTAAATTCAGTGATTATGGTGCTATGCGGTGAGTTGGTTTGCTGCCCACCCCTTAGCAGGGCGTTATATGCTTAGAGGAAAATAAATGAAGATACATAAAGGTGATATTGCTCTAGACATGGTTGAAGATGCAATCGATTTGTATAAGTCAGAACGATATTCATCTAGTTTGCACCTTGCTGCAGCCGCATCAGAGTTACTATCAGGTTTGTGCGAGCTAAATGGACTTGAAAGTGTTCATGGTAATTTGAAGTTGATGCTTAAAGATTTTCATGACTCTAATCCAAGTTTTTTTGCTAAACCTAAAGATGCGCTTAAGAGATTTAATTATTCAAAAAATACAATCAAGCATATCAATGGTAAAAATGATCAATTTGCTTATGTTTCTCTAGAAAAACATTCCCTAATGTACATTAACCAATGCCTGAGAATGCTGGAGGAGGGTTTTAAGGTGTGTCTAATCAAACGCATATAACAAACGCTTCAAATCGGATTCGCCCCGTAGCATTTGTGGTTTCAATAAGTTAAATGAATAAGGTGCAAGCGGACGCTTTGGTGTTGGGGCTCACCGTTTAAGCGGGCGTTATGTGCGTTTGTACGGTGTTTCAAGGTAGCATTTTCCAACTTCAGTATTACTCAGATCTTCCGCCTGAAACATTTCCTCTGGCTTCATAATTAAAGCAGAAAGCGCAATTAGGCTTCGTGTTTGCGTTTCTTACAAGTCCGCCGCTTCTGCTTTAATATTCAATTCATCATGTTATACGCATGCTGATGCCTTATTTGCTGTTAAAATAATGGCTGCCACGAACTTTCGAGTCACTGCTACTTCTACCTACAAATTTCCAGATTTCTTGGCTTATGTGCGGTTTACCGCAGAAACACTTAAAAGTGGCACTTTTGGTCTTTTTGTAGTGATCGCTTTGAGAAAAAAGCGGGCTTTTTGCCGTATAATTCGCTGTAAATAAGGCATGAAGCATTTTAATTCTTGGATCATTTATCAATTTCAGAAACTTGCGAATGATTTATTTGTTCCGCATGTGACGGCTAGCTGAGTGCCATTGTGCCAGTTCCATTTGGTGAGGGCGGCTAAATTAGTTTTGCTGATCCAACGTAAACTTTAAATTCGGTGGTTGGGTTTATATGTTGTCAAACGAAAGCGAAGCGTCTTATTATGGTGGCGTGATCGTTTTGCACATAACAAGCGCTTCAAAACGGATTCGCCCCGTTGTAGTTGTGGTTTCAATAAGTTAAGTGAATAAGGCGCAAGCGGATGCTTGGTGATCGGGGCTCACCGTTTAAGCGGGCGTTAGGCATTATACGTAGTAAGTGAATAGTAATAATGAAAAATAAAGTGATAGAAAGGTTAACAATTAGCCGGGCAACATTGCTAGAAGTTGTAGTGGCTGCATTTTTATTAGGAATTTGCGCTAGCTTATCAGCTTCGATAATTTACGACTCTTTGAAAAGTAAACCTTACTTTTTACTGCTATTGATAATTGCTCTATCAGTTGTTTGTATGTTGTTTTTGTTTAAAAAACTTTGGTCTGCTCGAAAAGCAAGTATAGATATAGATGGCTTTCTAATTTACTCAGACAAGAGTAATAGCATAGTAAGTGTACCCAGATACGACTTGTCTGAAGAGGTATGTGATTATTTAAGTAGTGCATTCAGTGAAAATGAAGCTCTCAAGCGTCAATGGGACAGTCAACCTATCGCTAATTTATATAAGCGAGACGTAGATAGACCGTATAAAGCATCAATGTCTCTAATACAGGAAGCCATCGAATACTACGTACTTGAATCCTTATCTACTCACCTTACTGATTATTTCAATAAAGAGAAGTACGATGATTCTGAGCTAAAATATTTCCAAAGAAATGATGTTCCCTCAGTTTTATTCACAAATCGGTTCATGGAGCTTTTTTCTTCGCCCATGGAGAATCGTCTGTCCTTCATGGATGGGGAAGGTGTAAGTGAAGGGACTGTTGTTATGTCTGTGGGGAAAAACGGCGAGCGTTATTCAAGATTTGATCTTGTTTTACCTAAAGATGCAAAAATTTTTAGGGATAACGACAGTGTTGTTATTGAAACGTCTAAGTTCAAACTAAAGTTAAGTGCTAGTTTTGACGGTTATGGGTATGTAACTCCCGTTGCTTTTGAAAAACATTACCTAGGAATGGAGTCATTTAGAGATAGTCTTGCATTTAAGGTTGGCTTCCGTGCCGAGGTGGATTTCAAGTGGTTATCAACAGTGAGTCCAACTAAGTGGGATTACCATGAATGGTTGGACGGCTTTTTCGAATCAATTGAAAAAGAAATGTCAGCAGATAAGTTTTTCGAAAAGATAAGCTGGGAGACCGCATCAACAATGATTCAGTGCAAGCAAATTATGCCTAACAAACAATTTAAGAGTGATTCGTAACGCTTGGCATTTTTGCTATGTGTTAATTCGTGTGTTTAAGGTGTGTTACTGTAACATTGGTGTTGCGTTACTCACACCTTAATTGGGCGTTAGTTGCTTCGAGGAAATAGGTTAATCATGATTCTATATAAATATATGTCATTTCAGTCTGCTTCGAAGGTAATGAAAAATAGCTCCATAGGCTTTTCTTGTTTAGAAGACCTTAATGATCCATTTGAAGGTACAGCTATTTGTTTTGAAGAATCAGATACATTGAGTAGTAAGCTACAGAAAAATCCACACCGCAACCGTCTAAGTCGTAATTATGGGGTGTTGTCGCTTACGCGCAACCCGCTAAATCCTCTTATGTGGTCACATTATGGTGATGACCACAGAGGTGTCGTCATTGGCATTGATATGAAAAAGGCTCACTTGCAAGATGAAAACTCATGCGTAATTCCTGCCCAGTATGGCGAGATAGTTTACACATCAACCATGCCACAAAATATGCTTCCGACTTCAAGCACTGAATCACTAATGTCAGTAGGTACAGAATATAAGTGTTTCAGACATCATAATTACGATCTGTTTAAAAACGCATTTCTCTTGAAAGATTTAACATGGGGGTACGAAGAGGAGGTGAGAGTTGTAAAAAATATTAATGGTTCTCAGAAATCTCGTTACTCAACATGTGAGTTTGAGAATGAAGCAGGAAAATGGAATCAAGTAACAATTCTGGGGCGTCCATTGTATTGCTTATCAATTCCCAAAGAATCAATAGTTGAAGCATATTTAGGTTGTTCTACCTACAGCAATGTTACCCGTTTGGGTATGAAGGAGGATGATTACCTTAATATCCGTAAAGTCTGGCAATCAAATGGAGTAAATGTTCAATTAGTACGCCGTAAGGAAGGAACTTGGAACTTAGAAGTTTCTGACCACAAAATTTAGAACGCAACTAACAAACGCTTCAAATCGGATTCGCCCCGTTGCAGTTGTGCTTTCAGTGAGTAAAGTGAATAAGGTGCAAGCCTAGGCTTGGTGAACGGGGCTCACCGTTTAAGCGGGCGTTATGTGCGTTTGTACGGTGTTTCAAGGTAACATTTTCCAACTTCTGCATTACTCAGATCTTCCGCCTGAAACATTTCCTTTGGCTCCACAATTAAAGCAGAAAGCGCAATGAAGTTTCGTGTTTGCGTTTCTTACATGTTCGCCGCTTCTGCTTTAATATTCATCATGTTATACGCATGATTGATGCCTTATTTGCTGTCAGAATAGCGGCTGCCACGAACTTTCGAGTCGCTGAGACTTCCACCTACAAAGTTCCAGATTTCTTAGCTTATGTGCGGTTTACCGCAGAAACACTTAAAAGTGGCACATTTAGTCTTTTTGTGGCGATCGCTTTGAGAAAAAAGCGGGCTTTTTGCCGTATAATTCGCTGTAAATACGGCATGAAGCATTTTAATTCTTGGAGCATTTATCAATTTCAGAAACTTGCAAATGATTTATTTGTTCCGCATGTGACGGCTGGCTGAGTGCCATTGTGCCAGTTCCATTTGGTGAGAGCGGCTAAAATAGTTTTGCTGATCCAACGTAAACTTTAAATTCAGTGGTTGGGTTTATAGGTTGTCAAACGGAAGCGAAGCGTCTTATTATGGTGGCGTGATCGTTTTGCACATAACAAGCGCTTCAAAACGGATTCGCCCCGTTGCGGTTGTGGTTTCAATAAGTTAAGTGAATAGGGTGCAAGCGGACGCTTTGATGTCGGGGCTCACCGTTTAAGCGGGCGTTATGTTTATTGTCAGATCTACCTCAACCATCTATTACGAAGCAATATTCAACTAAATGGTTCAGTATTAGGATCAGCTTAGATTGTATGGTTCAGGCAGCTATACAATTATGCAAAAGGAAATTATAAATGAGTGATATCGTAAAGATTTTATCGTTTGATAAATATATAGCTCCTCTGGAGAGTACGTCTGATGGTCGAATGGCGGCGACACACTTGGCTAGTGTTAAGTGGATAGATAACAAAGCTGGTCGTTTCTACGTAAAAGTTTATCCCAAATGTCATCCGCGTGGCTTAATCAATGAAATTACTGGCTACCTAGTGGCTCACGCCATAGGTATCCCGCAACCTAAGAAAGTCGCAGTTATACAAATCCCCAAAGAAGTAATAGAAAATAATTTCAAAGGTGACTTTGAATGTTCTGGTGACTACTATTGGGGGTGGGCTACTGAAGAGTCTGGGACGACCCCCAATACATACCTGAAAATGGAAGATATGGTGGCATATAATCAATGTATAGAACTGTTAAAAAAGTGGAAGTCGTTTCCCAATATGCTTGCGTTCGATGACTGGGTTGCAAACCAAGATAGGAATACAGGTAATATTACAATTAAAGGGTACAATGACTTTTACGTCATTGACCATGGTAATGTGCCTGTTTCAGAGAAGTGGACTAAAGATCAT
Organism: Vibrio sp. KMM 9700; assembly: GCF_058545285.1. NCBI lineage: Bacteria > Pseudomonadati > Pseudomonadota > Gammaproteobacteria > Vibrionales > Vibrionaceae > Vibrio > Vibrio sp. KMM 9700. The sequence goes on along the minus strand of NZ_CM178589.1, from coordinate 329,349 downwards.
TTAGTGGTTGAAGGTGTGTATAAAAACAAGTTACTTGATGGGTTGTACCAAGATAATAACTACCCATTACCTTTATCTGTATCCCTAGTCGAGTCAAGTAAAGATCATCCAAAGGCTTTTAGAAAAGCCCACCAAGAATTAACTAAGTGGTGTGATGCATTACTTGATGAAGATTGCTCGTCACACCTTCAGCACTTCCTTGAAGCTCGTGCACATCTTAGTGAATCAAGAATTAAGAGCAAAACTGGGTTATTGGTGGCTTAAATGAATAATCTTGAAAAACTATTAGGACAAAATACTGAGAGAAGTTTAGTAAAAGGGAAGTGGTTTAAGATCAGGTGGACGCCTGACATAGCTACTGGCGAAAAACTTAACATTGGTGTTGGGTTCGTAGAAAATGGTCGAGTTCATAGCAGGTTGTTGAGCTATTTCGAACGAGTAAAATGCCTGTATGGTGAACGAGGTATTTATCATGCAGAACTCGTTACTTCCATGGTTGGTGAAAGCTTACGGCAAAATAAGAAGTCATCACCGATCCCACAAATTACATACGATAACTCTGGTTATGCTCAAGGTTTCTCTGTTGATGAAGTTTTAAGTAGCCTGTTTGAACAGACAGTTCCTTTGCAGAGAAAAATCCGTGTATCCAGTAATGCAAAGCGCTTTAATTCCGTTAGTACAGATAAACTTTATACTTGTTTAGTTGATGAATTAAAAATAAAAGCAGCATTACAATTTGAAGAATTTGTCCCTGTTGATAGTTCTATTTTTATCGAGGATGATTTAGGCTCACATGAACTTTTTGTACCGTTTCGAGATAATAAAAACCTTGTTGGAGGACTTGCTTCAACTGTTTACTCAAACGTTCAAAGAATAGAGCTAAACCTATTAAAAGCGGCTAGAGATGTTGAGTCGGCTGTTAAGTTAGGTAAAGGAAACAAAGCATCAGTATTTATACTAATGCCTGGAGATGAAGTCGAAAAATTAGATAAAGAACAAGTAATTTCAATTGAGAATACGCTTGATAAATTTGACTGGCATATGAATAAGCAAGGCATTTCTGTAGGTGGGCATACCTCTGTAAGTGGTTTGGCGGACGAAATATGTTCTTGGGCTAACGTAGCATAAACATAACAAAGCATTTAACCCTGATTCGCCCCGTGGCAGCAGTGGTTTCTGTAAATTAAGTGATTATGGTGTTAGCGTTGACTTCAGTATTGGGGCTCACAGGTTAATGCGGCGTTAGGTACCAAAGAAATTTCAGCATAAGGAGTTCTCTTGAAAGGCAAGGTTGTATCTTATATTTCTAGTAAGAAGTATGGTTTTATAAATGGCGATGATGGTGAAAGTTACTTTTTACATTTTTCTGCATTGTTAGATAAATCAGATGAAGCTAAGTTGGTAAAGAATGTAGTTGTAGAGTTCGATCCTACGCCAAATCCTAGGGGATTAGCTGCGAAAAAAGTTAGAGTTCCAACAGTATATTTCAAGAAAGAAATGGTAGATTTCTTCACCACTAGAGCCCCGAAGCCTAAATATGGAACTGTTGAGAAGCAGCACTCGATTGAATGTCGGTTTATTAAAGGTTTAGATGAAGCTCGTGAGCATATCGAAACTCTAGCTAAAGATGCTAGTTGTAATGCGATATTGAATATGAGTTTTGAGAAAGAAACATTCAATTCGGGAAATTATCGATATACCGTACATGCATTTAAAGGTGACTTTGCAATAGTAACTGATCAGGTACCATGTGAATCAGTATCGAAAGCAAATCAGTCTATACAAGATTTACAAAGTAAAATTGATTATTTTGATGCTCTTTTCTTTGGAATAAAGTCGGAAGAAGATAAGGTTAGGGCTAAGCAACTAGAAAAAAGTAATATTGGCTGTTTCATCTTAGGAGGGATTCTTTTGTTTATATTATTGTTGGCGGCAGGTACCTAACAAACGAGTATGGTGTCAATAGTTAATTTTTAGCTATATTTTCATCCCACATGACACCATCTCTCAGCATCGAGTTTAAGATCACAACCATCTTTCTAACGCATGCAATAATTGCCACTTTTTTAGGTTTTCTTGCCTCAACTAAACGTCGATAATGAGCCTTAAAAATAGGGTTCGATTGCATGGCAGACATCATCGCCATAAACAAAACCGTCCGTACTTGAGCTCGGCCTCCTTGGATAACACGCTTACCTTTGTATCGTCCACTTTCTTTGGTGATTGGTGCAATGCCAACCAAAGAGGCTGCTTGTTTATTCGTAATGTACCCAAGCTCAGGAACATTACTAATCAGAGATGCCGCAGCTATTTTTTCTATGCCTGGCATACTTTGCAAAATATAATTTTTCGCTCGTCTACCAATCGCACCCGCAAAGCGTTTAATATGTACAGGGTTAGCAATAACAATAAGGTAAGTTAGCCTTTGCACAAGCTAAAATAAAGGGCATTTCAAGGCGACCAGTGGCTTCAATAACGACTCGTTGAGGCTGATATTTTTTCAGCTTGGTTATGGCTTCTTTAATGCCTTTTTCATTGTTTTCAACAGTGAAAAAGATATAAAGGGGGCGAATATAGATATCTAATTGTGACTTGCCAGTATCAACACCGACATTAATATTTTGATTCTGAATTGTATTCATAATAAGCTAACACATGTTTGCAAATGTGGGTTCAGAGACCCAGTAGACTATTCGAGGTTTATGCTTGGAGTTCTATTTGATGTTCGCTCTTGTTATCGGTCTCTCAACAGAGGAGACACGCTTCAATCGGTCTATCAGATAGAGAGCTTTAGTTGCAGCTAAAGTCTGGGGCTCACTTTACCCTAATTCATAAGTTATTATCCATACAAAGCATCTAACCCTTATTCGCCCCGTGATAGCAGTGGTTTCAGTAGGTTAGGTGATAAAAAGCTTAGTCTTAGCTTGGGTGTCGGGGCTCACCGTTTAAGTGAAAGCTATAAAACAAAAGGAAATTCAGTGGAAAAATCAGAATCATTTATTGTGGATTTTTGGGCTAAAATCTTCGAGATCTTAGGGCAAATCTCATTCTTCAATCTAGTACGAAAAATCTTTCCTAAGGCAAGAACTGGACGTTTTTCAGAAGTATGGGCTTTGAGTCATGTATTCTTATCTATATTGTCTGTTCCTGCTGTTCTGTACATTAACAACCAGATTATTGGGTTCGCTATAGCTCTATATGCGCTACTTCGAGTCTATGAGGTTGTAGTTTATCAGACAAATGTTTTGCTTTTTGATGAATATCGGGCAATAAAAGCAGGAAGAGAGTATGCCTTACATGGATATCGCCGCATAGTTATACTTTTAATGCAAAACTATTTTGAAATCATATTCTGGTTCGCAGCTCAGTATATATTTTTTCACAGTATGTTCTCGTTTGCAGTCGAAGGCTCCCATGAGAGCGTATTAGGAGCGGTTTATACTAGCTTTGTGGTGATGACAAGCTTTGGATTTTATAATGTTACGCCATTAGGCGTTGTTGCTTACTCATTGGTAATTGGTCAAGCAATGATCGGGTTGTTCATGACATTGCTAAGTTTAGCCCGTTTCATTGGGGTAATTCCTACGCCAAAGTCTATGGACATTACAGAACAGTAAAGTTGTTTTATAACAAGCTGCTCAAAGGAATTCGCAAGTTTAGCATTTGCGGTTTGCATTAAATTCAGTGATTATGGTGTTATGTGGTGAGTAGGGTGGTTGCTCACCCCTAAGCTGGGCGTTATGAAGTATAAAGACGTGCTGTGTATTTAAGACAATTTTTAGAGGATGATGCTTCATAACTCTCTAATTGGTCTTCAAGTCGCAAGGTGTCTCTTTTGTGCGGTGGTCGTGTATTTAGTGGCCAATTGAGTGTGTCGGAGTTATCAAACGCAACCACTAAAAGGACGTTGAATTCTTAACGTTATCTAACGGCAGCGACGTGCTTGGTTTCATTGAATTGTAACACGTTAGCATCGATGAAATGCGTTTATGCCGTGTTGCTGTATCTCCTAAGTTTCGAGGTCAAGGTATCGGTAAGCTTTGGCCAGTTTATCACTCGAAGAAATAAAAAGACGTAAGCAGTATCAAGTCGTGACACTAGCCGTTTTCACTAAAAAAGATTACGGAACTCACCGTTTAAGCGGCGTTAGGCGTCAATTAAAGATCGAGGGGAAAATGATCGCAATAGAAAAATATAGTGTAGACAGGGAACATGAGGTGAATTTGCTCAGTGTTAAACCACAGCAGAGTGAATTTACGGTGAGTAACATAAACGACGTTATCTCATCTTTAAAAGAGCATGAACATCCTCATCTAATTATTAATAATGGCGAAGTTGCGGGCTTTTTCATTCTTGATTTGTCATATACAGAAACCTACGGTTTTAACGATTCAAAAGCTTTAGGTGTTAGATCGCTTTTGGTTGACCATCGTTTTCAAGGTCAGGGTGTTGCGACTCAAGCCATTAATTTATTACCTTCTTACGTCGTCAAGCATTATCCAGATTTTCAAGTTCTCCAATTAACGGTTAATTGCCGTAATAAACCAGCTTATAACTGTTACTGCAAATGTGGATTTGAGGATGCAGGGGAGCTGTACCTTGGTGGGCCAGCTGGACCTCAACATATAATGCAGAGAAAAATAGCCTAAGGAAGCGCTAAACGGTACCTCGGCCCGTAGCATTTGTGGTTTCAAAAAGTGAAGCGGACGCTTGGATGTGCAGGACTCACATGTTATCGCAGGTTATGTTTTTGATAAAATTAATTAGTACTTAACACTCTTATTAATAAGGAATAGTTGAATATGGGTATTGGCTTGACAGGTGTTTTTATTACGGTCGCAGTTGCACATTTTCTCGCTTTACTTAGTCCAGGACCGGATTTTGTTTTAGTGGTCAAAAGTGCAATAAAAAAATAAACCTCAAAAGGCTATCGGTGTTGCTGTTGGGATTGCATTAGCGAATGCAGTTTACATTACCTTATGCTTAATTGGTGTAGGTTCAATCCTCGCATCTTCAGTTTCAATCATGATAGCTTTAAAAGTTTTAGGTGGGTTATTTTTACTTTACCTAGCTTTTCAAGCATTAAAAGCTAAAAAATCCTCTTATGATAATTTAGAAGACATTAACTTAGCTGACTCAGCAAAATCAAATAAATCATTTTCCTATGAACTGTTTACGGGCTTTATGTCAGGAATTCTGAACCCTAAATATTTATTATTTTATCTGAGCTTATTTACGGTCGTTTTGACGAATGATGTAAGTTTTAGCTTTAAAGTCTGGCTGGGCCTGTGGATGACTCTTGTTGTCTTTATGTGGGATGCTTCGATTATTTTATTGCTTTCGACGCAAAGTGTTCGTAATCGATTCACCAAGCTCGCATTTTATATCGATAAGGTGACTGGTGCTATTTTAGGATTGATAGGTTTTACAATTGTAAAGTCAGCTCTCATACGTTGAGAAAACATAACAACTAACCCAAAGGAATCGTCAAAATAATTCAATAAATTCAGTGAGTTAAATTTTTTATGTATTGCATTGGCTAGCTTGTCGGGGCTCACCGTTTAAGCGGGCGTTATATGAATAAGGATATTTTATGATACCAAAGGATGCAAAAATGAGAGTGGCCCGTCCGACCGATAATTTGGCAGAAATCACTAAGATGTATGTCAATGGGTTGGGATTTAAATTATTAGGCTCTTTTGAGGGACATAATGGTTTTGACGGATCTATTATTGGGCATGAAAATCATAACTATCACTTAGAATTTACGCATCACAAAGGCACTCATGTTGGACGTTCTCCAACCCAAGATAACCTTTTAGTCTTTTATTTTTCAGAAACCAGTGTCTGGGAAAACTGCTGCCAACAAATGGAAACAGCAGGGTTTAAAGTTGTGACCTCATATAATGATTATTGGGATGCGGTGGGTAAAACATTTGAAGACTTAGATGGTTACCGAGTTGTGCTGCAAAATAGAGAATGGAACACATAGATCTTACTTAATGGATCTTCTTTGTTGTTTCTATTGATGTCAGATAAAAAAGTGTCGTGATGAGTATTTAAATCGGACGTTATCAACAAGGAGGTAATATAAGTATGGTGTACTTGTTTGACTGGGGCGATACGCTTATGGTCGATTTTCCCGAGCAAAGTGGCAAAATGTGTGATTGGGAATATGTTCAAGCGGTTGATGGTGCGCTGCAAATGCTAGAAGCTTTATCGAGAAAGCATCAAATCTATGTGGCGACGAATGCAGCAGATTCAACAGAAAATGAAATCAAACGCGCATTTGAGCGAGTGGGGCTGTCTCAATACATATCTGGTTATTTTTGCAAAGCTAACCTTGGCATAGGTAAAGGCTCACCAGATTTCTTTTATCGAATTCTCGACATTTTAAAGCTTGATCCTAACTCAGTGATTATGCTCGGTGATTCATATGATAAAGATATCAAACCAGCTATAGAAGCAGGTATTCAGGGGATTTGGTTTAATCCTAGCGGGAAGATTATGCCGGTTCAGGCGGACATTAAGGTAAAAGAAATCAATCACTTGCCTGAAGTTTGTCGCATGAATTAGCGGGAAAGTTGTACGGAAATCGCCCTGCTTGTGCAGCAAGAAGATACCCAAGTACCTTTGTATGATACAACTGCCATTCATGCAGAGGCTGCAGTTTTACTTTCACTTACTTAGCACTTAGCACTGTTGTGATTTTCATAAATGGCGCAGTCAACGCCAAAATGTGATTTGATTATTTGCTTAAATTATGGAGGATAAGCATTCGTGATACGCCCAAAAGTTTTACAAAAGGGTGATAAAATTGGATTTTTTTCACCATCAAGCGCGGCAACAGTGTTTGCACCCAATCGCTTTGCGCGCGCGAAAGCTTACCTCAGATCACAAGGGTTTGAGTTGGTTGAGGGAAGCCTAACAGGGCGCTCTGATTCTTACCGTTCAGGTTCTATTATTGATCGTGCAAACGAGCTCAACCAACTGATTCGCGATCCAAGCGTTCGCTGCATTATGTCGACAATTGGGGGCAATAATAGCAATTCTCTTTTGCCCTATATTGATTATGAAGCGCTTAAAAGGGATCCTAAAATCATAATTGGTTATTCTGATGTGACGGCTTTGTTATTGGGGATCTATGCGCAAACTGGCTTGATCACTTTTTATGGCCCAGCACTGGTTGCATCTTTTGGGGAATACCCGCCACTTGTCGACGAAACTTTTCAATCCTTTTTGGACATCTTGGGCTCAGCGTCTGATTCATACCAATATCAGATGCCGGTTGGCTGGACAGATATAAAGTTTGATTGGGAAAGCCAAAGCAGACCAAAACCTACTTACAAAAATGAATGGCAATTCTTAGGCACAGGTAAAGTGAGAGGGCGCATCATAGGGGGCAATCTAAATACCATGGCTGGTATATGGGGGAGTCCGTATATGCCAGAGATAAAATTAGGTGATATATTGCTGATTGAAGATTCGCTAAAAGATATTGCCACTGTTGAACGATCTTTTGCACATTTAATGGCCTGTGGTGTGTTTGATAAACTTGGCGCGATTGTTTTGGGTAAACATGAGTTATTTGATGACAAAGGGACAGGGCGTACGCCGCTTGATGTACTTTATGAAGTTTTAAATGACAAAGAGGTCGCGATATTAAATGGCTTTGATAGTTGCCATACGCATCCTATGTTCACAACGCCTTTAGGGGTGCAAGCTTTAATTGATTTTGATAACCAAATGATTAGCATTGAAAGTCCTTGGCTATCAACTAGATAATGAATCGAATAACCTATAAAAACATGGAGCGTGTATGATTGTTTATGGTGACTTGCAGTCAGGAAACTGTTTTAAAGTAAAATTATTATTATCCTTGCTAGGCATAGCGCATGACTGGCAGCATATCAATATTCTTAACAATGAAACCCAAACTTCAGATTTTTTGAAGTTAAACCCGAATGGAAAAATTCCGACCGTCGTGCTGGATGATAAGCGTGTATTGTGTGAATCCAATGCAATTTTAGGCTATTTTGCCGATGGCACAGACTTCTTACCTGAAGATAAGTATCAAAAAGCAAAAGTATATGAATGGCTTTTCTTTGAGCAATATTCCCATGAGCCATATATTGCTGTCGCACGTTTTATTCAAAAATATCAAAATATGCCAGAAAATCGTCTTGAAGAGTTTCATGCTTTGCAGTCCGGAGGCAATAAAGCGCTTTCAATCATGGAGCAGCAATTATCTCAAACATCGTTTTTAGTCGGTGAGCAAATGACTATTGCAGATATTGCCTTATATGCGTATACGCATGTTGCAGATGAGGGCGGTTTTGATCTCTCACGCTATCCAAATATTTCACGCTGGATAAACGACATCCAATCATTAGATAAATATACGGGAATGGATGGGCTAGCATAACTTCCCCATGAAGATGCAACTGCAACATACATAGATTAAATGAGAAGGTCTGTTTTATGAAATTTTTAACATCTGAGCTGGATGGGCGCGAAAATTATCAATTATTAAATGGTGGCGTCACGCCAAGACCGATTGCATGGATCAGTACTCGCTCAAGCAATCAGATTGATAATTTAGCACCATTCTCATTTTTTACCGTTGCAAGTTGCAACCCACCTGTGCTGCTTTATACACAAATTACCCAAAGAAATGGCTTAGATAAGGACACGCTGCATAACTTGCTCGAAACAAAAGAGTGTGTGGTGAATATTGTTAGTGAAGCGCTGCTAGGAAAAATGAATATGACAAGTGCTAGTATTTCTGCGCAGGAGAGTGAATTTGATTTTGCTCGTGTCCACTCGTGTGCAAGCGCTAGTGTGGCGCCGCTTTCCGTCAAGGATGCACCGGTTCGATATGAATGTACATTAAGAGAAGTGATCCCAGTCAGTGACTTGCCGACAGGTGGCAAATTAATCTTGCTTGATGTTCAGGCTATTTATGTCAGGGATGATCTTTATAGCGATGGCAAAATTGATCAACACAAAATTTCGACAGTGGGTAAAGCTGGCGGTGATTTTTATTGTATAACGCCTGAAAAAATTGAAATCTCTAGACCGAATTAATGAATGCATAGGATGTAACATGCAAGAAATGGATAAATTACTACAAGTTGTGAAACGCAAAGCAGAATTTGATAAAACCAACCCTTGGTATGAAGGCTCTGAAAAGTATTTGTCTGAGATTAAAAATGAAGTTGATGAGGTGCTCGAAGAGCTGCCAAAAGATCGCTTGTGTTATCTTGAAGATGAGCTTGGTGATGTGTTGTGGGATTATTTAAATGCCGTCATGTCACTGGAAAAGGAGAAAGGCGTGCAACTTGAGTCTATTATTCAAAGAGCGAGTAAAAAGTATCAAGAACGCCTCACTGCCATTGAAAATAATATCGCTTGGGATGAGGTGAAGCAAAAGCAGAAAGATGAGCTAAACCAAGAGTATTTAGCAGCACAAAAGGAATAAACCGGAGGCCTGTGGATGGCAAAGTTACACCAAGGTTCTTGTCTTTGCGGGCAGGTGCAGTATGAGTGCATAGGCGAAGCCACTTCTTTTTATTTATGCCACTGCACGCGCTGTCAAAAAGGCACAGGTTCAGCTCATGCCGCTAACATCTTTGTTAAAACAAGCTCTTTTACTTGGCTGCAAGGCGAGCAGGCGGTCAAAACCTATCAACATCTTGACACCTTACACGTTAAAAGCTTTTGTTCTGAATGTGGATCTGCGCTGCCGATAGTCACAGAAAATACAGATATCGTGGTGCTCCCTGCGGGTAGCCTTGATAGCCAATTTTCAGAGAGCCCAAATGCCAACATTTTCGTGACCAAGCGCGCGAGTTGGTTAAAAGATGTTAATCTGTTAGCTAGTTATGATGAGTTGCCAGACGAACCAAAACGCTAACCACTACATTAATATTTAACCAAGTGTTAACATCTTTGGCACGCTTCTTGTATGAATGAATACAGTGCTTCACTAACGAAGTGCACGCATGACAAGGAGTCTAGTATGTGGTTATCATTACTTTTACCGAACCAAACAACTTCGAATAAGCAAAAAGTGCTCACTTATAGTGCAACACCATACGGTGTTTTTGTTGCAGTGCACCAAATTAAAGCAAAAGCTGAAGAGTGTTTTTATGCATAAGACGCATCGTAGGCCACTTATTTTTACTGATTTAGATGGGACTTTGCTTGATCATCATAACTATGATTACGCACCTGTCCTACCTGTTTTATCTGCACTAAAAGTGGCCGAAATTGATGTTATTCCTACCACAAGCAAAACCTTTGCTGAAACCCAAGTCTTAATGCGCGAGTTGCATTTAACGTCACCTTTTATTATTGAAAATGGCGCGGCAGCTTTTTTACCTAAGCATCATTTTATTGACCCAATCGAAGGCTGTGAAAGCTTCAAAGGCTATTGGCGCAAATCTTTTATTCCCACGCGTGAGCACTGGCACTTTTATATTCAAAAAGCCAAAGCAAAATTTGCTGGTCTTTTTGAGTTGATGACAGAAATGTCACCGCAGCGCTTAGCAGATGTGACAGGATTGAACCTTTCACAAGCGAATCTTGCGCTTTTGCGTCAATTTAGTGAGCCTGTGTATTGGAAAGGCACAGCAGAGCAAGCGCAAGGTTTTATTGATTTTCTACGCGCTAATGGGGCAACAGTGGTCAAAGGTGGACGTTTTATTCATCTATCAGGCGCTGCGCATAAAGGCACAGCAATGCATTGGATCCTACAGCGTTACCAAGAGCGCTTTCCAAGTATTGATTTTTATAGCATTGCACTTGGGGATAGTGAAAATGACATCAGTATGTTAGAAGATGCCGATATTGCCGTGAGAGTGCGCTCACCTGTGCATGAATTCCCGCCACTGACGCGCAGTAAAAGCTTAATTGATACAGAAGATTATGGGCCAAAAGGTTGGGCGCAAAGCGTGCAGCAGCTTTGTTTCACGCAATGATAGAATAAAAGAGGGATTGCCGCGACATTCAAAAATAACGAAAATCTACACAAATTTAAGCAAAATGCAGGAGGCATTATGGCTGACTTTTATCAAAACGGTATTATTACCACACTACATAACTTATCAGATCGCGGGATTGATGATCTCGAAAGTGAACTCGTCTCTTTCTCAAAACACCGCCCAATGGGACTTATCCTACCTTCGTTATTTTCTGAGCTAGAAGGGGAAGCCTTACCTAAAATTATCAATCAACTGAAAGAAGTTCCGTACCTTTCTCAGATCGTGATTGGTCTTGATCGCGCCTCACTTAGCCAATATAAATACGCTTTGAATTTTTTTGATGAATTGCCGCAACACCACCGCGTATTATGGAATGACGGACCACGCTTAAAAGCGTTAGATAAAGAGTTAGATGCATTAGGTCTTGCGCCAAAGGAGCTGGGGAAAGGGCGTAATGTTTGGTATTGCATGGGGTATGTATTGGCAACCAATATGGCAGAATCCGTTGCTTTGCATGATTGTGACATTGTCACATATGAGCGCGATCTACTGGCGCGATTAATTTATCCTGTTGCCAACCCTAGATTTAATTATGAATTTTGCAAAGGCTATTATGCACGCGTTGCCAACAACAAAATGAATGGTCGTGTGGCACGTTTGCTGGTCACACCACTACTTAAAGCGCTTAAACAAACTACTTCTCAACATACTTACTTAGATTATATGGATAGCTTTAAATATTCACTGGCTGGCGAGTTCTCGTTCCGTCGTGATGTGTTAAGTGATATTCGTATTCCAAGTGATTGGGGACTGGAGATTGGCGTTTTATCTGAAATGCAGCGCAATTATGCTGCCAATCGCCTTTGCCAAGTTGATATTGCTAAAACCTATGATCATAAGCACCAAGACTTATCTTTAGATAGCACCAATGGCGGTTTATCAAAGATGTCGATTGATATTACCAAGTCTTTTTTCCGTAAACTTGCGACCCAAGGCGAGACCTTTAATAGCGAGAAATTTCGTTCAATTAAAGCCACATATTATCGCATCGCCCTAGATTTTATCGAAGCTTATCATAATGATGCCTTGATGAATGGCTTAGATTTAGACATCCATATGGAAGAAAAAGCGGTCGAAATGTTTGCCAAGAATATCATGATGGCAGGGCAGAGCTTTTTAGAGCACCCAATGGAAACCCCATTTATACCGAGTTGGAACCGAGTTGTGAGCGCTATGCCTGATGTGATGCAAAGATTAAAAGATGCAGTGGAGGCAGATACCGCAGAGTTTGGAGGGAAGTAAGCATGGATAAGCACACAAGTTTAAAAGATAAAATATGTCACCATTTGGCGTGTATTTACCCTGAAACGCTCGATTACCCAGCATTGGCTGATGAACTTGTTGAAATCATGCGCTTATCTGCCAATTTAGATACATCTATCCCAATGAGTGTATCGCAACAATTGTGGTCAGAAAAAGATACCATTTTAATTACTTACGGCGATAGCTTTATTCAAGAAGGCGAGAAGCCGCTGCAATGTTTACAATCCTTTTTGCATCAATATTGCCAAGAGACAGTCTCTAGCGTGCATATTTTGCCTTTTTTCCCTTATAGCTCTGATGATGGATTTTCTGTGATTGACTATTCCAGTGTCAATGAAGGGATGGGCGACTGGTCTGATATTGAGCAGATCGCCAGTGATTTCAAACTCATGTCGGATCTAGTGATTAACCACTGCTCGGCGCGTAGCGCTTGGTTTGAGAACTTTATTAAATGCGAAGGTGTTGGGCATGATTATTTTTATACCGCATCCCCTGAGGATGACTTGTCACAAGTGGTGCGGCCAAGAACATCGGATTTATTAAAAGAGGTGGAAACCGCAGACGGCACTAAATATGTCTGGTGTACGTTTAGTCATGATCAGGTTGATTTTGATTTCTCAAACCCAGAAGTCTTAAAAGCATTTGCATCGATTATTCGTTTTTATCTAGATAAAGGCGTGAGTATTTTTCGTTTTGATGCCGTGGCGTTTTTGTGGAAAGAGATTGGTACGCCTTGCATAAACTTAGAGCAAACCCATGAGATGATCCGCCTTTTGCGCAGCTTGATCGAACAGGCGTGTCCGCAAGCCATGATTATTACCGAAACCAATATTCCAAACCTAGAGAACCTAAGTTATTTTGGTAATGGTAACGAAGCGCATGGGATCTATAACTTTTCGCTGCCGCCGCTACTCATTCATACTTTAATTACTGGCAACTGTGAGGCGCTTAAACGCTGGATGATGGGGATGCCGCCATCGCAACAAGGCACAACGTATTTTAACTTTATTGCCTCGCACGATGGGATTGGCCTAAGGCCGGTAGAAGGCTTGCTCGATGAAGGCGAGATTAATACTATGGTCAACACCTTGCAATCATTCGGCGGTTTAGTTTCGTGGCGCGTCACCCAAACTCAGCGTAAGCCTTATGAAATTAATATTGCTTTGTTTGATGCGCTTCAGGGCAGCGTCCAAGGGGCGGACAAATATGGTCTGGATCGTTTTATTTGCGCCCATGCGATCATGCTTGGAATGGAAGGTTTACCGGGCATTTATGTGCATAGTTTGCTTGGGACGCGTAATGATTATGAGCGGGTGGAAAATACCAACCAAAATCGCTCGATCAACCGCCACAAGTGGGATTTTCCGCAATTACAAGCTGCGCTGAGCGATCCGCAAAACCCACATGCGAAAACCTTTGAACGTTTATCGGCGCTTCTATCGTTACGTCAAAAGCAAGCTGCGTTTCACCCAAATGCGACACAATTTACCTTGCACTTAGGGGATAAACTCTTTGGCTATTGGCGACAAAGTTTAGATCGTCAGCAGAGTATCTTTTGTGTGTATAACATTAGTCTTGAGCCGCAATGTTTAAATCTAGCGGATATGAACTTGATCCAAACGGATACATGGAATGATTTGATTTCAGGGGAGGTGTTTGAGACTTTGCATTCACAAATGGAATTGGCGCCGTATCAGTGTGTCTGGCTTTCAAACATGCGCCATAGCCTGCATATTTAAAACTCTAGCAGCGTTAACTGCGTTGATTCGACCTAGTCACATATTATTATATGCTCCTAGGCTCTCATCACCTTGTTGCCTTGCTAGAATTTCAAATATTTTGGCTATGTAATAAACTTAAAATAATAAAAAATGCGCCGCAGCAAGCTCGTTTAGATAGGAATCTATATGGCTATGCTTGGCGCATTTTTTACAAATTAAGCAATTTTATAGCTGACTTTATTACCAGCAAGTTGCTCTTTAATCACAAGGTTTTCTTCAAGCATCTTGCGTAGGCCACTGCTCGCCCATGCTGCTGCTTTACTATCTTCTTGACCTGCTGCAAGACCAATGTTTTTTGGGCTCATACCGTCAGCATTTGCTTTTAACACATCATAAATACTTTGCTGTTTTGGCGTTAAGTTTAAGCTTTGCGCAGCACTTGCAACCGCTTGCTTAACTTGCGCGCTTGCCGTCGCTGTTTTCACAACACTTGCTTTCGCAGCAGGTTTTGGCATATTCGCTTGGATATTTGCCGAAGCAGCCTTGATGTATTTGTTTAGTTTACGCTGAACATTACGTTTATGTGCCAGTCTCATGGGGTCTCCATTAAGTTAAACCAATCTGATTCTATCCTAAGGCACCTTTTAAGTTGGCTGGGGATAAGCTAGAGTCAGATTGGTATAGAAAAACTTGGTTATTAAAATTAAGCCGTGGTTTATACCAAAAAAAGATCAAAAGTTATAGTTTATTTGTGCTTTTTGGTTGAAACTTAAACGTATTGTTGGTGTTTTATTCATTTTTCAGCCGATAATGGGGAGATATCTTGTTACCGAGTACTCAGCTTTTTCAAACCAAGTTAGGTTTAACCAAAGGGCATTACTTAGGCTTGTGGCTCGCTTTGGCAGTGCTTTGCGTCTTACTGCGGCTGCAATTTAGCGAGACTTTAGCGCTACTGGTTTTTATTATTGCGTCATGTATTGGCTGGGGCTGTTATTGGGTCGACCAACATGCCTTGGGCTTTAGTTTGACTCAAACGCACATGCAGCAGCATTGCATCCGTGGCGGTTGGGTCTTGGCTTGGAAAGATATTGAAAAAATTGATATTTGCTATTATCAGATCCAATCTTGGCAAACGGATATTCCTTGGGTAGGGGTAAAAATTAAAACCCCAACTGTGTTGCTTTCACAAATCAATCAACGTCTGATGGCGCAAATGATCTTGCACCAGCGTCAGCTGTTATATCTTGGCTTAAAGCAAGCAGGGCGCTTGGATGAGTTTCAAGATTTATTATTAAAAGATACGCCAATTACCGAAGCCGGTCAGACATACAAAGGTTTACAGGCTATGTTTTTACATCGAATGCGGATTTTAAGGCAAGTTTGGGGATATGATATTTTTATTTCCGCAGCAGATATTCCGCTTGATAAAGAAAGCTTTGTGGGAACCTGTCGACGTTATTTGGTGGCAAATTATCATGCTCAATAATTGAAACTGCGGCGCACTGTTTACACTAGCGATGTGTTCGCTTGCCGCAATTTCATTTATTATCGAATGCGATTAGATTGGCATTTCATCGGCTACAAATGGGTTGGTGCGGCGCTCATGCCCAAAGGTTGACTCAGGGCCGTGGCCCGGCACAAAACGCATGTCGTTGCCAAGTGGCCAAAGCTTATCTTTGATACTGTTGATAAGGGTGGCAAAGTCACCTTGTGGAAAATCAGTACGACCAATGGCGCCTTGGAATAAAACATCGCCAACAAAGCTTAGTTTTGCATCTTGGTTATAGAAAATTATATGTCCAGGGGTATGACCTGGCGTATGCAAAACGTTTAGGGTTTCGTTACCAAAAGTGACACTGTCGCCATCTTCTAACCAGATATCAGGCTCAAAGCTATCTGTGGGTTCAAACCCAAACATCTGGCTTTGTTGCGCTAAACCTTGTAGCCAGAATAAATCCGCTTTATGTGGGCCAATCACTTCCAGTGGGGTGGATTTAAATTGGCTTAATTTTGCCTGCAGCGCCTCGGTGCCGCCAACGTGATCAAGGTGGCCGTGAGTAAGAAGAATTTTTTCTACTTCAACGCCTTGCTCAGAAATGGCTTGATACAGTCTATCGACATCGCCGCCTGGATCAATCACTGCGCCTTTCATGGTTTCAGAGCACCAAATTAACGAGCAGTTTTGAGCAAAAGCCGTCACCGGAATGGTTTTATATTGCAAACTCATACATGTCTCTCTTGTGGGAATTAATCTTCTTCATTTGCGAGCATTTGGCCACGCATACACAGGCCGCACAGCATATTTGGGATCGCGTTGTAAATTTCTTCAAACTGAGCCAATGCATCAATATCTGCATCTTGCTCTTGCAGAATCGCAAGTGAAGTATCTGGATCATACAGCATGCTGATGGTCAGCATCACGCCGCCAAGTAGGGCATTGTCTTCACTGTCTTCTGGCATTAGGTTTTCCCAATCATCATGGGTAATTTGAATCGCTTGAAGCAGACCTTCACAATATTCACGCGCAAATTCATTGACGATTTCGGCTTCATCTAAGCTCGCCTCTTGTGGCCACTGCCATGTGTTGTTAAGAAGACTTTGACGAGACAAGTTCCACTCTTCAACAATTAAATTGGCATAAGTTTCGAGATCTTCAGCTGATTCAAAAGGGGACTCTTCAACATCACCCCATAAAAATGCCAGCCATTGGCTCGGGTCGATGATATATGGCGCTGCCGCCATGCCGCAAACAAAGCCTTTGGTTTGCGCTGGGGTGAGTAAGTATTCTTCAAGATTTTTTTGTGCGATGAAAGTTTGTAAATTCACAAGGCTATCCTTTAAAGTAAATATACCTAATCATAGCAAGTTCACTTAAAATAATCAGTAGCAAAAAGAATTGTTGCTGATCTAATAGATTTAGGTCGAATTTTTAACCAAACAGACGTTTTTTCCAAATAATTCAACTGAAAAGCTTGACCTCACTAAGACAAATCATTACATTAGCCCACGTCGCCAACAGCGCGGCACTGCAGTACAATACGGTGAGTTGTCCGAGTGGCTGAAGGAGCACGCCTGGAAAGTGTGTATACGGCAACGTATCGAGAGTTCGAATCTCTCACTCACCGCCAAATTCGCTGATTACAGCATCAAGAAGACGTCCTCGGGCGTCTTTTTTTGTGTCTAAAATTCGATGAAAATGTTTCGTACTCAATCTATTTTTATCTCTAGTCTTTTCTTTATTTTGCATGATTAAATATCACAATTGCCTAGAAATTGAGCAGATACCCACAAAAATTGTGTGAATATTAATCATTTATGGGTTTATTTTCAAATCACACTGGTTTTTTTTATTGATCTTGGTAGGATATTTACGCTTTTAATCTATACTCAAAACAGGGATTTTTGATAGATAACGAATCATTTTTATCAAAAATCCTTGAATGTTTTTTGAGTATAGGCAATTTATGTACCAACACTCAAATAACTTGAGTGAAAGAGAGGGATAATGACAAAAGGTATTGATAAATATAGTATCGATAGTACCGACTATACGATAGGCCAAGATAATGTGCAGAAATGGGGCTTTGATGTTCACAACGCCGTGTTTTCAATTAGCGCAGGTCTTATCATTCTATTCTTGCTTGGGATCTTCCTAAGTGACGCAGAAACAGCAAAAAATGCCTTAGATGGCGTTAAAAACTCTATTATTAACAATTTTGATGCGCTGTTTGTATTAGCAGGTAACTTCTTTGTTATCTTCTGTTTATTCTTAATCGTCTCACCATTTGGCAAAATTCGCCTTGGTGGTGATGATGCAAAAGCTGAACACTCTTATCTTTCATGGCTAGCTATGCTGTTTGCTGCGGGTATGGGGATTGGCTTGATGTTCTGGAGTGTGGCTGAGCCTGCTGCATACTTTACTGATTGGTATGGCACGCCGCTAAATGTGGCAGCAAATACACCAGAAGCTGCAGATCTCGCACTTGGCGCAACTATGTACCACTGGGGTCTTCACCCTTGGGCGATTTACGCAGTTGTTGCATTGTCTTTGGCTTTCTTTACCTTTAACAAAGGCTTACCTCTTTCTATCCGTTCTGTGTTTTACCCAATTTTAGGGGACAGAGCTTGGGGTTGGGCTGGACATATCATTGATATTCTTGCTGTGTTGGCGACACTTTTTGGCTTAGCAACATCGCTCGGCTTTGGCGCGCAACAAGCCGCTGCGGGTATCGGGCATGTCTTTGGCATTGAAGCGACTACGGGTCTTCAACTCACTGTTATTGCAGTGGTCACACTTCTTGCAACGCTTTCAGTGCTTCGCGGCATTGATGGTGGTGTGAAGCTGATTAGTAATATCAACATGGTTGTCGCAGTTATCTTGCTTCTATTTGTTGCAGGTGTGAGCTTTAGTATCGTGTCACATACTATTCCACAAACACTTGTGCAATATGTTGAAAATATTATTCCACTGTCAAATCCATTTGGTCGTGAAGATGAAACTTGGATGCATGGTTGGACTGTATTCTATTGGGCATGGTGGATGTCTTGGTCACCATTTGTTGGTATGTTTATCGCACGCGTGTCAAAAGGTCGTACGGTTCGTGAATTTATCACGGCAGTATTACTTGTTCCAACTATCATCACGATTGTTTGGATGGGTACCTTTGGTGGTGTTGGGATCGACCAAATCATTAATAAAGTTGGCATTTTAGGCACACAAGGCTTCAGCGATGTGACTATGGCTATGTTTGATATGTTCGATGCGCTGCCATTTAGCAAAATCATCTCTGTGATTGCGGTTGTCTTGGTATTGGTCTTCTTTGTTAGCTCATCCGATTCAGGCTCATTGGTTATCGATAGCATCACTGCAGGTGGTAAAATGGATGCGCCAGTGCCACAACGTGTGTTCTGGGCAATCATTGAAGGCGCAGTGGCAATGGCACTCCTTTGGGTTGGCGGCACAAACGCAATGGCAGCATTGCAAGCGGCGGCCATTTCAACTGCGTTACCGTTTGTGTTTGTCCTCTTAGTGATGTGTGTCAGCCTTATCTTAGGTATGCGCACGGAAAGACGTTAATTCAAATACTTAGCCTTAAATTTGAAGGCTAAAATGTGCGTTTGAATAGCACATAAAAAATAAAGGTTGCTGCGAATCATTCACAGCAACCTTTTTTATTGGCTTCATTTTTTAATCTATTTAAAAATGATTTACTTCCAAAGCGCTTCAATCGGCGTATCGGGCGTGTAATGGTGCAAGATTTGTGCTTGCAAGAGCTCCGCTGTGGCGATAGCATCGACCAGCGCATGGTGCGGCTGATAGGTTGGCAAGCCATAACGCTCACGGCTTGCGCCCAAACGTACTGAAGGCATCTTGCTGCGAAATAGGCGCTTGAAAAAGCCTTGGTTGGCTTGCTTTTGAATATCATATTCAATTTCAAGCGTGTCTATCATAGGAAATAAAATCCCTTCGCCGATTCGCTCTTTCAAGGCGCGATCAAAAAAGTCTCGTTCAATCGCGCGATAGTGAGCCACGACAACCTTGCCAGCGAGCGCATCCAAAACCTCTTCCAAAATCCGCCTTAGATCTGGCGCATCACTGAGATCGCTATGGGTGATCCCGTGGATCACAACGGATTCTTCTTCCAATGGTTTTTTGGGGTTCACAAGCCAGTGTTTACTTTCACGACAATAGATACGATCTAAAGTAAAAGGGATCAACCCAATACTGATGATGCCATCTTTTTTGCTGTTAAGACCTGTAGTTTCAAAATCAAGCGCAACAAACTCAACCTCTTTAAGCGGCGTGTGAAAATCGACCAAGCCGCCACGATAAAACTTCTGCAAAAGTTCATTTTTTACCTGTGCACTTTGTGCTTGATAAAAAGCATGCCAATTTTTAGGTAGCTGCTTGTCTTTGATTTGTTTACTCATATAAACGACCTTAGTGACTATTTATGCTGATTTGGCACACGTTGGTTGCGTGTTTGGCTACGTGCTTTGACCAAATGGCCTTGGTAGCGATACTTAATAAAGTTTTGCGCATTACTTAAGATCTGGAAGGCATCTTTTAAGTTACGGCGCTCAAAATCAGACATATTTTCAGGTTCGATATTGTTATCCGCTTCAATTTCGTTTTCAACATCAAGCGCTTGGTGAGTGATGCGGACCATAGAGATATACTCCATCGCATCACGCAGATCTTCAGCTTTGCCCTTCGGTAAAATGCCAGCTTCAAGAATATCATCCAGGCGTTCAAAGGAGTTTTGCGAGCGCGAACCAACAGAAAGGGCGTGCACACGAATTAAATCAGCCAGCGGCGCAGTGCCGCGACGTTTGAGGTTAATAGAGTTATTATGACGACCATCTTTTTCCATTACAAAGTTTTGGAAGAAGCCAAGTGGTGGGGTACGGTTAATCGCATTGCGCGCAAGGCAAGCTAAGAAATGTTGGTTTTTACGTGCGCGGCGAACAATAAAGCTATTTAAGGATTCAGCCCATTTGACACGTCCATATACGCCATCAAGATCAAAGAAGATTGAGCTATTTAAAAGCGCTTTCGGGTTTGGATTATCTATCCAGTCAGCAAAGCAAGCTTCCCACTCTTTTCGCGTCATGCGCCACATTGGGTTGGTTGCCATAATATCGCCGGTGCAGAGTTTATATCCGCAGCGAGCAAGTCCTTCACAGACAAATGCTGCCAGTTTCTCAAAGTATTCGCCATGCTCTTTGGGATCATAACTATCATCTAAAATCATTGCATTATCTTGATCGGTGACGATGAGCTGCTCATCACGCGCCATAGAACCAAGAGCTAAGAAGCAATATGGGATAGGCGGCTCACCAAGCTCTTCTTCTGCAAGTTCAATGATGCGCTGCTTAAAGCTACGGCCAATTACAGACATAGCGCTGCCGACCATATGCGAGTTGGCATCTTCATGCACCAAACGTACAAAACAATCTTTAACTTGCGCGGAGACTTCTTCTAAATCTTCAATCGTCGTTTGGTTATAAATTTGATTCACAAGCAAGAGACTGTTTTGCGATTCATAACGAATGATGTCACCGACTTCGATAATGCCTAGCGGCTGTTTGTTCTTTAAAATAGGCAAGTGATGCACGTTATAGCGCAGCATGGTCAGCATGGCTTCATACACATAGGCGTTATGATCAAGTGAGATAAGTTCTGTACTCATCACATTATGCAATTCTGAATTCGGATCCATGCCAGAGGCTAACACCTTGGTACATAAATCTCTGTCTGTGATAATGCCGACCACGTTAGACTCATTGTCTTCATCAATTTCTTGACTTTCATCGATCACAATAAGCGCTGAAATATTTTCATCACACATCACTTGCGCAGCATGTTGAATCGTCACGCTTTGATCAAGAGTGACAACGTCACGCGTAAGGAGTTTTTTCACTTTTGAGGTGGTGAGATCATTCGCTTCTTGGTTTTGAGAAATCGCTTGTTTTAAGCGTGCATTGTCTTCGATATCGACAAAGTCAGCAAAACATTCTTCGCTGTCATAAAGTTCATTGAAAATATCACTTGGAATGCAATAAAGAAGGGTATCACTGATAGCGGTAGCAGGCAGACGCACTTTACCATTCATTAAAAGACCCATTTGCCCAAAAATATCACCTTGATCGAGTCGGTTATAAAGCTCGCCGGTACGACGGTAGATTTCTACCACGCCAGAGCGAATCATATATAAATCATGAATCGTATCGCCGAATTTGATGATCGGTGTATTTTCACGAACGTATGAAATTTCAGTGTTTTGAACGACTTGTTCAAGTTTATCTTCTGGGAGATCTTTAAAAGGTGGGTATTGGATAAGAAAATTTTGGATCTCTTGCAGTTCTGCTTCCATGGGTACTTCCTTGAGCGTTGCGCGTGATGTAATCGATAACATATATATTTTCCTTATTTTAGAGGAAATTGGCGCAATACCCAAGGAGGTAATTGAGTTCTAGTCTTTTAATTTTGTGCGGATCGCGACTTGGTTATGCAAGGTTTTATGCACAGGGCACAGATCAGCAATTTCCAGTAGGCGTTCTCGCTGCTCTTGCGTGAGATCACCTTCCACCACAATTTCACGATAAAAGACATCTTCAAGGCTCTTGCCATCAATGCAAGCCTCGCAGTCTTCCACATGCTCTCTATCATGTGTGACATAGACTTCTAACTTGGTGATATTGAGTTTTTTACGGTTGGCATACATGCGCATCGTCATGGAGGTACAAGCGCCAAGCGCGGCTAATAAAAAGTCATAAGGCGTCGGGCCTAAATTACTCCCGCCCACGTGGATCGGCTCATCGGAGATAAATTCATGTGACGCGGTCACTATGTTACGTAAGAAGGCTTGGTTTTTTTCTTCAACTAGTAATACGCCCGGTTCAACTTTTGAAGCTTTTGTTTCTTGAACGATTTCTGCGTCAGGTAAGTGCCTTAGCGCCCAAGCCACGATAGAAGTTGCGACATAATCCGCATCGGCGCGATTACGTAAAAGGTGATCGGCTTTATCTAATGAAATAAAGCTTTTAGGGTGTTTGGCGGCGTTGTAAATTAAGCCCGCTTGTTTGATGTTGACGGTATCATCAATCGGTGAGTGGAAGATAAGTAAAGGCTTGCGCAGTTTGGCAATGCGCTCGGCAAGGGTATAGCTTTCAAGATCGTCAATAAATTGCTTTTTGATGGTAAAAGGACGTCCCGCAAGGCTGACTTCTTTTTCTCCAGCTGCGCGAATATCATCCGCATGCTCACCAAATTGTTTAATCACATGATTGGGCTCAGCAGGGGAGCCAATAGTAACGACACCTTTGAGCTCAGGAATAAACTCAGCGGCGGCTAAAACGGCGGTACCACCAAGGCTATGACCAATTAAAAAATCAGGTGCTTGGTATTGATCTTTAAGGGTTTGCGCAGCTGCTCTTAAATCATTTAAATTCGCACTAAAATTGGTATTGGCAAAGTCGCCGTCACTGTTTCCAAGCCCTGTAAAATCAAAGCGAAAGACGGCAATATCGTTATTGGCTAAGTTGCGTGCGATGCGTGAGGCGGAGGCAATATCTTTGCCACAGGTAAAACAATGGGCAAAAATAGCAAATGCGATAGGCTTTTCTGGTAGTTCAAGTAAACCGGCAAGTTCGATACCATCTTGATTTTTAAAGGTAAATTTTTTCTTTTGAACGGGCATATGTCTATCCTTTACAAATTGATTCAAAAGGTGGCGGGAAAATTATCTCGCCGCCACATTATTATCTTTTATACTTGCGCTTATTTCTCACTCGGCGCCGTTTCTGGCTTTTTCTCTTCAGATGCTTTTTCATGGCGCATCCAAGTATGATACTTTTCAAGCCAAGCTAAAATGGTTTGTGGAGCATGATTTCGCTTCCACTCACCTGCTGCATATTTGTTCGCTTCTGCCCATGTTGGGTAGGCGTGAATCGTTCCAAGAACTTTGCTTAGACCAAGGTGGTGCTTCATTGCGAGCACAAACTCTGAGATGATTTCTCCAGCTTGCGGCGCAATAATGGTGACGCCCAAGATCTTATCTTTGCCTTTTGGTGTGATCACCTTGATATAACCCTTGGTTTGGCTTTCTGCTATTGCGCGATCAAGCTCTTCCATCTCAAAACGCGTGACTTCATACTCAATCCCTTTGGCTTTAGCATCGGTTTCATTGAGGCCAACACGCGCGACTTCAGGGTCGATAAATGTCGTCCAAGGGATCACGCGATAATCCACTTTAAAGCGTTTGAATTGACCAAATAGAGCGTTGACTGCTGCGTACCAAGCTTGGTGCGCTGCGACATGCGTGAATTGGTACGGCCCAACAATATCACCAGCGGCAAAAATATTTGGATATAAGGTTTCTAAATATTCATTAGTGACAACGGTGCGATTGGTTTCAATGCCAAGCGCTTCAAGGCCATAGCCCTCAAGACGTGCTGAGCGTCCAACAGCGCATAAAAGGTCATCAAATTCAATGCGTTTTTCTTCGTTTTGATGCTCAACTACAATGAATTTTTGCTCGCCTTGTTTTTCAAAGCGCAGCGCTTTATGGCTAGTTAATACATTGACGCCACTTTCCTTTAATGTTTCTAAGGCAAAGTCTGCAACATCTTCATCTTCACGGCCCATAATGCGTTCAGCCATTTCAATTTGAGTGACCTCAGAGCCAAGGCGAGAAAAGCTTTGCGCAAGCTCACAACCAATTGGGCCACCACCTAATACGACTAGACGTTTTGGCGCTTCTTCACGTTTAACTAATTCATCCCACAAGGTATCGCTGGTGAGATAACCCACATCTTCAATCCCTGGTAGTGGCGGCACAAATGGACGCGCGCCGGTTGCAATCACAATATTACGTGTGGTTAAGGTTTCGACTTCACCCGTATTGTGCTTGATTTCAACTGTCCATGGATTAAGGATTTTTGCATAACCTTGCTTCACATCCACACCAAGGCCAGTGTAACGCTCCACACTATCATGTGGTTCAATGTCTTTGATGACTTGATGCACACGTTCCATAACTTTCTTAAATGAGAAGCTAGGGTTTTGATTTTCAAGACCATAATTTTCTGCATGACGCATAGTATGCGCAACTTTGGCACTTTTAATGATGGCTTTACTCGGCACGCAGCCATAATTTAAGCAATCGCCACCCATTTTACCTGCTTCAACTAAGGTAACTTTTGCTTTTACTGTTGCGGCAATATAACTGCTAACTAATCCGCCGGCACCTGCACCAATGACGATCATATTACGATCAAAGCTTTTAGGTTTTTGATCTGCCCATTTTGCATACACGCGGCGTGCTTTAATTTTGTTTAGGATATTTTTAGCAACCAAAGGGAAGACTCCTAATAAAACGAATGAAATAAGTAAGTTAAAAGATAAGATACCTTTTAGACTATCGATTTGTGCAAGTTGGGTCCCTGCGTTTACATACACAACTGTGCCCGCTAACATGCCAAGTTGGCTTACCCAATAGAAAGTGAGTGTCTTGATCTTGGTCAGACCCATCAGCAGGTTTATCAAGAAAAATGGGAAGACAGGCACTAGACGCAGGGTGAAGAGATAAAATGCGCCTTCTTTTTCAATTCCTTGGTTAATTGGGCCAAGGCGCTCGGCGAATTTTTTCTCGACACTTTCACGTAAGATATAGCGTGAAGCAAGAAAGGCTAAGGTTGCGCCTATGCTAGATGCAAACGAGACGAGGATTAAACCTGTGAAGAGGCCAAAAAGGGCGCCTGCTGCGAGGGTTAAGATGGCTGCGCCCGGCAGTGATAACGCCGCGACGAGTATATAAATAAAGAAGAAGCTTAAAGCTACGAGAACAGGTGACTCGGTTTGTATAGATCTAAAATCATCCATACGTGATTTTAAGCCTTCGAGGGTAAGAATATCTTGTAGGTCAAAGGCGAAAAAGAGGCCAATTAAGGCTGCGACACCTGCTAAGATCAATAGTTTGTTTTTCATGCGCTATCCATTTCGAGTTGATATTAAATATCTAATTGATGCTTAAGTGTGCCTACCTGCATTGCTAAGATTAAGTTATCACTTAAATTTTTGGTTATTTTCAAACACATTGCATTAATTTAGATGTGAATGACATCTAGAACTGATGAGATGATAATTTCTTTCAAAAAATCAAACTAGTGGGTAGATCTCAAAGCTAGCGTTAAGTTATCAGAATGTTAAGGGTAATAATGCGAAGCGTGAACTAGTTCAAACTCCTTTTATGTAATGAGGATATGTGTGGGGCTATTTTGTAACGCGTATATTTTAATATCAGAAGGGAAGGTTAACGGTGGATAAACATAAAAAAAGCCACTCCAAAGAATGGCTCCTAAATGAGATTTTAATCTGTAACTAGTGAGTGAAGGGTATAGTTTTCACTCTGGTGGCTATAATTATAAAACAGCTGCAATAGCTTTACATAGTGGTTCCATATTCTCACGTGTCATGCCTGCCACACTGATACGGCCTGATCCGACAATGTAGACTGCAAATTCTTCTTTCAAACGTGCGACTTGATCTTTGTTTAAGCCAGAGAAAGAGAACATACCATTTTGCTGTTCAATAAAGCGAAAGTCTGCTGTTACGCCATGATCTTTTAAGCTTTGTACAAACAGAGTACGCATTTGATGAATACGTTCGCGCATTTCTTTCACTTCAAGCTCCCACGCTTGACGTAATGCTGGGTTATTTAGAATATAAGTTACGACTGCTGCGCCATGTGCAGGTGGGTTGGAATAAATTGAGCGAATAATTTTCTTCACTTGTGAGAAAGCTTGCGCTGCGCTGTCTTTTTCTTTCCCAACTAAAGTGAATGCACCCACGCGTTCATTATATAAACCGAAGTTTTTCGAGAATGAGCTTGCGATTAATATTTCATCACACTGTTTTGCAAAGATGCGTAGACCTTGTGCATCTTCTTCAACGCCTGTTGCAAAGCCTTGATAAGCAAAGTCAAATAGTGGTAGAAGTTGTTTTTCAACACAAAGATCAGCCAGTACTTGCCATTCTTCTGCAGTTGGATCGATACCCGTTGGGTTGTGACAACAACCGTGGAACAATACCACATCGCCTGCGCTGGCTTCATTTAATGATGCAAGCATAGCGTCAAAATCTTTATCGTGGGTTTCAGGGTTGTAATAATTGTATTGCGCAAGCTCTAAACCTGCTGCGCCAAACACGCCCATGTGGTTTGCCCATGTTGGGTTGCTGATCCAGATTTTTTTGCTGTCTAGATGTTGATTGATGAATTCACCTGCAAGGCGAAGCGCACCTGTGCCACCTGGCGCTTGCGCTGTTTGCGCGCGTTTAGTTTTGATGATCTCACTTTCTTTACCAAATAATAGCTGCTGCACGGCAAGGCCATATTCAGCGGCACCTTCAATTGATAGGTAAGATTTTGTTTTTTCAAATTCAATTAAAGCGGCTTCTGCTTGCTTGACGGTCTCAAGTACTGGCGTTTGGCCTTGCTCATTTTTATAGATACCAACGCCTAGGTTAATTTTTTCTTCGCGTGGGTCGTTTTTAAATTCTTCAGTAAGGCCTAAGATAGGATCAGCAGGAGCTGCCGGAACTTTTTCAAACATGGTGGTGATCATCCTTGCATATGAGTTAAATAAAAATTAAGTAAATTATACTTTGGTATAACTAACATTTATACCTAGTTCGATTCTAGCTGACAAGGGCTGAATGAAAGAAATGTACTGTGAATGAAAGAAAATGACTTTATAAGCTTTATCTTGAAGCTAAGGTCATACTACTTTTATACAAAAAAGGTTCAGATTTTCTGTCTTGCCATCATCTATACCTATGATTTTTTTAGTATATATCTATAAAAAATACCCTCAATAGTTACTGAGGGTATTTTTCGATAAAGAGTGTTCTAACTAAATTTGTTGAGAGTTAAGTCTCATTTTAATACGTTAGTGTCAGTAATACCTGTTAGCTGATTATCACTCAAAAAGTCAATAAAATTACTCTGCATTTCAATAAAGTGAGGTTGATCCTGAGTTCCACTTGGGAATATTGCTGTGCTATGACTTGCGTTGTCATTAAAAAAAACAAAGTTTTTATCAGAGGTCACTGGTGAATTAGAGGAATCTATTTGTGTTAAATTAAGCGCGGTAGCTAATGGGATAGTGCCCGCAAAAGGAGCAGTAGCTACAGAGTTTGGAACCACGCTGTCGCCATCCACAGCGGACAGATAAATAGGTAGCTCTTCAAAGCTTGAATTATAAGCGGTATTAATTGGATCTATGCTATCTAATACTGTTTGTGCGGCAAAGCTAAATTGTGCAATTCCATCATTAAGTGTTGCAACCTGATCTTCAGTTGCATTGGCTAAAAATGTATTGAAGCAATCTGCGCCAGATAAATTTGCAGAGATACATGTACTTTGCGCAAAAGCCGCATACTCTGGAGATAATCCTGTTGCAATTTGATTTTTAATTTCCCCACCAAAAGCCCCAGAGTTTAATAAAAGTGGTGCAATTTGACTGCCAGCATTGGCAAAGGCTGCTGAATCAATTTTAAAAAGAGCATCTGCATCGGCGTTGCCTGTGGTTTCATTTGCTGCTGCGATAGCACTTACACCCGCTATTCCACCTAATGAATGACCCAAGAATTTAACTTGGGTTGGGTCGATACTTGTTAATGCATCTGTGAAAAGGCCAGCTTGTGCAGAGAATCCAAGTGCAGCTTTTAATCCCATGATATCTAACATACTTTGACGTAGATTATCCCTTGCGACAGGTAAATAAGATAAATTCACATATGCGGCTAAGTTATTATTGGCTGAAGCCTCGTCACTCAATGCACGATCGCCATGAAGAGGGTGATCAATCGCAATCACAGCGACACCTTGAGCTGCCATTGTCGCCGCAAAGCTATAGGCTGTTTCTTTCACCGAAGTTATCCCATGTTGATAAATAACTACGGGCGTTGCAGCACTTGAATTGGTCGGTGTAAAAAGTATAAATGGTACTTTTTCAAGTGATTTAATTTGGGGGACGGGATTAAAACCTGTGATCACTCGTTCAGAATCAAGTGGTGTACCATCAGCGTTATTTAAACTTAGTCCGATAAGCTTTAGCTGCTCTTGTGGATCGTTAGCAAGTTTACTTGGATCAACACCAGCTGCGGCTAATTGGCTCGCAATTGTGCTTTGATTTGGATTGCCATTGGCTAATGCATTCGAAATAAGTGCAAGGCTTGGCATGCCAGATTCAAAAGGTTGTGTATTCCAGTTTTCACCTGTCTCCAGAAAATAAGGTAGGTTTACAATTCCTTTTGACACCGTCACACTGCCAATGCCTAATCTAGCTTGATATTGCGCTGTTAAGATTTGCTTCAGTCCACTTAAGTCATTTGGGTCAAGGTAAGTGGACACATTTGTGTCAGCCGCAAGAGCATCTGCATAATCTGAAGAACTGATTATTCCAAGTGTATAAGCAGTGCTAAGATCGATATTATTTGGGTTGGCACTACCGGTAAATACTGTATTTAATCCGCCATTTGCTGCATTTGCAAGCCCAGTCGCCACGGCAGCTTTAGTTGCAAATAAGGTGTCACCAACTGATTGAGTCGTAAACCAAGTAGAGTAAATAATGCTCTGACTATCTACACCTGTCTGCGCAAAAATAGCCTCAATTGCATGGGTTACATCTTGCAGTTGGTCAAGTGGTTCTACATTTGCTTCAATAGTCTTTGTTTTTAAAAATGCATAGTCTTCAGATGTACCAAGAGGGTCGCCATTTTCATCGGTTAGTTCTGAAGTTAAGGCAATTAGATAATTTGCCTTTTCATCTAAAGGTTGGTTGAAAATAATGTTAACAGAATCATCTCCAGTACTATTAATTTGGTTAATAACTTGAAAATCTATTCCTTGTTGGAAGACTTGTTCAACACTTGGCGAAGCACCTAACAAACTTTGAGTAAGCTTAATGACATACACACCACTGGTTTGAACTCCTGCCGGTAGGTGGACACCTTTAAAAGGGAAACTAATAGGTTGAGAGGTAGACCATCCATCGGCTTGAGAAAGTGCGACAATAGGATTACTTAAACTTGTATCTCCTGAATTGGGTAACGCAAGGCGGCCAGTTTCGCTATCAACTAAAATAAAGCTAGGAAGAGGAACATTGGCATCTTCACCTTGCAGAGTAAAATCTATACTTGTTGGACGCTCAAGTGCTGTTTCAATAAAGCTTTCCATTACACCAGTTTGATTGCCAGAGGTCCCACTACCACCGCCACAGGCAGTCAAAGTGATTAAACTTGCAAGTAGGGTAAGTTTGAGACTAGGATGTGCGATTGCATTCATTTTTATTATCCTTCTTCCTTGAACATAGGTAGAATATATAACTCAATTGGTTTTGAGTGATTTATATTTATTTGAAAACAGTATTATTGGATTTCGCATTAATATTAAATGTATATCTAGTATGTTGCTGTATACCTTTTGGCTATTTAGTTTATTTTGTGATCTCCTAGATTAATAAATTGCAAGATAAAAAAAGCCACGCAAATTTACGTGGCTTATGTTTATTACTTTTGCTTAGAAAGTATAGTTAACTTGAGTTGCTAGCAAGTAAGCTGGGCCTTTTGATTTATATGGACCGCTCAAAAGAACACCTTCTTCATCAAAGTTTTGCTCATCACTATCGATATATGTGAATGCAAAATCTAGCGATAAGTTTTCTGCCCATTGATAGGTTGAACCAACACTGTACCAATAGCGATCTGTATCAGGGATACTAATAGTTGCAGCACCGGCTTGTTCATCATAAGCAAAACCAGCTCGTAAGGTTAGTTTATCGCTGTAATTATAAGTCGCACCAATCGAATAACGATTTGAGTCATGATAGTTTTCTTTCTTCTGCAGACAGATTCCTTCACCAGCACTGGAATTACAGTCATCATCAGTCGCTAGAATTTGCGTAAAACGGCTCCAGTTAGTCCATTGGTAACTATAATGGACTGCCCAATCATTTGTGACTTGGTGAAAGCCTGCTATTTCAAGATAATCAGGTAGATTTAGCTTAAGATTTGCATCATGTTTGCCGCCGCCTAGACCTGCAGTTCCTGCATAATCATAAACTTTGCCATCATCAAAATTTAGATGGATAGACGAGCGATAAGCGATACCAAAACGGTTATTTTCATCAACTTCAATTAAAGCACCAACATTCCAACCATAGCCAAAATCTTGACCACGAAGTTTAATAAGACGTGAGTCCGAATTTAATGGGCTACCAGGAATCGCACCTAAGATACCTGCACGACGTTCCAGCTCAGCACTTGCATATAAAATATCAAAACCACCACCTAAACTTAGGTGATCATTGACTTTATAAGCAAGGCTTGGGTTGAAAGTAATAGTTGTAATCTCAGAATAACCAGCATTTTGACCAGCAGCAAAATCGTTTGGGAAATCAGTCGCAAATCCATAAGTAGAGAACATACCAAATCCCCAATACCAATCTTCATTGATAGGAGAGACGATATAAGAAGCAGGTACAAATTGGGTCGGCGCTATATCTTTTGCTTTTTGATTATATTGATAATCGGTCACACTAATTTCTGGATTGATATAAGTCAAAGCACCCGAAACTTGCGTACTTTTAATTTTAGTCATACCGGCAGGGTTTTTAGCAAGTACAGAGGCGTTATCAGCGATCGCAGCATCACCTGCAAATGCACGGCCTAGGCCTGTTGCTGAACTTTCACTCACTTGGAAGCCTGCTGCAACAGCATGACCGGTGAAACCCGTCATACCGATTAAAACAGCGAGCGCAACAGGTGAGTGTTTGCGAGCAGAAGTGAAAAACGAAGTTGCCATTATATATCCTTAATCTGTTTAAATGTGTGTGATCCATTTTATTTTTATGGGGTAAACAAAATCTGCGAATTAATTATTTATAAAGGTTAACAAGAAAAACTAAGTGTTAGCTTTGCTTGTTTTGTTTGTATAAAAATTGCTTATTTTGTATATAAAACACACAGTATTTTCATTATTATTTTGGTTTTTTAAAATGGTGTCTAAGTGACATTTCCATGACAGTAATGGTAGCGTTTTATCAGTAAATTGCTTGCTTAAAATTTTACTTTTTTGAAACATTGCAGTGATCTAGTTCACATTTTAAGGTGAAATTTTTTCTCTAAGTTATTATTTTGTATAAAAAACGTACTTATCCGACCAGTAATGGTTATTTTGTGAGCAGGTTCAAGGTTTTTATTTTAAATGTTAAGCGAGATAAAAAATAAACAAATATTTTGGTGAATAAAATATTCAAACTCGTTTAAAACAAGGTATAATTACGCGGTTTAAATATGAGGTTAGTATGCGATTAGATAAGTTTTTATGTGAGTCCCTAGGTGTCACCCGTCGAGAAGCTACCATTTTGTTAAAAAGAGGTGAAGTTTTTGTTGATGGTGATGTAGAAAAGAAAGCTTCGGTTAAAATTGATTCTGGGATGAAAGTTATCTGGCAAGATCGTCTATTACCTATGCCTGGTCCACGCTATTTTATGTTGTTTAAGCCTGATGGCTTTGTTTGTTCACATCAAGATAGTCATAATCCAAGCGCTTTAGTTTTACTCGATGAAGTGAAACTTGATAAACTTCATTTTGCTGGCCGTTTAGATGTGGATACAACCGGCCTTGTGCTTATCACAGATGATGGTCAATGGTCACACAAAATTACCTCTCCTAAGCATGAGTGCCAAAAGGTATATCGTGTTTGGCTTGAAGATGCGATCGAAGATCACTATCAAGCTGAAATTGAAAAGGGCATTGAGCTGCGCAGTGAAAAACAGCCAACACGTCCTGCAAAAATGCAAATTGTAAACATGGATGAAAATGAGTTACTGCTTACCATCAGTGAAGGCAAATATCATCAAGTGAAACGAATGTTTGCGGCACTGGGGAATAAAGTTGAAGCACTACACAGGGAGTCAATTGGTGGGGTGGCATTAGATCCAAACCTAGAACCAGGTGAATATCGCGCCCTGACTGCTGAAGAAATTAAGCAACTTGCTTAATCTTTTGACCCTTTTTAGAGAAAATTCATGACACAAGACCAACCGCCGAAACTCGGCTTTTTATTGTACCTGCTATTAGGCTTAATTGGTGCTTTGACGCCGCTTGCCATTGATATGTATTTGCCGGCTATGCCAACGATAGCAACCGATCTAGGCGTAACCAATAGTGCGGTTCAAGTCACATTAACCGCTTATACTGCAGGCTTTGCGATTGGCCAGCTTTTGCACGGCCCCTTAGCCGACAGTTATGGCCGTCGGCCGATTCTTATTTTAGGTATCATCTTTTTTACCATAGCTTCAATTGTTTGCGCGACTTCATCAGATATCAATTCTCTGCTTTATGTGCGTTTTGCGCAAGGTTTTGCTGGGGCTGCTGCAGCGGTTATCATTCAAGCCGTGGTGCGAGATATGTTCGACAAAGAAGAATTTGCCCGTACCATGTCATTTGTCACCTTAGTGATCACGATTTCACCCCTAATCGCGCCGATGATAGGTGGTAATTTAGCAGTTTGGTTTGGCTGGCGTTGGATTTTTGGTCTACTCGCAATTGTCTCTGTGATTGTTTTAACCTGTGTGTTCTTTTTGATTCCAGAAACGTTAAAACCTGAAAACCGTCAAGAGTTTCGCTTGAAAAATACACTGCAAAATTACATTCGCGTGGGTATGAATCCAAAAGCGCTTGGATTGATTTTATGCAGTGCACTGTCTTTTGCCGGAATGTTTGCATTTTTAACTGCTGGTGCTTTTGTATATATCGATATTTTCGGTGTTCAGCCGGATCACTTTGGTTATCTCTTTGCGCTTAATATTATTGTGATGATCATCATGACGAGTTTGAATGGTCGCCTCGTGCGTCAAAAAGGTTCACACTGGATGATGCGTCTTGGATTAAGCTTGCAATTGATTGCAGGGATCGGGTTATTCTTAGCCTGGTATTTCAATTTAGGCCTGCCTGTCGTGGTGCTGTGCGTCATGTTATTTGTGGGGAATATCTCCCTTATTGGTAGTAATTCAATGGCGCTACTTTTAAGTAGTTATCCGGCAATGGCAGGAACAGCTTCTTCGCTTGCAGGCACTTTACGATTTGGTGCTGGCGCCGTGATTAGTGCGATTATTGCAAGTTTACCGGATACCGAGCTTTGGCCGATGGCTTTAGGTATGTTTACTTGCGCTTTATTATCAGCAAGTTTCTATTTTTTATTAAGTAAAGAGGCGTAATTGAGTATGGAATTTTCAACAGAGATCCATCAAGTAGTTAAAACAGCATTGTCTGAACTTGATGTTGAACATCACTCGGGCAAACTAGCGAATACGCCGATTACGAATACTCACTTTTTAGCGCGCTGGATAGCCAAAGCATTAAAACAGCAAAGGTTTAGTGCACAAGTTAAAAAGAATTTAGAAACTTGGCAAAAACAAGCACGCAGCCAAGGCGCGAAAGCAAACTTAGTCGGCGTATTTCGAGCGATTGATAAATTATACTCACAAATATTAGAGGCTGATTCATTGGCGCCGCTAATAGATAAGCAAATTGAAGCATTTATGGACCAAATGGAAAGCCTTGGTTGGGATGTGGTCAATGAGTATGAGATCACAGAAAAGATACAAATTTTTGCAGATAGCCCTAATTCATTTGTTTTATGTGCGCTAGAGTGTGAAAATTGTTTCGACGGTGAAAAACTTATAAAGCCGATGCATTTTTACGTGCGCGGTAACCATGCCGAGTTTGTTGAACAAGCTGTATTAGCTGGATTTCTTGTCCATAAACAAACCGCATACAAGTCAAAAGTTAAGTACCATGGCGAATATATTATTTTCCCACATAACCAAGGTTCATCGTTAGCAGAAATTCCTCTAAGTTTTCTAGCGGTTCGCTAACTGGCTAGAAAAATACTCAAATTGAAAAACTTAGTCCCTAATCAATAAAATAATGCACATTCTCAACTTAAATCTGATCATTTTATGCGAATTATTTTGATGAATGTGTCGCTAGGATTGAAGACTCAACATGCTTAAAATTAAGAATTTATGTAAAGGGTATTTTGATGGAGGCACGTTTTATTCCGTATTGCATGGAACGCAGTTAGTTTTAGAATCACATAAACAACTTGCTCTGATGGGCGAAAGTGGGAGTGGTAAAAGCACTCTTTTGAATTTAATTGCTGGTATGGATAAACACGAATCAGGTGAGATCTGGATTGATGGCTTTGCCATGCATCAGGCAACGGAAAAAGAAAGAACGTTATTTCGCCGTAAACATGTTGGGCTTATTTTCCAATATTATAATCTTATACCAACCTTGACCATTGCTGATAATGTACGTTTTTGTCGTCAAATTAAAGGCCTAGATGAAAATCAAACCTTATGGCGCCAAATCCTGTCTGCACTTGACTTAATGCCTATTCTTGACCGATATCCCGAAGAAGTTTCCGGTGGTCAACAACAACGCGCTGCAATTGCGCGTGCATTATATATGGAACCTCGCTTGCTGCTTGCGGATGAGCCAACAGGGAGTTTAGATGAAAAAAACGCTGAAGCTGTGATGCGTTTACTAACTGAACTATCTAAGCGTCAAAATTGTGCATTGCTTGTTGTGACGCACAGTGAACAAGTTGCGAGTCATTTATCAGGTACAATCCGCCTACAAGGAGGCGTGATTAATGCTGTTTCCCGTATTTAAAGCATTATTGGGGCACTACCGTCGCCGTCCATTTCAGATCTTACTGGTCTGGATTGGACTGACGCTTGGCACCGCTTTACTTGTTGGCGTGATGGCGGTCAATAATCATGCTGAGCAAAGCTATGCACAGGGCGGAAAAATTTTCTCTAATCCTCTCCCGTACCGTATTCGTGCACGCTATTCTGAGTACAAAATTCCGCAAGGGTTGTATATTCAGCTGCGCCAAGCTGGGTTTAACCAATGTATCCCGTTAGATACGACTGAAAAGCGAATGAGTAACGGTTATCTGTTACGTGTCATTGGTTATGATCCCGTGTCGATTCTGAGTTTTTCTGCAACCGATAACATCAAAAATCAGCGTAGCCTTGATGTAATGCGTCCGCCTTATCCTGTTGTCGTTAGTCTTGAAATTGCCAATCGATTTGATCTAAAAAAAGGGGATTATATCGATTTAGAAGGTGGTGAGAAACTAGGCCCTGTCAAAATAGATAAAAATAATATGGTGAGAGGCTCACGCGTCTTTGTCGATATTGGCAAACTTCAAGATTTTACCCAAGAAACGCGTTTAACTATGATTGCATGCGGTGCAATGCCAGCAAGTAAAGCAGAGAAGCTACGTAATACCTTGCCAAGTGGCTTATTTCTAAGTCGTTACACAGGTATGGAACTGACTTCATTAACCGAAGCTTTCCACATGAATTTAGGCGCATTGGGAATGTTAGCCTTTTTAGTCGGTGTGTTTATTTTTTATCAAGCCCTTGCTTTATCTTTTTCTCAACGTCAGCCGATGGTGGGTCTATTGCGGCTTTTAGGCGTGCCGCGCTTAACCATTGCCACCTGTCTTGGTATCGAGGTAGGGTTGTGGGTATTATTGAGCTGGTTTAGCGGCAATGTCATTGGTGTTTTGCTTGCCAATTATCTTATCCCTGCGGTCGCTCAAACACTGAACCAACTGTACAATATACATGTGAATCTATATATAGATTGGCATTGGAGTTGGAGTATTGAAAGCTTAAAAATGGTCTTTGCAGCATGCTTTGTATCAAGTGTTTGGCCATTTATTCGAATAATGAAAACCGAACCTATCCGCTTGAGTACGCGTCTGTCTTTATCTCGTTTTAGTGGGCGTCAGTTTGGTTGGGAAGCCATGATTGGATGTATCTTCCTTGTGACTTGTGTGGCGCTTTATTTACGTCCTCCCTCGCAAAGTGTTGGCTTTATGCTCATCGCATCATTGCTTCTTAGCGCCGGTTTAATTCTGCCATATCTATTGTGGCGCGTTTTTATTCTGCTTTCCTGTTCTTTAAAAAATCTACGTATGCGTTGGTTTTTCTCTGATTGTGCATCGAGTATGAGTTATCGAAGTGTCGGCGCGATGGCATTTATGCTCGCGATTGCAACAAATATTGGGATCCAAACCGTTGTGGATAGTTTTAATTACACAACTAAAGATTGGCTCACTCAGCGTTTGGCTGCAGATGTCTATATAGTGCCATCGAGTCATCAAGCATCGGAAGTTGTGTCTTGGCTTGAAACTCAGCCCGATGTCCAAGAGATTTGGTGGCGCTGGGAGAAAGAGCTTGCGGTGGATAATGAAACCATTCAAGTGGTCAGCTCCGGCACATCGCTTGGTGAGCAAAAAGCGATCTCGATGAAATCAGCCGTTGCTGATTATTGGCAGCGTTTGCATAGTGGATCAGGGGTTTTAGTCAGTGAATCTATGGCGCTTAAGCATCACTTAAAACCCGGTGATAATGTATTACTACCTGAGCCGTTAGGGAGTAATTGGGAAGTTTTGGGCATATATTACGATTATGGTAATCCTTATAATCAATTGCTCATTTCTGAGAAAAATTGGCGTGCTCAGTTTCAGGTATATGGCGATGTTGGCTTAGGTCTAGTCTTATCTAAAAATGCCTCCATGGTTGAGTTTACTAAAAACATTGAAGATAAGTTTAATATTTCACCGGATCGAATTTTTAATAATAAGGCAATGTATAATAATGCCATGCTGGTCTTTGACCAAGCTTTCAGTATTGCGCAAACCTTGAGTCGTTTTACCTTGTTTATTGCCTTAATGGGACTCTTTTTCTCAACAGTTGCGGGCGAGATGGCGAAGAAAAATCAATTTGCCTTAATGCGTAGTGTGGGATTAACGCCATTGGAGCTTGTCAAACAAGGGGTCGGCCAACTCTTTATTATCGGGATCAGCTGTGTAACAGTTGCCATCCCACTTGGTTTTGTTATTGCTAAAATGCTGATTATATATGTCTTAAAAGGCGCGTTTGGTTGGACAATGGAGCTGCATTTTGACCTTTGGCAATTAGCTTGGACATGCGCCTTGGTCTTTTTGACGCTCTTTATTGCAGCCGCTTGGCCGACTTATTTTATTATCCGTTCGTCACCGGCTAAGTTATTTCATGGGGTTTCTTAACGATGCGTTATGTTCATGTTTTGATATTGATATGCGCTAATCTACTTGCACCGAATTGGGCACTTGCTAACGCTGAAGCCTTCGATTTTCAGTTAAAGACGGATGAATCTAAGCTTCAAATGCGTAACGGGATTATCTGGAAATCTGAAGATAAAGTCAGTGTGAGTAATTTTCAAGAGCATCTCGAATCTCGCTATGAAATATTTAAGTTTCTCTCACGTGTTGAGGGTGAGGATGGGAAAACTTATTATTTGCAATGGCTATTTGCGCGTATCCGACTGGATGAAACCGCCGATCCCTCGCATCAGGGGTGGAAAAATGGTCAAATGTATAGCGCACAAGTGATTATCAGCCAAGGAAATCAAGCTTGGAAGCAGCAGCGTAATGTCCGTGGTGGAATTGGCGAAGCTGGGGTGTTTAATCAGCCGCTACGCTTTTGGGTTGATAACTGGAGCTTTCAAAGCCGCGGCAACTCTAGCTTTCCGGCCGATATTCGCGCGATAACAGACGATTTTTCGATGCATTTAGCGGTTAAACGTAAAGGTAATTATTTCACTAATATTGATTCTAGACGTAAGCTCGATGAGCAAAGTCAAAGTATTATTGCATATGAAATTAATGCGCCATTTATTGATGTAGAAGGGCAGTTAACATTAAATGGTAAACAGATCAAAGTGAAGGGCGGCGGCTGGATAAAAAAACAATGGGGCGATAATATTATTGCAGAGCCCGGGCTCAAAAAAGTCTTCTTTGATTTCAAATTATTTGATGGCAGCATTTTATCTTTTATTCGTTATTCATACAGTGAAGAACTTTCGTTTATTATTGGCACTGTCAGTGATAAACAAGGCAATTTACACACTATAAGCGAAGAAGAAATCACGATACGGCCACTGACTTATACACGCCTCACCAATGGATTTAACTTGCCCCTTTCGTGGTCGGTTCAAGTGCCTGAATATGGTATTAATCTGATCACAAGGCCAATCACAAAAGAAGTTTGGGCACCATTTTGGATTCCGCACTGGCAAGGGCCTTTATACATTGAAGGCTCACATAAAGGACGAGGGTTTATGCAGTTAGGCGGCTACTTTTAAAACTTAAAAATGGATTAAATTAATCTCTAACTTGATGTTATTTGTGCAAAACCTCAATTTCCTGTTAGGCTTAATCATAGGAGTACATGATTAATCGATTAAGGAGAAAGGATGCCAAACTCATCATTAAAAGCATTTTTAAAGAGTGACGCCAGTGTCGGTCTGTTTTTAATTACAGCCGCAGCGCTTGCCATTATGGTTGCGAATTCTAATTGGCAAAGTTTTTATCAGTTTTTACTCCATACAAAAGTTTTTGGTGTCACATTAGCGCATTTGGTTAATGATGGCTTAATGGCTATTTTCTTTTTAAGCATTGGTCTTGAAGTCAAAGAAGAATTGATTGAAGGAAGCTTGAAAAGTAAGCAAGCGGCAAT
This sequence comes from Vibrio sp. KMM 9700, assembly GCF_058545285.1. Lineage (NCBI taxonomy): Bacteria > Pseudomonadati > Pseudomonadota > Gammaproteobacteria > Vibrionales > Vibrionaceae > Vibrio > Vibrio sp. KMM 9700. Next base: position 290,165 of record NZ_CM178589.1, on the reverse strand, counting down.
TTTTCCTTTTATCGCCGCAGTTGGTGGGATGCTTGCACCAGCTTTAATTTATCTGCTTCTAAATTTAGATGATCCGCTCACACTACAGGGTTGGGCAATTCCTGCGGCAACGGATATCGCCTTTGCATTGGGCATTTTAGCCTTGGTGGGAAGCGCTGTACCGACAGGTTTAAAAGCCTTTTTACTTGCCCTAGCTATTATCGATGATCTCGGCGTAATTGTGATCATCGCGTTATTTTATACCAATTCTCTCTCCACCATTGCGCTACTGATTGCACTTTGCATGACGCTTATTTTATGTTTCCTAAATTATAAAAATGTCGATAAGTTGTGGCCGTATTTAGTCGTAGGCTTTGTCTTATGGGCAAGTGTGCTGCAATCGGGTGTGCATGCGACACTGGCTGGTGTGGTACTTGGTTTTGCCATTCCACTTTATGCTTTACCTGCTCATAAACGCAAGTCATCGCAACAAAAAACGTCTGAATCAGATCCATCTGATAAGCCTTACTCACCGTTAAAGACCTTACATCATCGCTTAACGCCTTGGGTTAACTTCTGCATTTTACCTTTATTTGCTTTCGCCAATGCAGGGGTTGTATTGGAAGGCTTATCCTTTAGTGATGTGTTTGCGCCAGTGCCGCTTGGGGTTGCCCTTGGACTTATCTTAGGGAAGCCGTTAGGCGTGGTCAGTTTTAGTTTATTGGCGGTTAAACTTGGCGTTGCAAATCTACCTAAGGGTGTGTCATTTAAACATATTTTTGCGATTTCGGGTTTATGTGGGATCGGCTTTACGATGTCGATCTTTATTGCTTCACTGGCTTTTAGTGGCCAGGAAAATGACTATGAGAACTTAGCCCGTTTGGGAATTTTATCTGGCTCTATTCTCTCTGCTATTTTCGGTTATATTGCGTTGAAGTGGAGTTTGAAAAAATAATCTTCGAATGTGTTCAAGCCTGTCTTTTTACGGGTAAAAAAAAGCCCAAACACATAGGTTTGGGCGAACATATAGAGGAGTTCAAATATGAAAAAAGCAGTGTAGGAGAAGTTGATGATGAATAAACAAAAAACTGTTTAAGCATATCATTACTTGCTACATAATATATGACTTGGAGATCGCCAATTGGTTCCACAATTCATTCGTTTTTTAGACATATTTTTTATCTGACCTGATGTTTTGGATTTATCTCTGGTTTCACTTACATCAAGCACAAATATATCCCTGCTTTGGCAGATAATTGCTTAAAAATATAAAGTGCCTCCCAGTTTGTAAGTATTTGTCATTATTAAGATTGTTTCAAATTGGCGGATCTTTAAATCCTTTCTATGCTTTAGGTGATGGCTCACAGAGCAACTAATAAAAAGGATGTAGATATGACAAGCTTGAGAAAAAAATGGATTTCACAACCTGCATTTAAGTGGTTTAAACAAGTCTTGCCGCCACTTTCAGTCACCGAACGCGAAGCCATGGAGTCAGGTAGTGTATGGTGGGACGGGGCACTTTTCTCAGGTTCACCAGATTGGCAGGCACTGCATGAATACCCTAAACCAAGCCTATCTCAAGAAGAGCAAGACTTCATTAATAACGAACTTCAAACTTTGCTCGGTATGTTAGATGATTTCGATATCGTTAATCATCAGCGCAAACTACCTGATGAAGTGTGGCAATATATTCGCGAGCACAAATTCTTATCTTTAATCATCGGTAAGCAATATGGCGGACGTGATTTTTCTGCGCTTGCTAATTCAACCATAGTATCTCAAATCGCAACCAAAAGTATGAGCGCAGCAGTTAGCGTCATGGTGCCCAATTCACTCGGCCCAGGTGAGCTCTTAACATTGTATGGCACGCCAGAACAAAAAGAGTATTGGTTACCGCGCTTAGCTGATGGCACAGATGTGCCTTGCTTTGCGTTAACTGGGCCAGAAGCAGGCTCGGATGCAGGCGCTATCCCAGATACGGGCACAGTGTGTTATGGCGAACATCAAGGTGAGAAAGTTTTAGGCATCAAACTAAGTTGGAATAAGCGCTATATTACATTGGCGCCAATTGCTACCGTACTTGGTTTGGCTTTTAAGCTAAAAGATCCTGATCATCTGATTGGTGAGATAGAAGATATCGGCATTACTTGCGCCTTGATCCCGACTTCGCATCCTGGGGTTGAAGTTGGCGACCGTCATGATCCGCTTGGACTGGCCTTTATGAATGGGCCAACCCGTGGCAAGGATGTGTTTATTCCGCTTGATTTCTTAATTGGTGGGGTGGACTATGCCGGCAAAGGTTGGCGCATGTTGGTGGAGTGCTTATCCGCGGGACGCGGCATTTCATTGCCAGCTTTAGGCGTTGCAACGGCGCAACTTAGTGCACGCACCACAGGCGCATATGCGTATGTCAGACGTCAATTTGGCTTATCTATTGGTAAGTTTGAAGGCGTCGCAGAAGCCATGGCGCGAATTGCTGGGTTTACTTATATGATGGAAGCCACGCGCACCTTGACCACAACTGCGCTTGATTTAGGCGAAAAGCCGGGCATTGTGACCGCTATGACTAAATATCATATGACTGAAATGGCAAGGCAAGTATTAAACGATGCGATGGATATTCATGCGGGGCGCGCGATTCAAACTGGGCCAATGAATTATCTTGCCAATCATTATGCGGGCGTTCCAGTGGCGATCACGGTTGAAGGAGCCAATATTTTAACCCGAAACTTGATGATTTTTGGTCAAGGCGCAACCCGTTGTCACCCATATGTGTTAGCAGAAATGCAAGCTGCAGCACATCCAGATCATGATAAAGGCGCTGAAGCGTTTGATAAATTACTCTTTAAACACACTGCTTATAGCATTAAAAATGCGTTGGGCAGTTTGGGTATGGCATTGACGGGATCTCGCTTTGCGCATGCTTATCCAAATTCTAAAACCAAAGCTTACTATCAAGATTTAACCCGTTTAAGTAAAGCGTTAGCGCTAAGTAGTGACTTTGCCATGTTGACCATGGGAGGAGATTTAAAACGTAAAGAAATGATTTCGGCGCGCTTGGGCGATGTGCTTAGTTATCTTTTTATCGGCAGTGCAATATTAAAGCGTTATCAAGATGATGGGGCGCTATCAGAAGATTTGCCTTTGGTTGATTATGGCATGCAATACTGTCTAAGCCGTGCTGCAGATGCTTTGCAGCAAGTGTATCGAAATTTCCCGAATCGTTTTGCTGCCTTTATCTTGCGCACACTTGTGTTTCCAGTCGGTAACCATTTTCAAACTAGTCTTGATGCGTCAAAAATTGACTTGGCAAATCTATTAATGGTTCCGGGGGCGCAGCGCGATCGCTTAACTCATCTTTGCTATATTGGAGATGAAAATAGCAATATTGGTTTGATTGAAGCTGCTTTCTTAGCCATGTATGCGATTCGTGATTTAGAAGCAAAATTAGTCAAAGGAGCCAAAGATGGCAACATTGACAGAAAAGCACCGCTTGAGATAAAACTTGCTCAAGCACTCGAAGCGAACATTTTGACCCAAAATGAAGCGGATAAAATTAAGCAAGCTGAAAAATTACGCATTCGTGCCATTCAAGTGGACCATTTTAGTCATGATTTTAGTCAAGTCTTGACCCAAGTGAGTCAAACAAAGCTCAGATCGATTGCATAACAAAGTGAAAGTTATCGCTTAAATGGGTTTAAAACTTCCTCGCAGCGCATCCATCAATTAATAACTAATGCGTTAATTTGATGTGATGCGCTTGTTTTTGTCTAAAAAACACTCGAAAGAGGTCAAACCTCTCTTATTTTTTACTAAAAAAGGCAGAAACTAGGTGCGAAATCTTAGATAACCTTTTATTCTAGCTAGGTTAATTAGAGGAAGGTCTTTATGATTATCAAACCAAGAATTCGTGGATTTATTTGTACAACGACACACCCAGTTGGCTGTGAAGCCAATGTGAAAGAACAAATTGAATATACCAAAGCACAAGGCAAGATTGCCAATGCTCCAAAAAAAGTGCTCGTGATCGGCGCCTCAAGTGGTTATGGCTTGTCATCACGCATTGCAGCAGCTTTTGGCGGTGACGCGGCAACAATTGGTGTATTTTTTGAAAAACAAGGTACAGAGAAAAAGCCGGGAACAGCAGGTTGGTATAACTCGGCAGCTTTTGACAAATTCGCAAAAGAAGCAGGGCTTTACTCAAAAAGCTTAAATGGCGATGCGTTTTCTGATGAAGCAAAACAAAAGACAATTGAGCTGATCAAACAAGATTTAGGTCAAGTGGATATGGTTGTCTATTCACTCGCATCACCTGTACGTAAAATGCCAAAAACAGGCGAAGTGATTCGTTCATCACTAAAACCTATTGGTGAAACTTATACGGCTACAGCGGTTGACACTAACAAAGATCAAATCATCGAAGCAAGTGTTGAGCCTGCCACTGAGCAAGAAATCAAAGACACTGTCACAGTCATGGGCGGTGAAGATTGGGAACTTTGGATGCAAGCGCTTTCTGAAGCCGGCGTTCTAGCGCAAGGTTGTAAAACTGTCGCTTATAGCTACATCGGCACAGAGCTAACATGGCCAATCTATTGGGATGGCGCACTTGGTCAAGCGAAGATGGACCTTGATCGCGCAGCCAGCGCTTTAAATGCTGAACTAGCAAAAATTGATGGCAGCGCAAATGTTGCGGTACTGAAAAGTGTTGTGACCCAAGCAAGTTCTGCTATTCCTGTGATGCCGCTTTATATCGCGATGGTGTTTAAGAAAATGCGTGAAGAAGGCGTGCACGAAGGTTGCATGGAACAAATCTATCGCATGTTTAGCCAACGTTTATATAAAGACGATCAAAGCGCGCCAGAAGTGGATGAGAAAAACCGTCTGCGTTTGGATGACTGGGAGTTGCGTGAAGACATTCAGCAGCATTGTCGCGACCTATGGCCACAAGTGACCACTGAAAACTTGAAAGAGTTAACCGACTATGTTGAATACAAAGAAGAATTCTTGAAACTCTTTGGTTTTGGCGTAGAAGGCGTCGATTATGATGCGGACGTTTCAACGATTGTTGAGTTTGATGTTGAAGAAATCTAATTTCTGATTTTAACCGCAATACATCTTAAAATGGGCAGTTTGATGATAAATCAGCAGCCCATTTTTTATTCTGCTTTAATCTTTTTATTCGACTTCTACCAAAGGCCTGAAGGTCATTTCATGCATGACTACATCTGCAGGTAAATGGACTAAGCTATCAATTACTTTGGCCACGCTTTGCGCTGACATATATTCCGGGCGATCGGCAATTCTAAAATTCGTATCTGCGCCGCCAGGGTACAAGGTAGAGACCTTGATCCCATGAGGTTGCGCTTCTTTCATTAATATCCCACTAAAGCCAGCAAGCCCTTGCTTCATCGCTGTATACACGCTCATGGTTTCGTTTGAGCGTTTGGCACAGGTACTGACTAAATTTATAATCATGCCTTGCTTAGCAGGTTTCATGACTTTTAATGCTTCACGGCTGAGCAAAATAGGTGCACGTAAGTTCACTGCATACTGCAAATCAAGCTCTTCAAGGCTTATCTCTTCTATCGGGCATTTACGTGTATTTAAGCCGGCATTATTAATCAGTAAGTCAAGTCCACCAAGGTGAGTGACAGCCTCTTCAAACATACTCACGCACGCTTGTGAATTACTGAGATCGGCTACAATGGGATGACACTGGGTGAGCTTAAGAAGCTTATCTTGGCTACGCGCCGTGACGACGACTTGATGATCTTGTTGGGAGAGGAGCTCGGCAAGGGCATAACCTATGCCACTGCTTGCGCCTGTGATTAATATTTTCATCTGATTATCCTTTAAAATGAATGAAAACCATATGTTTTTATTATGCCACAAGGCGCAAGTTGTGATGTTAAATTTTAACTAATAATGATTAAAAGTGTGCCCGCAAGCGTCATTAAAATATTCGATATCGCATAAGTGCCGGCATAACCTAATGCTGGAATGGTTGATTTTGCATAGTCATTTACGATATCCATCGCTGGTGCACAAGTGCGCGCACCAATGATAGCGCCAAATAACAATGCACGGTTCATCTTTAAGATATAAGCACCAAAAAGATAAGCGAGCACAACAGGCACCACACTGATAATAAAGCTTACGCCGATAATCTTAACGCCAAACTGGGTTAAATATTCAAACATATTGCTTCCCGCGCTTAGACCAATCCCGACCATGAAGATCATCAGACCCAAGTCCTTGACCATATTTAATGCCCCTTGTGGCACATAACCAAAGGTTGGGTGGTTGGCACGTAAGAAACCAAGCGTGATCCCTGATAGCAATAAACCTACCGCATTACCAAGGCCAAAGGTCACTTGACCAAACGTCATGGTAACAAGACCAAAGAGCAGGCCAAGGATAAAGAAGCAGCAAAATGCGAGTAAGTCGGCAATTTGGCTATGAACCGAGATGAAACCGATTCGCTCAGCAAGCCCAAGGACGCGGCTTTTCTCACCACTGACTTGTAAAATATCACCTTTAGCGAGGACAATATTTAGATCCATCGGCATTTCAATTTGCGCACGCACCACACGGCTTAAGAAACAGCCGTATTCTGCGATATTCAAATCGGAAAGCTTTTTACCTGCGATACTATCACTCTTGACCACGATTTCTTCTTCAGTGATACGTAAATCAAGTAAGTTTCGGTCAAATACTTCTTTGCCGTTACGAAAGCTAGGATCCAAACGCGCGTGGCTGTCTGGATACCCCACCAAGGCAATTTCATCTCCGAGTTGCAAAATAGCATCGCCATCAGGATGGGCAATAATGCCATTTCGACGCACACGTTCGATATAGCAACCGGTCTGACGATAAATACCCAGCTCGCGCAGGTTTTTACCATCTGTCCAGTCAATTAGCTCTTGACCCACACGATAGGCGCGGATGATCGGCAAATACACTTTACGTTGACCGGCGCCGCCAAGGCCACGCTCCGCTGCAATGCGCTGCGCAGAATCACTTAAGTTCTCTTTTTGCAGTTTAGGCAAAAGTTTGGCAAACATGATCATACTGGTTAAGCCAATCAAATAAGAGATGGCATAACCAACAGAGAGGTTATTTAACACATTCGCAATCGGAAAATCATCCGGCACAGTTGCAAGGCCTGAGTTTAAGGCATCTTGCGCTGCCACCAAGATAGGCGTCGAGGTCATCGCACCGGCCATGATCCCAGCGTTTAAGCCAAAATCAAGATCAATCGCATGAGTCAACAAGTAAGTTAAAATCAATGCAGAAGCGAGCACAATAAAGCTTAGGAAGAAATAGTGCTTGCCGTCGCGTAAGAAAATACCAAAAAAGTTTGGACCCGCTTCGATGCCAACACAATAGATAAACATCATAAAGCCAAAGGTTAACGCCTCAGCACTAAATTCAAAGCCAAGGTGACCCATCAGCAAAGAGGTCACAAGAACCCCAATAGAATTGCCCAATTGGAAGCTACCAAAGCGTATTTTGCCTATGGATAGGCCTATTGCCAGGACGACAAATAAAAGTAAGATAGGGTTTTGATTTAGGAGCGCAGCGACATCTATGTTCACAAATAACTCAACAGATAAAAAAGCCAAATAGTGACGCAAGTTTAACGAATAAATGCGTGTTCGATAAGTAAAATTTTAGACTTTTTAATTCACGCGATAAGAAAGGGTGGATCGCCGCTCACACTCGGGTAAATTTTGTGATGAGATAGGGCCTATTTATTCAGCTTATGGATAAATGGTATAAAAAAAGCCCTCAAAAATGAGAGCTTAATTTGAATATTTAAAACGAATCATTCGCACAGATGGCGGGTGATTAGTTATATACGCCTAAGTTTTCTTTTGCGTATGCTTCGAATTCTGTGTAACCGCCAACATGGTCTTGATCAACAAAAATTTGTGGCACTGTTTCAACAGGCTTGCCGACAGTTTTTTCTAGGTCAGCTTTGCTGATGCCTTCTGCGTGGATATCAACGTAACGATAGTTAAAATCTTCACGATCTGCTTTTAGTTTTTCAGCAAGATCTTTTGCACGCACACAAAACGGGCAACCAGGGCGACCAAAAATTACAACAAACATATATCTCTCCTTTGTTTCGATATACTCAGTATGCCCAAAGCCTCTTAGAAATAAAAGCCTAAATTGCCACTTGGACCGATAGATAAAAGCAATGGCTTATAAAGTAATCGCCTATTGTTTGTTAAAACTACAGTTAAAGCAAAAGCTTGGACATTACTTTAAAAGCCATAGGCATTCATGTGCTGGTATAGATCGAATTATTCTAAGTCATCATCGGTTAGATAAAGCTGATTAAACTTATCATAACGTGAATCCTTGAGGCTATCTTTCACGCGTTTTAAATTTTCTCTAAACCCAGTACCGCGGCGAAGCGTAAAGCCGGTTGCCAAGACATCGACCACCGTCATTTGTACGATGCGGCTCGCCATTGGCATATACACATCTGTATCTTCTGGTGTATCGACCGTAATAGAAAGACTTGCTGCGCGATCAAGTGGGGTATCTTTTGCCGTAATCGCAATAACCGTTGCACCATTTTCTTTAGCGAGATACGCAATGTCCACTTGGCTCTTGGTACGGCCTGTGTGCGAAATCAGTACCACTACGTCGTTTTCAGTGGTGTTAATGCAGCTCATGCGTTGCATTACTGTATCTTCAAAATAAGTGATTGGAATATTAAAACGAATAAACTTATTTTGCGCATCTTTGGCAACCGCTGATGATGCGCCCACACCAAAGAAAGAAATGTGTTTCGCTTGGATAAGTAAATCGACTGCACGGTTAATTTGCTTTGGATCTAAGCTGTTTTTGGCAACATCCAAGCAAGCCATGGTTGATTCGAAAATCTTGTGTGTATAGGCATCAGGCCCATCTGATTCATCCACGTTGCGGTTGACATAAGGCGTGCCATTGGCAAGGCTTTGCGCAAGATGAAGTTTAAAATCAGGGAAGCCTTTCGTGTCTAAACGACGACAAAATCGATTGACTGTTGGCTCACTCACATCTGCAAGTTTTGCAAGTGTCGCAATGCTTGAATGAATGGCCGTCTCAGGCGATTCAATAATCACTTCAGCAACCTTCCTTTCTGATTTACTGAAGATATTTAGATTCTTTTGAATTTTCTCTAAGGTATTCATAAATGCTGTACTTCCTTCCAACGACAGGCCATTTGTTTATTGCCCGCGACATTTGCGCGTTCACTACCCTTTATTTTTATTCTGGGTATAAAATGAGTAAATTAATAACAAGTTAGTTTTTATCAAAAAATGCCTAAAAATACAAAATAATTTCAGTTTTGAAAGTACTTTTCTTTCATTTTTGTGCTTTTGATGAATTTTTGATTTATTTTAGTAACAAAAAGAAATTATTTTTCAATAAAAGCTTGTGATTTTTCCCCTCTGTACAGATAAGCAACAAAGCATAGATCAAGCTAACGTTTTAGGTGTAACCGATTGCTGTCAAGTGCAGCGCTTTCAACCTTAATCACAGACTATAGATTTCATGCCCTAAGCCTTTCGCAGAGCGCCACACTTTGAGACTTATGACTTTGAAAATAAAAGCTTAGCTTGTTACAAATGATAACGATGGAAAATTTTATCACGACTAAGTGAGTAAGGAGTAATACTGTGGATAATGGATTTTTAGTTGTTATTGATATTTTAGCGAGTTTATTTTTGTTGGTGTTGGGGCTTGGTGTTTTAGTTGTTGTTTACTTCTATATTGTTGATAAAAAACAACATACTCATGCGATTCGACATAACTATCCGGTGATTGGCCGTCTGCGTTACTTCTTTGAAAAACAAGGTGAATTTTTTAGGCAGTACTTCTTTGCAATGGATAGGGAGGAGATGCCTTTTAACCGAGCTGAACGCAGTTGGGTGTATCGCGCGGCAAAAAATGAAGATCATACGATTGCATTTGGTTCAACGCGTAGCTTAGACCCAACAGGCTCTGTGATGTTTATGAACTGCCCATTTCCGACGTTAGATGAAGATGCAACCGCACCGGATGCTGTGACAATTGGTCCTTATGCATCAAAACCTTATACCACTGAGTCCGTGTTTAATATTTCAGGGATGAGTTATGGCGCGATCTCAAAGCCTGCTGTGCGCGCTTTATCCCAAGGGGCAAAAAAAGCTGGCTGCTGGATGAATACAGGTGAAGGTGGTTTGACGCCTTATCATCTTGAAAGTGGCGCGGATATTGTGGTGCAAATCGGGACGGCGAAATATGGTGTGCGCGATGAAGACGGTAAATTATCTGATGAAAAGCTGAAAGCTGCGGCGGCGCATGAACAAGTGCGGATGTTTGAGATCAAAATGAGCCAAGGGGCAAAGCCGGGAAAAGGTGGGATCTTACCTGGCGCAAAAGTGACGGCAGAAATAGCGCAAATTCGCGGCATTCCAGAGGGACAAGACTCCATCAGTCCAAATGGGCACCCAGATATTCAAAGTAATGCTGAACTGCTTGATATGATTGAGCGTGTGCGTAGCGTGACAGGTAAGCCAGTTGGGTTTAAAGCTGTGATCGGGGCTTATGGTTGGATTGAAGGTTTCTTTGAAGAAATTAAAGCTCGTGGTATCGAGTCTGCGCCAGATTTCATTACGATTGATAGCGCAGATGGCGGCACGGGGGCAGCGCCACAGCCTTTAATGGATTATGTCGGGATGCCACTTAAAGAAAGTTTACCACTTGTTGTTAGTTTACTCGAAAAACATGGCCTGCGTGAGCGAATCAAAGTGATCGCTTCAGGCAAGCTTATTACACCATCTAAAGTCGCATGGGCCATTGCACTTGGCGCAGATTTTGTTACCTCTGCGCGTGGATACATGTTTGCTTTAGGTTGCATCCAATCACTGCAATGTAATAAAGATACATGCCCAACAGGTATTGCAACGCAAAATATAAAGCGTCAACAAGGCCTAGATGTCACCAATAAAACCGAGCGTGTGGCGTATTACAACAAATATATTCACTATGGCTTGGGCATTTTGGCGCACTCATGTGGGGTGTCGAATATCCGTGGGATCCAGCCAAAACATGTGCGTGTGGTAACCGAAAGTGGGATTTCAGTCTCGCTAGATAAACTCTATCAGAATTACCAATAAGCGCTTTGCTTGTTAGGCAAATAAGCAAATATAAGTAAGATAGGCAATAAAAAGGCCAATTCATTCCCTAGGAACTTGGGGAGTGAATTGGCTTTTTGTGTTTAGCAAAAGAGATTGTACTTAGTAGAAAGTTTAAGCTTAACCAAATTCGCCGCTAATGTATTCACCCGTCATGCCTTTTTTCGGCTGTTCAAAGATTTGAACCGTCTTACCAAACTCAATTAGCTCACCCAAGTGCATGAAGGCTGTGTAGTCTGAGATACGTCTTGCTTGTTGCATATTGTGCGTCACAATCACGATAGTGTAAGACTTACGTAATTTAGAGATCAACTTTTCGATCCCTTGTGTTGCAATCGGATCTAGCGCTGAAGTTGGTTCATCCATCAAGATGACTTCAGGTTTTAATGCGACGGTACGTGCAATACATAAACGTTGCTGCTGACCACCGGAAAGCCCCATCGCATCAGTATGTAACTTATCTTTCACTTCTTTCCATAAGCGGCCTTGCTCCAACGCATCTTGGACGCGTGCATCCATCTCTTCTTTAGAAAGTTTCTCGTTTAGACGGATCCCAAAGGCAATGTTTTCATAAATTGTCATAGGGAAAGGCGTTGGTTTTTGGAAGATCATGCCAATTTTGCTACGCAAATTATAGATGTCGACACCCGAGGCTAAAATATCATTGCCATCTAGGTGGATCTCTCCTTCAGCATAATGCTCATCATACAAGTTATAGATGCGGTTCATGGTACGCAACAGCGTTGATTTACCGCAACCTGAAGCACCAATGATAGCTGTCACTTTATTCTTATAAATCGGCAAGTTGATATTAAATAAAGCTTGTTTGCCATGGCCTTTGCCATAAAAAAAGTTCAAGTCTTTAATTTTCATTCTTTCTTTTAACGGTTGGCTTTGTGTCATATCGCTTGCTTGATTAATAGGTGTAGTCGGTGCCATTTTATTTGATGGCGTTAGTGAGCTTGCCATTTCTGACGCTGTAAATTGTAAGTTAGTCATCATGCTGTTTCCTTAGTTGCTTTTTTATGGCTACGGTTTGCAAGCCATGTTGGCAGCATTCGTGAAGTCATGTTTAAAAATAATATGGCCAAAGTAATGATCAAAGCGCCAGTCCATGCTAGATCATTCCAAGAGTCATATGGACTAAGTGCAAGGTTATAGATAGTTACAGGTAAATTCGCCATTGGACCGCTCATATCAAATGACATAAAGCTGTTGTTTAGCGAAGTAAAGAGTAACGGTGCAGTTTCACCTGAGATACGCGCAAAAGAGAGTAGAATCCCAGTTAAGATCCCAGCGCCCACACTGCGATAACTCAGTGACAGGGTCACTCGCCATTTCGGCAAGCCTATCCCCGCGCCTGCTTCGCGAATACTAGTTGGCACTAATTTGAGCATTTCTTCTGTCGTTGAGACGATCATCGGCAGCGCAATCACAGCCAAGGCAATCGACCCAGCCCAACCAGAGAAGCTTCCCGTTGGACGGACAACAATTTCATATACAAAAAGGCCAATCAAAATAGATGGTGAGCTCATCAGCATGCCGTTTAAGAAACGAATGGTATCCGCAAGTTTTGAATCTTTGCCGTATTCAGATAACCAAGTACCGGCTAAAAGACCAACTGGAATGGCAATTAATATACCGACAATGCTTATCATCAAACTCCCGACGATGGCATTGGCAAGGCCACCTTCACCGCCAGGGCTTGGCATAGATTCAGTAAAGGTTGCCCATGTTAGACCTTTTAAACCTTTAGCTAATAAACTGTATATGATGACCGCTAAGATGACTAAACCAAGTGTCGTGGCAAGGTAGCAAAAATAGCGAAATGAGCGACTCTTAAACGTACGCCATTGAGCTCGTGTCATGAGAGTTTTCCTTTTCTAAGTTGGATACGTGCGTAACCCATCACAATGAAGGTGATCACAAATAAAACCAGACCAAGTGCAAGCAATGCCGAAAGGTGCATTGGGTTGGTGGCTTCGTTAAATTGCTCAGCGATGGTTGCTGAAATCGATGTCGCAGGCATAAATAGCGAAGCATTGATATCTTGCGAACCACCAACAACGAATGTGATCGCCATGGTTTCGCCTAATGCGCGGCCAAGGGAAAGAATAAAGGCGCCAAGAATCGAACTTTTAATCGATGGCAATAAAACCTTTAAAATGACTTCAGATGAGTGCGCACCAATACCATAAGAAGACTCACGTAGTACGTTTGGTACAGTCGCTAACGCATCTTTAATTAAAGAGGTTAAGATCGGCAAAATCATAAACGAGAGGATAATCCCAGAAGTCAGTAGACCTAAGCCAATCGGCGGTCCCGAAAATAATGTGCCAATAAATGGTAGTGGGGCAACATTTTCAAGAAACCACATTTGAATATTTTCAGAAAACCAAGGCGCGAAGACAAACAGGCCCCACATCCCATAGATAATACTTGGGACAGCCGCGAGCAGTTCGATCGCAAGGCTAATGGGCTTGGATAACCAATTTGGCATGAGCTCAGAGAGTGAGATAGCAATGGCAATCCCGATTGGCGTGGCAAGCAATACAGCAATAAATGCTGAAACTAATGTGCCGTATAAGGCATTGGCTGCGCCAAATAAAGATTGCACAGGATCCCAGTCTTGGCTAGTAAGAAAACCGATACCAAACTCTGAGATAGCAGGCATTGCGCCACCAACTAAGGATGCAAAAATAGCAATCATTAGAAGGGTGATTAATGATGCACTCACAAAGCTCACACGTAAGAAAACGCGATCTGCGCTTTGGTGAGACATGCGGTGTATTGTATTCGAGGTGAGATCTGACTGGCTCAATGGAAATCCTCAACGTAATAGAAACGACAAAGGGCACACCTATAATAGGCATGCCATTTCATATTAAAAACGGGTCAGCTTATTTGCTGTAAATTGCTTTGCCATCGGCTTTAATATTTTGTGACCACATGTCTTCAACCATGTCGATAACATTTTCAGGCATAGGTACATAACCTAGGTCTGTTGCGATATCGTCATGCTCATAACCCCATTGGAAGAATTTCAATACTTCTTTCGCGGTGTCAGCATTTGCTTGATCTTTATACATCAAGATGAAGGTTGCAGCAGTCATTGGCCAAGAATCTGCGCCAGGTTGGTCATTTAGCATAAGTCTAAAGCCAGGTGCATTTGCCCAATCAGCATTTGCCGCCGCAGCTTGGAAAGCTTTTAGAGAAGGTGTTACAAAGTTGCCATCTTTATTCTTCATTTGAGTGAAGACAAGGTTGTTTTGCTCAGCATAGGCAAACTCAACATAACCGATAGCACCAGGGGTACGTTTAACTAGGTTTGCAACGCCAGCGTTACCTTTACCACCTAAGTTTGTTGCAGCTTTTGGCCATGCCACTTCTTTGCCTACACCAACTTGTGTTGACCAGTCTTTGCTTGCGCGGTCAAGATAATCTGTGTAGTTGTAAGTTGTGCCAGAACCGTCTGAGCGGTGGACTGTGATGATCATTTGTTTAGGAAGGTCAAGATCAGGGTTTAGTGCTTTGATTGCTGCGTCATCCCAAGATTTGATTTTGCCAAGATAAATATCTGCAAGCACTTCACCAGACAGTTTAAGCTCACCTGCATCAATACCTTTCACATTGATAACTGGAACGATAGAACCCATCACTGCTGGGAACTGAACAAGACCATCTTTATCAAGTTCTTCTTTTGAAAGTGGCGCATCCGATGCACCGAAATCTACGGTTTTAGCTTGGATTTGCTTAATCCCGCCGCCTGAGCCAATTGCTTGATAATTAAGTTGAACGCCTGTTTCTTTGTTATAAGCTTTTGCCCAATCTGCATAAACAGGATAAGGGAACGTTGCACCTGCGCCGTTAATTGTTGTTGCCGCAAATGTTGGTGCTGCAATTAAACCTAATGTCGCTAAAATCAAAGAATACTTCTTCATTGTCTTGTCCTAAAAAAGAGTAAGGTCATGTGATGAGTCTCTATAATAGGAATGAAAAATGTCACTTTGATGACAGTTTTTTAATATTTTAAATTCAATTTGATTTTCGTCGCATTTTTAGCCGTTAAAATAAGCTGTCTAAGATCTAAATGGTTGAGTTAACATAGAAAAAAACTTTTGCTCTTTTATACTACGAAAGTTTGGTAAGCCGATTTGCATGGCATCATGGCCAAGTTTTGGTTGATCTTGGTAGGATTTAAAGATCCGATCCCAGATAGAAAGTGAAAAGCCAAAGTTATGGTGCATTTCTGTGGCAAGTGAAGAATGATGAACTCTGTGCATATCAGGAGTAACAAAAAATGGGCGGATCCTTGCATCCCATTTTTGACTTAAGCGGACATTGGAGTGATTAAACATGGCGCAGGCATTTAAAATAATCTCAAAAGTAAGCACAGCTTGCCAAGGCACGCCCAGTAGCAAGATTGCAGCCATTTTTATCAGCATAGATAAAAGAATTTCAATAAAATGAAAGCGAGCGCCTGTCGAGAGATCAATATCTTGGTCTGCATGATGTAAACGATGCAAGCGCCATAAAATTGGTACGCGATGGAAAATTCGATGCTGCCAATAAATTAACCCATCAAGAATTAACAAGGATAAGATAAAAATGAGGGGGAAAGGGAGCGCTTGAAAAAGCGAAAAATGAAATAAACCTAAACCTTTGGACTCGGCAATCAAGGCGCTATCTATAGCAAGAATGGGTAAAATCCAAGCTAAAAGGAATGAATTACTAAAAACCAATGCAAAATTATTTGCCCATCGCATACTTTTGTTTAAAGTAAGCTTTTTCTTTGGCGCTTTGATTTCCCATAACGCCATTAAAATTAAAATAGTAAAAAAGCACAACGGACGTAACCAGCTTAGTTCATGTTCCATATATAACCTAAATCATTAAAGGGATTAAAATGCAAAACAGCCCGATAGTTAAAAAACTTATTGCTGCCATCATCATAGTATTGATTGGTTTATACCAAGCTTTCTTTCAAGATGGGACAACTAATCATTCAACTGCCACACCATCAAGCACTCCGTCTGAGTCTACTCAGTTTCGTGCGCAGGATAAACCAATCCAAGATGCCATTGCGCAAAAGCGTGGGGATGTTCAAGTATTCGGAGAAGGTGTTGTGGTCGCAACACTAAAAGATGATACCAAAGGCAGCCAGCATCAGAAGTTTATCTTAAAACTTGCATCAGGCGATACTGTGCTGGTGGCGCATAATATCGATCTTTCTCCGCGTTTAAATGGCTTGCAAAAAGGGGACACAGTGGCTTTTTATGGCGAGTATGAAACTAACGATAAAGGCGGCGTTGTGCACTGGACGCATAAAGATCCCGGCAAACGCCACGTTGATGGTTGGTTGAAGTGGCAAGGAAAAACCTATCAATAAGCTTAGGGTTTAACTCACTTAGCTTTGATTGCGGCGGTTTGCATAGTTTTCGATAAGCCTTGCACCGCCGCGATATATAAATAAAGAGGCTAGAATAAATAAACAACCAATGATTTTTAAACTCGAGAGTGATTCATGATACCAAATCACACTCATAATACTCGCCCAAACTGGCTCTAAGATCATGATAATTGCAGCGTTGCCCGGCGTTGTAAGCTTTTGCCCTAAGGTTTGCATCACATAACGAATTGAGGTTGCAAGCAAGACACTTAATCCAAACCATACCCATATATCTGTACTGATCTGCGCAGGCCAAGATTCGATAAATAAAGATAAGATAGTTGCCAATGTGCCGGCGCTTACCATTTGAATGCAGACTAAGGCAAGGCTTGGGATCTGCGCAGCAAACTTCGCATTTAAATTAAAGTGAATCGCCATGCACACAGCAGAGGCTAAAAACCAAAGTTGGCTGACTTCAGGCTTAAATCCATTACTTGATGCGAGCAAAAAGAGCCCGATCACGGCAATAGGTAAAGATACCCAAAACATATAACTTGGCTTTTGTTTGAACATGATCCAAGCAACAATCGGCACCATCAACATAGAAAGACTGGCAATAAACGCACCTTCAGCAAGTGAAGTGGCAATTGAAATTGCATAAACCCAAAGCATCACGGCGCTGCCAAGCATCCCACCAACAAGCGCGGCACTGCGAATTTGCTGCCATGCTAGCTTTCTTAAATCTTTTAGACAAAAGGGCAATAAGATAAGCGCTGCGAGTAAAAAACGCACGCCGAGAAATCCCACAGGCGGCATACCGGCAATGGCTTCTTTAGAAAATATCCAACCCAGACCGGCAAGAAAAGTGGTCAGGACGAGGATCAAGCTAGCTTTGGTTTCTTGTTGCATAGGGGGCTCAAAAAGGCTGGTAAAGAAGGGGCTATCATAGCAGAGCAAAAATTTGTGATCACTATAAAAAAAGCCTTACTTCCGAGATTGGAAATAAGGCTTACGTACTTTGATTCGATCAATCAGTGTGTTTTAGATTAGAGGACGCGGTGCGCTTCTTCTAGCTCTTTTACACCAGCATTTTCATCAATATAGATGCTTTCATCTAACGCTTGCTCAGATTTAGCAACCGCACAAGTTACGGCGCTATCACCTGTAATGTTAACGGCTGTACGGATCATATCAAGCAAACGGTCAACACCCATGATTAAGGCAATACCTTCTAGTGGTAGACCGACTTGGTTTAATACCATTGCAAGCATAATCAAACCAACACCTGGTACACCAGCTGTTCCGATTGATGCAAGGGTAGCGGTTAAGATCACGCTGATGTAATCACCCATAGTCAAATCGATGTTGAACGCTTGTGCGATAAAGGCAGTCGCCACACCTTGCATGATAGCTGTACCATCCATGTTGATGGTTGCACCAAGTGGAATTGTAAATGAAGCCACTTTGTTGCTTACACCTAAACGATGAGTAGCCGTTTCCATTGTAATTGGTAGCGTTGCATTTGAAGAGGCAGTTGAAAACGCAAACATGATTGCATCTTTAATTTTACGCCAGAAGTGGATAGGGTTTAGACCCGCACCAAATTTCAAAATTGCACTGTAGCTTACAAATGCATGCAGTAGTAATGTACCGGTTAGCACAAAGAAATAAGCAGCAAGGTTGCCGATTGCGCTAAGACCCAGTGTCGTGAATAGTTTAGCCATCAAGAAGAAGATACCAATTGGCGCCACTTCCATTAATAGCGTCACAAGCTTCATGATTACTTCGTTGATATCACTAAAGAAGTTCGCTACACGTTCACCAGCTTTGCCAGCAAGGCTGATAGCAATACCGAATAATACTGCAAACACAATGATCTGTAGTGTATTACCATTAGTCATTGCTGCGATCGGGTTGGATGGGAACATGCCCACAATCACATCGCCTAAAGATGGCGCTTCAGTCGCTTTAAAGCTAGCCGCACTGGTTAAGTCTGCGCCAGAACCAGGTTGGAAAACTGTACCCATAACTAAAGCAAGTGTGATTGCAACCGCTGTCGTTAACACATAAAGGCCTAAGGTTTTTCCACCAAGGCGGCCAAGCGTTGAAATATCTTTTAATGAGCTAGTGCCGCAAACCAGTGATACAAATACCAATGGCACAACGAGCATTTTTAAACTCGCGACAAAAATCTTACCGATAACGTCAAACAAGCCGTTGACTAAATATTCGTGAACAAAATGGTTGGTCGCGAAAAAGTATTGAATAAATAGACCACATGCGATACCAGCAAACATGCTGATAATAATGCGGCGGGTGAGGGAACTTTTATTGTCCTTGGTCATGCAATTTCTCCATAAAAACTTTGTACAACTTTTCAAAGTAAGTTGAGAATAGCAGAGGAATGAACGGATTAGCTTTTTTAATCTATTAATTAGATTTACTTATGTGATAATGATCACACTTATTGACATAAATGGATACATTTAGGCGGAATTTGAAATTATTTATTGTTCAAATATCCTGCTAAAAGTGGGTAAGTTGTGATGTTTGTACCAAATAAGTGCCACTTACACGAGATTATATGTTGCATATGTGTAAAGTTCAGCATAACAGGAAGCTAACATATTTTTACAATAGAATAAACTAGCTAGGGCTATCCGCACTTTTATCAGTGCACTTGTGTTTGCGTATAAAAGTCTAATTGGCGAGTGATTTTTATTCATATTTGCGAAATAATCTCCCTTTTGTTTGAAAACTAAGCAAACAAATCAAAGTCTTGTAATTTTTTCTTGCAAGCTTTGATTGGAGTCGCTATTATCCATCTCGTTCCAAGGTAATGGGTCCGTAGCTCAGTTGGTTAGAGTACTACCTTGACATGGTAGGGGTCGGCGATTCGAGTTCGCCCGGACCCACCATTACCTAGGAGCAAAAATAAAATTTGGGTCCGTAGCTCAGTTGGTTAGAGTACTACCTTGACATGGTAGGGGTCGGCGATTCGAGTTCGCCCGGACCCACCAAATTTTCTATCATTGATAGACATTAAACCTGCACTTCGTTGCAGGTTTTTTTGTATCTTTTACTTTTTCCTGCCTCTTCCTTTTCCTTAAACAAACTGTATTATCTTCTTTATCGTTGCTTAATCTTGTTTTCAAAGCTTCATCTTTATTATGGATGAAATTTTTGTAAGGGCATGTTTGAATGCAGTACAGTTTGTCGGATAGTGTATTATCATAGCCATCAATTGCCACTCTATTTATAAGGATTATAAATGTCAGAAATTGTTGTCCCTACTGCGCAGCTCGGCTTAGGTTATGATTTAGTCATACTTTATACACAAGGTCAGCTCAAGTCTTATCGTGTCTATGATGATGCGGTTGAAGCTGTTGAGGGTGGAATAGGGATGAGTCTTGAGACATTAAGTTTGTATGATAAAGAGGGCTTAGTCGCGAGCTTACCGCAAGAACTGGTCGCGCAATCTCGTGTTGGTTTCGAATATCAATATCAAATGATTTGTCTTGCGATGCAGCAAAAAGAAGCCTATGACATACTCATGTCACGCCCAATTCTCTTAGCATTAATCTGTCATCATTATTCTTATGATAATGAAACTGCGCTTAAATTATGCCGTCTTGGTCAAAAACAAATCTTAGCAGAGCTGGGGTTTGAGTCGAGTAAATCGGTATTAAAGTTTTTAAGTAAGCTTGATCTGAAAGACAGTAGCACCAATCGCTTCACGCTTATTTGTCAGCGAATCACCCAAGGCGATCCACGCTATTTAACATTTAGACATTATTCTGTGATCACTTATGCTGCGCTCAAGCTTGATCAATGGTTCCCTATGTTAACTGGTTCGCGTTTAGGTAAAGAAATTTCATTGCAGCCATTGCGCGCGGTGCGTGATCGATGGCCTGAATTTTTTGATACCGTG
Organism: Vibrio sp. KMM 9700; assembly: GCF_058545285.1. Lineage (NCBI taxonomy): Bacteria > Pseudomonadati > Pseudomonadota > Gammaproteobacteria > Vibrionales > Vibrionaceae > Vibrio > Vibrio sp. KMM 9700. The sequence goes on along the minus strand of NZ_CM178589.1, from coordinate 269,686 downwards.
GAAATGGGCCGCCGCTTAGGAGTGCATAATCCGCTCGCTGTGATGAAAGATTTACGCTCGCTCGAAGCGATAGAGCAGCTGCATGATAGATGGACTGGACGATTAAACGCACATTACAACCAAACAAGGTTGCGCCCTGCGAATGCAGACATGCCTTATCCCTTGAAACTCAAAGGTCTTCAAAATAAGCATACTAATTGTGTGATTGAGCCGATTTTAAACTTCGATGAAATCGTGAAGGAAGGCCGGGAACTTGCCCATTGTATTGCGAGTTATCATAATCGCGCTTTGCAGGGGAGGTATTGTGTTTTTCGCATGCTTTCGCCAGAGCGGGTCACGATTGGGGTTCAGGTGCGCATAGGTCAGAAGCCTAAATTTACTATCGATCAAATTAGGGGCTATAAAAATAGTTCCGTAAGCTATGAGACGCGTCAACTCGTCATCAAATGGTTTCGCAAAGTCGTTGGCTATGCATCACGTGAGATTCAATTTGAGCGACGTGAAGCGTCTTAAGCTTGAGTCAAAATAGCTTGAACTCTTTGGCTGATGGCGTATCTTAGTTAACGAATTAATTTTTATGTAATAAAAGGAAGATCAAATGTTTAGTCATGTAATGCTTGGCGCGAATGATATCGACGAGTCAAAAAAATTCTATGATGCGATTATGGCTGTTTTAGGCTATGAAGCAGGCGTGATAGATCCACTTGGTCGCTGCTTTTATAAAAGTGACAAAGATGTGTTTGCCCTCACCAAACCTATCAATGGTGAAGCGGCCACACACGGCAATGGTTTTACGCTTGGTTTTTCAGCAACCAGCCCTGAGCAAATTAACACATGGCATGAAGTTGGTTTAGCCAACGGTGGTCGCGCAGTGGAAAATCCACCGGGTGTGCGTCAAAGTCCTAATGGTGATTTATACCTTGCGTACTTGCTTGATCCAGCAGGCAATAAGATTTGTACTTTGTATCGTATGTAATCAGCCTGACGCTTAAGTTTTATAGATAAATAAAAGCATACTTGCGCGCTTGGAAAACTTCTAAGCCTGTTGAGTATGCTTTTTTGTTTAACAAATGTTTCCAAACTGCTAATTTTTATATCAAAAAATAGATAAATGTGATATTGATCGAGTTAAAGTAATAAAAATAACAAGAATCAGGCTTTATCGGAGACATCTATCTATGCATGACTTACTTGCCACCTTTATCTTCTTCTTTGCCGTTATCGACCCGATTGGTACGATTCCCGTCTTTATTGCCGTCACGCGTGGTTATGATGAAAAAGTTAAGCGTAAAATTGCGCTCAAAGCGACATTCATTTCAGCGCTGATTTTACTATTCTTCCTCGTCGCAGGGGAGCGCATCTTAACCGCAATCAATACGCCATTATCAGCTTTCCAAATCGCCGGCGGCATTGTGCTTTTTATCTTCGCTTTATCGATGATTTTTGGAGACAGTAAGCCAGATCAAGAAATGAAGCTTGTCAGCGCAACGGATGTGGCAATCTTTCCCTTAGCTGTGCCTTCAATTGCTAGTCCTGGCGCCATGCTTGCCGCAGTACTTTTAACTGAAAATAGTGAATATACTTGGGTCGAACAGTCCTTTACCGCATTAACTATGCTTGGCGTACTATTAGTGGTGCTGGTTTTGCTGCTATGCGCGTCATATATTCATCGTTTTATTGGTAATAGTGGCGCAAGTATTATCAGTAAGGTGATGGGACTTATCCTTGCTTCAGTTGCCGTTTCAAGTGTGCTTGGCGGGATCACTGAATATTTCCAGCTGCATTTATAAGCCATTAAAATGTCAGTGAATTGAATATATGTGTTAAAAATTAATCACTTTCTAGAAAAATAAGCCAAATTCGCCATAGACCTTGATTTAAGTTTGGCTTTTTTCCTTGGTTTCATTAGTATATACGGATAACTGATTTTTGCCGCTGATCGCACGCTTAACCCGTGAAGTCAGCTGCTAATTATTATCACGGCAATTGCCGAATGGAACTGCCCTTGGGGTAGGTGAGGAAAGAATGCAACTAGAACAGATTATTGCGAATGCAACCGCAGCAATTGAAGGCGCACAATCCGTGAATACACTGGATGATGTTCGTGTTCAATTTTTAGGTAAAAAAGGTGAACTAACGTCTTTACTGCAAAGCTTAGGTAAATTACCGCCAGAAGAACGCCGCAGTGCCGGTCAAGAAATCAACAAAGCCAAAGGTTTAGTCCAGCAAGCAATCGCTGCGCGTAAAACTGAACTTGAAAAAGCTGAGCTTGAAGCCAAACTTGCTGCGGAGACGATTGATGTCACGCTTCCTGGACGCCGCATTGAAAACGGTGGTCTTCACCCAGTCACGCGTACTATTGAGCGTATCGAAACCTTCTTTGGTGAGCTTGGTTTTGCAGTTGAATCTGGTCCTGAAGTTGAAGATGCATTCCATAACTTTGATGCATTGAACATCGCCGATGATCACCCAGCACGTACCGATCATGATACGTTCTTCTTTAATCCTGATCTGATGCTCCGCACCCACACCTCTGGTGTTCAAATCCGTACCATGGAAGCAGGCAAACCGCCGTTTCGCTTCATTGCACCGGGTCGTGTGTATCGTAATGACTATGATCAAACGCATACCCCAATGTTCCACCAAGTGGAAGGTATGCTGGTTGATGAAAACGTCAACTTCGCGCAACTTAAAGGCATTTTAAGCGATTTTCTACGCAGCTTCTTCGAAGAAGATTTAGAAGTGCGCTTCCGTCCATCTTACTTCCCATTTACAGAGCCTTCAGCTGAAGTGGACGTAAAAGGTAAAAATGGTAAATGGCTTGAAGTTCTAGGCTGCGGGATGGTGCATCCAAATGTGCTACGCAGCGTTGGCATCGATCCTGAAAAATATTCAGGTTTTGCCTTCGGAATGGGTGTGGAGCGTTTAACTATGCTTCGTTATGGCGTAAACGATTTACGCGCATTCTTCGAAAATGATCTTCGTTTCCTAAAGCAGTTTAAGTAAGTAGAGGCTAGTACACATGAAATTTTCCGAATCTTGGCTTCGTGAGTGGGTCAACCCAAACAATGATACCGAGGCACTAGCGCATCAAATTACTATGGCTGGCCTTGAAGTCGACGACGTTTTACCTGTTGCCGGTTCTTTTTGCGGCGTAAAAATTGGTCAAGTGGTTGAGTGTGAGCAACACCCTGACGCTGACAAACTTCGCGTGACGAAAGTAGATATCGGCGCAGAAGAGTTGCTTGATATCGTTTGTGGCGCGCCAAACTGCCGTAAAGGCTTAAAAGTTGCCGTTGCAACCGTTGGCGCTACACTGCCAGGCGATTTTAAAATCAAAAAAGCAAAACTGCGTGGTCAACCTTCACACGGTATGCTGTGTTCATTCTCAGAGCTTGGCATTGATGTGGAGTCAGACGGCATTTTAGAGTTGCCTGAAGATGCGCCGCTTGGTAAATGCTTTAAGTCATACCTTTCTTTGAAAGATAAAATGATCGATGTGGACTTAACGGCAAACCGCGCGGATTGCTTTAGCCTACGTGGTCTTGGTCGTGAAGTGGGTGTATTGAATCGTCTTGACGTGACTTACCCAGAAATCACACCGGTTGCAAGCAGCATCGAAGACACAGTATCTATCGATCTTCAAGCAGACAACGCTTGCCCACGTTACCTTTCACGCGTGATCCGTGGCGTAAATGTCAATGCAACGACACCACTTTGGATGCAAGAAAAACTGCGTCGCAGTGGTATTCGCTCGATCGATCCTGTTGTCGATATCACAAACTTTGTGATGTTAGAGCAAGGCCAACCAATGCACGCATTTGACTTGTCAAAAGTTGAAGGTGGCATTGTGGTTCGTATGGCAAATCAAGACGAAACCTTAACCCTCCTTGATGGCAACGAAGCCAAACTTAATGCTGACACACTTGTGATTGCCGATCAAAACAAAGCACTTGCGATTGCAGGTATCTTTGGTGGTCAAGACTCAGGCGTGACGCTTGAAACGCAAGATATTTTACTTGAATCAGCATTCTTTGCACCGGACGCAATCCGTGGCCGTGCGCGTAGCTATGGTCTACACACAGATTCATCACTACGTTTTGAGCGTGGTGTGGATTATACACTGCAAGAAGCGGCTATTGAGCGCGCAACTGCGTTACTGGTTGAAATTTGTGGTGGCGACGTTGCGCCAATCGCACGCGCTGAAAACACTGCAAATCTACCAACAGCAAACAAAGTTGAACTGCGCCGCAGCAAACTTGACTCGCTCCTTGGTCACCATATCGAAGATGCGGATGTGTTAGATATCCTTACTCGTCTTGGCTGTGAAGTGAGCACAACCGATACAGGTTGGTCAGCCGTTTCACCAAGCTGGCGTTTTGATATTGCGATTGAGCAAGATTTGATTGAAGAAGTTGGCCGTATCTATGGTTATGACAATATTCCAAATCAAGCGCCAGTTGCCGCGTTAACTATGAATACACACAAAGAAGCAAACTTGCCGCTAAAACGCGTGCGTGATTTGTTTGTTGATCGTGGTTATCACGAAGCTGTGACCTATAGCTTTGTTGAGCCTGAGCAGCAAAAACTAATCGTGCCAGAAGTGGATGCATTAATCTTGCCATTCCCAATTTCTGCCGATATGTCTGCCATGCGTTTAAGCCTAATGACAGGTCTTTTAAATACAGTTGCTTATAACCAAAAACGTCAGCAGCCGCGTGTTCGTCTGTTTGAGTCAGGCCTACGTTTCACTCCTGATGCATCAGCGGAAAATGGCATTCGTCAAGAAATGATGTTAGCCGGCGTGATTGCAGGCACTAAATCTGAAGAGCATTGGTCACTAGAAACGAATACAGTTGATTTCTTTGATCTAAAAGGTGATTTAGAAGCTGCGCTTGAGCTAACGGCAAATGCAGGCGCATATCAATTTAGCGCAACCAAGCACCCAGCACTGCACCCAGGGCAAGCAGCAGCAATCATCCTTGATGGCAAAGAAGTGGGCGTGATCGGTACGGTTCACCCAGAGCTTGAGCGTAAGTTTGGCTTAAACGGTCGCACAATTATCTTTGAAATCCAATGGGATGCAATTAATACACGCGAATTGCCAGAAGCTGTGACTGTGTCTAAGTTCCCTGCAAACCGTCGTGATATCGCATTGGTTGTGGATGAGTCATTAGCAAGTGGTGATGTCGTTGCTGCGTGTCTAAGCGCTGAAACGCCACTTCTTAAAGATGCCAAACTCTTTGATGTTTACCAAGGTAAAGGCGTTGAAGAAGGCAAGAAGAGCCTTGCGATTGCACTTGTGCTTCAGTCTGATGAGCGCACGCTTGAAGATGCAGACATTAGCGGCTGTGTCGACGCTGTGCTTGCAAAAGTGACATCAACTTATGATGCGCAATTACGCGATTAATATAACTTGGTTATAGTTGAATCACTCACAATATTCGCATTATTTTGGAACGCTTGTGAGTGACTCAAGTCTATAAGAGTTATATATAATATTTTTAACGCTGCTTCAATTTGGGGCAGCGTTTTTTTATGTCTAAAAAATGTCGAATTGATTGAAAAACTTGTGTTTTAACTGAGACTTAGGGTATCTTGAAATATAGAAGGATTTTTTATATGGAAAAGGAGCTAAGGATAGTATGAAATTGAAAAACCTAAATAAAACACTTTTGGCAGCAAGCATTGCATTGGCTGCGCCGTTATTTGCAGGCGTAAGCGTTGCCGCAGAAGTGCCAGCCGGAGTGACCTTGGCTGAAAATCAAGATCTAGTGCGCGGCATAGGAACTGAAGTCCCAACGCTTGATCCAACCAAAACTTCCGATACTTCAAGCTCGGCGGCGATCAGTGACATGTTTGATGGCCTAGTGACGGAAGACTTAAAAGGGGATGTGATCCCAGCCTTGGCAGAGTCTTGGACAGTGTCGGATGATGGCCTTGTGTATACCTTTAAAGTGCGTGATGCGCAGTGGTCCAATGGCTCGCCAATTACAGCCCAAGATTTTGTCTACAGCATGCGCCGCTTGGTTGATCCAAATACTGGCTCAAGTTATTCATGGTATCTAGAAACTGCTGGGGTGAAGGGCGCAGCTGCCGTTACTAAAGGCGAGGCGAAACCAGAAACGCTTGCAGTCAAAGCCATTGATGACAAAACCCTTGAAGTCACGCTCGAAAGCCCGCGTCCATATTTTCTTAAAACCTTAACCCACCCATCAACCTTTGCTGTGCCAAAAGCTGTGATTGATAAGTTCGGTGATGCGTGGACCAAACCTGAAAATATTGTTGTGAGTGGTGCTTACACTTTAAGTGATTGGGTGGTCAATGAAAAACTTGAGATGGTGCGCAATGAGAAATATTGGAACAATGCGAAAACTGTGATTAACAAGGTCACATATTTACCCATTGATGATCAAAACGCTGAGTATAACCGCTTCCGCACTGGCGAAATTGATATCACTTGGACCTTCCCGCTTGAGCAATATAAGCAAATCAAAAAAGATTACCCAGATGAGCTCTTAACCATGCCATCGCTTGGCACATATTATTATTTGTTTAACTTGCAGCAAAAACCATTTGATGATGTGCGTGTACGTAAAGCCTTAAGCTATGCGATTGACCGTGACATTATCGCGCAGCGCATTTTAGGTCAAGGTCAGTTGCCAGCGTATAGCAACACACCACCAGCGGTTGCAGGCTTTGATGTTCCAGAATTAGCTTGGAGTAAACTGACTCAAGCAGAGCGTAACGAGCAGGCGACTAAACTTCTTGAAGAAGCAGGTTTTAATGCCGACAACCCACTTGAGTTTGAACTCATCTATAACACGAGTGAGTCACATAAGAAAATTGCAGTCGCGGTTTCTTCTATGTGGAAAAAAGCACTCGGCTCACATATTAAGGTGAAAATTGCCAACCAAGAGTGGAAGACTTTCTTGCAAACTCTTGGCAATAAAAACTTTAGCGTCGCGCGTTATGCATGGGTGGGAGATTACAATGAAGCTTCAACATTCTTGAGCTACTTCGCGTCTAATGGCCTAAACTATGGCGGTTGGTCAAGCCCTGAATATGACAAAGCCTTAACCGATGCCGCGATTGAAAAAGACGAAACCAAGCGTATGCAATACTACCAACAGGCTGAGCAAATTTTTGCAGATAATATGCCAGCAGCGCCAGTATATTTCTATACACGCTCTGTGTTGAAGTCACAAAAAGTCGGTGGTTACCCAGTCGATAATGCATCAGACAACAGATATACCCGAGATTTATACTTGGTGAAATAAACATCAGTTGTAATAAAAGTGTAAATGAGGTGGATTTCCTACCTCATTTTTCGTTTAACCTCACAAAAATAAATTCTCAATCATTTCAATTACTTTAAATTGACGTATTTTGCTTTATTTTTTCACTTTTAGATTGGTATATTAAAAAAATAGTGCTAACTTTATGTAAAGCTAGATATTTTTTTAATAGCTTGAACGTGGTATGATTGGTACTACATTTTGTTAACATTTTTATCCTTTTGATTAAGGTTTACTAGCCAGAATTAATCAATAAAAATAAGAAATTGGCTAAAATCAAATAGTTGGCGTACAATCTAAATGTTGGTTGTTTTTTATCCACATTTAAGGTGTTTTATCCAAAGATGATGCATTGGCATTGTATGTTGCAGTGAAGTAATTAACTTGAGGGACGTGTATATGGCGCTCACTAAGGCTGATTTAGCAGAAAGCCTATCTGAAAAACTTGGGTTTACCAAACGTGATGCTAAAGAAACAGTAGAAGTCTTTTTCGAAGAAATTCGTAAAGCTTTAGAAGACGGAGAGCAAGTAAAACTCTCTGGATTTGGTAACTTTGATCTTCGCGATAAAAGTGAAAGACCGGGTCGTAATCCGAAAACAGGGGAAGATATCCCTATTTCAGCGCGCCGGGTGGTTACTTTCCGTCCAGGCCAAAAATTAAAAGCCCGGGTTGAATTATTAAAAAAAGAAGATTAATTTCGAATTTTTGATTCAATCTAAGCAATACTAAGACTGCATTTTTGTGCGGTCTTTTTTGTTTATATGACTTATGGTTTTGGGATGATAACTAAACTTACTGTTTTTATGCATGCTGAAAGCTGAAGTGGTCATGACTGGACGAGTGGAGGGGATTGTGCTGATATCAATGGAGCAAAGATTACTTGCATAGGGATATGCAAGTCATAGCGACCAAGGATGGCTTGAGCGTCTTTGCGTAATGATATCAGTATAAGCGCCGTTGCATCCTAGTTTGATGCAAACTAATAATGAGGTAACACGATGCAAGACCAAGAAATTTGGCATAATAAATGGGCCAATAACCAAATCGGATTTCACCTATCAGATGTCAATCCACTGCTGAGTCAATTTTGGCAAACTCTCAAGCCAAAGCCAGAAGATAAAGTCTTAGTGCCATTGTGCGGAAAGAGTGAAGATTTAATTTATCTTGCAGAGCGTCACCAAAGCGTAACAGGGGTCGAACTGAGCCAAGTAGCAGTGCGCGCTTTTTTTGCTGAGCACTTATATACCCCGCAAGAGATTATTTTAAATAATCAACATACCTTGTATGAATTTGATGAACTGGCGATTTACACGGGTGATTTTTTTACTGCGCCACTCGATAGCTATGAACTTGTCTATGATCGCGCCGCATTAATTGCCTTGCCGCAAGCGATCCGCGTTCAATATGCCCAGCGTCTGCAATCAGTATTAAAACCCGGTGGCAAGATCTTACTGATTAGCCTTGATTACCCACAAGAGCAGTTGCAAGGCCCTCCGTATAGCGTGCCACAAGCTGAAATCGAAGAATTATTTAAAGGCATGAAAATAACGCGTTTGCATCAAGATATTGCGGATCAAAATCACCGTCGCATTCAGCAAGGCTTAAGCCACTTCCATGAAGAAGTTTGGTTGATTGAAGCTTAAACCTAGTGCTGTTTTGTGGAGAAGCTTAGCGATTAAATGCTTACCGCATCATCTGCTTCATGGGCTTTGGATAGGCTCACATACTCCAGTGGAATATCTGGGTCTATCATTTCAAGCACCGCTTGAGTTGCTGCTAAATGACTGACTTGCGCTTTGGCAGCTTCGGCAAGTGCAGCGTGCGCGATTTCTTCAAACCTAAAACCAGCTAAACGCGTCATATTCAGCGCAACTTGAAGTGGTGGCAGGCTTGGGTTGTAGGCTGCGTTTTCGGCATAGCTGCCTTGGGCAATCCAACCATCTTTCATTCGCAGAGCAACCCCAGAATAGTTTTGGCTATAAGGTGCATGACTCATATTTAAAGCTTCAATGGCAAGCGCAATATCTGTTGAGACCCCTTCAAGAGAGCAATTAATACGTTGGTTGTCCATCAAACGTTTCGCAATATCGAGATCTTTAGGCCCAAAAGATTCAGGCAAGAGCTGGCTAAGTGACATCGCATCACGTTCAGGTAACTGAATCTTTAAGTTATCAGCATGAATGAGTTCATTCATAAACTGGCGACAATGTCCGCAAGGGGTGTAGTTAATCGTGATGTCTGTGATCCCAAGTTCACCGCACATCCACGCATGGCTAATCGCAGACTGCTCTGCATGAATAGTTTGACCAAGCTGCACGCCTGTAAACTCCATATTTGCGCCAAAATAAACATTACCTGAGACGCCTTGCACGATAGCGCCAACATTAAACTTTGAAATCGGGGTAAATGCGAAGCTTGCCGCGAGCGGCAGGAGGGCTAATTTAAACTCGGAGTCAGTTAAGCCTGACTTCTCTCGCAAGGTTTGATATTGATCGGCAGTAAGGTGCGCTGAAATGCCTTTTTGCATCAAGATTGTATTTAAATCATCTTGAATTGCCGTTGGGAGTTGAGTAATGGCTTGTTCGACACTTTTATACATAATAAGTCCTTGGCTATGCAGCTTTATTGTTATTAATAATAATGGGATAGCGCAAATATTGATATGAAAATATAAGAATAATTCCCATATAATGTGATACCAATCGATTGCCTTTATAAACATCTTTTTATTTTAAATCAGTCGTTTTGATTGTTATGCCTTAAACTATGTAATTTTTTCAGGCTGAGAATTTAATCCAATGACCACAAAAATGACTGTCACACTTTTGAGTTATAACTGGCTCTATGGCAGTGAACAAGTCCGACATATGATGGTTCACACAACAATCATAGAAGGAACTTGTGATGAACAAATCAAAATTAATGACGCGTTGGATTTTAGGTGCCACCCTGACTGTGTGTGCGAGTGTCGCAAGCTTTACTCAAGCGCAAGACTTACCCGATATAGAATCGAGTGGTGTGCTAAAAGTCGCGACGGAAGATAACTATGCACCCTTTAACTTTATTGATAAAGGTCAGCCTTCAGGGATTAACAAAGATTTACTCGATGAATTAAAAACTTATAGCGGCGAAAAGTTTAAAGTCGAGCAAGATATTCTACCTTGGACGGGCTTGCTTGCATCCGTTTCCGCCGGTCAATATGACTTAGCTTTAACCGGCGCCATTATTACTCCCGCACGTTTAAATATTTTCAATTTCACCCCACCAATTGCTTCTGCGCAACATTTTTTTGTCGCTCGCGCAGATGATGACAGCATTAACTCACTTGAAGACTTAGATAACAAAGTCGTTGGTTTGCAAGCAGGCAGTGCCTTGTTAGAGCGTCTACCTGAACTCAAAACCATGTTAGAAGCAAAAGGTAAATCTTTAGGCAAAGTTGTTGAATATCAATCTTATCCTGAAGCCTATGCTGATCTTGCAAATGGCCGCCTTGACTATGTGATTAACAGTATCATTTCTGTCAATGATGTCGTGAAAGCCAAACCTGATCTATTTAAAAAAGGTTTTGCAGTCAGTGGTCCAGGCTTTGTGTCTTGGCCGGTTCCAAAAAACAATCCTGAATTACTGGCTTATCTAACTGAGTTTTTTAATCACTTAAAAGAGACTGGGCGCTTGGCTGAGCTACAAGAAAAATGGTTTGGTGAGTCTTTTGAGACGCTACCAAGCGAAGCAATTACCTCTGAAAGCCAATATAAAGAATTAACCATGGTGAAATAACGACAGCTTAGGCTATGGCAATAGCGCTTTGTTGTCATAGCCTTAGTGAGGAAGCAGGAAGCAGGAAGCAGGAGGCACGTATGGATGAGTACGCATGGCAACAATTATTCCAAGGTGCTTGGACGACGACTTGGATATGTTTGATTTCAATTATCATTGGTGTGATTGCAGGATTAATCATTGCATTAATTCGAATGCTCAAAATACCAATTATTGACCAAATTTTAGCTATTTATATTAGTGGTACTCGTGCGACACCACTTATCACATTAGCTCTATTTATCTTTCTTACCTTTCCAAGCTTTGGGATTAACCTAGATAAAGAATATACAGCTATTTTAGCGCTGACTTTAAACACAGCAGCCTTTAATGCAGAAATCTGGCGCAATGCATTAGAAAACTTCTCAACAGGGCAAATTGAAGCCGCGCAAACCTTAGGCATGAGTCGCTTAACATATTTTCGCCGCATCATGTTCCCGCAAATGTGGATTTTAAGCCTGCCAGCTTTAGTCAATGAAATGTCTTTTTTAATCAAAGGCAGCCCCGCGATTGCTGTCTTAGGTGTGGTCGATTTAACCCGTGTGACCAATCGGATTTCAGCCGTGACCTATGATGCGTTAACGCCTATCTTATGGGCTGGTCTCATTTATATGCTGATCATTAGCTTGTTTGTAAAACTGCAAGCCATCGCAGAGAAACGCGCAAGTTATATATCGAGCTAAGGAGAATATCATGAGCCAATGGGAAACGATTTGGGGACAAAGAGAGATCTTTATTGATGGGTTTTTGACGACCTTAGTACTTTTTGTCGTTGCATCAATCATCAGTTTTATTATCGGATTTGTGCTCTTGTATCGCCTAGAGCGGGCAAGGCCTGTTTTTAAATATCTGATCCAAGGAATGATTAACATCATCCGTACCATTCCTTTTTTAATCTTGGTTTATCTGTTTTATTACGGCTTGCCACAAGTTGGCGTGCGTATGGATGCATTTGAAGCTGGGTTACTTTCATTGTGTCTCTATCACAGCATGTATTTTTGTGAGATTTTCCGTGGGGTTCGAAAAAGTTTAGACCCAGGTTATATCGAAGCGGCGCATGCGTGCGGATTTAGCCAATACAAAATATTTTTGCGGATTATCTTGCCCAATGTGTGTTTACGTTCACTCCCTTTAATCGCCAACCAATTGATTATTTGTTTAAAAGATACGGCTTTTTTGAGCATCATCACAGTGGCTGAAATCACAGCAGCAGCCAACAGTGTGCAATCGACTTACTTTATCCCAATGAAAGCCTTTGTTGTGGCGATTGCTTTATATTGGTTAATAAGTTTAGCGGTTGAATTAGTCATTAAACGTATCAGCATCAAAGCGCAGCAAAAAGGACTTAATTATGCTTAATTCATCTAGTATTCAAAAGCCAGCAACAAATGCTCAAGACTTAGCAATGGAAGCCGAGCTTGATATGGCGACAGTGACCCCATTTTCGCCCGCACCTGTTAAGGAAACAGCGCAAGCGCCAATTTTGTCGATACAAAAGCTCTCTAAGCAATTTGATGGGATTGAAGTGCTACGTGATATCAACTTAGATATTTATTCTGGCGAAGTCGTGAGTATCTTAGGATCTTCGGGCTCGGGTAAATCAACCTTATTACGTTGTATGAACTGGTTAGAGCAACCTGAACGTGGCAAAATCATGTTAGGGGACTCGCGAATTGGTGTCGATGATAAGACTAAAAAGCCAATGAAATATAAGCAATTAGCACAAATTCGACAACGCATTGGGATGGTTTTTCAAAGCTTTAACTTATGGCCACATTTAACCGTTAAGCAAAATGTGATGGAAGCGCTTATCCACGTTCGAAAAATGTCGCGTCAAGAGGCGCAATCTATGGCAGAAGTGCAGCTTGAAAAAGTGGGCATGTCGCATAAACTTGAGAGCTACCCAAGTATGCTCTCTGGCGGTCAAAAGCAGCGCGTTGCAATTGCGAGAGCTTTGGCAATGGAGCCAGAAGTACTTTTATTTGATGAGCCAACGTCAGCGCTTGACCCAGAACTTGTCGAAGAGGTATTGCAAGTGATGAAGCAGCTGTCACAAGAGGGCTATACCATGGTTGTGGTAACCCATGAAATGGAGTTTGCACGTCAAGTCTCAAGCCAAGTTGTATTTCTGGATAAAGGGATTTTGATTGAAAAGTGCGGCCCAAGTAAATTCTTTACAGATCCCGACTCACAGCGCGTACGTGATTTTTTAAAATTATAAGCTCAATAATAGCTGACGTCGTACTTATATTGATAAAAATTAAAAAGCAGATCCTGTCATCTTGAGGATCTGCTTTTTTGTGTTGAAACCATTTCTGCTGGAATAGAAAATTAACCTAAGATGCTTTGTAAAAACTGACAATAAGCATACATAAATGGCGCAAGGATTGAAGTGATAATACCGCACATCACCAGCGCCAATGAGCTAAATGCAGCATCTTGCGGATTTTTCTCTGCGCAAGTTGCGGTGCCAAGTGCGTGTGAGACAGTGCCCATGGTTAGGCCGCGGGCAATCGGGTGTTTGATTTTTAGCATATCAAAAATAGGGTAGGCGCAGACCGCGCCAAACACGCCCACAATCAAGACTAAAATCGCCGCAATCGCAGGCTCGCCGCCAAGACCTTTAGCCACTTCCATCGCAATCGGTGTGGTCACAGATTTTCCTAATAAACTTGCCACCAAGTGCGGTTCAGCATGGAGCACAACCGCAATGGTGCCGGCGGTAAACATAGATAAAAAGCTGCCCACACCACATGCGAGTAAAATAATCTGCCAATTGGATTTGACTTGTGGCCATTGCTCATACAAAGGGTAGGCAAGTGCGACCACCGCAGGTTGAAGTAAGAAAGTCATCCAATCATTTTGCGCATAATAGGTTTCATATGGCACATCGAGCGCCATCAAAAAAGGGATGATAATTAAAATGCTAAGCAATAACGGGTTTGCCAGCGGGTGCTTGAGTTTTTGAGCCAAGGCGCGTACGGCAAAAAAGACCACAAATGTTAATACAACCCACATCTTACTTCTCCTTTAACACGCGATCTAAAATTAAAGCCAAAACGACTAAGACGATAATGCTTGCGCCGACAGAGGCGGCAAAAATAGGGACTGCATTATCGATTAAGGTACCAAAATGGGTCATCAGGCCAACACTTATTGGCACAAAGAGGATGATCATATAGCGGATCAACAGCTGCGAAGAAGCTTCTACCCATTGGACTTTGACAATCCCTGTGGCGAGTAAAAGAAAGAGTAAAATCATGCCAAAGACGCTGCCTGGAACCGATAATCCGAAGAAGTGTTGGATACCATTGCCTGCCCATAAGCAGAGCATGATCAGAGCAGCGGAAATGAGGTAATTGAGAAGTTTAGCTAACATAATGAACGCCTTGTCACGGATTCAAAAAATGACGGTAATTATCAAAAATTGTGATCATTATGCGCTTTTTGGCGATAAACTTCGAGATCTAAATCAAATATAAATCTGAAATTTACCGCCAATAGGTTTCAGTTTAAGAAGCAATGCTGACGACATAATCATACATGGCTTTGAGAAGTTTCATATTGCGCTCATCTGATTCATGTTCATGCACAAGGTTTTCTAAATTGAGCATGTATGAATCTAAGTGCGAGGCGTAATAATCTTGACAATGAGCTTGCCACTTTTGCATCTCGCTCTCGCTTAATGTGTGCGGGAAATTACGCGCACGGTAGCGAAATAAAAGTGGGGCAATTCGCTCATCTGCGACATTTGGCTCAAAAATCGCTAGTTTTTCTGGCGACATTTCACGGATAAGATCCATAGTCTTGCGATCGCTTGGATTAAAGAAACCCTCATACAGCTGGGTATCGACATCAGTATTTTCGCCAAAATCACGCTCTTGTAAAAATACATCAGCCAAGGTTTCACGTATTTGCGGATTGGCTTTGATAAGCTTTAAGTTTGCTAGGCAAGCTTCTCGGTCCACATTTAAGTTGGCTGCATTTTCAGCGGTTAAAGTTTTCGCTGGCGCCAACACTGGACATTTATTTAAATGCACTAATTTGACAGGGATAGGCAACTCATCTGGCGCGAGATCCTCATGCTTGGTATATAAACGCTGTTGAATTTGCTCGCTAGTTAGCTCAAATAGAGGACGTGGATCTTTGGCTAGATCAATCACAATCACTGCATTTTTATTGGTTGGGTGCCAGGCAATCGGCACAATCCAGCTAATATTTGAGCGCGCCACACCAAACATGCCTGAAACATGCACTAGCGGCGTGAGATTGACAATGTCAATCAGCTCAGCGAGCTTTTTCTTATCACGCATGCTAAGTAAGTAGTTGAACAGTTTTGGCTGCGCGGCTTTGAGTTTTTTCGCCATTTCAATGGTTGCAATCACATCTGCCATCGCATCATGGGCATTTTCATGCGCAATCCCATTGGCTTTGGAGAGGTGTTCAAGTTTAAAACTTGGCATACCATCTTGGTTTTCAGGCCAGTTGACACCATCTGGGCGCAGCGCATAGCAGGTGCGCATCACATCGAGTAAATCCCAACGTGAGTTGCCATTTTGCCATGCCCAAGCGTAAGGATCATAGAAATTACGATACAAGGTATAACGGGTCACTTCGTCATCAAAACGAATATTGTTATAACCAAGGGTGATGGTGTTTGGCATTGCCATTTGCGCATGAATTTTGGCGATAAACTCATATTCCGGCAAGCCTTCTTGATTGGCTTTTTGCGGCGTAATGCCCGTAATCAATGAGGCTTCTGGATTGGGTAAATAGTCCGTTGGCACTTGGCAATAGAAGACTTGCGGCTCACCTATGATATTAAAATCCATATCGGTGCGAATGCCAGCAAATTGGCAGGGTCTATCCTTGGCTGGGCTCACGCCCCAAGTTTCGTAATCAAAAAAGAAAAAGCTTGGCTGTGATTGGGTCATAGGTGTTGTCTTTGGCCTAAAAATAAATAAAGTCTTAAAAAAGGGCGCGTCTTATTGCCCTGTAACCTTTAGTTTAGCACGAATAAAGTCATGATGATCAACATATAAAAGCTCAGCGGCTTTACGGATCACAGCTTCTTCAATCGGGTCTAATTCATTGTCGGCAAAGGCAACTTGCCACATGGATTCAATCAAATCAAAGCGCAGTTCGTAAGACAAATCGCGCAGCTCATCGGTAAACTGATACACAGATGTGGCTTGCTCCGCTTCAACTAATGCCGTGTCAATAAGGGCTTGGGCTTCTGGCGCTTCAATTGAGAGTAGGCCACATAGCTGATGCACCATGGCGCTTTTTTCAGCGTCTTCAACCTTGTGATCGGCTTGGGTGACTTGGCATAAGAGCGCAGCAATCGCAGGTTTAGGATCCATCGCAGGTTTCGCATCTTGGCTCAGTTGCTCTGAGACAGAATCGAAAAAGGTTTTAATTTTGCTAAACATAAGTGCACTCCTAAGTATATGGAAACAAGCATTAGGGTACCATTAGAAGAGGGGAATATGCTATTCTATGGGCAATTTACTTTTATATTTAGATTTGACAGGACACACTTTGACGCATTCATCATCCCCTAAGCAGTCATCTCATCCCAAACCAGATACGCAAGTGCCATCGCAGCAGCAAGGCGACTCTCAAGCGCAATCGAAAGATATGCCTCAAGCACAACAAAATACGCCGCAAAGTCTACGCAAAGCGCTCAAAGATTGCATGCAGCGTGATCGCTTTCGCCTCAGCAAGCGTATCTCTGGCGCCGCAAAAATTAAAAAGCCAGCCGCAAGACAAGCGGTGTTTGATGAAATTGCCTTTGATATGGCAAAATCTATGATGACGCTGCAAAATCGCATTCAAAAGCCGATTCATATTGAATACCCAGAAGATCTGCCGGTATCGCAAAAGCGTGATGAAATTAAAGAAGCGATTGCCAATCACCAAGTAGTGATTATTGCGGGTGAAACGGGCTCGGGTAAAACTACTCAGTTGCCAAAAATTTGTAGCGAACTTGGCCGCGGTAAAGCTGGTTTAATTGGCCATACCCAGCCAAGACGTTTAGCTGCGCGTTCGGTGGCCAGCCGTATTGCAAGTGAAATGCAAACCGAACTTGGTTCGATTGTCGGTTATAAAGTCCGCTTTAACGATCAAATCAGCGATGATACTCAAATCAAACTCATGACAGACGGTATCTTATTGGCAGAAATCGGTCATGATCGCTATTTAAATCAATATGATACAATTATTATCGATGAAGCGCACGAACGCAGCTTAAATATTGACTTCATCATGGGTTATTTAAAAGAGCTGCTGCCAAAACGTCCTGATTTAAAAGTTATTATTACCTCAGCAACAATCGATCCAGAGCGTTTTGCCAAGCATTTTAGCGATGTCAAAACCAAGCAAATGGCGCCGATGATAGAAGTCTCTGGGCGCACATACCCAGTGGATACCCGCTATCGTCCACTTGGCGGGGAGGATGACAGCGCTGAAAAAGATCAAATCGAAGGCATTCTAGATGCGGTGGATGAGCTTGCCGATGAAGGCCCTGGTGATATCTTGATCTTTATGAATGGTGAGCGCGAAATTCGTGATACCCATGATGCTTTGGTTAAGCATAAGCTGCGTGATACGGAAGTTGTACCCTTGTATGCCAGATTGTCTGCTGGTGAGCAAAACAAAATCTTCCAGCCGCATTCTGGGCGCAGAATTGTGCTCGCAACTAACGTCGCGGAAACCTCATTGACGGTACCGGGGATCAAATATGTGATCGATCCGGGGACAGCGCGTATTAGCCGTTATAGTTACCGCACCAAGGTGCAGCGTCTGCCGATTGAGCCAATCTCCCAAGCCAGCGCCAACCAGCGTAAAGGCCGTTGTGGTCGTGTTGCCGCAGGTATCTGTATTCGCCTTTATTCTGAGGATGATTTTAACGCGCGTCCTGAGTTTACCGATCCTGAAATTTTGCGCACCAACTTAGCGTCAGTTATTTTGCAAATGACGGCGCTCGGGCTTGGTGATATTGGTGCGTTCCCATTTGTTGAAGCCCCAGATAAACGCAATATTCAAGATGGCGTGCGTCTGTTAGAAGAGCTTGGCGCGATTAATCCAAATGCCAAAGATCCGAAAAAACGCCTTACTAAGATGGGACGTGAATTGTCACGTTTACCAATCGATCCAAGACTTGCGCGTATGGTGCTCGAAGGCGCAAAAATTGGCTGCTTGCATGAGATAATGGTGATCACCTCAGCGTTATCGATTCAAGATCCGCGTGAGCGTCCATCGGATAAAAAGCAAAGCAGTGATGATAAGCATCGCCGTTTCTTCCATGAAGACTCTGACTTTTTAACTTTTGTAAATCTTTGGAATTACATTAAAAAGCAGCAAAAAGAGCTCTCTGGCAATCAGTTTAGAAAACAGTGCAAGCAAGAGTATTTAAACTATTTGCGTATTCGTGAATGGCAGGATGTGTATTTTCAAGTCCATCAAGTGATGCGTGAGTTGGACTATAAACTCAATAGCCAAGAAGCCAATTATAATCAAGTGCATACGGCGCTTTTATCTGGTTTGCTGTCGCACATCGGGATCAAAGATCAAGAGAAGAATGATTATCAAGGCGCGCGTAATGCTCGCTTTCATATCTTCCCAGCATCAGGTTTATTTAAAAAGCAGCCGAAATTGATTATCAGCGCCGAGTTGGTTGAAACCTCCAAACTTTGGGGACGCATTGTCGCTAAAATTCAACCAGAATGGATTGAGCCGCTTGCTGCGCACTTAGTTAAACGCAGTTACAGTGAGCCGCATTGGTCACGTAAACGCGCTGCTGTCATGGCATATGAAAAAGTGGCCTTATATGGTTTGCCGATCGTGCCAAAACGCTTGGTTAACTATGGCGCCATCGATCCGAGCGTGAGTCGTGAACTCTTTATTCGCAGCGCCTTGGTCGAAGGGCAATGGGAAACCAAGCATAGCTTCTTCAAACAAAACCGTCAGCTGCTCAAAGAGGTTGAAGATCTGGAGCATAAATCCCGTCGCCGCGATATTTTGGTAGATGATGATGATTTGTTTGATTTTTATGATCAACGGGTGGGCACTGAAGTGGTGTCTGGCCGTCATTTTGACTCTTGGTGGAAGAAAGCCAGCAGCGAAAACCCAGATCTGCTTAACTTTGAAAAAGACATGCTGTTTAAAGGCGATGCTAGCCATGTCACGGATCTCGATTATCCAAACTTTTGGCACCAAGATAAGCTTAAACTCAAATTAAGCTATCAATTTGAGCCGGGTGAAGATAACGATGGTGTGACTGTGCATCTGCCGCTGCCAGTGCTTAACCAAGTTGAGCCGGTTGGCTTTGATTGGCAAATTCCGGGGCTGCGCCATGAGCTAGTTGTCGCTTTAATTAAGTCATTGCCAAAGAGTTTGCGTCGTAACTTTGTGCCAGCGCCAAACTACGCCGATGCATTTTTAGCACGCGTCACCCCGTTGGAAGCACCGCTGCTTGATAGCCTAGAAAAAGAGCTGCGCCGCATGACGGGTGTAGAAGTGCTGCGTGAAGATTGGCAGCTTGAGCAAGTCCCAGAGCATTTAAAAATTACCTTTAGAGCAGTCGATCATCGAAACCGTAAACTTAAAGAAAACAAAGATTTATATGAGCTCAAAGATTCGCTTAAAGACAAGGTGCAAGAGACCTTATCTCAAGTCGCGGATGATGATATCGAGCAAAAAGATCTGCATACTTGGAGCTTTGGCGAACTGCCACAAGTTTATACCCAAAAGCGTGGCGGGTTTGAAGTCAAAGCATATCCTGCCATTGTCGATAATAAAGACAGTGTCGGGATTGAGCTCTTTGATAATGAAGTCGCGCAACAAGATGCGATGCGCGCAGGGCAACGCCGTTTAATTTTGCTCAATGTGCCATCGCCAGTGAAATACTTGCATGCAAATCTGCCGAACAAATCAAAGCTTGGGTTATATTTTAACCCTTATGGTCGCGTCTTAGATCTGATTGATGATTGCATCGCATGCGGGATTGATAAACTTATCGGCGAGCAAGGTGGTTTGGTTTGGGAAGCGGAGAAATTCGAAGCCCTGAAAGAGCATGTGCGCGCTGAATTAGGGGACACGGTTGTCGAAATCGCTAAACAAGTGGAAGCGATTTTAACCACGGCCTTTAATATCAGCAAAAAGCTTAAAGGCAAGGTTGATTTTACCATGGCGTTTGCACTCTCAGACATCAAAGCGCAGATGGAAGGGCTCATTTATAAAGGCTTTGCGACCGACTGCGGTTGGCAAAAACTGCCTGATATCTTGCGTTATATGAAAGCGATTGAACGTCGTATGGAGAAGCTGCCAATCGACCCAAATAAAGATAGATTACAAATGCTTAAAATTGAAAGCGTCACCGAAAGCTATAAGGGACTGTTAAATAAAGTGCCAAAAGGCGCGGTGGTGCCTGATGAAGTGAAAGCGATTCGCTGGATGATTGAAGAGCTGCGCGTCAGTTACTTTGCGCAGCAATTGGGCACACCGTATCCTGTGTCCGATAAACGTATTTTGCAGGCGATTGATGCTGTTTAATCACTTTGAAAATGAAGGTGATTATAAATAAAACAATGTTTGATTAAGCTTTGTGCGTAAATCAGATATAATGTTTTTGTTTGTAAAATTTTGATAAATAAAAGTAAATTGGCTTGATTTTTGGCTAGTATTAGGCAAATATCAAGCCCACATTTTGATGAACTGTGCTTAAGATTACAATGGTATGTAATAAATTGGGCAAAAAGGACTAAACACATGTTGAAAAAAACTCTTCTTGCAGTCGCGCTTCTTGGTGCAAGCCATGTTGCAATGGCGGATTCTTGGTTATATGCCGGTGGTAACATCGGTATCGCTGATTCGGATCAAAAGCATGGCGATAGCGAAACTGCGTATGGTTTCCATATTGGTACAGGTATTCTGCCTATTATCGGTCTAGAAGCTGGTTTCTGGGATCTTGGCGATGCAAATGGTGGCGACTTAACGACGGTTTACGCTGCGATGAAACCGAGCATTGATCTTGGCCCGGTTCACCTTTACGGTAAAGTTGGCGTCAACAAGTATGATATCGACGGTGGTCAGGACGATGATGATGGTTATGACTTGATGTATGGCGCAGGTGTTGAGTGGTTCCTACTTGATAACCTTTCACTTGGTGTTGCGTACACAAACTTTGGCTTTGATCACCACGACGTTGATAACTACAGCGCAAGTGCGACATTCCACTTCTTATAAAGATATTCTTTATATTTGAATATTCTTTATAATATAAGTATTAAAAAGCCCAATATGTATGAATTCGCATATTGGGCTTTATTACATTTAAGGGGTAAGGCGCTTACCAATAGCCAAGTACTTTCCACCAAAGACTGCCGACCACGCCCCAGATCGCAAGGTTGACAATACTCATGATAAAGCCTGCTTTCCACCAAGTGCCTAATGGAACATAACCACTACCATAAACAATCGGCGCTGTGCCAGTTGCATAGTGGGTCAATGACATCATGAGCGAAGAGGCGCCAGCTAAAATTAATGCTAAATAAAGCGGCGGAATATTTAAAGCAATCCCTGCTGCTAAAAAGGCGCCAAACATGGCTGTGATATGCGCTGTGGTGCTGGCAAAGAAATAGTGACTATAAAAATAAACCGCGACAAGTAAGGCACACGCGCTCAGCCAACTTAAACCTAAATGACTGATAGAGGTTTGAATCACATCGGAAAACCAACCCACCACACCAAGTTTGCCTAAGAAACTTGCCATCATTACAAGCGCAGCAAACCAGACGATGGTATCCCATGCGGCTTTCTCTTTTAAGATGTCATCCCAAGTTAAAACGCCAGTAATAAGCAAAATACTTAAACCTAAAAAGGCGACTGCGGTGGAATCAACAGCAAATGCGTCTCCTAATATGAGAGCAGGGATCCCAGCCCAAAGTAGTAGCAATAAACCAAACACACACAGCATGATCTTTTCATCTCGGCTGATGGCGCCTAATTCTGTAAGCCTTTCTTTCGCGTACGACTTTGCATTAGGGGTTTGCTTTAGCTCTGGTGGGAAAAGCCAGTAGAGCACTAGGGGCATAACAATTAACGCAACCATACCGGGGACAAATGCAGCCAATGCCCACATCATCCAAGAAATTTCAATGCTAGGATCAATGCCTTTAGCGACTAAACTGACGATTAAAGGGTTAGGGGCCGTCGCCGTGATAAACATAGCTGAGGTAATGGGGTTGGCATTGTAATTCACAAGGGCTAGGTATTCGCCAAGCTTTTTGCGGCTCGGATCATCACCTTTTGAATCAAAACTATCGGCAATTGAGCGCATAATAGGGTGCATAATGCCGCCGCCACGCGCTGTATTACTTGGCGTGATGGGCGCAATGGTGAGCTCTGAAAATGCAAGTGAGTAGCCAATGCCGAGGGTTTTTTTACCAAATAGAGAAATAAACAAATAGCCGATGCGATTCCCAAGACCAGTTTTAGAAAGACCTTTAGAGATTAAAATCGAGATCCCGATAAGCCAAATCAAAGAGTTGGAAAAGCCGCTGATCGCATCATTCATTGCAGCCTTTGGGCTATCTGGATTGGTCACACCTGTGAGCGCAACTAAAGTGATGGCAAGAATAGAAATAGCGCCAATGGGCATAGCTTTGCCGATAATCGCAGCAATTGTGCCAACAAAAAGGGCGAGCAGGTGCCAAGCGTGTGGTTCAAGTCCTGCAGGTGCGGGGATTAAAAACCAGAGGATGAGGGTGAGCGTAATAGCAATAAGCGTGGGTTTTAAATTGAGTCCATGCATGAATTTACCTTTAATATAAATGATCAAGGCTAAATTTAACATAGACTCAAAAAGCCTCAAAATCTAATCTTTCAAGGCTTAAAATAAATATTGCAAAAACTGTGGTTATTTTTGATACACAGGGTAATCAATCAAACCTTTTTCTTGACCGCCGAATAGGGTGTCAGGATCGTGCGCAGCAAGCGGATAACCATTTTGAATACGACTAGGTAAGTCTGGATTTGCCACAAACGGACGACCAAAGCCAATCATATCTGCATAGTTTGCATCAAGTGCGGCTTGGGCTTTTTCTGCGTCATATTTACCTGCGTAAATTAAAACATTATCAAATGACTCACGCACTTGTTGCTTAAATTCAACGGGCGTATCTGGCGCATCTTCCCAATCGACTTCTGCAATATGCAGGTAAGCAATATTGTGTTTATTCAAGGCTTTGGCTGCGCCAACATAAGTTTCGAGTGGCGTCGCATCCACTGTGCCGTTAAGTGTGGTAAATGGCGCTAAACGTACACCAACTTTGTCTGCGCCCACAGCGTCAACTAGGGTTGCAACCACTTCGTTTAAAAAACGTAAGCGGTTTTCAAGGCAGCCGCCATATTCGTCGGTACGGTTATTTGCCTCTGAGTCAATAAATTGATTGACTAAATAGCCATTGGCAGCGTGCAGTTCAACCCCATCAAAGCCTGCTTCGATGGCATTTTTCGCCGCTTGATGATATTCGCCAAGCACTTGTTTGATATCGTCATGGGTCATTTCACGTGGCAGCGCAGTTTGCACGAAATCAGTCACGCCATTGTTATCAACAAAGACGTTGACACCTTTTGCTTGAATGCTTGATGATGAAATAGGCTGCTTGCCACCAATGTTGTCAGGGTGGGTGACGCGACCAACGTGCCAAAGCTGAGCAAAGATCACGCCATTTTCTTGATGCACGGCGTCCGTTACTTTTTTCCAACCTGCGATTTGCGCAGGGCTATAGATGCCCGGTGTCCACGCATAACCTTGACCCATTTCACTGATTTGGGTGCCTTCTGCCACAATCAGGCCAGCGCTTGCACGTTGTGCGTAGTAAGTCGCCATGATATCTGTTGCTGCTTTTTCAGGGTTGCTTGCACGTGAGCGCGTCATTGGCGGCATCACGATGCGGTTAGAAAGTTCACGTTGACCAAGTTTAATCGGCGTAAATAAATTTTTGCTCATAAGTTTCTCGCTCTAGTAAATCGTACAATTGTGAGTCGTGGAATTGAGCTTAGTTTATCCAATCTTAAAAATTAGGTCTAATGATGAAATTTAATGATCTTGATAATGAAACGTTATGATTTTTTAACAAGAAGTGAGTTTGTCTCTCGTGTTCAGTTTTATGCTATCCTCGAATCAAGACTGTGATTTAAATACATTTAAATAAGGACTGTTTATGCGCTTTAAGAACACTTTACTGGCTGCGGCAATTTCAAGCCTTGGTTTATTTACTTCCTCTGCTTTTGCAATTGAAAACGTAGATTTAATGATCACGGATGCTTTAGTGCTGACGATGGATAAAGATAAGCATATTTATGAGGAAGGCACAGTGGTGATAAAAGACAATAAAATTGTCGCTGTCGGTGATAAAGCATTGGAAAAACAATATCAGGCGAAGAAAGTCTTAGATGTTGATGGTGATATTGTCATGCCGGGTCTGATCAATACACATACCCATGTTTCAATGACAGTGTTTCGCTCTTTAGGCGATGATGTGCCTGATCGCTTACATCGTTATATTTTCCCATTAGAATCTAAATTGGTCTCACGGGATATGGTTCGAATTGGGGCAAACCTTGGAAATGTCGAGATGGTGAAAGGTGGTGTAACGACTTATGCCGATATGTATTATTTTGAAGATGAAGTGGCTAAAACTGTCGATAAGATTGGAATGCGTGCCATTTTAGGGGAAAGCGTAATTAAATTTCCCGTAGCAGATGCAAAAAATGCTGATGAAGGCATTCAATATGCGCTTAATTTTATTGAAGAATATAAAGATCACCCTCGAATCACACCAGCTTTTGCTCCGCATGCACCTTATACCAACACGACAGAAACCTTACAAAAAGTAGCTAAGCTTTCAGTTGAACAGGACGTGCCAGTGATGATCCACCTTGCTGAGTCACATCGTGAAGAAGAAGATATCGCCAAACGCGCAGATGGTTTATCACCGGTTGCCTACATGGATAGTATCGGAGCATTAAATAATAAGCTGATTGGCGCACATATGATATTAGTCGATGACAAGGATATTGAACGAGTTAAAAAATCCGATATGGGTGTAGCACATAACATGAGCGCAAACATTAAGTCAGCCAAAGGCGTCTCTCCAGCATTGAAAATGTATGATCAAGGCGTACGTATAGGGTTAGGGACGGATGGCCCTATGTCAGGGAATTCTCTTAGTATTATCGATGAGTTTAATCAAGTGGCAAAAGTACATAAGCTAGTCAATAACGATCGCGCAGCGATGCCACCGATGAAAGTTATTGATATGGCGACAATGGGTGGTGCGCGTGCATTGCATATGGAAGATAAGATTGGCTCACTTGAAGCCGGTAAACTAGCGGATATTATCATTATTGATACGAAAGCGCCGAATATGGTGCCTATTTATAACCCATATTCTGCTTTGGTGTATTCAGCCAATGCTGGCAATGTGCGTACCACCATTGTGGATGGTAAGATTCTGATGCAAGAACGTAAGATGCTAACTGTTGATGAAGATGCGATTCGTAATGAGGCGATTGAATTTACAAAAAAAGTACGAGAAACCGTGCTCGATTCTGGCGAAGAAATTTTATAAATAATTTTATTTAACGCCCAATGACAAGTTGTATTGGGCGTTCGTTTGCGTTTAGGAAGCTGTCAAATTAGCCTAGATAACGCGCAATGAGGTGGGCTTTAAAATACTCAGGATTGAGCGCCTCACCGGTTGCCTTCGTAACTAAATCATTGGTTGAATATAGACTTGCCTGCTGCCAAACCTTTTCCCCTAGCCAATCAAAAATCGGGGTTAATGTTCCGCTTTTTATCACAGCGTTTACATCCAAGGTTTGCTTCATTGCTGCCATAAATTGCGCCGCATACATAGCGCCAAGGGTATAACTTGGGAAATAACCAAAACTTCCGTCTGTCCAGTGGATATCCTGCATGCAGCCGTCACGATAATTCCCCTTGGTGGAAAGGTTTAGATACTGCTGCATTTTTTGCTCCCAAAGCTCCGGCACATCGGCTGGCGTAATTTTCTTATTCATCAAATCACGTTCGATTTCATAACGTAAAATTACATGCATTGGATAGGTGACTTCATCCGCATCGACGCGAATAAAGCCCGGCTCAACCTTGTTGTAAAGCTTGTTAAGGTTTTCAATGTCAAAGATCTTTGGATCGGCATCGGGGAAATGCTTCAGTAGCTTTGGCGCAAGCAATTGGATAAACTCAGGGCTGCGGCCAAGTTGCATCTCACAAAAGAGTGATTGAGACTCATGGATCCCCATTGAGCGGGCTTGCCCAACAGGTAATCCTGCCAACTCTGACGGTAAGCCTTGCTCATAACGTGCGTGGCCGGTTTCATGGATGATCCCCATCAGCGCTTTTTCAAAGTCTGACTCATCATAACGTGTGGTTAAACGCACATCGGTTGGCACGCCGCCGCAAAATGGGTGTGAACTCACATCCAAGCGCCCATTATCAAAGTTAAATTCAAGCAACTTCATCACTTCAAGGCCAAGAGCCTTTTGCGCTTCAATGGAATATGTTTGCACTGGTAAATAAGGGCGGCTTGTGGCTTGTTTGGCGCTGATCTCTTGGATAAGGCTAGGCAAGCTTTCTTTTAACGGCTGAAAGATGCTATCAATTTGCGCGCTTTGCATGCCCGGCTCATATAAGTTCATCATGGCATCATACGGGCTGCATTGGGCAAGATCGGCTCGAATTTGCGCTTCTTCTTGTGACAGTGCCACTACTTCTTGCCAGTTTTTTAAGAAACCTTGCCAGTCATTTTCAGCGCGCTGAGTACGCCAAGCATGTTCGCACTTCGAGCCGGCAAGAGATTTTGCTTCGACAAGGGTTTCAGGGACAACCGTTGCTTGCTGCCAAGTGCGCTGCATTTCAAAAAGGCTTGCATTTTCAACGCTGTTTAAGTCTTCATCTTGCGCTTTAGCAAATAATTCACCAAGCTCTGGCGCAGTGCTAAGTTTATGCACATGTAGGGCAAGAGTCGCAAGGGCTTGGCTGCGCGCGTCATTGCCGCCATTTGGCATCATGGTCGCTTGATCCCAGCCTGTGATTGCGCCAAGGTGCTCAAAATGGGAGATGGTTTTAAAATGTTTGCTTAAATCTTGATAGGCTGACATAGCTGTCCTTATGTTTGTGGTCCATAGTTTGTACGGATGGTATTAGCTTTTTACCATAGGGTAAATCGGCTCGCCCCAAAGTGTGTTTGGGTGATCCATCATAATGCTTATCATTGCAGGAACCAATGTTTCCAAAATGCTGGTGCAATCTCGTAGTTGATTGCGATTGGCGGAGCTAGCATAGGTTGCGCCGCCATGAATCAGTTGGTTGCGCAGAACATATAAACGAGAGAAGACAATCGTTAATACAGAGAGAGTGTTATTTTGCCCTAGTGCTGTGTTGGCTGCAATCTTAGCTTGGCTGCGGGCATGTTTCCATGCATCTTCGTTGATTTGGTCGCGTTGGTAATCCCAATAGTCTTTAAGGATAAACTCATTATCTAAGATCATTCGGATTGCGCCTGAATAATGTTGCCAGACAATTTGATCAAAATATTTGTTTTGGTCCAAATGAATTAGCTTAGATAGAAAGTGTTTAAATAATTGGCTCTCAGCAAAGTTGTGTTTTTCATCAAACTCTTGTGCATAGGCTGCGTTAAATGAAATCCAGAGGAATAAAAATTTAGAATCATCATCATTTGATTGCTCAGATTTATCCAGCCAACTTAATGCGCGGTGCACTCGCATCGATAAATTCTCTGGATAATTTTCTCGCTCGGCGCGGTGACGCGTTTTCAGTGTTTGGTGGCTAAACATAAGTCTTTGATCCCTTGTGTGACTATTGTTATTTTACTGAAAGAAAATCATAGCAAAATTAATAGTATTGGGGCTATGATAAGGAATAATTAATTTTATCTTTTGAGTGGCATATGGACTTTTATATTTTAAATATGGGCGCATTCTTAGTTGCGATCACTATATTGACCTTAACCCCTGGACTTGATACAGCGCTGGTGCTGCGCAATACCACACGTGGTGGCACTTGGGATGGTTCGATCACAAGCCTTGGAATTTGTTGCGGTTTGTTTATTCACGCATTTTT
Organism: Vibrio sp. KMM 9700; assembly: GCF_058545285.1. Classification (NCBI taxonomy): domain Bacteria; kingdom Pseudomonadati; phylum Pseudomonadota; class Gammaproteobacteria; order Vibrionales; family Vibrionaceae; genus Vibrio; species Vibrio sp. KMM 9700. The sequence continues at coordinate 241,398 of NZ_CM178589.1, read as the reverse complement.
ATCAGCGGTTGGGATCTCGGCGATTTTAGTCCAATCTGCGCAACTGTTTATGGTGGTGAAACTTATTGGCGCTGGGTATTTAATTTATCTTGGGGTAACGAGTTTAATTGCTTTATATAAGCAAAAAGGCGGCGCAATTGAAGTTAAAGAGGCGCAGAGTCATGAGTTAAATACCGTTCGTTCGTTTAAGGAAGGTTTTTTATCCAATGTATTAAACCCGAAAACAGCTGTGTTTTATTTGGCGTTTTTACCTCAGTTTATTAATCCTGAGCATTCTGCAATGAGCCAATCTATGTTGATGGCGTCGATTCACTTTGTGATTGCTATGGTGTGGCAATGCGGCCTTGCGGCGATGTTAAATGTGGCGAAAAACTTTTTAGCCAATGGCAAAGCCATGCGTTGGATGGAAGGCACAACCGGTGCTGTGCTAGTGATTTTAGGCGTGAAATTAGCGCTGACTCGATAATCAGATCGAACTAAGTTTAAAAGCATAGATATAAAAATACCCAAGGGTGCGCCTTAACAGGTGAACAAGCTTGGGTATTTTTTTGTATATCGGATTTAGCTTTTAAGCCGTGTTACGCATTTGCAAGCTTCTTTTGTTTTAATTCTTGAAAGTAGTTTTGGGTTTCAAGAATGATTTCACGACGAAGGAGAACCAAGCCAATTAAGTTTGGCACTGCCATCAAGCCATTCACTATGTCAGCTAGCGTCCAAATAAGCTCAAGTTTTAGGAAGGCGCCAGCGGCTACTAAACAAATAAAGATAATTTTATAGCTATAAATCGCTGTTTTGCCATAGGCTTTGTTATCAAACAAATACACCATGCAGCGCTCGCCATAATAGTTCCAACCTAGAATGGTTGTAAAGGCAAAGAAGATGAGGCCAATTGAGACAATCAAAGGCCCAAGAAATGGCGCGTTTAAGCCTTGGGCAAAACCTGCGGTTGTCATCGCCGCGCCTTGCGCATCCCCTTGCCAAACTTGGGTAATGACTAAGGTTAAACCTGTCATGGTGCAGATCACAAGCGTATCAAAGAAGGTGCCTGTCATCGCAATTAAGCCTTGGCGCGCACTTGAGTTGGTTTGCGCTGCTGCGGCTGCAATCGGCGCGCTTCCAAGACCAGCTTCATTAGAGAAAACGCCACGCGCAATCCCTGATTTTAACGCAAGCATCATGGTCGCACCTAAGAAACCGCCAGATGCTGCGGTTGGATTAAAGGCTGAGTGGATAATCAGCTCAAAAGCTGCGCCAATTTTGTCATAGTTTAAAATAAGCAAACAAAAACACGTCACAATGTATAAAAGCGCCATGCTTGGAACGATTTTTTGTACGACTTTAGCGATGCTTTGTACGCCGCCTAAAGTGATCACTGCCACTAATAGGGTTAAGGCTGCTGCGGTAAGAATTTTTGGCGCGTCAAACGCAAGGGCGCTGGCATCGACAATCGCATTGACTTGGGCAAAAGTGCCGATCCCAAGGCAAGCCACCAAGATGGCAAACACGGCAAACATCTTGGCTAAGAATTTAGAGCCTGCGCCATGTTCAAGGTAGTACATTGGCCCGCCAACCATCTGTCCTTTGCTATCTTTGCGGCGATATTTAACCGCTAATAAACATTCTGAATATTTAGTTGCCATGCCGACAAAGGCTGCGACCCACATCCAAAACAGTGCGCCAGGACCGCCAATGGCAATCGCAGTGGCAACGCCGACAATATTACCCGTTCCGATCGTTGCAGACAGAGCTACACACAGCGCTGCAAAGCTTGAGATATCACCAGCTTTGGCATCTTTTTGTGGTTTACTAAAGACTAGTTTCAAGGCATAGAAAAGGTGGCGCTGAATTTGCAGCCTAATGGTGAAATAAACACCAGTACCAACGAGTAGAATAAGAAGTGGTAAGCCCCAAACAAGGCCATTGATTTGATTAAGTATTTCGTGAAAAGTATTCATAACATCCTAACATGAATCGAAAAATAAACGATAAATGAAAAGGAAGAGTGCGCAGGGGGAAGAACATTATATGGTCAAACAATTATTCTTAAAAATTTGCTGTCAAAACATCAAGGGATAGACAGCGCAATACAGCCTTTGCATCTCTGTCCTTTTGCCTGAGAGTTTGATCTCATGTCACTAACATCAAAGATGAAGTGTCAATGAGACTTGCTCCTTCGGCGGTCAATATATGCTTAAACATACTTGACTCTCTCCAGAGTTTCCTCCAGCAACAGTCCTTAATAAGAAATTTAATTCTTATCACCTGAAAGATTTACTTCTTCGGTGGGCGGTGTTCGCCACTCTCCAGCTGCCTTCAACGGATAATTTGTTTGTTGACTAAAATAAATCAACAAGCGCGCAGATAATAACGAAATCAACGAGATGTGTCACGCCTTTTTAGATGCTTTAATGTTTTTTGCTCAAAAACTGATATGCTTATGACTCTTAGATTGGTTTTGAATAGGGTGGATAGGTTATGGTTCATATTTTTGTTATCGTTTTACTCTGTATTGTTTGTTATTTCTTAGTACGTTTTTCGACCACTAAGAAACAAAAAAAGTCCTTAGTCCTCTTTGGCTTAGGTTTATTTGTTTTGTATTTATTAAGCATAGTTATTTTGGAGTTATTTCGTTAAAATATATGTGTTCATACATATTCAAGAGATCGGCATTTCATGACACAAATTAAAACTAGGCTGTTAGTCACGTTTATTCTTGGCGCATTATGTGGCGTTGGTGGGCATTATGCCTGGACACAAAATCATCTAAGCGAATTAAATGCACAGTCCCAAGCCCAATTGACGCAACTCTCACAAGAAAACGACGCATTAAAAACTGAAAATAAACAGCTTTCCACTGATTATCAAAATTTAGTGTCGCTTGAGCAACAGCATAATGAAGAATTGATAGCGCTTAATGCAAAAATTGAAGCACTTTCTACGAAAGCAAAAACGGCGCAAAAAACATTAACCAAACAAAAAGAAGTGACGAAAAAAGCAGTCAAGGCAGCAGAAGTAGCTGAGGTGAAGATCGTCCAGACGCAAAAAAATAAAGCCCAATTGATTGAAAACTCAAAAGAGCTACTTGCTGAGCAAGCCAAAATTCAAGCAGAAGTGAAGCAATTATCTGAAACTCAAACACGTTTAACCAAACGTCTGCAAGAGCTTGCCAAAGAGTGCCAAGAGTTTCAAGATGGCAATTCATGGGATGCAAATTCTGATGCATGCGCCAAAGTCAAAGCAGGCTCAATCGAAGCTGAAAAAATCAAAAATAAAATCATTGAGAAAAATCAGCTAATGCAACGCCTTAAAGAGCAGATGCAGGCGTTATAAATTTTATATTTAGAATTTACCGATGACAAAGGCTCTCAAATCTTAAATCAGATCGAGAGCCTTTGTTTTATTACGCCTTTATCTTATTACATTGCAGCAGCAAAGATAGCCACAATTTCTTCATGCGTCGCTTGTTTTGGGTTTGTAAACCCACATGCATCTTTTAATGCGTTATCTGCAAGCGTATCAAAGTCTTCTTTTTTTACGCCTAAGTCAGTTAAGCCCGCAGGAATATTCACATCCTGAGATAAAGTTTGAATCAATTCAATCGCTTTATCTGCGCCTTGCTCAGGTGTTAGGGCGCTCACATCCGCGCCAAGGGCTTGCGCCACATCGCGTAGACGTTCAGGGCAAACTTGCGCGTTATAACGCTGAACATGTGGCAACAAGACGGCATTACACACACCGTGTGGTAAGTCATAAAAACCGCCAAGTTGGTGCGCCATGGCGTGTACATAACCAAGGGATGCGTTATTAAATGCCATGCCAGCTAAAAATTGTGCATAGGCCATTTGCTCACGTGCTTCTAGATCTTCACCATTTGCGACCACTTTGCGTAGGTTATCGCGGATAATTTCAATCGCTTTAATTGCCGTACAGTCAGTCACTGGCGTTGCTGCGCTTGAGACATAAGCTTCAACCGCGTGAGTCAATGCGTCCATACCTGTTGCTGCTGTGAGGGATGCAGGCATGGCTAACATTAGTTTTGGGTCATTGACAGATAAAATAGGCGTTGTGTTTTTATCTACTATCGCCATTTTGATGTGACGCTCTTCATCTGTAATGATGCAAAAACGTGTCATTTCAGAAGCTGTGCCGGCTGTGGTGTTGATTGCAACCACAGGCATTTGTGGTTTTGGTGATTGATCAAGGCCTTCATAATCAGAAATATGGCCGCCGTTTGCGGCAACTAGAGCAATCCCTTTGGCGCAGTCGTGTGGCGAGCCGCCGCCTAAAGAGATAACAAAGTCACATTGATTTTGATTAAGCAGTTCAAGACCTTCTGCCACGTTTTTTGTGGTTGGGTTTGGCTGTGTACCATCATAGATAATAGCTTCAACTTGGCTTGCTTTAAGTTTGTTTGCGACTTGAGACACCATCCCAATTTGGTTTAAAACTTTATCAGTAACGATCAAAGCTTTTTTAAACCCATAGCCTTGAATATGTGTCATGGCTTCGTCTAAACAATCCGTACCCATTAGGTTCACTTGTGGAATAAAAAATGCGCTCATTTGCTTTCTCCCTAGAGATTTATAATTCTTTTGAGGTATAAACTAAATTCATCATATGCCTCTAAAGGGGTGGAGATATTGATTTATCTCAAAGTTTTGCACTGTGTTTTGTTAAATCTATTGGCTTTTAAATGGATTCTGGAGTGGGGAAAAATAGCAAAGGTTTGCGCAAATTTTTACAGCTTAAATGTGAGGTGAAAGAGGAGTAGGGCTAACAAGCTGAGGGGGAGAAAATGTTGTCGAAGAATGGTCGATACAAAAATGCCAAGGTCAGATAAAAGGGTATCTCCCCATCCGTAAACCTTGGCATAGATTTGCGTTTTAAAGCGAGAATTAGTCTCTGAAGTTCTCAAACTGGAATGGCAAGCCAAGTTCTGCGCCACGCACCAGCGCCATCACTTGTTGCAAGTCATCGCGCTTTTTACCTTGCACGCGGATCTTTTCGCCTTGAATCGAAGCTTGAACTTTTAGCTTAGAGTCTTTGATTAGTTTGACGATTTTCTTCGCTGTTGCTGCGTCGACACCTTGCTGAAAATGTGCTTCTTGTGAGCAAGTTTTACCAGAGTATTGCACATCTTTGGTTTGCATCGCTTGCGCATCCACATTATGGCGTGCCAGTGAGCCGCGAAGCATGGTTGCCATTTGACGCAGTTGAGGCTCAGCTTCTGCTTTTAGTTTGACGATTTCTTTTTGAAATTCAAAGCTTGCTTCCACGCCGCGAAAGTCAAAGCGTGTTGCCAGTTCGCGGTTCGCATTTTCTGTTGCATGGCGTACTTCAACCAAATCAACTTCAGAAACAATATCAAATTGTGGCATGAGATTTTCCTATTTTGTTTAATTTTGCGCTATTTTATCATAAAGATACGAAATGTTCTGCTTACAGTCTGACTTATAAAACGCTGCGCATGGTTTGCGAAAGCATTTCGATCAAGCTTTGCGTATCTTCCCAACCTAAACAAGGATCAGTGATCGACTTGCCATAAGTTAGAGCATCAAGATCTGTCATGGGTTGGTTACCTTCTTCGATAAAACTCTCAGCCATGATGCCGGCTATGTGCTGGCTGCCTTGGCGGATTTGCTCACAAATATTTTCAGCTACGTCAAGTTGCTTGCGGTGCTGCTTTTGACAGTTGGCATGGCTAAAGTCAACCACAAGACGTGGCGTTAAGCCGACATGCTCGAGTTGCTTTGCGGCCTCTGAGATCGAAGTTGAATCATAGTTGGTACCAGAGTCGCCACCACGTAAGATCACATGCCCATACGGGTTGCCTTGAGTGCGGTAAACCGTCATGCGGCCTGCTTTATCTGGTGAGTAAAAATAATGTTGTGCATGGGCGGCGCGAACCGCGTCACAGGCAATTTTGATACTGCCATTGGTGCCGTTTTTAAACCCGACAGGGCAAGAGAGCGCCGATGCCATTTCACGGTGAATTTGTGACTCGGTGGTACGCGCACCAATTGCGCCCCAGCTGATTAAATCACTAATATACTGGCCGGTGATCATATCTAAAAATTCAGTCGCCGTCGGCATTCCAAGGTTATTGACTTCAACCAGCAATTGGCGCGCTTTGTGCAATCCTTCTTCAAGCGCATAACTGCCGTCTAGGTTAGGATCTGTGATAAGTCCTTTCCAACCAATAATGGTACGCGGTTTTTCAAAATAGGTACGCATCACGATGCACAGGCTGTCTTGATTTTTTTCACGTAACACTTGCAGACGTTTTGCATAATCAAGCGCAGCGTTCGGATCATGAATCGAGCATGGGCCAACAATCACAAGTAGGCGTTTGTCTTGACCGGTTAGAATCGCTTCAATTTCTGCGCGCGCCGCTTGAATATGCTGAGCCATCGCATCTGTTAATGGAAAGGCTTGCGCCAACTCGCTTGGAGTGGGCATAGGACCAAGCGCTTGAGTTCTTAATTCATCAGTTTTTATTGTCATTTGCTACTTCTTATTCATTTTTATTGCATCGCAGTTGTCGTTCAAAAAGCGTTCAAGCGACATGATTAAAATAGCTGCGTGTGCGATTAAATTTAGTTGGTGTATCAGTTAACTATTACACCGTATGAGGCTAAGATAACTGAATTTAACTAAAGAATAAATACAGTTTTTGATAAAACTCGCAAAAAATGCAAGATAAGGTTTATATTTTGCTTATTTTGCAATGCCTTAACTGGATCTGGCAATCTTATGCAGTCACTTGAGCTAGACTTATCCATATGTCTTAGATATCTATCTTGTCTTAGATATCTATCTTGTCTTTGATAAAAAATGTAGCGGATAATCACCAAGAAGGATACAAGGATGAAAGAAGAAAACAATGCCCACCTTGAACAAGCCAACCTGTATTTAAATGCTTTTGCAGAAAAATATATTCCCTTAATTGCCTTTTGCAAACCACAAATAATTGCCTTAGATGCAACACAAGTCCAGATTAAAATGCCGCTGATTCGTGAAACTCAAAATCATTTACATAGCATGTACTTTGGCGCCTTGGCAATTGGCGCAGACCTTGCTGGTGGCTTTTTAGCGATGCAATATGCCAATGATTTAGGAATACAAATATCACTCGCGTTTAAGGGGGTCACGGGGGAGTTTTTTATGCGCCCAGAAGCAGATGTTGTCTTTGTTTGCAACCAAGGTGAAATGATTTATAAGCAGCTGCAAAGCGCTGAGCAAAACAAGCAGCGAATCAATCAAAAAGTCAAAGTAGATGTGTTTTGCCCGAGCCTCAATCAAGATGAAATCATGGCAAGCTTTATTTTAGATTTATCGATTAAAGTGCTATGATGCGGCATTATTGGATAATGAAAAATAAGAGAACTCATGATTAAAATTGGTCAACTCAATCGCCTGCAAGTTGTTAAAGAAGCAGATTTTGGTGTGTTTTTAGATGCAAAAGACTATGGCAGTGTTTTGCTTTCAAATAAGTTTTTACCAGAAACTGTTTCAGTTGGGGATGAATTAGATGTCTTTTTGTATTTTGATTCAGACAATCAATTGACTGCAACAACTGAAAAAGTGATTGCAGGGGTTGGTCAATGGGGACTCATGCATGTGGTTGGCGTGAACAATGTCGGCGCATTTGTGGACTGGGGAATCGAGAAAAAAGATCTTTTAGTACCATTTTCAAACCAACGTGTGCCACTGCGTGATGGGATGCAAGTCTTGGTTTATGTCTATTCAGACAAGGCATCAGGGCGCATTGTTGGCACAACGAAATTTAATAAGTTTTTAGATAAAACGCCAGCTAACTATGAAATCAACCAACAAGTTGAACTTATCATCGCAGAGCGTAGTGATCTTGGCTTTAAAGCTGTGGTCAATGAAGAACATTGGGGCATGATTTTTAAATCTGATGTTTTCGGTAAATTATTTGTTGGCAAGCGTTTAAAAGGCTATGTAAAAGAAATACGCGAAGATGGTCGAATTAACTTGTCGCTGCAAAAAGTTGGCGTGGCCAAGATGGATGACTTGAGTGAGAAAATCCTTGCAACGCTAGAGCAAAAAGGTGGCTTCTTGCCGCTTAGTGATAAGTCTACACCTGAATCAATTTTTACGGTTTTTCGCACCAGTAAGGGTACTTTCAAAAAGAGTATCGGTGTTTTATATAAGCAAGGTAAGATCCGTATTGAGAAAGATGGGATTTATCTAGTCTAAGGTATTTCTAAACCTAGGCGCATAGATTATCTATATTCTAAGTTGGATTTTTCAAGATAATTGGCGTGAGTATAAGGCAAGGCTTGAGTGAACCCCTATGAGCACAGTTGACTATGTGATTAGGGTGAATGAAAGCATTAACGCAGTAATCGCGTCAATTATGAAGAAAAAAGAACAAAAAAAAGGCTTATACCATGGGGGATATAAGCCGAGGGGAATGACTCACTCCTTGAGTCAGAGCTAATCGTAGAGCATGGAATATAAATGCCTTTGATATAAATAAGCTTAGTTTAGGATCTCAAAAATGCAAATTATTGAGATATAAATCACAGAAAATTCTGTAACGTATGGAATTAATTAGTGATTTTTCTCATTTTTGATACCAATCCAGTCTATTTCCCCTGTTTTAGTTATCTTGATAAAACAATTCGTCAGTGCTTAAAACAAATGCTGATCGCGGACTAACTCGCGTGGAAGCGTATTTTTGAGTCGATTACTTACCCATTTTGCCGCGCCAATACAGGTTTCTTGATAAAAGAGCAAAGCCTCTGGACTCTCTGTTTTCTCTTGTCCATCTTCTAAACGTATATCACGCCCCATATACCAATCACGCGCTTGCTCGGTTGAGAGTTCAACGGATTTCAGGCTTGGCTTAATTTGGTTAGACAGGGCGATGATCCCTTGATGCTGCCAACGATACGGACTTTGGTTTTTCTTTGGCTTACGGTTTGGCGCAAGAATACTTTCGGCCAGTTTTAAGCCAATACGACTAAAGCGCATTTCGCCAATAAAACCTTCCAAGGCCTTAGGGAAAAGCCAAACTTCTTTGTCACGTTGCCACAGACTTAAATCTTCTGGAATTGAGAGATCAAAACTTTGCGTGAGTGCATCGGCAAGGGCGTTTGCATCGACTTTTGACATTGGCGTAAACGGGAATTTACCCAAACGCTTTTTAATCGGCTCTTTCGTGACGCTGTCACGTTTTATCATCTTGGCAATAAAGAAACCTTCACTGTCAAATACCTGCGGATAAACATGCAAGAAGCCTTCTTTGGTCATGGCTTTGTCTGCACCATCAAACAAATCGCCTAAAGGTACAAATTCAATTGCATCAGCAAATTTATCTTTTAAGTGTTGGCACACCGCTTGGTTCTCATCTGCGTTAAGCGTACATGTAGAATAGACCAAACTGCCACCAGGTTTTAAAGCATGAAACGCACTTTCGATGAGTTCGCACTGTTTATTGGCAATCTCTAAGGTTGATTCAATGCTCCAGTTTTTCATCGCATCGGCATCTTTGCGAATGGTGCCTTCGCCTGAGCATGGCGCATCAAGCAAAATGCTATCAAAAGATTCAGGTAGCCAGTCTCCAAAGACATTGGCATCAAAATGAGTGAGCGCCGCATTGGTCACGCCGCAACGCTGTACGTTGGCGCTTAGCACTTTCACGCGACTGGCTGCATATTCATTTGCCACTAGGCCACCATGATTATTCATCAAGGCGGCAATTTGTGTGGTTTTAGAGCCAGGCGCTGCCGCCATATCTAAGACTAATTTGGGTGAGCTGTTGTTATCAAATAAAGCCGTTGGGGGCAGCATAGAGCTTGCTTCTTGAATATAAAAAAGGCCGCTTAAATGCGCAGGGGTATTGCCCAAAGGCGTGGTTTCATCTTCTCGTTCAATCCAAAAGCCATCTTCACACCAAGGGATTTGACTCAATGTCCAGTTTTGCGTCTTGGCATAAGCTAAGAAATTTTCACGGCTTATTTTTAACGTATTGACGCGAATACTGCGGCGCAAGGGACGTTGACAGGCGGCAATGAAGTCTTGCATATCAAGATGAGCTGGCATGGTTTGTTCAACCATATCTAAGAAAGTTTGGGGGATAAATACATTTGGATGCACAAGGAAACCTTTGAGCTGATAAATAATGGGGTGATTTTAAGTTTTGCGTGGAAGGGGCGCAACTGTTAAATGATAAATAAAAAATCCTCTCAATCTATTTTCAACTATACAACTGAAAATGATGAGAGGATTTTAAATCAACACAATTTTATTCGTTGTGCCTTATTTTGGAATCGGCGTTTGCCAACTTAACCACTCAGCTTGCGGCTCGTCATTTAAGAGGAACGTTTTCTTCGCCGGCGCTGGTGATTTTAAGCCATCATCTGGGGTAGCAAAACTCACGCCACCTCGGACGATGCTATCAACCGTGCCAGCTTTTAAATCTGCGCCAGCTAAGCTAATCGAAAGATTTACGCCAGATGCATTCCAGAACACCGTATTATTACGGATCAAATGTGCAAATTCAGGTTTGATCTGAATCGTGCTGATCACGCGATCAGAGAGTTTGCCTAATTCCACACTACGTACGCTACCGACTTCAAACCCGCGATAGAGCACAGGCGCACCGGCTTTGAGCGAGTTTTTGTAGAGGCTTTGTAAGTAGAAAATTTTGCCAGATTCGATTGGCGGCACATTGGATAAGCTAAAGCTTGTCGCAGCCTTGCTTGATTTCGATGGCTTAACTTGAATATATGGGCTAATCACCGCATCTAAGTTTTTCGCACCATCTAAACCTATGCTTGGGGTTGCGACCCAGAATTGACTGCCGCTGCGTGCAATGCTGCTTACATATTTTGGGAAAATACGTGCGGCTACTTTCACGCCGCCACGGTTAAAGTCGGGGTTCACATCTATCACTTCACCTACGGCAACGCCTTGATATTTAATCGCAGCGCCCGGCGCAACACTTGTATTGTCTTGCATGGTTAAATAAATTGTACGCCCAGATTGGCTCGCTTCTTTATAGCTATCATAAAGCTTAAAGCGTCCATTGGCAGCCTTGTTTTCAACGCCATTTAAGCTATCAAAGGCAATCCCGCCACGTACTAGCGTTGAAATTGGGTCAGCTTCAACCTGAATGCCGGTAATTCCTGCTGCGACTTTCACCCCAGAGCGATTCCAAAATACAGTGTCGGATTTGACCAAGTTCAAATAACGGTTTTCGATGCGTAAAGAAATCTCAACGCCGCCGTTATCAATAAGCTTAAAGTCAGAGACTTTGCCGACTTCAATATTATGATAAAGCACAGGGCTGCCTTTATTTATCCCAGGCAACTTGTCGGCATACAGCGTAAATTTCTTCGAGCCTTGGGCTTCATATTTTGCCAATTGAGATTGTGATTGGCTCTTATATAAGTGGAATTCTTTACGCGTTGTTGCTTGGCCATGGCTTTCAAAGGTGATCCCACCGGCAAGTAAGCTTTTTGCTGGTGGCACTGAAAGATCAAATTTACCATCTGCAAAACCTGCGCTAATAGTACCTGAAACATAAAAGCGATTTTCAGATTTAATCAGCGGCATGTATTGATTATCAATCAGTAGGTCAAATTTGATTTCTTCATTATCTAAGTAAACTTTTGTCACGGCGCCAACATTGATCCCACGATAGGTGACGCTAGCGCCTGGTTCAAGGCCAAAGGTATGGTTGGCGGTCAGCGTTATTTTGCTTGATTTTGCAATACTTTGGCTAAGTTCGTTGCTGCGCAAGGCGACAAAATCGCGTGAGCTTTCACCTTCACCCGGCACTATAGTTAAAAAGTTACCGCGAAAAAGGTTGCCAATATTCTTCATTTTACTAAATGAAAGCTGCGGCTCTTCGAGCATAAATTTTGTGCCTTCATTTAAAGTATCGGTAAAGGCAGGCTCAATGGCAGCTTGAGCAACGATTTTTTCACTATGACGCGACAGGTGCACATCTGTGACCTGACCGACCTCAATGCCGCGATACATGATAGGCGAGTTGGCATTAATATCACTGTTATCAGGCAGTTCGATATTGATGCGGATCCCGCGGCCTGCGGTTTTTAGGTTTGAGTAAAGTCTAAAGTTTGTGCCTTCTTCTACCGGCTCACCACCACTTGGCGAATCAACTGAAATGCCGCCGATGAGTAGCGAGGTTAAACTTTCAAGTTGAATGTCAACACCATCAAACCCAACCGTTGCCCCAAGGCCGCTGACATTCCAAAAACGGCTGTCGCTATTAATTAAATGCGCATATTGCTTTTTAATGCTGACTTGGATCTGTACATAGTTAGCATTTTCAGACAACTGATAGTTGGTCACCTTACCGATAGGGATCTTACGATATAAAATTTGTGAGCCAATGCTGACAGAGGCGAGATCAGAAGAGCGTAAGTTAAAGGTCACACCATTGGCAGAGCGGATATCTGAAGGTTCGCTATCTAGCGCAATGTATTCAGGTTTAAAATCTTCTGGCTCCTTGTCCATATCATTGGCAGGTTGCAGCGCAATATAGTTGCCCGAGACAAGGGCATCTAAGCCAGTGATGCCTTCAAGGCTAGCACTTGGTTTGACCAGCCAAAAACGCGTATTGGCGGATAAAAGTTTGGTCGCATTTGGATAGATGTCAGCATCGACATAGATATCTGAAAGGTTGTCGGCAAGACGGACTTTTTTGACCACACCCACTTCAAGGCCCTGATAGCGAATAGTGGTGCGTCCTTCAACTAAGCCTTGGGCATCGCTAAATAAGATTTGGACACTGTCACCTTTTTCACTATATGCTTTATAACCCAGCCAGCCGGCTAAACAAAAGGCTAAAATAGGTAAAATCCATAAAGGCGAAATCTTTCGCTCCTTTTTGATTTTTACTTTTTGAGCATGTTGCAGTACAACAGGTTTATCTTGATTCATGCTTAGTTCTCAACATCCATATGTTCATTATTTTCGTGTGTATCAGTATCTATGTGCTTGTGCCTGCGGGTAACGTCTTTCCAAATCAGTTTGGTATCAAAACATTCTGCAGCAAGCATGGTGAAGATGACGACCAGCCCAAAAGCAAATGCAGCAGGGCCTGGGCCAAAATCTAATAATTGATCGCGATTGAGCAAGTTTACCATAATGGTAATGACAAATAAGTCTAAGACTGACCATTTACCAATCCAGTGAACCAGTCCAAATAACTTCATTCGAAAGGCGTGTTTTGTTTTCACTTTGAAACGAATACAAATCAGAATATACACTAAGCTCACGACTTTAAAAAATGGAATCGCAATACTCGCGGTGAAAATGATAAATGCAATCATTGGGGCGTGAGATTCGACGAAAGCGATCACCCCAGACATGATCGTATCCTCATAAATCACGCCATTACTAAAGACTTGCGTAATGTTCAATAAATTAGCAGCGGGTAAGAATATTGCCGCGCTAATTAAAAAAGCCCAAGTTTTTTGCAGCGATCTTGGCTTTGAAGGGTAAATACGGCCCAGACAGCGTACACAATGATGGCCATGGGGTTGAGAGAGGTGACAATGACTACAATGACGCTCAATTAAAGGCTGCTGTTTTCCCGTTTTATTTTGAATTTGGTATGCAAAGGCAAAAGAGCGCGCGGGTTGCCATAACTCCCAATAGCGACGAACGCGAATCTTTAAAATAGTTGTGACAGCAAACACCTGATAAATCACGAGAAAGATCAGCCCAACTTCAAAGCTTATATCTGCGTAGTCGCGTAGTTTAATATAGGAAACGGCAATGCTGATTAAAAATACATCTATCATTAGCCAGCTTTTAAACAGACTGACAACGCCCATAGAAAGGTGAAAGGTACGAAAGTGGCGTGTGTGTAAACCCCAGTGTGCGCCAATCACGCCGCCAAACACCAGCAAAGGGGTAAAAACACTACAAAACAAAATTAAGGTCGCAAGCCAACCAAAGCCGTCATCAAACAGCATCATGCTGCCTGAAAGCAGACTGGCAGAAAAGTTCACATTAAGCAGTCGCACTTCAATAAAAGGGAAATATAAGGTTGGAATGAAGAGCAATAAGCAAGTGATACTTAAGATTAAATTTGTATTCAGGCTGAGCTCACAGCCGCGATATAACTCTGTGCCGCAGCGAGGACAGTGGGCATTGTGCCCTTGAGCTAAGCTTTCACCTGCGACTTTGAGATCGCAACCCGAGCAAATCACTTCATCTTGTGGTGCTTGATGTAGCATTTGCTGCGCACTGGTTAAATCCGGTACTTGTGTCGTTGGGTCTAGATTAGGCACTTGCATAGGGGGTGATATTATCCTTAATATATCCTTCAATCTTGAGTCTATTGAGTTGCGTTTCAATATTTTTCATGTGTTTTGCGAAAGACAGATGTTTTCATTTGTTAAAAAGTATTTTATCTTAATCTCAAAGAATATGAGTTATATTTTTTGTAAATTGTGTTTTTTATCTTCAATTGGTTATTTTTTGGTTAATAATTAGCCGCTTGAGTCGCAGATATTAAATACTTAGATTATTTTGTTTTATAAATGGATGTACGCATGCAACAGCAACAAGACAGCGCCAAGCTAAAAGACTATCAAACGATGAGTGCTCAAATTTCGGCTTTAATTGAAGGTGAGCCAAATTTGATTGCAAATCTTGCCAATATCAGTGCGCTGCTTAATTTAGAACTTTCTGATATCAACTGGGTTGGTTTTTATCTTTATGATGAAACCAAAGACGAACTTGTACTTGGACCGTTCCAAGGCAACCCAGCTTGCATCCGTATACCTATGGGTCGCGGCGTTTGCGGTACTGCGGCGAAAGAAATGCAAGTCCAACGTGTGGAAGATGTGCATGCATTTGCTGGGCATATTGCCTGTGATGCACGCAGTAATTCTGAAATCGTTGTGCCATTTTCGATTGACGGCAAACTGGTCGGTGTTCTAGATATAGATAGCCCAGAGATTGCAAGATTTGATTTAGAAGATGAGATTGGCTTAACTAAATTAATGAAAGACGTAGAAAATCGCCTCCAATCTAATCAAAAGGCATGATAATTTGCACTTGTTGGTGGTTTTTATGCGCCAAGTCTTTATAATAGCGACAAATATTTACTATAAGAACATCCGTGCGTTTATCGCATTAACCAGGAATCCTCATGGAAAACACTGAAAAGTTAAAAAACACCAAAGAAGTTATCGCTTATATTGCACAAAGTTTCCCTTCATGCTTTACTCTAGAAGGTGAAGCGAAGCCATTAAAAATTGGTATCTTTCAAGAACTTGCTGAACGTCTAAAAGACGATCCTAAAGTCAGTAAAACCCAATTACGTGCAGCGTTACGTCAATATACATCATCTTGGCGTTATCTCCATGGTGTTAAAGCTGGCGCAGTTCGTGTTGATCTTGATGGTCAAGCTTGTGGTGAAATTGAGCAAGAACATGTCGATCATGCTCAAAAAGAACTTGCAGAAAGTAAAGCGCGTGTTGCTGCTCGTCGTAAAGAGCAAGCTCAAAAAGCGCGAGCTGAGAAGCAAGCGAAAAATAAAGACAGCAAGTTTAGCAAGGTCAAGTCGTCTAAGCCGCAGGCGAAGCGTCAAAAGCCTAAATCTGAAACAACTAAACAACAACAATTACAGCAAGCTCAAACTCGTGCCTTAAATGCTGATGAGTTAACCATCGGTAAAGCTGCTTATGTCAATATGGGACAGGGCAACATGGCTGCAACAATTGTCGAAGTCAATAAAGACGACGTTCGTGTACGTCTTGAAAATGGCCTACAAATGGTTGTAAAAGCGGAGTACTTGCGAGTATAAGGAGCTTTCCTACGCATGAATTGCCGATTTAAAAAATCATTGATCGCTGCGAGCCTCGTGCTTGCAGTATCACCAGTTTTAGCATTAGAGGTGACCACACCTGAAACTGCTATTCCTGTATTAAAAGCTGAGTCTCAACATGCGACTGCAAGTCAACGTGTTGCAGCAAGGTTTACCCGATCTCATTATAAACGCTTTATTTTAAACGACGAATTTTCAGAAGCTATCTATGCGCGTTATCTTGATAACTTGGACTATAGCCGTAATATCTTCACTCAAGATGATATTAAGCAAATGGACCAATACAAAGATGTGCTTGATGATCAGCTAAAATCAGGGGATACCAGCGCAGCCTATGCCATGTATAACCTGTCTTTAAAACGTCGTTATGAGCGTTTTGCTTATGCCTTAACCTTACTTGATAAAGAAATTAAGTTTGATACGGATGAGAAGATTGAGCTTGATCGTAGTGAAGCGGCTTGGCCAAAAAATACAGCTGAACTTGATGAACTATGGCGCCAACGTGTTAAATATGACGCGCTAAACTTGAAACTGACTGATAAAAAATGGCCAGAAATTCAAGAGTTACTTGGTAAACGTTATAACAATGCGATTAAGCGTTTAACCCAAGCCCATAGTGAAGATGTGTTCCAAATTTATATGAACTCATTCGCACGTCAAGTCGACCCGCATACAAGCTATCTGTCCCCTCGAAATGCTGAAGAATTCCAATCGGAAATTAGTCTTTCACTAGAAGGGATTGGCGCTGTTTTGCAAGCCGGTGATGATTACACCACGATTCGTTCTCTTGTGCCTGGCGGCCCCGCTGCTATGTCAAAAGAGCTGAAAGAAGGGGATCAGATCCTAAGCGTCGGTCAAGAAAAAGGTGAAATGGTTGATATTATCGGCATGCGCTTGGATGATGTGGTTGAGCTAATTAAAGGGCCAAAAGGTTCGAAAGTTCGCCTGTTAATTTTACCTGAAGGTAAAGACGCCAAGACTCATGTGGTCACCATTAAGCGTGACAAAATCCGCCTTGAAGAAAACGCTGTCAAATCAAAAGTGATGAGCGTTGGTAATAAGAAAATTGGTGTCCTTGAGGTCCCAAGTTTCTATGTTGGCCTAACCCAAGATACAAGCAAGCTAATTAGCGAGCTGAAAAAGCAAGATGTTGACGGCATCGTTGTTGATTTACGCAACAATGGTGGTGGCGCTTTAACCGAAGCGACGGGTATGTCTGGTTTATTCATTAAGAAAGGCCCGATTGTGCAAGTGCGTGACAGTTATGGACGTGTCAATATTAATGTCGACCCTGATGGGGTTGCTGCTTATGATGGGCCAATGACAGTTCTGATTAACCGCTACAGTGCGTCTGCTTCAGAGATTTTTGCCGCAGCGATGCAAGACTATGATCGCGCAGTGATTGTCGGTGAAAACAGTTTTGGTAAAGGTACGGTTCAGCAGCACCGCTCACTCAATGACATCTTAGATGTATTTGATAAAGAGTTAGGTTATGTGCAGTACACGATTCAAAAGTTCTATCGCATTAACGGCGGCAGTACCCAAGAAAAAGGTGTGGTGCCAGATATTGCCTTCCCAACAGCGGTAGACGCATCTGAAACAGGGGAAAGCGTTGAAGATAATGCTTTACCTTGGGATCAAATCAAGCCGGCAAGTTACGATAAAGTGACGACAGATGCTAAGCTTCAGTCTTTAATTCAAGACTTGCAAGCCAAGCATACGGCGCGTATTGCTCAAAGCAAAGAATTCCAATATATCCTCCAAGATATAGAAGAATATAAAGCTGAAAAAGATGATAATTATATCTCTTTAAATGAGAAGATCCGAAAAGAAAAAGCAGATAAGGCTGAAGCAAAATCGCTTGAGCGCATCAACCTAAGGCAAAAAGCTGCAGGCAAAGAAATCTATAAAGATATCGACGATGTGCCCAAAGATTACGAAAGCCCAGATGCTTTCCTTGAAGAAGCGGTAGCGATCACGGCAGATATTATTTCAAAGTAAGCATATTCTGATCACTTTTTCAGTGAAAAGTTTAGTTTTATTTTATTTGCTAACCTTTTGATGACATAAAACATTTAATATCTAAGCGACTTCATCCTGAGGTCGCTTTTTTTTGCAATACAGTTTAAGCTTATAGATAGCAAACTGCCCCTAAACCCTGGTGATATATGTTGTACTCTTCTACTCGAATTCTTTTAATCAGCTCCTTGTTGCTCCCGAGCGCTGCCAGCTTTGCGAATAATATGGCGCGAGTAGAGAAAGATTCACCTTTGCTTCAAATGCCAATCCTAGAACAAGGTGCAATGGTCGATGATCCGAGCCTTGAAACTGAGCTTGAGACAGAGCAAAGGTTGCAAGCAGAAGAAGATGATTATCAACGCAGCTTTGATGACGAAACCTATATTTCATTATTCCCCAACCCTATGTTACTTGGCCAATGGCTGCATAAACAGCAGCGCCCAAATGGGGAGGATTTAACGGTTTGGCTTGAGCTTAAGCCAAATTTTGATTATGAATATTACAGCTATCAAAATGCCGAGCATGTGACCTTTGATCAAGGCCGCTATCAGATGAATAATCAGCAAATGCGCTTTGGTAACTTGTCACATTGGGGCGAGAAGCTCGACTATTATCTTAATTACAATCAGCTTTATCTCAATGGCAACATGTATTATAAAACTATGCCAAAAGAGCTGTTAGGGCACTGGGCAAGTACCAAACTCATTGGCAATCAGCAAAATATTGAGCAAACAGACTTTGTTGAAATATGGCTGTACGATGATTTTTATTTTAATTTTATTAACCGCACCAAGTCGGGTAAAAGTAAAGCGGTTGATGGGATTTACATTGTCACCGGTGATCGTTTGGTATTCTTATACGAAAACGGTGAGTTTTATACTAAGTTTCGTTTTCAAGATAATCGTTTGATCTTAAAAAGTTATAATATTGAAATGCAATTAGTGACGATGAACCCGTAAACCCCAAAACCGATACCCCCCAAAACCTCTAGTGGCTCATATACACTAAGTATTCATATCGGTGAAACTGCTTAGATTTAAATCGATTAGCATATATTCCTATTAAATTAAGCATATATCCTGCATGCATCCTTGTTGCTCGCTTGAATTATTGTCTTTTATTCCATAAAGTGAAGGAGACTAAAAATAATCAAGAATAAGGATATACAATGAGCGACACAGCTTCCGCGACTTTGCAGCCTCAAGCAAAATACCGCAAAGACTATACTCCATCGACTTATACCATTGATGATCTGCATTTAACCTTTGAGCTTGATGATACCAACACGCTCGTCACCGCTATCTCACAAGTACGCCGTCAAACCCAAGGTGACACCTTAATCTTAGATGGTGAAGGGCTTGAACTCTTGAGCCTTATGGTTGATGACAAGAAATGGACGGACTATGAGCAGACCGACACCCAACTTATCTTAAAAAACCTGCCTGATAATTTTAAACTTAGCATTGAAAACAGCATTAACCCAAGTGCCAACACTGCGCTGGAAGGTTTATATAAGTCAGGCGGTGCATTTTGTACCCAATGTGAAGCCGAAGGTTTCCGTCGTATTACCTATTTCCTCGATCGTCCAGATGTACTGGCTAAATATACAGTAACTATCATTGCAAGCCAAAATGACTACCCATATCTCTTAAGTAACGGTAATAAAGTTAAAGAAGGTGCGCTTGAAGATGGCAAACACTGGGTGACCTGGGCCGATCCGCATCCTAAGCCTAGCTATTTATTTGCTTTGGTCGCGGGTGACTTTGATGTCTTGCGTGATCACTTTGTGACCAAGTCTGGACGTGATGTAGCGCTAGAGATTTTTGTTGATAAAGGCAACCTAGATCGCGCGCCACATGCCATGACCTCGCTGAAAAATGCGATGAAATGGGATGAAGATCGCTTTGGCCTCGAGTACGATCTCGATATTTATATGATTGTTGCGGTGGACTTCTTTAATATGGGCGCAATGGAGAACAAGGGCTTAAATGTCTTTAACTCTAAATATGTGCTTGCCAATGACACGACTGCGACCGACCAAGATTATCTTGGGATTGAAGCTGTGATTGGGCATGAATACTTCCATAACTGGACAGGCAACCGTATTACTTGTCAAGACTGGTTCCAATTAAGCCTTAAAGAAGGTTTAACCGTGTTCCGCGATCAAGAGTTTTCATCTGATCTCGGCTCACGCGCGGTGAACCGTATTGATAATGTACGCATCATTCGTGGTCCGCAGTTTGCTGAAGATGCAAGCCCAATGTCACACCCCATTCGCCCTGAAAAAGTTATCGAAATGAATAACTTCTATACCTTAACTGTGTATGAAAAGGGCAGTGAAGTGATCCGCATGATCCATACTTTACTTGGAGAAGAAAACTTCCAAAAAGGCATGCAGCTATATGTGAAACGCCATGATGGCACGGCTGCAACTTGTGAAGATTTTGTCAGTGCGATGGAAGATGCCTCCGGCGTATGCTTAAAACAATTCCGTTTATGGTATAGCCAATCGGGGACGCCAGAAGTCACTGCAAGCAGTGAATACGACAGCGCGGCGCAAACTTGGACTTTAAGTCTTACTCAAGAAACCAAGCCAACCCTAGATCAAGCAGAAAAACAAGCACTGCATATTCCGCTGCGTTTAGGTTTATATACTAAAGCAGGTGACGCGATTGAATTACCAGGCTTTAAGCGTGCGGATACACAAACTCAAGATGTAATTTTAGACTTTACTAAAGCAAGCCAAACTTTTGTGTTTGAAAACATGGCAGAGGATATCGTGCCTGCGTTATTTGCTGAATTCTCTGCGCCAGTGAAAGTCAGCTATGATTATTCAGATGCCGATCTCATGACGCTGATGGTGCATAGCCAAAATGAATTTGCACGTTGGGACAGCGCGCAAAGCTTAATGGCGAAATACATTCGCGCCAATATTCAAGCCTTTGCAGATAAGCGTGAGATGGACTTACCAGAGTCTGTGATTGACGCATTGCGCGGCGCACTTTTAAGTGAGACGTTAGAGCCTGCTTTCATTGCGCAAATGCTTAGCCTGCCAAGTGCCAACGAAGTCGCAGGTTGGCAAACTCCAATTCAAGTAGACGGCATTGACGCAAGCCTTGGCTTTATTAAGAAAACTCTTGCCGATGCCATGAGCGATGAGTTCACAGCGATTTATCATTCACTTAAACAAGAGCGTTATGATATTTCGCATGCGTCAATTGGTAAGCGTAGCCTACGTAACCTATGTTTGAGTTACTTGGCGCATACAGAGCTAGGTGAAGCACTTGTGACAGCGCAATACCAAGCGGCAAACAATATGACAGATACCATGGCGGCGATGAGCGCTGCAAACCAAGCGCAACTATCTTGCCGTGAGCGTTTGATGCAAGATTTCAGTGACAAGTGGTCACACGATGGCTTAGTGATGGATAAATGGTTTATGCTGCAAGGCTCAAACCCTGTGTCAAATGCACTGGAGCAAGTCAAAGCGACCATGTCACACTCTGCCTTTAGTTTGAGTAATCCAAACCGCACGCGCAGTTTGGTGGGCGCTTTCTTTAACCAAAACCCAGTCAATTTCCATGCGCTGGATGGTTCGGGTTATGCCTTTGCGGGTGAAATTTTAGCTAAGCTAAATAAAACTAATCCACAAGTGGCGTCACGTATGATCGATCCTTTACTAAAATATCGTTTATATGATGAAACTCGCCAAGACTTGATCCGCGCTGAGCTTGAAAAACTCGCAGGGCTAGACAACTTAGCCAAAGATTTGTTTGAGAAGATCAATAAAGCCTTATCTATCTAAGCGATAAGCCTAGACATAGCATAAATTCAAAGCAGCCAAGGGGAACTAAGGCTGCTTTTTTATGCGCCAAGTTTTTCGTTTAGTGCGCTTAGTATGTCATTATATTTAAATATTCAAAAAGCATGCCGAAAGATAAAGTTTGGCTCAACTAGGCATGCCAAAGTCAATAAAACCAATGTTGCTCACATTTTTATAACATATATCTAATATTCCACTAAAAACATTTAACTTCAACAAGATAAGTCTTTTAGAATAAGGCGAATTTAATCCAATGTTGGAGTTACAACCTTATGCCGACACGTGAATATATTGCCCCTGTTATTCTAGAAAAAGTCACTCAATTGATTGCAGATAAACTCGATAAAAAAACGCAACCATTTGTGGTGAATCTCTCCCATGCTTTATTTTCCAATGTTTCACATACTGATTTACTGCCACGTCAAGAAGCAGACTTATTCGGCGCCGTGGTTAGCCTCTGGCAACACTTGCAAGCGCAGGCTGAATCTATGACGCAAGCTAAAAAAACTGACCTCAAACCCTCTGTGAAGGTGTTCAACCCAAGCTTGCGTCAAAATGGTTGGAAATCCAGTCATACCGTGGTCGAAATTGTTCTGCCAGATATGGCATTTCTAGTCGACTCAATCAAAATGACCTTGATGCGCTGCGGTTTAACCAGCCACTTTATGGCGAATGCGCCGTTGCAAGTAGAAGTGGATACAAAAGGTGAGATCAAGTCCGTCGCCCAAGATAAAGGCGGGCGTTTTTCTCTTTTTCATATTGAGATAGATAGAATTGATGATGCCAAGCAAATGCAAGCCTTGCAAGCTGAGCTGCTATCTGTGCTAGAAGATACGAAGCTCGTGGTTCAAGACTGGGAGCCAATGGTCAAAAGCTTAAATCAAGTGATAGATGAGATCAAAGCGCATAAACATTTGCCTATAGGTAAAGAGCGCCTTGAAGAAGCTTTAGCCTTTTTAGATTGGCTTGGGGATCATAACTTTACCTTTATGGGCTACAAAGAGTTTATTCTCGGCGAAGATGAAGGCGAAGAGGCATTATTGCCAACCAAGCAAGCCCCGCTTGGGATTTTTAAAGTCGATGGGCGCGTGCGCACGACTAAATTGTCTGAGTTCTCTCAATCAGCGCGTTTAGAAGCGCGTAAAGCTGAGCTGTTAATTCTCACCAAGGGCAATGCCCAGTCACGGATCCACCGTCCTGCGTATACAGATTATATCGGGATCAAAAAGTTTGATGATAAAGGCAAGGTGATTGGTGAGTATCGCTTTACCGGTTTATATACCTCTGCTGTGTATAACCAAAGTGTTGAAAATATCCCGCTGATCCGCGATAAAGTCGCGCGCATTTTAGATAACAGTAGCTATCTTCGCGGCTCACACTCATGGAAGGCGCTGCATAATATCCTTGAAAACTATCCGCGCGATGAGCTCTTGCAAGCAGGTGAAGATGAACTGCTTGAAGTCGGCATGGGTGTGGTGCAGATGCAAGATAGAGACTTATTGCGTTTGTTTGTGCGTCCCGATCCGTTTGGCCGCTTCTTTAGTTGCATGGTGTATGTCAGCAAAGAGCGTTATACCACAGCGCTGCGGATCCAAACCCAAGCCTTGTTTAAACGCTATTTTAAAACCGATCAAGAAGTGGAATTCACGACTTATTTCTCTGAAAGTCCACTTGCGCGCACCCATTATATAGTCAGAGTGGATAGCACGCATGATGTAGATATAGATGTTTCCCTAATCGAGAAGAATTTAATGGAAATTTCAACCAGTTGGGATGATAGATTAAAAGAATCCATGCTCCAAAGTTTTGGCGAAAACAAAGGCACACAAATTGCAAAAGCCTATCAAGGGGCCTTTCCGCCATCTTATAAAGAAGTGACCCTTGCGGGGGCGACAGCTGTGGCAGATGTCGAGCGTTTAGAGTCGTTAACCGATACGCATAAGCTGGAAATGCTATTTTATCGCCCACAAGAAGAAGCAATTGATTCTAAATCTGTGCGTTTAAAGCTTTACCATAAGGATGAGCCAATTCATCTTTCAGATGTGATGCCTATGTTGGAGAACTTTGGCTTGGTCGTGATTGGTGAATCCCCATATCAAATTCAAAAGCAAGACGGCAGCGTGTTTTGGGTTTTAGATTTTTCCATGCAATACACGGCCAAGGCGCTTGACCTTAATAAAGTGCGTGATAATTTCCAAGATGCTTTTGCGAAAGTTTGGCAAGGCGCACTGGAAAATGATGGCTTTAACCGTTTATTGTTAGCATCGGATCTTAATGGCCGCGAAATTACTATCTTACGCGCCTATGCACGTTATATGCGTCAAGTTGGCTTCCCATTTAGTCAGCAATATATTGAAGAGACTTTAACCGCTTATCCAATGCTTGCAAAACGTTTGGTGGAATACTTTACCAAGCGTTTTGATCCAAAGGCGAAAAGTCGTCAAAGTGCACTGGAAAAGCTTGAAGAAAAATTTATTGCTGAGCTAGAGCGTGTCGAGAGTCTTGATGATGACCGCATCTTAAGACGCTATTTAGAGATGATGCAGGCAAGTTTGCGCACCAACTATTTCCAAACATTGGCAAATGGTGAGTTTAAACCTTGGCTATCGATTAAGCTAAGTCCAAAACAGATCCCCGAAATTCCAGCGCCAGTGCCTGCATTTGAAATCTTTGTTTATGCGCCGGATGTGGAAGGGGTGCACTTACGTGGCGGCAAGGTGGCGCGTGGCGGTTTACGTTGGTCGGATCGCCCAGAAGATTTTCGCACTGAAATTTTAGGATTAGTCAAAGCGCAGCAAGTGAAAAATACCGTGATTGTGCCTGTGGGCGCAAAGGGCGGCTTTGTGTGTAAACGTCAGCATTTATGCCAAGGACGCGACGCTATTTTTGCCGAAGGCCAGCGCTGCTATCAAACCTTTATTCGCGCATTGCTTGATGTCTCGGATAACATTATCGATGAGAAGATTGTCGCGCCGAAAAACGTGGTGCGTCATGATGAGGATGATGCGTACCTTGTGGTTGCTGCGGATAAAGGTACGGCAACTTTTTCTGATTTAGCCAACCAAGTCTCGGCAGAATATAACTTCTGGCTTGGCGATGCTTTCGCCTCTGGCGGCTCCAATGGGTATGATCACAAAGCCATGGGGATCACCGCAAAAGGTGCATGGGAGTCCGTCAAACGCCACTTTAGAGAAATGGGCGTCGATTGCCAAACCACGGACTTTACCTGTATCGCAATTGGTGACATGGCTGGGGATGTGTTTGGCAACGGGATGTTGTTATCTAAACATATACGTTTGCAAGCCGCATTTAACCATCTACATATCTTTATTGACCCAAATCCAGATGCTGCGAAAAGTTATGTCGAGCGTGAACGTTTATTTAATCTGCCGCGCTCAAGCTGGGAAGATTACGACAAGTCGCTGATTTCAGAAGGCGGTGGTATTTTCTCACGTAAAGCCAAGTCGATTAAGTTAAGCCCGCAAATTCAAGCCATGCTTAATACCCAAAAAACATCACTGGCGCCAAATGAGCTGATCAAAGCCTTATTGCAAATGCAAGTCGACTTGCTCTGGAATGGCGGCATTGGCACTTATGTGAAAGCGACAAGCGAAACCCATATCGATGTGGGCGATCGCGCCAATGATAACTTACGCGTCAATGGCAGTGAGCTTGGGGCTAAGATTGTGGGTGAAGGCGGCAACCTTGGGATGACCCAACGTGCGCGTATGGAATATGCACTGCATGGCGGACGTGTGAATACTGATTTTGTGGATAACGTTGGCGGGGTGGATTGCTCGGATAATGAAGTTAATATCAAGATCTTACTCAACTCATTGGTTGCAGCGGGCGATTTGACGCTAAAACAGCGCAATCAAGTGCTCGAGAGCATGGAAGATGAAGTTGGACAGATTGTATTAGAAGATGCTTACTTACAAGCTGAGTCCATTTCAGTCACCCAATGGCAAGGAAGTGATCAGCTTAAGACTCAATTGCGCTTTATCCATGCGCTAGAGAAGCAAGATAAGCTGGATCGCGCTTTGGAATATCTTCCAGATGATGAAACCTTACTTGAGCGTGAAAAGCAAGGGCAAGGGCTAACTCGTCCTGAGCTTGCTGTCCTAGTAGCCTATGCCAAAATGGTGTTAAAAGAGCAGCTGATTGTCGAGGGGATCACGCAAGATAGCTATTATGAAAGCCATTTGAGTCATTACTTCCCAAGTAAGATCCGTAAGACCTATGCAAGTGCGATTGCGCAGCACTCATTGCGCCCACAACTAATAGCCACTTCGCTTGCCAACCAAGTGGTCAATGAAATGGGGGCGACTTATGTCATGCGTATGGTGGATGAAACCGGCGCGGATGTTGAATATATCTTACATGCTTATAGCTGCGCACGTGAGATTTTTGATTTTGGTGCGGTATTTGAGCAGATCCGCCAACTCGATAACAAGGTAAACAGTGCGCTGCAATATGAGCTTTTAAGTGAACTGCGCCGTATGATCCGCCGTATTAGCCGCTGGCTTTTGCGTAACCGCTTAAGTGTCACAAGTTTAGCCGAAGTGATTGATACCTTTAAAGCGGATGTGACTTGGGTGGTTGAGCATCTTGATGACGTGCTGGTGGCGAAAGAGCTCAAAGAGCATCAGCAACAGGCGAAAAAATGGCAAGCACAAGGGGTACCACAAGACCTCGCGGTGCGTATCTCATGCTTTAGTAGCTTGTATAGCGCCTTGGATATGAACCGTGTGGCAGTGGAAGCTGGGGTGAGTATTTCTGTGGCGACTCGTTTATATTTCTTGCTCGGTGATAAGCTCTCGCTACATAGCTTCTTAAAACAGATTAATCAGCAATCTGTAGAAAACCATTGGCAAGCGTTGGCGCGCGCAAGTTTTCGAGAAGATTTGGATTGGCAGCAAAGACAGCTTACGGTTCAAGTGCTGCAATGTGAGTCCTTTACGACACTTGCGCAAACTAAGATTGAGGAAAGCGAGCTTGTCAGTCAAAGTTTAAGTCACTGGATGCACGAGCATAAAGAGGCGCTGGGGCGTTGGGAGGCTATTTTGACTGAGTTTAATGTCGGGAGTACCCATGAATCTGCAAAATTTTCAGTCGCATTGCGAGAATTAATGCTTTTAAATTTGAATTGTTCGACAAATCAGTAAATAATATGACCCCGTTTGCAGTGGCTAAATTTATTTTAAATAAAATAGCTTTGTCATTGCCGGGGTTTCTTTATTTTGGAGGCATCATCCATGCTTTATCGCATTGCTCGTACAGGTCTTTTTCAGTTCGATCCAGAAACGGCTCACGAACTCGCTATTAGTAATTTCAAACGCTTCACGCACACACCGCTCGATATTTTCTATTCACAAAATTTACCGCATCGCTCAGTGGAAGTGATGGGCTTAACCTTTAAAAATGCAGTCGGTTTGGCTGCAGGTCTAGATAAAAACGGCGAATGTGTCGATGCCTTTGGAAAAATGGGCTTTGGCTTTGTCGAAGTTGGAACGGTGACGCCGCGACCACAACCGGGGAATGATAAACCGCGTATTTTCCGTTTATTGCCAGCAGAAGGTTTAATTAACCGCATGGGATTTAATAACGAAGGTGTGGATAAGCTGATTGAAAATATCCAAGGGATCAAATTTGATGGGATCTTGGGAATTAATATTGGTAAGAATAAAGACACGCCAATTGAAGAAGGCACGCAAGATTATTTAATTTGTATGGAGAAAGTGTATCCACATGCAGGCTATATCGCGGCAAATATTTCTTCACCAAATACTCCAGGACTGCGCACGCTTCAATATGGTGAAGCCCTAGATGAATTATTATCAGCATTAAAAGCTAAACAAGCAGAGCTTGCCACTTTACATGATAAATATGTTCCGCTGGCGCTTAAAATTGCCCCTGATTTAAGTGACGAAGAATTAGTTCAAATTTGTGATTCATTGAAAAAACATAAAATTGACGGTGTCATTGCAACCAATACGACACTTGATCGCTCACTTGTTGAAGGTTTAAAACATGCGAATGAAACGGGCGGTTTAAGTGGCCGTCCACTCCAATCTCGTAGCACAGAAGTTGTTAAAGCGCTTTATCAAGAATTAGGGGAAGCGATCCCAATTATTGGTGTTGGCGGGATTGATAGCGCAGTGGCGGCAAAAGAAAAGCTGATGGCGGGCGCGAAATTGGTCCAAGTGTATTCTGGTTTTATTTATCACGGTCCAGGGCTTGTGAAAGATATTGTTAAATCTTTGTAAGACTTTTTAGCGCTTGATAAAGGAATATATGAGAAAGGACCTATTTTATATATAAACTTTCAATATTACATGAGCTTTTATTGATAAATTTGATGTCTTTGGCAGAAATAATTACTTTTATATAACAAAGTCGCAATAAATTTATCGAATCAAGGAGCTAGATCAAATTAGGGGCATCAATGTCCCTTTTTTTTTTATAAAAATATAGTAAAATAGATGTATATCTAATTTTTAGCTTCACCATCAGGGAGTGAGAGAGAGGCAATGATTAATCCTTTAAATATTAGCCATTGGTATTTTGATGACGCGAACGCATCTTTATACCTTGCAGTGGAAGGTGAGGATGACGTAAAAGTCAGTTTACCTAAACTGTGTTTGATTCCAAGTGCATTTCAAGAAAATGAATTTGATTTTGAAGATTCAACCGCGATGACTCTTTTTATTGAACAAGTTCGTGATTTAGAATTAACACCTGCGCAACAAATTGAATTGGCTGTTAACGCAACGGCTGCAAAACGTTTTCATAAACCCGTCCAACCTAAGTCTTGGTTTTTTGATATGCAAGATTTAATGCTTGAGCCAGAAGAAGGCGTTTTTTATCAATTAAGCAATGCATTTAACCAAGGTCACTTCTTAACCGTTGATGTGGAAGAGAAGGCAAGTTTATGCCTTGCGTTAGATCTAGACGGTTTCGTTTTAGCTGAAGATAAACATCTAACTTTTGCTGAGCCGATTCGGGTGATGAATAATCGCTTTATTGAAGCAGATATTAACTTTGCGTTGCAATCAGATATGTGGGCAAAAGTTGGTTAATCAGATATAAAACTTGCGCTTAATAGGTAACACCTTTCTTTATCGCTTCCATTTTCTAAGCGTTATCACTTTTCCTCGTCCTTTTTTCGTTAAATTCTCATTCTTTAGCATTGTGATCTTTAGCCTTATTTAACTTTAAGGTATACTGCAACTCCTTTGCGTAACGAAAAATGCCACAATGAATCAATATTTAGCTATCACTTCAAATGGTCTTGAAAACCTGCTTGTCGAAGAACTCACCAAATTAGGTGTCACAGACGCCAAACCTGTTCAAGCTGGGGTGCGTTTTAGCGCCGATCTTGAGCTTGCTTATCGCTGCTGTCTCTGGAGCCGTTTGGCTTCACGCTTTATTTCTATCCTGTCTGAATTTTATTGTAATGATGACATGGATCTCTACCTTGCCGTGCAAGCAATTAACTGGCCAACACATTTTGATTCAGATAAAAAAATCATTGTGGACTTTAACGGGACCAACCGTGAAATTCGTAACAGCCAATATGGCGCGATGAAAGTTAAAGACGGCATTGTTGATACTTTCACCAAGCGTAACCTTGCTCGCCCTGAAATTAGTAAAGAAGCCGCTGATCTGCGCATCCATGTGCGTTTGCATCGTGACCGCGCGATTTTAGGCATAGATATGGTCGGCCGTGGTTTGCACCAACGTGGCTATCGCACTGCAGCAGGGATGGCGCCACTGCGTGAAACCTTAGCGTGCGCAATTTTACTCCGTAGTGGTTGGCAGCCGGGTGAAGCTTTACTTGACCCTATGTGCGGCTCAGGCACCATCTTGATTGAAGCTGCGCTCATGGCAGCGGGCGTTGCCCCTGGCGTAAAACGCGCGCGCTGGTGTTTTGAATCACTCAAAAACTTTGATATTGAAACTTGGATGCAAGTTAAATCTGAGGCGCGCGTGCAATCTAAACGTGGTCTTGGCAAACTTGAACCGATGTTCTTTGGTGTCGATAATGATCCACGCGTATTGAAAACCGCGCAAGAAAATGCCAAACGCGCTGGTGTTGAGCATCTGATCCAATTCTCCCAAGGGGATGCTGCAACTCTTAGCAAGCCAGAAGGCTTTGAAACTGGCGTGATCGTGTCAAACCCTCCATATGGTGAGCGTTTAAGCACAGAGCCGGGCCTTATTGCCTTGTATACTGCATTTGGCGCAGCGATGAAAAACAATTTCACCGGCTGCAAAGCAAGTATCTTCTCATCCAATGATGATCTTTTAAGCTGTTTACGTATGCGCGCAGACAAGCAATACAAGCTCAGCAATGGCGCAATCATGTGTCATCAAAAAAATTATCAGATCACAGCTAAACCTTCGAGTGCTGATGCCAATGGGCCTACCACGCAACACGCTGTTGAGCCTGAAATTGCACCAGATTTTGCCAATCGTTTGAAGAAAAATATGGCAAAATTAGGCAAGTGGGCACGTAAAGAGAAACTAGATTGTTTCCGCATTTATGATGCTGATTTACCCAATTATAATGTAGCGATTGATAAGTATGACGATCACTTGGTGATCCAAGAATACGCGGCGCCAAAATCGGTCCCAGAAGAAACAGCTAAGCGTCGTTTAACTGATATTATTCGCGCGACAATTCAAGTTTTAGATGTTCCTGCTAACAAAGTCATCTTAAAGACCCGTGAGCGTAAAAAAGGCAAAAGCCAGTATCAAAAGCTTGCACAAGAGTCGAACTATATGACAGTGCATGAATATGGCGTTGAGCTACTGGTGAACTTGCATGATTATTTAGATACAGGTTTATTCTTGGATCATAAACTCACGCGTAAACGCATTGGTGAGCTTGCTGCGGGCAAAGATTTCTTAAATCTATTTGCTTATACCGGCAGTGGCAGTGTGCACGCAGCAAAAGGCGGCGCGAAATCAACGACAACGGTTGATATGTCGAATACCTATTTGCAGTGGGCGCAGCAAAATATGGCGCTGAACGGCTTTGACAGTGATGCGCATCAGTTTGAACAAGCCGATTGCTTGCAGTGGCTTGCGCATGAAGATCGCACCTTTGATTTGATTTTTATCGATCCGCCAACATTTTCAAACTCAAAACGCATGAAAGAAAGCTTTGATGTGCAGCGTGATCATATTGCCTTGATGACAGATCTAAAACGTTTATTGCGCCCTGATGGGACCTTGATTTTCTCAAACAATAAACGTCATTTTAAAATGGATCTTGAAGCTTTAGATGGCTTAGGTTTGAAGGCAAATAATATTTCAAGTCAAACCTTACCACTTGATTTTGCGCGTAATAAGCAAATTCATAACTGTTGGTTGATCACCCACAAATAAGGATATTCATGAAGCTATATCTTTTCTCAACCCAAGGTTGTCATTTATGTGAACAGGCCAAAGCTTTATGCCAAGAGATTGGTATTATGCAAGCAATAGAAGAGATAGATATAGCTTTTGATGATGCGCTTTTTGCGCAATACGGGGTGCATATTCCGGTATTGCAACTTGCAGATGACTTAGCGCCAAGTGCGTGTCTTGGGCCGAAACTCTATTGGCCATTTGATAAAACGCAATTAGAACATTGGCTCTTAAGCATTCAATAAGTCATTGAATAGATAAATAAATATAAGGTTTTGATACATATGGCGTTACTCACCATACACAATGGGCAGCTTGCTTTTGGCGATCACCCATTATTAGATAAAGCGGATTTTGCCCTGCAAAACAACGAACGCGTGTGTTTAGTTGGGCGTAATGGCGCAGGAAAATCAACCTTAATGAAGGTGATTGCTGGCGAAATCATTATGGATGATGGACGCCTGCAAGTGACGCAAGATGTTGTGGTTTCACGCCTTGAGCAAGATCCACCCCGTAATGAGCCGGGCACTGTGTTTGAATATGTGTCACAAGGTCTTGCTGAAGCGGGTAAAGTTTTGGCGCGTTATCACGAGCAGCTTGATAAAGTGACCGAAGATCCAAGTGAAAAAAACATCAACCAGTTATCGCGTCTGCAAGAGCAGCTTGATCACTTGGATGGGTGGCGTTTGGATGACCGCATCACGAATATTTTAGCCTCGCTTGGTTTATCGGCAAATACATTGCTTACCGAGCTTTCAGGTGGATGGCAACGTAAAGCAGCGTTAGCTCGCGCTTTGGTTTGCGACCCAGATGTGTTACTTCTTGATGAGCCGACCAACCACTTAGATGTCAGCACCATTGAATGGCTTGAAGGTTTTTTGAAAGATTTTCGCGGATCAATTATCTTTATCTCGCATGACCGCTCTTTTATCCAATCGATGGCCACACGTATTGTCGACTTAGATCGTGGTAAACTAAGCTCATACCCAGGCGATTATCAAACATATCTCACAGATAAAGAAGAAGCACTGCGCGTTGAAGAAATGCAAAATGCAGAGTTTGATAAAAAGCTAGCCCAAGAAGAAGTTTGGATCCGTCAAGGTATTAAAGCACGTCGTACACGTAACGAAGGTCGTGTGCGCGCACTGAAAAAACTACGTGAAGAGCGTGCAGCACGCCGCGAAGTTCAAGGTCGCGCCAATATTAATATTGATGAATCAAACCGTTCTGGCAAAATTATCTTTGAAGCTGAAAACTTGCATTATCGTTTCGATGATAAAATCATCGTGGATAACTTTAGCTTCAATATTATGCGTGGCGACCGGATTGCCTTAATCGGGCCAAACGGCTGTGGTAAGAGTACAGTTTTAAAGCTTCTGCTTGATGAACTCCAGCCACAAGCAGGGCGCTTGCATTGCGGCACGAAACTTGAAGTCGCTTATTTCGACCAATATCGCGAAACCCTTGATCCTGAAAAAACTGTTATGGATAACTTGGCTGACGGCAAACAAGAGGTCACGGTCGGTGGCCGTACGCGTCACGCGCTTGGTTATTTACAAGACTTTTTGTTTGAGCCAAAACGCGCGCGTACACCAGTTAAAGCCTTATCCGGTGGTGAAAAAAACCGTTTACTTTTAGCCCGTTTGTTCTTAAAGTCGAACAACTTATTGATTCTCGATGAGCCAACCAATGATTTAGATATTGAAACATTGGAACTTTTGGAAGATTTACTTGCCAATTATCAAGGCACTTTGCTTTTGGTCAGTCACGATCGTCAATTCGTTGATAATACAGTGACTACAAGTTGGATCTTTGAGGGCGATGGCGTGATTGAAGAATTTGTTGGTGGCTATCATGATGCCAAGCAGCAAAGAGAGCAAGCACTTGCCAAGCGTCAGACAATTCAAGCGGCAAGTACAGCGCAAGCTAAAGCTGAAGAAAAGCCAGCGGTGAAACCTGTTGAGCCAAAAGCTAAGCCAAAAAAATTATCTTATAAACTGCAACGTGAGCTGGAAGCATTGCCTGCACGTTTAGAGGAACTTGAGCAAGAAATCGAAAGCTTGCAAACACAAGTCAATGCACCTGATTTTTTCAGTAAAGATCCTGCTGAGACGCAAAAAATACTAAATCAGCTGCAAACAACCGAAGAAGAATTAGAAGTAGCTTTTGAGCGATGGGAAGCGCTTGAATCGATGCAAAACGCATAAGCTATATTCGTATTAAAGTGATAGGAATCAAATTTTCAATGAAGAATAAAACGTTTAAACTCAGCACTTTATCAGCCGCTTTATTGATGGCGACTGGCGTAAATGCCGCAATTTACAAAGTCGTTGAAGTCACTCCGAGTGATGTGAAAACAACGACTCAAGCTATTGTGGTTCAGCCATCAGATGAAAGCTTAAATAGCTCCAACCCTTTGGGCTGCTTTGGTGAATCGTGCACGGATACAACATATGCGGTAGCAGGTAATACATTTAGTGGTAATCCTGGTATACCTTATGAACAAGAAGTGCCATTTGGTTATGATAATTCGTGGTCTTATTTAGATGAAGACGATCTAGAAAACTATTGTGATTATAATTATGGTTATGAAGATCAACTTTGTGAGAACGTTGCAGATGAACTTTGGTATGGAAATGTTGATGCAGACGCTGAATTAGGTGGTTTGCGTCGTGAGCGTGATGCATTTTATGATGCTAATTATGTGACTAACTCGCTAGGCTTTGTTGAGTCAAGCACTGTGACAGCGCCACTTGATTCAGAGTATAAACCAGGACAAGACACAACAGAAGGTACGCTTGTTGATAACACGAATAATGTGTATATCACCAATTTAGATGATGAAACGCCAATCGGTATTACAAGCTCTGGCTATTATGATGTAGACGGTCATTATGCGCTTGCTTATCGTCAACGTGGTTTTTATGGTGATGTCTCACTACTGCCAAAACAAGATGCAGAGCAAGATATTGTAAAACAAATGGGCCGAACTTACGCCTATGATATATTTGAATATGCCGGTAATAAATATGTTGTTGGCGCAGCGGCTGTAGCACCAGTAAATTTCGGTGAGGCTTATGATTATGATTCAGATGAGTATAATGTTGAAGCAAACATTAGTAATTGTGAAAATGTAACCGATCCTGCGGCCATGTTTGATTGCCAACATGTTGGTTTTGCTCAAAAAGCATATGTTTGGAATATAACCGATGGCGCATCAGGTGTTGCTGCGGCGCAGTGGCATGATGGTGATACTGCGACTGATGATGAAGAAACGGCTCAATCGAGTGTACGCGCGGCAGTTGTACCAGAAACGGGAACATACGCGGGCTTGCCTATTTTAGTTGGCTATGATTCTGATTATGATGATGATGATTTTCGAATGCAAGCGGCTGTATTCTATCCTAAAGATGGTTTTAATGGGGTAACAGAGGAAGCATGGGAGTCGAGCTTTGTTTCAAATGCAGAACTTGAAGATGACAATGATCTAATTTATAGCCACTCGGTTGTGAAAGACATCAATAAAAACTTGATTGCAATTGGTGAATCCAAACGTCGTACCTATTATCCTGAAAACGGAAGTGGTAATACGGAAGGTTTTTATATTGATAATATTGAAAGTGGTAGCCCAAGCGCTACATATTTAGCTGGCGGATTATTCTTGGATGGCACGACTGCTATTCCAAATGCTATCAATAACTTTAATGAAATGGTTGGTACTGTCAGCGTTGAAAATACGGAAGAAGTCGATGGAAAAGCACGTCGCATCCGTGGTTTCATCTATGCGCTTGATGCAGAAGGCACAAATGCTGAGCGCCGTGATATTATCGGTACAAGTGCGACACTTTTGGATGACTTAACGCTTTCAGAAGGTGATAGCGCTTCATCAGAGGCTAATCAATATCGCATTCTTGAAGCCAACGATATTAATGATGCTGGCGTGATTGCTGCAAAAGCAATTAAGTGTGAAGGGGGATACGATGACCTATCTCGTGACGCGCTTTGTGGTAATGGCAGTCAAGATGAAGAAACCGTTGCTGTTAAATTAATTCCAATTAATGGCGCAACAGCCGCTGATCGCGTTTCACGTGATGAAGATGATGGTGAAACTGTTGATCGTGATGGCGGTGGTAGCTTAGGTGTATTTGGCTTATTTGCTTTGGCTTTGGTTTCATTACGCCGAAAGTTTAGCTAAGTCACCAAATTGAAATAAAAATGCAAAATACTTGCCAAAGTAAATAGGACTAAATTGTAAGTCCATATTATACAGTCTAAGTTTTTGTTTTATTTCAGTTAATATACATATTATGAAAGTGGGTTTTGAGATTTCAAAGCTCACTTTTTTTATGCTTGAATTATCATTAAAACTAAACCAAACTGTCATAAGTGGCTTCGTAAAGCGTAAGAAATTTTCTTCATGTTTTATTTAATCTAGAGCCACTGTTATTTGCTTAATGAAATAACTAAGTTGCGAAACTCACAAGTAAAAGGACTGTTTTATGAAGAGACAAAAACGCGACCGCCTCGAAAGAGCTCAATCACAAGGTTACAAAGCTGGACTTAATGGCCGTTCAATGGACGACTGTCCATATCAACAAGCTGAAGCAAGGTCAAATTGGATGGGCGGATGGCGTGATGCTCGGGATGATAAACAATCTGGATTAATTAAATAGAGTAACTTACAGCCAAAACTTGCTATAAAGAATAACGCGATATGAGTTGTTATTTTAGCTGACAGTTTTGGCTTTTATATAAACATCTAGAGCATTATAACTAAATTGATATATGATGAAAATTCAAATCAAACACTGAGGAATAAAAACATAGTTAAATAAAAGATAGGGCTAATAGCAATAAAAAACGCCCTTAATTAAGAGCGTTTAAAACGAGACTATCGAAGGTGTTAGAAAGAAGAGGTGTCTTGGAACAAACCAACTTTTAAATCTTTCGCAACATAGATTTCTTTACCATCAACTAAGACGCGACCATCAGCAAGGCCCATGACTAAGCGACGGTTAACAACACGCTTCATGTTTATTTCGTATGTTACTTTTTTGGCTGTTGGCAAAATTTGACCAGTGAATTTCACTTCACCCACACCTAGTGCGCGACCTTTACCTTCGCCACCAACCCAACCAAGGAAGAAGCCAACTAATTGCCACATTGCATCAAGACCAAGACAACCAGGCATCACAGGATCACCAGGAAAATGGCAATCAAAAAACCATAGATCAGGAGTAATATCTAACTCAGCAATAATTTGACCTTTGTCGAATAGGCCTCCTTCATCACTGATATTGCTGATTCTGTCCATCATGAGCATATTTGGCGCCGGTAATTGTGGGCGACCAGGACCGAAAAGTTCGCCTTGGCTTGAGGCAAGAAGATCTTCACGAGTATAAGCGTTACGTTTGTTTTGCATAATATATCACTCCAAAAAATATCCTACTATCTTAGTGGACAGGTGTACGCTAAACAAATCCGATCAGTGCTGAAAGAGCTTGTTTTTTAAGCGATAGAACCAATTTTCATGTGTATGTTCATCTTTATGAAGATGCTGAATGCGTTTTGCAATTTCATCTAAGACACAAGAGTCACATTCATGATTATCTTCTTCATGGCGGAAAACTTGGTTCAATAAAAGTGGGATGGCATCGTCGACTGAATCAACAGACCATAAATGGAATTGGCCGTCCTGAATTGCTTGCATCACTTCAGGGTTTAAAGATAGGTGACGTAAGTTCGCTTTTGGCAATACAACACCTTGCTTTTGATTAAAACCTTGGTGTTTACAGATATTAAAAAAGCCTTCGATTTTTTCATTTAAACCGCCAACAGCTTGCACACGGCCGAACTGATCAACTGCGCCAGTGACAGCAACATGTTGATTTACAGGGATATTTGAAAGGGCGCTGACCAATGCCGTTAGCTCTGCAAGTGATGCACTGTCCCCATCAACTTCGCTGTAAGACTGTTCGAACACAATCGATGCAGCAAAAGGCAAAGGTTCTTCTAAATCAAGAGCACTAGTCAAGAATGCTTGCATAATCATCATACCTTTCGCATGTAAATTACCGCCTAGCTCTGTTTTATGCTCAACATCAGAAATATCACCATCACCAAGATGCACAACACAAGAAATACGCGCGGGTTCACCATAACTCGTTGGGTGTCCGGTGACTTCAACAACAGTTAATCCATTTACCTGACCTATACGTTGGCCTTGCGTTTCAATAATAACTTGACCATCTAATATATCTTCAAGCGCGCGTTTAGGTAAGTATTCATGATAATAATTTTGCTTTTGAATAGCTTTTTCAATCACAGCCTTATGAATAACAGTGTTGGTTGATAACTGTTTGATTTCATTTAAAATATATTTATGCCATAGCGGTGATAAGGGTAAATAAAACTGGTCTTCAGTCTGACGCGTTCCTTGATTTAAGAAAGCAGCTAACGAAGGTTTATCCGCAAAAGCAGAGAAACCCATCTCTTGGGTTAATTTTTTTAAGTAACCTAAGTAAAGTGAGCTATTATTTTGGTTAAATCTGTATTCAAGTTCAATCTCAGCAAACATCGCAACAGGTGGTCTTAGCCCATCGTCAATTAGCTCAAGATCAGCAAGTTGGTCTCTATCACCAGTGATCACAAGTTTAAACTGGGATTTTTTATCTTCAGGACTTGGATAAATGCGTTTTGGATCACATGCTAGCGCTTGATAAGCTTGCTGATTTAAAATACCTTTAATCAAAGGCCAGTCTTTTGGGTTAGCTAATATTAAATTTGCAGGGATGATTAAAAGTCCTTGATCGGCCAATTCAAATAGACCTTTAATTTCATGAATATCAGCCCCTTGAACTTGATACTGGCCCAAGTAATCTTCAATTTTAATTGATTCAGAAGTCAGTACATGAACAGTACCTTGAGCATCGAACGCATCTTTTAGTAAGTTTCGATATACCAGGTTATCAGGCATATTAATGAGCATCATGGTATGCATCGAGCGTTGAAAGCTTTCGATACTTGCCATCAGGCGGGGTTGCAAGTGATAAAACTCAGTGATTGAGATATCTTGATAGTTATCAAATAAAGATAAAAAAGGTTCGAAAGATGCTTGAAGAGACTGCCAAGGTTCTGGTTTTTTCATTAATTATTCATTCTTTTAAAGGCATACTAAGTTAGCCTAAGTATATAGAAAAAAACAGCTTGAGTATATTCTTCATATCGTTAGAATAGAGATATATTGTGACAGCGTAACTGGCAAAAAACGAGAGTAAACGCGATGAAATACCAACAGCTCGAAAACTTAGAAGCAGGGTGGAAATGGCAGTATCTGCTTAAAAAACATCAATCACAAGTAAAAATCAGTCGATTTATTGATTCCAGTGAAGCGCAAGTTTCTGTTAATAAATTACTTGCCGCAGAACACGATCCGCAAGCGATTGAAAGCTGGATAAATGAAGAAATGAATCCAGATTTAGAAGTGAAGCTAAGCCAAGCCATTAGAGCAAAGCGTAAACGTTATTTCAATGCTGAGCATAAACACACCAAGAAAAAATCGATTGATTTGGAGTACATTGTTTGGGAAAAACTTTCTCAACGTGCCAATCAACTTGGCGCCACATTATCAGACACGATCGAGTATCTATTAACTGAAACCACGCAATTAGATAACTTAGTTGATGATGAATTGGAATTGAAATAAGGCCAAGGTATATCGCAAGGAAAATTAATTATAATATTAAAATACAGGTTTAATAAAATCACATACTTTCAATGATAAGGAATAGCAAATGAAAGCATATCTAGTCTTACTACTGGTAGCAATTGGTTTTCAAGCACAAGCATCAGATGCTGATATTGCAGCGGGTCAAGCGAAGTCGTCTGCATGTGCGGCATGTCACGGCGCAAATGGAATTGCCATTTTACCAACATATCCAAATTTACGTGGCCAAAATGCACCATATATGGAAAAGCAATTAAATGCATACCGTAGCGGTGAACGTAATGATCCATTAATGTCGCCAATGGCGAAAACATTGTCTGACCAAGATGT
This sequence comes from Vibrio sp. KMM 9700, assembly GCF_058545285.1. Classification (NCBI taxonomy): domain Bacteria; kingdom Pseudomonadati; phylum Pseudomonadota; class Gammaproteobacteria; order Vibrionales; family Vibrionaceae; genus Vibrio; species Vibrio sp. KMM 9700. Next base: position 202,242 of record NZ_CM178589.1, on the reverse strand, counting down.
GAAGAATATTGCAGCGTATTATGAAAGCTTAAAAGATGCAGAGTAAGCATCTTTATTATAAGCATGCCTTAGCGAGCTGACTATAACAATCATTAGGTGCGCATAATGTATCTTATGTTAAATAGGATTTGTATAAATATTCGGATGACTTGCTTTATCTAGACTGCATTTAAATGTTTTAACCAAGTAAAAAGCGAGATTCTATAACTGCGGATTTGTGATATAGATATCTCGCTTATTCTACCCTACTAATTTTTGCTATATATTTTACTCAGCAGATTTCGCTGCGACGACCTCGATTTCAATTAACCAACCAGGGTTTACTAAGCTATGTACATTGAGCGCCGATCGGCTTGGTAAATTCGGCTGCGCTTCTGTACCAAAAAATTGTGTATATCCGGCCATGAAACCTTTAAAGTCAGAGATCCCCGTTTCTTTATCTGGCACAAGGAAAGCCTGCATTTTTACAACATCTTTCATTGTTAAACCTAGTGACTTTAATTTTGCGTCAATAGCGTTTAAGACTGAGACCGTTTGCTGCTCCATATTGCCAAAATACTCAATTGAGTTTTTCTCTTTGGTTTCATCAAAAGCGCCCGGTACTGTGCCACTTAAATAGATAATATCTGTGCCCGCTTTTAAAGTTACAGCTTTGGCAATTGGAAAACTACTGCCCTCATTATAATGTCTTTCGATGGTATCTTGAGCAAAAGCCAAACTTGAAGCGCAGCTCAGGGCTAAAATACATAATTTCTGGCTTACTAATAATTTTTTCATGTTAAATATCCTTATCTAGTTTTGACGTGCAAGTGCTTCATGACCTGCTTTATTATTTCGTGACGTTGTCACTATTGACATTTCAATCGGTTTGCCCTGATTTCCCCATGCGGATTTAATGTAATTCACAACTTGTGTAAATGATTCATCATCTAAGCTATCTTTAAATGAAGGCATTCCAGCACGACCATACATAATGGTATCGACTAACAACTCATTTTCATTTTGCACATAATCGTTGCCTTTTAAGGCAGGAAAAGCACCAGTTATTCCTTCACCTGTAGCTTGGTGACATGCTGCGCATTGTTGCATAAATAATCCTTCACCATCTGGATTTGCAAAACTTGTGGCCGACACAGTTATAAAAAATAGACTCACAATTACTTTTTTCATTATGCTACCTTCGCTGTCTGCGATGCCATTGCATCAAGTTTTGCCAATTGCTCCCATGCCGACTCAATCGCGCCTGCCATCCAGCCCGTCATGTAACTCATATGTTCACCTGCTAGAAAAATATTTCCTTCCGGTTCGCATAACGTTGGATAATATTTGTCACGAGCTTCTTGCGTCCAGCTTGCCCAACCACCTAAGTTATATTTCATTAAATGCCAGCTAACACTTACATGTTTCTCTGCATTAGTCGCATAATCATCGCCATGAACTAAGCTGCCCGATTCAATTGCTTTTTTGAAACGTTCGTCAGCTTTCAAAGCACTAAATTGTGCAGCATCACCATTATAGTTATATGCCGCAAGCAATACGCCTTTATCTGTAAACATATCATGACTTGGATAAGTAATATTTCCAGTCTTAGGGTTGCCAGCTGTGATTAAACTATGACCACCATAAATACCATCGTTTGTCTCCCAAAATCTTGTTTTAGTTTGAATCCCTAGTTTGCAGGCTGGCGTATAAGCGACCGCGCTCATTGCTTGTTTGTACGCTTCAGAAAAATCGGTATCAATTTGTTTTAATACTGAAAGTGGTAAAGTACAAATACAAAAATCAGCTTCAATCGTTTGTGTGCTATCATCCTTTAAGCTTTTGGTTTCAACAAAAACCTTTCCATTCGATTGACGTATTTTGCTGACTTCAGTTTGGTAGCTGATAAATTGTTTCGTTTGCGCTTCAAAGCCTTTGGCAATTTTATCCATACCACCAACTGGTTGGAACGTTGTTTTCGGTTGCGAATGGCTGCTGACAGAACCTGCCACTTTCCAAAGGTTTGATTTGAGTAATTGATCAAGCTTATATGCCTGACTTTCTTTACCTGGATTCATTAATGCAGCCGGATCTTGTAAATAACCACGACCTGAATAACCCTTATATTTCAAATCTTTAGAGTCTAAGTGGCCTTCTTTAACAAGATAATCAAGCATTAACACTTTATCTTCATCTGTCATTGGCATATCAAAGGTTTCACTGCCGATAGATTTTGCCATCATCTCACTCGTATAACCTCGCATATCTGCAAGAATTTCGCGCATTCTTACAGGTTTATCAAAGATACCTTTTTGATGATCATCATAAACCCAAGCATCTTCGTTATAATTGATATAGGTTTCGAGTGGAATGTTGAATTCTTTGGTGTAATAAAGTGTTGATTTATGATGCGCAGGAATACGCATCGGACCCATGTTTAAATACTGACCTTCATCAAAATCGCAGGTTTGTTTTTCATGTCCAAGCTCTTCAATGACTTTGCCATGCCGAGCTGTTTGGCAACGACCACCTGCAAAATCACGTGCTTCTATTATTTGTACTTGATAACCTTTTTTTGCAAGTTCGTATGCAGATGTCATTCCTGCAATCCCTGCTCCGAGAATCACTACTTTTTTACCTGTTCCATTGCTGACAAGCTGCGGTGGTAGATCAGCACTTTGTGCTTGTCTTGCAGTGAATGCATTTAAACCCACAAATGCTGCACTTGCACCACCTAATGCCATCATCTTATATATAAAACTTCTACGACTAATCCCATAAAATTGATTTTCCATAGCATATCCCTATAAATTATATTGTATACATAAGCGTCTTATATTTGACAGGTTTATACTTGCAAGCTTTGTGCCAATATTTTAAATGGGATGAACGATGAGAGATTGGGAATAAAATAGATACAGTTTGAATCATATGCTTAATTTTGGAACTTAACATTGCACTAAAATGATGGGTTTGCGCTAACTTAGTGCTAATTTACATCCTACTATGGGAGTAAAATGTGGTTTTTTTCTATACTAAAGTATTAAGGGTTTGGCTTATTTTTTAAATAAAGGTTGTTATAGTGCATTAGAGGTGCATGTATGAGGCATAGTTAGTGATAATTACCATGCATGTGACACTGTCACTGGAGAAATGATAGAGAATATGAAGGGATTTATTCTTGTGCTGTGTCCATATTACAAATATCATTGCTTGCATCACACTGCGCTTCCACTACAGGATGTTTTGTAAGTTCAGAAGGAATTGAATCAGCGTCTTTTTGATAATTGACCGTTCGCCAGACAAAAGCTGCGATGAGAATTGCCATCATGACTAAAATTTGAATTAATCTTGCCCGTGTGAGTTTTTGCGCTGCCATATATTTACCTTGTTAAATTGTCTGCAATACGAAATCAAGCCGCTGCACAGTTCAAACTTTTTAACATTTATTTCTGTAATGATAAAGGTTATTCCACCCCGAACTAGGATTAAGTGGTTAATTCCAGTATAGTTATCACAACCTTTAATTTGGAAACAAATGCTAGGTTAATTATCTTAACATATTTTGGCTATGCCATTCACAAACCTTTTCCTTATTTACAAGGATGTAGATACCAAGATAATAATGAAAATGTCGAACTCTCATATAATGATCAATAAATTGGAAGCATTGAACTATGAGCCATGAACTTACTACAGCGCATGATTACAACTACAAAGTTGTTCGCCAATTTTCACTCGTCACCATTTTATGGGGCATAGTGGGAATGAGTGTTGGTGTTTTGATTGCCGCACAGCTTGTTTGGCCTGCGCTAAACTTTGATACCCCTTGGCTAACTTATAGCCGCCTTCGCCCACTTCATACCAATGCTGTTATTTTTGCATTTGGTACCAGTGCCCTCTTTGCAGCCTCTTATTATGTGGTGCAACGCACTTGCCAAACTCGCCTTTTTGGGGGCTGGTTAGTTCCTTTCACTTTTTGGGGTTGGCAAGCCGTCATCCTAGCTGCGGCAATAAGTCTGCCTTTAGGTTATACCACAAGTAAAGAATATGCCGAGTTAGAATGGCCAATTGATATAGCCATAACCATTGTTTGGGTAGCCTATGCTATTGTTTTCTTTGGTACTTTAATCAAACGAAAAACCACACATATTTATGTTGCAAACTGGTTTTTTGGCGCATTTATCTTAACCGTGGCTGTCTTACATATTGTAAATAGCTTGGCGTTACCTGTTTCAGCAATGAAATCTTATTCAGTATATTCAGGCGCAGTCGATGCAATGGTGCAATGGTGGTATGGACATAATGCCGTCGGTTTCTTATTAACTGCTGGCTTTTTGGGCATGATGTATTATTTTGTACCAAAACAAGCCCAGCGCCCAGTTTACTCCTATCGTTTATCTATCGTTCACTTTTGGGCTTTGATTTCATTATATATCTGGGCTGGTCCGCACCACTTACATTACACAGCCCTGCCAGATTGGACTCAGTCATTGGGCATGGTAATGTCTGTGGTTTTATTTGTCCCATCATGGGGGGGAATGATTAACGGGATCATGACCCTTTCCGGTGCTTGGCATAAATTACGTTATGATCCTATCTTACGTTTCTTAATTGTGTCCCTTTCTTTCTATGGTATGTCTACGTTTGAAGGCCCAATGATGGCAATTAAAACGGTAAATGCCTTATCTCACTATACAGATTGGACGATTGGTCATGTGCACTCTGGCGCATTAGGTTGGGTTGCAATGGTCACCATAGGTTCACTTTACCACTTGATCCCACGCTTATTTGATCAAGAACGTATGTATTCTGTCAAACTTATCAATGTGCATTTTTATTTAGCTACTTTAGGAACTGTGATTTACATTGTTGCGATGTGGATTTCAGGGGTTCAGCAAGGATTAATGTGGCGCAAAGTTAATTCAGATGGCACTTTAACTTATAGCTTTGTAGAATCTGTTGTGGCGTCACATCCTTATTATTTGGCCCGCTTTGTCGGTGGCTGCATTATTGTGGTTGGGATGCTGATTATGGCTTACAACACTTATAAAACTGTTACAGCACCAAAAAATACTTTAAAAGCAATTGATTATGAGAAGGAAGATGCCCAAGCCATGGAGGTGCGAGCATGAGTGAGAATAAATCAAATCGACACGCCTTAGTCGAGAAAAATGTTGGCTTACTGGCTATCTTAATGGTATTTGCGATTAGCTTAGGGGCTTTAGTAGAGATCACCCCGCTCATTTTTCAAAAGCAAACCAATGAACCGGTTGATAACTTGCGCCCTTATACTGCGCTAGAAATGGAAGGTCGTGATATCTATATCCGTGAAGGCTGTAGCGTTTGTCATAGCCAAATGATCCGACCGTTTCGCTCTGAAACCGAGCGTTATGGTCATTACTCTGTAGCCGGTGAATCCGTCTGGGAACATCCTTTTCTTTGGGGGTCAAAACGTACCGGGCCTGATCTTGCTCGTGTTGGCGGACGATATTCCGATGAATGGCACCGCGTTCACCTGATGGATCCGCGTGCTTTAGTCCCCGAATCCATTATGCCAGCCTATCCTTGGCTTGAAACCAACATCTTAGATGGTAAAGATACGGCGGCCAAACTTAAGCTTTTTAAAGAAAAATTTGGCGTACCTTATACGGATGAGCAAGTTGCAAATGCTCAACAAGATGTCGCAGGTAAAACAGAGATGGATGCTCTGGTTGCCTACCTTCAATCTCTCGGCCATGCCATGAAATAAGGAGTCTTAAATGGATATTATTGATTTTCATACTGTTTGGACTGTCATTATTTTTGTTGGCTTTTTTGGTATTGTCTTTTGGGCCTACAGCTCACGCCAGAAAAAACGCTTCGATGAGGCCGCAAACCTTATCTTTGCCGACGAGAAGAAAGAACTGCAAAATGAACAAGAGGGACACAAATCATGAGTACGTTTTGGAGTGTCTGGATAACCCTTATCACCATCGGAACTTTAGTCGGATGTTTTGCGATTTTAGTCTGGTGTTTAAAAGATAATATGGGGGTAAAAGATGGCGAAGATATGGGCCATGAATATGATGGTATTCGTGAGTTAAATAATCCACTACCAAAATGGTGGACCTACTTGTTCTACGCTTGCTTTATCTTTTCAATCATTTATTTAGCTTTGTTTCCTGGGCTAGGTAACTTCGCCGGCTTACTTGGTTGGACAAGCTCAGATCAACGCGTGAAGAATGTTCAAGAGTTAAAAACTTCAATTGAATATTCAAATCAAAACAAAACTTTAAATCAATACGCAAAAGAGCTTGAGAGCGCAGATAAGTTTTATACTGAGCAATTACAAAAGCTTATCCGCGGCCAAGATGGCGAATATTTAGCGACACAAGAGATAGCCAAAAACCTCGATGCGCTCAAAGTTGGTCAGAACCTGTTTATCCAAAACTGCGCGCAATGCCATGGCTCTGACGCCCGAGGCCAAAAAGGCTTTCCGAATCTAACCGATAAAGCTTGGTTATATGGTGGTGAGCCCCAAGCGATTCTAACCACTATTATGGATGGCCGGATTGGCGCAATGCCAGCTTGGGGGGAAACTCTCGGTGAACAAGGCGTGGAAGAAGTGGTCAGCTACACCTTGAGCTTAACGGGACGTAAAGTAAATACCAAAGATGCCGCAGCAGGAAAAGCTAAATTTGGTGTCTGCGCTGCCTGTCATGGCACAGATGCGAAAGGTAACCCAGCATTTGGTGCACCCGATCTAACCGATGAAGACTGGCTATTTGGTAATTCACGTGAAGATATTACCCAAACTGTCGCCTACGGCCGTCAAGGCATTATGCCCGCTTGGAAAGATATTTTAGGTGAAGATAAAGTTCAACTCTTGACCGCTTATGTTTGGAGCTTAAGTCAAGATAAGCCAGCAGCGCAAAGCAATCCAGCGAACTAAGCGCTGTCTACTCTGCATAAGCCATAAGTTGTAAGATATATACAGCTTATGGCTTTATTTTCTTAATCATGAACAGGAAAACCTGAGATGAAGGCAGTCCATCCACCTTGGTATAAGCAGTTTTGGCCTTGGTTTTTATTACTCTTTCCAATTGGTGTTATTGTTGCTAGTTTTAGTACTTTATATATTTTTACGCAAAATAGCGTCAGCTTAGTCACGGAAGATTATTACAAAGAAGGCAAAGCTATCAACTTAGATCTGACTAAGATTAAAGTCGCCAAAGAACTTGGTTTAGCTGCAGATATTCGCAGTCAGAATACGAGCGTTGAAATTAAATTAAACAAAGGCAAACTTAAACAATATCCCGCGCTAATGGTTAATTTTGCCCATCGAACACTTGCCAATCAAGATTTTAGCCAAACCTTAAGTGCAGATGCGCAAGGTGTGTATCGTTTTCAAAGCGAACATTCCATACAAGGACCTTGGCATATAAAAATTCAGCCACATGATAACGCTTGGCTTATCCAGGGCAAAATTAGCTTCCCAAGCCAAACATTTATAAAAATAATGGAATAATATTGGATGGATGAAGTTTGTTATCACTGCGCAGAACCACTGCCAAAAGGTGAAGATTATCAAATAATTATTTTGGATAAGCCAAGGCAGATGTGCTGCCCCGGTTGTTTGGCCGTGGCGCAAACCATTTTAGATAGCGGTTTAGCATCTTATTATCAATATCGAACTGATACCGCAGCCAAAGCGCAAGCCATACCAAAAGAGCTTGAAGATCTACTGTATTATGACGATCTTGCAGTTCAAGATGAATTCGTTCGCCATGTCGATGATTATAAAGAAATCAGTTTATCGCTTGAAGGCGTCACTTGCGCAGCTTGTGCTTGGTTAATCGAAAAACAGCTGCAAAAGCAAACTGGCATCCTCAAAGTGCAAGTCAATCTCACGACAAGTCGCGCCCTGATCCAATGGGCGCCAAAACAAATTTTATTAAGCAAAATCTTAACCCATATTCATCAACTCGGTTATACCGCTGCCCCATTTGAAGCCAGTCAGCAAGAGGCAAGTTATCATAAGCAAATGCAGCAACTTTTGTATCGATTAGGGATTGCGGGACTTGCCAGCATGCAAGTGATGATGTTGGCTGTCGGCCTATATTTTGAAGTTTTCTCTGATTTAGATGATAAATTTAAACAGTTTTTGCGCATCATCAGCCTGATTTTTGCCACCCCTGTTTTACTTTATTCTGCGCAGCCATTTTACAAGAATGCATGGCATACACTGCGTGCGGGTACGCTGGGCATGGACGTTCCGGTAAGTATCGCACTTATATTTGCTTATGTCGCAAGTATTTATGCCACCTTAACTGGCGTTGGCGATGTATATTTCGAATCCATTTCAATGTTTTGCTTCTTCTTATTACTTGGTCGATTTTTAGAAATGCGCGCACGACGTAAAGCTGCTAGTGCCAGTAGTAACCTTTTAAAGCTCATCCCTAAGGTTGCAACTAAAATCAATGGTGAGCAAATTGCAGTAAAAAGCTTACAACTTGGCGATCAAATCAAGGTGCTCGCTGGCGACACTATTCCTGCTGATGGCGTTATCATCACAGGCAAAACTTATGTGGATGAATCCATGTTAACGGGCGAATCTGTCCCTGTATTGCGCGAAATCAACCAAAGTGTGTATGCTGGCACAATCAACTCTGGTGACACTATTAGTGTGCAAGTTTGCGCGCAAAAACAAAACTTTATGATAGAAAACATCGTCCGCTTGCAAGACAAAGCTCAACAAGCAAAACCTAAAGTCGCTCAACTTGCAGATCAGTTAGCTAAATATTTTGTCGCCCTTTTACTTATTATCGCTGGCTGCACTTGGGCCTATTGGCATGCTTACCTACCTGAACGCGCATTTTGGATCATGCTTTCTGTCTTGGTTGCCACTTGCCCGTGCGCCCTCTCTTTAGCCACTCCAACAGCAATAACTTGCGCGACCTCAAGTTTAAGTAAGCTTGGGATTTTAATGCGTCAAGGCCATGCTTTCGATGCACTGTGTCATGTCAATCAAGTCATTCTAGATAAAACTGGCACGTTGACCACGGGAAAAATTAGTATCACTGAGATTGAAAGCATCAATAGTGATTATACCCAAGCAGATTATCTTGCAATTGCCGCAGCAATCGAGTCCAATGCAAATCATCCCATAGCGCAGGCATTTAAAGGTATAGATTATTCTTCTATTGACTTAGACTTTATTGAAAACCACATAGGTGAAGGTCTTAGCGCTAGGTATCAAGGTCGTTTATGGAAGATAGGAAAACTTAGTTATAGTGCGCCAGATATTAGTTTAAATCATCAAAATTCAGCTAATGAGCATTTACATCGCACTATACTGGATACAGACAAAAATAAAAGCACAGTAATCCAAGAAGCCCAATCTTATATATATTTAAGTTGTGATCATCAGTTGATGGCAAGATTCACTTATCAAGACCCCATTCGCCCTCAAAGTCAGGCATTCATTCAAGCGTTACACCAATCAGGTTTAAGCGTCAGCATCTTAAGTGGTGATCAACTTGAAAGCACCCAAGCAGTTGCGCAACAACTTGGGATTCAACGTTTTCATGCCAATGCCAGCCCACAAGATAAACTGGATATTTTACAAGCGCATTACCAAGATAAAATATGTCTCATGATTGGCGATGGGATAAACGATGCGCCCACTCTGGCCGCAGCTCACCTCTCGATAGCTATGGGAGAAGGGACAGATATTGCCAAAGCATCTGCTGATATGGTGTTACTTGGAGATAAATTAGAACGGGTATTATTTGCAAGGGAACTAGCAAAGCAAACCCAAAGGATCATCCGCCAAAATTTACTCTGGGCACTAGGCTACAACGCCATCATTTTACCTTTAGCCGTGATGGGATATATCGCCCCCTATTTTGCTGTGGTCGGTATGTCGTTAAGCTCACTCATTGTTGTGTCGAACTCCTTGCGCTTATTGACACCAGATCACCAAAACAGGCATTTAAGTGACCTTGTCACACACTCATTACCTAAGCAAAAAGAAGACATTTATGGCTAGTTTATATTTACTTATCCCGATTGCGATTATCTTTGTTTGCATCGCTGTCGGCGTTTTCATTTGGGCCGTAAAATCAGAGCAATTTGAAGATCTTGATCGACAAGGTCACAGCATTTTGTTTGAAGAAGATGATACCAATCACCCCAGTAAAAAGTAATTTCGAATTATAATAATATATTCATAAAGGACGTATATATGAATCTTGATCTCCTTACCGCATTTAGCCTAGGTTTATTTGGCTCAGGCCATTGCCTTGGCATGTGCGGCGGCATTGCTGGTATTTTATCCGTGTCGCAACAATCGCCTTCGCCAGCCCCTTGGCAATCAATGCTTAACCGTAGCAGCGCCTATAATTTAGGACGTTTGTTTAGTTACGCATTAATCGGTGGTTTATTTGGCGCAGCCGTCGCAAGTATGGCTGATCTGATGCAGATCCGGACACCGCTTGTTTATCTACGTTTGTTCTCCGCGATATTTTTAATATTGCTAGCATGTTACCTCGGTCGTTGGTGGATGGGATTAACCTACTTAGAAAAATTAGGCCAAGGGGTATGGCGAATACTCGCTCCCTTGCGCGCAAAACTGCTGCCAATTGAAAATACAAAGCAAGCATTCGGTTTGGGAATGGTCTGGGGATGGCTACCTTGCGGGTTAGTTTATTCAGCGTTAGCTTGGTCAGCCAGCAGTGGCAGTTTTGGCGCAGGCGCCTTAACTATGTTAAGTTTTGGTCTCGGGACACTTCCTATGATGCTTGCCGTTGGGGTTGGCGCAGATAAACTTAAAGCCTTGCTTAATCATTCATTATTTCGCCAAGGCGTTGCTGTCAGCCTTCTCCTCTACGCCGCTTATTTAGTAATGATGTCGTGGCATATGTTATCAAAAATGGCGCACTAAAGGCTGCAAAAAGATTAATCAATTGTTAACTAGCTGTTGGAAGTCAATTTTTTTGTGTCAGTTCACTGAAAAAATAATAAAAAAATATGACAATTCGCTTAAGAATCCTATCCATAGGGGTTACAAACTGCTAAAATTGATATATGTCAATTAAAAGGCTCGATGAAGTTATGAACTCAGAACAACTCAAAATTAAGCGTGTTCAATCTGGTGGCTGTGCAATCCATTGTCAAGATTGTAGTATCAGTCAACTTTGCATCCCTTTCACGCTCAATGAAACAGAACTTGATCAACTTGACGATATTATTGAACGTAAAAAACCTGTGCAAAAAGGTCAAGAAATCTTTAAAGCAGGTGATGATTTAAAATCTCTGTATGCAATACGTTCGGGAACAATCAAAAGTTATACCATTACAGAACAAGGTGACGAGCAAATTACTGCCTTTCATCTTGCCGGTGATTTAATTGGTTTTGATGCGATCAATTCTGATGCACACCCAAGCTTTGCCCAAGCACTTGAAACCTCTATGGTGTGTGAAATCCCTTACGACACCTTAGATGAATTATCAGGTAAAATGCCTAAACTTCGCCAGCAAATCATGCGTTTGATGAGTAGCGAAATTAAAGGCGACCAAGAGATGATTCTATTATTGTCGAAGAAAAATGCAGAAGAGCGTTTAGCCGCTTTCTTGTATAACCTGTCGACCCGTTTTTCAGCGCGTGGTTTTTCTCCAAGAGAGTTTCGTTTAACCATGACCCGTGGGGATATTGGTAATTATCTTGGTCTTACCGTTGAAACTATTAGTCGTTTACTTGGGCGCTTTCAAAAGTCAGACATCTTAGTGGTTAAAGGTAAATATATTACCATCAATGATCATGATGAACTGAAAAAGCTCGCAGGGATCAACTAAACTTCATCTCTCTATCAGAAGCCTTATCGATAACCGTTGCTTTTTACAAGTAGCGGTTTTTCTTTATATATCAATAATTTTATAGGCAGTTTAGCGAGTTCACATCTTGATATTTTACTTTGTATTTACATGGCAATCCTAAAAATCCTGTGATATAACTTATTTATAGTACTCAACAAAGAGCATGGATCTGCTCGAAATGAGTGAAGCCCATTCATGTTAAAGGGGTTATTTATGAGTAAATATAAAAGCTTGCTAGTTGTCGCAAATATCAATCAAATGGAACAATCCGCCCTTGCGCGTGCTTTCTCATTGATCAAATCAACACCAAAAGAAGCAAAAATCACTTTCTTCCTTTCTATCTATGATTTTTCATATGATATGACTTCAATGCTTTCATCTGATGAACGTGATGCGATGCGTCGCGGCGTGATTGCTCAGCGTGAAGAGTGGCTTGCAGAAGCTGCCAAACCTTATTTATTACCTGATGTGGAATTTGAAATCAAAGTCGTCTGGCACCATCGACCTTATGAAGCCATTATTGCTGAAGTCTTCTCCGGTGCACATGATATTGTGATCAAAGCGACACGCAAACACGACACCCTCGAATCTGTGCTCTTCACACCTACTGACTGGCACTTATTGCGCAAATGCCCAACGCCTGTGCTACTAGTGAAAAACCACGACTGGCCAGAAAATGGCGGCAACATTGTTACCTCTGTGCACATTGGATCTGAAAATGAAGCCCACCTTGCCTTAAATGAGTCTATGGTTGAACTCGGCCAAGCTTTTGCCACGCGTTTAAATGCAAATCTTCATCTTGTGAATGCCTATCCGGTAACACCAGCCAATGTGACGGTTGAATTGCCAGAATTTGACCCAACAGCTTACACAGATGCGGTCCGTGGCTACCACTTAACCGCAATGAAAGCGCTACGCCAAAAGTTTGGCATTGATGAGTCATTCACTAAAGTAGAGGAAGGTTTACCAGAGGATGTGATCCCAAATGCTGCGCATGATTTGGATGCGGGTTTGGTCATTTTAGGCACGACAGGTCGCACAGGCTTGTCTGCTGTCTTTATAGGTAATACCGCTGAGCATGTGATTGATAAGATCAACTGCGACGTGCTGGCGCTTAAACCTTCAGGTTATATCAGCCCACTGGATCCAACCCAAGTAGCAAATTAACCCCTTAAGCTTAAATAAAAAAACGGCGCCCAAATCTGAGGCGCCGTTTTTTATCAAATGAGTCAATAATATTTAGTCAACATTCGCCACATTGATAAACATTGAGTCGTCTACATCTTTAGCCGAGACATCAAAAAGCTCAGTTGTTTGCTCACCAGATGATGAAATTTGTGCTTCGTTATAGGCATATTCAGCGCGCTCTTGAGTGCGATCAATTGGCAAATCAATAAAGTTAAAGATTTCGCGATCAGCTAACTGACTAGGGCTCACGTTTTGCAGCGACTTAAAGATATTCTCAATACGTCCTGGAGTCTTTTTATCCCATTCCACCAGCATAGCTTTAATCGATTGACGCTGAAGGTTTTCTTGCGAGCCACATAAGTTACACGGAATAATTGGGAATTGCTTTTGCTCAGCGTAGCGGATCAAATCTTTCTCACGGCAATACGCTAGCGGGCGGATCACAACATTACGTTTATCATCAGAGCGAAGCTTAGGCGGCATAGCTTTTAAGCGCGCGCCGTGGAACATATTCAAGAACATGGTTTCAACCATATCATCCATGTGATGCCCCAGCGCAATCTTAGTCGCGCCAATTTTTTCCGCAAAGGCATATAAAGTGCCGCGGCGCAGACGTGAACATAAACCACAAGTGGTTTTCCCCTCAGGGATCTTTTCTTTCACAACAGAATAAGTATCTTTATCAATCACGTAATAATCAATGCCTAAGGTTTCAAAATAATCAGGCAAGATATGCGCAGGAAACCCAGGTTGCTTTTGATCTAGGTTAACCGCAATCACGCGAAAGTTAATTGGCGCAGCTTTTTGCAAATTAAGCAAAATATCTAGCATCGCAAACGAGTCTTTGCCGCCACTAATACAAGCCATGACCACATCGCCCTCTTCAATCATATTATAATCAATGATGGCATGTCCCATTTGACGACGAAGGCGTTTTTGGAGTTTATTAAACTCATGTGCTTGTTTACGCGCGATAGCTGTTTGTTCTGTCATAATCTTATATTGGTTATATGATGGAAGAAGTGGGCGCAGATTATACGCCTTTTGGCTAGTGCGTGTAAAGTCACACACTGTCGCAAGACTTAAATGAAGGCTAAATCGACGCTAAATGAAAGCTTGAGAGATGTTTACAAGGCCTATGGCTAGTCTAACCTACTGACTCAGCGCGATATAAGGCAAGATGCGGACACTTTGACTTGGCAAATGTACGATTTCATTTTCCGCTAAGCTTGAAAGCGGCACTTGCAAACGCCCATTATCAATTGTTAAACGCTGCCCTTGTGTGGTTTCAATCGTTTGTGTGAGCGGCTGTTTAAATTCAAAGGTAAGCCCTATCACGTTCGGCGCATCACCAAAGCTTCCAACTAGCTTTTGATATAAGCCTTGCATTTGATTCACAATCGGCTTCATCTGTTGCAGACTCACCTGATTGAGGTTCTCTTTTGCGCGTGCGACCATAGAAATATTACAGCTATCACCTTGCACAAGTTTGATATATACCAAGGGATTGGCTTTCTTTAAGTTACTATCGATTGGCAAAGCCAGTGAGCGATCGGCATTGGCAGATAAACGTTCAAAATGCGCTTCTTTTTCCATCCAAGCATCTTGAATTTCACACCGTTCACCTGATGTTGGGGCTACAAAATAGAGCCCCATAGTGAGCTTAGGAAAATCAGCATCTTGACTGTATTTCAATTGAGAATACAGCTGGCTATAGCTAAAGCGATAATCATAGTCCGCTTCGCCTTGATTGGCGAAAACATGCAGCGGCATCGCAAACAGCAAGCTGAGCAAGAGTGATTTCCCTAAACCTTTATGCATCAAATGTAGAATCCTTTTTATCATCAGAGGTTTTCACAGCTTCTGGTTTGACATGACTTTGCGCGGCGTCCGATGAAGTATTGACATCACTTGGGTGCGTATCGGCCTTGTTCGCTTGCGAGTGGCTATGCTCAGATGAAGAGGCTGTCGAATCCTCAGAATGAGTGTTTGGCGCATGAATATGTAAGCGAACCCCAAACATGTCGCGATACAACACGCCTTTGAGATGGAAGAACCAAGGCAAAGTAAAGATAAGCGGAAAGCCTGAGAAGAAAATCGACAAAGCTAAAATACTAAAACCAAACAATGAAATCATCAGTACTGCAGAGAACTTCTTGTTCACAGCTTTAAACGACACCAGCATCGCTTTTAACGGCGGCAAGCGTTTTTCACAAATAAGTAAGTTGGCTTGGCCCAGTGCTATCACCACATAGAGAGAAATTAAGGCAAAAATCATCCCAGCAATGCCTTGAAGCAACATAGAAAACACAGTCATCACAATAATTGGCAGGGTAAATTGCAAGCCACGCAAAATATGTGAAGGTTTGGTCGCAAGCCCTACCGCATGGCTCATTCCCATTAAACACACCCCAGCATAAAGTGGCGCAGTGATGATTTCATAGCTTAAGTTTGCAATAAAAAAGGCATCAAGGACAGGCAGCAACATCTCATTCATCTGCGCCTCGGTTAGACTCGTATCACTTTGTAGTTGTCTCGCCAATTCCACAAGCGGCGTTAAATCCCCAAGCTTCATTTTTAATGCAAGATAGAAAATGCCAACCACAACGATGAGCAAAATTAAGATTGAAGGCACGAAACTGAAAAAATGCTTTAAGGTGAGCTGCCAGCTTTCTTTGATCACTTTGGCAGGACTAAGTTGGTAATTACCCGTTAAGGCTTGCTCTAGGCTACCTCCAACGTGAACTTCTTGAACTTTTTTTTCTTGCATGTAAAAACCTTGTAAAACGCGAATCCATACGTATGTAGATTGCAAAGACTCGCATATAGATTACTAAATAAATGAACCCAAGAGTATACGACAATTTAAACATCAGAATAACTATTTATCCGAAATTCAAGGTAAAATACATACTTGCACAGCAAGTTTAAGTGAAAAATTTGTGATCAAGCTAGGAAAAAACTAGGAATTTAAACGCTCAAAGATTATTATCGCCCTTGTCATTCATTTTATTATTCGATAAGCCAAAAGTTTATGCCTAAACTATTAAAATGGTGCCTAAACTGACTTATCTAGACCTTGGAGGTTCACAGACATTGAACGCAGCAATAGCCAAAGCGCCAAGTATCATCCAACTACAAAATGTAGAAAAGAGTTTTGATGGCAAGACCGTCATAGAAAAATTCAACCTAGAAGTCAATCATGGTGAATTTTTAACGATTCTTGGTCCTTCGGGTTGTGGCAAAACCACAGTTTTAAGGATGTTAGCAGGGTTTGAATCCGTTGATTCGGGCACTATTTTACTCGCCGACCAAGATGTGACAGATTTGCCTCCAGAGCAGCGTCATGTCAACACTGTCTTTCAAAGCTATGCCTTGTTCCCACACATGAGTGTGTATGACAATGTCGCATTTGGCTTAAAGATGCAAAAAGTTGCCAGTGATGAAATTCATCAACGTGTGATGGACACCTTAAAAATTGTGCGTTTGGATAATATGGCGCAACGCATGCCGCATCAGTTATCTGGTGGCCAGCAACAACGTATCGCCATTGCACGCGCTGTGGTGAACAAACCAAAAGTATTGCTACTCGATGAATCCCTTTCTGCGCTGGACTATAAATTGCGTAAGCAAATGCAATTAGAGCTTAAGCAATTGCAACGCCAGCTTGGCATTACCTTTATCTTCGTGACCCATGATCAAGAAGAAGCCCTATCTATGTCCGATCGCATTATCGTGATGCGTGATGGCGTGATCGAGCAAGACGGTTCGCCGCGTGAAATCTATGAAGAACCAAAAAACTTATTTGTCGCCCGCTTTATCGGTGAGATTAATGTCTTTGAAGCGACAGTGATTGAACGCATTGATGAGAAAACCATTCAAGCGAGCATTGAAAATGTGCCATGCGTGGTGCATTACGATCAAGAGGTTGAAGCCGGTCAAACCTTACAAGTGCTGCTGCGCCCTGAAGATATCCGTATTGAAGAAATCAAAGAAGAGCAAGACAAAGGCATTGTCGGTCACGTGTTAGAGCGCACCTATAAAGGCATGACGCTTGATTCTGTGATTGAGCTTGAAGAGTCTGGCATGCGCGTGATGGTGAGTGAGTTCTTTAACGAAGACGATCCGGATGTGGATCACTCGCTTGGGCAAAAAGTGTCTATTACTTGGGTCGACAGTTGGGAAGTTGTCTTAACTGATACGGATACACTCCTTGAGAATGAGTAATAAAATGAAATCTAAATTTTCTTTGCAAAATTGGATCATTACTTTAATTGTTGGTTGGCTTACTTTATTTGTGCTTGTGCCAAATATTATGATTATCGTCACCAGCTTTCTCACCCGTGATGAAGCCAATTTAATCAGTTTAGTCTTTACTTGGGATAACTATCTTCGCCTTGGCGATCCTCTATATGCGAAAGTGCTGTGGCACTCGTTATATATGGCGGTGATTGCAACTGGGCTATGCTTACTTATTGGTTATCCCTTTGCTTACATTATTGCCAAGATGCCAAGCCGCATCCGCCCTTTAATGCTGTTTTTAGTGATTGTCCCATTTTGGACCAACTCTTTAATCCGCACCTATGGTTTAAAGATAGTCTTAGGCACCCAAGGGATCATCAATAAAAGCTTGATCAGCCTTGAGATTATTGAACGCCCTATTCGCATCATGTATACCGAGCATGCGGTGATGATTGGCCTTGTTTATATCCTCTTGCCTTTTATGATTTTGCCTTTATATTCAGCGATAGAAAAGCTAGACCGTTCATACATTGAAGCGGCGCGTGATTTAGGTGCCAACCGCCTGCAAACCTTTAAAAACGTAACCTTGCCATTAACTATGCCGGGGATCATCGGCGGCTGCTTATTGGTGCTTTTGCCAGCCTTAGGTATGTTTTATGTCTCCGACTTACTGGGCGGTGCGAAAAACCTACTCATAGGTAATGTGATTAAGAGCCAAGTACTCAACGCACGTGATTGGCCATTTGGCGCCGCAACGAGTATCGCCCTCACCCTTGTGATGGCCTTGATGCTGTATTTCTATTATCGTGCAGGTAAATTGCTGAACAAAAAAGTGGAGTTAGATTCATGATGAGCAAAGTTTTCAAATCTAGCTTTATGAGCATAGTATATCTGTTCTTGTATCTACCCATTATTGTATTAATTGTAAACTCATTTAATAACAATAAGTTTGGCATGCGTTGGGATGGTTTCACGTTAAAGTGGTATCAGCAATTAATTCACAATGACAGCTTGATGCAAGCCGCTGGCCACTCCATTACCATTGCCGTGTTGTCAGCGTCAGCCGCAGCGCTCATTGGCAGTTTAACCGCTGTCGCGCTGTATCGTTATCGCTTTCGTGGTAAAGGCGCGGTCAATGGTCTCTTGTTTGTTGTGATGATGTCGCCGGATATCGTGATGGCAATTTCCTTGCTTGCGCTCTTCTTACTCCTTGGGGTGCAACTTGGGTTCTTGTCGCTACTTATTGCACACATTACTTTTTGTCTGCCATTTGTAGTGGTCACCGTCTACAGCCGGCTGAAAGGCTTTGACCTAAAAATGCTTGAAGCGGCGAAAGATTTAGGTGCAAGTGAATGGATTATTTTAACTAAAATTATTCTGCCACTGGCAAAACCTGCACTGGCTGCCGGCTGGCTACTAAGCTTTACCCTGTCACTGGATGATGTGATCATCAGCTCCTTTGTAACAGGCCCAAGCTACGAAATTTTGCCACTGAAGATCTACTCAATGGTCAAAGTTGGCATTTCTCCAGAAATCAATGCACTAGCGTGCGTGATGCTGATTGCGTCACTCATTTTAGTCATCATCTCTCAATTACTTGCGCGTGATAAAGCCCAAGTAAAACCTTGATATTAATCTTTAATCTCAAACAGCCTTGTGTAAAATAGATACTTTATATCGTATTACACAAGGCGCTTCTTGTTTATCTAGTAATACCAACCACCAACATGATGGGAATTAATATGAAAAAATGGACAACCCTCATTGCAGGCGCAGCGCTTGCAGCTTCAGTTATCGCAGCGCCAGCATCGGCTGCCGATGATGAGCTTTATTTCTATAACTGGTCTGAGTATATTCCAAGCTCAGTGTTGCAAGAGTTCACCAAAGAAACCGGTATCAAGGTGATTTACTCGACTTATGAATCAAACGAGTCAATGTATGCAAAATTAAAGACTCAAGGGGATGGCTATGATTTAGTTGTGCCATCTACTTATTTTGTATCGAAAATGCGCAAAGAAAACATGCTGCAAAAAATCGATCACAGCAAACTTGAGCACTTCAAAGATTTAGATCCTAACTATTTAAATAAACCTTTTGATCCAAATAATGATTACTCTATTCCATACGTATGGGGGGCAACAGGGATTGGTATCAACAACGATATGATTGATGGCGCTGATATCAAAAACTGGGCTGATTTATGGGATCCGAAATGGGTCGGTCAACTAATGGTAATGGATGACCCACGAGAGCTCTTCCACATTGCTTTGGTTAAGCTTGGTTATTCACCAAACACCACCAATCCAGATGAAATTAAAGCTGCCTATGAAGAGCTGAAAAAGCTGATGCCAAACATCTTGGTCTTTAACTCTGATAACCCAGCGAACCCTTATGTAGCAGGTGAAACCTCACTTGGTATGCTATGGAATGGTTCTGCGTATGCAGCCGAAGAGTCTGGCGCTCCGGTAAGTATTATTTGGCCTGAAAAAGGTGCTATCTTCTGGATGGACAGCTTAGCAATTCCTGCAGGTGCAAAAAACGTTGAAGCGGCGCATAAGATGATAGATTTCTTACTTCGCCCTGAAAATGCGGCTAAGATTGCTGCTGAAGTAGGTTATCCTACGCCGGTGAAAGCTGCTTACCCATTACTGCCAAAAGAGTTTGCCAATGATCCAAACGTCTTCCCACCACAAGAAGTCATGGACTCAGGCGTTTGGCAGGATGAAGTTGGCGAAGCAAATACCTTATATGAAGAGTATTTCCAAAAGCTAAAAGTTGATATGTAAGCAAAGCTTAAGCATTAACATATAAACAAAAAGCATACCTAACTATTGGGTATGCTTTTTTTACCTTCAATCCGATGAACGGAAAGTTAAAGCGCAATGGCCTCAATGCGATAGCCTTGACACAGTTGTTCCACCAACTTTGGCACAACTTCCCCAGCTTTGCCATATATAGCATTGGAGAACTCACTTTCCACTGCACTAGGCTCCAAGTTAACTTCTAAGGTCTGCGCGCCGTGGATGCGTGCATCACGCACAAAGCCTGCTGCCGGGTAGACGACTCCGGATGTCCCAATGGCAATAAATAAATCTGCAGCTGCAAGCTTGTCATAGATTTGCGTCATATATAATGGCATCTCACCAAACCACACAATATGCGGACGCAATGGGTTAGGGATCTGGCAGCAATGGCAGAGGTCGGATTCACTCACGTCGCTAAGCTCCTCTTGGACTTGGTTGGTCTGTGGACAACGCACTTTTAAAAGCTCACCGTGCATATGCAAGATATTTTGGCTCCCCGCACGCTCGTGAAGGTTATCTATATTTTGGGTAACCAAAGTGAAAGTGCCCGACTGGGCTAAAATCGCCGCTTCCAATTGCGCCAAAGCTAGATGCGCCGAATTCGGCTGAATCTTAGGATCGAGTAGCTGAGCACGACGCTGATTATAAAAACCTTGTACTAATTTAGAGTTACGCGCATAACCTTCGGGAGTTGCCACATCTTCAATCGAATGATTTTCCCATAAACCGTCACTACTGCGAAAGGTTGCAATCCCAGATTCTGCTGACACCCCAGCACCTGTTAAGACGACAATATTTTTATAGGCTAAGCTTGAAGCGCCCATTATTTGCTTACTCATTTACTGTCCTTAGGTTTTAATATTATAGAAATACAATAGCTGTTGCTAAAATGTTATTAAACTGATAAAACAAAAACATATATATAAATAATAAGGATATACCTTGTGATAAAGCAGCTTACCCCTATGCTTTGGTGTGTACTCGTGCTCCTTTGTAGCTTATTTTCACCATATTCTATGGCAGCGCCTTGGTCGCTCACCCCGGATATGATGCAGCCTAAGATCAGCGCGAGCGCCAAAAATATCGAAGATGAAGTGAATAAATTACCTGAGTTGATTTTTCAATCAAGTAAAAATCAGCAGCAAGTAAAGAACCTTCTTGCGCAAACCTTGTTGGAAATTCAAAACGAACAGCGTAACTTTGGGCAAATGTTGCAGCGTTATCGCTCTCGTCAAGATGAATATTCTTGGCATCAAGCACAAGCGCTTTACCTTAGCCTACATAGCTTAAGCCAGTCAAAGCAAAACCTACTCGCCCGCGCCGATAGCCAAACCAAACGTCATCTCACAGGTTTTGGCCCTGATGGCGTGCGTCAGTTTAAAGCAGAGCTCTCTCTTACTTTATTAAATGCACAATTTTTGGGCCTGTATCAAATTGAAAGCTTTAAACAGCTACTAAAAGATGTTCGCGTCTCCCCTATCCCAGTGTTATTTGCTTTGTTTAAAATTTTAATTGTACTGTGGATTTTGCGCTGGTGGCTAAAACAAAGCGGTCCTATCATTCAACAGTTTCGCAGACATCACTTCTTATCTGAGAAGCCGCCGTCGCACCTTGCTAAAACCGCTTGGTATATTCTAAAAGCGCATCGACCAATTGCCTTTTTAATCGCCATTACGATTAGTCTGCGTATCCTGTCTGGTTTACCTAGTTTGCAACACTTGCAACTACTCGACATTTTTATCTGGTGGATTTTAGGCGGCTCGATTGCCGTGCAGCTTATCTTAGAGTTTGTATACCGCAACCGCTCGAAGAATAACCCAGAACTCACCAAGTTGCGTCTTTCCAGCATTCGTTACTATGTGTGGAGCTTTATTATTGCAGGCGTAACCTTGCAACTGGCAAAACGCACCATAGGTGAAGGTACCATTTATTATTGGATCTCTCACTTTATGGTCTTGTGGTTTGTGATTGTGACCATCATCGTATTGAGAAAATGGAAAGATTTCATTTTTGAATTTGATACCTTAGACGAAAATCAAGTCCTACCGGTTTGGGTTCGTTGGGCGCAAAACCATAAAAATGACTTTGGTTTATCCAGCATCGCAACCATAGCGATGGCTTTTTATCGCTTTGCAAGGCATCTAAAGTTCTTAACCATAGCTTGTTTATCGCGTTATACCATTTTCCGCCAATTGCTAGCGTATCTGTTTAGAATTGAGGTGGCCAAGCAAACTGATAACGAAGATTGTCGCCATTTATTGCCACTTGATGAAGAAACCATTTATCAATACGTCCTACCTGGTCACGAAAACAGTGAACTTATCGCGTATGCAGATGCTGAAATCGAGCAGCTTGGGCATTATATTTTAAGTGATACCCCAGCCCTGTGCGTGATTTCAGGTGAACGCGGCGTGGGCACCACCACTGTGCTCAAACGCATCTTATCCAATGTTGAAACCCACGCGAGCGCAACGCCAGTTTATCTCAACTGCCCTAACGCAGGTTATCAAGCGCTTTTAACTGAGTTTGCATTGCAAATTGGCCTGAGCGAGGAAACCACTGAAATTCAACTTCTTGGCCACTTACGTAAAAGTGAAATCTGTTATGTGATTGCGATTGATAACTGCCAACGCTTAGTCAAACCAAAAGTAGGCGGTTTAACCGAGCTGTTGAAACTAACGAACCTTATCCGCCGCTCGAAGAAAAATCATCGCGCTATTTTAGCAATTGAAAAATCAAGCTGGCGCTTTGTTGATCGCGCGCGTGGTGAACGTTTGTTATTTGATCTCGTCAAGATGCTGCCGCGTTGGAGTGAAGTCCAAATTGGGCAACTGTTTGATACCCGTTTAAATAAAGAGCATCCAATTAGCTTTGAAGGTTTAAACCTGCCCAAACAATGGGATCAAGATGATATGAGCGAAGAAGAACGCACGCGTACCGGTTTATATAAAGTGCTTTGGCACTATGCAGACGGTAACCCAAGTATCGCACTGCGCTTTTTCCGTTTATCGCTGCGCCACAATACGCGCTCAGATAAAGTTGTCTTGCGTCTGTTTAATGCCCCGCAAGCACAAGAGCTTGATAGCATGCCAAAACCTATGCTTGCGATCTTACGCGCAATTGTTCAGCTTGAAGTCTCAACGCCGGAAGAGCTTGCCCAATGTACTCAGCTTGGCCTTGCTGAAGTCATTGGTTGTATGCGCTTTTTTGAAAGTCGTGGTTATGTTGAATGGCGCGATGAAAAAGCCCGCATTTCCGATCACTGGTATCGCTATATTACCAACACCCTGCATCGTCAACATCTATTGGTGAAGTAAGATGAAAAATACTTATATGAAATTTATATCCGCGACGCGCCAGCGATTGCTTCTACTTGGCAGCTTAGTGCTGATGCTTATGAGCCCATTGGCCTTTGCTGAAGATCCTAGCTTAGATCTAGAAAATATTACCCAAATCACTAGCCTTATCCGCTGGGGAGGTGTCGTCTTTTCTTTCTTCATCATTCTAGGCGTTTGGATTTTACTCAAAACCATTAGCAAAATTATTGAAGGGATAAGTAGCCAATTTGTCCAATACCGCTTGGTACTGCAAAAATTCTTCTCATTCTTTCAGTTTTTTGTTTATGTCAGCGCAGGCTTAGTCGTCTTTATGATGAGCTTTCGCATCAACGAGCAAATCTTAACCTTGATTGGTGGCACGCTCGCCGTGTCGATAGGTTTTGCGATGAAAGATCTCGCAGCATCCTTTATCGCCGGCTTAACCGTAATGATTGACCGCCCCTTCCAAGTTGGTGACAGGGTCACCTTCGAAGGTTTTTATGGTGATATCATTGCCATCGGTTTACGCTCGGTTCGTATGCGCACCTTAACCGATGACATTATCACGATTCCAAATAACAAGTTCCTAAGTGAAGCCAGTATGAGTGGCAACTATGGCGCGTTGGATATGCAATGCGTGATCCCCTTTTACATAGGTATGGATCAAGACATTAACCTTGCGCGCGATTTGATCCAAGAAGCGGCATCATCAAGTCGCTATATTCACTTGCCACAACCTGTCGTGGTCTTGGTCTCACAAGATATACATGATAATTACTTGGCGATTAAACTCACTTGTAAAGCGTATGTCGTGGACACTGTTTATGAGAAGCTGTTTGAAACTGATATTACCTTGCGTGTGATGCAAGAGTTTCGTAAGCACAAGATCATGCCACCAATGATTGCGGTGCAGCATACGCCATCAGCCCAGTCTTAAGTGTCTGGCCAAGGCTTCGCTTTATTATTGCTAAGAGATGCTTTATCATCTGCGCAAAGTAATGATATTAAAAAATGAGAAATTATGTCGCGTATTATTAGCTACACCTACAAAAAAGAACAAAAAACGCTGCTCTTTAGCTATAGAGAGTATCGAAACATTCATGAAGCTGTTGCAGCGCATGAAGGAATTGATATTTCAGCTTTTTTAAAAACTGAGCTCGCGCTTGAAGCTGTCAGTGATGACAAGACAGTCCGTGAGCACAGAGATGCGCACTTTAAGAAGCTAGGTTTTGGTCGTATCTTCCTTTTGCCTAAAGAAAATAAAGGCATAGGTAAAAAATAAACACTGCGCCTAATAAAAAACCTCTTTATTCATGCCGACAACGCAAACGAATAAAGAGGTTTAATTATAGCTAAGCCTTGGCTTATTTATGAGTTAAAAGCGATTAATCCAAGTTAAGGAAAGCTGCGCCGCGCACGCCACCTGAATCACCGTGTTTTGCTTTTAATATTTGTGGCACTTGCGCCGCCGCCATTAAGTGTGGACGAATGGCATCAGGTAACACCTTGTACAAATGTTCAAAGTTAGATAACCCACCACCAAGTAAAATCACGTTCGCGTCAAACATGGTTTGAATGTTAGCAATACAACGCGCCAAAAGCTCGACAAACATCTCGACAAATTCAACCGCTTGCGCCTCACCTAATGCAAACTGCTCAATGATTTTAACCGCTTTCACTTTCTCGCCGTGTTTGGCTGCATAAAGCCACTCAAAACCACGTCCAGAAAGATAATTATCAATACAACCTTTGTTGTCACAACCGCACTCAAAAATTGGTGCTTTGTCTGCGCCACCAAAGAAATCAACTAAAAGCATCCAAGCATCAAGCGGCAAACGTGTATGCCCTAACTCTCCTGCTACATTGCTTGAGCCTGAGACCACATGCCCGTTAACGACAATTCCGCCACCAAAGCCTGTGCCTAAAATTAGCCCCAAGACAACTTCTTTCCCTTGATGCTCCTCATCCCATGCTTCAGACAATGCAAAACAGTTTGCATCATTTGATATTTTCACAGGACGACCAAGACGCGCTTCGAGATCGGCGCGCAGCAGTTTGCCTTTTGCAGCAGGCACGTTTGATGTCAACAGTGAACCATCCACAACATTTTCAACCCCAGGTAAGCCGATCCCGACTAAGCCTTTCGTTTCAAATTGTGCATCATACTCTTCCACCAGCCCAACAATCGCATCAACCAGAGCTTGATAGTCAGAAGTTGGGGTTGCAACACGCTGCGTTGCCATACGCGTAAGTGTTTTATCAAATGCACCGAATTCAATTTTCGTGCCACCTACGTCTAATCCATAATACATGCACATTTCTCCAAAAGTTCAACAAAGATTCATTTGATTTGCATATAATAACTGATTTTTTGCGATAAACTGCGACTTATTTACAATAAACTGAATAAAAACATTTAAATAATGAATTTTTTTAGCTAGAAATATATAGCTGTGTGATGTAGAATTTTGTTTTAGTTTACAAAACACATTGTCCTATTTTATGAAAAATTGATCTAGATTAAGAACTTAATCTAAATTGTTCGTAAAATAGCCAAACTAACCTTTTATTAACATAACTTTTAAAATTAGAATAATTATGAAAAATAGATTAAAGCCTCAAGGAATGATGGCGGCGGGTCTTTTAGCTGCGCTTTTACTCTCGGGATGTTCGACGACCCCTGATTCAGCTAATAAACTAGAGCAAGCCAATTATCAAACAAATGCTCATAAATTGGCTTCAAACAAAGCCTCGCAAAATATGGACCTAGCACCAGAGCTCGATGCTAGAACGCAATTTCAACAGTTATTTAATTCATGGTCAGGTGTCCCGTATCGTTTCGGTGGCAACTCAAAGCGCGGCATTGATTGCTCAGCACTGATGCAAGTTTCGATGCAGCGACTGTTCGACATGAACCTTCCTCGTACCACTGCTCTTCAAGTCAAACAAGGTCATTACATTGACCGCAAAGATGCCAAATTTGGTGATCTAATTTTCTTTAGAACCGGTCGTAACGCCCGCCACGTAGGTCTTTATATCGGCGAAGGCAAATTCATGCACGCATCCTCTTCTCGCGGCGTGATGATTTCACGAACGGATAATCCATACTGGGCAAGCAAATTCTGGCAGTTCCGCCGTTACGAAGGCGTTCAGCAAAGCCTAAACCCAACACAAAACTTTAATCGCTTGCAAACCGTTTCAACCAACGGCTAAAAGTAATACTAAATCATCAGTAAACCCATAAGCTGCTTTTTATGCTCGTATTTGTGGATTTACTGATGATTAGCGACCTTCTGTAAAATACTTCCGCTGCTCGACTTTTCTATCGCTCTGCTTTTAATCCCCTTCACACTGTGTTTTCTTATTTTTGAATGTAATATTTCATTATAAAATCATTCAATCTGGGACAGATCTCAAAGCTTCGCCCTATTTTAATAAAAGTATATGATAAACAAGTACCTAGTTTTCAGCTACACTATGCATAGCGTCTTAATTTATCCGAGGTGATGTATGTGGCGAGCAATAGAAGCACAATTAAGTCAAAGCTTAGGTTTTTCTTTCAAAATTCTTGAGCGTCAGCAACTTAAACGTAAAGATATTCACGGTAGCCCTGCGCAAAACTATTATCTCATTGGTGATCAAGATAAACGTTACTTCATTAAGTTAAGTGCGCGTGAAAATCTCGAACACTTTCAAATCGAAGCAGACAATATCGAACTCTTGGCTAAATCAGAGACCTTGCAAGTCTCGATGCCTATTTGTTATGGCCACTGTAAAGATCATGCTTTTATCGCGTATCACTATTACCCAACTAAATCTCTTGCTGCGCCAAATGATGCGCAAGTCTTTGGGCGCCAGTTAGCAAAATTGCATGCATGGGGTGAACAAATTGAATTTGGGTTTGATCATGATAACTACCTTGAGCATATTTTACAGCCCAACCAATGGCATAAAAAATGGGCAAGTTTCTTTGCCGAACATCGCATTGGTTGGCAATTACAGCTGCTCAAAGAAAAAGACATCACATTTGGCGACATCGATGAGATTATTTCACAGGTCAGAACCCAACTAGCTTCCCATCAACCCAAACCAAGTTTGTTGCATGGCAACCTCACCCCTGAGCACCTTGCACTTTCAGTCGAAGGGCCGATTATTTTCCAGCCTGCAAGTTATTGGGCCGATCGTGAATATGATATCGCCATCTTACTGCAAAACAATGAGATTCATCCAAGCTGGCTGGAAGCCTACCAGACGCAATATGCTTTGCCTCAAGGCTACCATAGTCGAAGCGGCTTATATCAAAGCTACCATTTACTTAATCAATATAATCAAGAATTAGCCATGCAACAGGAAGATTCAACTCGCCATCAAGAATGCCAACAAGCCATTGATAAGCTTTTTGTCTAAATAAATACTTGCGACTTGATTGTGGCTAAATCTTTTCTTTTAGAATAAAGCAAGATAAACTCCGAAGATTGAGCTTTTCTACTTTATTTTTAAAAGGAAATTGTGTGCAGCGTTATCAAAAAGAAGCGAAGTTATTAGTTAAATTAGCAACCCCAGTACTCCTCGCTTCGATCGCACAAACGGGCATGGGCTTTGTCGATACAGTCATGGCTGGTGGCGTAAGTGCAACCGATATGGCGGCTGTTGCCGTCGCAACCAGTATCTGGAACCCTGCGATTTTATTTGGCATCGGCTTATTATTAGCCTTAGTGCCTGTTATTGCTTATTTGAACGGTGCTTCTCGTCAAGAAAAAATTGCCTTTGAAATCCAACAAGGTTTTTATCTTGCTTGTTTTATTTCAATTCCAATTATATTGATTTTGACGCAAACACAATACATCATGCAAGTCTTGGAAGTTGAAGAAGCGCTTGCTAGCAAAGCCAATGGTTACCTGTTTGCCATGGTGTTTGCTGTGCCTGCTTTTCTATTTTTCCAGACTTTACGCAGCCTTGCTGATGGTCTTTCCTTAACCACGCCGGCAATGATTTTAGGCTTTTTCGGTCTTTTAATTAATATTCCACTAAACTGGATTTTTGTTTACGGTAAATTTGGCATGCCGGCGCTTGGCGCAGTCGGTTGTGGCGTCGCAACTGTAATCGTTTATTGGTTAATGTTTCTTGGCATGCTTGGTTATGTACTAAAAGCTAAACGCCTGCAAAAGCTAAAGATTTTCGCAAAGATTTATCCGCCAAAGTTAAAAGAATTAACCCGTTTATTTAAGCTAGGTTTTCCTGTCGGCGCAGCAATTTTCTTTGAAGTCTCACTCTTTGCCGCTGTCGCGTTATTAATTGCGCCGCTTGGCTCGATAACAGTAGCAGCGCACCAAGTCGCACTGAATTTCTCTTCGCTTATTTTTATGCTGCCAATGAGCATCGGCTCAGCGACTACCATTCGCGTTGGCCATCAACTCGGCGAATCACATGTCGATGGCGCGCGTGTGTCTTCCCGTGTGGGCATTTTGTTTGGTTTATCGACTGCGATTGTAACGGCCGTGCTAACCATCGTCTTTCGCCCTGAGATCATTAACCTCTACACAGACAATGCAGAAGTAGCAAATGTTGCGATGACGCTATTATTGATGGCTGGTATTTATCAATGCACAGATGCGATTCAAGTAATTGCTGCGGGTGCGCTGCGTGGTTATAAAGACATGACAGCAATTTTATTTGCCACCTTAATTTCCTACTGGGGCGTTGGCATGACGCTGGGTTATATCTTTGGCCACACCAGTTTGCTTACGCCTGAACCACTTGGCGCAATGGGCTATTGGATTGGCTTAATTTTAGGTTTAACCTGCGCCGCTGTTTTATTAGGCTTAAGGCTGCATTGGATCCACAAACAAAGTGATGCTTTTCAGCTAAGGTTCTCTAATCACTAAAACATCAGTGATTTATTTTAGAGATATCGACGCCATCATCTAAACTAAATAAATTCGTCAAATAAAGCGCTTAAGCTATCATGATGACGAATTTAGATTCAATTTTTTATAGGATATTTATGCAAAACGCAGCGATCTTTGATATGGATGGTTTAATGGTCAACTCCGAACCATTCTGGCAACAGGCCCAATTGGAAGTTTTCCCTACTTTAGGAGTGAGCATTAGTCAACAAGATACGATCGATACAACCGGCGTGCGTATCGACCAAATTGTCGAAAAATACTATAAAAGCCAAGGTTGGAAAAATCTCAGCTGTAAGAAAGTTGAAAAGATGATTTTAAATCGCGTGATTGAATTGGTGCAAGAGCATAAGCCTATGATGCCAGGCCTGATGCCGGCGATTGAATTGTTTGAATCGCTCGGCTTTCGTTTAGCCCTTGCTTCTTCATCGCCGATGCAACTCATTCAAGCCACATTGAGTGCCTTTGAGCTTGAAAGCCGCTTTGAAGCCGTTGTTTCTGCGGAAGAACTGCCCTATGGTAAACCGCACCCAGAAGTCTATTTAAATGCCGCAGACGCACTTGGGATCCACCCGTTTGATTGTGTCGCATTGGAGGACTCCTTTACAGGCCTACTTGCGGCAAAATCTGCGCAGATGAAAACTATCGTCGTCCCAGAGTTGAGCCACTTTGCCCAAGAGCGTTTTGCGATTGCAGACCTAAAACTGCAGTCTTTAACTGAGCTTGATGCTGAAAAAATCAAAAGCTTGTTTTAACACTTGTTATCACTAGCAACATGTATTTAAAGTCTGCGCTGAATGCCTGCTTGGCACCAGCGTAGGATTCTTATTGACTATGCAAGGCATAAACTTTCGCGACATCTTTACTGCTTAATTTACCGCAAATTTGCTGCTTCTCATCGAGAACCCACAAGTCTTGTTTTTGACCGAGCAATTTTGGCATCACAGACTCAAGGTTCGCATTTTGATCCACCCATAAGGACTCGTCCATATCATTGGCGGCCTGAACTTGAAGCAAAGGCTGCATAAAGTGGCACACCCGCATGGCCTTAGCTTTATTCACATCATTGACAAAATCTGCCACATATTGATTGGCTGGCTTTTGCAAAATATCAATCGGACGCCCTTGCTGCACCAATTGTCCATCTTTTAAGATCGCAATCTTATCCCCAAGACGCAGCGCTTCATCTAAATCATGGGTGATAAAGATAATTGTTTTTTGCAGCTGTTGTTGCAGTGCAATCAATTGGCTTTGCATGTCACTGCGAATCAAGGGATCAAGCGCAGAAAAAGCCTCATCCATCAATAAAATTGGCGCATCGGTACACAAGGCACGCGCAAGTCCGACACGTTGCTGTTGCCCCCCGGATAACTGACTTGGGTAGTGAGACTCATAACCGCTTAAACCAACAGTCTCCACCCACTTTTGCGCTTTCGCCTGCACGGCTTGTTTAGGCAGTTTTTGAATATGTAGTCCATAGCCGACATTGTCTAAAATGGTTTTATGTGGCAAGAGTGCGAAACGCTGAAATACCATCGCGAGGTGCTTTTTTCTAAATTCATTCATGGCTTTTGGCGATAGATCGCAAATATTCGTGCCTTGAATTTGGATTTCGCCTGCGGTGGGTTCAATTAAGCGGTTAAAGTGACGTATCAGCGTGGACTTGCCTGAGCCGGACAGTCCCATGATGACAAAGATCTCACCTTCTTCAATGCTTAAATTAATATCTTCCAAGCCCAAGGTGTGATCGGTTTGCTCAAGTAGTTGGTCTTTGCTCATGCCACGCCGAACTTTTTCTAACACTTGCTTTGGGTAGGCGCCAAATATTTTATATAGGCCTTTAATTTCAATTAAGCTCATACGGACCCACCTTTGGTTAAATGACGTTGACTTCGTTTGGCATAGGCTTGCGAGATGCGATCAAATACAATCGCAAGAATAACTATCGCTAAACCGTTAAACAAACCGAGTGTAAAGTGCTGATTGGTAATTGATTTTAAAACAGGTTGGCCCAAGCCTTTAACCCCTATCATAGACGCCACAACCACCATGGCGAGCGCCATCATAATGGTTTGGTTTATCCCTGCCATAATATTTGGCATCGCCAACGGCAATTGCACGCCAAATAAGCGCTGCCACCGACTTGCGCCATAAGCGGTAGCCGCTTCCAGAATTTCTTTATCGACTAGGCGGATGCCTAAATTGGTCAAGCGTATCACAGGGGCAATGGCATAGGTCACAACAGCTAAAAGCCCAGGAATACGACCAATCCCTAAAAGCATCACCACAGGAATTAAATACACAAAAGCAGGCATGGTTTGCATCACATCTAAAATCGGCCGAAAACATTTTTCAAACCGATTCGAGCTTGCCATCAAAATGCCTATCGGCAACCCTATGCCAACCGCGAGAAAGGTCGCCACTAAAATAATCGACATGGTGCGCATCGTATCTTCCCACATGCCAAAAATGCCGATAAATAAGAAAGCCGCTGTAACGCCAAAAGTTAATTTGAATGAGCGGCTAGCTAGGTACGCAACCCCTGCAATGAAAGCGATGATGATCCACCAAGGCGTGCCGAGCAAGAGCTTTTCTAAAGCGATTAAAAAGCTTTGTAAAGGTTGAAAAAAACCTTCAATTTGCATGCCATAGTCGCGTGAAAAATCACGGTATGCCCCATCAAAGGTTTTTCTGATCCATGCCAGTTGGCTGCGATCAAGTTCAGGGAATTCGGTTAGCCAGTCCGCTGCAGACATATATACCTTCTTCTATTATTTTATGTATTCTTAAACTTATGCCATCATCGGCTATAAGTCTGCTGCGGCAGCTTTGAGTTTTTCAACCGTTGGCGCGTCAAACCAAGTAGACCACATGGATTGTTTGTTTTGCATAAACTCTATCATTGCCGCTTCACCATCTGCTTGGTTATCTTCCATCCAAACCAATAGTTGATTTAACTCTGTATTGGTAAAGCTTCGTTTTGCAAGATATTGCATTGCCTCTGGCGCACGTTTTGCAAACTCACCTGTGGTAACCGTTTTCACGCTCAAACGTGGCCACATAATTGGTTTTGGATTGTCACACACTTCTTGGGTAATGCAGTTTTCATAATGCGCCACATCAGTGCCTTGGCCAAAATCAACTTTCACCATAGGATATTTACCGAGTACAGCTGTCGGCGCCCAATAATAACCAAACCAAGGCGCCTCACGGGTATAAGCTTTGGCAATCGTTCCAGCTAGCGCGCCACTTGAACCTGGGTCAACTTTGACAAAATTTTGATCTTTAAGATTTAACGCATCAAAGATATGCCCTGCGGAAATTTGGCACGTCCAACCAGCAGGACAGGTATAAAAGGCATTGGTTTGCGGATCTTCTGGATTTTTAAATAGCGCAGCATTTTTCTTTATCCCTTCAATGGTAGCAAGGCTTGGGTCTTTATCTACCATATATTTAGGTACGTAATAACCTTCTTCTCCGCCATCAGCCAAACTATCCCCAGCATAAACGAGGCGACCTTCTTCAACCCCTTTTTCAAGCACTTCACGCGATGAGTTGGTCCAAAGCTCCGGCGCAATATCCGGACGACCTTTTTCCACCATAGAGGTAGTGGTTGGAATCGTATCCCCTGGCACGAGTTCCACTTCACAGCCGTAAGCATGAGATAAAATGAAAGCATCCAAATTAGCCATAAAACTTGCAGTGTTCCAGTTCATATCGGCAATCGTGACTTCTCCACAGCTTTGTGAAACCTCATCGCTCGCAGCAAATGCCACGCCGGCACCACTCATCCAAGTTGCAGCAACGCAAAGCGCTGTAAGTGTTAATCTTTTTTGCATCGTCTATCCCTAACTTTGTCGATTAAAATTCAGCATAGATCTTACTTGATGTCACAATGCGGCGCTAAACACAAAGCAAATTCTGTTAGCGAGGTCATGTTTATCATCCAAAATGCGAAACATTAGGCATAAAAAAACAGCAGCCACCTGAAATGACTGCTGTTTGATTTAAACTTATTTACGGATCAAGGTTTAAATTATTCTTCTTTGCCCGCAAGAAGTGAGCGGTAAATCACTGCGCCTAAAATTGCACCAATGATAGGAGCAACCCAGAACAACCATAATTGGCTAACAGCCCAATCACCCACATACAATGCAACACCAGTACTACGCGCTGGGTTCACAGACGTATTCGTCACAGGGATTGAAATTAAGTGGATCAAAGTTAAACATAAACCAATCGCGATTGGCGCAAAACCTGCTGGTGCGCGTTTATCTGTTGCGCCCATGATAACAATCAAGAACATCATGGTCATCACAACTTCACATACTAGCGCAGCCGTCATGCTGTAACCACCCGGTGAATGTTCACCATAACCATTTGAGGCAAAACCACTTGCAACTAAATCAAAGCCTGCTTGGCCTGATGCAATCACAGCTAAAACGCCACCAGCAATTAAACCACCAATAACTTGCGCGATAATATAAGGAACAAGATCTTTGGTTTCAAAGCGACCACCGGCCCAAAGGCCAATTGAAACAGCTGGGTTTAAGTGACAACCTGAAATATGACCAATTGCGAATGCCATTGTTAAAACTGTTAAACCAAAAGCAAGCGACACACCCAAAAGGCCAATCCCTACATCAGGAAATGCGGCAGCAAGCACTGCACTTCCACACCCACCAAGTACTAACCAAAAAGTGCCAAAGCACTCTGCAAGATATTTATTCATCCGTCCATCCTTAATTGTTTATTGTCTTGATCCGTAATTGCGTCATCACAACGCTTACGCTTAATACTGTATATTCACTGTATAAACACTGTGTAAAGTCTAAAAATTCACTGTATAAAGACTGTTTCACACCAATATTGAGCGTTCATTTTCAGTATAACTGCAATTTTTTACATTCTTAATATAAATCAGATTTAACAAATTAACCACAATTATATTAGTTATAAATTGTTTTACATCAAATAGATAAGCCAAATCACAACTAAATGTTATTTTTGCGTAAAGAGTTTCACAAAGCGAAAAGATCAAATTAATTCTTTACAATTGTGCCAGTCTAAACTACTGTTTACCTATACAGTATGTATATAGGAACAGTAATTATGTACCCAAGCAAATATCAAGCATTATCCAAAGAAATGATGACAAGTGCAGAGTTAACAAATACTGAGCACGTATATAAACTCAATCGTGTATGGCTTAAAAAAGCTGAACGTGAATATAACGTCAGTCATAAGACGCACACACATCTTGCGCATAACGGCTATGATGATGAATTCATCAGTCAATTAAACGCATACCTTGCTCAAGACGAAGATGACTTAATTGATGAGTTAATGGGGTTTACCGAAACACTTGCAGCCTGCATGCCGGTACATAAATGGATCCACTTCAGCGCCTACGCACAAATGCCAAGTCGCCAATTCCTATATAAATTTGGTATTCACGAAAGCTACAAATGTATTAAGTCGCGCCGAGCTTCACAGCGTAGCGAGTATGATATTCTGACGAAAGTGATCCAAGAAGGAAAATCTAGTCTCGTGATTGCAAGTGAAAACTTTAGCTACGCACAAAAGCAAAGCTTAACCAAACTTGCGCAAGAGTTTGATTGCCAGATTTACTTTCAATCTTCTCACTTAGCACACTTTTGTCAACGTGAGCATTTAACCTATTTAGATAAAAAAAATGCCCTGCCACAAAGTTACCGTGCAAGCCTTGCGCAATATCTAGATGGCGCGCAGGATTTACAAAATCTAAACCTAACGGCAAGACATTAAAAATTAACGAGATATAAACTTAAGCAAACGTTTGCTTTTTAATTTGGTGGGCGTAAAATATGGCACCAGAGTAAACCAATCGCTCATTTCTTTTGTTTAATCATCTTAATATAGGGTTCTTATGAGTCTTGCCAATCAAGTTTTAGCCGTAAATGATAATTTCCCGATCCGCACCAGCGCACCTGTTCACAGTGGTAAGGTCCGCTCTGTTTATTGGTTAACCGACGAAGATAGCCGCCGCCTTATCCAAGAAAGAGACTATCCGGTACCTGCAGATACCCCGCTTGCAGTGATGGTTATTAGCGATCGCATTTCAGCGTTTGACTGTATCTGGCAAGGTGAAGAAGGCTTAAAAGGCGTGCCGGGCAAAGGCGCTGCGCTCAATACAATTGCTAACCATTGGTTTAAGTTATTTAAGCAGCAAGGGCTTGCTGATAGCCATATTCTTGAAACGCCACACCCATTGGTTTGGATTGTCCAAAAAGCCCGTCCGATTAAACTCGAAGCCATTTGCCGCCAATACATTACCGGCTCGATGTGGCGTGCCTATGAAAAAGGCGAACGTGAATTTTGCGGGATCCAACTGCCTGATGGCCTTCACGCCAACCAAAAACTTGACACCCCACTTCTGACACCTTCAACAAAAGGCATCTTAAAAGGCATTCCAAACGTTCCAGAAGTGGATGATGTGAATGTGACACGTCAAGATATCCTTAACAGCTATACTGATTTTAACTTTAATAGCGCTGAAGATATCGACCTCTATGAAAAATTATTAGTTGAAGGCTTTGATGTTATTTCTGCGGCACTAGCAAACATAGGTCAAATCTTTGTCGATACTAAGTTTGAGTTTGGTTATGTCAAAGACAAGCAAGGCCAAGATAAACTCATTTATATGGATGAGGTTGGCACACCTGACTCCTCTCGTATTTGGGATGAAGCAGCATATAAAGAAGGCAAAATCATCGAAAAATCAAAAGAAGGTTTCCGCCAATTTCTGCTAAACCACTTCCCTGATCCAGATATCTTGCTCAATAAAGACCGCATGGATGAACGTACCGCACTTGCGACAGATAACCTTTTGCCGCAAGAAGCGATGCTTGATTTATCACGCGTGTACTTAGATCTAGCAGAGCAAATTACAGGTCATCTAATCCAAGTTTCAGCCGATCCAGAGCAAGAAATTTTAGCAATTCTGGACAAAGAGTTTCATTTAATCGCTAAATAAAGAAGGATTTGGAATAAAACTATCAAGGGCGCTTCATCATCCGTTATAATCTGTGAGATCGATCGGCAAATCAAATACCTAGACTTGTTATCATTATGTTCTGTCTAGTTTATAAGAAAGTGATTTATGTTGCATCTAAGTAAAAATGCGACCCATCACCCTATATAAAGCCGTCAAACCCTTAGCCAAGAAGAGTTTACAATGGATTATAACGACCAAAAGCGCCCTCTTTATATTACCTACGCAGGTCCTGTATTGATGTCTACCCCACTGCTCAATAAAGGCAGTGCTTTTACCTTTGAAGAACGCCAAGAATTTAACCTTGAAGGTCTATTGCCTGAAGCAATGGAAACTATTCAAGAACAAGCCGAACGCGCTTATAAGCAATATTTAGGCTTTGATAATGATATAGATAAGCACATTTATTTGCGCAATATCCAAGATACCAATGAAACGCTTTTTTATCGTTTAGTACAAAACCATATTGAAGAAATGATGCCAATCATCTACACCCCAACGGTTGGCGCAGCATGTGAAAACTTCTCAACCATTTATCGTCGTGGCCGTGGTTTATTCCTTTCTTATCAAAACCGCGATCGCCTTGATGATTTAATCAACAATTCCACTAGCCAAAACGTAAAAGTGATTGTGATAACTGACGGTGAGCGTATTTTAGGTCTTGGCGATCAAGGCATTGGCGGTATGGGGATCCCTATTGGTAAGCTCTCTTTATATACTGCCTGTGGTGGCATCAGCCCAGCCTATACCTTACCAATCGTGTTAGATGTGGGCACCAATAACCCACAACGCCTTGCTGATCCTATGTATATGGGCTGGCGACACCCGCGTATTACCGGCGCAGAATACGATGCCTTTGTCGATAATTGTATTCAAGCAATTCGTCGCCGCTGGCCGGATGCATTGGTTCAGTTTGAAGATTTTGCACAAAAAAATGCCATGCCTTTACTTAATCGTTATAAGGATAAAATCTGCTGCTTTAATGACGATATTCAAGGCACTGCGGCGGTCACGGTTGGCTCTTTGATTGCAGCCTGTAATGCTGCTGGCAGCCAACTCAAAGATCAACGCGTTACTTTTGTTGGCGCAGGCTCTGCCGGCTGTGGTATTGCTGAAGCAATTATTGCCCAAATGGTAGCCGAAGGTTTAGATGAGGCTTCTGCGCGTGCACAAGTTTATATGGTTGATCGCTGGGGGCTATTGCAAGAAGGCATGGCCAATCTACTTGATTTCCAAAAGCCATTGGCACAAAAGCTAGCGCATTTAGAAAACTGGCAAACCAGTGATGACACACAACAAGGCTTTTCTTTATTAGATGTGATGATCAACGCCAAACCAACCGTATTAATTGGTGTTTCTGGTGTGCCTGGGCTCTTTAGCCAAGAAGTCATTCAAACCATGCATCAACACTGCAAACGCCCGATAATTTTTCCACTCTCAAACCCAACCAGCCGCGTAGAAGGCGCGCCATGTGATATGCTTGAATGGACCAACGGCGAAGCACTTGTTGCGACCGGGAGCCCATTTAAAGCCGTCAATTATAAAGGCAAGTTAATTCCTATTGCGCAATGTAACAACAGTTATATTTTCCCTGGCATTGGGCTTGGCGTATTGGCTGTGAATGCCTCTCGAGTAACTGATGAAATGCTTATGGCATCGAGTCGAGCATTAGCCGAATGTTCACCTTTGGCGCAACAAGGCACAGGCGCACTCTTGCCACCGCTTGAAGAAATTCACAGCGTATCGAAAAAAATCGCCTTTGCGGTAGCGAAAAAAGCCATCGAGCAAGGTGTTGCCCTTGAAGTCACAGACAAAGCGATCACCAGTGCAATTGAAAATGGCTTCTGGCAGCCAGAATACCGCCGTTATAAGCGCACAGCATTCTAGCAAAGACCTTGTTTTTGTTAAGATTTGGTGATTTTTGAAGGATTAAAACAGCAGAGCTAACTAATCTGTTGTTTTTCTTTTCTTAATTGATCATTGGCTGTTATAGTAGGTGACTTGTTTGAACTTAGACACAGTAAATTAACCAGCATATGCCAAGATCTAATTATCACCAACATTCTAAACCAAGTCGCTTAAAGTGGATTTTCCTTTGGGGATTCATTGCGATGAATGTTGTGCTTGTCGGTCTTTTTGCTGCAGATTATTTATTTGTCTCGAAAGCACGCAATGACATCTATTATAAGATCTCAGATGTTCCGGTGCACGATGTTGGCTTAGTCCTTGGCACCAGTAAGTACATCGGCAAGGTCTTAAACCCCTATTATACGCATCGTATCGACGCTGCAATCGCCTTATATGAAAATCAAAAAGTCTCACACTTTTTGCTAAGTGGTGACAATGCCCATCGTTCTTATAATGAGCCTTGGACCATGAAGCGTGACCTTTTAAAAGCCAATATTCCAGAAACAAATATTCATCTCGATTATGCCGGGTTTCGAACCTTGGACTCTATCGTCCGCGCGAAAAAGGTATTTAAATCCGATAACTTTTTGATCATCACACAAAAGTTTCATTGTGAACGCGCCCTTTATATTGCCCATTTTAACGAGATACATGCCAGTTGTTTGGCTGTACCGGGCGCCAGTGATAACTCAGGCATTTATCTACGCTTGCGCGAGGTGTTTGCTCGTGTCAAAGCTTTGCTCGATTTATATGTTTTAGATCAAGAACCTAAATTTCTTGGCCCTGAAGAGCCGATCTTACATGATGCGCCAACAGAGCCATCACAGAGCGCAGAGCCAACTCAAACGCTCCCTGCCACTCTAGATTCAGCGAGTTAAGTGCGCAAGCGCCTCAAACAAAGCATCTATCTCTTCACGCTTGTTGTAATGCATCAAGCCCACTCTTAAAACGCCTTCATCTTCTTCAAACTCAATTTGTTTGATTAAATCTAGCGCATAAAAATGCCCACTCCAGGTATAAATTTCATCATCAGCCAACCATTCGCTAAGACTTTGCGCCGAGATGCCATGACATGATAAGGCAAAAGTTGGCGTACGAGATGTGGGATCTGCCTGTGCTTCACCATGCAAAACGATGTTTGGAAAATCACGTAATTTAGTTAAAAAATACTGACTCAGCTTAGTTTCATAAGCTTGAATATGTGCAAATGATTGCGCTAAGCGCGCTCGACGGGTTGCAAAAATTTTATCGCTCAAAGGCTCGCCCCATTGGCTTAGATAATCCAAAGTGGCAATAAACCCACTTAATGCTTCAAAGTTTTGGGTGCCAGTTTCAAAACGCGCCGCACCAATATTCTTCGCCGCTCTAAGTTTATATGGAATCAAACTATTTAAATGCTCAGGGGCGATATAAGCTAAGCCTAGATGTGGCCCATAAAATTTATATGCTGAGCAAACAAGGTAATCACAACCAAGCGCCTGCACATCCATTAAGCCATGTGGCGCATAATGCACAGCGTCAATATAAACTTGCGCGCCAACACTGTGCACCATCTCAATCACCTTTTTAAGATCGACAATGCTGCCAATCGCATTCGACGCATAGGTCAGAGCAACCAGTTTGGTTTTCGGACTTAACAGTGAGGCTAAATGTTCAAGGTCAATATTGGTTTTGTCTTGATTGAGTCCAACTTGATGACAAATCACGTTTTTATCTTTTGCCGCTAATACCCATGGGGTGATATTGGCATCATGATCAAGGCTTGAAACAATCACTTCATCTGAGCTTTGCCACTGATTGGCAATACTGCGACTGAGTTGGAAAGTTAAACTCGTCATATTTGCGCCAAAAACAATGCAATCTGAACGCGATGCATTCACAAGTACCTGACCTGCAATCCGGGCCTGATCTAACAATTCAGTGGTAGCAACACTTGGCCGAGAACTACCACCTAAGTTTGAATTACCGGTTTCTAAATAGGCACGCATCGCAGTCAAGACCATATTGGGCACTTGCGCACCACCGGGCCCATCGAAGTAAATCTGCTCACCTGCCAACGCTGGAAACTGAGCTCGAATCGAATCAATGTTTTGCCCTATCTTATCTGCTGTCAATGTACTGACCATAATCTAATCCCTATCCTATGCGCTACCTAGTCGTCAACTAGCTTAAAATTAAGAGTGGTGTGTGGGTAATGGATGTTTACTGGGTTCTCGATTAGCGGTAATCACCATCACATC
Source organism: Vibrio sp. KMM 9700 (assembly GCF_058545285.1). NCBI lineage: Bacteria > Pseudomonadati > Pseudomonadota > Gammaproteobacteria > Vibrionales > Vibrionaceae > Vibrio > Vibrio sp. KMM 9700. Next base: position 161,766 of record NZ_CM178589.1, on the reverse strand, counting down.
CATATAACCATCACGACTCGCATCTTGACGTACGATTGGGCTCGCGTAATGCCATAATTGATGATCCGAAAGAATCACTAAATCCCCATCTTCTAATACCTTACTTAGCATAGCGGGCAAAGATTTATCTGCAAAGACTTGTGTTGTACCACCATAAATATTGCGACGACTAACACCAAAAAGTGCAACGCTATCAAAACCATCTTGATGGATCCCTTCTGGCGCAACTGGGGTTTGCTCAGCAAAAGTAACAATCCGCATTTGGTGGATTTCAAGGGCTTGTCCTGGGGCGAAGTGATTAGCTTGTATAAAGATATCGCACGCTTCTTTTAATGCCTCACTGTGTATCACTTGTTTTTCAAGACCTTGGAAATGACGCTTCACATCGCCTTGAAATTTATTGTAATCTTTCGATTGAATAAAATCGTGATTCGTAGATTCGATAAGTTTTTCAGGGTACCAATAGAGCACTGAATAACGTCTTAATCTGTATTGGCCATCGGCATGCGGTGTGTGCGGCAGACGATCAAAACTTGCGCGAATGTGATCAAGTTTAGCGCGCGTCACTTGCGTGATTTGAAGCAAAGGTGCAGGGGTGGCAAGAGGCATTTGTTGATGCGCTGAGTGATGCATAGCAAATGATGAAATATTTTGCTCTTGGTTAGGTATACGAGACATATATCCTCCTAGATGCGATTTAACGCATATTAATTCTATCTTTATAAGGATTAGCCAATATTTTTGATTTTTCAATATCCTTAGTTTTAAAATGCTCGTCCAATCTAACCCTTTTACGTCTCAATCTTGTTTATCTTTTCGCTAATCTATTGAAACTTGAAACAAAGGCTTTCATTAGCGAATTAATTTACTTACAATTTGCCAATATGTATTTTACACTCAAGCAGAATTAAAAAAGCACTCCAACAAAAGGGATCACCATGAGCGATATTAAACATTGCCCGTTACTTATTTTAGGTTCAGGACCTGCGGGTTATACCGCTGCTGTGTATGCGGCGCGTGCAAACCTAAACCCAGTTCTCGTGACGGGGATTCAGCAAGGTGGGCAGCTTACGACAACCACTGAAGTCGAAAACTGGCCAGGCGATGCAAATGATCTCACCGGCCCAGATCTTATGGTGCGAATGCAAGCGCACGCAGAGAAATTTAATACTGAAATTATTTTTGATCATATCAACGAAGTCGATTTCTCAAAGCGCCCATTTACCCTCACTGGTGACTCAGGCCAATACACAGCTGATGCAGTGATTATTTCAACCGGCGCAAGCGCTAAATATATTGGCCTTGAGTCAGAGGAAGCATTTAAAGGCCGCGGCGTTTCTGCGTGCGCCACTTGTGATGGTTTCTTCTATAAAAATCAAAAAGTAGCAGTCGTTGGCGGTGGCAATACTGCAGTTGAAGAAGCACTTTATCTTGCCAATATCGCAAGTGAAGTTCATCTGATTCACCGCCGTGACAATTTCCGCGCGGAAAAAATCTTAATTGACCGTTTAATGGCTAAAGTTGATGAGGGCAAAATTGTTCTGCACACCAAGCGTACGCTTGATGAAGTCCTAGGCGATGAGATGGGTGTCACCTCAGTGCGCCTACAAGATACGCAATCAAATGAAACCGAAGTGCTTGACGTGCTTGGCGTCTTTATTGCGATTGGTCACCAGCCAAATACCAGCATCTTCGAAGGTCAACTGGAGATGAACAATGGCTATATCAAGGTGCAATCTGGCCTTGAAGGCAATGCGACGCAAACCAGTGTCGAAGGTGTATTTGCCGCTGGTGATGTGATGGATCATGTTTATCGTCAGGCCATTACGTCTGCGGGCACAGGTTGTATGGCTGCCCTTGATGCTGAGCGCTATCTCGACGCAAAAACTCAAGCTTAATTTCAGCCTCGTTCATTCTCTCCTTGACTGCCTCGCACCGATGAGCTTTGTATGCCAAAGCCGGTGAGCGCATAATCAAGGAGAGACTTGTCCTTTCTATTCAAAGGCTATACTTTCCATGGATAAAGAACAAAGAAAACAACTCAATGCTTGGCTGAAAGATCAAAGTAAGCTAGCTAAGCGTTGGTTAACTATCAGTATTGTATTAGGGCTTGTTAGTACCCTTTTCTTAATCGCTCAAGCCGGCCTACTTGCTTCCATCTTACATCAGTTGATCATCGAGAGCGTCGCGCCCTCAGCACTGATTGCAAGCTTTGTTTATCTATTACTCGCCGTTGCAGGTCGCGCAGCCTGTCAATGGGGGCGTGAAATCGCAGGTTATCGCTGTGGTGAACAAGTCCGCATCTATATCCGTCATCAAATCATTGAAAAGCTGACGGATTTAGGCCCTGCTTATATTAAAGGTAAACCTGCTGGTGCATGGGCAAGTCTGTTACTTGAACAAGTCGAAGAGATGCAAGACTTCTTCTCTCGCTATTTACCACAAATGGCGCTTTCAGTACTGATCCCATTTATGATTATCGTCGTGGTATTTCCCGCCAACTGGGCAGCTGGTTTAATCTTTTTAATCACAGCGCCACTCGTGCCACTTTTTATGGCGCTAGCTGGTATGAAAGCTGCTGATGCGAATAAACGTAACTTTAAAGCCTTACAACGCTTATCTGGTCACTTTTACGACAGGCTTCAAGCCATGACAACTATACGCCTGTTTAATCGCGCAGAGGATGAAGCGCAGACGATGCAGGCTGCTTCTGAAGTTTTTCGTAAAAGCACAATGGAAATTTTGCGTATTGCGTTTTTATCCTCAGCGATTTTAGAGTTTTTCACCTCTATCTCCATTGCCCTAACCGCAGTTTATTTTGGCTTTAGCTTTATTGGCGAATTAAACTTTGGTTACTATGGCGCGGGGATCACTCTCTTTACCGGTTTATTTGTACTAATCTTAGCCCCTGAGTTTTATCAACCGCTACGCGATCTGGGTACATTTTATCATGCCAAAGCTCAAGCATTAGGCGCAGCTGAATCAATTGTTGAGTTTTTAGATGCCAAAGCTGACGGCGCGCAAATGGGTGATGCCGCCTTACCTGCTATGCCGGTACATATAAAAGCCAAAGATTTAACCGTGTTTAGCCCTGAAGGCGACAAACTTGTTGGTCCTATTAGCTTTGAGATTGCTGCCAATCAGTCAGTTGCATTAGTAGGCCCAAGTGGCGCGGGTAAAACGAGTTTAGTCAATGCAATACTCGGCTTCTTGCCATATACAGGCAGCTTACAAGTCAACCAAGTCGAATTAAAAACACTGAGTCGCTTGGATTGGCATCAACACATTAGTTGGGTGGGTCAAAACCCGCTACTACTGCATGGCACTATCTATGAAAATATTACCTTAGGTCAAACCCAAGTATCTGAAGACGCCTTACAACAAGCGATCAAAGCATCCTTTGCGGATGAATTCATTGCGCGTTTAGGCTTAGATCATCCGATTGGGGATAGATCATCTGGTTTATCCGTCGGCCAAGCACAACGTATCGCTCTTGCTCGCGCTATGCTCCAAAATGGTCTTTTTTGGCTACTCGATGAACCCAGTGCGAGTCTTGATGCTAACAGTGAAAAACTTGTCAGCAAAGCCTTGCGCACACAAACTCAAGATAAAACCTGCTTGATGGTCACCCACCGTTTGGATGATCTGGCCAATGTGGAACAAATTATTGTGCTTGAAAACGGCTTAATTTGTGAGCATGGTGATTTTGAGTCCCTTTCATCCGCCAACGGTCTATTCGCACAAATGCTCGCTGCAAACCAACCGCAACAAGGAGATCTCGATGCGTGATTTAATGCCTTATATTAAATTATATAAAAAGCATTGGTTTAGCTTAAACCTCGGCATATTACTCGCATTTGCGACTTTAGTTGCATCGCTGGGCTTATTAACCTTATCCGGTTGGTTTTTAACCGCAGCTGCGGTCGCGGGCTTAAGTGTCGCGCGTGAAACCTTTAACTATATGCTACCCGGTGGAGGCGTGCGCGGGTTTGCAATGGGCCGTACCGCTGGCCGTTGGGGTGAGCGTGTCGTTTCACACGATGCAACATTTAAGCTCTTGTCTGATTTACGTATTTTCTTTTTCAGAAAACTAACCCCGCTGATCCCAGGGAACTTTTCTAAGCTGCGTGACGCGGACTTGCTGAACCGTCTTGTGGCAGATGTCAGCGCAATGGATCATGTTTATTTACGCTTAATCAGCCCAATTGTGGTCAGCTTTTTTGGGATCATCTCACTCAGTTTAGTCGTCGGTTATTTCGACCGCACCATAGGTCTGACACTCGGCGGCATTTTGATGCTATTGCTATTTACTTGGCCAATTTTGTTCTACAAACTCGGTAAGAAAAATGGCTACGCACAAGCGCAAAACAAAGCCTCATTTCGTATAGCTACATTAGATTGGTTACAGGGTAACACTGAACTTGTCTTATTCGGAGCAGAGAAAGCCTATCGCGAAAAACTTGAAGCTCAGCAAACAAAGCTTTTACATAATCAATTAGTCGACGCCAAACTGACAGGGTTTGCCAATGCTCTACTTATTTTAGTCAATGGTTGGACTCTTGTTTTAATCATCTGGATGGGCGCGCAAGCAATTCAAGGTCCAGATGGCCTTACGCCACCTATGCTAGCTTTATTTGCCTTTGCTACCATGGCAAGTGTTGAGATTTTAATGCCAATTGCTGGCGCATTCCAATACTTAGGCCAAACCTTAGCCAGTGCTAAACGTCTAAACGAAGTCTTGCAAGCTACGCCTGATGTCGTCTTTGATGAAGATGGAATTAAAACAGCTGAGGATGCTCAAATTGAAGTATCAAATGTTAGCTTTAGCTACCAACAAGATGGCAAGGTGACAGCGCAGCCTTGGCAACTTGGCCCACTTAATATGAAAATTCCAGCCAAACATAAGGTGGCTATTTTAGGTCAAACGGGCTCAGGTAAATCAACGTTATTACAATTATTTACTCGTCAGTTTGATCCTCAATCTGGCAGTTTATTGCTCGGAGGTCATGAAATTAAAGACTGGAGCGAAGCCGGTTTACGTCAGATGATTTCAGTCGTTAGCCAACGTGTGGATATCTTAAACGCTAGCCTTGAAGACAACCTATTGCTTGCAGAACCGGATGCTACAAGAGCACAATTAAGTGATGCGCTAACGCAAGTTGGGCTTGCACACTTACTTGAAAAGCAAGGACTTGATACTTGGCTTGGCGATGGTGGTCGCCAGCTTTCTGGGGGTGAAAAACGCCGTTTGGGGATTGCTCGTGCACTCTTGCACAATGCGCCAATCTTAATACTTGATGAGCCAACTGAAGGGCTAGATCAATCGACTCAGCAACAAATCATGGCTCGTTTACTCGCACATAGCCAAGATAAAACACTGATTTTTGTTACCCATAGATTAGTGGGACTTGAGAAAATGGATGCAATATATCTAATGGATCAAGGCCAAGTTGTCGAAGCCGGTACGCATCAAGATTTAATCGCCCAACAAGGTTTTTATTATCAATTAAATCAACGTATTGATTGATTATTAGTAAACTAAAAATAAAGGCAGCTAAATATCAGCTGCCTTTTTTATGTCTCGATGAATAGAAGCTCTTATGCTTGATGCTTGGCCGCAAAAGATTTCATAAATTCAACTAAGGCTGCAACGCCTTCTAATGGCATGGCATTATAAATCGATGCACGCATTCCACCCACAGCGCGGTGCCCTTTTAGTGCAACCAAACCTTGCGCCGTTGCTTCTTTCAAAAACTCGCTATCTAGGCTTGGATCAGCAAGCAAGAATGGAACATTCATGCGAGAACGATTTGCCGCAGCAACATTATTTTGATAAAAATCAGACGCTTCAATATAAGAGTATAATAAATCAGCTTTTGCTTGGTTAGTCGCTTGCATGCTTGCGATCCCGCCATGCTCAAGCAACCACTCAAAGACTAAACCTGAGAGATACCAAGCAAAGGTTGGTGGTGTGTTGTACATCGACTCTTTCGCATCTAAAATTTTATAGTTCAAAATACTCGGCGTTGAGTCGGCCGCATACTCAAGCAAATCATCACGTACAATAACCAAGCAAAGACCGGCTGGGCCAATATTTTTCTGCGCCCCAGCATAGATCACGCCATAACGCGACACATCAATTTCTTTCGATAAGATATTCGATGACATATCTGCCACAATCGGCTTGTCTGTGACAGGTAAATCATTAATTTCAATCCCGTCAATCGTTTCATTCGGGCAAAAATGAACATAGCTCGTATCCTCAGGAATTTGCCACTGATCTGCCGGCACGACAGATTTTACGCCATTTTCTTCAATTACGGCATCAATACGGTGAACTTGCGTATATTTTTGCGCTTCTTCAATCGCACTATTTGCCCAATATCCAGAATTAACATAACAAGGTGTACCAGTAAGACCTGCAAGGTTTTGTGGTAATGCAGCAAACTGACCACGCGCGCCACCTTGGCAAAAAAGCACTTTATAATTGTTTGGAATACCCATCAACTGACGTAAATCTTGCTCAGCTTTGGTCGCGACATGAATGAATTCAGGACTGCGGTGGCTAATTTCCATCACAGAGCGTCCCATTCCTTGCCAATCAATAAACTCTGCTTGTGCTTTTTGCATCACAGCTTGTGGTAAAGCTGCTGGCCCTGCACTGAAATTAAACACTTTGCTCATTCCTGACTCCTTGTTTTGATTCAAATCTTGCCACCTTTGGCTATTCATTGGTTATATCATTTTTATCTTTATCTCTCATCTATTTATTTAGATTTTTTGCATAAAAAAAAGAGACCCGAAGATCTCTTTCTTAGCTTTTCTAGAAAAAATTATAAAAAGGCGGCACCCAGCATCATATATGGCATGGTTTGTCCATTTGAGAAGGTCATGGTGCCATCTTCAAGTTTACCTTTAAGCAAATAGCCTTCATCTGTTTTTTCCATCATTTTCATTTTTAATAACTTTTCAAACTTAGGCTTGAGCTCAGGAAATTGAAGTAAAATTTCTTCTGAGACCAATGTATCCGTGTCAAGCGTAATCGCGCTGATAAATTTAAACGGGGCACTCACAGGTGATGGCGCATTTTCAGGTACAGCAATATTAATCGCACTTTTGACCTTGCCCTCACCAAGCGAGACTTCAAAGTTATTTAAGCCTGTTTCAAAGCCTTGCTGCATAATTTGGTTTAAATAAGTAAATGCGCGCTGGCTATCTTCTTGATTTGGATTTTGCGCTTTATTAACCAGCTCCACTAAAGCAATAAAGCTTTGTGCATCAATATCTTTCACACCAAAATCAAGTTTTAAATCTTTAAAGTTTAAGCCTTGATAATCTAAACTATCTAAGGTCGCAATTGACTGATTTGAGAGTCTTGTCTGATCATCCCCTAGACTTGTTTGATATTCATAATCTAGGTTTTTAACCGTCAAAGCATCCAGAGTTTTAGCATTCGTAAAATCCAGATCTGACGCTTTGATGCCCTGCTTACCAATCCAGAAATTACCTTGACGGTAGCCATCAGCATAGCCTTCAAAGACAGCAGCAGTAAAAGACTCATCTTGATTTAAAATTAACTTCAGGCCTTCACTATGATACTGCATTTCTACCTTACCATCAGATCCAAGCGCGACATCAGCAGTCAGAGGTTTAATATCTAGTTGTGATGCATCATCAAAGACTTGCTTATATGCCCCCAGTTTGATGTCTAAATCTGTTGAACCCGTAATATAGGTCGTGGTTTTTAAATCGAGAGGAATCGGGTTTTCCATCTCAAATTCATTATCACTTGACACAGACCAAATGCCATGGCTGATATCATGCTTAATTGCAAACTCGGTTGGCAAATGCGCATCGGTTAAAATTGCTTTTAAATTAGGGTCAATAACCGTCACATTTGAACGAGCGAGAGAAGAAAGATAACCACGTTCATAGCTGACAAGCTCAAGCTTTACACGTGAATCATCAAACTGTGTAAATTGTTTTTCAATTTGCTTTTGTGCCAGTTGTCCAACCGCGAGTGGCCAACATGCAGCGATCGCTAACGCGCCTGCGATAGCCCCTGTTTTTTGAAGTGAATGCATTAAGCTTTTTCCGTATATAGGATGAGTTCAACACCAAAAGGTACGCCTTCTGATGCGTAGAATACTTGAATGATACTCAGTATATACTTAACGCCTTGTCGGATGCTAGCATTGCATCTCTTTCTGCCTAAAAGCTGCACAAATTAATGTTTTGTTTAGGCATTCTTTACATTTAAGATTTGCCTGTCATCACTTTAAAGAACAATATTGATGGCTTTGATAATTTACATTGTGCTTTGCATCTGTCAAAATTAGCTTTTTTCGTTGTTATCTTTATTCAAAAGGAATTTTCCACCATGCGTCAATCGCTTCTAGCCCTCTCTTTACTGCTTGCTACACCAGCAGTCTTTGCTCAAAGCCAATCAAACATGAGTAACTTTAGTTATGATTATCTCGAGGCACGAGTCGGGTTCTCTCCATTTACTTTTGGTGGCGCTGTGAGTAAATCAATCCACCCAAATGCACATGCAATTTTTGAACTTGATAGTGAATTTGAAGATGACTATAGCTTTGGTGCGGGTCTTGGCTTCCATGCTCCTATCAATAATTATGCAGATGTAATGGGTGAACTTGTCGTTCGTTTTGCAGATGACGACAAGCATAAATATGATAATGATGCGGGTGTTGATTTTAATATTGGCCTGCGTCAATGGATGTCACCACGTATTGAAGTCGGTGGTACTGTTGGTTATTACACGATGAATAACAAACGCGATACTGATGATGTATATGGCACAGTTTTTGGTCGCTTCCATGCAACTGAGCTATTTTCATTAGGTCTTGAGGCTAAAATCAATGACTTCTACGGCTCTCAAGGCATGATCAGCACACGTTTTAAGTTCTAAGCATTCAATAAAACGTAAACATTCTAGCCTTAAAGCACAACAAAAAAGCCAACCGAGATAATCAAGGTTGGCTTTATTTTTGTTATAGAAAAAATGTAGGATGTAGAGATAAAATGAGTGCAGTTATATTAATGAGTTAAACCTGCACTAGTTAATAACTCTTGTTTTCTAGGTTCTTGTAATAATTGCCAATGACAACCATCTGCTGCGCCAGCAAATTTCCACAGTAGACGAATATCAATGTCATCCCCATACGCTTGTTTGACTTTTTGGAATACAACTTCTGGGCCAACATCCATAAAGGTGCTGACATCAGGAATACCTGCTTTTTTCACCATTCTTTCAAGTGTCAATTGCATATTGGGTAGGTCACGCAGACGTAAGCTTTCTTGTGATTTTTGTTGCTTACGCTCAACTTTAGAGCAGTCAATTGATTGTTTAATATAATAATCTAATTCATTATCACGATTTGAGAACATATCTGTGATATCAAAATAGTTTACTGTTGCTACCGTTTGTTTCTTCACGTGTTTATAACGAACACAACCTTTTTCAGCGAGTGCTTCATCCAAGGTTTCACTGCCTCGAATAAAAATTGCACCGTTAGAAATCAAAGCATACATAGCACCATCGCTAAAAAGGCCTGTCCCTCCAAACATAGAACGTTTTTGAAATGAACCAAATTTAGCCACATACTCAACAAATGCTTGTTCCACTGTCGTTCCCATTATACCCTCCATTCTTATAGCCTCTCCCCCTGAGATCCTATAAGTTGATATGTTTTAAACATTTTGGTAAATGTCACCCATTGGTCATTTTTTCAACAAATGTTAACCAGTTAAAAAATAACGAATGGATTAACTCCTTGGTTTCACGTTTTTTGCGAGCGATAAAACATAATTATTCACCCGCCTATATCTTACTCGATGAAAGAAATGGCAAAAGTATTTAGATCACATTTATCCGAGAAAAGAGATTCAAAAATGTGAACCACACCGCATAAAAAATTAATCCATTTCTTTTATGGGGCAAATTAATTGCCCTATTTCGCAAAAATGTCATCTTATTATGCTAGCTAGATTAAACTTTTTGCACAAAATTGGCGTTTTTAACACAAATTCATATTTTCATACGAAGAAAGATAAATCCTTACAATTAAATATCTTTCTCACTAGACATCTTGTAAAATGTTACAAAGTTATCAAGTTGTTTAAATTCAATTGTAAAAATTCACTAAAAATTTAGACCTTGTGTCATAAAAACGCAAACAATAATTTCATATTCCCCTTAAAAATCACTGTGAGGAACCTATGTTTGGCAGCTTTTTGCTCATTTTTACCCCATTAATCCTTGGCTATTTGATCAAACTGAGCAAAAACCATCACCTTGATTGGGTGAATCAATTAACTGGGTATCTCATTGGTTTAATTTTATTTTTAATGGGTTTGAGCTTGGCTAGCTTGGATAATTTGTCACAAAACATTCAAAGTATTTTAAGTTATACCTTATGCTTTTTTGTTGTAATCGGCGCATTTAATCTTGCTGTGCTTCCCATCATAGATAAATATATCCCCTTGAATGTTGAGCAACATCAAACAAAACTGCCTTTATCAAAAATGGCCCTTGAATCCATTAAATTGATTCTCTATGTCTTCGCGGGTTTAGTGATTGGTTTACTGTTAAAACTACCAAACCTTTGGATTGATACGGCATCAGAGTCAATCTTGTTGTTTTTATTATTTTTAATTGGCATCCAATTACGTAATTCTGGCCTCACCTTGCGTCAAATTCTGATTAACAAACACGGTATGTTGATTGCTTTGGTGATGATTGGCACTTCTTTAATCGGCGGTCTGGTCTGTGCTTATTTGCTTGACCTGCCTTTGTATCAATCACTGGCGATGTCTTCAGGGTTTGGCTGGTATTCATTGTCTGGCATTTTAATTGGCGATGCCTTTGGCCCAATTTTTGGCGGAGCGTCCTTTTTACTTGAACTCTTACGTGAACTTGCAGCCCTCATCATGATCCCGCTGCTGATTGCTCGTTATCCAAACACAGCCATTGGTTATGCTGGTGCCACTGCTATGGATTTCACCTTACCGATTATTCAAAGCACTGGCGGTGTGCGCTGCGTTCCGGTTGCCATCGTCAGCGGCTTTATTTTAAGTTTGATGGTGCCGACCTTGATGGTCATGTTGATTTCACTTGCTGCGGCATAAAAAGAGCGAAACGAGAAGAAAAAGCCTAAACTGTGGCTGAGTTAATCTTTTTAATCTAGAAACTATGTTAGCTTATAAAAATATACAGCTGATAGGGATTTTATTGTGAGTTTACAAAAAGTATTGATTCATCAATCTAGGCTTTTGATTTCTTCTGCCATTTTTATTCTCGGGATACAAGTTTCCTCAGCAAGTGAAGCCCCAGCAGATCTTGCTTATACAGCGCCCCAAAAGCAATGCTTAGTCACTCAATACAAAACCTATGTGGATGCCTCATTAACTTGGTATCAAGCCCTCGTTACGCAAGTGGTAAGTCAAAATGAACGTCTTGATGATGTTGGCGAATGGTTTTTAACTGGGCGCCAACATCACTTTGCCTTAAATCAGGCTGCTTTCACTCACTTTCTTGAGACAAACCCTAAAAGAATCACACTCGATAATGGGGTCGAGTCTTCGCTCGTCTTAACTCAGCAAGATATTCAAGCCCTAAGTCAACAAGATTCGAGCTTAGGTAAAGTTGCCAAACAAACCTTTGATGATCGCCAAGCACCCAATCACCCACAAAACTACCAATTGCGTGAAGCCATTGCGCACGAGCTAAGCCAAACAGCCAATATGCAGGCAGCTTTAGATGATTACAATGCAAGTGTCAGCAAAATCTCTAAAGAGTCATGCCTCTAATGCTTAACTCTGCTTGCTATTTCTAGTCAGATTAGCTATTTTTGCTATCCATTTGAGACTTTTATTTATTTTTATCCCTAAAATAGTTAAAGGATATATAAGTTAGCTCGCTTGATAGTAATAATAAAAAAGGCTTATGCAGCAAGTGCAAACTACAAATTCAAATAAAGATGTTGATGTAAACTTTGAAAGCCTATTGCGAATATTTACAGTGCCAGAGGCTGCAAATTCGACATTAAGTCAAATTGAACAACACATCTCTCAAAACCTCAATCAATTCTTAAATGATCATATTGTGGCTGAAGAAAAACCTTTATCGGAAATCGAAAAAGATTTTTCTAGAGCTGCGATCCCTGAGCTGCCAAGTTTTGTATCCGATCATAGCCAGTATTTACTCGATACCTTGGTTGCCCATTCAGTGCATACCTCATCGCCAAGTTTTATCGGTCATATGACGTCGGCCCTACCGTATTTTTTGATGCCGCTTTCAAAAATCATGATTGCACTGAATCAAAACTTGGTCAAAATCGAAACCTCAAAGGCATTCACACCGCTTGAGCGCCAAGTTTTGGGCATGCTCCATCACCTTATATATCAACAAGATGACAGTTTCTATCAAACTTGGATGCACGATGCAAACCACCCGCTTGGCGCCTTTTGTTCGGGTGGCACAGTGGCGAATATTACTGCGTTGTGGGTTGCGCGCAATCAAGCCTTAAAAGCAGATGGGGACTTTGCAGGCGTCGGTCAAGAAGGCCTGCTGGCTGCGATGCGTCATTATGGCTATCAGGATCTTGCCATTTTAGTCTCGGAACGTGGCCATTATTCACTGAAAAAAGCGGCGAATGTGTTAGGCATTGGGCAAAAAAACTTGGTCGCGGTGAAAACTAATGCCAAAAATCAAATTTGCTTAGATGACTTAGAGGCTAAACTTGTCGCTCTGAAAGCTAAAAAGATCAAACCTTTTGCGATTATTGGTGTGGCTGGCACGACTGAAACCGGCACAGTGGACCCTTTAACTGAGATGGCCCATATTGCACGTGCCCATGATTGTCACTTTCATGTCGACGCAGCTTGGGGCGGCGCTTCATTAATGTCGAATAAATACCGTCATTTGCTTAAAGGCATTGAGCTAGCAGATTCCGTCACCATAGATGCACATAAGCAAATGTATATACCTATGGGCGCTGGCATGGTGCTGTTTAAAAACCCACAATCGATGCAAGCTATTGAACATCACGCAGAATATATTTTGCGTCAAGGCTCTAAAGATTTGGGGGCATATACATTAGAAGGCTCGCGCTCTGGAATTGCGATGCTTGTTTATGCAAGTTTGCATATTTTAGGTCGCCCAGGGTATGAGCTACTTATCAATGAAAGTATCGAAAAAGCGAAATATTTTGCCGATCTTATCAAACAGCACCCTGATTTTGAGCTGATCTCCGAACCTGAGCTTTGCCTATTAACTTACCGTTATGTGCCGCAAAAAGTTCAGCAAGCGCTAAAAGTAGCAACGCCAGAGCAAGCACAAGCATTGCACCAAGAGCTCAACTTGTTGACCCAGTTTATTCAAAAAATTCAGCGCGAAAACGGAAAATCCTTTGTTTCGCGTACTTTGCTGACCCCTGCCAAATATAACTTTGAAAAAACGAATGTGTTACGTGTTGTGCTAGCCAACCCGTTAACGACAAAAGAGATCTTGCAATCTGTCTTGGCAGAGCAAATCGAAATTGCACAAACCAGTATCCAAGCTTTGCCAGCTATCAATGCATTAGTGGATGAAATTCTAGCGATATAAAAGCAAGAAAGTCGCTCAAAATACAATGCGTTTAAATCCAAAACAATAAAAAACCGCAACGGAATCAATACCATTGCGGTTTTTCTATATAAGACTTAGTGCTCCTAAGACTCAATTCTGATAAAGCTAAACGAAACGAGAACCCTAGCAAGCTAAGGCTCCTTGTTAAAATTAAGCTTTTGGTGTATCAGAGTCGAGTTTGGTCTTTTCTACATCTGCGTCATCTGCCGCTTTTGCAGTATGCTTGACTTCTTCATACCAAAGATCATGGTGCTCTTTTGCCCAAGTCTCATCGACTTCACCGGTAACCATGCCCTCAAGCGCGCCTTCCATACCAAATAAACCGATATAAATATGGAAGATAAAGCCGCAGATCAGCACAAGCGCCGTCAGCATGTGAAGCAAGTTGGCGACATCAAGATCACGACGTCCTTGGCCAAAGATAGGGAAATCCAACACAAAGCCAGAAATACCTGCCACGAAGCCGCAGAAAATCAGCATCCAGAAGATAAGCTTTTCCCCTGCATTGGAGAAACCAGCCGATGGATGCGTCCCTTTATGCTTACCCACCATACCGCCAAGTTTTTGCATCCAACCAATATCGGTTTTATTAAATAAACTCTTACGCCACCATTTTAATAGCACACAGGTTAATAAAATAAAGAAGATTGGACCAATGTAGTTATGATATTGCTTGGCGCCATAAATAATTGCACCCCAGACATCCGTCGGTACGATTGGCTTAATGATAAACTTACCGTAAGTCAGGGTAAGGCCACTAAATGCCAAAGTCAAAAAAGTGAACGCCATCGACCAATGCAAAGTACGATCCCAACGTGACCAACGTTTGATCTTACGCCCTGTTCTTGGCGCAGACAGCTTCAATGGGCCAACGATAAAGTATGCCGCAATCACCATAGCCAAACTGCCAAAAACAGCCAAAGCGCCTAGCGGAGACATCCACTTTTCTTTCACTTTAAACCATAGCTCGCTTGGTGGACTCACCGCAATCCCATGCTCCATAGATTTAGAAGTGGTGTAACCCTCTGCGCCACCTTTGGCTTCTTCGAAAAATTCTTTGCCACCAAGGCTAGTCATTTCACGTTCAGCCGTGCCAACTGCAACCGACTCAGAGAAAGTGTTGTTGTCTTGTTTTGCTGCTTCTTGCTCTTGCGCAAAACTTGGCATACTCAGCCATAACAAGGTCGAGCAAACCAACACAACCCAAGCACGTATATTGAATAATTTCATTACTGCCTCCTAGCTTGCATCATAGCCAAGATTGGCTTTGAGTTGTTGATCGTTTTCATGCATGGCTAAAGCAACCTTATCCCCACGCATATCAAGACGTTTGTCCATCACCTCACGGATCACAGGTAAATCACCCGCAATCAATGCTTTGGTTGAACAAAGTGACGCGCACATTGGAAGCTTGCCTTCTGCAATACGGTTTGCGCCGTATAAAGTACGCTCTTTTTCTGAGCCAACTTCTGCATTTGGACCGCCCGAGCAATAAGTACATTTATCCATAGTGCCACGCTCTGCAAACGCGCCATGTTGGATAAATTGTGGCGCGCCAAATGGACAAGCCATCAAGCAATAGCCACAACCAATGCACAAGTCTTTGTCGTGCTGCACAATATTGTCTTCAGTGCGGTTAAAGCAATCTGCTGGACAGACTTGCATACACGGCGCATCATCACAATGCATACACGCAATTGAGATGGACACTTCATCTTTTTGACCATCATTTAAGGTCACAATGCGACGACGTTGGATGCCCCATTGAAGCGCATCGTCGTTTTCATTTTTACATGCTGTGACACACCCATTACACTCAATGCAACGGTCGGTATCACAGATAAATTTCATTTTAGCCATTGTTTTCTCCTAAACCTTGAAGGCATCCTATGCTTTGCTGATATGGCACAAGCTGACTTTTGTCTCTTGCATTTGCGTCACAGGATCATAACCATAAGTGGTTGCCGTATTTGCAGATTCACCTAATACGTAAGGCGCTGTGCCTTCAGGGTATTTGTCGAGTAAATCTTCACCTTGGAAATGCCCACCAAAGTGGAATGGCATAAAGGCAAGCCCAGGTTGAACACGTTCAGTCACCATAGCTTTGACCTTCACGCGGCCTTTTTCCGCGCCTTCAACCCACACATCATCGCCATCATTAAAGCCATTTTCTGCGGCGTCTTGCGGGTGAACTTCAACAAACATCTCTTGTTGTAGTTCTGCTAGCCAAGGGCTTGAACGGGTTTCTTCACCGCCCCCTTCATATTCCACCAAACGACCAGTGGTTAAGATAATTGGGTACTCTTGTGATTTGTCTTGATCTTGGATGCTCTTATATAAGGTCGGCAGACGGAAAATCGCTGCGTTATCATCCCAAGTTGGATAATCTTTCACGAGATCGCGACGGCGAGTATAAAGCGGCTCACGGTGCAGTGGCACGCGATCTGGGAACTGCCAGACAATCGTACGCGCTTTGCCATTACCAAATGGAATACAGCCGTGTTTAATCGCCACGCGTTGAATGCCGCCAGAAAGGTCGGTTTTCCAGTTTTTGCCTTCTGCGCTTTGTTTTTCAGCGTCAGTGAGTTCGTCCCACCAACCAAGCTGCTTCAATAGCTTGTCGCTAAATTCTGGGAAGCCTTCTTCGATTTCACAGCCGACAGGGAAACTGCCTTTTTCAGCCAGCAAACTCTTGCCTTCAAACGACACCCCAAAACGGGTTCTGAAGTTACCGCCACCTTTTGCAACCGGCTTAGATGTGTCATAAAGGATATGCGTGCCTGGGTGCTTCATCTCTGGCGTGCCCCAACATGGCCATGGCAGACCATAAGTTTCGCCGGCGAGCGCTGACACTTCACCATTGGCTTCGAGGTTATCGTGATCAAACACATGCCAGTTTTGTTGGTGCGCTTTTAAACGCTCTGGGCTTTGACCTGTGTAACCAATGGTCCACATGCCTTGGTTAAATTCACGGGTAATGTCTTCAATCACAGGTTGATTGTTTTCAATACGCACGTTTTTAAACAATTTGTCGGCAAAACCAAGTTTCTTGGTGAGCAAGTACATGATTTCATGGTCAGGCTTTGAATCAAACAAAGGTTCAATCACTTGATCGCGCCATTGAATTGAGCGGTTTGATGCGGTGACAGAGCCATAAGTTTCAAACTGAGTCGTAGCAGGCAATAAATACACGCCATCAGTGCGACCGTTTAATACTGATGCAACGGTTGGATATGGGTCCACAATCACCATCATATCTAGCTTTTGCATCGCTTTAGGCATTTCATGACCACGGGTTTGCGAGTTGACCGCATGGCCCCAATAGAACATAGCGCGAATGTTATCGTTTTGCTCGATTTTCGACTTGTCCTCTAACACGCCATCAATCCAACGCGAGACGGGAATCCCTGCGCTATTCATCGGCAAGTTGCCATTATATTCGGTTTGATCAAAGCGCGATTTTAGCCATTCATACTCAATCCCCCAGACGCCACACCAGTGTTGCCATGCACCTTCTGCAAGGCCGTAATAGCCTGGTAAGTCATGAGATAACACGCCTAAGTCAGTTGCGCCTTGTACGTTATCGTGCCCGCGGAAGATATTCGCACCACCGCCTGATTTACCCATGTTGCCAAGGGCGAGCTCAAGTACGCAGTAAGCACGAGTATTGTTACTACCGGTTGTATGTTGTGTGCCGCCCATACACCAGACGACGCAACCAGGGCGGTGCTCTGAAAGAATTTTTGCGGTTTGGAAAACATCTGCTTCAGGCACGCCAGTGACGCGTTCAACTTCTGCTGGCGTCCATTTGGCAACTTCTTCGCGGATCTCATCCATACCAAACACGCGTTGGTGAATAAATTCGCTATCTTCCCACTTGTTAGCAAAGACATGCCACAAAATGCCCCAAATAAAGGCGACATCTGTGCCTGGGCGCAAGCTTACATAATGATCAGACTTAGCTGCGGTGCGGGTGCGACGCGGATCGGCGACCACGATTTTACAATCATTGCGGTCTTTGGCGATCAAGATATGTTGCATCGCAACCGGGTGCGCTTCGGCAGGGTTGGAGCCAATAAAAAGAATCGACTTACAGTGATGCATGTCGTTAAACGAGTTGGTCATGGCGCCATAGCCCCAAGTGTTGGCAACACCTGATACTGTGGTGGAGTGACAAATACGCGCTTGGTGATCGACGTTATTTGTGCCCCACATCGACGCCATTTTACGAAAGCTATAGGCTTGTTCGTTGTTGTGTTTTGCAGAGCCTAAGAAGTAAACCGAATCAGGCCCTGATTCTTCACGAATTTGTAGCGCTTTATTGCCAATTTCTTCAATCGCGGTTTCCCAATCAATGCGTTGCCATTTGCCATCAACCATTTTCATTGGGTATTTTAGACGCTTCTCACCACGTCCATGCTCACGCAGCGCAGCACCTTTGGCGCAGTGACCACCAGCATTAAATGGGTGATCAAAGGCAGGTTCCTGCCCTGTCCAGACGCCGTTTTGTACTTCGGCGTAAATCCCGCAACCAACGGAGCAGTGTGAACAAATAGTGCGTTTGATTTCAACTTTGGCATCGTGATCAATGTCTTGCTCACTGGCCTGAGCTTTTTGCATCATCATTGGCGCAAACAAACTTGAGCTTGCCGCTGCCACTGAGGTTGACTTTAAAAAGTGACGACGGCTGAGTCCTTGCGCTTTTGGCGACTCAATCGTATCACTACGCTTGGTTAGTTTCATAAGGAGCTCCTAAGCCTACAGTGAGTCGTAATAATCACGAATGTGTGCGGTTTCGTGATAGTGATTTTCAATTTTGTCTTGCTTTTTGTCTTGCTTAGGCGATTGCGTGGTCGTCATCTCTTTTGCTACCACTGTAGTGGCAACACTTGCACCGGCAAGCACAGCCACACCTTTTAGCCATTGGCGACGACTTTGATCAACATTCGCTTGATCTTGAGCGTTATCCTCTGTCATCTTTTATTCCTTATCTTCCAGTGTATCGTGCGTATCAATCGTTTGAACTTGGATCTGTTGAGACGCTTGTTTGTTAAGTTTTAATGTGTAGCGTAACTTTTCATCTTGATAAAAAACGCTAAAAAATCCAGCCAAGGCTTTATAAAAGTCCGCTGATTTTGCTTTTTCTATCTCGTGAATCAAACTTTCACCCCAAGTGGCTAAGTGGCGTTTAAAAAAGCCGGCTTGGGCTGGGTGTTCATCTAAAATCAAATAGGCTTGCACTTCTAAAATTGCAGCCATTGAATCTTCTGGCTCTTTGACATCATCTTGACGCTCAAAGCCTAAAATTTTCAGATCTTGTCTTAGCTCGGCAAGTGGTTTTTCCATTAAACTGCCGGTTAAATGCCATGATGCATACGGCACTACTTCACCGCGCCCAAGGCCAATGAAAAGCTCAAAAAACTCGTCATTGATTTGTGCTGGTGTCAGCGACGCTGATTTTTTGGCTAACACTTGGGCTGCTTTTTTAAGTGGATCGCTTGCCAGCACTGCACTTGTGTCTAAATCGCTTAAAAAGTCTAGCTGCGCCTGACTTGGGGCTTGACGAAATAAAGCAGCAAAGAGTTGGTATAAGCCTGCGATATCTTGCGCATCTTGTTCTTTTTGAGGGCCCGGCATCGGCTTAGTTTGATCTTGAGTCATGTTTTATCCAATTAAATTCGTGATTGCTTGGCAGGATCGGCAATCAGCTCTTCCATCTTGTCTTTCACGCGGCAATCTTCACACATCGAAATACGTCTTTGTGCTTCAGGCGTCGCGAAGTGAGAATTACCAGCTAGTTTTTCGGTCAACATTTTAATCATAGACGCTGGCGCGAATGGTTTACTACAACGCAAACATAATGCCGCTTCTTCTTGATGCAAAACTTGCACGCCACGGCGTAAATTGCGATCCCAGTTCATTTGTGGGACTAATTCAAGCGCAGATTCAGGACAAGCTTTTTCACACAAACCACATTGCACACAATCTTGTTCGCATATCTGTAATTTAGGTTCATTCACGCCGGATTTTAAAGCCCCTGTCGGACAAACCGCGACACAGCTCATGCATAAGGTACAATCTTGGTTGCAGCTTAAGGTGCCAAAAGCATCGCCTTGCGCCATCGGGTAAACCTTAATCGCATCTTCTGCTTGCAGACTCGGCGCAGCATTGGCCAGCGCATCTAATGATTCAAATAAACGCATGCGTTTCGGTGATTTTGGTTTGACCACTGGCTTTGGCTTAGCAGCAGCTTTAAAATCAAACTCTTGCTTTTTACCTTTGCGCCCTTGGTCAATGGGCATTGGGCTAATATCAAGACTTGGGATCTGCGCATTTGGCGCCGTATCTGGCCAGCGCAGTGGCAGCGTTTCTTCAAACAATTCTGGCAACTGACCACGCATTTCTTCCATATACCAAATATCAATGCGCTTTTCACTGTGGCCAAGTTGGCTTAATAACGTTTTGGCTTGTGCCACTTGCGCTTCTAGCACATCTCTAACTTGCTTTGGCATACGTAAACTGGCAGCAAAAGCGACTTGCACCGCGCCATGGGTTAAGGCTTCAAACCAAGTATCTATGCCCACACTAGGCAGTTCTTCCAATTCAATCGGCAACACGCGCGCAGGCAACATTTGTAAAATCATTTGGTTATATTCTTGATGCGCTTGGCTGCAAAACAGCACCACAGGTGCATGCCCCTTTGCGGCTAAGAAATTGCCGAGCAAACGACGCATAAAGTTCTGGGTTTGCTGCGCTTGTGGGTAAATATAACGAATCGCTTCGGTTGGGCAGGCGCTGGCACATGTGCCAATGCCTTGGCATAAGTTGGGATTAATTTGAATATCAAATCCTGCGCGATCATTGGCAACGCTTGAAAGCGCGTCAGCCGGACATGCATCAATGCAGCGAGTGCAACCTTCAAGGCCGCGGACGCTGTGCGCGCACAACTCAGGCGTTAAATCAAAATACTTTGGCTTATCAAAAGCGCCTATCATCTCTGGCAACTCCTCAAGCGCTTGCTCAAGTTTTGGATAACCACGACCAACCGGATAATACCCCAGCGCCGGCAATGCAGCAGGCAATAAACCTTTTGTTGTCATATCAAGGACTAAATCAAAGCCAGATTGACCAATAAAAGCAGGTGCTAAGCTTATAAAATCACTCTCGGACGAGGGTTTGATCCGCGCGATAAACGCGCCTAAACTCCCTGATAAGTCTATTTCTTGCGCTGAAATAAGTTCAATTGTTGAATCTAGGTGAAGCGGCTTAAGCACTTCGGATAAAGCAATTTCATCTTGATTTAAGACGACTAAATACAAACTTGTCATCTGCGCGGCAAGCAAATTGAGCCAACTCAGATCGGTTTGTGCAAGCAGCCAACTTAGCTCAGTTGTGAGGAGCAAATTACCATTGGATTGAAACTCAACCGAGACTGGATTTAAGTTCTCAACCTCAGGCGTGTATAAAAATGCCTCACTGCGAGATGGGTGATATAAGGCATGCGCCTCATCGGTTAATTGTTGATATAGGCTCATAGTCATTGGCTCTTGATCTAGCATCTGGGAAGGCTCTGATATAGACAAAACATCTGCAACGAAAGGCTCAGAGTTGTCAACGTGATGGGATGGCGCCGCATCCTTTGCTTTATCTTCTACACTGGTTTGCAACGTTTTCCAAACCGCAAGCCCTTCCACATAGGCTTTGTCTAATTTGGGAATATTCGAATAATCTAAGTTATAGCTATCGAGTGGGTCGATCGCATCAAAATCACCACCATGGAAAATATCTGATAAATTAAGATCTTCTAATCGTGGGGAGGAAATTTTAATACTGGAATCAAGCGACTCTTTGGGGGTTGAATCTGTATTGCTTGAGAGTGATTGCTCAGAATCTAACGTAGAAGAAGTGTTATCTGACTGGGATGCGAATTGAGTATTATTTTCAATATTAGAATGAGATTCATTCTCTTGTAATTTGTGATTGGAATCGGATGACGCGATGAGGTTATCTTGGGAATGGTTCAATTTTTCTTTTTGAGGGCTAATATCGTTTTGATTTTGCGATGCTTTTCGCTTTATCCATCGCTGTAAACGCCCTTCATTTAATGATCCATCATTATTGGCTGGCACGCCCCACTCCTCGGTATTTTTTCTTTTTCACTTCAACTAACTCGCCATGCTTGGTCATATATGCTTCCATCCAAATCTGCACAGCAAGTGGCATATCTAACGCCAAAACTTGATAATCCGCATCCATATAAGCGGCAGCGCTAGCTTGAGAGGCAGTAAGCTTGACGGCTTTTTTATGCTCATCTTGGGTTAAAACTAAGAAGAGCTTTGGCTGTGTAGAGGATAAATTAAATCGATAATCCATACGCTCATCACGAAAGAGCTCAAGCACCAAACTGGTTTGATAGCAGGCAGCATCGCGATTACTGTCATCTGCTAAATTTACATTCGCATCGTGGACAAAATCTTGCGGGCTTAATATCACGCCCTGCCATTGCCACTCTTCACTCTGCCAACGGCTAATTTGATAGGTTTGTTTGATTAACTCACAAACGATTGGCCATTGCGCCGATGTTTTTTGCATTGCTCACTCCCGCATGCATTTTGACCTGACAAAGAGATATCCATAAAAAAACTAATGTTACAGAATTTAACTTAAAATCAAGTAAATGCCTATTTAAATAATAGAATATTAACTTAACTGAACATTTTTTGAACACCAAAAGAATTGTTAATTCAATAAATTGAATAATACGTCTATTAGTATATATTAACTTTATCATTCTACCTGGACATGCTCCCAATTGGTCATTTGAATTGATCAAGATCAATTAAATATCAATTAGTTAGTTTTTTAAAAATACTTCTCATTATACTCTTTGTGCTGTCACTTAAAGCCGCCACTGACGAAAAGGATGCTCTTTTGAAAACACCTCACTTTATTCAAACCGGAACCAAGCCTAGCCTCACTCAAGAAGTAGCCGTGGTGGATGAATATGGCGAAGCGATGACCCAGTCGATCGCATGTGAACAACCATTAACGGTTTTATTAAACTGGAAGGAAGTTGTGACCTTGATGACCTTAGGTGCGCGTCCGCAAGAGCTGGTCTTAGGCTATTTAAAAAATCAGAGTTTTTTAAGCGATCCGAGTCAACTGGAATCTGTGATTATTGACTGGGACACACATAGCGCAGCGGTCGTCACCAGCGAGCAAACCCAAGACATAGACAAAGCACTTGAGAAAAAAACCGTCACCTCAGGCTGCGGTCAAGGCACCATGTATGGCAACGTCATGGCAAGTTTGGAAGATTATCAAGTCCCTCAAACCGAGCTCAAGCAATCTCAAATCTACGCTTGCCTAGAAGCCTTAACTCATTTTAATCAAACTTATAAAAAAGCAGGTGCGGTGCACGGCTGCGCAGTATGTGAAGATGACAAAATCTTGTCTTTTGTCGAAGATGTCGGTCGTCATAATGCAGTCGATACCCTTGCAGGTGAGTTATGGCTCAAGCAAATCTCAGGAAATAACAAAATTTTTTATACCACTGGGCGCCTCACCTCTGAAATGGTGATTAAAGTCGCGCAGATGGGGATCCCTGTCTTATTGTCTCGTTCAGGGGTGACACAAATGGGTTTAGATTTAGCTCAAAAATTTGGTATCACTACCATAGCCAGAGCAAAAGGCTTACGTTTTCAAGTCTTTACTGGCGCAGAAAAAATCATCTTTGATGTTAAAGGTGACCAATAAGCTGTATTGTTTCAACTTTTTAGGACGGCTCTCGTTTTAAAAAATCTTTTCTTTCACAACACAATGAATAAGGATCATTTTATGAAATCTCGTTTTGCAGCGGTTTTACTCCTTTGCGCAAGTTTCTTGACTCACGCCGCCACAGATAACTCTGAGCTTCCAAAAATTCGTCTTGCGACAACAACGAGTACTTATCACTCTGGGCTTTTAGATTATTTATTACCTAAGTTTAAAAAAGATACAGGTTATGAAGTCGATGTACTGGCGACCGGTACAGGTAAAGCTTTGAAAATGGGTGAAAATGGCGATGTTGATTTAGTTATTACGCACGCACCAGCTTCTGAAAAAGCCTTCGTTGATGCAGGTTTTGGGGTTGAGCCGCACCATTTAATGTATAACGACTTCGTGCTTGTTGGCCCTAAAGCCGATCCGGCAAAAATCAAAGGCACTGACAAAGCAGCCGTAGCGCTTGAAAAAATTGCAGCAGCAAACCAAACCTTTATCTCTCGCGGCGATGACAGCGGCACAGATAAAAAAGAAAAAGCTTTATGGGCAAGTGTTAATGCAACGCCAGAGTTTGAAAACTATCGCTCAATTGGTCAAGGCATGGGCCCTGTGCTTACCATGGCAAATGAAACGCAAGGTTACACACTAACCGACCGTGGCACTTGGCTTGCGTATCAAGCAAAACTTGATCTTGAAATCGTGCTTGAAGGGGATGCTGAGCTATTTAACCCGTATCAAGTGATCTTGGTGAACCCTGCTCGTTATGATGGCCTAAACACGAAAGGCGCGCGCACTTTTTCTGATTGGTTGATTTCTGATGAAGGTCAAAAGCTCATCAACAGCTATCAAGTACAAGGCCAACAGCTATTTACTGCAAGCTATGACGGTAAATAACGACTAACGCTATGCAACTTTGGCAAACCACACAAGATGCAATAGCGCTACTCATACAATTTGACACGCACCTGTGGCAGATTGTATGGGTATCCTTTTCTGTATCCATCACCGCTCTCGCATTCGTCGCTTTACCTGCGATTCTTGCGGCTTTTATTTTAAGTTACTGTAAATTCCCCGGTCGATGGCTAATTTTATCTGCCATTCAAACCATGCAAGCCATCCCTACCGTCGTCATAGGTTTACTCCTGTATCTCTTGCTTTCACGCGCAGGACCTTTAGGCGATTGGCAAATGCTCTTTACTCAAAAAGCCATGATTCTCGGCCAAGCTTTTATTTGCTTTCCTATTTTAACCGCGATGATGCAAGCTGCGTTTACACAAAGTGATCGCCGCACGATAGAAACCGCCTACACCCTTGGCGTGTCTTACCCACGCATTGCGATGACGCTGTTATGGGAAACACGTTTTGCCCTTTTTGCCGCGCTTATCACCGCATTTTCTCGTATTATCACTGAGGTTGGCTGCTCGATGATGGTAGGTGGCAATATTTTAGGCAGCACCCGAAATATCCCCACAGCAATCGCTTTAGAAAGTCAAAAAGGTGCATTTGCACAAGGGGTTGCGCTTGGGATCGTATTATTGATTTTGGCATTGATTTTAAACATTGGTCTGAGCGTCACCAAAGGTCGATCGTATTTAAGGACTTGATATGACTTTTCCATTAGGGCTACAAGATGTGGTGATGTCTTTTAATGATCGCCTATTGTTCCACATTCCTCAGTTGTCACTCAGCCCTGGCGAGGCAATCTACCTTACTGGTGCCAATGGCATAGGTAAAACCACCTTATTAAAGATCTTATCTGGGCTGATAAAGCCCACTCAAGGGAAAGTCCTTGGCTTATCCCCTTGGTACCAACAGTTTTATGGACGCCGCAACCACCAAGCCGTGTATCTCCATCAAAGCCCATACCTATTTGATACCACAGTTTTTAAAAATATTTATTACCCCATTCGGTTTGAATCTGGCTTAAAACGTGACAAACGGGCGAAAGTATTGGATGCGATTCGCCGTGTTGGATTAGAACATTTAACCCACGAGCATATCAGCATTTTATCCGGTGGCGAAAAGCAGCGAGTGGCAATGGCTAGAGCTTGGGTCACCCATCCGCAAATTTTATTAATGGATGAACCCAGCGCATCACTTGATCAAGAGTCCATCTCTCGGTTAGTCTTATTGGCAAAAGATTTACTTCAGCGCGGCACAAGCCTTGTGATCACAAGCCATCAGCAAAATGCATTAACCGAGTTATGCCAACGCCAATGGGAAATAAAAGATCACAGCTTAACCGACGTTCCTATTTTACAAATTATTCAAGAGAAACAATATGTTAAAAGCATCGCAAATTGATTGGGTCATTCTCGCAGGTGGACGTGCAACCCGCATGGGCGGTCAAGATAAAGGTCTTATCATGCTCAATCAAGAGCCGATGATAAGCCATATTCTGCACCATTTAAGCCCGCAAACTGATTCAATTTATATCAATGCGAACCGCAATCTTGAGACCTATCAAAAATATGCGCCTGTTTTTAGTGATGAATCAAAAGATTTTGCAGGGCCGCTAGCTGGCATGCTGGCTGGCTTAAAACAGGCTGGCGAGCAGCCTTGGGTTGGTTTTATTCCCTGTGATGGGCCAAATATTCCTGCCGATCTTGCCGAGCGTTTTGTCAAAACGTATCAAGATGCAAACCAAAGTGATGCTCAAATTTTAGTTGCCCATGATGGTGATTTTTATCAGCCTGTGTTTACCCTCTTTCGTCGTGATCTCTTACCTAAACTCGAAGCATTTTTAGCCAGCGGTCAAAGAAAAATCATTGATTTATATAAAGATGCCACCACTATTGAAGTTGATTTTAGTGATGCGCGCGAAACCTTTATTAATCTCAATACGCAAGAAGATGTGAAAAATCACGCCGAAGTGATGCGCAGCGTGCAAGCACGAAAGAACCGCGACGCGCAAACACAAACCATGATTGAAAAGATGCCGACGCCAATCCTTGGCTTTGCCGCTTATTCTGGCACAGGTAAAACGACCCTTTTAGAGCAGTTATTGCCAAAACTGACGGCTGCGGGTTTGAAAATAGGTATGTTTAAGCATGCACACCATGCCTTTGATGTCGACAAACCGGGCAAAGATAGCTATCGCTTACGTAAAGCTGGCGCAGGTCAAATGCTGATTGCCTCACGTAATCGTTATGTATTGATGACAGAAACCCCAGAGGCGGAAGCCCAGTTTGTTGATCTTCTTGATCGCTTTGATCATCAAGCGCTTGATCTGATCTTAGTCGAAGGCTGTAAAAATTTAAGCTTTCCAAAAATTGAACTGCACCGTGAAGCCTTAGATAAACCTTGGCTCTATCCGTTTGATCCAAATATCATTGCTGTGTGTCATGATAGCCAATCCCTGCCGCACCCATTTTTAGATAAGCCTTTGCCTGAGTTAGAATTAAATGACTTGGATGCGATTGCCACCTTTGTCCAAGAATGGGCCAAGCAGTCAAAATCAACAGCGGCGCCAGCCTGCGTGACATCAAAGCAAGCCGTAACAGTGCAAAACGCAGCGCCATCCACTTCCAATCAATGTGACGTGCTTTCCCCTGCATTTTTATCGGTTGCCGAGGGACGCGAACGCATTTTGCAAACGTTAGCACCAATCGCTAACCAAAAATCTGAGAGCTTAGCTCTTGAGCAAAGTTATCACCGGCATTTAGCTACAGATATTTTCTCCCCACTTAATGTCCCAGCGCATACTAACTCCGCGATGGATGGTTATGCGGTTCGCAGTGAAGATTTTGTCAACCTTGAGGCTCATTCAGATGGTTTAACCTTTGAGTGTATCGGCACTGTGTTTGCCGGCCAAATGAGTGATAAAGTGCTTGGGAAAAACCAAGCGTTAAAAATTATGACAGGCGCGCCAATGCCACAAGGCGCAGATACTGTCATTATGCGTGAACTGGCAGACTTACAAGGTGACAAGGTCACTTTCTCTGAAAAAGTCTTGCCCTTTAAAGCCGGCCAACATGTGCGCCAAGCTGGGGAAGATTTAGCCAAAGATGCACTTGTGTTTGCCCAAGGCACACAAATTGCTTCTGCCCAAATGGGCATGCTCGCCTCGCTTGGTATCGCTCACGTTGAGGTACGCGCCAAACTTAAAGTCGCTATTTTCTCAACCGGTGATGAAGTGACAGCGCCCGGTCAGCCTCTTGCCAATGCGAGTATTTATGATGCCAACCGCTATAGCCTGACGGGGCAATTGCAACGTCTTGGTTGTGATGTAGTAGATCTTGGGATCATCGAAGACAATCAAGCCAGTATTGAAAACACCTTAACCAAGGCAAGCGAGCAAGCTGATTTGATTTTATCTTCGGGTGGGGTTTCCGTTGGCGATGCAGATTATATTAAAGCTGCATTAGATAAACTTGGGCAAATTGATTTTTGGCGGATTAATATGCGCCCGGGCCGTCCACTTGCCTTTGGTCATCTGTACACTGAAACTAAATCAGACGCTAAATCAGTGCCTTTCTTTGGTTTGCCGGGGAACCCTGTGGCAACCTTAATTGCTTTTTTAACCTTTGTGGAGCCGGCGATTTATCAGCTTCAAGGGCGCAGTGATTGGCAAGAAAATCTATTGCCTGCCATTGCGCAAGAAGATCTTCGCTCCCGTGTGGGACGCACTGAGTTTAGCCGTGGCTTTTATACGCTTAACAGCCAAGGGCAATTAGTGGTGAAATCGACTGGCTCACAAGGCTCAGGGATTTTACGCTCGATGCATGAAGCCAACTGTATCATTCAAATTGCGCCTGAAGTTGAAAAAGTCAAAGCGGGCGAAATCGTGATGGTGATGCCTTTATCTGGCAAGTTATAAGCTTATACGCTTGAAAGCATTTGCTTCAAAATAAAACAAAAAAGCTGCATTTAGGTACAGATTTCATACCTAAATGCAGCTTTTAGTTTGGTCAAAATTAAGCTTGAATGCCTCGATAAAACTTAATTTTCACATAAATTTCAATCGTTTTAATAAGATGTATTCACCCACAAAACATAAAAGCAAGAAAACGCAGAAAATACCGAATGCCCACGGACTGTCGACGCCTGGCATGCCGCCAATGTTGATCCCTAAAAGCCCAGTTAAGAAACTCACAGGTAAAAACAATGCCGCAATAATCGTAAATAAATAACTGTTACGATTCATAATTTCGTTTTGCTCTTGCTCCGCATCTGCCTTCATGATCCCCACTTGCTCCAGATAGAAATTAATCGATTCATTAATTCGGCTAATAGTATCGACGATATTTCTAAGCTTAGCTTGCAAATTTTCACAGGTATGATGCCCTGCTTCATAAAAATCACTCAGCGCGTAAAATTGAGGTTTCATAAAACGTTTAAATTTTAATAAGCGTTTATGGGTAAAATACAGCGCATCGGTATCATACCTTTCTTCTTCCTCAAGCTTTTCTAATGCTGTTTCGACTTGGTTTAAGTATTGCTCAATATTACGGTTTAAGCTTTCAACCATATTTAAGATCAAAAGCGCAATTGATTTTGGTCCTTTTCCCTCGCGTAACGCTTCACGAATTTGCGCAATCGCCCGTGACGGTGTTTTACGCGTGGAGATCAAACGATCTTTAAACCAATACAGACGTAAACTGAGCATATCATCCGCCTGCGCCCCTTCATTAAGGTTAACGCCGCGCAAGATCAATAAAAATGAGCCATCCTCATAGACCTCAAAGCGTGGGCGTGTATCATCCGCGGTTAAACTTTCAATCACCGCCGAATCAATGCCTTGCTCACGCATCCAAGTTTTAAGCCCTTTGGCTTCGCGCTGACAATGGCACCATTGATTGGCCTTGAGATTTATATCGTGATCAAGTGATGCTGCTATCGCCCCGCGGGGACCAAATTCCCAGTGATCAATTAAAAACTCTGCCATATTGTTCTCATTTTAAACGACTGATGAAAAGTTATGCTTGGAATGCTTCGCGCTGTGCAAGCGTTTCGTGCCAAGCTTTAATTGCTGGGTATTTGCCATACACTTCAATCTCGAGCGCTTTGATGCATACGCCAACAAACAAGAAGCCTGTGATGTCGACGATACTAAACTTATCACCAGCAATATAGGCTGACGCTTGCAGTCTTTTCTCAAGTTTAGGCAAAAATTCTTCTACGCGTAATTTTGACTCATCGCCCCATGCTTTGACGCAACGCTCGCGATCGCTATAGGCTCCGCTCAGGTTGCGGAAAGCTTGGAATGCCAGATAAAGACCATCTAATTCCAACACACGGTGCCACATTTCAATGCTAGCTTGCTCATATGGCGTTTCACCAAACAGGTGACCTTTATGATCATGCAGTGCATCAAAATAGCGACAAATCGCTACCGATTCACTTAAAGAATCGCCATTATCGAGTAAAAGTGTTGGCACCTTGCCGCTCACACTGATCGCCTGAAATTCTTCTTTTAGGTTATCACCACCACGAATATCAATCACTTCACGTGGGACGTCCACACCAATTTCTTTTAAGAAAATTGAGACGCGACGAGAACTTGGGCTTGGTGGTGCTTCATATAATTTCATGACAGATTTCCTTTCTTCTTAAAGATAACACTTTGTTAACAAAACTAGTTGAGTAACACTATATGTTCTCTCTTAGTTGGGTCAAGCTATTTTATTTTTATCAGGTCTTTATATAAAAAAACGCCGCCCATCTCACAAGGCAGCGTTTTGCATCAGATATAGCTTATTCGTTCAAGGCGCTGATGATGTCACGCCAATCGGCTAATTTAAAATTTTGATTTTCTTGCGCATACAAGGCGTTCACATTATAACCATCTTGGGCAATGAAAAAGCCTTCTGGGTATATACCATCAATCGCATAAGAAACCGCGTGGATCCCATCGGTTTCACTCGCCCCATCCAGGCCGTTTTGATCATCTGCAACCAAAGCAAAGGAGCCTAAATAAGTGTGTTCTTGCTCAAGATCATAGACTGCATAAGTATGATTACCTTGGCTAGAAGCTAATAAATAGCGCTCACCATTGGCTTCATAAATAGACAAGCCTTCCACATCATCGACTAAATTTTTTCCATCGATTTGGATGATCATCTGCCCCTCTGTGCTGGCATATTCCGACGCCTCAAACATCCAAATGCCTTCATCTTCTTCGCCGACATATAAGCGATCCCTTGTTGGATCACTAACGCAGCCCTCAGGTTGTGATGGCACACTTAAACGACGCACTATTTCACCAGATATCTCGCCTGAAGAAACCGTTAAGCGCCACTGTTCAATCTCGCCACTCTTGCCATTCATAAAGACATACGGCGTTCCATCATCGGCTTGATACATGCACAAGCCATACACTTCATTCAGCTCAGATAATAGTTGCCCTGATTGTGTATTATCTCCTACCGCAGACAAGCTTTGGATCACCGGCGCACCGCTATTTGGTGCTTGAATTTGATACAGTGCAATACTGTTATTAGAGCGATCACTAGCAGCGCCTAAGGCAATTGGCGTCGACGTATACCCATTCACTCTTTGGATGATATCCACATTATTTGGCTCGCCTTGATCTAGGTATTGCAACGTTTCCCCTTGCAAATTATAAGCAACTAAGCCGCCTTGTTTATTGGTTGCGATGATCAGGCTCTCCTGCGGCGCGTCTTGGTTATACCAAAATGCTGGATCATCTGCAGCGTCGCCATCATCTTCGACAGGCTCGGTTTCTGCGTGAACTGTGACTAATGCAGCATCCGCCTTTGCAATATCGTTGGCAGTTAAAGGGTTCACTATCGGCGCTGCGGCTAACATAGATGTTTGATTTAAATCTGTATAGGTAATTTTTTCATAAACCGGTTGCGCCAGCTCAGTATTGGCAAGCCAGAGTCCATCTGTCCCTGTGATGAGGGATTTCACGACCTCAAAGCCTTCAGGAACATATTGCGCATTAAATTGCCAATCTTCGCTCTGATACAAGGTTAAACCATTGGCTTCATCGCCAACCACAAGATAACCCTGCCCATCTTCTAAATAAACATAATCCAAACCTTCGATTTCACCAAGATGGCCTAATGGCGCAATCCCATCAACAAGTTGACGCGAGTTAATATCTTCAGGATCTGCGCCATATGCCCATACTCCAACATCTTGCTCTGCAATATATAAAGTTGCGCTGGCATCATCCACAATACATGCACTGAGCTCCCCTCCGATATTTAAACTACGCGCAGCAATGGCCATGCCTTGCGAATCAGTCAGAACGCTTTGGATGCTACCATCTTGATAATGCATCTTATACTGAGCCGCAACGCCCGCTTCACTGATGGCGGTCAAAAGTAACTGCCCATTGGTTGGATTTTTATACATGCATACCCCTTCAGCCGCCATATCTAAATCAAGTCGGCCTATATCTGTGAGTTGCAGTTGATTATTTTGGGTTGCAATACTATAAAAACCAATCGCACTTTCTTCAGGAAGCGCAAGCGCTAGCAAATCCACCGTTTCGCCAAAATCTGACGCGAGTTGATAGCGCACATCTGCGCCAGTCGGTTCAATGTTTTCTAGGTGCAATGTTTCAGCGCCTTGCGCATCATATGCCGCTAATCCATCCCCTTCTAACGTAGCAAACAAATAGGTCTCGGATGTATCTTGCGGATTTTGCCAATACGCGCCATCGCCAATGTCTTCATAACTCGTCTTAGTCTGCGCTGAACTTATAAGCGTATCTGTGGTGTAGGCGCCTTGGCTAGAACTTGAGTCAGAATCAGAACCACAAGCCGTTAATAAGCTTGTCGCAATCAAAGTTAAAGGTAAAAAAACGTTAGATTTCATGTGTTGCCTCCAAATAAATAGTGCTTAGCAATCTATCTATTGGATTTGACAAGTTTGTGACACCTAAAAATATAAAAGATATAAATCAATAGCTTATATTAATAAAAGGCAAGTAATGAGCTTTTAGGACTTTTGTTTAGCGACTTGTCTATCAGTATTAAGCGCAGCAAAAGCGGATATTTCTCAGTTTTCAAGCCTATTTACAGATACAAACTAAGATTCACTGAGCTTTTTTGACTACTTATTTTGTTCATCTATTCTTCATATCCACTGGCTACACTTCTAAGGTTTAAATGATTGTATTTAGGTAAATTATGTTGCATCAATATTGGAAACGTTGCGTTTATCAAGGACGAGAGATGTGCTACGCACTAAAGGTTCACCAGATTTGGTTTGTGCTCCAAAGCCTGCTTTTTTTATTGCTCTTACTTTGGAATCACCATTTTGGAAGCCTTAAACCTGCCGAGCAATGGGACTGGATAGATATTACCGCAGAAGGCTCATCTGTGGTGATGTGTCTCTTATGGCTCGCGTTTATTTTGTCTTTACGTCAACCTGGGGCGACGACGCGCTGCTTTGCGATTGGCTTTATTTGTATGAGCCTATCCTTGGCGCAAGACTTAATTGACGAATTTATCAAGTTAAGCCAGCACCAAAACATAGCGAATATGTTTGAATCTTTGGCTTTAGGTTTTGTTCTGATTATTTATGCATTTTGGAAGTGGCGCGAAGAGCAACAAGGTTTGACCCATTACCTGATCCAACGTCAAAAACTCAACGTGAATCACCCAATCCTGTCTCAAGGCCTAACCTTACCTGATTTTCAATTCTTAAAACAAAACATCCAGCAAGCCTCACAAAAAGATAGCTTAGAAGACCAATGGTTAGTCGTCATAAGCCTAGATCCGGGGCAAGTTTTACAAGCCCAACTACCCTGCGCACAAGTCAATAAATTGACCTTATTTATCTCAGAGTTACTCTTAATTAGTGTCCGTGAGCAAGATTTAGTCTGCCGTTATGCGGGGCAATCTTATATGATCTGGCTGCCCAATACTGATGAAACTCAAGCCAAGCGTCTCACGCAAACTGTGCATGAACAACTCAATCGCTATATCTTTCATGTATCCAACAGCCAAAGTTTAGGCTTTACTTGGCATGTTAATTTGGTGCCAAAGTCGAAGTCTGAGTACGCAAAGAGAAGTCCAGAACTGTTACTTAAGGAGGCAATAGACCTGATATCTAAACAGCAGCGCATGCCTGCCGCGCCGTTATCAACCAATCCTGATAGTGAAATAACCAATGCTTGCTAAGCTTGAGATTCAATCTTGTCAATCGATAAGCCTAGATCAAAAGGTGCTGCCTGCGCATCAACACTTGGCATTGTTATTTGATTTGATCCAAGAAAAAGGTCTAAATCTTGACTATTTACTCTGCAAAACGGGGATTTTTCAAGACGATCTGACGGATCTCAACTACAAAATAAGTGCCAAGCAATTGTCACAACTTATCATCAACTTAAGCCAAACTGGGATGGCTGATGAATTAAGTTTTTTATATGGTCAGCGGCTGTTTTTAAGCTTTTTTGATCCACAAAGCCATTTATTAACCCATGCACCGGATAGTTTAACCTTACTGAGAAATCTTTCGACGCATCAGTTGGTATTTTTTCCACTTTTAAAGTTGGTCATTCAAGCCAGTGAAACCGATATTTATTTAAGCTTTGAAGATCCCTTTGGGGTCAGCTTTGGGCTGACTCAATCTAAGAGGCGTGATTATATGGATTGGCTAGTGGAGAGTTTCATTAGTGGACTCGTAAGCTTATACCAGTGGTTAAGCAAGCAAGCGCCAAACTGGCAAATTCAAATGCCTTGGCATGAGAGCAAACAGCCCTATTATCATTTATATTGGCAACAAGCGGATAAGTTTGACGCTGGGGATTATATATTAGTTAAAAAAGAACCTACATTAGAGCCAATCGACACGGCTTCACCGCGTTTGTATGCCATGGCAAATAAGCGTGCCCACCCAATTGAAATAGGTTTTTTAAGTTATATTCGTGAGTATTTTCGGCAATCTTTGCAAGCGCCGCCAAGCCTAGAGCAATTGGCCGAAGACTTGGCTATTAGCCCTGCGACCTTGAAGCGACGTCTTAAAGCTCATCATACAAATTACCGCACCCTGCTAGATGAAGTGCGCAAGCAGCATGCGGATTTTTTATCTAAAGTCTATGCCTATTCAGATGAAAGGATAGCGCTTGAAATGAAGTTTTTTGATGTCAGCAATTATCGCCGCGCGTTTAAACGTTGGCTGTCGCTTCACACCTAACGCATTACCACATCAAATCATCTGGCACGACAAAATCTTTATATGGGTCATCTTCATCGACATCTTGCTCCACATCTACTTGGTTGTTTAACACAATGTAAGATGCATCACGTTGCGCGATTTTATCCGCAGCATTAGCGGAGATCACAGCATAACCTTCTCCAACACGCACAATGGCTAAACGACCTTTGACCAACTGCTTTTGCATATCTTCGGTCACATCTAAGAACTTCACTTTGTTGTCGTCGGTAAAGTTATAACGTACTTCACCTGCGCTTAAATCCAAGCGGTTCATTTCAATCATTTGTTTAATTTGCGCTTGGATCTCTTTGGCACGGGCTTGCTCTTTTTGCGCCGCAGCTAATTCTTTATCACGTTGTGCTTGCGCTTCTTTATTTGCCGCCACAGCCTCACGCGCTTCACGAACTTGAGTGCGTGACTTTTTAGATGATTTTTTAGCTTTGGCGAGTTTTTTTTGATTCACAAGGCCAGCTTTAAGCATTTGTTCTTGAAGAGTTAGTTTTGCCATGAAGATCTCAATAATAATTAAAAAAGTGTCTATCTTGCCCAAAATAAGTGGCATACAATCAAGAGGATTGCGGCTTCAACTATGCTAAAACTAGCATCTTGAGGTTACTTGGGTATATTGGCTTCATAATAAATCGAATACCCTTTGAATTCAAACCACAAATCGACATTTCAGCCGAATAATAGGTCTTTGTATGGCTTCTGAGCAAACGCCCGCTTTACTCCATAAATACCGCAAACCACGCTTTGCCCTCTCGCTTGGCGCCTTTGTTTGCTTTGCTCATCTTTATCTATTCCAACCTATGTTGCCTGATCTGGCGCGTGCATTTGACGTATCGGCAACCTTAGTTAACTGGGTACTTGCTAGCGCAACCTTAGCATTAGCTCTAGGCTTATTGCCTTGGGCTATTTTGTCTGAAAAGTATGGCCGCCGCCCCTTCATGCTGATGAGTTTATACGCCATTCCTGTGATAAGCCTGCTGATGCTGAGCGCCTCAAACTTACACGCTTTAATCTTCTTACGAGCACTTTTGGGTCTATTTTTAGGCAGTTATGTCGCCATTGCGTCCGCTTATATGGCAGAAGAGTTTCCACCGCAAGTTTTTATCGCTGCCATGGGGGCATATGTGGCGGCAAATGCGTTAGGTGGGATCACCGGCAGGGTTTATGGCGGGCTTGCAACGAGTTATCTTGACTGGAAATATGCCTTATTGATCTTAAGCCTAGTCACGATTATTGCTGCGTTTTATGTGCATAAACACTTACCTAAACAGCAGAACTTTGTTGCCAGTGATGCGAATTTTAAACAAGAGACCCAAAAAGCGATTCGCCACTTAACCAATCCAAAACTGTGGATAGCGATGCTCATTGGCGGATTAAACTTTGCCCTTTTTGTGAACCTTTATTCGGTGATGGGGTTTCGTTTAACTGCGCCGCCATATAACTATCCGGTTGGGATCAGCGCGATGATCTTTTTGTGCTATTTTGCCGGCACCATTAGCGCGCAGTTAACTAGTATTTGGCGCAAGCATTATCGCGCCACACAAGGCATGTGCATGGGCAGCATCATTTCCTTGCTTGGGATGTTTATTACCTCGGCAGCGCATCCGCTCGCCATGATTGCGGGCTTATTGTTAATCAGTTTTGGCGCATTCTTTACCCATGCCATGGCTTATGCTTGGGTGAGTCAACACGCGCAGCAAGCCAAGGCAAGTGCCAGCGCCTTGTATTTAATTCATTATTATACGGGCGGCAGTCTGGGCGGCTTTTTGCTTTTATATTGCTGGGAAGTGTTTGCTTGGCATGGAGTGATTTATGCCGCATCTTGCTTATATCTACTTCTATTTGTGGCTATCTGGCGTCTTTCACGATACAACCAAATGGCTTAATTAAATAAAAGTCGAGGTTTACCTGCGATATCCAAGCGCTCAACTGGGCTGTCAAACAAAGCGCTTAATCGCTCACTTGTCATCAGTTGATTCGTGTCACCAAAGCCTTGTACTTGACCCTTTTTGAGCAGTAAAACTTTATCGGCAAACTGCAAGCTACGGTTTAAATCATGACTCACCAAGCAGACCATCAGCCCCTCTTTGGCAAGCGCGTCAATAAATGCATACAGCAAACCTTGTTGCGCAATATCAAGTGGTGCGGCTGGCTCATCAAGCAACATGAGTTTTGCCTGTGGGTTTAAACGCGGCAAGACTTGCAGCGCGATCCCAACCAAACGTACCCGTTGAAATTCACCGCCTGAAAGCTGGTTTAGATCTTTATCTAGCATGCTTTGTATTTGCAGTGAAGTAGCTAATGACTTCAATGCGCTATCAAACTCAGCTTTTTTTGTCCATGGTTTGCGCGCTAAAGATAGAAAGTGGCTGACAGATAGATTAAATGCCATGTGCTGACTTTGGGTTAAGTAGGCTCTTAAATGGGATAAAGTTTGCATTGATTGGCTGCGCAGATTTAGCTCATCTAGCCAGACTTCACCTTGATAGCTAGTCAGCCCAGATAACGCTTGCAAAAGACTCGACTTACCGCTGCCGTTCGCGCCCAAGATATGCAAGATCTCGCCAGCTTGTAGCTGAAAGTTGACCCCTTGAACCCTTTTTTCAAGGCCTAAGTTAATGACATTTAAGCTCATGATTTTAATAACATCCAAATAAAAATAGGTGCGCCGAGTGTGGTGGTCACAACCCCTAATGGCAATTCAGCACTTGGCAGCGCAAAACGTGCAATCACATCGGAGAAAACAAGCAGTCCTGCCCCTAAAACCGCCGAAAATGGCAACACATATTTATTTTCATAACCTATCCATAAGCGCACAAAATGCGGCACCACGAGGCCAACAAAGCTTATTACCCCAGCTAAAGCGACAGAGAAACCGACTAAAATTGAGATAACTAAAATAAGTTGCCAGCGCATACGCAGCACATCGACGCCAAGCTGCTTTGCCCCCTCTTCGCCAAGCATTAAATAATCGAGTTTCTTACTTTGTAAAATTAAAAATGCCATGCAAGGCAGCATCAAAACACTTAAGCCTAGTTGTTGCCATGTGACGCTGCCAACGCTGCCCATCAGCCAATACATCAAAAGGCGCAAGTTTAAATTATCGCTAAAATAAAATGCCCAAGTCACCACGGCGCCAGAGATGATCCCAAAGGCCACCCCAATAAGCAGTAAGCGACTGGTTGAAAGGCGAAAATAATGGCTGCTGGTCACCAAGATAAAGGTGATCCCCAAGGCGCCAATAATTGCAGGTAAGAATTGCCCAAGGCCATCAAAAAGATTAGGAAAGATAAATAAAGTCAGCACCAATGCCATGCTCGCGCCACCTGAAATGCCAAGCATGCCAGCTTCTGCCAAGGGGTTTGCGAGTAAGACTTGCAAGCTTGCACCAGAGATGGCTAATGCTGCGCCAATTAAAAGGCAAGTCAGGACACGAGGCAGGCGCAACTCAAGCAACACTTGGCTGGCAAGATCGCTTGAAGTGTTGGGATCAAAAAATGACAGGTCGCCCCAAAAGAGCGCAATACTGATGCTAAGCAGTAAAAACAGACTGATCCCAGTCGCTGAGAGATGGAGCCGATTCTTAGAAACCAATGTATGCCCGACCGTTAAAGATAAAAGGCATAGGTTAACTGTGATTTTTTTCAATTGCAAACGGCAATAAATCACTTTCAATTAAAGGACTTGCAATTAAACCTGCACGTTGCCCCACTTCTACCGCGTCATTGGCAAATAAGATGATTTCTCCTGCCTTGGCAAGGTAGCCTTGTGAGGTATCTTTGGCGATTTCAATATCCGTTTCAAAACGATTGAAATTTATTAATTTATCTGGCTCTAAGAAATGTATCCCACCTTTATTTTCAATAACTTGAGAAACTTTATAAAAGGATGTGGAATGGCTTAGTTGGCGCTGCGGTGTGCGATTTGATTCAAAGCCATCTTTATGCGTCAACAGTTCACGCAATGGGGTTTCAAATCGGGCAAGATCCTGCGGATTATTCTCCCCTAGCGGTTTGAGTTGTCCAAGCTCTAAAGTGGCGGCATGCGCGCAATAAAAAGCATGGCTAAACCAACTTAAAGTTGAAGAAGCTTGATTCGACACCACCACAGCATCCATATTTAAATGGATTAACATCTGGTGCAAACGTTGGCTACGCTTTGGGTCAATCGGTAATGGGCTAATCGCAAAGTGCGGATAAATCGAGGGGCGAATGGAGCAATGCAGATCAAAATGCCATCTGTGGTGCGGGTTAGTTGTTGCATAAAAATCAGCTAAAGCGTGCTTAATTTGACGCGCGATATTGGCTTCAATGCCTTGCGCAGCAACCTCTTCTTCATCTTGATTGGCAAATAAGCGGTTTAAATTTTGCTCAAAGTAGCGCACATGGGCAAGGGTTGCTTTGGCGTGGGCGAAGATAAATAAACACGGCCAATGCAGTGCTTGTTTTTGATTGAGAATATCTTGCGCAATCTGTGCCAAGCACTCTATCGGCGCCGTCTCATCACCATGAATCCCAGCCGAAAGGACAATACTTTTATGCAGATCCCATACCTTTGGATCTTTCATTTCATAATGAGGATATATCTCTTGCGCCTGCCCGCCTTTTTTATCTGAACATGGCTTATCGAGTCGCGGCCGCAGCGCAAAGATGCCATCACCTAGAATTTCGATATCTAGATGTGGCAAACGCGTATGCCCAAGTGGCCAAGATGAATCCAGATAACAAGCAAGCAAGTCTTTTTGCATTAATTGAATAAATTGCAGCATACATCCTCCTTGATAAATACTTCAATTATTATTCAGCATGTTCGTTAAAGCTTAGATGACAATAGGTATAAGATCCTTTTGCGCTATCATTAATTCAAGCTTAGGTTCTCGGTTATGCTTGTCAATAAATATGCAGATTCGCTTATCTAGCATTTGAGAAAGCGCAAAATCTAGCTCAGATACTTCATGATAAATGGTTCGCTCTGCGTCACGACGCACAAGATCGATAAACTCAAACGGACAATCGGCAGGATAAAACACACACTCAGCCTGCTGCATCAAACGTAGTGCTTTTAAGCTTAACATTTCCGCGTCATCACCAAACTCGATCCAATGGACGCGTCCTTGCTGCTCAGGCGCTTGTTGCAGCAAGCTTTGATATAAATCTTCTAATTCATGTCTGGTTTGAATATTTTCAAGACTTGGCGCTTCAAAAAACACTTCC
This sequence comes from Vibrio sp. KMM 9700, assembly GCF_058545285.1. NCBI lineage: Bacteria > Pseudomonadati > Pseudomonadota > Gammaproteobacteria > Vibrionales > Vibrionaceae > Vibrio > Vibrio sp. KMM 9700. Next base: position 121,998 of record NZ_CM178589.1, on the reverse strand, counting down.
CAGAACTTGCGTCTGTCATCCACACTTGGCAGCTTTTGCTGAATATCTTGACGCTTACTCGCGGCAAAGTCTGCTAATAGAGCTAAGTTTTGCGCCAATTGGCTTTCAAGGCGCTCACGCAGTTTACGGATCAACACAGGTGAACTACCACCGCTGGAGATCGCGATTTGAATTCGCCCACGATTTAAAATGGATGGGGTAATAAAGTCACAATGTTTAGGGTCGTCGACGACATTGACTAAAATATTAGCGGCGTGGGCATCTTGGTACACTTGATGATTTAAGCTTGGGTTGTCTGTCGTCGCCCAAACTTGGATAAAGTTATCTAACATTCCCGCGTGATAAAAGTCTTGTAGCCAAATCAGCTCGCCTTTATCTACAGCTTGTTTAAGTTGTGGGTGGATTTGCGGCGCAATTAAAGTGACCAAGGCGCCAGCGCGCAGCAAACTCTCGACTTTACGACAAGCTACCTCACCGCCACCGACAACAAGGACTGGCTTTTGGTTTAAGTCTAAAAATATTGGAAAATAACGCATTGGGCTCCTTAACATAGATTCAAGCCGGCCAACTGGCTTTGGCTGAACCTTTATTCCATAATTGGGTCGTAATCTTAGGTCACTGAGGTGACATTGCATGTTACAACTTTTTCCGTTTATCTAAGATATTTTCAGTTATCATATACATAATAGCTAAATAAAGAAATAATAAGGATATATCAACTTCTTATCTGAAAAATCTTTTAGACTAAGGGTTGATTTGTGATCAAAAAGACCACATATTTAAAGGGACAGTGGTATGTTGGAACCCCTTTATATATCTAAGTTTATACCCTGAAAGTTTGGGCATATCTAGACCAACTTATCAACTATTCGCAAAAATGGAGTCGAACATGAACAATCAATATGTAACTCAAACTGCCTCGCAGTCTGCGCTACAAACCAACAAGGTGTTGCGTAATACATACTTCTTGCTATCAATGACCTTGCTTTGGTCTGCGATTGTTGCGGGCGTATCAATGGCAATGAACCTTCCGCGTCCTGGCATTATATTAATGCTTGTCGGTTTTTATGGCTTATTATTCTTAGTCGAGAAAAACCGTGATTCAAGCCTTGGACTCTTGTTCACTTTCTTGTTTACTGGATTTTTAGGTTACACCACAGGCCCGATTCTAAATGCTTACGTTGGCGCAGGCATGGGTGATGTGATTGTCATGGCGCTTGGCGGCACAGCACTCGCATTCCTTGGCGCTTCAGCTTATGCACTGACCACTAAACGTGATTTATCTGTTTTAAATGGCGTGATGATGGCAGGTTTCGTGGTTCTTCTTGTGGGCATGGTGGCAAATATCTTCTTGCAAATCACCGCGCTTCACATGGCAATGAGTGGCCTATTTATTTTGTTCTCAACCGGCGCAATCTTGCTTACCACGCAAGGCATTGTCCGTGGTGGTGAAACAAACTATATCTCAGCAACCATTACGCTGTATGTATCGATTTATAACCTATTTATCAGCTTGTTAAGCATCCTAGGTTTTGCAAATAACGATTAATTTTATCACTAACTAGACTTATCTAGTTGGTTGAAAGAATAAAGCCCGAAGCAGAATTAACTTGCTTCGGGCTTTTTGTTGCGCCTCATTTAGCTAAATCATTAGACTTTCACGAGCTTGCAGTTCTCTTTATCAAACCATAAGTAATCAGGGATAAGCTCAACCTCTTCAAAATAACGACGCAAAAAGTCAAGCAGCAGCACAGTCAACAAACTGCGACGGCGTGATCGGTTCAACTCACGGGTTAAGCATAAATGCAGTGCTAAGGACTCATTTTTATACCTTAAGGTAAACACCACCTTATTATTCTCTTCGATAAAGCAGCCGACTTGGCAAAGTTTATCTTCTGGGTTTAACGCATGCTTTTGAGCAATTTTAAGCGCCCTGTCGATATTACTAACTCTTTGATCGCTAAGCATGATCCCTTGCACTAAGGTGTCACTTATGTATTCATTTTGATTGAGTACATAGCCAAGTTCGCCGCCTGTTGCTTTATCAATAAAGCTCAACCTTACCTTACGTTTTTCAAGTAACGCGCCTAAATGGGACAACAAATCTTGCTGCTCACTGACAATAAAGGGTGCGATTTGACTGCGAATATTCTCAAGAATTTGCGCTTTGTCAGCAAACCCTGTCGGCGTAAACAGCTTAATTTCTATATAAGGCACATACGAGCGATAGCCTAGAAACACCCCATCAGGCAAAGCGATCGGCTCAAGAAGTTCTGCTAGCGCCGATTCACCAGCGCCAATCGTATAAATTTTGAAGCACTCTTGACCATTGGCTTGGCTAAATCGCGATTTTAAGTATGGCAAGATATAATCTTGTGTCATGCGCTTAAATTCAGACGGCACACCAGGCGTATAGATGAAATTCGTTTGGCCGATTTTATGATTAAATCCACACGCTGTGCCAACTGGGTTATCGATCATCTCTGCGCTTTGTGGGATCATCGCTTGTTTGATATTGCTTGGTGGCATTTCACGATTATATTGCGCAAAATACTCTTGCATACGCAAAACCCAAGATTCTTCTAAACGCAAAGACTCGCCAGCAGCATTTGCAGAGGCCTGCGCACTGACATCATCAGTGGTTGGCCCAAGACCGCCATTGACTATCACCACATCACAATCTTGACTCATTTTAAGTAAGGTTTGTGACAAGCTATCCAGACCATCGCCTACCGTCATGCGATAATCAAGACCAAAGCCATGAGCAAAGAGTTGCTCGGCAAGCCATGCGGCATTGGTATCAACGATATCGCCATGTAGCACTTCTTCACCTGTGCTAAGCATTGCTATTTTCATAGGGTATCCTTTTGATTTATATATCCATTATTATTCAATAAATTAGCTAAAAAAAATGCGCGAGCTATCCCACAAAAACAACTAATTAAGATAAATTTTGTATAAAAAATACACTATACTCAGATTAGCTATCTAGCTGACTGATAAGTAAATCTTCCATTATGACAGCGCTTTATTGTGGAAAGATTATAAACGAAATAATGAGTCTAGGAGTTTTTATGAAAGAATTATTTATCGTCAATCTTTCAGGAACAGCAAAGCCTGAAGAGCTCAAACAACTTGCCACAGAGACAGCAGCATTTGGTGGTGATTGGCTATATAGCCAAATTCATTACATGGATGACCAAGTCTCTGCGCTGATTAAGGTGCAATCGTCTGAAAAGCAAGTTGAACTGATTAAAAAGCTATTTCGTAAAAACCCTAAACTACACGCCATCATCACCCCTTGCAAACACCCTGCGCACAATGAGCAAGATAGCTTTTTACTGTTACTCTCCTGCCCAGATAGAAAGGGGCTGATCCGTGATATTACTTATATCCTTGAGCAGCAACGGGCAAAAGTTTTATCCTTTACGAGCCAAAGAGTGTTTATTGCGCGCACCAATTATGTGGATCACCAAGAGTTTTCTGCAACCATTGAATTACAGTTGCCGATCACATCCCACATTCAAGACTTGATTCATGAACTTGAAGGCTTAAACCAAAATGCGACGGTGAAACTCAGCCAAGTCACGCATCAAGACACAAACAGCGAACAAGAAACACCTTTAGTCTGAATCCTTGCTTAACTTGCAAACAAAAATGACGCCAACTTGGTTTCACAAGTGGCGTCATTTATTTTATCTTTTGAAAGTCTCAGCGTTTAGCTTGCGTACATTGCCGCAATTTCATTTGAATATTTAGAATAGATGTTCTTACGTTTGAGCTTTAATGTTGGCGTAATTAACCCTGATTCCATTGAAAAAGCTTCTGGTAATAAGGTGAATTTTTTAATCTTCTCAAAACCTGCAAGCTCAGTTTGGATCTCTTTTAAACGCGCCTCAAAAAGCTCCATCACATGTGAGTGTTTCACAAGCTCCATCGGGTTTTCAAATTTGATCCCCTTCTCTTTTGCCCAAGCTTCTAGCTGTTCAAAAGCCGGAACAATTAATGCCGTCACATAGTTACGTGCATCCGCAACAATTGCAACTTGCTCAATAAATGGGCAGCACCCCACTTTGCCTTCAACACGTTGCGGCGCAATATATTTACCATTTGAGGTCTTCATCAACTCTTTAATGCGATCGGTAATCACTAAATTGCCGGTTTCATCTAACTTACCCGCATCGCCAGTTTTCAACCAACCATCTTCAGTAAAGGCTTCAAGGGTATCTTGATCTCGGTTGTAATAACCGCGCATCACAGTATCCCCTTTAATTAAGATCTCATCATTTTCACCGATTTTAATCTCAGTTTCAGGCAAAATACGTCCATTCGTACCAAGCAAACGATTATCAACAGTTTGGCAAGAAACCGTCGCTGTGGTTTCTGTCATGCCATAGCCACATAAAATTGGCAAACCAGATGCTTGGAAGAATTGTGCGACATTTTTATCTAATGCTGCGCCGCCACAAGGAATAAACTTAATGCGTCCACCCATTGCCGCTTGCACTTTACTAAAGACCAATTTTTGCGCAATTTTTTGCGAGAGGCCAAGCCAAGGGAAAACTGTTTTTTGCGCTTGGGTGTGATGAAAATGCTTTAAACCCGTGCGCTGCGCCCAATTGAAAATTACTGCGGTTGCGCCACCGGCTTTGGCCGCTTTTTGATTGACAGCAGTATAGATTTTCTCTAGCACACGTGGCACCACACATAAGACATGTGGACGTGCGTACGCCATGGCTTCTTTAACTTTTTGGGTATCGTTTAGATACACATTACGTCCACCACGCGAGAGCACATAAAAGCTCCATGCACGTTCAAAGATGTGGCTTAACGGCAAGAAAGCCAGCGAGACTTCACCTTGGTTAAAATCAATCACTTTATCATGCTGCGCGATTGAGGCAGCGATATTACGGTAATCTAGCATCACGCCTTTTGGATCGCCCGTGGTGCCCGAGGTATAAATAAGTGTCAATAAATCATCTAGATTCGCATCATCAAGCCTTGCAGCGAGCTCATGGTTTAAGCTGTCTGCATCAGCTAAATCAAGCGTGCGATAAGTTTCAATGATGGCGTCAAATGAATAATGGTGTGGTGATTTCAGCTCGATACCTTGCTCAAACACGATCACTTGCTCGATGCTGTCACACATCATTTCAAGCTCACACGCCATTTTGTATTCAGCTGCTGTTTGCACAAAAAGCACTTTTGCACGTGCATCGGTTAAGATATAACGCGCTTGCTCAAGGGTGCTGGTTGGATAAATCGGCACAATCACTTGACGTGCTTTTAAACTGGCTACATCTGCGCATGTCCATTGTGGACAGTTGTTCGCTAGAATCGCACATTTGTCTTGTACCTTGAGTCCAGAGTGGATCAAGTGTTTTGCGAGAGCATCCGTCATCTCATTAAAATCTTGCCATGTCACCTTATCCCAAGGTGCTTGCATTTCAAAGCCTTCTAATGCAATTTGGCTTGCTTGCAATTTGGCTTGCTCGGTTAATAGAGATATAACATGGTATTGGCTAAGAGACATTCGCCCTCACTTTTTTAGCTTACAAGTGTACGTTAGAGAGCTGCATTTTACTAAAATTGCCTGAAAACTCTAGCTTTTTCTTGGTTCATTTATTGATAAAGGTCATAAAAATGACGTATAAAGAAGATAAAAGAATCGAATATTCAAGAAGTTAGTCAAAGTGTTAGCAAATATTGAAATAATTAAGCAATCGCTGCAAATTCACTCAATATCACCGCATTTTCCAATAAAAAAGCCTTATTGTCTGGTCACACTTGCAAAAAATGCAAGCCGATAACCAGATCAACAAGGCTTTATACCACTAACTCATTTATAAATAAGAAATTATATTTTAAGTGGTTGAATTACATCAACAAAATAGTTCACCATGCGAATATCAGGCACTGAGGTAAAGTTTTCCATCAAATAAGCAGGTTTAGGGTAACGGTAGTACCCTTGACCAGATTGTACTCCTAATAGACCTTTATCTAAGAAATGCTCTTTAAGATAATCTGCATTTTTGCGCATTTGCTCATCTTCATAGATCTCAGACCAATGGTACAAAATATTACATGCGGTGCGCATACCCACCACATCCAAGATACCAAATGGACCCATGCCACTGCCCTTGTTGAAGATCATATAGGTGCGATCCACATCTTCAGCAGTACCGATACCATTAGTCACCAAAGTTTGCGCTGAGTTAAGCAAAGACACCAGCCAAGTATTGAGTAAATAACCGTGTTGCTCTTTTTTCAACGGGATTGGCACCATACCAATTTCAATTGCAAATTGGGTGATCGCGGCAATGGTTTCACGCGCGGTAGTGTCATGCGCCATGATTTCAGCAAGGTTGAGTTGCCAAGGCGTCGCAGCAAAGTGAAGGGTACAGAATTTTTCAGGTCGCCCTGTCACATCGGCAAACTGACTCGGAACTAAAGTGGAAGTATTGGTTGCGATCAGACTATGCTCAGGCAAAGTTGTTGCCAATTGAGTATAAACGCTATTTTTGATTTCAGGCTTTTCTGGTACAGCTTCAATAACTAAATCAACGCCTTGAGTCGCTTCGTCGAGATTGGTGGTAAACTGGATACGTTTGAGCAGAAACTCAATATCCGTTTCAGTTAGATTGTACTCTTTGCGGAAAAGCTCAGCATAAGTTTCATAAGCTTTTTTACAGTTATCTAGGGCTTCTTCATTGATATCATACACAACGGCATGTTTATCTTTGTAGGCAACTTGCCACGCAATTTGTCCACCCAGTACACCTGAACCTAAAATAAGAACTTTATCAATTGGCATTATATCCATGCTGAAACCTTTTATAGAGTAAGAAATAACAAATTTTATCGTTTAACTAAGTGATGTATACCAAGCAAATATATGTGATGTCACTTGGTTAGTTTACTAGAGTTAAAAATTAAGATTGCATTTGTGTGAAGAACACTTAAATCTTACTCTTAATATTGGTATATAAAACATGAACAGGATCACGTTAGATTATTTTATACTATAAATTTAATAAAAAATAAGAAAAATAGTCTATGTAACCCACTCTGCTAAGCGAATTATTCTTCGTCTTTAAAGATAAATCTGTGTTTACCGTGTGAAGCCTTGGCTTTTAAGTAACCTTCGTTACCAGCTTTCATGTGTAAATGCGTTGGCACCACTTCTGCTAGTTCAATCCCTGCTTCTTGCAGTTCACGAATTTTCTTCGGGTTATTGGTAATAAGGCGAATTTTAGGCACGCCTAGCGCTTGAAGCATTTGCGCCGCTTCACCAAAATCACGTAGATCATCCGCAAACCCTAAATGGTTGTTGGCTTCATAAGTATTCATGCCTTGGCTTTGCAGCTCATAAGCATCAATCTTATTATAAAGTCCAATTCCACGACCTTCTTGACGTAAATAAAGTAAGATCCCGCCTTCTTTGCCCATGCGCTCGATGGTTTCATCAAGTTGTTCGCCACAGTCGCAACGTGAGGAATGGAATACATCGCCAGTCAAACATTCAGAGTGCATACGTACCAATGGCGTCTGCTCACTTTGATCCGCTTTGTTAAAAATCAGCGCAACGTGCTCTTTGTCTGTCGTGAGCCCACGAAAAGATAAGATCTCTGCATCAATATGACTTTGGCTACCTACTTTTAAATCAACTCGTGCTCTTACTTCAGCCATTTCTTCTCTCTTTACTTCAATTTCTTTGATCATGATCAAACATACTAATCAGCCAACAGGTATTGGCAAGCTATATTTTGATTTTCGTATTTAATTGGTTAATTTTTGATACCTTCAGCAGGCATCAATGGCGCTATATAGATCTGGGTAAATAAAGCGATAGCCTAAACCAATTAACTTGCTTGGGCTAACCTCTTTATTTGGCGTTTGATTCAAAGTGACAAAATCAGTCAAAGGCTCAGATCCAAGCGCTGCTTGATAAAATTGCGCCTTGGTCAAATCACTCGGGATGCTGACATTCAGCACTTGATTGGTAATGCTTTGCTCAATCATATACTGACATATGCCGATCACATCGGCTTGATGCACCATATTGGCTTTGGCAAGGCTGCTCACTGTCTTTAAATGCTGAACAAAACGCTTCGGATGACGATTGGGCCCAATGAGACCTGAGCAACGTAAAATACAATATGGCACTTGGCTATCAATGACAGCTTGCTCGGCTGCAAGCATAGCTTTGGATTTATCACTAAACGCATCGCTTTGGCTTGCTTGGATAAAACTTGCATCGTCTTCATGCATGAGTTTGGGCATATCTGGATATACGCCACTGGTGCTGATCATCAATACTTGCTTAACATCCAAAGCTTTGGCAAGGCTGCCTAAATGCTGCCAGCGATTGGCATAGCCGCGCATGGCGACATCCGTCACCGCGCGTCTTAGCTTAGGTGGAAATGCGCCAATAATAATATCAAAATGCGCTAACCCTGTTGCCGTTAATAGCTCATCTTTTTGCGCCTGCACTGCTTTCTTGGAGACAGGTTCTGCGCTTAAAGCTAATTCAAACCCTTGAATACCTTGCGCGGTGAGAGTAGCGACGCCTGCAACACTTGTGCGCGTGGCCCAAACCTGATGCCCTTGCTCGGCGAAAACTTTCGCCATCGGCGCGCCAAGCCAGCCTGCGCCAACAATTAAAATATTTTTTGAAGATCCCATCTCTTGCATCCTGTATCCATCAAGCGTTTGAATTAATTGATACCTGATACTAGCATATCAAGTTAACAATCCATGGCTTTAAAACAAAAAAATGCCAGCAAGGCGAACCCTACTGGCATGATTATCTGCGTGCGTTAACGATTACTCGTCGTTTGCATCATCTGCAGCTGGGCTTTCACCGGCTGCATCTTGATTTTGTTCAGCGTTTGCGTTTGTCTCATCCGCCGATTCTTCTGCTGCTTCATCGATAAGCTCTTCTTCGATCTCTTCGATGCGCTGCAGACCCACCACTTGCTCATCTTCTGAGGTGCGGATCAAGGTTACGCCTTGGGTATTACGACCCACTTGGCTGACTTCTGAAACGCGGGTACGAACCAAGGTGCCTGCGTTGGTGATCATCATAAACTCATCACCTTCAAGGGCTTGGATAGCGCCAACGACGCTGCCGTTACGCTCAGAAACCTTAATTGAAACCACGCCTTGGGTGCCACGACCTTTGGTTGGGTACTCAGCAATCGACGTACGTTTACCATAACCATTTTCAGTCACAGTTAAGATATCGCCTTCTGCATTTGGCACAATCAAAGATACCACTTGGTCGTTTTCAGCAAGTTTCATGCCGCGAACACCAGAAGCGGTACGTCCCATTGGGCGCACACCTTTGAACTTGATTTCAGGGTTACCGTTTTCATCAAGCACTGGGTTGCCGTTCTCATCAAGCACTGGCAGCTCTTCTGCTTCTTTAAAGCGAACCACTTTACCAGCTTGTGAGAAGAGCATGATTTCGTTTTCACCATTAGTGATATCAACGCCAATTAAGGAGTCTTCATCACGTAGGTTGACCGCAATCAGGCCATTTGCACGCACGTTTGAGAAGCTTGCAAGTGAGGTTTTCTTCACTGTACCGTCACCGGTCGCCATAAAGATAAACTTATCTTCGCTAAACTCATCAACACGTAAAATAGCTGTGATGCGCTCGTTTTCTTCCAATGGCAAAATGTTAACAATTGGCTTACCACGCGCAGTACGCGTCGCATGTGGCAATTGATATACTTTCAAGCGATACGCTTTACCACGGGTTGAGAAGCACAAGATATTATCATGGGTATTAGCAACTAATAGACGCTCGATGAAGTCTTCATCTTTCATCTTGGTTGCGCTCTTACCTTTACCGCCACGACGCTGCGCTTCATAATCACTTAGAAGTTGATATTTCACATAGCCTTCGTGTGACAGGGTCACAACAACATCTTCTTGCGCAATCAGCTCTTCCATGTCGATATCATGAGAAGCGGCTGTAATTTCAGTGCGGCGCTCATCGCCAAAGCCTTCACGAACAGTTTCTAGCTCTTCGCGGATCACTTCCATCAAACGCTCTGTGCTTGATAAAATGTGTAAAAGCTCTGCAATTTCTTCAAGCAATGTTTTGTATTCAGCTAAGATTTTTTCGTGCTCAAGGCCTGTTAGGCGGTGCAGACGTAAATCTAGGATAGCTTGTGCTTGTTGCTCCGTTAAATAGTATTGACCATCACGGATGCCATACTCTGGCTCAAGCCACTCAGGACGCGCAGCATCAGTGCCAGCACGTTCTAGCATTGCTGCCACATTACCTAAATCCCAACCACGAGCAATCAAGCCAGCTTTGGCTTCTTGTGGGGTTGGCGCTTGGCGGATAAGCTCAATGATTTCATCAATGTTTGATAAAGCCAGAGACAAACCTTCCAAGATATGCGCGCGATCGCGGGCTTTGCGTAATTCAAAAATAGTACGACGCGTGACCACTTCACGGCGGTGATCAACGAAACATTTTAGCATCTCTTTTAGGTTAAAGAGTTTTGGCTGGCCGTTATCTAGCGCCACCATGTTGATGCCAAATGTGGTTTGCAGTTGGGTCAGTGAATAAAGATTGTTTAATACAACTTCAGCAACCGCATCACGCTTACATTCAATCACGATACGCATGCCGTCTTTATCCGACTCATCACGTAGTGCGCTAATGCCTTCAACTTTCTTGTCTTTGACAAGATCCGCGATTTTTTCAATCAAGCGGGCTTTGTTTACTTGGTATGGAATCTCGGTCACGATAATGGTTTCACGACCATTTTTCTCGGTTTCGATATTCGCTTTAGAACGCATGTAAACTTTACCGCGGCCTGTTTTATAAGCGTCGATAATGCCTTTACGACCGCTAATTAATGCAGCCGTTGGGAAATCTGGACCTGGGATATGCGTCATCAGCTCATCAATGGTCACATCTTCGTTGTCGATGTAAGCCAAGCAGCCGTCGATGACTTCGCCAAGGTTATGTGGCGGAATATTGGTTGCCATACCGACAGCGATACCCGATGAACCATTGACTAAAAGGTTTGGGATCTTGGTTGGCAGCACTTCTGGGATTTTTTCAGTACCGTCGTAGTTATCAACATAATCAACGGTTTCTTTTTCTAGATCAGCAAGGAGTTCATGCGCCATTTTCGCCATGCGCACTTCGGTATAACGCATTGCTGCCGCGCTATCACCATCGATTGAACCAAAGTTACCTTGACCGTCCACCAGCATATAGCGTAAGGAGAATGGCTGCGCCATACGTACAATTGTATCGTATACCGCACTATCACCATGTGGGTGGTATTTACCGATCACGTCGCCAACAACACGGGCGGACTTTTTATAAGCTTTGTTCCAGTCATTGCCTAGTACATTCATCGCAAATAGAACGCGACGGTGTACAGGTTTGAGGCCGTCACGCACATCCGGCAGTGCACGACCCACGATGACAGACATCGCATAATCTAGGTACGAACCCTTGAGCTCGTCTTCAATATTTACTGGCGTAATTTCTCTTGCTAAATCGCTCATGGAGCCATTATCCCTCTAATTTTTGATCGTATATATATGCAGAAAAATTGCCAAGATTGCAAATTTTTGCATTTTGTACATCTTTTCACATATAAACGCACAAGAGCTAAAATATAACACAAAAATTTACCAAGCGGCACTAGTTTCCCTTGGCTTTTGTTTGGCGAGATCAAATTTAAATTCAAGTGCTTAAAAATCAAGCAAGGATTTTGCAAAAGCTTTACTTGGGCTAAATATTTGAGTTCAAATGCGCGCAAAAATACTGTGTTTGAATTTGTCTTGGCAAAAATTACTGCTATAGTGAAGCATCTTTTGTTAACCCTTTGACTTTTATCATGACACAGACCAATCAAAACCAAAATGTAGACCCAAGTGAAATCAAAAAATTTGAAGATATGGCAGAGCGCTGGTGGGACCCGTCTGGCGAATTTAAGCCTTTGCATCAAATTAACCCGCTACGACTTGGCTATGTCCTTGAAAAAGCAAATGGCTTATTTGACAAAAAAGTTTTAGACGTCGGCTGTGGTGGCGGCATTTTAGCTGAAAGCATGGCCCACGAAGGCGCAATTGTGACTGGTCTAGACATGGGCGCAGCGCCACTTGAAGTTGCGCGTCTGCACGCCTTGGAAACCGGCACTAAACTTGAATACATTCAAAGCACAATTGAAGATCACGCGGCGGCTCACCCACAAACCTATGATGTGGTCACTTGCATGGAGATGCTGGAGCATGTGCCAGATCCCCTTTCTGTGATCCGCGCGTGTAGCCAGTTGGTCAAACCGGGCGGGCATGTATTCTTCTCAACATTAAACCGTAATTGGAAATCATATCTGTTTGCGATTGTTGGCGCAGAGAAGCTGTTAAAGATCGTGCCAGAAGGCACTCATGAACATGAGAAGTTTATCCGCCCTGCCGAGCTCCTAGCAATGCTTGATACCACTGACTTAACCGAGCAAGGGATCAAAGGGCTGCATTACAATCCACTGACAGATACCTACAAACTTGGTGCGAATGTGGATGTGAATTACATTTTGCATACGCAATATCAATTGTAAATTAATCTTAATACGCTTATTTGAAACTAAGGGTGAACATTCACGAGATGTTTGCCCTTTTTTTAACCAAAAAACACCCATCCCTAAAACAGTGCATTGGCTCCCCAAACTCAGTCATTATTGATGCAAAATTGGTGCATTTTTCATACCAGTTTAAAGCAAGAAACCAAGCCCAAGTTTTCGTAAAGATCAAGCAAAATATTTTTGACAAATATCAATTTTGGCTAAACTTTATCCTAACTAAATTTACGGATTTTCGCTAAGTTAGAGCGGATAAAATCCACCTCGTAAGTAGTCACCAACCCAGAATCAAAAAAAAAATTTTATCCTCCGCTTATCCACAAGGCAAACAGACTTTGTCACTTGAAATATCCGAGCAAACGCATTATCTTGTATCCGCTAACACAATTACCCCTATATCTAGTGTTAAACAGATATTTGACATTCTTGTTTTGATCCACAAAAAACAGGAAGTGTAAACCTATTTTTTCCATTTTTTGCAGCAGGCACACGTCTCGTTGCACGACATATTTGTTAGGGACACAACTGACATGAATCAACATTTAACCGTCACCAAACGCGATGGCCGAGAAGAACCGATAGATCTAGACAAACTGCACCGAGTGATCACTTGGGCGGCAGAAGGTTTAGAGAAGGTTTCTGTCTCACAAGTCGCGCTCAAAGCTCACATTCAATTTTATGATGGCATCACCACCTCTGATATCCATGAAACCATCATCAAATCGGCGGCGGACTTGATTTCTGAAGAAACCCCTGACTACCAATATCTTGCTGCGCGCCTTGCGGTTTTCCACCTGCGCAAAAAAGCTTATGGTCAATTTGAGCCACCACGTTTGTTTGATCACGTGAAGCACTTAGTTGAAAAAGGTAAGTACGACAAACACTTACTTGAAGATTACACCCAAGCTGAATTTGACGAAATGGACGAGTTCTTAGTCCATGATCGTGATATGAATTTCTCTTATGCCGCAGTCAAGCAGCTCGAAGGTAAATACTTTGTGCAAAACCGCGTCACCAAAGAAATTTATGAGAGCGCACAGTTTTTATATATTCTGGTTGCTGCTTGCTTGTTTGCAAAATACCCAAGCGACACGCGTCTTGACTATATCAAGCGTTTTTATGATGCGGTTTCAACCTTTAAATTGTCACTGCCAACGCCTATTATGTCTGGCGTACGTACCCCGACGCGTCAATTTAGCTCATGCGTGTTAATCGAGTGTGACGATAGCCTAGATTCAATCAATGCAACGGCAGGTTCAATTGTACGCTATGTCTCACAACGTGCGGGCATCGGCATCAATGCGGGTCGCATTCGCGCACTAGGCTCTGAAATTCGCGGTGGTGAAGCCTTCCACACAGGTTGTATTCCGTTTTATAAATACTTCCAAACGGCTGTGAAATGCTGCTCACAAGGTGGCGTTCGTGGCGGCGCGGCGACTGTTTTCTATCCGCTGTGGCACGGTGAAGTACAATCTTTACTTGTGCTTAAAAATAACCGCGGGGTTGAAGAAAATCGCGTCCGTCATATGGATTACGGCGTTCAGCTAAACAAATTAATGTATACGCGTCTTATTCAAGGCGGCAACATCAGCCTCTTCTCACCATCGGATGTCCCAGGACTGTATGATGCTTTCTTTGAAGATCAAGCCAAGTTTGAGAAGCTGTATGTTAAATATGAGAACGATCCTAACATTCGTCGCCAAACTGTGCGCGCGGTGGAGCTTTTCTCATTATTAATGCAAGAGCGTGCCTCAACGGGTCGTATTTATATCCAAAACGTGGATCACTGTAATACCCATAGCCCGTTTGACCCAAGTGTTGCGCCTGTACGCCAATCAAACCTTTGTCTTGAAATTGCGCTGCCAACCAAACCGCTGCGCAATGTAGAAGATGAAGAAGGCGAAATCGCGCTGTGTACGCTTTCTGCGTTTAACTTAGGCAAAATTAAATCTCTGACTGACTTTGAAGAGTTATCTGATCTGATTGTCCGCGCGCTTGATGCCCTGCTGGATTATCAAGATTACCCGCTTCCTGCAGCAAAACGTGCGACCATGAACCGTCGTACTCTTGGTGTGGGCGTGATTAACTATGCTTATTATCTTGCCAAACACGGCGTGCGTTATTCAGATGGCAGCGCCAATGGCCTGACTCACCGCACCTTTGAAGCGATTCAATATTACTTGCTTAAAGCATCTATGAATCTTGCCAAAGAGCAAGGTGCATGCCCAAGCTTTAACGAAACAACTTACTCACAAGGTATTTTACCGATTGATTCTTATAAGAAAGATGTCGATAAAGTGTGTGATGAGCCGTTACACTTGGATTGGGAAACCTTGCGTGCTGAAATTCAAGAGCATGGTTTACGTAACTCAACTTTAACTGCGTTAATGCCTTCTGAAACCTCATCACAAATCTCGAATGCAACCAACGGTATTGAGCCGCCACGTGGGTTTGTATCGGTGAAAGCATCAAAAGATGGGATCTTAAAACAAGTTGTGCCAGACTTTTTAGAACTGAAAAACAACTATGAATTATTGTGGAAAATTCCAAACAACCAAGGTTATTTACACCTTGTTGGGATCATGCAAAAATTCATTGACCAGTCTATTTCTGCCAATACTAACTATGATCCAAGTGTTTATGAAAATGGCCGTGTACCAATGAAGCAATTGCTTCAAGATCTCCTAACGGCTTATAAATATGGCGTGAAGACGCTTTATTATCATAACACTCGTGATGGTGCAAAAGATGATCAAACCGAAGTCACTGTCCCAGAAGAAGATTGTGAAGGCGGCGGTTGTAAGATTTAATAGGCAGTATTGAACAGTCGCTTAAAATTGAGTTAGGGCGTATATCAGCGCAGCAAAGGTTTTGAGGCACATGGATGTGCCGAATGAAGTGCCCATGGATGGCTTGAACGCCTTTGCGAAGTCGATATATTCCTAACTCAATCTCAGCAGTCGTGATATACACTCATACTAGACACTATTTAAAAATTTAAGGTGAAAGGCAAATGTCCTATTCGACTTTTAATCAGACCAAAAATGACCAACTCAAAGAGCCAATGTTCTTTGGTCAATCCGTAAACGTCGCACGTTACGATCAACAAAAATTTGAAATCTTCGAAAAGCTTATCGAAAAACAATTGTCTTTCTTCTGGCGCCCAGAGGAAGTAGACGTCTCAAGTGATCGCATTGATTATAAAAACTTGCCTGAGCACGAACAGCATATTTTTATCAGTAACTTAAAATATCAAACCTTGCTCGACTCGATTCAAGGCCGTAGCCCGAACGTTGCCCTGCTGCCACTGGTTTCGATTCCAGAGCTTGAAACTTGGATTGAAACTTGGTCATTCTCAGAGACGATTCACTCACGTTCATACACGCATATCATTCGTAATATCGTCAATGATCCGAGCTTAGTGTTTGATGATATCGTTGAAAACGAACATATCCTAAAACGCGCCGCAGATATCTCGCATTACTATGACAAGCTCATTGAAATGAGTAATGACTATCATAGATTCGGTGAAGGCACGCATGAGCTCAATGGCGAGACAGTGACAGTGTCACTACATGAGCTTAAAAAGCAGCTTTATATTTGCTTGATGTCCGTCAATGCGCTCGAAGCGATCCGCTTTTATGTCAGCTTTGCCTGCTCATTTGCCTTTGCTGAACGTGAATTGATGGAAGGCAATGCAAAAATCATTAAGCTTATCGCACGTGATGAAGCCCTGCACTTAACTGGCACCCAGCACATGATCAACATTTTGCGTAATGGTCAAGATGACTTTAGCTTTATGCAAATTGCTGAAGAGTGCAAACAAGAATGTTTTGAGCTCTTTAGAAACGCCGCAGAGCAAGAAAAAGAATGGGCAGAATACCTATTTAAAGATGGCTCTATGATAGGTCTGAACAAAGACATCTTGTGTGAATATGTGGAATATATTACCAATATTCGTATGCAAGCGGTTGGCCTTGATATTGCGTATCCAAAAGCGACATCCAACCCAATTCCTTGGATCAACACTTGGTTATCGTCAGATAATGTGCAAGTGGCGCCGCAAGAAGCTGAAATTAGCTCCTACCTTGTGGGTCAAATTGACAACCAAGTCAATGCCAATGATTTTGACGGCTTTGAACTTTAAGTTAATTTTTTAAACGTTAAGCCCTCACTATCTAAAGAGCATGGGAATTTTTCATGCTCTTTTTTATTCTTTACACCCTGTCTATATTTTGAACGGTTACGCATGTCAAAACAAATCCATATCAATGCTCAACTTGTGATTAAATCAAAAGATCAAACGATTTTACAAGCGATGGAAGATGCAGGCCTTGAAGCTGAATACCACTGCCGTGATGGGCATTGTGGGGCGTGTCGCTGCAAGCTGAAAAAAGGTCAAGTCGAAGAAGTTGGCTTTGCGATGGCATATAAACATTCAGATGAGATCCTGCCGTGCATTAGCAAAGCAAGATCCGATATCGAATTAGAAGGCGTGAAGTATAAACATAACGAGTTTGTCTAAATTCACCCTCCTTTAGCCATTTAAACTGGCTGTCATCTATAAGATAGAGTGAGACTTAGCGCGATGAACTAAGCTTTAAACACTCAGCCAAAACCTTTTCATCAATATCCGCTAAACGATTGCAACCCGTTAACATCATCGCAATGCGCAGCTCTTCTTTGAATTGAGACAAAAGATGCTCGACCCCTGCTTGACCATTTGCTGCTAACGCATACACAAAGCTACGACCAATTAAAGTACAGTCTGCGCCAAGAGCCAACATTCGCAAGACATCCAGACCAGAACGTATCCCAGAATCTGCGAGAATTTTGATCTCCCCTTTGACCGCATCTGCTATTTTAGGTAAGACACTTGCTGTAGACGGCACACCATCAAGCTGACGTCCACCGTGATTAGAGACAATCAAAGCATCAGCGCCATATTGAACAGCATTTTTAGCATCATTCACCTCCATGATCCCCTTCACAACAAGATTCCCATCCCATTTTTCACGTATCTTTGCTAAGTCTTCCCAATCAAATGAAGCATCAAAATTCCAACCTATTGCATCTTCTAGATCAACCGGTTGCGAGCGAAAAACTGAGACATTGCCCAGCTCATGCGGTCGTCCAAACACGCCAACATCAAGCGCCCAACTTGGATGCATACAAGCTTGCGAGATACGGCGAATCGCAGCATAAGGGCCCATCATGCCATGTCTGACATCACGATAACGTGCACCCGGTGTCGGCATATCTACGGTAAAGACTAAAGTTTGTACACCACAAGCTTTCGCACGCTCAAGCATATTATCGAGAAAACTAGGCTCTTGTAACGGATATATTTGTAGCCATAAGGGACGGCTGATACTTTGACTCACTTCTTCCATTGAGCAGACAGAGACAGTAGAAAGCGTATATGGAATGCCTGCATTTTGCGCAGCTTTGGCTGATTGCACTTCCCCACGCCGCGCATACATACCATTGATGCCAATCGGCGCAAGTGCAATCGGCATTGATAACGCTTCACCAAAAAGTGAGCATTGCATATCCAGCGCAGACATGTCCTTTAACACACGCTGATTAACGGTCAGATTTTTTAGATCCTGAGTGTTTCGTTGCAGGGTTTCTTCTGCGAACGCGCCGCCATCTAAATAATGAAATAAAAATGCAGGTAGCTTTGACTTGGCAGCCAAGCGGTAATCACTGGGAGAGGAGATAATCATACCTAAATCCTTGAATATTTATTCTTAGTATGTGCGTAAATATCTCACAACTTTTACCCTTTGACCAGATGATAATAAATCTTTTCATATAAATAATAGGGATTTTATTTTTTAACTACTATTCATCTTTAATATATCTTTTTGTAAAGAATGAAACCCAATTTCAAAGTGTTATTTTTAACTAACAGATTTCTTTTTTAATTCTACATTGCAAACCAAATTTAATTACATACTCACTTATTTTGTAACAAAATTAACCGTCCTAAAAAATAAGACAATGAATTTCAATATTTAAAAGTGTTTTTAAATCTAAATTGATATTTTCGGCATAGCTCAAATATAACGAAGCAATATTGATCAAAATCATAGTTTGGTGACGCTATTGTCACATATAGCAGGACAGTGCTGTGCAAATTTGGATCTTATCGATCTAAGATCAAGTTGATAATATGCCACCAGCAAATACATATTATTACAAAGAAATATAAGAAGGCTTAATAATGTCCAGTAAGAAATCGTTAGCAAGGATATTTTCATATACCCTTGCCCTAGGTGCACTTTCCTCATCAATTTTATCTACGCCAGTTTTTGCCGAGGAAGAAATTTCACTAGAAGAAGCAGCTCAAAAATCAGCAAATCCAGTGTCTGACGTTTGGATGTTACTCTTACAAAATGATTACACGGCGCTTGAAAAAGAAAATGGCGCGCACGAGATGCGTAACCGTTTAAGCTTACAGCCTGTGATGCCTGTGCCGATCCTTGATGATTCTTGGAATATCGTGAACCGTGTGATTTTACCTGTTGTGACTGCGCCAGGATCAGGCGATTTGAACGGTTCACTAGAAGATATTTTCACCACAGATTCAACGACTGGTTTAGGTGACACTGTTGTCATGTCTGTGGCTGCGCCAAACCGTACTGATGGCTGGATCTGGGGTGTGGGTCCAACCATGATCATGCCAACCGCAACGGAAGATTCACTTGGTCAAGATAAATGGCAATTAGGTCCATCGGGTCTATTAATTCACTTAGGTAAAGAAACCGGTCAGCCATTTAACTTTGATAGCTGGAACATTGGTGTAATTGCACAACATTGGTGGAGTGTCGGTGGAGATGATGATCGCGCGCATACCAACCAATCTGATATCCAGTACCTATTGAACTATCGCTTAAATGCAACGGATCTATTAGGTATGACGCCAAATATCCAAATCGACTGGACCAAAGATGGCAAAGACAGATTTAGTGTGCCAATCGGTTTAGGTTATATTTCTATGTTCCGTATGGGTAACGTGCCTGTGCGTTGGGGTGTTGAGTTGCAATACTATGCAATGCGTCCAGATGCAGACAAATTCGATGAAAACTGGAAAGGCGATTCAATTGCTTATACGCCAGAATGGAACTTGAAGTTCATGATTGCACCTGTGATTAAAAACCCATTGAAATAATATAAGTTTCAATACAAGATAAACCAAGGGCCTAGAGTTAATCCACTTTAGGCTTTTTTGTTTTAGCAATCTAAGTCTTCTTTTTTACAGATTGCGTCAACGCTCGCACTTTTAAGCCCCTCACTTTCCTGCGCTCAACTAGACTCAAAGAGTACCCACTGATGAGACAGGAGTCCATTATGATTTATGCAAACCCAGGCACGCCAGATGCCATCGTCACCTTCAAAGATACCTATCAAAACTTTATTGATGGACAGTGGATTGCCCCAAGTGATGGGCAATATTTTGACAACATTAGCCCAGTCAATGGCAAAGTCTTTTGTAAAGTCGCGCGTTCCACTGAGGCCGACCTTGAAAAAGCAATCCACGCCGCGCAAACTGCGTTTGAAAGCTTTGGTAAAACATCTGTCCAAGAACGCAGTCATTTGCTGCTCAAAATTGCCGATCGTATGGAGCAAAACCTTGAAGCACTCGCTGTTGCTGAAACTTGGGACAATGGCAAGTCCGTGCGTGAAACCCTCGCCGCAGATATGCCACTAGCCATTGATCATTTCCGCTATTTTGCAGGTTGCCTGCGCGCGCAAGAAGGCAGCATTAGTGAAATCGATGCCAATACTGTGGCCTATCATTTTTATGAGCCTCTTGGCGTCGTCGGGCAGATTATCCCGTGGAATTTCCCAATATTAATGGCGGCGTGGAAACTTGCCCCTGCCCTTGCGGCTGGGAATTGCGTGATCTTAAAACCTGCTGAGCAAACCCCTGCTTCGATTTTATATCTCTTTGAGCTGATTGAAGATATTCTGCCTAAAGGGGTGGTAAATATCCTCAATGGTTTTGGGATGGAAATTGGTCATGCCCTTGCCACCAGCACAAAAATTTCCAAAATCGCCTTTACCGGCTCCACCGCAACCGGTGGCAAAATCTTACATGCCGCAGCAGATAACCTCATCCCATCAACTGTGGAGCTTGGGGGTAAATCGCCCAACATCTACTTTAATGACGTGTTTGCCAAAGACGATGCCTTCTTAGATAAATGTATTGAAGGCGCTGTGCTTGCCTATTTAAACCAAGGCGAAGTTTGCACTTGCCCGTCCCGCCTTTTGGTGCAAGAAGATATTTATGATGCTTTTATCGAGAAGTTTATTGCCCGCACCAAGCAAATTAAACGTGGCAATCCGCTTGATACAGAAACCATGGTTGGCGCCCAAGCCTCCAAAGCTCAGTATGAGAAGATCCTAAATTACATTGAGATAGGTAAAGAAGAAGGTGCAAAAGTCTTAATTGGGGGCGGCATTGAAAACATTGATGGGCTTAATACTGGTTATTATATCCAGCCGACCCTTTTAGAGGGGAATAACAAAATGCGGGTCTTCCAAGAAGAAATTTTTGGCCCTGTGGTCAGCGTGACCAAGTTTAAGGACATGGCGGATGCGATTGCGATTGCCAATGATACCGACTATGGCTTAGGCGCTGGGGTCTGGACGCGCGATATGAAAACCGCTTATCAAGTTGGGCGCGCGGTGCAAGCCGGACGGGTCTGGACTAACTGTTATCACGCCTACCCTGCGCATGCAGCTTTTGGCGGTTATAAAAAATCAGGTATTGGGCGCGAAACCCACAAACTTGCGCTGTCTCATTACCAACAAGTGAAAAACTTACTGGTGAGCTATGATGACAACCCACTTGGTTTTTTCTAACAGGCATTTTTAAAGCTAAAAAAAGGGACAACCAAACTGGCGTCCCTTTTATCAATTTAAGCTAACACTTTGCCAAGAGACAAAGTAATGCTTAATTATTCAAACTTTGGGCAAAATCTAACATGCGATTTAGCGGGATCAAAGATTTAACCCGAATCTCTTCATCAACAAAAATCTCATGTTGATTGCTCTCACCTGTCAGCGCAGATTCAATCGCGGCTAAACCATTCATCGCCATCCAAGGACAATGCGCGCAGCTGCGACAGGTTGCACCATTGCCTGCTGTTGGCGCTTCAATCAGCTCTTTTTCTGGCACTAATTGCTGCATTTTATAGAAGATGCCTTTATCCGTCGCCACCACCATTTGCTTATTCGGCAGCGCTTTTGCCGCTTTGATAAGCTGACTGGTTGAGCCGACTGCATCAGCAAGTGCGACGACACTAGCTGGTGATTCAGGATGGACTAAAATCGCTGCATCTGGGTACACTGCTTTCATTTTTTCAAGCGCTTGGGCAGAGAATTCATCATGCACCACGCACTCACCTTGCCAAAGCAGCATGTCTGCGCCCGTTTTATTGGCAATATAAGAGCCTAGATGACGATCTGGCCCCCAAATGATTTTTTTGCCTTCACTGTCTAAATGCTCGACAATTTCCAGAGCAATACTTGAGGTGACAACCCAATCCGCACGCGCTTTGACCGCAGCAGACGTGTTCGCGTACACCACAACCGTATGATCAGGATGCGCATCGCAAAATTTCGTAAAGGTATCAGCAGGACAGCCAAGATCAAGTGAGCATTCCGCCTCAAGGGTTGGCATCAAAATACGTTTTTCAGGGGTTAGAATCTTCGCTGACTCGCCCATAAAACGTACCCCAGCAATAATCAAAGTCTTTGCTGGGTGCTTATTGCCAAATTTTGCCATTTCAAGCGAGTCACCAACAAAGCCGCCGGTTTCTTCGGCTAAGGCTTGAATTTGTGGATCGGTATAATAATGCGCAATCAATACCGCATCTTGCTCCACCAATAAACGCTTAATATTTTCAATATGCGTCGCTTGCTGCGCATCCGTCAATGGCATCGGCTTTGGCGGAAAGGGATAAATCACACGCTCAGTTTTTACATCCAGTATATCAGTAGAAGTCATCTTGCTATCTCTACAAAATTTTAATTATTTAGGCATTGTACACCCCTGTTTGAAAAAGACAAAAAGGGGTGTTATTTAAGTTTAGGCAATATTTAAATATTTGTGGGTTTGAATCGACAAGCGCCAGTTACGTGCAATGCACACTTGCATACATAGCTGCGTTGCACGATCTTTTTGACTAATCGGCTGAAGCGCAATCTGTGCTTGGATATCTAGCCCTTCAAGCAAGGCATCAAGCTTTTCAATATCTTTTTGCGTGCCCACAGGATGCTTGATTTCATTCGCGCGTAGCAGTGCATCTTGGCGCACGTCAAGCTTACCTTTCATTGCAATCTTAGGTGACACCGTCACAAATGTATCCGCGCTGCAACGCACTTTGGACGTGCCACTGGTTTCTATTTGGCACTGACAACCAATGGCTTCAAACGCAAGCGTTAATTCTGTGAGATCATACAAACACGGCTCGCCACCTGTGATCACTATATGCTTGGCGGTGTAACCTTGCGCTTGATAATTGGCAACAATATCCGCTGCGCGAACAGAGCACCAAGTCGGTGAATCCGACGTTTTGGCAATAATTTGAGAAAGCCCCAGCTCATCTTCTGGGTTAGCATCCCAAGTTTGTTTGGTATCACACCAAGCGCAGCCGACATCGCACACTTGCAGACGAACGAAGACCGCAGGCACGCCAGTAAAACTTCCTTCCCCTTGAATGGTTTGGAACATCTCGTTGAGCTTATACATATTTTGACTCATTTGTTCTTCTTAACTATAAATAAAGTACGCATAAAACTAAAGTATGCAAAAGCTAAGGTTAAGCTTCACCACGGTAAATACAACCTGCAGTGCAAGTTTCTTTGATTTCAACTTTACTTAAAAGAGGCAATTGAGGCTTGATTTCATTCCAGATCCAACGCGCTAACACTTCACTGGTTGGGTTTTCAAGGCCAGGGATCTCATTTAAATAATGATGATCAAGGCGCTCATAAGTTGGCTTAAAGATTTGCTTAATCTCTGAAAAATCGATCAACCAACCTGTATGTTCATCCACTTCCCCTTCGATATAAAGTCGAACAAGAAACGAGTGGCCATGTAAACGACCGCATTTGTGGCCTTCAGGAACATGAGGAAGTTTGTGCGCAGCTTCAAAGATAAATTCTTTGTAGATTTCAGAGATCATTGAGTTTCCTAGATAAATCGAATTTTTAAATGGTGTTTATATCATATTTGGTTTAAATTCGACATCCAAAATAAATTTATTGACTGGACTGACCAATCAATGACAAAGCTTAGGTATAATCCTGCCTTAATCTTGTAACTTTTTATTTCTCTTGCTTAGCATTTTCTATACGGAAAACTTATGTTCTTGACCTCTTATGTGACGTGCCACAATCAAAGCTTTGAATTTACTCGCCAGCAAGCGAGCCAATTTGCCAAAAGAATTGCTGGGGATTTCAACCCGATCCATGACGAAGACAATAAACGTTTTTGCGTCCCGGGCGATCTGCTCTTTGCTGTGCTCCTCACTCAAGAAGGCATTAGCCAAAAAATGAGCTTTCGTTTCTCTGGCATGGTGAGTGATGGTATCTCGCTTAAAGTTGCCGAAAAAGGTGAACACGATAGCGCAGTTGTGGATGCAAATGAAAAAGAATATCTACACATGAGCCATCAAGGTGACAAGAGCCAAGATCCTGAATTAATTGAGCATGTGATCAAAAATTATGTCAAATTCTCTGGCATGAACTTCCCTCACATCATGGTGCCTTTAATGCAAGACGCTAACATGATGATTAACACCACACGTCCACTTGTGATTTATGAAAGCATGGATGTCGAGTTTACTCGCCTTGACATTAAAGCGCCTGAAGTTGAATTTAGTGGCGCAGATTTTAATGTGACAGGCAAACGCGGCGTCGTGACCTTAAACTTTGATTTCAAAGAAGGCAATGAAGTGGTTGGACACGGGATCAAACGTATGGTCGCCACCGGCTTACGTGAATATGATCAAGCGGCGATTGATGATTTAGTTGAGCGTTTTGAAGGTCGTAAAGCCCAGTTTCTAGCTGCTTAATTTACTAACTAGCTTGTATTCGTGAGCGAAGAATAAAAATTAAGGGCGCTGTTTCATTGTGACAGCGCCCTTTTTATTTAGCTTTTAAAGCTTAGTTCACAAATAAAGCTTAGACTCACAAAGCAAGCACTTGCAGTGGGTGTTTTAAGGCTTCTTTTTCAAAGCGTTTGACTTGCGAGCGGCATGAATAACCTGTCGCTAAGCAGCGCTCTTGCGGCAAGCTGTGAAGCTTATTTTGCCAGCTCATCTCATATATCCCTTTCGACAATTCAAGCTTATCCGCTTCATGCCCAAAGGTGCCCGCCATGCCGCAGCAGCCCACAGCGATATTATCCAAACGCTCACCAAAGAATTGGAAAATGCTTTGCCATTCTTTTTCGCTATTTGGCATTTTGGTTTTTTCCGTGCAGTGCGAGAATAAGTGCCAAGCTTTGGCTTCATATTCTGCAATCTGGGCGCTTTGCTTACGTATCTGCGCATAATTCACGACGCCTTTATCTTTCGCGTCAATCAATTTGATGAGCCACTCATGCACATGCAACACATTAAAGCTCGCAGGTTTATCTAGCACTTCTTTATACTCATCGCGATAACACAGCACCATCGCCGGATCGACCCCTATCATGTCGATCTCAAGCTGTGCGACTTGGCTTAAAAACTCAGCCGTTTGATTCGCGGTTTGTGTGAAATCTTTCAAAAAACCTTTGATATGCTGCGCTTTTCCGTTTGGATGAAATGGCAATAAGAGTGGCTGTTTACCTAATTTTTCAGCTAATTTAATAAAATCGGCGACAACCGATGCATCATAAAAACTGGTGAAAGGATCTTGAACAATCAGCACATAATTTTGACGCTCAAACTCAGGTAATGCTTGCAAGGTTTCCAAGTCAAACACAGGTGCAAGTGTGCCTTGATACTTAGTTTTAAGCATACTCTTTAACGTTGGGGTCGATAGCTTAGGCGTATCCACATAACCTATCACTTGTTTGGTTGCCCATGCGCTCACTGGATTGGTCGCAGCAAAGTTAACAAAGTTTGGCGCTTTCGCCATCCAAGGCAACAAGGTTTCGATTTTTGCAACTAAATAATCTTTCACAGGTCTTGGATTGCGTGAATGATATAAGTTTAAAAAGCGGCTGCGCATCAAAGGAATATCAACCTGAATCGGGCATTGGCTGGCACATGCTTTACATGCCAAGCATAAGTTCATCGCTTCAAATACTTGATTTGAATAGTCATTCTCATCTTTAGCTTTAAAGCGTAACAACTCCCTATCTAGCAAGGCTTTTAAGCTCAAGCCTTTGCTATTAATTTGCTGCTCAAGCGCCAAAATATCAAAATCTTGATTCGACAATAAGCGCAACCATTCACGCATCAGCCCTGCACGCCCTTTTGGCGAATGACGACGATCACGGGTGATCTTCATCGACGGACACATAGGTGAGTTCGGATCATAGTTAAAACACAGACCATTACCATTACAGTTGAGCGCTTGCGGGAAGTCCTCACGCACTGTAACGGGGATTTGTCTGTCATAAAAACCGCGTTTGGTCGCGCTGACTTTCACCAGCTCATCTTTGCTTTCAAGGGGCGTACAGATTTTCCCTGGGTTCATTTGGTTGAACGGGTCAAAGGCGGTTTTTAATGCGCGCAATTGCTCAAATAGCTCATCACCAAAGAACTCTGGCCCATATTCAGAGCGATACCCTTTGCCATGCTCGCCCCACATCAAGCCGCCGTATTTGGCAACCAGCGCCACCACTTGATCAGAAATTTGGTGCATTAAGAGCTCTTGCTCATGATCGCACATATCTAGCGCAGGACGGACATGCAAAACCCCAGCATCCACGTGACCAAACATGCCGTAATGCAAGTTGTGCGAGTCGAGCAAGTCACGAAACTCAACAATAAAATCAGCTAAGTTTTCAGGCGGTACGCAGGTATCTTCGGTAAACGGAATCGGCTTTTTACTCGATTTGGCTGCGCCAAGTAAACCCACCGCCTTTTTACGCATATTATAGATTTTGTTGATGCTTGGCAGATCGTCACAGACTTGATAACCAATAAAGCCCTTGATAAGATCTGCTGAGCCTGTCTCTTGCGCCTCTAAAGCATCGAGCGCAGCATCTAAACGCTTGGTCAGCGCCGCGACTCGCTCAGTCACTTCGCGCTCATCCGGCCCTGCAAATTCAACAATGTTGATCCCAAGCATAGTTTTGCCTTCCACGTCGGTCAGCAAGTCTTTCACGCTGTGCCAAACAATGTCTTCTTTGGCAAGGTTTAACACATTGGAGTCGACCGTTTCAACCGACAAGGCTTTGGCTTTGACCATATCCGGCGCACTGCGCAGTGCGGCATCAAAGCTGTCAAATTTTAAATTCACCAAAGCGCGCGCTTTGGGTAAAGGGGTTAAGTTCAGCTTGGCTTCAGTGATAAAAGCAAGTGAGCCTTCCGCGCCACACAACAGGCGTGTAAATTGAAACTCACCGGCATCGTCAATCGCATTTTTTAAGTCATAACCAGTTAAAAAACGGTTCAATGGCGGGAATTTAGCTAAAATGGCATCACGCTTTTGATGACAAATGTCATATGCTGTTTGAAAGGCTTTTTCAGCGCTCGAGCCTGCTTGTGGCGCGCCTTTTGAGCCATCGGTTTCATAGATAGAACCATCGGCAAAAATCGCTTCAAGGGATAAGACGTGATCGGATGTTTTGCCGTACTGAAGCGAGCCTTGCCCTGACGCATCTGTGTTGATCATCCCGCCAAGGGTTGCGCGGTTACTGGTCGATAAATCTGGTGAGAAGAAAAAGCCGGCGCTGCGCACAGCATCATTGAGCTGATCTTTTACCACCCCAGCCTGCACCCGCACCCAGCCTTCTTTGGTATTAATCTCAAGTACTTTGTTCATGTGCCTTGACACATCAACCACAATATCATGGGTCAAAGACTGACCATTGGTGCCGGTACCGCCACCGCGTGGGCTAAAACGAATCGCTTGAAACTCTGTTTGATGTGCAAGACGCGTTAAAATTTGTACATCTTGGCTATCTTTGGGAAACAATGCAGCCTGTGGCAGCGCTTGGTAAACGCTGTTATCTGTCGCTAAGCTTAAACGTGTGCCATAACTGGTTTCAATGTCACCTTTAAAACCTGCTTTGGCTAATGCTTCAAGATACTGAGAAACCAATGGCGCAACCGTTTGCGCGATATCTAAATTGGGGAGTTGACTCACTACGACCTCTTCCTTGGGGATATTTTTATTATATTTCCTATTTTTATCACTTTGCTCTGTAAAATAAAACCTAAAACCTGCGATCAATTTAGATTTCTACTCGCCTTGGCTTTTCCTTCGACCAAAAAAAGGCTAAAATACCCGCCCTTCACATTACCTAAGGTCGACATGGATAAACAAAAAGCGCTCAAAAAAATTGCCAAGTGCTTAGAGCTTGGTAACTCAGCAAACGTTAACGAAGCGGCGCAAGCGATTAGAATGGCGCATCGCTTAATGGCGAAGTATGGCTTGGATAAAGATGATATTGATCTTATCAAGATGGGGAAAACCCGTTCATCCAACCTTTTGCCTGCTGACATTGGCTCACATATTTTACGCCTGATCCGTGGGATTAACACACGTTTTGGCGTGGAAGCGGTTTTGCTTAACCATAAAGGTTTGAAAAAATTAGAATTTATTGGCGATGCCGATCGTGCGATTTTTGCTGCATTTGCCTTTGATATTGTTTACCGTGAAATGAACCAACAAACTGGCCAGTTTCGCAATAAGTTTGCCGGCACGGGCACTAGCACAGCAGATGTCACCAAGCGCGTGAATTCATTTTTAAGTGGTTGGATTGAAGGCGCACTTGAAAAACTGCCTGTGATTGCACCGGATGAAGACTCAAGCAAAAGCATCAACTCATATATTGATAAAGAGTTTGAAAATGTCGATCGTGAAACCTTTAAGCAGCAACTTGGTGAAGCAATGAAAAAACTCACCAAAGACTATGAAGTTGGGTTTAAACAAGGTAAGCGCATCAATGTGAATCGCCCTGTCGATGGCGCGGCTGAGAAAAAGCGCTTATCACAATCATAAGCCTTTCCTTGTTTCCAGACGCCACCAAAAACCTTAGGTAAACAATGACTAAGATTTGCTCCAAAGTATTAAATAGATGATAATTGAGAGAAATCTCACATATTTATTCCCGCACTCTGGGATCTTTGGAGCTTATGTGTACCAATCTCAACTCTTAATGTTGTTTGAAGTCTTAGAACGCGCAGCCTTAATGCTTACTGCGCTGTTTTTGCTCACTCAAGCCAAATCTTTCAAGCAAATCATGAATAAACAGGCCTCTGAGCGTAATGCGCTTGAAATTGGCCTTATCTCTGCACTATTCGTCTTTTTTGCTATTTTCAGTACTTATACCGGCGTTGATGTCGAAGGCTCTTTAATCAATGTGCGCATCATTGCGATTGTTTCTGGGGGGATTCTATTTGGCCCTTGGGTTGGCTTGCCTGCCGGAATTTTATCAGGCATTCACCGCTATTTGATTGATATCGACGGTCCCACTTCCCTGCCTTGCCTGATTACAAGTATTTTAGCCGGCGTGCTCAGCGTGCTGATTTATCGCTACACAAATAGAAAAGATAATATGTGTTATGGCATTGGTGCTGGGATCGTCTGTGAATGTCTCACCATGCTGCTGATTTTGGTTTTGGCGGAAGATAAAGCCCTTGCCAAGAGCATTGTTGCCAATATTGCTTTGCCTATGATTATAGGTTCCACATGCATCGGTCTTATCATTAAGCGGGTGCACGATATTGACGATGAAAAAGAGCAAGCGGCCGCCAGCCAAGCGAAAGTTGCGCTTGATATTGCGAACCAAACCTTGCCCTTTATGCGTAAAAATGATCAGCAGAGCTTACAACAAGTGTGTGAGATCATTTACCACGAAACGGGCGCAGATGCAGTTTCGCTGACCAATACCTCTGAAGTGCTTGCTTATACAGGGATTGGGCATGAGGATTATTTTGATCGCAGCCATGCGGTGATTCGGGATAAAAAAATTAGCCAACTCACGCAAAAAACCGTCCAAGAGCGCACCTATACCTTGCACAACAATCTCAAAACTGGTCAATTTAAATCCATATTGATTCTGCCTTTGTTTGAGAATAACCAAGTCACAGGCACACTTAAAATCTTTTTCGTCAAAGAAAACAAAATCGGCCAAGCAATCCAAGAAATGGCGCAAGGTCTTTCCCAACTCATTTCTACTCAATTGATGGCGTCCAAGCTTGAACAGGCGAATCACATGCTGCAAAAAGCTGAGTTTTCGGCGTTGCAACACAAGATCAACCCGCATTTTTTGTTTAATGCCCTCAATGCAATTTCGACCTTAATTCGTATTAAGCCCGATAAGGCGCGTGAGCTGATTGCCAATTTGGCCGACTTTTTACGCTATAACCTTGAGCGTGGTGATGACTTAATCGATATCTCGCAAGAGCTTCAACAAGTGAAAGATTACACAGCAATTGAGCAAGCCCGCTTTGGCGATAAGCTCACGGTTATTTTTGATGTCGATGATGTACATACACCCATTCCATGCCTGTTGATCCAACCTTTGGTTGAAAATGCCATCCAGCACGGGATCCAACCTGCGCGAGGCAAAGGCCAAGTGATTATTCGAGTCAAAAGTTTGGAAGACAGATTACGCGTTTGTGTGGAAAACACAGGTTGTGAAATTGCCCCTGAGATTGTGGAGAAACTACAAACCAATCAAATGGAAAAACATAAAATAGGTTTAATTAATGTTCATCAGCGCGTCTTGCTGCAATATGGTCAAGGCTTACACATAGACCGCATCACCCATAATGGACAAGATTTTACCCGCGTTTATTTTGATATTGTCGAAGTTGAAAGAGTAGAGGAAGTGACAGCATGAGCACCGCAATCATTGTTGAAGATGAATACTTAGCGCGTGAAGAGCTAAGTTATTTTATTCAAAAGTACAGTCAATTGGAGGTGCTTCATCACTTTGAAGATGGCCTTGATGCGTTTAAATATCTGCAAAGCGCGCAGGTGGATGTGGTTTTTCTCGATATCAATATCCCATCGATTGATGGCGTGATGCTGGCAAAAAACCTCCATCAAATGCAAAATCCGCCGCAAATCATCTTTACCACAGCCTATAAAGAGCATGCGGCTGAGGCCTATGAAATTGAAGCCTTTGACTATTTGTTAAAACCATTGAATGAGCAGCGCGTGATCCGCACCCTTGAGAAATTAAGCGCACAACTCACGCCGACTCACGTTGAGGAAGTCAAATCAGAGCCAACCCAAGATCACCTTGCCTTAAATCATGGCGCAAATATTCGCATCATAGATAAAAATGATATTTTATATGCCCATGCGCAAGAAAAGCTGACTTATGTCTACGCCATGGCAGAGAATCAAGTCATTGAACTCATTGCGCATTACAGCATTAGTGAACTGTGCACTAAGTTGCCTGAATCACAGTTTTATCGTAGCCATAGATCTTATTGCGTCAATCTTTCTAAAATCAGTCAAATCAAACCTGGGTTAAATAGCACTTATCTTTTAAATCTAACTGGCTCAGATGTGGAAGTGCCAGTCAGTCGCGCGAACATCAAGGCTTTTCGTCAAATCATGGGGTTATAAAATCCATAAGCTTCATATATGTATTTTGCATTTCATGCCTAAATATTGCATTTCATGAAGCTAAAATGCAGCTCATTTTATATATTTCCATACCTATTGCAGTTCTTTTTTTTCGGCGTAAATTCAATCCCAGAAACGAAATTTAGTCTTAGAAAATAAATTTTTGGGAGGCACTTATGCCAAATCAAATCGCATCACCTGAATCTGCAAACGCACCTGTTGCGCATAAAAATAGCACACGTCTTTGGACCTTGCTTGGCACTATTATTACTCAGTTCGCATTAGGCTCTGTATACACTTGGAGCCTCTTCAATGCGCCGCTTTCAGATATGCTCGATGAGCCAGTGAATCAAGTTGCACTTTCATTTGGTATCTTGAGTCTTTCACTTGCTGTTGCATCATCGCTTTCAGGCAAGCTTCAAGCTAAATTTGGCGTTCGTAAAGTAACAATTGCCGCAGGTATTGTGCTTGGTCTTAGTCTGATGGCTGTCTCGCATGTGACAGGCCTTTGGGCATTGTATTTGACTGCTGGCCTATTGGTTGGCTTTGCAGACGGTACAGGCTATTTGATGACGCTTTCTAACTGCGTGAAATTCTTCCCAGAACGTAAAGGCTTAGCTTCGGCTTGCGCCATTGGTGCTTATGGTTTAGGCAGCTTAGGCTTTAAATATATCAACTTGTATTTCTTAACGAATAATAACTTAAACGTGACTTTTGAAGTTTGGGGTATTTTAGTTGCAGCAATGGTTGTGATTGGCGGTCTGATGATGAAAGATGCACCATTAGTTGAAGCGTCAACATCTTCTGACAACGCGCAAGTAAATACTGAGTTTAGTTTAAATGAAGCAACAAAAACCACTCAATTTTGGTCACTTGCAATTATCTTCCTTACTATCTGTATGTCTGGTTTGTATGTCATCGGTGTGGCAAAAGATATCGGTGAAAGTTATGCGCACCTAAGTGTTGCCGCAGCGGCAAGCGCAGTAGCAGTGATTGCTGTGGCAAACTTAAGCGGTCGTTTAGTACTTGGTATTCTTTCTGACAAAATTGAACGTATGCGTGTGGTTGGCATTGCGGTGGTGATTTGTTTACTTGGCGTGAGCGCACTACGCTTTATGCCACTGACAGAAATCAGCTTTTATATTGCGATTGCTTGTGTTGCCTTTAGCTTTGGCGGCACCATTACTGTCTACCCATCACTTGTGAGCGACTTCTTTGGTTTAAATAACCTAACTCAAAACTATGGTGTGATTTACCTTGGCTTTGGTATCGGTAGCTTGCTTGGCTCTATCGTCGCGTCACTCTTCGGCGGTTTCTCTGCAGTCTTTGGCTTTATGCTTGCGCTACTTATCATCTCTCTTGCGATTTGTTTGATGATTAAAACGCCAACCAAAGCAAACCAACATAATCAAAACCATTTAGTAAATGCTTAATCAATAAGCACTCTATCTGGCTTGACGAATACAGAAACTGGCAATGCATCTTGTGTGTATTGTCAGTTTTTTTGTGTATGCTATTTTGCTAGATTCTGCGCCCTTAATCTGCGTTCAGTATACCTATATGCGACGTTGTCGTTCCTGCTAAGAAATGGACACATAATGGGCAGATAAAAAAATGCCCCTAGCATGACTGCTAAGGGCTCAAATTCAGCATAAGTCGGAGCGAAGATTAGGCTCTAGAAACAAAAAAACCTCCAGCATTTCTGCTAGAGGTTAAATTGGAGCGACATACGAGGTTCGAACTCGTGACCTCAACCTTGGCAAGGTTGCGCTCTACCAGCTGAGCTAATGTCGCATATTTTTTACTCTTCAACGAGTGATTAGATAATGGAGGCGCCTCCCGGAGTCGAACCGAGGTCCACGGATTTGCAATCCGCTGCATAGCCACTCTGCCAAGGCGCCATATCTGGTTTCATTATCTATTTGTAGATGGTGCCCCGGGCCGGACTTGAACCGGCACAGCGCGAACGCCGAGGGATTTTAAATCCCTTGTGTCTACCAATTCCACCACCAGGGCACGCAATTTCTTGCGATGGTTAGACACCATCTTCAGTTTCCCTACCCTTCGGGTAGAAAATAGAAAGTGGAGCGACATACGAGGTTCCCTATCTCAGGCTTAAGGCATGACCTCAAGCTTGGCAGGTTGTGCTCTATCGCAAAACTCAACATTAGCTGTTGAATTTAAATTTGGAGCGACATACGAGGTTCGAACTCGTGACCTCAACCTTGGCAAGGTTGCGCTCTACCAGCTGAGCTAATGTCGCAAAATATTGTACTCGTCTGATATGGATAGAAAATGGAGGCGCCTCCCGGAGTCGAACCGAGGTCCACGGATTTGCAATCCGCTGCATAGCCACTCTGCCAAGGCGCCATCTCTATCTCGCTGAGCAAATCTTTATTTCGTTTTGCTCTTGAGTACGGGGATGCATTTTACGGATTCTAGCTAGTACGTCAACACTATTTTTGAAAAAATAAATCGTTTGCCTAAAATACCGACGAAATCTATGTTATTGCCTAAAATAAATTCTATTTCTGAATAAAATCAGAGCATTTCAATGAGTTATTTTTCAAATAGAAATGGATAAAAAAGATATCTGCACAAAAAGTTCTTCTCTATTTAAAGGATATTTCAGCTGGATGTTGAAAAAATCGTCCATACGCTGCTTAAAAAATGAATCGTTAGTAATACACAAGTAATTAAAATTGTCATTGAGATAAGTTTTTTCGTATTGATAGATGCTGCTGTGGTGAGCGTCTTTTCCGTCAAAATCGCATCGCCTCGATAGACAGACGCATAATAGAGCCAAATCGATAAAAACATAAAAAACCAGCCACAAAACGTCACTAAGATCACATCTTCTTTCGCTCCGATACGCAGTAAGAGTAAGCTATTTACAAAAATAGAAAAGGCGGTACGAAACCAAGACAAAGTCGTGCGTTGGGGTTGCAGTCCGGTGTCACGCTTACGCTTTGGATAGGTTTGAGTATATTTGGGCAATAAAATTCGGCGCCGTTTATTTAACGTTTGGCTACGCTGATCTTCATTTTGCGGCTTAACTGCCCGGCCTCGAAATCGATTTCTAAGCTTAGGCGTTTCGACATCTGCAGGCTCACTAGGTTGCGCCTGAGGGCTTTCTGGCGGTTCAGTTTCTGTTTGCTCTTGAGGTAAAGGGTGCGGTGGCAATCGACGTTTCATAAGCGCCTCAAAGAGCGAGAATAACGATAAAGCCTAAGGCCAATGCAAGTACAGCAAAGCTGATAACAGCTAAGAAACGCGTATAATTTAGTTCACGATTAAAACGCATCGATTTTTCATTATCGCGCCAGCGGCGATAGGCATAAAAGGAAACAAAACCGGCAAAAAGTGTTAAGCCAGCTGAAATTAACTCTCGATACATAGGCGGGGCTAAATTTGGCGTAAGCTGATCAATGGCCACAGCCCCTGCTAATAAGGCTAATGCTGTGCGCACCCAAGCGAGGAAGGTTCGTTCATTGGCCAAAGAAAAACGGTAATCTGGTGCTTTGCCACGTTTGCGCCAATGGGTTGATTTGAGCATAGAAACTCCTAATACGAGAGCAGAAACATAGTCTTTGTTTTAGAGAGTAAAGACATTGAACCGGCTCTGCCCTACTGGATCACGAAAGACTTTAAATACCTAAAGATTTTAGGCACATACTAAATGGTATGATAAAGCTATAACAAAACCAAGCCAAGGGCGAAAAAAAACCTCATCAATCCGAGGATAAATGAGGTTTTTATTCATTTTAGTGATCTCAATGCTTATTGCACAGAATCATCTAATAAATCATCTTTTGCCGCAGCAAGGTATTGGAACATCGACCAATAAGTCAAAATCGTTGCCGCATAAAGGCCGATATAACCTAAATCTGTGACCCAGTTATTTGGGTGCCAGATAAGTAGCAGCAGAGCAACCATTTGCGCTGTGGTCTTAAACTTACCAATCCAAGACACCGCAACGCTGGCACGTTTGCCTATCTCCGCCATCCACTCACGCAGTGCTGAGATAATGATTTCTCGAGCAATCATAGTCGCGGCAGGAATCGTGATCCAGATGCTGTGGTATTCTTCGGTGATTAAAATCAGCGCTACCGCGACCATGACTTTATCCGCCACAGGGTCTAGAAATGCGCCAAAGCGTGAGGTTTGTTGTAATTGTCTTGCGATCAGGCCATCTAGCCAGTCGGTAATCGCAGCAACCAAAAATACGATGGCAGCCATAAATGGCGCCCAAGCATAAGGAAGATAGAAAACAAGGATAAATACAGGGATCAGCACTAGTCTGAGTAAAGTTAGTATATTTGGAATGGTATATCTCATAGTTAATGCTCGTTGAAGGTGCTGATTAAACCTTAATCTTTATTTAGGTATATGGTGCGGTAAATCACGTTTTTTTTCAAACGCTTTTTTCCCTAAAGCGAATAAAAGGTCTGCTTTGTACAAGTTTTAATCTTTTAATGCTGCATAAATATCATGCGCCAAGCTTTCACTTATCCCTGGCACTTTTTGAATGTCTGCGACACTGGCTTTTTTCAGCCCCTGCAAGCCGCCCATATATTTAAGCAAGGCTTGACGTCGTTTGGGGCCAATCCCAGCTACATCTTCTAGCACACTTTTTTGACGCGCTTTACCGCGTTTGGCTCTGTGTCCTGCAATCGCATGATCATGACTTTGATCGCGAATATGTCCCACTAAATGCAGTGCAGGGGAATCTGAGCTAAATTCATATTCTGAGCCATCCACCTTAAATAAGGTCTCAAGACCAAATTTTCGCCCTTCTCCTTTGGCAACCCCAATCAATAAAGGGCGTCTTGGCCAGTCTTGCCAACATTGAGTTAAAATTTCATGCGCGCGTGATAACTGCCCCATCCCCCCGTCAATAAAGATAATATCGGGGATCTTGTCGACATCGAGCTGCTTTTGATAGCGTTTAGTCAACACTTGCGCCATTGCGG
This sequence comes from Vibrio sp. KMM 9700, assembly GCF_058545285.1. Taxonomy (NCBI): domain Bacteria; kingdom Pseudomonadati; phylum Pseudomonadota; class Gammaproteobacteria; order Vibrionales; family Vibrionaceae; genus Vibrio; species Vibrio sp. KMM 9700. The sequence continues at coordinate 85,640 of NZ_CM178589.1, read as the reverse complement.
CGTAATCATCACCGCCAGTAATGCCTGTGATATTGTAGCGGCGATATTCTTGACGTACTGGCCCTTCTTGGTTGAACACGACGCAAGAGGCAACCGTGTTTTCACCCATGGTATGACTGATATCAAAACATTCCATACGTGAAATACCGTCAATGCCAGTGAGCGCTTCAAGGCTTTTTAGGCGCTGACGCATGGTCATTTTATGGCTAATTTTTGAAGCCAGCGCGCTGCTCGCATTAGTGGTAGCTAAACGTAAATAGCGCGCACGCACGCCACGCGAATTGCCCTGCAAGCTGACCTTGCGCCCTGCCATGTCAGTTAAGGCTTCGCCTAATGCTTCACTTGGCGAAAAACTTGCATCAAACACAATCACTTGAGGAAGATTATAAGCATCACTATGGCTTAAATAATATTGCTCTAAGAAGCTCTCAAAAACTTCATCATCTTGGGTATTGTGTGGCACTTTCGGGAAAAAACTGCGGCTCCCTAAAATGCGCCCCTGGCGAATCATCAAAAGATGGATACAAGCACTTCCCGATTCTTTGGCAAAACCAATCACATCCAAGTCATTTTGGCTTTCATCTGACACGGCTTGCTGGGTTTGAATTTGACGAATCGCTTGGATTTGATCGCGCAAACTGGCGGCCTCCTCAAATCTTAACGCTTGGCTTGCCGCTTCCATTTTTTGAATTAAGGACTCTAATACTTGTGAGTCCTTGCCTTGTAGAAATAAACGCACAAAATCAACTTGTTGTTGATAACCATCATCGCTGATCAAGCCTTTTACGCAAGGCCCGAGGCAACGCTCGATTTGATACATCAAACAAGGACGTGTACGATTTGCATAGACAGAGTCTTCACACTGTCGGACTTTAAAAATCTTTTGTAAAAGGTGCAAGGTTTCGCGCACTGCGCCAGCATCTGGGTATGGTCCAAAATATTCACCAAGACGCTTTTTCGCCCCACGATGATAAGCAAGTTTGGGGTGTTTATGCTTGGTGAGCAGCAAATATGGGTAAGATTTATCATCACGCAGCAAGACATTATATTTAGGCTTATATTGCTTAATATAATTATGCTCAAGGATCAAAGCTTCGGTTTCGGTATGGGTCACCGTCACATCAATATGTGCGATATGACTAACTAATGCCTTGGTTTTCTCGTTATCCAAACGCTTGCGAAAGTAACTCGCCAGGCGTTTATGCAAGTTTTTGGCTTTACCGACATAGATAATCTCATTTTCAGAGTTATACATGCGATATACGCCAGCTTGGCGTGATACAGAAGCTAAAAATGCACTTGAATCAAACATAACTGCCTTTTTAATACAAAAGATTCACACATAAAAAAACCGCTCTAATATCAAGCGGTTTAGTTTAAATAGAGATCACCAGAAAGCTTGCTTATAAGCTATCTGCATCTAACATGCCATAACGAATGGCAAGGTGCGTCAGCTCAACATCCCCACTGATATCTAATTTATTGAATAAACGATAGCGGTAGCTGTTAACAGTTTTTGGGCTTAAGTTGAGTTGCTCAGAGATATCCGTGACTTTTTCACCCTTAGTGATCATCATCATGATCTGGAGCTCTCGTTCAGAGAGATCTTTAAATGGGTTATCACTTGAGACAACTTGACTCAAAGCCATTTGTTGCGCGATTTCTGGTGAAATATAACGTTGGCCACAACTGACAACGCGAATCGCATTGGTCATTTCATCAGGCCCTGCGCCTTTGGTTAAATATCCTGCTGCGCCAGCTTGCATCACTTTGGTCGGAAATGGATTTTCAGTATGAATCGTCAATACAATGATTTTTGTATCCGGATTAAAACGTAAAATCTTTTTCGTTGCTTCAAGGCCACCGATGCCAGGCATATTCATATCCATTAAAATCACATCCGCATGATTTAATCGGCACCATTTTACAGCATTCTCACCACTGTCAGTTTCCCCTACTACTTTCATGCCACGGACGTCTTCAATAATACGTCGAATCCCTGTGCGCACCAGTTCGTGATCATCTACAAGGAAAACATTTATCACTCTTGTATCTCCACACTCGGTTGCGAGCAAAGTTAAATGAGAGCATCAAGCAGGCTCATTACGGCTAACTTTACTAAAATTTATTAATTCTCGACCTTAAACATTAAAAACAAACTCTTCATTTTACTAAGATTAGTCTTCATTATGTAATACAGGCTGTCACTGCTTAGCATTATATATACTTTTTCAATAAAAGCATTAATGATTTACTGTGAAAATTAAATCGAATCACTCACTTCACATTACTTTGGAATAACGTCAAAAGACAAGCATTTTTTGTATAAACCCCGACAAATCACGCTATTTAGATATTTTTTGTACACATTTAAACGCACGACGTATAAAAAACACACAGTTCTTTAACCGCCTTTATGTTAAAATACTCAGTATTATATCCATTATAACCCGTAATTCTATGCACACTACTCAAGGCTTTATCCTTACTAAACATAGTCGTGATGTACCCAGTGCACAAGGTCTGAGTGCACAGTTAAAGCTTTGGGTCAAAACCAAGCAGGAAGTGATCGAACTGATTTTCGACAATCAAGAATTGGTTCTGTTTATCGCACAAACGGATGCCCTACGTTTGAAACCACTAAGTCAAACCATTGACGCGCGCATACATTCTCAGCCGCGCGCATTAACAGACTTTGATAAACATCCCATGGCTGCGGTCTATTGCCCCTCGCATCAAAGTTTAAAAGCTTTAACTCAAACCTTAGATGCGCATGAAATTGCATATTTTGAGCATGATATACGCCTTCATGATCGCTTTTTGATGGAGCGCTTTATTCAAGGCGGAATTGAAATCAATCAGCCTAGTGCGCCAAAAATTAAAAATCCGCAATGTCGCGCCTGTGATTTTTTACCTGATTTGTCATCCGTCTCTTTAGATTTAGAATGCTCAGAAAAAGGCGTTTTATACTCAGTTGGTTTAGATTCGACGCTTGATTCACGGGTGATTATGGTGAACCCTTTGGCTCAAGAAGAATATAACCAAAAACACGATTATTTGATCCAATGGGTCAAAGACGAAGCTGCGCTGCTGCATGCTTTAATCGCTTGGTTTGAGCGTTTTGATCCAGATTTAATTTTAGGCTGGAATGTGATTGATTTTGATTGCCAACTGCTTGATAAACGTGCCAAGGCGCACCAGATCCCGCTGAGCCTTGGTCGCGATAAAAGCCAGCTCTATTTTCGCAAGTCAAATCAGTCTAACCAAGGTTTTGTCTCGATTACTGGGCGCTTGGTGCTCGATGGGATTCATATGCTGAAAGCTGCGACCTATAGCTTTTCATCATGGTCACTTGAAAATGTTGCTCAAAGCTTGCTAGCGCAAGGCAAAACCATTACTCCTGAGCAAAATAAGATGGCGCAAATTAACCATTTATTTACCCATGATAAAGAAGCACTAGCGCAATACAATTGGCAAGATTGCCGCTTAGTCGTTGATATTTTTAAGCATACTCATTTGCTTGAGTTTTTAATTGAGCGCACCCGCTTAACTGGGCTCGATCTAGATCGCATCGGCGGCTCAGTCGCAGCCTTTACCAATTTATATCTGCCGCGTTTGCATCGCGCGGGCTATGTGGCGCCAAACCTTGCTTCTGAAAATTGGATCGCAAGCCCCGGCGGTTATGTGATGGACTCTACCCCAGGTCTTTATGATTCCGTCTTAGTACTTGATTTTAAATCCCTCTATCCATCAATTATTCGCAGTTTTAAAATCGATCCACTGGGTTTGATTGAAGGCTTAGATCTCCCAATTGGTAAAGGGGATAATGAGGCCATCCCCGGCTTTCGTGGCGGACAGTTTCATCGCAGCCGCCACTTTTTGCCTAAAATGATCGAAAACCTGTGGCAAGCACGCGAAAAAGCCAAAGCGAACAAAGAAGTGGCCTTTTCAACCGCGATTAAAATCATCATGAATTCTTTTTATGGTGTGCTCGGCTCATCCGGCTGTCGCTTTTTTGATACTCGTTTAGCCTCATCGATCACCATGCGCGGGCATGAGATCATGAAAAAAACGTGCCAACTCATTGAAGACAAAGGTTATCAAGTCATTTACGGGGATACCGACTCTCTCTTTGTCGCGCTCAACACCCCGCACTCCAACCAAGCGGCCAATCAGATTGGTCAAGATCTTGTTCACATGCTAAACCTTTGGTGGCAAGAACATTTACAAGATGAATACGCCCTAGAAAGTGCGCTGGAGCTGGAATATGAAACCCACTATGCACGCTTTTTAATGCCGACGATTCGCGGCGCCCAAACGGGTTCGAAAAAACGTTATTGCGGCTTAATCAAACAAGAAATTGAAGAAAATGGGCAGGTTAAAACAAGCTCCAAACTTATCTTTAAAGGGCTTGAAAGTGCGCGCAGTGATTGGACTGAACTGGCGCAAAAATTCCAAGCCAAGCTATATCAAATGGTATTTGAGTTACCTGATCCACATACGGCGCCCCAGCTGCAAGACTATGTCCGCAAAACTGTCGAAGAAACCTTAGCAGGCCAACATAACAGCGATTTAGTCTATCAAAAGCGTTTGCGTCAGCGCTTAAGTGAGTATCAAAAAAATATCCCACCACAAGTGCGCGCCGCGCGCGAAGCGGATCAGAAAAACCAAGCGCTTGGCAAACCGCTGCGCTATCAAAATAAAGGTGCAATTCGTTATGTGATCACCCTATCAGGGCCACAAGCTGTTGAATATCAAGATGCTGCTTTTGATTATCAACATTACATTGATAAGCAACTCAAGCCGGTTGCCGATGCCATTTTGCCCTTTATTGATCTAGATTTTGAATCTATTATTGCGCCTCAAATAGGGCTTTTTTAGTTTGGTTTTAGCAAGCTTTATGCTATGTTTTGCATCAAATAAAATCACCATAGGAAATCTCTCATGCCAAAAGCAAGTGAAGTGAAAAAAAATGCGGTTGTCGAGCACAATGGCAAAGTTTATTCTGTTAAAGAAATCAGCAAGTTAACACCAAGTGGCCGCGCTGGTGCAAGCCTTTATCGCATGCGTATGTATGATGTCGCAACAGGCGCAAAAGCGGATGAGAGCTTTAAAGCGGATGAAATCTTAACCCTTGCAGATTTTAGCCGTAAGAGCGTGATGTTCTCTTATATTGATGGTGAAGAATATGTATTTATGGATAATGAAGACTACACGCCATATCACTTCAATAAAGAAATGATCGCAGACGAAGCCTTATTCTTCAACGAAGATACCCAAGGTTTAAGTGTATTAGTGGTCAATGACGCACCTGTTGCCGTTGAATTACCATCATCGGTTGATCTAGAAATCGTTGAAACCTCACCATCGATCAAAGGCGCTTCAGCAAGTGCACGTACTAAGCCTGCGACATTAAGCACTGGCCTTGTTGTACAAGTACCTGAATACATTGCAAATGGTGATAAGATCCGTGTCAACACGACGGAACGTAAATTCATGAGCCGCGCGGACTAATTCTTCATCCTTGAAGCTGTAACTAGGTTAGCGTCGCGACACCGACCTTGTTACAACGGCAATGATTTTGAATTCAACAATGATGAGAAAAGCATGACAAATCGTATTTCGTTAGATGATGCTATTGACCTTGGTTATGATATTTTCCTTGAGATGGCACCAGACAACTTAGAGGCAGCAGACGTTGCCCTCTTTACCCTTCAATTTGAAGATCGCGGCGCAGCTGAAGCCGTTGAGCTTGGCACAGATTGGCCTGAGCATGTTGGTTTTGAAGTTGACGCTGATGATTATGCTGAAGTGCGTATTGGTCTCGTTAACGAAGCGGATGATGCGTTGGATGATGTGTTTGCTCGTCTTTTGATAAGCCTAGATCCTGAGCATAAGTTCTGCCATATTTTATGGAAGCGTGATTAAGTCTTAAGCTATCTAAAATGAAGGCTTTAAGCTTAGATTAAAAGCATATAGCGCGCATAAACATTGTAAAAGAAAGACAAAAAAATGCCCCAATTCTTATGGGGCATTTTTATATATACTTTTCAATCACTCAAACTTAACGTTGGCGTGTTGGTTTTGGCGATGGTTTACGCGAACCAGGACGGCCATTTGTCGTAATGCCACGGCCATTAGTTGCGCCACGAGCATTGGTTTGGCTTTGGTTACGTCCACCGCGACCTTGACCTTCTGCCGTTTGCCCACGGTTTGTGGTCGTGCCTTTGGTGTTAACTTTACCACGTGCGCCTTGACGGCCGCCTTTACCAGTTGTGACGCGCTCTTCGTGACGCTTAACTGCGCGACGAATCTTCTGACCACGCGCACGATCACGCTTACGCGAACCTGCATTTGGATCGATAAAGGTTTCACGCTCAGGTTTTAGCTCAACCATTTCACGTAAGTAGTTAACTTCTTTCAGCTCAAGTTCAACCCATCCACCACGTGGCAGGCTTTTCTCAAGGAAGATGTCACCATAACGAACACGTTTTAGACGGCTTACCGTCACGCCTTGTGATTCCCACAAACGACGTACTTCACGGTTACGACCTTCGGTGATCATGACATAGAAAGTATGGTTCATACCTTCACCACCAGCGTATACCACATCTTCAAAACGCGCCATGCCGTCTTCAAGTTCTACGCCGCGGGTAACGTTTTTAACCATCTCTTCGTTGACTTCACCAAAAACGCGGACTAAGTATTCACGTTCTACTTGGCGACTTGGGTGCATCAAGCGGTTAGCTAGTTCACCATCTGTAGTAAAGAGCAGTAGACCACCAGTGTTGGCATCCAAACGACCCACAGATACCCAACGTGCACCTTTGATATTTGGTAGACGATCAAAGACGGTGCGACGGCCTTCAGGATCATGACGTGTACATAACTCACCTTCTGGTTTGTTATACGCCAATACGCGACAAACGACTTCGCGTTCTTCTTTGACTGAAACCTTGTGTCCATCAACACGCACAATAGCCGTATCGTCTTCAAGACGATCACCTAGTTTTGCAACATTGCCATTGACGCTGACGCGACCTGATTGAATTAAACTCTCCACTTCACGACGTGAGCCATGGCCTGCGCGAGCTAAAACTTTTTGTAACTTTTCGTTCATTCATTTACCTTATTACGTCGACTTCACAGTCGTCGGTGCCTTAAAATTAGGCGGTTCACTTTCAGATAGTTTATACGCGGGTATTATGCCAAAAACTGGCTAAAACTGCATCATTTTTCAACAAATATTATTCAAATGGAGTCGCATCGCCTGCGCCGCGGCGCACAATCACTGCGTCATCGTCACTAAAATCAATCACAGTTGTCGGATCTTCACCTAAATAACCACCGTTAATGATGAGATCAACTTGGTTTTCAAGCATGTCACGAATTTCTTCGGGATCGGATTCTGTGGTGGATTTACCCGGTAAAATTAAAGAGGTCGACATTAAAGGTTCGCCCAACGCTTCGAGTAAATCGAGCGCGATTTTATTGTCAGGCACGCGGATCCCAATGGTTTTACGTTTTGGGTTCATTAAGCGGCGTGGCACCTCTTTGGTCCCTTTAAAAATAAAGGTATAAGCCCCAGGGGTGTTATTTTTGAGTAAGCGAAACGCTGTATTATCCACGCGCGCATAAAGCGAAAGCTCAGATAAATCACGACAAAGCAAAGTGAAGTTGTGCTTTTCGTCTAATTTACGAATGCGGCAAATGCGCTCTAATGCTTGCTTATTTTCAAGCTGGCAACCTAAAGCATAGCCCGAATCTGTTGGGTAGATAATCACTCCACCTTGACGAATGATCGCCACAGCTTGATTGATTAAACGTGCTTGCGGGTTTTCAGGATGCATATAAAAAAACTGACTCATGATCTCTCCTGTACTGCTAATTTCTTATTTATTAATCATTATTTAACTAAGTCCCACTCATGCCAGACTTCGGTGACGCCGCTTGGCAACCAAAGATTGCGCCCAAGTTCAGTCCAGGCGGAAGGATAATGAAAATCTGAACCTTGTGAAGCGAGTAACTTATACTCAATGGCATAATCGGCGTACAACCTACGATCGGGCATGCTTTGTTGCGGCTGCGCCACTTCCATTGCATCGCCATTCGCTTGCACAAAGGCGCTTAATAAACGCTTCAACCATTTGGCTGTGAATTTATAACTCCAAGGATGTGCGAGTACTGCTTGCCCACCGGCGGCCTGAATCACTTCGACTGCCTCAGCAATTGAGCACCAATTTGGCGGCACATAGCCTGGGTTATTGCGAGTGAGGTATTTTTTAAACACCTGCGCCATGGTATCGGCGTAGCCATGATCAACCAGCCACTTCGCAAAATGGGAGCGTGAAATCGCCGCGTCCCCAGCAATCGCTTGTACGCCTTCAAAAACGCCTTCTTGAGTGTGCTTTTCAAGGCGCGAAGCCATGAGTTGGGCACGCGCTAAACGTCTGTCTTTTTGCGCGACAATTAAATCATTTAGGGCTTTATTGTCTAAATCTACCCCAAGGCCAACAATATGAATATCTTTATTCTGCCAAACCGTTGAGATTTCAATGCCGTTGATAATTTTTAAATCATAATTTTGATCCGCCACGTAAGCATGCGCAGTTGGCAGTGCATCTAAGGTGTCGTGGTCGGTAATAGCGAGAACATCTAAGTCAAACTCAAGCGCCCGCTCAATTAAATCAATCACACTAAGGCGTCCATCGGATGCAGTCGTGTGACTATGTAAATCTATTTTCATTCAATAACCTATGCGCGAGGGCTCAATTCATATTTGAAGAGATGTTATTTTGGTTATCATTAGTGTAACTTGAATTGATAGCGATTGTGAGTTTATTTTTAGCTTTTAAAAGAAAAAACCTCAAAAGTATTCATCCAAACCAGCCTGATTAAAATTCATACAATTTTGTTTTTGTTAAATTTTTGCTTGACAGTCAAGGTTAATACTAGTTTACTAGTACACAAATACAAGAGGTTAATGAAAGGGTTTTCAATGAACAAGCCAGCGCAGCGTCCACACGCACACTTTACACATCAATCAGCATTGGTAGCAATTCACCGAACATGTCACTACCATGATGATCCCACTCAAGTTTTTTATAATCTTTGCATGCAAGGCAAGGCGCAAGGCAAACAAAACAGCTTGCTGCTTGAGAGTGCTGAAATTGATTCAAAAGAAAACCTAAAAAGCTTGCTTTTAGTCGATGCGGCTGTACGTATTGAATGTCGTGGCAATCAAGTGGAATGTATTGCGCAAACGCCAAACGGCGAGGCCCTGCTCGCAGCTTTAACGCCAAACTTAACCAAACTTGATACCACCCAAAGTGACAATAGCTTGAGCTTAACCTTCACCCCAGATCCCGATATCTTGGATGAAGATTCACGCTTAAAAATGAGCGGCTCACTCGATGCCCTGCGCCTGATTCAACATAGCTTTGATTTAACGGCCCACCAGTCAGAAGAGGATAAATTTAATCTCTTTATCGGCGGTTTGTTTGCCTATGATTTAGTCGGTAACTTTGAGCCAATTGGCGAGGTTGAAGCCATTGATAACTGCCCTGACTATGTGTTTTATGTGGCGGAAACCTTGATGGTGTTTGATCACCAAAAACAAGAAGTTCGCCTGCAAGCAAGCGCGTTTAAACAAGATAGAGCCCTTATTGATAGCCTTAATACGCGTTTAGATGAGATCAGCGCCCATTATCAAGATTTAACCCATTTACCTGCGGCAACTGCCCTGCCAAGCATGGAATTAAAAACAAATATTGACGATCCAGAGTTTAACCAAATCGTCACCGACCTTAAGCAGCACGTGGTGCAAGGTGATATTTTCCAAGTGGTGCCATCCAGACGTTTCTTCTTGCCGTGCCCATCACCGCTTGCGGCGTATAAAACATTAAAGCAAACCAACCCAAGCCCTTATATGTTTTATATGCAAGATGAGCTTTTCACTTTATTTGGCGCCTCACCTGAAAGCGCAATTAAATATGAAACCCAGAGCAACCAAGTGGAAATCTACCCGATTGCAGGCACCCGTCGTCGTGGCAAAAATCCAGATGGCAGCATTAACCCAGATTTAGATAGCCGCATTGAGCTTGAACTGCGAGGCGACATGAAAGAAAACGCTGAGCACATGATGTTGGTGGATTTAGCACGTAATGATGTGGCAAGAATCTCCAAGCCAGGCACGCGCCATGTGGCAGATTTACTAAAAGTGGATCGCTACAGCCACGTGATGCATTTGGTGTCACGCGTGGTGGGTCAATTGCGTGATGATTTAGATGCCCTGCATGCGTATCAAGCGAGCATGAATATGGGGACCTTAACCGGCGCGCCAAAAGTGCGTGCAATGAAATTTATCCGTGAAGTTGAAAAAGTACGTCGCGGCAGTTATGGCGGCGCTGTGGGTTATTTAACTGGCGATGGCGATCTTGATACCTGTATTGTGATCCGCTCAGCTTATGTCGAAAATGGCATGGCCTCGATTCAAGCGGGCGCAGGCGTCGTCTTTGACTCCATCGCCCAAGCTGAAAGTGATGAAACCCGCACCAAGGCGCAAGCTGTTATTTCTGCGATTCAAATCGCCCACCAAGCCAAGCAATAAGGATAAATATTATGGCGCAAATCATTTTTTTAGATAACTTTGACTCTTTTAGCTACAACTTGGTGGATCAATTTCGCAGCCTAGGCCATGAGGTTACAATTTATCGCAATAACCTGAGCTTAGATCAATTTCAAACGGCGATTCAAAGCCAAGAAAACCCTGTGCTTGTGCTTTCACCTGGCCCGGGTAAACCAAGTGATGCCGGGATCATGCCGCAAGTGATTGAAGCATTTAAAGGCAAGGTGCCTATGATTGGGATCTGCTTAGGCCATCAAGCCATTGTCGAGAGCTATGGCGGCATTGTTGCCGGCGCAGGCGAAATTGTGCATGGTAAGACCTCGGCTATGCGTCATGATAATCATGCTATTTTTAATCGCCTGCCGAGTGAGTTTGCGATTGCGCGTTATCATTCTTTGGTGGCAACCAAAGTGCCGGAGAGTTTAGATTTAGTCGCGCAAGTGGATGGTTTAGCCATGTGTGTGGTGAATGAAGCAGACAAAATTTGCGGCTTTCAATTTCATCCTGAGTCAATTATGACAACTTATGGCGCAAGTTTGCTTGAAAATGCAATTGATTGGGCGTTAGCTGAAAAACCTTGTGAAGCATAAATAGAAATTGTGGAATGATTAAGGGGTTATATATCAGCGCCGCAAAGCTTTGAGCCAAATGGATGTGGCGAATAGAGCGCCCATGGATGGCTTGAGCATCTTTGCATCAGTCGATATATGACCACTTAAGCACTTACGGAAAAGATTGATAAGCACATAAAAATTTAAGGAAAAACCATGCAACAGATACTGGAACAGCTTTACAAGCAAGAAAATTTAAGCAAAAACCAAAGCCAAGATTTATTTGCCAACATCATCCAAGGGGATCTTGATCCGCTCGTGCTCAGCTCAGCCCTCACCGCACTTAAAATCAAAGGCGAAACCGCCGAAGAAATCAGTGGCGCAGCCGAAGCACTGCTAAAACATGCCGCGCCTTTCCCACAGATTGAAGGCGAGTTTGCAGATATCGTTGGCACAGGTGGCGACGGTTCAAATACCTTTAATATCTCAACCACAGCCGCCTTTGTTGCTGCTGCCTGCGGAGTGAAAGTTGCCAAACACGGTAACCGCGGCGTTTCAAGTAAATCAGGCTCCTCAGATCTACTCGATGCATTTGGCATTGCACTGGATTTATCTAGCGAGAAAACCAAACAAGCAGTTGAAGAAATTGGCGTCGCATTTTTATTTGCGCCGCAATATCACCAAGGCGTACGCCATGCAATGCCAGTGCGTCAAGCATTGAAAACCCGCACTATTTTTAACCTGCTTGGGCCACTGATTAACCCAGCGCGTCCGCAAATTCAAGTTATGGGCGTGTATGACAAAGCCCTGCTGCCAACGCTTGCGCAAGCGCTCAAGCAAATGGGTCTAAAACGCGCCGCTGTGGTCAACGGCAGTGGCTTAGATGAAGTGGCAATTCATGGTCCAACCGATGTTGCCGAGCTCAAAGATGGCAAAATCGAGCAATATCAGCTCACAGCCGAAGATTTTGGGGTGAAATCTTACCCGCTCTCGAGTATTGTAGGTGGTGAGCCTGAAGAAAATAAAGCCATTGTCACCAATATCTTAACTGGCAAAGGCACAGAGGCACAAATGGCAGCCGTTGCTGTCAACGTGGCTTTATTACTCAAGCTCTTTGGTCATGAAGACCTCAAACAAAATACCCAACGCGCCATTGAAGTAATGCAAAGTGGCAAAGCCTATGCCCTTGTTCAAGCGTTAGCCGAATATAAATCGTAAGCAAACGCACAATTAAGCATCAAAATTCAATGCGTCAAAGGCTGTGAATGAAACAGAGGGAAAAATGGAAACAGTATTAGCAAAAATCGTTGAAGACAAAAAAGTCTGGATAGCGCAACGTAAGAAAACTCAGCCTTTAGCCAGCTTTCAAGCTGAAATTAGCAAAAGTGATCGTAGCCTTTACGCGGCATTAAGTGAGCCAAAAACGAGCTTCATCCTAGAATGTAAAAAGGCCTCACCATCAAAAGGTTTGATTCGAGAGGATTTTAACCTTGATGAGATCGCCCAAGTATATGCGAACTATGCCACAGCAGTCTCAGTATTAACCGATGAAAAGTACTTTCAAGGTCAATTTGAATTCTTACCACAAGTGCGCAGTCATTTGACTCAACCTGTCTTGTGCAAAGACTTTATGATCGACCCATATCAAGTCTATTTAGCGCGTTATTATCAAGCTGATGCCATCTTATTGATGCTTTCAGTGCTTGATGATGAGACCTATCTTAATCTACGTGAGTTAGCCTATTCGTTAGACTTAGATGTCTTAACCGAGGTCAGCAACCCAGATGAACTGATACGCGCCAAAGCCTTAAAAGCCCCTATTGTTGGGATCAACAACCGTGATTTGCGTGATTTAAGTATCGATCTTGCGCGCACCTTTGAGCTTGCTAAAGATTTAGATGAAGACACCATAGTGATTTCAGAATCTGGCCTTTATCATCATCATCAAGTGAAATCACTTTCGAAAGTTGCGGATGGCTTTTTAATTGGCAGCGCTTTAATGGCAGAAGAAAAGCTTGAACAAGCGGTGCGCAGCGTGATCTTAGGTGAAAACAAAGTTTGCGGCCTGACTCGTGTGCAAGATGCCAAAGCGGCGCTCAAGGCTGGCGCTGTCTATGGCGGCTTAATTTTCGCTCCAAATTCAAAACGTTATATCGAGCTTGAAGATGCCGAGAAAATCACCCAAGCGGTAGAGCTTAAATTTGTTGGTGTGTTCCAAGACGCAAAAATAGATGAAGTTGTCGACATTGCTCGCACGTTAAAACTAAGCGCGGTGCAACTGCATGGTGAAGAGTCGCAAGTTTATGTCAATGATTTGCGCGACGCTCTGCCAGAGACTTGTCAGATCTGGAAAGCTTACGGGATCCATGATCTTTTGCCTTTGCGTCTTGAAAGCCATATTGATCGCCATGTCTATGATTGCAAAGTTGGCACACAAAGTGGTGGCACAGGCAAAACCTTTGACTGGGCACTGCTCGATGATGTCAGCCTTGAGCACAAGCAAACCACGCTTATCGCCGGTGGCATTACTCCTGAAAATGTCAAGCAAGCCGCAAGCTATGGCTGCATTGGGCTGGATATGAACTCAGGGCTGGAAGATGCACCGGGTCTTAAAAACGAATTAAAAATTAAACAAGCTTTTCTCGCGCTGCGTGAATACTAATATTGAAAAAGTTTAAAGGATAAATAATGACAAAGCTTAACCCTTATTTTGGAGACTTTGGCGGCCAATACGTGCCACAAATTCTCGTTCCAGCGCTCGAGCAGCTTGAAAATGCTTTCTTAGAAGCCGTCGATGACCCTGACTTTCAAGCCGAATTTATGGGACTTTTGCAAGAGTACGCTGGTCGTCCAACCGCGCTAACCTTAACCCGTAACCTCACCAAAGGCACCAAAACGAAACTGTATCTCAAGCGTGAAGACTTGCTCCACGGCGGCGCACATAAAACCAACCAAGTGTTAGGTCAGGCCCTGCTTGCAAAACGCATGGGTAAACATGAAATCATCGCGGAAACTGGCGCAGGTCAACACGGCGTGGCGACAGCGCTCGCTTGTGCGCTACTTGGCTTAAAATGTAAAGTTTATATGGGCGCAAAAGATGTGGAGCGCCAAAGCCCAAACGTGTTCCGCATGCGTTTAATGGGCGCTGAGGTGATCCCTGTTCATTCTGGCTCGGCAACCTTAAAAGATGCGTGTAATGAAGCCATGCGTGACTGGGCTGGCAGCTATGAAAAAGCGCACTATCTACTGGGCACCGCCGCAGGTCCGCACCCCTTCCCAACAATTGTGCGTGAATTTCAAAAGATGATCGGTGAAGAAACTAAGCTACAAATCTTAGCCCGTGAAGGACGCCTGCCAGATGCTGTGATTGCATGTGTCGGCGGCGGCTCCAATGCGATTGGGATGTTTGCAGATTTCATTGAAGAAGAAAACGTTGCACTAATCGGCGTTGAACCTGCGGGCAAAGGCATTGATACCGACATGCACGGCGCACCGCTTAAGCATGGTAAAACCGGTATTTTCTTTGGCATGAAATCGCCAATGATGCAAGATGAACACGGTCAAATCGAAGAGTCTTACTCAATTTCAGCCGGCCTTGACTTCCCATCTGTGGGTCCGCAACACGCGCACCTTAACTCAATCGGCCGCGCGACCTATGACTCAGTGACCGATGATGAAGCTTTAGAAGCATTTCAAGAACTGGCTCGCCACGAAGGCATTATCCCTGCACTTGAATCTGCCCATGCGCTTGCTCACGGCCTGAAAATGGCGCGTCAAAACCCAGATAAAGAACAATTACTTGTCGTGAACTTATCCGGCCGCGGCGACAAAGATATTTTCACTGTGCACGATATTTTAAAACAAAAAGGAGATTTCGCATGAGCCAGAATACTTCCCAACCCAATGCGGATCGCTACCAAGTTTGTTTTGAAAACCTAAAAGCAAGTAAGCAAGGCGCTTTTGTCCCTTTTGTCACCTTAGGCGACCCAAGCCCTGAAATCTCGATGCAAATTTTAGAAACCTTAGTCGATGCTGGCGCCGATGCGCTTGAACTTGGCTTGCCATTTTCTGATCCGCTCGCCGATGGCCCAACGATTCAAGGGGCTAATGTGCGCAGCCTTGATGCAGGCACCACCCCAGCCCAATGCTTTGAAATGATTGAAGCATTGCGTCAAAAACACCCAGACACCCCCATTGGCCTACTCGTTTATGCCAACCTAGTGTTTGCCAACGGCGTTGAAAACTTCTATCAAAGATGTCAACAAGCTGGTGTCGACTCTGTGCTGATTGCAGATGTGCCGCTGCATGAAAGTGCGCCGTATGTGGCTGCGGCCAATAAATTTAATGTTGCGCCAATTTTCATTGCGCCGCCGAATGCAGATGATGCAACACTGAAAAAAGTTGCCGAGCTTGGCAAAGGCTATACTTATTTACTTTCACGCGCAGGGGTTACTGGCGCAGAAACCAAAGCAAATATGCCAATTGACCATGTGTTAGAAAAGCTGGAAACTTATCAAGCAGCGCCACCTTTGCTTGGTTTTGGGATCTCTGAGCCTGCGCAAGTTAAAGCGGCGATTGATGCAGGCGCAGCCGGTGCCATTTCTGGCTCTGCTGTGGTCAAAATCATTGAAGAAAACAAAGATGCGCCAAGTGTTATGCTTGAAAAACTAGCTGCGTTTGTACGCGCGATGAAGGCAGCGAGCCTAGGCTAGTCGCTTCAATTGATGAAATTTTAAGCTTTACAATTAAAATATGCGCCGAGACTCCGAGCAATTGAGACTAGGCGCATAATTAATTAAAATTAATCGGTTTAATTTGTCACAAAATATCTATTTTAGTTTTTCATTATCTAAAAAGTCGGTAGACTAACAGGCAAACATTGCCCCAGTGCTAAGACACTTATTGCTTGGGTATGGATCTTGTATATTGATATGGAAACCAAATCTTTCTATGAAGCAGTTTATCGACTTTATCCCTCTCGTCATTTTCTTTGCCCTCTACAAACTTTATGATATCTATGTCGCCACAGGCGCATTAATCGTTGCGACTGCGTTGCAACTCATCATTACTTATTGTGTATATAAAAAAGTAGAGAAAGTTCAGCTTATTACCTTTGTGGTGGTGGCCGTCTTTGGTTCGATGACCATTTTCTTTCATAACGATGATTTTATTAAATGGAAAGTGACTGTTATTTACGCACTTTTTGCTTTGGGATTGTTTATTTCAAACTTTTTAGGCAAACCTGTGCTCAAAGGCTTATTAGGTAAAGAAATCACGCTGCCGGATCGCGTTTGGGAGCATATCAACTGGGCATGGATTGGCTTTTTTGCTGTGTGCGCCGTAGTTAATGTTTATGTCGCATTTCGCTTACCACTTGATGTATGGGTGAATTTCAAAGTCTTTGGCTTAATGATTGCTACCTTTGTCTATACCTTATTTACTGGCATTTATATTTATAAACATCTGCCAAAAGATGAGACCCAAGACGACTAATTTTGCTAATAAACTCTGCATTTACAATGCAAAGATACTTAAGTAAAAGTAATACTTATGTTACAGTGAAGTTCTCACTAAAACTTGTATATGCACGTTTTAAACTTTCATAAAACGTGCATATGATGCTATAGGGATTGATATGTCACAGCAAATGAAAGGACAATCTGCGCCGAAGGGTGAATTATTATTACGCACACTTGCCATGCCTGCTGACACCAACGCAAATGGTGATATTTTTGGTGGTTGGATAATGTCACAGCTTGACCTTGCTGGCGCAATCCTTGCCAAAGAAATCAGCTATGGCCGTGTGGTGACAGTGTCGGTTTCAAGTATCAGTTTTAAGCGTCCAGTTAAAGTTGGGGATGTGGTATGCTGTCATGGTGAATGTACGCGTATTGGCAATACCTCTTTGTCTGTCGCCCTTGAAGTTTGGGTGAAATCTGTCAATACAGATGGCATTGGTAGCCGCGAAATCGTTTGTGATGCCACTTTCAACTATGTCGCGATTGATAAAGATGGCCGCCCACGCCCGATTCGTGCGATAGATTGTGACGATGCTGATGCGAGCATGAATATATAAACGCAGTGGTGTCAATAAAAGACCCTACGCCTGAAATCGAATAAGGAAATAGAATGAATTGGTATGTGATTTACGCTCAAGACGTTGAAAACTCTTTAGAAAAACGCTTATCTGTGCGCGATGCACACCTTGCGCGATTAGAAGCCTTACATCAGGCGCAACGCTTGTTAGTCGCCGGTCCCATGCCTGCAAGTGATACGCAAAGCCCTACGCAAGCTGGTTTTACTGGCTCAACTGTGATTGCTAAGTTTGCTAGCCTTGAAGATGCAAAAGCTTGGGCCGAGCAAGATCCTTATGTCGAAGCTGGCGTGTATGCCAATGTTAGCGTGAAGCCTTTTCTTCAAGTTTACCCAAAATAATCGAACAGTTTTCAACCTTAATTCGAGTCAACTATGAATTTTAAAACCCTGAGTGTTTTCTCTCTTCTAAGCCTAGGTCTTGTAGGCTGCGCCTCCGTACAAGAACAAAACTCTATGGCAGAATACCGTGCGAATGTCATTTCTGCTGGTTTACCAGTGCAATACGGCCCACTCAATGTCGTATCTGCCCGCTCACAAGAAAATCAAGTGATCATTAACATGATTTATAATGATTTAAGCGCCGTTGTTAGCCCGCAAGAGTTGATGACCAAGAGCACTCGCACCCTATGTAACAACCCTGAAGTGAGCACTTTACTCAATAAAGGTGTGAACTATCGCGTGGTGATCCGCAGTGACCGTGGTCAACTGTTAACCGATGAAGTGATCAGCTCAAACAGCTGCGAAAATATTGATAAATAAGCTATTTTGAGCCTAGATTGGCATAAATAATGCTTTAAATCAGTCACCTTTGTCCATATACCAGATAAAGGTGGCTAAAGATTTAAACTAGCTACCTGTCATGCCTTTATTTCAAAATCAACACGCCCTTGCAAAGCCTTAACGAGCAAAAAGCAGTACCTTTAAACCCGCTTCTTGATCTATATCTTCAAACACTCTTGGATTTTCCAAGCGCTTGATAAAGGTCAATTCACTCGCATGCTCAGCCATCCCGTCAATCAAAAACTGGCTATCGACCGCAGGTGAATTCACACAAGCAAGCACTTGGGCTGTATCCGTCATCAAACTTGGTAAACGGCGTAAAATCTTTTGATAATCTTTTGTCAGCGCAAAACTTCCCTTTTGAAAAGATGGCGGATCAATCACGATCAGATCATAAGGCCCAGCTTTACTGATTTTACCCCAAGATTTTAGAATATCGTGCCCCATAAAACTCACTTTAGATAAGTCGTGTTCATTCAGACGATGATTATCACGCCCCTTGGCTAATGATGCTTTTGCCATATCGACATTCACCACATGGGATGCGCCGCCAGCAATCGCTGCCACTGAAAAGCCGCAGGTATAAGCGAATAGATTTAAAACTTTTTTATCTTGTGACTGCGCCTTTACAAATTCACGCCCTTTCGCCATATCTAAAAATAAGCCCGTATTTTGCGCGCGCCCAATGCTCAGATGATATTTTAAGCCATTTTCCGTGCCAATCACTTGCTCTTGATGTGACCCTGTCACTACTTGATAAGGCGCGCCATGTTGATAGCGATGGGCGATACCAATACTTTGCCCTGAAACGTGCTGCCAGATCTCAGTTTGTGCCAGTTCAGTTAAACCTTGCACTAGCTGAGTTTGAAAATCTTCATCTACGGCTTTAAACAAGCTCACAACCAAGTGCCCGGCTAACCAGTCGGCGGTGATCTGCTCAAGGCCGGGGTAACAGCGACCACGACCATGAAATAAACGTTGTAACTCTTGGGTATCTTGATTTGCGCTAGCCGTTTCAAGCGCACGAGTGAGCTGAGTAAAAAATAGATCTAATGCGTCTGGGGTCATGTTTAATTCTTGTTGGTTAAATTTCATATTCATTCTAAAGATACTTAATTACGCTCGTTCGATGCCGCTTTGACGACGGCGGCTGATAATTTAGGCCAAACCAGTTGCCAAGGTTCTTGCCAATCTAGTATTGCTTTTTTCACCCAAGGATCTTGCCATAATTGACCACAATCTGTTAGCTCTGATGGCGAAAGAACATAGCTATATAGCTTGTCTTGGTAGGAAAAACGTATCGCAAAGGCATGTAAATAGCCGCGATCAGCGTTGAAGTGTGGATTTGAAACTTGCTTATCGGCATATAAAGGATCGCCAAAAATCGCGCTGCCAAGGGCATTTAAGGCGACACGAATTTGATGGGTTTTGCCTGTATAAGGTTTACACAAAAATAGACGCAAGCCAGATTCAGCGCCTTTTGAGAAGAACTGGGTGACAGCAGGTTGTTGCATGCTCGGCAAAAGTTTCCACATGCCGCGACGCGATTTTTGCATATCTCCGCAAATTAAACCCTGTTTTTTCTTCGGCTTTTGGATGCTCAGTGCAAGGTAGAATTTTTCAACTTCGCGCTTGGCAAAATTTTGACTCAAGGCGGCAGCGGCCTCTTTATGTTTCGCAAGTACCACTAGCCCAGAGGTCATTTTATCAAGACGGTGGACTAAATAGAGTTTGTCTATACCAAGCTTGGCTTGGATGTATGTCAACCAAGGTTCATCCGCATCATCTTTATGCACGGAAACATTCGGATGCTTATTCACGAGAATAAAATCTGGCGTATCTGCAATCAGATCAAACATGCTGCGCCCTTTTGAAAATAAAAGCCAAACTTTAACTTATTTTATTAAAAAAGACAGGGGTTTTACTAAAAACTAGGATATTTAATCAATCATCCACCACGTTGAAACAAAATACCATGTAGCTGAATGTACGCTCAAATATAAAAAAAGGACCTGAATAAATCAGATCCCTTGAAAGGTTATATCAATGTATTTTTATTTCTGCGCGAACTTAAATCGTTGCTGCAAAAACAAGTCCCATCAGAACTGGACAAACAAAACGCAAGTAGTTTGGCCAGATGCGCCAGAACAATGTTTGCTCAACATCATCAAAGCCGTTACGAATTTCTTCAAGTACTGTCGCACGGCTCCATAACCAACCTGTGACGATTGCCCATAGAAGACCAAGCAATGGCTGCATATAAACGGTTGCAACGTTTACGACAAGGCCAAACAAAGCGCCAAAATTAAAGATGATTAAAATAGCAATCAAACTTACGGCGATACCAATAGTAAGTACGGCTTTGTTACGGCTAATTTTTAGCTCTTCAATTGCGCATGAGACTGGCACTTCTAGCAAAGAAATAGATGAGGTTAGTGCAGCAATGATCATCAGAGCAAAGAACACCATGCTGATCAGAGGCCCGACTGCGCCCATGGTATCAAACATTGCTGGCAATACAGTAAAGACGAGCGTATCAGAGTTTAGCAGCGTGCCCGCATCACTATAGATTTCAACACCGTTGTTTCTTGCAACAAACATCGCAGGCAAAATCAAAAGCCCTGCGCCAAAAGCAATCGCCGTGTCAATTAAGGCAACTTGGGTCGCTGTCTTCGGAATATTGGCATCTTTTGGTAAGTAAGAGCCGTATACCATCATCACGGCAACGCCGAGTGACAACGAGAAGAAGGCTTGGCCCATTGCGTTGACCACAAGATCAGCATTAAAGTAAGAAAAATCAGGTACTAGATAAAGTTTTAAACCTTCTAATGCGCCCTCTTGGGTGAAGATATAGATGATTAGCAAGATGAAAAGTACAATCAGTACAGGCATTAAGCGGCTTGACCAACGCTCGATACCGTCTGTCACGCCCTTACGCACCACATGCATAGTAAGCAACATAAAGAGCAATGTAAGAAACAAGTTACGGCCCAGACCAAAGCTTTCAAGCCAAGTCGATGCACCTGTTAAACCAACCATATCAAGCGCAGGTGAAGCAAAAAAGCCCATCAACCAACCGGCGATAATGCTATAAAAGCTTAAAATTAACGCTGCTGCGGTTAATGCCATCACGCCCATAATGACAGCTGCGCTGCGATTAGACACAATTTTATTTAATGCTCGCACTGGGTTTCCTTGGCCATAACGACCAATGGTTAATTCACTAATTAACATAGGAAGTGCAAGTACAAATACCATTGCAAGGTAAACAAATAAAAATACTGCGCCACCATTGCTCGCAGCTTGAGTGGGGAAACCCCATACGTTGCCAAGGCCAACCGCAGAACCTGCCGCTGCCATGATAAAACCTAATCGTGAGCTAAATTGCCCTCTATCACTTGATGCCATTTCAATTTACCAAATTAATTAAGATTGAGCCTTGTTAAGTGCCATCCACAGAGTGTATAAAAAAGTTTACACTTAACGTTATTGTTATTTTATGTCCATATCTAGTAAGTAAAACAGGTTATGATTATAATTGAAAGGCATATCTTATATTTCTAGCTATTCTAGGTTAATTTGCGCATCAAACGCTCACTTTTTACACACTTCCTCTGAAAATTCTTATCTATTCTTGCATTCCTTCTCAGTGCCTCAACGAAGTTGAAATCTAACTTTGAAGCCGGCCAAACTTAAGTTATAGTGTTAACAAACCTAATTTGATTAGAAAGTAATGGATAATTTATATCAAATCATCATCTTAGCTACCCCTATTGCATTTTGGATGCTCTCCATTGGGCTAGCATTACGCGTCATCTATAAGCGCCGCCCTGTGGGGGTTTCCATGGCTTGGCTGCTGATCATATACGTGCTGCCGTTTGTGGGTGTACCGATTTACTTTATTCTCGCTGAAGTTAATTTAGGTAAAAAGCGCGCGGCGCGAACCAAAGAGATGTATTCCCCTTATCAAGAGTGGTTCCGTCAAGTTCAGCGATGTGATGCGCACCAACCTAACCTGATTGAAGGTCAAACCTCTTTTATTCACGATCTTTGTCGTCAGCGGATCAGTATTCCGCCGCTTTGTGGCAACCAACTCGATTTATATCAAACCACACCAGAAATCTTGCAACAGATCTTAGATGATATTAAAAAGGCGCAAAGCCATATCCGCATGACCTTTTATATCTGGCAGCAAGGCGGCTTAATCGATAGCATTAGCGCAGCGTTGATTTTGGCGCGCAAACGAGGGGTAAGAGTACAAATTCTTGCTGATTCTGTCGGCAGTAAAGTCTTTTTTAAAAGCTCATGGCCAAAGCAATTTCAAGATGCAGGAATTGAAATCAACCAAGCACTAAAAGTCTCACCAATGCGCATGTTTTTCCGTCGCCTTGACCTACGTCAGCACCGTAAAATTATTGTAATTGATGACAAAGTCGCCTACACCGGCTCGATGAATATGGTTGATCCTCGCTACTTTAAGCAAGATGCGGGCGTTGGCCAATGGGTCGATGTAATGGCGAAAGTGACAGGCCCTACCGCTAGTATTTTGGCAGCGATTCATGCGTGGGATTGGGAAGTTGAAACCGGTGAGCGCCATCTGCCTAACTTGCCTGTATGCGACATTGAGCCAAATCCCAATATGGCGCACCCGATTCAAGTGATCCCATCAGGCCCGGGTATGCCTGAAAATATTATCCAACAAGTGTTAGTGCTTTCGATCATGCAGGCAAAAGAATCGGTGCGTATTACCACGCCCTACTTTGTGCCAAGTGAAGAGCTGCTGCAAACCTTTATTATGACCGCGCAGCGCGGCGTCAAAGTTGAACTTATTTTACCGGCGAAAAACGACTCACGACTGGTCGCTTATGCGTCTAAATCATACTTTGAAGAGCTGCTGAAAGCTGGGGTGATCATTTATCAGTTTAAAGGTGGTTTGTTGCATACCAAATCAGTGGTGATCGATCAAAAAGACTGTTTAATCGGCACGGTAAATATCGACATGCGCAGCTTATGGCTTAACTTTGAGTTGACCATGGCCGTGCAGGATCAAGGTTTCTCTGAAAAAGTTTATGCTTTGCAAACCCAATATATTCAAGATTCCAGTACGCTTAATATTCAAGCATGGAAGGATCGAGGTGTGTGGAAGAAATTTGTTGAGCGGGTTTTTTATATGTTCAACCCATTGCTCTAGTCTTAGGTTAACAACCCAAAACTTTAAGCCCTAGAATTAAATCGCTTTAAATTGAAGCACTAACACGATATAACTAGTTATTTAGACCATAGATTAAGGACAATCATAGTGAGTGACGATAAGCTTTCCCAACCTTCAAATTCAAACCAAGCCCCACATGACTCACAAAAACTCTCAACCAAGCTTGTGCATGTTGGGCGAGATAAAGCGTGGACGCATGGCGTAGTCAATCCGCCAGTGCAGCGCGCTTCAACCATTATTTTTGATACCGTCTCAGAGAAGAAAAAAGCCACCGCCAAGCGCATGGATAAAACCCTATTTTATGGGCGTCGCGGCACTCAAACTCACTTTGCACTGCAAGATGCGATGGCAAAACTTGAAGGTGGTGCTGACTTTAAAGGTGGATGCGCGCTTTACCCTTGCGGCACTGCAGCCATCACCAACAGCATCTTAGCTTTTGTTGAAACCGGCGATCACATCTTAATGGTGGATACTTGCTATGAGCCAACCCGTGACTTTTGTAACAATGTCCTCAAACGTCTTGGTGTTGAAACCACTTATTATGCGCCGCAAATTGGCGCAGACATTGAAGCTTTAATCAAGCCAAACACCAAGCTGATTTTCACCGAATCCCCGGGCTCGATTACGATGGAAGTGCAAGACATTCCAACACTTTCCAAGATTGCCCACCAGCATGACGTGATTGTTATGCTAGATAATACCTGGGGCGCCGGGGTGCAATTTAATGCCTTTGATTATGGGGTGGATATCTCCATTCAAGCAGCGACTAAGTATATTGTTGGCCACTCAGATGTGATGCTTGGCACTGCTGTGGCAAATGAAAAACTTTGGCCACAACTGCGTGAGCAAAGCTATTTGATGGGTCAGTGTATTTCACCTGATGATGCTTACCTTGCGCTGCGCGGTTTACGTACCTTAGAAGTTCGCTTAAAACAGCACCAAGATACTAGCTTAAAAGTTGCTAAATGGTTGCAAACGCGTCCTGAAGTGGATCATGTGCGTCACCCAGGATTAGAAACTTGCCCAGGGCATGAATTCTTTAAGCGTGATTTTAATGGCGGCAATGGCTTGTTCTCGTTCGTCTTAAAAACAAGTCAGCCTGCAGCGACCACTGCTTTATTGGATGCGACCAAGCTCTTTAGTATGGGGTATTCTTGGGGGGGATTTGAAAGCCTTATTTTGGCAAATGAGCCAAATAGTTTTGATGTACTGCGCACGGTTGCCAACCCTCACTTTGAAGGTACATTAGTGCGGATTCATACTGGTCTTGAAGATGCGGATGATTTGATTCAAGACTTGGCGCAAGCACTCGATGCATATAACCAAGCCTTATAAGTCACTATCTATCACCGCTTAGTTATCTAAACTAAAATTCTCTGCTGCTTGCTTGCATTTATCATATTGCGGGCAAGTGGTGAGGTGATCATTGACCATCCCCACTGCCTGCATCAAGGCATAACAAATCGTCTCGCCGACAAACTTAAAGCCTTTATTTTTCAAAAACTTACTCATCGCTGCAGACGCATCAGTGCTCGTTGGCACGCTCTGCATCCGCTCATATTGATTGACGATAGGTGTTTCATCAACAAATTGCCACATGGCTTTAGCAAGCGAGCCATATTCAGTTTGAAGCGCTTGCGCAGCAATCGCATTACTGTATACAGATTTAATTTTAAGCTTATTTTTGACAATCGGATACTCAGCGATCAGCGCCGCAACCCCTTGCTCATCAGGGATCCCTTGCTTAGCGAGGGTTTGAATATCAAAATTCGCGAAAGCTGCGCGATAGGCAGGACGTTTGTCTAAAATCGTGCGCCAGCTTAAGCCTGCCTGCGCCCCTTCAAGGCAAATGAATTCAAATAAGGCATTGTCATCGCTTAATGGCATGCCCCACTCTTGATCATGATATGCCATTTCACCTTGGCTATTAAACGCCCAGTCACAAATCTTTTGCTCGTCCATACCTATCCTATTTCGTGATTATAGATTTTCGAAATCACGGCGCACGCGGTACGCATCAGAAGTCACGTAAGCTTCCAATTTGCGGATACGTTGCTCAGTCTTTTCAAAATCTGTTTCTAATTCTGCTAGTAATTCTGCGGGGGTTTGTCCTTTTTGCCAAGGTTTATCTTTTAGATTATGGCGTTGCTCAAAGCTTGGCTCTGGTGTTTCAATGTGCGCAGGCTTTTTTTCGAGCATAAACCACATTGCGACATAGACTAAAAGTGCAATAAAGCCAAAGCCGATTAAAAATAAACTCACGGCAATAATGCGTACAATCCACAACTCAACCCCAAGATATTGGGAAACACCCGCACAGATGCCGGCAATCATGCCTTGGCGGGGATCGCGATATAAAGTATTCGACATATTAACTCCTCTGCCCGCTACTTTTTCCAGCCGGGTGTTTGCAAATCTAAGATTTTTTCTAGCGTATCGACACGTTCTTGTAAGCTGTGCGCTTTTTGCGTCATGACTTCGAGTTGTGCGCGTTCATCATGAGATAACCCTTGGCTTGTTTTACTCTTATTTCGATAATGTAAAATCAGCCACAATGGGGCAACAAAAATCAAAAATGCAACCAAAGGCGCTGCTATCCAACCACTCATTGACGACTCCTTAATGATGTGTATTTCTTTATTATTTATGCCAAGTTAAACAAATAAGGCCAGCCTTTGCCAGCCTCATTCATCTTGACATACTTTATGCATCGTTAGACTGATTTTCATCAGTTTGCGCAGGATCTTTCTTCTGCGTTTTTGCTGTGCTCTCTGCCATTTGCTGCTTTAGCTTGGCTAGTGCTTGTTCAATTTCATCATCAGCTTGCAATTGCGCAAATTCGTCATTTAAATTACGCGCTTGGCTTGAAGTATCATAACTCTCGGCTTCGGCTTCAAGTTCATCAATTTTACGCTCATAATGGGCAAACTTAGACAAGGCTTCTTCTGTCTTGCTATCGTTTAATTTGCTTGAAATATCACGACGATGCAAGGCTGATTGACGACGAATCACTAAAGCTTGCTGACGCGCACGGGTTTCTGAGATTTTATTCTCAAGTTTTGCCGTCTCAGAAGCAAGACGCTCCAATGTTTCATCAACTAAATTTTTCTCTACGGTTAAGCTTTGCAAGGTCTCTTCTAGCTTTTGCTTTTCAATTAAGGCGGCACGTGCAAGATCTTCACGCCCTTTTTCAATCGCAAGCATTGCTTTGCTTTGCCATTCTTGCACTTGCTGCTCCAAGTTTTGAACGCGGCGATTAAGCGTTTTTTGATCCGCAATTGATTTTGCAGATTGGGTGCGTACTTCCACTAGCGTGTCTTCCATTTCTTGAATAATCAAGCGAATTAATTTTTCTGGATTTTCTGCTTTATCTAGAAGCGCACTAATATTTGAATTAATAATATCGCTAAAGCGTGAAAAAATACCCATGACATCTTCCTCTTTCATTAGTTTGACCAACTCGATTCATTTGAGTGGTCCTATTGTAGACAAGTATTACATTGCAACTACCATGCCAAGTTTTTAAATTATTGTTTTTAATGATAAATATTTATATCCTCATGTTTTAAGATCCAAACATCAAATAAAAAATAGTTAAATTGACTAACTAGTAGTAAAATTAACCAAAATAATTAGTCATTTTAACCAAGATCGTAAAAGGGATGCCATGGCAGACAATTTGATTGGACAATCCAGAGCGTTTTTAGCTTGTTTAGACAAAACTGCGCAGCTTGCGCCAATTATGCGACCTGTGCTGATTTTAGGTGAGCGCGGGACAGGGAAAGAGTTGATAGCCCAGCGTTTGCACTATCTTTCACCGCGTTGGCGTGAACCCTTGGTAAGCCTAAATTGCAGCGCCTTGAGTGAGGGCTTGATGGAGTCGGAACTTTTTGGTCATGAATCAGGTGCATTTACTGGCGCCAAACAAAAACACTTGGGCCGATTTGAGCGCGCGCATAATGGCAGTTTGTTTTTAGATGAGCTCGGTACTATGCCTTTATCGCTGCAAGAAAAGCTTTTGCGCGTGATTGAATATGGGCAATATGAGCGCGTGGGTGGACGGCAAATGCTGCAAGCCGATGTTCGCCTGATTTGCGCGACCAATCAAGACTTACCAGCAATGGCCGCCAAAGGCGAGTTTCGTTATGACTTGCTTGATCGCCTCGCGTTTGATGTGATCCACTTGCCGCCACTGCGTGAGCGCGAAGAAGATATATTACTCCTTGCTGAGCACTTTGCGATTGCGATGTGCCAAGAGCTAAAACGCTCTCATTTCACAGGTTTTTCTGAAGCTATCAAGCATGCTTTACTCAGCTATTCTTGGCCGGGCAATGTGCGCGAGCTTAAAAATGTGATTGAACGCGCCGTGTATCAACATAGCGATCCAGATGCTGCCATTTCAGCGTTAGAATTTAATCCATTTGCGCGCGGTAAAAACCTGAGCAATCAGCAAACCTATGAACCCAGCACAGAGCAAACTCATGAACCGCCCACCACCACACAGCAAGAAAACTCAAAAATAGAAGCTGCCAAAATCAACTTGCCGCTCGACTTAAAAGCCTGGCAACATCAAAATGAGCTAGAAATGGTACAAAAAGCTATGATAGCGGCAGAATATAATCAAAAAAAAGCAGCACAATTACTCTGTCTTAGTTATCATCAATTAAGAGGCTTATTACGTAAACATCAGATTTAAATTTGCTGAAAAATCAGTTATCTTGAAGTAAGACACTGATAAGCGTACAATCGCCGCTTTGTCTTACCCGATTTAGCGACCCATACTAGGAAGCAGGCTTATTATGAATTTCCCTTTTGCTCGTTTACTGACTTTTTTCGGGCTGATTTTAGGTCTTAGCGCATGTGATGATATCGAAAATGATATTACCCAAATTAGACAAGATGGCTTCGTGTATTGCTCACCAGGCGGTTTTGTGACCTTAAATCCACAATTAAATGAAGCAGGTGTGGTCAATTCGAGTATTGCACCGCAGGTTTTTGATACCTTAGTCACGCTTGATAAGTCTGGAAGCCCTCAGCCCAATTTAGCAACCTCATGGCAAGTCAGTGCCGATGGTCTCACTTATACATTTAACCTGCGTAAAAATGTTTGGTTCCATACCACGCTTTGGTTTACGCCGCTGCGTGCCTTTAATGCCTCAGATGTGGCCTTTAGCTTCAACCGCATGCTAGATAGCAATAATCCCTTTTATTATGTCAACCAAGGCCACTACCCTGTCTTTGAAAGCTCTGGCTTGCCGCAGTTGATCAAATCAATAAAAGTGCTCGATGATTATCAAATTCAGTTTCAGCTCAATCAAGCTAGCCAAGCCTTTCTAGCGAACCTTAGTGCGAGTTTTGCTGTGATTCATTCACAAGAATATGCGGCGCAACTGGAAAAATCGGGACAAAAACGTTTGATTGATACCCAACCTGTGGGCACAGGGCCTTATCAATATGTGGATAATGACCACCAGCGAATTGTGCGCCTGCAAGCCAGCCCGACTTACTGGGGTGAAAATGCAAAAATAAAAAATATTGTGTTTAACTTAGGCCGCATTGGGACTGGTAGTATTGCTCAACTTTTAAAAAATGAATGTGACGTTATTGCTTCGCCAATCACGAGCCAGCTAACCCTTGCTGAGAATAACGAAAACTTAGCTCTGCATATGGAGCCGGCGATGAATGTGTCGTACTTGGCGCTCAATACCCAACACTATGCACTGTCTAACCCAAAAGTTCGCCAAGCGATTTATCATGCGATTAACCGCCAAACCATTATTGA
This sequence comes from Vibrio sp. KMM 9700, assembly GCF_058545285.1. Lineage (NCBI taxonomy): Bacteria > Pseudomonadati > Pseudomonadota > Gammaproteobacteria > Vibrionales > Vibrionaceae > Vibrio > Vibrio sp. KMM 9700. The sequence continues at coordinate 56,592 of NZ_CM178589.1, read as the reverse complement.
TGCCATCTATTATGGCAGTGCAAGCATTGCAGACAGCCTTTTACCTCCGCATTCTTGGGCGTATCCTGCGCATAAAAGCCAGCCTAGTTATCAGCTTGAAGAAGCCAAACGTCAGCTCCAAGCATCTGGTATTATGCTGCCGCTAACTTTAAATTTATTTATTCAAAGCGATCCGAAAACCTATAACCCAAGTCCGAAGAAAACGGCAGAGATTTTACAATATCAATTGGCTAAAATTGGAATTAAACTCAATATTATTCAAGGTAAAGAGCGGATGCGCCGAATTCAGCTCTCTGAGCAAAATGCCGATATGATTTTAACCGGTTGGACAGCTGCAAATAACGATCCTGACAGTATTTATCGTCCGTTATTATCTTGTAATGCTTATCAAGCGGGGCTCAATATAGCCAATTGGTGTAATCCTGAGTTTGATGCTTTGCTTGAAGCTGCGAGTCAAAATGAAAATAAAGCCACGCGTCAGCTGCAATATCGCGCTTTATATCAGCATTTACGCTCACAAATGCCTTTGATCCCATTAGCACATAGTCTGCAATATCGCGTTTACCACAGCTCATTAAAGGGCTTTAATTTCTCACCATATAGCGCTGGGCCATTTAACCAAGTAGAAAGGGTATATTAATGTTTATTTATACCGTACGCCGACTCAATTTATTTGTGATCACCTTGCTGATTTTAACCTTTGTCAGCTATAGCATTTTGCGTCTTGATCCGCTTTCTCCTTGGGCAATTGAGCCGCTTTTTCAGGGATTTATCCATTATATTGAGCAGTTAATACAGTTTGATTTTGGGGTGGATTTACGTGGTGAAGACATTGCGACACAAATCCTACAAGTCTTCCCTGCGACCCTTGAATTATGCTTTTTTGCCATGTTAATCGCCTTAATGATAGGCCTGCCGATTGGCATTTTATCAGGGCTACGCCAAGGCAAAAGTGTAGATACAGTGATTTCCTTCATTACTATGCTTGGCTATGCTGCGCCAATCTTTTGGTTCGCACTTCTGCTTATTTTATTTGTATCAATTGAGCTAGGCTTAACCCCCGTCGCCGGACGCTATGACTTTTTATATCACGTTGATCAGATCACAGGCTTTGCTCTAATTGACTCATTTTTAGCCGATACAGATAACCGCTTAGCGCTATTTAAAAACGTGATTCTACACCTTGCATTGCCATCAATTGTTCTGGCTGTCGCGCCTACCACTGAGGTGATCCGCCTCATGCGCAGTAATGTCTCAGAAGTGATTAAAAAGAACTACATCCGTACAGCGAAAGTGCGCGGATTAAGTAAGTTTCAAATTTTATGGCGCCACGTGCTGCCCAATGCGATCCCACCGATTATTCCAAAAATTGGTTTGCAGCTTTCTGTGATGCTGACTTATGCCATCATTACTGAATCTATTTTTAGCTGGCCGGGAATTGGACGTTGGCTGTTGGATGCCCTATCCAACCAAGATTACAATGCCATGGCTGCGGGCCTGATTGTGGTCGCAAGTTTAGTTTTAATTGTTAACATATTATCGGATCTAATTGGCGCAGCCTTAAACCCGGTTAAAAGGAAGCAATGGAATGTTGTCAAATAACATTTATCAAGAGAATCAAGTCCCAAGACAGTTTAAACAGTTTTGGAACCACTACCATGCCAATAGCCTTGCGATGTTTGGCTTGTGGTGTTTTGTGCTACTTATGCTTGTGATGCTCCTTTCACCTTGGATCACCCCACATGATCCATTTGAGCAAACCTCTTACCTGCTTAAGCCGCCCTCTTGGGATCCTAATGGCAGTGTTGAGTTTTTCTTAGGCACAGATGATCTTGGACGAGACATTTTATCGCGTCTTATCTACGGCGCTAAATATACCTTTGGCGCAGGCCTTCTCATTGCCTTTATCGCAGGCTTAATTGGCTGTGTCATTGGGATTTGGGGCGGGATGTCAAAAGGCTTAACCTCAAGTATTTTGAACCACTTACTTGATACCGTCATGTCGATTCCATCGATTTTACTGGCGATTATTTTTGTCGCGTTTTTAGGTCCTGGTGAGCTCAATATTATGCTCGCGATTTGCCTCGCCCTGATCCCGCGTTTTATCCGTAGTATCTATCTTGCGGTGCAGGCCGAAGTCAGTAAAGATTATCACATCGCAGCCAAACTCGATGGCGCGAATAATATCAATCTAGTGCTGAGCTCAGTGCTGCCTAACTTATCCAATATTATTGTTTATGAGTTAACCGTTGCCGTTTCTGTGGCAATTTTAGATATTTCGGCACTTGGCTTTTTAGGCTTAGGCGCACAAATCCCAATTCCTGAATGGGGCGCGATGCTTGGTAATGCAATTGAGCTGATTTATATTGCTCCATGGACAGTCACCCTCCCTGGCCTCTTTATTATGTTTAGTGTGGTGATCATCAACTTGGTTGGTGAAGGGGTCCGCCGTGCAATTAATGCTGGCGTAGAATAAAAGCGGGAGCCAAAGATGCCATTACTTGATATTCGAAATCTAACCATTGAAATTGAAACCCCACAAGGCTATGTGCGCGCGGTTGATCGCATGAGTTTGACCTTAAATGAAGGTGAAATTCGCGGTCTTGTGGGCGAATCAGGCTCAGGTAAAAGCCTTGTCGCCAAAGCCATTGTTGGGCTAATCAAAGAAAACTGGATTGTCACCGCCGATCGCATGCGTTTGGGCCAAGTGGATTTACTCCAACTCACACCAAAAGAAAGGCGCAGAATTATTGCGCGCGATTTTGCGCTGATCATGCAAGAACCGAGTAGTTGTCTGGACCCATCTGAAGAAGTTGGCGCGCAATTAATGGAAGTGATCCCAAACAGCGCTTATCAAGGTAAATGGTACAAACGTTGGAACTGGCGTTATAAACGCGCCAAAGCCTTATTACACAAAGTAGGGATCAAAAATCACCGTGATGTGATGCGCTCTTATCCTTATGAGCTGACTGACGGACAGTGTCAAAAAATCATGATTGCGATGGCGATTGCCAACAAGCCAAAACTCTTGATTGCCGATGAGCCAACCAATGATCTCGATGCCATCACTCAGTCTCAAATCTTGCGTTTGCTGCGCCGCATGAATCAGGTTGATAAGACAACCATAATGCTAATTGGCCACGACTTAGCCACCATTACTCAATGGGCAAGTCGTATTAGTGTGATGTATTGCGGACAAACGATTGAAACCGCTGACACCAAGCTTTTAGTTGAAAAACCAAAGCACCCTTATACGGTTGCCCTCTTGCATGCGATGCCTGATCTGAACCAGTGGGTGCCACATAAAAGTAAACTTCCAGCGCTTCCTGGCTCCATTCCACCCTTGCAGCACTTGCCAATTGGCTGTCGCTTGGGACCTAGATGCCCGTATGCACAAACTCAATGCGTGCATGTACCGCCGAAAAAACGTGTGAAAAGCCATGTATTTAGTTGTCATTTCCCTTTGAATGTAGAACAAGAAGCAGTGATCACGGAGACGGCAAGTCATGAGTGAGTTATTAGAAGTCAAAAATTTGTCTAAAGATTTCGTGAGCCGCAATTGGTATTTTAAAAAGAAATATTTCCATGCGGTGGAGCCGATTTCGTTTAGTTTAAGCGCAGGTAAAACCGTCGGTATTATCGGTCAAAATGGCTCAGGTAAATCCACTCTCGCGCGTATGCTTGCGGGAGTAGTTGAGCCAACGTCGGGCGAGATTTGGGTCAATGGTGAAAAGCTTGAACATAAGGATTATTCAACCCGTTGCAAACTGATCAGGATGATCTTTCAAGATCCCAGCACTTCGCTGAATCCTCGCTTGCAAGTAGGTAAAATTCTTGAACGCCCATTGCGCCGCAATACAAAAATGCCGGCGGCAGCGCGTGAAAAACGCATTAAGGAGACCTTAATTAAGGTCGGACTTTTGCCTGAGCATGCCTATTTTTATCCGCAAATGCTTGCCACAGGGCAAAAGCAACGTGTGTCACTCGCGCGTGCACTTGTTTTGCAACCTTCGGTCATCGTCGCAGATGAAGCGCTCAACGGTTTAGATATGGCGATGCGGGCGCAAATCTTGAATTTGTTCTTAGAATTGCAGCAAGAGATGAATATTTCGTTTGTCTATGTGTCACAACATTTAAGCATTATGAAACATATTTGCGATCAAATCATTGTGATGCATGAAGGTAAGGTGATTGAGTCGGGCCCAACAGAAAGTGTGCTCCTAGACCCTCAATCTAAACTGACTAAAAAATTAGTCGATAGCCATTTTGCCAGTTCCATTCAAGTGAAAAAATAGCTTAGTACTTCAGTGCAGATAAAAATTTGCGGTCAAGAAATATGGCTAATAGTCCTTCTTGGCCGCTTTTTCACTGCACTGAGACGTACTTAGTCAAGCATATGCTCAAATTCATCCGGGTACAGGATCACGCCTTCACCTTCTAGACTTGGGAAGACTACAACAAATAGCTCGTCATCGGTTAAACCATCTGTCCAGCGGCTACGCCATTGTCCCAAAGAGATAGACTTTGCTTCACACATTTCCCACTCACCTGTTGCCCACGCCTGCGCTAGTTCTTGATGCGGCCAAACCGGCACACAGTCTTCATCTTCAGTGTTCAGCATCACGCAGCCAGACTCATCAATTAAAATCCAAACTTGCTTCGAATTTTTAATTTCTTTGACTGTATATTGGCAACGTTTTTCAGCGTCTTGTTTGATAAGGCTTGATAGATCTTGTACTGCTTGTGACATGTTCTGTCTCCAACAAAAGTTTTTACTTAACTTTGATCATAGTCTGACTTAATGACAAATTTAAGAAATCTAAATAAAAAACCTTCAAATCAATCTTGCCTAAAGATAACTTGCAAGTGATTTGAAGGTTTAAATGTTAATTTGACGCAACAGCCAAATGGCTTAAGCTAACTTATACAAGCTCAGCTTGCAGCCAAGGCCAGCCTTGTTTCTTACGGCTTAGCGTATTTTCCATCACTAATTTACCATCAACAAGGTGCTTTTCGAGCTTGCTCGCCCACTCACCTTTAAATAGTAATTCAGTGGTGCTGGTTGTGATATCCGTTAGCATCACAGCAGCAAAGGCTAAGTTTTCTTCTTCACAGCGGCGCTCAAGATCAGCATTAAGTGCATCAATCATGTCAGCCACTTGATCCATCGTTGCTAATTCAACTTGACCGACAACCACATCACGACCATTGAATGGGTATGCTTTTAAGTCTTTCTCAACTAATTGCGCAGCGTTTAGACCTTCGATGTCTGTTTTGGCAATTAATAGATCACGGATAAATGCGTCGAGATCAGAAACTTCTGCAAGTTTAGCTAGGGCTTCAACCGCGTCTTTGTCTTTTTGCGTGCAAGTTGGTGATGCAAAACCTACTGTGTCAGAAAGGATTGCAGAAAGCATTAAGGTTGCGATTTCTTTATTGATTGCATGACCTTCAATTTGGAACATGTTGAAAAGGACAGTACAAGTACAGCCAACCGGCCAAATCCAAGCTTCAAGTGGGTTGGTTGTCATCACATCACCCAGACGGTGGTGATCGACAATACCTAAGATTTCAGCATCTGCAATGTCATCTGGCGCTTGCGCAAGATCGCTATAGTCAACAAGCCAAACTTTTTCACCGGCAACGCCTTCACACATTTTAGGTTGGTCAACATTGGCAACATTTAGGATATGCGCCGTTTCACGGTTGATTTCACCTTGACGTACAGCAACGGCTTCAAGGCCGCGTGCTTTTAATAGTTCGGTTGCAACCAATGCACTACAAATACTATCGCTATCTGGGTTTTTGTGACCAACAACTTGGATCATGTGACTTCCTATATGTTCAACATCTATTAATATGAGAATGACTCACTCTGATGCTTTTTAGCAAAAATGACAAAGAGTGAATTTGAAAGCGCATATTTTACCTGATTTTTAAAAATACGCCTAGCTTTTACAGGTGATTTTTTAAGCGCTCAAAAAAGCTTACCCTGCTTTGGTGAGCAAGGTATCAAAATATAGGTAATTTTGTATGTTTCTCATAAACTTAAAGTTAGAGTGGGTCTATTGGTTAGAAAGTGATATCAATTACTTGCAAAACCTTAAATAACAGCTCACATTTATAAGTAAGCGTATTAAAAAGGAAATTACAATGAAATATACCGTGGAACACTTAGCTCAACTTAACCTACTTCTTCAATTCGACCCAAAAAGCACCCAAACTGGGATTAAAATTCATCAAGATGCTGCGCCAGAGCTACAAGCTGCGGTCAAATCTTTGTATGCGTTAAACTTATGCACCTTGCCTGATGGCGGATATTTAACTACCGAAGGGTTAGAGCTTGCTGAACATGCGTTAAAACTTTTAAATGTGCTAAACGCTCGCGCTTAATCGTCACATACAAAAATGCCCAAGTCGAAGAAAGCATCACGCTTTTAGACTTGGGCATTTTTAGTGAAACTTGGCCCAAATTTGAGCCAAGCTTAACCTGTCTTGATTAACTCGCTTCAACTTCCGAGCTAGTATCTTCCAATGCATTGACTGGGGCTTGACCAAAGCCTTTTAAGCCAACCACATGCACATGCTCATGATCTTTAAAGATTTTACGCACGAGCTTATAGGTTGTGCCACGCTCTGGACTGATATTCTCAGGCGCTGCAATCAGAAGTTGCATGTCCAAACGCTCACACAATTCAAACAAGGTGTTTATCGATTTGGTATCCAAACGCGCCGCTTCATCTAAGAAGAGCAAGCGACAAGGCACTATGTCTTTACTGCGCAGACGACGTGACTCTTCTTCCCAGCTTTGCACCACCATCAGCAAGATAGACTGACCGGTACCAATCGCCTCACCCGTTGACAATGCGCCAGATTCAGCTTGAAGCCAGCCTTCGCTGCCACGGTTCACCTCAATGCTCAGCTCAAGATAGTTACGATAATCAAGTAGCTCTTCACCTAGCACTTGCGCCGAACGTTGTCCCATATCAATATGCGGGTTCACACGTTGGAAGAGTTTCGCCATCGCTTCAGAGAAGGTCAGGTTCGCATTATCAAATAAATCTTGATGCTCTTGCTCTTGTTGCAAGCCAGCCAATAAGGTTTCATGGCTTTGGCGCACATTCACATTCAAGCGCACACCGCGCACTTGTCCGAACGAGATATTCGACAAGCCTTGGTTGAGCATACGGATGCGATTTTGCTCACGTAAGATAGTTTTCTCGATGATGCTCGCGACCGATTTTGAGCTCATTGCCAAGCGATTTTCACGCATAGATAGCTCTTCGGTTAAACGCGCCAGCTCCACTTCCATCTCTTCGATCGCTTCGACTGGATCATTGGTATGGATAATATCTTGGCGAATTCGCTCACGTAGATGCTGATAAACGGCAATATAAAACAGCACTTTACGTTCAGGATAGGCTGCATCTTCAGAGCCGCGTAATGCGTCACGTAAGGTTTCGTTATCCGCGACCGCAATACGCAGTGCACCGAGCGCTTTATCCGACATGGAGCGTAGCTCATTATCAGAAAGGTACGCCAGTTCACGGCGATGCAAACGACGCTCGACATCATGATCTCGCGCCAGTTTCAACACTGAGCACCAGCCAGCTTTGGCATTGACCACATAAGTGCGCAACGCTTGGTAATCTTTTTGAACCTTCTTCACACGCTTGGCAAGGGTTTTCACCTCAAGCTCTGTCGCAGTCAATGTGCGTTCATGGTCGCGTTTTTGATTACGATTTTGGCTCAAGCGCTCATACAAAGCATCTTTGCGCATTTGCGCTTGCTCTAACGCATCTTCTGAAACGCTGATCCCATAGGCTACGAGCTCTTGACGGAACTCTTGCACTGTCTCTTGCTTAGCTTGATAAGAAGATTTAAGCGATGCCAACACTTGGTTGTACTCACCAAACTTCATTTGCGCTTGTTTTAAACTTGCGCGGGTGCTTTGTTTTTTCACTTCGGCGGCGGCAAGCTTAGCTTTTAGCTGCTCACTTAACTCACTGCTCTTATTGACCAAGTCAATCGAGTCAAGGTAAGTAAAGTGATGACGACGCTCATACACATCAGACAAAGCAAACAAGCTAGTTTTGATTTGTTGCAGCGACTGATCCGCTTCTTTATATGCTGCTTCAATGCTGCTAAATGCTTGCGGATCCGCATCCAGTGCTTGCACAATCGGCGCGAGTTTTTCAAGCTGACGCTGATGATTTTGCAGATACACTTGATAGGTTTCATACTCAGCTAATTTCTCATTTAGCTCATCCAAACGCGCGCCAATGGTATCATCTTCCACCAAGTGGATAAGACTTGCCAATTGACCAAGCTGATTTAGACCTTGTTGCGTGCTGCTAATTTGGCTACGGATTTGCTCAATTTTCTCGCTGACCTTACTCACTTGCGCTTGGTTTTGGCTCAATGCATCACGCGCGGTTTTAATTTGCGCTTCAGGATCGGCAATAAAGGCAATTTGAATATGCTTGGAAACAAACTGATTAAAGCTTTGATATAAACGCTGCTGCTTTTGCGCGTCAAAGGAAGCTTTGGCATACGACTCTTGGACTTGCTCACGCTCATCACGCAATAAGGCTAAGCGATCTTCACGCGCCGCGCGGCCAAACAAAGGAATTTGTGGCAGACGTGAATAACGAATTTGACGCTCATTTAAACGTACACACACGGCGCCTTCGATTTCACTCGCATTAAAGCTGCTGTCATCAAATGCATCCACATCCCCTTCAATGATATACACATCATCTGGGCAATCATCAAGGCTTGAAAGTTTCTCTTCAATGCCGTCAAGATCAGACACCACAATACCGTGACGCGCAGGGCCATACATGGCGCTAAAATATGGCGCATCATCAATTGTAATGTCATCATAAATTTCAGATAACAGCACGCCGCCAAGAGTATCGGCTAGAGATTTTAAACGCGGATCCGAGACGCCAGATGGCGATGCAAGGCGATCAATTTCTTGATCTAATTCCGTGCGTTTTTGACCTAAAGTCGCTTGCGCAGCGGTGAGCTGTTTTTCCTCTTCAAGGATCAGCTGCATTTGGCTCATCACGCTTTGGCTATCTAAAAGCTCAGCGCCACTTTGCTCACGCAATTGCTCTAATGCTTCGCTAGCTTGGATCCAACTTGGGGCAATTTTTGATAGCTCATTAATTTGCTGATTTAAATCCGCTTGCGCGCGCTTTAGATCGCCCTGCTTGTCACGGGCTTGCTCAAGCGACTGGGCTAAGGTTTCGCTCACTTCTTGTAAACGTTCTTGTTCAAGTTCAAGCGTGTCTTGGCTATCAATAATTTGCTGATGATCTTGAGCGTAAGTGCGAAGTAATGCTTGGGCTTTGTCTTGCTCTGCCAGTTGACGGCTCAAGTCTTTATGCTGGGCGCGCCATTGGCTTTCATTTTGCTGCCACTGTTTCGCCACTTGGAATTTTTCAAGTAGTGCTTTGGCCTCTGCCGCGGCATTGTCACGACTTGCTGTCGGCGCAATTTGTTTCACCAACTCAAACGCGGTTTCAAACTGCTGGCTAACTTTTGACACCATATCAAGCTTATGTTTAAGGCTTAATACTTGCTCTGTCGCCGCGTTTTGCGAAGCTTCAAGCTCGCTCATTTTCGCGCTAACATTGTCAACACTTAGCGTATCATCCGCAATTAAGGTTTTCGCTTTTTCCAAAGCGCTGATCGCTTGGTTATATTGCAAAGCGCGAGTTTGCTGCACATCCAATGCTTGCTGATAGTCGGCTAATTGCGATTTTAAACTATCCACTTCATCTTCAAACAGCATGGCTTGTTCGCTGGCTTCTTCCACCTGCTCACTTGCCTCTTCGACCACCATGATTTGCTCTTCTAAACGCTCAGAAAGCTCATCGAGATCATCTTGATAACGAGTGATTTTTTCTTGCTGGCGCAAGGCATTTTGCACCAATTGGAAGTGATCCGCTGCGCCTTGGTGATCTTGCTCAAGACTCGACTCTTGTTCTGTCAGCTCAGACAAGGCTTGGGTCAGCTCATTAATCAGATTATTTTGACTGATCAATTGGCTGCGTGACTGCATTAACTCACTGCGCAGTGCCAAGGTTTGCTCAAGCTTGATGCGTCGTTCATTGGCGTGGCGCATATAATCCGCCGCCACATAGTTGGTTGATTCTAAAATCAAATGTTTGAAAAGATCACGATCAGCTTGGGTGGTTTTAATCGCTTCAAGTGTCATGCGGTTTTCACGCAGCGCAGATTCCATATCTTGGAAAGCTTTTTTTACCCCGCCATTTTGCGGCAATAAGTAATCACGTAATGAACGGGTGATCGCACTTGAGATCCCGCCGTATAGCGAGGCTTCAATCAAGCGATAGAATTTTGATCTGTCACTGGTGTTACGCAATTTCTTCGGCAACACGCCCATATCAAACATCAGGCTGTGATAATCAGTGACCGAGTTAAATGTCTTAAATTGAACTTCTGGGTAGCTTTCAAGGGATTGCTTGAGCTCATCGAGTGGACGCACGCGCGCCGCCGTATCAGATAAAGTTTCGACAAACACTTGCGTCGGTTTGACCTCACTTGGCAGACCTTGGATTAAGAAAGGTTTGATGTCGACTTTCTTATCACGCCCTGCCACTTGTTGTAGTTTCACCGCAAAAATTAAACGCTGATTGCGTGAGTTGACGATATCTAAACTAGCATAACAAGTGCCTGGCTGAAGCTTACCAAACAGGCCCTTATCGCGCGATGCGCTTGAGCTGCCCGCTTCGGTAGTATTACGGAAATGAAGCAAGCTTTGATCGGGAATAAGCGCGGTGATAAATGCCGCCATGGTGGTGGATTTACCTGCGCCGTTACCGCCAGATAAGGTTGTGACTAAGTTATCAATGTCAAAGGTTCGCGCAAAAAAGCCATTCCAATTGACCATAGTTAAAGATTGATATTTACCGCGCGCGATCATAACTCACCTGCTTGATTTGCGTTTGTCTCTTGATTTGTCTCATCTTGCTCAAGATCTTCATCTTCAGCATCGCTTGCTTGATCTGCTAAGTCCAAGCTATTTTGGGTTGGCGCTTCGGTATGCACCACGGCTTCACCATCACGAATAAGGCGTAATTGCGCAGCTTTCGCATCATCGCCCACACGCACATCGGCGCCGAAACGAAAAACCGCTTCACTGATGCGAAACTTGCCATCTTCACCGACCGGTAAAATCATCCCAATCGAGCGTAAACGGCGCAATGCAGCGCGCACTTTCTCAAATAGCTTTTCTTTATCTAAGTCCGAACCTGTGGCGCGATTGGTCACAAGTTTCATCAGCTTAGGTTCATCACACAGAGTCAGCAGCTCTTCATATAGCTCTTGATTGGTAAAAATACCTTCGTGAGCTAAACGCTCAGGGCTAAGGTATAAATAACACAATACCTTGCCGACTAGCATATCCATTTCAGATAAAACGCTGCGGCGAATGTGCGAGGTCGAACGTGGACGTAAATAGAAGAAACCTTCTGGCGCACGCACCAACTCCACGTTATATCTTTGATAAAAATTTGACAGCTCGTTCTCAAAATCACTTAACAGTGCATGATTATCCATATCATCGATAGAAATATGGCGACCTGCGCGTAATTGGCTATCTAGCGCCGGAAATAGCGGGTTTGCAATCGCTTTGGCTAGACGTTTAGAAAATTCAAAATCAGTATTTGTCGATGACATTTGCTTGTACCTTTGCACCAAAATCATTAATTGCTTGCCAGTTTGGCTGAATTGCGCGGTAATCCGCTTCGCTATAACCCAGTTTGACCGCGTTATCAATTAATATTCTAGTGAGATCAAAATGTTGTGCTTGTTCGTGTTGCGCAAGATAATCACGTAAGAGGCAGGCTAAATCAATTGGCTCACCGGTTTCTTTGTGCACCGTGAGCATGGCAGCAATGCGCTCATTGAGCTCATCATGCACCCTGTCAATGGATTCAAACTCAAGGGCGCTTGGAAGCTGACCTGTGACTTCATCATTGCGCAGCACCATGGCTTCATCACGCATATCCAGCAGTCTGTCTGCGCTGGCGTAAGTGAGATACCAAGGCATATCGAAATAATCTTTCACCGATTGACGCAGACGCTGACTAAAGGCTCGGTTTTGATCCATATCGATAGCGGTACGAATAAACTTATGCACGTGGCGATCATAGCCAATCCATAAATCTATCGTTTGCTGGCCCCAACTTGTGATCCGATCTAGCTTCATTTGCAGTGAAAACAGCAAACTATCAATAAACTCGAGCTCACTTTGATGATAAATGATCTGCTGAATATCAATAATTTGCGTCTGTAAGTCATCGCCTGCCGCTTGCAGTGTGTCGTGCAACTCGCGCAAGGTGTCTGAGGTTTCACTTAAGAGCTGCTCACAGTTTGAAATCGCTTCACGCCAACCTTGATTTAACAGCTCAGCAATTTGGGTTTTCACCTCTTGCTGCTGCTCATCCATCACGCGTTGGTTTAAATCGATGCGATCAAAAATCTCGCCAACTGAGTATTTCAGCACGCCATAAACATTCTTACGCCAATCTTCTACCGTGTTCGCCACTTGCGCAGCATTCACCGCTTTGCTCATTTCATCGGCAAGCATGGAAAGTTGGATCGAGAGTTTGAGTTTAGAAAATTCACGGTGGCGCACATAATAATCACTGATCGCCATCCCAAGTGGGGATAAACGATAAATACTCGCCCCTTCCGTGACTTCACTGACAAAACGGCTCATCAAACGTGAGCTCACTAAGTCATTGATTGCATTATTAGCGCGAAAGGCGGATGGCCCTGCCGTGTCGGGAAAAAGCTTGCTCACAATTGCAAATGCATCATGTAGCTCTCCTTCGCCTAATTCTTCATCAAAGCTTTCCGCACTGAGCACCGCAATGGCAATCAAAAATGCCAAACGCTCAGGGGAGAGGTTCAATGAGAAATCATTTTGCTTCACCCAAGTGACCAACTCATCTATAGGTTGCTCAGATAAAGTGGGTGTTATTTCATGCATTGTTTTTCCTGTCTTTCTTGATTCTGCTTTGGTTGCAGTCTACTTAGGTGAGGCGCTTACTTGCCCGCTCAACTAAGGGATAAATTCATTAAACCCTGTCACTCTAGCACGAGTCGAGTTTCTTTTTTACTGCAAATTCGTATGAATGTAAAACTTGGGTAAAAAATCAGTTTAAGTGGTCATTTTTTACGCCTTTTGCGCCCATAAATGCATGTAACGTCCAAGGGAAGCATAAGGTTCTTGTCGACAAAGTTGCTGCTCAAGCGCCAACACATCTTGCTCGGTGTAATCGCCCATATATTTTTGATCGCCAATATAATCACTGACGCAGCGCACCCCTGATTTACCGAGTAAAGTTAATTCATTGGCATCAAGCCAAGACAATACATCTTCTGGATATAAACCTTGCGTCGGTTGAAGCTTAAAACGTTTTTTATGCGGCATTCCGGCTAAAATATGCGGCAAATTGCCACAGCGAATATTTTTCATCACTAAGCCATGTTGATTATAAAAAAGCACTGAGATAATTGCGTGAGGTTGCATATGCTTAATCAAATGCTCAAGCACAGCGCGCGGATCGGCAAGCCACTCCATGACAGCATGAAATAAAATCAAATCTGCTTTATTGATCGCCTGAGCCGGCAAGTCTTGAATCGCGCAATTCGTGATACTGTATTGGGAAGTTAAGCCTTGACGCTCAATTTCTTGTGATGCCAACGCAAGCATCTCACTCGATAAATCGCACAAATGCACTTGATGCCCAAGTTTTGCAATTAACTGTGACATTTGGGCTAAGCCGCCTCCCGCATCGAGCACATGCAAGGCCTGCTGCCCTTTTGCTTGGCTTAGGGATTCTAATACTGGGGTTAAATCTTGCCAGAGGATACTTTGTCTGATGTCACCTTTATCGGATCCATAGATATTTTGGGCAAACTTTTGAGCAATGCCGTCAAAGTTTCTATCTTGGGGAGCTTGGGTCATTTTATCCTCGGCAATTTGAACAAAGCGACGCGCATTTTTGTTATAAAAGGAGCTTTTATTGCTAGATCGCGTCTCAAAACGCATTATTCTATACAATCAGTGTCACAAAAACATTATTTTTCATGCTATATTAGCGACTTTATTGCGCTCAAAAACCTTTCATTACTCCCTTTAGGAATACTCATCCATGTTTGAACTTAAAAAAGTTTTTGCCTCTTTGATCATGCCTATACCCTTGTTACTTATCATAGGCTTTATCGGACTTTGGCTGATCACTTTTAGTCGCTTTCGTCGCATAGGTGTCAGCCTTACTTTTAGCTGTTTACTCGGATTTTTTCTGCTCTCATTTCAACCTGTTTCATCTAACCTTTTAATGCCGACTGAACGTGAATATCGCGGTTTTTTACCTGTTGAAAAACCAGTTGATTTTATTATGGTAATGGGCAGTGGACACGTGCTGGATGATGAATTGCCTATCACTTCAGAAATCTCACGTTCAGGCTTAATGCGACTCGTTGAAGGGATACGTATCTTACGTATGTATCCAAATTCCAAGCTGATTTTATCTGGCTATGCCAATGGTAGTGAGCTGAGTAATGCCCGCGTGATGGCTAATATTGCGCTCTCTCTTGGGGTCTCAAAGTCTTCAATTGTCTTGTTGGAAACGCCAAAAGATACCTACGAAGAAGCCCGACAAGCAGCGCTATATGTCAAAGATAAAAGTCTTGTTTTAGTGACCTCGGCCAGTCACATGCCGCGCGCGATGATGGAGTTTAAAGACGCAGGGCTTGATCCTATTCCAGCGCCAACCAACTACCTTGCACATACCAATATCCAGCAGCCTTGGGAGAAATATTCCCTGAAAGCTAAATATTTAGAACAAAGTGAACGTTTTTGGTATGAGCAGCTCGGCCGTTGGTGGTCAAATATTCGTGGTGATGTCTCGCTCGATAACACAGAAAGCATGCAAGCAACTCCGATGGCGGATGAATCACAAGAGGCAGTCATGGATACGCCAACCGAGCAAAATCAGGTGACAGAACAAATCGCTCCTGATTCAAACACTTCAGAGGAAGTGGCACAATAAATCACCACGAAATCGTTTGCATTGTGATAAAAGTCACAGAAAATAATTGTTTTATCGACTTTTTCCCATTAATATACGCTTCTTAATTGAAAGCTAGCCATACCGCTCTAATCTTGGGCGGTATTTTCTTTTCTGATAAGTAACTTTTACTACTCATTGTCTTAAACAAGTGCGGCTGTGCTTTCATAATTTCTTATACTTTAAACATACTGATCCCACATCTAGCCTAGATGTATTGGTATGAGGATTATTTATGGCAACAATTAAAGATGTCGCGCGCATTGCTGGTGTGTCCACCACAACCGTTTCTCACGTGATTAACAAAACTCGTTTCGTCGCAGAAACCACACAGAAAAAAGTGATGGATGCTGTTGAAGAATTAAATTATGCACCGAGCGCTGTGGCGCGTAGCTTAAAATGTAATACGACAAGCACGATTGGCATGTTAGTGACCCAATCCAATAACCCTTTTTTTGCGGAAGTGATCGATGGCGTTGAGAGCTATTGCTATCGTCAAGGTTACACTTTGATTTTGTGTAATACTGGCGGCATTTTTGAAAAGCAACGTGACTATATCCGTATGCTTGCAGGCAAACGTGTCGATGGTTTGCTTGTGATGTGCTCAGATTTAACAGAAGATCTTTGCAAGATGCTTGATGCCCACCCAGATATTCCAAAAGTAATTATGGACTGGGGCCCTGAGAACTCAAAAGCGGATAAGATCATTGATAATTCAGAAGAAGGCGGCTATCTAGCAACTAAGTATCTGATTGAAAAGGGTCATACTAAGATTGCATGCCTGAGTGGTCACTTTGATAAAGTGGCATGTATTGAGCGTATTCGTGGCTTTAAGCGTGCGCATGAAGAAGCAAATCTAGAATTTAACCAAGATTGGATTTTAGAAGGTAACTTTGAATGTGATACGGCTGTGATTGCTGCTGAAAAAATCATTGCAATGAAGGAGCGACCTACTGCGATTTTCTGTTTTAACGACATTATGGCAATGGGCCTGATGAGTCGTTTACAGCAAGCCGGCATCCGCATACCAGAAGATATTTCTGTGATTGGCTATGACAATATCGATTTAACGCCTTATTTCTCGCCACCGCTGACAACGATTCACCAACCAAAACGTCGCGCGGGTAAAACTGCGCTTGAGATTTTGCTGGCGCGTATTAAAGATAAAGATCACGAGCCACGCACGTTTGAAATGCAACCTGAGTTGGTTGAGCGTGCATCGGTGAAAGATTTAAACGCTAAGTAAAAACAAGTTTACTTGATAAAGAAGAAGGTACAGTGATTCGCTGTACCTTTTTTTATTGGAACATATAAACAAAAAAGACGCCTCAAGGACGCCTTCTAAATATATAGTATTGAGTTAAACTTAAGCCACGGGACGCATATGTGCGAGCAGTTTCGTTTCAGCGCGCTTAAATAGCCAAATCAAGCTCATACTTAAGATCATATAGAATAAGCCAGCCGTTAAGTAAGCCTCAAACGGTGCGTAATAACGCGAGTTAACCAAACGTGCCACACCGGTTAAGTCTAAAATGGTGACAATCCCTGCAATCGCTGAGCCGTGCAGCATAAATATAACTTCATTACTGTATGCAGGCAGTGCGCGACGCAATGCACTTGGCAAAATAATACGCGTATACGTCTTAAATGGCGTCATCCCATAAGCTTTTGCAGCTTCCACTTCACCACTTGGCAGGCCAGCAATCGCGCCGCGAATAATTTCTGAGGTATAAGCCCCTGTATTAAGCGAGAATGCAACAATAGCGCAGAACCAAGCGTTTTCCCATAAAGTGCCCTTCACCGCAACAAACTGATCCATCCCATAATAAATAAGGTAAAGCTGAATCAAAAGTGGCGTGCCACGAAAGAAATAACTATAACTCCAACTGACCAAACGAACCGGCATAAAGCGACTGTCACGCGCCAGCGCCGTCGGAACCGCAAGGACTAAACCAATCACGAGGGAAACGGCCACCAGCCAAAGCGTGGTCCACATGCCACTCACATAAAGCGGTAAGCTATCAATAATTACTGAAAAATCCATCACCTACCTTCCTGCGATCGCATATTTACGCTCAAGGACTTTCAAAAGCGCAGTTGATATACTGGTGAAAAATAAGAAAATCACCGCCACCGTCATATAAAAAGTAAACGGCATCTTGGTAGAACCTGCTGCGAGTGCGCCAGTTCGAACCATGTCTTCAAGGCCAATAATTGAAACTAAAGCTGTGGTTTTAAGTAGCACCAGCCAGTTATTACCAAAGCCAGGCAGTGCGTGACGTACCATTTGTGGAAACATCACACGGTGAAAGCGTTGCCAAGGGGACATGCCATAAGCAGTAGCCGCTTCAAGTTCGCCGCGATCAACCGCAAGCATCGCACCACGAAAGGTTTCGGCCATATAAGCACCGAAAATAAAGCCAAGGGTTAACACACCAGCCGCATAAGGGCTAACGTCTATATAATCTGGAAGGTATTGAACATAATTATCTGGGGTAGAAAACCAAGCATTAAAGGTTTCATTTAAACTGTATAAGCTATTGTTGAGCATGACTTGACCGCCAAAGAAGATCAGCATCATCAGCACAAGATCGGGGATACCACGAATAATTGTCGTATAGGTTGTGGCAACCATTCGCAAACAGCGATTGGAAGACATTTTTGCCACCGCGCCCAATAGGCCAAACAAAACGGCAAGCACAAGCGAAACTAACGCCACTTCAACTGTGACCCAAGCGCCTTTTAAAATCGAGGCTTCATAGCCTTGTAGAAAATCTAACATATTTAAAATAATTTTTATTATATTACATGAGTATGTAAGGATCTAAATCCTAAGATCTAGATCCTTTATCCTGCCACAGAAGTAAAAAACACTGCGGCAGTTTGCTTTGCTCACCAAATATTAAAACTTGATGGTCAGCAAGGTTTAGTCACCATAAACATCATAGCTAAAGTATTTTTTCGCAATCTCATCATAAGTACCGTCAGCACGGATCGCTTCGATTGCTTTATTTAACTGCTCTGTTAAGTCTTTATCTTGCTTACGCGTTGCAATACCGAAACCTTCACCAAACCATTTAGGATCTGTCAGTGATGGACCAACAAACTCGTAACCTTCGCCGCCTTCTTTATCTAATACACCACTTTGTAGTGCTGATGCATCACCAAGGACAGCTTGGATACGACCGTTTGCAAGATCAAGATATGCTTCATCGAATGTGCCGTAACGTACTACTTCAACATTGTCGCCATAAGTGTCTGTTAGGTATTTATCATGCGTAGTTGCACGTTGCACACCGATTTTCATGCCTTTCATACCTTCTTCTGTGAAGTCAAGATTGGCATCTTTTTTCGCGATATACTTGTTTGGTACCAAAGCATATTTGTTTGTGAAATCAACTTTAGTTTTACGCTCTTCGGTAATCGACATCGCAGCGATGATACCGTCAAATTTACGCGCAAGCAGTGATGGGATCATGCCATCCCAATCTTGTGGAACAATCTTACATTCTGCTTCCATTTGCTTACACAGCGCGTTTGCAATATCCACATCAAAGCCTGTTACACTGCCATCAGTTTCTGTTTTGCTAAACGGAGGGTAAGCGCCTTCCACACCAAAGCGAATCGTTTTCCACTCTTTTGCCATGCTCATGCCCGAAACCAGCGTTGATGCTACGGCTGCAGCTAAAATCCATTTTTTCATTGTGAACTCCTTAAGGTAATTGTTGTGTTGTTCTTTTTTATAAATTTCACTCAATCTTTATGTTGAGTATTTAATGTTGTAATAAAATAACACCTAAATAGCAAGTGATTATCCGTAAGCCATTTATTTACTTATAATTACTCATCTTATATCACAGATTATTTATGCATAAATATGAATTAATAAACGGACGAGATAAATTGTTTTAAACGCTCAGATTTCGGGTTATTAAATAGCTCTTCTGGCGCGCCTTGCTCTTCCACTAAACCTTGGTGTAAAAACATCACTTTACTTGATACATCACGCGCAAATGCCATTTCATGGGTCACTACAAGCATGGTGCGCCCTTCTTCTGCCAAATCACGCATAACGCCAAGCACTTCACCCACAAGCTCAGGGTCAAGCGCAGAGGTTGGCTCATCAAAAAGCATCACTTCAGGATCAACCGCTAGCGCACGCGCAATCGCAGCGCGTTGTTGCTGGCCACCAGACAAGTGCCCAGGATAATGATTCTTACGTTCATAAAGGCCAACTTTTTTCAAAAGCAACTCTGCATTTTCAATTGCTTGTGCGCGTGGTACGCCTAAAACATGAATTGGCGCTTCAATCACATTTTCTAAAACAGTTAGATGCGACCACAAGTTAAAACTTTGGAAAACCATCGCAAGACGAGAACGAATGCGTTGCACTTGCTTTGGATTGGCAGGTAATGCGCCAAGCTTCTTGTCTTGTTTCATTTCAATCAGCTCACCATCAACAATGATATCGCCTGATGTTGGGGTTTCAAGCAAGTTGATACAACGTAGAAAGGTACTTTTTCCTGAACCAGAAGAGCCAATGATAGAAATCACATCCCCTTTATTTGCAGAAAGTGAGATCCCTTTTAAGACTTGATTCTCACCGAATGTTTTATGTAAGTCATTAATTTCTAATGCTGGGGACTGTGGCATAAACGAACTCCCTGTATGACGCAATCGTTTTTAGTGAATAATTATGCATAATATAAGAAATAAAACTTAATTCAATACTTATTTTGCGTTTTTTAACTTTTTATTCCTTTTAATACGATCAAACGCGACATCCGTGCCGCAGCTTGATCTTATCTAAGCATAGACTGATATACCGATTCTGCCTTACACTGTTCGCTTGCAACATCTATATAGCTTTCTATACTCTCTTAAATAATAAGACAGCATTAAATTAACCTTACATGTGCAATATCCACAATAAAATCAAGCGTTAAGTGATACAAGCAGAGGCTATAAAAACCTGCTTTTAGTAATTTTATTTCATAAAAACAAGCGTATCTTCATACTTCTTTTTACGTATACCTCTAAAGAATAATAATATAAGGTTAATTTATTACAAAAGACAGGAAAAAATGATCCAGATCAAATCATTTCCTAAATCATGTTGTTACTCTTGTTCTCGTTCAAGGAAACAAACAAACTTTCAAATTTAGTTGAAAGGCTGTTTAGAAGAAGGTTCTTACTCTCATGGATGATAGATTTGTAAGAATAGTTATAGCTATAGATTATCAGCTTTAATATGTTTGTTATCTTTATCTGTTAAGTTCGCATTAGAAGCGGGTATAGCTATAATTATTTTTCAGAGTATGTTCGCGTGTGCCATCAAGAGTACTGTGAACATGTGTTTTTTCTACTACAAAGGTAGGTTTATCATGGCAGAGCAATTTGCTAAAGCTTGGGAAGGTTTTGCTGCAGGTGACTGGCAAAACGAAGTAAACGTTCGTGATTTCATTCAAAAAAACTACACACCTTATGAAGGTGATGAGTCTTTCCTAGTTTCTGAGGGTACTGAAGCAACTAATAAGCTTTGGGCGAAAGTAATGGAAGGCATTAAAATTGAGAACTCAACTCATGCGCCTCTTGATTTCGACACCTCTGTCATTTCTACGATTACAGCTCACGACGCTGGCTACATCGAAAAAGATTTAGAAACAATCGTTGGTCTTCAAACTGATGCTCCCCTAAAACGTGCGATTATCCCTAATGGTGGTATTCGTATGGTTGAAGGTTCGTGCAAAGCATACGATCGTGAACTAGATCCTCAAGTTAAGAAAATCTACACAGAATACCGTAAAACACACAACCAAGGTGTTTTCGATATCTATACTCCTGACATCATGAAATGTCGTAAATCTGGCGTTCTAACAGGTCTTCCTGATGCATATGGCCGTGGTCGTATCATTGGTGATTACCGTCGCGTTGCGCTATATGGTATTGATTTCTTAATGAAAGACAAATTCGCACAATTCACTTCGCTTCAAGAGCGTTTTGAAAATGGCGAAGACCTAACTGCAACTATGCAACTTCGCGAAGAAATCGCTGAGCAGCATCGTGCACTTGGTCAAATCAAAGAAATGGCTGCTAAATATGGTTGTGACATCGGTCGCCCAGCTGAAACAGCTCAAGAAGCAATCCAATGGACTTACTTCGGTTACCTAGCTGCTGTTAAATCTCAAAACGGCGCAGCTATGTCTCTTGGTCGTACTTCGACTTTCCTAGACATCTATGTTGAGCGTGATATTGCTGCTGGTCTTCTAACTGAAGAACAAGCACAAGAAATGGTTGACCACTTCGTCATGAAACTACGTATGGTTCGTTTCCTACGTACGCCTGAATATGATGAGCTATTCTCTGGTGACCCAATCTGGGCAACTGAGTCTATGGGTGGTATGGGTCTTGACGGACGTACACTTGTTACACGTACAAACTTCCGTTTCCTAAACAGCCTATACACTATGGGTCCAAGCCCAGAGCCAAACATCACTGTACTTTGGTCTGAGCAACTACCTGACGGCTTCAAACGCTTCTGTGCGAAAGTGTCTATCGATACTTCATCTATCCAGTATGAAAACGATGACCTAATGCGCCCTGACCTACAATCTGATGACTACGCAATCGCTTGTTGTGTATCTCCAATGGTTGTTGGTAAGCAAATGCAGTTCTTCGGTGCTCGTGCTAACCTTGCAAAAACTATGCTTTATACCATCAACGGTGGTATCGATGAGAAGCTTAAAATCCAAGTGGGTCCTAAAATGGACAAAATCACTTCTGAAGTTCTTGACTATGATGAACTTTGGGACAAGATGGACCACTTCATGGATTGGCTTGCAAAACAATACGTGACTGCATTGAACTCAATCCACTACATGCACGACAAATACAGCTATGAAGCTTCGCTAATGGCACTTCATGACCGTGACGTACGTCGTACAATGGCTTGTGGTATTGCTGGTCTTTCTGTTGCAGCTGACTCACTATCTGCAATCAAATACGCAACAGTTAAACCTGTTCGTGACGAAGACGGCGTAGCAGTTGATTTCGAAATCGAGGGTGATTATCCTAAATTCGGTAACAACGACGCACGTGTAGATGACATCGCTTGTGAACTTGTACGTGTATTCATGAACAAGATCCGTCAGCTAAAAACTTACCGTGATGCAATCCCAACACAATCTATCCTAACTATCACTTCAAACGTGGTATATGGTAAGAAAACTGGTAACACACCTGACGGTCGTCGTGCTGGCGCGCCATTTGCTCCAGGTGCTAACCCAATGCACGGTCGTGACGAAAAAGGTGCTGTAGCATCACTAACTTCAGTTGCTAAACTACCGTTTGCGGACGCTCAAGATGGTATTTCTTATACTTTCTCTATCGTTCCTAACGCACTTGGTAAAGAAGAAGCACAACAACGTGCTAACCTTGCTGGTCTAATGGATGGTTATTTCCACCACGAAGCAAGCATCGAAGGTGGTCAACACCTTAACGTGAACGTTCTTAACCGTGAAACGTTAGAAGATGCAGTGAAACACCCTGAGAACTATCCTCAGCTAACAATCCGTGTTTCTGGTTACGCAGTTCGCTTCAACTCTTTAACTAAAGAGCAGCAACAAGACGTTATCGCACGTACTTTCACTGAATCTCTATAATTGAAGCATTGCTTTAAAATTTAGATTGATTGAGTAGTAAGCTCTGCCTTCGGGTGGAGCTTTTTTTCATCATAAAACACCCTCCTAAGTGGTATTCAATTACCAAAGAAAGCTATCTTAAAACCTTATTTTGTAATAAAATTAAGGGTATCTGATACACTACTTTGCCTTTGCAAGAGATTACATTATGTCTACTACTGGTCGCATCCATTCTTATGAAACCTGTGGCACCGTCGATGGTCCTGGGATCCGCTTTATCGTGTTTACCCAAGGCTGCTTAATGCGCTGCATGTATTGTCATAACCGAGATACTTGGGACACTCATGATGGTAAGGAAGTCTCAGTTGAAGAAATTATTACGGAAGCAAAATCTTATCGTCACTTTATGAATGCATCTGGCGGCGGCATCACCTGCTCTGGTGGCGAAGCTATGCTGCAACCTGAATTTGTGCGTGACTTATTCCGTGCAGCGCACGCTGAAGGCATCCATACTTGCCTTGATACCAATGGATATATTCGTAAGCACACAGAAGTGATTGATGAAGTCTTAGAAGTGTCTGATCTTGTGATGCTTGATCTTAAGCATATGGACGATGAGGTCCACCAAGAATTTATTGGCGTGTCAAATAAGCGCACCTTAGATTTTGCCCGTTACTTACATAAAATCGGTCAAACCACTTGGATCCGTTATGTGGTGGTGCCAGGTTATACCGATGATGAAACCAATGCCCATCGCTTGGGTGAGTTCATTAAAGATATGGATAATATCGAAAAGATTGAACTTCTGCCTTATCACAAATTAGGCGCGCATAAATGGGAAGCGCTGGGTCACGATTACCCACTTGAAGGGGTTAGTCCACCAAGCAAAGACACCATGGAAATGGTAAAAGGCATTCTAAGCCAATATCACAACAATATTGCCTATTAATAATTGAATACATGTGAGGAAATCTAGATTATGGAAATGACCAATGCACAGCGTTTGATCTTATCAAATCAATATAAAATCATGGCAAAGCTTGAGCCAGAAAGCGCTGCGCAATATGAGCGTCTGCAAATGATTGTTGAGCGTGGCTATGGCCTGCAAATGCGTGAACTAGACAAAAACTTTGGTAAACTCACTGAAAGCGAGTGCCGTAGTGTCATTGAGGTGATGGAAATGCATCATGCGATGCAAGAATCATACAAAATGCTTTCTGCTGCAGATCAAGCGAACATTGATGAGCGCCGCCTAGCCTTCTTAGGTTTTGATATTGCAACTGAACATCAAGCGGTTAACTATGTGCGCTTCTTAGTTGACAGTGAAGGCATGTATCCGCAGTTTGCTGATGAAACCCATTACTTCAACGCACAAGTTCCTATGACTGAAAAGTATAGCCGCATGTTAACAACATGGCGTCAATGCCCACGTCAATATCACTTATCTAGCACTGAGTTGGCACAAATTCTTGCCTCTTAAGTCAAAAGTATGAATTGATTGTATCTCACACTCATACCACAAAGTGATTTTAAGCCACCTTTTTATAGGTGGTTTTTTTATTTTTAATACCTTTGCGATCTGTCAAAAAATTGCGATCTATGTAATTAAGTCTCTCATTATCAATTAAAAATTTAGCAAAAGCTCAAAATCTGACTAATCTTAAATTGATAGGATGATTAAAAAACAAGCATCCCAAGTCAGATAAGGGGAAGACCATGAGCATTTTTGACCATTATCAATCCCGCTATGAAGCGGCGAAGCATGAAGAACTCTCATTACAAGAATTTCTACAGTTATGCAAACAAGATAAAAGCGCTTATGCCAATGCAGCTGAGCGCCTTCTCATGGCAATTGGCGAACCTGAAATTATCGATACGGCGCAAGATCCACGTTTAAGTCGTATTTTTTCAAACCGTGTTATTGCCCGTTACAAACCTTTTGAGCATTTTTATGGCATGGAAGAAGCGATTGAGCAAATCGTCTCTTACCTCAAACATGCTGCGCAAGGCCTTGAAGAGCGCAAACAAATTCTATACTTACTTGGTCCTGTTGGGGGGGGTAAATCCTCACTGGCTGAAAAGCTCAAAGCCTTAATGCAACAAATGCCGATTTATGTGCTGAGCGCCAATGGCGTGATAAGCCCAGTTAATGATCATCCTTTCTCTTTGTTTGATTTAGAAGAAGATGGTGAACTGCTTGCTAATGAATATGGCATTAACCCACGTTATCTACACACCATTATGTCACCCTGGGCAGCCAAACGCCTGCATGAATTTGGCGGCGATATTACTAAATTTAAAGTCGTCAAAGTGCGTCCATCAATTCTAGAGCAGCGTGCGATTGCCAAAACCGAGCCGGGTGATGAAAATAACCAAGATATTTCCTCATTGGTGGGTAAAGTCGATATTCGCCAACTCGAACACTTCTCGCAAGATGATCCAGATGCTTACAGCTATTCTGGCGCACTTTGCCGTGCCAACCAAGGCTTGATGGAGTTTGTGGAGATGTTTAAAGCGCCGATTAAGGTGCTCCACCCTCTGTTAACTGCCACCCAAGAAGGCAACTACAACGGTACTGAAGGGCTTTCTGCGTTGCCTTTTGATGGTATGATTTTAGCCCACTCAAATGAATCTGAATGGCTGACATTTAGAAATAACAAAAACAACGAAGCCTTTTTAGATAGGGTGTATATTGTAAAAGTCCCCTATTGCTTGCGTGTTTCTGAAGAAATCAAAATCTATCAAAAACTTTTGGCAAACTCTGAGCTTTCCAAAGTGCCATGCGCGCCAAGTACGCTGGATACACTTGCCCAATTTAGTATTTTGTCACGCTTAAAAGATCCTGAAAACTCCTCCATCTACTCAAAAATGCGCGTCTATGATGGCGAAACGTTAAAAGATACGGATCCAAAAGCCAAAAGCTATCAAGAATATCGTGACTATGCTGGCGTTGATGAAGGTATGTCCGGCCTTTCGACCCGTTTTGCATTTAAAATCCTATCGCGCGTGTTTAACTTTGATCAAACTGAAGTTGCCGCCAACCCTGTCCATCTTTTCTATGTGATTGAAAAACAAATCGAGCGTGAGCAATTCCCACAAGATGTGGCGGAGCGTTATTTAGAACATTTAAAAGGTTATTTAGTGCCTAAGTATGTTGATTTTATTGGCAAAGAAATTCAAACCGCTTATCTCGAGTCTTACTCTGAGTACGGTCAAAATATCTTTGATCGCTATGTCACCTACGCGGATTTTTGGATTCAAGATCAAGAATATCGCGATCCTGAAACGGGGCAACTCTTTGATCGCAGCGCATTAAATGATGAGCTTGAGAAAATAGAGAAAACCGCAGGGATCAGCAATCCAAAAGATTTTCGTAATGAAATCGTTAACTTTGTCTTACGCGCTCGCGCGAATAACAAAGGCCATAACCCTGTCTGGACCAGTTATGAAAAACTTCGCACTGTGATTGAGAAGAAAATGTTCTCCAATACTGAGGAGCTATTACCTGTCATTTCCTTTAGCGCCAAAACATCTTTGGATGAGCAGAAAAAACACGAGGATTTTGTCGAACGCATGATGGAGAAAGGCTACACCAAGAAACAAGTGCGTTTGCTCGCTGAGTGGTACTTGCGTGTTCGCAAATCGAGCTAATCAATAAGCTGAAGCAAACTGATTAAAGCTGATTAAATGGGCAATGATGGAATAAAGTTTAAAAGTATATGGATGTACTTTTTAAAGCGTGCATGGATGCTTTAAGCGTCTTTATGGAATCATGCCCATTTTAGCTGCGACTTCACTTTAGCTAAGCGAAGCGCTTTCACTAATCAATAGCTTCACAGTGACGAGTTTTTGGGGGAAAGTTGTATGGCTCAAATAATAGACCGCCGTCTCAATGGCAAAAATAAAAGTACCGTCAATCGCCAACGCTTCTTACGACGCTACAAAGATCAAATCAAGGAATCGATTAATCATGCGGCAAATAAACGCTCCATCACTAATACAGATGCGGGCGAAGATGTCAGTATTCCTGTGCGCGATATCGAAGAGCCCGTCTTTCATCAAGGCAAAGGCGGTAAACGCACCCAAGTGCACCCTGGTAACGACCAATTTGTTCCGGGCGATAAAATCGAGCGCCCACCTGCTGGCGGACAAGGTCAAGGCAGTGGTGAAGGTGACGCCAGTCCTGATGGTGAGGGCCAAGATGATTTTATTTTTCAAATTACCAAGGATGAATATCTCGAAATTCTCTTTGAAGATCTAGCCCTGCCAAATATGAACAAGCGCCAAGCGCAAAAAGTCAAAGAATGGAAAACCCACCGCGCTGGTTATCAAACCGCAGGCATGCCTTCTAACATCGCGATTGTGCGCAGTTTGCAGCAATCGCTTGCCCGTCGCATGTCGATGACAGCGTCCAAACGCCGTCGTCTGCGTGAGCTTGAAGAAGAGTTAGACCAGATAAGCTTTCATGATTTAGAGCAGCTTAAAGTCAAAGGGATCCAAGAAGAAATTGAAGCGCTACGAGCGCAAATTGCTGCTGTGCCTTTTATTGACAGCTTTGATTTACGTTATAAAAACTATGAACGTCGCCCTGTGCCATCGAGCCAAGCCGTGATGTTTTGCTTGATGGATGTTTCTGGATCTATGGATCAAGCGACCAAAGATATTGCCAAACGCTTTTATCTATTGTTATACCTTTTCTTGAGTCGCCGTTATGAAAATGTCGATGTGGTCTTTATTCGTCATCACACACAAGCCAAAGAAGTCGATGAGCATGAGTTCTTTTACTCCCAAGAAACCGGTGGCACCATTGTCTCTAGCGCCCTCACCTTGATGGATGAGATTATTAAGGAAAGATATCCGCTCAATGCATGGAACATTTATGCTGCGCAAGCCTCTGATGGTGACAACTGGGCGGATGATTCCCCACGCTGTAAAAAAATTCTTGAAGAGTCAATTCTCCCTGCATGTCAGCATTATGCGTATATAGAAATTACCAAGCGCTCGCACCAGTCGCTGTGGCATGAGTACACCCAACTTGAATCTAGGTTTAAGCATTTTGCCTTGCGACACCTGCAAAGTGCGGACGAAATTGTTCCCACCTTCCGCTCTTTATTTAGCGCAGCGCAACATGAAGGAGAAGTGGCATGATTATTCAAACTACCGCCGACAAGCTTGATAACCATTGGCCACTCCCTACAGGGCCAGAGTGGACCTTTGATTTGATTGAGCAATATCATCAAGAGATCAAGCGTGTTGCGCAGATTTATAAGCTCGATACTTATCCCAATCAAATTGAGCTGATTACTTCTGAGCAAATGATGGATGCTTATTCCAGTATAGGGATGCCCATCAATTATCATCATTGGTCTTTTGGTAAGAAGTTTATCCAGACTGAGCGTAATTATAAACATGGGCATATGGGGCTTGCCTATGAAATCGTAATTAACTCTAATCCATGTATCGCTTATTTAATGGAAGAAAACACCATTACCATGCAAGCTTTGGTGATTGCGCACGCTTGCTATGGGCACAACTCATTTTTCAAAGGTAATTATTTATTCCAAACTTGGACGGATGCGAGCTCAATTATTGATTATCTTCTTTTTGCGCGCCAATACATCACCAAGTGCGAAGAAAAATATGGCGTGGATGCGGTCGAAAAAATCCTCGATTCTTGTCATGCCTTGATGAATTATGGCGTGGATCGCTATAAACGCCCTGAAAAGATCTCCATTATTGAAGAAAAAGCACGCCAAGAAGCGCGCGAGGCGTACCTGCAATCACAAGTCAATGAGCTTTGGAAAACATTGCCTAAGCATCATGATGAGAAGAAGAAATCTAGCCAACGCTTCCCACCTGAGCCTGAAGAAAATCTACTCTATTTTATCGAGAAGAACGCCCCGCTGCTTGAGCCTTGGCAGCGTGAAATTGTACGCATTGTACGCAAAGTCAGTCAATATTTTTACCCTCAAAAACAAACTCAGGTGATGAATGAGGGTTGGGCGACCTTTTGGCACTATACCATTTTAAACCATTTATACGATGAAGGTGTGGTGGCTGATAAGTTCATGCTTGAGTTTTTACACAGTCATACCAACGTGGTAATGCAGCCAACCTATAACAGCCCTTATTATTCAGGAATAAACCCTTATGCGCTTGGGTTTGCCATGTTTAGTGATATTCGTAGAATTTGCGAGAAACCTACTGATGAAGATAGACATTGGTTCCCTGACTTAGCTGGCTCTGATTGGCTTGAGGCGGTGCACTTTGCGATGCAAAACTTCAAAGATGAGAGTTTTATTAGCCAATATTTATCACCAAAGCTTATTCGAGATTTTAAGTTTTTTAGCGTGCTCGATGATGACCTGCAAAACTATATTCAAATTGATGCAATACATAATGAATCTGGTTATCAAGCGGTGCGCGAAACCTTAGCTGCGCAATATAATTTGAGTAATTTAGAGCCGAATATTCAAGTCTTTGATGTGGATTTGCGCGGCGATCGTTCACTCACCTTGCAATATATTCCGCAAAATCGTATTCCGCTTGCGCCAAGCTATAAGCAAGTGATGAAGCACTTACACAGGCTTTGGGGGTTTGAAGTAAAACTTGATGAGCTTAAAGAGTCAGGCTTAACGCAACGTTTGGCGACCTGCCCTGAATTGAAGAATGAGGGGTACTGATAACTCAGCGTGTTATTGAGAAGTTGTCACTCGAGGCTGAGAGTTGGTTATGCTGATAGCATAGAGCAAAGATTATTTGTACAGGGATGTACAAATCAGAGCGTGCATGGATGCCTTAAGCGTCTTTGCGGCATGCTACAGCATAAGCAACTAGGCACTTATCATAAAGAAAATGCGTTGCTTATGCTGATTTAAATATTGAAACTAACCTAAAATTTGACGTACTACTTCCAAATCTTCCGGTGTATCCACACCCGCAGCCGGCGCTTCAAGTGCAAGGGCCACATGGATTTTCTCACCATGCCACAGCACACGTAACTGCTCTAAAGATTCAATCTTCTCAATCGGACTTGGCGCCCAATTAATATAAGTTTGAATAAAACCCGCGCGATACGCGTAAATGCCAATATGACGCCACAAAGCTTGCTTCATCTCAACTTGCTTCGCATCTTGTGCGCCTTGGGCGAAACTCGCAAACGCATCACGATCCCAAGGAATCGTTGCACGGCTAAAATAAAGTGCATGCCCTGTTTTATCTGCAATCACTTTCACTGCATTCGGATTAAAGGCTTCTTCTTTATCATGAATTTCAACCGCAAGGGTTGCCATCGGCGCTTGGCTTTGGGCGAGATTTTGCGCAACTTGCTCAATAATGCTTGC
This sequence comes from Vibrio sp. KMM 9700, assembly GCF_058545285.1. NCBI lineage: Bacteria > Pseudomonadati > Pseudomonadota > Gammaproteobacteria > Vibrionales > Vibrionaceae > Vibrio > Vibrio sp. KMM 9700. The sequence goes on along the minus strand of NZ_CM178589.1, from coordinate 26,493 downwards.
AGGAATAAGCGGCTCATCACCTTGCACGTTTACAATGATCTCATCATCAGATAAACCAAGTAATTCAACGACTTCCGCTAAACGCTCAGTACCAGATTCATGATCAGCGCGCGTCATGCAAACCTTGCCACCAAAGTCCTGCACTACTTTTTCAATTCGCGGGTCATCGGTTGCCACAATCACTTGGCTTGCGCTCGTCTGCATGGCTTTTTCATAGACCCATTGGATCATAGGTTTGCCAGCAATATCAGCCAATGGTTTGCCAGGCAAACGTGAGGATTGATAGCGCGCGGGGATCACAACTGTAAAGCTCATTAGCGACCCTCGTCCATCGACATTTTACGCGCTTCCACTTCAAGCATCACAGGAATGCCTGCTTTAATTGGATAAGCCAGACGATCAAACTTACAAATAAGCTCTTGATTTTCTTTATCTAAAGCTAGCTTTCCCTTGCATACAGGGCAAGCCACGATTTCAAGCAGACGGTGATCCATAGTCTTTTATAACCTCTTGTATTTTTTCAATAATTTGTTGTTGCGATGCGCTATTAATCTGAGCACTAACGGGTAAATACCACCAATTAGATTGAGCAAACCCTTGGCATTTGACCGCATCTTTTTCTGTCATAATTAGATTTTGCGGCGCATGAGTGAGCACTTTTAACGCATCAATATCAAAAGCTTGATGATCGGCAAAAGGATGTGTCGCTACTAAGTTAGCATCCAGAGCTGTTAAGGTATCAAAAAAGCGTGGCGGATGCCCAATGCCAGCCATCGCCACCAATTCGCCCAACTCGGACACTTGACGACGCTCACCTGTCATAAGATTAACGGCGAGATCTGGCGCAAGGCTTAAGCTTATTTCCCCAACTTGCGCAATGCCGCCATTGGTGATCAAAAAATCGACCTCTTGCAAACGCTGTGTTGACTCGCGCAGCGGGCCGAGTGGCAGTGTATGACCATTGCCAAAACGGCGTTTACCATCAATCACAATCAATTCAATATCGCGTTGCAGGGCATAATGTTGCAAGCCATCGTCTGTGATAACGATATCAACGTCCATGCTTTCCAAAACTTGCACCGCTTGGCTACGATTTGGGTCAACCACCACATCTGCGCCAGTGCGCTTAAAAATAAGCAGTGGCTCATCACCGGATTGATTGGCGCTTGTTATTTGCGTTACCGTTAAAGGGTATTGCGCCTTGCCGCCATAACCACGCGACACAACGCCCACCTTGTAGCCTAACGCTTGTAGCGCTTCGACAAGAAAAATCACCACAGGGGTCTTACCATTGCCGCCTACACTAATATTGCCCACGACAACAATCGGCACACTTGCGCGATAGCTTGGCTTTTTTCCGCTTTGATAAGCACGACGGCGTTTTTGCGCAATCGCATCAAACAAACGACTCAAAGGCCAGAGGGTAATCAACGCAAGCTTATGCCCTAACTTGCCAAGCCAAGTATTTGGCTGCTTAAACCACAAGGATTCAATCATAAGACTTAGCTATTAAATTGAATTTTATGTAGTTGGGCGTAGGCACCATTGAGCGCCAATAACTCACTATGTGTACCGCGTTCAACAATTTCACCTTCGTCAACCACTAAGATTTGATCGGCGCTTTCAATCGTGGATAAACGGTGCGCAATCACAATGGCAGTTTTATTTTTCTGCAATTCATCCAGCGCAGCTTGAATCGCACGTTCAGATTCAGTATCTAGCGCTGATGTTGCTTCATCCAAAATTAAAATTGGTGCATCACGCAGTAATGCACGCGCAATCGCTAAACGCTGACGTTGACCACCAGATAGATTGACACCATTTTCGCCAATAACCGTGTCATACCCTTGTGGCATTTTTTCAATAAATTCATGAGCATAAGCAAGCTTGGCAGCGTGTTCAATTTGTTCACGGCTATACTTATCGGTTGCCGCATAAGCGATGTTATTGGCTACCGTATCATTAAATAAGTGTACATTTTGCGAAACCAATGCAAAGTGAGAGCGTAAGTTCGACAAGGTAAAGTCACGGATCTCATGTCCATCGACAAAGATTTCACCACTATCCACATCATAGAAACGCGTGAATAGGTTCGCTATTGTACTCTTGCCCGAGCCCGAACGCCCAACGAGTGCAATGGTTTTGCCTTCTGGTAAATCAAAACTAATGTTGCGCAATGCCGGCGCTTCTTTAGTCGGATACGTGAAGGTCACATTTTTGACTTCAACATTGCCTTTGACTTTATCTGTTTCAAAAGTGCCCGTGTCTTTCTCACCTTCCATTTCCATCAAACCATATAAGGTTTGCGTTGCGGCCATACCTTTTTGGAAGTCAGAAGTCACACTAGTCAATGACTTTAAAGGACGCATCATGGCAAACATAGCGGAGAAAATTACAGAGAATGTCCCCGGAGTGAGATCCGCTTTAATCGACTCAAAACTTGCTAAGAACAAAATCACAAATAAAGCAAGTGATGCAATAAGCTGCACAGCAGGGTTGGCTATCGCCTGCGCAGTCACCATTTTCATTGAATGCTGGCGAATTTTATTACTGACTTTATCAAAGCGTTTAGATTCAACCTCTTGACCGCCATAGCTGAGCACAACTTTATGTCCTTTTAACATTTGCTCGGCAGAAGATGAAACCCCACCCATCATATTTTGGATATTTTTACTAATCGCGCGAAAACGCTTGGAAACAAATCCAATGGCCCAAGCCACCACAGGCCCAATCACTAGCAGCACAAGTGATAGCTCCCAGCTATTCCAAAACATCAAAACCAACAGGCCAATAATATATGCGCCTTCACGTACCAAGCTCACTAATGCCTTACTGGTTGCAGAGGCAACTTCTTGTGAATCATAAGTGATCCGCGAAAGCAGCGCACCAGTAGATTGCTGATCAAAAAAGCTCACTGGCATCTGCATAAAGTGGTTAAACATTTTGCGACGCATCTGCATCACCACATTACCAGAGACCCAACTCAAGCAATAGGTAGAAACAAAGCTGGTCACGCCACGTAATAAGATAAGCCCTAAAATCAAGAAAGGTAAGGTACGCAGGAAATTAGACTCAGCATTACCAAAGCCTTCATCAAGTAAAGGTTTAAGCAAGGAAACTAGATAGGTATCAGTCGTTGCGTTAATAACAAGGGCAACCACAGCGACAACTAAGCCTTTTTTATAGCGGCTAATCAGCGGCCAAAGTTTTTTAAAGGTTTGATAAGTTGTCTCGTCTCTTTCTGTTGTCATAAATAATTTCTATATTTTAATCAATAGTATCGCTCATTCTACCTTGCTTCGAAGCATCTGCCTATACCAAGGTGAGAATTCGCCTTTACGCTCGCTTTTTATTTGTACAACACCTTGGCTGATTTGCAAGCGGATTTGCCCAGAATTTGCAGTATCAAGCCAAGTCGCCCCTTGGGCAAGATAATTTTGCTTCACCACTTTGCTTGGTAAGTTCCAACGGTTGAAATAACGATACGATGCGAGTGCATAACGTGGACTAAGCGCCTCGACAAAGGCTTCGCGTGATGAGGTTTTACTTCCATGATGCGGCACCACGACAATATCAACATCCAATTTGGCTTTCGATGTTTGCCTAAGAATCAAATATTCAGCGACAGCCTCGATATCGCCTGTTAGCAATGCACTTGTCTTGCCATCATCAATACGAATGACACATGAATGCGGGTTATAGCTTCGGTGGGCAAGCTGATTTGGCCATAAGACTTCAAAACGTAAACCATGCCAATGCCAAGTATCCCCTTGCTGACAGGTTAAAATATTGCTCGCTTGCCAACTGCCTCGCACTGTGGCTTGTGGATAAGCACGACGCATGTCCTCAAGCCCCCCTGCATGATCTTTATCTTGATGCGATATCAATATGCCATCAAGGCGAGCAGCTTTATCTTTGAGTACAGGCAACACCACTGATTGTGCCATGCTATGATAGCTATCTGCGTCGATTTGCCACGCATCTCCTGTATCATATAAAAGCCAATGCCCTTGCTTACCAATTAACACAGCCAAACCATGCCCCACATCAAGAACTTCAATTTGCCAAGCATCAGGGGGATCTTTCTCAACATTCACAACAATGATAATTAAAACTGCCAACCAGACATATTGATAAGCTCTTAAAAAGAAATATATAAACCACAAGCACGGCAAAACAAACCAGATATCCAGCGATATAGCAAGCCAAGTGCCAGTTTCATGCCAAAAGTTTTGTGCGTAAGCAGAAGCGAAATCTAAAGGATATAAACTTAGATTTGCGATATTCCAAATAAATTGGCTCACTGCAGAAGAGAAAAATAACGTACTCAATCCGCCTAAAAAGATAAGCGGCACCGTAATCACACTCACCCAAGGCAATAGGACTAAGTTAACAATAGGTGCCGAGAGACTAACTCCTTGAAATAAGGTCTGTGATAGCCAACTCATTGCTAACGAAATGAAAACTTGATACCAAATCAGTTGGCGTAATTTCGCCTGCCAGTTATGGCCTTTACAAAACAATGGCATACTTTGATGGGCTAGATATAAATAGAAAACAGCGCCAAAAGAAAGCCAAAATCCAGATTGCAGCATAGCAAAAGGTGAGATCAGATGGATAACCAGTGCTGCGATAGCCAAGACTTTCACCGGATGTACATGCATGCCTAATAAGCGGACACAACTAAACACGCAGCACATCGTCAAAGCGCGCTGAGTAGACAAGCTAAAACCAGCTAAATAAGCATAAGTAAATGCAAAAATTAAGCCGCAACTAAACATTAAATATGTCTGGATCGGCGCAATCGAATAAGCTTCTCGCTTTGTTTTATATAACCATAAGCGTAACCTTGCAGGAGCAAAGACCCCGACGCTTAAGATTTTTCCCACAAAGTAGCCGATACCAAATGCAAGCCCAATGTGCAGACCTGAAATCGCCATTAAATGCGCAAGGCCTGAACGCTGTAAGGCTTGCCATCTTTCATCTGAGATAAACTCACGTCGACCAAAACTAAGGGCTGCAAGTTCACCAAAATAAGTTTGATGTTCAATCAAGGGGCGAATTTCTTGCCATAGTTTTAAACGCAAACTATCTGATTGGTGAAGTTTTTGATTGTCATTTGAAGCGAGCACATTGCCCGCAATGATAATACCCTGGCTAAAGGCATAGGCTTCTTTATCAAAGCCCGCTTGATTTTTTTGCCCAAACACAGGACTTAGTTTGACTTTAAATTGCCATATCTCTCCAAGTTGAGGAGCTAAAAGAGTATTGAAGGGGCTTTTAGAAACATTCACTTGGGATTTATTTATATCATTTTCACTGTGCTTGTTTGAAATGAAGGTGGAGTCTGGCAAAAATAAGACTATTTTACCTTGCGCCCCAATAGGCAGTTTTTGCCCGCCAACATCACTCACACTTAGCTTGAGACTTCTGCCTTGTGGGTGATAGGAAACGAAACTTGCAACCTCGCCTGTCACACTAGTAATTTGATCTGATTGGGTAAAAATCTGTTTTGTGGAAATAAAACTATTTGCTTGTACTAAAACAATGCAAATCCCCCAAAACAATGCTCTTATTTGCTTGGCTTTTTGGGTGAAATAGCAGTACAATAATCCAACAAGGCAAATTATTAGCCATGGATTTAAAGCAGGCATGCTAGGCCAATATAAACTTGCGCCAAAAATAAATAAAACTAGCCATATATTGAATTGAATTTTAATGCGAGCCCCCTTTTACTATGCCAAAGAAACTTATACAGCGCTTTATGCCAAATCCGGAAAAAATCCGCCAACAAAAGTCGCTCAAGATCTTTGGTAACCTGCTGTATAATCCCAACCTTTGGTGTTTAAATCGTCGTTCTGCTGCGGGCGCATTTGCGGTCGGCTTATTTATTTGCTTTATTCCGCTTCCTAGTCAAATGTTACTCGCTGCGGCGGCGGCAATTGCTTGTGGCGTAAACCTGCCACTGTCTATTGCATTGGTTTGGATTTCAAACCCAATTACCATGCCGTTTATGTTTTATTTTGCATACAAGATTGGCGCCTTTATTTTAGGTACACCTGAATACCATTTTCACTTTGAACTCACTTGGCAGTTCTTACAAAACCAACTTGGGCATATTGGCCCACCACTTTTATTAGGTTGCTTAGTTTGTGCTAGCATCTGCGCAGTGGTTGGTTATTTTGGGATTAATGGCTTATGGCGTTACTCTGTCGCGCGCAGTTGGCAACAACGCAAACTTAGATTTGGTCAAAAACTGGCTCTACGCAAAAAAAAAGTCAACTGCGAACAAATCCAGACCGTTAAAGAACAAGCACAAATCATGAAAGAAAAAATCATGCCTGCGTCGCTAAAGCAAAGTGAACGACCAGAAACAAAGCTTGCCACCAAGAAACGAGTCGCTTAAAAGCTCAAATTCCAATATTTACCCCAGACATAAAAAATGCTATTGCCTTATCCAATTGAATATATAAGCAATAGCATTTTTTGTTTTATTAGGCTGTCTTAGTTCTTAGACTATCGATTTATTTTGTTGCGCTCTCAAGGTGAAACAGACAACAATTATTTACTGCTCAAGACAGTAGCAGGATTCATATTGCTCGCCTTGGAAGCCGGATACCAAGTCGCGAGTAAGCTTAAAGTCATCGCTGTGCCTGACACCAAGGCGACATCTTGCCAAGCCACTTGTGAGGGTAAAAAGTCGACAAAATAAATATCGCCAGATAAGAACTGATAGCCAATTAAGGACTCAAGTCCTGAAATCAAAGGCGTTAAATTAAAGGCAATCAAAACGCCGACAATACTGCCAAACACGCTCCCCAACACGCCCGACATCACCCCATACCAGATAAAGGTTTGTCTGACCAAAGCATCCGATGCGCCCATAGTGCGTAAAATCGCAATGTCACCGGCTCTGTCTTTGACCGCCATCATCAAGGTGGAAACAATATTAAAACTTGCCACCCCAATGACTAGCACCATAACTAAATACATGATCCCTCTCACCATTTGAATGTCATGGTATAAAAAACCGTATTTATTTTTCCATGTTTTGAGGTATACATATTCTTGGATTTTGCTGCCAATTCGCCCAACAACACTTTCAGCTTGAAAAACATCTTTGGTTTTTATCGAGATGCCATTGACCTTATCTGGATAATCTAAATAGTCCTGACTATCAAGAAGCGGAACTAAGGCAAGGCTATGATCAATCTGACCGCCAAGACTTAATAAGCCGCTTACTTGTAAGCGAATGCGTTGCGGCGCTTGCAACTTGTCTTTGGTATCTTTTGGCGGGATCATAATTGTGACGTTGTCACCAACTTCAACCCCAAGTTTATCCGCAACGCCTTGCCCAAGGATAATTTGCTTTTCATCTGGGCGAAAATTTTGCCACGCATCGTCCTTTATATACTTATATAAATCTGAAACGCCGACTTCCAGCTCAGGCTCCACACCACGGACTTCAACCGCTTTCATCTTTGTGCCATGTTCCACCAAGCCGGTAAAGCGTGTATATGGCGCGCCGGCCAGCACATCCGGCTCAGCCTTGACTTGATTCATCACAGTGCGCCAATCTTGCAGCGGCTGATCCACACCTTCAATCTCACCATGCGCGACAACGGACAATACGCGATGTTCTAATTCACGCTCAAAACCATTCATCGCCGACAAACCTATGATGATCACCGCCACACCGACCGCAATCCCAAGGGTTGAAGAAAGTGAAATAAAGGAAACGAGCTGATTACGCTTTTTGCCTTGGCTAAAGCGTCGCCCTATCCATAAAGACAACATCTTAGTGCTCCTCAACGCGTTGATGGACAGTTAACACGCCATCTTGCATATCGTATTGCTGATCCATTTTTGCCGCTAGGTCTTGATCATGGGTCACAACCAAAAACGCCGTGCCGAGATCCTGATTTAAGCTGCGCATCAAAGCAAAGATCTCTTGCGCAGTTTTTTGATCTAAATTCCCAGTCGGCTCATCTGCTAGCACAACATCAGGTGAGTTAACCAACGCGCGCGCAATCGCCACACGTTGACGCTCACCCCCAGATAATTCTGACGGTCTGTGGCCTAAGCGATGCCCAAGGCCGACTTTTTCAAGCAAACTTTGCGCCGCTTGTTTGGCTTTACCTTGTGACATATTGGCAATTAAAAGCGGCATCATGACGTTTTCAAGGGCGCTAAAATCGGCTAACAAATGATGAAATTGATACACAAAACCTAGGTGCTGATTGCGCAATTTTGCTTGTTTGTTTGAGCTTAAATCAAGCAATTGCTGATCAAGTAAATCCACCTGTCCGCTATCGGCATTATCTAATGCGCCAAGGATATGCAAGAGCGTACTTTTGCCAGAACCAGAAGCGCCAACAATGGCAATAAAGTCACCTTTATTTAGAGAAAACGACACATCTTTTAGCACTTGGGTTGATAAGTTGCCATCGCGATACGTCTTTTGAATATTTTGACAGCTAAGTAATTGAGTCATTGAAACGTCCATAATTATTCTGCGTCGTGACGCATTATTCATAACGCAGCGCTTGCGCAGGTTTCACTTTTGAAGCGCGATACGCTGGGAAAATTGTTGCCACTAGGCTAAGCATCACTGCAAGTAAAATCACTAATATAATTTGCACTGGGTTGATTAATACCGGCAAGCTAAGACCGACTTCAAATAAAGAAATCCCCAGCAGTGACATAATTTGATTTAAGTTTGAAGCAATGAGCGTGCCTAAAATGCCGCCAATCACGGCGCCAAACACGCCACTGGTTGCGCCTTGGATCATAAAAATTGCCAAGACTTTTTGATCGCTCATGCCTTGGGTTTTTAAGATAGCCACTTCGGCTTGTTTCTCCATCACCACCATAATCAGCGCAGAGATAATATTAAACGCAGCCACGGCAATAATAAGCAGAAGCATCAAGCTCATCATGTTTTTCTCCATGCGAACGGCTTGGAAAAACTCACCACGCTGCTCACGCCAATCCGACCATTGCCAGCCTTTTTTGAGCGGCAGATCGGCATCAGTTGTCACATCAAAAGGATCTTGATAGAAAAGTCGCCAACCTGAAATCGTGTCCGCATTCATCCGCAGCAAACGCCCTGCATCTTGAATATGCGTCACCATCAAGCTTGCATCCACATCAGAGCCAGTATTAAAAATCCCTGCCACAGTAAAATTGCGCTGACTAGGAATGCGGCCTAGCGGCGTATATTGGCTCACGCTGGTTACCAAAATGCGCACTTCATCGCCTAAATTCACATCTAAATTGCGTGCCAGACTATGGCCTAAAAAGACTTGATAGCGCCCGGCTTGCAACGCATTGATCCGACCCATCATTAGGTGTTGGTTAATCGGATCATCGGTTGTCGGCTCAATCCCAATGAGCATCCCTGCGCTAATTTGACGCGGGCTTTGGATCACCGCCTCGCCACGCACTAGCGGCGCAACATGGGTGACTTTTTTATATTGACTTAAAAATTCAGGGACTTGATTGCGATCGGTTTGACCATCTTCTTGGCTAACCACAGCTTGTGGCAGTACGCCTAAAATTTTATCTTTGAGTTGACTTTCAAAGCCATTCATCACAGATAAAACCGTGACCAATGCCATCACCCCAATGCCTATCCCTAGTGTCGACATCATGGAAACAAAGCGGCTAAACCTGTCTCCTGAGCGGCCTCTTAAATAACGTAACCCGATAAAAACTGAAACCGGATAATGCATATTCCTCTCCATGCGCTGAGTTACCTAAAAATCAACGCCTTATAAAACCATTATGAAGCGCAAGTTTACCCGATACATAAAATATTTTCACTTGCTAAGTTTTGATGAGTTTTTACTTGATAACCTAGCCCAGTGCGAGATAATTCAATTAACGTTTTTATTTTTGATTATCTTATTGATTAAACAGGTTCAAATGTCTCAATCTCAATCTTTAGCAACGAGCAAGGCGCGAAACTATCAAGCCATGTTTTCCCTGCCGCTTGCCAGCAAGCCCGGCGACAAAAAATATATCGGGGATTTAATTGCCTCGGCCTATAGCGTGACATTAAGCGACTTGGCGATGCAGCATTCAGGGTTTAGCCTGATTTTAGTCTCGGATCACCAAAGAGCCTTGCGTTTGTATGATGAACTTGCCGCTTGCCTTGAGATCCCCGTGCATTTATTCCCAGATTGGGAAACCTTGCCTTATGATAATTTCTCGCCGCATCAAGATATTATCTCAGAGCGCATCGCAAAACTGTATCAATTGCCAAAAATGCAACATGAGGTGATGATTTTACCGGTTAGCACCTTATTGCAGCGCCAGTCGCCACAAGATTTCTTACTCCAAAATACGGTGATCTTTAAAAAAGGCGAACAAGTTTCATTTGAAGCCCTACGCTTGCAGCTTGAAAAAGCGGGTTATCGTCATGTGGATCAAGTCTTTACGCCAGGTGAATATGCCTGTCGTGGCTCGATTATTGATCTCTTTGCCACTGGCACCAATGAGCCGTTTCGAATTGATTTTTTCGATGATGAAATTGACACGATTCGCACCTTTGACCCTGAAAATCAACGATCCATTGAAGATATCGACTCAATTCGATTGATGCCAGCGCATGAGTTTCCAACGACTGAAGAAGCAATTGAGAGCTTTCGTGTGCGTTTTCGCCAAAAGTTTGAAGCAAGACGAGAAGATGAGTCAATTTACTCGCAGGTAAGCAAAGGCATTTGGCCACCAGGGATTGAATATTGGCAGCCTTTATTCTTTGATGCGATGCAAACCTTGTTTGATTACCTGCCTGCCAATACCATGCTATTTAGCTATGAAGGGCTTGAAAAACAACTTGATACCTTTATGGAAGATGTAGCGTATCGTTATGATCAGCGCCGCGTGGATCCCATGCGTCCACTCTTGCCGCCAAGTGAATTATGGCTTGAAAAAGACGAATTTTTTGCTCAGTTAAAAACGCTGCCGCAAGTGATTTTAAGCCAACATGCAGTTACTGAACGCGCCGGTCGCGTCAATCTGAAGTTTCAAACCCTGCCGGATATCAGCACCAAGCAGCAACTAAAAACCCCACTTGCGCCACTTCGTGATTATTGCAAAGAATATTTAGCGGCAAATGAGCAAGGCAAAGTCATTTTCTCAGTTGAGTCCGAAGGTCGCCGTGAAGCCTTGCTTGAATTGCTTGCTGGCGTCAATATCACGCCTCAGCTTGTCAGCAACATCAGTGAAGCGCTCAGCCAAACGAAGCCTGCCTATTTCATCTTGATCAGCGCATTTGAAAATGGTTTTATTAGCCAAAATCCTGATTTTAGTTTGATTTGTGAATCTGATTTACTAGGCGAGCGCGTGGTTGCAAGGCGCAAAAAAGATCGCCAAAACGTCAACCCTGATACGGTGATCCGCCACCTTGCCGAGCTTAAACCTGGGCAACCTGTGGTACACCTTGATCACGGTATTGGTCGCTATATCGGCTTGCAAACCTTAGAGGCTGGCGGCTTAATCTCAGAATATGTCACCCTTGAATATGCCAATCAAGCCAAGCTGTATGTGCCTGTATCATCGCTAAACCTAATTAGCCGCTACTCTGGCGGCGCTGAAGATACTGCGCCACTGCATAAACTCGGCGCGGACACATGGACCAAAGCAAGGCAAAAAGCTGCGGAAAAAGTGCGCGATGTGGCAGCAGAGCTGCTTGATGTCTATGCCAAGCGCGAAGTTAAAAAAGGCTTTGCATTTAAGCTAGATAGACCAAGTTACGCCCAATTTAAAGCCAGTTTCCCGTTTGAAGAAACCCAAGATCAAAGCATGGCTATTAATGCAGTGCTGTCTGACATGTGCCAAGCCAAATCTATGGATCGCTTAGTCTGTGGTGATGTAGGTTTTGGAAAAACCGAAGTGGCGATGCGCGCAGCCTTTGTCGCAACAGATAATGGCAAACAAGTTGCCGTCTTGGTGCCAACCACCTTGCTTGCGCAGCAGCACTTTGAAAACTTTCGCGATCGCTTTGCCAATACCGCAGTAAAAGTTGAGGTTTTATCGCGCTTTAAATCTGCCAAAGAGCAAAAACAAACCTTGGAGCAAGTAGCCAATGGTCAAGTCGATATTATTATCGGCACTCATAAACTGCTTCAAGAAAGTGTTGGATTTTCTGATCTTGGGCTTTTGATTGTCGATGAAGAGCACAGATTTGGCGTGCGCCAAAAAGAGAAGATGAAAGCCATGCGCGCCAATGTAGATATCTTAACTTTAACTGCAACGCCTATTCCGCGTACCTTGAATATGGCGATGAGCGGCATGCGTGACTTGTCGATTATTGCCACCCCACCAGCGCGTCGATTAGCAGTTAAAACCTTTGTTCGCGAGTATGACGGCCCACTTGTGCGTGAAGCGGTACTGCGTGAGATCATGCGTGGCGGTCAAGTGTATTTCTTGCATAATCAAGTTGATACGATTGAAAACGTCGTCCAAGATCTTGCAAAGCTTATTCCTGAGGCGCGGATCACCAGTGCTCACGGGCAAATGCCTGAGCGCGAACTTGAGCGCATTATGAATGATTTTTATCATCAAAGGTTTAACTTACTGGTGTGCTCAACCATTATCGAAACAGGGATTGATATTCCAAGTGCGAATACGATTTTAATTAACCGCGCCGATAAACTTGGGCTTGCGCAGCTGCACCAATTACGTGGCCGTGTTGGACGCTCGCATCACCAAGCCTACGCTTATTTATTAACGCCGCCACCAAAAGCCTTGAGTAAAGATGCGACCAAACGATTGGACGCGATTGCTTCACTCGAAGATTTGGGCGCAGGCTTTACCCTTGCCACCCATGATTTGGAGATTCGCGGCGCAGGTGAGCTGCTTGGTGACGATCAAAGTGGTCAAATCCAATCGATTGGTTTTCATTTGTATATGGAAATGCTTGAGCAAGCGGTTGAGAGCTTAAAACAAGGCCGAGAAGTCAGCTTAAATGAAATGCTCAAAGAACAAACGGAAGTGGAGTTGCGTCTGCCAGCCCTATTGCCTGAGGATTATATTGCAGATGTGAACATGCGCCTGTCTTTGTATAAGCGGATTGCGAGTGTCGAAAGTGAAACTGAAATTGCTGAGTTAAAAGTGGAGCTCATTGATCGCTTTGGGCTTTTACCTGATGCGGCGAAGAACTTACTTGAAGTCAGTAAAATCAAGCTTGAAGCTGCTAAGTGGCAAGTTAAGAAAATTGAAGCGCATGATAAAGGTGGTTATATCGAGTTCTATCAAAATGCCAACTTAAACCCAGCCTTTATTGTCGGATTATTGCAATCTGGCAAAGGTGAGTATGGGATGGATGGGCCAACTAAGCTTAAATTTAGCAAAAACTTAGCCGATAGACGTGAGCGTTTGAAGTTTATCAGTGATTTTGTTGCGCAAGTGGCGAGTAATCAATTGTAAGTCAGCGTGACTGCTTATCGTGATGCCAACCACAAAGACGCTTAAACCATCCTTGGTCGCTATCATTTGCACGTCCATGTGCAAATAATCTTTGCTCTATGGCATTCACGATAAGCAGTACATTCATTAAGTAGTCAAGCTAAGCGAATGTCTGCTTTAGGCATGCAGAATAATTAGTGAAGCTTAAGGTTTGGACGTAGCATCTTATTAATACGTCCAACTAACATCATCATACCTGTCTTAAAGGTGCCGTGAAGCGCCATCAAGTGCATGCGATAAAGCGAGATATACACAACCCTTGCAATACGCCCTTCAACCATCATAGAGCCCTTGGTTAAGTTCCCCATCAAGCTACCAACTGTACTAAAGCGGCTGAGTGATACAAGTGAGCCATGATCTTTGTAAACATAATCTTTAAGCGGCTTATCGTGAATCATCGCAACAATGTTACTAAAGGCGCGGCTTGCCATTTGGTGTGCAGCTTGCGCACGTGGTGGCACAAATGAGCCATCTTCTTGCACGCATGATGCTAAATCACCGATCACAAAAATATCATCATCACGAGTGGTTTGCAGTGTTGGTTTAACCACTAGCTGGTTAATACGGTTCGTTTCAAGACCCGCAATCTCTTTCATATAATCTGGCGCTTTAATTCCGGCCGCCCACACCATGATTTGCGCGTTAATTTTTTCGCCATCTTTGGTCGTAAGGCCCGATTCATCCGCTTGCGTCACCATAGTTTGGGTGCGCACTGTGACGCCAAGCTTGGTTAACTCTTGGGTTGCCGCAGATGAAATACGCTCAGGCAGTGCTGGCAAAATACGCTCGCCGGCTTCCACTAAAGTGACTTTCAATTTACTTGAATCAAGATCATCATAGCCATAAAAGTTAAGTGCTTTGACCGCGTTATGCAGCTCGGCAGACAGCTCAACACCTGTTGCGCCACCACCAACAATCGCAATCTCAACTTGGCCATGACCGCCATTTGCATTCAGGCGCAAAAATTCATTGTTCATTTCTTTACGGAAACGATCGGCTTGATCTGGGCTATCAAGGAAAATACAGTGATCGCTCACCCCAGGAGTATTAAAGTCATTTGATTTTGAGCCAATTGCCAAGATTAAAATATCATAATCAATCGTGCGCTCAGGTGCGAGGCAAGCCCCATGCTCATCTGTGATTTCAGCCAAACGGACATTTTTGTTTTCACGGTCAATATTAATTAAGCTACCCATTTGAAAGTGAAAGTGATGGTTTTTAGCATGCGCAAGATAACTTAATGCATCCACACCAGCGTCCAATGCGCCGGTTGCCACTTCATGCAATAAAGGTTTCCATAGGTGGCTTGTGTTGCGATCAACTAAGGTCACATGCGCATGTTTTTTACGCCCTAAGGTATTTCCGAGTTTAGTTGCAAGCTCTAAACCACCAGCGCCACCGCCAACGACAAGAATTCGTTTCATGGATTCTCCTAAAAAGATAATAATAAAAATGGCATTGATAAGGTCAAACCTCACCAAAAAAATTGGGTGTAAAATAGACAACTTTTCGCATACATTTATTCAACAATGTGTGAATGTATTCTTTGTCCGAATGGACTTTGTTTTTATATTTTTTTGAAAAATTACTCTATTTTTTGATCTAGCTCATTATATCCATGATTTTTTTCGGATCAATAAAAAAATAGCCCTAACCGAAAATGGCAAGGGCTATTTGATTAACAAAATGTCAGCAAATTGATTAAATTGGCTTCACATTTTAGCTTAATTTAAATGCTTTTATTTTTTGCAAGTGCTGCGAGATTTTAGGGAATTTATGCGGCTGCTCTTCATCCCAAACGATTTGATAATATGGGCCGAGCTCTTTTTCGCTGCGCGATACATCTAAAGCCTCATCATGGCGAGACAAGAAGACTAAGCAATTATCTTTATTTTTACTGCGAAAATCATGGATACATTTTGTTGCAATATCTTGATATTCTTCTGGGCGGTCAATTTTACCTTCCATGATTTCTTCAGGAAAAAGATTAGGATTAAATAAGGCTTGTTTAATTCCGCATAAAAAGCCAATACGCTCGGCCCAATATGCGCCTAAACCCACACCACAAATTAAAGGTGATTCATCTTTCGACTCCAACACAAGCTTATTCACTTCCTTTAATAAATGCTGCATATCGTGTTTAGGGTGCACCGTAGAATAAGTCACAAAACGTACATCTTGATCAATAAATTGCAATTGTAGTACTTTTTCATGGTTGCCTGGGCTAGTACTATCAAAACCATGCAAATAAATAATCATAACAAGTTCCTTTTTTATTCATAATTAAGCGTTTAAAGCGACGTTTGAGCAGGTCTAAATTGTACCCTGTATTTTTCTGCGAGAGCATCTTGACTGATTGCGTTCACTTCAAGCATAGATAAAGCATTTAAAGATATCTGTGTCCAAGCGTCATCTTTTGCATTGATTTCAAGCCCTGTTTTGTCATACCAAAAGATTCGGTATTCTAAATTTTGAGTTTGATTGGCAAGATTGGTGACTTTAAAATAAGCAGATTTAAAGCCATCTGTTTGGATAGTTTTAATATCGCTAACTTCAACACTTTGTGCAAGCATTTGATTTGAAAAATAAACTTGCTGATAATTATCAACATTGAGTTTTAGCCCCTGACTACAGCCTGCAAGACCAAGCATGAGTGCGATGGTGCTTGTCACACGCAACCAATTGCGTCCTATATACTTACTCATTGTATTCTTGAACACCTCTATTATGCAAAAAACCATTAATGTTTAATCGACCAACATAGGTCCTAGTGGACGCCCACCAACGAGGTGCATATGTAGATGATAGACTTCTTGACCACCAAAACGGTTGCAATTAATGATCAAGCGAAAACCATCTTCTGCAATCCCTTCTTCTTTAGCAATCTGTTTGGCTGCGCTAAACATTCGTCCAACAATCGCTTCATCTTCAACTTCAATATCATTGACTGTCGGGATGATTTTATTCGGGACGACCAATACATGCACTGGCGCTCTGGGGCTAATATCACGAAAAGCTGTCACTAGATCATCTTGATAAACGATATCCGCAGGGATCTCTTTATTAATGATGCGCGTAAATAATAAATCGGTACTCATTTGGGTCTCCATCAATTTCCAGTATTCAGGACTTATCGAATACTTTATCATGTGTCAATACTTGGTATCCACTTACTTGCGATATTTCGAGTATGCCATAAATAAGACAAAAAAGATTGAACTTGATCGCTTTTTGTATGTCTTTAATTTCAAATCTTTAGCTTAATTTTAACTTTTAAGGTACTCACTTATGCATGTCCATGTCGGCATTCTCGATCAAGACCCTGTGCGCTTAATCACCCCTATTTTTGATAGTCGCTCTGAATGTAATCATATGGTATTTATTGGTGCGCCACATGCCAAACCTATGTATGACAGACTAAAGGGAATTTTAACTGAGCATAAGGTGACAGCTGAGTTTTTTGAAGTTGATTTTGAAACGGATATCTCAGCGATTAATGAACGCTTACAAACCCTTGCGAAGCGTTTAAAACAAGAAGCAGAAATTATTAAATTCAATGCCAGTTGCGGTTTACGCCATCTTTTACTTACCACTTATGAAGTCTTTCGCAGCTATGAATGGCCAATTTTTGTTGTCGAGCCACAAACTGATCGCCTTTGCTGGCTCTATCCAATGGAACTTGATGAAAGACAGCTTCAAGACCACTTGAATATTCAAAACTACTTGGCTATTTTTGGTGCGCGTTGTGAATTCCCCGAACAAGATATTCCTCAGCATTTAGATGATAAATTACATCAACTTGGGCAACGTTGGGCAAGTCATGCACTGGAGCTTGGACCTGGCCTTGCCACACTCAACTATTTAGCAACCACTTGTCGTAAAGAGCAA
This sequence comes from Vibrio sp. KMM 9700, assembly GCF_058545285.1. NCBI lineage: Bacteria > Pseudomonadati > Pseudomonadota > Gammaproteobacteria > Vibrionales > Vibrionaceae > Vibrio > Vibrio sp. KMM 9700. The sequence continues at coordinate 9,132 of NZ_CM178589.1, read as the reverse complement.
GTCCTCGATGTTGCCTTAACTGAAAAGCAGCAAGGTTATAAAGAGCTTGCTGAGCTGATTTCCGATCTCGTTGAAACTAAAATTGCCTCGTATAAAGATGGCGTTTTAACCTTTAAAAGTGAAGATGCCAGACGTTTTGCCAATGGTTTATGGCTCGAAAACCTTGTCCACAGCACCTTACGTAAAATCCAATCGCAATTACCGACGATTCAAGATCATAGTTTGAATGTGCAAGTCTACCGCGACCATGAAGGACGAGAAGTTCGTAATGAATTGGATGTTGCGGCAGTAGTGAACAACAAACTACATATTATTGAATGTAAAACCAAAGGCATGCGTGATGATGGCGATGATACGCTATATAAACTTGAATCATTGCGCGACCTATTAGGTGGTCTGCAAGCACGTGCTATGTTGGTGAGTTTCCGTCCACTTCGTTACAATGACCTCTCGCGCGCAGCAGATTTAGGTCTTGCCATCATAGGCCCTGATGAGCTGAAAGATTTACACCAACATCTAAGTCATTGGCTACTTGATGCCGGCGGCTTGAAATAATTAAATTGTTGTTGGACATAAAAAAGGAGCTAAACTTGCATCTAGCTCCTTTATCTATTTTATGCTTTTAAACCTGATAAAAGACAAAGTTAAAGCTTAACCGTCTTGCGTGAGTAAGATTCGCGCCGCTTCAACCACAACTTCAATTGAGCGATTTTCAGCAGCTTTCAATGTCTCATGATCAGGAATTTCATCAAGGCTGCGGTTTACAATCACGCCTGCAACACAGCCCGCTTTTAAGCCATTACTGGCACACATAGTCAGCAAAGTGGCGGATTCCATCTCAAAATTAAGCACGCCCATTTCTTGCCACTCTTTCATTGAGCCGCGAAATTTACTCAAGACCCGGCCATTAAAAGTATCGTATCTTTCTTGGCCTGGATAGAAAGTATCACTTGAGGCTGTGACCCCTGTGTGCACTTTCACGCCCGTTTGCATCGCTGCATCGCGCATCGCAAGTGCCACATCAAAGTCTGCAACAGCAGGAAACTCAAGTGGCGCAAAGTGAGAGCTTGCGCCATCTAAACGCACCGAGCCTGTCGTCACTATCATATCACCTAGGTTAATATGTGGCTGAATCGCCCCCGTGGTACCAACTCGCAAGAAGGTACGTACGCCTAGTTGCGCTAATTCTTCTACGGCAATTGATGTTGACGGTCCGCCAATACCTGTGGAGCAAACCACTACTGATTGGCCAGCAAGTTTCGCCAGAAATAAAGTGTATTCACGTTGACTGGATAAGAATTTTGGTTCATCCATTAATTTGGCAATTTTCTCAACACGCGCCGGATCACCAGGGATAATGGCGATGCTCGCCCCTTCAAGAGAGTCTTGATTAACACCTAAATGGAATACATTTGTTTGAGACATAAGTTCGCCTTTTTTGTTTTTATGAACTTCAATTTGTTTTGTAACGTCTAGATTACAGAAGAATCATAACCGATCGCGTGATCAAAATCACAGTGTAAAATTCTCTTGTTTTTAGTGGGCAAGGCAAACGGTTTGGATCTCACTTTCGCCCAGATCCTTTGCTTCGCGCATAAAAAAGCCAACCGCTTCACTGGGTTGGCTTCGCACACATTGACAAACTAAATGAAACAGCCTGCCGCGCTTTATAATGGATGCGCAAAACAGATCTTAATATTTTCATTCACCGCTTTTAACACCTCACGCCTTGAGATAATACCAACTAACTTTTTATTCTCAACGACAGGATAAACCTTTGGCTTACCTTCTTTCATCATTTCAGCCAACTCAAGAACCGACATTTCAGGCGAAACCGTCAGCACTTCAGTACGCATACAATCGCCTACACTATGTGTGTCGTGGCAATGGTATCCAACTTGAACCAAGCGATGCAACAGGTCTTGCTCAGAGACAAAGCCGACGACTTCATTTCTATCATTCACGACAGGGCCACCAATGTTGACCGCATTGAGCACCTTGTCTAATGCAACCGATAAAGACATTTCAGGCGTGAAAGTTACCGCCCTTGGTCGCATATAATCTTTTACTTTTAATGATGTCATCTGTATCTCCTTTCAAACTCTACTCATAAAAGATTGATCAGTGATTCATCCATGGATTCACCTATAAGATCTCTTTCTTGGAATGAGCACCTTTTTTGAAAACCATTGTTGTCTATAAAATCAATCAGTTATATTTATCAGCTAGCCATGGAAATATGATTTAGCCTATTTTTAGCTTAGTTTAAATCTTCAAAAATTGTATATAAAATAAACGCTTCTGTGATAAACATAGCTTTATTTAATCGCGATAGTAAAATTTTGTGCTCTGTCTCAACTTTAGAAGTATATTATTTTATAATCTATATACTTTTGATTTTAGAGTTTAAATCTATGCGCCCTGCTAAACAGTTTTTGTATTCAATTTTCCCAGGCAATCAACCAGATAAAACCTCGGTTGCCTTACTCATAACATGCTTTTTAATGGGCATTGCAAGCGCCTTTACTGTCCCCGTGATGAGTTTATTTTTATCTCAAAGCGTACAAGTAAGGCCGATTTATATTGGTCAATTTTTTGTCATTATGACCTTAAGTGGGGTATTAATTAGCCAAGGTATTGCATGGTTTTCAGATAAAGGGATAGATAGAAAGAAACTCATTTTATTTGCCAACCTGATGGGCACAATTGGCTTCTTAATTTTTGCATTTTCACGCCAGTACTGGGTGCTTGTTGCCAGCGCCGCCATTTTTATTAGTGCAAGTTCTGCGGCAATGCCACAGGTCTTTGCCCTCGCGCGTGAGATCCTCGATAAGCAAAATCGTCCATCCATGCAATTTAATAATATTCTTAGAGCACAAATCTCTCTCGGTTGGGTCATCGGCCCACCGATTGCATTTTTTCTTGCTGATAGTTTTGGCTTTGTATTCTTATTTAGCTTGGCCGCTTTAATGTTTTTACTGCTATTAATCGTTGTCGCTATTTTCATACCCGCGCAGCCAATTAAATACGTCAAATCGGAATCGGATACCCCTGCCGCACTCGATTCATTATGGCGCGACAAACACATTGTCTTTTTGTCGCTCGCTTTTTTGCTTATGTATGCCGGGAATAATATGTATCTCATCAGCATGCCATTATACATGACGCATACTTTAGGATTAGATTCATCCTTTGCCGGCAGTCTGATGGGCACCGCGGCATTTATTGAGATCCCCATCATGCTAATTATCGGCAAATACGTCTCTCAATTTGGCAAAAAGCGTTTAATTAACTTATCTATTTTGTGCGGTGTGTTGTTTTACATTGGTGTATTGTTAAATACGACTCCTGCTATTTTCCTCTTTTTACAGCTGTTTAACGGGGTATTTATTGGCGTCACCGCGGCCTTAGGTATTGCATATTTTCAAGATTTAAAACCAAGTAAAATGGGTCAAGTGACAACTTTATATACCAATGCGATAAAGACTGGTGGGATTATCGGCAGCGCTTGTGCGGGGGTGATTGCTGACTTTGCAAGCTTACATGACGTCTTCTTTGCCGCCTTAGCTGTTGTGATACTATCGTATGTGTCGATGCAACTAGTCAAAGATGTTGATAAGCCTGAGTAAAAATAGACAAATCAAGGAAGATATAAACTAAAACGCCAACACTGACAGCATTGGCGTTTTGTTATTTATTTAAGAAGAATAATTAGCTTGTGCGATCAAAGTGAAGTAACTGGCTCGTTTGACTTCCAACAAAATTTAAACTGACTTCGTGTCGACCTGAAGCGTGTGCTGCCTCTTTCGCACGATACATCTCAGTGTCTGCGCGTTGGATCAACTCACGAATATCATAACCTTGCTCTGGGTTCACAGATGCACCACCAATACTCAAATTAACGGCATACGGACGCAATCTTTCATATTCAGCCAAGAAACGATTAATATAAACTGACGCGTTCTCAATCGGCGTGTTTGGCAATAATATACAAAACTCATCGCCACCATAACGCACTGCAATTTCAGTTTTACGCATCGTTTGTAAAATAGCTGTCGCGACGGATACTAACACTTCATCACCAGCTAGATGGCCATGTGTGTCATTGATTTCCTTAAATTTATTGACATCTATATACAGTCCGGTCAAATGACTTTGGGTGCGTTCTGCAACCGATGCCGCCATTTCAAGTTGCTCATAAAAAGCACGCTGATTATATAGATTGGTCAAAGGATCACGCATAGAAAGCTCTGTTAGCTCTTTGGTACGCAATGCAACTTTTTCTTCCAAGTTAGCCGCATAAGCCTCAAGTTGACGGTTTGCTGTTTCAACCTCGGATTGCAAGGCTGCGATATAAGTATCAAACACAAACTGGTTATCAAAGTATAAAACCTTACGCAGTGCTTGCTTGAGGAGTTTAATATTTAACTCTTTACCATTTTCATCTGCATACTCATCAAGCAAGTCTTCTAATAAAATTTGCAATTGATTGATCCCAGACAAATACAAACGTGGACTCACCCCAATGCGTTGGTGTACTTTACCAATACGTAAGCGCTTCTCAACATATGCCAAATCATAATGGCCTGCGAATAAATCTATGACATATTGACGTAAGCCAAAATGAAGATTTGAAAGCGTCTCACTATCACCAATTTTTAATGCGATCTCAGGAATTTGGGTTTGCAAACGATAAAACTCTTCTACTAACTCGTTTACACGTGGTTGCACCCATAAAAGAACAGATTTTAGTAGTGTTTCATCTTCAGGTGTCAGTCCCATAAAGACTTTTCGACGCTCTATTTCATGCTCTCCAATGCGAAGTTGCTCCGAAAGAGTTTGCATTACTTGTTGCATAGACTAAGGCCTTAAACTATCAAGGTTAAAATTTAATGAAAATTATCTAGCCCGAGGATACTAAAATTATCTATATACTTTCAAGGTATATCATGTAAATTTTGGTAATATAATAATATATTTTTAGTTATATGTGACATTACCTGTTTATTTACAATAATTAATATATATGTGTTATATGAGAGCGATAAATTATATAAAAATATTATTATTTAGGCCTTTATTATGAATAATGACTCTTCACCTTCACCTTTGAATACAAAACATTGCTTAATTGTTGAAGGCGGTGCAATGCGAGGTATTTTTGCCGCAGGTGTGTTTGATGCATGGTTAGAGAAACCAGCCCAAGTGCCGCAATTTGACTGGTGTATGGGGGTTTCAGCAGGCTCAACGGCGCTTGCGTCGTGGTTGTCTAAACAACATGGCCGAACCTATAAGGTCATTACTGACTACTCGTGCCGACCTGAATTTATTAACCTTTTACGCTTTATTCGTGGCGGGCATGGCCTTGATTTAGATTGGTTATGGGAGATTTGTTTACAAGAATATCCTATTGATTTAGATATATTATTCTCTAGCCAGATACCTTTATATGCCGTGACCACCCAGGTCAGTACTGGGCATGCTCACTATATACAGGCGACACCGAATAACGCTGAAACATTACTCAAAGCGTCTTGCTCTGTGCCCTTAGCTTATCGTGATTACCCTAAAGTATTCGAGCAAGCGATGACAGATGGTGGCGTCGCGGATTCAATTCCAGTCCAACGTGCCTATGAAATGGGAGCTCGAGAAATTACTGTGGTGTTATCGAACCCTGATGGCTATTGCAAATCTGCGCCGAAATCACCTTGGTTCACCCAAAGGTTATTTAAAAATTCCCCTGCACTTGGCCAAGCAATGCTCAAGCGCGCCGACGTTTATAATCAAAGTATGGGGTTTATTAAATCACCACCCAAAGATTGTAAAATAAAAGTGATTGCACCACCTGCGCAATTTCCAGTTAAACGTTTGACCAAACAAAAAGAAAAACTCGATATTGGCTATCAAATGGGTAAAGATGCGGGTGTAGATTTTTTAAAGCAGCATGCAAGTGCACTCAAATCAGACCGCTAGCCTAACTTAACTGCCAAAGCGTGTGGCTTGAAAACAATTCAGCAATTTGTGCATAAAATAGCAGCAAATTAAAGTGCAAGTAATCGCAAAGCAAATACTTGAAATGCGATAAAAAGCACTATAAATCAAGTCACTATTTGGCTGTAGATACTGTCCAAAGAGTACTCCAAGAGAGCTCATGGCAGCAAAACCAACCCCAGATCCTGAACTTTCTGTCACATGGATATGCGCAAAGAGCATGAGGCCGAGCCAAAAAATTGGGATCACGAAGATAAGTTGCCCAGACCAATCATACAAAACTAGTTGCGCTAAGATCCCATAGCTAACGCCAAGCAAGGTACCTGTTGCCCGCTTTCTTGCATAGACCAGCATCCCATTCCAATGCATCGGAAATAGAAGTAACAGACTCGTCGCTTGCGCAGACATTGAACCTTGTAGATCAAAGACTTGAAAGACGATATAAGAAAGAGTAGCCATACTCGCACCAAGCAAAGCTTCATGCCGCATTCTATTCTTATTTTTATCTACCGGTGTGGGTTTAGCACGTTCGCTGACATCAGGGCAAATCATATACATAAACGCGGTTAAAATGAGCGCCATCAAGGTGCCATAAAAATTATCCGCAATCAGGCGGTTTATATCCACATTCTGATAACTGGCAAAATGCAGCATGATGCTTAAATTAATCACCCCATTGGAGCCAAACAAAAATAGGCTGCCTTTAGACATACCGATAAAACGATATAAAAAAAGCAAGAATACAATCAGGATCATTAACGCAGGCTTATCGCCAAAAATACCTGTAAGCAGCCCAACTTCTACCCCACACATCACCGCAGCCATAATCATCTGTATCACAACAGAGCGGTTCACTTTTGGCGCTAGGGCTAAAAGCAAGATAGGATTTATCACATAAAAGATTGGGTTAGCAAACTCACACACTTTCGCGATAAATAGCGCTATCGCGCCAGCACATGCCACGCGTAAACACTGTCGATAAGCATTATCTGTGAGTGGAAAATTTCGAATTAACATGCTGTTGTGGCTCGTTTAATAAATATAATGTAAGACACTGATAAGCTTAATTTGAAAATGTGCAAGCCATGCAAGAATTGGATTTTCAGGGACAAGCTGAACACTCGCAAGCGATCCAGCAGCAAAAGCTGGCACAGGTTGGGTATCAAGAGCAAAGTGAATTCGCAAACGCTGCGCATCACGTACCCATCGGTCTGAAGCGCTTGGTGTCGCGAGCACACCATTCGCATCAAACTGCCCACTACTCACCCCAGCATCAATACTGGTTACTTGCGCAATATAGAGCACCCCTGGGTGACCATCAAAGGTAACATAAGCTTTATCCCCTGCTTTCACCCCGCGCAATGCTTTCTCTCTAAAATCAGCAATCACATCCATTTGATTCGCGATTAACGCAAGAGACGATTGACCCGCAGACACATAACCACCAACATCAAGCTGTAAATTTGAAATTTGACCATCAGTACGTGCCGTCACCTGTGTATAAGCAAGATTCAGTTTGGCTTGTTTTAAGTTATTTTGTGCCACACGAAGACTTAAGTTATTTGCCCCCTTTTCGCCACGCGTCACCTCAAGTTGGCGTAGCTGAGCTTTTGCAGACAACAGATTCGCTCGTGCACTCGCAGCTGCGCTATCTGCAGCATCTTTTTCTTGACGTGAAACCCCTTTACTTGCATAGAGGCTATCCATGCGCGCAGCTTCTTTATTTTTTTGACTACTTGTGGCTTCACTCGCTTTAACTTGCGCACGTGCAGCCTCAATCGATGCATCCAATTCTTGATTCGTTTGTTTCGCCTTTTCCAACGCTAAATGCGCATCTTGAACCGCAAGTAAATACGGCTCTTGATCAATTTCAAATAAAGGATCGCCTTTATGTACGACTTGGTTATTCTTAACATTTACCTTCACCACACGCCCACTCACCTGAGGCGCAACTTTAGTCACAAGACGAGTAGACATCGCTTGGGTTGTCATCGGCATCTTCAAGTCTGCAAATAAAAAGTAGATGAACACAAAAATAAAAATGCAACTTGTTACTTTGACTAAACGGTTAAATTGTTGATCTGGTGTCATACCTTTCTCTTAAATAAATTCTTTTTCACTTTATTACAAATCTTACGGACTAAAACCGAATGATTATCATTTATTTTTAACGCAATGTACTTGTGCATTTCTGGTCATCATCGCGAGGAGACGATTAAAATCATCTAACTCTTGTTCAGAGATCCCAGTCAAAATATCCAAGCGTAAGCCCAAAATAATGACTTCCATTTCATCTAGGATTTGTTTGCCTTTTGGCGTTAAAAAGACCAATCGCGAGCGTTTATCTTGCGGCGATTGATGACGTTCGATGAAAGATTGCTCTTCCAACTGACTAAGCGTACGCATTAAAGATGGCAATTCGATTTCAAGATGTTGCGCGAGCTCTTTTTGACTGACTCCATTCCCTAAGGCGGCAAGTTTCCATAACGCGGTCCATCTTGGATGAGTTAAGCCAAGTGGCGCAAGCTTCTCATCCGCAGCTTTACGCCATAGGCGGCTCAAGCGACCGAGACGTTCGGCAAGAGAATGATGGGGTAGATCTAAATGGGACACGGACATATTACTTAGCCTGCTAACTAAAACATGCGCCAAGTATACATTTGATTAGCACGCTAAGTAAATATCTTTTTTTGCTGATAATTAGACGTGTTTAAGATTAAATAACTGCTTGATGCGTCGCTAACTGAACGAAAGTATTGACAAAAAGTACGAAAAACATCACACTTTGAAGATGCTAGAGCATATGAGATCAAGAATTACTTTGTGTTATGTCAATTTTTGTAAAGATTTACAGGAAAGAATAGCATTTAAAAATAAAAGTCTTTACACTCTAGTAAAGGTAAATGAGAAAATTAAAGAGATATTAAGCGCAATAGAAAACACTATTTGATTAAAAAACAATCTTAAAATGTGATTTCTTAAGCAAGTTAAAAACAATGTTTCTTAAAAGTTCAATTTATTTGGTATAATAACCATAGATTGAACCGTGATACGACAAGCGTTTACAAAAGATCAAGCAAAAAATCATGTAAATTAACAAATAAAGTATTATTGAACTATTTACACTTGGTCGTTGTCGTT